>NZ_FNOI01000007.1:180000-182956 GCF_900107015.1 Litoreibacter albidus | reverse complement strand
GGCGCGTGTTGTGGGGTTACAGGATTTTGGGGGCTTGATCTGGCCTTAAAACGCAAACGCCCACCGTTTTACGGGTGGGCTGTTTTCTAGGTTTGGTTGCGGGAGTAGGATTTGAACCTACGACCTTCAGGTTATGAGCCTGACGAGCTACCGGGCTGCTCCATCCCGCGCCATTTGGCCTGATTAGAGGCCTGTTCTGCGCTTGCCTCTAGAACTAAATTTAGGAGAGGCGCATCGGTTAGAGAGATACGATTGATGTTGCTTGTTAGGTTTGGCGGTGACCTACTCTCCCACGTCTTAAGACGCAGTACCATCGGCGCGACGGCACTTAACGGCCGAGTTCGGGATGGGATCGGGTGTTTTGCTCGCGCTATGACCACCAAACCAAACAAACAACATCAGTTTAAACACTCAGATGTTTAAACTGTGTGGCAAAGTCATATTCGTAAGAATGTGACAGCCACCCAGTAGTTATAAACATCTAAGTGTCCAAACAAATTTCTAATCCAAGTCACTTACACATATGTGTAGCTTTTGAAGTCCAGCTTCTACTGGATCAAATCAAGCCTATCGAACAATTAGTACCAGTCAACTGAACGCATTGCTGCGCTTACATCTCTGGCCTATCGACGAGGTGGTCTACCTCGGTTCTCAGGGATACCTTGTTTTGAGGGGGGCTTCCCGCTTAGATGCCTTCAGCGGTTATCCTTTCCGAACATAGCTACCCAGCACTGCCATTGGCATGACAACTGGTCCACCAGTGGTTCGTTCACCCCGGTCCTCTCGTACTAGGGGCAACTCCTCTCAAGTATCCTACACCCACGGCAGATAGGGACCGAACTGTCTCACGACGTTCTAAACCCAGCTCACGTACCTCTTTAAACGGCGAACAGCCGTACCCTTGGGACCTGCTCCAGCCCCAGGATGAGATGAGCCGACATCGAGGTGCCAAACGGTGCCGTCGATATGGACTCTTGGGCACCATCAGCCTGTTATCCCCGGCGTACCTTTTATCCGTTGAGCGATGGCCCTTCCACTCGGGACCACCGGATCACTATGACCGACTTTCGTCTCTGCTCGACTTGTCAGTCTCGCAGTCAGGCTGGCTTCTGCCATTGCACTCAACGACCGATTTCCGACCGGTCTGAGCCAACCTTCGCGCGCCTCCGTTACTGTTTAGGAGGCGACCGCCCCAGTCAAACTACCCGCCACACAGGGTCCCGGATCCGGATAACGGACCGCGGTTAGACATCAAGCAGAACAGGGGTGGTATCTCAAAGGAGGCTCCCCAGAAACTGGCGTCTCTGGTTCAAAGCCTACCACCTATTCTGCACATGTTGTGCCTGATGCCAGTGTGAAGCTGTAGTAAAGGTGCACGGGGTCTTTCCGTCTAACCGCGGGAAGCCTGCATCTTGACAGGCAATTCAATTTCGCTGAGTCGATGTTGGAGACAGCGGGGAAGTCGTTACGCCATTCGTGCAGGTCGGAACTTACCCGACAAGGAATTTCGCTACCTTAGGACCGTTATAGTTACGGCCGCCGTTTACCTGGGCTTCAATTCGGAGCTTGCACTCCTCCTTTTAACCTTCAGGCACCGGGCAGGCGTCAGACCCTATACGTCGTCTTACGACTTCGCAGAGCCCTGTGTTTTTAGTAAACAGTCGCCACCCCCTGGTTTGTGCCCCCAGTCAATACTTGCGTAGAAACTGGGCCTCCTTCTCGCGAACTTACGGAGGTATTTTGCCGAGTTCCTTCAACATCGTTCTCTCAAGCGCCTTGGTATTCTCTACCAGTCCACCTGTGTCGGTTTAGGGTACGATCTTATAGAGGGGCTATTTCCAGGAACCTCTAAGCAGCCCATTCAATCCGATAAGGATGAACTACCTTCGAGATCCGTCACCACCTCATGGCCCAGGAATATTAACCTGGTTCCCATCGACTACGCCTTTCGGCCTCGCCTTAGGGGTCGGCTTACCCTGCTCAGATTAGCTTTAAGCAGGAACCCTTGGACTTTCGGCGACAGGGTCTCTCACCCTGTTTGTCGCTACTCATGTCATCATTCTCGCTAGTGATCTCTCCACCGGATGGCTCACGCCCCGGCTTCACAGAAAACTCAATGCCTCCTATGCACTACAAGTAGTGCAAAAGAGGCGTAGAGTTATGTCACACTACGCTCCGCTACCATGCCTTACGGCATCCTAAGCTTCGGCTCATGGCTTGAGCCCCGTTACATCTTCGCCGCAGGACAACTTAAATTAGACCAGTGAGCTGTTACGCTATCTTTAAAGGATGGCTGCTTCTAAGCCAACCTCCTGGTTGTTTTGGTCGTCCCACCTGCTTTCCCACTTAGCCATGAATTAGGGGCCTTAGCTGTAGGTCAGGGTTGTTTCCCTCTTCACGACGGACGTTAGCACCCGCCGTGTGTCTGCCAGATATTACTCCCGGGTATTCGGAGTTTGGTTAGGATCAGTAAGACGGTGAGTCCCCATTACCCATCCAGTGCTCTACCCCCCGGGGTATTCGTCTGACGCTCTACCTAAATAGATTTCGCGGAGAACCAGCTATCTCCGAGTTTGATTGGCCTTTCACCCCTAGGCACAATTCATCCCGACCTTTTTCAACAGGTGTGGGTTCGGACCTCCAGTTAGTGTTACCTAACCTTCATCCTGATCATGCCTAGATCACTCGGTTTCGGGTCTGATCCATCTAACTCATTCGCCCTATTAAGACTCGCTTTCGCTGCGCCTACACCTAACGGCTTAAGCTTGCTAGATAGACCAAGTCGATGACCCATTATACAAAAGGTACGCTGTCACCCCTCAAGGAGGCTCCAACTGTTTGTAGGCGACCGGTTTCAGAAACTGTTTCACTCCCCTTGTCGGGGTGCTTTTCACCTTTCCCTCACGGTACTGGTTCACTATCGGTCAGTAAGGAGTACTTAGCCTTAGAGGGTGGT
>NZ_FNOI01000007.1:0-175000 GCF_900107015.1 Litoreibacter albidus | reverse complement strand
CTGGGCCTCACTCAAACTGAATGACGCGTGATTACTTACCTGCGCGTGGACCGCCGGAGCGACTGCTGGATGGGGCGCGGTAGTTGCTGCGCGGTGTCACGCTGCGGTTAGAAAAGCTGGACTTGGTCACACCAGCGGCGCGTTGGCGGCCAATCAAGCTACCGATCAAAGCACCCGCCAAGAACCCTGTTCCAGAAAACCGAAGGCCGGAAGAGTTCCCAGCGACGTCCGTCGCAATCAGGCGACGATTTTCTTCGTCGATTTCAACGGTGAACACTTTGCCTTCGCTCGAATCCTGTACGCCGTTTGCATTCGCATCCGCAAACCCGAGGAACGTAGCATCCTGCTGAACTTGCAAGCCAAGCGTCATGTCGTAGAAGCGGGGCTCCGAATTCAGCACCGATGTGTAAAACTCGGTGAACTCGCCCATCTCCTTATTGGAAACCTCGGTGATCCCCTGCTCGCCCAGATGACCTTGATACTTGGTAAGCACAAACTCAGTACGGTCCAGCACCTGCCCTAGGTCTGCTGTCTGTTCGCCACTGTCGCCAAAGAAGACTGTGTAGCCAACAACGCCAACGATGGCGATAATCCCGTAGGTTTTCAATTTCTGGAGCATCTGCCCCTCCTCAAATAAATGCGTCGAACGCGTAAATACTACCTAAGCTACAGAGCATACCCACCACACCTGATGCAATCCTGTTTGATAATAGTCCTTCAACTCCCCGCATATTTTGAAGCTGTGAGTCTCTAGCGCAACGGCGTTCGCGGCCGATAAATCCCCTGGAAGCGCCAGCACGACGATGCGCGCGTTCCTCTTGGCGGCCTGCTCCATAGCGTAGTCAAGGCCAGCGATCCCGACCGGGCGCTCTTCCCAACGAAGGCCAACAGCGCCAACGGTTTCAGGCTCATCCTCAACACCTGCGATTAGCAGGCCCGTTTGGTCACTCGTAGGTGCGTCGCCTTCCTCCACGTATTCGGGGTTCTTCAACCCGTACACGATTTTTGCCTCATCTTTGTTGTGGTAGTCAGGAACGGTTAGCTCAACCGTCGCGCCAAAATCTTCGTACATTTTGTGTGCGGCTGCATATATATCCTGACCGAAGTCGCGGTAGTCGCTCGTCGCGATGAACACCTTGCGAATGCCTAGGTCTTTCAGCTTTCCCAACAGGTCGTTGAGCATCTGGCTCCCCAATCCTGCGCCCACATGGGCACCGGACAAATATGTCCACGACAGCCAAGCAATGTCGTGGACCTGCTCATCCATGCTATAGCCGGTTACGCCAAGAACTTCGCCTTTATGCATCAAGACAAACATGCCCTCCAAGCCGCCATCCAGAAATTCGGCTTCCGCTTCGTGCGCGTCATCGTCGTCGGTCTCCGCAATGATCTGAACCACCCGCCCCACATGCTGCAATTGCATAGGCTTTAGCGTTGGATTTTTACTACCGAAGAACGACTCGAACATGGCTAAACTTCCTCCCAAAAGGGCTCCTGAAATGTGAACATATACGGCCACGGCTTGAGAAAGATAAACCCACTCAAGGGCGACCAGTAAAATTAGAAAAGCACCGAACAAACTCTGCTTGGCTGGCGTCCGGTCAGCCAGAACGCCGTAAGCCAGCAGCCCATACGAAATAGAGGACGCTCCAACGAAGTTCGGCCCTACCAGATGATATTGCGCATAGGTGCCCAGAACTGCACATGCACAAATGAATATGCCGAACCGCACCGCGCCCAGCCGCTCCTCGGCGTAAAGCCCACCAAAGAAGATAACCAACACGTTGCCGCCAAGATGGGCTGTCGAACCATGCCGGAATACCCCAGCCAGTGCCTCGGGGAACGTATCGAGATATGCGGTAGATAGCGTTGCGCCTGTCACGGCAAACGCCAAGAGCAGTGCCACGCACAGGCCTAGCGTTACCCGTATCTTACGCAAATCACTCATGAGCCTGCGGCGCGGCTACGCAAAGTCCACCGCAGCAGCCACAACGCCACGCTTCAAATTTTGCACCTGTTCTCGTGAAGGTGTGAAATAGGAGCGCAGCACCTCAAGGCTCAATTCCGGCTTGGCATCGCCGCACATGAAAATATCGATGGCGACATAGTCGTTTTCTGGCCATGTGTGTACAGAGATATGCGACTCCGCCAGCAACGCAACGCCAGTGAAACCGTAACGGTCACCAAAGTCGTGCAAGTTCAAATCCAGAACCGTCGCCCCTGCCGCCTCCGCAGCTTTGTGCAACATGGCCGCGGCGGGGCCGCCGTCGAACAACTGCGACGCGCCGTAAAAATCAGCAATCAGGTGCTGCCCCAAAGCAGTCGCGCGCACGCCAGCTGTCCCGCCTTGATTTACCATATGCCACTCGCCCAAACTGCTCTTTTGTGAAGACGTTACAGGGCGGGCGTGACAATTCCAATACGCACGACGACAAGCCGAGGCAATTGCTGGCGGAAGCGCCTGCACCACCCCAGATCCGTCGTTAACCCGCGTTAACTCGGGCCACCAGTGTTTTGTAGTGTTCGTGGGCCAGATGATCTGTTTCGCAGTAGGGCTTCGACGCCAAGAAACAGCGCTTAAACAATGCATCACGGGTCAGGTGCGGGCCTAATTTACTTTTTCGCGCCCCCTCCTCGCCCAATCCGCCTTTATAGCGCTCAGCTACAGTCATGGAGTTATACATCCAGTTCAGGCAGTTGATCGCGGTAAACGGGTCGTTCACCCCTGGAGACAACGCACGTGCCAACATCTCCACCAATTCGTCGGCCAAGAAAAAGATGTTCTGGTTTTCAGTCCGGCTGGACCCAATTGCGAAGCACTCTTGAATGTCACTTAAGTGCTTTTCAGTGAAACCGTCGTCCGCCCATATCCGCAGAACGACCGTACTGGATGTCACGAAATCACCTGGAATTTTGACAATCTCGATCTGCCAGTCGTGGTCTTCGCATATGGTTTCGATCTGACGGTAATCGAGTGTTTGAATGAAACCCGCGGGCGAAACCCGCACGCTGTGATCCGCCTCACGGTCTGGAAAATCGACTACGGGAGCGTCTGGCAAATCCTCTTCCGCGTCGATCATGGCTGTTATAGCCGCCTCCAGCTTAGCGCCCAGCGATGCGGTGATGTTGGATACGTTGATCGTCTCAGGCACGTGGTGGACGAAGTAGATCATGGTGAAGACAGCTAACAAGCACCCTGCCACGGCAATGAGCATGGAATACTGCGGAACAAACGCGTCAATGCCGCCGCTCTCCGAAGGGTCCTGCACCGCCCTTAAGATCATCAAGGTGTAGACGAACGTCGCAATCAATATGCCCAAGCTGATCTGATTGCCGCGATCGCGCATGAAGTTTCCTATCAAACGCGGGCCATAGTTGCCCGCGGCGAAGGACACGGCCAGAATTGTCATTGAAAACATGACGCCGGTTACCCCTATGACAGAGGTGGCAATGACTGAAAGTGTCGAGCGAGCGCCTTCGATCTGAGTGTTGATCAAAGCGTCTGGCAAGGCGAACGGCAGCAGATCTACGTTATGATCGATCCACTGCGACGCGTAGGACAGTGCGATAGCAACGATGACCATCACCGCAGGAATGAACCAGTAGCTCGCGCGGATATCTTGGGCCCATTTCAAAAGGAATGCAGGTTTATTCATTCGGTTCTCACACTCTCGTCTTGAAGCGTGGGGAACGCTAGCCGACCACTGTTGCTCTTGGTTTATAGCCTAGGTCAAGCGCGGCACCGTGCATAGCCGCTGCATTCAATGCCTGCTGCGTGAAGAAACTTTAGTTGAGCGATGCGATCATCTTGTCGCCATCCATGTCCGGCGACCAATTATCGCCCTGCGCCAGCGTGCAGCTCATGCCATCCGGCTCATAGGAAACGACGGTCCAAGTTCCGCCGATGCCGGAGGCCCAAACGATTGAGCCGTCCTCTTTGTGTTGCGCGGGCTTTTCGCCATACCAGTCGAGGAGCGATGCTTCCATCTCGCTCGTCGCCATGCAAACGTCGCTGTCCTGCGCTTGGGCGGGTGCGGCCATGCTGGTTAGAATAAGTGCGGTCGCGAAAAGCTTGTTCATCGTTATCTCCTTCAAAGAGCTAACGATTGCCATGCTGTTTGGTTCCGAAATTATTGCAACGAAGCCTTCTTGCTACTTTGTTTGAAATAGCGGGACCGTCGAAAGCGACATCTTGGCGGAGCCGTTTTGCAAGTCGTTGGCGTGCGCGATGTAGATCAGCGTTTGGTTCGTCTCGTCCCATATACGTTTGATGCGAAGTGACTTCCAAATGACGGAGCGGCGTTCCGAGAAGACGGACTCACCCTCGTCGCCCCGCTCAATGTCACCGACAGTTATCGCACCGGTTTGACGACAGGAGATAGAAGAATTCGAAGGGTCTTCAAACCAGTTCCCCTTTTGCAGCCGGTCGATCAAGCCGCGCTCGAAGTATGCAACATGGCAGGTGACGCCGTCCACTTTTGGGTCTTGGAACGCTTCAATGACGATGTCGTTGCCGACCCAGTCGACATCGACTTTCCCCACCTCCTCCGCATTGGAGAATGACGTGCTTCCCACCAATAGGAAAATAGCCGTCCAGATTTTCGCATAGCGCATGGGGCGTCCTCGTTTCGATATGTTAAAGAGTGAAGCGATGAGCCCGCTAGCACGGACCCGCCCACCCCTGAGTAGTGTCGCGACCCGCTTATCAGGTCTGATCTTCCCGATGTGCGACGACAACAGGATCAAACCAACTCCTCCGGAGCGCCAGGGAGATTGCGGCCTAGCTTGCGCGCCGGACTGGTCGAGTAAGGCAATATAAAGCCGGTGCGCTCTTCTGGCACTTTGGCCTGATTAGCATCAGCCAAGGCCCGCCATGTCGCCACGGCTGTTGCCGGGTCTTTGAACTCTGCCGGAGCTTCGCCGCCGTACCAATGTTCAAAGCACCGTTCCCTTAACCGCGCGACATCATCCGCATTGTCGAGCAGGACGCCCGCCTCAGTATCCCACTTCATGCTGCGCCCATTCAGGTTGGCAGATGATATTATGGCTGTGTCATCATCGAACACCGACACCTTGGCGTGCACATAGATGAGCGGTGCACCGTCTAACTGCGCCCGCGCTGTGTCAGTGGTGCGGCGCGGTTGCGCCGTTGCGGCAATAAACAGGCGTTCGCCAAAGGTTTGCTTCAACTGGTCAAGGCACTTCGCTTGCAGGTATTCCCCGTAGCGAACATCGCTGCCTTTTGAGTTCTCAAAAGCTAGGTCGTCGGGGGCCGCTGGCAGAACGATAATGACCTGCAGCTCGGAGTTGGCCCGTCCCGCCTTGCAGAGCTTATCCGCGAGCTTCGTGTCTCGGAAAAACTGGGTTTCAAGATAGATCAACCGACGCGCCCGTTTGAACCCAACCATGTGAGCCTG
The DNA here is from genome assembly GCF_900107015.1 of Litoreibacter albidus. Classification (GTDB taxonomy): domain Bacteria; phylum Pseudomonadota; class Alphaproteobacteria; order Rhodobacterales; family Rhodobacteraceae; genus Litoreibacter; species Litoreibacter albidus. The sequence goes on along the minus strand of NZ_FNOI01000007.1, from coordinate 169,583 downwards.
TTCGATTTCGTTTAAAACAGGTCTCGGCGACAGGTATAGTGCGCGAAACCGTCGTTGTTCGGAATAGGTTCGCAACAGTCCTGGAAACGGCGCCCTCAGTGCTTCGAAATCGTCTGCCACGAAGGCTGTTAAGTAATCGTGGGCCGCCTTGGCAGGCGCACCGGTCATCATGACTTGAACGTCGTGCCACGTCTGGTCACCCGACTGGTCGTGCACAAGTGTGTCGTATCGGCGCTCATCCAAGTCCAAACCGCCAACGTAGAGCTTCTTGCCATCGAAGATCGCCAGCTTTTGGTGGTGCGTGGCAGGGTGAACCGTCGGAGGGGGGAACGCGCGCGCGCGCAGGTGTGCGGTCTCGCCTCGCATCATTTTGCGCAGCCCCGGCACGTCACGCAGCGCGGCATTGCGTTCTGGCTCAGTCATATCGCGCAACTTCGCGGCGTGGCGGCGTAGCTCAATATACGTACGAGGCCAAAGCATGAGGCGGGGAAATATACCCATCTGCGCGGTGTGCAAGGCGGGGCGTACGTCGAACAGGTCAGTCTCTCCAACAGCCTCGCGAAAGCCGCGCACGGACGCGTGCGTTCCGCTATGAAGCTCTGTGCCGACGATGGGGTCGAAATCGGAGATACGCAACGTTACCTTCACGCCCTTACCGACCACATGGCGCATCAAATCGGCCCATGTGTCCCCGATCTTCAGCCCAGCCTCGGAACGCAACTTAGTTTCGGGATCAAACACCCGAAATGAGCCAAGAACCTCGGTCTTCGCCTCGAGAAAGGCCTTCTCCAGCGCGGGATATGCTTCACTCGCGGTTAAGAAGAACACGGGCGCAGCTTCGCGTTGCATCAGTAATCCAATGGTTCGGGCGCGAAATCCGCCACGGTGAACGTCGCAGTGACAACGTAATGGGTATCGGTATCCTCAACAGTCATCTCCGCGCCGAGCTGGATAAGGAACGACTTGATCAGCTTGCTCCCAAGACCTGTCTGATCAGCATCTTCTGCCTCAATCAACGTCGGTCCCTTCGAGTTGGCAACACAAAGCGTGGCAGTGCCGTCCCCGTTTTCCGAAAAACGCACATCAATCCACGGGCGCGCATCCGCAGGCTTACCCACGTATTTCAAAGCGTTCGTCATGGTCTCCGCAGTTAGCAACGATAAAGGAACGGCTTGGTCGGGATACATCGTGACGTCCTCGATGTCCCGTGTGACCTTGATGTCCGTGCCTGGTGCGACACCGACGGAGAGCATCTGGCCGACCATCTCCGACAACATGGTCCCCGCGTTCAGGTTATTGAGATTTTCAGTTTGGTAGAGGTTCCGGTGGACCGTCGCCAAGCCAAGGATACGGTCCTGCAAGCGGCTGAGCACCGACTTGGCTTCAGCGGTACGCGCTTTGCGCATATGCATATTCATGATCGAGGAAATCAGCTGAAGGTTATTTTTCACCCTATGGTGCACTTCCTTGAGCAGAATATTCTTTTCGCGCACAGCTTCTTCCATCGCTGCTTCGTCGTGCAGCAATGACTGGGCCATGGAGACGAAGTCGCTTTCCATGTCACGCAATTCCTGCGCCATGCTTTGACCGTCTTGCGCCAACTCGCGCGGAACAGTGCGCTCCTTTGCGAACTGCCCCATCTGCCTGCGCAGTCGCCGGATGTGGCGCAACACCAGTCCGTGCAGGGTCATATAGGCCACCAGCAAGCTGGCGAGCCACATCAATAGTGGGAACAGGCTTGCAGAGACATCAAAGCTCGCAGCTTTCAAAACTTCGGCATCACCGTCCCAAATGCTGATGGCATAGACCATGCCCTGCAAAATTGGTGTGACAGTATAGATCCGGTTGTCCGCGTTTTCCTGAAACTCGCGAAAGGCCACTGGCCCCGATCCTGTTAGGGTTTTCAAGCTGCGGTCCTTGGGCAGGCGATCATTTGCGGTCTCCAGATTTAAGCTAGATGTGAGGACCACCCCCTCGACGTTGTAAGTGATGACGTCCACGGGTGAAATTTCAGCCTCAGCTTCTGGGTCCACGCCAATGTCGCTGTGCGGGATAGAGACCACGACATAGCCTTCAAAGATGCCATCACTGAAGACTGGATGCACCACGACGATCACCGAAGCCTCGGACACTTCGCCAGATACGCGGATGTCCACGAAAGGCTCTTGCGTGGATTTCGCCTTCTCATAGACGGGGTTTGTTGAGAAATCGAAGCTTTCACCGGCAGATGAGCACGTCATCTGGCCGTTTGCATCTGGAAAGCCGATCAATGAGAAGCGCGGTGACTGGTCGAGGTAGTCGTTGAGCACCTCGTAACACGCATCTGGATCGTCTTTAATTACAGGAAGAACGACGGAAAGCGCCTCCGCCGCAGCGGAGGCGCGCTGGATTATTTCGCGCTCCCCTGACGCGGCGAGGTCGGTCCACGCGATCAAAGCCAGTTCAAGACGCTGTTGCGCCTGCTGGTTGACCGCGCGGCTTTGGTTGACCGCAATCAGCCCGATTGGCAACAACGCCAAAGACAGGAAGAAAACCACCTTAAAGGCAAGTGTATCAAACCGCTGCTTGATGCGGTCCATCAACGAGCCGACAGACATTTTTAAACTGGAGACGCGCCGCTAGCGGAGAGCACCGCCATCGTCGCATTATCGGTAAGTTCCAGCGTCTCGTCATCTTTTAGGTTTAACAGCTCACTTAGGCGTGCCCGACCGCGGTTTACGCGGCTTTTGATCGTGCCGACGGCAACACCGCAGGTCTCCGCCGCTTCTTCATACGAAAACCCTGATGCGCCGACCAGAACAAGCGCCTCACGCTGCTCGTCATTCAATAGGGCGAATGCCTTCTTGAAGTCTGTCATCTGTAAGTTGCCATCGTGCGAGGGCTTCACAGCCAGTGTCTCTGTGAAAACGCCCTCACCGTCGGATACTTCGCGATTAAGTTTGCGACGGCTGGAGTAGAAGGTGTTGCGCAGGATGGTGAACAGCCAAGCCCGCAGGTTTGTACCGAGTTGGAACTTATCGATGTTTGTCCACGCCTTGACGATGGTGTCCTGCACCATGTCATCTGCTGTGGCAGGGTTGCGGGTCAAGCTGATGGCAAAAGCCCTGAGAGCAGGAAGGTGTTCCACCAGCTCTTCGCGTGGGTCAGACGCAGCCAAAACGTTCATCGCGACGCATCCGATCCGCCGCCAGTACTTTGCGACTTTAGTTGGGAAAGCAAGTCCTTGAACCGGTCAGGAAGCTCTTCATTTACAACTTCCTCGTAGACCCGCTTCAGGTTTTCGTCTATTTGCTTTTCGCCTCGTATCTTCTTCTCGTCATTCGTCATGAGGCATCGCGTCCTTCAATAATATTACACTGTGTTCGGAACCAAACTCTCATTCTGCGCGTTAAGTTCCGAAAAAACTTTGAACAAGGGAAAAAAATGTCTGACAGCATAGATAGGTCTGAACTGATCGGAACACATCTTCCGTTTTTGCGCCGGTACGGCCGTGCGCTGACCGGAAGCCAGAGCAGCGGTGACGCATACGCTGTCGCGACCTTAGAGGCAATTCTTCACGATGCCACCGTTTTCGACGAAGTCGAAGACGCGCGCGTCGGTCTCTTCAAGGTATTTCACGGTATTTGGACAAGTTCGGGTGCGCCGGTAGAGGTCCAGGAAAGTGGGCCACGTGCCGCTGCACAAGACCACTTGCAAGATTTGACAGCAAACACCCGCGAAGCACTTTTGCTGAACACAATTGAAGAGTTGAGCTTTGCGCAGGTGGCCAGCGTCATGGGCGTCGAACAGGCCGAAGCAGAAGAATTGATCGTGATCGCCAAACGCGAGATGCTTGAAAGCGTCACAGGCCGCGTGATGATCATCGAAGACGAGCCAATCATTGCTGACGACATCGAAGCCATCGTGGAGCAGCTTGGCCACGACGTAGTCGGCATCGCGCGCACGCGGACTGAGGCCGTAAGCTTGGGCACCAAAGAGAAGCCGGACCTCATTCTTGCGGATATCCAGCTTGCCGATAACTCCTCGGGCATCGACGCGGTTAACGACCTGATCGAGAAACTCGGCGATGTGCCGGTGATCTTCATCACGGCTTTCCCAGAGCGTCTGCTGACGGGCGAGAAGCACGAGCCAGCCTTCCTTATCACCAAGCCGTTCAACGACGAGCAGGTAAGATCTGCAGTGAGCCAAGCGATGTTCTTCGCTTCTACTCAAACACTCAAAACATAAGCTAAAGAAAGCCCCGCCAAATCTGGCGGGGCTTTTTCACGTTACTTAGCTGATAGCGCCTTCAACATCCAAGACGCCTTCTCATGGAACGCCGACCGTGCGGTCGCTAGATCTTCCGTCACCGGATCGTTCTTGTCGCCTGCTAGCTTGATTAGTGCATGCAGCCGGTGCGCTACCCTCTCGTGGTCGCGGCTCAGATCTATACACATTTCGCCCGCACTTGGTGTCTCAGCCAAATCTTCGATGATCGAGTTGTCCATGATCTCTGCCATGGTCATTGGTGCAAGCTGACCCAGCGCACGCATACGCTCGGCAAGCTCGTCCGCTGCGGCGAACATGTCTTCATACTGCGCCTCGGTTATGTTGTGCAGCGAGAAGAACAGTGGCCCTTCCACATTCCAATGGTAGGCGTGCGTCTTGAACGTCAGGCGATACGTGTCGGCCAATACGTCTCGTAGACCTTCCGCAATGGACGCGGGGCTGCGGACACCGCTATTGATTTCGGCGGCTTCGGGGATAATGCTTAGTGTCTCTGACATGATATTTCCTTCTGCTTGTTTGGCTAGGCTCGTCTAGGTTCAGACCTTACGCACCAGTCGGGCGATCAAGGTGACGGCGAACAACGCGAGGAAGATGAAGAACAGGATCTGTGCGATCCCGGCCGATGCGCTGGCGATGCCGCCAAATCCGAAAACCCCCGCGATTATTGCGACAACGAAGAAGATCAGGGCCCAATGTAGCATGGTGTTTTCCTTTCAGTCAAAATTGATGGCGTTGAAGTCTCTCATGTCGTCTCAACCAAGAGCCCCGCTGAGCAGTTCCATAGTTTTTCTTTTCAAATATCCGGAACACTGCGGCCAGTGCTCGCGTTGAGTGGTGAATGAAACAGAAAACAAGGATGCTTCACATGGCACGCTCATCTTCTAAAATTGAACAGTTGAACACAGCAGACGCAGAAGACGTATCCGCGCAAATCGCAGCTTTGAAAGCAGACCTTAGCGGCTTGACCAACGCTATCGCGTCGATGGGTAAAGGGAAGGCCGCAGAGCTGTCCGACGCCGCAAACGCATCAGCAGAAGCTGCCCGCGCCAAAGGTGCGGAACACCTTAGTAAAGTACGCGACCAAGCGGCGGAACTGCAGAACCAAGCCAACGATTTCGTGACAAAACAGCCAGCAACGGCTCTCGCCATTGCAGCGGGCGCAGGCTTCCTGATCGGTATGATCAGCAACCGTCGCTGAGATGTTTGAGGCAATCGAATATAAGGCCAAGACGGCAGCGCGGAAGGTCGCGCTGTCGTCTCTTGGCGGCCTGATGCTGGCCGTCGGGCTCGGATTTCTGACGGCGGCTGCATGGATGTATGTAACTCTCATCGCTGATGCTATGACAGCAGCGCTCGTTATAGGCGGCGCATATGTCGGGCTGGGATTAATCCTCATGGGCCTCTCTTCGGCTCGAAAAGTCGAGACACACCACGCGACGCCCACGCCAGCATCGTCACAGCCGCCACCGCTGATGCAGGCTTTCTTACAAGGCATGCAAGCAGGGGCGCAGGCCCAGCGACGCTAGAGCGTAGTCCCGACCAGCGCCACTAGAAAACCAAAGCACCGCGCCAGTTCTTGGCGCGGTTATTTTTATTCGATGCCCCCGCGCCAAGTACCCCACGCCAAGTACAAAGGGCCGCCTGCATCTCGGCAGGCGGCCCTTTAACTAGCGTGGCGAGGTTGCGCTATACGGTGCGGCCGGAGGACCGTGGCCCAGCGACGAACCAGATGACGAAGCCGACGATGGGCAAGAGCAGGACAAGAAGTGTCCACAGAACTTTCGCGCCTGTGCTTTCACGAGATCCGATGATTGATACGATGGCCCAAATGTCGAGGACCAAAATCAGAATGCCGCCTATTCCAGAATATTCCAACATGCTTAGTTTCCTTCTATGAGTATGCTCACTAACGCGTGACCATCACTTTACGTTCCCGAACTATTTCGTTTTTCGCTAGCGATCTGGCCTCTCGGCACAGCGACGACGTCGACGCGCCACGTGATTAAAGATCGTCCTGAACGTCCCGTGCGGCGTCACTGACTACACTGCCTGCGCGACTTATATCGCGGCCTGCGCCGTCGATGGTCTCGCATGCACCGAGTAAGAACAACGCGACAGCTGCAGCCGATAGATGTAGGGTCTTCATCATAGTCTCCTTCATTGTTTCGGGGTAAATGCAGTAGGGGCAGATGAGGTTCCGAGGTCACTGCTCTTCAAATTTAGTGGGAACCAAATTTTGCTGACGGCGTTGTGGAGCGACGCCTGGAATGATCCGGCGCTTAGAAAAGAGGGACCATCATGAACAGAATTATTTACATCGTCGGCCTTGTAGTGGTTGTACTCGCAATCTTGTCATTCCTTGGGCTTCGCTAAGACTGTGCGGGCGATCCTGTGACCAACGACCTCAAAGCGATACGTCGCAGCCTTGCGGTACTGGCGACGATTTCTGTGTTCGTTGTTGCCTACCACGCCCGCGAGCTCATACTTCCCGTCCTGCTGGGATTCCTTTTGGCGCTGACACTTAGTCCGGTAAACCGGTCTATTCAGCGCATCGGAGTCCCAGCTGGGATCTCTGCCACCCTACTTGTCTTGGTCGCAGCTGCGGGCATTGTTCTGGCCATATTTTTCGCTGGTGGCACCGTCGCTGAGTGGACGAATGACGCCCCAGCCATCGCGCAACAGCTGAAACAAAAGCTGAGCGGCGTTAGCGAGGCGTTAGAAGTCGTCCAGAAAACCTCGAAAGACATAGAGGAAATGGCGACAGAGGCAGAGGCGGACACCACCCAGAAAGTCGCCGTAAAGCCCCCTAGCCTTCTAAACTCCGCAGTAACAGTTGCCGCCAGCACCGTGACGTCAATTGGTGTTGCGCTGATCCTGACACTGTTTTTGTTGGCGTCCGGCGACTTGTTTTACACCAAAATCGTTCAGTCTTTCCCCACCCTGACCGGCAAGAAGCGGGCCCTAAGCACGGTCTACGACATTGAACGACAAGTCTCGGGCTACTTGTTCACGATCACCTTGATCAACGCGGGGCTCGGCATAGCGGTCACATTGGCTTTGTGGGCCATTGGTCTGGAGTACGCCTATGTCTGGGGGATCGCAGCGTTTTTGCTGAATTACGTCCCAGTTCTGGGCGGCATCATTGGGACCGTGCTTATCGCGGCTTATTCAATCGTGACGTTTGACAGCTTAACTTACGCTTTTCTTGCGCCCGTTGCTTATCAGCTGCTGACAACGTCCGAGGCGCAATTCGTGACGCCCTACATTGTGGGCCGTCGCATGGAGCTTAATATTGTTGCAGTGTTCCTTACCGTCGTTCTTTGGGGGTGGATTTGGGGGATTGCAGGCGTCATCGTTGCGGTGCCGTTCTTGCTCGTCTTCAAGGTCGTATGTGACAACTTCGACGACCTTGCCATTGTGGGCAACTTCCTGTCGTCAGCGGAGCGACCTCTCAACTCCAACCCGAAGAGGTAGCGGCGATGGCGAAGAGCGTAAGGCGGTAGTCTGCGTACGCAGGGAAGCCCGTTCCTAAAACGCCCATTCCTTATCCATAGCGCTGCAATAGAGCAAAGATACTAGGCAACTCCAATGGCACGCACTTAAACAGCCTAAGTATCGGCGCTGCCTGACGCAATTGCCGCTACCCAGTTGGGGTGCAGACAGATCTGACCATACTCGTCGTAGAGCGGGACAAGACAAAAGCGCATGAGATTGTCGATGCGTTGCTGGATGGCGGCTGGGGTGATGTCACCGTCATATCTTCCCCCGACGCGATCGAAGGCGCCGTGAAACAGCGAGACCCCGATATCATCCTTATTGATCTGGCGGACCCCGACCGCGACACCCTTGAACATCTCAGCCTTGTCACCAACGCACGCAACCGGCCCGTTGCAATGTTTGTCGATCACACGGACGAGCAGATGACGCAGGCTGCAATCTCAGCGGGTTTAAGCGCCTACGTGGTGAACGGATTGCAAAAGGACCGCATCAAGCCGGTTTTGGAAACTGCCATTGCCCGCTTCCGGATGTTCGCAAAGATGCAGTCAGAGTTGGATGCGGCCAAACAAGCACTGTCGGACCGCAAAGTAATCGACCGCGCCAAAGGGCTGCTCATCCGCGCGCGCAATATTTCAGAGGAAGAGGCCTATACCTTATTGCGAAAGACCGCGATGGGTCAGGGCCGCAAAGTCATTGACGTCGCCACGGCCTTGGTGACGGCGGCGGAGCTTTTGCAATGAAAGCAGTTGAGGTTCGCTGTGGGTACCTTCCGCTGGTGGATTGTGCACCTCTGATTATCGCGAAGGAGTTGAAATTCGCCGCGCAGGAAGGCCTCGATTTAACTCTGGTTCGGCAACCGTCTTGGTCTGCGCTCCGCGATATGCTGGCCTTCGGACAGATTGACTTTGCGCATATGCTGTCGCCAATGCCCATTGCGATGTCTCTGGGGCTGGGCGGGGTAGCGTCACAAATTGATGTTCTAATGGTTCTTTCGGTCAATGGCACCGTTATTGGTGTATCCGAGAGCTTGAACCGCCGGATGCAGGAAACGGGCTGGAAGAACACGTTTTCAGATCCATTCGCGACGTCGCGTGCAATCCTAGCTGCTGGCAAGACCCCGCTCCGTATCGGTGTCCCCTTCCCCTTTTCGATGCACCGGATGCTGCTCGAAACATGGCTGCTGCAGACACCCCACCTCCACCCAGAACACATTGAGATCGTCACCGTGCCGCCCCCGAAAATGGCCGATGCCGTGCGCCACGGCGATCTAGACATGTTCTGTGTCGGGGAACCTTGGGGATCGGTCGCGGTACAGCAGAGCGGCGCGACGCTGGTCTTACCCGGATCCAGAGTTTGGCAGTTCTCCCCAGAGAAGGTACTCGGCGCTCAAAGCAATTGGGCAACGCAGAACCCCGCGCTATGCCACGCCATGATACGTGCCATCTTCAAAGCCGCCAGTTGGTTGGAACGCCCCGAAAACACCCCCCTCGCCATTGAAATCCTTGCGAGAAGCCAGCACTTAGACCTGCCGGACCACACCATTGACCCAGCCCTAACTGGGCGGATCGTTACAAATCTGGGGCAAACCCCACAGCAGACGAATGACTTCGTCACCTTTCACAAGGGTGCCGCAAACTTTCCTTGGCGTAGTCAGGCCAGTTGGATAGCTGACGTCTTGTCGCGTTGGCACAACCTCGACCGCGCCTCGTCACGAGCCATCGCACAAGCCTGTTTCCGTAGCGACATATACCGCGAGGCGTTAGCGCCCATCGGTGCCAACGTGCCCAAAGCATCGCACAAACCTGAGGGCGCGATGGACGGTCCGACAGCCGTATCGTCCACCATGGGCGAGATGATTCTTGGGCCGGATCGGTTCTTCAACGGCGCGATTTTCGACTCTGACGCTCCAGAGGTGCCCAAATAACTGGCACATGCTGCATCGCGGCAAAATATGCTGCAAAGGCAAGAGCCGAAAGGTAGCGAACCTCGCGCCAGTGCTTCAATATCAACGCTAAGGCAAAGAAGCCTGTACCAGCTGACAAAGCCGCCAGCTAACAAATTTAGAGCAAAGCCGCTCGATTGTGCATGCACCGCCACCGCATGCAGCAATCGTGCGGCTTTTTGCGTTTCCACAGGGATCAAGACAATGAAAAAACTCAAATGGCTACTCGCCTCGACAGCTTTCTGCACAAGCCCCGTGATGGCAGAAATGCTGGACCTTGAAAAAGACGAGCTGACGCTTGGTTTCATCAAGCTGACCGACATGGCCCCTTTGGCAATCGCTTATGAAAACGGGTACTTCGAGGACGAGGGGTTGTTTGTCACCTTGGAAGCGCAGGCAAACTGGAAAGTTTTGCTGGATGGTGTGATCGACGGGCAGTTGGACGGTGCGCATATGTTGGCGGGGCAACCGCTGGCCGCGACCATCGGGTATGGAACGCAGGCCCATATCATCACGCCGTTTTCGATGGATCTGAACGGAAACGGCATCACCGTCTCCAATGACATATGGGAGCAAATGCGCCCCCATGTTCCGCTCATGGATGATGGTCGCCCACAGCACCCGATCAGCGCCGCCGCCTTGGCGCCAGTGGTTAAGGATTATCAGGACCAGGGCGTCCCCTTCAACATGGGTATGGTCTTCCCTGTATCGACCCACAATTACGAACTGCGCTACTGGCTGGCCGCTGGTGGCTTGGAGCCGGGTTACTACTCTCCCGATGACGTGAGCGGCCAGATCGGTGCGGATGTCTATTTAAGTGTAACGCCCCCGCCCCAAATGCCGTCCACAATGGAAGCCGGTACGATCTTCGGCTACTGCGTGGGGGAGCCTTGGAACCAGCAGGCCGTATTCAAAAACATCGGCGTTCCGGTCATCACCGACTACGAAATTTGGCGCAACAATCCTGAGAAGGTGTTCGGCCTCTCCGCTGAGTTCGCCGAGGAAAACCCCAACACCACCATCGCGCTTACCAAAGCGCTGATCCGTGCCGCAATCTGGCTGGACGAAAACGAAAATGCGAACCGCGAGGATGCGGTCGAGATTCTGGCGCGTTCAGAATACGTTGGCGCGGATGCTGAGGTCATCGCCAACTCCATGACAGGTACCTTTGAGTACGAGAAAGGCGATGTAAGGGACGTCCCCGACTTCAACGTATTCTTTCGCTACAACGCAACTTACCCGTTCTATTCGGACGCGATCTGGTATCTGACCCAGATGCGCCGTTGGGGCCAAATTGCCGAACCCAAGTCCGACGAATGGTTTTTTGAGACCGCGCAATCTGTCTACCAACCAGACATCTACCTGAAGGCCGCGCGCCTCTTGGTAGATGACGGGATGGCGGAGGAAGCGGACTTCCCTTGGGACAGCGACGGCTTTAAGGCACCTACCCCCGCGGACCATGTCATTGACGCCATTGCTTACGACGGACGCACCCCGAACGCCTACCTAGATAGCCTACCGATAGGCTTGAAGGGCGATCAAACCATCGCCGGCTCCACAATCCAGAACTAAGCCCCACCCGTCCCGGCGCCTTGGGGCGGGTGCTTCACCTGATCAAAACCTCCAGAACACAGGTTCAAATATGACCGCTATTGACCCAAGTACCCTTGACGCAGAGGCACGCCGCGCCCGTCGCTTTACGCGGATCAACAAAGCCGACGCATGGTTTAAAGTGCTCGGCCTCGCATGGATAACACCGCTGCTGAAAGCCGCCGCCGGAGATAATCCACGCGCGCAGCTTTCGGAAATCTGGCGCCTATTAGGAATACCTGTTCTGGCGATTGGCCTTTTCATCTCTGCATGGGCGGCGCTAGCCCCGACGGTGCAAACGTCGCTTGGGGCAATTCCAAACCCTGCTCAGGTTTGGGCGCAGGCGATCAATCTGAACGCAGATGCTGTTCGGGAACGCGAAAAGGAAGCCGCGTTCTACGAGCGGCAAGACCAACGCAACGCAAAGCTTATCGCGGAAGGCAAAGACGACAAGGTGCGCGAGCGGGCGTACACTGGCAAGCCGACCTACTACCAGCAAATTTGGACCTCGATCAAAACCGTGTTTTTTGGCTTCCTGATCGGGTCACTCATCGCAATCCCGTTGGGAATTGTTGCGGGGCTGTCACCAACGGCGAACGCCGCAATCAACCCGATCATTCAAATCTTCAAACCGGTCAGCCCGCTCGCGTGGCTCCCCATCGTAACCATGGTCGTTTCTGCCGCCTACGCCACCAATGACGGAATGTTCTCCAAGTCATTTCTTGTGTCTGCAATCACGGTCACGCTCTGCTCGCTCTGGCCCACGCTGATCAACACAGCGCTCGGCGTGTCCTCCATCGACAGGGATTTGGTGAGCGTGTCCAAAGTGTTAAAAATGGGCACATACGCGAAGATCACCAAGCTGGTGTTGCCCTCTGCATTGCCATTGATCTTCACCGGATTGCGCCTGAGCCTCGGCGTCGGATGGATGGTCTTGATCGCCGCTGAAATGTTGGCGCAAAACCCCGGCCTTGGCAAATTCGTCTGGGACGAATTCCAAAACGGGTCGTCACAGTCCTTGGCCAAAATCATGGTGGCAGTCTTCACCATCGGAATCATCGGGTTCCTTTTGGATCGCGTGATGTTCGCACTGCAATCCATGTTCACATTCTCAGAGAACCGGTGATTGATATGGGCATTTTAACACTCACCAACGTCAGCAAAGGCTTCAGCGAGGGCGCGGCACACACCGAAGTCCTCAGGGATATCAACCTGACTGTGGCGGAGGGGGAATTCGTGGCAATCCTCGGCTTCTCTGGCACTGGAAAGTCCACGCTGATGAACCTCATCGCCGGATTAGAGTTCCCAGATACGGGCTCGGTCAAATTCAAAGGGGCTGAGATCACTGGACCAGGGCCAGAACGCGGACTGGTCTTCCAAAGTTATTCACTTATGCCGTGGCTCACTGTCGGCGGCAACGTGGGGCTGGCCGTGGATGCCGTCTTTCCTAAACTGTCGCGCGCAGAACGCCGCGAAAAAATCGAGCACTACGTCAACATGGTCGGGCTGTCGCATGCCGTGGACCGCCGCCCGTCCGAATTGTCAGGCGGGATGCGTCAGCGGGTATCTGTCGCGCGTGCTTTAGCCATGAGCCCCGAAATGCTGCTGTTGGATGAGCCGCTTAGCGCCCTCGACGCGTTGAGCCGTGCCAACCTCGCCGACGAGATCCTCGACATTTGGGAGCAGGACAAGAAGACCTGCATCTTGATCACAAATGACGTGGACGAGGCCATACTTCTCGCCGACCGGATTATCCCGCTCAATCCCGACGGAACACTGGCCGATCCGGTGACCGTCGATATCCCGCGTCCCCGTTACCGCGCGGCGATGAACCACGACGCGACCTTCAAGGCGCTTCGGTCTGAGGTTACAAAATACCTCATGGATGTTGGCATCGCGGCCAAGGTTGAAAGCACACGCCACCTGCCCCAAGTCACGCCGATTCATTCTGTGCCCGCGGCCGTCGCCAAAGCACAAGATAGCAGCTTGGAGGAACGCTACTTAACCTTCTCGAAGCTGCATAAAATTTATCCGACCCCCAAAGGCCCGCTGACCGTCGTCGAGGACTTCGACCTCAAGATCAACAAGGGCGAGTTTATCAGCCTGATCGGCCACTCCGGCTGCGGCAAGTCAACGGTTCTGACCATGGCCGCAGGGCTGAACCCTATTTCCAAGGGTGCAATTCGCCTAGATGGCTGGGACGTAGAAGGCGCTGATCCCGAACGCGCGGTCGTGTTCCAATCGCCCAACCTGTTTCCTTGGCTCACCGCCAAAGAAAATGTCGCCGTCGGCGTGCACAAGGTCTACCCGCGCGCCTCCCAGGCGGAGCGGCGGGACGTGATCGAGTACTATTTGGAACGGGTCGGCCTAGCCGACAGCATGGACAAGCAGGCCTCGTCCATGTCCAACGGCATGAAGCAGCGGGTCGGGATTGCACGTGCCTTCGCGCTATCGCCGAAACTTCTGCTGTTGGATGAACCGTTTGGCATGCTCGACAGTCTCACCCGATGGGAGCTGCAAGAAGTTCTGATGGAGGTCTGGTCGCGCACCAAGGTCACCGCAATCTGTGTCACCCATGACGTTGACGAGGCCATTTTGTTGGCGGACCGCGTTGTGATGATGACCAACGGGCCACAGGCAACGATCGGGAAGATAACCGACGTCAAACTACCACGCCCACGCACCCGCAAGGCGCTTTTGGAACACCCCGACTACTACACCTACCGCGCTGAGGTCCTCGACTTCCTTGAGGAGTACGAACACGGCGCAAAACCAAAACCGAAACCCACAAACATAGCGGCGGAGTAAGACATGACACAGAAGCTTGTAGTTATTGGAGCTGGAATGGCGTCCGGTCGTGTACTCGAACATCTCTTTGAGGCCAATGCCGACTACTACGTGACATTGTTCAACGCCGAAGCGCGCGGCAACTATAACCGGATTATGCTGTCTCCTGTGTTGTCTGGCGAGAAAACCTACGACGACATCGTGACCCACAATGCGGAATGGTACACAACACAAGGTGTGACCTGTCACTTTGGCACGCCGATCACGTCAATCGACCGCGCGGCCAAGACTGTTACCAGTACAGAAGGCACAGTGCCTTATGACAAGCTCCTCATCGCGACCGGCTCTGCCCCTTTCATCATTCCGGTGCCGGGCAAGGACTTGGACGGCGTTGTCACCTACCGCGACTTGGACGACACAAATGCCATGATTGATGCCGCCAAAAGCGGTGGCAAGGCGGTCGTTATTGGCGGCGGCCTTTTGGGGCTGGAAGCGGCCGCAGGTTTGGCCGAGCGCGGCATGGACGTCACTGTCTTACATCTGATGGGCCATTTGATGGAACGCCAGCTGGATGAAGCCGCTGGCTTTTTGCTACGCCGAGACCTTGAAAAGCGCGGCATCACCGTGAAGTGCCAAGCCTCAACAACCGCTATTCTTGGAACAACCCGTGTCGAAGCCGTGCTCCTCGATGACGGCGAGACGCTTGATGCAGACCTCGTCGTCATGGCGGTTGGCATCCGGCCCGAAACACGGCTTGCGACGGACGCGGGCCTGAGCGTTGCGCGCGGTGTTGAGGTCAACGCGCAGATGGAAACCTCTGATCCCGATATCATAGCGATTGGCGAATGCGTCGAGTTTGACGGGCAGCTCTTTGGTCTGGTCGCACCGCTCTACGATCAGGCTAAAGTGGTGGCCAAAACGTTGATGGGCGTACCGGATGTGTTCACCCCGAAAGAGCTGTCGACAAAGCTTAAGGTGACGGGTTGCGATCTGTTTAGCGCGGGCGACTTTGCAGAGGCCGAGGGGCGCGAGGACATCGTGTTCCGCGACCCAGCCCGCGGCGTTTACCGCCGGTTAGTATTGGAGGACAACATAGTTGTCGGTGCCGTCATGTACGGCGACACCGCCGACAGTAACTGGTTCTTCGGGCTAATTCGCGACAAGACCGACATCTCTGACATGCGAGAGACGTTGATCTACGGTCCCGCTTTTCAAGGGGGCGCCCCCTCGGACCCGCTCTCAGCCGTTGCAGCCTTACCGCGTGATGTGGAAATTTGCGGCTGCAACGGCATTTGCAAAGGTCAGATCGAAGATGCAGTACACGCAGGCGCAACCGACTTGGGCGCAGTGCGTGCAGTGACAAAAGCGTCCGGATCATGCGGCACATGCACCGGCTTGGTGGAACAGGTGCTGGCGGTAACATTAGGCGATGAGTTTATCGCACCAGCCGCCGCATCCATCTGCGGGTGCACCGATATGACCCACGAAGACGTGCGTCGCATGATCAAAAGCCGAGAGCTGAAATCAATGCCTGCCGTCTGGCAAGAGTGTGGATGGAAGACCTCCTGCGGTTGCCACATCTGTCGCCCCGCGTTGAATTTCTATCTGCTGGCCGATTGGCCCATGGAATACACAGATGACCCGCAATCAAGGTTCATCAACGAGCGCAAACACGCGAACATCCAGAAAGACGGCACCTTCAGCGTCGTGCCGCGGATGTGGGGCGGCATCACCACCCCGGATGAGCTGCGTGCCATCGCTGACGCCGCCGACAAATTCGCCGTTCCAACAGTTAAAGTCACCGGTGGGCAGCGCATTGATTTGCTTGGCGTCAAGGGGGAGGACCTCCCCGCCATTTGGGAAGACCTTAACAACGCGGGCATGGTGTCGGGCCATGCGTACTCCAAAGGTTTGCGCACGGTGAAAACCTGCGTCGGCACTGATCACTGTCGGTTTGGAACCCAAGACAGCACAGGGCTGGGCATAAAGCTGGAGAAGACCCTGTGGGGCTCTTGGACCCCGCACAAGCTGAAGCTGGGTGTATCTGGATGCCCGCGCAACTGCGCGGAAGCAACCTGTAAGGATATAGGCATCGTTTGCGTCGATAGCGGCTACCAGATCAGCATAGGTGGGGCTGCGGGCATGGACGTGCGCGAAACGGAGCCGCTCTGTCAGGTCAAAACGGAGGCGGAGGTGATCGACGTCGTCAAAGCCGTTACGCAACTGTATCGGGAAAACGCTAAGTATCTGGATCGCATCTATAAATGGGTGGCCAAAGTCGGCCTCGACTGGGTCAAGGAAAGCGTTGCTGACCTAGACAAACGCACGGCGCTCAAGGCGCGTTTCGAGCATTCCCAAACCGTTTATCGCAAAGACCCTTGGGCCCAGCATGTCGCAAAATCGGAAACGTATCGTCCCCTCGCCGACCTGACCTTGGAGGCCGCAGAATGAGTGCCCAATCGGACAACTGGATCGATATCGCAGCCTTGGACGCGGTACCTCAGCGCGGCGCGCGCTTAATCAAGACCGCGCATGGGTGTGTCGCGGTCTTCCGTACCGGAATTGACGAGGTTTATGCGCTCGACAACGCCTGCCCGCACAAGAACGGCCCCCTTGCTGACGGCATCGTGCATGGGAAGGCCGTGACCTGTCCGCTGCACAACTGGGTCATTTCATTAGAAACCGGTGCAGCACAGGGCGCCGACACCGGACAGGTAGCCACCTACCCCGCCAAGGTCGTCGATGGTCGCATCCAAATAGATGCGTCGCTCCTCACACACCGGGGTGTCGCATGACGCTGACACGAACGACGTGCCCCTACTGCGGCGTGGGTTGCGGTATTCTGGCTGGGGCCGATGGCACCATCAAGGGAGACACGGAACATCCAGCAAACTTTGGTCGTTTGTGTTCGAAAGGAACTGCACTTGGGGAAACCCTGGACCTGCAAGGTCGCCTGCTTGCGCCACAAGTCAACGGGTGTGATGCGAATTGGACCGACGCGCTTGACGCCGTTGCCCAAGCGTTCAGCACTGCCATCCGCGACCATGGGCCGGATAGCGTGGCGTTCTATGTCTCAGGTCAACTCCTGACCGAAGACTATTACGTCGCCAACAAGTTGATGAAAGGCTTCATCGGCTCCGCGAATATCGACACTAATTCACGGTTGTGTATGGCGTCCTCGGTCGCGGGGCACAAGCGCGCCTTTGGCACAGACACGGTTCCGGGCACATACGATGATCTGGAACACGCTGAGCTAATCGTGTTGGTCGGGTCCAACCTTGCGTGGTGTCACCCTGTTTTGCACCAGCGGATAGCCGCTGCGAAAGCCCTTCGCCCTGATATGAGGGTGATCAATATCGACCCGCGCAAGACGGCGACTTCGGCGCTGGCCGACACGCATTTGCGGATCGTGCCGGACGGTGACATCGCGTTGTTCAATGGGCTGCTGTCGCACTTGGCGCAAAACGGCGCTCTTAATGAGAGATACCTGCGCGATCACGTCTCGGGCGCAGCCCCCACGATTGCGCAGGCTCAACAGGGGAACCCGCGTGACAGCGGATTGTCACAAGCGGAACTGCTTGAGTTCTTCAACCTGTGGTCCCGCACCGAAAAGGTCGTCACAGTCTATTCCCAAGGTGTGAACCAGTCCGAGTGCGGGACCGACAAGGTTAATGCGATCTTAAACTGTCACCTCGCTACGGGGCGGATCGGCAAGCCGGGGTGTGGGCCGTTTTCGGTGACAGGGCAGCCCAATGCGATGGGCGGGCGCGAGGTGGGTGGCATGGCGAACATGCTCGCAAACCATCTGGATATAGAAAACCCTGAGCATCGCGAGGCGGTGCAGACATTTTGGAACAGCCCAACTATCCCAACCCACCAAGGCCTGAAAGCCGTGGACCTGTTCAAAGGCTGCGCCGATGGGAAGATCAAAGCGCTCTGGATCATGTCCACCAATCCGGCGGTCAGCCTGCCGGACGCCGACGGGGTGGCCAAAGCGATCTCAAACGTGCCTTTTGTGGCGGTTTCCGACATCATGGCGCGCACCGATACCGGCGACCTCGCCGACGTCCTTTTACCCGCGACAGGGTGGGGCGAGAAGGATGGCACGGTCACCAATTCCGAGCGCCGAATATCACGGCAACGCGCGTTCCTACCTGCACCTGGTGAAGCGCGCCCCGATTGGCAGATCATCTGCGAGGTCGCGGCGCGAATGGGCTGGAAGGACGCCTTCAATTTCGCCACGCCAGCCGATGTGTTTGCGGAATATATCGCGTCTGCTGCGGCAACAATGACCTTTGGACGCGACCTTGATCTCAGTATTTTTGCCGATGCCGATTACGCCAAGCTTGTTCCCACGCAATGGCCCCGCAACGACATGCGGTTCTTCGCTGACGGTAAGTTCTACCACCCTGACGGCAAGGCAAGAATGCTGCCGATCAGTGCGCCGGCACCCCGTACCAAGGACGTATTCACCCTCAACACAGGGCGCAACCGCGACCAGTGGCACACGATGACCCGCAGCGGAAAGGCTCCCCGCCTAGGTGCCCATCTCGCCGAACCTTACGTCGAGATTCACCCGAAGGATGCGGCAGATTTGTCCGTCTCTCCCGACGATCTCGTCGAGTTGCTCGGCCCTAACGGCAAATCGGTCGTGCGCGCTTTGATCACGGAACGCACGGCGAAAGGTCAACTGTTCACGCCTATGCACTGGACCCGCCAGCAGAGCAGCGCGGGGTGGGTGAACGCCCTCGCCGCGCCTGTCGTGGACCCCGTATCAGGGCAGCCTGCATCGAAAACCAACAAGGTCACAGCACGTAAATTCGCGGCAACATGGTTCGGCTATGCGGTGTCTTCCATGCCGATACGCGCCGATGGCGATTATGCCGCCGTCGCGCGAACCCGCACCGGATGGCAAGCCGAGTTTGCCGGTCTCCACACACCTGAAAGCTGGGAAGGCTTCGCGCGCACCGTCATGGATGTTGAGGGGTGTACCATGTCACAAGTGCTTGGCCGAGACGGGCGATATGGGCGCTTAGCGTTTCACGATGGCGACCACCTAACCGGAGTGCTATTTTCCAGCCCTTCTCCGGTTTCGTTGTCGCGCAGCTATGCTGTATCGCTCATCGGGACCTCCGTCCCTGCACTTCGGGCACTTGCAGGTCGAAGTGGCGCCGATCAGCCAGATCCGGGTGCGACGATCTGTGCCTGCCTCAACATCGGTGTGAACACGCTTCGTAGTGCGATCAGCGCGGGGGCAAATAGCGTCGATGCCTTGGGGGCGGCCACCTGCGCCGGTACTAACTGCGGCTCGTGCAAGCCTGAACTCGCCCGCCTCATCGAAGACATGCGCCAGCCAGAGATCGCACAATGACCCTTACGCCCTTTGTTCGCATCGTAGCACGGGGGAAAGGGCGCGCCCGCACATTGACCTTTGATGAGGCAAGGCAAGCGATGGCATTGATCCTCGCCGGCGACGCCGAACCCGAAGCCGTTGGTGCGTTGCTCATGGTGCTGCGCCTACGCGGCGAAACAGATGCGGAAATCGCGGGGTTTACCTGCGCCTTACGCGCAACGACGCCGCAACTGCCAACCCCTGATCTGGACTGGCCTTGCTACGCCGCCGGTCGAACACGCGGCGCGCCGCTGTTTTTGCTCGCCGCCAAGTTGGTGGCACAGGCGGGGTACTCTGTCACACTCCACGGATGGAACGCGCACCAAGGTCCGGCGGCAGATGTGCGCGAGGTACTCAGCGCTTTGCGGCTGGAAGGCGACGGGCTGGCCTACCTACCTTTGGAAGCCCTGAGCCCTAGGGCCTTCGCACTCCTGAACCTGCGCGATACGTTTGGGTTGCGGAGCTGCGTCAACACTGTCCTGCGAATGTGGAACCCTGCGGGCGCAACCGCGTCCGTACAGGGTGTTTTTCACCCGTCCTATCGTGGTTTGCAGTCGCGCGCCGCTGCACTTCTCGGCGATGTGAACCTGACAGTCATCAAGGGTGGTGGAGGCGAATTCGAGCGGAACCCCTCTAAGGATATCGCCGTCTTCGGCCTTCGCAACGGTCAGGACGTGGAAGAGATCGTACCGCCCATACTGCCGGAAACGCGCCGCTTGCACGCGCCAGACCACCCAGTGGATATCGCCGCGCTGTGGGGTGGCTCTCTAGAGGATGCTTTCGCATCCGCTACCGTCATAGGCACCGCGGCGCTTGCCCTGCGCGCCGTGGACACGACCACATCTATGCCAAAAGCAACTGCATACGCGGCCGAGCTTTGGAGCCAGCGCCATTCCATAACAAGGAGAGCAGGATGAAGACCTTTCCCATGTTTTTGCAAACACAGGGTCGTCGCGTCATTATCGCAGGTGGTGGCGAGCAAGCGGCGCAGAAGTGCCGGTTAATCCTCAAGACAGAAGCCGCGATCACGGTGCTCGCTCCCACGCTTGAACCCGAGCTGGCGGGACTGTGTGCCGAAGGACGGATCGTTTGGAGACCGGGACCAATCACGCCTGATGACTTCCAAGACGCGATGTTGGTGTTCGTCGCCACCGGCTGCCCTGCTACAGACGTTTGCTTGCATGGGCTCGCCAAATCCGTCGGGGCGACCGTCAACGTCGTAGACCAGCCGCATCTCTGCGATGCGCTCACGCCCTCTATTGTTGACCGTTCTCCCGTCGTTGTCGCGATCGGAACCGAGGGCACCGCGCCTGTCCTCGCCCGCCAAATAAAAACGCGGCTTGAGGAAATTCTAGAGCCTCGTCTTGGGGATCTTGCAGCACTCGCCGGCAGACTTCGCAGCCGCGCCAATGCCCGCCTCGCCCCGCGCGCGCGCCGTGATTTGTGGCGTTGGGTGTTTACGGGGCCTCCACGCAATACCCATGCGCAGGGAGGTGAACGCGAAGCGGCGCAAATGATCAAGGCTGCCATCGACACCGAGACATTTGATCAAGAGCGCGGCGGCTCAGTCGCGTTAGTGGGGGCTGGCTCGGGCGCGGCAGACCTGATCACACTGCGCGGCGTTCAACGGCTGCAAGAAGCGGACATTATTTTCTACGACCGCCTGATCGCGCCTGACGTCCTTGACCTTGCACGTCGCGACGCGGAACGCGTCTACGTCGGCAAATCGCCGGGCTGTCATCACTGGCCACAGCATAAAATTACAGGTGTTCTTGTCACCGCCGCACGTCAAGGGAAGCGGGTTGTGCGGTTGAAATGCGGCGATCCAGGTGTCTTCGCGCGCGGGGTGGAGGAAGCGGATGCTTTGAAGGCTGCGAACATCCCCTTCGAAATCGTACCAGGGGTCACGGCCGCCAGTGCTGCCTCTGCGGCGTTGGGCGGGTTCCTTACCGAACGAGGCACCTGCGACACGCTGGTGCTGGCGACAGGGCGGTCTGAAGCTGCGGATCAAGACCATGCATGGCTAGACGCGCTGAGGCCCGGAACACGTGTGGCGGTCTACATGGGGGTGGGTGCATCCGCTAAAATTGCGCAAGGACTGATCGACGCTGGCCTTGACGACCACATCACCGTCGACATCGTGTCGCGCGCGCAGCAAAAAGACCAAGTAATTGCGCGATGCTCGGCAAGAACGCTTGTTCAAACCATCGCAGAGAACGATATCTCCAACCCTGCCATTCTGTTTCTGACATGGCCGCGATCCATGGTCGCGGTACAGGAATGCGATGTAGTCGTGCGAATGTAAGCTCATCACTACTGGAAGTCGTAGCCTTCCAGCCATAAGCTTACTAAGGGGGATGCAGCTGCCGTCCGGCAAATGACACGGGTGTGGTATATTGTGAAGGGTTTGGTGGAGCCTAGCGGGATCGAACCGCTGACCTCCTGCATGCCATGCAGGCGCTCTCCCAGCTGAGCTAAGGCCCCAAACCGGCAACCCGTAGGTTGCGAGGTGGTGTCTAGAAGGGCGCGGGGATCAGTTCAAGCGAAAAATCCAACCGCGCCCCACTATTTAGGTATCGTCGTCTTCAGAGGCAACGTCTGCCAGCTCATCAAGGCTTACAGTGTCATCATCGTCGTCGTCTTCAAGGACGTCATCGCCAAGATCCACGTCTGCATCATCTTCGTCATCCTCGAGGATCACTTCATCTGCATCGTCTGTATCGTTGTCTTTGTTTTGCGCATCAGGCTTGTCAGCCTGCATCGTGCGAGACTTGTTGCCAGTCAGGCTTTCGAGCGTGAATTCGTGTTCGCACGACGGGCATGTCAGCGGGTCTTTCTGAAGGTCGTAGAAACGAACCTGGCAGTTTGGGCAAACGCGCTTAACGCCCCATTCTTCCTTAGGCATAATCGTCCTCTTTCGTCGGCGCCGCAGTAAAAGCGCTCATGCAGTTGAATATCTGAATTGCAGCCAGTTGCCACATGGGGAAAGGCGTGTCAAAGGCTTTCCCCCCATTGTTACTTTCCATGGCCTATTGGCCGCGCTACGTTTGGACATAAGCAGCAAAATGCAGGCAATCAAGCAATGGCAGAACTGATTCAACTGGGGCACCCCCCGATTGACGTCACTCTAAAGCATTCCGCGCGGGCGCGTCGCCTGTCACTGCGGGTGTCCGGGGTGGACGGGCGGGTGTCACTCACCCTGCCCCGCCGTGCTTCCATGCGCGAAGCCCAAGCATTTCTGTTGTCAAAAGAAGACTGGATTCGCAAACACCTGGACCGTCAACCGGATGCGACGATCATCGCCCCCGGTGCCACTATTCCGGTGGAGGGTCACCCGAGACTTATCGCCGAAACCAAGACCCGTTCGGTGAAGCTAATGGCCGATCACATTCTGATACCGCCTGGCGCAGACAAGTCCGGCGCGCGCGTGCGTGCCTTTCTCAAGACGATGGCGCGTGACAGGCTGGTCGACGCCAGCGAGCGCTACGCCGAGCGGTTGGGGCGGCCCTTCGGCAAGATCAGCATTCGCGATACCCGTTCGCGGTGGGGGTCGTGCACGTCGGAGGGAAACCTGATGTATTCCTGGCGGCTTATTCTGGCCCCTGTGCAGGTGTTGAACTATGTGGCCGCCCATGAGGTCGCCCATCTGGCCGAGATGAACCACAGCGCCGCGTTTTGGCACGAGGTGTCCCAGCTGATGCCCGACTATGAGGCGCCGCGCAAATGGCTGCGAACGCACGGCGGCGGGTTGCACCATTACCAATTCTGAAAAGGGACACCCAGCGCGACACAGAAACTACGCACAACCTCGCCAAAAGCTGTTGCTCACTCAATAAACTACGCCGGATGCCCCTCCCTCACGCCGGCAAAATAGCCGGTGTGATCCCTCAAGAGGCGAGATCGGTATACTCGATC
This sequence comes from Litoreibacter albidus, assembly GCF_900107015.1. Lineage (GTDB taxonomy): Bacteria > Pseudomonadota > Alphaproteobacteria > Rhodobacterales > Rhodobacteraceae > Litoreibacter > Litoreibacter albidus. The sequence continues at coordinate 146,190 of NZ_FNOI01000007.1, read as the reverse complement.
TCTCAGCCCTTACCTTTCCCCACTCCATAAAGCGGGTGTTACGAAATTCCCTAAACGCGCCTTTAGCTGCACGTTCTTAACCGCATTTGGATACGTATAGCTTTGCGGTGTCAGGCCCGACATCGGGTCCAGCCCATCCGCCAAAGCCCGCGCGATGCAACGCGCCACCTGTGGCGCGGCGCCACTAGTGCCGATCAGGATTGACCTAGCACCGGAATAGACACCTTGCGACACTGTACCCGGAAGCGCTGTGCCGCGGTCGGAAACCCCGCTGAGCGCAACATGCGCGCCCCACGTCACCGGCGCGGCACCGCCCGTGTTAAGCAGGCCACCCGCAGACGAATAGCGCGCCGGATGGCCAGAGCTTTGCACATAGCCGCCCACTCGCGTCACGAAGTCGGCGTTAGCAACACCGTTCATACTGCCGAAGCCGCGAACCGGCGTAAGTGGCTGGGTGTACTCCGGCAGCGCAGGCTTTATGCGTGGTGTCCTGTTCAGGTCCACCAGATAACTTTGACGCCCCCCAGTACGCAGCTCAGACGGGTCATCGTCACGTTGCGCCCAAATGTTAACATAAGCATCAGGCGCCAAGCGTGCGGCACTTGCCGTGCGCTTTAAAGTCAAGGTCCACCGTCCCGAAGCCGCCCATCTGGCCGTCTCCCCCTCTGGCATCGTAACGGGTACGCTAGGGGCCAAAGCCACCATCGCACGCCAGCGCGTGCCACGGTTTTTATCGACCGACATTTGCCCCACCACCGCACCGCCCGCGCGAAGATTTGCGAAGTTTCGCGGGTCTCCACGCGGGAAGCGCGGGGCACCCCGCAAAGCCAGGGAAGGTGCGGCGTCAAGACTGACGCCGCGAGGCGGGGTAACTTCAAACGTATAGCCTTCAGGGTCCAGCCCCTCCGGCAACCATATTTCTACATAGCTGGATGTGCGGTCATCCGGCTGTACCTGCCAGCCGATGCTCAGCTGATCATCCGAAAAATCGCTTTCTTGGAAGTTCGCATGCATGTCGTCTTCAAAAGTGTTGCCACTGGGCATAACCAAGAATGTCGGTGCCAACTTCCGGCGCGATGACAGCAACTCCTGCATGGCGGTGTCCATTTCAGACTGCCCGTCATGACGACCAGCCGACCACCCGTAGGAGAAGTTGATCACCAACGGCAGTTCCGCCCCGCCATGTGCCTCGGCAATGCGGGTCGCGCGATCGAAAATGTAGTGTAGCGCGGAGAGCATATACATCTCTTTGCCGAAACCAGATGTGTCCCATGAGATAGAGTTGGGCAGCTGAACCGCGATGATTTCTATATCGTTCTGCGACACATCCACGCCCGTCCCGAACGCCTTACCAGCCGTCATCGCCATGGTGTGCGCGCCGTGTGTCGTTTCGCGCAGCATGTAATTTCCAACTTCAGGCAAATCCGCGTCGATGGCCCCAGCCGCGACATACATCGCTGCCTCGTCGCGCCCATGTTCCACCCGCAGCGTGTCTATCTCACCATTGCTTATCTCCCGCCCAAACGGAACCGCACTTGGGCCTGTAGTTCGTGCAGCTTGCAGCCAACAGTGGCTGACACGGGTTTTTCCCTCCCCGTCCAAATAGGTGCGGTTTGCAAAGGGAATACCGTCGTCAATCACAGCTACAATAGCTTTGGGGGCGGTCGCCTTCGGCGTCTGGCCAGCAACCGCACGGCCGGGGTCGTAGTCCTGCGTCCAAGACGCCTCATTTATCGGAAAGTTGACGCGATAACGGGCGCGCTTTCGCTGGCCTGTGACTTCGTCCAAGCCCTCGGTGAACTGGTCAAGCAGCTCTAAAAGCATGTCCATCCAGTCTTCAAGGCTCTCCGGTTCCGGAGAGGCCGCGTCAACCGGATCATAAAAGCAAAAGGGGCGTACGGACAAACCCTGCCCGTTCTTCCACAACGGCGGGTACCGCACATCGACCCGTTCGACGGGGGCGCCAGGCTCTGCGCGGAACTTCACTTGAGAGACATCCGGCAACGGCACCGGACTGTCCATCAACGCTGCAAAGTAGCGCGACTTCCAATCGCGAATGGCGGGGAAGCTGAACGGGCGGCCAAGCTTCTTGCCAAATACCCACCGCTCATAGGGTCCCGTATATTGTCGGACGCGCGGTGCCATTTAGGCCACTGGCCCGACTTGGCCAGTGTGAGCTTCTTTCAAAGCCTTATTCCAAAGCCATTCAAACAAAGGCGACGCGGTCGATTGGATAGCAGCCCCCACTTGCACGCCGTAATCGGTGGTCACTGGAACACCAGCCATAATCGCCTCAAAGTCGTGCCCGAAGAAATCGGTGTTCTGCGGGGTGTAGGTTACTGACTTGCCCATAGGTGTAGCACCACACCGCCCCAGTACGGCGGAGCCGATGGCCTGCCCAAGCGACGCGCCAGCCCATGTGTCCATAGGATAATGCACCCCTGCAACGGTGCGGTTCACCGCAATGCGGCTGGCCAATTGCCTCAGCAACTCCTTGCGGTCAGTGCTGTCGGCAAAGCTTTGCCATTGCTCCATCAGCCCCAGCATGACTGTCGCCACGCCGTAGGCCTCCGTCGCGTGAGCAGATGGAAAGCTGCCGTGGCCCGGGGTCGCGATCATGGGCATAATGCGCGTATCAACTTGATCAGGACGCCGCGTCGCCAATGCGTATTTCGCCATCATAGCCAAGTGTGAACACATCAACTGCGTGACAGTAATCAACTCCAGCGTGAAACGATTGTGGGCGGGGTGCAACGCAAGGATCATCGCAAAGTAGTCAGTCGGGAAGCCCAACTGGCTGGTAATTTCCGCCGCGCGGTCAGCCCGCAAATCAGCGTAGTCGCGCACGAAGCCCGCCTGTTCCGACAGTAACGCGGCGGAGGGGCGCTCCACCGACAGCAACGTGTTGCCCTCAAAGCTGATCGAGACCTGCTGACCCGCGACCTGCGAGCCCACATCTTTTATGAAATCCGTCAAGTAGAGCGAACCGCGCACCCAATCGGCAGAGCGATCCAAATTAGCGGTAGAGTTCTCTGGCAGTTGGGTCGGGATCGGGGCTGGGCCCTCACCCGTCGCATGGATGATCGCTTCCGCTGTTGTTTGCAGCCCTGCGGTTAGGGCCGGACCGTAGGGGCCAGCCGCTCCGCCACCAAGGAACCCGCCAAGACCCGCGCCGCCAATTCCTCCGATACCGCCAATGCCACCTATTCCGCCGATACCTCCTATGCCGCCAATCCCGCCGATGCCCCCGATACCACCAATGCCACCGTATCTCGCCATACCATACCTACCTTATGCTGAGGGCACCCCAGCGGCCTTCAAGGCCACCAATGCACGTTGACCAAGTGCCCGTCCCGAAGATGGGTGGGCCTTGGCGTATTCGTTCAGACGGAAACTCGGCTGGCGACGCATCAAGTCCGACGCCGCGGCCCTTGCCTCATCCCCGCGATCCAGAAAATGGAGCGCGATGATTTTTGCACGTAATGTTGACAGGTGACGGTCGTTGAAGGCCAAAGAGCGTTCTGCCAATTCCAACGCGCGGCCGTATTCTTCCGCCGCCAAATGGGCCGTGCTGGACAAGCTATCGTAGAAATACCCGAACGGGTCGATCGGCGAGAGACTACATGCCTGCTCTGCTGCGGCGATGGCTTCACCCCCCTCATCTTGGAAGGCCAGTAGCGCGCCGCGCAGTAACCAAGACAGGCTTTCGTTCGGGTTAATGTCGATGGCCGTGTCGTATCGTTGGCTGGCAACGTCCAGCCGTTGCTTCAGGTTGTTGTGCGCGAAACCATCAATGACCAACGAGAACGAACTGTCCGGATTGATATCCAGCGCCCGTGACGAGGAATCAAGCGCACGCTGCGTGTCGCCAGGTTGATCCGTGGTCCATCCGTTGAACACGCTCAGCACATACCACTTTGCGAGCCACGCGTGCGTTTCAGCGACCATCGGCGCGCGCGACACTGCTTCCTCCAGCAGGGTGCGGGATTTTGCAAAGTCACGGAAAGTCGGGCGGTGCATCAGTGACACCCCGCCGATCACCAAATGGTGGTCTTCCAACTCCGGTAAGGGCCGGTCGTTGACGTAAGATATAGCCTCATCCGCGATAGATCGCCCGATGGCGCGCACGGCCCCGTCCAAACTTGTGGATATCCCATCAAGGAAACTGGCCTGCGGGCCTGCAATCTGGCGGGTCCACAAGATGCTGCCATCGCGCGCATCCACAAAGTCCATGTCAACGACGACACGCCCGCCCATATCTCGGATCGAGCCGGTGACAAAATAATCGACATCCAACTCGCGGCGCACATCCATAATGTCAGTGGTACGCGCAGCCAAGGCGCGGCTGGACAGGTGGGAAATCACGGAAAGCAGGTTTGACCGAGACAGGGAGCGGCAGACCTCCTCCGCCAACCAATCGCCAAGGACCCGCAAGTTGTCCCCGCCCATAACCCGCTGGAACGGCAGGGCCGTAATACGCGGCAACGGTCGCCCCAACTGGGTGCGCGGCGTCGTCCGGTAGAGCGCTGCAATCTGGCTTTCGTCCGCGCGCATCGCGGCAACCCATTCCTCAAACCCACGATCACGTATGCCGATGCCCTCCATGAACGCCCCGACACCCGGAGAGCCCAAGAAATTCACCAACGAAAGGTCCAACTCGACATCGCTGTTTGTGCATTTAACGAAACGGTCGAAGTTCTCGCCAAGGATGTTGCGCAGATCAGAGAGTGCGCGGCGTAAATTCTGACGTCCTCCGTCGTAACACGAGGACCCCCAAAGCGTGCGTTGTAAATAGGACCGTGTACGCCGCCCAAGTGGCGCCGTCGCCAATAGGGCAAACAAAGCGCGATGCTTCGCGCCGGTAATTTCGACCCCACCATCGCCGTCTACACGCACGACGCAGGAACCGAACAATGAAATGTTAAGTTTGTTGCCCACGGTAATATACAGCCTTCCCTAGGGGTAAGCTTAGCAAGTTAACGCAATGTGCACCAAGACCTTCACACTTTTTTCACATGTGAGGCGCCTCATGCGTTGGTAGCCTGTAACTATTACCATTTTTGTTTACCGGAGCCATGCATGATGCCGTTAAAAAAGGGGTCAGAGCCTATCAACGACCTGCTCGACTTTTATGATCGCTGGCCATCGCTGCGCCAAGCGATGCACGCGCTCAGCGAAGGGACGACCCTCAACGAGCGGGAACGCGAGACGCTCTCTTGGCTCATATTACTGGCAGACAGAGTAGGCCCCGCGGATCTGCGCGACTAGCGCCGCGGCCCTTGCTGGCCACGTCACCGCGAGCTAAGGCTCGTTCATGTCCATTACACTACTTCGCACTTTGGTAGCCGTTGCAGACACCGGCAGTTTCGTTGCAGCAGCGCATCGGGTTCACGTCTCTCAGGCCGCCATCGGCCAACAAATGCGTAAGTTAGAGGACCTGCTTGGCACCTCACTCTTTGACCGCACGGCCAAGCCACCAGCTCTGACGCCGCTGGCGCGATCGATGCTCCCCAAGGCGCGCAGTCTGGTCAGCGACTATGACCGCCTGATCGCTTGCGCAGGCGATGCGAACAACTTAGCCGGAACTCTCAGCCTCGGTGCCGTCCCGTCAAGCCTGCATGGCCTTGTCCCGATGGCGCTTAAGCGATTGATGCGCAGCACCCCACAGCTCAGCGTCAAAGTCGTGCCTGGCTTGTCCACGGACCTGCTTGAAATGGTCGGTCGCGGGGCCATTGATGCGGCAATCACCTCCGCCCCGCTGACACCGGCCCCGAACCTGCGCACTTACCACATCGCGCAAGAGCCCTTGGTGCTAATCTCCGCCCCCAATGCCCCGACGGGCGCGCCGCACGACCTCTTGCGCACACACCCCTATATCCGCCACACCCCCCGCGCGACGGCTGGACAGATCGCCGATGAATGGCTCATGCGAAACCAGATCACTGTGCAAAGCATCATGGAACTCGAGTCGCTGGAGACCGTTGCCAGCGTTGTCGCCCACGGGCTTGGCGTGTCAGTTGTACCGGACATCTGCATGCCAGATGCCGTTTTTGCCGCACTGCGCCGTGTGCCGCTTGAGACCACTGGGCGCAGCCTAAGCTTGCTCGCTCGCAAAGACTGCGCAAAAGCCCAGCTCGTTGAACGACTTATGGAAGAGGTTTCAGTGGCCGTTCGCGAGTATAAAGAAAAACTTCAGTAAAACTAAATTTTTTCTAATTTGACCGATGCGTGACTTTAGGTCAAATGGAGCAATGATCCCGCAACCAGGAGCCGTCCGCATGTCCATCGACGACGTCATCATTGATGGCTTTGTGAACAACAAAGTCGAATTCATAACCACCGTCCCCTGCAAACAGCTGGGTGGCGTCATCGATGCCGCTGAAAAGCACCCCGACATCTACCACATTCCCTCCAACAAAGAGGATGAGGGCATGGGGCTCTGCGCGGGTGCCTTCATGGGCGGCAAGCGCTCAGCGATCATCATGCAAAACACGGCCATTGGCGTAACGATCAACACGCTGGTCACGCTCACGCAGTTCTACCGCATGCCGCTGCCCATGCTGATCTCCTACCGCGGCGAGTTGGGCGAACCCGTCGCCTGTCAGGCAGAAATGGCAGTGCACACCAAAGCCCTGCTCGCACAGCTCAATATTCCCACCTACCACTTCCACAAACAGTCAGACGCGGAAGAGTTCGATAAAATTCTGAAATATACCTTCATGTGCAACAAGCCGGTCGCAATTCTCACGGATGCGTCCTTTTGGGGAGGCTACTAATATGATCCGTTCAGACATCATCAAAGAACTCGCGCCGACAATCAAAGAAACGCTAACCATCTGCAATATCGGGCTTCCCAGCCAAGAAATGCACATGATCGATGATCAGCCGTCGAACTTCTATATGCTGGGCACCATGGGGCTCGCCTCCTCCATCGGCCTTGGGCTCGCCCTCGCCCAAAAGTCCAAAGTGTTGGTCATCGACGGCGACGGATCAGTCCTCACAAATCTTGGGACACTGCCGACAATCGCAAATAACGTAGCGGACAACTACTTATTGCTCATCATCGACAACGGGTCCTACGGCTCAACAGGCGACCAGCCGACCTACGCGGGCAAGAAAACCTCCCTTACAGAGGTCGCAAAAGCCTGCGGCTGCGAGACCGTGATTGAATGCAAAGCAGAGGATACTGTGCAGGTTGTCAAAGATGCTTTGGCAGGCGACAAAATGACCGTCATTGTCTCGAAATGCGACAGCGGCAACATCAAAGTTCCCGTGATCACCATGGATCCCGTCGTGATACGTGATCGCTTCATGAAAACGGTGGCGGCTCAAAACACCTGAGCGCCCATCATTGCTTCATAAATACCTCGGAGGGGTCCGGGGAGGCAGCGCCTCCCCGGCGTGGCGACGCGGCAAAGCCGCGGCGCAAACCCTTTCAGGAAAACACATCATACGCCTTCAACGCCTTGGCTGAATAGGCGTAGGACGGCCCGCCCCCCATATAGGTCGCCATCGCCAAGGCCTCCACCAATTCATCGCGCGTCAGCCCTAAGCGGACAAGCGACTTTACATGGAACCCGATGCAACTGTCGCACCTTGTGGCAATCGCGATGCCCAACGCCATCAGCTCCTTGGTTTTCTCATCCAATGCGCCAGACTTCTTGGCAAAGGTACCCATCGTCGTGAAGGCCTTTGCGGTTTCCGGCATCTCTTTGGCCAGCGCGCCGATATTCTCGACGGTTTCGTCCATAAACTCAGTCCAGTCCATCTCGCTCATCCTCTCTCGTCCGATCCCATTTTTCGCTCCAACCAGCGGACACCCGCGCTGATCACCAAGACCAACACAAGATACTCGACAATCAGCAGCGAATAGATTTCCAGCGGCCTGTATTCAGTCACCACCAACTCGTTTGCGCGTCTGGTTAACTCCTGCATGCCGATGACGCTGGCAAATGCAGACATCTTCACGATGTAGATAAATTGGTTCGCAAGTGGCGGCAGAATACGCCGCACGGCTTGCGGCAAAACCACGTAGCGCATCGTCTGATAGTAATTCAGACCAATTGTTTTTGCCGCCTCAGCCTGCCCCTTTGCGATGCTTTGGATGCCCGCACGGTAGATTTCGGCGGTAAATGCACTGTCCGACAGCGCAAGCGTTATGATCGCCCCCCAAAACGGATCAATCTGGAGACTGAGGCCCATTGACTTGAAGACAATCGGTAAGCCGTAGAACACCCAAAACAACATCGGCAGCAGCGGTATGGCACGCACGATCTCCACATAGACGCGGTTAACTGCGCGGACGCCACGACGTTGTGACAGGCCGGGCAAAGCCACAAGCAATCCCAGCACAATAGATATCGACGCCGCAATCACCGACAGCAGGATCGTCGCCCCCATGCCATTGATCAAAAACTTGATGTTAACCCAACCTGAAGCCGTCATCGGGTTGATAACGTACCAGCCCCATATGTCGGATGATCCGCACCCCGAAAGCGTCAACAGCGCGGCAAGTGATAGGATACCCCGCATATCAGTGCTGCAATATCTGTTTAAGAAACGCTTGGGTGCGTTCCGATTTTGGGGACCCGAAGAACTCCTGCGGGGTACCGGTTTCCACAATCTCGCCGGCATCCATAAAGACCATCTGGTCCGCCACCTTGCGGGCGAAGCCCATCTCGTGGGTGACCACAACCATCGTCATGCCCTCCTCCGCCAGTTCTACGATAACGTCCAACACCTCAGAGATCATCTCTGGGTCCAGCGCCGAAGTTGGTTCATCAAACAACATCACGCGCGGCTCCATGCACAGGCTTCGGGCAATCGCCACGCGTTGCTGCTGGCCGCCAGACAGCTGGCTTGGGCGTTTGTGGGCTTGCTCAGGGATGCGGACGCGCTCCAGATATTTCATTGCGCGCGCCTCGGCGTCCTTGCGGGACATGTTGCGCGCCTTCATGGGGCCAAGAACAAGGTTCTCCATCACGCTGAGGTGCGGGAACAGATTAAACTGTTGGAAGACCATCCCCACTTCGGACCGGATCGCGTCAAGCGCGGCAGAACTGCCGTCCTGCACGACGCCACCGATTTTGATCACGCCTTTTTGATGCGCCTCCAAGCGGTTGATGCAGCGCACGACGGTGGATTTTCCCGATCCCGACGGTCCGCAGATCACCACCCGGTCGCCCGGTTTCACGTTTAGATTGATACCCTTGAGAACCTGAAAGTCGCCAAACCACTTGTCCACATCGATCATCTCGATCGCGTCTTGTGTCACACTCACGCCCTTCCGGCCTTGCCATCTATTACCTTGAGGTTATGTGGCAAGTGACCGAAACTTCAAGTCACGATCACCGTGTGCCCTTGCAGACGCAACGACAAGGTCACCTACCAACACCGGAGAACTTCCCTGATATGAAACAATTTGCAAACGCCCTTGCGGCGCTGGCCTTTGGCGCTGTGATGAGCACCGCCGCCGTGGCGCAATCCGCCCTGAACGAAATTCTTGACGGCGGCGTCATGAAGGTCGGCACCACCGGCGACTGGAACCCGATGTCCGTGCGCGATCCCGCCACTAACAGCTACAAAGGGTATGACATCGACATCATGACCGAACTGGCGTCAGATCTTGGCGTCGAGGTCGAGTTCGTCCCGGCAGACTGGAAAACCTTGGTGAACGGGGTGACGGCAGGCAGCTACCACATGACCGGCTCCGCCTCCATCTCGCCCGCGCGCATGAAAGTCGCGGGTTTCTCAGAAAGTTACATCGCCGTTGAAATCTTTCCTTTCACGCTGAAAGAGAACGCCGGCAAGTTTGATGGCTACGACAGCATAAACAAGCCAGAAGTGACCGTGGCCACCACGCTGGGCACCACCTTCGAAAGCTTGGCAAAAGAATGGTTCCCGAATGCTACGATCAAGGTCGTAGAAGCCCCTGCACGTGGTTACCAAGAAGTTATCGCAGGTCGTGCGGACGTGTTTATCACGTCCAACATCGAAGGCTCCACCTTGGACGATAAATTTCCGATTGTTCGCGTAAGAGGCGCCGAGCCACGCTCCCCGTCGCCAATCGCGATGTTGCTGCCACAGGCGGATCAGGTTTGGATCAACTACGTCAACAACTGGGTCAAAGTGAAGAAAGCCCAAGGCTTCTTTGACACGACGGCCGAAAAATGGGGCCTGTAAGCGCCCGCTCTTGACCGTTTGAACAGGCCGTGTTGAATGCGCGGCCTGTTTTATTTCGACAGGATTGCCGCAATCTCTTCCGCACGCTCCAGCGCCCCCTCCAGGAACCCGCCTTGGGTCGCAGCGAACTCCGTTGAGCCTAGCAGCAACACGCCATCCCACAGGCTGCGCAGTTCAGGCGGGCATCCATAGCGCGGGTGCGGACCGTTGAAATCCCAATCCGGTCGCGTCGCGGTAAACGGCTCTTGCGCCCAATCCTTTAAAATCAACTGTTCTGGCGTCGCGGCCTTCGCGCCAAATAACCGCGTCATCTGCTCTAGGCCCGCAGCCAGAATGCGTTCATGCTCACCGTCGCGATGTGGGGCGGGAACCCCGACAAACCCGAAGATCGCGCCCTTTCCGCTATCTGGGTCGGATGCGTCGTGTATCTCCACCATTGGGCCTGCCTGGCTCACCGCATCGCCCGACAAGCCGTCTTCGCGCCAGAAGGGCGTCGGGTATGTCGCCACCAGCTTGGCCTGCCCTGCCATCCAGCCCGGTATCCCGCTTAAGGGCTGGGCCGCCGCCACAGGAAGCGGTGGCGAGAACACCATATTAGCCGCCACACGCGGTGGCACCGCCAAGACCACGTGATGCGCCGCGTAATCTGTGCCGTCGCGGGTGGTGACGATCACCCCGTCTTCTTGGGTGATGGTCTGCACTGGGGCATTCAACAGCAAGGAAGAGCGGTCCAGTTTTGCGACCAACGCCTCCACCACTGCCGACATCCCCCCAGCAATCCGATAAGTGCCCGCCATTGACGCGAACCCTTGGCCGCGTTGCACGGTTGTGCGGTCCTCAAAAAGCGCGTCGCCGGTGCTCCATTGCTCGAACGCGGTCAGGTTTAGCTTCTTTACCAAGGCTGCCATGCGTGAGTGGCTGGGCCAAAACCACGACGGGCCAAGATCAACGCCGTCGATACCGTCAATACGGCCCCCAAACCGATCGCGCGCTTCCAGAAGTTTGTACGTCAACCCACGCGACTGCGCGATCCGCGCCAGTGCCAGACCAGACAACCCGCCCCCAACAATGACCAAATCAAGCAAGGTAGAACTGCCCCAAGTTGACGCTGTTCCAGCTGTCAAAGCATTCTTCAGGCGCGAGACCGTTCACTGGTGTTGGCTGATACCCCCCAGTAAAAAAGGCGAACTGCATACCGGCCGCACGGGCAGTGCGAAAATCGGTAACGCTATCGCCCACATAAAGGCATTCCTCCACCGACAGGCCCAAGGCCAGCGCGGTATGAACCAGTGGTAACGGATCAGGTTTCTTGGCCTGCGTACTGTCCCCGCCGGTGATCACGGTAAAGTAGCGCGTGAGGTCCAGTTGATCGCAAAGCGCGCGAGCCGGAATTTCAGGTTTATTGGTGCAAAGCGCCATCGGGACGTCCACCGCATCCAATGCCTTTCGCACCCCGTCAAAGACCCGCGTCAACGTGGTCAGGTCCTTCGCGTAAGCGCGGTTCATCTCGGCGTAATGTGGTGCCATATCGGCAGGTGCGCCGCCCGTCGCTCGCAAGCAGCGCTCCACCAGCTTTTCAATGCCGTTACCAATAAAGCTGATCACCTGATCCAGCGTCACCGGTTCACGTCCGGCTTTGGCCAACATCACATTGGCAGCCGCGTGAATATCCGGTGCGGAATGAACAAGCGTTCCGTCGAGGTCGAAAATGACAGCCTTCATGCGAATTCAATCTGTGTTTTCATGGCACGGGTTCTGTCTGAGGCGATTTCAAACGCCTCAACCGCGTCTTTCATAGGGATGCTTTGGGTTATGAGAGGCTTCACGTCAATCAGGCCCTTTTGCATCAGGGATACACCGGTGGAAAATTCCTCGTGGAAGCGAAAGGAGCCCTTCAAATTCAACTCTTTGGCGGTGATCGCCATCATCGGCAGGGACATATCTCCGCTAAGCCCTAGTTGCACAATAGTGCCCTTTGGGCGCATGGCATGAATGCCAGCCGTCAAAGCTGACACAGCGCCAGAGCATTCGAACTGCACGTCAAACGTACCCTTGTCCGACATGTAGGGCTGCAAGGGCTTGTCCACTTTGGTCACGTTAAACGCGATATCAGCCCCAGCTTCGCGGGCTTTTTGCAGCGTGAAGTCGGACATGTCTGTTGCCACGATGTGATCGGCCCCAGCGCGACGTGCGGCGAGAATACACAGCACACCGATAGGGCCGCAGCCGGTCACCAGCACCGATTTACCAAGCATCGGCCCCGCTTGACGCACCGCGTGGAGACAGACCGCGAGCGGCTCGGCCATCGCGGCCTCGCCAGCGGACAGACCGTCAGCGACGGCGCATTGCGCCACGCTTGCATTCAGTACCTGACGAAACGCGCCTTGAATGTGCGGGAACGGCATCGCGGAGCCATAAAACCGCATGTTCAGACAGTGGTTGGGCTGACCAGAAAGGCAGAACTTGCAATCCCCACATGGGCGCGACGGGGAAACGGCAACCAGCTGACCAACTTCCAAGGCGGTAACTCCATCGCCCAAAGCAGTCACATAACCGGCGACCTCGTGGCCAAGGACCATAGGTTCACGCAGCTTGATCGCGCCGAAACCGCCGTGTTGGTAATAATGCAAGTCTGATCCACAAATGCCACCGGCAGCCATGGTGATTTGCACCTCACCGGCGGCGGGCGGCGTGACTTGCTGCTCCTCAATCCGCAGATCGCGAGGGGCATGGATTATCAGCGACTTCATAGCTTGCGCCTTTCCTCTGATGGAAATGTTAGCGCAAGCTATGCATGTTTTGGAAAGGCTACCAGCCTATTTCGTAATCAGCTCCGGCCCCATGACCAAGTTCGGCAGCCACGTCGAGATGAACGGGATGTAGGTGACCATGATCAAGAACACGACAAGGATCATCAAAAACGGCAGCGCCGCCCGTACAACTGACATCATCGGCATGCCAGCCACGCCAGATGTGACGAACAGGTTCAGCCCCACCGGCGGCGTGATCATCCCGATTTCCATGTTGACGACCATGATGATGCCCAAGTGAATCGGGTCAATGCCAAGCTCAATCGCGATCGGGAACACCAAGGGGGCCACAATAACCAACAGACCCGACGGCTCCATGAACTGACCGCCAATGAGCAAGATGATGTTGACGATCACAAGGAACATGACGGGGCCAAAGCCTGCATCCAGCATCGCGGCTGTGATCTGTTGCGGGATCTGCTCATCCGTCAACACGTGCTTCAAGATCAACGCATTGGCGATCACGAACATGAGCGTGACCGTCAGCTTGCCCGCGTCAAACAACGTCTGCTGCGTATCCTTGTGGAAAAACGCGGTAACCAAGGCTTGCGGCTTGGCGAAAAGGGAGACGTTCTTTTCGCCCTCTTCCGTCGCAAGTGGGCCCATGTCGCGGTAGACGAAACACGCGATGATCCAAGCATAGACAGCTGCGACCGCAGCAGCCTCCGTCGGGGTGAATGCACCGCCGTAGATACCACCCAGGATGATGACAATCAGGAACAGACCCCAACCAGCTTCCTTACCTGTCTCGAAGATGCGCCCCCAGCCAGCCCATTCCCCCTTTGGCAGATTCTTGATCCGCGCCATCACGTAGATGCCAATCATCAGCATCAAGCCCGCCATCAAACCAGGAATGACACCTGCAAGGAACATGCGCCCGACCGAGACTTCAACCGCCGCGGCATAGACCACCATCACGATAGATGGCGGGATCAGAATGCCTAGCGTCCCCGCGTTACAAATAACACCCGCTGCGAATTCTTTGGTGTAGCCCACCTGACGCATCGCCGCGATCACGATGGAGCCGATGGCCACCACCGTCGCAGGCGACGATCCGGACAGCGCTGCGAACATCATGCAAGCGAAGACAGAAGCAATAGCCATACCGCCACGCAAGTGGCCGACGCACGCAATAGAGAAGTTGATGATCCGCCGCGCAACACCACCCGTGGACATGAAGCTGGACGCCAGAATGAAAAACGGAATTGCCAATAGAGTGTAGTGGCCAGCGAAAGCCTCGAATAAGGTGCCCGCGACCGACGCCAATGACGCATCGGAGAACCACAACAAGAACAGCACGGACGAGAAGCCAAGCGATACAGCGATCGGCACACCGATCAGCATGAACCCGATGACCATCCCGAAAAGAAGGATAATTTCCATGACCTAGCGTTCCTTCAATTCAGCCGCGAGACGTTCAGCAGCATCTTCCACATCGTCTTCGGCTTCATGGCTGACGATGAGCATATCAATTTTGCCTGTCACAATGGCGACAAGCGCCTGCACCGAGCGCAGCAAAAACAAAGCCATTGAGAATGGCAGCACAAAGTAAGGGATCAGGCGCGGCAGTTTTTCGTACTCGTCGCCGTCGTTGAACATTCCCTCCAGAAAGCTCAGAACTGCGGGAACTGGAATGTCGTTGGTCTCATACCAGCCTTTGCCACGGAACTTTTCCTCGAACCCTGTGGGGAACCAACGCCCCTCAGTAGCGGGGAGGTTGGCGAAGTTGGCCCAATAGTCCCATGCGCCCTTCAGCAGCAAGAACGCGAAGGCCACACAAACCACCCCCGCAACAATGCCAAGGTTGCGCCGCAACCCCGGCGACACGATGTTCAGGATGGCGTCAACACCAAGGTGCGCGCCCTTCTTTACCGCGTAGGAGGCCCCCAGCAGCACAAGCCATGCGAACATGAAAACCGTTAGCTCCAGCGCCCATAGGATGTTGGAGTTGAAAACGTAGCGGGCGATTACGTTGGCAAAGGTGAGCAACGTCATCAGGCCCAGCAAAGCGGCGATGAAAGTCTCTTCAATAGTATCTATGAACGAGCGCGCGGCATGTGCCATCTGCATCCTCTCCCCAAGTGCAGGACTAGTGCGGCGCGGCGACGTCCCAGCCGCCGCGCCTTTTGTTTACTCGAAAGGCTTAGGAGCCGCTCTCGTTGAACTTTTGAGCGGCAGCAATGTTATCCGCGCCAACGTCGCCCTCGAACTTCGCCCAAACCGGTTTCATCGCATCAACCCAAGCCTGACGCTGCTCCGCATCCAATTGACGGATCACGCCGCCAGCGGCTTCGATGTTTGCTTTCGCCTGCTCGTTCGCTGCGAAAGCTTCAGCGTTACGGGTCTCTGTCACTTCGGCCAAGATCGTCAGCAGCTGGTCACGCACGTCCGCGTCCAGACCATCCAACCAGTCAACCGATGCCACGACGAGGTAGTCTAGAATGCCGTGATTAGTCTCAGTGATACCGTCTTGAACCTCGAAAAACTTCTTGCCGAAGATGTTGGACCAAGTGTTTTCCTGACCGTCCACGACGCCCTGCTGCAGCGCACCGTAAACCTCGGAGAACGCCATTTTCTGCGGGGAGCCACCGATAGCTTCCATCTGCGCGACCAGCACGTCAGACGGCTGCACGCGGAACTTTAGGCCGTTGGCGTCTTCTGGGGACAAAAGCGGCTTGCTGGCAGACATTTGCTTCATGCCGTTATGCCAGAATGCCAGACCTTGCAGGCCGCGCTTCTGCATCGAGTCCTTCATCGCCTGACCCGTTTCGGAGTTTTGGAACCCGTCTACGGCGTCAATGTCTTTGAACATGAACGGCAGATCGAACAGGCGGAACTGCTTGGTGAAGGTTTCGAACTTGGACAAGGATGGTGCGGCCAGTTGAACGTCGCCTTGCAACATTGCTTCGAGGACTTTGTCATCGTTGTACAATGTCGAGTTCGCGAACACTTCCATGCACGCCTTGCCGTTCATCTCGTCGTTGACGCGCTGCTCAAGCAACGTAGCTGCAATGCCTTTTGGGTGCTTGTCGGTGTTGGTAACGTGGCTGAACTTGATGACCACTTCGCCTTCATCGCACGCCGCAGCGGCAACAGATGGCACGAGGGCGACAGAGGCGACGCAAGCCGCTTTCAGTAGAGTTTTCATGGTTTCCTCCCAATGGAATATCAATCGAACGGGCCTACCCGTCGGATGGTCAGAGCATTGCAAGAAGCACATAGGGCGCGCAACACGCTTGGCCCGACTCGAAAAGATATGTTTAAATTCAAAGAGCTAACTGGATTCTTTAATAACTCTCACTCAAAAAAGTCTGAAATTTCGGACTTTTCTGGATATCTCACCCATAAAAACTGCGATATTTAGCACAAAAGGCTCCGGCGAATCGAGGGAACATGACCAGCACGAGAGACGCCGGAAAGCTATGGGCCGTGATCACCGCCTATCTGCTGCTCTCGATTACAGTGGCAATCGCCACCTATCAACTCAGCCTGCGGTCCGGCCTGGATCGCCTCTCTCAGTCCGGTGCTGTCATCTTGGAGCAATCCGCTGATCGCCTTATCGCGCAGCTCGAAAGCTACCGTGAAATGACTGACCTGATGTCACGCCACCCACAAGTTGCCGCCTTGATTGAGGGGCGTTCCATAAGCGCGCATACGTCTGAATTCCTACTCCGCACGGCGCTAACGACCGGCGCAAAGGAGCTCCATGTGTTGGACGCATCCGGCAGCGTTCTTGCCTCCTCAACATACGAAGATCCACTTAACACGATCGACAAGAACTGGGCATCGCGTGCTGACATCATCGCGGCACGCTCCCGCCGCATGGGCGTATTTCACTCCGCCGCAGATAATGGGCAGCGCAGCTATTACTTTGCCCGCAGCGTGCTGCGCGATGACGGCAAGCCGCAAGGTTACGTCGTGGTCAAAGTGAATATGGACGAGTTGGAAGCCGAGTGGCGGATTGACGAAACTGTGGTGACATTCTTCGACACCGCCGGAGTAAGCTTCGTGTCGAACCGGCTAGCCCTCGCCCTGCGGTATGACGCGGCGCTTGCCATCGCGCCGCCTGACACGTTCGGCTATGCGACGGAGTGGCTCTTCCCAATCCCAGATCATAAAAAGTCGCGCAGCGGCAGGCACGACATCTGGACGTTCACCGCACAAAGCGAAATGCCTGACAACGCGTTGGTCGTCTCGCAAGACGTGCCACTTATCGATATGACTGCGCGCGCCTTCGTTGACGCGCAGCCCGCGTTCTCAAACGCACGGCTCTTGGCTGCACTGACCGCCGCGCTGCTGTCGCTATTCGGCTTGGGCGTCGCGATTTTCGTTCAAAGCCGCGCGCGGATGGCGGATCAACTGCGCATTGAAGCGGACTTGAACATAGAGCTTGAGGCCCGCGTCGCCAAGCGCAATGCGCAGCTTCAACAAGCGCAGGACAATCTAGTTCAAGCCAGCAAATTAACCGCGCTCGGCCAGATGTCCGCCGGCATAAGCCACGAACTTAATCAGCCGCTCTCCGCCATCCAGAATTACGCGGCAAATGCCAAGAAGCTGATGGAGCGCGGACGCGAACCCGAAGCGCATGACAACCTCACGCTAATTTCCGAGCAGACCCAGCGTATGGGGCGGATCATCCACAACCTGCGCGGGTTTGCGCGCAAGGAAACGGAACCGCTTGAGAAGGTGAATGTGGCTGACGTCCTGACGGCGTCCCTAAGCCTCGCGGCACAGCGTGCCAAATCTGAAGGCGTGGAAGTGATCGTCGACGCGGTTCCTGACGCGTGGGTCGACGCGGGCCAAGTCCGCCTGCAGCAGGTCATTGTAAATCTGCTATCAAACGCGATGGATGCGATGGCCGATACGCCGGTTAAACAGATCGAAACGACCCTCAGCTTGCACCGCGGACAGGTGCAACTCGTGGTGTCTGACACTGGCCCTGGCCTCGCGGATATCGAACGCGCATTTGAGCCATTCTACACCACTAAGGAAATCGGGGCCTCAAAAGGGTTGGGCTTGGGACTGTCCATTTCATACGGGATTATCGGCAGTTTCGGCGGCTTGTTGAGCGTCGAAAACCTGGAAACAGGCGGCGCGGCCTTCACCATTACCCTACCCGCCCTATCCACGCAGGAGGCCGCACAGTGACACCGACTTTACTCCTTATCGAGGACGACGCGGCGCTGCGCCGGTCCTTGGCACAAAGCTTCGAGTTGGAGGATATTACAGTCATCGCGGCCTCCAGCTTTGTTATGGCCAAATCCCACATCACGCGGGACTTTTCTGGTGTCATCCTGTCGGACATACGAATGCCGGGAAAGGACGGCTTTGACGTGCTGGCCTATGCGCGCAAAACTGACCCCGATCTTCCCGTGGTGCTTCTGACGGGGCAGGCTGACGTGCCGATGGCGGTGCGCGCGATGGCGGAAGGCGCCTATGACTTTCGCCAGAAGCCCTGCCCGCCCGAACAGCTACTAGAGGTCGTAAACCGCGCCTTAGAGCATCGCCACCTCGTGCTGAAGTCCCGAGACATGGAACGCCAGCTTCAGGCAGGTGACGCCGCGGCCACGAACTTTCCGGGCACCTCCGCGCCGGTGGTCCGGCTGCGTGAAGCGTTACGCCAAGCCGCGGCGCTACCTGTGCATGCCTACCTGCACGGGCCAGCTGGCGCGGGCAAACGTCTGGGCGCCCACACCATCCATGCGCTGACCACAGACCGGCAGCGCTTCATCGCGTTGTCACTTCGTGACACATCTGTAGATGCGCTTCATACATTAGATCTGACGCGCCAGCCGACCGACCTTTCGATCAAATCGTTGGACCTTGCCACCACCGGCCAACAGGACGCTTTACTGACATTGATGGAGCAGTTCCCAAATCTACGCGTCATCGCCTCGTCCCCACACAGCTTGGAAAAACTTCGCCAGAACGGGCTGCGTGACGATCTCTTTTATGCTTTGGATATGATGCAAATTGATGTCCCATCGCTTGCGCAGCGACGCAAGGATCTGGCCGTCATCTTTGAGGCGTTGGTGCGTCAGACCGTGCGCGGGATGAACGGCGAAATGCGTGAGATCCCTGAGAGCCTATATGCGCAAGTGGTCGCCCGCGACTGGCCAGACAATTTGCCAGAGCTACGCAACTTTGCCCGCAGCTTTGCACTCGGCCTGAACGTGCAGACCGACGCGACCAAACGCGCAGAGCTTAGCTTAAGCGAACAGATGAGTGCATTTGAAAAGCTTGTCATCACGGACACCCTCAGACGGTTCGGCGGAAAATCTGCAACGGTGGCAGAGGCTCTGGGGCTACCGCGCAAGACACTCTACGACAAACTTGCCAAGCACAGCTTGAGGGCGAAGGACTTCCGGAAGCCCTCCTCCTGACGCAATCTCACAGCGGCGAGCCTTCAATGCCGTCACGTAAATCATCGTTTGAAGCCCCTCAAATTTTGTGACACCAATGCCTCGACTTGAGGGCAGCATGTACGACATATGGGATGGAATAAAATCCGCGCTCTACCTGTTAGTGACGCTTGATCGTGACCTTATAGAGATCACGCTGCGGTCACTTCAGGTGACGTTGATGGCTGTTGCCATTGGCTCCGCCATCGGTTTGCCGCTGGGCGCATGGCTTGCGATCCGGCGCTTTCGCTACCGCCGTGTAGCCATCGCGGTCCTCAACGCCTTCATGGGACTTCCCCCCGTCGTTGTAGGGCTGATAGTTTACCTGCTGTTATCGCGCTCAGGTCCGTTCGGGGTGTTTGGCTTGCTCTTCACGCCCACGGCTATGATCATTGCGCAAGTGATCATAATCACCCCGCTCATCGCGTCCATCGCACATCAGGCCATTCGGGAGTTGTGGGCGGAATACCACGATCTTCTGATCTCACTGAACACCTCTAAAGGTCAGCGCATTCGCACTCTTATCTGGGATGGGCGCAGACCGTTGATCACTGCCTCACTGGCCGGCTTTGGTCGCGGCATTGGTGAGGTCGGTGCGATCATGATCGTGGGCGGCAACATCGATCACGCGACCCGCGTGTTGACGACTGCAATCGCTTTGGAGACCGGCAAAGGTGATTTCGCGCTGGCCCTCGGCTTGGGCTTTGTGCTGATTTTCCTGTCGCTCTTCGTGAACTTCGCCACTCACGCTTTAGGGCGCACAGAACGGGGGCGGTTTTGGTGAAAGCGACCCTCCCCCTCAAGCTGCGTGATGTCTGCGTGCGCCGTCGCGGCAAAACGCTGATCGGCCCGATTGATCTTAGTTTGGACGCTGGTGACCTTACCATTGTGCTTGGCCCAAATGGCGCTGGTAAAACGACGCTTATGCGCGCAATGCATGGGTTGCAGCGCCTCAGCTCTGGCAGCATCAACTATGCGGTGCCAACCGTCGCCGCACGGGATGCGCAGGCCTTTGTTTCGCAGCACCCGATCATGATGCGCCGGTCCTTGCGCGACAACCTAATCTATCCGCTGAAGCTTCGTGGCACATCACGCGATGAGGCCACCGTAATGGCAGAAGACTGGGCCGCGCGGATTGAGCTGACGCACGCCCTGAGCCAAGCCGCCCCAAACCTGTCCGGCGGCGAGAAACAAAAAGTCGCCTTAGCTCGTGCTCTTATCACCAAGCCTGAGTTGGTGTTTCTTGATGAACCTTGCGCCAATCTTGACGGGCACGCCACGCGCGACATTGAAACCATGCTTTTGGCGGAGCGCGACGTCGGGCGAACGCTGGTCATGTCCACGCACGACTTGGGCCAAGCTCGCAGGCTCGCCACCCGCGTAATCTTCATGCTGAAAGGTCGCGTGCATGAGACCGGCACTGCCGACAGTTTTTTTTCAACCCCGAAGACGGCAGAGGCCGTCGCATTCCTAAAAGGAGACATTGTATGATCCGGAAACTATTTATCGCAGCAACGGCCGCCGCCATCCTACCGCTTGATGCGGTCGCCGAAACGATGAGAATGGCCGTCACCACGTCGTTCCACAACTCGGGCCTGTCAGACATTCTGCTGCCAGAAATCAAAGCCGACACCGGCTTGGATGTACAACTTCTTGTGGTTGGTACTGGCCAGGCCCTGCGCTTGGGCGAAGCTGGTGACGTGGACGCTATTCTGGTTCACTCGCGCAAAGCTGAAGAGGCATTTCTGGAGGCGGGCTTTGGCACTCACCGCCGCGAAATCATGTACAACGACTTTATCATCGTGGGCCCTGAAGGAGACCCTGCCGGTCTCGCGGGCGCTGAAAACATCACCGACGCGATGACCAAGATGGCGTCAGCCGAAGTGGCCTTCGTGAGCCGTGGCGATGACAGCGGCACACATAAGAAAGAGCTGTCTCTGTGGTCAGGCGCCAATCTTGACGCGGCGGATTTCGGGGATTGGTACAACGCGGTTGGCGCGGGTATGGGTGCGGCGTTGAACACGGCATCCGGCATGGGTGGGCACATCATGTCCGACCGCGCAAGTTGGCTCAACTTCGGGAACAAGGCAGGTCTTGCGATCCTGTTCGAGGGCGATCCCGTTTTATTCAATCAATACGCATTCATTCCCGTAAATCCGGAAAAGCACGACCATGTGAAGAATGATCTGGCCCTCAAGCTGGAAGACTGGCTCGTCAGCGACGCGGCCAAGACGCTGATCAATGATTACAAGATCAATGGCGAAACGCTGTTCACCTTCAACGCGACGAAGTAGTTGTCGCGGTGCCCACGCGGCGGGATTTATCCGCCGCGTGGGCACATTCTATAGCGCCGCGTGAAGATCCGTCAGGGCTGCTTTCAAAGCTGCGGAGCTCTCCCCATGGGTCAATCGCCCACGCTCTAGGTCAAAGTTGTCGCCGAAGGTCGCGACTGAAACGCTACCTTTTACCTTCGCACCGAAGACGCCGATGGAGTCTTCCGCGATCTTCAGAACGCGTCCGCCCCCACCTTGACCGGGCGACGTTGCCATGATGACCATCGGCTTGTCTTGAAAGACCTTTTGATCAATGCGCGACATCCAATCGAATGTGTTTTTCCAAACTGCTGAGTAGTTGCCGTTGTGCTCCGCATAAGAGATCAGGATCGCGTCCGCTTCACCCAATTTCGCGTAAAGCGCCTTGGCCAGTTCCGGTACACCGCCGTCGGCCTCGCGATCCTCACTATAGATCGGCAACTCATAGTCATTGAGGTCAATGACCTCTGTTTCTGCGGTCGTATCGATCTCTTGCGCAAAAACCTCCGCCGCATGCGTCACGAGGCGCTTGTTGATTGATGAGCGGCTGTTCGACGCCGCAAATGCAAGTACTTTCATGTCAGAACCCTCTGAGAGATATGCTGTTAGGAGGGTTGTGCAGCAGAACAAATATTCACACAACTGCGCTTCGCGCGCAGTTTATGTGCGCACTAGCGCGGAACAACGTGGCCGTCATCGCGTGTCAAAACTGAAATACAACAGAATAGACGACGCGCTTGTTGAACAGGGGTATAGGATGGCGCGCCGACCCGCTCTTGCGGGTCGGGTGTCGGGTGTCGGCTGATAATTAGGTATAGCTGTCCATCGGCGGGCACGTGCACGTCAGGTTGCGGTCGCCCCAGACGTTGTCAACGCGGTTCACCGGTGGCCAGTACTTGTCCACGCGAAACGCACCCGGTGGGAAACACCCAGTCTCGCGGGTGTAAGGTCGACCCCAGTCTTTAACCAAATCTTCCATCGTGTGCGGCGCGTTTTTCAGCGGGTTGTTTTCCGCATCCATTTCGCCGTTCTCAATGGCTGCGATCTCGGCACGAATGGCCAGCATCGCATCACAGAAGCGGTCAAGTTCGGCTTTGGTTTCTGACTCGGTTGGCTCGATCATCAAAGTCCCGGCGACAGGCCAACTCATCGTTGGCGCGTGGAAGCCACAATCGACCAGACGCTTTGCGATATCATCCACCGTTACATTGGCGCTATCCGCGAAGGGCCGAGTGTCGATGATGCACTCATGCGCTACGCGACCCGATGGACCTTTGTAGAGAACATCAAAAGCACCTTCCAACCGCTTGGCGATGTAGTTGGCGTTCAAAATAGCCACGCGCGTCGCTTGGGTCAGCCCCTCTCCGCCCATCATCAGGCAGTAGGCCCAAGAGATCGGCAGCAGCGACGGCGAGCCGAATGCAGCGGCGGAAACGGCCCCCTCCTCGCCAGTGGAGGGATCGGACGGCAGATGCTCGATCAGATGGCTTTTCACACCAATCGGCCCCATACCCGGCCCACCACCACCATGTGGGATGCAGAACGTCTTGTGCAAGTTCAGGTGGCTAACGTCGCCGCCCAAATCACCCGGACGTGACAGGCCGACCATGGCGTTCATGTTTGCCCCGTCGATGTAAACCTGCCCGCCATTCTCGTGCGTGATCTTGCAGATGTCGATCACAGTTTCCTCAAACACGCCGTGGGTCGACGGGTAGGTGATCATGCAGGCCGCCAAGTTATCGCCGTGCTTTTCAACTTTCGCGCGGAAATCTTCCAGATCAATATCACCGTTCTCCGCTGATTTAACCGGTACGACCTTCCAGCCGACCATCTGGGCGGAGGCGGGGTTGGTCCCGTGCGCTGACATAGGGATCAGGCAAATGTTGCGGTGCCCTTGCCCGTTTGCGCGGTGGTAGCCCGCGATGCTGAGCAATCCGGCCAACTCTCCCTGCGCACCGGAATTTGGCTGCATAGAAATCGCATCGTAGCCGGTAATCTCGCAGAGCTTCGCGGACAGATCGTCTATCATCTCGCTGTAACCGGCCGCCTGATCTTTCGGAATGTATGGGTGCAGCAGCGAAAATTCATCCCACGTCACTGGCATCATTTCCGCCGCAGAATTCAGCTTCATGGTGCATGACCCCAGCGGGATCATCGCACGGTCAAGTGCGAGGTCGCGATCGGCCAAGCGGCGCATGTAACGCATCATTTCTGTCTCGGCACGGTTCATATGGAAGACGGGGTGGGTCAGATATTCCGACGTCCGCAACAACGCATCAGGGATGCGGTATTCCGCCGTTAGGTCAGTCTCACGATCCGCGATGCCGAAAGCCCGCCACACGGCACGAATGGTCGCGGCCCGCGTACGTTCATCCAAAGTGATACCAACGCATGTGTCGCCCACACGGCGCAGGTTGATGCCCTCGTCCACGGCGGATTTCATCACGGCGTCTTGGAGGGGACCGACGTCCACTGTTATTGTGTCGAAGAAGCTGTCCTGCTCAATCTTGAAGCCGTTTTCCTCCAGCCCGCGTGCCAAGCGCACGGTCTTGCGATGGATACGCTGTGCAATAGCTTTCAAGCCCTCGGGGCCGTGGAAGACGGCGTAGAAACCCGCCATCACCGCCAGCAAAGCTTGTGCGGTGCAGACGTTGGAGGTCGCCTTTTCGCGTCGGATGTGTTGCTCGCGTGTTTGCAGGGACAAACGATACGCACGGTTTCCGTGGCTGTCGATCGAGACGCCAATGATCCGCCCCGGCATCGCGCGAACATGGGCTTTTTGGGTGGCCATGTAAGCCGCGTGTGGACCGCCGTACCCGACCGGCACGCCGAAACGTTGCGTGCTGCCGACTGCGATGTCCGCGCCCATAGCGCCGGGCTCTTTCAGCAAGGTAAGCGCCATGGGATCGGCGGAGATGACACCGATGGCGGCGTTGTCATGAAGTGCGGAGATTTCATTGGTGAAATCGCGCAGCTGGCCATGCGTTCCAGGGTACTGAAAAATCGCGCCGAACACCGCGCCAGCGTCCAAATCATCGGGATTGCCGACGATGATCTCAATCCCTAGCGGGACCGCGCGGGTCTTCATCACCGCGATGTTTTGCGGGTGGCAGTTTTCATCAACAAAGAAGCTGGTCGCCTTGGACTTCGCGACGCGTTGGGCCATGGTCATGGCCTCAGCGCAGGCTGTCGCCTCATCCAGCAAAGAGCCATTGGCCATTTCCAGACCCGTCAAGTCCGAGATCATGGTCTGAAAGTTCAGCAGCGCCTCCAGACGGCCTTGGCTGATCTCCGGTTGATACGGGGTGTATGCCGTGTACCAAGCGGGGTTTTCCAAGATGTTCCGTTGAATTGCAGGTGGTGTCACCGTACCGTGGTAGCCTTGGCCGATCAAGGACGTCAGCACCTTGTTCTTTGAGGCAACCTCTTTCATGTGATGCAGCAATTCGCGCTCGGACTTTGGCTTGCCGAAGTCCAACGGCTGCTTTTGGCGGATTTCGGCGGGCAGCGTATCGCCGATTAATGCATCAAGATTTTTCGCCCCCACAACCTGCAGCATCTGCGCCATCTCGGCTGGCGAGGGGCCGATGTGTCGGCGGTTTGCGAAGTCGTACGGCAGGTAGTCTGTGGGGGTGAAAGTCATGTTTGCGCTCCGCTTATTCAATCATTGCTTTGTAGGCAGCTTCGTCCATGTACTCATCCATCTGGGACGGGTCGGACGCCTTGATCTTGAAGAACCAACCGTCGCCAATCGCGTCTTCGTTGGTCAGGCTGGGGTTGTCGGTTAGAGCGTCGTTTACCTCGACGATCTCGCCATCAATTGGCGCCAAAATATCGGAGGCCGCCTTCACAGACTCGATCACTACAACCTCGTCATCTTTGGTCACGACAGTTCCCACGTCGGGCAACTCAACAAACACGATGTCGCCCAATTGGGTCGTCGCGTGCTCCGTGATGCCCACTACGATGATGTCGTCTTCGGCGCGCAGCCATTCATGCTCTTCTGTATATTTCATAAGATCGTTCCCCTGTTGATTAGCGTTTGAAGTTTGCCGGTGTGAACGGCATTTTGACCACGGTGAGCGGCAAGCGTTTGCCCCGCAACTCCCCGTAAACGACAGTATCCGGCTTGGCCAAATCGGTAGGCAAGTAGCCCATTGCCACCGGCCCTTCCACTGTTGGCCCGAAGCCACCGGATGTGATTACCCCGACCTCTGCACCGCCTTCAGCGGCTGCGAAAAGCGGCACGCCCTCGCGCATCGGCGCGCGCCCCTCGGGGTGCAGGCCCACGCGCTTACGCGCCGCCCCCGCGTCCATTTCCTCAAGAATGATTTCCGCGCCAGGGAAACCGCCAGCGCGGTCGCCACCTGCACGGCGTACTTTCTGGATTGCCCATGTCAGGCCCGCTTGAACAGGCGTCGTTTTGGTGTCGATGTCGTGCCCATAGAGGCACAAGCCGCCCTCTAGGCGAAGCGAGTCGCGGGCACCTAAACCAATTGGCTCAACGTCGTCGTGCGCGATCAAAGCTTCGGCCAGCGCCACGGCTTGACTGTTTGGAACCGAAATCTCGTACCCGTCTTCACCCGTGTAGCCAGACCGCGACACCCAGCATTCCGCACCATTCAGGGAAAGGGTCGCCACGTCCATAAACTTCATCTGCGCAGCGGCAGGGTCAAGGGCGCTCAGCACGGCTTCTGCAGAAGGGCCTTGCAGCGCGAGCAACGCACGGTCCGTGATCGGCATCACTTGAACCGCAGGCTCCAGATTGGCCTTCATATGCGCAATGTCCGCAGACTTGCAGGCAGCATTCACCACCACAAAGATATGGTCCCCGCGGTTGGCCAACATCAGATCATCGGTGATCCCGCCCGCCTCATTCGTGAAGAAGCCGTACCGCTGACGATCCTGCCCTAACCCCACAACGTCGACGGGTATCAGCATTTCCAACGCGGCGGCCGCCCCGTCACCCTGAACCATCACCTGCCCCATGTGGCTGACATCAAACAAGCCAGCTTTGGTACGGGTGTGGATATGCTCTTTCATCACGCCAAGCTTGTACTGAACAGGCATGGAGTACCCGGCGAAGGGCACCATCTTGGCCCCTAATTTGACGTGTAAATCGTGTAGCGGTGTCTGCAGCAAATCTGACATCTTCCGGCCCTTCTCAATCAAGCCGACGATATCCTGTATGCACAGCGTCCGGCACCAAAGAACGCGTGGTGTCCCCACACGCATGATGCCCACTCTGTCCTTTTGCCTGAGATCGCTATCCCTTCGGCGGGTGATCTAACACCTCTCTCCAGATCCTTATCTGTTGCGTCGGTCCCTTTGGCCTGAGAGTTTCCGGGGCGGTTGCTCCTTCGGCACCAGACAAGCTGGTTCTCCCGACGTAACTGCGCGATGACCGAAGCATGTGCTCCAGCCAAGCACGGCCAAATGACAGTTGAATGCTGTACGAGTCAAGAGCCTACGCGTGGCGGCTCATATTGACCCGCCACTGCTCACCGCGCGGCACCTGTCTCAACGTCGAACAAGCGTATTGAATCTGGTTTGATGTTCACGGCAGCATCACCGGCACCGACAACGACCTCTTTCCCGACGTGAACGGTAAACGGCTGCCCCGCCAACCGCCCGTGGAGCAACCGGTGCGCGCCTAACTCTTCGACCAAATCGACCGTGAACATAAGGCTGCCTTGATCGTTAAGTTCAACGTCTTCGGGACGGATGCCCACAGTGACAGGGCCCGTGCCTTCTGCGTTTCCGAGGGCGATGCCGTCTCCGATCATTACCTGACCGGTGTCCAGGCGTCCCTCAACTAGGTTCATCGGCGGAGCGCCCATGAAGCTTGCCACGAAGGTTGAGGCGGGTGCGTGGTAAATTTCCGCGGGCGTTCCGATTTGCTCGATCTGCCCCCCGTTCAGAACAATGATCCTGTCGGCCATGGTCATCGCCTCGACCTGATCGTGGGTCACATAGATTGACGTCACACCAAGGCGGCGTTGCAAGGACTTGATCTCGATCCGCATTTGATGACGCAGCTTCGCATCAAGGTTTGACAGAGGCTCATCAAATAAGAACAGCGCAGGGTCGCGGACCACTGCGCGCCCCATGGCAACACGCTGACGCTGGCCGCCCGAAAGCTGGCTGGGCTTGCGGTCTAGGTATTCCACAAGGTTCAACATCTTTGCTGCCTCTTGCACCTTGGCCTCAATCTCGGCGGGCGCGGTTTTGCGGTTCTTCAACCCGTAGCCGATATTCTTGCGTACCGTCATATGCGGGTAGAGCGCGTAGTTCTGAAACACCATCGCGATGTCACGGTCTGCGGGGTCGACATTGTTCACCTGCCGCCCGTTGATAGACAAGGAACCTTCTGTGATGTCCTCCAGTCCAGCGACCATGCGTAGAAGCGTGGACTTGCCGCAGCCGGACGGTCCGACGAGCACCACAAACTCGCCATCCGCAATATCAAAGTTCGTCGGCTGCACCGCCTCGAAGCCGTTGGGGTAGATTTTGCGAAGGTTCTGTAGGGAAATTTGCGCCATTTTTGCGTCCTTACTTATCCGATTCCGTCAGTCCCTTGACGAACCAGCTCTGGAAGAAAATCACGACTGCCACAGGTGGCAGGATCGCTATGAGGGCGAGCATATTTGCTCGTCCGTATTCGGGGATGTTGGTGCCTTCAAGGTCTTGCGTCAGTTGCTTGATGCCGCGCACCAGCGTGTACATACCTTCCTCTGTCGTCACCATTGTGGGCCAGAGATACTGGTTCCAGCCAAAGACAAACATGATGATGAACATCGCGGCGATCATTGTTTGAGACAAAGGCACCAAGATATCTATGAAGAATTTGACCGGTCCTGCCCCGTCAATGCGCGCGGCCTCCACCAACTCTTCGGGGACAGACCGGAAATACTGGCGAAAGAAGAACGTCGCCGTGGCGGACGCAATCAGCGGAACGATCAATCCCGTATAGGTGTTCAGCAGGCTAAGCTTTTGCGCAATCTCATAAGACGGCAGAATGCGCACCTCCAGCGGAAGCAACAACGTCGTGAAGATTAACCAGAACGCGAAGGTGGCGAAGCGCAGGCGAAAGTAAACCAGCGCGTAGGCCGCCATCATGCCGATCACGATTTTACCAAGCGCAAACCCAAGGCC
This sequence comes from Litoreibacter albidus, assembly GCF_900107015.1. Taxonomy (GTDB): domain Bacteria; phylum Pseudomonadota; class Alphaproteobacteria; order Rhodobacterales; family Rhodobacteraceae; genus Litoreibacter; species Litoreibacter albidus. The sequence continues at coordinate 117,330 of NZ_FNOI01000007.1, read as the reverse complement.
TAGGATCATCGAGTTAATCAACATCGACGTCCCAGTATTTTCGCCCGAGAAGCCCGACGCCTTGAACATCGCCTTCATGAAGTTGTCATCGAACTGTGTGCCGATTAACAATTCTGGACCGTTCTTTATCGTCTCGATATCCGTGGTCGTCGTGGTTTGCAGCACGACCAACAGTGGGATGAGCATGAACAGAGATCCGACGATCAAGATCGCATGATCCAGTACCCTGCCCCATTTTATGCGGCGGGCGGGTGTGGCGTGCGGGTCTTGTGATATGTCAGTCATTATCGCGTCCTCACGTGTAATGGATGCGCCGCTCGATCAAGCGGAACTGGAATACGGTTAAGGCAAGGACAAGCACCATCAGCACAACTGATTGGGCTGACGAGCCGCCCAGATCATTGCCGCGAAAGCCGTCGACGTAGACCTTGTAAACCAAGGTCATCGGGTTATTTCCTGGCTCTCCCTTCACCAGCGTGTCGATAATCCCAAAGGTATCAAACAGCGCGTAGGTGATGTTGATGATCAGCAGGAAAAAGCCAGTCGGTGCCAGCAACGGAAAGGTCACATCCCAAAAGCGGCCAACAGCGGAGCGGTTATCGATCAACGCGGCCTCGCGCACCGATTTAGGGATAGACTGCAATCCGGACAGGAAGAAAATGAAGTTGACCGGTACCTGCTTCCAGACCGACACAATTACCATCGCTGTGGCGGTATCGTTGAAGTTCACACCCAGCTTGAAGTCCCAGCCGATGGCGCGCGCCATCTCGGTCAGTGGCCCCCAGCTTTGGTTGAACATGAGCAAGCCGATAAAGCCCGCGACGGGCGGGGCCACAGCGTAGACCCACATCAGCAAGGTACGGTACGATCTGGCGCCACGGATAACATTGTCAGCCTTAACCGCCAGCAGCAGCGCCAAACCTAGCGAAAAGAAGGTTACAAGCACGGTGAAGAGCAGCGTGAAACGCGCGATTTTGATGTATTCTCCACTGCCTGCAAGGTCCCTGTAATTGTCCAACCCGACGAAGCTGGAGCCGAAGCCAAAGGGGTCTTGCAAGAAGAAGGATGACTGTACCGCGTGAACTGCGGGCCAATAAAAGAAAACCGCGATGATCAGCAATTGCGGCAAAAGCAGCAAAATGGGCAGCCATCGGGTGGTGAATCCGGCGCGTTTCAAAGGGGGGCCTCCTGTCGGAACGAAATGGCGGCCGCAAGTGCTGCGACCGCCGATGGCATTGTGTGGGAAACGTTTAGTTCTGCGTTTTGGCGAAGCGAGCGAGCAGGCCGTTGGCCTCTTCTTCAATGTTCGCGAAGGCATCCTCTACGGACGTTTCTCCGGTCAGGATGCGGCCGTATTCGCGGTTCATCACATCACGGATCTGTACATAGAAGCCCATCCGGTAGCCCTTGGTGTTCTCACCTGCTGGCAAGGACAGCTGCAAGATGCCGGTTTCGGCCGCCGGTGCGCGGTCGTAGTGGCCATCAGCTTTGGCCATCTCATAAGCGGCTTCCGTGATCGGTACGTAACCGGTTTCCTGGTGCCAGAAATACTGTGTCTCGGGCTTGGTCAGGAACTCGAAGAACGCGGCGGTTGCTTTGTTCTCTTCAGGGCTTTTCCCAGCCATTGCGAACAAGGATGCACCACCGATGAAGGTCTGCTTAGGCTCAGTCGTGACGGCTTCCCAATATGGGAGGTAAGTCGCGGAGAAATCAAACGGCAGGCCTTTTTTGGCCAGACCACCGAACGAGCCGGAGGAGCCAAGCCAGATCGCCACTTTGCCTTCTTCAAACGGGGTTTGGTTGTCGCCCCAGCCAGTGCCGAACCACTCAAAATAGCCGTTCTTCTGCCAGTCCGTTACCGCGGTGAAGTGGTTCTTGATGGCGTCGTTGTTCACCAGAATTTTTGTACCCTCTGCGCCCTCGTAGCCGTTGTCGTTCGTGGCAAACGGCAGATCGTGGCGGGACATGAAGTTCTCAGTGAAAATCCACGGCAGGTGCGATTGCGACAACGCAGTGTAGCCCGCATCTTTCAAAGCAGGGGCCGTGACTGTCTGAAACTCTTCCCATGTTTTAGGCGCGGTCACACCGGCCTTTTCCAACGCTTGCACGTTGTAATACATGATTGGCGACGAGGAGTTGAACGGCATGCCGATCATCTTGCCATCGCTGTCCGCGTAGAAGTAACGCACACCGGAAATGTAATCGTTGATGTCGAAGTCGGCTCCGTTGTCAACGAGCAGGTCTTGGACCGGAACGGTCGCCCCTTTTGCACCAATAACAGTGGCGGCACCGGCATCGAACACCTGCAAGACGTTTGGCTGCTCGCCCGCACGGAAGGCGGCGATCCCAGCCGTCAACGCTTCCTCATAAGTGCCTTTGAATACTGGCGTGATTTTGTAATCGCTTTGGCTCGCATTGAAGTCCTCGGCCAGCTGGTTGACGGTATCGCCAAGAGCGCCGCCCATAGCGTGCCACCAGCTAATTTCTGTCGCGGCGAAAGACGCATTCGCCATGAGTGCGAAAGCGGCGGCAGCCGTGGTAATTTTGAAAGCTTTCATATCTGTCCTCCAGATTTAAATCTGTACCCGTGGGGTGCACGCGCACGGGGTTTGCATATGCAGTTGGTTTCGGGGCACCTGCCCCATGCGGCTGTAACAATGAGAAGGGTCACGCCCCTTCCCGAGGCATGCACGGTGTGCACACGTGTTCACCTAGCCGCGCTGTGTGACAGTTCGACGAAACATTTACGACAATCTTGACAAATCCCCCTCAGGAATAGGACAGGTCTGGCGTGAGCGATTACATCCCCGTCCATGGCCAGCGGCCCCGCCGCGTGACAGCTCGAATGGTTGCAGAGGCCGCAGGCGTGTCCCGCTCCGCCGTCTCGCGCGCATTCACCGACGGGGCTTACCTTGACGATAAAAAGCGCACTAAAATCCGCGAAGTAGCCGCAATTTTGGGCTACAAACCCAATGCCCTCGCAGCAGGTTTGCAAGGCGGTAGATCGCATCTGGTTGCGATCTTCGTTGGCGACATGCGCAGCCCTTACGACACCGCGTTTGTCGGCCAGTTGGTCGGCGAATTGAACGCCTTGAACAAGTGGCCGATTCTCATTGATGGCGGCGGTCAACGGGCCGCAACCGCGATTGAAGACGTGCTTCGCTATCCGCTGGACGCCCTTATCCTGCGCGGGGGCAGCATGTCGGCAGATATCGTCAGCCAGTGCACGAAATACGCGATTCCGATGATATCATCCGGTCGCCCCATTGAAGCGCCAGACGTAGACAATGTCTGCTGCAGGCACTCGGACGGCACCAAAGAGATGACTGAAACCTTGATCAGGCAGGGCAGAACTCGCTTCGGTTTTTTGGCTGGTCCTGCAGATTTCTACTCCTCGGCGATTCGTAAAGGCGGGGTGCTTGAGGCCTTGAAAGCAGCGGGGCTTTCACTTGTTGCAGAAAGCTTGGGCGACTACACGGTCGCTGGTGGGCATTCGAGCGCAAAACAACTGCTGAGCTCCCACGCCATTGACGCGCTGATCTGCGCCAACGACGCTATGGCAATTGGCGCGTTGACCGCAGCACGGGAGATGGGGCTGGCGGTTCCTAAAGATTTGTCAGTGGTGGGCTTCGATGACATCTCCATGGCCAGTTGGCCGATGTTTGATCTTACCACAGTGCGTAACCCGATTGACGCCTCCGTCACCGAAATACTCAACCTGCTAGAACGGCGACTTGCCACTCCCGGAAAGCAAAGCGAAACGGTATTTATTGATACACAGCTGGTCCTGCGCGCCACCCATTAAAGTGGCGCACAGGTCTACAGGTCCCTCAGATCGACTTGATCGACCCGCCATCAATGCGGATGCGGGAACCAGTCACGTAAGACGCACGCTGTGACGCCAAAAACGTTACGACGTCCGCGAATTCTTCAGGCTTGCCATAGCGTCCGGCTGGGATCGTTGCACGGGACTTGGCCGATACATCGGCGATGTCGGTGTCGGTACGCTTGGCCGCAGCCGCGTCCAACTCGTCCACTCGTTGAGTATGAATGCGCCCAGGCATGACAACATTGACGGTGATCCCGTCGCCCGCAACTTCATTTGCCAGCGTTTTGGACCACCCAACAACCGCCCCGCGGATGCCGTTGGACACGGCAAGGTTTGGAATAGGTTGCTCCACACCTGAAGACGTGATCGACACGATGCGCCCCCACTTGCGCTCTTTCATCGAAGGCAGGAGGCGGGTGTTCAAGTGGAACAGATTGGCGGCCATCGCTTCGAAATGCGCGAGCCAAGTGCCGCGATCCGCAGCTTGCGCGGTGCCGGGGGGCGGCCCGCCACTATTGTTCACGATGATATCGACGCCGCCATCTTTCAGCAGCGTGTCAACGACGCTGTCGACCTCGTCAAGCTTGCTCAGGTCGAGCTGAACGGGATGCACGTTGTCCATGCCTTTCGCCCAGTCCACAATCTTGTCGTGGCTCCGCGCGGCGGCGAACACCGTGACACCCTCACTCGCCAATGACTTTGCAATCGCCATGCCTAGGCCACGGCTGGCCCCCAAGACGAGCGCGCGTTTTCCGCCTATTTCAAGTTCCATTAACCAAGCTCCTTCAGTCGTTTCTCTTGCCGCGCAATAAGCCTGTCGACCTCTACCCGGCTTTCTTTCGATAACCCGGCGCCGGGTTTACGCAGCGCGTCATGTGCAATGACGCCGCGTTTCGCCAATGCGTACTTGCGAATAGCGAGCCCCATTCCCGGCTGCTGCTCAAACCGCGCAAGTGGCAGGTAGGCGTTGAAGATGTCTTGCCCCCGCTCCACGTCGCCTCGGTTATAGTGCTCCACCACGCTGACCATCATTTCCGGATAGGCAAATCCGGTCATTGCACCGTCGGCACCGCGCGCCATTTCTTCGGGCAGGAACAGGCCACCGTTGCCGCAAAGGATCGAGATACGCTTGTTCAGCACCCCGTCCGCGCGCAGCGTCGAAATCTTTTCCAGCCCGGGCCAGTCTTCGTGCTTCAGACAGACGCAAGTCGGCACGTCATTTGCGATGCGCGCGATCACTTTGGATGCCATCTGCACCCCCGTCACCAGCGGGAAATCCTGCAACACGAACGGCACATCACCGATTAGCGCGGCAACCTGAGTGTAGTAATTAACAATTTGATCATCCGTGCGTAGCGACGATGGCGGCGCGATCATGACCCCTGCCGCCCCAAGGTCCATCACCATCTTGGTCAGGGTCTCGATCTGCGCAAAGCCGGGCGCGGAGACGCCCACAACGACCGGCACACGACCGTTCACGCGGGCCAAAATTCGTGCAACGACATCGCGGGATTCTTCAACGGTGAGCTTTGGCGCCTCCCCCATCATTCCGAGAACCGTTAGGCCCGTGGCGCCCACATCAAGGTAGAAATCTACCATCTTGTCGCAACTCTCAAAGTCAATGCCCCCATCGGGCGTAAATGGGGTCACCGCGATAACGAATACGCCGGAGGCGTCGGGAGTAAGCTGTGTCATATAAATTTCCTAACGTGTCGTTTGAAGAGCCACTTGGCCGATGGCCATCGCAACAGCCGCCTGACAAGGTTCGATTACCGGAAGACCCAAATGCTGTTCCAAGTCTGTTCGAAAAGCCGTCATACCCGCGCAACCAAGAATGACCACATCCGCCATTGCAGTGTCGCGCAGGGCCTCACCCACTGCTTTTAGTCTCTCGAAGGTGCGGGTTTCGTCTGCCAGTTCCAGCACGCCCAACTCAAGCGGCAGGTCTGCCGCGAGCCGATCCATAACCCCCATCGCACCAACGTAACGCATGTGGCGCGGCACGCTTTTGGACAAGATCGAGATAATCCCGAAGCGCTGGCCGAAAGTCATCGCAGTAAGAATTGACGCCTCCGCAATACCGATTACTGGACGGGCGGATTGCTCCCTTAGTGCCGCGAGACCTGGATCAGAATAACAGGCCACGACAAACGCGCTGGCGTCATTCTCGAATGCCGCGCAATGCTCCAGCAACGGTGCGACCACGCCATCCACATGCGCCTGTGTCTCGATACCTGGAGGGCCTTGCGTCAAGGTGCGCGCCTCAATTGGCACTAAACTTGCCGCCCGCATCGGGTCGATAGCCTTATCTATACCGTCGGTCACATGCTGGCTGCTATTTGGATTAACCACATATATCGTCATGACGATTGCCCCTCCCGTCCCCAAAAATCGCTGGGCAGCGCAAGATCGCCCTGCGCTCCGATACGTTCAATCATCAACTGCGCTTGCGCCGCTGCGTCAGCCATGATTTCGGCCTCACGTACGCGGGTGGCCTTGCCATCCTCTAGCACCAGCTCCCCGCCAATAATGACGTTGGTGACGTCGTTACCATTCGCAAAACAAACCAAGCGATGCGCGACCATATTGGGCGGGTAGAGATGCGGGCGGCGCATATCGACGGTTACGATGTCTGCTTGCTTACCAACCTCTAGCGAGCCAATGCAGCCTTCCTGTCCAAGCGCCTTGGCGCCGCTGATTGTGCACATGTCCAGCACCTTACCAATCGGCAGCACGCTGGCATCGGAAAAGTGCGTGCGGTGGTAATGCATCGCTTGCTGCATATGCCGGAACATATCGCCGGAGCGGTCCGGTGCGGTCGCATCGGATCCCAGAGCAACGCAAGCCCCTGCCGCCATCATTTCCGTAGCTGGACATCGGCCCATGATGGACGCATTCGCGGACGGATTATGCGCGATCTTCGTGCTGGTTTTAGCAACCAGCGCGATCTCGTCTTCGTGTAAGTCAATGCAGTGCGACAGCAACGTATCCGGACCCAACAGTCCCAGCTTTTCAGCCCGGCGGATGGAGCCGCGCCAATGGCCGTCCTGCGTGAAGGTTAGCCCCATCTCACGCGCATATTTGCGCACGATCTCCGCTTGCTCACAGGCCGTCTGATAGTCAGTGGGGCTCATGTCGCGTTCGTGCTCGTCGCGCAAAACGGGATAAAGCATGGCGATGTTGATGCGCCCCTCATGAGCGCCGTGCCAGTCGGTGACAATTTGTTGGCAAGTCTTCAACTGCTGCTCGAAAGTCACGGGGTAATCGGTGCGCTGGCCGCCCGTCCAACTGCCATAGGTCTGCGGATGGGGCGCGCGGGTTGGGCCGACGGCGACAACACTGCGCGTACCGACCTCACTCACACCGCGACAATGCGCAGCCGCGTACTCGGGCTGATCGGTACGCATGATCGTGTCGCCACCGCCTAGCAGCGACACGCCCGTAGTTACACCGAAGCGTAGGCGCTCCAGCGCCGCCAGCCGCGCCTCCACGTACCAAAATTCAGGTGGGGACGCTTGAGTGTAGACTTCGCCGCAAATGTCTTCCCAGCGGTCGCCGCCATGCATCCCGATCGTCTTGACCAAACCATGCCCGGCGTGGGCATGCACATCAATCAAGCCCGGAAACACGACATGGTCGCTATAATCCAACACCTGTTCCGCCCGAACAGTTTTACGCATCTGTGCAGCGTCACCGAGTGCTACGATCTTGCCATCAGCGATGGCCACGGCCCCGTTCTCAAGTATGCGACGGGCGGGGTCCATGGTGATGATATGCCCCCCGATCAAAAGTGTATCAGCCTGCATCACGCGGCCCCTTCAAGTGCGGGCAATCGAGCCACGTCAATCACACCGTCGGCGGGCATGACAAAGCCGGGGTGATCGCCAGCCACGCCGATCACACGGATGGGGTTATAAAGCGTCAACCACGCAGGATCCTCCTGCAACAGCGTATAGGCCTTTTGCCAAATATCGGACCGTGCGTCGCTGTCGGGTGTGGCGCGCCCCTCATCAATTAGGGCCTCGACAGCGGGGTTATGATAGCCCTGCCACCATGATCCCGCGATACGCGCGTCGATCTTTTCATAAAGAACGCGGTAGGTGCTCATGGGGCTGGAATCGAAAACACAAAGATCTCGAATTTCCTTGCGACGCACCATATGCGCATAATCCTCGCGCTCCGGATGGATGTGAACATTTAGCGTTATACCAACGGCGTTCAGTTGATCCGCAAGGGCAGCAGTCAAACGTTGTGCTTCATCGGGCAAGCGGGTCGGGCAATCAACCTCAAGCGTTAAGCCATCGCCGAACCCTGCCTCCACCAGCAGCGCGCGCGCTTGGGTGCGGTCCATCTGGGCGTCGCCCCCCGCGCCGTGACCAGAGCCGTAGTGATTAGGGCTGACGAACCCGCGCAAGGGCTGCGCCGCGCCCGCCATGACCGTCTGCACGATCGCGTCACGGTCCACCGCAAGGCTGAGTGCGCGACGGACGCGCCCGTCAGCAAGCGGGCCTTTAGCCGCGTTCAAAAGGTAAATGATCGCCACAGGAGACAGGAACTCGTGCCGCATATCACCCAAAGCGCGCGAAGCCTCAAAATCCAACGTATTGGCGACTTGCACCTCGCCGCGCTCCAGAAGAGACAGCCGCGCCGCCGCATCTGGGACCAACCGCCACGAAACCGTCGCGTTTGCAGGCTCACCCGCAAAATGGTTGTTCACGCGCGTCGCTGAAATCTCGGTGTCGGAAATCGACACAAGCTTGTAGGGACCCGACCCAATTTGCGCGGTGTAATCCTTCGCATCAAGCGCCGCGAAGGCGGACGGTGCGACGATGAAACCCTGCTCTAGCACGTCCAGTAGGTCGGCCATTGGTTCCGCCAGCGTTACGCGGATCGTTTCAGCGTCGATGACATCAAGCACCGCGTCCTTCAAGAACTGCCGCCAAACCGCCGGTGCCCCCAAGGTGTAGCCTTTGTCTTCACGCGCCATGCGTTGCAAACAGAGTGCCACCGCATCCGCGTCGCAGTCTGTCCCGTCATGAAATTTAACGCCGGGGTGCAGGTGGAACACCCATGTCCGCGCGTCTTCCGACACGGTCCAACGCTGCGCCAAATGGGGCACGAACCTTTGCCCAACGCGCCGCACCAACGTGTCGTATACAGCGTGCAAAATTGTTAGCTCGTCGTTGGCATCTGTGCAGTCATGTGGGTCGTGAATACCCAACCGCGCCTGTGCAATCACGGTCATGCGGTGTCCCTTTCCGGTTCGTCTATCAGGTGGCAGGCGACCGTTTGATCGTCGCCGACATCTTGCAGCGCGGGGCGCTCGCGCGCGCAGCGGTCCCACGCAAACGGACAACGTGTTCTAAAGCAGCATCCCGATGGCAGGTTGAGCGCCGATGGCACCTCGCCAGACAAAACGATCTCCTCTTTGTCCCGCTTCTCTTTGATGCTGGGGGCCGCCGAAAGCAGCGCGCGGGTGTAGGGGTGACGCGGCTTGGCGAACAGCACATCACGCGGTGCGTTCTCTACCATTGAGCCCAGATACATCACCCCAACACGGTCCGCGATGTGGTGCACGACCGACAGGTCATGGCTGATGAACAGATAGGCTAGGCCAAACTCGTCGCGCAGGTCTTTCATAAGGTTCAAGATTTGCGCCTGAATCGACACGTCTAAAGCCGACACTGGTTCATCCGCGACGATCAAGCCGGGGGTTACCGACAATGCACGGGCGATGCCGATCCTTTGGCGCTGACCGCCAGAGAACTGATGTGGGTAGCGACCCGCGTGTTCCGAGTTCAGGCCAACTTTCGCCAACAATGCCTCAATCCGCGCGGGCACATCCTTGCGACCTTGGGCGGTTTTGGTTTGCTCTAGCAAAGGCTCCGCCACGATATCGCGGACGCGTTGACGCGGGTTAAGCGACGCGTAGGGGTCTTGAAAAATCATCTGCATCTTAGCACGAACCGGCAGCATTTCTGCGAAGCCGTAGCCCGCGATGTCCTCGCCCTCGATCCGCACCTCGCCGGAAGTGGGTTTGTGGATGCGCGCTATGGTCTTGGCGACCGTTGATTTGCCACAACCGCTTTCGCCGACCAACGCCATGATCTCGCCGCGTCCGATCTTGAAGCTGACCCCGTTGACCGCTTGCACCACTGGATTTTCGAGCCGAACACCCTTGCCTCCTAGCTTCAGCCGGTTGAAGAAGCCGCCCCCAATCGGGAAATGCATCTTCAAATCACGCACCTCAAGCATGGGGGTGTTGCTGGTATTCATGCGGTTTCTCCCGGCTTGAGTGGATAGTGGCAGGCCGCCCATAGGGTCGCGTGCTGCTTGGTCAAAACGGGCTCTTGCTGCGCACAGAGCGCCTGCGCGCGGGGGCAACGATCACGGAAATTACAGCCCTTGGGCAGGTTGCGAATATCAGGCACGGAGCCTGGAATTTGCATCAACCTATCGTGGCGATGGGCGGTGTCGGGAATGCTGTCGATCAGGCCACGCGTGTAAGGGTGAGACGGCGTTTCGATCAGGTCGCGGGTTTTGCCACGCTCCACCACGTTGCCACAGTAAAGGACGGTAATGTGATCTGCCATCTCGGACACGACGGCAAGATCGTGGGTGATCAGGATCATCGACGCGCCTTTATCCGCGATCTGCTGACGCATCAGTTTCAGGATTTGGCTTTGGATCGTCACATCAAGCGCCGTCGTCGGCTCATCCGCAATGATCAGACGTGGCCGCGCCAGAAGGGCGATCGCAATGACCACGCGTTGACGCATCCCGCCAGAGAACTGGTGCGGGAACGCCTTCAACCGCTCGGCGGCCTGACTGATCCCAACACTCTCTAGCATCTCTACGCACGCCTGATGGCGGGCATCCGCGTCCAGCTTCGTGTGTAACCGCAAGACCTCATCCATCTGGCGACCGACCGTGTGCAGTGGGTTGAGTGATGTCATCGGGTCTTGAAAGACCATTGATATCTCGCGCCCGCGCACCTCGCGCAGCCGATCTTCACCGGCCGTCACAAGGTCTTGGCCGTCCAGCAATATTTCCCCGCCCTCGATTTTACCGGGTTCGTCGATAAGGCCAAGGACGGAGAAGCCGACGACCGACTTACCGCCACCACTTTCCCCAACAAGCCCCATCACCTCGCCTTCGCCTATCTCGAAGCTGACGCCATTGACCGCCTTCACGGTGCCGGAAAACGTGTGAAAATACGTCCGCAGATCGCGCACCGCCAGCAGCGGGTTTTGTGTGTCATTCGTCATCATTTGAGCCTCGGATTCAATTCATCGCGCAAGAAGTCACCAAACAGGTTGATGCCGAAGACCAGCGTCATGATCGCGAACCCAGGGAAGACCGACGTCCACCACAGCCCGCTGAACAAAACGTCAAAGCCGTTCTTAATCAGCAGCCCTAAAGATGGCTGCGTTATCGGCACGCCGACCCCCAGAAAACTAAGCGATGCTTCAATCAGAACGAATGTGCCGACTTGAATTGTCGCGATGACAATCAGCGGTGTCAGAACGTTCGGAAGCACGTGCTTGCGGATGATTTTATGGTTCGGCAATCCGGCGACCTTGGCGGCTTGCACGTATTCCTTTTCGATCTCGGATAACGTCGAGCCGCGCACGGTGCGCGCATAGACAACCCAGCCCACCGCCGTCAAAGCGATCAGAACCTTGTCCACTCCGGTGCCAACTGCCGACATCAAGAACAGCGCGATCAGGATCGACGGGAACGACAGCTGGATGTCTGCGATCCGCATTATGACGGAATCCACGACGCCGCCGTAAAACCCCGCAATGAGACCAAGCAGCGTGCCGATCGTGCAGGACGCGATCATTGCCACGAGACCGATAAACACTGATATCCGTGCGCCATACAGAATGGACGCCCAAACGTCCCTGCCCTGCCCGTCGGTCCCCAGTGGGAAGCGACTATCGCCCCCTTCAAGCCACATGGGTGGCTTGTAGCTATCCATCAAATCAAGCGACGCAATGTCGTAGGGATTTTGCGTCACAAGAAACGGCCCAATCAGAACGCATGCCGCAAAGAAGAGCATAAGCCCGCTTCCGACAATCGCAGAAGTGCTACGTTTGTAGTTGTGAAAGAATTCGGATCTCAGGAAACCTGTCGTCATCTGTGGGGCCCTCATTTCAACGAAATACGCGGGTCGATCAGCGTATAGACGAGGTCGACGAGAAAATTGATCACGACAAAAATCAGCGCTACCAGCATCAGATAGACAACGATCACCGGACGGTCCGCGCGATATATGGAATCGATCAACAGCTTACCCATGCCGGGCCACGAGAAGATCGTCTCGGTGATAGTTGCAAAGGCAATAAGGTCCCCGAGTTGCAGACCGAAGATTGTCACGACTGGGATCAGCGCATTTTTCAGCCCATGCTTGTAAAGCACGTCGTGGCGTGTGGCACCTTTGGCGCGGGCGAACTTCATAAAGTCCTGCCGCCCGACCTCCATCATACCCGCCCGCGTCATACGAAGCAGAATTGCCATCGTCCCAAGGGAGAGCGTCACAGCGGGCAAAATGATGTGATGCCACCCATCCCACGTCAGCAGACTGATGCGCAGACCGAATAGCTCCGCCGTGTCACCACGACCGGAGGACGGGAACACCCCCCAATGGACGGCAAAAAGGTAGATCAACACCATGCCTACCCAAAAACCGGGAAGGGAAATACCTAGCAATGATCCCGCCATGATCGTGCGGCTCAGGCGCCCTTCAGGGTTGGCCCCTGCATAAACACCAAGCGGGATGGCCACGGCGACAGCCATAACCATAGCCACCAGCACCATTTCCACAGTCGCGGGCAACCGCTCCAAGATCAGGGTCATCGCGGGTTGACGGAATACGTAGGATTGACCGAAGTCGCCCTGCACCAGACTGGTCAGGAACCGCCAGTACTGAACCAACGGGGACTGATCTAATCCCAACAGCCGGCGTGCTTGGGCGATCTCGGAATCGGTCGCATCAATAGGGACGACCATGAAAACCGGATCACCGGTGAAACTCATCATCAAGAACACGATGACCGACACGACCCATAGCACCAGAGTCATTTGTATCAGTCGTTTCAGCAGATATCCGAACATAAGGTGAGGCCCGTCTTGCGCAAATTAGTAGGAAACCTTTGCCCCCGGCGGCTTGTCCGCCAGGGGCTCGCGGTTATGCGATATCAGTCGACGTCCATGTCATAGGCCCACAGGAACTTGTCCACGCGAGGCACCAGTGTCACGCCATCCCGCACGGCGTAGATGTCTTGCTCATAGTGAACAGGGATCATCGGGATGTCCGCCATCAGAATCTTAGTCGCCTCCTGAAGGTAGGCATCACGCTGCTCCACATCGGGGGTGGAGTCCGCCTTGTCGACAAGTGCGTCCATCTCCGCGTTCGAGTAGGACCCGCGGTTAACCTGACCGTAGCCGTCCTTCTTGTCGCGCGTGTAGAACAGCGCGCCGTACATCGAGCCGGCATCGCCTGCTGGAACATCCCAGCCGCTCATGATGAAGCTGGAGTTCTCGGTCGGCACGCGAATGTGGCCCCAGAAGTTCGATTTCGGCATGATGTTCAGCTCCAACGTCACCCCGATTTTGGCCAACATAGAGGCCAAAGCCTGCGCAATCTGCGCATCGTTGACGTAACGGTTGTTGGTTGCATCCAACGTCATGGTGAAGCCGTCAGGATAGCCCGCATCCGCCATCAGCGCTTTGGCCTTTTCGATATCCAGCGGATACATCTCGCGGAAGCTCATCCCGTCAACGTAGCCGATATGCGACGATGGCACGAACTGGTCACTTGGAGTGGCCAGACCGTTCATGACGATCTTGTTGATCGCATTAACGTCCACGGCCCGTGCAATAGCTTCGCGTACGCGCTGGTCCGTCATCGGGTTCTTGCCCTCGATGGTCGGGGACTGCTCACGCATGTCCATCGCAAGCACAACGTTCAGCAAGCTTGGCCGCGTCACGACGCTGTAGCCGTCTTCCTTTTTGACGCGGTCAACATCGCGCACGGCCAAGTCTTGAATGACATCCACTTCCCCCGTCAGCAGCGCTGCGGTGCGGGTCGCGGGATTTGTGATGGGGCGGAACGTGACGTTCTTGATCTTCGGCTCACCCGCCCAATAACCGTCATTGGCGGTCAGGGTCAGCTTCTCTTCCTTGATCCATTCGCCCAACTTGTACGGACCCGTGCCCATAGGCATCAAATCCATCTTCTCGTCGCCGGTAGCGGTGGTGTACTCCTCATCAAGGATAAGCAGTTCGGCCAGATCATTTGGCAACACAGCGTAGGGTTTCGGTGTCTTGATCTCGACCGTGTAGTCATCAACTGCAGTCACAGAGGCCACATTTGCCACCAAATCAGGCCGGATCGACTCGCGGGCCTTATTGACGGTGTAGACCACGTCCGCTGCAGTGAAGGCGTTGCCGTTGTGGAACGTCACGCCTTGGCGCAGCTTGAAGCGCCATGTGATCTCATCCACGTTTTCCCAGCTTTCAGCAAGGCCTGGCCCGAACGACAGGTCGGCCCCTCGCTTCACCAAAGGGTCGTAGAGATGGTAATACATGATATTCGATGACAGCTCCTCCCCCGCGAGCGGGTACAGGTGGCTTGGGTCTGATGTCAGACCAATCATCACGGATTTATCCTGCGCAAATGCGGCACCGGCGGCTGCGATGGCGACGCCAACAGCCCCTGCACGCAGCGCTGTGTGAGATAGATATTTCATGGAAACTCCTCTGTGTTGGTAAATCAAGTGAACAGTCGTCGGAGCCGGTTTACCGACCCTCTTAGTTGTTAGTTTCGGAGATTTTTGGTCAGTGGCCCGGCTTCGCCGTTTGCACTTCAATCTGATAGCCTTCGGGGTCATTCATCACGAACGCTCGTATGCCCAATTCTTCGCTGTCGCGCGGGGCGGTCAGCCCGTCCACATCATTTGCGGCAGCCCACGCATGCCACGCATCCACGTCGGGTACCCTGAGACAAATCTGAACGGTCTTCGCTTCCGCCCAGTTTTGCATGCCCCGCGCCTCATCGACCAAGCCAATATGCGCCTGACCATCAATGCGGTAGATTTTGGACCACCCCTGATCAATCGCCAGATCAAAGCCCAAGATATCCTCGTAGAAGGTCATCGCCTTAGGGAGATCGCGGTAATACTGGAAGGTGATGGCCAGAACGATGCCGTCCGTTGGCCGCTGGGCTGTCTGCGCGGTCATAGTGTATCCCGTAATCTACATAATTGGTATGCAAATGGTATACACATAGTATGCAGAGTCAAGAATGACGGTCAGAAAAACTGACTGCGCCCGGCAGGAGTTTTCAAAATGGGTGATAAATGTGCGCTATAATCGCCGCGCGCACATTTGCTAGGTGCTCTTTCATCGCTGCCGCCGCCTGCTCCGGCGCTTTGGCCGTAATCGCGTCGATAATCGCCAAATGTTCATGGCACCCTGGAATAAGGCGATCGGGTATCGACCCTTGGTCGTACATCCGCGTTTTAGTCTTTAGCCCCTCGATCAATTCGATCAGCAGCTTTGACCCCGCCATGCGCGCAATGGCGAAATGAAGCTTCATATCTAGCGCGGTATGCTCTGCAGCACTAGGCGGCGGGCCTTCGAGTATAGCCGCAACCTCAACGCGAAGTACCTTTATTTCCTCGTCGGATTGGCCTGAAATCGCTGCTTTCCTTGCAGCTTCACACTCCAGCAAGCTTCGCACATGCAGTATTTCCATGATGTCGCCCAGCGACACGCTATTTACCACCGGAGTGCCGCCTGCCCCCCTGACCGCAAGGCCTTCGCTGATCAACTGCCCGATAGCTTCGCGCACTGGCGTACGGGAAACGCCCAAGTGATCTGCGAATTTCTTCTCGCTCAATCGCGCTCCCGGCTCTAGCGTTCCATCCAAAATCATGGCCTTCATCCGCTCGAAGGTAGAGTCTCCCAATGTCTGCACTGCGTCGGCCATCACAATTCCTCCTCCAAGCGCCAAACCTTTCGGTCAATTTACGCGCATCGTCTTTCAATACTTTGTAAACGGTATACACTCGGTATATCAACTTTCAAAATCTTAGCTTCGAGGCCGCAATGCAGAACTCCCACTTCGACTTAACTATCCATGGCGGCACCGTCGTTACTTTGCAAGGCGTGCAAAAAGTCGACATCGGCATCGTGGACGGCAAAATTGCAGAAATCGCGACATCTCTGTCCCGCGCTAGCAAGCGCCAGATCGACGCCACCGGACGTTACGTGCTGCCAGGCGGTGTGGATACGCATTGCCATATCGAGCAGATTTCCGGCGCAGGACTGATGAACGCCGATACATTCGAGACCGCGACCCGTTCAGCGGCCTTGGGCGGCACAACGACGACCGTGTCCTTCGCCGCGCAACATCCCGGTCAGCGAATGCGCCAAGTCGTGGCAGACTACAGAGCGTTGGCCCGCAAGGGCGCTGTTATTGACCACGCCTTCCACATGATCGTCGCAGACACTAGCAACGGCAACCTGTCGGAAGACATTCCGCAGCTGATTGCGCAGGGGCACCGCTCCATCAAGATTTTCACGACTTACGACAAGGTGCGCCAAGACGATAAATCCATCCTCGACATTCTGGATGTGGCCAAGCGTGACGGCGCGGTCGTGTGTTTTCATGCTGAGAACGATGGGCTGATCCGTAACATGACGGAGAAACTGCTGGCAGAAGGAAGGACTGCGCCCAAGTACCACGCCGCCTCCCACCCGCGGGAGGCGGAGATCGAAGCCATCGAACGGATGTGTCGTTTCGCCGAATTTACCGGCGCGCGAGTGGTGATCTTCCACGTCTCCACCCGCGAGGGCGCGGAGATAGTGCGGCAAGCCCGTGCGCGCGGCATAAACGTGCAAGCCGAAACCTGCCCGCATTACTTGTTCATGACCGTCGACATATTGGAAAGCCGCGACCCCGCCCGTTTCATGTGCTCCCCGCCGCAAAGAACCGTCGGCGACCAAAACGCGCTCTGGGATGCCATCGCCGATGGCACGATTGAACTGGTGACATCCGACCACGCCCCCTACCGCATGGACGCCAGCGGAAAGTTTGCGCATGGCACGGACGCGCCGTTCAATAAAATCGCCAACGGGATGCCAGGGTTGGAAACACGCCTTCCGCTTATGTTCGACGCAATGGTGAGTAAGGGCCGCGCAACGTTGGAAGCTTTCGTCGACCTCACCGCGACGGCACCCGCCAAGGCGTTTGGCTTGCACGGCAAGGGCTTGATCGCGGAAGGCTACGACGCAGACATCGCGATATGGGATCAGACCCTTACCAAAACCTATGGCACCAACGACCTTAGCGACAACGTCGGCTACAACCCTTTTGAAGGAACAACCGTCACTGGGATGCCCGTCACGGTTGTGTCGGGTGGGCGCGTCATCGTGCGCGACACTGAATTTGAAGGGGTTGCAGGCAGTGGCGCGTGGCTAAAAATGGCGCCCCCCACCGCCTGACATTCCTAATCGCCCAGATCAATCGGGCCGTGTTCCGCATAAGCATCACCGGGGCCGGGATTTGATTTAGAGGACTGCCCGCCCATGTGGTTCATCACCCCCCAGACGGCGTTCAATGCCGTCTGGACCGCGCCTTCAACCCACGCAGGCGTCCAACTGATACCGTCTCCCGCAAGGAATAGCCCGCGCTGCTCTGCTGGCATCTCGGATTGCACGAAGTGCCCATACATCCGGTGGTTGTATCTGTAGTGGCCAGGCAACGCCCCCTTGAACGCCCCTAGAAAGTTCTCGTCACTCTCCCAGCTCACAGTAATGGGGTTGCCGACGATGTGCTTGGCGATATCAACGTCGGGGTAAATCTTGCGCAGCGAGTCCAAGGCAAGTTCCACCCGTTTCTCCACCGACAGCGGCTCCATCTTGAGCGCATCGGACATCCACGAATAGGTCAGGCAGATTACCGCAGGTTCATTCGGGCCGTTCTCGAACAAATAGGTGCCCCGCGTCATCCGGTCCGTCAGCGTCACACTCATCACTTCTCGGCCCGTTTTCGGGTCGCGGTCACGCCAGAACGGTCGGTCTACCATCACAAAGGTTTTGGACGACTGCATATAACGTGTGCGGTCCAGCGCCATCCACATTTTTTGGCTCAGCAGACGTTCTTCAAAGTCCATCGACGTAGTCATCAGCCAACTTTGACAGGTGCTGATAATTGCGTCGTATTTCTCGCTGCGGCCCCATCTGTCAGTAATCACAAACTGCCCGTCCGTGCCCTCACGGTGCACCTTCACGACCCCCGGCAAAGTGGAGCCACCGTGTAGCTTCTCAAGTGTGGTACCCTTAGGCCAATGCATAAGATTTCGCGGCGCACGGGTCCACAAACCACGCGGAACCTGCTCCACGCCGCCCACCATGAAACGCTGATCGTCGTCGAGACCCAACAGGTTTACGCGTAAAATTTCCAGCATCGAGTTTGGGAAATCACTGTCCCAGCCGCCCGTGCCAAAACCGACCTGACCGAAGACTTCGCGGTGCCTGAACGACAGCTTTTTGAACGCATCAGACGACGCGATGAAATCATAGAAACTACGGTCGTCCCATTCGCGTACAATCGGGTTCCACAGCTCCTTTACCAGTGCTGCGTCGCGGTTTTTAATCGCCGCCTGCAACGCGCCGAATTGGGCATGATCTTCCAACGCGCGGTTGTAGGCATCACCCACTTCTCGGAACAACGGCGGCAGGTCATCAATCGTTTCCGCGTAGAGCGTCTCTCCTGCCAGATCGATAACCGTTGATCCCGCAGCTGTGGTTAGTGGGTTCGGAAAGGGACGCGTCTCAATACCCAGCTTGTCCACGTAGCGGTAGAACGCAGTAGACGAGATCGGAAAGCGCATACCGCCCAATTCAGCGATCGCGGTGCTGGAGCCTTCAAACTGCTGGCTCCGCAGCCGCCCACCAAACTGGCCCGACTCGTAGACAACTGGGCGCAAGCCCAGCTTCATCAATTCATAGGCTGAAACGATCCCCGAGATACCAGCCCCGATAATAGCGACCTTACGCCCGTGACTTTGCGCGGGGACGGTCCCGATGCCATCAGGGCTATTGATCCAATCATCAAACGAGAACGTGAAGTCTGGACCAAATGCGGTCACGTCTGGGATTGGCCGTCCGGCTTCAGTCATCGCTCGAAACTCCAGTTGTGATGTTGCCATAAACCTCCGGCCTCAAACCGGACAGGTAGTTTAGGTTTTGCCGCACCGATGCAACATCCGCGCGATTCATGTTTGCCATAAGCAACGCCTCGCCTTGACCAGCCCGTGCGACATCCTCGCCGTTGGGGCCACAGATGCAAGACAACCCGCAGTAGTCAAAGCCGCCTTCCGTCCCGCAGTAATTCGCGTAGACAACGAAAAGACCGTTTTCTTCTGCGCGGGCTGGGACCAATCGCTTCGAGACGCCCTCATATGGGATCATGTTTGCGGTAGGCGTTAAGATAATGTCAGCGCCATCTAAGGCATAAGCTCGGGCGAGTTCTGGAAATTCGATATCAAAACAGATCGCCAGAGCCACCTTCCAGCCTTTGAATGCCACAATATTTGAGCGGGCCTTGCCGGCGGAGAACTGGGCGCGGTCCACATCCCCGTAGAGGTGGGTTTTGCGGTAACGTGCGCGCATGGTCCCCGCCCCGTCAACCAGTTGCACTGCGTTGAAAATACCGCTGTCACCCTCACCTAACTCAGGATAGCCGAACAAGATGCCAATGCCCGTATCTTTTGCAATCTCACCGACGCGCTGCGCATTTGGGCCGTCAAAAGGTTCTGCCAAGCGATGCACTTCGTCCGCACCGATGTTGTAACCAGTCAGATACATCTCCGGCGTGATCAGCAGATCGCATCCCTCCGCATTGGCCTCACGCGCTGCGCGCTCGAGCCGCGCCATGTTCTCGGACACGGCTAGCGGTCGCGATGCCACTTGCATGCAACAGATCTTCATTGCCCCTCACCCCTCGAAACTTGGCGCAAGGTAACGACGGAAATGAAAAATGTTCAACCAAGATAGTGTCACGAAAAAGCGCGCACCATTTCTGATGCGCGCCTCTCCAGTTTTTCGCAGGTATCAGTTAGCCGCGAGCTGTGCCGGCAAACGGAACGTCCACAGCAGCCCACCTTGGTTAAGGTAGTTCACCTTTTTGGCGACCTCACCGCCCCAAAGTGGAACCGCGCCGCCCCAGCCTGAGATCACGGTCACATACTGCTCACCGTCCTGCTCCCAAGTGATCGGTTGGCCGATCACACCAGAGCCCGTCTGGAAGGACCAGAGTTGCTCACCCGTCTCATCGTCGAAGGCGATAAATTCACCCTCCGGCGTGCCAGTGAATACCAGACCACCGGCTGTGGTCATCACGCCGCCCCAAAGGGGTGCGTTGTTTTTGAACTCCCACTTGGTTTCGCCTGTGTCAGGGTCGATAGCCTTCAAGCTGCCAATGTGATCGTCGTAGTTTGGCTTGATCGTGAAGCCCGACCCCAGATAGGCCGCGCCTTTCTTGTAGGTGATAGGCTCGTTCCAGATATCCATGCCCCATTCGTTCGAGGGAACATAAAACAGGCCAGTCTTGGGGCTGTGCGCCATCGGCATCCAGTTCTTGCCACCAAGGAATGACGGCGAAGAGAACACGACCTCGCCTTTCTTACCGTCCGCCGCAGCACTTGGATCGCCTGGGCGGTTGTCTTCCGCAAAGATCGGGCGGCCCGTGTCGTCTATACCCTCTGCCCAAGTGATATCCTTGACGAATGGCACCGCCGAAACGAACGCGCCGTCTTCACGGTTCAAGACGTAGAAGAACCCGTTTCGGTCCGCCGTCGCATAGCGCTTGTTGCCGGAACGATCCTCATAGGCCACGACCTCATTTACGCCGTCGTAATCCCAGCCTTCGCGCGGTGTGGTCTGATAGTGCCATTTGATCTCACCTGTCGCGGGATCAATACCCAGCCGAGAGGCCGCATAAAGGTTATCGCCAACATTGCCCTCTGTGGGCGCGCCAGCGTTCCGTAGGTGGCTGTTCCACGGCGCGGGGTTGCCAGTGCCGAACACCAGCGTGTCGGTATCCGCATCGTAAGAGCCGCCAAGCCAGGTGGCACCGCCACCCGTCTTCCACATGTCCCCCGGCCAGGTCGCGTTCAGCGTCCCTGTCATGGTGCTTTCCTCGCCATTCAGGGTGCCCATGTGCCCCTCGATGACGGGACGTGTCCAAACAATGTCACCAGTCTCAGCGCTGCGCGCCTGGACTTCACCAACAATGCCGAATTCGCCGCCGGAGTTGCCCGTGATGATCAAACCGTTCACGATCAGCGGCGCGGCGGTGTAGCTATACCCCGCCTTATAATCCGCAATTTTCTTGTTCCAGACAACATCGCCGGTTTTCTGGTTCAACGCGACGATCCGCGCATCAAGTGTGCCGAAATAGATGTTCTCGCCGTAGATCGCAGCCCCGCGGTTCACCACGTCGCAGCAGGGCAAAATACCCTCTGGCAAGCGGGCATCGTACTGCCACAACTCTTGGCCCGTCTTAATATCAATCGCATACATCCGGCTGTAGGATCCGGTGATATACATCACGCCGTCATGCACAATTGGCTGTGTTTCCTGACCGCGCTGTTTCTCCCCTCCTAGGCTGAACGCCCAAGCGGGAACCAAATTCTTCACGTTCTCCTTGTTGAGGATTTCCAAGGGGGAATGTCGCTGCAGATGCCGCCCCATCCCGTTGGTCAAAACGTCCCCCGTAGATGCCGTGTCGTTGGCAAGCATCTCTTCCGTCACGCCGCCGTGGCCATCTGCAAATGCTGCGGTTGCCAACATGCTGGCCGTGGCCGCGATGATGAACCTGTTCATAAGTTGTTTCCTCCCTGAGCCCCAAACTCGGGGCATGCCGTTCGGGCCAACGCGCAAATAAACAGGCGCAATTGGTCCCCTTCAGCAGTATTCGTACAAAGCCCCAACCTAGATATTGAACATTAGTCGTAAGACCCTCAGCCCCTTGACATGCACGCTTTCAAGGCGTTTTGGGCAGCCCGACTCGGCGCAGCACATGCGCTCTAGGCGGGCCTTTGGTCGTATTCCCCTGTCGGAAGTTTTGGCTACTCTAAGCGCAACAGGGAGGCAGATATGACACTTGTGAAAAAACTCGTCGCGACGGCCATCGCCGCGCTGATCACGACAACCGCTTGGGCCGAGGCCCCAACATTGCGCGCGGCGGTCCTGAAGTTCGGCACCGTCAATTGGGAGCTGAACACAATCAAGCATCACGCCCTCGATGCGGACAACGGTTTCACGCTCGACGTGCAAGGCATGGCGGGTGGGTCAGCCGCAAAAGTTGCGTTCCAAGGCGGGGAAGCGGACGTGATCGTGTCCGACTGGCTCTGGGTTGCACGCCAACGCGCGGCTGGCAAAGACTACGTCTTCATCCCCTACTCTAAAGCCGTAGGTGGCGTGCTGGTCGGCAAAGACAGCACCGCGCAAACCTTGGCCGAGCTCAAAGGTGCAAAGATCGGGATTGCGGGCGGGCCGCTCGACAAAAGCTGGCTTATTCTACAGGCCTACGCCGAGAAGAACTTCAACATGGACCTGAGCGAGGAGACCGAGCAGGTCTACGGCGCCCCGCCTCTCATCTTCAAATCCGCCCTGTCCGGCGAAGTGTCCGCCGCGATCAACTACTGGCATTTCATGGCGAAAATGGAAGCCTCCGGCATGCGCAAGCTGGTGGATGTGACAGAGGCCGCCGCAGACCTAGGTCTTGATCCGAATACGCCCCTGCTAGGTTACGTGGTAAAAGGCGAATTGCTGCGCGACGCTCCAGAGTTGGTTCAGGGGCTTGCCGCTGCATCGCGCGCTGCGAAGGATTTACTTGCAACGAACGACGCAGAATGGGAGCGCCTTCGCCCGAAAATGAACGCGAAAACTGACGCGCAGTTTGAAGCGTTAAAAGCAGGCTTTCGCGCAGGAATCCCCGCCCCTGGCCCCGTGGATGAAGACGCCGCCGCACGCATGTTGGACTTGATGGTGCAACTGGGTGGCAAGGAACTTCTGGGCGATACTACCGAATTGCCGAAGGGGACATTCTTGCGAAGCGGGAGTTAATCCACTGCAACACGCAGCCACTGTGCCAAACTTCTCCCAAGCGGGTCACGCACTTGACCTGCGCTTGAACGGCCTCACTCTCGGGGCCGTTCAGGTTTTGGGGGCTTTCGACTTGAGCATCGCAAGGGCCGAGACTGTGGCGCTGACCGGCCCGTCCGGTGTCGGCAAAACATCGCTTCTGCGGATCATCGCGGGGCTGGAAGATCGCTACGATGGCAACTGCCATGTCGCTGGGCGGGTCGCCATGGTCTTCCAAGAGCCGACACTTTTGCCGTGGCGCACCCTGCAAGACAATCTGTGCATCGCTTGCAACATACCCCCTGGTGACGCGATATCGGCCCTTGCCAACGTAGGGCTGGCAGATCGCGCACAAGACTTTCCAAACGCGTTGTCTCTAGGGCAACAACGACGCCTGTCTCTGGCAAGGGCCTTCGCGATAAAGCCTGACCTGCTGCTTATGGATGAGCCGTTCGTGTCGCTGGATCCGGCCTTAGTGGACGACATGATGGAACTCTTCGCCAAGCTCCGTGCGGCTCACACCGTAACAACAATATTGGTCACTCATGTAGAAGCCGAAGCCCAACGCCTAGCCAGCCGCATCGTGACATTGGGCGGCGCGCCTGCGCAGATCACCCGCGATATTCAGAACAATGGGGCGTACTTCCAGTCATCGGCATCTGGGGTGACTTCGTCCAAATCGTAACCTGCCCCTTGCAACCGCTTGGCGATTTGCAGGCCGTCACTCGCGGCTTCGTCTACGTACTGGCGACCAAGAGACGTGTCTTGTGCCACACCGTGGCCACGCATCAAGTCCAGCCCGTAGTTGAACTTACCCACCGGATCGCCCGCATCTGCTGCCCGCCGGTCCCACTCTGCCGCTGCATCAGGGTCGTACTCGCCGCCTAACCCGTTGTTGTCCAACTGGCTCATCCACGTCATAGCGCCAGTGTAGCCAGCCGCAGCGCAAGCTTCAAAGATTGCACGAGCCGCGCTGTGGTTCCCCGCCTTGGTTATCGCGTAACCACTGGCGCAGATGTTCATATCAACCTCGCCCCGTTGGGCACGTTCGGTGATCGACCCCCAAGTCATTTCCTCGGGGTTCAAAGTACCAAGTTCTTCGCCAGTCTGGGCCAAGGCCGGTGAGGTTGTCAGAAACAAAATCGTTGCAATAAACTTCATGAACTATCCTCTCTTCGCTAAACCTGTACGGGCGGGATTATACCCCCAAACCGCAACAAAAGTAAAAATGACCGCAGCCGACAGGCTCCAGAACAGCGCGGTCCCATTGAAGTTGGCGTAGAGCGCGAAGCGGATTAACTCCACCGCCTGAGTGAAGGGGTTGATCGCGCAGATTTTGTATAGCAGCTCGGAGCTTTCTGCCATTTTCCACAGCGGATATAGCGCGGATGACAAAAAGAACGTTGGGAAGATCACGAAATTCATGACGCCAGAGAAGTTTTCTAGCTGCTTGATGAAGCTCGATAACAGCAAACCCAGCGCCCCCAGCATCACCCCCGCTACGACCAAAGCGGGTAGCACTGTTACATAGCCTATCAGGGGCATGGTGATGCCGAAGGCAGCGGCTATGCCGAGAAAGGCGTAGACCTGTAGAACTGAGATCGCGGTCGATCCGATTAGCTTGCAAAACAACAGCCACCAGCGGGGCAACGGGCTGGTTAATAGCAGCTTCATCGACCCCATTTCACGATCATACACGAGGCTAAGCGAAGACTGCATGCCGTTGAACAGCAAGACCATGCCGCACAAACCCGGTACGATATATGTCTCATAGGTGATATAGGTCTGGTATGGGGGAATGATGCTGAGCCCCAAAGCCGCCCGAAACCCAGCGGCGAAGACCAGCAACCACACCAACGGGCGCACAAGCGCCGCAATAAAGCGCTCGCGTTGGTGAACGAACCGCAGCGCCTCACGTTTGACGATCGCCGAAAGGGACGTCAGGTAGGCATTCATACAGACGCCCCCGTCAGTTCCAGAAACCGCTCTTGCAAGGGCGTGTCACCACACATGTCTTGGCAAATGCCATCAGCCAAAACACGCGCGTTGTGCAAAACGATCAGCTGATCGTCAGGTGCGACCTCATCCGTCAGATGCGTTGCCCAAAGCACGGTCGTGCCGTCGCTGGTGAGGTCATGGACGTGCCCCGTGATCGACGCCCGCGCCGCGGCGTCCAAGCCCACTGTCGGCTCATCCAGAAGCAAGACAGCGGGATCATGTATCAGCGCGCGCGCGATTTCCGCCCGTCGCCTATGACCGCCGTTCAAGGATCGGGCCTTCTCGTCAGCCCTTGCCAACATATCCAACTTGCGCAGACACGCCTCGATCCGCTGTGCCGCATCTCTGCCGGATATTCCGTGCAATGACGCAAAATAGCTCAGGTTCTGTCGAACCGTTAGATCAAGGTCCAATGTCGATTGCTGAAATACAATACCAAGATTTGCTAATGCGGCACGCGGCCCTGTCGCCAAATCATGCCCCGCGATCCTGATCCGCCCTTCAGGTGACGTAAACAGCCGTGTCAGCAAGTTAAACAGCGTCGACTTGCCAGCCCCGTTGGGGCCCAGCAAAGCGCAAAACTGCCCCGTCTTTACGGTGAAGCTGACATCATCCAGCGCCCGCTTCGCACCGTATGCGTATCCGAGATTGGCGACCTCGATCCCGTTCATTCAATCGTAATTTCGACCCGTTGGGTTTCGCCCTCTGTGCCCGGAATTTTCATATGGTAGCGGCCAGGTTTGATCGCGACAAAGCCTATTTCCATCTCTCCGGCTTCATCGAATTCGATGCTGTCCAAGCCGAGCGGACGTATCTCCAACCCTTCGACAACGATCTCGTCAATCCAGATGGCACGAAAAAATTCAGCGCCAGCAAGCGCCAGTTCCTGCGACCCGTCGCCGATGATCTCAAACTCGTAGTAGGTTCCCGACTTCAAAGTCCAAGGGCCCTCCGAAATAGGCTCCCCCGAGGACAGTTTGATCGGGGGGAGGTCTTCTTTATTCTTGCCCGACAGCAAACCGGCTGCCCCGAGGCCGTCGGCCAATGCTGGTGCCGCGCTGAGCGCGAACGCGGCGACAAGGGCAGTGCTAAGCACTTTCGTAATAGCGGTAATCATCGTCGGAATCCTTCTTTTGATCATTGCAAATCTAATGACTTGTTAAGGTCTAAAGGCCGCCCCCCATGGGAAGCGACCCACCTTGATTGACTTGACCGCCTTGCGCGAGGCGACATCTACGACAGTCACATCACCAGACACGCCATTGGTGGTGAAAAGCTGCGTCTTGTCCGCGTTGAACGCCATGTGCCACACGCGCCGCCCCACCAGAATGTAGTCCTCCACCTCGAAGGTTTCGGCATTTACCACGGCAACGTGGTTCGACGGGCCAAGGGCCACAAATGCAAACTTGTCACCTTTGGTGAATTCAAAACCCACTGGCTGTACGCGGTCAGGATGGACGCCTTGAACTTCAAAGGTAATCTTGGCCTGTTCCATTTGGGTAGCGGTGTCGAACACGGTCAACGTTCCCCCAATCTCGGAGCTGACCCACATCTGCGTGCCATCTTTTGCGAATTCAGCGTGTCGCGGGCGACTGTCCACCAATGTGTTCGCAAATAATTCCTGCGTTTCCGTGTCAATCCAATGCGCCATGTTAGTGGTCTCTGACGTAGTGATGGCAATCTTACCGTCCGGCGAAACAGCCATGCCTTCCGGCTCCACCCCAACATCTATTTGCGCCACGACTTTGCGGGTCTGGGTGTTCACCACTGTTGTGATCGCATCGTCTTCATTGGCAATGTACAAATGCGTATCGTCTGGATGGAGGACGAATTGCTCTGGGTCCTCGCCCGATGGCAAGTCGTGCAGAATTTCACCCGTTTCTGGGTCCATAACCTGAACCGCGTCACTATCCGATGCGCAGATATAAACCCGCGAGTAATCCTTGGAGAACGTGATGCCGCGTGGGCGCTCTCCGGTCTCGTAGGTCTGGATCACTTCCAGGCTGTCCGTGTCGATTACTGACACGGTGTCGTCCTTTTCATTGGTCACCCAAATCTGCCCCGCCAAACCGGCAGTGGTGGACAACAACACAGCCAAACCAGCGGTGCGGATACTTCGGCTCAGGATCATCGGAATGCCTCACATTTGCTTTCTGGGCGGTCCAGCCCAAGACTGTCGAGCTCATTGGTCTGGTGCAAAAAACCGTCCAACGGCGCTTGTGCGACCAGCGCCCGCGGGTGAACCACCGCGATAGGTTGGCGCAACTGACCATTCCAATCGCGGTACGTCAGCGGGCGGCCTTTAAATCCCGCCAACTCAAACGCATCCGAGAAAATGTAGCCGCGCAGCGCCTCGGCCTCTGCGGAATTTGTACGGGTCACGGCCTCCCCCAATGTGCGAAGCGCCGCCCATGCGGCGTAGTCCTGACTACGCATTTCCCGGTTGTTCTGGTCGGCAAACCGGCTTTGCAATTGCGCGGCGCCCCACTGCTCGATCACAGGTGACCAAGTGACGGCGGACAGCCCCTCCGACCCCGTGACAGGACGTGCCGCCCAAGTATTATAAAGCACGTAGCGGCCAAAATCCTGAAGCTCATCCGCCACTATCATCGCGTCGTAGTCGCCGAAGCTTTGGGTAAACAACGGTATTTCTTGGGACGCGGTGCGGCGCATGTCTGCGGCTTCGTCCCACTCTTTTTCATCCGAAAGCTTGAGGCCAAACTTGGTCAACGATCGACGCATAGCATCAGCATAAGCTTTGTCGTGCGGCGCGGTACCGGTGATCATCACCAGATCAGTCCACCTCTTTTGTACATAAACCTGCGCCAAAGCGTCAGTGCGCATCGCATCCGACGGAAGACTATGCAGAAGGTTCACGCGGCACGCGTCGTCTCGCAGGGCAATGTCGCCAGCAGACGTATTAAACAGCAGCGCACCCTCAGCATCGGGTAGATCGGCAATCTGCAGCAAAACCTCGGCGGGGGCGTCCAGCACTAGGTAAGGCGACGCCCCCAGCATTTCCTTGGCCGCACCCAGCACGTCACCATCCACGGGCACGCTTTGCGTGTTAAGCGTATATTCGTGACCCAAAAACTTGCCCGTCGTCTGGTTGTCTTTCAGACCAGTACGTGCGCCTGCGATCCCGATATCGTCCGGGATTGGGTCCAAGTTGGACAACGTTGGCGCAAGCGCCACCTCAACCCGCAGATACCCGACCGTCAGGTTCGGCTCTGCCAGACCGGACGATCCGGAAGCCGTCGCGGCAAGAAGCAGCGACGCTCCTATGATGTGATTGCGTACCATAGAAATAGGCTAGCAAGCAGCAAGCGACCCGTCGAACTAGACTTTGGTCGGGGGCCACACTGACCGCAACCAAAGTCCAATACCGCCCCCCGCAACTGCTGGATTACAAACTTGGAAAAGGACTATAGCGTCTAGGGAGGACCAGCATGAAACAGCTATCACTCAAGAGCATTTTGGCCGGCGGTCTGGTGCTTGCAGCCAGCACCGTTGTCTACGCCCATGGAGATGTGAACCCGCAGCCCGTGGATACCGCTGGCCTGCCTGAAACAGGGGAGGAATGGCTGACCGAGAACCCATACCGCGCAGATGCCGTAGGCGAAGATGTCTGGCTAAAAGCCATTGAGATTGGCGCCTCCGGATACAACCAAAATTGCGCACGGTGCCACGGATTGGAAGTGGTGTCCGGCGGCCTCGCCCCAGACCTGCGGTTCCTTGAAGCAGAGGAATACGGCGACGAATGGTTCGTGGAACGCTTCCGTACAGGCTACACGCAAAACGGTACCACTAAAATGCCAGCGTTTGGCGAATTGCTGGGCCAGGACGCAGCTTGGGCAATCCGCACATACGTCGAAACCCGTCCCGACGCCGATGCGATGGAAACCGTGGCAGAAGAGTTGATGGCGATGCGCGACCAATTGAACAGCTACTCCACAGACGCAACAGGTGCGGACGCGGACGCGCTAAAGTCCCGCCTGAGTGAGATTGCCAGCACCATCGAGACGTACTCCGGCGCGCCGATTGCAGACTCTGTCGCTTTCCGCGCGGCCAACCTGATCGACGGCTCCCCAGCGTCCTACAAATCGGCGGCAGAGACGTTGACCATCGGTCTCTCCGCAGCGAACTAGGTGCCGGGCCTCACAAAAACTGTCCTTTGCATGGGGCTGTTCCTATCGGGACAGGTCTATGCGGCGGATCCATGCGCCGACTATGTCTTACAGCCCAAGCCGCAAAACGTTGGCCGTGACATCGTTGGGCAGGAAATGGACGTGATCCAAGACCAAGGCCACATGCTGTTCGCCGTCTACGAAGACTATCCCCCTTACAGCTGGGAGGACGCCGGACAGCCACGCGGCGTTGACGTGGATATCGCAAAAATCATCGCTGAAGATATCGGCGTAGAGGCGCGGTTCAACTTCGTCTCCGCAGGGGAAAACCTGGAGTCGGACCTACGCAACAACATCTGGAAAGGCGCATTAATAGGCGGGCGTATTTCTAACGTCATGATGCGAGTTCCTTACGACAGCAGCTTCAAATGCCGTGTAGAGCAGGTTGTGTTTACGGGCCAATACGCCGCAGAGTCCGTGGCGATTGCATATAGCAAGGCCGCCTACCCCGACGAAAAGCCGGTCCCTGCTTATTTCAGGTTTGACCCTGTCGCAGTTGAGAACGATTCAATTTCCGACTTCTACCTGTCCTCTTTCGCAGGCGGTCAGCTATCGCAGAAAATCCAGAGATTCCCGAACATGGTGGACGCCATGGCGGCACTGAACGCCGGCGCGACGAAGGCCGCGATGGGACCACTGGCGCAACTAGAGCACGGATTGACCACGAAAACCTCTGTCCACCAACCACCTTTAGCAGGGTTCGCCGTCAGCAAATGGACGTTGGGTGTCGCGGTAAACTTTCGCTACCGCCCGCTGTCTTACACGGTGGACGATGCCATCAACGCAGCGTTACAGGATGGCCGCATCGCCGACATCTATGGCCAATACGGCCTGACCTTCCAACCGCCGGAAAGATAGGCTTTCACGCTGAAAACGTGGTCAGGTCACCCGAACGATCCACCAATGTGACCCGCGAAATCTGCCCTTCCGAGACTATCCGTTTAACCAACTCCAAGGGGGCAAGAACCAAGGCGGTCGACAGCCCATCGGCCAAAACCGCCGAAGCCGCTTCTACCGATACCGTCGACCACTGTGGCCTCGCAGTCGGGTGGACGATATGCCCCCCCCCGGGCAGGGGGGTGGCGTTCGGACTGGACGTCGCTATGGCACCGGTTGTCAGCGTTCGCATGCCAAGAGAGCCGTGGACCGGGTCACTCAGCTCCAAGCGCCAAGGGCCACCAACGCCGCGGTGTTCCCCTATGTTGACCAGCACATCGCCAAGACCGTGCGCGCGCAGAACCTCTGTGACTTTATCCGTCGCAAATCCCTGCGCGATACCGTTGAACGTTAGCGCTTGCGACTTGCCCAGCACAATACGGCGGGCGTCCAATTTAACCTTTCCCCAGTCTCCTCCCGTGCCAGAGGCCCCCACTACCCGTCCCGCCGCGCGCGCTTTCCAAAGCCGCTGCACAGTCGGGTCGAACAGTCCGTCGGTCAGCTTGTGGATGCGGTCGGCGGCCGTCATCAGCTCCAAAAACCACGGTTCAGGCCCCTCAAGGTGGCCAACAGCATTCAGTCGCGATAGGGCCGAGGAAGGATCGTATAGGTTAAACAGGGCTTCCACCTCCGACATCACCCGCCGCGCATCGCGCAAGGCTGCGGCAGCGTCTGCGCCCCCCCTGATCGTTATCGCAATGTCCGCGCCAAATGCGCGGCCTTTCCAACTGTGGGCGTGCGCGGCGTTTGGCGCGCAGGCGAAGGCGGCGGAGACGGTCATGAAACGGCGGCGTGTGAGTGTCATTCGGCAGCGACCTCCGAAGGGCGGCGTTTAGCGGCGAGTATCAACGGCACGCACTGCGTTCTGTCGTCATGGATGGTGACGCAATCCAGACATTGGAAGCACTCCGAGTACTGGATCTCACCGGTTTTCTTGATCGCCCCGTAACTGCATTTCACCTTGCAAAGCTGACATGGAGACCCACATTCGTCGCGGCGCTCTATCCAGTCTTGTCCACGGACAAGTCCGCCGATAGCCATGACTGCGCCCAGCGGGCAAACGTAGCGGCAGAAGCCTTTAAACAGCACCATCGACAACACAAGCAACCCGACGGCATAGGCGACGTAATACCATTCCCGCAGGAAAAATGTCGTTATAGCGGTCTTGAACGGCTCCACCTCGATAGCTTTGTCCAGCCGTGCGGGGGCCGTGAGCAACATTAAAACTAGCGCTGCAAGCACCCCGTATTTGATCCACTTCAAGCGGCCGTCCCAAACCTGTGACGGTTCGATCTGGGGCAGCCGCAAAATGCGGCCTAGGTGATGCGCGAACTCCTGAAGCGCACCGAACGGGCATAGCCAACCGCAAAACAACCCGCGTCCCCATAGGACGAAGCCCAGTATCGTGACGCCCCAGATCGCCAGCGAAAATGGATCGTACAACAAAAACGCATATGACCCGCCCTCCAGCGCCGTGCGCGCCACCGCCAGTGGCGTGGCAATCGACAACTGGCCTTGCCCCCACCAGCCAATGAAGCACGTCACAAATGCCAAAACCCCAAGCCGTATCGCTGCAAAGTGGCGGTGCCCTGCAAGCCGGTTTAGTCGCAGCCCTAGTACGGCCAGAAGTGCAGTAAGAAAAACGCCCAGCACGATCAGGTCCGCTTGACGGTTACGTAGGGCATCAACCCATGGCGGCACGGGTTTCACCGCCTCCACACGTGCGTAAAACCGCTCCGGCGTGGCATGGGTGAGTTCCAGATCGACGGAGCCTAGCTCGGGCTGAAAGGAACCGTGCTTGCGCAGCGCCTTTATGCGCAACACCCAATCCGCCGTCGGGTCGAACCCCAGCCTGCGGTCCGTGCGCAAAATCAGTGCCGCGCCATCGTGTAGGGCGTCTGGCAAGGCATCGTTCAGCTCCACGTATATATCGGAGTCGCGGAAGGCGATCGGGAACCCGCCTTGCTCAGCGCTGATCAAGTCAGGCGATGTGTTGCGCACAAAATCCTCGGTCACCAGACCATGACGTGCGGTGTCGATCACCAAGACGGGCTCATCCGTCGTCGAGATCGACATGAATTGTTGCAGCTCCTCCAGTCCTCCTTCGCTCAGGACGGCTTGCGCAATGGAAGGTGCGCCCAGATCAATGACCCACAGATCCAGATATGGCGCGTCGGGGTTTTCCTTGGCCTCGGGATCATCGTCCTCCCACAAAGTGCCCGCGAATATCGCGTCGATATCGCGGTTCAGAACAGTCTTTCGCGCAGCAATCCCTTCAGCGACCAAATCGTCCCACGACAACTCCTCGACGTAGTCCATATCCGGATAAGCTGGCGGGCCGGTCGAGATGCCATTCATCTTCTCGCGGGCGACCTTTAGTGTCGCGGCCAATATGCTTTCATGCGCAATCCGGACTGATGCGGTGCCTTTGGTGACCCCGTCCAGATAGACCAACGCCGACCCGTCGCTGCCGGCCCCGTAGGGGGAGCCGACGACTAAGCTATCCGATATGGAATGCCCGCGGTACTGTTTGAAGAAATCGAAAAATAACTTCTCCGGCAGGCCGGACACAAAAATCGGCTCATTGTGCGAAATCAACTGCACGTCAAGGAAGCGACCCTCTAGGTCCAACACAACCAACACGTTAATCGCTGCACCAGAGAACCCTGGAAGGGGGGCCATCGGCTCCGTCTCGAATACGTATCCGGCCTGCGTCCCGCCGGAGTTCAAAAGCTGCCACACGCCTTCGTCGTTCACCTTTTCGCCGAGCGACATCGGGGGCGCGATGAAGGGCGCGAGCACGTCGCGCGGTAGTGGTTGCGCGATGCAAGTGGCCGCAAAGCACATCCATAAAAGCGCTCCAAGAAGAGCCTTGTGAAGTGAGACACCTACCCCCATGGCAAGAAGCGTAGGCCCGCCCCCGTGCCCACGATATTCGACTTAGGTACACACTCTGAGGATTTGGCTTGGGGAGTTATGGCATTTCGTGACACCCTGCGCGTATGACAAACCCCTCCGCTCCCAATCAAGCGTCGGTCGTCGCAATATCGCTGTGCGCACTTATCATAGCGTGGGCGGTTGCGGCGTGGGTCGGGGCTGATCCGACGATCTTGCCAAGTCCCTCCGCCGTCTGGTCCTTGGTGATCTCTGAAAGCCAGTCTGGGGAGCTTACCAAGCACCTTTTTGCCACCCTACGGCGGGTCTTTTTTGCCTTCACGCTCGCGATGGGATTCGGCTTGATCATCGGCATCGCGATGGGACTGAATGCCACCCTAAACCGGTGGTTCGGTGCGTGGCTTGTTGTCTTGCTGAACATCCCCGCGCTCGTGGTTATCGTGCTGTGCTATTTATGGATTGGCCTGAACGAAGTTGCCGCTATTACAGCAGTAGCATTGAATAAGACTGCTATGGTCGCAGTGACTATCCGCGAGGGCGTTCATTCATTGGACCCCAAGCTGTCCGAGATGGCCCGATCCTACCAACTGCGGCCCGCAAGCAGATTGCGTCACGTCATCTTGCCACAACTCTGGCCGTTCATTGCGTCCAGCACCCGCAACGGCTTGGCGATCATCTGGAAGATTGTCTTGGTGGTGGAATTCTTAGGTCGCAGTGATGGCGTCGGCTTCCAGATACATCTGTATTTCCAGCTATTCGAGACGGCCTATGTCCTAGCTTACGCGCTAAGCTTCGTCGCTATTATGCTGGTGCTGGAATACGCCGTCATTGGCGTCGTAGAGCGACGCGCGCTGCGCTGGCGGAGCGACGCTAAACGCGGCTAAACCTCGCCTAAGATCAGCGGCGATAGCAACGCGACTTGCTACCGAACCCAGCGGGGGAGCAAACATACGTACCGCTGCCCGTCGTGCTGGCGATTTCGGTCGCCTCTGCGGCAGCACTGCGGGACGTCGTTGAAAGGCTTACCGCGCTAACAATTGCCAACCCGAAAACCATCGTGCGGCCCAAAGGCCGGTGCATTTGAAAAACCACTGTTCTCTCCTCAATTCGGAACCGCATTCAGGACGCGCGATCCTCGTTAATGTGAGAGAAATGCCTTAAAAACCGCTAAACGGTCAAGCCAGCCTGAGTTTTAAGCTGGCAAACGTGTCTCATAAGCCAGCCCATGCGCGGCGTTCATCCGCCCATCTGCTGAGAAGGAGAGGGAACTCAATCCGTTAGCTTGCGCGAATTGTCGCCAGCCGACTTGGCCGATTGCCGCCTATATCTGCCACCCCACGGCTTGCCCGTCAGTTCGTCACGTTTTGCGGGCGCCGCCAATCAGGTAATCCGAATCCATTTGGCCATGGATAGACTTCTCGCTGGTTAAAATAGATCACTGCGTCCAACTCAGGATATTGCGCGGACTTGCTGCGCACGTCTGCCTCCCAAAGGGCCATGTGTTCCTCGTCGCCAGTGAAGCCCAGCTCCGCAATCATGATGGGTTTTCCGAATTCTTGGGCACGGGCGTAGCGCGGGGCGAAGATATCATCGAAGGACTGCTCCTCACCGAGTACCTGCTTTTCCCACGGCCCCAAGCTGAACACTGACAGCCCTACCACGTCGACGTAATCGTCACCGGGATAGTAATCCGCCATGTCCTCGAACCCCAAGGGCGACCACATGAAAGACGCATTAGGTGCAGACACGCGACAGATGTCGATCATCTTTTGGTACGCGTCCACATAGGTTTGCGGCGCCCATCCGGCCCAGATGAATTGCCCACTTTCGTCGTCCATCTCTTGCGCCCAACGGATCGTTAATGGGCGCCCTAGCGAGCCGAGCGAGGAGCACACTGTTGTCATCGTCTCGTCGTACACACCCGCCGCGATACCGGCTTGTAGAACAGCTGGTGAATTGCGCTCGTCGCGGGTCCACGTCCAAGGCTCAATCGTCACAAGCAAAGATCGCCCACGGTCCTTGGAGTAGGTTTCGGCCTCAGCCAAACTGGGCAAGAACACGTCTTCCCATGGCAAAAACAGGTGCTCGATTGCGATGCCTGTCACGTCGCTAAAATCGCCGCTCGGATCGAAGACGCCAAAGGGAATATCGCCTGGTGGCAGTGACTGCGGCATGACAGGCGCAGCAATCATCATCGCGCCAATCAAAGCGCCAGCACCAATGGTCTTTTTATGCATGAGGGGTAGCATTACTTTCCCTTCCTAATATCCATGTTTGAAATAAGGTCTGATAGCCAGTTCGAGTTATAGCTGACGTGGACTTGTCCGCGCCTGCCCTGCCCCGCGCCCGCAACGACGAAGCCGGACTGAATAAAGCGCACCTCACCGCCCGTCGTCGCCAAGGCAATAATCGCGTCACTGCCCTGCGCGACCGTGCCGTAACCGATCGCTGCGGTCAGCACCGCGATGCAGCCGAACTGCGCGCCTAAGGTTCCCGTGACCCTGCGGTGCAACATCGGGTTCTCTCGCAAGTGGTTCACAACGATAATGGCAAACAGGCTGGTGTAGATCGCGGCATTGACCAGCGCGAAGATGTAGAAACCGGCAGCTTGCGACACGTCCTTGGCGAAGATCACCGGCAGCAAGGACACCAGAGCCAGCACAAAGTACGGGGCCAGCACCGACCATGGCACCACCGACGACGCGGCCTCCCCTTTGGGCGTCACGCGAAAATCGACGAAGTTGCCCGTGAGCTTATCACGCAGCGCCATCACGCAGCCCCACAGAACCCACGGCCATTGCAACGCGGCAAACAACGCCTTCTCCCAACCCAGAATTTTAGCGTCATAGGGTCGGAACATTTTGTCGGCCCTTACAAGGTAGGCAAGTAACAGCAGCATGATGACGGTCGGCAAGATATGCGCCACAAAGGCGGGATACATAACCCCCACAAACCGCACATCAAACAACAGCGCACAGATGGGCATCACGAATAGCGTCGCCATGAACACCGCAAAGATCGGATACCAAAGCTGCGAGAACACGAACTGAAATTTCTGGCGGGCCGGCAACGTGCGTAGGTACCGCGGAGTATGCGACAGCAACAACGTCAACAGACTGCGCGACCATTGGAACTCTTGTGTCACAAGATCGGACAAGTTGGCGGGGCCCTGCCCGATAGCAATAGCGTCCATCGCGTGCATGCCCCGCCACCCTGCCGCGTTCATCAACATGGAGGTGGAGTGATCCTCCGCCAGCTCCGGCCCCAACCCACCGATCTGGCGTAAAGCCTTCGTCCGAACCGCATAGTGGGAGCCGATGCACATCGGGGCCCATCCATTGGAATAGCCAGCTTGCAGAACCCCGTGGAACATCGCCTCGGCGTGCAAGCGCGTGCGAGCCGCCCAACTCATTTCAGCGTTCTGCGAACAAATGCTGGGGGCGCTGACATAGCCTATGTTCGGGTCGGCGAAGGGCCGTAGCATCTCGCGCAGGTAACCGGGTTGCGGCACGTGATCTGCGTCCAGTTGGGCGACTATGTCGTACTGTTCGTACCCGTAGTGGTCATAGAAATAGGCTAGGTTGCCTTCCTTGCAGCGGGTCCGGCGCGGCCAATGCGCTTGGTGATAGGCCTCCACACCCTTGCGCGTGGATATCTTGACGCCGTTGGCTTCGCACCATGCAACCGCGGCAGGTTGCGGGTCTTCATCGGCGAGCCATGTGTCGTGCGCCACGTCCTGCGCCAGCATTGCCAGCAAGGTTTCCCGCACCACCTCAAACGGCTCCGCAGGGGCTTTGGTCACCACCATTGCCACGCGCCAGTCGCCCGTTACCGCGAAATTTTTCGCCACCTGCTGCGCCCGCATGAACATGGCTAAAAAATATGCTTGTAAGAAGAAAATCCAGAACAGGCACGCGCTCACCAGCAAGTAGCGGCCCCAGCCGATGTTGTGTTCCGGCCGCAACCACCACAACCAAAAGAAGGCCGCGCAGACTACCCACGCGCTGATGACCATCCTGTATTTGGTGCGTCGGCGCCCCGTCAGGATAGCTTGGCGAAAGGTTTCGCTGGGGCGTGTTAAGGGGTCAGGCCGAAATTGCATGAACAGCCTCCACCCCGAAACTACGTGCGGCGTCCGCCACAATAGTCGCCAGATCAGACCGCTGCGGCTTGAACCCTAGAGTTTCATACGCAAGCGAGGTGTCAGCGACCAGCATGGGCGGGTCGCCAGCACGGCGGGGCGCAATCTCCACTGGGACGGATCGCCCCGTCAATCGCTCCACCATCTCTACAATCTCGAAGTTGGACGTCCCACGGCCGCTCCCAAGATTGAGCGTCAGGCTCCCGCCCTGCGCACTCAGGTGTTCGAGAGCCAGCATGTGTCCGTGGACCAAATCCGATACATGCACATAGTCGCGGATGCAGCTTCCGTCTTCTGTGTCGTAGTCATCCCCGAACAACTTGAGGCCCTGCGTCCATCCGGCGGCGGCGAATAAGGTCAGTGGGATTAGATGTGTCTCTGGGTCATGGCGTTCGCGCAACATGCCGCTAACGTCCGCACCCGCGACGTTGAAGTACCGCAATATCCCGTAGGACATGCCCGTCTGTGGGGCGATGTCTTTCAACATCTGCTCACACATCAACTTCGTCATCCCGTAAGGGTTGATGGGCTGCTGTGGCGTGGTTTCCGTTACCGGAACCGTCTTCGGCACGCCGTAAGTGGCGCAGCTGCTTGAAAGGACAAAGGTTTTCACACCTGCTGCAGCGCAGGCTGTCAGCAAGGACAACATACCGCCGACGTTGTTCTCATAATAGGCCCGTGGGTTGGTCACGGATTCCCCGACATAGGCCGAGGCCGCGAAGTGCAAAACCGTGTCGACCGCCCGTGCGAGCAAAGCTTGGGTGAGTTCCTCCGTATGGCGGATGTCCAGTTCGACCAGCGGTCCCCATTCAACCGCATCCCGCGATCCCGTCACCAGATTATCCACGACCAGCGGCTTCGCCCCCCGCGCCGCAAGCGCAAGGCAGGCGTGGCTGCCGATATAGCCCGCGCCACCGGTTAAACATATGGACCGCGCCTTTTTCATTCAGCGACCACCAATCTCAGAGGCGCACGCACCGCCTCTGCTGCGAAGTAGGGAATGCTCTGTACCAAGCCTTCGGCAAGCGGCACGTGAGGCGCCCAGCCCAAGCATTCCGCCGCGCGCGAAATATCGGGCTTGCGTTGTTTGGGGTCATCGACAGGCAGCCGTGAGAACACCACGCGCGATGGCGATGCCAACGTCTCAATGACCGTCTGCGCCAGCTCCAGAATGGTGAACTCTGTCGGATTGCCCAGGTTGACCGGATCGCAAACGCTGTCTGGCGCGTTCATCAAGGCCATCAGTCCGCGCACCATGTCGCTGATGTAGCAGAAGGACCGTGTCTGGCTGCCATCGCCGAAGACGGTCACGTCATCGCCCGCCAAAGCTTGCACCACAAAGTTGGACACAACGCGCCCGTCACTGGGTGACATGCGCGGCCCATAGGTGTTGAAGATGCGCGCTATGCGAGTACTAACACCCCGCTGCAAATGGTACTCATAAAACAGCGTTTCAACCGCGCGTTTGCCTTCGTCGTAGCAGGATCGCGGACCAACGGTGTTCACGTTGCCGTGGTATCCCTCCGGCTGGGGGCTGACCTCTGGATCGCCGTAAACCTCCGAGGTGGAGGATTGCAGGATCGTCGCATTGTTGCGCTCAGCTATTTCCAAAAGATTCATCGCACCGATCACATTGGTCTTGAACGTATGAAGCGGGTCCGACTGGTATTTTGGTGGCGAGGCTGCGCAAGCTAGGTTGTAGATTTGGTCCACTGGCCCCAAGGCGGGCAAGCGCTCTATGATGTCATGCCGTATCAGCTTAAATCTGGGATGGGTCAGCAGGTGTTCGATGTTTGATCTACGGCCAGTCAGGAAGTTGTCGACACAAACAACCCGATGCCCGTCTTTAATCAGTTTCGTGCACAGATGACTTCCCAGAAAGCCCGCACCGCCAGCAACCAAGATGCGGCGCACACCATGGCGCGTTTGAGAGTGAATGTTCGACGTAAAAATAGTCACCTTGTTACCCCCGAAAAATCGGTCTGGGTTTGTGAATTAGAAAAGGCAGACAGGTGGTCCAAGCCGTGGAAAAAAGCTGGCCGTAATTCGACCCTGAGCAGTGGACAACCAAGGTCTGTCAAGCAGCCCCCAGACCGTATGAAAATGTAATTTAACTGTAGAAGCGGCGACTTAGTGGGGGAACCTAACAATAGGAATAGGGTCACCCCAATGGGACTAGTCCGGGTAGTTAAGATCGCTCACTGTTTGCCATATGTCGCGGTTGATTGACTGGAGTTCACCGATCGCCGCGCGAACGTCTTCTGCGGCCGCAGCGTCCAGGTCGTTGACCTGCCCCATCATCAATCTGTCCTTGCGGTCCGCTATCCGCATGAGGATGGAGCGCGGGTTATCGCCATCGCTGTCGAATGCATAAATGCAGTGATTGTACCGGTTTCGCAGCGCCGATTGACGTTGTATCCGCCCCGTCAGCGCCAGAATACGCGCGCGCTCCTCTGGTGCGATGCGGTCCAACTTGGCCAGACGCTCCACCATGTCGATGCGCGCGCGTGTGGTGTTTAGCGTCAGGAACACCACGGTGGCGATTTCTTTGTCCATGCCCGATAGGCCCGCGATCAGATGGATCAGCAGGCTTTCGGTGTTGGTCCAGCTGTAGTTGAGCTTGCCGATCAGCAGCAAGAAGGCGTCAAAATCTATAGCGCCCTGCGCCTTGGTCATCGGCCCTGCCTCCTCACCCGTCTGGATTACGTCGGTGATACCAATTCGCGGCCTCGGTCCGGTTGTGAACACCCAGCTTGGCGATGATGTGATGCATGTGCAGTTTCACGGTGTGCTGCGACAGCTGCAATTCATCCGCAATGATTTTGTTCTGCTTGCCCTCAGCCGCAGACTCCAGCACCTGCAACTCCCGCGTGGTAAGATGAACCGCTTCGCAGGGGTGCAATTCCCGGGCGTTGTCTGGTTGGGCCTCTTGCTGAACAGGGGCTTCCGATACCGGCTGATTGCGCACGAAAAGTTCCGCTGGAAAATAGCATTCGCCTGCCGCCAACAGGCGCACAACCGACAGCCAGAAATCGAGGTTAATGTTCATCGGCAGGAAGCCGACTTGCCCCCATGATGCGTCCGTTTGCAAACGCACCACCAAGTTGCGTGCGATTTCAGTGTTGCGAAATGCGAGCGCGATGCTTGCCATCGGGAAGGCCTCGCGAAGTTGCGGCAGGGCCTTAGCCAAATTCTCCAGCATGGATTCATCTACGATAATAAGGCGCACCGCATTTGTGCGTGCCTCCCCCATTAAAAGAAGATCATTAACTGCAGCTGTCCGGATACAACTGATGCACGGTAATTCCGTTTCAACAAGTTTAAGCGCCGTGTCCGAAAAACTCAGCGGGTTGCCAACAAACACGCAACCGACGGTTTTGGCATTCATATTTTTCTCAGCAAGTTTCATATCTGCTTACTCATCTAACTAATAACTAATTATTCAGGCAGCCGCTAAACAAACGGCGCCAAGGGTCTTGCTACAATGTTCCCGATAATGAGCGCCGTTCGCTCACTGCCCTAAACGCGGGTATAGCGTGTCAGGCAGGGATTACAGGCGTGCCGGCCACCTTATGGTGGCTCTTTCGGGGTGATCCGGTCATCGGGTAAACAAAGCTTCCCAGAAACACCCGCGCTTAACTTAAAACTAAATTCAAAAACTGAACTGCGCTCAAAACAGGCATTCGAAGGCGCCTGCCAAAACGCTTAACTGTTTTTTAACCTATCACTAAATCCGGCATTTGTCCGCCACTTCTTTGTCGCATCCTCGGCACATCCCCGCCTCAAGTGGGCCATTTTTCATATCGAAATAACTATAAAATAGGCAAATTTCGCCTACACCTTTCGATAACTTTCCCGATTTTATCCCCCAAAAACAAAGCAGTGTGGGGTCGCTAATTCGTTAACCCTATGTCCAGCTTACGAAGTCAGCCCAGTCGGTAGAAGCTAAGCCAATCACGAATTCAACGTGATCGCCGATGCCACATTAGGTGCCGGTTCGGGGGGCATCATCGGGGCATTTCGCCCGAATCACCTTGTTGCGCTCCTGCTCTGAGAGACTTGAACATTGGGGGTACTGCCAACGAGAAGCATTTAATCCAGAAGCATGTGAACCTTGGATCGAGTCATCGTCCGACGTTCCCAAAACCAAACATCAATCCCATACAGCATCTACACGTTGGTCGCCTTTGATAGAGTGGCGGTCCCGTAGGTGTCATTTACGGAGATACCAA
The DNA here is from genome assembly GCF_900107015.1 of Litoreibacter albidus. Lineage (GTDB taxonomy): Bacteria > Pseudomonadota > Alphaproteobacteria > Rhodobacterales > Rhodobacteraceae > Litoreibacter > Litoreibacter albidus. Next base: position 75,948 of record NZ_FNOI01000007.1, on the reverse strand, counting down.
CATGTCTAACAAGAACAACTTTTTCTTCCCGATAGGCGGCCACGGTCATCAAGATCAAAACCAGAATCAGGATCAAGACCAGCTGCAAGCGCAGGCCGAACTACAGGCCCAGCTGCAAGGTCAGGGTCAAGGCCAGCACCAGTCCTCCAACAGTGATAACGATAACGACAACGGCAATCACAACGGGAACGGCAATGGGAATGGCAACCTGAACGGAAATGGTAACCTGAACGGCAACGGGAATGGGAACCATAACGGTAACGGTAACTCAAACGGCAACTCCAACGGAAACGGAAATGCGAACGGCAACGCCAATGGCAACCTGAACGGGAACCTGAATGGCAACCTGAACGCAAACCACAACACCTCCACCACGGATGTCGACGTTGATGTCGACCTGAACATGGCGGGTTGGGTGCCGACCGACGATGATTTTGCCGACATTGATATGACTGGCAGCAACATCGACGATATCGTCATGTCCAATGGCGATATGAACTACAGCCCCGGCGATGACATGAACATCGAGGACATCTTGAACGATGCCCTGAACGGCGCTGGCAACGACTCCGCAACGGTCAACACGCAGTCGAACAAACTGACGGACAACGACGTGCTGGACAATGTGTCCAACAGCGGCAACCTCCAGCAGGACAATGACTCCTCCGGTGGTCACGCGAAGTCTGACGACGGCATCTCTGCCGGTGCAGACGGAGGCAAAGGCAACGGGTCAGCTTACGCTGACGGTGGCGGGGCCGTAGGTGGTCTTGGTATCGGCGGTGCAGCTGGTGCAACTGGTGGCGCAAGCGGTAACGGCGGTCACGCCGGTGCAGCAGGTGGCTCAGGTGGCGCAGGTGCGGCTGGTACTGCTGTCGGCCTAGGTGTCGGCCTTGGGGGCGCGTCCTCCGGTGCTGGTACATCTGGTGGTGAAGGCGGCGACGCTGCTTCATTGGCGGCTGGACTTGGCGCAGGAACTGCCTTGTCAGGTGCAAACGCTGAAGGCGGCGACTCTGGTATCGCTGGCGGTGTTGGCGCAGGGATCGGTGCAGCCGGTGCTGGTGCAGACAGCAGCAACACAGGCGACGCAGGTGCCCTTGGCGCCGGACTTGGCCTGTTAGGCCTTGGCCTTGCCGGAGCGAACAATGGCTCCACCGGTGAAGCCGACGCAGACGCATTAGGTGCTGGCTTTGGTGCTGGCCTCGGTGCAAGCGGTGACGGCGGTGGTGCCGGTGCTATGTCCGGTGCAACCGGCATGGGTGCTGGACTGGCTGACGCTGGGAACGCAAACGGCGGCGGCGGCGGCGACGCTGGTGCAATCTCCGGTGCGATGAACAGCACGGCTGGCTACGGCGGACAGAACGCAGCCAACGGCGGCGCAGGTGGTGACGGCTACGGCGGACACGCTTGGGGCGGTGGCTCTGGCGATGCGTTTGGCGGCCAAGCTCAAGTCGGCGGCGTCCAAGCTGGCGGCGGAGTTGGTGGCGCGGGCGGTGACGCTTACGCTGGCGGCGGCGGTGCTGGTGGCAACGCTGGCATGTGGGGCTCGGGCAACGGTGATGACGGTTATGTCACCGGCGAGTCCTTCGCATCCGCAGCTTCGCAGATTGATACATCTGCGTTCAACCAGACCATCGTGCAAGGTGCCAACGTGCTTGGCAACACTGTCGATATGACGGTTGTTGGCGGCTCGTTCAGCTCCAGCTACATCGGCGACGATGGCGACGGCGCATAAGCCTTAGAAACGATCTCCGAGCCCGATGAGAGTCGGGCTCGGACCCCATATTTAGACAAGCTACCTTTTTAATCGACCCGCTACATTCTGCGCAACAAAACCAAGAAACGACCCGAGGAGAGCGCTCAAATTAACTCAAAGCGAGGCTGCGATGTTAATGGACAAAATGACCGAAATGGTCGCTCACATGATTGGTATATTTCATACCGGCATTGAAGAAGCGCGTATGCGTGATGCCTACGATAAATTTAAGGCGCTCCAAGCGGCGGATCCCGACAGTGATCCTCTAGCCGCGCCCGGTCTTACTTTCCAAGCAAAGTATACACTTGATGGCTACACGCCCAACCTGCGGTATTCCGAGGGGCCGCCCATCGGTCCGGCCTCCGAGGTATCAAGCCCGTTCTTCGCAGACCTAACCGGCCTCTCCGCCGCCCTGCCCTTCATCAACGAAGCCCCTGCCAACTCGCTTTCTATCTACATGCAGATTACCGGCGGTGGCGGGCGTCCGCAGCTGATCCTTGATCCACCCGCCAGCGTCGCCGTTATCACCTCACAAGCCGCGTATCTGAGCGATAACGACATCTTAATGTTGGGCAACGGCGACACCATCTTCACCGACCCTGCTGAATTCTGGGAGCAGATTGCACAACTGCAGACTGTGGCGGCGGCCATCGGGGCACCGCTTGATGCGGACAGGCTTATCCCGGGGAAAACCGCAACCGAGGACGCAATAGCGCTCCACACGCTTGCAGGGGCCGCCACGGTGTCGACCCTGTCTGGTGTTACCGCCCATATGATGCACGGCGTCGATGCGATAGGCACACACGTCAACGGTGATGACACCGACGAACTGCCCACCCTTACTGACCTTTGGCCCGCGATCAAAACTGAGGATGACGATGTGCCAGACGATGAGGCGGATGGGCATGATTGGCCTGATCCCTTCGACGGGTTAAGCCCCGCCATGGGGGACGACACGATCCCCGAAATAGACGACGGGCACGCTGTGGTGGCCGGTGCAAACTCCCTGATCAACGAGGTCGCGATCTCCTCCGCGTGGCTCGACGCCCCCGTCATTTCGGTGATGGGCGACGTGGTCAAACTCAGCGTTGTCGCGCAGATCAATGTCCTGATGGATATCGACTACGGCACTTTCGCGGACGCGGGCACGTCCACCGTGATGAACGCGGTGACACATACAATCACGGCAACAACGCCGCCACTGGACGCCGAGGGTGACGCCGCGCCCCCACCCACGGGCTTGCCGTCGAATTGGGCCGTGACGCGGATTGAGGGTGACTTGATCAGCGTCAACCAGATCAGCCAGTACAGTTTCGTCACTGACAACGATCGCGCTGAAATCACGTTCAGTAGCGCCAACACCTACATCGGCTTGGGCGACAACACGGTGGTAAACCTGACCGACTTCGCCGAATTGGGGTTCGGCTACGACCTGATCATGATCGGTGGCAGCATGATATCCGTTGATTGGATCAGCCAAGTCAACGTGATGGTCGACAACGATACGGTGACCTATTCCGGCGACGTTGCGGGCGACTTTAGCGGCAGTGACAACCTGCTGTTCAACGGCGCGATCATCAATGCGGTGGGTGTCGACAGCTACGGCGAGATGCAGGACAACTTCGCTTCCGCCAGCGACAGTCTAGCAGATGGCGCACAATCCATTGGCACTGGCGTCGCGCATGACAGTGTCTTTGAGGGCGTTGAAATCCTGCGCGTGCTCTACATTGAGGGCGACCTGACCACCATCAACTGGATTGAGCAGACAAACATCTTGGGCGACTCCGATCAGGTGCATCTGGCGCTCGACAGCTTTGAGGCGGCCACGGGCACCAGCGCGACAGTCACCGCTGGCTCGAACTCCACGGTGAACATCGCCAGCATAAACACCTATGGCGTGGATTCCGAAGTGTCCGTGAACGGCGACGTGTACGACGACGCCTTGCTCTACCAAGCAGAGCTTATCGACACAAACGCGGATCCGCTGGGCGTCGACATGCCTGCTCTCGCGTCGGAGGCCGTCGCTTTTCTAGCCGACGACATGATGACCCCCGACATGGGCCCCGCCGATGCACCTATCACCGCAACCGCGTCCGAAAGCACCGCATCCTCTGATGTGATGCAGTCGATGTTGGCCTAACAGGATACCCAGTTCACATGACATTGAATGATACCAAGAGCTTCGCAAAAGCCGCGCCTGCATCTAAAACCCACGACGCCTCGCCCACCGCACGCAAAGCAGAACCACTGCCGCTGACGCCCGATTTGCGGGTCAACCCGCAAGACCCTCTTGCGTTCAAAAGCAAACGCAACGACGCGCCAATGCGCGCCAAAGGACTGGGCGGCGACCAGATCGAGGGGGACACAGGACCGATCCTGAAATCCGACGGCGGCGGCAAGCCCCCGACCTCCGATGGTGGTGGCAAAGGTGGCGGCGGCGGTGGTGGCGGGGGCACCCCCAGCTTTCACAAACGCGCAGCGCCCGACCAATTCGTCCAGCAACTTCATGCGGGCACGCGGATCGTCAGGCGCAATCTGTCCTTTGTAATGCTGCTGACATGCGCCACAAACTTGCTGGTACTGGCGATCCCTATCTATCTGTTTCAAATCTCTGACAGGGTGCTCACCAGTCGTTCGCTCGACACATTGGTAATGCTCACCACGGTGATTGTCGGCGCGGTGGTGTTGCAGGCGGTGTTTGACGCCGTGCGCAGGTTCATCTTGATGCGCACGGCGGTGGAGGTCGCGGTGCGCCTCGGCGCCCCCGTGCTAAGCGCGGCCGCCCACGCATCTTTGCAAGACAATGGACGCCAGTATCAGACCTTGGGCGACTTGCAGTTGCTACGGGGGTTCCTGACCTCCGGCACCTTGATCTCGTTTCTAGACGTGCCGTTCGCGCCGTTCTTCATCTTTGCGATTTTTCTCGTCCATCCGCATCTGGGCATGATCGTTGTCACTACTGCCGTGATCTTGATGGTCATTGCCATGATCAACCAAAAGGTCACTGCCAAGCCCTTTGCCGCCGCAAATCTGGCGCAGAGCAAGGCCAACATGCATCTGGATTCGATGACCCGCAACAGCCAGATCATTAATGCGCTGGCCATGGTTCCCGAGGCTGTAGCGCTCTGGGGTAAGGATACCGCAGACTCGTTGCGCTCCCAAGTCAGCGCGCAAGACCGCAACATCGCGTGGGCGGCGGTGTCCCGCGCCGCGCGTCTGCTTACGCAGATCGCCATGCTGGGCTGGGGGGCCTATCTGGCCATCCAAGGCGAGATCACCGGCGGCATGGTCATCGCGGCGTCGATCATCGCAGGCCGCGCCCTCGCGCCCATTGAGGGTGCTATTGAAGGCTGGAACGGTTTCATCATGTCGCGCTCTGCCTATGACAGGGTGCGCGCGCTGATGCATAACTCCGTGCAACGGTTTGAGAAGCTGGTTCTGCCAAACCCCGAGGGCCGCCTGAACGTAGAGCGGTTGCTTTTCGTCCCCTCCGGCACCAAGCAGGTGATCCTGAACGGGCTTACCTTCGGCCTGAACCCCGGTGAGTCCTTGGGCGTCATCGGCAACTCCGGCGCGGGGAAGACCACGCTGGGTAAAATGCTTGTGGGGTCGATCCTTCCCACTTCTGGCAACGTACGGCTTGATCTGATGGATTTGCGCAATTGGGATCCGCGCCAGCTTGGCGAAAACATCGGATACTTGCCGCAAGACGTGCAGCTGTTCCCCGGCTCCATCAAAGCAAACATCGCCCGCATGCGCGCCGGAGCCAGCGACGAGGACGTTCATCGCGCCGCCATGCTGGCCGACGTCCACGATATGATCGCGATGTTACCCCACGGCTATGAGACGATGGTGCAGGCCGACGGCTCCCCCCTGTCGGGCGGTCAGAAGCAGCGCATTGCGTTGGCCCGTGCGTTCTTTGGCAACCCGCGCCTGCTGGTGCTGGATGAGCCCAACTCGAACCTAGACACCGCGGGGGACCGCGCTTTGGCGAACGCAATTCAGCACGCGGGCCAGAACGGCATCACCGTTGTCGTCATCACCCAAAAGCCGTCCCTTCTTAGCGTGGTCGATAAGATCATGCTGATGGCGGATGGCAACATCGCGATGTTCGGCTACCGCCAGCAGGTGCTGCAACAACTTGCCCAGCGCAACCAGCAAAACGGCAACCTTCCCCCTGCACAAGGTGGGCAAAGCGGGCCAGGAGGCCAACCAAATGTCTAATGTCACCCTCCACACAGCCCCCGCCGAATGGTATGACGACGTCCCGCGGTCCGTCAGCAAGCACATGATCTTCGGGCTACTTCTGTTCGTCCTGTCTTTTGGTGGTTTCGGTGCGTGGGCCTTACGGGCCCCGTTGGCGGCCGCCGTTATCGCGCAAGGCAGCTTTGTAGCGACAGGCCGCAACAAGATTGTGCAGCACCTTGAGGGCGGCATCATTAACTCAATCCTTATTGAGGAAGGCGACACCGTCACCGCCGGCCAGCCAATCCTGCTACTGGACGAAACCGCTGCCTTAGCGACGGAACGCGAACTCTTCCTACGGCAGATCCGCCTAGAGGCGATGGAGGTACGCATTCTTGCGGAGCACAGCGGCGCGGAGCGACTTGTGTTCCCGCCACACATCGAAACCCTACGGTCTGATTTCAGCATTGCGTCCATGCTGGACAGCCAGAAAGTGACGTTCGACGCCGCCGCCCGCCAACTAAAAAACGATATCGTGCTACTTGAACAAAGCATCGAAGCCTTGACCGTTCGCTCCTCCGGCTACGGCTACCAGCTTGACGCAACCCGCACCCAGCTTGAAATTCTTCATGAGGATTTAGAGAGCAAGCAGGAACTGCTGGATCGTGGCCTGATCCGGCGCACGGAGGTCAACGCGCTCCGGCGTGCTATCGCAGAAGCCCAAGGTCAGGTCGGGCGTCTCACTGCGGAGATCAGCGAGATAACCGAGGTGACCAAGCGCTACGAGGCCCAGATCGCCCAGACCATCAGCGAACGGCAAAGTGCCGCGCTAGATGAGTTGCAACTTGTGCAATCAGAACTGGAAAGCGTCAGCGAGCAGGCCCGCCGCGCGGAGAACATACTGCGGCGCTCGGAGGTGTTAGCGCCGGTGTCTGGCACCGTTGTCACGCTGCATTATCACACCGCCGGCGGCGTTATTGAGAGCGGTAAGCCCATTGCGGAGATTTTGCCATCGGGCGAGCCGCTGATCATTGAGGCCAGCGTGCCGCGCACCGAAGTCGACGTCGTTCAGCAAGGGCAAATGGCCACCGTTCGCCTCACAGGGTTGAACGCACGCACGACGCCAATACTCGAGGGTCAGGTATTTTATGTCTCTGCCGATGCCATCCTCGACCGCCGCCAAGAGATGCCGCAGGAGGTGTACATCGCCCGCGTATCCGTGTCGCCAGAACAGCTGGACCGCGTTAGGGGCTTCTCCCCCACGCCGGGCATGCCCGCAGAGATCATGATTCAGACCGAAGCGCGGACGTTCTTTCAGTACTTGATGAAACCTATCACCGACAGCATGAACCGCGCGTTTAGGGAGCAGTAGTCGCCTACTGCCCCTTTTCGCTAGCTTTAACCGACAGTATTGAACTCTGGGCCGTAGGGGTAGCCCGTTATATTTTCGTTGCCATCTTCCGTGATGATCAGGATGTCATGCTCACGATATCCGCCTGCGCCTGCCGTCCCCTCGGGGATCGTCAGCATCGGCTCCATCGATATCACCATGCCGGCCTCTAACACGGTGTCGATATCCTCACGCAACTCCAGTCCCGCTTCGCGTCCGTAGTAATGCGACAGGATGCCGAAGGAATGGCCGTACCCAAAGGTGCGGTATTGCAGAAGATTGCGCTCCTCTAGGAACGCATTGATTTGTCCGGTAACCTGCGCGCAACTAACGCCCGGCTTCAACAGGCTCATCCCGTATTCATGCGCCGCCACATTGGCCTGCCAAACAGCAAGGCTTGCGGGGTCGACTGTGTCGACGAACAAGGTCCGCTCCAACGCGGTGTAGTAGCCACTGATCATCGGGAAGGCGTTCAGGCTCAAGATGTCGCCCGATTGCAGCGCACGCGACGTCACCGGATTATGCGCGCCATCGGTGTTGATGCCAGACTGGAACCACACCCAAGTGTCGCGGTATTCTGCGTCGGGGAAGCGCTTGGCGATCTCCAATTCCATCGCATCGCGCCCCGCCATGGCGACGTCAATTTCACGCACGCCAACCTTGACGGCATCCTTAATGGCATAGCCGCCCACGTCCGCAACCTGCGCGCAAGAACGGATCAACGACAGCTCCGCCGCAGATTTGTGCATCCGCTGGCGCATCGTCATTGGGGCCACGTCCACCAAGGCCTTTGGCGACAGGAAGTCCTCAAGAAGCGTGTGCTGCGCCAACGTAAGGTGATCGGCCTCATATCCGATGGCTTTTCCGGTCCCCGTCACCGACAAGATGGCGCGCCAGTAATTGTTCCGCTTCCAGTCGGTGTAGGTGATATTGTCGCCGAAGCTGCGCCGCCACGGCTGGGCCGCGTCGATCCCTGCGCTCATGGTGACGCAATCCTGATCCGTCACGACCAGCGCGTAGGGGCGGCCAAAGGCGCAATACAGGAAGCCGGAGTAATACGCGATGTTATGCATTGATGTGAAAACACAGGCATCAGCCCCCGCCGCCCGCATGTCCGCGCGAAGTTTCGAAAGGCGCGCCTCATACTCTTGCAGCGCGAAGGGGAGGGTCTTCTCTCCTTGGTGGAAACGGTAAAATTCTGGACGATCCATCGCAATGGCTCCTTCTGGGGTAAGCCGTTGCGCAGCGGGGGAGCCGGTCTCCCCCAGCCGTGCAAACGGCAAAGAAAAGTCCCGGCGTTCAGGAAGATGATAGTCAGGTTTGCAAAGTATTGCTGGCGACGCCATCGCCCACCCATACTTCTACATGCCCGAACATCCACCATTCTGGCAAGCGTCTTCAACGCCCCAGACTAACTGCGACGCTCGATCAGTTCGCGCACCGCCGCGACACGGGCAAACGCGGACCGCCCGCGCCGCGATATCAGCCATTGATCAATGAACCTGCGCTTACGCAGCGGCACTATGTCCAGCTTGTGTCGCTCGGAATACGCCTCAAGCCCCGACCGTGGCAGGATCGTGTACCCAAGCCCCCGTGCAACGGGGGCCGGAATTTGGCCGATCTGGTTGACGAACGTTCTAACCCGCAAGCTATCCGCCCCTTGATAGTCAGCGGCGAAATTCAACGACAACAGATCGTCCGCATAAGTATTCCCATCTGGATGGGCCACGAACCCGAGTTCATTAAGCTGGTGCAGGTTTAAGTCGGCGGTGTCATATCCCGCTGGCACCACGAGGCATAACTCCTCCGCCGTCAACGGACTCGCGTCCAAGCGCGGGTGGTCCGGCTTTGACGCGAGGACGCCCAGATCGAAATCACCGCTTAGTACGTCGCGCACGATGCTGGCCTGTGGGGCGGCGGTCAGTTGGATTACCAACTCGGGCGCCCGCGCCATATGGTCTAACAAGCGCGGGTAGGCCCAAAGCGCGAAGCTGCCCGAACAGCCGATGCTCACGGTGCCCGCATTGGGATTGTCCTGATCAATGGCGTCGCGCAATGCGCGTTCCTGCGTCCGCCGCGCCTTACCGACAGATAGGACCGCATCACCCGCTGGTGTCACAGTGAACGACTTGCCCTCTTGAGAGATTAACGGCTTGCCAACCTGCGCCTCCAGCTTGCGCAAATGCTGGGAAACACCTGGCTGCGTCATGCCCAGCCGCTCCGCCGTGTGGGTAAAGTGACCGACCTCACACAGGGTCGTGAAGGTTTCCAACCAAGTTGCGTTCAGCAAGGAAATTACCAATAGTTATGATTATAATCTGAAATGATAATTTTTTATCCAGACATGTTCCAGCTATTTTCGCCCCAAGTCACATTTAAAAGGAAACCACCATGACACCTACACCACGCTCTTTCTCGCACATCGGTTTGTCGGTCCCCGATCTAGACGCCGCTATCAAATTCTACAGCGACGTTTTAGGCTTCTACATCATCATGCAGCCCACCGAAGTTGTTGAGGACGACAGCGACATCGGGCAAATGTGTACTGACGTTTTCGGACCTGGTTGGAGCCAGTTGCGTATTGCGCACCTCGCCACCGCTGATCGCATCGGAATCGAGCTATTCGAAATGGAAGGCAACCATGCCCCAGATAACAACCTGAACTTCAAGCAACACGGGATGTTCCACTTCGCCATCCAAGACCCGAACCTAGAGGACCTGCTGGAGAAAATCGTCGCCGCCGGTGGCAAACAACGTATGCCGGTGCGCACTTACTTCCCCGACGAAAAACCTTACCGCATGGTCTACGTCGAGGACCCCTTCGGAATCGTGTTTGAACTCTACAGCCACAGCTACGAGCTTACCTATTCAGGTGGCGCGTACTCGTGAGAACAAAAATCCACCTTGGTTGAAAATTAATTTCATTTAGTGCGACGGAAACGGTGGGCCGCAACGTTCAATCCCCCGAACAGTCGCGGGATACGTTGAGAATGAAGAAACCTTTGGTGCTTATCGCTTCAGCAGCCTTTGTTGCTGGCGCGTATATTTGGTCGTTCGGTGTTCCGGCGTCTGTGTCGCCCTTTATCGGGGCCGAAACGGAAACCCCCGCGGCGAGCAACACCAGACCTGCTGGGCGGCGCGGTGGCGGTGCCACCTCCGTCGTTCTCACCCCGCTCACTTTGATGCCGTATGGGGACACCTTGCACGCCGTCGGCAGCGCTAAAGCCCTGCAAAGCGCGACGGTAACGTCAGATGTGTCCGGCAAAATCACGGCGCTGAACCTCACACCGAACACGCAGGTATCTCAGGGCGATAGCTTGGTGCAACTTGACGACCGTGTAGAGCGCCTCAATCTGGAAAAAGCCGAAGGAGAGCTGGCACAAGCTCGCGACGCGGTTTCCCGCTACGAACGCCTTCGCGCGACAGGTAACGCCACGGTATCCGACGTTGCGATTTCAGATGCACGTTTGGCCCAACAACTGGCAGAGGTGAACGTAGGCCTTGCGCAACTTGCGCTCGATGACCGCACGGTTCTGGCACCCATCTCGGGCACCTTGGGCTTGAGTGACCTCAACGTTGGCGACACACTGGGCGCAGGCATGGCCATCGTCACGATTGATAACGCAGATGCTCTGATCGTTGATTTTGAATTGCCCGAACGCTCCATCGCGCTGCTTGCCAAGGGGCGCGAGGTTTTGCTGGGGACACCGTCACTTACGGGCCGGGTATTCACCGGGCACATCACGTCTTTTGACAGTCGCATCGACCCCACCACCCGCAGTGTTAGCGTCGAAGCCCGCGTTGAAAACGCGGACGGCGATCTATGGCCTGGCATGACCTTCTCCGTTCGCCTGATTGACCAAACCGCGCCCATGGCGGCCCTGCCCTCGACAGCGGTAACTTGGTCGCGTGACGGGGCCCGCATCTGGGTTGCGCAGGACGGCACTGCCGTCCAACAACCCATCACCATTGTGCACCGCCGCAATGACCTTGTGTGGCTCGACGTAGATGTACCCGCCGGAACGATGGTCGTCACCGAGGGGGCGCAAAAAATGCGCGCGGGGGCGAAAATCATGGATGTGGGTGACCACGCCGCCGAAGAACAAGTTCCGCAAGCGGAACGGGTGAATGCACCGGCCCGACCCTCCGCCCCCCCATCCAGCGAGCAACCGACATGAGCGCGCCAGCCCTGAAACGCGCCGTCAGGGGCATGGCCGACCTCTTCGTCGCCCGCCCTATTTTTGGCATCGTGATTAACCTGCTCATCCTCATCGCAGGGTTGGCGGCGCTGAACTCCGTTGACGTGCGTGAAATGCCGAATGTTGATCAGCCGGTTATTTCAGTGCGCACAACCTATGAGGGCGCCGTGCCCTCAACCGTAGATCAGGAAATAACGCAGGTTTTAGAGGACGCGTTAAACGCGCTTGAGGGGCTGTCCTATATTGAATCCTCTTCCAGTACCGGCTCCAGCCGCATCACCATCGACCTGTCCGAGGGCACAGACATCGATGTCGCCGCGAACGAGGCTCGGGAGATCGTAGCCGCCACAATGCGGCAATTGCCTGACGATCTTGAAGACGACCCAAGCGTGTCAAAAAGTGACAGCAACGCCGACGCCATCATTCGCCTCGCTATTATGGGGGATGCGACACTCGACGAAATGACCGCATTGGCGGAGGGGGCGATCTACGACCGGCTCTCCCTGATTGACGGCATTTCCGAGGTCACGGTGCGCGGCAACCGCGCCAACGAATTCCGCGTTACGTTGAATATCCCATCGTTGCTAAGCCGTGGCTTGACCGTGTTCGACGTCACCGATGCCTTGAACGATCTGCGCGACGACACTCCGCTTGGGTCGCTAGAGAGCACATCCCAGACCTTGGCTCTGCGGGTGGGCAATGCCGAAGTGACCGCCCAAAGCATCGGCCAGATATCCATCAATGCGCAAACCCGTGTGGCGGACGTTGCGTTCGTTCAGTTGGTGCCCGAGGATTCCGACGTCAGTTCGCGCGTGAACGGGCAGACAGCAATCGGAATCGACATCAGCCGCCAATCTGCGGGCAACACGCTTGAGATATCGAAGGATGTGCGCGCCGCAGTCACGGAGCTTCAAGCGGGGTTGCCCGACGGCATAGACCTGTTGATCACGTCCGATGACGGTGTCTTCATTGAAGGGGCGATGAGCGAGGTCGTGAAATCCATCGGCATGGCCACCGCCATCGTGATCTTGGTCATCTTCGCCTTTCTGCGCTCTCCCAGCGCCACCTTTATTCCCGCCGTCACAATTCCAGTGGCGCTTGTCGGGACTATCGCCGCAATCTGGATCACGGGATTTTCGGTCAATACGATCAGTTTGCTGGCGCTGGTGTTGGCCACGGGGATGGTCGTGGACGACGCAATTGTCGTGGTCGAAAACATCGTGCGCAAACGCAAACAGGGGCTGGGCGCGTATGCAGCAGCCGCCTCCGGCACCAATGAGGTGTTCTTTGCCGTAATCTCGACCACCGCAACACTGGCAGCGGTCTTCATCCCTATCTCCTTCCTGCCGGGGCAGGCTGGTGGCGTGTTCAGTGAGTTTGGTTTCGTTCTGGCCTTCGCGGTCACGCTGTCCTCCATCGCCGCGCTGACCTTGGCGCCCGTTTTGGCTGCCTTCCTTGATCCAGGCAAAGGCAAGGTGACGCATGAGGCATCCCCCAGCGCCCCAAGCAAGCTCGCGCGCGGGTTTGACTGGGTCATGGATCAAGCCATCCGCGCGCCTCTTGTGGTGCTGGCCATCGGCATAGGGTTTGCGATCATCGCCGCCGGTGCCGCAAACACGTTATCATCCAGCATCACCCCGACAGAGGACCGCGGGTTCTTCTTGATACAAGCACGCGGCGCGCCAGATACGACCGTCGACTACCTCGACACGCAAGTCGCACAGATCGAAGAAATCCTAACCCCTTTCCGCGAAAGCAACGAGATCAGCGCCGTGCAAAGCATCATCGGCGTCGGCGGCGGGACCAGCGCGTTCATCATCGTGCGCCTTCCGGACTGGAGCACCCGAGACAGATCGCAGCAAGACATCATCGCCGACATCAGCGCGCAACTAAACACGGTGCCCGGTGTGCAAGTCGCGGCGCGCTCCACCAACAGCCTCAACATTCGGGGTGCCGGTCGGGGCCTGCAATTTGCCGTAACCGGCACCAACGTCGACGCCATGACCGACGCGGCCGACGCGCTCGTCGCAGCCATGGCCCGCGACGATATGTTCACCAATCCGCAGCTCTCAGGCGATAGTGTTCAGTCACAGTATGAAGTCCGCGTTGACGAAGAGATGTCCAGCGTCTTCGGCCTTAGCGAGGCGGAGATTACCCAGACAATAAGTGCCATGACCCAAGGTCGTGTCGCCGTCAGCGTGTTCAACAACGATACTGAAACCGACGTGCGCGTGATCCCCGGTGGGCCACCAATCAATGACCCGTCCGATCTTGAGGCCATTTTCTTACGCTTGCCAAGTGGCGCATACATCCCGCTCTCCGCCGCGGCGACCCTGACCCCAGTGGTCAGCCAGTCAACGATCACGCGGCAGGCGGGCTCTTTAGCGGTGTCCGTGCAATCCAACCTCTCCCCCGGCGTGGACCTTGGCACCGCGATGGCGCGCCTAACAGAGCTGGCGAACGAGAACCTCCCCGACACGATGGGTATCGCATTCACCGGCGAGGCCGCCGCGCTAGGGGACAGCCAATCCGGCATGTACATGGTCTTCGGGGTGGCGTTTATCGTGGTGTTCCTTGTTCTTGCCGCCCAGTTTGAAAGCTTCGCCAGCGCCTTAGTGATTATGCTCACCGTGCCTTTCGGGCTGGCTGCCGCGCTTTTGGCGATATCAATCACTGGCGGCACGTTGAACTACTACAGCCAAATCGGTTTGGTGATGTTGATCGGCGTAATGGCCAAGAACGGCATCCTGATCGTCGAATTCGCCAACCAGCTACGAGAAGCAGGCCAAGATATCGACAGTGCGATCCGTGATGCGCTGCGGCTGCGCATTCGCCCTGTGATGATGACGATGGTGTCCACCGTGTTCGGGGGCTTGCCGCTGATCCTGACGTCAGGCGCAGGCGCGGAGGCCCGCATCGCCGTCGGTTGGGTGATCGTCGGCGGGCTTGGCTTCGCGACAGTGTTCACCCTGTTTTTGACGCCGGTGTTCTATCGCTGGGTTGCGGTCTGGGGGGCAGCGCCTGGTATGGCGTCGCGTCGCCTACACAATGAGCAGGCCGCCGGCGAAGCGACTATTTAAACTCCATACGGCACCTTTCCACCGCCCAATTCTTGGGCGAAGACCGGCAATCGCGCCTAATAACGTGGCGACCGGTCCGTTTCGCTGTGACGATGGCCGCCCAGATTTGCCCTACCTGCTGCGGCGCAGCAACGATCACACATCCCCAGACGTCGAATCGAGACACTTTGGGAATGGGGGTGTGTGACGACCGGTAGAATTGGACCTCAGCCAGCCGCCACACGATTTGCAACACTTACGCTGCAGGGCGTAGCTAAGACGCGTGTGTTCCAAGAACAAGCCCGCGCTGGCTCCCCTGCTTGGAGAGACCACATGAAAACGACCACTGCTCTTGCCTCGGCGCTTACGTTAGCGACCGCCCTGCCCGCACTCGCGGCGGACTGCACCGTAAAAGTCGGCGTCTTACACTCGCTGTCTGGCACAATGGCTATTTCGGAAACGACACTCAAAGACACCATGCTGATGCTGATTGATCAGCAAAACGCCAAAGGCGGCGTATTGGGCTGCGAACTGGAGGCCGTGGTCGTCGACCCTGCATCGGACTGGCCGCTGTTCGCCGAAAAAGCGCGCGAGTTGCTCACCGTGCAAGAGGTAGACGTGATCTTCGGCAACTGGACGAGCGTAAGTCGAAAGTCGGTGCTGCCCGTAATTGAGGAGCTGAACGGCCTGCTGTTCTACCCCGTGCAATACGAGGGCGAAGAAAGCTCCAAGAACGTGTTCTATACTGGTGCCGCGCCAAACCAGCAGGCTATCCCAGCGACTGACTACTTCCTTGAGGAGCTAGGCATCGAGAAATTTGCGCTGCTCGGCACCGATTACGTGTACCCGCGTACCACCAACAACATTCTGGAATCCTACCTGCAGTCTAAAGACATCGCCAAAGACGATATCTTTGTGAACTACACCCCCTTCGGTCACTCCGACTGGTCCAAGATCGTGGCTGACGTTGTCGCTCTTGGCGCAGACGGCAAGAAGGTCGGCGTTATCTCCACAATCAACGGCGATGCGAACATCGGTTTCTACAAAGAGCTGGCCGCCGCCGGTATCTCTGCCGACGACATCCCTGTGGTGGCCTTCTCTGTCGGCGAGGAGGAGCTTTCCGGTCTGGATACCGCCAACCTCGTAGGGCACCTCGCGGCATGGAATTACTTCCAGTCCGCCGAGACGGACACCAACGCCGAATGGATCGCCGCGTGGAAAGAGCGCATGGGCGCAGACCGTGTGACCAATGACCCGATGGAAGCGCATTACATCGGCTTCAACATGTGGGTAAACGCGGTTGAGGCTGCAGGCACTGCCGATGTCGATGCTGTCCGCACGGCGATGTACGGCCAAGAATTCCCGAACCTGACCGGCGGCACGGCCGTGATGCTGGCGAACCACCATCTGGCGAAGCCGGTGTTGATCGGCGAGATCACTGAAGACGGCCAGTTCGATATTGTCAGCCAAACCACTGAAGTCGCAGGTGATGCATGGACCGACTTCCTGCCGGAATCCGCCAAGCTGACCTCCGATTGGAAGGATCTTGGCTGCGGCATGTACAACACCGAGACAAAATCCTGCGTGCAGACATTGTCCAACTACTAAGTCCCCCAGACCGGAGGGCGCATGGTTATTGCGCCCTCCCCCTTTGACCTTCCCGAAAGCCCCAGTCTTATGAAGACCTTGCTTCTGGCAGCCCTCGCCGCGCTGCTGTTGACCAATGCTGCCCCCGCCCAAACCACGCCCGTGCAGGACATTTTGCAAAGCCAAAGCGACCTGATCATGAAAAGTTCTCGGCGCACCATCGGGCCAGCCATTGACGCAATCGCAGACAGCGGACTGCCGCAGATGCAGTCCGTATTGGAGGCTTGGCGCGCCAAAGACATGTGGCAGCGCAAGTCGGATGGGCTGTTCTTCGCCGCCAGCAAAAACGACGACGGCACGCTTAAGCTGCGCAGTTTTGAGGACAACGCCGTCGTAGGCGACGTCGCAAGAAATACGCTGATCCAGTTAAAACCTAACAGCGGCATCCGCGCGATGATCGCCACCGCGCTGGTGCAGTTCCAACTCTCCGACCCGGATCCAACAAAGCGCCACGCGGCATTAGACTCGATTTCGCGCGATCCGGACGCGGCCCTGCTGGCACCGCTCCGCGCCTCCATCAACGGGGAAGACGACGCCGCCTTGCTGGCCCGCAAGACACGCCTGAACAATTTGATGACGATGACATATGACCCTGATGAGGCCAGCCGCGTCGCGGCTATCAATGCAATGGCAGGCGATCTGGGGCTGGACTTTCGCGGGACGCTGAACCCGCTGCTGATCACCAAGATGACAGTTGCGAAGACAGGCACAACGCCCGATGCAAATGTCGCAGCACAGCTTACGCCCGGCACTGACGCGCTTTCGCGCAGCGCAGCCTACGCGATCTTGGTCGATGCTGGGCTTGCTCCACCACTCGTCACCCAGGATGCGCGCGACGACGCGCTTCGGGCGAACATCGTGGCGGGCTATGTCGCCGACACGCCGGTTGCCCAACTCTCCACCGAAGCCAAACGCGATGCCGCATATGACGCCCTAGCGGCGCAAAGTTTGGCCGCGCCACGCGTCACCGACACGGACATCACAGTGCGCCTATCAGAGCACCAGTTCTTTGAGGTCTACGCGGAACCGTCCCCTGCCGTCACAACCGCGGCCAAAGCCGCGTTGGCGAAATCCGAAAGCCGCGTTGCAGCCAGCCAAATGGTGGATTTGGGCCTTGACGCCTTGTCGCTGGCGTCGATTTACTTCCTAGCGGCCATCGGCCTTGCCATCACTTTCGGCGTCATGGGCGTCATCAACATGGCGCACGGCGAATTTATCATGTTGGGGGCCTACACCGGATATGTGGTGCAGCTGTTCGTCCCCAACCACACGCTGTCCATCATCATTGCTGTGCCCATGGCCTTTGCCGTCACATTTGCCGCCGGTGTCGCCTTGGAACGGCTGGTGATCCGTTGGCTCTACCACCGTCCGCTGGAGACACTGCTCGCAACGTTCGGCGTCTCCATTGCCCTGCAACAACTGGCGAAAAACATCTTCGGCACGCAGGCCCGCCCGCTGACCTCCCCTACGTGGCTTGATGGGGCTTGGGCAATCAATGACGTTGTTTCCATCAGTTACATTCGCATCGCCATTTTCATTCTGGCGCTCATGTTTTTGGGGCTGTTTTTGTTCATCATGCGGCGTACCCGCCTTGGTTTGGAGACACGTGCGGCGACCCAAAACCCGCGCATGGCGTCAAGCATGGGGATCAACACGGACCGTGTGAACATGCTCACCTTCGGGCTTGGCTCCGGCATCGCAGGCATCGCGGGCGTGGCCATCGGATTGTTCGCCAAAGTCACTTCCGAGATGGGCGGGGACTACATCGTGCAGAGCTTCATGACAGTGGTTGTGGGCGGCGTTGGCAACATCTGGGGCACCCTCGCGGGGGCGGCCATGATCGGCGGGTTTCAGAAAGGTGTGGAGTGGTTGAACCCCTCCAACACGCTGGCCGCGCAGACCTACATGATCGTCTTTATCATCATCTTCATTCAATTTCGGCCAAGGGGCATCATCGCCCTCAAGGGCCGTGCGGCAGGGGATTGAACCCATGAACAGATCCTTCATTGCACGCAATCCTTCAGTGCTCGTCTTCCTCTCATTGCTCGCCCTGTTCACGCTCACCGTCTCGGTGCTGGCCGAGGGCTTTGGTGTCGGGCTTATCTCCACCAGCTTCGTCAAAACGCTGGGCAAGACACTTTGCCTGTGCCTCATCGCAGTCGCGATGGATTTGATCTGGGGCTACACCGGCATCTTGTCCCTCGGCCACTTCGCATTCTTCGGGTTGGGCGGGTATATGATCGGCATGTGGCTCATGTACGAGCGCACCCGTCAGATAGTTGTGACCTCCCTCGCCGATGGGGTCTTGCCGCCAACGCCCGAGGAAGTAGAGGCCGCAATCGGCAACCAGATTTTTGGCGTGGTCGGCAGCAGTGACTTCCCGCTGATCTGGGCCTTTGCAGACAGCCTAACGCTGCAGCTCGCGCTCGTGGTGATCGTGCCCGGAGTGCTGGCGCTGGTGTTCGGTTGGCTCGCCTTTCGCAGCCGCGTGACTGGCGTGTACCTGTCAATCCTCACGCAGGCGATGACCCTTGGCTTGTCACTGTACCTGTTTCAAAACGCCAGCGGCCTGCGTGGCAACAACGGGTTGTCCGGCCTGCAAAACCTACCGGGCATCACGGCCCCGCAATCGGCGGTATCTTTGTGGTTTTTCTGGGCGTCTGCGCTGGCGCTCGGCTTGGGCTACCTTTTGGTAGCATGGGTGGTGTCGGGCAAGTTCGGCTCCGTCATTCGTGGCATCCGCGACAACGAGGCGCGCGTGCGCTTCCTTGGGTATTCTGTGGAGAGCTACAAGCTGGCAGTGTTCACCCTGACGGCCTGTATTTCCGGCATCGCGGGGGCGCTCTACTACCCGCAGGCCGGCATCATCAACCCCGCAGAAGTTGCGCCTATCGCGTCGATCTATCTGGCGGTTTGGGTTGCCATCGGCGGGCGTGGGCGGCTCTACGGTGCGGTGATCGGGACGGCCTTCGTCAGCCTTGTCTCAAGCTGGTTCACCGGCGGTCAGGCACCTGACATCAACCTTGGGTTCTACACGGTGAAATGGGTCGATTGGTGGTTGATCCTGCTGGGCCTCAGCTTCGTACTGGTCACGCTCTATGCCCCGCGTGGGATGAGCGGGCTCATCGACGCGCTGCCCCGCAGAAAGGGAGAGGACGCATGAGCACCCTTTTAGAAGTGTCAGGCGTCACCGTCAGCTTTGACGGTTTCCGCGCCATCAATAACCTGTCCTTCCAGATCGGTCGGGCGGAGCTGCGCGCGGTGATCGGTCCGAACGGTGCGGGCAAGACGACTTTCATGGACATAGTGACCGGCAAAACCCGCCCCGACGACGGCCATATCCTGTGGGGCGATAAAAGCATCTCGCTCGTTGGCATGTCTGAGGCGAAGATCGTACAGGCTGGGATTGGTCGCAAGTTTCAAAAACCCACGGTGTTCGAGGATCAAAGCGTGCAAGAAAATCTGCTTATGGCGCTGCGCAAAAACCGCAGCCCCTTGTCTGTTTTGTTCTACCGCCCCAACGCCGCCGACCTTGCCCGCGTCGCTGAACTTGCCGCTGAGATAGGGTTAGACGATGCGCTGCTGCGCCTATCGGGGGAGTTGAGCCACGGCCAAAAGCAGTGGTTGGAAATCGGTATGCTTCTCGCGCAAGATCCGCGCCTGTTGCTCGTCGATGAACCCGCCGCAGGGATGACCCCCGCAGAGCGTGAGAAAACCACCACCATCCTCAAGGAAGCCGCGAAAACCCGCGCGGTCGTCGTAGTGGAGCACGATATGGAGTTCGTGCGCCGTCTGAATTGCAAAGTCACCGTGCTGCACGAAGGCGCAGTGTTGGCCGAGGGATCCTTGGATCACGTGACCAAAAACCAAGACGTCATTGACGTCTATCTGGGGCGATAGAACATGCTGAAGATCGAGAACCTAACGCTGCATTACGGCAACTCGCAAATCCTGCACGACGTATCCATGACCGCTGATCTGGGCGCCGTCACCTGTGTGATGGGGACCAACGGCGTCGGCAAAACCAGCCTGCTTAAAGCGATCTCCGGCACGCATCCCCGTTCTGGCGGAACTGTGGTTCTTGACGGTCAGGATGTGGGGCACCCGCCTGCCTACGACCTCGCGAAAATGGGTGTCGGATATGTGCCGCAGGGCCGTGACATATTCCCGCTCATGACGGTACGAGAGAACTTGCAAACTGGCTTTGCATGCCTGCCCAAGTCCGAGCATTTCATCCCCGACGACATTTTCGACCTGTTTCCCGTCCTGAAGAAGATGGAAAACCGCCGTGGCGGCGACCTGTCGGGCGGCCAGCAACAGCAACTGGCGATCGCCCGCGCCCTGATCACCAAACCCAAACTGCTGCTCCTGGATGAGCCAACGGAGGGCATTCAACCCAACATCATCCAGCAAATCGGCGAGGTGATCCGCCTGCTTCGCGACAGAGGCACACTGGCCATCGTGCTGGTGGAGCAATACTTCGACTTCGCAGTTGAACTGGCCGATCAAGTGGTTGTCTTACGGCGCGGCGCGGTGATCGAAAACGTAGCCAAACGGGACGTGGACCGCGCGCAGCTGCTGTCACTGGTGTCAGTGTAACAACCGCCTCCCCCAACGCGATGCATCCTACCCTCAGCTGCGGGAAAAACCGTACCTAGCCGACGCCAAAACCTGCGCTGCCTACAGGGATTCGCACGCGCTCCCGCATGACGTCGCCCGAAAACGCGCGCCGCGCATCCTCTTGCGTTTGAAAAGCCGCCTCTTCGCCAACACTAAGGCACTCAGAAGCGAAAGCCCTGCAGTATACTGATATTGCTACAAAAAACCCTAAACACGACTCCTAATCACAAAAATTGCGCCCAGCGCAAGTGATCACTTATGATCATTTCTGTTCGTTATGACCAGGATATGATCACTTCGATCTTGCTCAAAACGCGCCCATCACGGGAAGCTATAGGGGGAGGACACGCTATCAAAACGCTTCGTCAAAAACGCATTCTTTCGATCCTGAGACATCAGGGATCCGTTGAGATCAATGATCTCATGGGGCTGCTTCAGGGCGTCTCCCGCGTCACGTTGCGCCGCGACATCACGGAAATGGCTGAGGAAGGGTTGCTGCGGCGCACCCATGGCGGTGCCGTCCTTCCGGACAGTCACGCCTTGCAACTGGCCGCTGCGAACGCGACCGCACTGCGCGATGCGCAGACCGAGCAGCTCTCCGAGTACGCGGCCATCGTCATGGGCCCGCTCAAAGAACGCGGTGGCAACGCCCTGCGCCGCTCTGCACTGCGCCTTGGCCTCCCGCTGCTTGCCGAGTCTGCGCCGCAAGACGGCGGGCGTTATCTTGGCCCCGACAACTACGCCGCCAGCTTTGCCCTTGGCCAACGCGCGGGACGTGACGCTATTGGTGACGCCGCCACGGTTTTGCATGTTTGCGTCAACGATCTAGCCAACTCACAAGAACGCTCAAACGGGTTTGACGCGGGCTTTCGCGACACGTTCGCGGGCGAAGTCTCAGTCGTGCGGGTCAATGGGCAGGGCCATTTCCGTGTCGCACGCCGTGTTGCCACTGATGCGCTGCGCACCCGCTCCAACATCACCATCGGCTTCGGCGTGAACGACCACTCTGCCATCGCTTTGATCGAAGCAGCCGAGCGTGAAGGCCGTGATCTGGGTGTCTACGCGGTTGGCGGGGAAGACCCGAGGTTCGTGTCGCGTCTGACTGAAGACAGCCCCCTGCGGGCGGTCGCAGCCCTATTCCCTGAACTCGTCGGCGTGGCCGCCGTGGACGCCGCTATCGATATGATACAAAGCCCAAACGAAACGTTTGCCCCGATCATCACGCCGCACCGCATCGTAGCCGCAGACAACTTCGATACCTTCTATCAGGCGACCACCCTCGCGGACGGCACGCCGTCGGTGAAGTTGCGAAACGCTGTTTTGGGTACAGACGCATCTTCTACCAGTAGCCTTCAGACCCTGCCGAAAAATACGCGGATCGCCTTTGTGCCACACTACCCGTCGCATGAATGGTACCGCCTGATGGGCGCCGCAATGATCAAACGCGCGGCAGAACACGGCCTCCAAGTCGACATCGCGCCGCCGCAAGTCGGCATTGCCCGCGAGATCACCCGCCTGCGCTCCAAAATCGCGCAAAACGTCGCGGAACGGATCACCGCTGGCCAGACCATTATTCTAGGCCAAGGCGAGGCTTCACGGCTGGTCGCTGGCGAATTAGCGCGGCGCGTCTCGGGCAACCCAACTGCATTCGACAACACGACAATCATCACCAACTCGCTCGAAATCATGCAAACCCTGACGGGGGTACCCGGCCTCAAGGTCATCCTGACGGGCGGGGAATTTCAGGTCGCTGATCAATGCCTTGTCGGGCCGAGCGTCGGCGCATTGTTCGAGCGGATGCGCGCGGACGTCGCCTATCTATCAATCGATGGCGTGTCCGCGGAATTTGGACTGTCGATGATCGACGAGCGGCTGGCCCAAACGACCATCCGCGCAGCCAACGCCGCCAAACATATCGTTGCCATGGCCGACCACATCTGCGTCGGCGTCGACGCAAACCACCGCGTCTTGGGGGCTACTGATTTCGATGAACTCGTCTGTGATGACGGTGTTCTACCCGACGAACGCGAACGGCTTAGACAAGCAGGCGTCGTCGTAACGATCGCAAATGAAGATGACGAAACGCTTCATAACCACGCGGGCGTCGCCCGCATCACGACCAAAGGGAGGAACTTACTTTGAAACACTATATCAGTTACGCCGCACTCGGCGCCGCACTCATGGCGCAACCGGTTTTCGCGCAAGACGTCACGCTGCAATTCTGGGACAACCAGCAAACAGAGAGCGGCTTGTCGGACGTACAGAAGGCCGCCGTCGACCGCTTTATGGCCGAAAACCCAGACATCGCGATTGAAGTCACCACGATCCCCTACCCCGAATATCAGCAACGCCTGCTGACAGCGGTGCAAGGGGGAAACGCGCCTGACATTGCGACGCTTGACCAGATCTGGCTGGGTGCATTTGCAGAAGCCAAAGCCGTCGTTGATCTGAGCGACCGCGCTGCCGAGGCGGGTCTCACACGCGACCAATTCTTTGGCGGCGCATGGGACTCCGCTGTCTATGAGGATGCCCTTTACGGCATGCCGTTCAATGTCGACGTCTGGCAGTTCAGCTTCTTCAACCAAGACTTGCTCGACGCTGCAGGCGTTTCTTCGGCAGACTTATCCACTTTTGAAGGTCTACGCGCAGCCGCTGAGAAAATGACCGGTGACGGCAAGTTTGGCGTTGGGCTGTTCGGTCACGCGGGTGAAGACACCGTTGCTGTGATGAATTCGTTCATCTTCTCCAACGGCGGCGAAGTTCTCGCCTCGGATGGCAGCTGCGCCCTTAACCAGCCTGAAGCCGTCGAAGCGCTGGCCTACGTGCAAGACCTCGCGCAGTTCGCCCCGAATGGTATCTTGTCCGCCTCGTCCGGTGACATGCGGGAGCTATTCCTCAATGGCTCACTTGCCATCGAATTCTGGCCAGCCCTTGAGCAACCAACCTTGAAATCAAGCGAGATCAACTGGGGTTTCGTCAACGGCACAGCCCCCGAAGGCAAGACCCCTGTGGGCACATTTGGCGGCTGGAACTTGGCCATGTTTGAAAGCTCCGAGCACAAGGACGCCGCGTGGCGCTTCATGCAGTTCTTGGTGAGCGAAGAGGTCAACGGCGACGTTGTCGATCTGATCCCTGCAAACACAAACGCGGCTGAAACGTTCCTCGCGGCCAACCGCGAAGGTCCAGATCAAATCATGGCGCACCTGAACAACGCCAAACCGCGTCCGCTGTCTGCACGCTACCTTGAAATCGCTGACGTCCAGATGCGCCTTTACCAAGACGTTCTGTCTGGCACCAACGCACAAGAGGCCGCTGACACCGCCTGCGGTGAAATCGACGCGATCAACTAAACCAAACCACTGACACGAGGCGCGCGCCTAGTCGCGCCTCGTGTTCTCATGTGCATCAAACTGCGCTCGCTGGAGACCCAAATAATGACCTACAAGGACCGCTGGCTCGCCTGGCTTTTCCTCGCGCCGACGCTCGTTTTGCTCGCGGTGTTCCTCTATTATCCGATGATCGGAACGTTCGTTGAGAGCTTCTACTCAACGTCCTTCATCAATCCGAACCCCGAATTTGTGGGGTTTGAAGTTTACCGCAAGATCATCGCAAGCCGTGAGTTCAGCGAGGTTCTGTGGAACTCCGTCCTGTGGACCGTGGGCGCGGTTATCTTGCAAAACATCCTCGGCTTCTCAACCGCGATGCTGTTGAACCAAGGCTTGCCGGGCCAAGGGCTTTTGCGCGCGTTGTTTCTGTTGCCGTTCATCCTTCCCGGCGTTGTGACCGCTATTTTGTGGCGCTTCATGTATGATCCGCAATTGGGTCTAGTGAACTCCCTTGTCGTACGGTTGTCCGATGCGGAAAACGCCGTCGCGTGGCTCGCCAGCGCCGACACCGCCATGATCGCGGTGATTTTCACCGCTGTGTGGAAGGGCTTCCCCTTCTCCATGTTGATCTATCTCGCGGCCCTGCAAAGCGTTGACCGCGAACAGCTCGAGGCTGCGACCATCGACGGCGCGGGTCCGTTTCGCAAGCTGATCGACGTTATCATCCCATCCGTCTCCAGCGTGATTTTGGTCAACATCGTTTTGACCCTGATCCTGACGTTCAACTACTTCGACATCATATGGATCATGACCCGCGGCGGGCCGCAGGACAGCACGCACATCTTCCCAACCATCATCTACGAGACAGGCTTCGGTCAGTTCCGCTTCGGCGAGGCCGCAACCTATGGCGTCTTCTCGATCCTTGTGTTGTCCGTGCTCGTTGCTCTTTACGCCATCGTTCAGCGGACCACATCGAACCGGAGGGCCACATCATGAAACGCTCCAAAACACTTCGCATCCTTTCGGTTGTCGGCCTGCTGATTATCGGGTTGATCGTTCTGCTCCCGTTCTTCTGGATGATCTCGGTCAGCCTCAAACCTGCGACGGAGCCCTTCGCTATTCCCGCGCGCTTGTGGCCTGAATCTCCGACCCTCGCTAATTACGCCAGCGCCTTCCGCCCAGAGTTTCGGACCTATTTCCTTAACTCGATGATTGTCTCCGGCGCCTCCGTCGTGATCACCGTCTCGCTGGCCCTTTTTGCCGCCTACAGCTTCACACGCGGCCAGCTTTTCGCCCTGTCATTCATGCTTGGCGCAGTGGTCTTGGCTCAGATGTTTCCGCACGCCGCGATCATTATTCCGATCTACAAGATGATGCGCTCATGGGACTTGCTGAACAGCTACACCTCGCTAATCCTGTCCTATGTGTCGATCACGCTTCCAGTGGCAATCTGGATGTTGCGCGGGTTCCTTGTGAAACTCCCCGTCTCGCTAGAGGAGGCTGCCGCCGTGGATGGCGCAAGCCCGATGCGCGTATTTCGCGACATCGTGGTACCATTGGCGCGGCCCGGTATCATCTCCGTCGCGGTCTATGTGCTGATCATCACGTGGCAGGAGTTTCTGTTCGCCCTGTCGTTCACGTCAACCAACGACATGCGCACGCTCCCCGTCGGGCTCAACGATTTTATCGGCCAGTACGGCATTCGCTACGGTGAATTGATGGCGTCCTCCGTGATGGTCTCTATGCCCGTCGTCGCCGTGTTTTTCTTTCTTCAACGATACTTCGTGGCCGGCCTGACGGCTGGCGCGGTCAAAGGGTGATCCTTATGCCATTGATAGAAATCTCCACTCCTCTCAGCGGCATTCGTCGTCTGACATTCAATCGGCCGGAGAAGCTCAATGCTATCTCCACGCCTATGCTCGACGAGTTCGAAGTTGCACTCGACAATGCCGAAGCCGATGACAGCGTACGGGTCATCATACTGGCTGGCGCGGGCGGCAAAGCCTTCATCGCAGGGGCTGATATCGCCGAATACAAAGGCGATAAACGCGCGGCCTTCGCGGCCTACCAAATGCGCGCCCGTGGCCTGTTTGACCGGCTGGAAAACATGCCGAAACCCGTGATCGCACAGATCGACGGATTTGCCCTTGGCGGCGGCTTCGAGATCGCGATGTGTTGTGACATCATCATGGTAAGCGACGTTGCGCAGCTTGGTCTCCCCGAGGGGCGGCTCGGTCTCGTTCCGGGCGGCGGCGGCACGCAACGCCTGATCCGCGCGGTTGGCAAATATGCGGCCTCCGACGTGATGTTGGCGGGGTGGCGTTTGAGCGGCCCCCGCGCCCATGCGCTCGGCCTTGCTGCTGAATGCACCACCACGGAAACGTTGGACGATGCGGTCATGGCCCGCGCACGCGCCTGCCTCAAAATAGCGCCACAAGCCCAAGCAGAGATGAAACGCCTGATGCGCGAAGGCGCTGACGCGCCCGCAGCGACAGCAAAAAGCTTTGAGCAGGAAGTGCTGTTCCGCCTCTATTCCGCCCCTGATGGGCAAGAGGGCATCAACGCCTTCCTCGAGAAGCGCGACCCTAACTTCGTGGGAGGTTTGTGATGAACTTCGAAGGGAAAACAGCATTCATCACGGGGGCTGCGCAAGGGATCGGATACGCCTGTGCCGCCGAAATTATCCGTGCAGGTGGGCAAGTCATGCTCACCGACATTGATGCGGAGCTGGGCGCAAGCGCCGCGAAAAGCCTTGGCAAGAACGCACGTTTCCATACGGTTGATGTTCGCGCCTTCGATGAGATGCAAGCCGCAGCTGATGCCAC
This sequence comes from Litoreibacter albidus, assembly GCF_900107015.1. Lineage (GTDB taxonomy): Bacteria > Pseudomonadota > Alphaproteobacteria > Rhodobacterales > Rhodobacteraceae > Litoreibacter > Litoreibacter albidus. The sequence continues at coordinate 48,944 of NZ_FNOI01000007.1, read as the reverse complement.
GGTAGCGGCCTTTGGCGGCCTCGACATTTTGGTCAATAACGCCGCGCGTGCCCTTGACGGGGTCGTCGACGAGATTGACGAAGATCGCTGGGCCACGGTCATCGACACCAACCTCACAAGCGTCTGGCGCGGGATGCGAGTCTGTGTGCCCTTGATGCGCAAGCGCGGCGGTGGGGCGGTGGTCAACATGTCCTCTGTCCAAGGCCTTCGCGGGTTCAAGGGCTGGGCGGCATACGCGGCGGCGAAAGGCGGAATAAACGCCCTCACTGTGCAGGCCGCCGTCGACCTCGCCCCCCACAACATCCGTGTAAACGCGGTGGCACCGGGTACCATTATGACTCCACTCAACGAACGTGTGTTCGCCGAGTCTGCCGATGGCGACGCATTGATAGCCGAATGGAATAGAGCGCACCCGATCGGCCGATTTGGGGAACCCGAAGAGGTCGCGCGCACCGTCGCCTTCCTCGCGTCCAGCGACGCGAGCTTCATCACAGGCGAAATTCTCCGCGTTGATGGCGGTCTTGCCGCGCGGGGCGAATGATGGCGCCATTGCCAAATATCGCAACGCTTAACGCAGGCGGCGGAACGCTGCACTGGAACGGCGCTGTGGGTCACATCGACAGGCTAATGCTTAAAGATGGGACCCGCGAGATTGTGCCGCTTCACCGTGCGCCTTGGTGCGATGACGAGACCGCAGGCGTCCAGCAACTTCCGCCCGTCGAACGGCACCTGACGGGCGACTTTCTTTGCGCGCCGTTTGGACCGAACGAATTGGACGACCACCTGCCGCACGGGAATTGCGCGAACACAGCTTGGGACCTCCAAGACGTCAGCGATAGAACACTCACCGCCGTGACCGACGGGCCATTGGAAAGCCGCATCGGCGTCTGCATGACGCTCGCGAGCAACGCGCCGCTGCTTTATCAGGTGCACAGCATCACCGGTGGGGCGGGCGACGTCCCCGTCGCACATCACCCAATGGTGCACATGCAACAGGGTGGACGCCTGTCCATGTCGCCCAAACGGTCAGTGATAACCCCCAAGATGCCGCTAGAGGCTGGGCGTCATGCCCTCACCTACCCCGCCCAAAGCACGGACGCGACAGCATTCCCCGGCCCGAGCGGCGCGGTTGATCTAACGGTACTGCCTATCGGCACTGCCACCGAGGACTTCGTGACAATGGTAGAGAATGAGGCGTCAACGCTAGGCTGGACCGCCGTGGTGCGAGAGGTCGAGGACGATGTCGTGTTCTTTCTAAAAGACCCGCGCGTGTTGCCTGTGACCATGTTTTGGCACTCCAACGGTGGCCGCGACTACGCGCCGTGGAACGGAACCCATACCGGCGTCATAGGGATCGAAGATGGGGTCGCCGCAGGCCCCGACCCGCGCCCCAGCGCCCCGCACGATACCCGCATCGCCGAGGAAGACGTGCCAACCGCGCTCACCTTAGCAAGGGGACGCACACACCGCATCGTTCACGTGACAGGCGCTTTGGCGCGCCCCGAAGGCTGGACGCGTGTGACCGACATTCGAATAGAAGGCAGCACTTTGGTGGTGGTGGGTTCTGACTCCACCACGCGCGTTTTGCCGTTTGAGACACATATCTGGAAGGAACAATAAGATGGCGACCGTTGAACTGTCTGGCCTGACGAAGACCTACGGCAACTACACAGCGCTCAAGGGGCTTAACCTGAGCATTGCCGACGGTGAATTTATCGTCCTTCTTGGGCCTTCGGGCTGCGGGAAGTCGACAACTATGCGGCTTGTCGCGGGTCTTGAGGAAATCACCAGCGGCGAGATTTTGATCGGCGGCGAGCGCGTGAACGAGCGCCCTGCCCGTGATCGCAACCTTGCGATGGTGTTCCAGAACTACGCGCTCTACCCGCATATGACCGTGGGCGAAAACATCGGCTACCCGTTGAAGATCGCGGGCATCCGGAAGGACGAGCGGCAAAAGGCCGTCGACGCCGCAGCGGCCAAGGTCGAAATGGGGCACCTGTTGTCGCGCCGTCCCTCCGAACTGTCGGGCGGACAACGCCAGCGCGTCGCCCTTGCCCGCGCTATCGTCCGCACCCCGCGCCTGTTCTTGATGGACGAGCCACTGTCGAACCTTGACGCGAAACTGCGCACAGTTATGCGCGCGGAACTCAAACACCTGCAAAAAGAACTGGCGACTACAACCATTTACGTAACCCACGATCAGGTGGAAGCGATGACGCTGGCCGACCGCATCGTGATCCTCAATGACGCGGTTATTCAGCAAGTGGGCACCCCTGCCGAAATCTATGCGCGTCCGGCCAACACCTTCGTCGCCAGCTTCATCGGGTCGCCACCGATGAACCTTATATCGGGCACGCTTGCTGATGGTATACTGACTCACGCGGCGGGGCAGCTACCGATGGCTGGCGCAGGGGAGGTGAAACTCGGCGTGCGCCCCGAGGATATTTACCTGTGCGAAGGCGACGATCCCGTCCACTTTGAGGGGCAGGTCTATTCCGCCGAATTGCTTGGCGACTGTGTGTTGCTGAACATCAAGACCGACGAGGGCCTTCTGTCAGCCCGTGTCCCCCCGACGGTTCAACTAACGATGGGCGACACCGTCAAGCTGCGGTTCGACACGAACAGCCTGCATCTTTACGACGCCACCACCGGCAACCGACGGGACAGCTAATGCAACATCGCTTTTCCACAGCCGAGCGGACACTCTTGGACAGCGCGAACGCACGCGTGTTCTTCGACGGCGTGTTCACCCGCCCAAAGTTGAACCACCCCGAGGGGGTCGCAATAGGGCCCGACGGCCGGATTTGGGCTGGTACGGATGCCGGTGACATTTTCCGCATTTCACCAGACGGTCAGGACCATGAAGTGGCTCACCAACTTGGCGGCTTCGCCCTTGGGTTGGCGTTTGATGGCAGTCGTGCGCTCTTCGTTTGCGATTTGGAGCGCGCTTGTGTGCTGCGCGTAGACCTTGCCACGGGGACCGTCGCGCAATGGTCACATCCTGCGCTCAGAATCCCGAACTTCCCTGTGGTAGATCGCGCGTCAGGGCAACTGTTCGTGTCCGACAGCCACGACCCAGTACGTGCAGGGCCGGGCATTTTCGCGTTTGATCTGGAGACTGGTGACAGCACGCTATGGTTGGACGCCCCGCTACAATTCGCCAACGGTTTGGCAATGCGCGAAGATGAACGTGCGGTTTATGTGGCCGAAACCTTTGCGCGCCGCGTCAGCCGCGTCGCAATCAACGACGATGGCACTGCGGGCCCGCCCGAACCCTTCGCCACCGACTTAGACGGGCTGCCCGACGGCCTTGCCTTCGACGCGGTCGGGAACCTCGTTGTCGGCTGTTACGAGCCATCACGCCTGCTGCGCATCCCCGCCCAAGGCGGCACTGGCGAGGTGCTGATCGAGGACGCCACCGCGCATGTCCTCTGTCACCCCACAAACATCGCTTTCGCGGGGGATCGGCTTTTTGCCGCGAACCTCGGTCGCTGGCACATCACGGCTATCGACATGGACATTGGCGCGCCTGCGCTATGGGAGTTCGACCAATGACATTTCACGGCCTCACATGGGATCATCCACGCGGCTGCAACGCCTTGCTAGCCGCCGCAGACCGGGTCAACGCTGGTCGCTCCACACCGCTCATCGAATGGCACATCCAGCCGCTCGAAGGGTTTGAAAGCGCACCAATTGCGGATCTCGCCGCTCGCTATGACCTCTTGGTTCTTGACCATCCACACATCGGCGAAGCCGTCGCCGAAGATTGCCTAACACCGCTCAACACCCTGTTCTCGCAAGGCCAGTGTGACGAATGGGCAGCCGGCACGATCGGCCCCGCCTTCGCCTCCTATGTCTGGCAAGGTAACTCATGGGCCTTGCCGCTTGATGTCGCCACACAGGTCATGGCGCTGCGCCCCAAACACGCACGCCCGCAAACATGGGAGCAGATTGACCGGATCGCGACCGATGGTGGCGTGGCACAATCACTCGCCGGGCCGCACGCCATTCTGACACTCATGAGCATGGTGGCCGGCACAGGCGCCTCCGTTGGCGCAAAGCGGTTTTTGGAGCCCGAGCAAGCGGCGATTATGCTACAACGCATGCACCGCCTATACGCGCTGCGCCCCAAAGGAAGCGAGCGTCTGAACCCTATCGGGCTTCTTGATGCCATGGCCAGCGACACCGCGATCTCGCTGATCCCGCTTGTGTTCGGTTACGTCAACTACATGCGCCCCGCGCGAGGTCAGTTACCCGTCGCCTTCGCTGATTCCATTCGTGCGGCGACGGGGGCCGGTGGGGTTCTTGGCGGCACAGGTATCGCAATCACTACCCGTGCCACGCCGACCGACAGCCTTCTCGCCCATCTCGTTGAGTTGATGTCCGCCGACACGCAATGCCGCTTCATCCCGCGGCACGACGGGCAGCCCTCTGCGCGGGCGGCGTGGACCGATGCACAGGTCAACGACGCATGGGGCGGGTTCTACGCCGCGACACGCGACACTGCTGAGACCGCCCTGCTGCGCCCTAGGTTCGATGGCTACGTCGCTTTTCAAACTGCCGCTGCAGCGGTTGTTCGAGACGCGCTCGACACGCGCGAGGACGTGCAAAAGACACTCCAAAAAATTGAAACACTCTGGTCCGACGCCCACGCACCGGCGCGGCCTTCTTAACACGATAAGGGAACTCCCATGACACCGATGGCACTAGAGGGCATCCGCGTCCTCGACTTTTCGCACCTTTTGCAAGGCCCGTTCGCAACCCAACTGATGGCTGATATGGGCGCGGACGTAATCAAGATTGAACGTCCGGGCAAAGGCGATTTGTTTCGCTCTTTGACGTTCCGCAACAAATGGGTTGGCGGGGACCAAAGCCCGAACTTCCTAGCGTGGAACCGTAACAAACGCAGCATGGCGCTGAACCTGAAATCAGCCGAAGCGCGCGAAGTCATCATGAAAATGGCTGAAACGGCCGACGTCGTGATCCAGAACTTTCGCCCGGGCGTTATGGCGAAGATGGGGCTTGGCTATGAGGATTTCAAAAAGGTAAACCCGCGCATCGTCTACTGCTCGGGGTCAGGCTACGGCGTCGATGGCCCTTACCAAACCCGCCCGGGTCAGGACATGCTTGTGCAAGGGTTGACGGGTGTCATGGCCGCGACAGGTCAAGCCGACCAACCGCCAACCCCTGTGGGTGCGGGGTTCTCCGACCAAATCGGCGCCATGAATATGATCTACGGCATTATGACCGCTTTGCTGTGGCGCGAACGCTCCGGCGAGGGGCAAGAGGTTAGCGTAAACCTGTTGGCGGGGATGCTTGCGCACCAGAACCAAGAGATGGTTACTGCTATGAACTTTGGCGAGGATTTCGAGCGCCCCTCCTCGGGCATCGGTCATCCTGGCATGGACGCGCCATTTGGCACCTACCCGACCCGCGACGGCTGGATCACCATCGCCATGAGCCCATTTGCGACGCTCATCGACGTTTTGGACGCTCCCGAGCTGAAGGTCTATGACGACCCCAAAACCCTCTATGACAAACGCGACGAAATATGGCGCGAGCTTGCACGGCGCACTGGAGAATGGCATCGCGACACCCTTCTCGAAGCGCTGCTTGCGGCTGACATCTGGTGCGGGGAAGTAAAAACCCATCTGGAGGCCGCAGAAGACCCGCAGGTCGCCCACCTTGGCCTTATCCAAAGCTATCAGCACCCGACCGCGGGCGAGGTCAAAGTTGTCGGCCCCGCCGTCGGCATGAGCGCCACGCCCCCAAAAATCTCACGCCCCGCGCCACTGGTTGGTGAGCATACACGAGAGGTGCTGAGGGAAGCAGGCTATGACGCCGAAACCATTGAGCGTTGGTTGAAGGACGGCACCGCCGGGGAACCGGAAAACAAGTAATGCAATAATCCAATCTGCCTCGCGGATCTTAGCGCAACAACCACGGTGACATCCGTTGTTGCGTGGTCCGCGGGGCTACCCGCCAAACCACAGTGCTTTCTTCGGCAGTGAGACAGCGCAGCGACGTCCGGATGTGCGATAGAAACCGCTGTACCCGATCATACTTTTGCGCATGGAGTATCTAGAAGTCCGAAAACTCACGGTTCGCAGGGTGCAGGCCGACGTTGACGGCGATGTTTGCAATAGCTTAAAGGGGTCGCATGACACGTCTCGGAGCCATCTTCGCCACGACTTATTATTCGCTGCCTTAGGTAGCGGACCATCTCTCGTGTTCACCGCTGCTTTACGCCAGCGGTTTAGCATCAGACGTCGATGACCCTGGCCCAACTTTCTGGATCAGGATCATGTTCTCCACACCACTCACGATAACCATCTTCGGCTTTGGCGCCTTTGGAAAGCTCGCCGCGGCCCTTCTTGCACCCCACGCGCATGTCTCGGTGTTTGATAAGTCATGCGACGCTCGCCAAGCCGCCTCCGAGCTCGGCTTCAGCATCATAAGGGATGTGAGCGACGTCCATGCCGACGTTGTGGTTCTGGCCGTTCCCGCTCAATCTCTCGAACAGTGCCTTTTGGACATCGCCCCCCATTTGCGCGAAGGCCAATTGGTAATAGATGTTTGCTCAATTAAGGAAGAACCAGCGCGCCTTATGCGCTCGCATCTACCCGCGCACGTCGAAATTCTCGCGAGCCACCCAATGTTTGGGCCGCAGAGTGCAATGAAGGGTACAGCCGACAGCCAGATTGTGCTCTGCCCGATCAGGGGCACGCGTTGGCGGCGTCTTGCGGCGTTCCTGCGACAGCGTCTGGGGTTTGGTATCATCGTCACCACACCCGAAGAACATGATCGTCAAACCGCAAGGTCGCAGGGCCTCACCCACCTTCTCGCACATGCTTTTGCAACATTGGGCGAGCATCCCAGAATCTGCACCCGCAGCTCCGAACTCATGTCGGAGGCCATCGCGCTAGTCGCACACGATGCGCCAGAGGTCTCCGACGCTATCGTCTTGGGTAATCGCCACCTCGCCCCCCTGCGCGAGAGCCTTATCTCGGCGCTGTCATCATTCGGCGAAACGGAGGTGAACAAACATTCGCCTGCGCAAACTGACGGCCAACCGTATGAGGCATAAACACGGACTTGGGCTCTGAAGCGACGCGCCGGGCTGCGAAGGGACGCGCGGTTTTGAACAGCTATCAACGCCTGCTCTAGGCTCCAGTTGGGCACAGAGTTGTCGATACCGCGAAAGTCCGGCTACCCATTCTGGGCCGGCCGAAGCCACTAAAGCTAGGCCATCTGACCTTCCACCCGCAGACTAAAATCTGTTTTGTTTTGCACCGATTGTGTCAGTATATCGCTATTGATTTCAGTGATTCCAAATTGGCAAAGGTTCTCCCCCCATGGCAGGTCCCAAAACGCGCCCCGACAATAATTTCCACTGCTTTGAGGGGGCCGGATACGGCTTCTGGAAGGCCATCGCGCAAGGCATGCGCCCCACGGGGCTGACCGGTTCACCAGACGGATACCAACTGGACTACGCCAAGGATGTGGATGGCGCGATCGTGCACAACGGTGGCATGTTCGCGCCGCAAGAGGTCAAGTTGCGGCCGGGCTCCTACTTCCGGTTCTTCGGAACAGCGTCCAAAAACGTCTACGGCGCAGGATCATCCATGGCAGGTGGCTGGTGGCTTGACTACGACAACTTCTTGAAGGTCTGCGAGTGGGCCGAGGCGCATGACATCTCTCTGGCCCGCGCGGCGCAGGCGTTGCTGGTCATTCCGAAGGAATGGCACGACTGCGGCTACGTGGGGCGTGCACGGCTGAAAACCACGATGAAAGCGTGGGTTGGTAAGGGCAAGCCCGCCACTGGCTCGGTAAGCCCTGACAGCGCCATGCGCGACAAGGCGAAAACGCCAGTGACGATGGCGCCCGCGCATCTGGAAATGAAGCAGTACTTTGTTCCCGGTGACCGCGCCTTGCTCGGGGCCAGCTTTGAGGTTGTAAACACCCAGCAAGTGATCAGAAAAGACGCGCGCCTCCCGTAAGTTTGAGGGAATTTCAACAGGCATGCTATTTTAGGTTGCCGCCCCGCACAGCTATCGCTAAACGGGTCGGCGGAGACGTGGCCGAGTGGTCGAAGGCGCTCCCCTGCTAAGGGAGTAGGCCCGGAAGGGTCTCGAGGGTTCGAATCCCTTCGTCTCCGCCACCACCCCTAACGTGCTGTTATTGTGAGGTTTTTAGAGCGATGTCCAAAGGCTTGTTGTCCATAATGGACCACAAAAAGGCCGAGAAAGAGGACATGCACTACCTCGTTCAACCTCGCGGCTCCGGTAGGAGTTGGGTATTCAGAATGGTGACACCGCCTAACTTGGTTGGTGTTCCCAATCCGTGGGACGGAAAGCCTCTAGCTAAAGAGATAAAACGAGGTCTTGGGACGCGTCGGCTTCCAGAAGCTCGTAAGCTCCGTGACATCGCGCTGGGTGATATTCGCAAGCTTCAGAATAGCCTTGGTGAGCGGGAGGCGTTCTCTCTGGCTTCTGCCGTGGATTGGCGTGATCAAGTGGAGGCTGCAAACATAAAGGCTCAAGAGGATGGAGACCCATTCAATGTTGGGGTCGAATTCGTGTTGGGCGACAAGGTTGAGCAGGCTTCGGCTAGAGGCATTCCGCATGACCAGATAAAGAGGTTCGCCCGTGTCGCTACGGGCGCTGGGTATCCACTTGTGTTCGCTCATTCGCAGTATGTAGAGGCCCGCCGTGTTGGTAACCCCTACGACTACAACCCATTAAAGCGCACAACCGTCATGAGCCTTGATACGGCGATGAAGCATCTTCGTGCCTTCCTTGAGGACGATGCGGAGACTGCTTGCTTGGAAGATGTAACTCCACAGCTTGCCCGTCGCTTTCGCGATGAATACCTGCCTTCCATTCGTCATGGGCGCAGTCCTCAAGGCCTGTCTCCACAAACCATATCCAAGAACATCAACTTGTTGAAGATGCTTTGGGTTTGGGCCGACGAGAATGACCACCTGCCAGCCGACTATAATAACCCTTGGGTCTTTAAGCGCGGTATCAGCCGCAGCTCCAGCCAGCGTGAGCAGGTCAGGCAGGATTACCAGCCCAAGGAGTTTAGTAAGCTGTTGGGAAAAACAGAGCGGGGCACCAAGGAGGGTGATTTGATCCGCCTTGCAATAGCTACAGGCTGCCGCGCCGACGAGCTTGCGATGATTGCTAGCAGCCAAGTAAGAAAAGATCGGTCAGGCTTCGATCTGCTAGATGGCAAGACCAAGAACGCCTCCCGTTTTATCCCAGTTGTAGGTAGCGCTAGAGAGCTGCTGCAGGCCCGTGTGGAAACGCATGGGAAGTCAGGTAGGGTTTTCCCCGAATGGCCCGTAAGGCCAGCCTCTGGTAAGGCTGCAGCGGTCTCACAGTGGTTCACTCGCTTTCGGCGAAAGGTATTAGGCAAGGAGACAGATGGACGTTTGGCGCTTCACTCCACGCGCCACACTTGGCGAACCGTTGCGCGTCGTGCTGGCGTTGATGAAGCGGCTATCAATGACCTTGGCGGCTGGGCAGGCCCACGCACCTCGTCTTCCGTCTACGATCATGGGTTGCGTGAGGAGCAGTTGGAGAAGGCACAGCAGAGCGTGTGGGACGAGCTGGAGAGAATGGGTTACCTTAGGGGGTATTAGTAGACAGCCAAATCGCGGCTGATCGCGTTAAAGTTCGTCGTCTTTCTTGGACTTTGCAATTGCCTCAAGCGCGTCGGCCATACGCTTTCTCTCAGCAGCCTTGCGCTTGTTTGAACTCACAATGAGCCCGATGGGTAATATCACTACTAAAGCAATGAAAATGAGAAACAGCCCAGGAAGGCCGATGTTATTGAGCATGAAGTATTCCTCGTTGAAGGGGGAGACTGCCTCCCCATTAGCTTTGTATCGAGATTGAACTAAACCTGACAGTCTCGCGACAAGAACAAATAGTAAAGCGCACAGAAATCAAGAGCTCTCAAGCAATCGGTAAACTGATGTTCTGGCAATCCCTAGCGCTCTTGCTATCTCGGTCGCACCCTTCCCCTCTTCGTTCCTCATTCGCTTCACCTCGTTCACATCGATAGACGCCTTGCGCCCCTTATAGACCCCGTCAGCCTTCGCCTTCGCTATGCCCTCTAGCTGCCTTTCCTTGCGCAAGTTGGTCTCGAACTCTGCAAAGACCCCAAGCATTTGAAAGAACGCTTTGCCTGCTGCTGTTCCAGTATCCACAGGCTGCTCTGTCGCCTTAAGCGCCACCCCCTTACTGTGAAGCTCACGAGCAATGCTGGATAGATCATCCATTGACCGTGCAAGGCGATCAAGTCGCGTGACCACCAATGTGTCGCCATCCCTTAGGAACTCAAGCAGGGTCTTCAGTTCAACGCGACCCTGCCTGCTTGTCCCGCTAACCTTCTCTTCCCTAATGATCTCACACCCCGCCGCATCAAGCGCCTTGCGTTGTATTGTCAGGTCTTGGTCTGTTGTTGATACCCGTGCGTAACCATAAATCGCCATACTTAAGTGTTCCTTTTGCCTCTAGACCCTTTGTGTCTGGTGTAACAAAACACATAAATCAACCCTAAAAGTACAATCAATCTGTACAGCAGGTGTGTTCTCTTGGGGTATAGCCTAGCGGAACACCCTCAACTTGCTAAGGGTATGAAGCTTTTAGAATGGGTCTCGTGGCGGCGATGCCACCCAACCAAACGGGCAATGGAGAAGGGTCGTATCTGGCAGCAGTCGATCCAGCTAAGCCCCCCCTATAGGGCGGCTTCGGCTGGCCTGCGGTCCGAGCTATAGTTTTGATGGTGGCGGCTCAGGCTTCGCTCTCGCTTGATATCAACGCAACCGCTGCGGAGAGCCGCTGAGAGCGTCAGACAGACGCAGTCCGAGTGGACTTGATGCCCTTTCACCAAAGAGAAGCACTGCCCACTGTAGGGGCGCTGGGTAGGGGCGGGGGTAAAAAGCCAGTCGCTGTACCTATATTAGGCCCTCAGAGATTTGACCCCTAAATCACTTCTGAGGCATCCCTACAGGTAGCGTACCAGCTATTGCTTAGTTGTATTGCGTCAGGCTCTAGCTTCAACCGACCCGCAGCATATAGACCCTCATTCCACTTAGTGTCAGTAGCTTTAGCTATAGCATAAGCTTTTACCCTTAAGGTCTTCTTCCTCCTTGGGGGAGGAGGGAGGGTAATAGCTTAAGCTTCCCTGATGGTGGAACTTAATTGGCCCGCTACCTAGTTCGGCGCATGAAAGCACTAGCTAGGCATGAAGGTTGGAGGCGGGGGGAGGTAAGACCCCAAAGCTAGGCAATGGGTCTCACCCTTAAGCTTAGCCTAAGCTAATACCTCCCCACCCTGCTACCAGACACGATGAAGCATAAGCTACAGCCCTATAGCTACTATATAGCAACAGCGGGGCATTAGCTCTAATGGTGGAACTTAATTAAAACCCCTTATTTATAAGGCTCTTGAGCGTCCACGCACCTCGAGCACTTACGCCCCCACTGGTGCCCCTCAAGGGCTATCGCGCGGCTCATGGGTGTTGGGTCCCTAGAGCCTGTTCTTCGGCTTATCCATCTCACCGCTTCGCTCTTGATCTTGGGGTATCTATCGGCTGACAAGTATTAGGTTGAGGATGGTTCTGTGGACTTTGCTTCCATATTTGTTCCCTGTATGTTCCTATCATGCCAGCCGCTCGCCCCTCTGCTAATAGGTTTAAAAATCAGCGCCTCTGCCATGGTGCCAGCCTAGGCATGCTGATTACTGTCCGGTGTCCGTTCTGTCGCCGCACCGTTAACTTCTGGGCGGCTGACCTCGTCCAAGTGCTGGGGCCAGATCACGAGTTGCATGTTCCGCCATTTCCTTGCTCTCGCTGCAAAACTAGAGAGGTTGACGTGACATGGTGTGTTCCGGCTAGCTCAACCTTGACCGACTTGACAGTTCGCCGTCCGGTTCGCCAAGTTGTCAAATGGGTGTGGCGCGACGAAAAGGCATAACGAATGTGCAACCTTTACTCAAACACCACTGCCGTTGAGGCCATGCGGCAAATGTTCGACGTGCTTCCAAGTAATGTCCACTTAGGGAATGCTGAGCCACTTTCTGCAATTTGGCCGAAGTATCAGGGGCATGTGGTCCGATTGAACTCGGAAGGGGAGAACGAGCTTGTCAGCCTGTCGTGGGGCTTCAGGACGACCAAGACCAGCAAAAAGACAGGCAAGACGCTGCAGCCCGCCGCATGGAACAATGCAAGAGATGATAAGCTGCTCAAATCTGGCTTATGGAGAAGCAGCTTTAAAGAGCGTCGGTGCTTAATCCCCGCCACCGCTTTCTGTGAGGCTAAGGGACGGCAACCTGCAACTTACTATTGGTTTGGCCTCACAGGCGAGGAGAAGCGCCCTCCGTTCGCCTTTGCGGGGATGTGGACCCTTTCACGGTTCGAGGGGGCAGAAGGTCCGCAAGAATGCCCCTGTTTCACCATGATAACTACCACGGCAAACGAGCTGGTAAAGCCGGTACACCCTGAACGTATGCCCGTCATCCTTGCGCCGGAAGACTATGAGCCATGGATGAAAGGCACGATAGAGGATGCTGGAAGCTTGCTTCGTCCATATCCAGCTGAAGGTATGCAAGTGTTGAAGTCTGGGGAGACTGAGAAAGCTGACATGCTCTGAGGCACTGCATCACCAGTTAGACCAAGCCCTCCTTCATCCCGCTAACCTCTTCGTGCTTGATGGTGGGGCTCCTTATTGTCAGGATCACATGCCAATTCAATGTGCGCTGGGCTGTACGGAAGGAGAGATCAAGGTGCATGTACAAGGCGAGTGTGCTTTGAAGGGCGTATCATTGGGTGCGGACCCTCCAGACATCCGCAGAGGTCAGGACCACTGAAACTCGCGGCCCTGACCGGCCGTTCGCTTCATTGCCGAGCGCTGCGGTGCAGCTTCACCAGACCGGCCATTCGTCCACCGTGCAGCATTTTCGGTGGATGAAGGTCGGCAGAGCGGGACAAAGCCGCCATTTAGGATTGCTTCGGCAACGTCTGCTTTCGGTCGGGCGTCTTCAATTTCCGACCATATTTCGTAGCGATGTTGCTGCATTTTTGGGATCTTTGGTTAACGCTCTCGTGTTTCCCACCATGAGTGCATTTCCTTGAATGCGGGCATTAGTCCGACGCTGTCTTCAGTGGCGCTATATTCTACTTTTGGCGGCACCTCGGCATAGACTTTTCTTTTAACAAGACCATCGCGCTCAAGATCCCGTAGTTGCTTTGTAAGCATCGTCTGTGTGATTTCAGGGATCGCTTTCCGAAGCTCTCCAAACCTCTTTGTTCCATCAAAGATGAGTATCTGCAGTATCGACAGCTTCCATTTTCCACCGATCATCGCGAAGACAAGTGGTGCGGGACAAAGATTCGAACTGGATTTGTCGTGCAATTGAAGCTCCATTAGTATCTTTTTGATACTTAAGTATCAAAATACTGCCTACTTTTCAAACCGAGTGTGATGAGTAATTCTAGATTAAACCAGAAAAATGGAGCTTAGCATGGTCGAACCGTCAAAAAACTATGAAGAAATCATTCAAGTATCTGCACCTCAAGAAGCCTGTTTTCAAGCTGTTGCGACACAGATGGGCAAGTGGTGGACCCGATCTGTCGAAGGTGGCCTAGGCGGCGTTGGTGACAAAGTGACTGCGCGCTTCCCGCCCGATTACGGGTATTGGACTTTTGAGGCCACGTCTTTCGAAAGACCTGGTCGAATCGAGATGATTTGCACAGATGCGCATCATAAAGTCGAAGGCCAACCAGAAGAGATCGATCAAGAATGGCTAGGAACAAAGATCATTTGGGAATTCAAAGCGGTTGGAGACAAGACTGAGATTAAGATGACACATGATGGATTGACGCCGACACTGAACTGTTGGGGGATTTGCCTTGATGGCTGGAACCACTTCTTCAAAAACAGCCTGAAATCGTTCTTGTGTGGCGAAGAACCAAGCCCACATATCTTAACTTAGCAGACACTCATCCCACGTGCAGCATCGGTGAGTCTGGGCTCAAAGCCGACCTGCGGCAATGCAGCACACGATGTTTGATCATCAGTGCCTTCTTAGAGTTGTCTCGATGACTGGTCCCAGCCCAGAGCGGACTCACAGCCTCCGACAGAAATTTGAGATAGAAGACCTTCGCGGCGCGTGTCACGAACTGACAAGATGCGGGACAAACCGTGCTTTCGCTGCGGCTGCGCCAATGACGGACTTCGGAGAATGGGTATTCAGTCGGCCTTGATTTTCGCGTTCTAAAAACGGTCATTTTTGGAGCGTCTCGGCTAGAGTGGCAGACCAACGGTAGCTGGCCTGCCCCAGTTCTTTACTCAGGACACTTGTTCGCAAAACCGAATTCTGTTGCCAAATGGGTCATGCACTTGGATTTGCAGGCCCCACGGCAATTCTTCCAAATCAGGACGCCCGAAGGAATACTGCTTATCCGAAAGCTCCTTATGAAACATTCGAATTTTTTGCGTTGGCAAAAATACGTTCGATCCGGGGCTTGCGTCGCCATGATGCTCTGTAAGATGTAAAAGCGCACCGGCACGCTCGACGCCCATGTAGAGCGGCAGTTGCTTTTCGTGACGATGCTCAAATGCGACTTCGAAGCCAAGAAACCCGCAGTAGAACTCTCTTGCTTTGGCCTCATCAAAAATGCGGATGATAGGGCAGATTTTACCGAAGCTGATCGCGTTAGAAACAGCACCTTCCAGTTTGGCCGATGCTGTGTTCCAATCTGAATATCCCAACGTGTTTGCAACGAGCTCCAAAGCCTCTGAGTGGGAAATATCTTTGTCGCCTTTGGCCAAGGCTGACCGAAGTTTGCGGGCCATAGATTTGGCCTGATCTACACTGTTCATGATGATCTCCATGCCAGCAAATTGTTTACGGCGCTCGCTTTACCGACCAAATGCTGGACGGAGTGTTTGAATTAAACATTAGAGCATTTTCACCTTACCCAACAGGGCGCGAGCGGCTGGCAACACAAACCGAGGTAAGAAGGCCATATTCAGTAAAGTTGGTCAAGACCTGCTTTGTGTGCCCACCAAAAACGCTCGTTTTTGACACGGCCCTAAAACACTCCAATTTATGCTGTCAAAAACCCCATTCAAAACCCAGCCAATGTTGAAGGTTTTTGGGATACCCGTGAAAGCGGTCATTCATGCACAAAGCAGCATAGGTAAGTCTGGGCTCGAAGTTGCTGTTCGCCGCTGTCTGCATGAAGGTCCGCTGTTGGGAAGCGGGTTAAACTTTGCAAAGGTCGCTATCTGCGCATTGCTGACCTTGGTGGATGGCGCAGCAAGAGCTACGGCGCAGGCAGGGGGGAGAATGTCGGCTTTTCACAATACGAACCAATGATCACGCACCTGCAGAGAATGTCTGCAAACCGCCCATCGCGGCGGGTAATGAAGATATTGCAAACCTTAAGGTTAGCTTGCGGATTTTGACGCTCTCGGCTGAGCATCAACTCGCCGACATTTCCTCAGTTGGTTTAAAGTTCGATTTCTTATTATTGGCGATTTCCCTTTCTCTCGGACAGGCCTTAGAGATTGCCCGCGAGTGCGCCTGTTTGACTAGACTTCGAATTCCATTGTGCATACTGTGTGGTCCATAAGGGACAACATGCTGAATGGACAACGCTTCGACTGAATATCCTTTTGTTACAGCGACTTAGCGAGGTCGGGTAAGTATCCCTTCGTCTCCGCCATTATACATTTTTAGTCACTTTGATTGGGTCGCCTTGGGCGGCCCTTTTGCCTTATTTTATTGGGATTTTCCCGTCGTTTAAGTTTCCCTCGATTTCTTTCGATAGTGCTCGTATACTTTTCTTGAGTGGTACGGAATGTGGTATTTAATGGTGGCAACGCTGGGCGGTAAGCTTACGAAGAAGTTGGTAGAGAACCTTGGACCGGGTCGGCATGGCGACGGGAATGGGTTGTATCTGGTTGTAGATCCATCCGGTGCGCGGCGTTGGATTGTTCGCGTGGTTGTTAAAGGTCAAAAGAACAAGAAGGGTGCTCCCTTGCGGACCGACTTTGGCTTGGGCGGGGCAGATATAGTCACGATCAACCAGGCCCGCGACCGAGCGCTGGAATATCGCCGCATGGCCAAGCAGGGCCTGAACCCAAGATTTACGGCCACCCGAGAGGTCCCGACCTTTGAGGAGGTCGCGCAGCAAGTCCATATTGATCGCATGCCAACTTGGAAAAATCCCAAGCATGGGCAGCAATGGATCAACACCTTGCGTGACTATGCCTTTCCCAAGATTGGGCGCATGCCAATTGATAGTATTGACCAGCCGGAGGTGCTGATGTGCTTGGCGCCAATCTGGACCGACAAGCACGAAACCGCCCGCAGGTTGTCTCAACGGATTAAAACTGTGTTGGACGTGGCACGCTCAAAAGGGTTTCGGTCCGGTGAGAACCCGGTGACTGCGATCAAAGACGCCCAAGTTTTGCCGAGGATGTCCGCGAAGCCAAAGCATCACAAAGCAGTTCGCTGGCAAGATATGCCTGGGTTGTTTGAGGTATTGAGGACGCGCGATGGCATGGCTGCGAAAGCGCTGATGTTTACTGCATTGTCTGCATCCCGCACGACAGAGGTGCTTAAAATGCGCTGGGAGGAATTAGACCTTGAGGCGCGGGTTTGGACCTGCCCGGCGGAGCGCATGAAAACTGGGTCCGCGCATAGGGTCCCGATGACGCCTCAAATGCTGTCTATTGTCGAAGAGTTGCGCGCGATGAACTCGGAGTTCGTGTTTGAAGGGCAGAAGCGGCACAGGCCCTTGTCCAATATGTCGATGCTGATGTTGCTGCGCCGTGTAACGAATGGGGACGCGACGGTGCACGGGCTGCGCTCGACGTTCCGCGACTGGGCCTCCGAAGTCGCCAATGCGCCGCGAGAGGTGGCGGAAATGTGTCTGGCGCATAGGGTCGGATCGGATGTCGAGAGGGCATACGCGCGGTCTGACCTTTTGGACAAACGGCGTAGCTTGATGAAGAGGTGGTCAAGTTTCGTGTCGGGACGTGAAGGGAGGTTCATCGATGTTTAGTCCATTAGGGTATACGTCCTTTGCTAAGCTTTGGCGGGAATTTACCTCAAAGCACTTTGTTCAGATATACGCCAATGCTGCCGATGACTATGCGGGGGATCAAGCCAAAAGATCTTATTACGTTGGTTCTCCAGCAGATATCTGTGAGCAAATTTTTCTTAAATCGTTTCTCGATCATAGGATTGTCGTCGCCAAGGATCTGCAGCGAATAGCAAGAGTGGATGTAGCATTAGACCGACAATACAACAAAATCTACAAAAACGCGTCTGTTTTTGAGAGCACTCGTATTGCAGAGAACCCAGAAGAGGCAGGCTTAAATGGAGAGTTTCTGCAACGATTTGGCTCAGTTCGGTTTAAGCCTTGGAAGCAATACCACGACGCCCCTGAAGCATGGACGAACGCTTACCCAAAACCGAGCGAAGTTGGCATAGGTCAGATTAATATAGAAAGCGCTCGCTTTCACACGCTTCCCTATGTTTTCGAACGGCTACAATTTGTCGTACCCGATACTGTGCCACCTTGGGCAAGTGATGCATTCCACAAAGAATATGTGAACAGATTTGTCGATGAATTCCCTGGATGGTCATTTTGTATCGATGATGGCGATCTTGCCGATTGGTCGAAGTCATGTCCAACTTACGTTTCCGAGTTCTTCGCTTGCAAAGACAATCCAGTTCAAACAGGCAGGCCGTCTAAAATTGGCGGTATCGTCTCGGCCATCCAACAAATCTATCCGACAGGGATTCCAAATGTACCTCTCAAGGAGATGCATCGCCAAATTGAAGCGGCCCTAGGTGCTACCGTTTCTGAGTCGACGGTCAAAAGGGCGGTCAAAAGACTGAAGAACTAGGTCAAAACTAAGGTCAAAAGTCTCTGATGATTTTTGACCCTTTTGGCCCACTTCACAGAAACCAACTGACGAACACAAACACGGGATACCCAAAGCAACTCAAGGGAATCCAGTTATGTCAGATAGTATCTTCGATAATTCCAAGAACTACGTTCTCGGCGACCCCGAACTTGATCTGATCGGTGACCGCGACAAGCTCGCACAGTGGCGTCACAAAAACATGGGCCCTGCCTTCTACAAGCTCGGGAGGAAGGTCATCTACCGTGGGGCGGACCTGAACGCGTGGGCCGAGGCTTGCCGGGTCGACCCGGCTTTGCGGAGCAAGAGCTAATGCGTGCTCAGGCTGACCTGTTTGGCGTGGAAAATTCCCAAAAGCGGCCTAGCGAGACAACGGCGTGCAAACCCAAGGTTCGCGGCGCTCCCAAAAGCGCTGTTGCGAGCCCTCGTAAGGTCCAGTTCCTGACCATCGATGAAGTCATGAAACGCTATAGCGTTTCGCACGCGACCGTTTGGCGTTGGGTTAAGCACAATGAGCACTTCCCTGCGCCGGTTAAGCTGTCACCAGGTACGAGCCGGTGGTCAGAAGACCAGTTGATTGCGTTCGAAAATCGCGCTCGGTCTCGGCAGAGCGGCAAGCGCTCCAAGACGAGCCAGAAAGCGCCGGTATGAGCCGGTCGTACAAACATGTGCGACCAAAGAAGCACCTTGTCTATTCAGTCGAGGAGCTCATGGGGCTGTTTGATGTAACTCGGAACACTGTATCGAATTGGATCAAGGACGGACTTCGCCCATCAGACGGAGGCGTTCCGTATGTCTTTAACGGGGCCGAAGTGAAGCGGTTTCATGATGCCAAGCGGACAACTGGAAGCACGCCCCTGCGCATTGGCCAGTTCAAATGTTTTTCATGCAAGGAGCGCGTATTTCCCGACACGAAGTCCGTTGAAAAACGAGTGTTAGAGAACGGCGGATTTGCTGTTCGCGCCGTGTGTTTTGCGTGCGCAGCCATTGTGACCAAGAGAGTGAATGAGATTGATTGCGACAAGATTCTAGATTGTGCCAATACAAATACCAGCTTGGAAGCGCTGGACGAAGTAAAGGATCAAATCCCAGCTGGTATTGGGAATGACAGCGATCTGATCGATGAGGTCTGTTATTTCATCAATGACCGCATTCTTCATGAATGGCGCCAGTTTGCGGGCCGTTGGTCGGTTAAAACCGTTTCCGCTAAAATCGCTGCCATTCGCCGGTTTGAAGCTTTTTGTAGTGGTAAAGACTTTTCCAAAGTTACCAAAAAGGACGTGTCGCAGTTTCGCGAACATCTAAAATCTAGCGCTGAATCCTTCGGGGAAGATCGGTTGAGCGTATCGACGGTGCGTCACCTTGTGTCGCACCTGAAGTCATTCTTCGAGTGGCTGATTGTCCAAGACAGGTTTCACGATCTGGATCGAACCTTGCCCGGTTACTTCGAACTGCCCAAGAAGTTCAGTGCTTCGGCTCTCTCAGGCGAGACCAGACCCGTCCCAACTGAAAATGAAGCTTCCCAAATGATCGAATTAGCGCCCGCCGAGACCATCAAGGAAAGGCGTGATAGGGCCATGGTTGCCATTGCCTTCCTGGCGGCTTTACGGGCTGACACGATCACATCCTTGCGAGTCCGACACTTGGATGCCGACCACCAGATCGTGGTGCAAGATGCGCGGCGCTCAAGGACAAAAAACGGCAAAAGCCTCAGGATCAAATTCTTCCCGGTTCCACCGATCTTTGTTGAAGTGGTGGTGGCGTGGAAAGAGGAGCTGATCGGCCTGGGTTATAGCGATGACGATGCATTGTTCCCAGACGACAAACACTTCTCAGGAACTATCGATAGGTCGCAATCGCCTTCAATTTCACCCATGTCGTCGACGCACGCGGTCTCGTCCGCCTTTCAATCAGCCTCCCGAGGAATAAATAAGAACTTTTCTCCGCATTCAGCAAAGCACTTTATCGGGCAATTGCGTTTGAAGATCTGCCAGTCACTTGAAGCCTCTAAGGCTTGGTCGGTTAACATGGGGCATGAGAACGAAGATGTGACTCAGCGGTATTACGAGAACATTACGGAAGAGCGTGTCTCAGAAATCTTCGAGGCATTCCATAGCGGGGAAGGTGTTCCGGTAGAGGATATGGAGCTAATGCTGCGGTATCACGAGCATGAACTGGTTCCAGGAACGCCAGAGTTTGAGCGGGCCAAATGGTTGGTTCTTGAGCGCCAGAATCGGACACTGTAAAAATCGAAATACTCCGAGGGCTGGGTAGCATGGCCACCGGTATCCATCCTAAACCCCATTGTATGTTAACTGACATTGTCGGAAAGCTGTAAGAGTAGTTTATCAACGGCATGTTGGAGCGCGGCAATGGCGACCCGCCCCTATACCACTGCGATTGAGTGCTGGGGTTGGCCCTGTCTTACTTGGGCGGCGAGATGTGCTGAGGGCGGTGACAGCTATCAACGGGAACGTTCTTTTTGCCGCGGCCAAATGATCCAATTGAGGGTCAAGGCATTCATGTGGCTGTCGTGGACCTCCGAACAATGCATTAAGGCGAAGAAGTGGTTAATGACTACGTCGTCATGAGGCTGTCGCTTATCCTAGGATGACATCCATCAAGTTTTGCTAACTCCTAGTTTTATCTGTGTGCTCCCAAATCGCCCAAGACCAGATCAACAAACCAACGACCACGAGTCCGTTAGTGAGACAGCACGCTTTGCAGACATCCGCCTTACCTTTTTAGATCCGCCTGCCGATTTTCAGTTTTGGATCACACGACGCGGCTAGGAAGTGCTCTGCCCTCGAAGTATGCATCGAGATTGTCGACAGCCATGTGCCCCATAGCGGTGCGCACCTCTTCAGTCGCAGACCCAATATGGGGCAGAAGCGTCACATTCTCCATCTTGCGCAGCGTTTCTGGCACTTCTGGCTCTTTGGCGAAGACGTCGAACCCGGCCCCGGCTATGCGTTTTCCAGCCAGCGCCGCGATCAAGGCGGTTTGGTCAAGACTGTCGCCGCGAGCGGTATTAACCAGATAAGCCGAGGGCTTCATGCGGGCGATATGCGCGGCTGTCACCAACGGCGTGCCACCACCACCCGGCACATGGACCGACACCACATCGGCCACCGCCATCACAGCATCGATGCTGTCTAACCCCTGAGCTTCAAACCCAAGGCCACTCACTGGTGAGCGATTATAGTAAACGATTTTCATCCCAAACCCTAAGGCGGCCCTACGCGCGACGGCCTGACCGATGCGGCCCATCCCGATAATCCCCAGCACCTTATCCTGAATACTGGCCCCCAACCCACCGACAATTGAGAATCCACCCCATCGGCCCTCGCGCAGCATCTTCTCGGCAGCAAAGGCGCGGCGGGTTACCGATAGAATTAAGAGCAGCGCGGTGTCGGCAGTGGCATCAGTCAGAACGTCCGGCGTATTCGACACCGCAATGCCAGCATCTCTAGCCGCTGCAACGTCGATGTTCGAGCAACCAACACCGACATTGGCAATCATCCGTGTCCGCACCCCCGCGCCCTTTAGCATCACCGCAGTGATCCGGTCACTGACTGTCGGCACGAGGGCCTCATAATCGTATAGCGCTTGGGCGATCGCCTCAGGCACCATCGGCTTATCGTCGAGGCTGAACACCGCCTCATATGTTTTGGCTAGACGTTCTTCGACCTCCGCAGTCAGCTTCCGTAGCACCAGAACCCTAGGTTTTACCAACATATTTCTCATGTTCTTGCGGCCTCAAACTTTGCCCAGGCCTCTTCCAGCTTGTTGATGTCAAATCCGGGTTCGCGGGCGGGGCAGAGGACGATTTTTTCGCTGGCGACGACGGTGTCGATTGCCTGTTTGAGAGCGGGGATGACCTCACTCGGGATGACGACTGCACCATGCCGGTCCGCGTGAATTAATTCTCCCTGCGCCACCCGCATACCCATAATGCAAACTTCTGTTCCGATCTCGACGACATGAACGAAACCGTGGCTTGGCCCGAGGGATCCAGCTAGCACCGGAAAGCCGTCATCGATCACGTCAAGATCGCGCAAGACACCGTTGGTCACCGCTCCTGCAAGGCCAAGCCCCTTGTGTACGGCGACGTGCACCTCGCCCCACCAGCCAGCGATGCAATTTGGGAAATCGACATCCTCGATCACCGCAGCAGTTGGCCCGCTACCATCCGCCATCGACCTGAAATAATCCATCCGGCGTTCTCGGATGACTTCAGGTGCCTCGGCCGACGGCGCAAGACCCGCGATGCGTGCCGTGCGGGCAAATCCCACGATGGCAGGATCTCCGGGTTGGGAATGCTGCATAGTGCCGCGAGTAAAACGGTTGAATCCTCGCTTGCCCTGCGCCACTTCTATCGCGTTACAAACTGTCGGAGTATCGACTTCGCGTAGCAGCGCTAAAAGGTTATCCGGTAGTGCAGTATCAGTCATACGTACTTGTCCTCTTAGGTGGAAATTAGGTGAGAGTTTCCTGCGGCGGCTTTGTGTCAATCAGCAGTGATATTCCTGTGCCAAGCTTAGCGATTTCCGACGCCGAATTCATCGCGGCCCCCATGACCTCCTCGACCTCGCCTACTCGGCCTAGTTTGATCTCTCCGTTTGACCCATGCTGGCCGTTCAACTTTGTTAAAAGTCTGGGCGACCAGCTACGGGCGAAAGAAGGTAGGGCAAATCGCATACGCGCGGATCTGCCGCCCTCTCAAATAAATCGCCACCGCCTTGTCACATCCGCCCATGAAACACGCATCCGGCGGCCGGATGCATCGCACTCCAGCGCAGCCAGTCCGGTTATCCGAGTTCCGCGCCGAACCATTGGGGTTTGCGACTCAGCAAACAGACCCGAGGTTGCGGTTGAGACCAGAGTAATGATTTTTAAATTGGGCCTCCCATTAGCGCGGAGCCCACAAGATGAGCACCTGCTCAGATAAAAATAACAAACCAGATTTTATTGCAATGGCTTCGCTGTTGATTGAAATTTTTCATGCTTTGGCCCGCTCTCTACATACTAACTTAGCATGCTTCTGGCGGGTAAAGGGTAGCGGGTTGTGTCCAGCATTTCGACATAGAATGTGGAGCCTTTGCCCAATACACTCTCGTAATAAATATGCCCCCCATGTGCCTCGATTATGCGTTTTGAGATGTTTAAACCGAGACCTGTTCCTTGAAACTTTCGTGTGTCGGTGGAGTCAACTTGGCCAAATTCTTCAAAGACTTTGCGATCCGCCCCCTCGGGAATTCCGATACCGTGATCAGTAACTCGAAGACAGATGTGGCCGCCTTCCCTTTGCACGCTGATTAAAATTTCACCGCGACCATTTGAAAACTTTGCAGCATTAGACAGCAGGTTGGTAACGACCTGCACAATTTTTTTGCGATCTCCTCGAACCCAAAACTCATCCCTCTTGACCTTCAGTTCAATGCCTACTTTGGCGCTTTCGGCGTAGGGTCTGAAAAGTTCCGTAGCATCTATCACCAACTCCCCGAGATCGAAAACTTCTTCTGTCAACTCTAATTTTCCACCGTCCGCCTTCTGCAAAAGTAAAAGGTCATCGACGAGGTTGGCCAATCTGTGCGTGTTCCGATCAGCGATTTTTATTGGACCACGAGCTTTTTCGGGCAACTCACCTAATGCGCCTGAATCGACCAGGGCGAGTGCACCTTTGATTGATGTAAGCGGCGTTCTAAGCTCATGACTGATGGTAGACAGAAACTGGTTTTTAGCAAGGAATGCGGCTTTGGTGCGCTCATGCTCTTCTTCCAGCCTGCTTCGACTTTTTTGAGCCTCAGAGTACCCACCCATAAAGCTTCGCGCCAGCTCTACCAGAAAGGCCAGAACAAAAATCACTGTAAAAAAATGCAACCAAACTTCTGACGTTATGGGTGCGGATGTGATCCAGATGTCGTAAATTGGAATGAGCAGAATTGCCGAGACATAGATCGTAAGACGTATACCAAGAACTAACAAGAACTGGTGATTGTTCATTGCTGCAAATATTGACGCTGAAATGAGCATGAATACTGGCATGAAGTGACCTGACTCGGGGTCCTGCTGCAAGGCAAACGATATTGCGAAGAGAGCGACCGCGAATGAGCTGAAAACTGTTCCGAGATATATATGCGACATGGCACGACTTAAATCCGCGGCGCGCCAAACACGCAGCTTCATGATCCGGCGAAAGACGAACAGGTCGTATATTTCACAAGCGACTACGATAGCGTAGAATGCACCGGCAATAAGCCAGTCATAGTAGAACCCTGCCAAGCCGACCGCTACAGTATATATCACGATGCGTTGAGCAAGAAGTTGCAACCCAACTTTTGCGTAGTCGCGAACTCTACGCCGCTGTTGCTTGATGATTTCAAGCTCTTGTGCAGGCTCATCGGAAGTTGAATTCAACAATGCCAGGCAGCTCCTTAGGCTGATTTTTAATTGAGGGCCTATTGTTTCATCTAAGCAGTCAGTCGGAGGTATTGATGTTTTAATTGTGGCATTACTAAGCACAATTGTTAAGTTATGAAAACATTAGCACATGAAAACTAAAGGCAAAAAACATGGGATACACCTTCCCAAAGGACATTGATGCGCAAGTAAGGAAAGCCTTACCTGAAATTTCTCCGGCATCTTCGAAAAGCTCGAAAGCCCCCCTTCATTCAACTCAAGAAAACTTGACCTCACTCAGAATTTTTAAAGCAAATGAGGGAGCTGGTAGAATTCATGCATCGGTTCTTTCAGTAGCCAATGCGCACGCACATGGCGAACTTTATGGGGATTTTCTTCGCGCGCGGAAGCATGTGTTCATTGATACTAAATCGTGGGACTTGCCGCAGACGGATGGGATGGAGTTTGATCAATACGATACTCCCCAAAGTAGGTCTATCGTGCTGCACGAATATGGTGAAATACTGGCCGGTATTAGAATTCTACCAACGAAAGCGCGTTGTGGTTGCTACAGTTACATGCTGCGTGATGCACAATTGGGTGTCATAAACACGATACCTCAGCATGTTCTTTACGAGCGGGCTCCGACCGCCGACTATGTTTGGGAGGCCACACGGCTGTTTGTTTCTTCCAACGTGCCAGCTAAACGTCGTATGATGGTGCAATCGCTTCTGATGGTAGAGATGGCTAAGGCTGCCGTTGATGAGGGAGCATCACACGTCGTTGGCATTGTCCCGTACGTTTTCAAGCGCTGGTTAGAACGCCTTGGTATGGGAGCGTTGCCGCTGGGGCCGAAGATAACAATGGACGGAGACACCTCTCAGGCCGCGATTATGCACGTCGCCGGAATATAAGTAGCGTTGCAGGACATCCATCACGATTTTGATTTTCCCCCTGCGCTTTTGCGGGTTCTATTTGCCTGTATCATCTTCCACTCTTCGGTGGTTACGATGAGCCAAGAACACTCTCTTATCAAATAACGCTATTTGGACACATAAGCGCTGACGTTAGACATTTTGAGAAGCCGCAGTTCGAGCGTTTGCTCCGCCACGACCTCTTTCAAATCACGCGCTTCCCGACGTAGATCCTTCACCTCATCGGTGTTCGCGGCACGTGCTGTGTCGCCTGCCAGACGCCGCTTACCGGCTTCCATGAAGTCCTTGACCATTTGTAGTAGATGCCCTGCGATATGCCTTCACGGCGGCACAGCTCTGCAATGCTGTCCTCGACCCGCAGCCCATCCAGCACAATCCGGATCTTCTCTTCAGATGAATCTCGCCGAGGCTCTTCGTTGTCTTTCTCATCGCCCACTCCTCGCCGGCTACGATGAGCAACAAGCCCTCTCTTAGCAAATTGCCCTATTTGGACCCGTAAGCGCTGACTTAAGACAGTCTGTCACTCGCTGCAGTGCAGATTTTCGAAAGCTGCCGTTCGGCCCACCAGGCAGCTGTCTCGGCGATCCGAGGTCAGCAGGGCGGGACCTTGCCGCCACCCATTTCTAGCCTCAAGGTCTGCTTTTGATACCCGATCAGTTGATCTTATAGCTTGGTAACTGGGCCAGCGCGTTGCGCAAGGCATCACCCCAGCTTGAAGAAACCGCTTGGTAATACGCATCGTCCACTTCGATCCTAGGCTTGTCGGAGACTTCAAAGCTGTCTTGAAGGTAGAGTTGAAGATCAAGCGGTAACCCGACAGATAAATTTGCCTTAATCGTTGAATCAAACGAGACAATCAGAAGCTTAACGGCGTCTTCAAATGACATATCAGGATCGTAGGCCCTCACAAGGATCGGCTTTCCGTATTTGGCTTCGCCGATCTGGAAGAACGGATTGTCGTCCGTCACTTCAATGAAGTTGCCTTCGGGGTAAATCAAAAACATCGTAGGGGCGCCGCCTTTAATTTGGCCGCCTAGGATTACGGAGGCTTTGAATTTCGACGACGCTTCTTGTCCCTCCGCATGGCTATCGGAAATCACCTCTCGCAATGTCGAACCAACAAGCCGGGCGATCTGGAACATCGTCGGCAGTTCCAACATGGAGGGGCTGCGTTCCGTCGCCACTTTGGAGCGTTCCTCGAGAAGGCTGATCAACGATTGGGTCGTTGCCAGATTGCCCGATGTCATAAGAGTTATGACCCGCTCACCGGGAACATCCCAAGTGAACATTTTTCGCGTGACCGAAAAATTATCGACGCCTGCATTGGTGCGGGTGTCGGACATAAAAACCAACCCCTTATTCAATTTTAGTCCGACGCAATAGGTCATTGTCTTGGTCCAGTACGGGATAGAAAAACGAAACAGTAACTCGTATCTATTGCTGAATTTGCAGCGATACAATCATCGTCTCCGCCATCGCCCCCCTGCGAATGCCGGTAATCGGTGCCGCATCCCGTGAATCGAGGCCCGTTGCAACCCTGACGTAACGCTCATCTGGTGAAATGCCATTCGAGACGTCAAAGCCGACCCACCCGAGCCCCACGATATGGGCTTCGGCCCAAGCGTGACTGGCATCTTGATCGATACGGTCGTCCATCATGAGGTATCCACTGACGTAGCGTGCAGGAATACCTGCGACGCGCGCCGCTGAAACAAATATTTGCGCGTGGTCTTGGCAGACGCCCCCACGGGCCGTAAGCGCCTCTTCTGCGCTTGTGCCTGCAAACGTATTTGCTTCACCATAGGGAGCCTGCGCAAGGATTGTCTCTGACAATGCGTGAAGACTGGTCAACACATCGTCGTTGGCACGAATGTTTTGGGCCAGTTTGTGAATACCGCGTCCAGGTATTGTGCGTGGCGTACTTTGGCAAAAATGCCAAAGTGGAGCTGATCCGTAAACTTTTCCGAAAACACCATCCGACGAATGGGTCTCGATTTCGCCTGAGACCTGTACCGAGACTTCGGTCGTGCCTGCTTCAGCTTGAACCAACAGCGTATGGTTTTGGTATTGATCTTGAAATTCGAGCTCCCGTTTTCCTCCCGAGATCGAAACATTCCAGTTCAAAACCGTTTGGTGCTTGGTCGAGGTTGGGGTCAATCGCACTTGCTGCAAGCCATAGGAGACCGGCGCATCATAGGTGTATTTCGTCGTATGTGAAATTTTCAGCTTCATAGTCTCAATTGCCTACCCGATGAATCGATAGTCTTTTTCGATCTGCTGCCCGATAGCGTTGATGTCGTCGATATACGCGGTGATGAATTGATGTAGCCCCTCGTCAAAAATCGTCGCAATCGTGTGCTCGCGTAACTTATCCCGTTGTGCGCTAATCATGTCGTGGCAGGTAAAGCGCGCGCCATAATCCTTGGCGAGAAAGCCGAGGCTCTCTTCTAGAATTCGGCTGCAAAAGGACAAGGAACGTGGAAAGCGGGGGTCCAAAATGAGAAAGTCAGCGACACTGGATGGCGTCATGTTTTCATCATTGAGCCACCTAAATGACCGGTGGGCAGAGACGGACCTTAGTATGGTTTCCCATTGCACATTGTCTAATGTAGAGCCCACAAAGCTGGCTGAAGGTAGTAATGTGTAATATTTTACATCAATAATCCGCGCCGTATTATCTGCCCGCTCCAATGCCAAGCCAATCTGAGTGAAGTCATAGATATCATTGCGCAACATAGTTCCGTGCAGAGCCCCGCGAACCAAGGCGCTATGGCGGCGAATTTCTCCGAGGACGGCTGGTAAGTCAGTTTCTTTGATAGGCGACTTGAGTGTCTCCTTAATGCCCATCCAGCCTTCATTAACCGCTTCCCAAACTTCTGTAGTCAACGCTGTTCGGACCATACGCGCGTTCGTTCGCGCTTTCTCGACTGCGGAAAGAGCACTGGACGGATTGGCAGTGTCTCGCAGTAGAAAATCCACCACATAGGCGGCCTCGTAGGTGTCATACTTGGCGTCGTAATTGCTGCGCGCGCCCGCTGTGGAGACAACCGACTTCCATTCGGAGACCGGATCATTGGAGCGTGTCAGCGCGATCCGAAAACCCGCTTCGACGAGGCGGGCGGTATTCTCGCAACGCTCCAAAAAGCGAAACATCCAGTACAGGCCACCTGCGGTTTTTCCAAGCATCCTGCTAGTCCTCCAGAACCCAAGTGTCTTTGGTGCCGCCGCCCTGACTTGAGTTAACCACCAGAGAGCCAGCCTTCAGTGCCACGCGGGTCAGCCCGCCAGGTGTGATGTCGACGCCCTTGGGTGAGACGAGAGCAAATGGGCGTAGGTCAACGTGACGCGGCGCAAGCCCCTTTTTGGCAAAGATGGGAACCGTCGACAGCGACAGCGTCGGCTGCGCGATGTAGTTACTTGGGTTGCGGCGCAATTTGGCGGCAAAGGTTGAAAGCTCTTTTTTGCTGGCCGCGGGCCCCACAAGCATCCCGTAGCCGCCCGAGCCGTGGACCTCTTTCACAACTAGTTCTGGCAGGTGTTCGAGGACATACGCGAGTGAGTCTGGCTCTGAACACCGCCACGTCTCGACATTCTTCAAAATCGCTTTCTCACCCGTATAAAATTCGATGATATCGGGCATGTACGAGTATATAGCTTTGTCGTCGGAAATCCCTGTACCAGGAGCGTTGGCAATCGTGATGTTTCCAGCACGGTAGACATCCATGATACCGGGCACACCCAGCATAGAGTCGGGGTTGAAGTTAAGCGGATCAAGGTACTCATCATCCACCCGACGATACAGGACATCTATGGTTTTATAGCCCTTGGTCGTACGCATTGCGATGTGGCCGTCCACAACCATTAGGTCATGGCCTTCTACAAGCTCGACGCCCATTTGGTCGGCGAGAAACGAATGCTCAAAATAGGCAGAGTTGTGAATGCCAGGCGTTAAAATGGCCACAGTAGGTTTGCCAACGCATCGGTCAGGCGCACAAGCGGCTAGCGAGCGCCTCAGGTTCTTGGGGTAGTCACTGACGCGCTGAACCTTAATCTGGCTGAACAGTTCGGGGAACATATGCAGCATCGTTTCGCGATTTTCGAGCATGTAGGACACACCCGAAGGCGTACGGGCGTTATCCTCCAGCACGTAGAAATCATCTTCACCCGTGCGCACAAGATCAGTTCCAACGATGTGAGTGTACACTTTACCCGGAGGGGTGAAACCGATCATCTGCGGTAAGAACGCTTCATTGCGCGAAATGAGCTCCGTCGGCACGATCCCCGCACGTAGAATTTCTTGTCGGTGATAGATGTCATGCAAGAATGCATTGATGGCACAAACACGTTGCGTGATCCCTTTGGACAGTTTCGTCCACTCGCGGTTCGCAATAATGCGAGGGATCAAATCGAACGGGATCAGTCGTTCTTGGGCAGCGGCTTGGCCATAGACATTGAAGGTAATGCCTGTACGCCGAAAGAACGCCTCGGCTTCCTTCGATTTCTTCGCAAGACGCGAGGGATCTTCGTTTGCAAACCACCTTTGGTATTCTGCGTACGGTGCGCGGACGCCATCTGAACTCAAAAGCATTTCATCAAAGTGGCGGCGTTCTAAATCCATAGAAACAGACTAAACTTTGTCGCATGTTTAGCAATGTGAATTGTTAATCACGCGCAGCGAGACACAGTAACCGCCTGTTTTTTAAGCGTCATCTGACCGTAAGACGTCATAAAAGAGACGTCTGCCGCGTCTCGGCCTACCCCAATGCGTGCAATTTCGCTGACCTTAGCCATGCCCGTCGGGTCAACCAAATGCCATTGGCCTTCTAGGTAAACCTCTGCCACGGCATGAAAATCCTGAGGACTGACATCAGGCGCATAGGCACTGACAAATCGGGCGGGAATGCCCACGGCCCGCGCCATTGCAATCAAGACATGCGCATAGTCACGACACACCCCTGCACGCGCGCCAAAGCTGTCCGTTGCGGTTGTCGCGCCATGGCTTGCAAGGTTGTTATACGTAAACTGATCCTTAATCCATGCCGACATCTTCTCAATCAGCGCTCCACCACGGTACGCCCCAAACAAGGCTGGAACAGAATTAAGGAAGTCCTCTGGGTGGCAATATCGTGAGGGCATGAGATACTTTGTGACCTCGCTGGGAAGCTGGCAAAGCTGCATGGCCGCCAGATCAGCTAGTTCAACAATGTGCCGATCTACTGCGACCTGCGTTTGATAGGAGCAGTCAAACTCATCGGCCACACGCACCCAACGCCGTGTTCCGACCTGTTCTTCACCATCAACACACGAGGTTTCAACATCTGGCGAGATGCGAAGTGTCGTGTCGCGTAATCTCTGGTCGATACCTTGCGCAGCCTCGATCTGCAGCAATAGGGCGCACGGTTGCGCAGTCGTGTAGATGAGATGGGCTTGAATCGATAGGAGCAAAAAGAAATCCTTACAGGCGAAAATGCAAGACATGCAAACTCTCACTTATCGCGCGAAGTGTCGATGTTTTTTCGAACAGGAACCCGCACCGCAGTACCTTGAAGCAGAAATTAGCACCTGCAGCGAATGATCGGTATCCGCCCCCTTTGCCGAACGTCGCGAACGGCCCTTAGCAGCCGTTCACATAGCGCCGCGCCCCTGCGGTGCAGCTTCACGAAAGCCGGCATCTAAAAATATGTCTATACAAGATTGACGGGGAGCAACCTTCTGGAGGCCACGCTTTGCCCGGAAGCATTATACATGATGAAAGGCGCTCGCTTGACTTAGCCTCCACCAATGCTGCCCACCCAGTCAAGAAAGACCCCCAGTCGCCGCAACCCCGAGACGCGGGTAAGGTAAAGCGCAGAGATATTCAAAGGTGCGGCGTCGAGTTGTCCGGGAAATAGCTCAATCAAACGTCCGGCTTGGATGTCGTCTGCGATCATGAAATCGGAAAACCGCGCGATTCCCAGTCCGCCTAATACCATTTGGCGCACGGCCTCCCCATTGTTCGCAGTCACGGAGGGGGGCACGGATACTGGGGTGGCCAGACCGGCGAAGCGCAGCGTGTTGATATGATCTGGTGCCGCGAACCGAACTTGCTCCAGCTGTGCGAGGTCGGCTGGAGTTTTGGGCCAACCGTTGCGATCAAGATAGTCCGGCGCAGCCACTAATTTCCAAGCCGTGCGCCCCAAGGGGCGGTGCAACATGTCGCTATCGGGCAGCTGGCCCAGTCGAATGGCAACATCTGCGTGACTGCCGATCAGATCCACCAGCGTGTCCGTCATGTCGATAGACAACTGGATGCCGGGGTATTGCGCGTGAAATTCTGCCAGACGCGGGGCGAGAACATGCAAGACGTAAGGAACCGGTGCGTTTACACGCAGTGGCCCGGCGGGGGCCTGTCCGCTGGTAGCGATCTCTTGCAGGGCTTCGCTGCGGTTCAAAATCTCGCGCGCCTCAGCCAGAACTGCGGCGCCTTCGGGGGTGATCTCGATGGATCGCGTCGTGCGCCGCAACAGCATGACCTTCAATTGCTCTTCCAGCCGCGTGACTGATCGGCTGAGCGTAGAGGCAGACACCCCTCTGCGCCGCGCGGATTCAGCAAAGCCCCCATCATCGACGATCCCGACGAAGGCGGCCAAATCCCCCATGCGTAGCAATTCGTGCAGTTTCTGCAATGATCCATTCCAAACTTGTCTGTTCTCGCAATAGATAACGACAGGCATATACGGCGTCGACATCAAATTTATTGGAGAAAACCGATGCCACTTGCCCTTTGGGCGCTGACCATCAGCGCTTTTGCCGTCGGAACGACCGAGTTCGTTATCGTCGGCTTGCTTCCCACCATTGCCGCCGATCTTGGCGTTTCCATTCCTTCTGCTGGCCTGTTGGTCAGCCTTTACGCCCTTGGCGTGACCATCGGCGCGCCAGTGCTGACCGCCATGGCCGACCGCGTGCCTCGTAAGACGCTGTTGCTGCTCTTGCTGGCACTGTTCACCCTCGGCAATGCTTATGCCGCCTTTGCGCCGGATTATGGCAGCCTTGTGGCTGCGCGCTTTATCACCGGTCTCGCCCACGGTGTGTTCTTTGCAATCGCTTCGACTATCGCGACCGATCTTGTGGAACCTGAAAAGGAAAGCTCGGCCATTGCGCTGGTGTTCCTTGGTTTGACCGTCGCGCTTGTGACGGGTGTTCCCTTGGGGACGTTTATCGGCCAAAACTTCGGCTGGCAGTCAACTTTTCTTGGCGTTGTCGCGCTTGGCGTGATCGGTTTCATCGCTTCCGCCATCTTGGTGCCCGCCAATCTGACCAAGACCGCATCAGCGGGGATCAAAGCCCAACTACAGGTGCTGACCTCGCCACGACTTTTGCTGGTTTATCTGATCACGGCTGTCGGCTATGGCGGCAATTTCATCGCCTTCACCTTCCTCGCGCCGATGCTGAACGAAGTCACGGGTCTGTCTGCAGGCGCGGTCAGCCTTGTGCTGCTGCTCTACGGTGCATCTGTCGCGGTGGGAAACATTGCAGGCGGTAAACTGGCCGACCGTATCGGTGCAGTGCCGTCCCTGACCGTGATCTTTGCTGGCCTTGCCATATCTCTGGTCGCACTCGGCGCGCTCCTCACCAGCCCGATTGCAGCGATCGCGGTTGCGGCCTTCTGGGGTGGCTTTGCCTTCGCCAACGTGCCGCCGCTGCAGTCTTACGTCGTGCAAATCGCACGCGAAGTCTCGCCCGGTGCGGTGGATGTGGCGTCCGGCCTAAACATCGGTGCGTTCAACCTCGGCATTGCCGGCGGCGCATGGGCTGGTGGACTTGTGGTGGAAGGCATCGGCCTTGCCGCGGCCCCCTACATCGCCGCTGGTGTGGTGGTTATCGGGATCGTTCTGGTGCGCCTGTCTGGTCGCTTGAACGCAACAGCACCCCAAGCTGTTGCTGCTGAATAACCTCATTTGCCCCGCCGTATCTTTGGTGCGGCGGGGCAAATCATTGAACTGGAGGTTCGTATCATGTCTGCCCTAAATCTGATTTACAAAGACCGCATGACTTTTGGCATTGAATTGCCACTGGACCGCGACTGGTCTGAAGCCGGCCAACGCCGTGCCCGTATCGAGGGTCGCCCCTTTGGTGTGCCGGACATCTCAAACCCCGCCAAAGGCGTGGAACTGGCCGAGAGCCTTGGCTTCGATGCGGTCTGGCTGCGGGACGTGCCAGTCCACGATCCAAGCTTCGGGGATGCAGGGCAGGTCTTCGACCCGTTTCCCTATCTCGGCTTTCTTGCCGGCCGCACGCGGCGCATAGCGCTTGGCACTGCGGGTATCGTCTTGCCACTGCGGGATCCGAACTTGCTGGCCAAGATGTCGGCCAGCCTGCACCATCTATCGGGCGGGCGATTTATCTTTGGCATCGCGTCGGGGGATCGTCCGGTGGAATACCCGCTAATGGGGCTGGACTATGAAGCTCGCGGAGCCACCCTGCGCGGTCGCGTCGACCAGATGCGCAACCTCTGGTCAGGGGATGCGCTGCAAGGACCACAAGGTCCCGTCACCGTGCGCCCCTATGTGCCCGAAGGTATCCCGATGGTGATGGCCGGAATGGGCCAGCAAAGCCTGCAATGGATCGCCCGCACATTGGACGGCTGGTTCACCTATCCCGGACCTCCTGATCAGGCCGAGCGCCGCCTCTCAATGTGGCGTCAGGCGCGCACCGATGCTGGCCTTCCCTCCGCGCCGGTCTTGACCGCCATGCACTTGGACCTTGACCCTGATCCCGATGCGCGCTTCCGGCCAATCCAGTTCGGGGGCCGTATCGGTCGCAATGCGCTCATTTCACATGTTCAATCGCTGCACGCTGCAGGGGTCGCCCACATCGCCTTTAACCTGCGCCAATCACAACGCGAAATAGAGGACGTTCTGGCCGAGTTGGCCGAGCACGTCATGCCTGAGTTTACACAAGAAAACACAATGGAGACAGCACAATGAGTATCACCCTGATAGGTCCTGCCCAGATTCCGTCCATGGGTTTCGGCACATTTCAACTTGAGAAAGATACCGTGGCCGACATGGTGGCCGCGGCCCTTTCCGAAGGGTTCCGCCATATTGATACGGCGCAGGCTTATGAAAACGAAGAGCAAGTTGGCGAAGGTTTGCGCCACGCCGATGTCGGACGCGATGATGTGTTCCTTACCACCAAGATCCTGCCCGAGCACTTCTCGCCAGAAGCCTTCATCGCTGCCGCCGATACGTCTTTGAAACGACTGGGGACGGATTATGTAGACCTGTTGCTCCTTCATTGGCCGTCGAGAGACGTACCGATTGCCGACACCATTGGCGCGCTAAATGATCTGATTTCAGCGGGCAAAGTCCGTCATGGAGGCGTGTCGAATTTCACCATGGATATGGTCAACCAAGCACGGGTTGCGTTGAACACGCCACTGGCCGCCAACCAGATCGAACTGCATCCGCTGATTGACCAAACACGGATGATCGCTCACCTCGCCAGCAAGGGCATACCAGTTGAAGCTTATTCGCCGCTGGCACAAGGCAATGTCATGAAGAACCCCACACTGCGCGAGATTGCCTTCGCGCATGACGCGAGTCCGACCCAGATTGCCCTGGCCTGGATTCTGACGCGCCCACTGAGCATCGCGTTGCCCCGGACCGGTAACAAGAACCGACTAGCCGACAATCTCCGTGCAGCGGAAATCAAGCTGAGCGCAGAGGAGATCGCCCGAATTGATGCGCTTGGCGTACCCGAGGGTCGGTTGGTAAGCCCAGATACACTTGCCCCAGCTTGGGATTGATCATTCACTGGTCCTGCAGAAACACTGCAGGACCTATATACCCGACGACTTCAGCCTTCGGCCCATTGCAGACATTTCTTCGAAGCGAAGTCTGACAAGCGACCTTCCTGAAAGCAGCCGTTCTTACATCCTTCAGCATTTTGGACTGAGCGTACGGCCGCAGCGCGGGACGGAGCGGGCTTTTGCTGCTTTGGCCTCTAAGTCCGCTTTACCTTTGCAATGCGGTCGACCAAATCCGCCCAGCCGTTCTCCTGCCCGCTCGCCGTGTACAGCCAAATGTTTGTTCTGTTCGATGAAAACACTAGCCGTCGGCTATTCATAGAAGTCGGCCTCCTGTAATATTGACAACTATTGAAACGGCACTTTAGTTTCCTGCCCAAAAGGTGCCTGTGAGTTCATGTATTTAGTTTTTTCTTGTCTCGCGTGGTTTGCAGTTTCCTGCATTCTTTTGGATGGTGGTGCCGAGCCGCTCGCGGTCATGTCCTTCACTATTTTGTATTTCTTTTTCTTCGGTGTATGGGGTATTTTGTGGATATTCTTAAGTGAATTGATCACGCGCAGATGGGGAAGACGATGGCCTTACCCGTCCTATGCTTTTCTGGTCTGCTTACTATACGTTTTTGGCTATGCCGTGATGGAGAACGTACCGCTAGAGGTCAGCCTGCCCTTTGTCCCAGTGATAATACTATATCTGATAAAACTGTGGAACCTCGGAAGCAGAGTTCCACAATAAGGTTATAAGGCGTATGTCATACAGAACATGCTGCCGTGAATGACCAGTTTGCGCGTTTTCTGGTCATCCATACAATGTGCGGCATCTGGTATTTGGGCTCATTTCTGCCATTCTCCGCCCTGCAGCCCGTCATTGCGGGCTTTCGTTGCAACCACAAAATCTGGTGCTTGACGAATTCACAGTTTTCGGGACGCAGCTTTCAACTCTCAGCAAATGCACCAATGGCCGCAAAGCGCACCCTGTGCCAAAGAGATAACTGGGCAAGGACAGGATTTTGTCGGTGACCGCGGTTACACACGGCATTGGCGCCTATATATGCCGCGCCAGAAACCCTTCGACGTCCGTTGTCGATGGAACGGTGCCGGAGAAAATCTCAACGTAGTGCTGCACCCTCGCGAGCCTGCCTCGTCGCGCCTCTTCGACCCCCAACGAGATATATCCGATCTGGGTATATATGACTGTCAGACTGCGCACATGAGCTTGATCAGATGGAAAGCCGTGACGCTCAAACAGGTCTGCAATGGCCTTGATGCGAAGACTGTCGGCCTCGTTGACGAGGCGTTGAAGATCATCGTCCACACGAGCCCAGTTGCGGATTGCTAGGTCTAGGCCCGCATCGAACAGGGACGGGTCAAGCCAGCAATCCATAAGGTTGAATAACCCTTCGCTGATATTCGACGCAGGCCTGTTGCAACGTTCAACAAGGGTGCCGGTATTCTTGTTTTCCCATCTTTCTATCATCGCGGCGTGTAGTTCTTTTAGGTCCGTGAAGAACCAATAAAATCCGGTACGGGAGAGGTTCAGTTTTTTGGCTAAGGCCATGATTTTGACCGCATCAATGCCATCGGACACCAGCATCTCGTATGCGGCATTGATCCAAAGGTTTTTTGAGCCGCGTTGACGAGCGTGAGGTTGTGACATGCCGCGAGAATAGATTTCTTGACAGGTGTGTCAATTGCCGCGCAAAATTAACTCGACACCTATGTCAAGTGGGGCGTTTATCCTCTGACGCCTCGAAAAAAGGAGCTTTCAATGACCAAAGACCCATTGCTTCAGCCCTATAAACTGAAACATTTGACGTTGAAAAATCGGATCATGACAACCAGCCATGAACCCGCCTACCCCGAAGACGGCATGCCCAAGGACCGCTATCGGGCCTATCATGAAGAACGCGCAAAGGCGGGCGTTGCGTTGACTATGACGGCGGGATCGGCGGCGGTGTCAAAGGACAGCCCACCAGTGTTCAACAACATCCTCGCCTACAAAGACGAGGTGGTGCCGTGGATTCAGAACCTCACCGACGGCTGCCATGAACATGGCTGCGCCGTGATGATCCAGCTAACGCATCTGGGTCGGCGTACGACTTGGAACAAAGGCAATTGGCTGCCTTCGGTGTCATCCTCCAAGCACCGAGAACCTGCGCACCGGGCTTTTCCCAAGCTGATTGAGGACTGGGACATTGAACGCATAATTAGTGATTTTGCTGACGCTGCCGAGCGGATGCAGGTAGGTGGCATGGATGGCATTGAATTGCAGGTCTACGGCCACCTCTTGGATCAGTTCTGGTCGCCGCTGACCAATGATCTTGTCGGGCCATACGGGGCGGACACGTTGGAAAACCGGATGCGGTTTCCGCTGGATGTTCTGGGCGCGATCCGCAAACGGGTTGGGGACGATTTCATCGTTGGGTTCCGCTACACGGCGGATGAGGCGCAGAAAGGCGGCATCACGAAAGAAGACGGGCTCAAGATCTCCAAGACGCTGGCAGACACCGGCCAACTGGATTTTCTGAACGTTGTGCGCGGCCGCATCCACACTGATCCCGCCATGACTGATCTGATCCCGATCCAGGGCATGAAAAACGCGCCGCACCTAGACTTTGCTGGGCAAGTCAAGAAGCTGACGGGCATGCCCACCTTCCATGCCGCCAAGATCCCCGACGTC
This sequence comes from Litoreibacter albidus, assembly GCF_900107015.1. Lineage (GTDB taxonomy): Bacteria > Pseudomonadota > Alphaproteobacteria > Rhodobacterales > Rhodobacteraceae > Litoreibacter > Litoreibacter albidus. The sequence goes on along the minus strand of NZ_FNOI01000007.1, from coordinate 11,190 downwards.
GCAACGGCACGCCACGCAGTCGAGACAGGATTGCTGGATATGGTCGGCATGACCCGTGCGCATATGGCCGACCCCCAAGTGGTAAAAAAGATCGTGGAAGGGCGCGAGGACGACATTCGCCCCTGCGTTGGCGCCACCTATTGCCTTGATCGCATCTATGAGGCCGGTGACGCCTTGTGCATCCATAACGCGGCGACAGGGCGTGAATTGACCATGCCGCATACGATCCAGGCTGCTGACGTAAAACGAAAAGCCGTCGTCGTCGGCGCGGGGCCTGCTGGGCTTGAAGCGGCCCGTGTGGCGGCTGAACGCGGGCACGAGGTTGTGGTTTTCGAGGCGCAACCCGACCCTGGCGGTCAGGTACGACTGACCGCTCAAAGCCCGCGCCGCCGTGAGATGGTCTCGATCATCGACTGGCGGATGGCGCAATGCGCGGCCCGCGACGTGGTGTTCCATTTCAACACCTGGGCCGAGGTAGATGATGTCACCGCCCTGAACCCCGATGTCGTCATCATCGCTACGGGCGGCATGCCCAACACCGAATTGTATGAGAGCGGTAAGGACGCGGCGCATGTCGTGACCTCATGGGATATCATCGCTGGGGATGTGAAGCCCGCACAAAACATACTAATCTATGACGAAGCAGGCGATCATGCGGGCCTGCAAGCGGCGGATATCGCAGCCGCCGCGGGATCAACCGTCGAGGTGATGACCCCCGATCGCACCTTTGCGCCGGGAGTGATGGCGATGAATTTGGTGCCGTATATGCGCGCGTTGCAGGACAATGACGTGACCTTCACCGTGACGCGCCGATTGTTCGACGTGGCCCGCAGCGGTAACAAACTGACGGCAACGGTCGGCACCGATTACAGCGATCACGTGAAAGAACAAGACTACGATCAGATCGTCATCAATTACGGCACTTTGCCTTTGGACGCGTTGTATTTCGATCTTAAACCGCTCAGCTCGAACGGGGGGGCTGTGGATCATGATGCGTTGATTGAGGGCGCGCCGCAGACCATCCAGCGCAACAAGGACGGGACGTTCCAACTCTTCCGGATCGGCGACGCCGTGTCAGCCCGCAATACGCACGCCGCAATTTATGACGCGCTGCGGCTGGTAAAAGATATTTAGGCTTTCGGGACTGAACGCAGACAATCCGCCACTCGAGCATCGGTCACCCTGGGCTAATTCTGTTGAAAAACTCGTTGTTTTTGACCCATTGATGTTGGTGATCACGTTGATTTCATTTGGCTGTTCGTAACCAGCCCGCTTTTCACCCTGCGGCTGGTCCCATCGGCTTGAGCTTGGCGAGTTTCCGGAGGTTTTGGGCGGTTGCTGCGAGGGTAAATTCATCTTGGACGCCGTTTGGCCCGCGAAGTCGGAGCCTGGCCAAGCCAAGGATACGTTTTAGGTGGGCGAAGAGCATCTCGACTTTCTTTCGTCGGTTCGAAGCGGTCTGATTGAACCCTGATGCAGTGCATTGACGTGTAAATTCTCGGACGATCTCGTATTTCTCCCGGTGGATCGCGCGCATCTCTGTTTTGGGGCAGCATTTGGCTTTTAATAGGCAATCGATGCAGTCGGATTTAAGGGCCCGGTATTTGCGCGCTTTCCATTCTGGAGCGTTCCGTGCGGGATCGGAATAGGTGCGCCGCGTATGCTTCATCTCTTTGCCGCCAGGACAGATATAGCGGTCGTTCTCATCGTCCCATGCGAAGTCTGATCTGGAGTATGTCCCATCAGTGCGCTCACCCTTATCAAAGACGGGAATGAAGGGCAGTATTTTACGCTTGAGTGCCAGCCAAACAAGATTGTCAGATGAACCGTAGGCTGTATCAGCAGCGATCCAATCTGGCTTCAGGCCAAAGCGTTCTTCGGTCCGGTCAATCATCTTGCGCATGGCTCCAACCTCGGCGGTTCTGTTCGAGCGGCTGGCGTCGACATCAACGATGATACTGTGATCTGTATCGATCAGATAATTGGTGGAATACGCAAAGAATGCAGGGCCTTTACGCGCTGCAGTCCATTGGCTGGCCGGATCAGCATGAGCAGTAAACTTGGGCTTGGTCGCGGTGGCCGCACCAAAGGCTTCGTCGTCCAGCGTGTCGAGATATTTCTGCACCGCGCGCGGTGCATCATTGATGCCGGCCACACGGGCTGCCCAGTCTTCAGGTTTGCTGGAGTTCTGTTTTTGGACATCTGCACTGATCAAGCTGGCATCGATTGCAAATCCTTGGCCACCCACCAGCCCTTCGTCCATGCAGCGCGCAACAGTCGTCTCAAATACGTGGCGCAGAAGGTCACTCTCCCGGAACCTACCATGGCGGTTTTTGGAAAAGGTCGAATGATCCGGGATGCGGTCACTCAGGTCGAGGCGGCAGAACCAGCGATAGGCCAGGTTCAGGTGAACCTCTTCGCACAAGCGGCGTTCGGACCGGATGCCGGAGCAATAGCCCACAAGTAACATCCGGATCATTAACTCAGGATCAACAGATGGGCGACCAGTGTGGCTATAAAACTCGGCAAGATGCGCACGAATACTACTCAGGTCAACGAACCGATCAATCGAGCGCAACAAGTGGTTTTGGGGAACGTGATCTTCCAGTGAAAACTCATAAAACAGGGCTGCTTGTGCCTCCTGCCTTGGTCCCAACATCGCAAATCCCCCGTTCAATACACAGATTGAATCAGCAGCCGGTGCTACGATCAAGGAATAGTTTTTCAACACAATCGGCTCAAACCTGCCGTTCTCGGCATTGCAGAAAGTCCAGCTTCACGGGTGCTGGCTCGCCGCTGCTAACGGCCCTAAGCCGCCTTTAGCAGAGGTCTCCGTCGTTCAGTGCAGATTACCCGAAGCGGACATTGCAGCGAAAGGCTACAGATCAATTCACGATCATATCTTCGCTTATCTGCGTCGCGGAAGCCGTCGCGGGTTGGAAACACGCCAGCCACGGTAATGGCGGTGTTCATTAAGGTAGTAATCAATCGCGCAGCTTGCCGTTTTTCGAAACCGCTCATCATTCCAGAGTGAAATGATGGATTTCCGCTTCAATCTGCCCGATTGTTTGGACTTATCGTAAACCCAGCCAAGGTACGGATCAAGCTTATCAGTTCGTCTACCCGATGGCTTGTGGCCATGAGGAATGGACGGAAACCAATCGTCATCGAAGGGGTGAAATAGCCAATCATTCCCCTCAACAGCTATGATAAGGTGCAACATCAGATCGTCGGGGTCGTCATCCGATTGCCCCTCCTCAGATCGTTCGCCACTCTTGTCATTTACCTCTGATTTTTCCTGCTCTGGCCAATCATCTTGATCAGCCCCACCTGAGTGGTCCAGTTTGATTGTTAGTGCATGATTGGCCTTTGGTCCATCTGGACGATGGTTTCCGGGGCTGGTGGGCGATAGCCCAGAGCACTGTGGGGGCGTTTCGTGTTGTAGTGTTTCCTCCATTCTTCGATCAAGATTTGGGCTTCGCGCAGGCTGTAGAAGATCTCTCCATTCAGGAACTCATCGCGGAACCTTGCATTGAAGCTTTCGCAGTACCCGTTCTCCCACGGGCTGCCGGGTTCGATGTACGCCGTCTTCGCACCAACGGCCTTGATCCAGTCTGGGACGGCCTTCGCAACGAACTCAGGGCCGTTATCGGATCGTATGAACGACGGCACGCCGCGCAGGATGAACAGATCGCTCAAGACGTCGATGACGTTGCCAGAGTTCAGCTTGCGATCCACACAGATGGCCAAACATTCCCGGCTGTATTCATCGATGATGTTGAGCGTACGGAACGCCTTTCCGTCGTCAGTCCGACAATGCACGAAGTCGTAGGACCACACATGATCGCGGTGTTCAGGTCGCAATCGAACGCACGCCTCATCATTCAGCCAAAGCCGCCCCTTCTTTGGTTGTTTCATTGGTACTTTCAACCCCTCCCGTCGCTACAATCTTTCGACGCGCTTGTCATTCACATGCCAGCCAGCATCTCTCCGCAGTGCAGCGATCCGACGATAGCCGTAGCGGCCATACTGCCGGGTCAGTTCGATCATATCGGCCACCAATCGTTCTTCACCGGCACGACCTGTAGGCATTTTGCGTTGCGTAGATCGATGTTGTCTCAGAACGCGGCACGCGCGGCGCTCCGAGACATTCAGCTCAGCACGAACACGATCAATGCAAGCACGACGGCGAGCGGGGCTTAGAAGTTTCCCTTTGCGGCCTCCGCCAAGATCAGTTTGTCCAGCGTCAAATCCGATACGGCCTTTCTCGACCGCTCATTTTCTTTCTGTAAACGCTTGAGTTCCTTCAATTGATCCGCACCCATCCCGCCGTACTTCTTCTTCCAGCGATAGAATGTCTGTTCAGTCACACCGATCTGCCGGATCGCATCCAGACGTGACATCCCTTGCCCCGTCAGAACCTCAACTTGCCGTAACTTAGTGACAATCTCTTCGGGCTTGGGTCGCTTGTTGGCCATGTGTTTCCTCCGTTTTCCTAAACATAGCGGAGGACCACTTCAGTGGGGGAGGATCACAGAAACGTCCATCGACGTCGCGCTGGCTCACTTGGTCTCACGCGAGACCAGCCGCGAGCGTCCCCGACTCAAGACGTACAAACCCAAGCCTGTCGGCAACCGGCTTGGCATTCACGCCTCTAAGGTAGCACAGCGCCGCGAACAGCTTGGACTTGATGAAAAGGGCTTCCCCGCCCGCTAACGCGGTGGAACAGCACCGAAGGTAAATCTCCTCCTATCGAAGACACTGGTTATACTTAAACACCTGATTCGATTGTGATTCCCGCCTCCTGCCACTCTCGGAGTCACCCCCTACTGGAAAGCCTCCAGATTGCCTCCAGAGACAAACACAAGGAGAGTGTCGGAATTCACCCTCAGGCTTTAAGTATCTGATTTTACTGATTTATTAGCACCACACGCGCGCGCCCATTCAACAGGTAAGCTACTAAAATATAACCTTAATAAAAGCACTCATAAACGAAGCACCCCCAGCGATACCCCAAAGCCATCTGATACGAAAATATTGCATGGCCCTCGATGCTAAACAAAGGTCGAGAATTGTAACGTGGTAGTCTAGGCCCGCGCTTCAGTTATGCGTCAAATTTTTGCTGTCTCCGAGAGTTGAGTAATACCCTCAAGCGGCCACCTTACCCATGATGTTCCCTCCCAAAATATTGGCAGGGCCAAGTTTTCTTATACTGAATGTAGTCTTCGGTAGAAAACATGCGTGACGGGGCGCTTTCCCAAATGAAAGTCGCCCCGTCTCCGACATCGACGCCATGTTCACACCTTGTACGGGCGCCCGCCTCTTGCTTAAAACTTGGCGATCATATTCACAAAGATGCCCTTATCATCATAGGTCAGGTCCGTCAGGTCATCAGAGAAGCGCCCTGAGTTGTAACCAATACCAAGCTTCATGTTATTTCCGACATGGCGGTACACGGCCCCAAGTACCCCGTACTCTTTCGTGCCGGCTTGTTCTGCATCCAGCACGCGGGCTTCCAGCAGCGCATCCCAATTGTGGACGATGTGATACCTTGTGTTGAGAACCCCCAGCCACGCATCGTTTTGCGTGTATGGACTTGTCGCTGTTGCCGCTGATTTAGAGAGGCGGACACCAAGTTTACCGCCAACCGACCATTGGGGCTTAATATCGTAAATAGCATCAAAACTTAGAACATGACTGCGTTGGCGCGCTCCTAGCACATCGGTGCCGTCAATCCGCTGGCCGTAATCATCATATAAGTAACGGTATTTCAGCAAGACATTTAACTTGTCATTATCCGTTGGGCGATAGGCATAGCCTAGCGATGCATCGATCAACTTACCATTTAGGATGGAAGATTGATCGGTATCAGTACGAGAGGCGTCCAGGTTGAAGACCAGGCGACTCGCGTCGGAAATCTTGTACCGTCCCGAAGCCGAGAAGAGGATAGTATCTGCATCTCGGTTCGTTCCCGAAGTCAAACCACGTTCACGGCGGTACTCCAGTCGCGCACGCGCTGTCAGCGCCTCATCTTCATACCGCACACCAAAGGAAACAGCCTCACGGTCAAAGTCACCATTGATTGAATCGTTGATCCGTCCAACCTCGATAGCGGCGGTGTAGTTCAGGAAATCGCTACGGGCGTAGTCGACGCCATAAGTGCTGCTCAGTGATTTATGAGAGCCAAACAGATCGTAGGTATTTTCACCATAGTAGGCCAAGCTCCGTGTGATTTGGCGACGACCACCGAAGACAAATCGGCCTTTGTCCGCACCAGACACGTTTCCCGTGAAGAATTCGCGGTCGGGATCCAATTCGTAGCCGAAATAAACCGAGTTATTGTTCTCGTCCTCATACGAAACACGCGCGGCGGCACCAACGCCCGTCGATCCGTCAGAGAGTTCACCACTGACTTTCCAACCGTTTTGGAAGTCATATGCGCCGCCCACTCCGATGCGGTTGTTTTTGCTCAACCCTTCATTCTGCAACGTTGCCTGAGCGTAAACGAACCATTCTAAACGTTCGGTGGCCTTGGACGTGTAACGCACCGCGGCATCAGTGCGTGAACCGTCATCCGAGGCCGTCTTCTTGTCGATGTGCTCTAACCCGAAATCAAGCCTCTCAGTGGGGGACAACTGGTACTCGACCTCAACCCCGCCCTCACGGCTAAACTGCCCGACACCGTTGCTGTAGTCATCATAATACACCGATAACTTCATTCGGTCAGATACCCTGAACTCGGTAAAGCCACCCCAAAGGGTCTCATCGCCAGTCCCCGCTCCTACTTGATAGTCGAGAGAGTAGAACCCCAATGTACGATGCTCATAATATGCGCCGAAGCGACCCTCAGTGCCGAACCCTAGGTCTGCAAAGTCGGCAGCTACTTCGGCCTTAAAGGCTTCACCAGTTCCACCGACCGCCGCGACGTTGTCGATAATCAGACCACCATCGGTGGAATAACTTGACCCAAAACCCGGCCCTTCGCTGCGCGCATACTCAAGCGAGGCAAAGGTGTTTTCGTTGTAGCGATACAACACGTCAGCGCCATAAGACTTTTGATCGGCAGTGCCCGTTTTCTCTATCAAGCTGGTCGCGCCGAAACGCAATTTGTCTGTCGCCCAAACTTGCGCACGCGCGCCGTATGCGTATCCCTCAAGATTGCCAGAGGTTGGTGTGTACTCATATTGCGCGACAAGATTCACATTCTCTTCGCCACCTTGATTGGTAACGACGACCCCACCGCCTGTCGTGCTGGTCAATGGTGCCTTAAGTGTCACAATACCTTGCAGATAGTTGATCTCGTAATCGCGACCGTAAACCAGAGATTGGCGTTCAAGCACACGGCCGGAAGCCGGATCGCGAATTTCGATAGAAAGGGTTTCAGACCCGATGGAGATGTCCTGACGTTGGAGGAAATAGACGGAACCGCCTGTCCCGCGAAAAACGTCCCGTTGCGGAAGGTTGTCAGGTTGGGCCGCGTAGACATCCAGTTCCACTCGTGCTTCGCCGCTCGACGTTTGCTGCGCTGACTTGTACTGCGCTTGCGCACCGTAAAGCGTACGTTCGTTGCGAAGAAAGTGCGAACCGTTGATCTGGCCCTTGAAGGTTCCCCACATCGCAAAGTTCTCGTCGCGCTCTGCTTTGAAGTAAAACTTTCCGGCTGTCGGCGCGTCTTCCTCGAAAGTGCTGTCATCGCCGTAGGTCAGATAGTACTCATCCGGATCTATGCGTGTAAGCAAACTGCGCGGGTCTTTCTCGTCAAACTTACGCAAAATGTCCGAAAAGTCTTCCTCTCGAGTGTCCGCGGATGCGGTGATGGTGACGCCGTTTGCGGTGGTTCCCTTGGTGTAAAATGCTAGGCGGCCCTTCTGATAGCTGCCGTCAGCACCGGTCACACCTTGCTCTCGGTGCCCCACTGTGATGTCGACCACACCGACCGTAAACCAGTCCGACTTGCCCAGCTCTACATCGCGCGCAAGCGTGATATCTCGACCAGCGCTGTTGGCTTGCACCACAACAGTTTGCTCACCCTTCGGTAAAATACGTTGCAGAACAAACTTGCCCTGACTGTCAGCATAGATTGTCTCACCCAGCGTGGAGACGGCGGCGTTCGGCGCCAAAGAACTGCCTGAAACTGTCACGGCACCGCCGCGCACGGGGATGCGATCGACAACAGCGGTTGACTTACCCTTTTCAACGCCCGCTTCGCCGCGCGCACTGTAAGGTCGATCCAGCGTCACCGCCGATGTCTCGTCATATCGGCCTTTGGCGTCGTACACCCTATGGATCACAACAAGGCCCTCGCCTTCCGGAAGCGTGACCGAAACCTGTCCGTTCGGGTCAAGCTGGTGCACCGCAACTTTTCGGGGACCCCCACGCGCCAGCTGGTCCACAATATGAACCTCACCACGAGATAGGAATGCGGGGTAATTAGTCACAGACTGCAAAGTCACCGTGTCACCGGCGGCCAACCGGCGTGCCTCCCCTAAAACCTCTAGGTCTAACCGCTTAACGATTGCTTGATCGTCGGACTGCACGCGAATGTCGGCCTCGGCCAGAGCGACGTCGGCTTTGCGCTTCTTGGTCTCAACCTCCCTGTCGCCTTCGAAGGTTTCCCCATCGACTGAAATTACGAAACCTGTCGCCTGATGACGATCCCCTGATGCCTTTTCGGTATTGGCACCAACCGGCATCTTAACGCTATCGCCGGCAGTTCCTAACTCGCACCCTTCTGGAAGAGCTCCTTTAACAAGTGCACAGTTCTGCTCTGCCATCGCGGCGAGAGCCGGATAAAGCACGCATAGGGCAGTCGTCCCTAGAAAGGTGCCGATGGAGCGCGTTCTGGTCTTAATGCTCATGATCGTATCCTTCACTGCACACGTTTGATGGTTGTTTCGATGTTCAGCTTGTAGCCCCCCACCCGTCTCCATTTTGCGCGGAGAATTTTCTCAACCAGCCGTAATTTTTTCTGAGCAGTTTTCAGCTCTTCGTCTTCAAGAAGGTAAGACAGTCTCAACACCGAAGGTTTGCGTTTAATCGATGCCAACAGCCGGTCCACACTTTCCCCGAAGCCGTCGATTGGCTCCCCCGTATCTGGCTCAAACGCTGTCGCGGTGAGATCAATGTCGACAACGTTAGAGATCGAAGCGCCAAAGTTGAGCTTGGCCATCTTACCTGCGGTTACGCGGATCACCCGTGGGTTCTCTGTTGTGACGCGGTAGCCTGTCGGCAAGCTTGCGGTGTCAAGCTTCAGCGTAAAGTTCGAGCCAATGTCCGACGGAAGTTCCGCACAAGGGACGTGGAACCGCCCGAACTCGTCAGTGGTAATTCGAACGCCTCGGACAGTTACCACGCGTGCCCCAGCCAACCCAGGCTCACCCTTGTCCTGGTAACCATTGTGGTTCTTGTCATCGAATACTTTACCGATGATGTCCGCGCAGTCGAACACATGCTCGGACACAACCCGCACGATGGCGACGCCGTCTGCACTCAAGGCGTTCCCTGTTATCGGGTCGACCATCCGCGCCCTATTTGCCGCGTCACCCGCGAGTGCCGCACTGGTAACACGGACTTGGAGCGTCAGCGTCGCAACTCCTGAGGCAGGCACTGTCACATTCTCGACCGTTACACGGTTGCCCGACACCGTCGGAACCACAGCCGCGCCATCCAGCGTGGCCGAACCAGGGGTGTACAGGAAACCAGCCGGCAGAATGTCGACGACATCTAGCGGGCCTGCGGCGACCAAATTCCCGTTGCTCGCCGTGATCGTGTAGGTCACCACATCGCCGATGCGCGCAGTTGTTACATTGGCGACTTTCGTAATGCTCAGCCCGTTCACCGGCACAACTGGAACCGGGTCCAACGGAATGTGGTTATTGATGACGTCAGGGTCTCCCGTAGCCAACAAAAATGCTAAGTAGTACGGCGTTGGCGACCCTGCCGCTGGTGCGGTGCTAGACGCCGACAATTGGCAGCTACCACCAGGCACGGCATCCACAGGGCAAGTCGTCGCGTCGAGCGTCCCCGCCTCAGCAGGTGTAAGGGCCGACACAGCCGTAACGAACCCCGACGGATAAGTCGTGATTTTTAGCCGGTACTCCGTTTCGGCAGTTGGGCAACTCGGCGCCCCGCCCGGAATAACGTCAAAGCTATACTGGCCAGTAGCGGTTGTAGTTTGAGGCTGCTGGCCAGGCAGCAGACAGACTGTGGGCAAAGGCGTACCCGCCGCATCTGTCATTTGAATTGTAGCCCCTTGGACAGGCGCTCCCGTGGCCGAGTTGTAGATAACGCCCGCAGGATCAATAGGCTGGTTTTGATCCATAAGTACGGTATCAGCCTCAATATCCAGATCGCTGATGCTCCCCACGGCCACGCCGGTCGCCACGTCAGTGAAGACAATTTCGTACCCATTGTCAGGTGTGAACCCAGAGAACTCGTAAGAGCCGTCACTGCCGGATGTCGTTGTCTGTACCACAACCCCGTCAAGAATGAGCTCAACAGCATATCCTTCCAGAACCTCATCAGAGCCTGCTTCGAAACTGCCGTTCCCGTTGGTATCAAGATAGACGTTGCCTGTGACCAACGGCAAAGAGCTGATCACCTCAAGTTGAACGGTTGCGGCATTACAGTTCGTCGGATTCACGACCTCGCAGATCTGATAGTCAAAGGAGTAAGTGCCGTTTGGAACCAAAGCCGTTGTATCCAAGGTACCATCCGAATTGAGAACAAAGTTGCTTGGCAACGGACCAACCGGAGTGACCGTTATCCCCGCTGGATCCACAGGCAAGTCGTTGAACATGTCATTATCAAGTACGTTCAGTACGCCCGTCGTCGGCTGGGCCAGATCTACCGGCGCAGCCGGCGTGTCGTTATTCGCAACGATCGCCGCAGCAGCAACCTCAACCGTCGCCGTCGCCGTGTCGCAGTTCGACGGGTTCAGCACCTCGCAGATTTCATACGTATAGACATAGCTGCCCGCCGTCGTCCCCGCCGCAACCGTAACGCTCCCGTCAGCGTTCAGCGTGATGCTCCCCGCAGTCGGCGTCACATCAAGGCCCAGAGACGTCGTGCCGTCTTGCGCCGTGCCCGACCCGTTCAGCGTCACATCGCTCCCGATCGCAGGGTCCGCCACGCTGTTCAGCGTGTCATTCGCCACGACATTCCCGAGCACAGTCTCAACCGCGCCATTCA
>NZ_FNOI01000008.1:155000-157209 GCF_900107015.1 Litoreibacter albidus | reverse complement strand
GGCGCGTGTTGTGGGGTTACAGGATTTTGGGGGCTTGATCTGGCCTTAAAACGCAAACGCCCACCGTTTTACGGGTGGGCTGTTTTCTAGGTTTGGTTGCGGGAGTAGGATTTGAACCTACGACCTTCAGGTTATGAGCCTGACGAGCTACCGGGCTGCTCCATCCCGCGCCATTTGGCCTGATTAGAGGCCTGTTCTGCGCTTGCCTCTAGAACTAAATTTAGGAGAGGCGCATCGGTTAGAGAGATACGATTGATGTTGCTTGTTAGGTTTGGCGGTGACCTACTCTCCCACGTCTTAAGACGCAGTACCATCGGCGCGACGGCACTTAACGGCCGAGTTCGGGATGGGATCGGGTGTTTTGCTCGCGCTATGACCACCAAACCAAACAAACAACATCAGTTTAAACACTCAGATGTTTAAACTGTGTGGCAAAGTCATATTCGTAAGAATGTGACAGCCACCCAGTAGTTATAAACATCTAAGTGTCCAAACAAATTTCTAATCCAAGTCACTTACACATATGTGTAGCTTTTGAAGTCCAGCTTCTACTGGATCAAATCAAGCCTATCGAACAATTAGTACCAGTCAACTGAACGCATTGCTGCGCTTACATCTCTGGCCTATCGACGAGGTGGTCTACCTCGGTTCTCAGGGATACCTTGTTTTGAGGGGGGCTTCCCGCTTAGATGCCTTCAGCGGTTATCCTTTCCGAACATAGCTACCCAGCACTGCCATTGGCATGACAACTGGTCCACCAGTGGTTCGTTCACCCCGGTCCTCTCGTACTAGGGGCAACTCCTCTCAAGTATCCTACACCCACGGCAGATAGGGACCGAACTGTCTCACGACGTTCTAAACCCAGCTCACGTACCTCTTTAAACGGCGAACAGCCGTACCCTTGGGACCTGCTCCAGCCCCAGGATGAGATGAGCCGACATCGAGGTGCCAAACGGTGCCGTCGATATGGACTCTTGGGCACCATCAGCCTGTTATCCCCGGCGTACCTTTTATCCGTTGAGCGATGGCCCTTCCACTCGGGACCACCGGATCACTATGACCGACTTTCGTCTCTGCTCGACTTGTCAGTCTCGCAGTCAGGCTGGCTTCTGCCATTGCACTCAACGACCGATTTCCGACCGGTCTGAGCCAACCTTCGCGCGCCTCCGTTACTGTTTAGGAGGCGACCGCCCCAGTCAAACTACCCGCCACACAGGGTCCCGGATCCGGATAACGGACCGCGGTTAGACATCAAGCAGAACAGGGGTGGTATCTCAAAGGAGGCTCCCCAGAAACTGGCGTCTCTGGTTCAAAGCCTACCACCTATTCTGCACATGTTGTGCCTGATGCCAGTGTGAAGCTGTAGTAAAGGTGCACGGGGTCTTTCCGTCTAACCGCGGGAAGCCTGCATCTTGACAGGCAATTCAATTTCGCTGAGTCGATGTTGGAGACAGCGGGGAAGTCGTTACGCCATTCGTGCAGGTCGGAACTTACCCGACAAGGAATTTCGCTACCTTAGGACCGTTATAGTTACGGCCGCCGTTTACCTGGGCTTCAATTCGGAGCTTGCACTCCTCCTTTTAACCTTCAGGCACCGGGCAGGCGTCAGACCCTATACGTCGTCTTACGACTTCGCAGAGCCCTGTGTTTTTAGTAAACAGTCGCCACCCCCTGGTTTGTGCCCCCAGTCAATACTTGCGTAGAAACTGGGCCTCCTTCTCGCGAACTTACGGAGGTATTTTGCCGAGTTCCTTCAACATCGTTCTCTCAAGCGCCTTGGTATTCTCTACCAGTCCACCTGTGTCGGTTTAGGGTACGATCTTATAGAGGGGCTATTTCCAGGAACCTCTAAGCAGCCCATTCAATCCGATAAGGATGAACTACCTTCGAGATCCGTCACCACCTCATGGCCCAGGAATATTAACCTGGTTCCCATCGACTACGCCTTTCGGCCTCGCCTTAGGGGTCGGCTTACCCTGCTCAGATTAGCTTTAAGCAGGAACCCTTGGACTTTCGGCGACAGGGTCTCTCACCCTGTTTGTCGCTACTCATGTCATCATTCTCGCTAGTGATCTCTCCACCGGATGGCTCACGCCCCGGCTTCACAGAAAACTCAATGCCTCCTATGCACTACAAGTAGTGCAAAAGAGGCGTAGAGTTATGTCACACTACGCTCCGCTACCATGCCTTACGGCATCCTAAGCTTCGG
>NZ_FNOI01000008.1:0-150000 GCF_900107015.1 Litoreibacter albidus | reverse complement strand
ACTTGATCGACTTGAAGCCATACTTCCACGGCACCACCAAACGCAGGGGCGCGCCGTTCTGGTTCGGGATCGGTTTGCCGTAAATACCCGTCGCCATAAAGGTCAGCGGGTGCATCGCCTCGTCCAGGCGCAGCCCTTCGCGGTAGGGCCACGGCACGAAGCTGCGTTTCTGGCCCCACATCTCTTCCGGGCGCAGCAACGTCTCGAACGCCACATATTTGGCGCCGGACTGGACGCCCGCCATGTTCAACAGGTCCGCAAGTTCAAACCCGTTCCACGGGATGACCATCGACCATGCCTCCACGCAGCGGAAACGGTAAATACGCTCCTCGATGGTCATGGCGTCCATGATGTCTTTGAACGCATACGCGCCGGGCTTATCGACCAAGCCGTCGATTTGCACTTCCCACGGGTCGGTCGTCAAAGCGGAGGCGTATTCCGCTGGATCGGTCTTGCCGGTGCCGAATTCGTAGAAGTTGTTATACTGTGTGATCTCGTCCCACGCGTTCGGGGTTTCCTTGGTAGAGTACTGCGACGCCAAAGCTGGCCCCGCAATGCCCGTCGCCGCCAAGGCGCTGGCACCCGCCATGAAGGCCCGCCGGTTCAGGAATACATTCTCGGGGGTGACGTCACCCCATGTCAGATCAGATTTGAACCGGTTGGCCATAATATAGGTGTCCTCGCTGTTGCGTGTCCCCTTATGACTTACGTCTTCCCATGCTCAAAACCAAATGCGGCCTGCTCACGAAACTGTTGGGTGGATGTCATCTGGCTGTGAAGGGCCTGTTTTCAGGGGCCTTCTTAGTAAAGACGGGTTTCTTCGTCGGCAGAGTGATCCTCCTGCACCTCGTCCAAGGTCTGCTCTCGGTCTACCGTCGCCAAAACCCACTGCGCCAAGGTCGGCGCGGTTTTGCGGGCGGGCCATGTGTCGGCTTGCCATAATCGCGAGCGGATCAGCGATTTGGAGCAGTGCATAAACACCTCCTCCACCTCAACCACCATCGCCAGCAGCGGTGCGTTGCCGCGCACCGCGTGGCGCGCGCTGATTGCGCGGTCTTTGACGATGCGTGCCTTGCCTGCGACGCGCAGGGTGTCGCCATGGCCCGGCACTATAAACAAGATGGCGACATTGGGATCTTCCAGAATATTCTGGAAGCCGTCCACACGGTGGTTGCCCAATCTATCGGGGATGATCAGCGTTTTGTCGTCGTACACCTCGACAAACCCAGCGGGGTCACCCTTAGGGGACACGTCGACCAAGCCGCCCGATGATTTTGTGCCGACGACGATGAACGGGGCCGTGGCGATAAACTGCCGCGCCACGTCGTTGATATGGTCCGTCACCTTGAGGAAGGTGTTCGTGAACCCCTCCGTCGGGAGCAACGCTTGCAGGCGGGTTAGCGATGTGATGTCCTCGTCAACCGTCAGCACCATTTCCCATCCCCTACTCCCTCGCCGTCAATAGACTATAGCACAGTTTGGCGCGGCCAGCGGCATCTCATGGAAACAGCGTGCCCTATCCCGCCTCTTTCACCGGATAAAGCACATCCATCGGCACCGATTTGCCCGTGTCTTGCACCAGCCGCACGTGTTTGCGCCGCATCTGGCGCGGCTCTGGGACACCGACGGAGTGGGCGATCAGCTCCACCTCTTTCACGATGCCCTTCGCGTAGTTTGCGACCTTCTTGTACTTGTCCTCCGGCACCAGCCCTTTCTGGAAACGCGGGTCGTGGGTGGTGATGCCCGTGGGGCAGGTGTTCTTGTTGCACTTGAGCGCCTGAATACAGCCAAGGCTGAACATGAACCCACGCGCCGAGGTCACGAAATCGGCCCCCGCCGCCAAGGCCCACGCCACATCCCCCGGCACCATCAGTTTGCCCGACGCGATCAGACGGATGCGGTCTTTCAGCCCGTATTCGCGCAGCAGGTTCGCCACCTCCGGCAGCGCTTCCTTGATCGGCACGCCGACCAAATCCATCAGCGGCAAGGGCGCAGCCCCCGTCCCGCCTTCGCCGCCGTCCAGCGTGATGAAGTCCGGCGCGTCGCCGCGCTGCAAGATCAGATCGAACAACTCACGAAACGGCGCGTCGGAGCCGAACACCGTCTTTATACCCGTGGGCTTGCCCGTCACCTCGCGGATGTGCGCCACCAGGTCCAGCAACTCCGCGGCATTCGACACTTCTACATGGCGGTTCGGCGAAATGCTGTCCTCGCCCTCATCAATCCCGCGAATGGCGGCAATCTCCGCCGTCACCTTCGCGCCGGGCAGGATGCCGCCCTTGCCGGGCTTGGCCCCTTGCGCCAGCTTCAACTCGAACATCTTCACCTCAGGATGCGCCGCGACCTCGCGCAACTTGTCGTCGTTGATGCTGCCGTCCCTGTTGCGCACGCCGTATTTCGCGGTTCCGATCTGGAACACGATGTCCGCGCCGCCCTCTAGGTGGTACGGGCTCAACCCGCCTTCGCCGGTGTTCATCCAGATCCCCGCCAGCTTCGCCCCGCGCGACAGTGCGGTCACCGCCGGACGGCTGATCGCGCCGTAAGACATGCCGGACAGGTTAAAGAAGGACGCCGCTTCGTAAGGGGTGCGCGCATCCGCGCCGATCACCATCGGCTCCGAGGAGGCGAACTGATCATCAAGCGGCGGGAAAGCCGCGTTCACGAACAACGGCGTCCCGACCACCGCCAAGTTGCGGGTGGAGCCGAAGGCGACCGTGTTGCCCTCCCCCGTGGTGGCGCGGTTCACCCAATCGCGCTGCGCCCTGTTGAAGGGCAGCTCTTCGCGGTCCATCGCGAAGAAGTATTGCCGGAAGAACTCCCCCAGCTCGGAAAAGATATGCCGGAACCGCCCGATCACAGGGTAGTTGCGCCGGATCGCGTCCCCAGTTTGGGACCGGTCGATGACAAACAGAACCACCGCAAGCAAGGCCACCAGCCCGATCACGCCCACAAACAGCAGCGCCATCACTTCGATCACCCAGCCAGCCCAGTCAAACATCCACATAGCAGTCCCTCATTTTCGGTGATGCCCACTGTCAGACGCGGGGCGCGGACACGCAAGTGAAAGCTCCGTGAGCGCGAATGCACGCCGTATCAGTAACAAAAGCGTGACTGGAAACTGAAAACGCCGCTGGCTTAGCGCGCGGCGCCAATCGGTCAAGTTTAGAAAAGTGGCCACTGGCGACATCCAGCCGACGGGTTCTCACGTAATCGCTTCGATGACCAATCACGGCCATCCTTTGAAATGTTACTGGAGACGACACCATGATCCGCAGAACTTTTATCGCTATGACCGCCGCCGCAGCCCTGACAGCCCCCGCGTTCGCTGACGGCCACTCCAAAGATATCGTCGACACCGCAGTCGCCGCTGGCACATTCGACACGCTCGTCGCCGCCGTAGACGCCGCAGGCTTGGTTGACACGCTGAAAGGCGACGGCCCGTTCACAGTCTTTGCGCCAACCGATGAAGCCTTCGCAGCCCTGCCAGACGGCACGGTCGAAACACTGCTCAAGCCAGAGAACAAGGACCAGCTGACCGCGATCCTGACCTACCACGTGGTTTCGGGCAAAGTGATGTCGGGTGACCTGTCCGACGGCATGACCGCGCCAACCGTCCAAGGCGGTGACATCACGATCAAAACCGAAGGCGGCGTAATGGTAAATGACGCCAACGTCACGGCGGCAGACATCGAAGCCTCCAACGGCGTGATCCACGTCATCGACAAGGTGATCATGCCCGCAAGCTAACATCTAAAGGAGGCTCCGCATCATGGCGGGGCTTCCCTTTCTTACGGGTCGGGCCAGCCGAATTTACGAAACACCCGACGCACCAGCCAAACGGGGCCGATAAAAATCAGGTTCGGGTTTTGAAACACGCTTGGCACGCGCCCCTCGATCCGGTGCCCCAGAAGCAGCGTGACCCACGCCACACCAAAAGCCGGCAACGCCAACGCCCACAGCGTGACGCCGCTTTGCGCGTCCAGCCAGATAATCGCCGCAACAAACGCCGCCACGACCGGCAGAAACACCGCCGTCACCCGCAGCGACAATCGCGCGAAATAGACCAACATCCCTGCCAGAAACGGCCACATCAGGTTGATCCACGGAAACGGGATCGACCACGCCAGCGCCATCAGCGCGAAGATGGCCACAGGTTCCGCCACCCAGTGGATTTTGATGTTCACGGGATGACGGTGGCTTTCCTCGTATTCATCCAGAAGTGCGGCCAGTTTTGTCATGGAAAAGACTGTCAAACGTGAAAGGGCCGGATGCAAGACCCGGCCCCTCATTCGCAGGTTTTAGTGAACGACCGCGTCGTCCGGCTTTGGCCGTGTGGAGGCGCTGACGCGCCCGCCAACCAGCAGCCCCTCCGGCCCGACGCTCACCTCCACGGTGGCGCCATCCAGCACTTCGCCCGCCAAGATCATCTCGGCCAGCGGGTCTTGCAACGCGCGTTGGATCGCCCGTTTCAAAGGACGCGCCCCGAACACAGGGTCGTAGCCCTCGTCTGCCAGCCACTGCTTGGCGTCCTCGTCCAGCGCCAAGGTGATCTTGCGCCCCGCTAGGCGTTTCTCCAAACGCGCCATCTGGATATCCACGATCGCGTTCATGTCGTCACGGGCAAGGCGATCAAAGATGATCGTCTCGTCCAACCGGTTCAGGAACTCCGGCCGGAAGTGTGCCCTTACCGCGTCCATCACGTCGCGCTTCGCAGCGGCGGCGTCGCCCCCTTCGGGCAGCTGGCTCAGCGCCTGCGCCCCAAGGTTGGAGGTCAGGATGATCAGCGTTTGCTTGAAGTCCACCGTGCGGCCTTGGCCGTCGGTCAGAACCCCGTCATCCAGCACCTGCAACAGCACGTTGAACACGTCAGGGTGCGCTTTCTCGACCTCGTCGAACAGCACCACCTGATAGGGTCTGCGCCGCACGGCTTCCGTCAAAACGCCGCCTTCGTCATAGCCGACATAGCCCGGAGGGGCCCCGATCAGCCGTGACACGGCGTGTTTCTCCATGAACTCCGACATGTCGATCCGCACCATCGCGCCGTCATCGTCGAACAGATACTCCGCCACGGCTTTCGTCAGCTCGGTCTTGCCGACACCCGTTGGCCCAAGGAACAAGAAGCTGCCAAGCGGGCGGTTCTCGTCGTTCAGCCCAGCGCGCGCACGGCGCACCGCGTTGGAGACCGCTTGAACAGGCAAGCGTTGTCCGATCACGCGGCGGCCCAGCTCTTCTTCCATGCGCAGCAGCTTTTCGCGCTCGCCTTCCAACATCTTCGATGTCGGAATGCCGGTCCACCGCTCCACAACGCTGGCGATCTGCTCGGGGCGCACGGCCTCTTCGACCATCTGCGTTTCTTCGCGGTTTTCCGCCTCTGCCAAGCCCTTTTCCAAATCGGGGATCACGCCGTAAGATAGCTCCCCCGCTTTGGCCAAGTTGCCTTCGCGTTTGGCGATATCCAGCTCGGCCCGTGCGCGGTCCAGCTTTTCCTTCAGCTCGCGTGCGCCTTCCAGCTTGTCGCGCTCCGCCTGCCAAGCAGCCGTCATCTCGCTGGAGCGTTCTTGCAAATCGGACAGCTCCTTTTGCAACGTCTCCAACCGGTCCACCGACGCGGCGTCGTCCTCTTTCTCAAGGGCGGCGGCCTCGATCTGGAGTTGCAGGATCTGGCGATCCAGCGCGTCCAGTTCTTCGGGCTTGCTGTCGACTTCCATGCGCAGCCGCGATGCGGCTTCGTCTACAAGATCGATGGCTTTATCCGGCAAGAAGCGGTCGGTGATATAGCGGTGCGACAGCTCCGCCGCCGCAACCAAGGCGCTGTCGGAAATCCGCACGCCGTGGTGCAGTTCGTACTTTTCCTTGATGCCCCGCAGGATCGACACGGTGTCCTCCACCGTGGGTTCCGCCACCATCACGGGCTGGAACCGCCGCGCCAAGGCCGCGTCTTTCTCCACGTGCTTGCGGTATTCGTCCAGCGTGGTTGCGCCAACGCAGTGCAACTCGCCCCGCGCCAAGGCAGGTTTCAGCAGGTTGGAGGCATCCATAGAGCCTTCCCCCGCGCCCGCGCCAACCAACGTGTGCATCTCGTCGATGAACAAAATGATCTCGCCCGCCGCCGATGTGACCTCCGACAGGATCGCCTTCAGGCGCTCCTCGAACTCACCGCGGTACTTCGCGCCCGCAATCAGGGCACCCATGTCCAAGGACATCAATTGCTTGTTGCGCAGGCTCTCCGGCACGTCGCCATTGACGATGCGCAGGGCAAGCCCCTCGGCAATCGCGGTTTTACCCACGCCCGGCTCCCCGATCAGCACAGGGTTGTTCTTGGTGCGGCGCGATAGAACCTGCATCGTGCGGCGGATTTCCTCGTCGCGACCGATAATGGGGTCAATCTTGCCCTCGCGTGCGGCCTCCGTCAGGTCACGCGCGTATTTCTTCAGCGCGTCATAACCTTCTTCGGCATTGGCGCTATCAGCCGTGCGGCCTTTGCGAATGTCGTTAATCGCGGTGTTCAACTTTTGCGCCGATACAGCGCCCGCATCCAATGCGTCCTTCGCAGGGCTTTTCACCATCGCCAAGGCGCACAACATGCGCTCCACCGGAACAAAGCTGTCACCTGCCTTCTTGGCCAGCTTTTCGGCTTCGTCCAGCACCTTGCCGGTTTGGGTGTCCAAATATACCTGCCCGCCGGAGCCCGTAACTTTCGGAATTTTGCCCATGGCCAGTTCGACCGCCTCTTTCACACGGGCGGGTGCGCCGCCAGCGGCGGTGATCAGGTTGGAGGCGAGCCCCTGCTCGTCGTCCATGATTGCTTTGAGAAGATGCTCTGGGGACAGACGCTGGTGGTCCTCCCGCATCGCGATTGTTTGCGCAGCCTGGATGAATCCGCGGGCACGCTCTGTGAATTTTTCCAAATCCATGTGGTCCGTTCCTTTCAATAAGCCTTTGTCGAATTTTAGCCCGCTATGCGGCACCGTTCTTTGACAAACCTCAAATCCTAAATGGGGAACGGCTGGCGGCACCTCAAGAGGCAGCTGCGCGAAATTAGCAGGGTACGGCTTTTCACTACGTTGTGACCAAGCCTGATTGGCGACGGAACTTTTTCGCTCCTACGTTAGTTTTATGTCAAAGGAGGTAACCATGAGCAGTTATCATACAGAAGTGCAGAACCTGAACTACAACGCCGCAACGCGGTGCTTTGAAGCTTTGGTCGTGTTCCACGAAGGCCACGAGACACGCAAGGTTCCGATCTCCGCGCCGTTGCCAATCGCGACTGACTTCGAGGCAGTTTCCACCATCCTTGTTGCCCGCGCCAAGTCTCACCGCGCCAAAGGCCGCGCGAAGATGATGGCGCGCTCCCCCGCGCAAAAGATGGGCAAACTCGTCCACCTCAACGACATGATCCGCCAGTTCAAGGCGACGATGGGCTTGTCCGATATGTCCACCGCAGCTTGACGCCAAGACATCAGACGGGCAGCTAGGGGCAAATCCCTAGCTGCAAAGGCCAATGCCATGTCTGATGACCGACTGATCGTTGCGATCGACCTCCCGAACGCGCTTGCCGGACTGCAATTGTCCCAAAATCTTGGCGATAGCGTGAATTTCTACAAAATTGGCCTCGGTATGCTAACCGGCGGCGGGCTGGCCCTCGCCAACGAGCTCAAGGATGAGCACGGCAAACGCATCTTCCTCGACATGAAACTCTTCGACATTGGCGCCACCGTAGAAGCAGCGGTGCGCGGCCTGTCACAATTCAACCACGACTTTCTAACCGTTCACGGCGACCCGCATGTGGTCCGCGCCGCCAAAGAGGGTGCCGCAGGCTCCGACATGAAAATCCTCGCCGTCACCGTGCTGACCTCGCTGGACCGCGCGGATCTGGACGACGGGTGCATCAAGTCCGGCGATATTCACGAAATCACAATGGAACGCGCCGCCCGCGCGCTGGAGGCAGGCGCCGATGGCGTCATTGCCTCCCCGCAGGAAGCCGCCGTTATTCGCGCACTGCCAGAGGCCGAAGGCCGTTTGATCGTCACCCCCGGTGTACGGCCCACTGGCTCCAGCATGGATGATCAAAAACGTGTCGCCACCCCTGCGCGCGCAATTGGCGACGGCGCCGATCACATTGTGGTAGGCCGCCCCGTTTGGCAGGCCGCCAGCCCGCGCGATGTTGCGCAAGCCATCCTTAGCGAACTCCCATAAGAAAACGGGCCCCTCTTTGCAGAGGAGCCCGCTTCCGGTCTCGGGGGAGAAGACCTAGGGAATTAGTTTACCAGACGCTCTGCAGCGGAG
Organism: Litoreibacter albidus; assembly: GCF_900107015.1. Lineage (GTDB taxonomy): Bacteria > Pseudomonadota > Alphaproteobacteria > Rhodobacterales > Rhodobacteraceae > Litoreibacter > Litoreibacter albidus. The sequence goes on along the minus strand of NZ_FNOI01000008.1, from coordinate 141,714 downwards.
TCGTTGCTCAGTGCGAATTTGGCTTGAACGTTGCGGCTTACGTCAGCGCCAGCAATTTTTGCGTTCTTTTCAGCAGCAGATTCGTTGGCAGCAAGACCGACGCGCAGTGCCAGTTCGGCGTTGCCTGTCGATGTTTCGTTGATCACGCGCTCTGCAGCAGAGTCGTTGCTTGCTGCGAAGAATGCTTGTGCGTTGCTTACGTCAGCGAAAGCAGGTGCAGTTGCGGAAAGGGCGATAACAGTTGCGATGATAGTTTTCATTGTGTGTACTCCAATTTGGTTTTTGTCTTGTTCGGCGTTGTGCCGTTGATGAACCTAATTTGGGGTATGTGAGGGTAACTCTCAATGCACAGGGGCGTGATAATGGCGCACGATAAGTGCGTCAGTGAACAGACTTGGTGCAGGGTTGATCAGCCGATCACGACGCTGTGAGAACCGATCAAATCGACATATTTTTTGAAACTATCTCGACGGAAGAAACGTTTAAGCCCGTTCAAAAAGAACGGGCTTTGCCAAGTCGTGCGTCATCCCTGAAAGGGAATCAAAAGAATCAGTTGTCGTTGATGTCTTTGTCCCAGATTTTCACCTGACCGTCGCGCCGACCGAAGTATTGGCGCAAGCCCAACCAGACAATCAGCGACACCGCCCCGTAGATCGACAAGGTGATCGGCAGGGACTCCATCATCATGTCAGCAGGCCCCACACCCGCTGCGAACACAACCCCGACCAGCGCCGCCGCAAGAGCGAAGCCCAGCAGGATGTAGCCCGGCATCAGAATTTCCGCCACGCCCAACACCAAGGCCAGCGCGAACCAAACCCAATACTGGTTCCAAAGGATCAACTGCTCCATCAGGTCCGCCCTTTCAGCAATTTGAATGCATCGCCAAATGCATCAAGCGCCGCTGTTGGCAGCAGCACGGTTTGCTTGCCCGCGCCTTTCGCCACTTCTGACAACGCCTCGACTTGTTTTAACGCCACTTGGTACTGCGCGGCCTCTACGCCGTTCTCCCTGATCGCAACCGCGACCACTTCGGTGGCGTAGGCTTCGGCGTCCGCTTGGATGCGGCGGGCCTTGGCGGTTTGCTCTGCGGCGTAAAGCTCCGCGTCGGCGTTCAGCTCCACCGACCGCTTGGAGCCCTCGGCCTCCGTCACCTGCGCGCGGCGCGCACGTTCCGCGTTCAACTGCTGCATCATCGCGGCGCGCGTTGCGTCATCCAGATTCACATCCAGAATTTCGGCGCGCGTCACTTCGATACCCCAGTCGTCCACAACCTTCTCCAGTGACTTCTGGATACGGTCGATCAACTGACCACGGTTCGACTGAACTTGGTCCAATTCCAGCGTCCCCAACTCGGAGCGCACGATCCCCACCACAGTTGTCATGATCGCCGCGTCGATGTCGCGGATACGGTAGACGGTCTTTTCCGGCTCGATGATCCGGTAGAACACGCTGGTCTCTACCTGCACCAATACGTTGTCAGAGGTGATTGCATCTTGCTGGCTGGTTGGAAGCTGGCGTTCCAGAATGGAAATCTTATGCGCCACGCGGTCAAGGAACGGCACGATGAAGTTGATGCCAGGCCCAAGCACCGAGCGGAGCCTGCCAAAACGCTCGACCACGAATTTGTCGCTCTGCGGCACGATCCGAACGCCCGCAAGGACGACGACCACAAGGAAAACGAACAACAGCAGGAACACTGCGTTGTTGCCCAGAAACCCAATAATAATATCTTCCATCAATATAATCCTTCACTACCCTACCTATATATATGGGGTTCGCTTAGCCCGTTTAGAAGCCAGAAACCGCCCGAGCGCGGCGAAAACGGCGCCGCGAGTCTTTCCAGATACACCCCTAAAATTCGGCCAAATAGCCTGTATATGCTGGGGTTCCCCACGGGGAACGTTGATTCCAAACGGCTTTTAGCGCCCTCCGCGCCCGATATTGCCGCCCCAGCGCGGCTGGCGTATCACGGCTATATGCCATCACTTTGCCGCACCTGTTTTCACCAGTATGACGCTGGCCCCCGCTGCCCCACCTGCGGGTCGCCGCGTGTGATGTCGCATCCTGAACTCTTTGATCTGTCCATTGCGCACATGGATTGTGACGCCTTCTATGCCTCCGTCGAGAAACGCGACAACCCAGCGTTGCGCGACAAGCCGGTGATCATCGGCGGCGGGCGGCGCGGCGTGGTCTCCACCGCCTGTTATATCGCCCGTATCAAAGGTGTGCGGTCCGCGATGCCGATGTTCCAAGCGCTGAAGCTGTGCCCCGAAGCCGAAGTCGTGCGCGGGCGCATGGACGTTTATGTTTCCGTCTCGCGGCAAATCCGCGAGCTGATGCAAGAGTTGACCCCCGCCATTGAGCCGCTGTCGCTGGATGAGGCATTTCTGGATCTGACCGGAACACAAAAGCTGCACCACGCCCCGCCCGCCGTGATGCTGGCGCGGCTGGTTAACAAAATGGAAAGCGAGCTGGGGATCAGCGGCTCCATCGGGCTGAGCCACAACAAGTTCCTCGCCAAGGTGGCCTCCGATCTGGACAAGCCTCGCGGGTTTTCTGTCATCGGCAAGGCCGAGACCCACGACTTCCTGCGCGACAGGCCCGTGTCGATGATCTGGGGCGTTGGGGCCGTCGCCCGTGAAAATCTGGAGACCGCAGGCATTCGCACCTTCGCGGACCTTCTGCGGTGGGAGCGCCAAGACCTGCACGCGCGGTTCGGCTCTCTGGGGGAGCGCCTTTGGCATCTTGCCCGTGGCCAAGATCACCGCCGCGTGTCAGCGCATGAACCGATCAAAGGCATCTCCAACGAGACCACCTTCAACGACGACACCGCCGACGCCGAGCTGCTGGACGGGCACCTGTGGCGGATGGCCGAAAAGGTCGCGGACCGCGCCAAGGCCAAACAGATCGCGGGGCGCGTTGTGACGCTCAAGCTGAAAACCGCCAAGTTCAAAATCATCACCCGCCGCCAGTCGCTGCGCGACGCGACGCAGCTCGCCGACCGGATTTACCGCACGGCACGCGACTTGATGGCCAACGTGAACGAGGGGCCGTACCGCCTGCTGGGCGTCGGCATCTCGGACCTTACACCCGAAAGCGACGCCGACCGCACGCCTGACCTGCTTGATCCCGATGCGGCAAAGCGCACGGACGCGGAACGGGCCACGGATAAGATTCGCGAACGGTTCGGGCATGACGCCATCAAGAAGGGGCGCGCGTTGCGCTAGGGGCTACTCGGCGGCCAGTGGCAGCTTTTGCTGACCGATCTGGGCGATCTGCTCAACGATTCGCGCCATCAGTTTGCTGAAGCTGTCAAAATTGCCATTTGGCCGGATATGTTGCTCGTTCATATAAAGCCCACGGTCGATTTCGACCTGCACCGCGTGGTGCCCGCGCGACGGGTGGCCGTAGGCTTGCGTAATATAGGCACCGGCAAACGGGGTGTTGCGGCTGACCTTTAGGCCGGCCTCCAGAAAAATCGTCTCGATCCGCTCCACGATATCGCCATGCGCGGCGGCACCGAAGCGGTCACCCAAAACCACCTCTGGGCGCGACAGGCCGGAGTGGGTCATCGCCCGCACGGCCTCATGCGGCATGGAGTGAAAATCCACCAGAACGGCGCGCCCGAAACTCTGTTTCGTCTGCGCCATCAGGTCGCCAAGGCGGTCGTGGTAGGGACGCCAATAGCGGTCAATCCGCGTGTTCGCCTCCTCCAGAGTGATTTTTCCTGAATAAATCGCGCGACCGTTGGCCACGACCCGTGGAATCACCCCCAAACCGGAGGCAATGCGCGGGTTGTGCCCGCGCCTGCGCACGCCTTGGACGACGGCGGGGTCAAGCTCGTCACAGGCGCGGTTCAAATCCAGATAGGCCCGCGGGACGGTCGCAGTGAGAATAGGCACGCCAAACTGGGTGGCAGGCGCGATCAACTGGTCCATGAAGGCATCTTCGGACGACCTGATTTGCACGTCATCCAGCACTGAGCGACGCAGAAATTCGCGACTGTAAAACCGCCCGCTATGGGGGCTGGCAAAGACCATGCTACTGGTCTGAACCTCGGGCAACGTCACTGTATAGGCGTCATTGGTCATGCCTGCTCCTGTTGCAAAGAGTATAGGGCGAAAACTTGACAGTTCAAAAGCCCTTGAACAGGTTTACGACTCCTTCTATAGAGCGCGGACCAACGTGCTTCGGCTGCGTCTCAATTGATGTGAGATCGGTCGAAAAATTGTAGGTCAGATGCGCGCTTAGCTCAGCGGTAGAGCACTTCGTTGACATCGAAGTGGTCACTGGTTCGATCCCAGTAGTGCGCACCATCTGAAGTTTTAATTGAAGGCGCCCCACCGCGCTGGACGAATAGGAGAAGAGACATGAAGGTTAAGAACTCGCTTCGCTCCCTGAAGTCGCGCCACCGGGATTGCCGGATCGTGCGCCGCAAGGGCCGCGTTTACGTGATCAACAAAACCCAGCCTCGCTTCAAAGCCCGCCAAGGTTAATTCTTGGGCTTAGCTAGAGCGCTTCGGTGTTTTTAGATTTCAAAGGCCGCTCCTTCGGGGGCGGCCTTTTTCGTTGGTGGGTGAAATCATCAACGATGAGCGCATAACGTTTGCTATACCGGCTTTACTGACTTTCGCCGCAAGTGTCCCAGCGACCCCTTCGGCAAACCATTCAAAAACGGTCCTTTTGGGATGGGTTTGCACCGTAGTTCAATGCGGACCCAACGCCCAAAACTACATCATCCAAACGTAACGTCTGCAATGGCAAGGCTGAGGCCAAATCCAATCAAGGCGACCCCAAAGGCTCTATCGATCCAGTGGCTGAGACCAAGAAGTTTACGACGCAGCACAGGGGCACCAAAGAATGCGGCAACAAGCCCGAACCAGATAACATGCGCCAGAGAGATGAAACCGCCGTAAGCGATGCGCACCACCAATGGCGTCGTGGCACCGACCACTTGGGTGAACAGGCTGATGATAAAGATCGCAGTCTTCGGGTTTAGGGCATTTGTCCAAAACCCGACACGCAGGGCCGCGGCATCCGAAAGGACCCTATTAGCGGGCGCGTCGACTTCACTGCGCGGACGGCTCATAACCATTTTTGCGCCCAGCCAGATCAAATAGGCAGCACCCGCCAGCTTCATGATATCAAGCAACCAAGGCGAGTAACGGAGCATCACGCCGATGCCCAACAGCGTATAGCTGACATGCACCAGAACGCCTGCGCCAATGCCGAGCGCAGTCAATATCCCCGCGCGTTTTGAGAGCGTAAGCGCATTGCGCGACACCATTGCAAAATCTGGCCCCGGGCTGAGGACAGCCAGAAGTGTAATCGTAATAATCGCAAACCATTCAGTCATAATGTTCCCCTTTGGATGGGGCCTGACTAGGTCATTGGCGCTCCTGCGAAAAACGATGACTTCTGACACTATTGGTGATTTAATCTGACAGATGCGAAGCCCCATAACTTCTCTGCCTGCCTTGCCATGCTTCCGCGCCGCTGCGGAGTTTGAAAGCTTTAGCAAGGCGGCAAATAGCCTAAATTTAACCCATAGCGCAGTTAGTCGCGCCGTACGATTGTTAGAAGATGACCTAGGAATTGCCCTTTTTACGCGCCGAAATAGGTCGGTTTTTTTAACTGATGCGGGGCACAAACTCGCGCAATCTGTTGCACATGGGCTGGGGCATATCGAAGATACGATCAACAGTATCAGAACCGAACAGACCCATGCTTCGGTCACTGTTTCATGCGAACCCACGCTCATGATGCGCTGGCTTATCCCTCGCCTGCCCACGTTTCGCACGCAATATCCAGAGGCAGACATTCGGTTGGTTGCAGGCGGCGGTCCAGTTGCGCTTGGTGATGGAATTGATCTTGCGATCAGACGTGATGACTTTGATCTGCCGAAAAACTATAGCAAAGCGATGTTGTTTTCGGAGTTGATTGGCCCCGTATGCAGGCCCGACCTTCAAGACCGTTTTTTCCAGAATGGCCTACTACGCCCCGACGCGTCATTGTTGCACAGCCGAACGCGCCCCTCTGCATGGCACGCCTGGGCAAGTCTTTCAAAGACCGCTTTAGGTGTGCATCCTGAGACGGAATTCGAACATTTTTACTTTAGTCTGCAAGCCGCAATCGCAGGCCTTGGCGTTGCAATTGGGCCATGGCACCTTGTGCAAGACGATCTGGACGCAGGCATTTTGTGCGCGCCAGCCGGATTTGTGCAAGATGGTAGCAGCTATGTTTTGTTGGCGCCCGAAGGTAACGCCGAACAGAATGTGCAATCCTGTTTTCGTGACTGGCTAACAGTCCTCGTAACAAACGAACGCCACCTGTCGCGAACCTTTTAAGCTTACGCCAAAAACCCTGTTCAAAACCCAAGTGGTTGTTGAAGGTCTTTGACCGCAATTGGATAGCGGACACCTGTGCAAAACACACCATCGATCGCTCTGGGCTCGAAACCGATCTCAGCAGAGATGGAATGCTAGCTCCGCCAGTCAAAGAAGTCCTTGGGGGCGCGGGCTGTTAGGCGGTCCGCCACGGCGCGGCCCATTTCGGCGGCGTCTTCGATAGTGGACGACTCTGCGTCGCTGAGCGCCTCTGTGCCGTCGGGGCGCAGGATTTCGGCGCGGAAGTTTACCGTGCCGCCGTCCAGCTCTGCCAACCCAGCGATGGGTGTCTCGCAGGAGCCTTCGAGTTGCGCCAGATAGGCGCGTTCGCATGCCAGCCGTTGGCCCGTGGGAATATCGTGGATCGCCGACAGCATCTCTGCCACGCGGGCATCATCGCCGCGCCGCTCTATCCCGATGGCGCCCTGCGCCACGGCGGGCAGCATGTCGTCGGTTTCGATCCCCGTGGCGGGAATCGCGTCCAGCCCCAAGCGGTTCAACCCCGCCATCGCGAGGAACGTGCAGCTCGCCACGCCCGCGTTCAGCTTTTTGAGCCGCGTTTGCACGTTGCCGCGAAACTCAACCACGTCCAGATCGGGGCGGCGATGCAAAATTTGCGCACGGCGGCGCAGGGAGGATGTGCCGACGGTGGCCCCCTGCTCCAGCTGCGAAATGGAATTCACCGTCAGGGATACAAACGCGTCGCGCACATCTTCGCGCGGCAGATAGGTGTCGAGCAGCAGGCCTGCGGGCTGCTCCACCGGCATGTCCTTCATCGAATGCACCGCGATGTCGATCTGGCCGGACAGCAAGTCGTCCTCGATCTCGCGGGTGAACAAACCCTTGCCGCCGATTTCCTTCAAGGGACGGTCCAGAATGGCGTCGCCCGTGGTTTTGATCACCACCACCTCAAAGACTTCTTCGGGCAAATCAAATGCTGCCATCAGTCGCGCGCGCGTCTCATAGGCCTGCGCCAAAGCAAGGGGCGATCCGCGGGTGCCAATCCGCAAGGGTGAGGTCGGGGTGGGAAGGTTCAATGCCATGGTTGCCTGCATAAATGGGCATAGTTGGGCTGACAAGCTGTCGCCTTGACATTCGGTCGCCCGAGCGCGGACAAGAGGTCGCAACATAAGGAGTTTGGCGATGGCCCAGCAAAAGACAATCATGCGCGCCTTAGCAGGCGAAACACTGGACACGCCGCCGATCTGGATGATGCGCCAAGCGGGCCGCTACCTGCCGGAATACAAAGCCACCCGCGCAGAAGCCGGCGACTTCCTGTCGCTGTGCTACAATCCGGAGCTGGCGACAGAAGTGACGTTGCAACCGATCCGCCGCTACGGGTTTGACGCGGCGATCCTGTTTGCCGACATCCTGCTGCTGCCGCAAGCCTTGGGCGCTGACCTGTGGTTTGTCACCGGCGAAGGCCCACGGCTGTCGACGGTCACGGGTGCGGGCGATTTCGCCAAACTGAAAGGCGCGTCCGATGTGCATGAGCATCTGGCCCCCATCTACCAAACCGTGCGCAACCTTGCGGGCGCCTTGCCGAAAGACACGACGCTGATCGGCTTCGCGGGCGCGCCGTGGACGGTGGCCACCTATATGATTGCGGGCCAAGGTACGCCGGATCAGGCCCCCGCACACAAGCTGCGGGTTGAAGACCCTGCCACGTTTGACGCGCTCATTGACCTGATTACAGCCTCGACGATCGAATACCTGTCGGCGCAGATCGAAGCTGGTGCGGAAGTGGTGAAGCTGTTCGACAGCTGGGCCGGATCGCTGAAAGGCGACGCGTTCCAGAAGTATTCGCTGGAGCCCGCGCAGAAGATCATCACCGCGCTGAAAGCCCGCCACCCGAACACGCCAATCATCGCGTTTCCACGCGAAGCGGGTGACAACTACATCGGGTTCGCCAAGGCCACCGGCGCGGATTGCGTGGCGTTGGATAACTCCGTCTCCGCCGACTGGGCCGCAGAGCATGTGCAAGTCGACGGCTGCGTCCAAGGCAACCTTGCATCGCGCCACATGGTGACGGGCGGGCAGGATCTGGTGGATGAAACCCGCGCCATCGTCAAAGCCTTCTCCAAGGGGCCGCATATCTTCAACCTCGGGCACGGCATCACACCAGACGCCAACCCTGACAATGTGCAGTTGATGATCGACACGGTGCGCGAAACAACCGCGTAGATTCACTCTCTTTTCACTGGAATAACAGCCGCCCGTCCCGCTAGGGTCGGGCGTATGATGACCCGTATCCTGTTCGCGCTTTGCGCTGTAATCGCTCTGTCTTTCCCTGCGTTGGCCCAAGAGGCCACGACCGCCGAGGATGAGGTGACCGCCCCCGCCCAAGCCGTCTCGGTGGAGCCTGTCGCCCGCGACGACGAAATCGCCAAGCGGGTGGTGGAGATCATGCGCTCAACCGGCTGGTACACATCCGCCCGCGTGGAAGTGAAAGACGGCATCGTCTTTCTGGACGGGCGCACCAACACCGTCGACCACAAGACATGGGCGCGCGAATTGGCGTCCAAGACGCAAGACGTGGTGGCCGTGGTCAACCGCATTCAGGTGACGCAAGAAGCCAACTGGTCCTTTGCCCCTGCCCTGTCGGAGATCAAGGATCTGGGCAACCGGATCATCACCTCCCTTCCGCTGATTTTATTGGCCATCGTGATTTTGCCGTTCACGTGGTGGCTGTCGTCGCTGGCGGCGCGCGGGTTGCGGCGCTGGTTCCTGAGCGGCGTGGGCTCGCCCTTCCTGCGCGACATTCTTGCGCGGACGATTGCCCTGCCGATCTTTCTGCTAGGGCTGTTCATCGTATTGCAAGTCGCCGGACTGACGCAGATTGCCGTATCGGTGGTTGGCGGCGCGGGGGTTTTGGGGATCGTGGTCGGCTTTGCCTTTCGTGACATCGCGGAGAACTTTCTGGCGTCATTGCTGCTGTCCATACGCCGCCCGTTCCGCGCGGGCGAATACATTGAAGTCACCGGCATGGGCGGCACCGTTTTGTCGATGAATACCCGCTCCACCGTGTTGCTGAGCCCTGAGGGCAACCACATCCAAATCCCGAACGCGGCGATCTTCAAGAACACCATCGTGAATTATTCCGCCTCCGCCAACCGCCGCGACACGCTGGAAGTGGGTGTTGGCTACGACGTATCGGTGGCGCACGCGCAGGAGATCATTTTGCAGGTGATCGCCAGCCACCAAGCGACATTGGCGGAACCTGCGCCGATGATCCTGGTGGACAGTCTGGGCAGCTCCACGGTGAATATCAAAGCCTACTTCTGGATCGATGCGCACGCGTACTCCGTCCTGAAAGTGAAGTCCGCGTTGCTGCGGCTGATCAAGAAGGCGCTGACGGAGGAAGGCATCTCCATGCCGGACGACGCGCGGGAGGTTATATTCCCGCAAGGTGTGCCGGTATTGCAGCTTGGCGGCAAAGCCGAAGCCCGCGCGCAGCAGATCGCCAATCAGGAAATCAGCGAAAGCGTGCATGAGTTGGGGACCGTGGTTGAATCCGCCTCTGCCTCCTCCGAGGCGGAGGGCAACCTTGGCAACGAGCAGGAGCAGATCACCGAGATTGCCGCCGACGCTACCGTTGAGGAAGGCGAGACCGACCTGCTGTCGGACAAGGCCTAGCGCCTAGATCACCGGAAGCGCGCCGCGTGACTTTGTGTTGCGCAGCACGAAATTGGTGTTCGACGACCGCACTAATCCGGACCCCAGCAATCGCTGCATCAGGTAGCGCTCCAAATCTTCGGGGTCTTGCGCCACGATCTTGAGCACATAGTCGCTATCACCTGTGATGGCGCTGCATTCTGTGATCTCGTCGTCGGATTGCACGAGCCGGTCAAACGCTTCGATGGAGGCAGTCGTGTGGTCCAGCAAGGACACGTGCACATAGGCCAGCGCCCCCAGCCCCAGCTTTTTGCGGTCCAGAACGGCCACGTAATCCTCGATCAGCCCCGCGTCCTCCAACCGCTTGATCCGGCGCCAACAGGGGGAGATCGACATGTTCACCGCCGCCGCCACATCCTTGGTGCTGAGGCGGGCATCCTTTTGCAGCAGACGCAGTATCTTCTTGTCGGTATCATCAATGATCATTCGACATGTTACCCTGATTTTCCGCATTGAGGGAAATATTTACCCCATTAGATCAGTTTTACCCGACAACGAGAACAAAAATACCGCCCCACGCGTCATATCCTACCCGTGGCGGAGGAAATGACATGACAAAACACAGTGCCTACACGGCCAAAGTGGCGGATGACGCCGGATATATCGACTACACGTCCGAGGAGGACGGCGTTTGGCGCGATCTATATGCGCAGCAGCTTCCGAACATTCGCGCGCTTTGCGCGGCGGAGTATCTTGCGGGTTTCGACACGCTTGGCCTGCCCGACGACCGCGTGCCGCAATGCCCCGACATATCCGCCCGCCTGCGCGAGCTGACCGGCTGGCAAGTGGAGCCAGTGCCCGCGCTGATCGGCTTTCGCCAGTTCTTCACCATGCTGGCCAATAAAACCTTCCCCGCCGCGTCCTTCATCCGCAGCAGAGCGGATTTCGACTACATCAAGGAGCCGGATATCTTCCACGAGATTTTCGGTCACACGCCGCTGCTGACCGACCAACGCTTTGCCAGCTTTTCCGAAGCCATCGGCAAGGCGGGGATGACGGCGGAGGCAAAGGATCACGCGTGGCTGATCCGGTTATATTGGTTCACCATCGAGTTCGGCCTGACAAGGGACGGTGGGGCGTTCAAGGCGCTTGGCTCCGGTCTTGCGTCGTCCCCCACCGAGCTGCCGCACAGCGTACACGGCGCGGATGTTATAAGGCGCGAATTCAACGTCATGGACATCTTACGCACGCCCTACCGGATCGACATCCACCAGCCTATCTATTTTGTGCTAGAAGACATCGACACGTTGCTTCAGGCCGCCGAACGTGACCTGATCGCAGATGTTCACGCGGCCCAAGACCTTGGGCTGTTCGCCCCCGCATATCCCCCAAAACAAAAGGCAGGATGACATGACCACTGACACGGACCTGAACCAGCAATCTTGCGATGTATGCGCGGGCGGCGGCGTTGTGATGACGCGCGCCGAGGCCGAAGAGAAAATGCCACAGCTGCACGGCGACTGGGTATTGGACGACAACACCAGCAGCCTGACCCGCGAGATGAAATTCAAAGGCTTCGCCAAGGCTGTTTACCACGCCAACATCGCCGCCTTTCTGGGCGACAAGGAAGGCCACCACCCCGATGTGCAATTCGGGTGGGGCTATTGCAGGGTTATTTTCACGTCACACGAGTTGGGCGGGCTGTCGCCCAACGACTTTATCTGCGCCGCCAAATTTGACGCGCTGGTGGGCTAGCTCAGGTCCATTTGGCGACGGGCGGCAGGCTCATCAATACGGCGTTCGCGTCATGGCCGGTTTCCAGCCCGAACTTGGTGCCGCGGTCGTAGACCAGATTGTATTCGGCATAGAGGCCGCGGTGGACAAGCTGCGCCTCTTTGTCGGCGTCGGTCCACGGCGCGTCACGCCATTTTTCGGTGACGCCCATGAAGGCGGGCAAAAAGGCGCGGCCGACGTCTTGGGTAAAGGCAAAGTCGCGGTCCCAGTCGCCGGTGTTCAGGTCATCATAGAAAATGCCGCCCACGCCACGTGCGCGATTGCGGTGCGGGACGTAGAAATATTCATCCGCCCATTCCTTGAAGCGCGGGTAATAGGTTGCGTCGTGCTTGTCGCAGTAGTCCTTCAGGACGCCGTGGAAAAAGTCCGTGTCCTCCGCGCGCTCTATGCAGGGGTTCAGGTCGGAGCCACCGCCAAACCACCACGCGCCCGGCGTCCAGAACATGCGGGTGTTCATGTGAACCGCAGGAGTCTGCGGGTTTTGCATATGCGCCACCAGCGAAATACCAGCGGCCCAGAACCGAGGGTCATCGGCCATGCCCGGCACGCCGCGCGCGGCCATCGCCTTCTGCGCGCGCTCGCCCAACGTGCCGTAAACGGTTGAGACATTGACGCCGACTTTCTCGAACACGCGCCCGCCGCGCATAACGCTCATCAAGCCGCCGCCCGCGTCGCTGCCATCTGCCGAACTGCGCTTGGTTTGCGAGACTTCGAATTTGCCCGCAGGTTGATCCGCGAAGGGGCCAGTGGCTTGCGTGGCTTCCAAACCCTCGAACGCGGCGACGATATCGTCGCGCAGGCTACGGAACCACGCGGAGGCTTGGGCTTTCTTGGTGTCAAAATCGTCAGTCACGGGCTTGTCCTACTTTTATTTACCGTGTGCTAACATCTGCGAAGGACAAGTGTCACGTTCCCTTGCGGTCGCAGCTGGAGTATTGTCGCGTCATGAATAAAGCCCTGATTATCCCGTTCGTGCTGCTGGCCGCCTGCGCCAGCCCCCGTGAAACCTGCGAGCAGGAGGCGGTGCAGGATCTGCGCATCGTGCAAGCGCTGATTGAGGACACGCAAGCGACGCTGGATCGCGGCTATGCCATCCAGACCGAAACCCGCACGGTGATTTACACCAACTTCTGCATCGGCACGGGGATCGGCGGCGACGGCAGGTTCAGCTTTTGCAACTACCCGCAGCCCGTCACCACCAAGAAACCGGTGGCCGTCGATCTGGAGCAAGAAAAGCGCAAATTACGCTCGCTTAAGGCCAAAGAAACCGAATTGAAACGCGAAGCACTTTTGAAGCAGCAGCGTTGCGAATTGCGGTTCCCCGCCGAGACCTAAAATGCCTCTTCGGCCATGTAGTGGCACGGTGCATTTTCACCACTAGATGTGGCTGCGGCACTTCAACGACACCTGCAAACTTGCTGAAACTAAACTGTTTTCGGAATGCCCCCTTTGTGCTACGTGTGATTCAAAGGTCGATGATCGGCTGAAAATAATAAATGGAGATGCAACGACATCTCCGAGGCAAAATGGGCAGGCGTCGTGATTTTACGTCTTTTAAACGCAGTCCGCTTGGGACTGGTTATTCTTGTGGCATCTGCATGGACCGGGGCGTCGAACGCCGCCCCCTATGCAGCCCTTGTTATGGATGCGCGGACCGGCGAGGTGCTGCATTCGCGGAATGCGGATACACGGCTGCACCCAGCGTCCCTGACAAAGATGATGACGCTTTACGTCGTCTTCGATGCGATCCGTCGCGGGGAGATCACCTTGGAAACCAAGGTGAAGATTTCGCGCAAGGCTGCCGCTGAGCAGCCGTCAAAGCTGGGCCTGAAATCTGGTCAACGCATCGCCATCCGCTATCTGATCCGCGCGGCATCGGTGAAATCCGCCAATGACGCCGCCACCGCGCTTGGGGAGGCTGTGTCCGGCTCCGAGGCCGCATTTGCCCGTCGCATGAACGCGATGGCCAAGGCCCTTGGCATGACCAACACCACTTTCAAGAACGCTCACGGTCTGACCGAAAGCGGCCACCTGTCCACGGCCCGTGACATGACCACGCTGGGGCGCCACCTGATCTACGACTACCCGCAGTACTACAACCTGTTCTCGCGCCAAACGACCCATGCTGGTGTGAAGCAAGTGTCCAACACCAACCGCCGCCTTTTGCAAAACTACAAAGGCGCTGACGGCATCAAAACAGGCTACACCCGCGCCGCCGGTTTCAACCTTGTGGCCTCTGCGGAGCGCGGCAACGAGCGTGTGATTGCCACCGTCTTCGGCGGCACATCCACAGCGGCACGTAACGCCCGTGTGGCGGAACTGCTGGACATGGGCTTCAAACGCGCCCCGTCCCGCGCCACGTTGAGCAAGCCGTCGCGTCCAAATCTGTCCGTGCAGGAACCGAAGGTTATCAAGGTTGCGCCAGCCATCACGTCACGCAGCCCACGGCCTGCGCAACGGCCTGATCGCGGCCCGTCGGAGGAAATGCTGCTCGCCATTGTTGAGAGCGTGGACAACAACGTGATCCAGTCGCGCAACGAAGTGGCCACCCGCGCGGCCTCCCCCACCGATTTGGCGGGGGCCACGGTTACGCCTGTGCGCAGACCACAAAATCTGGTGCAGACCTCGATCGAGCTGGCGGAGCCACTTAGCAAGCCCAAGCCGCGCCGGATCATCACCCGCGCCTCTACCTCGGGCGGGCGTCACTGGTCCATCTCGCTGGGTCGTCACACGACCCGCGACCGCGCGGAGCGTTTGCTGCTGAAGACCGCGCTGCAAGAGATCGGCACGCTGGACGAAGCCCTGCGCAAGGTCGTGAACCGCCCACGTGGGTGGGAAGCAAACTTCGTGGGCCTGTCACAAGGTAAGGCCACGTTGGCCTGTCAGCGCCTCAGCGCACGCGGTCATAACTGTGAAGTACGCGGCCCCGGCGCATCCTAGGCAGGATACGCTAACCCGCCTTTAGGTCCAGCGCTGCGGCCAGCAATTGCTGGGTGTAGGGGACTTGCGGGTTGGCAAACAGCTCTTCGCTGTTGCCAGCCTCAACCACATCGCCCTGCTTCATCACCAGAACCTTATGCGACATCGCGCGCACGACTTTCAGGTCGTGGCTGATGAACAGATAGGCCAGCCCGTACTTCTTTTGCAGATCGCGCAACAGCTCCACGATTTGCACCTGCACCGTCATATCCAGCGCCGACGTCGGTTCGTCCAACACCACCAGCTTGGGCCGCAGGATCATCGCGCGCGCAATGGCGATACGCTGGCGCTGGCCACCGGAAAATTCGTGTGGATAACGGTGCATCATCTCGGGCTTCAGGCCCACTTCGGTCATGATATCGGCGACCATCTGGCGGCGATCCTGCCCTGGCTTGGTGCCATGGACGCCCAGCCCTTCGGCGATGATCTGCTCCACCGTCATACGTGGGCTGAGAGAGCCATAAGGGTCTTGGAACACGATTTGCATGTCCGCACGCAGCGGGCGCAGCTCTTTGGAGCTTAACCCTTGGATGTCGCGCCCCTCAAAATGGATCGGGCCCTTGCTGGAGATCAGCCGCATGATGGCCAGCGCCAACGTCGTTTTGCCTGACCCGGATTCGCCAACAATACCCAACGTCTCCCCCGCGCGGACGGAAATGCTGGCCGCGTTCACGGCCTTCACATGCCCCGTGGTACGTTTGAGCAGGCCCGTCTGGATCGGGAACCAGATGCGCAAATCTTCGGTCGACACCATCTCCTTAGCGCCTGCGGGCACGGGGTCGGGGATGCCCGTGGCCTCCGCGTCAAGCAACAGCTTGGTGTAGGGGTGCTGCGGGTTGTCAAAAATCTCGGCCGTCGGGCCGGTTTCTACGATGACGCCATGCTGCATCACGCAAACGCGGTCAGCGATTTTGCGCACCACGCCTAGGTCATGGGTAATGAACAGCAGCGACATGTCTTCGCGCTTTTTCAAATCCGCGAGCAGTTCAAGAATTTGCGCCTGAATGGTCACGTCGAGCGCGGTTGTCGGCTCGTCCGCAATCAAAAGCTCCGGCCCGTTGGCCAGCGCCATGGCGATCATCACGCGCTGGCGTTGCCCGCCAGATAGCTGGTGCGGATAGCTGGACAGGCGGCTTTCCGGATCGCGGATGCCGACCTTGTTGAGCAGCTCGATCACCCGCGCGCGGGCGGCATCGCCGCGCAACCCTTGGTGCAGGCTCAGGCTTTCGGTGATCTGCTTTTCCAGCGTGTGCAGCGGGTTCAGCGACGTCATCGGCTCTTGGAAGATAAAGCTGATGTCGTTGCCGCGCACTTGGCGCAACTCGCGCTGTGTCGCGGCGGACAGGTCACGGCCGTCGTAGCTGATCTGCCCCGTGACCGTGGCGCTATCGGGCAGAAGCTGCACCGTCGACAGTGCCGACACCGATTTGCCGGAACCGGATTCGCCCACCAAGGCCACGGTTTCACCACGGTCCACATGGAAGCTTACGCCTTTTACGGCCTCGGTCACTTCGCCATCTTGGCGAAAGCTTACCCGCAGGTCTTTGACGTCCAGCAGCACAGTCATTGGAAGGTCTTTCTGGGGTCAAATGCGTCGCGCACGCCCTCGAATATGAACACAAGCAGCGACAACATCACCGCGAAGGTGGTGAAAGCCGTGATCGCCAGCCACGGGGCTTGCAGGTTTTGCTTGGCTTGCAAAATCAACTCCCCCAGTGACGGGGCGGAGGCGGGCAAGCCGAAGCCCAAGAAGTCCAGCGCCGCTAACATCCCGATGGTGCCCGTGACGATGAATGGCAGGAACGTCAGCGTCGCCACCATGGCGTTGGGCAGCATGTGGCGGAACATAATCGTGGTGTTGGACACCCCCAAGGCACGCGCTGCGCGGACGTATTCAAAGTTGCGCGCACGCAGGAATTCCGCGCGCACCACGCCCACCAAAGCGGGCCAGCCGAACAGGATCGACAGGAACACCAACAGCCAGAAGCTGCGGCCCAGAATAGCGAACATGATGATGATGACATAGAGGCTGGGTGTCGCGCCCCAGATTTCCAAAACGCGCTGGAAGATCAGATCGACCCGCCCGCCAAAGAAGCCCTGCACAGCCCCCGCCGCGATCCCGATCAGGGAGGACGCCACGGTGACCACCAAGGTGAAAACGATCGACAGGCGGAAGCCGTAGATCACCCGCGCCGCCACATCGCGCGACGTGTTGTCGGTGCCCAGCCAGTTCATCGCGTCAGGGGCCGCGGGGGCCGTGCCCGGACGGTCCACGATGGTCGTGTAGCTGAACGGGATGATTGGGGAGATGATCCACCCCTGCTCCACCGGCTCCCCGTTAAAGGTGCCTGTCGCGGCCTCTTCCATCACGGCGTCAGGGTCATCCCAACAGTCCTCGATGCCGCCGGTCTTGATCAGGCATTGTATCTCTATGTCGCGGTACACGGCTTCGGTGCGCAGATCGCCGCCAAAGGCGGTTTCCGGATAGAAGCTGGTGATCGGGGTAAACAGTTCCCCACGGTATTTAACCAAGATCGGCTTGTCGTTGGCGATCAACTCCGCGCAGAGCGACAGGCCGAACAAGACGGAGAAAATCCACAGCGACCACAACGCACGGCGGTTGCGTTTGAAGTTGGTCCAGCGGCGCTGGTTCAGGGGAGATAGCTTCATGTCTCGCGACTTTCAAAGTCGATGCGCGGGTCTACGAACACATACATCAGGTCCGACAGGATGCCGACGATCAGGCCCAGCAGGCCGAAGAAATAAAGCGTCCCGAACACCACCGGATAATCGCGCGCGACCGTGGCCTCGAACGCCAAGCGGCCCAACCCGTCGAGCGAGAATATCAACTCGATAATCAGGGAGCCCGTCAGGAAAATCCCCATAAACAGGCTTGGGAAACCGGCAATTACGATCAGCATCGCGTTGCGGAACACGTGGCCATAAAGAACCTTACGCTCCGACAGGCCCTTGGCCTGCGCGGTGATCACATACTGCTTCTTGATCTCGTCGAGGAAAGAGTTCTTGGTCAACAGCGTCAGCGTGGCAAAGGCCGCGATGGTGGAAGCCGTGACCGGCAGCACGATGTGCCACAGGTAGTCCAGCACCTTGCCCACCGCGCTAAGCTGGTCAAAATCGTCGGACGTCAGACCGCGCAGCGGGAACCACTGGTAGAACGAGCCACCGGCGAAGAACACCAGCAGCATGATCGCAAACAGGAACCCGGGGATGGAGTAGGCCATGATGATCAGCGCAGAGGTCCACGTATCAAAGCTGGAGCCGTCACGAACCGCCTTGCGGATACCCAGTGGGATCGACACCATATAGGCAATCAGGGTGGACCACAGACCCAGCGTGATCGACACGGGCATTTTCTCCAACACCAGATCAATCACACTGACGGACCGGAAGTAGCTTTCGCCGAAATCGAACCGCAGATAATTCCACATCATGTTGAGGAACCGCTCCACCGGCGGTTTGTCGAAGCCGAACTCTTTCTCCAGCTTGGCGATGAATTCCGGCGGCAAGCCGCGCGCGCCCTCGTATTTGCTGTCGGTGCTCAGGCTTTCCAACTGGCTGTCGTTGCTTCCGCCGGAGATGCCCTCGAACACATCGCCCTGACCTTCAAGGTTGGCGATGATCTGCTCGATCGGGCCACCAGGCACGAACTGCGTTAACGCGAAATTCACGATCATGATCCCGATCAATGTCGGGATCACCAGCAACAGCCGTCTGAGGATATATGCGCCCATATCGGGGTCGTACCGCCTGTTCTATCCGACGCCTCTAGAGGGCGCCTTTTGCCTTCAAGGCCGCAGCCTTGTCAGCGTTATACCACCAAAAATCAAGATGACCCAAGGCCAGCGGCGGCAATTTTTCGGGGTGCTCAAACATATCGTAATAGGCGACCCAGAAGGTGTCATTGTACCACGCGGGGATCATGATCCGCGCGGCGCGCAGGATACGGTCAGCGGCGCGCACGGCGGCTTGCATCTCCTCCAGCGTCTTGGCGTCCAGCATCACCTTGATCAGCGCATCCACCGCCGGAGAGCTGTAACCCGACGGGTTGAATAGCGAATACTCCGCATCTTCAGAGCCGAAGCGCTGCGAGATGCCGTTGTCTTCTTGGATGTAGTTCGCGTAGCCGTCGTAGATCATATCCCAGTCAAACCCGCGCTCGCGGTTGGTGTATTGGGCGGGGTCGACGCGGGTGTATTTGGCTTGGATGCCCACGCGCTTCAGATTCTCGATATAGGGCTGGATCAGGCGGTCGTAGGCGACGCTGCCCGACAGAAACTCAATCTCCAGCGGCTTGCCGTCTTTCGACAAAACACCGTTCGCGTCAGCTTCCCAGCCGGCCTCTGCCAGCAGCGCGTTGGCCTTGCGCATGTTCTTGCGGTCCAATTGCCGACCGCTGCTTTTGTGCGCCATCACCACAGGCTCTGTCAGGACGGATTTGTCCTCCAGCAGGTGCTCGACGGATTTGAGATACTCCAACTCCAACCCTTCGGCCACGCCATGCGCCGCCAGATCGGTGTTCTGCCAGAACGAATCCCGCTGGGCGAACAGGCCGAACTGCAATGTCTCGTTGGTCCATGTAAAGTTATACATCAGCTGCAACGCCTCGCGCACGCGCGGGTCGTCGAACTTGTCGCGGCGCAGGTTGAAGACCATGCCATATGCTGGGGGCAGGCTGCCGTTTGGCAGCTCCGCCTTCACGATGGTGCCATCCTTCACGCCCGGAAAGTCATAAGCCGTGGCCCACTTGAGGGAGCTGCTTTCGCGGCGGAAGTTGTAGACGCCGCTTTTGAAGGCCTCCATCGCCGCCGTGTCGTCGGCGAAATACTCGATGCGGATGCTGTCGAAATTCCAGCGGCCCTTGTTGATCGGCAGGTCCGCGCCCCAATAGTCAGGGTTGCGCTCGTAGATCAGGCGGCGGGGCGGGTCGATGACCTTCGCCACATATGGCCCAGAGCCAACAGCCGGCTCCAGCCGTGCGTCTTTGATGTTGGCGTTATTCGCCTCGAACCATGCTTTAGAGAACACGAAGGATGCGCCCGCTTGCAGGATCAAGCCCTTGCGCGGCAGACCGTCGTTGAAGGTAAATTTGATTCGGTGATCGTCCAGCGCCTCATAGCTTTTGTAGAACTTGGATACGGCCTTGGCGAAGGACGGCAGGCCGTCCGTCAGCGCGCTGTTCACGGTGAAGACCACGTCATGCGCCGTCAGGGGCGTTCCGTCGGAAAATTTTGCTTCTGGGCGCAGGTTGAAGATCACCCATTCCTGACTTTCGGGATACTCCAGCGACTCGCACAGCAGGCAGTAGGAGCCGTAAGGGTCATCATCCACGGTGACCATCAACTGCTCAAACGCGTTGCCTGACAGCGCACCTGCGCGGCCTTTGCGGCTGAACGGGTTCATGCTGTCAAAGGTGCCTGACGCGGAGACCGACACCTCGCCGCCCTTTGGGGCGTCGGGGTTCACGTAGTCCAGATGCGCGAAACCTTCGGGGTATTTGAGTTCGCCAAAGTCGGAAAATCCGTGCGCCTTGATGATCGTCTCCGCCCGCGCCACGTTCACGGAGGTCAGCGTTGCCGCCACCAATAACAAACCTGCGCCCATCCATTTCATCCTGCGGCTTTGCGCGGGGTGGCGGCGGGCAAGGGCTTGCGAGTGGCGGTTCTTCATTTGGATCCTCCGGTGTTCGATCATGGGCGCGTGACGCTTAGGCTACGATAAAAGAAGTTGGATGTGTCCAACAATCAAGGCCGATTGCGCAATTGTGAGCAATGAGACGCACCCCAAACGAAAAAGACCGCCCTTTTGGGGCGGCCTTTCATGAATTCTTGTCGATTTGGCTTAGCCGCCGACCGTTTCGAGGTAGGCAATCAGGTTGGCGCGGTCTGTTGGCTTCTTCAAACCGGCAAAGCCCATCTTGGTCCCTGGCGCGTAGCCTTTAGGGTTTTCAAGGAAGGCTTGCAGCTCTTCAGGCGTCCATGCGCCGTCGATGCCAAGCAATGCGTCGGAGTAGCCGTAGCCGTCCATCGCTGCGATGTCTTTGCCAACGATCGCGTAGAGCGACGGGCCAGTGCCGTTCGCGCCTTCGTCCAGTTTGTGGCAAGCTTTACACTTGGAGAAAACCTTTGCGCCTTTCTCGGCGTCGGCTGTTTCCATCAGGGCTGCAAAGTCGACCTCTACCACTTCCTCTTCGACGTCGGCGTCGCCGCCTTCCACTTCGATGACATAGGCTTGCACATGCTCATCGCCATGACCGCCGTCGCCGCCGTGATAGATGATATCTGCGGCCCAGCTGCCCAGAAGGAATACCAGAAGCGATCCGCAAGCGGCGCCTAGGACTTTGGTCATTGTCATCGTGTCAAACATGTCTGTCTCTCACCCGTTTGGCGTTTCGGCGGTATGTATCGTCTTCCCATACTGTTCCGCAAGGGCTAGACACCGCGACTAAACGCCTTTTTGCGGGAAAATGCACTATGACTCAGAAAATTGCGTTCCAAGGGGAGCTCGGCGCCTATTCTCACGAGGCTTGCGTGCGCGCGCGCCCCGATATGGAGCCCCTGCCCTGCACCACGTTCGAGGAGGTCATTGACGCTGTTCGCACCGGTGCCGCCGCCCTTGCCATGCTGCCGGTGGAGAACACCACTTACGGGCGGGTTGCCGATATTCACCGCCTTCTGCCCGAGTCCGGGCTGCATATCATTGATGAGGCTTTCGTGCGGGTCCGCATCGCGCTGATGGCCCCGAAGGGCACCGCGCTGGACAGCATCAAGACCGTGCGGGCGCATCTGGTGTTGATCCCGCAATGCCGCGCCTACCTAGAGGCGCACGGCATCCGTGGGGAGGCCGCCGCCGACAGCGCTGGCGCCGCCGCCGAACTTGCCGCGCAACCGGAGGCCGGCGTTGGCGTCTTAGCGTCAGAAATGGCTGCCGACACGCATGGGCTTGAAGTGCTGGCCCGCGACATTGAAGACCACGACACCAACACCACGCGCTTCCTGATCATGTCGCCAAAGGCCGACATGGCGCGGCGTGGCGACACCCATATGATCACATCCTTCGTGTTCAACGTGCGCAACATCCCGGCCGCGCTGTATAAAGCGATGGGCGGCTTCGCGACCAACGGCGTGAACATGACCAAGCTGGAAAGCTACATGGTCGACGGCGAATTCACTGCGACGCAATTCTATGCCGACATTGCGGGCCACCCCGATGACATCGGCGTGCAGCACGCGATGGAGGAGCTGGAGTTCTTCACCTCGGAGATCAAAGTCCTTGGCACGTATCCCGCAGCCTTCGCCCGTGACTGAGCCGCGCCGCCCCAAGCTTGGGGCGATTGCGGTTGTCATCAAGGACGGCCAAGTGCTGCTTGTGCAGCGCCGCAATCCGCCAAACGCGGGTCAATGGGGCTTCCCCGGCGGTCATGTGGAGTTGGGCGAAACCGCACTGGACGCCGCCGCGCGCGAATTGCACGAGGAAACGGGCGTGACCGCCACGCCCCTGCGCTACCTCACCAATGTTGATGTGATCACGGAGGGCTATCACTACCTGCTGGCGGTGGTGCTGTGCGACTACGTGGACGGGGTGCCCGTGGCGGATGATGACGCGATGGACGCCCAGTGGGTACAGATAGACGCCGCGCTGTCAGATGACCGCGAACTGTCGGATAGCGTCGACACCGTACTGCAACTCGCCCTCGCCAATTAAGCGTTCGCTGTGCGAAGGCCTTTTTTGTAACGCTCTTCCAGATCCGTAGCGAAATGTGCGATCCGCGTCTTGTAGCGACGGTTCAATGTGTTGCGGGCCAGCTTGGCTGACTGCATCAACAACCGCGCCGACAGGGTTTGTGGCCGCACGTCCAGCTCCACCCGCATCCGCGTGCGTGTGCGTGACATCGCCACCAGCTCCACAAGGAACGTCGCGGTCATGTTCTTGGTCTTCACATCGAACAGCATCTGGTTCGGGCGGTCGAACTCCACAAGCTTCACCACGAATTCGCGCTTCTTGCCGCGCACCGTTGCGCGCGCCGTCCAAGACGCGCCAACACCGGCGACGCCCATCTTGTCCGTGCGTGTCACATCCGCGCCGTGGCGCAAAATTGCGCGTTCAAAGCCGTCAAAGTCCGACAGCATGTGAAACACGTCGTCGATAGGAATTTCCAGATCTTCCTTGGTGGAAAACTTCATGTCTGCCCGCTCATTAAATTTATACTGTTAGTCTAACGTATCCTGAAGCCAGTTAAGCAACAGGAAATGCGCGATTGCGCCTTTGCGTGCCGGTTTCATTTCGGGATTGTTGCCCGCAAACGTCTCCAACATCTCTTCGCGGGTGACCCAGATCGCGTCTTCGATCTCTTCGGGGTCAACCGTGATCTCGGTGGTGACGGCGTGACCGCGACACCCGATCATCAAGGACGCGGGGAAGGGCCACGGCTGGCTCGACAGATATTCCACCGCGCCGACCTCGATGCCTGCCTCCTCGAATGTCTCGCGGCGCACTGCGGCCTCGATGGTCTCCCCCGGCTCCACAAAGCCTGCAAGGCACGAATACATCCCCTCGGGCCACCCGGGGGAGCGACCCATGAGCACCGAGTTGCCATGCGTCACCAGCATGATCACCACGGGGTCCGTGCGCGGGAAATGGTGCGCGCCGCAGATGTCGCAGTCGCGCTGCCAGCCCGCCATAGAGATAGAGCTTTTTCCCCCGCATCTGGCGCAGAACCCGTGGGTTTCATGCCAGCTTCCGATGGCCTTTGCCGCCGCAATCAACTCCGCATCGCGGGCATTCAAATGGCTCATCACCGCGCGCAACTCGGAGAACCGCTCGTCGCGGGGCATACCGGGGAAGTGCTGCTCTGACGGGTCCAGAAAATCGTTGAGCGCGTCCAAGGCTTCGTCCGGCTCCCAGCCGGAGATATCGCGCGAGAACCGCGCGGCGCCATTGTCCAGCCCGAGGAAGATCGGCGCCTCATCCGCATGGGCAAAAATCGGGTGGTCCGCGGCCTGCCACGCGGGGCGGTCACGGGCCTCCCCCACGATCAGCGGCTTGCCGCGCCAAACGGGCAAAACGCCGGTGTCCGGTTTTCGCAGCAGGTCCGCCAACGCATCCGCGTCGCCGCGCAACTGCGCCGCGCGGTCCAACCCAGATCCGCCAAAGGTCACCGTTTCTGCAAGTTTCACCGCTTAGCCCCTCACTTCGTTGCATTGCTTCTGGCATGAGGAGCAAGCGTTGGCAAACCTTGCGTTCCGCAGAATCTCCCCCTATATCGACGGTGAGGGGTTGGCGCGGGCAAGTGCCTCGCCAACCTGGTCAGATCCGGAAGGAAGCAGCCACAACGAGCCCCACTTGGGTCGATGTCCAACCTCTCACCTACGGCCTGTTTGCCTTGCAGGCACGCCGTCGTCTTTTGCCAATGTCGCTAGAAGGCCAACTCACCCCACAATATCGCCCCAGCACGCGCTGTTCGCCGGATCGAAAACCCCGATGTGCCCGATGGCGCCCAGCCCGTAGTCCTCCGGCTTTAGCACCTTCTGCGCCATGGGCGCTTCAAGGTGACGTTCCATCAAACGCCACACCGCCCGTGGTGGCACCATCACATCATCCGCAACCGCCACCAGCCGCATCGGCGCGCGCAGCCCCGTCAAATCCTCCGGCGGCAAATCCCGCCATTCAGGCGTCGCGGTGAACTCCCGTTTCGTACAAAGCGCGCGCCATTGCCAGTACACATCCGCAGGCAGGTCCGGCCCGAAGCGCATCAGCTTGCCCGGTAAATACCCCGCAACCTTCGCGCCAATTGGCCCGCCCACATGCCAGAAAAACCGCGCCAAAGCCTGATAGGGCCAAGGGTGCTCGGACACGTGAACAAAGCCGCTGGCCACCGCGATTACGCGGTCGATCTGACCCAAATCCCGCTGGAATGACGTCAGCAAGCCGCCCAGCGAGTGCCCGATAAGCCATAAGGGTGCGTCAGGGAATTCAGCCTTGGCGAAGTCCCGCGCCGCTTGCGCGTCGTGGATGCCCCAGTCGAGCATCGTCGCCCCCGCGTCGCGCATTGGCCCGCGCTGCGATGCCCCGAAATCGCGGTAATCATAGGTCAGGCAAGCCACGCCTTGTGTCGCCAACCACTGCGCAAACGGGCGGTAGAACCGTTGCCGCACCGCAGTCGCAGCATTCAGCACCGCGATCGCACGCACCCGTTGCGACGGGCGATATAACCGCCCCATTAGGGGCTGCCCGCCCGACGGAAAGGAAACGTCGGTCTCTATCACCTGCGACGAGTCGGCGATCTGGATGTAGGACATTGCGGGCTCCTTCAGGCGCTAGACTGATTGGTCTACTAGCAGCTCTAGACCATTCGGTCTAGTTGTGAAATAAAAAACTATGGCTCAAACCCCATCCACCCGCGACCGCCTTGTCACGCAGGCCGCCCTCTTGTTTCAGCGCAAGGGCTACCACGGCGTCGGCATGGCGGAGATACTTGACGCCGCGCAGGCCCCCAAAGGCTCCCTCTACCACCACTTCCCGAACGGCAAATCCGATCTCGCGCTTGCCGCCGCGCATTTTGCCGCTGACCAGATGCTGCAAATCCTAGACGCGTCCTTCAAAGACGCGGACAGCCTGCGCGACGGGGTCACGACCTTCTGCTACAAACTCGCCAAGCTGTTCGACATCAACGACAAGTGGATAGGCTGCCCCGTCAGCGCGACGCTTTTCGAGAGCCCCACCAACACGGAATTCCGCCAAGCC
Source organism: Litoreibacter albidus (assembly GCF_900107015.1). Classification (GTDB taxonomy): domain Bacteria; phylum Pseudomonadota; class Alphaproteobacteria; order Rhodobacterales; family Rhodobacteraceae; genus Litoreibacter; species Litoreibacter albidus. Next base: position 116,179 of record NZ_FNOI01000008.1, on the reverse strand, counting down.
ACCTGCGATATCTTCCAGATGTGGCTCGACGCCACGGTTCGCCACGCCACATCCAAAGGCGCGACCGAAGCCAAGGCCCGCGCCCTTGCCGACGCCCTTTGGATGACGTTGCAAGGCGCGTGGTCGCTGTCTCGCGTGCGCGGCTCCTCCGATCCAATCAAGACGGTGCCAGCACTGGTCCTGCGCGATGAATAGGCTACACTCCCTGTTATGAATTCAAATCCAGACGACGCCGACGACCATGAACTCGCCGCCACCCGCACTGGCTGGGCAGAGGACCGCACCTTGCTTGCCAATGAACGCACCTTCGCGGGCTGGATGCGCACCGGCATGGCCTGCGTCGCGTTGGCCTTGGGCATGAAGGCCGTTTTCGGCGCGTTTGAGCCCACGTGGGTTGCTAAAATCGGGGCCAGCATCTTCATCGGCGTGGCGCTTTTCATCTTCTGGTCCGCGCAGCAACGCTCTTGCGAGGCGCATCGCCGCTTCACTGAAAATGACGTCGCCGCGCAGCCAACGTCCCGCATGACTTTTACCGCCGCCGTGCTTGCGGTCGGGGCCGTGATAACCGGCATTATTCTTTGGATGCTCTAGGTGGACGGCTGACGGCGCACACACTAAGTTTGACCAACACTCGAATCCTAGGAATTGACATGAGCGACACCACCACAAGCGGCGGCTATCAGGTTCTGGCGCGTAAGTACCGTCCGGCCACCTTTGCCGACCTCATCGGTCAGGACGCCATGGTGCGAACGCTCAAAAACGCGTTCGACGCAGGCCGCATCGCGCAGGCCTTCATCATGACGGGTATTCGCGGCACCGGCAAAACGACCACCGCGCGGATCATCGCCAAGGGTATGAACTGCACTGGCGCCGATGGCACCGGCGGTCCGACCACCGACCCTTGCGGGGTCTGCGACAACTGCACCGCAATCGCCGAAGGCCGCCACGTCGATGTGATGGAAATGGACGCTGCGTCGCGCACCGGCGTGGGCGACATCCGCGAAATCATCGATTCTGTACACTACCGGGCGGCCTCTGCCCGCTACAAAATCTACATCATCGATGAGGTGCACATGCTGTCCACCTCCGCCTTCAACGCCCTGTTGAAAACGCTGGAGGAGCCGCCCGAACACGTCAAATTCATCTTCGCCACCACCGAAATCCGTAAGGTGCCTGTGACCGTGCTGTCGCGCTGTCAGCGCTTCGATCTGCGCCGTATTGAGCCGGAGGTGATGATCGCCCACCTGCAATCTGTTGCGGGCAAGGAAAACGCCGAAATCGCGGAGGACGCGCTGGCGCTGATCACACGCGCCGCAGAAGGCTCCGTGCGGGATGCGATGTCCTTGATGGATCAGGCCATTTCCCACGGCGCGGGCGAAACCACCGCGCCGCAGGTGCGCGCGATGTTGGGCCTCGCAGACCGTGGCCGTGTTCTGGACCTGTTCGATCTGATCATGAAGGGCGACGCCGCTGGCGCGTTGCAGGAACTCAGCTCGCAATATGCCGATGGGGCCGATCCGATGGCCGTGTTGCGCGATCTGGCTGAAATCACCCATTGGGTCAGCGTCATCAAGATCACCCCCGAAGCCGCAGATGATCCCACCGTCGGCCCCGATGAACGTACCCGTGGCGCGTCTATGGCTGAAGCCCTGCCGATGCGGGCCATGTCGCGCATGTGGCAATTGCTTTTGAAAGCCCTAGAGGAAGTCGCCGCAGCACCGAACGCCATGATGGCCGCCGAGATGGCAATCATCCGCCTGACCCACATGGCCGACCTCCCCTCGCCCGAAGAACTTGTGCGCAAGCTGCAAGACACACCGCCCCCCGCCACGCCTCCAAATGGCGGTGGCAGCGCAGCCCCACAGGGCGGCGGCATGACAACGGCGCGGGCGCAAACCCAAAGCGCGCCCATGGGCGGCGGCACCTCCGCAGCGCTCGATGTCGCGCCGGAGGCTGCGCTGGCCCAATACCCGACGTTCCACCAAGTGGTAAACCTGATCCGCAGCAACCGCGACGTGAAGCTTCTGGTTGAAGTTGAAGGCTACGTACAACTTGCCAACTACGCGCCCGGACGGATCGAATTCGTACCAACGGATGATGCCCCACGCGATCTCGCCGCCCGCCTTGGCGCGCGGTTGCAGCAATGGACGGGCCAGCGCTGGGCAGTCACCGTCGTCAACGAGGGCGGCGGCCCGACCCTCGCCGCCGAACGCGACGCGGAGGCAAATGCGCTGAAGGCGGAGGCGACGGAACACCCGCTGATGCAGGCCACTCTGCTTGCCTTTCCAAGCGCCAAGATCACCGAAATCCGCACCGCCGCCGACCTGCTTCAGGAAGCCGCCGTGGAGGCCCTGCCCGAGGTCGAGGACGAATGGGATCCTTTCGAGGACGACTAGCCAGACCGATGCGCCGCCCCTATATGGCGCCTATCAACCACCGCACTCAAATTCTCAACGGAGACCTTCACATGCTCAAAGGACTTGGCAACCTCGGCGATATGGCCGGAATGATGAAAAAAGCCAAAGAAATGCAGACCAAGATGACGCAGATGCAAGATGATCTGCAAAACATCGAAGTCCAGGGCGAAAGCGGCGCGGGGCTGGTCAAGGCCACCGCAACCGCCAAAGGCATCCTGACGGCGCTCGATATTGATCCGTCAATTTTTCACCCTGACGAGAAAGAGGTCGTCGAAGATCTTATCCTCGCCGCAATCAAGGACGCGCAGTCCAAAGCCGCGGATAAAGCCGCCGCCGAGATGAGCAAAATCACCGAGGAAATGGGCATCCCCGCCGGAATGAAGCTGCCCTTCTAGGCATCACTGCTTCTTAAATACCTCCGCCGGAGGCTCCGACCCCAGCAAAAGGCGCATCCGCTTGAGCAATATGAAAGACATCGACGCGCTGATCGCGATGATGGCCAAGCTGCCCGGGCTCGGCCCCCGCTCGGCGCGTCGGGCGGTGCTGCATATGATCAAGAAGCGCGCGCTGCTCATGGTGCCGCTGGCGGACACATTGCAACACGTCGCCGCCACCGCCCGCGAATGCGTCAACTGCGGCAACGTGGGCACCGCTGATCTGTGCGATATCTGCGTCGCTGACAAACGCGCCAACGGCGAAATCTGCGTCGTGGAAGACGTCGCAGACCTCTGGGCAATGGAACGCTCCGGGGTATTTAAAGGCCGCTACCATGTCCTCGGCGGCACCCTGTCGGCGCTCGACGCCGTGGGGCCGGACGAGTTGCGCATCCCGAAGTTAATGGAGCGCGTCTCGGGCGAGCAGATCAGCGAAGTCATCCTCGCCCTGAACGCCACCATCGACGGCCAAACCACCGCGCATTACATCGCAGGGGAGCTGGAGACGCGCGGCGTCGCCGTCACGTCTCTTGCCCAAGGCGTCCCAATCGGCGGGGAGCTGGACTACCTCGACGACGGCACGATCACCGCCGCCCTGAAAGCCCGAAAGGCGCTCTAGCGCAAAACGGCATCTGCCAGCAGGCGCACCACCGTTTGCTGGTTCAAGTAGCCCGTACGCGTCAGGTTCCGCGCCTCCTGATAGCGGCGGATTGCGCGGCGCGTGTCATCGTCAAACGCTCCGTCCACGGGGCCAGGCTTCAGGCCAAGGCTCTCCAGCCGCCCCTCCACCAGTTTGCGTGTCGTATCTGTCAGGCCCAACCGATCCTCGTTGCGCTGCGCAGCTTCCAGCGCATCGGCGTTGTCTGCCTCGAACTCCAGCTCTTTGATTTGCGCACGGGCCTGCTCGACAAATGCCCCTTCGGGGTTGGCCTCGACGTAGTTGTTGTACGCCTCGAGTGTCCCTGCGGCCTCTGCCGCATCCCATTCCGCACGGTCCTGCTCTGCGGCCTCCGCGCGGCGCGCGTCCTCGAACGGCTCCAGCCGCTGCGTCGCGATTTCTGCAAACACCCCATCGGGGTAGCGTTCCAGATAGGCCCGCAGCCCGGCTTCATCGCCGTTCTGGCCCGTCGCGTCCCAATAGGCGCGGTCTTTGCGCTCCATCTCCAGCTTGCGCTTCTCGGCCTCTATCTCCAGCTCCTGCGCACGGCGGTCCGCCTGCGCGCGGAGCCGCTCAATCTGCGGCTGCGTCAGGAAGCCCGTGGCGTCCGCGCCGTTCACATTTTGCCATTTCTTGATCGCCGCGCGTGATCCGCGCCCGAAAATTCCATCAATGCCTTTGGGGTCATAGTCCAACAGCGACAAAGCCCGCTGAATTTCGCGTCGCGTGTCGCGGCTCAGGTTCAGCGCCTTCTCTGCCGCCTCCGCCCTCAACTCAGGCTGCGCATCTATCCGCGCGATCTCGCCCCGCGCCTCCTCGGCATAAAGCCCCTTCGGGTAACGTTTGAGGTAGGCCTCATAGGCCTCCCGCGACCCGATATCCTGCGTCACTTTCCAAAGCGCGTTCTGCGCCGCGTCAGGATCGGGCTTCGCAACAACAGGTGCTGCGCCGTCACCGGCCGGCGAGAACGGCACCAAAGGGGCCATAAACCCCGCACCACTCAGGCTCGGCCACGCCTCTAGCGCGGTGGCAATGGATTGACCCGTGACGCTGAGCGTGTCCTTCGCAAAATCCGCGACATCATCCGACGGGCCGGTGATCACAGTCACCCCTTGCGGAATGTCCATAAAGCCCACGCCAGCCTCTACGCCCCCGCCAAATTCAAACTCTGCGTCCTCAATGCCCAAGGCCACAACCGCGCCACCCGGCGCACGGGCCGCAATCTCCATAACCACGCTTAGGGGCAGCGCTTGACGGCCGACAGTGGCCAAATCAGGTCCGTCGGCATCCGCGCCCAGAAACCACGTGCCGTGCGCGCTGTGCCCGAAATTTCCGGACAAGGCGATAACAACCCGCCCCGATCCATCCGCTTTCGCGTTCACCTCCGAGACGTAGACCTCCAGCGCTTCCGCACTCAGATCAGCGCCGCTAAACACTTCAAAACCTGCCTCCCTCAAGGGGGCCACAGCGTCCAGCATCTCGTCGGCGGCGCGCAAATCGCGCCCGTTGGCGTAGTCTTCGTTGCCGACAACAAGCGCCACGTCTCCTGCCCAAACCGGCACCGACATCATTAGGAAAGTGGCTAGGCTGGTGCGGAGTTTCATGGCGTGGTCCTCTCTAATCGTAGCTGCGTTGGTCCTCGATCACGAGGCCATCGTTGGGCAGGCTGCCCACAGGTACAACTTCCACCGCGCCTTTTAGTTTCAAAACTTCTGCAACCGACGCCGCGTAGGTGTCCGCGTCACCGCCCTCTGCCTCGATCAAAACACGCATCACGTCCATCTCGCCGTCGCGCGCGGCCACGACCCGCGCACGCGCGATCTCAGGGTGTTTCGCCACCAGATCCGCGACTTGTTCGGGGCGCACAAACATGCCCTTGATCTTCGTGGTCTGGTCCGCGCGCCCCATCCATCCTTTGATGCGCATGTTGGTGCGCCCGCAGGGGGAGGCGCCCGCCATGACCGCACTCATGTCACCAGTCCCGAACCGGATCAGCGGGTAATCGGGGTTCAGGGAGGTCACGACAATCTCGCCCACCTGCCCCTCCGCCACAGGCGTTCCGGTGCCGGGCGTCACGATCTCGACGATAACGCCCTCATCAACGATCATCCCTTCCATGGCGTCGCTCTCAAAGGCGATATGGCCCAGATCGGCGGTGGCGTAGCACTGCAGGCAGGAAATCCCGCGATCTGCATAGGATTGGCGCAGCGACGGGAACAACGCCCCGCCCGAGACCGCCGCCTTGGTGAAACTCAAGGCCTCCCCCATCGCATCCGCTTTCTCAAGGATCACGTTCAAATAGTCCGGCGTGCCCGCATAGGCCGTCGCGCCCACGTCCCGCGCGGCGCGCACCTGCAACTCGGTCTGCCCCGTACCCGCCGGCAACACTCGCGCCCCAACGGCCCGCGCGCCGTTCTCGAACATCATGCCCGCCGGTGTCAGGTGGTAGCCAAAGCAGTTCTGCACCACATCATGGGCCCCGATACCGCAAGCATTCAAAAACCGCCCGAAGCGCCACCAATCGTGGCTCACCCCGCCCGGCTCATAAATTGGCCCCGGCGATTGAAACACATGCGCCACGTCGCCCACATGCATCCCGCCAAAGGGCGGCTTGGCCTTTTGCTTGGCCGACAGGTCGGATTTGCGCAACACAGGTAGGGACGCCAGCTCGGACAGGCTGCCCAGCTTGACCCCAAGACCGTTTAACGCCGCCACATGCGCCGCTTCGCGGGCGTCCGCGCTGCGGGTCTCCAGAGTGTCAAAGAATCCCACGTCACGTCTCCATTTGGTTAAAAATACTCAAAAATGCTACGACAGCCACCGCTTGCGACGTCTGTAGCTGCGCACATCGCGGAAGGATTTTCGGCCTTCATCCGACATGCCAAGGTAGAATTCCTTCACGTCGGGGTTCTCGCGCAATTCGGCGGCGGGGCCGTCCATAACCACGCGGCCCGATTCCAGAATATACCCGTAATGCGCAAAGCGCAGCGCCACGTTGGTGTTCTGCTCGGCCAGCAAAAAGGACACGCCCTCCTGCTCGTTCAGCGACTTCACGATGCCGAAGATTTCTTCCACCAGTTGCGGGGCCAACCCCATCGACGGTTCGTCCAGCAGGATCGTCTCCGGCTTGGCCATCATCGCGCGGCCAATTGCCACCATCTGTTGCTCCCCGCCAGAGGTGTAGCCCGCCTGCGACGTGCGCCGTTCGCGCAAGCGCGGGAAGTAGGTGTAGACCTTCTCCAGATCCGCCGCCACAGCGCCTCGCCCGTCGGACCGCGTGTAGGCGCCCGTCATCAGGTTTTCTTCCACGGTCAGGTGCTCAAAGCAGTGACGGCCTTCCATCACTTGAATAACGCCGCGCTTCACCATGTCGGCAGGGTCCAGCCCCGCGATGTGGTCGCCACGGTACACGATAGAGCCCTTGGTGACTTCGCCCCGCTCCGAGTGCAGCAGGTTCGACACTGCCTTCAGCGTCGTGGACTTGCCCGCGCCATTGCCGCCCAAAAGCGCCGTGATGCCGCCACGTGCCACTTTCAGCGACACGCCTTTCAGCACCAGAATGACGTGATTATAAATCACCTCAATGTTGTTGACCTCCAAGAGGGTCTCAGTTTTGGAACCATCCAGCATTTCAACATCCTGTCAAAGTTGGTGGATCCCCGGCCAGCACCTGCCAGCCGGGGAAGTTGCGTTTACTTGCAGCCGGCTTCGATGCCAGCTTCTGCTGCGAATGCGGCGCTGTCCTCGTCAACCAAGGCTTGGATCACGTCCTGATCCGACCCTTCGTAGCCGGTAATCAGCGACCAGGACTTGGCTTCTGCGTCCCATTGCGCCACAGCGCCAAGGCCGTTGCCGCCGTGGTTCTGGCAGGACACTTTGAACTCTGGCCCAAAGCCCGGAAGGCCGATAGCGGCCATTTTGGCCTCGGTCATTTCCAGCGCTTCCATGCCGTCGCGCATCAGTGCGGGGGTCAGATCTTTCTCGCCGGAAATCTCCTGCGCGGTCTTGGCAGCCTCTGCCGCCAACATCGCCGCGTACATGCCGCGGTTGTACAAAGCCGTGCCCAGCTGATCGCCAGCGCCCGCCGCTTTGCCCGCGTCGACCACGTATTTACGCAGATCGTCATACAGCGGGTAGTCGTCGCCCAAGTTGTGGAATGTCAGCGCCTTGTAGCCATTGGCACGGTCGCCCGCTGGCAGCACGTCATTTTCCGAACCGGACCACCAGATGCCGATGAAGTTTTCCATCGGGTAGCGGATGTTGGCCGCCTCTTGAATGGCCACTTGGTTCATAACGCCCCAGCCATACATGATGACGTTGTCAGGCTTTTGCTGGCGGATTTGCAGCCATTGCGACTTTTGCTCTTGGCCGGGGTGGTCAACAGGCACCAGCATCAGCTCGAAGCCATGCTTCTTGGCCAGTTCTTCCAACGTGCGGATCGGCTCCTTGCCGTAGGCGGAGTTGTGGTACACCAGCGCGATTTTCTTTCCCGCGATGTCGCCTTGCGACATGATGTGGTTCACCGCATGCGACGCGCCATCCCAGTAGTTGGCAGGGTAGTTGAACACGTTGGAGAAGACTTCGCCGTTCTTGGCGGAGGTCCGGCCGTAGCCCATAGTGTGCATCGGAATGCCGTCGGCCGTTACCTTCGGAATCAGCTGATAGGTGATGCCGGTCGACAGCGGTTGATAGACCAACGCGCCCTCGCCCTTGGTGGCTTCGTAGCATTCCACACCCTTCTCGGTGTTGTAGCCGGTTTCGCACTCAATCACCTTGGTTGGAACACCGCCGATACCGCCGTCACGTTCGTTCAGAAGGGTGAAGTAATCCTGATACCCGTCAGAGAACGGGATGCCGTTCGCCGCGTAAGGACCAGTCCGGTAGCTTAGGTCGGGGAACACAAGGTCCGCCATCGCGGGGCTTGCCGCCATCAAGGCCGTCGCTGCAAGAGTTGTTAGTTTCATCAAGTTTTTCCTCCCAAGGATGATTTGATATGTCGGACGGGGTTCACCCCGCCTCTGTTGTGATTAATGCGGGAACGGCCACAGCCGCAGCTTCTCTTTCGCCAGGCGCCACAGTTGCGCCAGCCCGTGTGGTTCCAGAATCAGGAACACGATGATCAGGCCACCAGAAACGATAAACTGCAAGTGCGCCGCCAGATCGGTGGGCCAGCCCAGTAGGCCGACAAAGACGTTCTTCAAGAACACTGGCAGCAGCACCATGAAGGCCGCCCCCGCGAAGGAGCCGAAAATAGACCCTAATCCGCCGATGATTACCATGAACAAGACAAGGAATGACTTGTCGATGCCGAAGCTCTCCCCCACTTCGGCGGCCCCCAGATAGACACTAAAGAACAGCGCACCTGCGATACCGATAAAGAAGCCCGAGACAGCAAAGGCCGTCAGTTTCGCCATCATCGGGTTCACCCCGATGATTTCGGCAGCGATATCCATGTCACGGATCGCCATCCATTTGCGCCCGACAGAGCCGCGCGTCAGGTTGCGCGCGATAAGTGCCGCCAAGGTCACGAAGATCAGGCAGATCATGTATTTCGCCCAAGCCTCGGTGTTCGGGCCGGTAATAATGATGCCGATAACGTCGCGCTCCGGCGCAGAGATTTGCCCCGATGCGGAGTAGTTGTAGAACCACGGAACCTTGTTGAAGAGCCACACCAAGAAGAACTGCGCCGCCAGCGTGGCCACCGCCAGATAAAAGCCCTTGATCCGCAAGGAAGGCAGACCAAACAGGGTCACGACCCCCGCGGTAATCAGCCCAGCCAATGGCACATGCACCAACATTGACACCTCTGGGAACGCCGTCATCAGCTTGTAGACAGCATAAGCGCCCACAGCCATGAAGCCCCCCGTGCCAAGTGACACCTGCCCACAGTAGCCGGTCAGGATGTTCAACCCAATCGCCGCAATCGCGTAGATCAGGAAGGGCACGAACACCGCGTTCGCCCAGTAGTCGTTGATGATGAACGGGATGACCAAAAACGCCACGGCAAGCACCGCGTAATATCGGTAGCGGTCAAACTTGATCGGGAAGGTTTGATTGTCTTCAGCATAGGTCGTGCTGAAGTCGCCTGACTCGCGATAAAACATTAGGACGCTCCCCTAGTGATTTCAGGTGTGATCAACAGCGCAGTCATACTCACACCCTCTCGATGATTTTTTCGCCGAACAGCCCTTGGGGGCGGAACACGAGGAACAGCAAGGCCAGCACATAGGCGAACCAGTTTTCGGTCGCCCCGCCGACCATGGGGCCGATCAGGAACTCGAACAGTTTCTCACCCACACCGATGATCAACCCACCCACGATGGCACCAGGAATGGAGGTGAACCCGCCCAGCATCAGCACCGGCAGCGCCTTTAACGCGATCAGGGACAAGGAGAACTGCACGCCCGATTTGGCACCCCACATGATCCCCGCGACCAGCGCCACGAAACCCGCGATGGACCAGACCAGAACCCAGATGAAATTCAGCGAGATGCCAACCGATAACGCCGCTTGGTGGTCATCCGCCACCGCCCGCAAGGCGCGGCCTTGCTTGGTGTACTGCGAAAAGATGATCAGCGCCGCCACCAAAATAATCGCCACAATCGTGGCCGAAATATCTAGGTTGTCGATGAAGAACCCGTAGCCGAATACCTCGAACGTGGTGATGTCGATCCAGTCGTTGATGCCCTGAGGCAAACCAACGTCCAGCTTCTTGATGTCGGACCCCCACATCAAGTCGCCCACGCCCTCAAGGAAATAGGCCAAGCCGATGGTCGCCATGAACAGGATAATCGGCTCTTGGTTGACCAGATGGCTGAAGATAAACTTTTGCACCAGCCACGCAAAAACCACCATGACGCCAGCCGTCAGGATGATCGCCAGCAGCGCGGGTACATGCCAGCCAAAGTGGTGCAACTCGGTCCCGAATATGGCGTTGATGATGTGGGCAAAAGGTATTTGCCCGTCCATGATCCCCACCAAGGTCAACGCCGCGAACAGCGCCATGACGCCTTGGGCATAGTTAAAGATGCCCGACGCCTTGAAGATCAGCACAAACCCCAACGCCACCAGCGCATAAAGCACACCGGCCATCAGCCCGTTCAGGGTCACTTCCATCGCAAAAAGTAGTTGCTCAGGCATGTTGGCCTCCGTTGATGAGTTCACGTTTCAGGGTCGGCTCTGCGCGCAACGCTGGTTCGGTGCAGACGTCGGGCCTAGTCATGCGCGACACCCAGATAGGCGTCGATCACCTCTTGATTGTTGCGTACGTCGTCCGGTGTCCCGTCGCCGATCTTCTTGCCGTAATCCATCACCACAACGCGGTCGCTCAGGTCCATGACCACGCCCATGTCGTGTTCGATCAGGGCGATAGTGGTGCCAAACTCGTCGTTCATGCTCAGGATAAAGCGGCTCATGTCCTCTTTCTCCTCAACGTTCATGCCCGCCATAGGCTCGTCGAGCAGCAGCAATTTAGGCTCTGCCGCCAAGGCCCGCGCCAGCTCCACCCGCTTCTTCAACCCGTAGGGCAAGCGGCCCACAGGGGTTTTGCGAATGGCTTGGATTTCCAGAAAGTCGATGATCTTCTCGACGATCTCGCGGTTCGCTGTTTCTTCCGCTTCGGCTTTGCCCTTCCAGATCATCTGGCTCAGCATCCCCGCCTTCATATGGGTCAAACGTCCCGTCATCACGTTGTCCAGAACGCTCATCCCTTCAAACAGGGCAATGTTCTGAAACGTCCGCGCAATCCCTTGCCGCGCCACTTGATAAGGCCGCATGGGGGGGCGTTTTTTGCCGTGGAACCAAACCTCCCCCTCCTGCGGGTTATAGAAGCCCGAGATGACGTTCAGCATGGAGGATTTACCGGCCCCGTTCGGGCCAATAATGGCGCGAATTTCGCCTTCGTTGATGTCGAAAGAGATGTCCTTGATGGCCACCACACCGCCAAACCGCAGCGTGATATTTTTCATTTCCATCATGGTGTTACCGATCTTGCGGCCGTCCGCAGTCGTGTAGTTTCCACCTGTCAAAGCGTTCATAGTGCTACCTCACGGGATGGCGGGCGGGGCGATGATGAAATCGAGCGTCGACCCGTCATTCCGCTGCCACTTTCTGGTTGGCGACAACGGCCGCATCGCGAATGTCCAACGTCGCCTTGATCGCGCCCTTGCGACCGTCTTCATAGGTCACCTCGGTCTCCGTCGAGATTTTCGAAGATCCGTCGTACAAGGCTCCCAAAATATCCGCGAACTTCTCCTCGATGATCCGGCGGCGCACCTTCAGCGTCCGCGTCAACTCGCCGTCATCCGCGTCCAACTGTTTGTGCAGCACCACAAAGCGGTGCACTTGGCAGCCCGACAACATCGGGTCTTCCGCAACACTCGCGTTCACCTCTTCCACGTGCGACTGCATCGTCGCCAGCACCTCTGGGTGCCCCGCCAACTCTTGGTAGCTGGAGTACGCGATGTTGTTGCGCTCCGCCCAGTTGCCAACAGCGGTCAGGTCGATGTTCAGGAACGCGGTGCAGTAGTCCTTGCCGTTGCCGAACACCACGGCTTCCAGCACGTTGGGGAAGAACTTCAGTTTGTTCTCCACATATTTCGGCGCGAACAGCGATCCGTCGGCCATTTTGCCAACGTCCTTGGCGCGGTCGATGATCCGCAAATGCCCGCTGCTTTCCTCGATAAAGCCGGCGTCGCCCGTCGCAACCCAGCCCTCGGCGTCCTTGGTGTCCGCCGTGCTTTCGTCGTTCTTGAAGTAGCGCACGAACACCCCGGGGGAGCGGTAGAACACTTCGCCATTGTCCGCGATTTTCAACTCCACACCCGGGCTTGGCACGCCCACCGTGTCGGAGCGCACTTCGCCGTCCGGCTGCTGCGTGATGAAAACAGAAGCTTCCGTTTGGCCGTAAAGCTGCTTCAGGTTAATCCCGAGCGAGCGGTAGAAGTCGAAAATTTCCGGCCCGATCGCCTCGCCCGCCGTGTAGCCAACGCGCACGCGCGAGAAGCCCAGCGTGTTCTTCAGCGGGCCATACACGAACAATTCGCCCAGCTTGTATTTCAACTTGTCCGCAAGCCCGACAGGCTTGCCGTCCAGCAGGTCCGGCCCCACCTTTTTGGCGTGCGCCATGTAGTGGTGGAACAGCCACTTCTTGAAACGGCCCGCGTCTTCCATCCGGATCATCACGTCGGTCAGTTGGGTTTCGAACACCCGTGGCGGCGCGAAGTAATAGGTCGGCCCAATTTCGCGCAGATCACTGTGCATAGTCGCGGGGCTTTCGGGGCAGTTGACGCAAAAGCCCGTCCAAAAGGCCTGCCCGATCGAAAAGATGAAATCCCCGACCCAAGCCATCGGCAGATAGGCCAGAATTTCATCGTCGGCGCGCAGGTCGTCAAACTCCGAAGACGCCTTGGACGTCTCGATAATGTTGCGGTTCGACAGCACAACGCCCTTAGGCTTGCCCGTGGTACCGGACGTATAGAGCATCACGCAAGTGTCGTCATATGTCGGTAAATCGCGGCGGCGGTTCAACTCGACGCGGTCACCGTCGGCACGGCCTTTTTCTTGCAAAACTTCGTATTTGGTCAGCGCCGTGTGGTCATACTTTCGCATGCCGCGCGGGTCCAAATAGATCATATGCTCAATAGCTGGCAGCTGGTCTTGGACCTCGAAAACCTTGTCGACCTGCTCTTGGTCTTGGGCCACGACAAAGCGCGCGCCGCAGTGATCCAGCACATACGCCAGTTCTTCGGCCACGGCATCTTGGTACAAGGGAACCGGTATAGCGCCGACCATTTCGGCGGCGACGAAGCTCCAGTAAAGGTAGGGGCGGTTGCGGCCGATGATGGCGATGTGATCGCCCTCGTTCACGCCCAGCGTCAAAAACCCCAGCGCTAAGGCTTCGATTTCTTCGGCAGCCTCTGACCACGTCCAGCTTTGCCAGATGCCAAACTCTTTTTCTCGGTAAGCAGGTTTGTCACCGTACTTGGCAACGTTCCGCGCCAAAAGGCGGGGTAGCGTATCCAAACCGGCCGAAGCAGATGAATCGTGAACCAAATCTTCCTCCCTGTGCCGGATGAACCGACGTCGGGGCTTTGCGCCCCTGATTAAGGGAATACTGTGCGGCGATCCGTGACAGGTCAATGTTTTTTTTGAACAGTCGTTCATATAGGGCGTTCACCCCTTGGCACGCTTCAGAGATTATGTCTTGGCGAACAAGGGTGTAGGCGCAAAATCGGACAGCACATAGGGCGCTTTGTCACTGTGCAACAAAGCGCCCTACGCCAAGAATCACGAAAGGGTTTGGCCTACTCTGCGGGCACGGATTGCTCCGCCTTCTCAACCCGCACGGCAGCGAACTTAAATTCGGGAATTTTGCCGTATGGGTCCACCGCCGGATTGGTCAGGATGTTCGCCGCGGCCTCAACATAGGCGAACGGCAAAAACACCATGTCGGGGGCCACTGCGCGGTCGGACCGCGCCATCACGTCAACCGTGCCGCGGCGCGTTGTCAGGCGCAGTATCCCGCCCGGTTCCACTCCAAGTTTGCGCAGGGTCGACGGATGCAGGGAACAGTTTGCCTCCGGCTCCATCGCGTCCAGCACGGACGCGCGGCGGGTCATGGACCCCGTGTGCCAATGCTCCAACTGACGGCCCGTGGTCAGGATCATCGGGTATTCCGCATCGGGGCTTTCATTCGGCGCGATTACATTTGCAGGCGTGAATTTTGCACGCCCATCAACGCGCGGAAAACCACTGCCGAACACGATTGACTGACCCGGATCCGTCGGCGAAAGCGATGGGTAGGTCACCACGTTCTCGCGCTCCAACCGATCCCAAGAGATGTTGTTCAGCGACCCCATGTTCAGCTTCATCTCCGCGAATACTTCTGCGGGGCTCTCGTAGGTCCAGCCCAAGCCAAGGCGCTTGGCCAGCTCCACCTCGATCCACCAATCTTCCCGTGCATCGCCGGGGGGCGGCACGGCGGGGCGGCCCATCTGGACCTGCCTGTTGGTGTTCGTCACAGTGCCGGATTTCTCTGCAAAGGCGGACGCCGGCAGGATCACATCCGCAAAGTTCGCGGTTTCGGTCAGGAAGATGTCTTGCACCACAAGGTGGTCCAGCTTCGCCAACGCATCCCGTGCGTGTTCCACATCAGGGTCGGACATCGCCGGATTTTCGCCAAGGATGTACATCGACTTGATGTCACCCGCATGCACCGCATCCAGAATTTCGGTCACGGTCAGCCCCTTCTCGTTCGAGAAGTCGCCGGAGCCCCAAACATCACTGAACGCAGAGCGCACGCCGTCGTCCATCACGCTTTGATAGTCCGGCAGGAACATCGGCATCAGCCCCGCATCGGACGCGCCTTGCACGTTGTTCTGCCCCCGCAACGGGTGCAACCCCGTGCCCGGACGCCCGACTTGCCCCGTCATCAGTGCAAGGCTGATCAGGCAACGCGAATTGTCGGTACCGTGGATGTGTTGTGATACGCCCATGCCCCAGAAGATCATCGCGGATTTGGCCCCCGCAAAGGTGCGGGCCACGTCGCGCAGCATCTCCGGCGCGATGCCGCAAATTTCGCTCATTTTCTCTGGGGTGAAGTCCGTAAGGTGGGCTTTCTCCGCCTCCCAATTCTCTGTGTAGGCGTCGATATACTGCTGGTCGTAAAGCCCCTCTTCCACGATCACATGCATGATCGCGTTCAGCATCGACACATCCGCACCGGGGCGGAATTGCAGCATATGGCTGGAGTGACGCTTCAACGCCTGCCCGCGCGGGTCCATCACGATAAGCTTGCCGCCGCGTTTGGCGAACTGCTTGAAATATGTCGCCGCGACCGGATGGTTCTCCGCAGGGTTCGCGCCGATGACAATCGCGACATCCGCGTTTTCGATCTCGTTGAAAGAGGCGGACACCCCGCCGCTGCCAATGTTCTCGATCAGGGCAAACACCGACGATGCGTGGCAGAGCCGCGTGCAGTGGTCTACGTTGTTGTGCCCGAAGCCTTGGCGGATCATCTTTTGGAACAGATACGCCTCTTCGTTGGTGCATTTGGCAGAGCCAAAGCCCGCAACCTCACGGCCACGCCCCTTCATGCCGTCCGCCGCCATGTCCAGCGCCTCGTCCCACGTGGCTTCGCGGAAGAACTCCTGCCAGTTGCCCGGATCTACGTTCAAGCCCTTGGCGGGCGCGTCGTCGCGCCGGATCAGCGGCTTGGTCAACCGATGGTCATGGTGGATGTAGTCAAAGCCGAACCGGCCTTTGACGCACAGGCGTCCCTCATTGGCGGGGCCGTTGATCCCCTCCACGTATTTCACTTTGTTGTCTTTGACCTTTAGCGATATCTGGCAACCAACGCCACAGAACGGGCAGATGCTCTCCACCTCGCTGTCGAAGTCCTTGCTGTCGCCCACTTGGTTCTCGTCCGTCACCGTCGCTGGCATTAACGCCCCTGTCGGGCAGGCTTGCACGCATTCGCCGCACGCCACGCAAGAACTCTCGCCCATCGGGTCCGCGAAATCGAACGTCGGGTAGGCGTCGTGCCCACGGCCCGACATCCCGATCACGTCGTTCACCTGCACCTCACGGCATGCCCGCACGCACAACCCGCATTGGATGCACGCATCCAAGTTCACCGACATAGCCACATGGCTGTCATCCAGTAACGGGATGCGGCCTTCCTCCAGCTTGGGGAAGCGACTTTCTGAAACTCCTTGCAGCGCGGCCATATCCCACAGGTGGGATGATTTATCGTGCGCGACATCCGGCGCAGGCTGATCTGCGACCAACATCTCGACAACCATCTTGCGGGCGGTCTCCGCGCGGTTGGAATCGCTGGTCACAACCATCCCTTCGGATGGCTCCCGTATGCAAGACGCCGCCAAGACGCGCTCGCCTTCAATCTCCACCATGCAGGCGCGGCAGTTGCCGTCTGGCCGGTATCCGGGTGCTGGCTTGTGGCACAGATGCGGTATGACAAGGCCGCGGCCGTTGGCCACTTCCCAAATCGTCTCGCCGGCTTTCGCCTCTACCTGCTCCCCGTTGAGCGTGAATTTGATCGTATCGGTCATTGGCGTCTCTCCCTACGTGCGGCAAGTTAAACCATCGGGGCGCGGTTTTCAGAGCACCATGCGCGACCTCAAACACCGTATTTGCGTCAGCGTGTTTCCCATCGGCTCAGGGGTGGCGCGTATTGGCGGCCTCGCGTAAGCCTTAGCCTAACACAAATAGGGGCACCGACATGACACATCTTTGGGTTCGATCCGAAAGCCGCGACCACGAACAACGCGTCGGCGTGACCCCCGAAGGCGTCCGCGCCTTGATGGAGGCGGGGATCAAAGTCACCGTGGAGCAAAGCGCCACTCGCGCCATACCAATCGACGGTTTCGCCGCCACAGGCTGCGACATCGCCGCCGAAGGCAGCTGGATCAACGCCCCCCGCGATGCAATTGTCTTTGGCTTGAAGGAACTGCCAGAAGACGGCACCCCCCTGCCCCATCGCCACATCATGTTCGGGCACGCTTACAAAGGCCAGCCATCCGGCCGCATTCTGCTGGATCGCTTCAAGGCAGGCGGCGGCGCGCTTTACGATCTGGAATATCTGGTAGGCGAAGACGGTCGTCGTGTTGCCGCCTTCGGCTACTGGGCGGGCTACGCGGGGGCCGCCGTCAGCTTGCTCTGCTGGATCGCGCAACAACAAGGCGGCATCGCCGCGCCGGTTGGCGTCTACCCGTCCTCCAGCGCTATGCGCGATGACCTGTCTGCGCGGCTGAAGCCACTGGGCAATAAGCGTCCCACCGCGCTGATCATCGGCGCGCTCGGCCGCGTGGGAACCGGCGGCGCGGATCTGTGCACCTCCATGGGCGTGGACGTCACCAAATGGGACATGGCCGAAACCGCAAGCGGCGGGCCGTTCCCCGAAGTTCTGGCGCATGATATCTTTCTGAACTGTATCCTCGCCCGCCCCGGCACACCTGTATTCGTGCCTGCCAGCGCAAAGACCGCGCTGCGCAGCCTATCGGTCATCGGCGATATCGCCTGCGACCCTGACAGCGACTTTTCCCCGATAAAGGTCTATGACCGCGCCACCACATGGGACGCACCCGCACTGCGCGTGCATGACGCCCCCGTGTTGGATGTGACCGCGATTGATAACCTCCCGTCGATGCTGCCGGTTGAATCGTCCGAAGATTTTGCCAGCCAGTTGCTGCCAAGCCTTCTGACGCTGGGCGCGCTGGATCAGGGCGTCTGGGGCCGCGCCAAAGCGACGTTTGACGAAAACCTCTAAAGCAGGTCGTCTTCCGCGTCCGAGAGGTCAAAGCCCATCATTTCCGCGCCGGTTTCCAGATGGTCGGCAACATGCGGCATGCCCAGCAGGTAGTCCTCCGTCGGCGTCACCTTTTCTTGGCGCGCGGTCGTCAGTGCCTCTTCCCATTCGGTGGGCTCAAAGCTGCCGCGCCCGATCCACGCCAAAGCAACCAATTCCGCCTGCTCGTCCTCGTTCAGCCCGTCAATGAACGCGCGTAACTCCCCCTCGGCACGGTCGAGTTCATGGGCGAACAAGACCACTTGCGCGACCTTGGAAAGGGAAATGTCCATCTTCATAGCTCCAGCTTGTTGCGTGGCTACCCTAAGGGGCGGTGGGGCAGCCTCATATGATTTGGATCAAACGCCGCGTTAGCCTTTGGGATGGTCCAAGGGTACCACATTTGTCACGTCCGGCGCTAATTCTTCAAAGTCGAAGTTGTCCAGCCGGTCCGCCCGCTTGCTTGCGCGGGTCGCGGCGGTCAACACACCGGCCACGTCCTCGCCCGCTTGGCGCAGGTGCGTTTCCAGCTTGCCCGCCTTCTCGCCGATGATCTCCACGTCGCGGTGCAGATGGCGCAGGGCTTTGCGGATTTCCCCCGCCTGCTCGCGCATCCGCGAATCCTTCAGGATAGAGCGCATGGTGTTCAGCGTCGCCATGCACGTCGTTGGCGACACGATCCACACCCGCGCCGCAAAACCTTCGCGGATGATATGGGGCAGACGCGCATGCAGTTCCGCATAGACGGCCTCTGACGGCAGGAACATCAACGCGCCGTCCGCCGTCTCCCCCTCGATCTGGTAGCTTTCCGATATCTTCTTGATATGCACACGGACCGCTTGCCCCAAGGCCGTCAATGCCCGCGCCTGCGCATCCTTGTTGTCGGCGGCGACGTAGGCCTCATAGGCCTCCAACGGGAACTTGGCGTCGATCACAATCGGGCCGGGCGGGTTGGGCAGGTTGATCAGGCAGTCCGCGCGCCGCCCGTTCGAGAGGGTCGTTTGGAACGAATAGCTGTCCGACGGCAGCGCCTTCGACACAATATCGTTCAGCTGGATTTCCCCGAACGCCCCGCGCGTTTGCTTGTTCGACAGGATGTCCTGCAACGATAACACGTCGCCCGACAGCTTTTCGATATTGGTCTGGGCGCGGTCGATGGTCGCCAGCCGCTCCTGCAATTGCGTCAGCGACTTGGTGGTTTTCTCCGAAGAGCCGTGCAGCGTGTCGTTCATCCGCTCTTGCAAGTCCGACAGTGACCGCGCCGAGCGCATGGCGTTCTCATGCAGCCGCTCCGCCATTTTGTGCTGCACTTCCGCCAGCCGGACTTCCATCGTTTGTATCGTCATGCTTTGGCTTTTTGACAGGCTTTCCAACCCGCCTGTCAGCTGCGCCTGCCCCGTGCCAAGGTTCTGCACCGTCTGGTTCAACTGGCCCATCTGCATCATCATCGGCTGCGCCATACGTGCCGCCCGCCCCGCAGAGCGCGCGACCGTGATCAGCAGCACAATCATCAACAGCAAAACTGCCGCCCCGATCAGCCCAGCAATCACCAGCGGGTCGTCCCACTGCAACACCGTGTCGCCAACTGTGATCATGTGCGCCCGAACAATCGCTCAATATCGGCCAATTTCAGCTCCACATAGGTCGGGCGGCCATGGTTGCACTGCCCCGAATGGGGCGTTGCTTCCATTTCGCGCAGCAGCGCGTTCATCTCGTCCGCGCGCATCCAGCGCCCCGACCGGATAGAGCCGTGGCACGCCACACGGCTCAGCACCGCTTCGATCTTATCAGCCACCAGTTGCGTGTCGCCCAGATCATCCAACTCGTCCAGAATGTCGCGCACCATCGCCTCGGCGTTGACTTCGCCCAAGATCGCAGGCGTTTCGCGCACCGCGATGGCCCCTGCGCCGAACGGCTCTAGCGTGAGGCCCAGTTTCGACAGCGCTTCCGCGTGGGTCAGCAGCACAGCCGCGTCCGCGTCGGACATCTCCACAATCTCGGGGATCAGCAGCGCCTGCGCGGCGATGCCATTCTCCGCCATTTGTTTCTTTAACTTCTCATACACCAAACGCTCGTGCGCCGCGTGCTGGTCAACGATGACCATCCCGTCCTTGGTTTGCGCGATGATGTAGTTCTCGTGCACCTGCCCGCGGGCCGCCCCCAAGGGGTGATCCGGCGCGGCCTCCGCCGCTGGCTCCACCACGTCAACACGGCTGTAAACGGCCTGCGTTTCCGCAAACCCCGGAGTCTCGAACTGCGGGGCCTGCGCATGGTAGGAGGCGCGCAACGCGCCCTGCGACGGGCGGTCCATCTGGTAGACAGGGCGCTCCACGCGCTCCGGCTGGAACGCGCCCAACGTTGCACTCGCCACCGTGGTGGAGGCGCGGTGCCCCGCGTCCGCCAGCGCATGCTTCAACGCCGACACGATCAGCCCGCGCGCGGTCCCCGGATCGCGAAAACGCACC
Source organism: Litoreibacter albidus (assembly GCF_900107015.1). GTDB lineage: Bacteria > Pseudomonadota > Alphaproteobacteria > Rhodobacterales > Rhodobacteraceae > Litoreibacter > Litoreibacter albidus. The sequence goes on along the minus strand of NZ_FNOI01000008.1, from coordinate 95,900 downwards.
TCGGCCTTAGCGGGGTGCACGTTCACATCCACCTTTGTCGGCTCCAACTCCAGAAACAACGCGACGACGGGGTGACGGTCGCGGCTCAAGAAGTCCGAATAGGCCCCGCGCAACGCGCCAACCAACAGCTTGTCGCGCACAGGGCGGCCATTCACAAACAGGAATTGCGAGATACTGTTGCCGCGCGAATAGGTCGGCAAAGCCGCGTATCCGGTCAGGGTGACCCCGTCGCGTTCCGCATCAATGGCCAGTGCATTATCGGCGAACTCCGCCCCGAGGATCGACCGCAGCCGACCGCTAAGTGCATCGAACATATCCCCGCTTTGCGCATCCGCGCGAAACGTAACGCGGCCTTTATCATCACGGGACAGGTCGCGGATAGTGAAGCCGACGTAAGGCTCCGCCATCGCCAGCTTCTTCACCACATCCGCGATTGCGCCCATTTCCGCGCGGTCGGTGCGCAGGAATTTCAGGCGGGCCGGTGTCGCGTAAAACAAGTTGCGCAGTTCCACCACGGTGCCCTTCGTCAGGGCCGCAGGGGTCACCGCCCCCATCGCGCCGCCGTCCACAACGATCTGCGCGGCATCCTGCCCCGCGATCCGCGATGTGATGGTCATGCGCCCCACCGCCGCCATCGACGGCAAAGCCTCCCCGCGAAAGCCGAAGGTGTGGATGTTCAACAGGTCGGTGCCGTCAATCTTGGACGTCGCGTGGCGCGATAAGGCCAGTGGTAAATCCTGCGCCGGAATGCCGTGCCCGTCGTCGGTCACGCGGATCAACGTCTTGCCGCCGTCCTTCACACACAGCTCGATACGGGTCGCCCCCGCGTCCAGCGCGTTCTCGATCAATTCCTTAACCGCAGAGGCAGGCCGTTCCACCACCTCGCCGGCGGCGATACGGTTTACGGCAACCTCATCCAATTGCTTGATCTGAGGCCGTTTTGCGGGCTGGCTATCGCCTATGTTGGGTGTCGGAGCATTCATACCCCCAATTGTAGCACGCCGATTCCCGATTCGGCCATGACACTTGGCTAGTTGGAGGCATCCAATCCGGTCGGTTGACCAACCACCACGAAATGCAGGTTTTCAGGCTTCAGCAACCGCTTGGACACGCGTTTGATGTCCTCCAACGTGACCGCTTCAACCTTGTCGTTGCGCGTGTCGATGTAGTCGATCGGTAGCTCGTCAAATTGCATCGCCGCCAGAATGTTGGCGATCCGCGCGTTGCCATCGAACCGCAGCGGATAGGCGCCTGTCAGATAGGTTTTCGCCCGCTCCAACTCCTCCGCCGTCACGCCGTTTTCGGCCATTTTGGCCCACTCGTCGCGGATCACGGAAATGGCTTCCGCCACGCGGTCATTGGAGGACGACACCTGCCCCATCATCAGGTTCACATGCTCGCGCGAGGCCAGATAGGAATAGACCCCGTAGGTCAGGCCGCGCTTCTCGCGGACCTCGTCCATCAACCGCGATCCAAAACCGCCAGAGCCTAGGATTTGGTTCATCACATAAGCCGCGAAAAAGTCCGGATCATCGCGCGCGATGCCCTCATGCCCGAACCGTGCCACGGATTGCGGGGTGTCGTAGGCCACCACAGTCTCGCCGCCCGCCAGCAAGAACGGGGCCTCTGCGGGCAGATCAACCGTGCTTGTCGGTAAGTCGCCCAACAGCATGTCGAGCATGACGCCCAACTCCTCTGCGGTGATGTCGCCAACCGCGCCGATATAGACCCTATCCCGTGCCAAAAGCGCTTTATGCGACGCAATCAGGTCGTCGCGTGTTAGCCCCGCTACAGACTCTGCGGTGCCTTCAATCTTAGTGGCATACGGGTGGTCGCCATGTGCCAGCGCCGCGAAGGTTTTGCTGGCAATGTCGTTCGGGTCTTCTTCGTCAGACGCGATGATCGACAGCACTTGCCCGCGCACGCGGTCGATGGCGTCTTGGTCAAACCGGGGCGCATTGATCGCCTTGCGCAACAACTCCACCGACTCGCCGCTGTTCTCCGATAGAAACTGCGCCGAGATAGAAAAGCCGTCAGAAAACACGTCGAAGTCGTACTTCAACGCCAACTCTTCAGCCGCCAGCGCGAACTCGGTGGAGGTCAACTCCGCCGCGCCCTCGTCCAGCAGGCCCGACATCAAATAGGCCGCGCCACGCTTGCCTTCCGCATCCAAGGACGCGCCGCCCTTGAAACGGATTTCCAAGGCGGTGAACGGGATCGAGGATTCCTCGACCAGCCACGCCTTGATCCCACCGGGGGAGGTGACTTCCTTAATATCAATCGCCGCTGCGGGCAGCGCGACCAGCGCGAAACAGGCGGCTAGAACTACGCGGATCATTGGGACACCTCTTCGGTCATAGGCTTGCGGAACCAGCCGGTCACCGCGTTCTTGCGGTCAAACACCATACGGGCGGCTGCCATCACGTCATCTTCGGTCACAGCATCCAAAATCTTGGGCCAGTCCTGCACGTCTTGCACGGTCAGCCCCGATGTCAGCGCCGCGCCGTATTCGCGACCAAGGGAGGCCACGTCATCCTGTCCGTAGATCAGCGACGCGCGGATTTGCGACTTCACGCGCGCCAAATGATCCGCGTCCACGCCGTCCTTCAGGAATTGCGCCACCACGGCGTCCATCTCGTCCTCGCCCTCTTGCAAGCTCAGGCCGGGGGCGGGCACCATGAACATGCCAAACGTTGTGTCGTCGTAGTTCACGCCAGAATAATACGCGGCGGTATAAACCGCCTTGTTGCTTTCGAACTGCAACGCGCGGCCCAGCACCGATGTCTGGCCGGTGCCGCCAAGGATTTCGGCCAGCACGGTCAGCGCGGCGGCTGTCTCCTGCGCGCCCGCGTCCCGTTCGGGGGCGGTGTAGCTGCGGATCACATAGGGTTGCGCCACTTGCGGGTCTTCATAAACGATGCGCCGCTCCGCGCGTTGCGGTGGCTCCGCGGGGCGTTCGCGCTCTGGCAGGCCAACGGTCGGCTCCAACGGGCCATAGTATTTCTTCGCCAGCGCTTCGACCTCCAACGGATCCACGTCCCCCGCAACAATCAGCACAGCGGCGTTCGGCGCATAGTATTTCTGGTAAAACGCCAAGGCGTCCTCGCGGCTCAGCTTTTCCATCTCGTGGCGCCAGCCGATGATCGGGATGCCGTAAGGGTGGTTCAGATACTGCGCCGCATTGCGCTGCTCGCTGAACAGGGCACCCGGATCGCTGTCGGTGCGCTGCGCGCGCTCCTCAAGGATCACCTTGCGCTCTGTCTCTACGTCCTCTTCGGTCAGCCGGATGTTGCGCATCCTGTCGGCTTCCATCTGCATCATCAGTTCCAACCGGTCGGCGGCGATGCGCTGGTGGTAGGCCGTGTAATCCCAAGAGGTGAACGCGTTGTCCGATCCACCGTTGGCTTCCACCACGGCAGAGAACTCACCCGCCTCCATCTTGTCCGTCGCCTTGAATAGCAAATGCTCTAGGAAGTGCGCGATGCCGGACACGCCGGGGGCCTCGTCAGCCGCGCCCGCTTTGTACCACAGCATATGCACAACAACCGGCGCACGGTGGTCCTCAAGCACAACCGCCTGCATGCCATTGTCGAGCGTGAATGTTGTTACTTTCTCGGCCGCTGCGGCAGGAAGGGCCATCATGACGGGGGCAATCAGACAAGCAATTAGACGGCGCATAAGCATCCCTTTGAAAATCACATCTAATGAAAACATGGCACGTGCAGCGAGGAATACAAGCTAGGCCACGACCTTGTGACCAGCCCGCTTACTCAGCGCCCTCAGGCGGGGCAGAGTTGGTCCGCACGCCAAGACGGCGCAGGCGCTCAAGCTCGGCATATTGGTCCAGCGACTGTTTGCGGTACGCCTTGTAGTAGACGTTCACGTTGAACAAACGCTCCAGAACACGGCCATCATTCTTGCGGCGGAATTCCAGATCTTCGGCGGCAAGCTCACCACGGATGTTGGGCGATATGCCAAAGCGCGAGGCGTAGTTTACCAAGCCGCCATCGTTGATCCCGCCGTTCGGGTTTCCGCCCAGCGCCACGACCGCATCTTGCAGCGGGGTCACGTCGGTGCGGTTGCTTCCGCCCTTGGTGGGCGCAGGCAATGCGGCGAAGCTGTCAGGCAGCGTCAGCGGCTTGGAGGGCAGCACCGCGAATTCGTCAGGGCCGCCTTCTTGGTTGGATTTGACGTTGAGCAGGACCGGCTGTTTGTTCCGGTCGCACGCCGACAGTACCAGTGCGGCACAGACCATCCCGAATAGGACCATCGCTTTGCGTTGCATGAAAGACCACTCCTGCTCTTCTTTTGAAGCCGTTTTAGCGCAATCTAGCGCGGTCGTCACGAGGCTTATTTATCCCGCCGCCTGCTCACCCTTGGTGTCGTCAAATGCGACAAGGGCAAACGCACCCGCAAAGATGAAAATATCAGCGATATTGAAGGTATAGGGGTTATTGATCCCGCAGCACGAGATGTTCAAAAAGTCCGCCACCGCACCATAGATGACGCGGTCCAGCGCATTCGCCAGCGCCCCGCCGATGATCGCACCCGCGCCCATGCGCGTGATCACACGCCCCAGATTGCGGTTGCCCCACCACAGCAAAAAGCCGGACACAACAATCGCAAACACCACCAACGCGACCCGCATAAACTCCGGATTGTCGGACAGCAGGCCAAAGTTGATACCTGTGTTCCACCCCATGCGAAAGTTCAGCAAGGGGGGAAGCACGTCGATGGAGCGCACCTCGATCAGGTTCAGTTTATGAACAACTGCCCATTTGGACAGTTGATCAATGCCGAACGCAGCCAGCGCTGTAAGAAGCATCACCCGCATGATTAGTGCCGGAAGTGACGCATGCCGGTGAAGACCATGGCCAACCCCAACTCGTCCGCTGCTGCAATAACTTCGTCGTCCCGCATGGAGCCGCCCGGTTGGATCAGCGCCGTCGCACCGGCCTCTGCGGCGGTTTGCAAACCGTCCGCAAACGGGAAGAACGCATCAGACGCCACGGCGGACCCGATGGTGCGCGGCTCTGTCAGCTTCAACAGCTCTGCCACGTCCTGCGCCTTGCGCGCCGCAATGCGGGAGCTGTCAACGCGGCTCATCTGCCCCGCGCCGATACCAACCGTTGCGCCGTCTTTGACGTAAACGATGGCGTTGGATTTGACGTGTTTGGCCACGCGCCATGCAAACAGCATGTCGGCAAGTTCCTGCTCGGTCGGGGCGCGTTTGGTCACGACCTTCAAGTCATCCGCCATGATACGGCCGTTGTCTTTGTCCTGCACCAACAGCCCGCCGGACACTTGGCGCACGGTCAGGGCGGCGGCCACCGGATCAGGCAGGCCGTTCGTCGTCAGCAAACGCAGGTTTTTCTTTTTGGCGAAGATCGCGCGCGCATCGTCGTCCGCGCCTGGCGCGATAACGACTTCGGTGAAGATGCCGCTAATCGCCTCTGCCGTGGCCCCGTCCAGCGGCTGGTTCACCGCGATGATACCGCCGAACGCAGATGTCTGATCGCACTCGAACGCTTTGTTGTAGGCTTCCGCCACCGTCGCGCCACGCGCTACGCCGCATGGGTTGGCGTGCTTGATGATCGCCACAGCGGGGCCGTCCTTGGGGTCGAATTCGGCCACCAGTTCAAACGCGGCGTCGGTGTCGTTGATGTTGTTGTAAGACAGCTCTTTGCCTTGGTGCTGCTTGGCCGTCGCCACACCCGGACGGGCGGAGCCGTCGGTGTAGAACGCGGCCTCTTGGTGTGGGTTCTCGCCGTAGCGCAGTGTTTGCGCGATGGTGCCGGCAAAGGACTTGCGGCGCGGCGTCTCACCCAATGCGCCAGCCATCCAACCCGACACGGCCGTGTCGTAGGCCGCAGTGCGCGAATAGGCCGTCAGCGCCAAGCGCTGGCGGAAGGCGTAGGACGTCGCACCGTCTTGGGCGTTCATCTCGGCCAGCACGGCGTCGTAGTCCTGCACGTCGGTGACGACGTTCACAAACTGGTGGTTCTTCGCCGCAGAACGCAGCATCGCAGGGCCGCCAATGTCGATGTTCTCGATGCACGTCGCGTAGTCGGCACCTTTGGCCACGGTTTCTTCAAACGGGTAGAGGTTCACCACCAGCAGGTCGATCGCGTCAATGCTGTGTTCTTTCATAGAGCCCACGTGCCCCTCGTTGTCGCGCAGCGCCAGCAATCCGCCGTGCACAATCGGGTGCAGCGTCTTTACGCGGCCATCCATCATCTCTGGGAAACCCGTAACCTCGGACACATCTTTCACGTCCAGCCCCGCGTCGCGGATCGCGGCAGCGGTGCCGCCCGTCGAGAGAAGCTCTACACCGTGGCCCGCCAAGGCACGGGCGAAGTCAATCAGGCCAGTTTTATCGGATACAGAAAGCAGCGCGCGGCGCACGGGAACGAGATCGGTCATAGCAGTCCTTAAAGCTCAAGCAGCAGAGGTCAGTTCAGCGCCAGCTCAAGGTCCTCATCCACATCGCGCAGGTAAGACGGCGTGTCTTGCGCTTTGGCCAATGACCAGCTGACCTGGCTCGCATACTCCATCACGCGCGCGGATAAAACGATCTGTTTGGACGCACGGGGCTTTAATCGCCCTTTTTCCAGATAAACACTGGGTTCAATCGTCATTTTCGCGGAAAACGATGGTTTGAACACCCAGATTTCGCCACTTTTTAAGGCAAGCGAGATCGCGGTCCCGCCCATATCAAGCGATGCGTCGACCTCTGGATGCAGGTGAAAGCGGATCGAATAGGGCACGCCTTGCAGCGAAACCTTGTTCATATGCGCCTCGAACCGCACGCGGTCGGGGTCGGACAGCGCGGCCAGCGTGTCCTCTCCGGTTACCCTGCGCCCATCAAGGCTGAGGTCCATTTTGCGCACGTGGGTCAGACCGTATTCTGCGCAATAGCTGTCGTGGCTGGTGATAATCTCGTGGCCGCTTTCGCTGACCGTGCGTTGCTCCGTCACCTTCAAAGGGCCGGAAGTCAGGAACTCGCCGTGCAGTTGCGCCGTCAGCTTGGCCGAGGACACACCATCAATGGACAGCGTTGAATGCGACGGTGTCGCCCGCCCCGCCCTGCGCCACTCCGCACCGAACGGTGCGCCGGAGCCGCAGTTCACGATCAGCGCGCGGCGCCCCGATGTTAACTCGAACGCCAAGGTGCTTGCGTGCGCCGTGCGCGACACGTTGCGTGCGGGCGGTGCGCTAGCGTCCATCACAACGCTGGTGCGCCCGCCGGACATCCGCGCGTAGCCCATGACCAAACCACGCGACTGCGCCGCCTTCACACCGGAATACGCCAATGCGTGATCCAGCCGCCCTTCCAAACCGCGCCCACCGCCGTGGAACCGCGCCAAGCCACCGTCGGCATGGCGAAGCGCACGCAGGGTTGGCGCGATACGCTCTATGGCATCCAAATGCGCGGGCAACGGGGTGCGCCCCGCCTCGCGCAGCGCCGCTGCGGCCCATGTGAGCAACGTGAACACTTCCAGCAATTCTTCGGGGTTTCGGGTGGGAATCCCCCCCTCCGCGTCAATCTGATCCGCGCATTCGCGCGCAAGGGCATTCGTCGACGGCGTCGCGAACCGCTCCATGCCGCTCAGGCTCAGCGAGGAATACAAAAGCCCCGTCAGCGCCTCGAAGCGCGGCAACCCGCGCGACGCCACCGACCAGCGCCGCCCAAGATAGGCCGTCTGATGCGCCAAGGATTTGTAGTAGATGTCGTTGGTCTCGGGCGTTTGCCCGTTCATCAAGAACAAAGCGTGGTTGATCCAGCGGATCAGCCTGCGGCCCGTCAGGTCCGGTGACCAGCCAAGCCCGCGCCCACGGCCAAAGCGGTCAATCCATTCGTTAACCCATGCCTGCGCCATCAGCCGCGACGCGCGGTCCCCGACGGCGGCCAGATCATCCAGCCACGTGAAGCCGTTCAGCTCCGCCTCATACATCGCGTCGGGCGGTGTGATCTCCCAAAGGGAACGCCCCTCTGCCTGCACCAGATGCCCGCCGAACTGGAAGTTCCCCGCCGCCAGTTGCTTGCCCTTGGCGAAGGAGCCAATCGTGCGGGGTTCCGGCTGCGAGACAAAACCCGTTGCCTGCGCACCCATGGCACTCAGCCGTGCATGCACCTTGTCCATAAATGTAATGTTGCGCTCCATCCCCAAGGATGGTGCGACTTTAGCCTCAATGCCCATATCACCGACTTTTCGTCTGCTTCTTTTGTCCGCGAATCTACGCGGAGCAAGCAGACCTGTCACCGATTATTCAGGTTTGCGCATCGCAATCATGAAAAAGCCGTCCATTCCGCCACGGTCTGCCCAGTAGCTTGGCGACAGTCGAAGCCCGCCAACGCGGCTGCGCCACGCAGGCTCCACGCCTTTCAGATTGGTCTCGATCTCGGTCAAACCATGCCGTGCCATAGCGGTTTTGGCCTGACGTTCCCCCTCGTCGAACAGCAACGAGCAGGTGCAGAACACCAGCCGACCGCCCGGCTTCAGAAGGCCAACCGCCGTGTCGATCATATCAGCTTGCAGCGCAAAAAGTTCGCTCAGCTGCGTCCCGTCCTTGACATAGGGCAGGTCGGGATGACGGCGGATCGTGCCGGTGGCCGAACAGGGCGCATCCAGCAAGATTGCATCGTATAAAATATCGTCCGGCGCGTTCAGCGCGTCCTCCACCATCAGTTTCGCGGTGAGGCCCGTGCGTTGCAGGTTTTCCTCCACCCACGCCATCCGGTCGGCAGAGATATCCAGCGCGGTGACCTCCGCCCCCGTCGCCGCAAGTTGCATGGTTTTGCCCCCCGGTGCGGCGCACATATCCAGCACCTGCTCGCCCTTTTGGGCGTCAAGCATCCGCGCGGCCATCGCGGCGGCGGCGTCTTGAATCCACCACGCCCCTTCAGAGAACCCAGGTAATTCAGTCACTTGCACAGAGCCGGTTCCCCGCAGGGAACCCGTCGGCAGCACCTCCGCGCCAAGCTGTTCGGCCCAGTAGTCGGCCTTGGACTCATCGCGCAGGGTAATATCCAACGGTGCGCCTGCCAGATGCGCGGCCTCAATGCCTTGCACGGTGGCCTCGTCAAACAAATGCACCACACGCGGGCGCAGCCACTTGGGCATGGGCGACGCGGGGATATCCGCCCACATCTGCGGGCCTTCGGTGGCAACCTTGCGCAGCACGGCATTCGCCAGTCCCGCCATCCGCGGGGAACGGCCAGAGCGCTTCATCAGGTTCACGGCGCTATCCACAACACCGTGCGGGGCCTCGCCCTCGACACATAGCTCCACCACGGCAAGGCGCAGAATATTCAGCGCCACATCCGGCGGCATCTTCTCGACGAATTGCGAGATCACCACATCGGCCCGCCCCAGCTCACGCAGGGTCGTCGTCGCCAAACGCTGCGCCCGCGCGCGGTCGGCGGGCTGCAGCCGGTCCAGCACGCCACTGCCGAGCAGCACGGACAGCTGTTCCTTTTCCTCCAACACGCCCCGCAGCAGTTGAACCGCGGCACGGCGGGCATGAAGGCCAGAGGGTGAGGTGTCGTCTTGCGTCATACTTGTCTCCTTGCCCAAGGGCCGTATATCAAGTGCAGGACCGGAACAAGGACGCGAGCCATGACAGACAAAGAAGACCTGCCCCCAGCGGCCCTTCGCGCACTGGAAGAAGCCGCCGCGCGCAAGAAGGCCGCAAAAGAGCTGGACCTCCCCTCAGAACTGGGCGGCCGCGACGGCCCAGAGCCCGTGCGCTACGGCGATTGGGAACGTAAGGGGATAGCGGTCGATTTTTAGTGGGGCGTCCGTTTTGAGGGCAGAATGACCAATGCTGCGAACAGCACGAATGGCGGTTTAGTCGGAAGCTCGCGACCTGAGGCTTAGAGCTGAAAACCTAAATCGTTGTCGGCAGTAACCTTCAAGATCAAACGGCTCGGATCACCTTCGCCCGCTGGATGAAAATGACCGCCAAAAGAATGCCCAGTATCAACACAGGATGATTGAGCCAGTAATCCTTCGGCGGACCGTTGGTGTGGTCTTTTGGATAATACCTGGCCAAATTGAAAAAACTGCTGAAATGATATGCGAAGGCCCAAACTGAGACTAACCAAAGTGTTGCACCTGAGCGCAACCAAAGCCCTAACGCAATTGCCACGATCAAGACGTTCTGTGGCGAAAACCTTAACCTGAAGGATTCACCGCTGGTTACATCCTCGAACAGTTCGATCCAAGTTTGTGACCAGAAAGGCGATATAGCGTTCAGGGCCAACACAGTAAACCAGCCTGTCAGCACCCAATACAACGTCATCATCCAGATCTGATATGAAGATCTAACAGGCATTTTTGCCTCAGTGCGAAGAGGTTCACGGACGATCGTGCGATGGGCGAAATACAAAACGGACAGCACTACCAACGCCAACCATGCAAGCTGTACCTGTTCCGAAGCAATCCAATCGAAACCCGCGTAATAGCTGTAGCCGAATACAGGCAGGTTGGCGCGGGCCCCAATGAATATCGGCGGCGTCGCCACCATTACGGCCAGCACGCCGAAGATTTTTGTCGCGCGATCACTTCCAGCGCGGAGAGCATGCAAGAGACTGATTGATAGCCCCAGCAAGATCGCGGAGATCACCAACGCACCCGTGGAAAGCCTAACATCCCAAATGCCGTACTCTAGGATTGGCGGAACTTGTCTCAAAATTGTCCAGACGGAAAACCAAACGACCCAAAGGGCCAATGTCGCAGGAGCAATGACAAGAAAACTCATGGAGAGACTTTACCAGACAATAATTATCCCCCTTACCCTATGTGACCGTGGACCCTTGTCCTACCCTCAAAACCCCACTTGGTAAGCTGTGTTGCAGATTACCTGCAGGATGTGGGAGCGACTGAATCGCTCCTTACGGGCCCTCGGATAGCAAGTTGGTCACCTAGAAGCGGACATCTACAAGCCCAGCACATCCAGCATATCGTATTCGCCAGCCTCTTTACCCTGCCCCCACAAAGCCGCCTTCAGCGCGCCGCGGGCGAAGACCGCGCGGTCGGTGGCTATGTGGCGCAACACGATGCGTTCGCCGTCGGCGGCGAAGATCACGTCATGCTCCCCCACCACATCCCCGCCACGGATGGCCGCGAAACCGATGTCGCCGCGTTTACGGGCGCCTGTAATGCCGTCGCGGCCACTGTCTTTGACGTCTGGCAGCGCCACGCCGCGCCCCTCGGCTGCGGCCTCACCTAACATCAAGGCCGTGCCGGACGGCGCGTCGACCTTGTGGCGGTGGTGCGCCTCTACGACCTCGATATCGTAGTCTTCGTCCAAGGCGGCGGCGACCTTTTTGGTGAGCTGCACCAGCAGGTTCACCCCAAGGCTCATGTTGCCAGCGCGCACAATCGTGGCGCTCGCAGCGGCGGCTTTGATCTGGGCCAGATCATCGTCGCTCAGACCGGTGGTGCCAATCACATGCACCGCATCCGTTTGAGCAGCGAGCTTTGCCATGGCCACGGTCGCGGCGGGGGAGGTGAAGTCGATGACGGCCTGCGCATCTTTGACCACGGACATGGCGTCGGACACCACGGGCACGCCCAGCGCCGTCTGACCCATCGCGACACCCAGATCCTGACCGATCCATGGGTGGCCCTCCCGCTCCGTCACGCCCACAAGATGCGCGTGGTCGGAGGCCTGAACGACCTTGATCAACATTTGCCCCATACGGCCAGATGCGCCTGTAATCACGATGCCAGTCATTAAAAACCCTCATATCCTATAGCCCAAACGGTGTAGGACCTGTTGCAAGGCGGTGGCAAGGGGCTTAAGTGCGAGGCCATGGCTAAGAACTCAAAATTCGCGGGCGCAGGCCCATCGCAACGTCAACTTCGTGTGGGCGAACTTATCCGGCGCACCTTGTCGGACATCCTGAACCGTGGGGAAATCCATGATCCGGACCTGAACCGCATGTCGATCACCGTCAGCGAGGTGCGTGTCACGCCCGACCTGCGGATTGCGACGGCCTTTGTGCTGCCCTTGGGCGGCAAGGGCAAGGATGAGGCCATCGCGGCACTGGCGCGCAACAAATGGGCGATCCGTCAGGCGATCACCAAGCAGATGTCGGTGAAGCATTCGCCCGACATCCGGTTCCTGCTGGACGACACGTTTGACCGCATGGACGAGACCAACCGCCTGTTCGCGCAAGAAGACGTGCGCCGCGATCTGGCGGCTGACGACGACGATGCTGGCGAAGATTAAATACGCGCTACTGGCTTGCATGTTTGCCGGCGCTGCGGCGGCGGAGCCCTGCCGCGACGTGACGCATCGGGGCGACAGCTACACGGTTTGCACGGTGGAGAACGCGGCGACGATCAACCTCTGGCTGAAAGACAATGACGGGCGCGTGGTGGGGGAGTTCTTCTCCCTGCAAGAGCAGCTGGCAGAGCAGGGGCAGACCCTGACGTTTGCGATGAACGGCGGCATGTACCACGAGGACCGCCGCGCGGTCGGCTTGTTTATCGCCAATCACCAGCAACAAGCGCCGATCGTGACCCGCGAGGGGCCGGGCAACTTTGCGCTGCTGCCGAACGGGGTGTTCTGCGTCGCCAACCAAGAGGCGCGCGTGATCGAGAGCCGCACCTTCGCCACCGACCCGCCCGCCTGCCGCATTGCCACGCAATCCGGCCCGATGCTGGTGATCGACGGCAAGCTGCACCCGAAGTTTATGCCGGACAGCACATCGCGCAAACGTCGCAACGGGGTTGGTGTGGACAAGCTGGGTCGGACGCATTTCGTGATCTCCAACGGGTTCGTGCGCTTTCATGATATGGCAACGCTTTACCGCGATGTGTTGGACAGCCCGAACGCGCTGTTTTTGGACGGCACGGTGTCGCGACTTTACGCCGCCAGTGAGGGCCGAGTCGACGCCGGGCCGCGTATGGGGCCGATCATAGGGCAGGCCTTGCCGTCGCAATGACCCCAAGGCCGGTGATCTGGGGGATTGACGCCCATGCCGCCCCGCAATAGCACCCGATCTTCGAATACAGGAGCACACCATGGGACGCCGTAAAAAAGGCCGCGACATTTCAGGCTGGGTCGTTATCGACAAACCGGCGGGGATTACCTCCACATCTGTGGTGAACAAGGTGCGCTGGGCGTTTGACGCCAAGAAGGCGGGCCATGCGGGTACACTGGACCCTGACGCCACGGGCGTTCTAGCCATCGCTCTTGGGGAAGCCACGAAAACCGTGCCATTCATCACCGACGCGATGAAGGCGTATCAGTTCACGGTACGCCTTGGGCGCGCCACCAATACGGATGACGCGGAGGGTGAAGTGGTTGCCGAGAGCGACGCGCGCCCGAGTGACGACGAGATCATCGCCGCCCTGCCCGCCTTTGTGGGCGACGTCATGCAGGTTCCGCCGAAGTTTTCCGCCGTGAAGATTGACGGCCAACGCGCCTACAAGCTGGCCCGCGACGGCGAAGACGTGGAAATCGCGGCGCGACCACTGTTCGTGGAGGCGCTGACCTTCGTGGCACGCCCCGACGCCGACCACGTGACGTTGGAGATGGTGTGCGGCAAGGGCGGCTATGTGCGCTCCATCGCGCGGGACTTGGGCGCGGCCCTTGGCTGCCACGGGCATGTGCGCGAATTACGCCGCATCTGGTCCGGCCCGTTCGATGTAGAGGACGGCGTGACGCTGGAAGAGTTGGAAGCTGTCGCAAAAACCGACGCAATCATGGACTTTCTAGGCCCGTTGGAAATTGGCTTGGCAGATCTGCCAGAGCTGCCAACGACCGAAAGCGGCGCGGTGAAGCTGCGCAACGGCAACCCCGGCTTGGTGATCGGATCGAGCGTGGAATACGGCGACGAGGCGTGGGCCTCGCTAAACGGGCAGGCGGTTGCGGTTGGTCGCTACAAGGCGGGCGAATTGCACCCGTCGCGGGTTTTCAACACCGCCCAAAGCACCATCAGCGAATAAATTGTAACAATTCAGCCTGTTCGGCGTCTGTGCCGCCCTCAAGGCGGCCCGTTTTACCAAAAAATGGGCCTGAATTGTTACAGTGTTCACGACACTGCCGCGCGGACTACGCATTTGCGTGAGGTATCTGTTCAGATGCGCACCAGCGTTGCACAAAGATTGCGACATTCAACACTGGAGCACATCATGCAACGCCAAATCTGGACCATCCTTCTTGCGGGCGCCCTTGCCACCATCGCCTTTGACCTGTTCGGCCAAGGGCTTTCTCCTGCCTTCGGCTTCGCCAAGCTGGCACCTGTTGGCCTTGCCACTGCGACCCTAAAAACGGTGTTCGGGTCTATTCCGAAGGGTGCGGGCGACATTCTGCACATCCTGACCGGCATGTTTGTGTATTCGCTGGGCTACCTGCTGGTGGCGCGCCCTATCCAGCAAAAGATCATCCCAAGCCTGCATTGGGCTGTCACGGCGACTGTGTACGGCATCGGGTTGTGGGTCTTCGCGCTTTATTTCGTGGCACATCTGATCGCAGGCAACCCGCCGTTCCTTGGCTTCACCGGCATCACATGGGTCGCGCTGTGGGGGCACATCCTCTACGCCTTGGTCGCGGTCTATGTGATTGAGCGTGGACCTTTCGCAGACAAAGCGCAGGCTTGAACCAGACGGCATGGGCTGGCACAAGCCAGCCCATGATTACCCGCACACATATGAAGGATGATGCCGCCTCCACGGCGGTTTATTCCGACTGCGAACGCTACCGCTACACGCTGACGCGCGAATGGGATGGCGCGGGGCGTAAGGTCGCCTTTGTCATGCTGAACCCGTCCACCGCGACAGAAGTGCAAAACGACCCCACGGTCGAGCGGTGCGAGCGTCGGGCGCGTGCATTAGGCTTCGGGGCCTTTCGCGTTTGCAACATCTTCGCGTGGCGCGACACCGACCCGTTTCAGATGAAGAAGGCCGCAGAGCCTATTGGCGCGGCCAATGATGCCGCCATCGTGGAGGCCTGCCAGTGGGCGGACACGGTTGTGGCCGCTTGGGGCACGCATGGCGCGCATTTGCAGCGTGGCCCGCAGGTCGAAACCCTGATGCGGACGGTGGGCAAGCCGCTCTACCATCTAGGTCTGAGCAAGGCCGGACACCCCAAGCACCCGCTCTACATTGCCTATGTGAAGCAACCTGAGCTTTGGGAATAAACCTTGATCGCGCCGCTGCATGCCGCTCCTATAAGAGCGCAAGAACGGAGCGCATCATGACCCAATCAGACCTTCCCGGATTTACCCGCCACCACATTGACGTGGGCGGCGTGACGCTGTCGGTACATGTCGCGGGCACGGGGCCTGCGCTGATGTTTTTGCACGGGTACCCGCAAAACCACATGTGCTGGCTAAACATTGCGCCGCAGTTCACCGACGCGTTCACCTGCATTGTGCCCGACTTGCGCGGCTATGGCGACAGCGACGCGCCGCATGACGACAGCACAGACCACGCGACCTATTCCAAGCGGCAGATGGCGCAAGACCTTGTGGGCGTGCTGAATCATTTGGGGCATGCGCAAGCGCATGTGCTGGGCCATGATCGGGGCGGACGTGTGGCGTACCGCTTTGCGCTGGACCACCCTGACCGATTGGCGCGTTTAGGGATTATCGAGATCGTCCCCACCGGCGACTTTTGGAAATCTTGGACCGCAGAACTGGCGCTGAAGGCCTACCACTGGACCTTTCTTGCCCAACCGCACCCCCTGCCCGAGCGCATGATCGACGCCGACCCTGTCGCCTATATGGGCCACACGCTGGCCAGCTGGGTGAATGCGAAGTCGCTGGACATTTTCCCGCCTGCCGCATTGGAAAGCTACCGCAGGCAAGCCAAGAATCCGGCGCGTATCCATGCGATGTGCGCAGACTACCGCGCAGGCGCGACGTTCGATCGGGCGCTGGATGAGGCCGACCGCGTGGCTGGGCGTAAAATCAGCGCGCCGTTGAAATTCTTGTGGGCGGAAGGCGGGTTTCCCGGCCAAACAGGTGACCCTGCGCGCCTGTGGGACAACTGGGCGGATGACGTGAGCGCGCAATCCTGCGTCAGCGGGCACTTCGTAATGGAAGAAAACCCCGACGCAGTGCTCGACTGTTTCGGGGCTTTCTTTAGATCAGACTGACGGGATCGCCAGTTAGGCTGCGACAGGTTCCTCAGCCGGTGGCATGACGACCACTGGGGTCACCTCTTCCACGACCACAGGATCAGCTTCGCCTGCTGGCTCTTCAGCGGCTGGCTCTTCTGTCACTGGCTCTTCAGCGGCTGGCTCTTCTGTCACTGGCTCTTCAGCGACCGGAGCTTCTTCGCCACTATCTGGAGCTGCTGGTGCCGGTGGATCAATCGTCAGCACGGTTTTCACCTTGATATCGTCCTTGTCCAGATCGCCAGGTGTTTTGATGACCAAGACAACTTTGCCGTCCATGGTGACGTTGGCGGAGCCGTCTTCGTTGGCCTCAACCGTGACCACTGGTGCGTCGGATACCGTGGCATCGTAGTGCAGCTGGATCACGTCCTCGTCAGGATTGAAGTCTTCAACGAAGCCAGCTTCGCCCGGACGGATGATCGTGCCGGACGCGAATGTGTCGGAGCCTTCGCCGCCAACTGCGGTGTCGCCGGAGCCGATGTAGATCACATCGTCGCCCTCGTTCCCGTAGAGCGTATCCGCACCGTCCGCATCAAGCGGGCCGAATGGGGCGTCAGGGTCGAACGCACCCAGCAACAGATCGTTGCCCGCGCCACCGATCAGCGTGTCTTCACCAAGGCCACCGCCCAGAATGTCGTCGCCAACGCCGCCAGCAACGCGGTCGTTGCCGTCTTCGCCATTTACGAAGTCATTGCCAGCGCCGCCGGCCAGATTGTCATCGCCTTCGTTGCCGTAGATTTCGTCGTTGTCGCCTTCGCCTTCGATCACGTCATTGCCAGCACCGCCAAGGATGCTGTCGTTGCCGCCACCGCCTGTGATTGTGTCGTTACCTTCTGCGCCGTTGATCAGGTCATCGCCGCCGCCGCCAGCGATAGTATCGTCGCCAAAGCCGCCGCCGATCATATCATTGCCTGTGCCGCCGTTGATGTTGTCATCCCCTGCGTCGCCCAGAATTTGGTCCGCACCGCCAGCGCCACGAATGATGTCATCGCCTTCGCCGCCAGACAATCTGTCCGCATCGGCGCCGCCGTTGATTTTGTCGTCGCCCGCATCGCCGAAGATCGTGTCTTCGCCGTCGCTGCCACGGATGTCGTCGTCGCCGTCGCCACCGTTCACGGTGTCATCGCCGCGACCGGCTGCGATCTTGTCGTCACCCTCTAGGCCGGAAATCGTATCGTCGCCTGCATGGCCTTCCATGATATCGACGTCGATTGTGCCGTTGATGAGGTTGTCGGAGTTGTCGCCAATCACGCCGTCAATCGGCGTTGGATCGACCTCGCCCTGATCTACCGGTGCTGCGTCATCGTCGTCGGATTCAAAAATTGCACCAAGCAAACCAACTAAAGCCAACAGGCCAACTACTCCGAACATCTCAATAACTCCTCTGAGGGGCGTAAAATACAAACTCAGGTAAGCTTATGTTAAGACCCAGCCGGACTGCCATAAAAATCGCCACATTTGCGCCAAACTTTTGCCACATCCCCGTCTTTGTTCTGCATTCGGGGACAATGCCCCACTGGCCACGATTTTATGCAGAAATCCGCGCGTAACGAGCTTGGTTAACAGTGGCGAGCGGCTGGCAAACCCGACCTTTGCGCCTGACAGAATCAGGGTTCCCTTTTGCGCCTAAACGCCCTATACGCGCCCATCCGCCATTCATTGGTGGGTCACTCCATGGGCCTTGCTGGACGACATCCCGGCCTGCGCCATTCACACTAACCTTTAAAGGAGACCCCGATGTCGATTACTGCTGAAGAAAAAGCACGCCTGATGAAAGAGTACGCAACCAAAGAGGGTGACACTGGTTCCCCTGAAGTACAGGTTGCCATTCTGACATCGCGCATCACCACGCTGACAGAGCACTTCAAGACCCACAAAAAAGACAACCACGGTCGTCGTGGCCTTTTGAAAATGGTTGCCCTGCGTCGTAAGCTTTTGGACTACACAAAATCCAAAGACGAAGCACGCTACCAAGACCTGATCAAACGCCTCGGCATTCGCCGCTAAGGTCAAACCTTGGTTTGAACGGAGTGTGGTGTAGCGGTTTTCACCGAAAACCTGCGGGCCACATACGGTAGAGATTTCAGAAACGCCCGCCCTAACCGGCGGGCGTTTTTGCATCACAGGGGTGCCGGATCGTTCGAGTGAGCGATGTTGATGGAAGGGTAGATGTCTGGTTGGGGGCCTTATCGTCGTGTCTGCACTTTGCTCCGATGGCCGCTATGCGCAGATAGCGACCTTTGCAAAGTCACCGATTTGAGCCGCGCCGACACAATTACTTCAAGAGGATTCGCCTATTTTTTGAGGCTTATGTGCCGTTGTGGGACCATCGCAAATCGACGGAAAGATGGTCGTGCTGTGGTGAATTTTACATTGTCGTCCTCACGAAGAAATGTCTTGAAGCTTTCTGTGGTATGGGCCGATTTAGTTCCAAATATCACTTCTCTTAGAACAAGGTTTGCGTCGAAGTCAGCGAAGATTAATTCATCCGGCTTCGAGAGCTTCAGCTCCTTCTCTTTGTCTGAAAGCGAAAACCAATAGCGCCACTCTTCCTCATAAGACCAATGACTACTTTTGGTCTTACGAGCGATGTTGACCATTTCCTCGTTGTATGCGGCATCCGTTAAAATCCGGCCATCTATAGGGTGCAGGTAATCGACATAGTCAATTTTATCAGCGTATGCGACTTGATCATCCCGACGAATGGGGAGGTCAAAACCCAGACAGACACCTTTATGGTTGTTTGCATAGTGCCCCCACATTGTAGGCACAGCCCAACTCTCAGAAAACGAAATGAATCCTTGAGATTTTGAGTATTTATATATCGCATCAAGCCAAGCCTTTCGGCGCAATCGTGCCTGTTCAACATCCCCAAAATCAAACGGTCGAAATTCGAAGATATCGTTAACATCGTTAGGAAACGATAACTTTAATCGGCGATTCTTCACATTCTCAGCCGCCCAGTGGTCGCAAGTAAAGTAAAATAGTCTAACCGTATTTGACATTTAATTATCCTCTCAGGAATGGCCCCTACGGCGCAAGGTTGGGCTGACAGTAACTAAAGCTCAACCCACCCATAGTCGATGTCCGCTTCGGGCTGGGAACGGTCATTTCTTCCGAAGATACGACCGGCAGCAAAGCCCCCAAATCCGCCATTGGGGCCTGCGTAAAACCTCCCCACTTCCCAAATGCCTTAAACCCCTATATAGCCGCGCTATCTGAGACGTGACGCCCAGACCCCGGGTGCATGCAAGAGGATTGGGGTCGGCGGCAATGGGGCCGCTATTTACACGGGAGACCCGGAAGGCCGGGAGTGCTCCTATATAGGAAACGATACATGTTTAACGTGACAAAGAAATCCATCGAGTGGGGCGAAGAAACCCTGACACTCGAAACCGGCAAGATTGCCCGTCAAGCGGACGGCTGCGTGATTGCCACTTACGGCGAGACCTCCGTTATGGCCGCCGTGACTTTTGCGAAAGCGCAAAAGCCGGGTCAGGACTTTTTCCCACTGACCGTTCACTACAACGAAAAATACTACGCTGCGGGTAAAATCCCCGGCGGCTTCTTCAAGCGTGAGGCCCGCCCCACCGAGAAAGAAACACTGACATCGCGCCTGATCGACCGTCCGATCCGCCCGCTGTTCGCCCCTGGCTTCAAGAATGAAGTTCTGGTGATCTGTACTGTGCTGTCGCACGATCTGGTTAACGATCCGGACATGGTTGCGATGATCGCCGCCTCCGCTGCGCTGACCATTTCCGGCGCACCGTTCATGGGCCCGATCGCCGCGTGCCGCGTGGGCTATGAGGATGGCGACTACATCCTGAACCCAGAACTCGATGACATGCACAACCTGCGTTACAACCCAGAGCAGCGTTTGGACCTTGTTGTTGCAGGCACCAAAGACGCCGTGATGATGGTTGAATCGGAAGCTTACGAGCTGTCCGAGGAAGAAATGCTTGGCGCGGTGAACTTTGCCCACCAGCAAATCCAGCCTGCTATCGACCTGATCATGGACTTCGCTGGCGAATGCGCCAAAGAGCCGTTTGACTTCACGCCTCCTGATTACTCCGACCTTTATGCGGCCGTTGCTAAATCCGGCGAGCAAGCCATGCGCGCCGCTTACGCGATCTCTGACAAGCAAGAGCGCACCGCCGCTGTTGCCGCTGCCAAAGAGACCGCGAAAGAAGGTCTGTCTGAAGAGCAACTGGCCGACGAGAACCTTGGGTCCGCGCTGAAGAAGCTTGAATCCACCGTCCTGCGTGGCGACGTGGTGAAGAACAAAAAGCGCATCGACGGTCGTAACTTGGACGAGATTCGCGACATCGTATCCGAAGTTGGCCTGCTGCCACGGACCCACGGTTCCGCCCTGTTCACACGCGGCGAAACCCAAGGTCTGGTTGTGACCACACTGGGCACCGGCGACGACGAGCAGATGATCGACAGCCTGCAAGGCATGTATAAGTCCAACTTCCTGCTGCACTACAACTTCCCTCCCTACTCTGTGGGTGAAGTTGGGCGTTTCGGCCCTCCAGGCCGCCGCGAAATCGGTCACGGTAAACTTGCATGGCGCGCCCTTCAGGCCGTTCTGCCAGCGCCGACCGACTTCCCGTACACCATCCGTCTGGTGTCCGAGATCACCGAATCCAACGGCTCCTCCTCGATGGCGTCCGTTTGCGGTGGCTCCTTGTCGATGATGGACGCTGGTGTGCCTTTGAAAGCACCGGTTGCCGGTGTTGCTATGGGTCTGATCCTTGAAGACGACGGCTCCTACGCGGTTCTGTCGGACATCTTGGGCGACGAAGACCACCTTGGCGACATGGACTTCAAAGTGGCTGGTACCGAGAACGGCATCACCTCGCTGCAGATGGACATCAAAGTGGCAGGCATCACGCCTGACATCATGTCCAAAGCACTGGATCAGGCCAAAGCTGGCCGTTTGCACATCCTTGGCGAGATGAACAAAGCGCTGTCCACAGCAAGCGAGTTCTCCGAGCACGCCCCACGTATCGAAACCATGCAGATCCCAACGGATAAAATCCGCGAAGTGATCGGTTCCGGCGGCAAGGTTATCCGCGAGATTGTGGAAGTGTCCGGCGCGAAAGTGGACATCAACGACGAAGGCATCATCAAGATCGCATCCGCCAACGCCGACGCCATCAAGAAAGCCTACGACATGATCCACTCGATCGTAGCAGAGCCAGAAGAAGGTGCCGTCTACACCGGTACCGTTGTGAAAATCGTCGACTTCGGCGCTTTCGTGAACTTCTTCGGCAAACGCGACGGTCTGGTCCACGTGTCTCAAATCGAGAACCGCCGTTTGAACCACCCTTCCGACGTCCTCAAAGAGGGCCAAGAAGTGAAAGTCAAACTGCTGGGCTTCGACGACCGCGGCAAGGTTCGCCTGTCGATGAAAGTTGTCGATCAGGAAACTGGCGAAGAAGTCAAAGAAGAGAAGAAAGAGGACTAATCCTCCCGCTCTTTTCTAGAAAATTTAAGGCTCCGGTGGAAACATCGGAGCCTTTTTACCATCCACGCGTTGATCACACGGGTGTTATTGCCCATTTGACCGGTTGTCGGTTAAACTGACGCCAACAATACCGCCCCGCGCCTAACGTCGGGGAGAGGAAGGGACCACGATGATAAACCGCCGCACACTTCTGACCACATCGCTTGCCGCTGCCGCATTGGGCACCCCTGCGCTGGCGCAGCGCAAAACTTGGGTCATGCCCGAGGATTACAAGCCCCGCATTATCAACCTGCAAGGCGACCTGCCTGCGGGTGAAGTCCACGTCGACCCGCGCGCCTTTGCGCTGTATTGGACCCTGCCAGAGGGCAAGGCCATCCGCTACACCTGCGGCATCGGCCGAGCGGGGCTGTACGAGTCCGGCACGTTCCATGTGGGGGCCAAGAAACACTGGCCATCGTGGACGCCGACGCAAGACATGATCAAGCGCGACCCTGCCTCCTACAAGCAGTTTGAGGACGGCATGCCGGGCGGCCCGAACAACCCGCTTGGTGCGCGTGCGCTCTATTTGTTCACACCCGGCAAGGGCGATACCTTCTTGCGCATTCACGGCACATCCGCGCCTTGGACGATTGCCTCCGCCGTGTCGAACGGCTGCGTGCGCCTGACCAATGCCCACATCGCGCATCTGTACCAACAGGTGCCAGAGGGCACGAAGGTTGTGCTTCACTAAGCCAGCCACATCCCCCGAAATGCAAAAGGCCGACCCGTTTGGGTCGGCCTTCGCGTTTGTAGGGCTAAGCGGGGCTTAGGCTGGCGCTTTGACCGTGCGCAGGTACGGCAGGACTTCGGTGACGTCCCCGAACTTGGCGGTGGCGTCTTCAGTGCTGACCGCTGGCGGCACAATCACGTCCTGACCAAGCTGCCAGTTCGCCGGTGTTGCCACGCCTTTGGCAGACATCTGCAACCCGTCCAACGCGCGCAGGATTTCCGCGAAGTTGCGGCCCACGGTCATCGGGTAGGTCATGGACAGCTTCAGCTGCTTGTCCGGCCCCACGATAAAGACGGAGCGCACGGTGGCGCTGTCAGCAGGGGTGCGGCCATCGGGCAGATATGCCTCTGCGGGGAGCATGTCGAAGGCCTTGGCCATCGTCAGGTCAATGTCGGCGACGATGGCGAACTCGGCCTTGGCGTTGGCCACTTTTTCGATGTCGCGCTTCCATTTTACGTGCTCTTCCACGCCGTCGACGGACACGCCCAGAACCTTGGTGTTGCGCTTGGCCCATTCATCGGCCAGCTGCGCAACCGCGCCAAATTCAGTGGTGCAGACGGGGGTAAAATCCTTCGGGTGCGAAAAGATAACGGCCCAGCTGTCGCCGACGAAGTCGTGCAGGCTGATGTCGCCCTTATCGGTCGCTACGGTGATATTCGGGATAGTGTCGTTAATACGCAGGCCCATGGCGGTCCCCTTCTATTTGTGGTTTCTGGTCCCAATATATGATCTGCAGCGCCTATACACACCCCCTCAACGGAGCATCCGATGTCCAATCTGAAGAATTTCTACATTAACGGTCAATGGGTCGCACCCGAGGCGGCGCAGGAATTTGACGTGATTAACCCCTCCAATGAGGAGGTCTGCGCCACGATTTCCCTTGGTGGGCAGGCCGACACCGACGCCGCTGTCGCCGCCGCGCGCGCGGCATTTGACGACTGGGCCTTCACGCCCAAGGCGGAAAAGCTGGCGCTGCTGCGCAAGCTGCTAGAGGTCTACAATGCGCGGTCCGAGGAAATGGCCCGCGCCATATCGCTTGAGATGGGGGCGCCGTTGAAAATGGCGCGCGCGCAGCAAGTTGGCGCGGGGTCTTGGCATCTGGAAGGCTTCATTGACGCGTTTGAAGCATTCGAGTTTGAAACCCCTTACACAGACACTGAAATGACCCTGCGCGAGCCGATTGGCGTCTGCGCGCTGATCACCCCGTGGAACTGGCCAATGAACCAGATTGTGCTGAAAGTGGTGCCCGCAGTTGCCGCAGGCTGCACGGTAGTGCTGAAACCGTCCGAGATCGCGCCGTTGTCGGGCGTGTTGTTTTCCGAGTTCATGGACGAAGCGGGCTTCCCTGCGGGCGTCTATAACATGGTCAACGGCGACGGGCCGGGCGTGGGTTCGCAGCTGTCGGCGCATCCTGACGTGGACATGGTGTCCTTCACCGGATCGTCGCGCGCGGGCAAGCTGATAAGCAAATCCGCCGCTGACACCTTGAAGCGCGTGTCGCTGGAGTTGGGCGGGAAAGGTGCCAACATCATCTTCGCCGACGCCCGCGCGGAGGCTGTGACGGATGGCGTGAGGCACTGTTTTGGCAACACGGGGCAAAGCTGCAACGCACCGACGCGCATGTTTGTCGAGCGCCCGCGCTACGACGAGGCCGTGGCGCAGGCCAAGGCAGCGGCTGAGGCAACCAAAGTGGCCCCCGCGTCCGAAGACGGCCGGCACATCGGGCCGCTGGTTTCGCAGATGCAATTCGACAAGGTGCAAGGCCTGATTGAGACCGGCATCAACGAAGGCGCGACACTTCTGGCGGGCGGCGCAGGCCGCCCTGACGGCCTGAACCGCGGCTACTATGCGCGGCCCACGGTGTTCACCGACGTGACGCCCGAGATGACCATCTACAAAGAGGAAATCTTTGGGCCGGTGCTGTGCCTGATGCCATTCGACAACGAAGACGACGTGATCGCCATGGCCAACGACACCCCCTACGGGCTGACCAACTACGTCCAGACCGAAGACACCGAGAAACGCCGCCGCGTGGCGCGTCGCCTGCGGTCAGGCATGGTGGAAACCAATGGGACGGGCTTCGCCAAGGGATCGCCTTTTGGCGGGTACAAGCAGTCCGGAAACGGGCGCGAAGGTGGCGTGTTCGGGATCGAAGAATTCCTGGAGGTGAAGGCCGTATCTGGCTGGAAATAACCTTTTGCGGGCCGGACAGAGGTTCGGCCCGCCCTACTGCCGCGCATTTGCGTCGGAACGAATTCGCCTTCCGGAATGTTTATGAGAGAAGCAAACACGGAGGGTAGCCAATGTTTTCACGGACCAGCCGCAGCAATGGCGCGCAATCGCCTGAGGTCGTCGGGTTTTATGACGACGACACCGGCAGCATCCAATACCTCGTCACCGACCCTGACACGCGGAAAGCCGCGCTGATTGACGTGGTGATGACCTTCGATCCACAAAACGCCGCTATTTCCTCGGAGCGCGTTGACGCGATCCTGCGGTTCGCGGAAAGCGAGGGCAGCGAGATCGAATGGATCCTCGACACCCATCCGCATGCGGATCACCTAATGGCCTCCAGCTACCTTAAGGAGCGGCTCGGAAAACCCAACGCCATTGGCGAGAAGGTCAAAGACATCGCGGCGATGTGGCGGGACTATTACCACCTTCCGGACGCCTTCGATCCCGCCCAAGATTTCGACCACCTGTTTGCCGACGGCGATACCTTTAAGATCGGCAATCTGCCCGTGCGGGTGATGCTGTCGGCGGGGCACACGCTGGGCTCCATCACCTATGTGGTCGGCGACGACGCCGCGTTTGTGCATGACACGTTTATGCAGCCGAGCGTTGGCACATCGCGCTGCGACTTTCCGGGCGGATCGGCGGAGGAGCTGTATGACAGCCTGAAGTCAATTCTGGCGTTGCCGGAGATGACCCGCCTGTTCATCGGCCACGACTACGAGGATACCCCCGCGTGGGAGTCCACGGTGGCGGAGCAGCGACGGCACAACATCCACATCGGCGGCGGCGTCCACAAGGACGCCTACGTCCAGAAGCGGGAGGCACGCGACAAGACGCTCGCGCTGCCAGACCGCATGTTGCACGTACTGCAATTGAACCTTCGCGCGGGACGGCTTCCCGACGATGAAGCGGACGGCGCGCAGTACCTGAAAATCCCACTGAACAAATTTTAGGAGACGCATCATGAAAACGGAAAACATAGACGGCGGCACGCTGGAGATATGGACACCGAAGGAGGCGCACGACGCGTTTGAGCGCAACGAAATCGTGCTGATCGACGTGCGGACCCCGCAGGAATTCACGTTCGAGCGTATCGGGGGCGCGCTCCTCGCGCCGATGCAGGCTTTCCATCCTGACCACCTGCCAAGCGGTGGGGACAAGCAGTTGGTGCTTCACTGCGGCTCCGGCGTGCGGTCGCGGAAGGTGGCCGAGCTTTGCCTGAAACACGGGTTCGACAAGGTCGCGCATATGGAGGGCGGTTTCGGCGCGTGGAAAGAGGCGGGCCTAACCTACACGGGAACTGACATGAGCACCGGCGCCCCCAAAGAGATGGCCAAAGACGGCTAGCTTGCTTGGCCGCCGCAATCCGCTAGGCTTTTGGCATACAGGAGGAAAACCACCATGCGTAAAATCCAGTCACAGGGCATCCACCACATCACGCTGATGGGGGCGGATCGGCAAACCTCCATCGACTTTTGGGAGGGCGTGATGGGCATGCCCTTCGTATTCGACCAACCCAATCTGGATGACCCGAACGAGGGGCATCTGTATTTCGATCCCGGTGACGGCAGGCTGATCACCATCTTCACCAACGAGAACCGCGCGCGCCAACACGAACGCACGCCGGCAGACGCGGGATGCGTCCATCACTTGGCAATCAACGTGTCACTGGCCACCTTCCGGCAAATTGAGGCACGGCTGGACGCGCGCGGCATCACCCACTCCGGCCACAAAGATCGCGGTTTTATGGACAGCATTTACTTTAAGGATCCGCTTGGCTTCTTGATCGAATGCGCTTGCTACAAGTTTGAGCCGCCCACAGGCTGCACCCACGCCGACGTCATGATTGAGGCGCATAAATTGCGGGTGAAGGCTGGCGACGATAGCATCGGGGAAGTCCATCTGGCCGACGCTATAGAGGCGCTTGTGACGCGAACGCAGAGCTCTCTGTCAGACGATCGCAGCGCTAGATCGCCATATTAGACCCTGTTAGAACGGCACTTTCGCCTTGAACTCCACCGCCTTGCCGCCCTGCGGATGGCGCAACTTCAGGCTTTCGGCGTGCAACATCATGCGCGGATAGTCGTCCGCGTTATCCGAATAAAACGGATCGCCCACAATCGGGTGGCCCATCGCGCGCATGTGGACGCGCAATTGGTGCGAGCGCCCAGTATGCGGGTAAAGGCGCATCCGCGTGGTGCCATCCTTCACAGCGGCGCGGCGCCATTGGGTGACCGCGTGTTTGCCATGCTCAAAGTTGATGTGTTGCAGCGGCCTGTTGGGCCAGTCCACGATCATCGGCAAATGGATTTCACCCGTCTTGCCTTCGACCTTACCGTGCACAATGGCCATGTACGTTTTCTTGGTGTGACGTCGCTCAAACTGAAGGCCCAGATGGCGCTGCGCGGATTTGGTCAGCGCGAACACCATGACGCCGGATGTGTCGCGATCCAGCCGGTGGACGAGTAAGGCGGTCGGAAACACGGCCTGAATGCGGGTGATCAGGCAATCGGCCAGCTCTGGCCCCTTGCCAGGAACCGAGAGCAAGCCGCAAGGCTTGTTCACCAACAACAGCTCGGCGTCTTCGTGGATCACGTCCAGCGGGTCCATGGGCGGGTTGTACGCGCTACTTACCACGGTTGCGCACCATCGAGTATGTGTAGAGCGCCAAGGCGGCCCAGATCATCGGAAAAGCGATGCCACGCGCCCGCCCGAACGGCTCCCCGAAGACGAAAACCGCGACGAGGAAAATCATCGTCGGCGCGATGTACTGCAAGATCGCAATTGTCGTCAGCCTTAGCCGCTTGGCGCCGTTGGCGTATAGCATCAGCGGTACGGAGGTCACCACACCGCAGCCCAGCAACAGCAATGTGTCGGTTGTGAAGTGGCTGCTGCCCGTACCCGTCGCATAGCCCCAATAGGCCAAGGCCGGAATGGACAGGATCAGCACCTCTAGCAGGAAGCCTTGATTGGGGCCGATGGGCAGGGATTTCTTGAAAAACGCGTAGAACCCCCACGACACGGTCAAACCGATTGCAGCAAGCGGGACGCGGCCAGAATCAACGGTTAGAACCACCACTGCGGCAAAGGCCAATGCAATCGCGGCCCACTGCATGCGGGTCAGCCGTTCATTCAGAAGCGCGAAGCCCATAAACACAGAGAACAGCGGGTTTATGTAATACCCAAGTGCTGCGTCCAAGGCGTGGCCGGTGTTGATCGCCCAGACATAGATCCCCCAGTTTATCGAGATGAGCGCGGCAGTGACGCAGCCCATAGCGAGCATTTTGGGCGATGTTAGAGCCTCTTTTATATCTTTGGTGCGCCCCAAAAAGATCAGCACCAGCCCCGCAATCGGGATAGACCAGATCACACGGTGGGCCACCACCTCGGCAGCGGGCACATGCGACAGCGCCTTCATATACAAAGGCAGAAACCCCCACAGGAAGTAGGCCGAGACGGCAAACCCCATGCCTGCGGGGCTGTCACCGGATTTTGCGGGGATATCATTAATACGGACCATGATGGTATTCACCACCATGGTCCGCCAGTTGCAAGCCTTAGACTTTCACGCGTTCAGACTTCGGGTCGTAGAACGGCTTGGAGGAGACCTCCGCCTTGATGCGCGTGCCTGCGACGTCGATCTCATAAGTGGAGGCCAGAACATCCGCGAGTTTCTCGCCGTGGCAGGGCACATAGCCCATGCCCATCGCCGCGCCCAAGTGGTGGCCATAAGACCCGGACGTGAGGTAACCGACCAACTCCCCATCACGCAAAACAGGCTCGGCGTGGTACAACAGCGGCTCAGGCTCAATCAGCTTGAACTGCAAAAGGCGCATGTTTAGACCCTTTTCAGCCTTGTCCAGCACGGCCTCGCGACCGATGAAGTCGGGCTTGTCCTTTTTGACGGCAAAGCCGAGGCCAGCCTCCATCACGTGATCTTCGGACGTGATATCGTGGCCGAAGTGGCGGAAGCCTTTCTCGATCCGGCAGGTGTCCATCATATGCATACCGCACAGCCGCATCCCGAAGTCGTGGCCTGCCTCGGCCAGCACCTCGAACACATGACCCGCCATATCGCTGGAGACGTAGACCTCCCAGCCCAGCTCCCCCACGTAGGTGACACGGTGCACCCGCGCCAAGCCCATGCCGATCTCGATTTCCTGCGCGGTCCCGAAGGGGTTCGCCTCGTTGCTGAAATCGGCAGGCGATACGGCTTGTAGCAACTCGCGAGAGCGCGGCCCCATGACGGCCAACACGCCTTCGCCAGCGGTCACATCGGTGATGACAACGTTGAAGTTGCCGACGTTGCGGCGCAGCCATGTCTCATCCGCAAGCCGCGTGGCGGCGGGGGTCACGACCAGATAGGCGTGCTCCTCCAGCCGCGTGACGGTCACATCGGCCTCGATCCCCGCTTTGGAATTCAGGAACTGCGTATAGACGATTTTGCCAACGGGCACGGAATAGTCGCCGCCGCCAACGTAGTTCATGAAGGCCTCAGCGTCGCGCCCTTCGACCCTAATCTTGCCAAAAGAAGACATATCATAGAGGCCGACGTTCTGCCGGATTGCCATGTGTTCTTCGCGCACGTTGTCGAAGAAGTTCTGACGTTGCCAGCTGTATTGATACTCCGGTTCTTGGGCTTCGCGGGCGAACCAGTTGGCGCGTTCCCAACCAGCCAATTCACCCATCACAGCGCCGCGTTCCAACAGATGTTGGTGGAACGGGGTGCGGCGCACGCCGCGGGCGGTTTTCTTTTGCAGGTACGGGAAGTGATCCGCGTAGAGCAGGCCCAGCGACTCTTTCGAGCGCTCATACAGATAGGTGCGATTGCCTTGGAACGGCTGCATCCGACTGATGTCGACGTCGCCCAGATCGAAAGGCTTTTCGCCTTCGTCCATCCATTGGGCCAGCGCGGAGCCCGCGCCGCCAGCGGATTGAATGCCGATGGAGTTGAAGCCAGCCGCGACCCAGAAGTTGTCCAGCTCTGGCGCCAGCCCCAAGTGGTACGCATCATCCGGTGTGAATGATTCCGGCCCGTTGAAGAAGGTGTGAATCCCCGCCTCCGCCAACATTGGCAGGCGATCTACGGCGGCTTCCAAAATAGGCTCGAAGTGGTCGAAGTCTTCGGGCAGTTGGTCAAACTCGAAGTCCTTAGGAATGTCGAGCGTCCAAGGCTTGGCCACAGGTTCAAACGCGCCGAGGAGCATCTTGCCCGCGTCCTCTTTGTAGTAGGCGCATTCATCCGGCACGCGCAGCACCGGCATTTGGGTTAGTCCGGGCACGCTTTCGGTCACGATATAGAAGTGCTCGCACGCGTGGAGCGGGACGTTTACGCCTGCCATCCGGCCGACTTGGTGCCCCCACATACCGCCGCAGTTTACGACGTGTTCGGCCTGAATAGAGCCTGTTTCACCGTTCTTGTCTTCCCACGTCACTCCAGTGACGCGGCGGCCTTCCTTCTCGATCGACGTGACCAGATAACCTTCCTTGACCAAGGCACCGTTCTGGCGCGCGCCTTTGGCCAAAGCCTGCGCGATGTTGGCCGGATCGCCTTGTCCGTCCAGCGGCAGGTAGACGCCGCCGGTTACGCCGTCAATGTTGAGGAGCTCGTAGCGCTTTTTGACCTCTTCGGGCGAAATAGACTCTGCTTCGACCCCGAAAGACCGCGCCATAGCGGCCTGTCGGTTGATCTCCTCCAGACGTTCCTCCGTCAGTGCGACAGTGATAGAGCCGCAGCGTTTGAACCCCGTCGCGACGCCCGTTTCGGCTTCCAGATCGCCGTAGAGTTCCTGACTATACTTGGCCAGCTTGGTCATGTTTTTCGTCGCGCGCAGTTGCGCGATCAGACCCGCCGCGTGCCATGTGGTGCCGGACGTCAGTTGTTTGCGTTCCAGCAAAACGATGTCTTTCCAGCCCAGCTTGGCCAAGTGGTACGCGACCGAGCACCCGATAATACCGCCGCCGATGATGACGACGCGTGCATGTGTAGGAAGTGTCATGTGATTAGTCCTTTCAAACCGCGAGGTATTTTATGCACGGATGCGGGTGTTTTCAGGGTCCCACAGCGGTTGGTCTTCTTGCACGACCGCGGGGCAACGCTCCCCGAAGATTTCGACCTCTAGCTGCGTTCCGGGCTTGGCGGCGTCGATCCTGACGACCCCCAAGGCAACGGAGTTGTTGATCCGGTACCCCCAGTCGCCGGAGGTAGTTTCGCCAACGATTTCATCGCCCATCCAAACGGGTGACATATAGGGCGCATCAGAGTCTCCAGCGTCCACAATCAGGGTCACAAACGCCTTTTTAGGGCCTGTTTCCGCCTCAGCGGTCAAGGCTGCCTTGCCTGGGAAGTCCTGCTCCTTGTTCAAGCGTACGAAGCGATCCAAGCCGCCTTCCAGCAAGGTGTAGTCGGTCGACAAATCGCCCTTCCACGTGCGGTAGCCCTTCTCGATCCGCATGGAGTTCAGCGCGTACATGCCGAACGGGGTCGCGCCAGCGGCACGCACTGCGTCGTAGACGGCTGCGCTATCCTCAAAGGAGGTGTGAACCTCCCAGCCCAATTCCCCCGCGAAGGAGATGCGGAACAGTTTGGCCGGTTTACCTGCCACGACGGCGTCTTGAATGGTGAGCCAGCCGGTTGTCAGATCCGCGTCGGGGGCCAGTTCTTGGATCAGTTCGCGCGATTTTGCGCCGGTGACCAGCTTGGTCGACCACTGTTTGGTGATGTCTGTCAGCGACAAAGAACCATCGGCAGGCAGGCGCCCTTTGAGGAACTCGAAATCGTGCCACTGCGCGACGGCTGCGGTCATGATCCAGAAGTCGTCCTCACCCCAGCGGATGATGGTCACCTCGGTGACAATGCGGCCACGACTGTCGGAGAAATAGCCGAGGTTCATGCGGCCTGCTTTTGGCAATGCGCCCGCGATCTGGCAACGCAGCCATTCAGCGGCACCGTCGCCGCTGAGCGCATAACGCGAAAAGCCCGGCATATCGAGAACGCCGACACCGTTAGTGCAGGCCTCGACCTCTTCTTGGATACGTACAGCCCATGGGCCGTTGCGATCCCATGTTTGGGTCGCGTCTTCGGAAGTGTCATCGCCGTCTTTGGCGAACCAATTGGCGCGCTCCCAGCCGTTGTAGGCACCCATTTGTGCACCTGACGCCAGCAAGCTTGCGTGGTTCGGGGACAGTTTTTTGTCGCGACCGGCGGGCCATTCGTGATGCGGGAAGTGCATCGCGTATTCGTGGCCGTAGGTTTCGAGCGCCTTGGACAGGCAGTAGTCGTGATCCGCGTAATCGGTGTAGCGGCGCGGATCGACGGCCCACATGTCCATTTCGGTTTCGCCGTGCATGATCCATTCGGACAGCACCTTACCGGCACCGCCACCTTGCGCGATGCCGAAGGTGAAGCTGTGCGCCTCAAACGCGTTTTTGACGCCGGGCATTGGGCCGATCATTGGCAGGCCGTCAGGTGCGTAGGGGATGGGGCCGTTGATGTTGCGCCCGATGCCTGCGGTTGCCAAAGACGGCACACGCTCCATCGCGTCCTCGATGTAATATTCCAGCCGGTCGAGATCATCGGGGTAGAGTTGGAACGAGAAATCCTCTGGCATAGGGTCTTCTGGGGTGACCCAATGCGCCTTACAGTTGCGCTCGTATGGGCCGAGATTCAGGCCGTATTTGTCTTGGCGCAGGTAGTAGCTGACGTCCACGTCGCGGATCATCGGCATCTTGCGGCCGTTCTCTTTTGTCCAAGCCTCGATCTCTGCGATTGGTTCGGTCAGGAAGTATTGGTGTGACATCACGACCAGTGGCACCGTGCGCCCGCCGAAAGGCTTGAACATCTCGCCTACGCGTTGCGCGTAGTATCCTGCACAGTTCACGACGAACTCCGCACGAATTTCGCCTTTGACGGTCTTCACGATCCACTCATCGCCGTCACGGTCCACACCTGTTACGGGGCAGAACCGCTCGATCCGGCCACCGGCAGCGCGCGCGCCTTTGGCCAAGGCCTGCGTCAACTGCGCCGGATCAATGTCGCCATCAAGCGGATCCCACAGACCGCCCTCCAGATCGTGGATATCCATGAAGGGGTTGTGCTCTTTCAGCTCTGCGGGGGTGCAGATATCCATTTGCAGACCCTGATAACGGGCTTGGGAGGCTACTTTCTCAAACTCCTTCATCCGGTCCTTAGTATGTGCCAAGCGGACGGCACCGGTCACGTTGTAGTTCATCGGATAATCGACGTCGTCCGCCAAGGTACGGTACATTTCCAGCCCGTAGCGCTGCATGTTCATCACCGCCCAGTTCGGCGCGAAGTTGGGGCAGTTGCCTGCCGCGTGCCAAGTGGAGCCCGCGGTGAGCTCGTTCTTTTCCAGAAGGACACAATCCGTCCAGCCTGCCTTCGCAAGGTGGTACAGGGTCGATGTGCCGACGACGCCGCCCCCGATAATGACAACGCGTGCGGTTGTAGGGAAATCACTCATGGTTTTGCTCCTCCTGACGGACATGGTCCGCATGTGTTGATGTGCGCCCAATACGGCGAATTTTATAACTGTCTAAACTTGGTCTGACGGGCGTGTTCATTACGCCCGCTGTGGTACTGGAGAGCTGCCAAGCAGCACGCCATAAACGATAAAACATATGGCCATCACGCGCCTGACCCAGACATTCAGAACCGCCCCGATGGCCGCCCGCCCGAGGCCCGCGCCAATTGCGGTGAAGCCTGTGTAGCTTAGTGTTGTGATCACCAATGCCGTGGGCATGATCACCCACATCTGCGACCAAACCGGAATGTCGGGCTGCACAAACTGGGTGAAAGCGGCGAAATAGCCCGCCACGGATTTGACGTTGATTGTCGCGATCAGGAATGCCCGCCCGTAGATGGACCGCGCGGAGACGTGGCGCGGGGACACGGGCTTGTTCGCATTCAAAAGGCCGCGCACGCCAAGGAAAACCAAGAAGCCAGCACCGATGAGCTTGCCCCAAAAGAAGGCCTCCGGCGCGTTGGCGAGCAATGCTGTGACCCCAGCCGCGGAGAGGAGCAGGAACAGCGACGCTTGCGTCAGTATCCCCACGACGCCCCACATAGAGCGCTTGAAGCCGTGCGCCATGCCGTTCTGGATGCAGTTTACCGCGTTTGGTCCAGGGGTTGCCACAAAGACGACCCAGAACAGCGCGAATATGATCCATCCCTCCCAAGACATCTCAATACACCGGCGGCGCGATGACCCAGATCACCACGGCGGGTGTCGGGTGAGGGTTGATCCAGCGAAACGGCTCCCCACGGATGCGGAAGCTGTCGCCCACATCGAGGGAAAAGGTGTTTCCCGCAATCCATAGATCCAGCTTGCCGGACACCACGTAACCGACTTCTTGCGTCGGGCGGCACACGGGCTCTGTGATCTGGCTGTTCGGCTCAAAGGTGGAGTGGACCATCTCGAAGTCATCAGTCAGGTCGGGGGACAACAGCTCCTCGGTCAGTCCCGCCTCGCGGGAGCCGATGGGTCTGCGCGACCCTGCCCTGACAATCAGGCCCTGTTCTTTAACGGTGGACGCCGCCTGACGGAACAGGCTGGACACCGACACGTTTAACGCTTTCGCCATGTGGCGCAGGTCGGTGATGGAGGGCTCGGACATGTCACGCTCCACCTGACTGAGCCACCCCACCGAGCGGCCAAGCGTTTCCGCCAAGTCCGCAAGGTTCAACCCACGCGCCTTCCGCAACGCCCGCAGGTCCGCGCCTAAGGTCACAGTTTGGGTTGGTTGGGTATGCTTCATCCGACTTTCGTGAAATTTGACGACTTTTTTTCACCAAAGTACAAAATGCACGAGTCGCGCAAGTGAAATTTGATCACGCGCGCTAAACTTGGTCGAAAACATCCTTCAAAATCTTCGCCATCTGGTCCGCGTCCTCGGCAGTGAAGGCATCCGGCGTGTCGCTGTCGATGTCAAAGACCGCGATAAGCTGGCCCGCCTTGTTCCAAACAGGCAGCACCAGCTCTGAACGCGTTGAGGACGCGCACGCGATATGGCCAGGGAAGGCGTCGACGTCAGCCACCAGCTGCGTTTGCTCCAAACGCGCCGCCGCACCGCACACCCCGCGCGAGAACGGGATCACCAAGCATCCATGCCCACCCTGATAGGGCCCGATCTTCAGCACCTCGGGTGCGACCACGCGGTAGAACCCCGTCCAGTTAAAGCGGTCGTCGGCGTGATGCACCTCGCAAGCCACGGTCGCCATCAGGGCAACCGCGTCGTCTTCGCCGTCGACCAGCGCCGCGACTGTTTTGGCCAGCGTTGGATAATCGACCATCAGACGCGCTCTATCGCGATTGCCGTGCCTTCACCGCCGCCGATGCAGATTGCCGCAACGCCTCGCTTCAAGCCACGGGTTTCCAGTGCGTTCAACAAGGTCACGATGATACGCGCGCCGGACGCCCCGATGGGATGCCCCAGCGCACATGCGCCGCCGTTGACGTTCACGATGTCCCGCTCCACGCCCATTTCGTGCATGAAAGCCATTGGCACCACGGCGAAGGCTTCGTTTACCTCCCAAAGATCAACGTCGGACACGCTCCAACCGATGCGGTCCAGCAGCTTACGGGCGGCGGGGACGGGCGCGGTCGTGAACAGGCCCGGCGCCTGCGCGTGATTTGCGTGGCCCACAACCCGTGCGCGCGGCGTCAGCCCGTGGGCCTTCACGCCCGCCTCTGACGCCATCACCAGCGCCGCCGCACCGTCAGAAATAGACGAAGAGTTTGCCGCCGTCACGGTGCCGCCTTCGCGGAACGCCGGTTTCAGGTTCGGTATCTTCTCTGGGCGCGCTTTGGCTGGTTGTTCATCCTCAGACACGGTGACGGGCTTGCGACCGCCTGTTTCTACAGCAGCGATCTCATTTACGAAGGCGTTGCTTTCTTGCGCCGCCAACGCGTTCGACAGGGACCGCAGCGCGTATTCATCCTGCGCCTCGCGGGTGAACTGGAAGGATTCGGCGCAATCTTCGGCAAAGGTGCCCATCAGGCGCCCCTTATCGTAAGCGTCCTCCAACCCGTCGAGGAACATCGAATCCTGCACGGCTTGGTGGCCAATTCTGGCCCCGCCGCGCATTTTCGGCAGTAGGTAGGGCGCGTTGGTCATGCTTTCCATGCCGCCCGCAACCATGGTTTGGCTGTGGCCAAGCGCCAGTTGATCGAACGCCATCATCGCCGCCTGCATGCCAGAGCCGCACATTTTGTTAAGGGTCGTGGCCGGAACTTCCTCACCAAGACCTGCCGCGAAGCCTGCCTGTCGCGCGGGGGCCTGCCCCTGACCTGCGGGCAAAACACAGCCCATCAGTAATTCGTCAACGGTGGTCAGGCCGGACTGCGCCAACGCCGCCTTGATCGCCGCCCCGCCCAGTTGTGGCGCATCGGCCGTGGCAAGCGCGCCTTGGAAGCCGCCCATCGGGGTTCGGCTTGCACCAGTGATATATACGGACATTTTGAAACACCTTTGCTGAGAGCGACTGACGAATGCATACAGAATGGTAACCTTTGACGTCTAGTCCAAGACCCTGAAAAGATCAGGAGAGCGGACCATGTTACAAATCACCCAAACCACGGACGGCCTTCTGGTCTTGACCCTAACCGCCAACCGCATTGATGCGGCCAGCGCCATTCATTTCAAGGATAGCTTCAGGGAAGCCACCGCAGATACGTCAGGGCGGGTCATTATGGACCTGTCTGCCGTGACCTTCATGGACAGCAGCGGCCTTGGCGCGATGGTGGCTGCACTGAAGTCCCTGCAAGGCAAAAGCTTGGAACTTTGCGGGCTGACGGCAGCGGTTGATAAGGTCTTCAGGCTGACCCGCATGAACAAAGTCTTCCCGATCCACCCCACGGTGGAGCAAGCTTTGGCGAGCGACGGCCCCGAAGGTGCCAACGCCGCGTGAGCAATCTAGCCACTCAACCACGAAGTTTAGGCGCGCCGCGCCTTCACTTTGAGGAAGTTATCAACGCCGATCCAATAACCGTGCGCGAAACCATTCTTCAGATTATGGAACGGCTGCAACACGAGTTTCCGTCACAATCCGAAGGCGTTATCAGCACAGAAATTGTGCTGGCAGAGGTTCTTAACAACATTTCGGAACACAGTTATCAGGCATCCAACCTCGGGGATGTGACGATCTCTGTGCTGTGCACGGATGATATGATCTCTATCGAGACGCGCGACTTCGGCGTGCCCATGCCGGGGCTCTCCCCGCCTGATTCTGAGTTGGAAGAGATACCAATGGATGTAGAGGATTTGCCGGAAGGGGGCTTCGGATGGTTCTTCATCCGAAGCCTGTCGTCACATCTGGAATATCGCCGCACGGGGACGCAAAATATCTTTTGCGTTCAAATACCTACAGCATCCGCGGAACAAAGCGATCTCGCCAGAGCAAATCTGCCCATCGCCGACGCCCACTTTTTGCCGCATTAAGCACGCAAAATTGCCACATACCCCCCGTGAGGGCGCCTTAATCCGATGCCATCCACATAGGGTAGCTGCAGAGCTTCACTCGGCGTCACGTTTATCAGCCCCCACCCAGATGCGTGACGCCGAGGACACCCCAATGAAACGTCCTCTGCCGCGCAATACCTCATAGACAATCGAGCCTCACCGCCTATCCTCTTGATCGAATTCAAAAGGACGGAGCAGTCATGCGCGACTTTCAACAGCCGGGGCGATCAACGGTTTTTTCCACCAACGGCATGTGCGCTACATCACACCCGCTGGCCGCGAAGGTGGCCGTGCAAATGCTGGAAGCCGGCGGCAACGCGGTAGACGCCGCAATCGCTGGCGCGGTTTTGTTGGGGATTTGCGAGCCGCAGATGACCGGGATTGGCGGCGACTGCTTTGTGCTTATGCAAAAGACAGGGGACACGGATGCCATCGCGTTGAACGGATCGGGCCGCGCGGCCATGGGCACGTCTAGCGCGGAAATGCGGGACCGTGGGTTGAAGACAGTCCCGCTGGACACGCCAGACGCCGTGACGATCCCGGGTGCAATCGATGCATTTTGCAAACTCAGCAAGGATCACGGCAAGCTGGGTCTGAAGGCAGTCCTTGCGCCCGCCATTTACTACGCCGAGGCAGGTGTGCCTGTCGCCCCGCGCACCAGCTTTGACTGGAAGAACGACGCAACGGTTCTTAAAGGGTCAGCCGCGCAGTTCTACCTGCTAGATGGAAAGGTGCCGACTGCTGGTCAGATATTCCGCGCGCCGGAACAAGCCAAGGTGTTGCGCCAGATCGCGGAGTTCGGGCGCGCGGGGTTCTATGAGGGCGAAGTCGCGGAAGACATGGTTGCGTCGTTAAACGCAGCGGGTGGCTGCCACACGCTTGATGATTTCGCCGCCACCAGCTGCGATTATACGACGCCGATATCCGGCACCTACAAAGGCACCGAACTGGTGGAACACCCACCGAATGGCACGGGTGCAACTGCAATCTTGATGAACAACATGCTGGCGCAGTTTGACCTGCCGTCTATGGACCCGTTCGGCGCAGAACGCGCCCACATCGAGGCCGAGACCACCAAACTGGCCTATGACGCTCGCAACCGGTTTTTGGCAGACGCCGATCACACCACCCGAGTGAACCACATGTTGGCCCCCGAAACAGCGCAACGTTTGGCCGCTTTAATAGACCCTAAAAAGGCGATGGAGAGCCCTGCGGCAGTGTCCGAGCAGGTCCACAAGGATACCGTCTATATCACGGTGGTCGACAAGGATCTGACATCTGTGTCGCTTATCTATTCGATTTTCCACAGCTTCGGCTCTGGGTTGGCCTCCGATAAGTTTGGCATTTTGTTTCAAAACCGCGGTGCGGGTTTCACCATTGAAGAGGGGCATCCAAACGAAGCAGGCGGTGGCAAACGCCCAATGCACACAATTATTCCGGGCCTGCTGCGGCGGGATGGCGAGGTCATCATGCCGTTCGGCGTGATGGGCGGCGCATATCAGCCGAACGGGCACGTGCGGTTTTTAACGAACCTTGTGGATTATGAAATGACCCCACAGGACGCAATCGACGCACCGCGCTGCTTCTCAGAGGCCAGCGGAATGCGGGTTGAGAGCGGCTACTCGGACACCGTTAAGCAAGAATTGCGCGATTTGGGGCATAACGTTGTGACAAACAGTGGCCCGATCGGCGGCGCGCAGGCGATTTATATCGACCGCGAAAATGGCGTGCTTCACGGGGCGTCGGACCCGCGCAAAGACGGCTGCGCGTTGGGCTACTAGTTAAAGTCGAACTGCAACGGGTATTTACCGCGTCCGTCGTAGGCACCGAACATGGCGTCAAGGTCTGGGTGGTCAACCGGCTCTCCGGTCATGTCGGCGGCCAGATTCTGCTCCGAAACATAAGCGACGTAATAGCTTTCGTCGTTCTCCGCGAGCAGGTGGTAGAATGGTTGATCACGGTGCGGGCGACTTTCCTTCGGGATATTGTCGTACCATTCTTCCGTGTTCGAAAACTCTGCATCCACGTCAAAAATCACCCCCCTGAAGGGGTGTTTTTTATGGCGCACGATCTGGCCCAATGTGAATTTAGCCTGAGTTTTCAGCATAATGTTGCAACCTTTACACCCTCTAGATAGACCTTCAGGGGGTGGTTTGTCCATGAATGGGCAGCAATTTTCAAGGAAACAGTCTGTGAACATACTTCTTACGGTCTTGGAGATTGTGGCCCCCGTTTTCATCTTGGCGGCTATCGGCTTCACGTGGGTAAAGCTTGGTTTTGACTACCGGATCGAGTTCGTAACTCGTCTTGCGATGACCCTGTCTGTGCCATGTTTGATCTTCTCCGCGCTAATGCGCACGGAGATCGCACCGGACGCTTTGACCATCGTGTCTTTGGCGGCAGTTGCAGCCTACGGCATTGTTACCATTGCATGTTTCGTCTTGGTCAAGCTTGGCCGGATGGACGTTCGCACCTATCTGGCCCCGCTTATTTTCGGAAACACAGGCAACCTTGGCTTGCCACTCGCCTTGTTCGCATTTGGCGATGAGGGGTTAGGCTACGCCGTTGTGATCTTCGCGATCATGGCGATTTACTCGTTCACCTTCGGCGTCTGGCTGGTGTCTGGCGGCGGCTCTTTGAGTAAAGTTTTGAAGGAACCTCTCGTGGCGTCAACTATCTTGGGCGCGTTGTTTTTGGTGATGGATTGGGAAACCCCGCGCTTTCTAACAAATTCGATTGAGCTTATCGGGCAGATGGCCATTCCAATGATGCTGATCACTTTGGGCGTCGCGGTGGCACGCCTGAAGCCCCAAGGCGTGGGCAAAGCTGTCGTGGCCTCAACCATAAAGGCAGGGATTTGCGTCGCAGCGGCCACCGCCGCGGGCATGTGGTTTGAATTGCCACCGATCCCATTCGCGGTACTGGTGTTGCAAGTGTCGACACCGGTTGCGGTGACCTCCTACCTGTTGTCGGTGAAATACGAGGCGGATAGCGATGTTGTTGCGGGGCTTGTGGTGGTTTCCACGCTGCTGTCGGTTGGCTACATACCGCTCACATTGGCGTTTTTGATCTAATCTTGACGATTGTGCAGTTTGCGTAACGTGGAATTTACGTTAAGATTTGGCAAAGCCAAAAAGGCACAAAGCCAAATCAAGGCGAGCAGGTACCATGAAAAAGATATTCACCGCGTTAGCGTTAGTTTTGATCGTGTCCGCATGCGGCGGCGGTGGCGGCACACCGCCACGGAACTTAGACAACGCGTGCTCGATCGTATCGCAGCGCGCAAGCTGGCTGAGCGACATGAAATCCGTGGAGCGCAAATGGGGCATTCCCGTCCACGTGCAAATGGCAACTATTCACCAAGAGAGCAAATTCGTGAGCGATGCGCGCACGCCGTTCCGCTATGCCATTGGCGTGATTCCTATGGGGCGTCAAAGCTCTGCATACGGCTTCAGCCAAGCGTTGGATGCAACGTGGAAAGAATACCAAGTTGACCAGCGCCGGTTCGGCGCCAAGCGCGAAAAATTCCGCGACGCGGTCGATTTTATGGGCTGGTATATGCACGGCAGCACAGAGCGTTTGGGCATTTCCAAATACGACGCACGAAGCCAGTACCTTGCCTATCATGAAGGCCGTACCGGCTTCGCCCGTGGATCGTATAACGCCAAGTCCTGGCTGTTGCGCGTATCGCAGGCCGTTGCCGACCGCTCAGAGATGTACCGCAACCAATTGATCAGATGCGGGAAAGCGTAGGGGCTTAGTTAAGCCCCCGTGCCTGTATTTCCTGTGGGATGTTGAACGGGCGCGCACCGATTTTCACACCTGTCTTCAGATCGCCCAGAATAACCGTCGTCTGGCCGCCTGCGTCATCGGTGATGACCCATTGGCGCAGTTGCACCGGATTATCGGTGAACTTTAGCTGGATGTTCCCGTATTCTGGGTGCTGCGGGTCTTGAACCTTCACCACAGTGGCTGTGCCATCGTCGCGGTGACCAACAACCATGTTGGAACGGCTGAAATCAACCTTACGTGCCAGAATCAGGTTCAAAGGCGTCCGCTTTAGCGGGAACTGCTCCGGCGGGACATTCGATTTCGGGTCAAACACAGCCACCTGACTACCGCCGGCAATCACCAAGCTGTTGTCTGGTGCCGCGTAGTCAAAGCGGATACGGCCCGGACGTTTGATCAGGATCTCGCCGGTGGTGACGGAGCCGTCACCATTGATCTGGGTGAACTCCCCCTTAGCGGTTTGAAAGCTGTTGAGGTATTTCGAGACTTCGGAGAGCGAAATCTTATCGGCCATAGCTGGCACTGCCAAAGCGAGCGACAGAATGGGGGCAAGGATCAGTTGTTTAATCATCATAAGCTCAAGATAGGCAAAAGGCCGGGGGTTTAAACCCTCGGCCCTTCACGAAGCTGACATAGAGCGCAATATTGCGCAAAGGCTAGTGCTGCTCTGGCACAAGTATCTCACGTTTACCAACATGGTTGGCTTGGGAGACAACGCCCTCCTCCTCCATCTGCTCCACAAGGCGGGCTGCCTTGTTGTAGCCGATCGCCAGCTTGCGCTGGATATAGGAGGTGGAACACTTGCGGTCCTTCAGGACGATTTGCACCGCCGTGTCATAGAGCGCATCTTCGCCGTCGGTGTTGCCGCCAAGGCCAAGCACCATGTCGATGTCGTTGGATTTTTCGTCTGCCGGCCCTTCGACCACGCCGGACATGTAAGATGGTGGCCCGAATGATTTCAGGTGGTTGACGATTTCCTCAACCTCCTCATCCGACACGAATGGCCCGTGAATACGCGTAATCTTGGAGCCACCGGCCATGTACAACATGTCGCCCATACCCAAGAGCTGCTCCGCCCCCATTTCACCAAGGATTGTGCGACTGTCAATTTTCGACGTCACTTGGAAGGAAATACGCGTCGGGAAGTTGGCCTTGATCGTACCAGTGATAACATCGACCGAAGGGCGTTGCGTCGCCATGATCAGGTGGATACCGGACGCCCGCGCCATCTGTGCAAGGCGCTGGATACAGGCTTCGATTTCCTTGCCGGCAACCATCATCAGGTCGGCCATCTCGTCCACCACAACCACGATGTATGGCATGGTTTCGGGCTGGAACTCTTCGGTCTCGAAAATCGGTTCCCCTGTCTCGTCGTCGAAACCTGTCTGGACGGTGCGGGTGAACATCTCACCCTTAGCAAGCGCATCTTTGACGCGGCTGTTATAGCCGTCGATGTTGCGCACGCCCATTTTGGACATTTTGCGGTAGCGCTCTTCCATCTCGCCCACAGTCCACTTGAGGGCCACAACGGCCTTCTTAGGGTCTGTTACGACTGGGCTAAGCAAGTGTGGGATGCCGTCATAGACGCTGAGTTCCAGCATTTTAGGGTCGATCATGATCAGGCGGCATTCATCCGGCGTCAGCTTATAGAGTAGCGACAGGATCATCGTGTTGATTGCCACAGATTTACCGGAACCGGTTGTCCCCGCGATCAGGAGGTGAGGCATTTTCGCGAGGTTGGCCACGACAGGGTCACCGCCGATGTCCTTACCCAGTGCCAATGGCAACTTCTGGTTGCCGTCGCCGAAGTCACGCGCGGCGAGGATTTCGCGCAGCACGACCATTTCGCGTTTATCGTTGGGCAATTCGATCCCGATGACCGTGCGACCCGGTACAGTAGACACACGCGCCGACAGCGCGGACATGGACCGTGCGATATCGTCAGACAGACCAATCACGCGGGATGCTTTCAGGCCGGGCGCTGGTTCCAACTCGTACATGGTAACAACTGGGCCGGGGCGAACGGACACGATCTCCCCTTTTACGCCGTAGTCATCAAGGACGGCTTCCAGCATCCGCGCGTTTTCTTCCAATGCCTCGTCACTAAGAACGTGGCGTTCTACGGTGGAGGCTGGGGTCAACAGGCTAAGCGGCGGCAACTCGAAATCCGACGCGCTGTCTTCAAACTGCAACGCGGGCTGCGCCTCGGCTTCGGCACGTTTAGATTGCGCGACGGGCTTGCGGACGGGCTGTTGCACGACGGGTTTGGTCAGCGGTGCGTTCATCCGGTTGATGGTCGGCGCAGGTGCTGCCGGAGCAGGCTCGAT
Organism: Litoreibacter albidus; assembly: GCF_900107015.1. Lineage (GTDB taxonomy): Bacteria > Pseudomonadota > Alphaproteobacteria > Rhodobacterales > Rhodobacteraceae > Litoreibacter > Litoreibacter albidus. The sequence continues at coordinate 52,693 of NZ_FNOI01000008.1, read as the reverse complement.
CACCGCGTCGTGGTCATCTTGCATGTACTCTGGTGCAGGTGTTTCACGCAGTTTAGGCTCTATGCGAAGCGGTTCGGGCCCACGACCACGAGTAAGCTGAGGCTCCGGCCGTAGGGCTGGCTCCTCCACGTATTCCAGCGGTTTGGTCCGGCGACCACGGTTTTTGATCACGTCCGAGATCTTGGACTTGATGCGATCCTCTGGGTCCACATCGTCATGGATCACAGCGGGTTCATCATCGTAATCAGGCTCTAACAAGGGTTTCAGACCCGGCAGGCGCGCCAGCAGGCTGGGCTTGGCCACGGGCTGTTCTAAATCTTGGTAGGTATCAGCAACAGGTTGCGGCGCGTGCACGATAGGGGCGCGGCGCAGGGATGGGCCTTCAATCGGCACGTCGTCTTGGTACGTCTCAACCGCAGCGTTCATCCGTGCTTCTTTGCGCTGGAGGCGAATATCATTGGCCTTAGCCGCCGCAAAGACAGCGCCCTTACCTGTGGAGCCCAAAATTTTCATGATGCTGGCGTAGGTCAGGATGACACCAACCAACATGAAACGCGCGGCGGTTTTGATTTCCTCGCGGTCAAAGCCAAGCACGAACAAGGACAGGAAAATCAGGCCGAAGAACACGATGAACGCCAAGACCTTCAGGCCAAAGGTGGCGCTAATTGGTGCAACGCCCAGAATCGCGCCCAGAACAGTGTCCCCGAACAAACCGCCCAACCCGAAGGAGTGCGTCCATTCGCTAACCGGAACATGAGTGGAGGCGTAAACCGATGCCAAGGCAATGGCCAACGGCGCAAAGATCAGGCGGCTGATCGCGCGGTCTTCACCGCGATGCATGACGAAACGAAGCCCCCACACGATGGCGACGAACGGAATGGCCCACGCGCCGAAACCGACGATGATGAACAACGGGCTCGCGAGGTATGCGCCGTAGCGGCCCAGCCAGTTTTTCGCAGGCTCGTCGGTGGCGGACATCCAGCTTGGGTCCTCTGGCACGTAAGACAGCAGCAACATGGTTACCATGACGCCGATCGCGAGCAGACCGAAGCCGAAGAGCTCCTTGCCCCTCTTCTCGATTGCTGCTTGCATATCGCTGTCCAAAAACGGATCGCGTGGCCTTGCCTGATACGCCATAACTACTTCCTCACCTTCAACCGTATATGCAGCTCTTGAGCAGGGTTAGCCCTGGCTGCAGTTCGTTCATTGGGGCGACCAACGCCACCCGGATATAATTCTGTCCAGGGTTCGTGCCCTGATAATCGCGGCCCAGATACGCCCCGGGCAACACTTTCACGCCGGTCTTGGACCAAAGCTGGGTCGTCGCCGCCTCCCCGTCTGGGACGGGCAACCACAAGAAGAAGCCAGCCTCGGGCGATTTGTAACCGTCTATCTCGTCAAACAGCGTGTCACTGAAATCCAGCTTCTCACGGTAAAGCGCGCGGTTGGCTTTTACGTGTTCTTCGTCCGCCCAAACCTTTTCCGCAACCCGTTGCAGCGGCAGTGGCAAAGGTGCGCCGGCGTAGGCCCGCAGCGCCTTCAGGCGTTTCATGTTCTCAGGGCCGCTTGCCACGAAGCCGGACCGAAGACCCGCAAGGTTGGAGCGTTTGGAGAGCGAGTTGAACAGAACCACGCGTTCGGGGTCCAGATCCTTGCCCGCCGTCAGCGCGCCCATTGGCGCCGCCTCACGGTAAATCTCCGAATAGCATTCGTCCGCGAAAATCTTGAAGTCGTATTTTTCGGCCAGCGCCAGCAGGTCAGCCCAATACTCTGCGGTCGCAACCGCGCCTTGCGGGTTGGAGGGCGAGCATAGGTACGCCACAGCCGTGCGGTTCAACACATCGGCTGGCAGCGCCGCGAAATCAGGCAGAAATCCTGTGTCCAACGTTGCAGGCACGTAAATCGGTTCCGCACCAGCGGCGAGAGACGCAACCGCGTAAACTTGGTAAAACGGGTTCGGCATAAGCACGACCGGCGTGCCGTTCTTGTCTTCAGGACACAGCGCCAACGCCGCGTTGAACAGCCCTTCACGCGTGCCGTTCAAAGGCAATATCTGCGTCGCCGCATCAACGGCAACGCCGTATCTGCGCGCAATCCAAGCCGCAATTGCGGACTGCAACTCTGGCGTTCCGTCGTTTGGCGGGTAGCCACCAAAACCGGCCGCGTGCTCCACAACAATGTCGGTGATCCAATGCGGGAACGGATGCAATGGCGATCCGATCGTCATGTCCACAGGCACTCCGCCCGGCTCTATGCCGGCGAGAAGCGACCGCAAACGCGGAAATGCATATGGTGGCAGGTTCGAAAACCGCTCAGGAAAGGTCATTGGGACCTACTTTTACTGCCTCAAGGATCGGGATCATTATTGCCCCGTTACCCCCAAGCTATCCCACCGAACGGCGTATCGTCCAGAAAAAGGACCGTGATTTCAGCAATGTGGTCACACGCCTGTGACTTTTTGGCCCTTTAGCTTCGTAGAGGGGAACTGTCGGGGCTGCCAATACCCACAGGCCAGTTGGAACGCGTCAGCACAGCGCATGGACAATCCGGCGCATCCACTCATATTGAGGGGTATGGAATATGATAGCGAAATCGCGATTGTCGGCGGCGGCTTAAACGGCTGCGCCCTTGCCATTGCCCTGTCTAGCGGCGGGCTTTCGGTCACCTTGGTGGATAGCCTTGCCGTCGACACGGCGAAAAGTGACAGTTTTGACGGGCGGTCCTACGCCCTTGCACTGGCATCTAAACGCCTGCTTGAAGCTGTGGGGCTTTGGGCGGACATCGCCGCAGATGCCCAGCCCATGTTGGAAATTAAGGTCACTGACGGTCGTGCGGGCGAAGGCCCGTCGCCGTTCTGGATGCATTTCGACCACGCCGAGATCGAAGAAGGTCCGATGGGCTACATGGTAGAGGACCGCCATCTGAGGCGTGCCTTTCTGGCAAAAATCGCATCCGACACGCGCATCAAGCATGTGACGCCTGACACCGTGGTTGCGCAATCCGTCGACCACACTGGCGCGCGCATTTCGCTGGCGTCGGGTAAAACCATCCGCGCGCGCTTGCTGGTAGGGTGCGATGGTCGGCGCAGCGGCGTGGCAGAGCGTGCGGGCATCACCCGCAGTTTCAAGGATTACGGCCAAACCGCCTTGGTGGCAGCGATCGGCCACGCTCTTCCGCACAACGGCATAGCGCATCAATTTTTCATGCCTGCGGGACCACTGGCGATCTTGCCTTTGACAGGCAGCAGGTCGTCTATCGTCTGGGCCGAAACCCATGCCCGAGCGGCGGAGCTGTCGGCGCTAGATGACGACGACTTCATCAACGCGTTGCGCCCTGCGTTCGGTGATTTTCTGGGTGATATCCACGTCGCGGGTGCGCGATTCTCCTACCCCATGAACCTGACTCTTGCGAGCCGACTGGTGGATCAGCGTTTGGTCTTGGTCGGCGATGCTGCGCACGGGGTTCACCCAATTGCGGGCCAAGGGCTAAACCTTGGGCTGCGCGATATTGGTGCCTTGGCAGAGGTGCTGGTAGAAGCGCGTCGGCGTGGCGAAGACATCGGCACCGACGCGGTTTTGGCCCGTTATGCGGAGTGGCGACGCTTTGACACCGCGACACTCGCGATGGCGACGAACAGCTTTAACGGTCTGTTTTCAAACGATAACCCAATACTCCGCGCAGGTCGCGATATTGGCATGGGTCTGGTGAATGCCTTCCCAGCCTTGCGCCGCAACTTTATCCGAGAGGCGGCGGGCCTAACTGGTGACTTGCCTCGATTGCTACAGGGGCGCGCGCTTTAATCCAGCTTGCGGGCTTCGTCGACTAACATGATGGGAATGCCGCCACGGATGGGAAACGCCAGTTTTGCGCCCTTGGAAACCAGCTCCTGCTTGTCCGCGTCGTAAGACAGCGTGGCCTGCGTGACGGGGCACACCAAACCTTCAAGCATGTGTCGGTCAAAGCTTGTTTCAGTCATTGCAGGGTCTCCTCGGCGGTGCCGCCACGTAGTGAGAATTCAATCAACGTCGTCAATGTTTCGCGTCGCGCGGCCAGTGTTGGCGCCTCTAGCAGGGCTTGCTTCTCTTCCGGCTCGAACGGGCAAAGCATCGAGAGCGTGTTGATCAACATCTCTGTCTCGGCTTCTTTCAGGCCGTCCCAGTCGGTGCGTAGCTCCTCCGCGTCGAAAAACTTTTTCAACAGGTTCATGAACTTAGGTCTATCAAAACCCGCGTCGGTTTCGGCTTTCCCCAAATCGCGCCCGAACGCCGACCACATCACATCCGCATTGCGGTACGCGCTAAATCCCGTCACCTCTTGCGCGATTTCAAACCGCGAGACACCGGTCAGGGTCATCATGTAGCGCCCGTCTTCGGTTTCGGAAAACTGGGTCACACGCCCCGCACAGCCGACAGTATGCAACTTATCGTCGCCGTCCACCGTACGCAGCGGTTGCACCATGCCGATCAAACGCTGAGGCGTCTTCAGGACGTCCTCAAACATCTGCAAGTAGCGAGGTTCAAAAAGTTGCAGTGGCAACCTTGCCCGAGGCAGCAAAAGCGCGCCGGGCAAAGGGAAAAGCGGAATGGTATCTGGGAGGTCTGCTGGGTTCATCATACGCATGCACTTAGCCCGCCCGCGCCATCAGACAAATATCATCGACGACAATTTACGCCGACCATTCAGAACAACTGGATCATCGGCCTTCAGCGCGTCGAAGACGGTGAAGAGCTGTGCCTTAGCCGCGCCATCGTTCCATTCGCGATCACGGCGGAACAGTTCCAGCAAGTGATCAACAGCCCCCGCGGCATCGCCTGCCGCGTGCAGCGCAACGGCCAGATCCAGCCGTGCCTGATGGTCATCGGCGTTTGCATCAACCGCAGCTTGAAGCTCCGCTGCGGGGCCGGTGTCTGCGGCTTGTTGCAACAGTTCCAATTGCGCGCGCACGGATTCGATTTCCGGCAAGCCGTTCAGCTCTGCCGGCGCGTTGGCCAGCAATTCGGACGCTTTGTCGAGATCTTCCAGCGCCAATTGCGCGCGGATCAGGCCCGCGTAGGCAGCAGGGTTGTTCGGCTCTTCGCCCAGAATGGCTTCGAAGGTTTGGGCGGCGTCGGCTACGTCGCCGTCTTCCAACATGGCTTCAGCGGCGGCGATGGCCTCGCCCAAGCCGTCGTCTACTTCACCACCGGATTCGGCGATCAGCTTGTCGATGAACCCTTTGATTTCGCTTGCAGGAAGCGCGCCTTGAAAGGCATCAATCGGCTTCCCTTTGTAGAATGCATAGACGGTCGGGATGGACTGGATTTGCAACTGGGCCGCGATTTGCTGGTTCTGGTCGACGTCGACCTTCACCATCTTCACGGCGCCTTTGGCGTCTTTTACGGCGGCTTCCAGCGCAGGGCCCAAAGTCTTGCACGGGCCACACCAAGGCGCCCAAAAGTCAACAATCACAGGGACTTCATGGCTCGCTTCGACAACATCGACCATGAAAGTTGCTTCGCTGGTGTCCTTAATCAGGTCGGTCCCGCCAGCGGGAATGCCACCTACGTTGAGTTCAAGCATGCTCTGTTCCTCGGAGTTTAGGCTAAGTTGCCCTGTATATGTGCGCTCTTTGCTCAAAGATCAAATGTCGCAAATACCGGCGCGTGATCGGAGGGCTTTTCCCACCCGCGGGCGGTGCGCACGATCCGCGAGGAGTGACCAGCCGATGCGATATCGGGGGTTGCCCAGACGTGGTCCAACCGGCGGCCCTTGTCTGCCGCGTCCCAGTCGCGGGCGCGGTAAGACCACCATGAATATAGCAGACCGTCGGGAATATCGTTGCGCGTCACGTCGGACCAGCCACCCGCGTCCATGACCTCGCCGAAATGCTCTACCTCAATGGGCGTGTGGCTGACGACCTTCAGCAGCTTCTTGTGGGACCATACATCATCCTCCCGTGGTGCGATGTTAAGGTCGCCCACTAGGATGGATTTGCTGGGCTTATCGGCGTGGAAGGCGTCACGCATCTCGGTTAGGTAGTCGAGCTTGTTGCCAAACTTGTCGTTCACGGCGCGGTCAGGTACATCGCCGCCCGCCGGAACATAGTGGTTATGGATCGTCACGCCGTTTTCCAAACGACCCGCGATGTGGCGCGCGTGGCCCAAGGATGCGTAATCTTCCGCGCCCGCCTCAACCATCGGCAGCCGAGAGATGATTGCGACGCCGTTATAGCCCTTTTGGCCGCGCGCTACGATGTGATTGTATCCAAGCGCCTGAAACCCCTCCAGCGGGATCTTATCGACGGGGCTTTTGCATTCTTGCAGGCACAAAACATCCGGCGCCTCCTCGCTGAGCAGTTTTAGCACCAACTCCTCGCGCAGACGGACGGAGTTGATATTCCAAGTGGCGAGCGTGAATGACATAGCTGTTCTCCGGTTTGACTTGGCGCGAGATTAGTCCGACGTTCGCTTCAGCACCACAGGGAAACATTTTATGTCGCTATTTGCTGCCAACCGGAACTATCGCTTGCTGTTTTCAGCCACCGCAGTTTCCAATTTAGGCGATGGCATTTCTGCGCTGGCATTTCCGTGGCTTGCGACCCTAATCACCCGCGATCCGCTGTTAATTGCCGCTGTGGCGGCTGCCACACGGCTGCCATGGTTGCTGTTTTCACTGCCCGCAGGCGTGATCACGGACCGGATGGACCGGCAGCGCCTGATGGTCGGTGCAGATGTGCTGCGCACGGTTTTAACGATGGGCGTAATCGGGCTGATTCTATCGGCCCCTCCTATGCCCTTGGCAAATGATGCTGCCGAAGCCCTGTCCTTGATCATTGGTCTATGCGCGGCGGCCTTCCTGCTCGGAAGCGCAGAAGTGCTGCGCGACAACGCGGCGCAAACCGCCCTGCCCTCGGTCGTGGACAAACAAGATCTGGAACGCGCCAACGGGCAGCTTTGGAGCATTGAGCAGATCATGGGGCAGTTTGTCGGCCCTCCGGTGGCTGGCCTGCTGATCGCACTCGCGGTACCTGCGCCGTTTCTTGTGGATGCCGCAACATTCGGGGTTGCCGCCTTCCTTGTTTGGCAAATCGCAATGATGCCGCGCGTGCGGGTTCACACGGTGGATGGCTTCTGGTCGCAACTGCGCGAGGGGGCAGTGTGGATGCAAGGACAGCCGTTGATCCTTCGCCTGGCATTGATGCTAGGCGTGCTGAACTTTGTGATCATGATGAGCGCGACAATGCTGGTGCTTTTGTCGCAAGAGATTATGGGGCTAGATGCCGCTGGCCACGGATTTTTGCTAACCGCAGGGGCGGCAGGCGGTGTTTTTGGCGGCATGGTCGGCCCACGGCTGGTACGTCGCTTCGGCGCGCAAGCCTGTGTCTTGGGCGCGCTGGCAATCTTCCCGCTCCCATTCGTTATCCTAGCCCTCACATCGAACGCGTGGCTCGCTGGCTGCGCGCTATTCTTGGAGATGGCGAGCGGGATCACGTGGAACGTCGTCACCGTCTCCCTGCGCCAGCGTTTGATCCCAGACGCCCTTTTGGGGCGCGTGAATTCGATCTACCGCTTCTTTGGCTGGGGTTCGATCCCGCTGGGCGCACTCTTCGCGGGCTTTCTGGTCACGACGTTAGAGGGAGATATCGGGCGGGAGGCCGCACTCCGGACGCCCTACGTCTTTGGCGCAATCGTATGTGTTGGGCTGGCCCTGTACGGGGCCTTACGTTTGCGACTGCCGAGAACCTAGGCCACTGCGCAAAAAAAGCCCGGGCGTTTGCCCGGGCAAGTCCAACAGGGAGGATACCGCAACATAACCCCGTCGCGGTCAGGGGAACTTTGCCTAAGGAACCCCTTAGGAGTTTAACTTATATCCGCCGGATTCGGTCACAAGAAGGCGCGCATTTGACGGATCTGGCTCAATTTTCTGGCGAAGGCGATAAATATGTGTCTCCAGCGTGTGCGTGGTGACACCTGCGTTGTACCCCCACACCTCGTGAAGAAGGACATCGCGCGGCACCACGCCATCTGTGGAGCGGTAGAGAAACTTCAGAATGTTGGTCTCTTTTTCCGTGAGACGGATCTTCTTCTCGTCCTCCGTGATCAGCACTTTCATCGCGGGCTTGAAGGTATACGGCCCAAGCTGGAACACAGCATCTTCGGACTGCTCGTGCTGGCGCAACTGGGCGCGAATACGGGCCAAGAGGACGGGAAATTTGAACGGCTTGGACACGTAGTCATTTGCGCCGGCATCAAGACCCAAGATCGTATCGGCATCACTGTCATGACCTGTAAGCATCAGAATGGGACACTTAACGCCTTGCTTGCGCATCAGGCGGCACAGCTCGCGCCCGTCGGTATCTGGAAGGCCAACATCAAGCACGACGAGGTCGTAAATTGCCTCTTTCGCCTTCTGCATCGCGTCAGCGCCGTTTGCGGCTTCGAACACGTCGAAATCTTCGGTCATAACCAACTGTTCGGAAAGCGCTTCGCGCAGGTCCTCGTCGTCGTCAACCAGTAGAATCTTTTTCAGCGTCGTCATGTTCAGTGTCCTCTCTTGTTAGTTACAAGATGTGTGCTGATCCCCTCAGAAACAACTCACGGCGGCGTTATTCACAGCCTCGTGTCGCAATATGGGTGTTTTGTTTCAACTTCCTTTCATTTCGCGTAAAAGGAAGCTGACTTTGTTACAAAATTGATCCCATGACACTGGCACCTGACATAATTGAACTAACCGCCCGCGCCCGCGCAGACCTGCGAATGGGGGTTCCAGTTGTGATTGGTTCGTCCCTTATCCTTGCGGCAGAGACGTTGAATGAGACCCGTCTGCGTGCTTTGCAGATCACCGGAACGCCACTTGTTCTGGCAATCACCGACTGGCGCGCGCGGACGCTAAAGGCGCGTGCGTATGACACCGACATCGCGCGCGTTGTCGTGCCGGAAGATGCGCCTGTCGATTGGATCACCGCTATTGCGGACCCCGCCGACGATTTGAACGCCCCGATGAAAGGACCGCTTCAGACCCTGCGCGACGACGACGCCACGGATGCGCGCCTTGCGATCCAGTTAACTAAAGACGCCCGCCTGCTACCCGCCGCCGTCGTTGCGCGGCTTGACGCCCCGCGTGAATATGCAGCGAGCCACAGCCTCACGATGCTAAACGCCGACGCGCTGGAGAAGACGTTTAGCGCGCCAAGCCCGCTGCACCCGTTGGTAAGCGCAAGGTTGCCGTTGGAAGTGAACGAGGCGGGGCGCCTACACGTGTTTCGCCCTGAGGACGGCGGCGAGGAGCATTACGCGATTGAGATCGGCCAGCCGTCGCGAACCGAACCGCTGCTGACCCGCCTGCATTCCGCCTGCTTCACTGGGGATTTGCTCGGCTCCTTAAAATGCGATTGCGGCCCGCAGTTGCGCGGGGCGTTGTCACAAATGGGCACGGAAGGACAAGGCGTCCTGCTATACCTGAACCAAGAAGGGCGCGGGATCGGGCTTGCCAACAAAATGCGCGCCTATTCACTACAGGACCAAGGGTTCGACACGGTTGAGGCCAACCACCGCCTCGGCTTTGAGGATGACGAGCGTGATTTCCGCATTGGCGCCGGTATTTTGAAGTCCATGGGCTTTAGCAAAGTGCGCTTACTGACAAATAACCCTGCCAAGATCGCTATGCTTGAGGCAAATGGCTTGGAGGTGGTGGAGCGTGTGCCGTTGAAGGTTGGCGAAAGCCGTCACAACAGCGCTTATCTGGCCACCAAGGCGGCGAAATCGGGGCACCTGTTGTGAGCCCCAACGACCTTGTCGTGACAAGATGGGGCGCGCGTTTTTTGGGCCGCGATATTCCCTGTAGCATCGGCTCGGGCGGTATCTCAGCGGGTAAACGCGAAGGTGACGGCGCGACACCGGTGGGCACGCACCGGATCGCGGGGATGCTGTATAGGCCCGACCGTGTACGCCGACCTGCTACTTGGGCCACGCCGATTGGCCCCGCCGACCTGTGGTCTGACGACCCGACGGACGCGGCGTATAATCTTCCTGTGCGTGTGCCTTACGCGCACAGTCACGAGGCCCTTCGGCGGGCCGATCCACTGTACGACTTGGTGCTGCTGACCGATTGGAATTACCCGGATGCGACGCCTGGCAAGGGGTCAGCTATTTTCATTCACCGGTGGCGCAAACCCCGTCACCCGACGGAAGGCTGCGTGGCGTTCAGCGAGCGGCATCTGCACTGGATTGCCCACAACGTCGACATCGGCACCCGCGTTATCGTTAAGCCGTAGGTGCCACCCTTTCGCCAAAGATAGCAGAGCCCACGCGCACGCATGTGGCGCCTTGCGCGATGGCGCACTCGAAATCGCCACTCATCCCCATGCTGAGTTCCGCCAGATTGTTTTGCGCGGCGAGTGCGCGCAGTTGCGCGAAGTGCGGTGTCGGATCTTCATCCGCAGGGGGGATGCACATCAGGCCGATGACGGGCAAGCCCAACGCGCGGCATTCTGCCACGAACGCATCCGTATCTTCGACCGAGACGCCCGCTTTTTGTGGCTCGTTGCCGGTGTTGACTTGAATAAACAGCGACGGGCAATGCCCTAGCTCCGAAGCGAGCGTTGCGATGCGCTTGGCCAGCTTGGAGCGGTCGAGCGTGTGGATACAGTCGAACAGTTCCATCGCTTGGCGCGCTTTGTTGGTTTGCAACGGACCGAGAAGGTGTAGCTCCACGCCATCGTAGCTGTCGCGGAACGTTGGCCACTTTTGGGCCGCCTCCTGCACGCGGTTCTCGCCGAAAACGCGGTGGCCTTCCTTCAGAACGGCCTCGACCCGCTCATTGGGTTGCACCTTGGACACCGCGATCAGTTTGGTAGTCCCCTCGGGGCGGCCAGCGTTTTTATCGGCGGCTGTGATGCGGGTGAGTATTTCGGGTAGGGACATCGGCGGCTCCTGAACGTGGTCTTACCTACATCCAACATAGACCCGCACAAAAGAAAAGAGCGGGCCGAAGCCCGCTCTCTCTTAATTAGTAGGTGGTGGTGGAGCTTAGAAGCTCAGGCCAAGACCCAGCGATGCGGATTTAGTAGATACGCCACCGGTTGGCTTCGAAGAACCGTAACCGAAGTGTACAACTGCGCCGCCGCCCAGGTCGTAAGCTGCTGCCAGACCGTAGCCTTTAACGTCAGCGCCGCCAGCAACTGCTGCGTTGTCTGTGTACTTACCGTAGTTGGCGTGTACCGAGATCGCACCAGTGGTGTAGCCCAGACCAAGGGAGTAGTGCTTGTCGTTCGCCATGTCGGACATGTCTGTGTAAGTCATGCCAGCGGACAGGCCGTTTGCGAAGGACGCGGACACGGAAACACCAGTTGCGCTACCTTGGTCAGTGAAGCCAGCTGCGATTGCGCCAGCTGCTTTTTGGTAACCCAGACCGAAGTTAACAGTCGTGCCGGACAGGTCCAGAGCGTATTTGAAACCAACAGCGTAACCTACGTCTGTGTTAGCAGCTTTGGAGCCGTTGTCGTCTTCCAAGGAGACTGCAACGCCGAATGCGCCCGATGTGTAATCCCAACGCAGGATTTGACCGTCTTGAGCACCGTCAAGGTACGCGCCAAGGTAGCCGCCGTGCGAAGTTTCGTCATCAGCGATGGAACCTGGGTTGCCCACGTTGCCAGCTTCAGTCATTGCCCAGTCAAGCGCGCCGTCTGTGTCGCCCATTGTGACTGTACCGAATGCGCCGGATACGAAGATCGTTGCGCCGCCGTCGTCAGAGTTGTCGCCAGTCGCGCGGTTCTGAGTGGAGAACCCTGGGGCCGTAACGCCACCAATTTGAACGTTGTCTGTGCCGCCACCTTCGTCCAGATCAACGGACGCACCGAATGTCAGACCGTTGTCTGTTTCGCCGGACATTGTGAATGTCACGTCGATGTCGGTGAAGAACTGAGCGTCAGTTCCGGAAACTTGGTAGATACCCATTTCGGCGCGGCCGGAAAGGGCAACGTCAGCGGCAGCTACACCAGCGGTGGATACCAGCGCTGTGGATGCGATAAGAATTTTTTTCATGACATTATGCCTTTGTGAGTTGCTGCGCCAATGAGTCGACGCATGTATTTCCAGAACGTTGATATATAGAAACCGTTCCGTGTGAAAGCGGTTGGAACTTCGCGCCACAAAATAGGCGCTTTTTTGCAACAATTCCTAAAACGGAAAAAGGCGAGCCCGAAGGCCCGCCTTTAGTAGTCTATCGCTTAGGTGGTTGAGCTTAGAAGCTCAGGCCAAGACCCAAGGACATTGTTTTGGATGTGTCAACCAGTGCAGTACCAGCTGCGTTGGTTGTGTCGCCGGAGCCGTAACCGAAGTGTACAACGGCACCGCCGCCCAAGTCGTAAGCTGCTGCCAGACCGAAGCCGTCAACATCAACCTGAGTACCTTGACCGGTGAACTTACCGTAGTTGGCGTGTACGGAGAACGCGCCAGTGGTGTAACCCAAGCCGATGGAGTAGTGCTTGTCGTTAACCATGTTTTTCATGTCTGTGTAAGTCACGCCAGCGGACAGGCCGTTAGCGAAAGTTGCGGACACGGAAACACCGGTTGCTTTTGCGTCATTTACAGTTGCGCCACCGACGCCATTGTCTGACGCCTTCTGGTAACCCAGACCGAAGTTAACAGTCGTGCCGGACAGGTCCAGAGCGTATTTGAAACCAATCGCGTAGCCTACGCCAGTGTTAGCTGCTTTGGAGCCGTTGTCGTCTTCCAAGGAGACTGCAACGCCGAATGCGCCCGAAGTGTAATCCCAACGCAGGATCTGGCCATCGCTCGAACCATCGAGGTACGCGCCGAGGTAACCAGCGTGCGAAGTTTCGTCATCCGCGATGGAACCTGGGTTGCCCACGTTGCCAGCTTCAGTCATTGCCCAGTCAAGCGCGCCGTCTGTGTCGCCCATTGTGACTGTGCCGAATGCGCCGGATACGAAGATCGTTGCGCCGCCATCGTCGGAGTTGTCGCCAGTTGCGCGGTTCTGAGTGGACAGACCTGGGGCCGTAACGCCACCAGCTTGAATGTTGTCTGTGCCGCCGCCTTCGTCCAGATCAACGGACGCACCGAATGTCAGACCGTTGTCTGTTTCGCCGGACATTGTGAATGTCACGTCGATGTCGGTGAAGAACTGAGCGCCGTTTGTAGTGACAACGCCAGTGTTGGCTACGGAGTCAGCTTTGAAGATACCCATTTCGGCGCGGCCGGACAGAGCAACATCAGCAGAAGCGGCGCCAGCGAAGGCTACCAGTGCTGTGGATGCGAAGAGAACATTTTTCATGTCGTTTTCCCTCGAGAGTTAATAACTTAGGTGCACCTCAATTCAGGGAATCCGAACTGAGTCTGACCTTGTTTCTTACGGACGGCCCCGCAATTCAAGCCAACTGACCCTAACGCGGAGTTTGCCGGCCAAATTGATGCAACTTCGCCACAGTCGGTTTTCTGGCCCATATCCTGGGCGATATGCCCATACAGCTATTCTTTCTTGTTCCACCCCGCCCTGTCCGATATGACAGGGAAAACAACAGGCCGAGAGCATTTATCCATGGCGATCACCCGTATCTTGAAGGCGACCACAGTTTGCACGCTGGTCTTTGCACTGTCCGCATGCGGCGGAAGCGGCATTTTTGGCAAAGGCAAGAACGAGCGGCGTGAGAACGACGCCAACGGCTTCTCGCGCGATTACGACAGCGCCGCCCGCGCCAACGCGGTAAAGAAGGGCAGCCGTCTGGCTGACCTGTTCACCAACAACGACGATCCAAACGTGACCCTGAAGGTGAACAAATACCTTTGGAAGGCGTCGCTGGACGTGCTCAACTTTATGCCCGTGGAAGCCGCTGACCCGTTCACCGGCACCATCGCGATGGGCTATGGCCGCCCGCAAGGCGGTGGCCGCGCCTACCGCGCCACCGTGTTTATCACGGATCCGGCGCTTGATGCGCGGTCCCTGCGCGTGTCCTTGCAGGGTGCTGGCGGCGCCGCCGTGTCGAACCAGACTGCCCGCGCCGTGGAAGACGCCATCCTGACACGTGCGCGCCAGTTGCGCATCGCCGACGGCAAGCTCTAACCACTGGACCAAGTCCAGTTGCACCCCTATTACATGCGCCGGGCCTCATCGCCCGGCGCTTTTCGTATCTGAGGAAGACAAAATGTCCCGCTACAATGCCCGCACCGTAGAACCCAAATGGCAAAAAGCTTGGGACGACGCCCAAACCTTCCTCGCCACGCGCGACGAGTCCCGCGAGAAATACTACGTCCTAGAGATGTTCCCCTACCCGTCCGGCCGCATCCACATTGGCCACGTGCGGAACTACACGATGGGCGACGTGATCGCGCGGTATAAGTCGTCATGTGGCTTTAGCGTGTTGCACCCGATGGGCTGGGACGCCTTCGGCATGCCCGCAGAGAACGCCGCGATGGCCATCGGCGGCCACCCCAAGGAATGGACCTATGGCAACATCGCCGCGATGCGCGACCAGATGAAACCGCTGGGCCTGTCAATTGACTGGACCCGCGAATTCGCGACCTGCGACCCAGAATACTACGGCCAGCAGCAGGCCCTGTTCCTCGACATGATGGAAAAGGGCCTGGTCTACCGCAAGAATGCCACCGTGAACTGGGATCCGGTCGACATGACGGTTCTGGCGAACGAGCAGGTGATTGACGGCAAAGGCTGGCGGTCCGACGCACCGGTGGAGCGCCGCGAGTTGACGCAGTGGTTCTTCAAGATCAGCGACTGGTCCGAGGAACTTTTGGGCGCGCTAGACGGGCTGGATAACTGGCCCGACAAAGTAAAGCTGATGCAGGCCAACTGGATCGGCAAATCGCGCGGCTTGCAATTCGGCTTTGAACGCACGGACGGCGGCGCGCCGATTGAGGTCTACACCACGCGCCCCGACACATTGATGGGCGCCAGCTTCGTTGGCATCTCCCCCGACCATCCGCTGGCGAAGGAGTTGGAAGCCTCCAACCCAGAAGCCGCCGCCTTTATTGCCGAATGCCGCAAGGGCGGTACTACCGCGGAAGCGTTGGAGACCGGCGAAAAGCTTGGCTTTGACACCGGTATAAAGGTGAAGCACCCCCTGAACCCCGATTGGGAGCTGCCGGTTTGGGTCGCCAACTTCATCTTGATGGACTACGGCACGGGCGCGATCTTCGCCTGCCCCGCCCATGACCAGCGCGATTTGGACTTCTGCCGTAAGTATGACTTGCCAGTGATCGACACTTTCTTTGCGTTGGATGACACGAGCCCAGTCGAAAATACTGCCTTCGTGCCTTTGAAAACTGAAAAAGTGAAATGGGTCGACCATTTCGCGGGGCTTGACGTCGCCACAGGTGAAGACGCCGTGAACACCACAATCGACTTCGCCGAGAAGGCCGGCTGGGGCAAAGGCGTCACGCAATACCGCTTGCGCGATTGGGGCCTGTCCCGCCAGCGCTATTGGGGCTGCCCGATCCCTGTCGTCCATTGTGATGACTGCGGCGTGGTCCCCGAGAAGAAAGAGAACCTGCCGGTCGAGCTGCCCGACGATGTGTCTTTCGACATTCCCGGCAACCCGCTGGACCGTCACCCCACGTGGCGCAACACGCCTTGCCCGTCCTGCGGCAAGCCCGCGACGCGTGAAACTGACACGATGGACACCTTCGTCGATAGCTCTTGGTATTACGCGCGCTTCACCTCGCCACGGGCCGAAACGCCCACCGACATGGCGGACGCCGAATACTGGATGAACGTTGACCAGTATATCGGCGGCATTGAGCATGCGATCCTGCACCTTCTTTATTCCCGCTTCTTTGCTCGCGCGATGCAGGAGACGGGCCACTTGCCCGCGTCCGCCAAGGAGCCGTTTAACGCGCTGTTTACCCAAGGCATGGTGACCCACGCGATTTACCAGACCCGCGACGACAACGGGCGGCCTGTGTATCACCTGCCAGAAGATGTGGACGAGACGAACGCGACACTGCGCGCGACGGGCGAAACGGTGGAGGTGATCCCCTCCGCCAAAATGTCGAAATCCAAGAAGAACGTGGTCGATCCAGTTGATATCATCGATCAATACGGCGCTGATACGGCCCGCTGGTTCGTGCTGTCCGACAGCCCACCAGAACGGGATGTTGAATGGACAGCCTCCGGCGCGGAAGCGTCGTGGAAGTTCCTTGGCCGCGTATGGCGCTTGGCCGCCGAATTGGGCGACGGTGACGACACCGATCAGGATCTAGAGCGCGCGAGCGCCATCGCGATCAACGAAGTGACGCTTGGAATTGAGACTTTCGGCTTCAACAAATCGGTGGCAAAACTCTATGAGTTCGCCAATGCGATCTCCAAATCCAAGGCTGGCCCCGGCGCGAAGCGCAAAGCCGTCAAGGTGTTGGCGCAGCTGATGTCCCCGATGACCCCGCACCTCTCCGAAGAGATTTGGTCCCATTTGGGTGGTGAAGGGCTGATCGCGAACGCCCCTTGGCCTATCGCCGACGAAGCACTGTTGGTGCAAGACACCATCACAATGCCGATTCAGATCAACGGCAAACGTCGTGGTGAAATCGACGTAGCGGCGGAAGCCTCGAAGGAAGAGGTTGAAAAGCTGGCCCTGGCGCATGATGCTGTGGTGAAGGCTCTCGAAGGTCGCGAGCCGAAGAAACTCATCGTGGTACCGGGTCGGATTATCAATGTTGTCATTTAACCGCCGCTTTCTGCTATTGGCATTGCCTGCCCTTGCCGCCTGCGGGTTTGAACCCGTCTACGGCACGGGGGGCAGCGCGGAGGGCCTGCGCGGCTCCATCCTCGTGGACGCGCCGACCACCCGCGACAGCTTCAACCTAGTGGCGCAGTTGGAACAACGTTTAGGCCGTGCGCAAGCGCCGGTCTACGGCATGAGTGTCGCCCTCAGCGTCGAAGAAAAGGGCCTCGCGATCTCGGACACCAACAACATTACGCGCTACAATATACTCGGGCGCGCCGACTACGTCCTGCGTGACCTTGCCACCGACGATGAGCTCTACAAAGGCAGCGTGAACACATTCACCGCTTATTCAGCGTCGGTGCAACCCGTGGCAACTTTGGCCGCCGAACGTGACGCCAATGCACGGCTGATGAGTGCCCTTGCGGACAAAATAACATCGGACCTGCTGCTAAACTCCGGCAAGTTTTGACATGAAGCTGGCCCCGAAAGACGCCCGCGCGTTCTTCGCCAAACCCGACCCGACCCGCGCCGGACTATTGATCTACGGCCCCGACGCGATGCGCATCGCGATGCGCCGACAGGAAGTCATCGCTGCTCTCGTTGGCAAGCAAGGTGAGGAAGAGATGCGCCTGACGCGCATTCCAGCGTCGGAATTGCGCAAAGATCCGGCAATGTTGATGGACGCCATCAAGGCGCAGGGTTTCTTCCCCGGACACCGCGTCGCTTTCGTTGAAGATGCTACGGACACTGTCGCAAAGGCGATAGAGGCCGCGCTGAAAGAATGGCGTCAGGGCGACGCGACGATCCTAGTGACTTGTGGGCAGCTCACCCCGCGCTCCGCCATTCGCAAAACGTTCGAGGGGCACAACAACGCCTACGCCGCCGCGATCTACGCCGACCCGCCCGGCCGTGACGAGATCGAGGCGGAGCTGCGCAACGCTGGTGTCACAGACATTCCGCCGGATGCAATGGGCGATTTAATGGATTTAGGTCGCGTGTTGGAGCCCGGTGACTTCCGTCAAACCGTTGAGAAGCTGTCTCTTTATAAACACGGGGATGCGACCCCCGTGACGTCGGATGATATCGCCAACTGTGCGCCCGCCACCTCTGAGGCGTCGCTGGACGACGCGTTGGACATCGTCGCCGAGGGCCGCTTTCAAGAAATCGGGCCGATCCTGACTAAGCTGGAGGCGCAAGGCGTTGCCGCCGTCCGCCTATGCATCGGGGCCACGCAGCACTTTCGCAAGCTGCATCTTGCGGCGAGCGACCCGAAGGGACCGGAGGCTGGTATCGCCCGCTCTCGCCCGCCCATCCCGTTCAAACGCAAAGACCGTATGCTGCGTCAGGCGCGCAGTTGGGGCACCCACAAACTAGAGAATGCATTGCGATTACTGACGGACACCGACTTACAACTTCGATCAGCAAGCACTGCGCCACAAATGGCATTGATGGAACGCGCTCTGATACGGCTCGCCATGATGAACCGCCGATGAGGATGACCTAATGTACACTCTGATCGGGGCGAACCAAACCCGCGCCTTGCGCGTGAAATGGGCGCTTGAAGAACTGGGCGTTCCCTACACGCAGCTGCCAGCAGCCCCCCGTTCTGCGGAGGCAAGGGAACACGCCCCGTCGGGCAAGGTGCCCGTGCTGATCGTAGACGGTGCCACGCTCACAGACAGCACGGCGATCATTACCTACTTGGCGGACCATCATAACGCCCTGACGCTAAAGGCAGGCACATTGGGACGGGCGCGCCAAGACGGCTTCACCAACATGGTGCTGGACGAATTTGACGCCGCGTTATGGACGGCTGCGCGCCACAGTTTTGTTCTGCCCGAAGACAAACGCGTCCCCGACGTGAAGCCATCCTTGCGTTGGGAGTTCGCACGATCGGAGGAGTTACTTGTATCGCAGATGGGCGACGGGCCATTCCTGATGGGCGCGGAGTTCACAATAGCCGACATCGTTCTGTGTCACTGTCTGGACTGGGCCGTTAAAGCGGGCTTTGGCGTGTCGCAGCCGCGTTTGGCCGAGTACCACGCCGCTATGCGGGCGCGGCCCGCCCATATCGCCGCCCGCGCTGAATAAGCCGGCTCCGTCACGGCTGCCGTGTCGCATAGCTTGCGGCCGCCTGTCCCGCCCAGCGGCCTGTCGCCAGACATCCGGTGATCAAGTAACCACCCGTCGGGGCCTCCCAATCTAGCATTTCACCGGCGGCAAAAACGCCGGGACGATCACGCAGCATCAGGTTCCTATCGAGGGCGCTCGCCGCTAATCCGCCCGCGGTCGAGATCGCCTCATCCATCGGGCGCGGACCATTATGGCTGACTGGCAGTGCTTTGATTGTCGCCGCCAACGCGGTCGCATCATCAGGCAACGGTCGCGCGAATTCCTGTAAAAGCGCCAGCTTCACAGGCTCTAACCTTAGGTGTTTACGTAAATGGTTCGTCAGGCTGTTCTTGCCGCGCTTCCGGCTCAGGCGGCTTACCACGTCTTTAAAGCTAAGGTCAGGCAGCAAGTCGATCGTAAGCGGAGCCCCGTCTCGTACCGCCGCGGATACAGCGTAAATGCCGCCGCCCTCCAGACCGCGCTTGGAAATTACGGCCTCCCCACGTTTAGTGCCGTTCAGCGCGATGTTCTTTAGCGGCGCGCCCATATGGTCCGCCATATGCCTAGACCAAGCGACCTCAAAGCCCATATTTGCAGGTTTGAAAGCGCGCAACTGATCCTCAGAGAAATGCGTTGACCATACACCATCAGATCCTAACTTGGCCCAAGATGCCCCCCCAAGCGCCAAAACGGTTGCTTTGGGAGAAAGCGACGCGGGGCCATCGGGCGTCGCGAAAACTGCGGCTTCGCCGTCCCAACCCTGCCAGCGCCACTGCGTCTTTATAACAACACCCTTCGCCCGCAACCGCGTCAACCACACACGCAACAACGGGGAGGCCTTCATCACGGTCGGAAACACCCGACCGCTGGAGCCGGTGAATATCTGCTGCTCCAGATCTTCCGCCCATGCCATCACCTCCACTGGGCCAAACTCGCGCAGGGCGGGCAGCAGCCAGTCAGCATTGAACGCCGCGAAAAACAGGTCCTCTGGCTCGTCTTTCGTCAAGTTTAGACCCGATTTTCCCGCCATCAGGAACTTCCGGCCAACCGACGGCTTTTGATCCGCCACCGTCACTCTGTGACCCGCGTCAGCCAGCATTTCAGCCGCCATTAGCCCCGCAGGGCCGCCACCAATGACAAGCGTGTCACTCACTTCGGCATCTCGCCTTTGAATTCCACAACGCGGTGCGGATAGGGGATTTCGATACCGTTGTCTTTCAGCGCATTCCAGATCAGGAACAGCACGTCGGACGTGTATTTATGTCGCCCGTCGTCGATACCGTTCACCCAGAACTCGACCGAGAAATCTATGCCGCTTTCGCCAAAACCACGCAGCTCGCAATCGGCAGGATAAGGCTCTAACAAGACGTCTGGGTGGCCTTGAACTGCCGCCTCAACAATCGCAGGGACCGTGTTGATATCGGTGTCATAAGACACGGAGAACTCGGCCTCATAACGGTTGGCAGAACCTTGGTCGCTGTAATTAATGACCCGCGTGACGATGAAGTCTTCGTTCGGGACGACGATCCAACGCCCGTCGTAGGTTTCCAAGATGATCGCGCGGGCGGTCATCTTTACGATCGTACCCGCCTCCCCGCCGTCAAGTTCCACGAAGTCGCCAACCGTGGCTTGCCCCTCCAGCAAGAGGATCACGCCGGAGATGAAGTTCGACGCGATCTTTTGGAGACCAAAACCAAGACCCACACCAACGGCCCCGCCCAGCACGGCCAAGCTGGCCAAATTGATGCCCATAATGTTCATCAGCAGCAGGAACGCCAAGCCGAAGATCGCGATTTCAACGGCCTTCACCGCCAGTTGCCGCGTGGCAGGTCGCAACTCTTCTTTTTTGCCGATCAGTGCTGCGCTTTGATCATTTGACCAGCGGCCCAGCCAGAACAGCAAGGAGCCCGCGATAACACCGCGCACCAGTGCCATCAGCGAGAACGAGATGTTGCCGACACCCACTTGAAACTCGCTCAGTGCCGCCGAAGCAGTGTCTAACAAGCCCAGAGCGTAGAGTGCTGCGATCGGGATCAGGATGAATTTGCCAAGTAGTTTCAGGAACGGGTCGGTTATGATCCGCTGCACCAGGATGCGCGCCGCCAAGAATAGAAACAGGCGCTTGCCGAACGCAATCACCGCACCGCTGTCGAACAGGGAGCGCACCACTTGCTCCCCGATTGCGGTGAACACATAGGCGAGCAATGGCAGCAATAGCGGCAGGAATCCTAAAACGAAGCGCCGTGATGTCGCCACCAACCCGACTGCATCTTCCGCCGGAGTAAGAAGGGGACTGATCGCTTTGTTCAAGCGACGGCTTAGATACCAAGCCAAGCCAAAGGCGACGACCAACAGCCCGAACTGGGACCAAGCCGCGGGGCTTGTCAGCCAGCCAAGGGCCAAGTCCATCCCTTGCTCCGCGTAGCCAAGCATTTTCTGAATGAATGGGTTTTCTAGCATGTCACGCGCCCTCGGTCCTTGTACCTAACCCGACTTTCTCTAATCGCTCAGCACGCGCAAAGGAAGCTTTTGACGCCTAACCCAACATCGCCTTGATCGCCGTCACGTGGTCAGCCTGCGCGGACACGACGTCCGCCGCCAAAGCTGTCGCGGCATCCACAAGCTCGACTTGGGGCACGATCCGGTCGACCAAACCCCACGCCAACGCCTCCTCCGCTTCGATTTTCTGGCCAGCCATCAAGATCACCTTCGCCCGCGCAGGACCGATCAGCGCAGACAGGCGTTGCGGGTCGGAGGGTTGGGGCAAGAACCCCAGCTTCATCACAGGATAGAAAAATTTTGACGTGGGGACGCAGATGCGCATGTCACACGCCAGCGCCATACCCATCGCGCCACCAGCAAGCGTTCCGTTCAACGCGGCGATGCTCAATCCCGGAAAATCCGCAACGGCTTTCGAGAGGCGTTCCCAGATCGGGTCTGTGGCGAGCCCCTCTTTCGCCGCCTCCAGATCGGCACCCGCACTAAACACCTTCCCTTCGCCGGTCAGTATTATGGCTTGCGCTTCGCCCGCAGCGGCCTCCACGGCCAGTGCCAAATCCCGAAGCATACGGCGTGTCAGTGAATTGGCCTTCTCTGGCCGGTTGATCTTGATGATCCAGATGGCGTCATCCTTGCTCACGTCGATCATTCCCCAAGGCCCACGCGCCTACGCACCTCCTCGTCCCGCAGCGAGATTTCTTCACCTAGATAGCTGTCTGAGTCTTCGCCGCACATCCACAGCAATGCCTTCGCGGGCCAATCTGCGGGGATGTGCACGGCCGGGTCTAACTCGCTGACTGGATTAATGCCGCTGGCCTTGATCTTCACCTGCATGTCGGTCGCGACGGTTCCCGGGGACAACCCCATGACCCGAATGCCTGTCCCGCCGTGTTCTGCTTGGATGCAGCGCGTCAGCATGGCTGCGCCAGCCTTGGAGGAACAATAAGCGCTCCACCCTTCCAGCGGCCCGTGCGCCGCGCCAGAACTGATGTTCAAAATAGTGCCTGAACCTTGGGACGTCATGGTCTGCAAAACGGCTTTTACGCCGTAATAGACACCTTTCAGGTTCACATCTATCAATGTGCTCCACGCGGCGGGGTCACTGTCCTCCAAACGCGCTATTGGGTCGATAAGCCCTGCGTTGTTGACCAGAATGTCGACGCGGCCGGTCTTTTCTAGCGCAAGGTCCACCGCTTTGGTCCAGTCGCCAAAATCCGCCACATCGGATTTGCAAACGCTGGCCTGCGGCCCGATCTCGGCGGCAAGCTTTTCCAGCTCTTCGCCACTGCGCGCCATCAGCACTACATGGGCACCTGCCCCCGCCATGACCCGCGCGGTGTCCGCACCAATGCCCCTGCTTGCGCCGGTGATCAGCGCTGTTTTTCCAGTAAGATCGACCATCATCAGCTCCCTCTTTGTTCGCACTATCTGACCCGTAGAGGCACCCAGTTGCAAGAGATCGTTACGGGAGCTGCCTTGCAAGCAGCGTCCCATCAGACTACCTCCAATCATAGAATTACCGGAGCACGTTATGTCCCAAGATCTATCCGCCCTAACAGACCGCATGCTGCTAGCCGCCCGAAAGGCCGGTGCAGAAAGCGCTGATGCAATGGCCGTTGACGGCACATCCGTGTCTATCGACGTGCTTGGCGGCAAGTTGGAGCACGCTGAGCGTTCCGAAGGGGTCGACATTGGCTTGCGGGTTATGATCGGGCAAAAGCAGGCGGTTGTGTCATCGTCTCTGTTCGACGACGCAACGCTGGACACAATGGCAGAGCGCGCCGTAGCAATGGCCACCGAGGCCCCAGAAGACCCCTACATCGGCTTGGCAGATACATCGCAACTGGCCGCGTCTTGGGACGTGGATGCGCTGGAGTTATTTGACCCGACGCCGGAGCCCAAGGCATCCGAATTGGAGGACGACGCAAAGCGCGCAGAAGCCGCAGCGCTGTCCTTTGATGGGATCAGTCAGGTGCAGTCCGCCTCCGCAGGTTACGGACAACGCCGCATCCATTTGGCCACATCGAACGGATTTTCCGGCGGCTATCAGCGCTCCAGCCGGAGTCTGTCGTGCGTGGCCATATCCGGTGAGGGCGCCGATATGGAGCGGGATTACTGCGGCGAGGGCCGCATCTTCCAAAACGAGCTACCAAGCCCCGAAGACATCGGCCGCATCGCCGCGGAGCGTACAGTGGCACGCACCGGCGCGCGTCGCCCCAAAACAGGGTCTTATCCAGTCATTTTCGATGAGCGCATTTCCTCATCTTTGATAGGTCATTTACTGGCGGCGTCGAACGGCGCCATGATCGCGCGCGGTTCTTCTTGGCTGATGGGGAAACTGGGCGAGCAAATATTGCCAGCCGGATTGTCCGTTACTGAAAACCCTCACCGCCCGCGCGTGTCAGGTTCCAAGCCGTTTGACGGCGAAGGGCTTGCGACCCAGCCGCGCGACATTGTCCAAGACGGTGTCCTGCAAGGTTGGACGCTGGACCTTGCCACGGCGCGCAAACTGGGCATGAGCAGCACCGCATCCGCGGCGCGCGGCACCTCCGGCCCGCCCAGCCCGACAGTCTCTAACATTGCGCTCACGCAGGGTGACCAGAGCCTCGCGGAGCTTATGGCGGACATGGGCACAGGGCTTTGGATCACATCAATGATCGGCTCCACCATCAACCCAAACACCGGCGATTATTCGCGCGGTGCATCGGGCATTTGGGTCGAGAATGGCGAACCCCAATACGCCATCAACGAGTGCACTGTCGCCGGGAACTTGCTGGACATGTTGCAACGCATCAGACCTGCGAACGACGCTAAACCCCACCTATCCCGCGTTGTGCCCAGCCTATTGGTAGAGGGGCTGACCCTTGCCGGTGACTGACGACCTTCAACTGTTGATTGATGCGGCCTATGCCAGCGGCGATATCGCACGCAAATTCTTCAACGCAGAGCCTGAAGTGTGGGATAAGGCTGGCAACGCCGGTCCGGTGACAGAGGCTGATCTGGCCATCGACACGATGCTCAGAACCGATCTGCTAGCCGCGCGGCAGAACTATGGCTGGTTGTCGGAGGAAACCGAAGACACCCAAGACCGTCTAATGAACGAGCGCGTGTTCATTGTAGACCCTATCGACGGCACCCGCGCCTTTATCGCGGGAGAGCAGCATTTTTCCCACTCGCTTGCAATTTCGCAAGAGGGGCGCATCACGACTGCGGTTGTATATGTTCCCATGATGGACCTGATGTTCGCGGCCAGCGAAGGACAAAAATCGACCCTAAACGGGGAAATTATCAACACTTCCGACCAGTCGGCACTTGAGGGTGCGACCGTCCTCGCCACGAAGCCGCACATGCAGCCGGAGTTCTGGATCGGCGACGTGCCACCCGTAAAGCGCAAGTTTAGACCCTCTCTGGCCTATCGCCTTTGCTTGGTTGCGCAAGGCCGCTACGACGCGATGCTGACGCTGCGCGACTGTTGGGAATGGGATATCGCCGCGGGTGACCTGATCGTTCGCCAAGCAGGTGGAACAGTGACGGACCGCCACAACGGCCCGCTGTATTTCAACAGCCCCCGTCCGAAAACCAAGGGATGCCACGCGGCGGGGCCTAGTCTGCATAAGGCGCTGCAAGCACGTATTCGCCAACCGGAGCCGCAATAAGCCACTGTCGCTCTCTTGAGCCATCGCCTATTGTCGCCGCAAAATATGTACCAACACCGGAGCACTTCCATGACACAGCGCTTGCACCTCGTCTTTGGCGGCGAACTCATTGATCCAACCAAGAACGCGTTCAAGGACATCAACGACATCCACATCGTCGGCATGTTCCCGAACTACGAAACCGCCTACGACGCATGGAAGTCCGAGGCGCAAAAGACCGTGGACAACGCCCACATGCGCTATTTCATCGCGCATATTCACCGTCTTCGGGATGAGAAGATCGAAGCTTCCTCTACCGAAGAACTCGGCAACTAGGTTAGGCCGCGCGGTCCGTTATGGCTTTTTCCCCCATGCTGGCACTTTATCTGGCTGCGTCGCGCTGGATGGTTCCGCTTGCCAATCGCAAGCTGGCCTCTCGCTTGGCGGAGGGCAAGGAAGATCCGAACCGGATTGAGGAGCGGCGCGGAGCTGCGTCGCAGCCGCGCCCGAACGGAGAGCTGATCTGGTTCCACGCGGCATCCGTTGGTGAGTCCCTCTCGCTGCTGGACCTTATCGAATCGCTCATTGACGAGCACCCTGATCTGAACGTGCTGATCACCACCGGAACGCGCAGCTCTGCCGACCTTCTGGGCGCGCGCCTGCCAGATCAGACCATTCACCAGTTTGTGCCACTAGACGCTCGCCCCTTCGTTCGGTCGTTCCTTGATCACTGGAAGCCGGATGTCGCGATCTGGACCGAAAGCGAGCTTTGGCCCGCGTTGATCCATGAGACTCACGAGCGTGGCATCAAGATGATCTCGCTCAACACACGGATGTCGCAACAGTCGTTTAACAAATGGCGTCGTGTACGCGGCGCCGCGCGCGCGTTGCTTGGCAACTTCGATCTGTTTTTGACGCAGGACCGCGTAACAGCAAAGCATTTGCTGCGGCTGGGTGCACCTTCAAAGAAAGTCCGCATCAGCGGGTCGCTGAAAGAAAGCAGCGCAGCCCTGCCCCACAACGAGGAGCAGCGTCAGGAAATATCCGCCGCCTTGGAAACCCGTCCCGTCTGGCTTGCCGCCAGCACCCACCCGGGTGAGGATGAGATGGCCGCCGAAGCACAGCGCATCGCGCGGCGCGCGTCTCCGCGGCTGCTTTTGATTATTGCTCCCCGACACCCCGAACGCGGCCCCGATATTGCCGCCAAGCTGCGAAACGCCGGATGGCGCGTCGCGCTGCGATCCGAAGGAGCGCCGCCAGATGCCGTCATCGACATCTATATCGCCGACACCCTTGGTGAGATGGGGCTATGGTACCGCATCGCCCCGATCAACTTTTTGGGCGGTTCCCTTGTCGATATCGGCGGGCACAACCCGTATGAGCCTGCCGCATTAGGCTCCGCAATCATTCACGGGCCGCATGTTCAAAACGCCCAAGATGTTTACGACCGATTGGACGAGGCAGAAGCCGCAAGGCTGGTTAAGACCCCGCAAGAGCTTGGCGCGGCGGTCATTGACCTTCTAGAGCCGCAAAAGTCGGCTGCCATTGCCCACGCCGCGTGGGAGCTGAGCAGCCAAGGCGCACATGCCGCTGAAGCGGCATTCGTGGAAATCAATGCCGCGCTTGGCAAGGCGACAGGGGGCCGCTGATGCAACCGCCTCAGTTTTGGCACAGGCCAGCGGGTCTACTTTCGACCGTACTTGCGCCGTTTGGCGCGCTTTATGCGATGGGAACGGCGCGGCGCCTTGCGCGCGGCACACCATTACGACTGGGCGTACCGGTTATTTGTGTGGGCAACATCAACGCTGGCGGGACCGGCAAAACGCCCACAGTCGTCGCCATTGTGCAGCGGTTACAGGCCCAAGGTCACACGCCGCACATCGTATCACGTGGATACGGTGGCACCGTTACGGACGCCGTGCAGGTCGATGAGCGAACCCACCGCGCTGCCGATGTAGGAGACGAGCCCTTGTTGCTCTCTGCTTTCGCGCCGACATGGGTATCACCGGATCGCACCAAGGGCGCACAGCTCGCCGTGCAGGCAGGGGCCGACGCTATCGTTCTGGATGACGGCTTTCAAAATCCTGGATTATACAAAGACCTATCACTCGTCGTTGTCGACGCTGCGCGCGGGTTCGGGAACGGCAAGGTTATACCCGCAGGCCCCTTGCGTGAACCCATGAAAACAGGGCTTGCCCGTGCGGATTTGTTGCTAAGTATAGGCCCTAATAAGGCGCAAACCCACTTTTTAGATGCGTGGGGCGCCCCGCCCTGCCCACACCTGAAAGGTCGGCTGACACCGCTTCAAACGGGGATGGACTGGCAAGGCAGTCGCGTTCTGGCATTTGCGGGCATAGGGCATCCGCAGAAGTTTTTCGCGACACTTAAAGACTTGGGCGCGGAAGTTGTGAAATCCGAAGCATTGGAGGATCACCAGCCCCTGTCCTCCGCCTTAATGGCGCGCCTAGAGAACGAGGCGATGCTTCTTGGGGCGCAGTTGGTCACCACCGAAAAGGATGCGACCCGTTTGCCAGACGAGTTTCGCGCCAAAGTTTTGACGGTTCCAGTCCGTCTAGAAATAGAAGACTGGTCAGCGCTAGATGATGCGCTGACCAGTTTGTTTTAGGCTTACAGTTCGGCGTCGAGAATTTTCTTCAGGTCGCTGTAGCTCATGTTCTCGTGCAACTTGCCGTTGATCACCAAAGACGGCGTAGAGCGGATGCCATCCGCCTTTGCATTCTCTTGGTAAACCGCAGTCATCGCCGCAGCTTTGTCGCCGTCGGTCATGCAAGCGTCTAGCGTTGCGTCGTCCAATCCGGCTTGCTTGCCAAACTTGCGAAGCTTACCTGCGATTTGTGCCGGCTCACCCTGTGCCCAATCGCGCTGGTTCTCGAAAATCAGGTCTGTGATACCAAAGTAACGCGCGCCATCGCCGCAACGTGCAACCATTCCCGCCCACAGGCCGTAACGGTCGAAGTATACTTCGCGGAACACGAACTTAACCTTGCCGGTATCTACATAGTCCTTCTTCAGATCCTTGAAGACGTTCTTGTGGAAGGTTGCGCAGTGCGGGCATGTGAAGGAGGCGTATTCGATCAGCGTGATCGGCGCGTTTTCGTCGCCGATAAACATTTCTTTCACACCCGAGGTGTCGATTTCGCTGGCCTCAGCGGTTTGCGCATTCAGCGGCGACACGGGTTCAGGCGACGTGCCAGTCAGCACAAATGCGCCAAGGCCGATGGCCAGAACGCCAACAATGGCAATCAGGATGTTGCGGTTCATCTAGTTCAATTCCTTCTCAGGTGCTCTTTTTCTTGGCCATAACATTTTGACCAAGTCGTTCCAATGCGCGGCGTAAGCCGTCGCTCTCGACGTCGCTGGCAAGCTCTTTGCTAGCGGCTATAACATGCGCGGGTGGGGGCGCTTTTTGCACGGGCGCGGATTGAAAAGCCATCTGCCCCTCGCTGAACCCGACCGGCGCGGTTTGTGTTACACGGACACGGCTAATCGCCGAGTACCCATAACAAGCGTTAACTTTCTCACGAATTTGCGGCAGCATCTGCTGGACCAATGGTGCGGCAGACCCCGTGCAAAGCACCGTTAGTGTCGCCCCGAACCCTTCGCGGCCGTAACCGACATCCACGGGCCGCGCCATTTTTGCCGTATCTTCACCGACAATTTCGTTCCAATGGGTCAGCAGCCGCATCACGGCGAAACCACGCTGCTCACCGGCCTTACGGACCTGCCCGTCAATGAAACCGGACATCGCAGAAAACCCTTTAGACCCGCGCCGGCGAAACGGCGGGCGGCCCTTCGTGTTAGGCGCGGAATATGGCGTCGGCTTGCGAGTCACGTGAATTGCCCTAAGTTGCGCGACGAACCTAACGCTTCGTCGGCGTGCTGTCAGACAAAAGCGACCAGATAAGGGTATAAACTTTGCGTGAGCCTGCTTCCTCCGACGATCTTTTGGCGTGGTACGATCGTCACGCGCGGCAGATGCCTTGGCGTGTTCCGCCCCAAGACCGCGCGAAAGGCATCGCCCCTGATCCCTACCGCATCTGGCTTAGCGAGGTGATGCTTCAGCAAACAACCGTCGCAGCTGTAAAGGACTACTTTGTAAAGTTTACCAGCCTTTGGCCAACTGTGGTGGACCTTGCCGCAGCCGAGGACGCAGATGTCATGGCCGCGTGGGCGGGTCTGGGCTATTATGCGCGGGCGCGGAATTTACTGAAATGCGCGCGCGTCGTTACCACGGAGCTTGGCGGCATTTTCCCTACCACGCGCGAGGGCTTGCAAGCGCTACCAGGCATTGGTCCCTATACATCCGCCGCGATTTCCTCCATCGCCTACGATCTGCCCGAGGCCGTGTTGGACGGAAACGTGGAACGGGTGATGGCGCGGCTCTATGCCATAGAGACCCCGCTACCCACTGCCAAACCCGAACTGATGGCGCTTTCACAGGCTCTAACACCGCCCAAAAGGGCTGGCGACTACGCACAGGCTGTGATGGACCTCGGCGCCACAATATGCACTCCGAAGAACCCTGCATGCGGTATCTGTCCTTGGCGCGACCCATGCGAAGCAAGAGCATCCGGGATTGCCACTGAACTGCCGCGCAAACTTGCCAAGAAGGCCAAACCCGTTCGGCGCGGCATAGCGTATGTTCTGCGTAATCCGGCTGGCGACTGGCTGTTGGAGACCCGCCCCGAAAAAGGGCTGCTGGGCGGAATGCTGGGGTGGCCCGGATCGGAATGGAATGACGCGCCTGTGCCTACGCCACCCGCCGATACGGACTGGGAGCGCGTCGAAGTGGAGGTTCGCCACACATTCACCCACTTCCACCTCATCCTTGATGTCATGACGGCCAACGCCGATTCAGACCCTAACGTGGGTAAATTCGTGCCTCATGCTAAGTTTCGCCCCACTGATCTGCCGACAGTGATGCGCAAGGTTTTTGACGCGGCGAAACACCGCTTTGAGCAGAATTGAGTGCCCCCGAATAACCGCGTAGTATCCGCCCACATACCGGATACGCGAAAGGTGCGTCATGGCAGTTTTACCGACCACAGAAGTTTCTAAATTCAGCGCGGCGGTGCCATTCTGGCTGTCCCTGCTGATGGTCCCGCTTGCGATAGTAGGCGCGACGCAAGGTGGTTGGTGGCTGGCACTGCTTCCGCTTTATGGCTGGGGGATGTTCTCGGTGCTGGATGCGATTCTCGGGCTCAACCTTGATAACGCCGATCCAGATGCCGATCAGGACGACCTGCTTTGGTACCGCATGATAACTATGATGTGGTTTCCCCTGCAGTTCCTTTTGATCTTTGGCATGATCGCTTTTGCGACCCGTGCCGAGCATCTGTCGGGCGGCGAGAAAATCGCGCTGTTCTTCGGTATTGGTGTTGTGTCGGGCACCATCGGGATCAACTACAGCCACGAGTTGATGCACCAGAAAAACAAGCTCGAACGCTGGTTGGGTGATCTCCTGCTGGCGAGCGTCCTGTATTCGCATTTCCGGTCCGAGCATCTGTTGGTCCACCATCGGTATGTGGCGACCCCGAAGGATCCGGTGACGGCGCGGTACAATGAGGGATTTCACCGCTTCTTCCCGCGCGTCCTGCGTCAGAGCATTTTATCGTCTTGGAAGGCCGAAAAGGCGATGCTCGCGCGCAGGGATTTGCCCGTGTCAGACACGTCCAATCCGTTCTATCGCTACGCGGCGCTTCAGGGTGGGATGCTGCTGCTCGCGTTGCTTGCTGGCGGCTGGGCCGGGGTTGGGCTGTTCGTGTTCCAAGCCTTCGTGGCCATCTGGCAGTTGGAATTGGTCAACTACATCGAGCACTACGGGCTGACCCGTAAACACCTTGGCGACGGAAAATATGAACATGTACAGCCGCGCCATTCATGGAATGCGGCGCATAAAGCCTCCAACTGGCTTTTGATAAACCTCCAACGCCACTCCGACCACCATTACAAACCGGACCGCCGCTTCCCGCTTTTGCAAAACTATACGGAAGACGAGGCGCCGCAGTTGCCCTTCGGGTATCCCGTTATGACAATGGCGGCGATGGTCCCGCCTATCTATCGCCGCATCATGAATCCGCGTGTTCGCAAATGGCGGGCAATGTACTATCCTGAAATCACCGATTGGGCCCCGTATAAGACCGCGACCAACCCGATGCCCCGTTAGGCGCTACAACGCATAGCCGTTGCGGCGCGAGGCCTCGACCAGCGGCCGCCAGTACCCTAAAGAAGCATCCGTCGAACTGCTGTGGGAGGGCGCTTCGGTGCCGATCATCTCTGCGCGATCCCGTAAGGCCTCTGCTTGGTAAGGTGCCATTCCCACCACATAGATGGAGGGTGCAATTTTGGCACATCTGTCGTCGTCCTGCTCCGCCGAGAACCCTAGATACGGCGCGATCAGCAGCGTTCCGGGGCGGGCCTGCGCCATGATCGTGTCTTCCATGTCCTTGAGGCCGACGGGGTCTTTCAGCGGGCGGTAGAAGTAAATCACATCGTAGCTTGCGTAGTCCGTAAAACAGCGGGCGTCTGCTTGCAGAATACAATTTTCCGGCGCGTTCAGCTTTGCCATTGCAGCTGCGCCAACCTGCACTTGCGTAGGGTTGTTCTCCAAGCCGCAGGCATTCGGGAAGAATGGAAGGGCCGCCCATATCTTGGTGCCCCCCCCACAGCCGACATCTAGGAACCTTGGTGGCTTGCTACGTTCTTGAGCAAGGCAAATGCGGTAGGCGGCGTGCATCAAGGCCTCAAAATGTGTAGCAGGCAGCGCGATATCGGCATGTGCGTCGGACAGGAGGTTCATCATCGCCTCCGCCGACGGCAGGGCCAAAGTATGAAGCGCCGAGTACAGGTGGTTCACATATCGGTTGTGCGCGCCTTCCATGTAGTCGGCAGGCCGCGGCATGAGCTGTGTCCGTGCGGGCGTCACTTGCTTGTTCACCATGTCCTCAATACTAGGCCAAAGTCTTAGCCGCCGATGCGCGGCGTTGTAATCGACGCGCCGTTCCATTTCAGACTTTCCTGCGCCGTGATATCTAGGATCGGATAGGACCGAGCCTTGGGCTTGCAACGCGGACCGCAGCTTGACGCGATACCGCGAAATTGGGCGCCAGATTTTGGCAAATCCCGGTACGCTACGTTCAGCCGGTGGAAGGGATAGGAATTGGGCCAGTTGCTTTGTTAACTGCGCAAGCTCAGCTTCAATTTTTTCTAGCTCGGTCATTTTAAGGCCGTTCTGACAAGGTACTTAATAAACAATATACGAACAGGTTAGACATTAGTGATTGCTGTGACCAGTACCACAGGCTGTGAAACCGCGTGAAAAAAATGCCCCGCACCTTGGGTTAGGGCGGGGCAGTTGTGTGCCTTCGGAGACCCGAAGACACTGGCGGTAACTGTTGAATTTCGGTGTGTTTAGTTCATTTCCGCGCGGACTTGCTGGCGAAGAAGGTCGATCGGGACCTTTTTGCCATCGCGTTTGAACGTCCAGTAGGTCCAGCCGTTGCAGCTTGGCGCGCCCTCCAGGGCGGCCCCCACTTGGTGGATGGAGCCTTTGATATCATCGCCAATCAGCGTGCCATCGGCGCGGATTTTGGCTTTATGGCGACCGTTCAGGCTCCACAACTCTTCGCCCGGCGTCAGCATGCCGCGTTCTACCAGCTGGCCAAACGGCACGCGTGGTTCTGCCCGTTTGGAGCGGGTCACTTCAAGAGAGGTCCGGTCAAACTTGCGCACGTTCTTCAGGCGTTTCTCAGCGACCTCGCGGTAGGCTGCTTCGCGCTCGATCCCGATAAAATCACGGCCCAGCTTCTTGGCAACCGCACCGGTGGTGCCTGTACCAAAGAACGGATCCAAAACAACATCACCGGGGTTAGTGGTAGCGACCAGAACGCGGTGCAGCAGGCTTTCCGGCTTTTGCGTCGGGTGTGCTTTATCGCCGGCGTCGTTCTTCAAACGCTCGTGGCCAGTGCAGATCGGCAGAACCCAGTCGGAGCGCATTTGCGTTCCCTCGTTCAGGGCCTTCAGCGCTTCATAGTTGAAGGTGTATTTGCTGCCTTCCGATTTAGAGGCCCAGATCAGTGTTTCGTGGGCGTTCGTCAGGCGTTTGCCGCGGAAGTTCGGCATCGGGTTGGATTTGCGCCATACCACGTCATTCAGCATCCAGAAGCCTTGGTTCTGCAACTCGTGGCCGACGCGGAAAATGTTGTGGTAAGAGCCAATAACCCAGATCGCGCCATTCGGCTTGAGCAAGCGCTTGGCGGCTTTCAGCCATGCTTGGGTGAATTCGTCATATTTGCGGAAAGAGGAAAACTGGTCCCATGCGTCGTCGACGGCATCAACCTTAGAGTTGTCGGGGCGGTGCAAATCGCCACGCAATTGCAGGTTATAAGGGGGGTCCGCGAAGATCAAATCTACGGAAGCCTCCGGAAGACTGTTCATTGCCTCGATGCAATCACCGTCCATGATCGAATTCAGCGGCAATGCATCATGCATTACCTTAGTCATTTTACCCATTTTATCGCCTCAAGCTGATGCACGTTTCGTGCTTATTTGCTGTGTTGCTCTAAAGATGAGTCAAAGGGGATTCCCTGTCAAAATCTTTATATTTCAATGAGTTGAAAATTATTGATGACACAAGATATTGTGTACGGGCTTAAAGCTACGTCTATGATGTGGGGTCACACCAAGCTCAGCTAGTGCAGAAATGTGACCCTTTGTCGGGTAGCCGGCATTTTTGTCCCACCCGTAGCCCGGGTATTGTTGCGCAAGTGCATCCATGTGTCTGTCGCGCGTCACCTTGGCCAGTATAGAAGCGGCGGCAATTGACTGTGATTTGCCGTCGCCCTTCACGATCGCCGTGGCCGGTGGCTGCATATCGCGGGGGATTTTGTTGCCGTCGACAAGCACGTGTTCAACATTGCCCAGGCCTTCCACCGCGCGGCACATCGCCAGATGCGAGGCGTGGTAAATGTTCAAGGCGTCGATCTCTTCCACCGAAGCCTCCGCGATGCAAAAGCGCGCGCAGTTGACGATCTGGTCGAACAGAACCTCCCGCTTCTTCAGGCTTATCTTTTTGGAGTCGTTCAATCCGTCCGGAATGTTGTGCGGGTCTAGTATGACGGCAGCGGCCACAACGGGCCCCGCCAAGGGGCCACGCCCCACCTCATCGGTGCCTGCGACGGTTAAAATGCCTTGGGCGATCAGGGCATACTCATATGTAAAATCTGGTGCTGTCATGCGGCTACAAAGACGTGGATTCGCGGGCGGGCGCAACAGCTTGTCCCTAAACAAGGAAGGGCGAACCCTGCGGTCCGCCCTGCTGCTCGATTGTAGAAATAGCTTAGGCCTTCCAGCCGTGCTTGCGAAGACAGTTCGGGGTGTAGAACCGGCGCACCCCGTTACGGGTTTCAACAACGCGCTTACAGTTACGCGGCAACGCATGGCGAGCGTTGTTCTTCATACACCCCGCGCCGTAGACATCACGGACGCCATTATGCGTCCATTGCTCACGCAGGCACCGACGAGGGGCAACCTTGCGCGCGCGGTTGGATTTGGCGCGGCGCGGTTTCGCTTTCTGGGCATGGCGCGGATGAGCGCGTTGCGCGCGGTAAGGTTTATGCGCGCGTTGCGTTGCGACCTCACGCTTGTTGTCCTTGGCAGCATTGGCAAGGATGCCGAGCAATGCCAGCCCCGCGATTACCTTTACTACATCTTCATCTGCGCGCGCTGGCGCCGTGGCCATTGCGCTAAATCCAATCGAGAGGCTCAACAAAGCGGCGATAAATTGGCGTGTCATAGTCTTTCCTTCCGTTGTGCCCACGGTGGCGGGCTTTCGATAGGAAGACTTTGACCGTCGTGGCCATTGTCACTCAATGACGTCCCGTGGTTATTGGATAACCCGCCGCTATCGCCACTTGATATTGAATAACGCGCCGCTGCGGATCATGGTCGGCGCATGAAACATGCTATTTACACACTCGCCCTTGGCTTTGGGCTGTCCGCGATGGCAACGACGGCGACTGCCGCCTGCTACGTCGATTACAAGGCCAAGAAGGATAACCCGCTAAAACTGCATTACGGCGTTGCCGCCGTGCCGGATGGCGCGTGTACCTCGCCAAGGGCTGCGGCCAAGGCCATTGCACCAAGGTTGTCCGCCGCTGGCTGGACATTACTGAACATCGTGTCCCTGTTTGACGACAGCGGCCTGAACGGGAGGAAAGCCAATGCCGGACCTTACTTCCTCCGCTTCTAAAGTACCGTCGCCGGCGCAGGTCATCATCGTGGGCATGGCCGTCATTGTCAGTATTCTGGTCGTGGCGGCGCTAGTATTGTTCCTGAACCTACCCGACGCCAATGCCTTTAACATGCGGGTCGAGCGCATCTTCATAGAGAACGATGCCCTGACCCAAGGCGGCGAAGTCCGCTTGCTGGAAATATTAGCACAGTCCGGCACCGCGTTCTCTGACACATTGGCGTCCTACCGGTTCATTATCTTTGTGCTGTTGGTCTTTGCCACCGCGTTGCTGGTCGCCGCGCTGGTATCGATCGTGTTTCTCGTCACTCTCGCCCGTCGCATGGCCGAGATTGAAAAGAGCGGTATTCAGGTGAACTCACTGATCGTGAGCCGTGATGAGCGTGTCGTCCAGATCAATGACATGGTGTTCAAGCTCACCGAAGCCGCGCTGGAGACATTGTCTGTGCTGGCAGAGGCCCGATTGGACGATGACATATTGTCCGGCTTGGAAATTGAGGCGATGATTTCTGGCAAACCCGAGATTGATTGCGACGAGGCCTCGGGTGCTACGCGGATCAAGCGGCTGCGCGATCACCTAGGCAACCAGATGATGAGCGAGTTGCTGATTAAGAACATCGCCCGCAAAGGTTACGTGCTGGCGGTGGAACCTACTGCGATCAAGATGCTTTGACGGCCCGTTAGGATGCGTCGTCCGGTGTCGCAAGGCGGCTCGACAGCAGGCCACCAGTGGCTTCCACAATAGGATAGGCCACGTAGGTGAATGCGGTGTTGACTTGCTTGAGGGCCCGAATGGTTTCTTGGTGCAGGCTGCTGGTCTCCACGCTCGCGGTATTACCACTACGCAACCGATCTAGGTGATGGGCTTGTAGCCGTTGCTCCGCCTCGCGGGCACGGTCTTTCTCTTCTACCAGCTGGATTGCCGCCTCCGCGTCGCCGGTCATGAGCACATTCAGCCCAAGCTGGACGTTGGACAGCACCTGATCGTGGAAATCACACAGATCGCGCCAGCCCTCATCCGAAAACGACAGCCCGTTCGCATGGAGGCGTTGGGCGAAGTCGATCAGATTTGTGGAGACTTGGTCCCCTGCGTCCTCAAGGTGGTTCGAGATACTCGCAATATCCATCGCACGGCGTGCTTGGTCCGCGGTCAAAACCCCCTCCTGAAGCCGCGCAATATAGAGCTTCACCTCGAAGTGCATGCGGTCAACTTCATCCTCGCTCTCGCGGATAGCGGTCAGGACATCCTCATCCCAATCGCGAAACAGCCCAAGAACGGGCGTTAGCATACCGTGAACCTGCTCCCCCATCTCCAGCACCTCACGCGCGGCGCAGGCCAGCGCGCGGTCGAGGTCGGTTAATGTCGGGTCTAGCGCGCTAATACGGCGCGGCTTGGACGGGGCTGCTTTTGGTAAAACCGCGGAGACGATGTGCAATGCGGGACGGATAAAAACCATACCTGCAAAGAGGACGACCGCATTGAACGCGAGGTGCAAATTGATCGACTGCACAGCGGCGGTTGACCCAAGCAATGCAATCAACGCCTGCCATTGAAGAAGGGCAAGTAACGCTAGCAATGCGCCGCCGCCACGTATGAACAGATTGGCGAGCATCACGCATTTCGCCGCCTGCGTGCCTGTTAGGGTAAGCAAGACCGGAATGGTCGCCCCACCGAAGTTGGCCCCCAAAACAATGGCTGCCGCAACTGGTGCCAACAGCAGGCCTTCCGACGCCATCGCTACTACCGCGAGGACTGTTGCGACACTTGAATGCGTGGCCCATGCCAACACCGCCCCGATCAGGAACGACGTCAATAGATCCTGCGCGAGATAGGAAAACACAACTTCTGTCGCCTGACTGTCCTGCAGCGGGGCAGTCGCCACGCGGATCATCGACAATGAGGTCAGCACCAATGCGATACCGATCACAATGCGGCCCGATTGCTTTGCCCGTCTTGTGCGTCCTTTTAAAAAGAAGGTGACACCGATCACCAGCAGCAGCGGGACCAAGGCAGAGATCGGCGTTAGCAAAATTCTTGCGGCAATAGCAGACCCCAAATCCGCGCCCAAGATGACGGCAAGGCTGCTGCCCAGCGGCAATGCTCCTGCGGAGACAAATCCGGCAACCAGCATGGCAACCGCGGTGGAACTCTGCATCGCAATCGCAGCGATCAGGCCGCTTCCGGCGGCGGTCGCATTGTTCTGGGACGCGCGCCGCACACCCGTGCGCAGCGGACCGGAGAAGCCACGCTCTATACCCGTGCGCACCAGTCTGACGGACCACAACAAAAGCGCGATCGCACCCGCTAGATTTCCGATGATTTGGATCACTGGGCTTCGTCCGATTCAAGTTGAGAAACACAATCCGATGCCACGTGGTCACCGTGCGCCCAAGGCGCTACGCGGCGGCTATCCACCTAATCGGAGCATCTAAATCTGCAATATGCAACATTATTTCTTGCAATAATGTGGGGAACCTCACAGTTTTGATTACGAGGTGGGGGATTCTGACATAAATGCCAGTGGGTAACATACCAACCGATGTTGACCTTGAAACGCGGCCAAAGCTGCGTAAGCAAGAGCGGCGCAAGCACATCTTGCTTGAGCTAAGGTTGCGCCCTCACGTCAGGATTTCGGAACTGGCCGATCACTTTCGGGTCTCTGCAGAAACGGTGCGGCGCGATATCGGAAAGCTTAGCGACGACGGGCTTCTTGACCGCGCACATGGCGGCGCATCCGCCATTATCTCTGGCCGCTACCCGTCATTTAATGAACGCGCAACAGACCGCGTGAACGAGCGTGAGCGCATAGGCCGATTGGCCGCAAATTTAGTGCAACCCGGTGAAACACTCATGGTCGATTCCGGCGCCACGACGCTACAGCTGGCCCGCTTTCTGGCGTTTGATGGCACGCCCTGCACCGTGTTCACCAACAGTTTTCCCGTGGCTATGGCCCTAGGCCAAAGTGACGCTGCGAACGTTGTGGTGTGTCCGGGCGATTACCTGTCATCCGAGTCCGCCGTTGTCGGGACCGACGCCGTCGAGTTTCTTCAGCGTCACTCCGTGGACAGGTGCCTTATCGGCGCATCTGGTCTGTCGGAGGGAGGACCATCGGAAACCATCCGCGGGTTTGCAGCTGTAAAGCGGACAATGCTTCGCCAGTGCCGCATGTCCCACCTGCTCATTGACGGGCGGAAGTTCGGGCGTGAAGGCCTCGCCCAGATCGGCAACCTATCGGACCTCACATCGGTCGTATCGGATCAGGACCCGACGGCCGAACTCGCGAAATCACTGCGGCATTCAAACGTCGAGGTGTTAGTGGCACGATAAGACGACCGCGCCCGCTGGGAGGACGGCAGGCGCGTTAATAAAACCAAGGGAGAAGAAAAATGACTGTACTAAAACGAATACTCGCAGCGACAGGCGCCGTAGCGGCCCTGACGATCTCTGCAACAGGTGCGTGGGCGCAAGACTGCCCGCACGGCGACTTGGATGCACGCTATTGTGACCGTGACGGCGACTTGATCGCGGACATTCCAGAGGACGCATCCGAACTGCTGGACCCTAACCCGCTGATCT
Source organism: Litoreibacter albidus (assembly GCF_900107015.1). Taxonomy (GTDB): domain Bacteria; phylum Pseudomonadota; class Alphaproteobacteria; order Rhodobacterales; family Rhodobacteraceae; genus Litoreibacter; species Litoreibacter albidus. Next base: position 13,928 of record NZ_FNOI01000008.1, on the reverse strand, counting down.
TTGCATACACGCCGGTTGAAGACCCAGCCGTGTACAAAACCGCATGGTCTGATTTCCTGTCGCACCTAGAGGAAACCACTGGCAAAGACGTTGTGTTCTTCCCTGTTCAATCCAACGCCGCCCAGATCGAAGCGATGCGCTCCGGCAGGTTGCATATCTCCGGATTCAACACCGGCTCCAACCCGCTCGCGGTGAACTGTGCCGGCTTCAGACCGTTCACAATCATGGCCTCCAAAGATGGGCATTTCGGGTATGAGATGGAAATCATCACCTATCCAGAGTCCGGCATCGCGGGTGTAGAAGACATTAAAGGCAAGCAACTTGCGTTTTCTTCGCCGACGTCCAACTCCGGCTTCAAGGCACCGTCTGCAATCCTGAAGTCCGAATACGATCTGGTCGCAGAGCGCGACTTCGAGCCTGCGTTCTCTGGCAAGCATGACAACACCATCCTCGGCGTAGCCAACAAAGATTACATGGCCGGTGCTGTTGCAAACTCCGTCATGCAACGGATGATTGAGCGTGACGTCATCAAGCCAGAACAGGTGGTATCGATCTACAAATCGCAAACATTCCCGACGACCGGATTTGGTACTGTTTACAATCTCAAGCCAGAGCTTCAGGCCAAGATCAAAGATGCTTTCTTCAGCTTTGATTGGGAGGGGACCACCCTTCAGGAAGAGTTCAAAAAATCCGGCGAAGAGCAGTTCCTTGAAATGAACTACAAGGAATTTTGGGACGTAATCCGCAAGATCGATGCGGCCAACGGTGTAAGCTACTCCTGCCAGTAAGCGAATAACAAATGGCGGTGCCCGACGAAGGGTGCCGCCTATAAACCTAAGTCAACTGAGGCTGGATATGCTGAAACTCAAGAAGCTCGTGAAAACCTACGCCACGGGCGATCAGGCTTTGAAATCAATCGAACTCGAAGTGCCGGAGGGCCAAGTGCTTGCGCTGATCGGACCATCGGGTGCTGGTAAGTCGACGCTGATCCGGTGCATCAACCGCCTTGTAGAGCCAACGTCGGGCGAGGTCTGGCTTGGCGATACAGAGCTGACCAAACTGAACTCATCCGGTCTTCGCCGTGCGCGGCGCGAAATGGGCATGATCTTTCAAGAATACGCCTTGGTCGAACGGTTGACGGTCATGGAAAACGTACTGTCCGGTAGATTGGGGTATGTCGGGTTTTGGCGCAGCTTAACCCGCCGCTTTCCACAGTCCGACGTAGATGAAGCATTCAGGTTGCTTGACCGTGTTGGCCTTTTGGCAATGGCTGACAAACGCGCGGACGAGCTATCAGGCGGCCAGCGCCAACGCGTTGGCATTTGCCGCGCCCTGATCCAAAATCCCAAGCTGCTGCTTGTGGATGAGCCAACAGCATCCCTCGACCCGAAAACCAGCCGCCAGATCATGCGCCTGATTTGCGAGCTTTGCGCAGAGCGCGGACTAGCGGCCATCATCAACATTCACGACGTCGCCCTTGCACAGATGTTTGTGCAACGCGTGGTCGGCTTGCGGTTCGGAGCCGTTGAATTCGACGGCCCGCCAGAAGCTTTGGTGCCGGACGTCTTGACCACCATCTACGGCGAGGAAGACTGGGAAGCGACCATCAAGAAAGACGACGAAGAGGTCGCCCAGTGAGCACGCATCTAGACACCGTAATTGGCCAGCCGTGGAAGCGGCCGCCCTTCATATCAAACCCGATCCTACGGTGGGGTTTGGTCATCGCGTTTTTTGCCTATTTGATCGCCGCTTACATGACGATCGACATCAACTGGGCCCGCGTCTACGCGGGGCTGGATCGCGGCGCGCAGTTCGTGCTGGCGTTCACCAGTCCTGACTTCACCTCACGGTCCTCCGACATATGGGGCGGGCTGATGGAAAGCATCATCATCACGGTGGCCGCATCCGTCGTTGGCATTTTGATCTCTATCCCCATCGGTTTAGGCGCGGCACGCAACATCGCGCCGCTACCAGTCTACCTGATCTGTCGTGGCATCGTAGCTATCAGCCGTGCGCTGCAAGAAATTATCGTGGCGATCCTGCTGGTCGCAATCTTTGGCTTTGGCCCGCTTGCGGGTTTCTTAACGCTTAGCTTCGCCACCATCGGCTTCCTGTCCAAGCTGCTCGCCGAAGACATCGAAAGCATGGACCGCGTTCAGGTCGAGGCCATTCGTGCCTCCGGTGCGCGTTGGGCGCAGTGGGTCAACTACGGGGTACAACCGCAGGTCATGCCGCGGCTCGTAGGCCTGTCCATCTACCGCTTGGACATCAATTTCCGTGAAAGTGCTATCTTGGGGCTGGTTGGTGCCGGTGGGATCGGGGCTACTCTGAATACAGCCTTCGATCGGTATGAGTACGACACCGCTGCCGCGATCCTTATCTTGATCATCGTGATCGTCATGGCGCTGGAATATATCTCCGGCATAGTTCGCGCGAGGGTCCAGTAATGCCTGTAACGCAACACGACGACACCACCGTCTGGCACCGGCGCACGTTTAAACAAACCCTGGCACACTCCGCGATGTGGCTCGGCGGGTTGGCCGTATTCGCCTACTGCTGGATGCAGATATCAAATTCCACCACGTGGTTTTTCGTGTGGGATGCACCGCGCATTGCAGGCGATATCTGGTCACGCGCAACGCCACCAAAATGGGAATACATCACCCAGTTGGGTCGCCCCATCTGGGACACGTTGAACATCGCGACGCTGGGCACGCTGATCTCGCTATGCTTGGCCGTGCCGGTGGCCTTTCTAGCGGCGCACAATACAACACCCTCCAAACTTTTCATCCGGCCCGTCGCCCTGTTCATCATCGTCGCGACACGGTCCATCAACTCTCTGATCTGGGCGCTTCTGCTTATCGCCATCATCGGCCCCGGCGTCTTTGCGGGCGTCGTCGCCATCGCGATACGATCGATCGGGTTTTGCGCAAAGTTGCTATACGAGGCGATTGAGGAGATTGATTCCGTCCAAGTCGAGGCGATCACCGCAACGGGTGCGTCCCGCTGGCAGGTTATGGCGTTCGGTATCGTGCCGCAGATCATGCCAGCCTTCGCGGGCATCGCCGTGTTCCGCTGGGACATCAACATTCGGGAGTCGACCGTGCTGGGCCTTGTCGGTGCCGGTGGGATCGGCCTGCAACTGTCGGCATCCCTGAATGTTCTGGCGTGGCCGCAAGTCAGCCTGATCCTGCTGGTTATCCTCGCAGCCGTGGTGATCAGTGAATGGGTGTCGGCAAAAGTGCGCGGGGCAATCATTTGAGCGGCATGGATACTGAAACCGCCTTCGCGGCCTATGAGGCGGTTCGGCACCGCCTGCCGAGTCCTGCAACTGGGCGTAAAGCCGCCACTCGCTCGGAAACACTGGACGACGTTGCAGACAGCTACGACGCGTTCTTCCTAGATGCCTTTGGCGTCCTGAATATCGGAGAGACCGCAATTCCCGGCGTCGTTGAGCGGGTCGCCAGCCTCAAAGCGCGCGGGAAACGTGTTATAGTGGTCTCCAACGCCGCGGGCTTCCCGCATGCGACGTTGATGGAAAAGTACCATCGCCTTGGCTACGGCTTTGCACCCGAAGATGTCATAACCAGCCGCGCGGCCCTTCTGGCGGCGCCGCAACCAGCCGGACCTATGAAATGGGGCTTAATGGCCACGCCAAGTGCTGGCTTGCAGGACTTCGAAGGGCTGGACGTGACCTATCTGGACGATGATCCTGCCATCTACACGCAGGTCGACGGCTTTCTGATGATCGGCAGCGCCGTTTGGACGGAGCATCGCCAAGCCCTGTTGACTGCCGCGCTAAGGGATCGCCCGCGCCCTGTCTGGGTCGGAAATCCCGACATCGTCGCCCCCCGTGAGACAGGTTTCTCTATTGAACCGGGCCACTTCGCACATCGCCTCGCGAATGGGACCGGCGTCACGCCACGTTTCTTCGGCAAGCCGTTCCTAGATATATACGATCTGGCGTTCCAACGGCTCGCCCCCGAGATTAAGCGCGCACGTGTGTTGATGGTCGGCGACAGCTTACACACCGACATCCTTGGAGCGCAGAACGCTGGCGTCGCCTCTGCCCTGATAGCTGGCTACGGATTTTTCGCAGGCCAAAACGTGGAAAGCGCCATCGCCAAATCCGGTATCAAGCCTGACCACATCCTGGAACGCCCATGAGAAATGGTGGCCCCGACTGGATTCGAACCAGTAACCTGCCCCTTAGGAGGGATGCGTTCATAGCGCTATTCCTTTTGTGATTTCTTAGAGTTGGGTATTTGTACAGCGTCATCCTGTACGTGGTTTGTACGAAAACGCGCCCTGATGTCGGCCTCGTCGGTCTCTGCGTGGGCATAGATCCGCATGGGCAAATTTGGGTCTGACCAGCCGCCAGCCTTGGCTGCGGTGACCGGGTCTACACCTTGGCGCACGACTAGCTCAGTGAAGAACCCATGCCGACCGGCGGGATGCGCCGACAGGTACGGAATGCCCGCGCGTTGGCAGATCGTCTTCCAGCGCGTGTTGTAACCGGTGGAACTGCCATAGCCGAAAACACGCGCCTTCATCAGTTTGCCAGTCTTCCGGTTCTTCGGGCGTTTCGGCGGTAACGCAAGAAGCTCGTCCATCATTTGAGGCGACACAGTAATCCAGCATTCCGGGTGCCCCTTTTGAGCTTTCACTCGGACTTTGTTTTCATGCGGCCGAAGGTCGTCAGGCTCCAACGATACGGCCTGATCAATCCGCGCAGCCGTTTCAAACATGAAACGGACCAGTGTTGCATTGTATGGATCTGCCGCACGGCAAAACGCTTCGATCCATTCCTTGTCGGCTGGCGTGCGCTCCACGCGGCTGAGCTTCCCACGCCGCTTGTCCTGAGCGATCCGCTCAAACTTGTCGTAGGGCTTCACGCGGATTAGCGGCGTCCCCTCCAGCTCGTGCGCATTGTTGATCACCGCACTCGCTGGCGTCACGATCTCGCGCCACCAGGTATCGGTCGACGCCTTGGGTTTCAGCTTTGGTCCAAGGCTCTTCAATAGTGCACCAGAAATTGCGCCCAGCGACAGGTCGCCGATTGCTTCGACAATCGGGATCAACTGCTTCGCTGCTTTTGGGGACGCGTTGTAGAGCATAATTGCATCGGAGAACGTCTTGCTCGGTTCGTCGCCCACGACATAGCGACGGATCTGCCGTTCGGTCTCATGGTTTATCCAGTCCCGTGCGCCCTCTTCTGTAGATGCCTTAGTGCTTCGCCGGTATGGGCCGGCGATTGGCCTGCCGTTGTATTCGATCCACCCCTTGGCCCAGTAAACGTGGCCCCTCTTGTAAATTTGGAGCGGCATGACTGGCCTCCTTCAAAAATCGTATCAATCTGCGCGGGGGTGATCAGCATGGTTCGCCCAAGGCGATAAAATGCACCCGTCTCATTGGCGCGTTCGCGCAAGGTGCGTTCCGAAATATCGATCCCCATCCCGGCCATGACTTCGACCCACTGCGCGGGCGTTTTCCCAAGCCCCAGGATCTGAGAGCTGTCTGAATAGTTGGTCTCTGCCATTTCAGTCGTCCTTGTCCGCTTAAGTTGAATCAGCGACACGCATGGAATCGCTTGTTCTGCACCTTCTGACGTGGTCAGATGTGATTAACTGTAAATGTTCGTCATTTTTTGCAAAGTTCGCGAATTTCGGCGAAGTGGTCAATTGGAAAATTCAGATGCCGCAGAAACCTGCTGATCTTTTTGCTGCAATGGGTGCTCGTCTCACCATTGCTCGCAATGAAATCGGCTTCTCACAAGCGGCCATGGCGGAAGCTATCGGTGTCTCACCGCGCGCGTATCACAGCTACGAAAAGGGCCAGCGCGGAATGCCTGTAGAAGCCTTGGTCGCGATGGGTGAACGGTTCGAGGTGGACGTGCCCTGGCTGCTACTCGGCACCAAATCCATTCGGGCGGGGCATGATTTCGATGCCCTCAAACACATCGAAAGCTCACTGGATCAGCACCTCACCGAAGAGGGCATGAAGATCAAAAGCGAAAAGCGCGGGGCCATCGTGGCTCGTTGGTATCAATCGCATGTCGAAGGCCGTGAAGTGACGGATGACGACGTGCACACATGGATCGAGTTGGTAAGGGAATGATTTGGTGAACAAGGCAAGCAAACGCTGGAACATGTTGCGAAATTCGGTCTTGGAGCGCACTCGTCGTGAGGTGATTGAACCCTTTGATCCGCTTTACCTGATCTTCCTAGGAACCAGCGTGTTCTACCTGATTGGTTTCGGCCAACTATCGTTGGCGCAACAGCCCACCGAATACTCGGTTTTGGCCGCCATCATGATTTTTGCCATCGCCACAGCAGGCTTGGCACTTCCATTTTTGACAGGTGCGGTGCTGACCTTACGCGCGGCCGATCGAAAACTGGAACGTCTTCAACGCGGGTGATCCGATGGCCTTCGGTATCTTCATCCATCGCAGCGACTCGATCTACGACGACATTCCCTCGGAGCGGTATCAGTTTCCCAAGCAATACCTCTCTCGTGCCCAACAGTGCGAAGGGGATTGGATCGTCTACCTGGAGCCAAGCAAAGTCAAAGAGACCAAAGGGTACTTTGCTGTCGCTAAGGTTCAGGAAATCATTCCGGATCCAAGGAAGCAGGACATGTTTTTGGCGGTGATTGAGCCGGGAACGTATCTTGATTTCGGCGACCCAGTTTCATTCCGGGACGATAATTCAATCATCGAAAGAGGATTGCTGAACGATCAAGGCAAGATATCCGGACGCGCGCAGGCTGCAGTAAGAACTCTTTCAGCTGAAGACTTTGCCCGAATCGTCGAACGTGGACTTGGTCGAGATGAGGACATCCTGCCTCGCGTGGGCGACACGATGCACCTGCCAGGTTTTCAGGACGCGCAAACGCCTTTCCAACACATGCCCGCACGGGAACGCGTCAACCAACTGACCAACCGGGCGGTTCGCGATCGTAATTTCAGAAAGAACATCCTGCGCGCCTACGGCGAGCGCTGCGCCATCACTGGTTTACGTCTGATAAATGGCGGTGGCCGAGCTGAAGTGGAAGCCGCTCATATCAGACCAGTCGAGCATGACGGACCCGACATCGTCAGCAACGGGCTCGCCCTTTCTGGAACGGCGCATTGGATGTTTGATCGGGGTCTCGTTGGATTGGCTGACGACCTGACAATTCTGGTTTCCCGTCAAAGCAACGACATCGAAGCCGTGACATCGATGATCAACTCATCCGGCAAGATCTTGGTGCCGGATCGCCTCGCCAACCGGCCAAGGACTGAGTTTGTAACCTGGCACAGAGAGAATTGTTTTAAGCAGTAATGGCCTATCTATTTTTGGACGACAGTAAACACCATAGATCCGGATTTTCACTTGCAGCATTTGCAATATGTGATGCGGATCCCGCAGAAGAAATGGGCACCCTTTTTCTCAAGCACGGCTTCGATCCGAGTACGTTCGAATTCAAGTCTTCAGCGTCAATGAAAGATGACAATGATCTTCAAGCGCTGCGGAACAGTTTAAAAAGTTTCATCACGCGAAACTGCAAAATGGCCTTGTGCGTGGTAGATAGCGCAGATGACACCAAAAACTTAGGGCCCGCTTCCCTGGCGCTTTTGCGTAACGCGCTGAAGCATCCCCAGCTCAAGGGTGGGCAACATAAGGTCTTTTTTGATGAAGGTCTCTTCAAGCACAAAAGTGCGGCCGAGGCTTTAACTGCACGAGACGAAGATTTTGCAGGCTGCAACTTCTACTTTGAACAAGATTCCAAAGCGGTAATGGGTATCCAACTGGCCGACATCATGGCCCATACGTGCAGTATCATGCTGTTAGAAGCTCTTGGAGTTTTGTCCAAAATGGTGGTGCTCGATTTACCGGGCGACAGCATTTACGATGGCTTGGAAGTTGAGTTGGGCTTCGAGATGTGGGCCGGAATCCGCTACGCATTCCTCAGCCAAAACAAGCGAAACCCAAAAGATGATTTCGATCTTGCGAACGTAGACGTTTACCCTTGGGGCCTATTCATTGATGAGAGCGTCAACGAGCGGATCGCACCTGTTGTGATGGAGCGTTTTGGCGAAAACTACTTGGGTTGTATTCATTGAATGCAAAAATTCGAGCGGTGACTTAGGTCAAGGCAGCTCTGTGCTGAACCGGCTGGTACCTGACTTTGGTAGAATGCGCCGAATAGCGGTCGTATGTTGTCCTTGTCATTACAACTCAAACGCGAGACCCTATGAGCAACAATGGACCGGCGAGTATGACGAGTATTAAGCGTTGAAAGAAAAGAACAGCCCGAAGTGGAATCCCGAGAACCCCGTTGAGGTTACGCCAGAAGAGTATGAGAAACAGGTTATTTCTTGGCTGAAATCTGCTGGAGCCGGACTTCTGGAGTTTTCCGTCTCTCACTTGAAAAAGATACAAGGAAGTAGTGGTGAATACAGCATTGATGGTTGGGTTGAGTTCGAAGTCCTCGGGGGCGCCAAGGTCTGCGTCCTGGTCGAATGTAAAAGACGTGGACGGCCGGTTGAAAGAGACGTCATTTTGGGCGTGCACGCAAAGGCCCAAGAAATTGGAGCGCAAAAGTCCATAGTGTTTTCAACCTCGGGCTTTCAGAGAGGAGCTGTTGAGTTTGCCTCGTCTGCCAGTATTGCACTTGTAATCTTCGTGGACGGCAAACTGACCTATGTCACTCGCAGCAAAGAGCCGTTGTCCGAAGCAAGCTATCCACCTGATCTGCCAGATTTCGCAGGGCAAATGATACGGTCTGAGGGCAATATAACCACAATTTCGACCATTACAGATGACCGGATCAACCCATTGGCAGATTGGTTCAAACCAGTACGCAAGCGCGGTTGAAGTTCGAAGCAAGATCACTTGAGTGATGCAATAGCGAGAGAGTTTTTTTGACCACTGATTATGTCTCCTTGTCCCGAAGATTTGCGGAAGTCACTACTGGTGATTTCGAAAGCGAGCCAGAAAGTATTTGGGCGTCATTGGCCAGCCAAAATAAAGGTAGCACGTGGGATGAAATACTCTCAAATGACATTTCTGTACTTCTAGGCACTGCTGGTTCTGGCAAAACTACAGAGCTTCAACATCAAGTGACGCGCATGATAGCGGCGGGGCAAGATGCGTTTCTGTTTCGGCTGGAAGCGCTTCAAGATGGTTCGGTATCTGGCGCATTCGACTTTGAGCTCGAAGAGCAAGGCGAGAAGTTCGAAAGATGGAAGCGCACAAGAAAGGGTGGGGTACTGTTTTTTGACGCGCTTGACGAAGCTCGCCTGCCTTCATCAAGCAATGAGAGCGCTCTAGAGAAAGCCCTCGAAGTCGTGTCGCGCGAAATTGGGCGACGAAACGCGCCTATACATGTAGTGGTCACAAGTCGCCCCAGTGAGTGGCTCGGAGACGGGGATGCAAGACGTCTCAGTCAATTCATTCGAAGGACAAGGCATGCTGAGCAAGACTTGGAGGCTTCCGGTCCTAGTTTCAAGATGTACCGTCTCGCCCCGCTAGCGAACGAGGACATCGAGAAACTTGCAGATTCCCGCGGTGTGAACCCTTCGGACTTTATCAACGCCGTGAATGCCAATCTTTCTACTGGGCTCATCCAGCAACCGTTGGATGCGCATCTTTTTTTGGATGTTTGGAAAAAGGCTGTTAATGAAGGTCGCCCCCCTGAGGAAGTGTTCAAGTCTCGACTTCAAGTAATGCGTGATTTGGTGACGTGGCGGCTATTCGGCAGGTCTGAAAGTCAAGATAGACTTAGCATTGATCTGATCAGAGCTAGGAAAGCTGCCGGCAAGCTTGCAGCTTTTGTAGTTTTGTCTGGCAAACAGGATTTTTCCGTGCATGCGTTGCCTGGAGGTGATGCGACCAATGCCGCTCAGGTCCTGTCCACCGACGTAGACTCATGGACAGCGCCAGAAGTTCGCGAGTTGCTTGCCTGCGGGCTCTTCCAGCCTTCTGTCGGGGGGCGTATCAGGTTCGCGCACCGAGAGATTCGGGACTTCCTTGCAGCTGAGCATTTCGACGAGAGCTTGCGAGCTAGGGCGAACTCTGAGGACACAATCGCACCACTACTTGCCGAGGGCTTGGGACAGCGATCGATCCCACAATCGACTGAACATGTAATGGGTTGGCTAGCCAGTTTGAACAGCGCAGCGAAGACCGTTGTGGCAAATGTAAGGCCTGCACTTCTCATTGAAACGGGAGACCCGAAATCATTGTCCGTCGGTGACAAGGAGGTCGCCCTGCGCCACCAAGCGCGCCTCTATGACCACCTTCGATTTAGGGGCGAATGGTTCTATCACGACGACATCAAGCGCTTCACACATCCCGAATTGTGGTCGGTAGTCGGCGAACTACTCGACAATTCGAGCTCTCCAGAATTGACAGATTTTTTGATTGAGGTCTCGCGCTTTGGTCAAATGGAGCCACTTGCTCCAAAGCTGGCGGGCTTTGTTGGAGATGCAAGTTTAGGCTATCGAAGCAAAGCAGAAGCGTGCGCCGCCCTAGATGAGATGGGAGACCTGCGTTACCGAGCTGATGTATTGTCAGAAGCCCTTAAGGCCACACCACCGGACGCAGAGGATTCTGATTCTGCGCCGAACTGGAACATGTTCCAGTTGAAGGCATTGAAGTACGGCTTTGGCGAAGCCACTCTGCTCGACGGAATTAACATTCTTTCAAGAATTCAAAGAGAGCGCTCAAACTATTCGTCCGCGACATCCCAGTATTTGATCGAACTTTTTGAAGGCTTGTCGAGGCCTGAGAAGCGAACTTGGTTATCCATTTTGTTGCGTTTTACATTTTCTGGCCGAGCCGAAAACAGATACCGCATGCCTGATGCTTCAGCACGATACAAAAGGTTTGTGCCAGCCATCATCCAACTAGCGTCTGAACTAGTTGATGATAAAGATGTTCCTCCTGACGACAGCGACTTGCTCAACGCTGTTGAGTTGGCGATGGGCAAAGACGACAGGATTGACGTATTCGGACGAAAGGCACCGACGACGCGGTTGGCCGATAGACTCCGGGCACGGCCCGAAGTCAAACACGCTCTCATTCAAAGACGAGTCGCTCTTTTCTCTGATCGTGTTCAGCAGCACCGCGTCCCGTTTGGAGTGATCTACCCTTTGGAGTTTGATGAAAAAGAGGAAAACGGAGAGGTCTTCGATCAATCCGATGTGTCTCACTACTGCGAGCTTGCTTCGGAAGCTACCGATCAGTCCGAGCGGGCATTTCTACTCGACTTGGCACAAACCATTCTGGCCAAACTCAGGGGAGAAGATCATGACTATGCGCTAGGTGTGTTCCGGGGGTATCTCAGGAAATATGGGAACGAGGATCAACGACGGCAATTCGGCATCCGTGGTTGGTTTCTTCGAACAAAATCACGCTTCCAAAATCAATATCGCTATGACACCCAAAGGTGGTTCCAGGGCAAGAAGGAAGCCTTTCAGTCTTGGAGAACAGCCCGAAACAATCGAAAGTTCATCACTAGCAACCGCAAGGAGATTTCCGCTGGTGAGTTCGACAACAGCAATGCAATTTGGCTGTTTGAACGAGCTCCAGATGATCTTGGAAATGGAACAATCCGCGCGATCAATGAGGAGTATGGGTCCGAGATCGCCCAACTTTTCAGTAATGGCTTGCGGCAATACTGGAAGATAAATGATACGAGCTATTCTGAGCGACGAACATATCTTGGCCACATAGGCCTGGCAGGCGTGAATCTCGATTACTCGTTTGGCGAACTGCCTGTTGACCCCAACCTTGTGCGAAAGGCCTTCCGTTACGCGTTCCACGAATTGAACGGCTTTCCTGAGTGGGTCGAGGAATTGGCGGTCAGTTTCCCGAGCCAATTTTTCTCCGAGGTCAAATATGCGTTGTTAGTAGACTTCGATTCTGCGCGCGGCGACGGCGACCAGCATGCATCGGACTGCTTGAGCAAAATCGCCTACTCTGGTCTGGAGATGAGAAATCTGGTAGCTCCTATGCTTCTGCGGATGATGATGCGAGGTCTTCCAAGAAACCGTCGCGATAGAATGCTCTGCCTAGACATTGTAGCTCGAGCGCCAACTGTCGAGCGAAACCGTCTTTCCAGGTTTCTTGTCTCAGGCTACCGGGCGGCGAGGACCCGTTTCGATTTCCGAGAGGCATGGGTCTGGCTTGACGGACTAATGAACGCGAACTCACACGCCGCCAAACATGTTTTAGCCTCAACATTTGGAGATCTGCATAGCGCAGGACAGAAAGCGCTCTTCTTCGAATATCTAGGTCGCGAAGGTAATAAGCCTGCTCTGGGAGAAGGTTCAGAACATGTGCGAAGCGAGTATGAGAGAGATTCAATTCTGCTGGAGTGGCTGGTTCGGGCATCGTACTTGGCATGGCCACCTGAGAAGGATGTGAAGCACGAAAGTGTCTACTCGCCGGGAAAAGAGGACCACGCCGAGACGAACCGGCGAAACTACACCAATATGCTGTCTGCGTTTCAAACGCCTGATGTTGTTATTGCATTTGGAAGACTGGCTCAGTCCAAGGAGCTTTCGAGCTACCGAGATACGTTTTTACATCAGATCGAGCTGATGAAACGAGGGGCGGGGAGGAGACCCGAACTCTCAATTCACGAGACAATTCAATTTCTGAATGATCAATCCAAGCCACCGGCGACTGTGGAAGAGTTTAGGAAACTCTGCCAAATGCACCTAAAAACACTGCTCGAAAAACTGCACACTTCCGATGACGATGAAAGCGCATTCTTCCGGCGTGGCGAAGCGAAAGAAGGCGATCTGAGAAATTGGCTGGCCGCTCGCCTCAGAGACGCGGGTGAGCGCTACTACACGGTAATCAGGGAGCAAGAAGTCGCAGGTGAGAAGCGGCCTGATCTCCGAATCCACTCAAGAGCTGATGCGTTGGGAAAGGTATCGGTTGAGATTAAGCTTGCCGATATGAAACACTGGACTGGGGATGAGCTGGTCAACACTCCTGATAAGCAGCTCTCAAAGCAGTATTTGTTTGAGCCTTCATCCCACACCGGCATTTATGTTCTCGTGAATGCTGCTCGCCCTAGAAAAGTTGAGAAGGATAAGAAGACAAAGAAAGTCAGACGGAGTGCGTTCCGCAAAAATGTAGACGGCCAACCAGTTGACTTTGAAGGCCTTATAGAACGTGTAGATGCCAAGTGTGCCGAAGTGAACGATGGGCTTCCTGAAGGTAAAAGAGTAATTGCCGTGACCCGCGACATTTCAGAGAAACCGTCGGAAACCGTTTAATTTTCTGTGGTGTAGGTGAGCGGTAGCTCGTTCTTTATTTTTCTCACCTTTGCAATTCTTCCCGTTGTCACGACATTCATTTTCTTCAGTCACCTGTTACGCGAATTAAAGAGAGCCATCGACTTGCTCCGCTCGAAACGGTGCAAACGAACCGAAACACCCTTGGCTTCAGGGTTGGTGCAAACTGTTGACGTTTTGAGTGTTTCACCTCTCTGTAGTCTCGAGCTGCGTTAAAGCGAATGCCCCGCGCTGCGGTGGCTATCTCTCGCGTCTAGCTCTCGGTCAGCCGCTTCTCGGCATGGACCTGTCGCGCTTTCGTGCCGCCCCTGGTGCTCGTTTAGGCCACCTTTCGTTCGAATGCGACAGGGCTTTTCCAACCTAATGTTGAATGGCGTCGTCGTGGATTGTAGAAGCCGTTGATGTATTCGAAGATCACCATCTCAGCCTTCCTGCGGGTTCCCCAGTTATCGCGCCAGATCAATTCTGCCTTGATGGTTTTGAAGAAGGTTTCGACGGCGGCATTATCATAGCAATTGCCTTTGCCAGACATGGATACTTTGAAGCCATGCTGGCGCAGGATTTTTTGGTAATCGTGTGAGCAATATTGGCTGCCACGGTCGGTATGATGGATGCAGCCTTTTGCAGGTGCGCG
>NZ_FNOI01000006.1 GCF_900107015.1 Litoreibacter albidus | reverse complement strand
GCATTGATGCACAGCAAAACATCCCCTCTCGCGCACGCGATCACGCCGCCGTGAGAACCGGATCACGGACCGTGAGACCGGTGAAATACGCCCCCGAATCCGCCCGACTCGATAAAGCTTGCCTGCGCCCTGCCAGCGGCCCATATCTATAGGTATGTTGAAATTTACCCCGATCCTGATCGCCATCATCTACGCGCTGGTGATGTATAAATTCTCCGCATGGAACACCGCACGCACGCTGGATCAGCAGTCGACGCTGCTCAATGACCCCGATCTGGATCTCTTGAATCTCGATATGGCGCGCGCTCTGGACCTGCCCAAGATCAAGGTCCACATCTATGAGATAGAGCCGATCAACGGCCTTGCCGCCCCCGACGGGCGCATCTTCATCACGCGCGGGTTTTTCAACAAGTATAAATCGGGCGAAGTCAGCGCGGCTGAAATGGCCTCCGTCATCGCGCATGAGCTGGGCCACGTGGCCCTTGGTCACTCCCGCCGCCGGATGATCGACTTTTCCGGCCAGAACGCCATTCGCGTGGCCTTGGCCACCGTGTTGGGCCGCATCATCCCCGGGGTCGGCGTCTGGATCGCCAATATGCTGACCTCCATGCTGGCCGCCCGCCTGTCGCGCAGCGATGAATACGAGGCGGACGCCTATGCCTCCGCCCTGCTCACCAAAGCGGGCATTGGCACCGCGCCGCAAAAGTCACTGTTCAAGAAACTGGACACGCTGACAGGCAGTCTGGGGGCGGGCACACCGGCATGGTTGCTGAGCCATCCGAAAACCGCCGAACGCATCGCCGCGATCGAGGCGCGCGAGGCCAAATGGGGCGTCACAGACGCCTAGCCGATTGCCTTGCCCAAGCGCGGCAAACGCGCGCGTTTCATCAAGGCGCGTAAATCCAACGCCTCCCCCGACATCTCGCAGGCCACTTTATGGACGCCGCGCACGACCTGCTCGACCGCCTCGGGGGTGTCTAACCATAAATCCATTAAGAACTCGTCAGGGCTGAGCCGCTTTAGCCCCTCAAACGCTAAGGTCTGGCGCGGGAAGTCCTTCGCGTTCATCGTCACGATCACATCCGCCGATCCGGCAATCGCCGCCGCCAGCACGTGGATGTCGTTCACATCCGGCAAATGCAGCCGCGCCATGTCGCCCTCGCGCGGGCGCACACTGGCATTGGGGAACTGCGCTTTCAGCACGGCCACCTCGCCGCGCGCCTGCACCTCGGCCTCCGGCCCCAGTTTGACCGTGGCCCGTGCCCATTCCTCTAGAATGCGCTCGGACCACAAGGCGTCATAGAGGCCCAACCCCGCGCATCCCACCAGCACTTCACGCAGCACGGTGGGATAGATCACGCAGGCGTCAAGCAACGCCCGCATCAGTCAAGCCGCAGGAAGATGGCCTTCAGGTAGCCGCTTTCGGCCAAGGCCGGATGCAGCGGGTGATCCGCACCGGCAGAGCCCGTGTGGATGATCTGCGCCTGACGCCCTGCCCGACCGACACCGCGTAAGCTGGCTTGGCGAAACTTCGTCAGGTCCGCCGCGTGCGAGCACGAGCACAGCACCAGATAGCCGCCCGGCTTCACCAGCTTCGCCGCCATGGAGCCCACGCGGCTATACGCCGTCAGCCCGTTAGACAGCGCCTGCTTGTTCGGCGCGAAGGCGGGCGGGTCCGCAACCACCACGTCGAACAATTCGCCCTCGCTCGCCAAGGCTTCCATCACCTTGAAGGCGTCGCCCTTGCGGGTGGTGAGCTTATCCGCCACGCCGGACGCGTCCGCGCCCTTTTCCGCCAAGGCCAGCGCGGCCTCGGATCCGTCAACCGCGACTGCGGCCTCTGCCCCCGACGCCAAAGCCGCCAGCGAGAAGCCCCCCACGTGGGAGAACACGTCCAGCACGCGCCCGCCTTTGTGCAGCTTCGCCGCCCATGCGTGGTTGTCGCGTTGGTCAAAGAACAGGCCGGTCTTCTGGCCCTCAACGACGTCCGCCATATAGGTTGCGCCGTTCATCGGGACTTCGATCAGCCCCTCGTGATTGCCGATCAGGAAGGACGACACATCGTCCAAGCCTTCCAAGCCACGGGCACGGCCCGCCGCGTTCTTGTACACCGTCTTTGCACCGGTCACTTCGACCAATGCGGCGGCCAAACCTTCGCAGGCAGTTTCCGCCCAAGCCGCGTTCGGTTGCATCACCAGAACGTCGCCAAAGCGGTCAACGATCACGCCCGGCAGGCCGTCGGCCTCCGCATGGATTAGACGGTAGAACGGCGCATCATATAGATGTTCGCGCAGTGCCAAGGCGCGGCGCACACGCGCCAGCAGCCAATCCTGATCCAGAACGGCGGCAGGATCTCGGTCCATGACGCGGCAAATGATCTTCGATTCATTGTTGATGGTAACCACGGCGATTGGCTCGCGGTCGCTATCCTCCAAGACGGCCAAGGAGCCTGGCTCAAGACGCCGCGCACGGCGGTCCGTGACCAGTTCGTCGGCATAGACCCAAGGGGCGCCGCCACGGATGGTCAGGGCGTTGGCCTTAGGCTTCAGTCGGATTACAGGATAGGGCGAAACGGAAAAAGGGAGGGATGTCATATCCCTCCCTTAGTCTTTATTTTCATCGGGCGAAAGCCCGTGTGTGAGGCTTATCCGCTTATTGGATAACGCCTGTGTAGGCACCTTGTGGGGCCACAGCGGCCTTCGCCACCACGCGCATTTCCTGCCCGCCATTGAAGGCTTGGCGCATCAAGCTGGCCAAGTGGCTCTGAATGCGCACTTTTTGGGTCTCGCCGCGACGCTCCGCAGCAACCGCTTGGTCGCCGCCAAAGGCTTTCAACGCAACTTTCATCTCAATCGGGCCGTGCAGCGCCACGCCAGTGGCCGCATCTACAACAGTCAGGGTGTAGACGATGTTGTGCACCCCACCGACAGAATAGCGCGTCTTTTCGGTCAAGGAGTGGAAGCGCTTCACCGTCAGGTCAAAGTAGACAGGGCGGTCGCCGTTCAGGTGCGTCAGGCCACTGGTGATGCCATCGTCAATGATCTTCGCAACCTGCGCGTGGCGGTCGCCATACGGGTCTTCACGCCAAACGATGTCGGCAATCGGGTAATACCGGTTCGCCTCGGAAACCTTCAGATCCCCCGGCACCAGCACCCGCACGTCTTCCAAACGCCAGTCAACACTGCGCAGCGTCAACTCTGAGGCCACGATAGGTGTCAGGTCTTGCGCGTTCCGGCTGGCGGTCTCGGTCACGGGGCCGGACGCGGCGCAGGCACTCAGTCCCACGGCAACGGCAAATCCGGCGATAAATCTGGTCAATTTCATCTTCTCAACCTTTCCAGCGCACGGAGTTGAGCGCATTTTGTTTAAGATTGAGCTGAATTTGACGGTTGAATCAGGCAGAAATGAGAAAATCCCGGACCGCTTTAAAGGCGGAACCGGGATTTGTTCAGTCATTGCGGGCCACTATTGGGGCCGTTTTGCAATGAGATTAGGCGGTTTTGGAGCCGACCCAACCAGAGACAGTGAACTTGGAGGCGATCCATGCGCCGGCAGAGGACAGCAGCTGTGCTGTGTACTCAGCGCGCATTTTGCGGGCTTCAAGTTCGATAGCTTCGATATTGATGGATTTTGTGTCGTCGAAGTTCATTTCAACAGTCCTTGTTAATCTGTGCGTTGAAACAAACATAGGTCACCACTCGAAATGCTGCACCTGCCAAAAGAGGAATTTCCGCTATGCTGCAGATGCATAACTCCTCCGTAACCCCCTGACGTTAGGTCATTCGCTGTTCATGCTGGCAACGGCGGCCCGCGCCCCCGCCAGCATCCACGCGTGCTCCGACCCGATCACAAACAGCGTAAACCCGTAGCTCCCCACCGCCTTCGCCGTCTGCGCGTCGGGCACCCATGTGCAATAAGCCACACCAGCCCCGCAGGCCGCATCCCCCACGCGGGTCATTGCCTGTCTCAAGTGGTCATTGTCTGTGGAGGTCTCTCCGTATGAGACCGACAGATCAGCAGGTCCGATAAACACCCCGTCCACACCTGCAGCACCTGCGATGTCGTCAATCGCCTCCACGGCCTCGGGCTCCTCGATCTGCACGATCACCACCGTCTCCGACTTGGATTGCGCCAGAACCTCCGCCATAGACCGCGTCGCATAGCCCGCCCATCGGGTGGAGCCCGCAAAGCCGCGCCCGCCATGCCCGAAGCGCGCCGCCTTCGACACCGCCCGCGCCTTCTCGGCCGTATCCACATGCGGCACCACAATGCCCACCGCCCCCGCGTCCATGACCTTCAGGATGTCATCAGGGTTGCCCGACGGCACCCGCACCAATGTGGGCAGGTCCAGCGCCCGCGCCACCGCAAGGCAGGCGTCTAGGCGCATCCGGTCAAACGGCGCGTGCTCCGCGTCAAGGCAGATAAAGTCCAACCCCGCCAGCGCCAGCAACTCCACCATCTCGACCGAGGGCGTTTTGACGAACGTGCCCAGCAACCGCTCGCCGGACAACATCCGAACCTTAAAATCTGCAAACCCCATGACCCGTCGCTCCTTGATATGGCTCACCGCATAAAAGGCCCAAACTCCGCCACTGGCAACCGCTGAGCGCCGCAAAGACGCACACACCATGACGCAACGTCCCGCTTGCCCCAGCCCGTAAACCATCGCCAGATTGACGCGAACGTCACTTCGCCGGAGCACACTTCATGTCCACCCACCTAGACGCCCTGACCGCCCTGCTGGACGCCAAAGCCAAAGGCGCCATCAAAGGCACCGCCAAACTGGTGATCACCGATCAGGGCACAGTCCTTTTGTCCGAGACAGGCGCCGCCCCCTCTGACGCCGACGCAGAGGCCGACGTTACCTTGAAGGCTAGCGAAGCGGTGTTTCGCGCCATCCTCGACGGCTCGCAAAACCCGATCACCGCGGTGATGACGGGAAAGCTCAAAGTCGACGGCAACCAGATGCGCGCGCTGAAAGTCAGTGAAGTTCTGACGACCTAGGTCAAAGGCCTAAGCCGATTTCAGTATCTGCGGCCGCGCGCCCTCGGCCCAAGCCTGCGCCGCAGCCCCGAACGCCTCGAACAACGGGCGCGACACGGGGTCCTCTGCCGCGCGGTATTCCGGATGCCACTGCACCGACAGACAAAAGCCCGGTGCGTCCTTGATGTAGATCGCCTCCGGCGTCCCGTCAGGGGCCAGCCCGTCGATGACAACCCGCTCGCCCGCCTGCTTGATGCCTTGGCCGTGCAGCGTGTTGGTCATCACTTCGCGCGCGCCCATCAACTCGTGAAACGGCCCGCCCTCGGTGAAGGTCACGCTGTGGCGCAGCTCGAATTTTTCCTCGACCGTACCGTCGGGCGGCATCCGGTGGTTCATCCGCCCAGGAAGGTCGCGGATCTCGGGGTAGAGCGAGCCACCCATCGCCACATTCACCTCTTGAAAGCCGCGACAAATCCCCAAAATCGGCAAGCCGCGCTCAACGCAGGCGCGGATCAGCGGCAAGGCCAGACGGTCCCGTGCGCGATCAAACGCGCCATGCGCCTCGGTCTCCGCCTCGCCGTATTCCTCTGGGTGCACATTCGGGCGCCCGCCGGTGAACAAAAAGCCGTCGCACCGCGCCATCAATTCATCAACGTCAATCAGGGACGGACAAGACGGCACAATTACCGGCAAGGCCCGCGACACCTGTGCCACCGCCTCGCAATTCATGCTGCCCGCCGCATGGGCGGGAAATGTGTCGTTGATCAGATAGGAGTTGCCAATAATTCCAACAACAGGGCGCGCCATACCACTCATACTCCGTTAAACCAGTCTGACTGATCTAACCCATGGCGCGCCGCAGGTATAGACGCGCCCGCGCACAGACCCTCTGCGCGCGGGCGCACAGCCCGTTATTTGGGCAGCTGTGCTTAAACCTCGCCCGTAAGCCCCGCAGCCTCGATCCCTGCCGTGGCCGCAATCGCGTCATTGGCCGATGTGTCGCCCGTCACGCCCACAGCGCCGATCACCGCACCCTTGGCGTCGCGCAGCAGCACGCCCCCCGGCACAGGCACCACCGCGCCGCCAAAGACGCCGTTAACCGCGTTCATGAAATACGCCTGTTGCTCGGCGCGCTCCATCTGCGCCGTGCCCGACATGCCCAGCATCACCGCGCCGTAAGCCTTGCCGCGCGCAATGTCGAACCGTCCGGGCGATGCGCCGTCCTCGCGCTCGAACGCTTGCACGTGCCCGCCCGCGTCCAGCACCACCACGGACAGTGGCTTCAACTCCAACTCCCGCCCCTTGGCAATCGTCTTGCGCACAATCGTGCGCGCCTTGTTCAAAGAAACTCCAGCCATCCTGTCTGGCCTCCCATCATTGCTTCAGAAATACCTCGGGGTGTGGGGCAGCGCCCCACGCAGGCCAGCGCCATACGCTCAGCTGGCTTTCAGCTCCAAACGCCGCGCATGCAGCACCGGCTCGGTGTAGCCCGACGGCTGGACACGCCCTTTGAACACCAGATCACAGCACGCTTGGAACGCGATCCCGTCAAAGCCCGGCGCCATCGGCGTGTAGCTCGCGTCCTGCGCGTTTTGTGCATCCACCACGGCGGCCATCTTCTGCATCGCCCCCATCACCGCATCCTCCGACACCACGCCGTGGTGCAGCCAGTTGGCCAAGGCTTGGCTCGAAATCCGGCAGGTCGCGCGGTCTTCCATCAGGCCCACGTTGTTCATATCCGGCACTTTGGAGCAGCCAACCCCCTGATCAATCCAGCGCACCACATAGCCCAAAATCCCTTGGGCGTTGTTTTCGACTTCGCGCATGATCTGCTCTTCGGACCACATGCGGTAGGTCGCCAACGGGATGTCCAGAATTGTCTCGACATGGGCGCGCCGCCCCCCTGCCTTCAGCTTGTCCTGCACCGCAAAGACATCAATCTTGTGGTAATGCAGCGCGTGCAGCGTCGCGGCGGTGGGCGACGGCACCCATGCGCAGTTGGCCCCCGACTTGGGGTGCTCGATCTTTTGCTCGATCATCGCTGCCATCAGATCCGGCATGGCCCACATGCCCTTGCCGATCTGTGCGCGACCCGACAGGCCGCACTCCAGCCCGATATCCACGTTGCGGTTCTCATAGCCGCCGATCCACGCCTTGCGCTTGATGAAGTCCTTGCGCGAAAACGGCCCCGCCTCCATGGAGGTGTGGATTTCGTCGCCCGTGCGGTCGAGAAAGCCTGTGTTAATAAAGGCCACGCGCGATTTGGCGGCAAAAATACATTGCTTCAGGTTCACCGTCGTGCGGCGCTCCTCATCCATGATGCCCAGCTTCACGGTGTTGGCAGGCAGGCCCAAGATGCGCTCAACGCGGGTGAATATCTCATCCGTGAACGCCACCTCTTCCGGCCCGTGCATCTTCGGCTTCACCACATAGACGGAGCCGTGGTGTGAATTGCGCAAGCCTTCGGATTTTTGCAGGTCATGCATGGCGATCAGCGTGGTGATCATTGCATCCATCAGCCCCTCGAACACCTCGCCGCCGTCGCGGGTCAGCACGGCGGGGTTGGTCATCAGGTGCCCCACATTGCGCACCAACATCAAGGCGCGGCCTTTGACCACCAATTCGCCGCCATCCGGCGCGGTAAACGTCAGATCGTTCGACAGCTTACGGGTGATGGTCTTGCCGCCTTTTTCCAGCTCTTCTTGCAAGTCGCCGCGCATCAGCCCCAGCCAGTTGGAATACGCCTGCACCTTGTCCTCGGCGTCAACGCAGGCCACCGAATCCTCGCAGTCCATAATCGCGGAGACCGCGCTTTCCATCCGCACATCGGCCAAGCCCGCTTGGTCGTGGCTGCCGATCGCGTGGGTGCGGTCAAACACCAGTTCCACATGCAAACCGTTGTTGCGCAGCAGCACCGCGCTTGGCGCTTTGGGGTGGCCTTTATAGCCGACAAATTTCGACGGGTCCGCCAATGGCATGTCATCAACCAACAGTGCCCCCCCGCGCACATGGTAGCGCCGCGCGTCGGCGTGGCTGGTGCCGTCCAGCGCGAAGGCTTCATCCAAGAACACCCGCGCACGGGCGACAACCCTCGCCCCGCGCCCCTTGTCGTAGCCGCCTTTCGGTGCTGGCGTGCCCATGGCGTCGGTGCCGTAGAAGCCATCGTAAAGGCTGCCCCAGCGCGCGTTCGCCGCGTTCAGCGCGTAGCGCGCGTTGGTGATGGGCACCACCAGTTGCGGCCCTGCGATCGTTGCTATTTCGGGGTCCACATTGGCGGTATCGATCTCGAAGTCCCCGCCCTCCGGCAGCAAATATCCGATCTCGGTCAGAAACGCCTTATAGGCCGCGTGGTCATGCACCTGATTGCGCCGCGCCGCGTGCCACGCGTCAATCTGGCTTTGTAGGCTCTCGCGCTTCTCCAACAGTGATTTGTTCTTTGGCCCCAGATCATGCGCAAGCGCGGAGAACCCTTTCCAGAAGTCATCCGCCGCCACGCCCGTCCCCGGCAACGCCCGCGTTTCGACAAAGTCAGCCAGAAGGCTGTCCACCTGTAGGCCATGTTTCTCTACACGTGTTGCGGTGCCGTTCGTCATTGTGAAATTCCCTTCGCTGGGCGGCGCTTGCCGGATGCTGTCATTTGCTATCTAGGAAATAAGTTTCCGATAGGCAACAAGAATGGTAAAATTACCTTACCAATCTGCAGATTTCAGCCCGCCCTATAGCACCGCCCCAACAGGAGGGCCCCCATCGCGGAGCAGACCGTTCCCAAGAACAGCAGAAACATGAACGAGGCGAAGGCTGCGGTGTTACGACTTGGCATGGCCTTCAAGCTCCGCCGTGGACGTCGGGCAGAGCTTGGTCACATGGCCGCGCGTGTCAATTGAATTTGGACATAAAAAAGGGCCAGCCTGTGCGTGACAGGCTAGCCCTCAGGTGCTGTGGGAGGCGGGAGGGGCAGCTACTCCGTCTCGACCACAGAGGCTTGACCGGTGCGACCGTCAACTTGGACGTCTGCGCCCTCGGGCTCTCCGCCCATGGACACGACCCAAATAATCAGGGCAACCAAAAGGGCACCGGCAAAGGTCAGGACGCCCGCGATGCCGACCAGCGGCGCCTTGTGTTCTCGGGCTTGCTTATCGACGTTGGTATCGGGGGCGGACATAGTATCACTCCTCTTAAACGTTCCAGTTATCACGGCGCATTGCGGTTGCGCGCCTCGCTTCACAGACCTAACGTGCCCGCGCGACATTAGTTCCCTGATTTGTCGAACGGAGCCCCCATGAAAGACGCCAGCCCTGCCGCCCCTTTGGAAATCTTCCTCAGCGATTACACCCCGCCCGCCTATCTGGTGGACACTGTCGAGCTGACGTTCAAGCTGCACCCCACCGCCACGCGGGTGCTCTCGCGCATCGCCTTCCGCCCCAATCCCGACACCGCCGACCGCACGTTTTATCTGCACGGCGAACAGCTGAAACTGATCTCCGCCACCATCGACGGCCAAGACGCGAACGCCAAGGTCACGGACCTAGGTTTGACCGCGATTGCCCCAGATGCGCCGTTTATCTTCGAGGCAGAGGTGGAGATCAGCCCCTCCACCAACACCGCGCTGGAGGGGCTTTATATGTCGAACGGCATGTACTGCACCCAATGCGAGGCGGAGGGCTTTCGCAAGATCACCTACTATCCGGACCGCCCCGACGTGATGGCCGTCTTCTCTGTCACGATTGAGGGCGAAGAGACGGTGAAACTGTCGAACGGCAACGACCTTGGCGACGGCAAGTGGCACGACCCGTGGCCCAAGCCCGCGTATCTGTTCGCGTTGGTGGCCGGTGATCTGGTCAACCACCCTGACACCTTCACCACCATGTCCGGCAAAGAGGTAGAGCTGAACATCTGGGTCCGCCCCGGTGACCTGAACAAATGCGCCTTTGGCATGGACGCGCTAAAGCGCAGCATGGCGTGGGACGAAAAAGTTTACGGGCGTGAATACGATCTGGACCTGTTCAACATCGTCGCCGTGGATGACTTCAACATGGGGGCGATGGAAAACAAGGGTCTGAACATTTTCAACTCGTCCGCCGTTCTGGCCTCCCCCGAGACCTCCACCGATGCCAACTTCGAGCGGATCGAAGCCATCATCGCGCATGAGTATTTCCACAACTGGACCGGCAACCGCATCACCTGCCGCGACTGGTTCCAGCTATGCCTGAAGGAAGGCCTGACGGTCTACCGCGACAGCCAGTTCACCTCTGACGAGCGCTCGCCCGCTGTGAAGCGCATCGAAGACGTGATTGCCCTGCGCGCGCGCCAGTTCCGCGAAGACAACGGCCCGCTGGCGCACCCCGTGCGCCCGACCAGCTTCGTGGAGATTAACAACTTCTACACCGCCACGGTCTACGAGAAGGGTGCCGAAGTCATCGGCATGCTGAAGACGCTGATCGGCGACGACGCCTATTACAAAGGGTGCGATCTGTACTTCACCCGCCACGACGGCCAAGCCTGCACCATTGAGGATTGGCAGGCCTGCTTCGAGGAGGTCACAGGCCGCGACCTTGCGCAGTTCAAGCTGTGGTACACGCAGGCCGGCACGCCGCGCGTATCGGTGAAAGAGGCTTGGAAAGATGGCACTTACACGCTGACCTTCACGCAGCACACACCACCCACACCGGGCCAAGACGTGAAAGACCCGAAGGTCATCCCGATTGCCGTGGGGCTACTGAACGAGGCGGGCGAGGAAATCCAAGCGACCCGCATCTGCGAGGTCACCGATGACGTGCACGCCTTCCGCTTCACAGGGCTGGATGCGCTGCCCATCGCGTCGATCAACCGCGGCTTCTCCGCGCCGATCATCTTGCAGCAAGACCAAGACAACCTGACCCGCGCCTTCCTGCTGGCCAATGACACCGACCCGTTCAACAAGTGGGAAGCAGGCCGCGCCTTGGCGCGCGACGTGATGATCCGCATGGTGACAGAGGACGCGGCCCCTGATCAGGCCTACCTTGACGCGCTGCTGGCGGTCGCCCGCGACGACACGCTGGACCCAGCGTTCAAAGCGCTGGTCTTCTCCCTACCCTCCGGCGACGACATCGCGCAGGCGCTGTTTGACGGCGGCGTGACGCCGGATCCGACCAAGATATACCTGACCGCCCAAACGCTCAGCCAATCCATCGCACAGGCCATGCAAGACACCCTGCCCCGCATCTACGCGCAGATGCAGGTGGACGGGCCGTTCTCCCCCGACGCGGACGCCGCTGGCAAACGCGCGTGGGGCAATGTCGCCTTGTCGCTGCTGACCCGTCTGGACGGCGGCGCACAGGCCCGCACCCAGTTTGAGGGCGCGGACAACATGACCCAGCAACTCTCCGCGCTCGGTGCGCTGCTGCGCGCCGAAGTGGGCGAGGACGCCAGCAAAGCCTTCTACGCGCAGTGGAAAGAGGATCGTTTGGTCATCGACAAATGGTTCGCCATGCAGGTGAGCTTTGCCAAGCTGGACGCCGCCCCAGCGGTGGCCGAAGCGCTGACCGCGCATCCTGACTTTACCCTGACCAACCCAAACCGCTTCCGCGCAGTGTTCGGGGCGCTCGCGGGCAACACGGCCGGTTTCCATTCGCCCGACGGCTCCGGCTACGCGCTGTTGGCGGACTGGCTGATCAAGCTGGACGCCAAGAACCCGCAAACCGCCGCGCGCATGTCCACCGCCTTCGAGACGTGGACGCGTTACGACGCCGACCGCCAAGGCATGATGCGCGACGCGCTGGAGCGGATCAAAGCCGCCCCGAACCTCAGCGGCGACCTGTCGGAAATGGTGACCCGAATTTTGAACGCATAGGAGTCATAGTTCGGCCCCTTTGAAGCCCCACTCCGTGCTATAATTCCCGCGAAACCGACCTACTGAAGAAAGAGCCTCAAGATGGCGCGTAAAACCAAAACAGTTCTGATCACTGGCGCAAGCTCCGGCATCGGGGCGGCGACTGCCGTTCTGGCCTCCAAAAGCGGCTATGACGTGGGCATCCATTACAACAGCGACCTGAAGGGCGCCCAACTGGTCGCCCAGATGTGCGAGCAGGAAGGTGCCATCACCCACATGTTCCAAGGTGACGTGTCCAACCCCGAAGATGTGGAACGCATCTTTGAGGAGTTTGACGCCGCCTTCCCGCAGATGGACGCTTTGGTCAACAACGCGGGTATCGTGGATCAGCCGCAACGTGTGGAGGAGATGTCCTACAAGCGCTTGCGCCGCATGGTTGACGTGAACCTGATCGGCGCGATGCTGGTGGCGCAACAAGGCGTGCTGCGCATGTCGCGCGCCTTTGGTGGCGACGGCGGCGTGATCGTCAACACAAGCTCCGCCGCGGCGCGACTGGGGTCGGCCAACCAATATGTGGATTACGCCGCGACCAAAGCCGGTTTGGACATCTTTACCAAAGGCTTAAGCGACGAGGTTGCACCGGACGGTGTGCGCGTCACCGCGATCCGCCCCGGCTTGATCGAGACCGCAATCCACGGCAAAGGCGGCCTGCCCGACCGTTGCGACGATCTGGCGGACACGGTGCCGATGAAACGTGCAGGCGACGCGGAAGAATGTGCCCACGCCATCTTGTTTCTGATGGGCGAAGGTGCAAGCTACGTCACAGGTACCACGTTGGACGTGACTGGCGGGCGGTAACACCCCTTCGTCAGAACTGGACAGCCCATGACCCTCCGCAGCGCAAACTTGACCGGCAGCTTGCTGATGGTCACCGCCATGGCAATTTTCGCGGTGGAGGACGCCTTTGTGAAGGCCGCCGCCACCGTCCTGCCTGTGGGCCAGACGATGGTTATCTTCGGGCTGGGCGGCGCGGCGATTTTCGCCGCCGTGGCGCTGATCACCAAAGAACGCCTCTACACCGCCGACGTCATTTCCCGCCCCATGCGCATCCGCGTGGTGTTCGAGATCTTCGGGCGGTTGTTCTACGTGCTGGCCCTTGCGCTAACACCGTTGTCCTCCGCCACGGTTATTCTGCAAGCCACCCCGCTGGTGGTGGTTGCGGGGGCCGCGTTGATCTTTGGTGAGCAGGTCGGCTGGCGCAGGTGGCTGGCGATTGCCGTCGGGCTGATCGGCGTGCTGGTGATCATCCGGCCCGGTGCGGACAGCTTTTCCGCGCTGTCCATTCTGGCAGTGATCGGGATGCTGGGGTTTGCGGGGCGCGATCTTGCGAGCCGCGCCGCCCCCGCCGCGTTAAGCACGTCGATCCTTGGACTTTACGGCTTTCTGGCGTTGGCCTTTTCCGGCGGCCTTTACGCGGTTTGGCAGGGGCAGGCCTTCGTGGCCCCCGACCCGCAAACCTGCCTCTACCTGCTCGGCGCAATCGGCGCGGGCGTTGCGGCCTACGCCTGCCTGATGAAGGCGATGCGCACGGGCGAAGTCTCCGCCGTGACGCCGTTTCGCTACACGCGGTTGCTGTTCGGCATCGCCATCGGCCTCGCCGTGTTTGGCGAGACCCTGACCGCCCCGATGATCATAGGCTCCGGCCTGATCGTGCTATCGGGGCTATTTATCATGTGGCGCGGCAAGCAGGTCGCGCAGGATTAACCGCTAGTTAACCAGAGCAAGCACCGCGCCCAGAAGGGCCATGATCAGCAACACGGCGATTGGCCCCAAGGACAGCATAAAGCCAAGTCCACGGGTCGATGGATCGGTCGCATAGGCGCGACAGAAGATTATGCGCCCCACCAAGTAAATCGCGCCAATCGGGGCCACCACGACCGCCGGCCAGTATTGCCCCGCCAGCATCAGCGCGGGCAGAAAGGCGATCATTAGCTCCAGCGTGTTCATCTGCACGCGGTACATGCGCTCGAA
The DNA here is from genome assembly GCF_900107015.1 of Litoreibacter albidus. Classification (GTDB taxonomy): domain Bacteria; phylum Pseudomonadota; class Alphaproteobacteria; order Rhodobacterales; family Rhodobacteraceae; genus Litoreibacter; species Litoreibacter albidus. Next base: position 179,720 of record NZ_FNOI01000006.1, on the reverse strand, counting down.
CCCGTCGTGTCCAGTCATTGCAGGCGCCTTCAGCCCGCTGATGCCGCGCTGTTTGCCGACCAGATAGCCGAAGTAGAGGTATTGGAAGACAGCCAGAACGGCGATGAGTTCGATAATTGGCATAGATCAGGTCCTGTGAGTTGAATGGGAGCAGCTTGTGCTGTGCCCATGTCTACAATCCATCCCATAACTGCAAGGCCAGACACGCGCGGGGGGCTGACGGCATAGATACAAGTTTGCGGCAGGTCGCGGAACTCACTGCCCCGTTGTGTCAGGGGTTTTCGCGATATCCACGGGCCGCTTTTGGGGCTGGCTTTTCGCAACGGATCGCGGTTCAGCGGCCAGTTGCACAATCTGCTTTGGCCGCGGGATCGGCTTGGTCGCGCTCAGCGGCTTGCAGTATTTCTGGCGGCGCAGCCAGCCCGCCATTTCCTTGCGTTTGCCCGATTTGGTCATCGGGCCCCAATCTGCCGCAACACCGCCCAAACGGCCGTTCGCCTTGCGCGCCACCGCGTTATCGCGCGGCACCGTGTGGGCCAGAATACGCACCGCGCAGCTCAGGTTGTCGGAGCCGTCTTTCAACGCCTCCCCCGACCCCACGCGGCATTTGTAGCCGCGCGCGGTCCCCGGCAAAATCTGCGTCAGCCCGTACCACAAACCGCCCCCGCCCACGGCGCGGGGCTTCCATGTGCTTTCATGTTTCGCCAGCGCGCTCAGCAGCCCGTTCCAGAACGCCGCCCGCTTGTCCAAACCGTTGCTGGCATAGGCCGGACACCAATCCGCGATGTCATGCGGCACTGTGCTCAGCAGCGGCAGGCCGTGCCCCTTGAGCGCCTGTAGCGTGGTGCGCGTCCACAACCGTCCCTCGGGCCGGAAATCCCAACGGGCGCGCGGGATGTGGTCATTGCGCGGGATCGGGCGGATCGTTTTGGGCGTGGCTATGGGGAGCGACGCCGCCACAGCCGCAGGCGCGGCGCTGACGGTCGGGGCCTGCGCGAAGGCAGTCCCTGCCGCAAGCAAAGCGGCAAATATGAGTGCGTGGCAGCGCATGGCGATCATCCAGACCAGAGAATGGCCAAGCTGACAACAAATATGTCCATCCGCGCCCAAGACTGTCGCCAATCACGCAACAATTCGCCTGTATGAACATGATTGCCAGCGGCAAGGCGCGCAACCGGCCCCGCAATCCGCGCAAACAATCCGGCACCCCAAGCCTTTGTCTGCTTGCCGCAGGCTTGGAATTTAACTAGAACGCGCACGACCTAGTGGAGATCCCCCATGCTTGATTTGACCTATGAGACCCCGAAGCCCAAAGTGATTGCTGGCGCAAAGCAAGATTGGGAGCTGGTGATTGGCCTTGAGGTTCACGCGCAGGTGTCCTCCAACGCCAAACTGTTCTCCGGCGCGTCGACCAAATTCGGCGCGGAGCCGAACTCCAACGTGGCCTTTGTGGACGCGGGCATGCCGGGCATGTTGCCAGTGATCAACGAGGAATGCGTCGCACAGGCCGTGCGCACGGGGCTGGGGCTGAAGGCCGAGATCAATCTTTATTCCGCCTTCGACCGCAAAAACTACTTCTACCCCGATTTGCCGCAGGGCTACCAAATCTCCCAGCTTTACCACCCCATCGTGGGCGAAGGTGAAGTGCTGGTCGAGCTAGGGTCCGGCGTGGCGCGCACCGTGCGCATCGAGCGTATCCACCTAGAGCAGGACGCGGGCAAATCCATCCATGACATGGACCCGACGATGTCCTTCGTGGACCTGAACCGCACAGGCGTGGCGCTGATGGAAATCGTCTCCATGCCCGACATTCGTGGCCCCGAAGAGGCCGCCGCCTATGTGTCCAAGCTGCGCCAGATCATGCGCTATCTGGGGACGTGTGACGGCAACATGCAAAACGGCTCCATGCGCGCCGATGTGAACGTGTCGATCTGCGCGCCGGGTCAGTACGAGAAGTACCAAGCCACGGGCGACTTCTCCCATCTGGGGACGCGCTGCGAGATCAAGAACATGAACTCCCTGCGGTTTATCCAGCAGGCGATTGAGGTTGAAGCCAAGCGCCAGATCGCCATCGTCGAGGCTGGCGGCAAGGTCGATCAAGAGACCCGCCTTTATGATCCGGACAAGGGCGAAACCCGCTCCATGCGGTCCAAGGAAGAGGCGCACGACTACCGCTACTTCCCCGACCCCGACCTGTTGCCGCTGGAAATTGAACAAGCGTGGGTCGACGATCTGGCCGCGCATTTGCCAGAGCTGCCAGACGAGAAACGCCTGCGTTTCATGGAAGACTTCGGCCTGTCGGATTACGACAGCTCCGTGCTGACGGCGGACACGGCGGATGCGGCGTATTTTGAAGAAGTGGCCAAGGGCCGCGACGGCAAGATGGCGGCGAACTGGGTGATCAACGAGCTGTTTGGCCGTCTGAAGAAAGACGACGACAAGGCCATCACCGAGTCCCCCGTCTCCCCAGCCCAACTGGGCGGGATCATCGACCTGATCGCGTCGGATGCGATCTCCGGCAAGATCGCCAAAGACCTGTTCGAGATCGTCTACACCGAAGGCGGCGACCCCGCCGAGATCGTGGAAGCCCGCGGCATGAAGCAGGTCACCGACACAGGCGCCATCGAGGCCGCATTGGACGAGATCATCGCCGCCAACCCCGCACAGGTGGAAAAGGCGCAAGCCAACCCCAAGCTGGCTGGCTGGTTCGTGGGTCAGGTGATGAAAGCCACAGGCGGCAAGGCCAACCCGAAAGCGGTGAACGAACTGGTGGCGAAGAAGCTGGGGGGGTAATCCTTCGAGGTTTAGGAAGCGGTCATCGACTAGCACGTTAGATGACCGCTTTGAGCCGAAAGGGGCGGATGCGAACGAATGGCCGCATTGAGATGTGAAGTATGATTTACAGGCGCTGCACGGTTGCAGTGAAGGTCCTCGCGAAATGGGAAATTATGATGCCGAAGCGTTACCGGAAAATAGTGCCGAAGTAGTTAAAGAAATTATATCACTAAATGCTAAGTTGTCCGCTTTTTGGACCTCTGCTCATGGCTGGGCACCCGACGATGCTGCAAACTTGCTCTCCAAATCACGCTTGGACTGGCAGGTCTCACTTTCAGAAACGCTTCATTTGTGGATCGATCGCGACCCAATGACCGATGGGGAATTGATCTTGGCTTGGGCTAATCTAGGGGCGCTACTTGAAGGAACTCTGAAGCTCTTCTTTTCAATTTACTATTCGGATTTTCAGGCGGACACTGAGGCGCTCGTGTATGCGAATGCTTACGACAAGAAGAAGAAGACCCATAAAGAGCCTGATGGGCTAACACTCGATATCCTGCGTAAATTTGTTGTTAAAGAGGAACTTTTCAACGAGGCACATCGAGAGATGTTTCAACTTGTCCAAAGCCGTCGAAATGCGATTCATGCCTACGAGGATCGTGAGCTGGGCACCGTAAACGAGTTTAGAGACTCTGTCCGCGGCTACAGGAAGTTTCTAACCGACGTTGATCTCACAGTTCCTTACCCAGATTATCCGTGAGGCTCGCGCCTGAAAGCCGCCATCTGCGCAACCACACCGAAAATCACTTCGCCCCGCTTAGCTGGTATTTGAACCTTGGAAACGCCATCTTTCGGTATATGCCACATAAAACACCCCCACCCGCTGACGGCTGTTGGGCCATCGCGGGGGGAAGCGTCTCGCATCTTATTAGCGAAAGGGTGGCGCCACCTGAGGCAGACGGCAGATCCATGCGGTTCCCCCGACGGGTTTCCCCGCCAGCGGCCGTTGTTTCGCGAAACTTTGGCAGCCCGAACGGACTGCCGCATGTTTCCTGTGTCTTGATCGCGAAGGGCGTCACCCCGCCGCGCGGTACCGGTGTCAGGGTCTAGCGCCAAGAGGTTAGCGAGTGGCAAAGCCACCGTCCGCCGATCCGGCCTGCGCGCGGCGGCTTTCGCTGGACACGCCTGCGGGGCTTTTGTAACAGGATGGCTTCCGGTGCAGGGGGATACGTGCCATGCCAAATTATGAATACCAAGTCGTTCCATCGCCGCGCAAAGGCAAGTCCGTGCGCAAGATCAAAGGCGTTGAAGCCAAGTTTGCCAACACCATCAGCGTGCTGATGAACGAGATGGCCGCCGACGGCTGGGAATACCAGCGCGCGGAAACCCTGCCCTGCGAGGAACGCCAAGGGCTGACCGGCAAGACGATCAAATACCACACGCTGCTGGTCTTCCGCCGCGAAATCGTCTCTGAGGACGCGGCTCACGAAACCGTGACCACCCCTGTGGTCGCAGCCCCCGTTGTGCCCGCCCCAAGCGCGGAGCGCCCCGTGGCCGACAGCCGTCCGGAGCCTGTGTTCACCCGCACCGACGGCCCCGCGTCCGAAGGGTTCATGGGCGACGACAGTGCATCCGACGAGACCGCTGGCGACACGCCGAAGTCCGGCGATGTCGCCGCGCAGTAACCCCTGCCAAAGCGCCACAGCCTTGCTGTGCTAGGCTGAGATCTCCAAAGCCAGCGCGTGAATGCGCCCGATCAGGTCGGGCCCAATCGCCGCATGCACCGCACGGTGGCGCTGGATACGGGACATATCCGCAAAAACCGGCGCGCTGATGGCCACGTTAAAGTGGCTCTCCCCGCCCTCTTGATAGCCGCCGTGACCGCGATGGCTTTCACTATCATCGACCACCTCAAGACGGCTGGGCGCGAAGGCCTCGCGCAGTTTATTCTCAATCTCTTGTGTAATGCTCATATTTTTTTCCAAACTGCCCTTCACCTCGCTGCTCAAAACTCTAAGGTGTCTTCTCCGAGTCTAAAAGGTTAAGTCATGGCGCGTCCTCCGTTTGATCCATTTGAGTTCGATATTTCAGCGAAAACCGACAAGGCACGTCGCGCCAAAGGGCGCCGTGGGATGTCGGGTGCCGTTGAAACATCCCAACGCACCTGCGAAGCCCCTGGCTGCGAAGAGCCGGGCAAATACCGTGCGCCCAAATCGCCCGACGTGCTGGATGACTTCTACTGGTTCTGCCAAGCCCACGTGCGCGAGTACAACCTGAAGTGGAACTTCTTCGAGACGCACACCCAAGAAGAGATGGAGCGCCAGATGTCCTCGGACAAAGTCTGGGAGCGCCCCACCAAGCCGTTGAAAAAGGGCGAGGAGCAGCGCGCGTGGTCGCGCCTTGGCGTGGACGACCCGATGGCGGTTCTGGGCGAAAACGCCACCCGCAACCCGGGCCGCAACCCCAACGGCGCCGGACGCAAGCTGCCCGCCATGGAGCGCAAGGCGCTGGAAATTCTGGAAGGCACCGTGCACATGAGCAAGCCGGACCTGCGTAAGAAGTACAAGGCGCTGATCAAGGAACTGCACCCCGACATGAACGGCGGCAACCGCACCGATGAGGAGCAGTTGCAGCAGGTCGTCTGGGCATGGGACCAGCTGAAAGACAGCCGCAACTTCTCGGGCTAATCCAAAGCACAAAGAACTTTCGGCGCGGGCGATGGTCAAACACGCCCCCGCCTCCACCTCGCGAAATCATTTCAGTGTCGGGCCTAGTGCTTGCCCTTGCCCAGAATTTGATGCATCCCGTGAGTGTTATTCTGAGGGAACGTAGATATGGCTGACGACACAATTGATTTGACCGCGAAACCCACTGAGGACATCTCGGTCCGCGAAGTTTTCGGGATCGACAGCGACATGAAGGTCAAAGGCTTCTCTGACCGCACCGACCGCGTTCCAGAAATCGACAGCACCTACAAGTTTGACCGCGACACCACGCTGGCGATCTTGGCAGGCTTCACCCACAACCGCCGCGTGATGATCCAAGGCTACCACGGCACGGGCAAATCCACGCACATTGAACAGGTGGCCTCGCGGCTGAACTGGCCGTGCGTGCGCGTGAACCTCGACAGCCACATCTCCCGCATCGACCTGATCGGCAAGGACGCCATCAAGCTGAAAGACGGCGTGCAAGTCACCGAATTCCAAGAAGGCATCCTGCCGTGGGCGCTGCGCAACCCGACCGCGATCGTGTTTGACGAATACGACGCCGGCCGCGCCGACGTTATGTTCGTGATCCAGCGCGTGCTGGAAATCGACGGCAAGCTGACGTTGCTGGACCAGAACAAAGTCCTGACCCCGCACCCCAACTTCCGCATCTTTGCCACGGCCAACACCGTTGGCTTGGGCGACACCACGGGGCTCTACCACGGCACGCAGCAAATCAACCAAGGCCAGATGGACCGCTGGTCGCTGGTCACCACGCTGAACTACCTGTCCCACGACGCGGAGGCCGCCATCGTGCTGGCCAAGAACCCGTTCTACAACACCGAGGAGCGCCGCAAGACGGTCTCCCAGATGGTCACCGTCGCCGACCTGACCCGCACCGCCTTCATGAACGGCGATCTGTCCACGCTGATGTCGCCACGGACCGTCATCGCATGGGCGCAAAACGCGTTGATCTTCAATGACGTAGGCTACGCCTTCCGCCTTTCGTTCCTGAACAAATGCGATGAGTTGGAGCGCGAAACAGTCGCCGAATTCTACCAGCGCTGCTTTGACGAAGAACTGCCGGAAAGCGCTGCGAGTGTGAGCTTGGGGTGACGCGTTACTAGCCATCCCAGCCGTCAAGGTGACAGTTTGGGCCTGAACCTTTGGAGACCCGCATGAAAATTTCAATGACCCTCGGCACAGACGTTGAGTTGGACCATGAAATGTTGATGACCTTCGCTCCGACGCTTCTGGCGCTGAACCTGTTGCAGAAAACAGGCGACAAAGAGCAAGACGAGGAAGACGCAGAGGCGCTGACCCACGACGTCTCGCGCGTCTTTGATCGTTGCGCGGTGGAGCTGAACGGCAAGACGTTCAGGCCCAAAATTTGCTGGGTGGACGAGTCGGGCCAAATCCTTTCCGGTGCCGAAGACTATGTTGATCTTCAGGATGGCGCATATGGCTCCTTGGAAGATCTCCACGAGGTCAAAATAGATCCAGGTTATAAAGCGCCATGAGCAAACCATCCGACAACCCCGCCGACCCGTTCAAAAAGGCGCTGGCTGAGGCCACCAAAACCCTCGCCAATGACCCTGATCTGGGCGTCGCCTTCTCCGTTGACCCTCCGGGGATGACCAACGACCAAGTGCGCCTGCCGCAAGTCACGCGGCGCATGACCAAGGCCGAGGTGTTGCTGGCCCGCGGCACGGCGGACGCCTTCGCGTTGCGCCGCCGCTTCCACAGCCCGACCACCGCCAACCGCTATTTGCCCCAAGGCAACATGGCGCGCGAACTCTACGACGCGATGGAAACCGCGCGCTGCGAAGCCATGGGCGCCCGCGTCATGCCGGGCACCGCAGGCAACATCGACGCCAAAATCGGCGCGGAGGCGGAGCGCAAAGGCTACGGCCAAGTGACCGAGCCGGGCCAAGTGCCGCTGTCCGTCGCAGCAGGCTACATGATCCGCCAACTGGCCACCGGCCGCGAGCTGCCCGCCGATGCGGCCAATGTGATGAACCTGTGGAAGGACTTCATCGAGGGCGCCGCTGGCGGCACGCTGGAAAACCTGCAAGACGTGCTGTCCGATCAGGCCAGTTTCGCCAAATTTGCACGCCAGATCATTGATGATCTGGGCTACGGCGACCAGCTGGGCGAAGACCCTGACGACATCAACGAGGATCAGGAAGACGAGGCCTCCGAAGACCAGCAGGACCAAGAACAAGACGATACCTCCAACCCCGAGAACGAAGACAACGCGGAGGACGAAGACGCCTCCGGCGAGCAAAGTCAGGAGCAGCAAGACGACGCCGCCTCCGCCACGGTGCAGCTGGATGACATGGCCGACGCCGAAATGGGCGAGGAGGCAGAAATGCCCGACGGCGAGGCCCCGATGGACCCGCCGCCCCCCGCCCCCCATTCCGACGCGGACCCGAATTACGAGGTGTTTTCAACGGAGCACGACGAGGTGATCCGCGCCGAAGATCTGGCCGAACCGGCGGAGTTGGAACGCCTGCGCGCCTACCTCGACCAGCAGCTTGACCCGCTAAAAGGCGCCGTGTCGCGGCTGGCCAACAAGCTGCAACGCCGCCTTCAGGCGCAGCAAAGCCGCTCGTGGGAATTCGACCTTGAGGAAGGCATCCTTGATGCGGGCCGCTTGGCGCGCGTGGTTGTCAGCCCGACCACCCCGCTCAGCTTCAAGCAAGAAAAAGACATGGAGTTCCGCGACACCTGCGTGACGCTGCTCATCGACAACTCCGGCTCGATGCGCGGCCGCCCGATCTCCATCGCCGCGATCTGCGCCGATGTCTTGGCGCGCACGTTGGAACGCTGTCAGGTCAAAACCGAAATTCTGGGCTTCACCACTCGCGCGTGGAAAGGCGGTCTCAGCCGCGAAGAATGGCTCGCCGATGGCCGCTCGCAGCAACCCGGACGCCTGAACGATTTGCGCCATATCATCTACAAATCCGCCGACGCCCCATGGCGCCGCTCGCGCGATAACTTGGGCCTGATGATGAAGGAAGGCTTGTTAAAAGAGAACATCGACGGGGAGGCGCTGGAATGGGCGCACAAACGCATGACGGGCCGCCCCGAAGCGCGCAAAATCCTGATGGTGATCTCTGACGGCGCGCCGGTGGACGATTCAACATTGTCGGTCAACCCCGCGAATTACTTGGAAAAACACCTGCGCGATGTGATCGCTATGGTGGAAAAACGCAAAGCCGTCGAACTGATTGCCGTGGGCATCGGCCACGACGTCACGCGCTACTATGAGCGCGCGGTGACAATTACCGATGTCGAACAATTGGCCGGTGCGATGACGGAACAGCTCGCCGCCCTCTTTGACAGCGATCCGCGCGCCCGTGCCCGCGTCATGGGCATCAAACGCGCCAGCTAGAAACGGGACCCTTCCCCAATATTGCTTCATAACCCATCATTGCTTCACAAATACCTCGGAGGGGTTCAGGGGAGGCAGCGCCTCCCCTGCGTAGCGACGCGGCGAAGCCGCGGCGCAATCCCTCACGCGCCACACCCCCGCCCTTTCGACTTGCACCGCTGCCCAATTCTTCGCACCTTGCCGCAACTTCCGACACGATCGCCCCACCCCATAGGTCTGCCATGTATCAACGCTTTGACGACACCACTTCCCCCGAGCAAGGCCCGCCGCGTCTGCGCGCGCTGCGCCAAGAGATGGCAGACAAGGGCTTTGACGGTTTCCTGATCCCGCGCGCCGATGCGCATCAGGGGGAGTATGTGGCCCCTGCGGATGACCGTCTGGCGTGGCTCACGGGGTTCACCGGATCGGCTGGCTTTTGCGCCGCGCTGCGCGATGTTGCGGGCGTGTTCATCGACGGGCGCTACACCGTGCAGGTCAAAGCCCAAGTCGCACTAGACCAGTTCACGCCCGTCCCATGGCCCAGCAACAAGCCCGGCCCGTGGTTGAAAGAACACCTGCCCCAGACCCATAAGATGGCCTATGACCCGTGGCTGCACACCAGCGCCGAGGTCGACGCCATCACCCAAGCCGGCGTCACATTGGTGCCCAGCCCCAACCTTGTGGACCGCATCTGGCATGACCGCCCCGCGCCGCCCATGGGCAAAGTCATCGCGCACCCGCTGGAGTTGAGCGGCGAGGCGCATGGCGACAAACGCGCCCGCTTGGCGGCGGGGCTGGCGGAGGCGGGGCACAGCGCCGCTGTGTTGACCCTGCCCGACAGCATCGCGTGGCTGTTGAACATTCGTGGCAGTGATATTTCGCGCAATCCTGTGCCCCATTGCTTTGCAATTCTACACGCAGACGCCACGGTTGATCTGTTCATCGCAGCCCCCAAGCTTAACGAGATCGGCGACCATCTGGGCGCGGATATCCGCATTCATGCGCCCGATGCCTTCCTGCCCGCGCTGGCAGCGCTCAAAGGGCAAGTGGGCGTCGATACCTCTTCTGCCCCCGCCATCGTGTCCCAGACCATCACCGCCGAGGTTGTGGCGATCGACGACCCATGTGTTCTGCCCAAAGCCTGCAAAAACCCCGTGGAAATCGACGGCACCCGCCGCGCCCATCTGCGCGACGCGCAGGCGATGGTAAAGTTCCTTGCGTGGCTTGATGCCCAAAAGCCCGGACTCACGGAAATCGAAGTGGTCAGCGCGCTTGAGGGGTTCCGGCGTGACACCAACGCCCTGCGCGACATCAGCTTTGAGACAATCGCGGGTGCCGGACCGCACGGTGCTATCGTGCATTACCGCTGTACCGAGAGCACCAACCGCGCGGTGCAAGACGGCGAGTTGCTACTTGTCGACAGCGGCGGGCAATATGTGGACGGCACCACAGACATCACCCGTACCGTTGTCATGGGCACCCCCACGCGCGAGCAGTGCGAGTGCTACACCCTTGTTTTGCAAGGCATGATCGCCCTTGCCATGGCGCGGTTTCCGCGCGGTGTCGCTGGCCGTGACCTTGACGCGCTGGCCCGCGCGCCCTTGTGGCGCAACGGCTTGGACTTTGATCATGGCACGGGCCACGGCGTGGGCTCATATCTGTGCGTCCATGAAGGCCCCGCGCGTATCAGCCGCCAGTCGGAGGTGCCGCTGAAACCCGGCATGATCCTGTCGGATGAGCCTGGCTATTACCGCGAGGGCGCGTTCGGCATCCGCATCGAGAACCTGATTGTCGTGCAAGAGGCGCCGCCCTTGGGGGACAACCGCGACCAGCTTAGCTTTGAGACGCTGACCTTTGTGCCCTTTGACCGCCGCCTGATCGCGGTTGATATGCTATCCCCCTTGGAGCGGCGCTGGATTGACGCCTACCACGCGGAAATTGCGCAAAAGCTGGACATTCAAGGCCCCGCACGCGACTGGCTGGAGGCTGCGACAAAAGCGCTGTGACGTCACGACTTCCCAAAGCGTCATGAAAATGCAATGTTCCGCGTTCAGCATAAAATGACCGTTCAAGAAGGGGCTTTTTACCATGGCCAACCAAATCAAATTGCGGAACGCATCCGGCAAGTATTCCATCCGTGCAGCCGGAGCCGTCTTGGGCGAGAGCAATAACGTCATCGAACTCTCGGAGGGCGATCTGACCCCCGTCCTCTACGTGCCGCGTGCGGATCTGGCGATGGCGTTTTTCGACAAGACCGACACCAGCACCCATTGCCCGCATAAGGGCGACGCAAGCTATTACACACTGGAAGCCAAAAGCGGCCCCATCAAGGACGCGGCGTGGTCCTACGAGACCCCGAACGAGGACATGACGGCCATCGCGGGGCATCTGGCGTTCAACACCAGCAAAGTGACCGTCGAGGAGGTCTAACACCCCCTCCCCACGGCATCGGCACCACTTCGGCGGGTCAGGAGTGTTCTTCTGCCGCCGTCGCCGCCAAGGCGCGGTTGTACTGCTTCAAGGCATCCACCTGAAACAGCGCGCCCAGAATGGTGGGCGCCTCGCCCTCCTTGCCCATGGTGGCCACGGGAATAAACAGATCGTTGTTGCGCTCGAACAGGGGCATGGCGTCTTCCAGCGTGGCGTTCGGGTCGATATAGACCCCCTGCTCTATCATCTTCCAGATGTCCTCCTCTGCGGCGGCGCGTTCGTGGTCCGCGTCGCGCATCACGTTGCGCACCCTGAACATCGACAAAAGATAGGCCTGCGGCCCTGCGGCCAAATGCACGCCGCGCCGCTCCAGCTGGGTCAGGAAGAATGACCGGTCGACCAAACGGCTGGCCAGCGCGGTGGACAGCGATACCGCGACCATCACGGCAAGGCCCGTTTGCCAGTCACCCGTCAGCTCGAACACGATCAGCGTGGTGGAGATCGGCGCGCCCAGCACCGCCGCCGCAACGGCCCCCATGCCAGCAAGCGCATAAAGTGTCTCGGAGCCAGACACGTTGGGGAACACGCTTGTCGCGATGCCGCCGAACGCCAATCCGGTCAGCGCACCGACCATCAACGACGGGGAGAACACCCCGCCCCCCATGCGCCCTGCCATGGTAATCGCCACCGCTGCGACCTTGATCATCGCGAAGATAATCGCCTCATGCAAAAGCAGCTCTCCGGTTAGGGCGGCGGATGTGGTGCCGTAGCCCACGCCGATGATATGCGGGAACCACAGCGCGATAACGCCCAGCATGGCCCCCGCAAAAGCGGGGCGCAACCAGCGCGGCATGCCGCTGAGGCTTTGGACGTGGTTGCCGACGTCGTCGGCCCAGAAAATCGCCCGCATCAGCGCCACGGCGACCAAACCGCAGAGCAGCCCGAGCATCAGGAAGGCTGGTAGCTCCACGTAAAAATCAAGCGTGGTGTTCAAGGGCAGCGCGAATTCGGTGACGTCGCCAAAGGCCAGACGGTTGATCACCGTCCCCGCGACGGAGGCAATAACAATGGGCGCAAAAGCGTGAACCGCGAAGTGACGCAGCACCACCTCCAACGCGAACAGCGCCCCCGCTATGGGCGCGTTGAACGACGCGGAGACCGCTGCGGCGACCGCGCAGCCCAGCAAGTCGCGCCCTGTGATGCCGTCGGCCTTGATCAGGTCGCAGACCCAACTGGAAATAACGCCGGCAAGGTGCACCACCGGCCCCTCCCGCCCAGACGATCCCCCCGTGCCCAGCGTGATAATCGACGCCGCAGCGGAGGCCAGACCGGCGCGTTTTTCCACCCGCCCGTTGTGCAGCGCGGAGCCCTCAATCACGTCAGCGACGGAGCGCACGCGCCCGTCATCGGTAAAGCGGTGAAGGATCCAGCCTGTCAGCAACCCGCCCGCGATGGGGATCAGAACGATCCAGTACCATTCCAGATCGGTGACAAATTCCTGCAACGCACGCACATCTTTGGCGTCGTAGAGCACGCCTTGGATCGCGGCGATACCTTTGCGAAATACCAGCGCCGCCAAACCAGCCGCGATACCGACCAACAGGGCGATGAACCAGAACTGAAGCTGCGACGGGCCTTTCTGGCGCATGATCCGCAGCGCATTGACCAAGGCGCAGATGCCATCGTCAAATTGGGCGCGAAGGAAGCCGCGCTCTGGATCGTGCTGTCGTGGGTGCTCGGCCATATGTCCCCGGCGCGTCGCGATGTTTCATACGGTCTTAGGACAAAGGGTTGAACGGGTCTAGGGCTAGACTTTCAACAAGGAGCGCGCCGCATCTTTGGCCGCGTCGGTGATGGTGTCGCCTGACACCATGCGAGCGATCTCGGTGATCCGCGCGGCCTCGTCCAGCGGGATAACGGTGGAGAACGTCTGCTCGTCGCGGACCTGCTTTTCCACGCGCCAGTGGTGCCCGCCCAAGGCGGCCACTTGCGGCGAGTGGGTCACGACCAGCACTTGCGCCCCGTCGGCCAGCGATTTGAGCCTGCGGCCCACGGCGTCTGCCGTCGCCCCGCCGACGCCACGGTCGATTTCGTCGAAGATCATGGTCACGCCCTCGGTCGTGCCGGAGAGGCACACCTTCAGGGCCAGCAAAAAGCGCGACAGCTCCCCGCCGGATGCGATTTTGTTCAGCGGGCCAGAGGGCGCACCGGGGTTGGTGGCGACGGTAAAGGACACATCGTCCTGCCCTTCCGCGCTTGGAGCCTCGCGGGTGACGTCGGTTTTGAACACCGCGCGTTCCATCTTCAGCGGAGCAAGCTCCGCGCCCATTGCTTTATCAAGCTTGGTGGCCGCCGCTTGGCGGGCGGCGGTAATGCGGTCGGCCTCCGTCTGGTAGCGCTCTGTGGCTTCGGCGAGGGCCTTGCGCAGATCGGCCAGTTCCACCTCCCCGCCATCCAGCGCGGCAAGGCGAATGCGCAGACCTTCGGCAAATGTCGCCAGATCATCGGCCAGAACGTCGTGCTTGCGTGCAAGGCCGCGCAGAGCGAACAGCTGCTCCTCGACCTGCTCCAACTCCTGCGGGTCGAATTGCAAACGCTCCAACACGGCTTCGACGCCCTGCTGCGCCTCATTAAGGTCGTTGGCGACACGCTCCAACGCGGCCAAAGGCGCGTCCAACTGGCCTTCGGCCTGATCCGACACACCATCGAGCCAGCGCGCGGCATCGTTGCTCATGCCCTCCGCGCCGTTCAGGCCAAGGGCTTGCAGCGCCTTGGAGATATCGTCTCGAATACGCTCCCCCGCTTGCATCTGGCGGCGCTTCACGTCCAGTTCCGCCTCTTGACCGGGTTGCGGGTCAAGGGCGTCCAGTTCCGACACCGCGTGGCGCAGGAATTCTTCCTCCGCGCGGATTTCATCCAAGGCCTTCTCGGCCCGCTTCAATTCGCGCTTGGCCGCCGTAAGGGACTGCCAGAGCGTGCCGATTTTCGTCAGATCCAGCCCCGCGAAGCTGTCGAGCATCTCGCGGTGGGCTTTTGGGTTAAGGATGCCACGGTCGTCGTGCTGGCCGTGAAGCTCCACCAAGGTTTCCGACAGCATGCGCAGCAACTCGCCCGATGCGCGGCGGTCGTTGATGTAGGCTTGTTTGCGCCCGTCGGGGTAGTTGGTGCGGCGCAGGATCAATTCGCCGTCGTGCTCAAACCCTGCGTCTTCCAACACAGACCATGCGCGGTGGCCGGACGGCAGATCGAACTGCGCGGTGACTTCGCCCTTTTCAGCGCCGGAGCGCACCAATTCGGCGCGACCACGCCAGCCCAGAACAAACCCCAACGAATCCAACAAGATAGACTTACCCGCACCGGTTTCACCGGTCAGCACGTTGAGACCCGGTTGGAACTCAAGCTCCAGCCGGTCGATGATCAACATATCGCGGATATCAAGCGTGCGCAGCATTTACACCACCCGTGGGACGGGGCTGACCCCGCCGCCTGTTACAGCCACTTGCCTCGGATTACCTGACGGTAGATGTCCTGCAACCAGCCTTTGCCCGCCGCTTCCGGCTCCAGCCCACGCCCTTGAAGCAGGTTGTAGCTGTCTTGGTAGAAACCTGTGGATTGGAAGTTGTGGCCCAGAATGGCCGCAGCGGTTTGCGCCTCGTCGGTGAGACCCAGCGACAGGTAGGCTTCCACCAAACGGTGCAAGGCTTCTGCCGTGTGCGTGGTTGTCTGGAATTCCTCGACCACGACGCGGAAGCGGTTGATTGCTGCCGGATAATGGCCGCGCTTGAGGTAGTAGCGCCCGATTTCCATTTCCTTCGCCGCAAGGTGGTCGAAGGCCAGATCAAACTTTAGCACCGAGGACTTGGCGTATTCGCTGTCTGGATACCGCTCGATCACCGTGCGCAGGGCTTGCAGCGCTTGGAAGGTCAAACCTTGGTCGCGGCCCACTTGGTCGATCTGGTCGTAATAGCTGATGGCCAAGAGGTACTGCGCGTAAGGCGCGTCCTCGTCGGCGGGATAGAAGTCGAGGAACCGCTGGGCGCTGGCGCGGGAGTTCTCATAATCACGGTCGGCGTGATATGAGAAAGCCTGCATGATCAGCGCGCGCTTGGCCCACTCGGAATAGGGATAGAGGCGTTCGATTTCGCCAAACAGGCGGATCGCCTCGTCGACGTCATTTTCCGCAAGCTGGAATTCGGCCCGCTTGTAGATTTGTTCGGGACCGAAGGTCTCGAGTGGCGCTTCCTCTTTGGAGCCCCAAAAATTCGCGAATAGACCATCGCCGCCACGGTTTCCGCAAGCGGACACACTGGCAACCAGCGCGAACGCTGTGACTGTTCTTAGGATAAACCTGCTGCGCCCTACCATTGACCGCCAACCTCTTTGCTTGACCGCCCCGGTGTCCGGTTCACGGCCTCTTCGCGTTGGTCTAGCACATCTCTTTGCAGGGCAAAACGCCTTTATGTCCGATTATGCGACGAGGGCGAGATCAGCTTTGCGCACGCCAACCCCTGGCAACCGCGCTGCTTGCTCCGGAGAGCATGGCACCATGCGGTAACAAGACGGGTTCGCAAACAGCTTGCGCAGCAATTTGTTGGTCATCGCGTGACCTGCTTTGACACCCGTGTAGCGGCCCAAGATAGGCGCGCCCGCCAAGGCCAGATCGCCCACAGCGTCCAGCATTTTATGGCGCACAGCCTCGTCCGCGTGGCGCAAACCACCCGGGCTGAGCACATCGTCGCCGTCTACGACAACTGCGTTGTTATAAGTGCCGCCAAGGGCCAAGCCGTTGTCATGCATCATGTCGATATCTGCCTTGCGGCAGAAGGTGCGGCTGTCGGACAGTTCACGCACAAAAGTTCCGTTGCGCATATCCAGCGCCATGTGCTGGCGCCCGATTGCCGCGTCGGGGAATTCGATGTGGAAATCAATTTCCAGCCCACCCGCAGGGGTCAGCATGGCCATTGCGCCGTTTTCTTCGACGATCACCGGCGACAGAACCTCAATCGCGTAGAGGCGCGCGGCTTGCTTGCGGGCACCGGTCTCAACGATGGCGCGCACGAAGTCGGCGGAACACCCATCCATGATCGGAACCTCTGGACCGTCCAGTTCAACCAATGCGTTATGGATGCCGCAGCCTGCGAGTGCTGCCATAATGTGCTCCACGGTGGAGACACCGACGCCTGCGTCGTTTGTCAGCTCGCTGCACAGGGGCTTTGCGCCCACAGCAGAATAGATTGCGCGGACCATGTTGTCGGCATCGGTCACGTCGGTACGCTTGAACCAAACGCCGAAACCCGGCTCTGCGGGGTGGACGTCCATGCGGACAGGCGCACCGGAGTGCAGGCCTACGCCGTCAAAGCTGATCGTCTGTGTCAAAGTGGCTTGCACGCAAGACCCCCGATAAAGCCGTCTGTTGGCTTCGCTGTTTCAGTTTCCCAGTCGGGCCAGAGTGGCCGTTTGGATTGACCTTAAAATATGTGCTGGGGCGCGCGGTCACAACTCACTCTTTATGACCGTTTGCAACATCTGTGTAACATTACGCTGCAACGCGGCAAGTGCTTTGATTTCATTGACTAAAAACGAACAAGGCCGGGCAATGCCCGGCCTTGTTACGACGCTAGACAGCGCTTGTTTAGTTGGCCTGACGACGCAGGAACGCAGGGATTTCGATCTTTTCCTGCTCTGGGTCGGCCTTGGCTTGTGGCTTCGGCGCTGGCGCGGAGGCAACCTGTGGCTGGTGACGCTGCGGCGCTGGTGCACGGCCTTCGTCCTCTGCGGCACCGGTCATGCGGCCGATCAGGGAGTTGATGCCGAACCGTGGCTTTTCAGCGTGGGTTTCAACAACCTCTTCGTGGTGCTGCTGCATCTGCTGCTGGTCTTGGCCAGGGTTACGGCCAACTGCGGCGCGCAGGCGCTGCATGGCTTCCGGCGTTGGTGTGCCTGCGGCCTGCTGGCGCGATTGGAACACCGGCTGTGCAGGCTCCGCTTGCGCTGCGGGTTGGTATGTAGGCTCTGGCGCAGGGGTGTAGACAGGCTGTGGCAGACCGTCTTCGGTCAGCGCTTCTGGCTCGTCGATGCCCTCGAACAAGGATGGCTCCGGCGCGGCTTGCTGCTGAGCGTAGCTTGGCGCTGCGGCCTGAGGAGCGGGCGCTGGCGCAGGGGCTGCGGCGGCTGGCTGCTCTTGCACCGGTTGCGGTGCTGGCTCGGAGCGGTCAAGCTGCAACGGGGCTGCCAAGGACCGGCGCGTGACCGGATGGGCCAGCAGCTCTTCGGAGGCTTCGATCCCTGTTGCAACCACGGACACGCGCATTTTGCCGTCCATTGTTGTGTCCAGCGTGGAGCCGACGATGATGTTCGCCTCTGGGTCCACCTCTTCGCGGATGCGGTTTGCGGCTTCGTCCAGTTCGAACAACGTCAGGTCGTGACCGCCGGTGATGTTGATCAGCACGCCTTTGGCGCCGCGGAGCGAGATTTCGTCCAGCAGCGGGTTGGCGATGGCTTTCTCGGCGGCTTGAACGGCGCGATCTTCGCCTTCAGCCTCGCCGGTGCCCATCATGGCTTTGCCCATCTCGTCCATCACGGCGCGCACGTCGGCGAAGTCGAGGTTGATCAGGCCAGGGCGCACCATCAGGTCGGTGACGCCTTTAACACCTTGATACAGAACGTCATCGGCCATGGAGAACGCTTCGGTGAAGGTCGTTTTCTCGTTGGCCAGACGGAACAGGTTCTGGTTCGGAATGATGATCAGCGTGTCGACAACCTTCTGCAGGGCTTCAACGCCCTCCTCGGCTTGCTTCATGCGCTTGCCGCCCTCGAACTGGAACGGCTTGGTGACAACACCCACAGTCAGAACGCCAAGCTCGCGGGCAGCTTGGGCGATGATTGGCGCGGCGCCTGTCCCTGTGCCACCGCCCATACCGGCAGTGATGAAGCACATGTGAGCGCCAGCGAGGTGGTCGACGATTTCTTCGATGCTTTCTTCAGCGGCGGCGGCACCGACTGTGGCGCGTGCGCCAGCACCCAGACCTTCGGTGACTTTCACACCCATCTGGATCTTCGCGGGGGCTTTGCCCTGCTGAAGCGCTTGTGCGTCTGTGTTGGCGACGACGAACTCGACACCATCAAGCTCTTTCTCGATCATGTTGTTTACGGCGTTACCGCCTGCCCCGCCGACACCGAAAACGGTGATGCGTGGTTTGAGATCTGCTTGTTCTGGCATCCGAAGATTAAGTGTCATGAGTGGGTCCGCCCGCTTAGAATAAGGTGTGTGTACTTTTCACGAATGGGCCATTCTGACCCTTATGTTTATGCCTCGTTTCGGCAAATCCTATCGACACTCTCGCCTGACGTCACGCGAAAAAGGCATTTTTGCCACAAAATATGGAAATATTTACGCTGGTGTCGGCAGCATTTCGCTTAAATGTGGATATATGGCGTAAACTATGAATGTAAGCACAAGACAAAAGGGGAACACTCTGCAAACAGGTGATTTCCGTGGAATCAGCTTTGTGTTTTCAGGGACGACTGCTCGGCCTGATTTGCCTCTTGCGGGCAATAGGTAAAGTGTAGCGCAACGCGCCGTGGCTGTCACCCCTAGCGCTGCGCCGCTTTCTTCTCTTTCAACGAGCGCAAAAACAGCCCGATGCCGCCGACCAACAGGATCAGGATGACCAGCAGATCGAAGGCGCTCATGCGGACCAGTTGCAGGTTGATGTTGGCAATCACCCCGAACACCAGCCCGATGAGCGACGCCGCCGCCAAGCCCCAGCCGAGGTAGTTCTTGGAGTTATAAAAGATCATGCCCACCCCGAAGATGAACGGCACCAAGATCATACCGGAGGTCACCGGCAGGCCACCAAGGCGGAACGCCACCATGCCCATGCCGAATTGCGGGCGCACGATGATCCCGTTGAGCAGCATGTAGCCGCCCGCGCACATCATCACGAAGCCGAGCAGGAAACTGCCCGCGCCGCCGTCTGTGCCACCTGCTCCGCGATGTGCCATCTATCCGCTTCCTACCAGTTGTCTTTGAACCACTTCACCGCGCGCTTGAGCGAACGGGCCGGATAGCCCTCCACGGGGATGTCGAAATCCCACCACTCGTCCTGCGGGTGGGCCGCAAACAGGCATGTCCCCACAGCCGACGCAAAGCCAGGCCCCGTGACGGACTGCGGCAAGCCTTGCACACGCAACGGGCGGCCAAGGCGCACCTGCTGGCCAAGAATGCGCGACGCCAAACCATCAAGCCCCGGAAGCTGGGACGCGCCGCCAGTCAGCACAATGCGCTGGCTTGGCAGATGCTCGAACCCTGCGGCGTCGAGACGAACGCGGACCTCCTCAAGGATTTCTTCCATGCGGGGGCGCATCACGCCGATAACCTCGGCGCGGCTGACGGTGCGGCGGTCGTGTTCCCAATCGCCGGTGTCGGAGCTGAGGTCGATCATATCGCGGTCATCCATGCCCGTGGCCTGAACCCCGCCGTAGAATGTCTTGATCCGCTCCGCCGTTGGCATCGGCACTTGCAGGCCTTGGGAGATGTCGGAGGTGACGTGATCGCCGCCCATGCGCACGGTGTCCGCATAGATCATGTGTTTCTTGATGAAGATAGAGATACCGGTGGAGCCGCCGCCAAGGTCAATGCAAGCCGCGCCCAGTTCCTGCTCGTCCTCGACCAGCGAGGAGATGCCAGCGGCGTAGCTGGAGGATGCGATGCCTGCCAGTTCCAGATCGCAGCGCTTGATGCAGTACAGCAGGTTCTCAATCGGTGCGCGGTCCACGGAGAGCATGTGCATGTCGACGGACAAGGAGTTGCCAGCCTGCCCACGCGGGTCCGCGAGGCCGGAGCGGTGGTCGACCGCAAAGTTCACGGGCTGCGCGTGCAGAATTTCGCGGTTCTCGCCATAGTCAGGCACGTCGCAGGAGGACAGAACCCGCGCCACGCAATTGTCCGTCACCGCACCGTCGTGCAGATCAACGCTGCCCGCCAACCCGTAGGAGCGCGGTTTCGCGCCCGCGAAACAGGCAATCACGTGATCCACCCGAACGCCTGCCATCTTTTGCGCGGCTTGCACGGCGGTGCGGATCGCGCGCTCCGTCTCGTGCATCGCGTCGATTTCACCAAAGCGCACCCCGCGCGACCGTGTGGTCGCGGCCCCGATGACGCGGAAAGACGACTGCCCCGCCATGGAGCCGATGCCGTCGCTGTCGCGGAAGCTGTCAGGACCATCAAAGCGCAACACCAGACAGGCGATTTTGGAGGAGCCAACATCCAGCACCGCGATAACCCCCCGCTGCATGGCAGCTTGGCGTTTGTTTCTCATGGCGCGTTGAGATTGGTACAGATCGGTCATGGGACGCTCGTCTCTCGTTATTGGTTGTTTTTCACTTGGATGCCTTGCATTTCGCGCATGAAAGCCAGCGCGTCAGACGACATTCTAAGTGTGGGACGGTCAGGGTTACGGATATCAATATGGGTCACGTCGCGCGCCAGCAGGTCTTGCGCGTCGTTCAGGGCCAGCACACGGTCTAGCGCGCGGGCGGCGTCGCGTGGGGGCAACATGATGCGTTGGGCACGGTCAAGAACCACATCCCAGCGACGTTCGGAAATGCGCACCACACCTATCATGCGGTCGCGGATCGGGGCAGCGCGCTCGATCAACGCCAAAGCCTCGGGGACGGCGGCGTTCGCCCCCTCCCCCGCGATGAACGGCAGGTCGGGACGCGCAGAGCGCGTTTGCAGCGCGGACACGCGGTGCCCGTCACCGTCGAGCAGCTCCAGCCCGTCTGGCCCGCGCCACACGACGGCGGGCACGCGCTCTTCTACATTGATTTGCAGCAAGCCGCCCTTGCGCACCCGCACATCAACGCGCTTCACCGCATCAAGGCTTTCGACCTGCTTGCGCATGGCCTCCAAATCCAGATCAAAGCTGGAGATCGGCAAGTCCACGGGCATCACTTCACGGATCGCGCTGTTTAGCCCAGTGGAGGCCCCGTCGATCGCCATCAGCTTGACCATGAACTCGGGGCGCTCCTCAATAGAACGGCGAATTTCGGTGTATTTATCGGCAATCGCCTGCTGGCGGTCGGCGTTAGAGAAATACAGCCCCAGCGACGCCACCACCAGAAAGCTTGGCATTCCCACCCGCACGATGCGGCGGAAAGACGGCGTGAGCCAGAGGCGCTCCATCCGGTAGGACCAACGGCTGGGCGCAGGGTCGTTACTGGGCTGCGGTTTGTTGAACGGGTTTAACGGTCGCATGACGCGTCCTCCACCATCCATTTGCACAGCTCGGCCATGGACATGCCCGACTTCTGCGCCTGCTCTGGCGTTAGTGACGTGGGCGTCATGCCGGGTTGCGTGTTGGTTTCCAGCAAGATCAGCCCTGCGGCGCCTTTGCTTTCGTCCCACCGGAAATCGGTACGCGACACGCCGCGGCATCCCAATGCATTGTGCGCGCGTAAAGCGTAATCGAGGCAGAGCGCTGTGATGTCTTCGGGGATGTCGGCGGGCACCACATGGCGCGACCCGCCTTCGACGTATTTCGCGTCGTAGTCGTACCAGCCGTCCGTCAGGATATCCGTGACGACCAGCGCACGGTCGCCCACCACGGAGGTGGTCAGCTCGCGACCGGGGGCGAATGTTTCAACCATCACGGTGTCGGGCATGTCGTCGGACAGCAGCGGCGGCGTGGCTGCGCCTTCCTCGACCAGATAGACCCCGACGGAAGAGCCTTCATTATAAGGCTTCACCACATAGGGTGCGGGGATTACATGGGCGGCCATCACGTCGGCCTTTGAGGCCAGCACGCTGTAGGCGGCGGGCAATCCGGCCTCGCGGTAAATTTGTTTGGTGCGTTCTTTGTCCATCGCCACGGCGGAGGCCAGCACACCCGAATGGGTGTAGGGGATGCGCATCCATTCGAGCAGACCTTGCACGCAGCCGTCTTCACCCCAGCGACCGTGGAGCGCGTTGAACACAACATCCGGCTTAATTTCGGACAAGCGCGCAGCCAGATCCGGACCTGCGTCCAGTTCTGCCACATCATAGCCCGTTTCACGCAACGCGGTGGCGCAATCACGCCCAGAGGACAGCGACACTTCCCTCTCTGCCGAGGGGCCGCCCATTAGTACCACCACTTTGCGAATTGTCCTGCTCGACATATCCGCCTCAAATGCCCCTTTGCGGAGCTTATTTTGTGTTGGAGTCTTTTTGACCCACTATATTTGGTTAGTGCCTGCTCAGGTTAGCGTTTACCGACCCGAAGCACCTCCCATTGTAGCTCTATTCCGGAGTGTTTGAGAACCCTTTTCCGCACCAACTCGCCCAAATCTTCCAACTCCGCTGCCGTAGCGCCACCGGTGTTGATTAAAAAGTTCGGGTGCTTTTCGCTCATTTGCGCGCCGCCGAGGGTGTGGCCGCGCAGGCCCGCATCCTCAATGACCTTCCACGCTTTCAACTCATGGGTGTCATCGTCCTTGCCTGTAGACGAGAATCCCGCCGGATTGCGAAAGGTGCTGCCTGCGGTGCGGTCCTTGGTGGGCTGGGTTGCATCGCGCTTGGCCAATTGGTCGGTCATGCGTTGGTGCAGGTCTTCGGGGTCACCCGCCGTGGCCTCCAGCGCGACCTCGACAATCACCATACCGTCAGGCAACTCCGACGACCTGTAGGCGAATTTCAGATCTTCGGCAGTCAGCGTCACCGCTTCGCCGTCCCGCGTGATGGCCTTGGCCTCAACGAACACATCCGCGATGTAGGAGCCGTAGCAGCCCGCATTCATCCGCACCGCGCCACCGATCGCACCGGGGATCGTGCGCAGGAACGTCAAGTCCAACCCCGCGTCCGCCGCCTTGCGCGCCACATGCGCGTCGAGCGCCGCTGGACCGCAAATCACACGGGTGCCGTCAAAAGAGATGCCATTAAAGCCGCGCCCCAAGCGGATCACCACAGCATCCAGCCCGCCATCCCGCACGATCAGGTTGGAGCCGACACCCATAGGAAACACAGGGATTTCGGGGGCAAGGTCGCGTAGGAACGCGGCCAGATCATCGTGGTCGGCAGGCTGGAACAGCGCCATGGCGGGGCCACCGACACGCAGCCAAGTGAGGTCCGCCAAAGGGCGATCAGGCGTCAAAGTGCCGCGAGGAGTGGGGAAATTTGTCATGGATTCCGTGCTAAATGCGAGGGGCCATTTGGGCAAGGGGAAAGCTGAGTTTCAAAGCCTGCGGCCTCCAGCACCCTCGGCTTGCGGATTTGATACGCTGGGTTAAGTTGAAACGATGCAACCCATCGGCGCTTGGCGGTATTGATGATGACGCGCTAAAGGGTTTACCCCGTCGAGCATATGAATGCGCCCTCGCTCATTAGCGGCGGCAACACGTGTGAACCCTTTAGAACCAGAGACTGTTTATGAAAATTGCTCCTGAGAAGGGCCGCGCGCCCATCCCCGCAGACCAAGCGGCCCGTGTTGAAGCTTTCGCGGTGAGCGTAGATGCGCAACTGCCCCCAGATTACGAGGCCTTTCTGACACGGCACGACGGTGGCTTTCCCTATCCCAACCTGTTTGATCAGGTCACGCCTGATACAGTTCGCTGGTCCGTGGAGCGTCAGGCGATTTGCGACCGGTTGTTTGGGTTGGAGAATGTCGCATCCCACGCCAAGGGCGAAATTTTCGGCAATGCTGCTCCCACCGGATTTCTGCTGATCGGAGAGGATCCCGGCGGCTTGATCTTTCTGCTTTCGTTACGCGCAGAAGACTTTGGCGCGGTATTCCTATGGCAGTCAAACGGCGCGCTTTGGGGGAGCGCGGAGAATAACGAGAACCATATCTTTCAACAGGCTGTCAGCTTTTCGGACTTTCTGGACAGCCTTTACGAAACTGACGACAAGATCGGATATGACCATTGGGCCACCCCGTTTGCGGTGGCGAACGCGGTTGAACTACACCTGAACTGAGCGCCCCGCACATTTGGCTGAAGCGGGTTTCAGAAGATTTTCTGCGAAGTCTATGCAAGGTGTCGGTGCTGCGTCGGGCATGGAACCGCTTCCTATCCCAGAAAACGGACCTCGCTCGCCGTGACGCGACTTATTAACTCGCCAGTGTTTACGGCAAGATATGTGGGTCTTGGCGGACGGGCGGCGCTATCAACATGGCGCTGCACCCAGTTTCGGCCTTCCATCGCTTTTAGCGACTGCGACAAGGCGCGATCCGTAATGGTTTGCAAGTTTCGCTTGATGTCGTTGAAGTGGCTCGGTCGGTGTATGGCCGTCAGCACCGGCAAGGTCCATGAGCGGCGGAGCAGGTCCCTATCTTCCTCGCCCGTAACTGTCTGAATCCTGTGGGCAATAGCTGCCGCAGAAACCCCACGCGGTGTCAGACGGAACTCAGGGCGGAGCGGATGCCCGTGGCCGGGGTTACGTTCCAATAATCCTATCGAGATCAGGTGATCCATGCTTTGCGCGAAAGCGGTTCTGCTCGCGCCGGTGGCCGCCAGCAGCGGGGCCTGCCGCCCCGCAACACCTGCGTGCAGGTTCGCCAAAATCGGCATAGCCCAAGCTTTCGACGTGGTGTTGACAAGTGCCTTAATGTCCATAAAGTATAGTTAACATATTTTTAACAAAAAGGGAAGATCATGTCGCTCATTTCATTGCAAAACACCATTACGATCGCGCTCTCGGTCAAAGATCGGCACGCAAGCGCGGACTGGTACAAGAGCATACTCGGGTTTGAAACACTCTACCACGCAGATGAGGCGGGCTGGTCAGAGATTCAAACCAACACACCCGGCGTGACGATTGGAATGGGCGAACATACCAAACCCGCGCCCGGAAACTGTGTTCCGGTCTTTGGCATCGGCGATCTCGATACGGCGCGGCAGAAGTTGGAACAGGCCAATGTAAAATTTGACGGCGAAACTGACGTCGTTGACGGCATGGTCAAGACAGCGACCTTCTATGATCCCGACGGGAATGCGATGATGCTTGCCGAAGACTTGACGGGCACAGGGTAGCGCACGCGGAGATACGTGGGCTCTCTAAAGGTGGCCGGCCTTAAGACCGGCCACTGTGTTACAGGCACAAATAGAGGTGGGAATTCGAGCCGGAATAGGGACCCGCAGTGGGTGCTTTCTAAGCTCTATCTCATTTGGTTAGATGGTCGCGCTGCTGCCGTTGAACGCCGACGCGACTGGCGGCGTAGTTTCGCACCCCAACACATTCCAAGCGCAATTATTTAGCAGACTGTGCTGCTCAAAGCGGCAGACGCGCCCCACCCTACTCCGCCGGTTCGCCGACGGCTTTGTTTCTCATCCATCGGCCCAGATAGCGGACGGGCCAGCGCAGGACGGAGACGCCTGCAGCGAGGGCGATCAGGCCGACCCATGGGCCGTTCTCATAAGTCACCCAGCCCAGCAACGGCACGCCGATGGCGATCAGCACATAGGCCCTGCGCCACAGGTTGTCGCTGGATGGCAGCATGGCCGCGACATTCGCGGCGATCACCCAAACGAAGGCTGCGATCAGCGACGGGCTCATGTGACCGCCGCCGCGCGACGCGTTGCGCATGTGGGTTGGGATGCGGTGCGGGCGGTCATTTGCCACCTGCTTTTGCGAGCTTTTCGGGAAGGCTGTTAGCCCAGCCGCTGATTGTGCCAGCGCCCAGAAGGACGACCATGTCACCGGCTGTCGCCTGCTCGCGCACCAAGCGGACCAGATCGGCCTCATCCATCACGGCGCGTGCGTGGCGGTGACCGTGGCGTAACAGGCCAGAGACCAGATCATCGCGGCCTGCCCCCTCGATGGGGTCTTCGCCTGCGGCGAAGATATCGGTGATGCCGACCACATCGGCGTCGTTGAAGCAGGAACAGAAATCGTCAAACAGCGAATGCAGCCGCGAGAAGCGGTGCGGCTGGTGAATAGCAATAACTCGGCCCTCGGTGGCGTGGCGCGCGGCCTTGAGGACGGCGGCGATTTCAACGGGATGGTGCCCGTAATCGTCGATGATAGTCACCCCGTCGACTTCGCCGACTTTGGTGAAGCGGCGGTTCACACCGCCAAAACTTGCGAGGGCGGCCCTAATTTCCTCGGCCTTCATGCCCAAGTGACGTGCAACCGCCACCGCGCTCAGCGCGTTGGAGACATTGTGATCGCCCGGCATTGGCAGACTACAGTCCTTGATCACCATGTCGTCGTTTTGCAGCGCGATGTCGAAATGCGCGACGCCAGCCTTATACGTCAGGTTGATGGCCCGCACGTCGGCCTGCGCGTTGAAGCCAAAGGTGACCACGCGGCGGTCAGTGATCTTGCCCACCAGCGTTTGCACCTCTGGATGATCGGTGCAGCACACGGCGAGCCCGTAGAACGGGATGTTGGACACGAAGTCCAGAAAGCCACGGCGCAGATTGTCGAAGTCGCCCCAGTGCTCCATGTGCTCAGGGTCGATATTGGTGACGATGCCGATGGTGGCAGGAAGGCGGTTGAACGTGCCGTCAGACTCGTCCGCCTCGACGACCATCCATTCGCCCTGCCCCACGCGCGCGTTGGAGCCGTATGCGTGAATGATGCCGCCGTTGATCACTGTGGGGTCGATGCCACCCGCGTCCAACAAGGCCGCGACCATCGTGGTGGTGGTGGTCTTGCCGTGGGTGCCTGCGACGGCGATGTTTGACTTCAGGCGCATCAGCTCGGCCAGCATTTCGGCGCGGCGCACGACCGGCAGGCCCTTGAGGCGGGCCTCGTCCAGCTCCGCATTGCCCGCCTTGATCGCGGAGGAGATCACGACGACGGCCGCGTTTTCCAGATTTTCCGCGCGTTGACCCTCAAATATCTCCGCGCCCAACTCTGCCAGCCGGTCGGTAATCTTAGAGGTCTTCATATCGGAGCCTTGGACGGTGTAGCCAAGGTTCAACAGCACCTCTGCGATGCCGGACATGCCGATGCCGCCGATGCCCACAAAGTGGATGGCGCCAAGTTCTAACGGGAGTTTTGTTGCGGATGCGTTCATTTTACTTTCCGTCGCTCTTCTTTGCGAGAGTTTCTACAATTTCGACCAACCGCTCGGTGGCGTCAGGGCGCGACACGGACAAGGCCGCATGCACCATTTGAAGCGCCCCGTCGGGGTTGCCAAGGATGGTTTCGATGCTGTCCGACACGGTTTGCGCGGTCAGCTGGCTTTCGGGGATCATGATGGCCGCGCCCGCCTCAACCAACCCGCGCGCGTTGGCGGTTTGGTGATCAGCCGTGGCGGCGGCAAATGGGACAAGGATCGACGGGCGACCAATGACCGAGATATCGGCGACGGAGGATGCGCCAGCGCGCGAGATCACCAATTGGGCCTCTGCGAAACGAGCAGGCACGTTCTGGAAGAACGGCTTCACTTCGGCGTCGATGCCCGCCTGCGCATAGGTCGCGGCGGCGGTCTCAGCGTCTTCGTCGCGCGCTTGATGGGCGACGCGCAGATGGGATTTCATGGGCTCTGGCAAGGCGGCGATTGCGGCGGGCACAACCTCGCTCAGGATACGTGCGCCTTGGGAGCCGCCGATGACAACGATGCTCATCGGGTAGTCACCAGGGGAGATGTAGCCCGCCGATGCCCGCTCCAACACCGCGCCGCGCACGGGGTTTCCGGTGAAGACCCCCTCCACACCGTCGGGCAAATCCGTGGGCCATGTGCCGCAAGCCACCGCGTCGACGCGTTTGGCAAAGACTTGGTTCACGCGGCCCAGTACGCCGTTTTGCTCGTGAATGGCGCGGGGCAGCTTCATCAGATACGCCGCCGATATGGCAGGAAAACTAGGGTAGCCGCCGAAGCCCACGACCACGGCTGGGCGATCCTTGCGAAAGCCCATCATGGCGGACATCACACCTGCGGCAAGCTTGAACGGCGCAGTCAGTTTACCCACGATTCCGCCCCGCGCGAATGTCGCGGATTTCAGCTGCTCGATCTCAACAGAATGCGGGAAGCCGCCGGTGTAGCGCGCGCCGCGCGCATCGGTGGACAGCTTGACTCGCCAGCCACGCGCCAGCATGGCCTCGGCCAAGGCCTGCGCGGGGAACATATGCCCGCCGGTGCCGCCTGCGGCGATCACCAGAAGTGGCGCATCAGACATCAGTGGCCTCTACGGCTGAGAAGGATATCGCGCATCTCGTCTTGTGGGCGTTGGCGGGTGAAGGCCAGCAGCATGCCTAGCGCAATACCGCCTGCAATCAACGACGAACCGCCGTTAGAAACGAAGGGCAACGTCATGCCTTTGGCGGGCAACAGGCGCACGGCCACACCCATGTTGATCACGGCCTGCATCGCGAACATGGCGACAAGGCCAGTGCCTGCAAGGCGAATGAACGGGTCGCGTTCCTTCATCAAACGGTGCAGGCAGCGCACCGAAAAGATCGCGTAAAGCGTGATGATGGCCAGCACCATGACAAGGCCGTATTCCTCGGCCGCCACGGCGATGATGAAATCGGTATGCGCATCGGGGAGTGACCATTTCACCGAGCCCTCCCCCACGCCGACACCGAAGTAGCCGCCTTCGCGGATGGCGTTTGTGGCATAGCCCAGTTGGGTGGTTGGATCGACCTCTGCGGACAAGAAACCGTCGATACGGCGCGCAAAGTGCTCGGACAAGGAATACGCGGTGAGGCCCGCGAAAACCACCGCCCCCGCCATGCCCGCCAGCAAGATCATTGGCGCACCGGCGACGAAGTAGACGACGCCCCAGCCGAACAGCACCAGACAGGCCTGCCCGAAGTCCGGCTGCATTGCCAGAAAGCCCACGACGACCAGCGTCAGAAGGAAGGAATAGAATTTACCGGGGGGGCCGTTGATCTCCTGCCCGCCCGCGATCAGCCACGCGGAGGTGACGATAAACACAGGCTTCAGGAACTCGGACGGCTGGAAGGAGGCGAAGCCCAGCGAGTACCAGCGCGTCGCACCCTTACCGAAGTCCGTGCCGAAGACAGGAAGCAGCACCAAGGCCACCAACGTCACCAAGAAAAACAAGGTGGCCAAGCGCCGGACCATAAGCGTCGACATCATCGACACCGCCACCATCGTGACCATCGCGAGGCAGCCAAAGAACGCCTGACGCGACACGTAATGGAAAGGATCGAGGCCGTTTTTCTCGGCCAGAGGCGGCGACGCGGCCAGCCCCAGCAAAAGCCCAATCGCAAATAATGCGAACACGCAGGTCATCGACCAACGATCTAGAGTACGCCACCATTTGGGAAGAATTGGCTCGCCTGGATGCACCAGAGCGGTGCCATACACCATCTCAGTCATGAGAATTACCGCCTTAACTGCCTCAATCGTCCGATTTTTCGGATCTATCCCATAATCCTAACGGCAAAAGCCCCAGCAATCCAGTGTCAAGTTTTGCAATTGCGCAAGAGAACGCCGGTTGCAATGGTGTGCGCAACCCAAACAGGAGGCGATCCATGACCCGTGCTTTATCTGTGGCGTGCCAATGCGGCGCGTTTCAAGCGGAGATCCACGATCCCCATGCCGCCAGCTGCAACCATGCGATCTGCTACTGCAAAGATTGTCAGGCCTTCGCGCAGCACCTTGGGCAAGGGCCGCATGTACTGGACTTCGCGGGCGGCACCGATCTGTTTCAAACGCAGCCCTCACAGGTGCGGATAATATCGGGCGCGGACAAGTTGGCGGTGCTGCAACTTGCCCCTAAGGGGCTTTATCGCTGGCACACCTCCTGCTGTAACACCGCGCTTTGCAACACGATGGGCACGCCAAAACTGTCCTTCGTGGGGTTCATGACGGCCAATATTACCGAGCGCGACGCGCTGCCCCCCGTGACGATCAAATACAAGCCAGAGCATGCCACCGCCCCCGTCCCGAAACCGCACGGCAGCCTGCTGCGATTTGCGGGGTTCACCATCAGAAACCTGCTCAAGGCGCGGATCACGGGGTCGTGGAAAAAGAACCCGTTCTTTGGTGATGACGCGCGGTCTGTGGTGAAACCCTATGTGCTGAGCGAGGCCGAACGGGACGCGGCCTACCGCCAAGTCACTTAAACGCCCCGCCTGCGCAACCGCCATAGCGCGACCGCGGTGAGCAACAGAAAGCCAGCCAAGACTGGCAGCAACACCGTGTCAGTGTAAACTGCGCCGATCAGCCCCGTTAGCCCCAACGCCGTCAAGACGATCGGCAGCAACGGCGTGACACAACACAGCGCCGCAATCACTGTGCCTGCGAGCCCGAAGGCGAGTAATTTGCTTTTCATAATAACCGCCCCCTAGGTAATGCACCCTCGCCGTCCAGCAAACCGTGCCACAAATCTGCTGAAACGGGTGCGCAAAACGCCCCTTTCACGGGGATGTGACGAGGACGCCGCCGGTGACCCTCGCAACCTGCCGTATGCCCCCCCTTGCGCGTGAAGGCGCAAACCAGATGATTTGCAACATATTGCCGGAAGTTTCCGGCCTCGCCTTAAGGCAGAATTCATAGGCTGCGCCCGAAATCCCGATGTAGAAAACGGGGGATCGAACGTGGCAACACAGCTGACCGGCACGCAGGCGGTACTTGTGTCGGAAACCGACGCGAGCACTTATTTCGTTGGCGGTCCGTTCTCGCTTGGGACGGGGCCGTTTACCGATTTGGCCTTCTCCGCCGACGATGATGAGACAGACTTCGCCTCTTTCGGGGCGCAGCACGCTGAAACCTTTGGCGCGGGGCGTCAGACGGGCAGCCTGACGAACAGCGGTGGCGGCACCTATGACCAAGGGCTTGCATCCCTTGACGACGTGTTGACCATCACCCATCCGGTGACCGGCGCGGAGATACTGGTTGGGCGCGTTACACTGCGGGTGGACTCCGGCGACCCCGGTGGTGGGGCGCAGCTGCAGGACTTTTTCATTTTCAGCGGCCCGATAGACCCGAACGTGAGTTACACCGTGACGGCTGCCGAATACACGCCCGGCGCCAGTCCCGAGCAGAGCTACGCCTACAGCGAATTTAGCGGCGGGGATGTGGTGTGCTTCTGCTCCGAGACCGCGATCCTGACGCCAAGCGGGCCAAGGGCTGTGGACGACATAGGGGCCGGCGATCTGGTCCAGACGGCGGACAACGGCGTCCAGCCGGTTTTATGGGTCGGGCGTCGGACGCTCACCGCGGCGCAGCTGGCGGCGAACCGCAAGTACGCGCCAGTGCTAATCGCAACCGGCGCGCTTGGCAACACGGCGCCGCTTGTGGTGTCCCAACAGCACAGGCTTTTGCTGGGCAACCGATTTGTAAAGGCCAAGCATCTGGTAGACGCCCCCCGCATCCCTGCCCGACTTGCGTTGGGTAAGCGCCGGATGTCCTATATTCACCTGCTCCTTGAGGACCATCAGGTGTTGTTCGCCAATGGCGCTGGTGCCGAAAGTCTGCTGTTGGGGCCGATGGCGCGCAACGCGCTGTCCGCCAACAGGATGGGACCGCACCCACAGGCCGATATCAAAAACGCCACCTTCGCTACCCCGTGCCGCCCGATGATCAAGCGGTACGAGATGCTATCGCCCAAGGCCAGTGCGGCCCCCTAAGCTGATGTTATGCCGACAGGCTGATGTTGAACTTGTTGCCTGTTGGATCGCGGAAATAGCCGCCGTAAAAGCGCGCGCCGCGCTCCCCCGGCGGACCGCAGTCGGTGGCACCATGGGCCAAGGCCAACGCATGCACCGCGTCAACGTGCGCACGGTCTTTCGCCGCCAGCGCGATCATGGTGCCGTTCCCGTGGGACGCCTCCGAGCCGTCAAACGGGCGGGTTACAATGATCATTGGCGCGTCGGGGCCGAAGCTGTAGCCGATCATCGTATCCAAGCTATAGGCGCGAGTGCCTTTCAACGCCCCGAATAGCACGTCGAAGAAAGCAGCCGAAGCTGTCAGGTCGTTTGACCCGATCGTAATGTAGGAAATCATGAGTTCTCTTTTCACGTTAGTCACCAACGTACCGAGAACTGGCGCGAGGGCCAGCTCCGGCACGAAACCAAGACCTTTTCAGGTCGAACGGAAGAGAGTTAAGCAATCATAGGAAATTTCTAACGGGTGCGACGGGCCCCGTCAATGAGCGCCGCCGCAAGGTATCCCCCCGCCTAGCCGCCAGTGACCGCCGCGACCTGCGCGATGAAATCATCGCCGCGCTTCTCGAAGCTGTCGTACTGATCGAAACTTGCGGCGGCGGGGGCCAGAAGCACCGTGTCGCCTTTGACCGCATCCGCCGCAGCGCGGGCGACGGCGGTGGCCATATCGGTGCAAACCTCATGGGGCAGATCGCCGAGTTGCATCGCGAAATTCGCCGCTTCGCGCCCGATCACATAGGCCTTAGTGACGCCGCCGACATGCGGCAAAAGCGCGGACAGGCCGCCCTCCTTCTCCAGCCCGCCACAAATCCAGCGAATGTTCTGGAAAGCTTGCAACGCCTTGGCGGCGCTGTCGACGTTGGTTGCCTTACTGTCGTTCACGAAGGTCACGCCGTTTGCCTCCCCCACCCGTTGGGAGCGGTGCGGCAAGCCGCCGAAACTGTGGAACGCGGCCTCGATCACGCGCGGGGCAAGCCCGACGCTGCGGCAGGCCGCGTAGGCGGCGCAGGCGTTTTGGTGATTGTGCGCGCCTGGAAGTCCGGGCACCGTGCGCAGGTCGATGGACGCCATTTGCTTGCCCTTGCGCCATTCCGCAAGGAAGCCCTTCTTGGCGAACACGGTCCAGCCGTCCCCCGTCAGCTTGCGCCCGCTGGAGACGCGGATGACGCGGTCATCAACGGCGTTTCCGGCCATTTGATTGGCAAGATACTGCCCCTCGTCCTCGTCCACACCTATGATGCAGCGATCCGGCCCACCTTCGGAAAACAGTCGCCGTTTGGCCGCGAAGTATCCGCCCAGACCGTCGTGACGGTCCAGATGGTCGGGGCTGAGGTTGGTGAAAATGCCCACGTCGGGCGTCAGCGATCTGGCAAGGTCGGTTTGGTAACTCGACAGTTCCAGCACGACGACTTCGCCGTCGATTGCGGGATCCAGATCCAGCACGCCGCGCCCGATGTTGCCGCCAAGTTGCGTGGGTCGTTGGGCGTGTTCCAGAATGTGGTGGATCAATGCGGATGTGGTCGATTTGCCGTTCGAGCCTGTCACCGCGATTATTTTGGGCATGCGCTCGAAGTTGTCCCACTCCGGCGTCGCAAAAGAGCGGAAGAACAGCGAGATGTCGTTATCAACGGGAACGCCCGCGTCCCATGCGGCGCGCACGACCTTGTTGGGCTCGGGATACAAGTGCGGGATACCGGGGGAGACGATCAATGTCGCCACGCCGTCAAACGCGCCCTGCTTTGCCAGCTCCCGCGTGGTGAAACCCTCGGCTGTGGCCGCGTCGCGGGCCTGTTCATTGTCGTCCCAAACGACGACATTCGCACCGCCCTCGCGCAAACCGCGCGCGGCAGAGAGGCCGGAGCGGCCAAGGCCCAGCACCGCAACCGTGGCACCGGAATAGCCTTGGACGGGGATCATGTGGCGGCCCCTTGCAGGTAGTCCGTGTGGTAGTATGGCCCGTTAAAGGCCAGTTCCAACGAGAAGGCGCAGGGCTGGTCCACCAACGCTTTCAGCCCCGCCGTCAGGTCCGCCAGAAGCGCATTCATAAACGCCGCGTCGCGGTGCGCCTTGGGCAGCAACGTGAGGGTGATCAGTACATGCGTGCTTTGAAAATCCTCCACACGGTAGGCGCGGGATTTCACCGCGCCCGCGCCGCTGTCGTGGTTGGCGACCGTGGTTTCGATCAGCCCCATCATCGCCTGCGTGTCGAGGCTCATATCGGCGGAGTATTTGATTTCAGCATGGGGCATGAGAGATGTCCTAGGTTAACGAACTTTGAGCGTTGCCAAGCCGATCATCGCGAGGATCAGCGAAATGATCCAGAAGCGGATCACGATTTGTGGCTCGGCCCAACCCTTCTTCTCGAAGTGATGGTGGATCGGGGCCATCAGGAACACCCGCTTGCCGGTTTTCTTGAAGTAGAGCACCTGAATGATCACCGACAATGTCTCAACGACGAACAGGCCGCCGACGATGCCCATGACCAATTCGTGCTTGGTCAGAACGGCAATTGCGCCAAGCGCGCCGCCCAAGGCCAGCGAGCCAGTATCGCCCATAAAGACCGCAGCAGGTGGCGCGTTGTACCACAAGAAACCCAGCCCGCCGCCGATGAGGCCGGCCATAAAGATCAGCAATTCGCCGGTGCCGGGCACGTAGTGCAGGCCAAGGTATTCGGTAAAGTCAACGCGGCCCACGGCATAGGCGATCACGCCCAAAGTCGCGGCGGCGATCATCACCGGCATAATGGCAAGCCCGTCGAGGCCGTCGGTCAGGTTCACGGAATTCGCGGCCCCGACGATGACGAACATCGCAAACGGGATGAACATAAAGCCAAGGTTAACCAGCGTGTCCTTGTAGATCGGCAAGGCCAGTTGGTTGACCAAGGCATCGGGATGGACGGTCGTGGCGAAATACCCCGCCACGGCAGCAATGGCGAAACCGATGATCAGACGGATGCGCGCGGAGAGACCCGCGTGCGAATTCGATGTCACCTTGGCGTAGTCGTCCACGAAGCCGATGGCCCCGAACCCGACGGTGACGAACAACACGATCCACACGAACCCGTTGTCGAGCCTTGCCCAGAGCAATGTCGACAGGATCAACGCGCCAAGGATCAGCACGCCGCCCATGGTGGGCGTGCCCTGTTTGGTCAGGATGTGGCTTTCGGGGCCGTCATCGCGGATTGGCTGGCCATTGCGCTGCTTGCGCTTGAGCAAGTTGATCAACGGGCGACCAAACATGAAGCCGAAGATCAGCGCCGTGAAGAAAGCTCCGCCCGCGCGAAACGTGATGTAGCGAAATAGGTTAAAGAAATCGCCGCCATCTGAGAATGCGGTGAGCCAATACAACATGTAGCGGTGTCCCTGTTAGTTACCAGCTACGGATTGGCCCAAATTTGTGATGGCGTCAACGATCAGCGCCATTTTCATGGACAAAGACCCCTTTGCCATGACCACGTCGCCCGCCTTGACCAAGGCCAAGGGGCTTGCGGCCAGCTCCGCGCTGGTGGCGGCCCACAGACCCTGCTTGGAGGATGGCAGCGCATCGTAGAGGTGCTTCATCAACGGGCCAACGCAATGGACTTGCTGGATTTCATCCATCGCGGGATGGGTGGCGAAGCTTGCATGCAAATCGTCCTCGGTCGCACCGAGTTCCTTCATATCCCCCAAAATCGCCACCCGACGGCCAGCGGTATCCGGCGGATTGGCGCTGGCGAGCACGGCCAAAGCTGCCCCTACGGAAGCAGGGTTGGCGTTATAGGCGTCATCGAACAGGTCGATTCCCTGCTCCGGCATATGCGCATCAAGGTGGATAAAGCGGCGTTGGCCGCGCCCCGATGGCGGTGCCCAATTGCCGAGTTCTACGGCGGCGCGGCCCAGATCGGCACCCGCCGCCGTGGCGGCGGCAAGGCAGGCCAACCCGTTCATGGCAAAATGCCGCCCCGGCGCGCCGAGTTTGAACACCAGTGCTGCGCCGTCATGGGTGGCGCGGCAAACGGTCGACGCGTCGCCGGATGTGGCCTCTAGGAGTTGCCAATCGGCGCCTTCGGCTTCGCCAAACGTCTGGCGGTTGGCCGGTGCTTTGGACAGCAACAAATCGGTAGTGGGCAGGTCGGCGTTGATGATGGCGGTGCCGCCTTGCTCCAGCCCCTCAAAGATCGCGGCTTTTTCACGGGCGATATCTTCGACGGAGGCGAAGGCTTCCAGATGGGCGGGGGCAACGATGGTAATCAGCGCCACATGCGGGCGGGCCATTTTGGCCAGCGGCGCGATCTCGCCCGCGTGGTTCATGCCGATCTCGATCACCGCAAAATCAGTATCTTTGGGCATCCGCGCCAATGTCAGCGGAACGCCCCAATGGTTGTTGTAGCTTTTTTCTGCCGCGTGAACCGCGCCTTGGCCCGTCAGCGCAGTGCGCAACATTTCCTTGGTGGAGGTTTTCCCGACGGAGCCTGTGACGCCAATAACGCGCGCATCCGTGCGTGCGCGCGCAGCACGTCCGAGCGCTTCCAATCCGGTTAACACATCCTCAACGACCAGCAGAGGTGCGTCCGCAGCTACGCCCTCGGGGATACGGGACACCAGTGCGCAGGCCGCGCCCGCAGCCAAGGCTTGCGCCACAAAATCATGCCCGTCGCGCACATCCTTGAGGGCCACAAACATGTCCCCCGCCTGCAATGTACGCGTATCAATGGAGACGCCAGTGGCCTGCCACGCGACCGCCGATGTGCCGCCTGTGGCGGCGACGGCCTCCTCAGAAGTCCAGAGTGTCATAGTGTGCCCTCCAACGCGGCCACCGCGACGCTGGCCTGTTCCACATCATCAAATGGCAACACGTCGTCGCCGACGGTCTGCCCCGTCTCATGCCCCTTGCCTGCAATCAGCAGCGTGTCGCCAGCGCCAAGCGCATCAACGCCGCGCAAGATGGCCTCCGCGCGGTCACCGACTTCGGTGGCGCTTGGCACGGCGTCCATGATCGCGGCGCGAATGGAGGCCGGATCTTCGGAGCGCGGGTTGTCATCCGTCACAAACACCACGTCTGCGTTGTCGCGTGCAGCGGCCCCCATCAGCGGGCGCTTGCCCTTGTCGCGGTCACCGCCCGCCCCGAACACCACAACAAGGCGGCCCATGACGTGCGGGCGCATCGCCTTGAGCGCAGTCGCGAGGGCGTCGGGCGTGTGAGCGTAATCGACGAACACGGCAGCCCCGTTCGCACGTGTCGCGGCCTTTTGCATCCGGCCCCGCACGGTGGTCAGCATTGGCAGGGTTTGAAACACGTCCTCGGGCTTCGCCCCTGCCCCAATCGCCAAACCGGCGGCGATCATGACGTTGGAGGCCTGAAAGCCCCCGATCAAATCAAGGCGCGCCTGATGGGTCTGTCCCGCAAAAGAGAACCGCAAATCCTGCCCCGTGGCGTCAAAACGCTGGCCAAGCAGTTGCAGGTCACAGTGATCAGAGGTGCCAACACGCAACAGACGGTGCCCGCGCTCGTTCGCGATGGCGGCCATGTCGACGCCTTTAGGGTCGTCCATATTGATCACCGCGACGCCGTCTTGCTCCAGCACGCGGCGAAACAAGCCCGCCTTGGCGTTGAAATATTCGTGGAAGGTCGCGTGGTAATCGAGGTGGTCTTGGGTGAAGTTTGTAAAGGCGGCAGCGATCAGATGCACCCCGTCAAGGCGGCGCTGTTCCAGCCCGTGGCTGGAAGCTTCCATCGCGGCGTGGGTCACGCCGTGGCCTGCCATCTCGGAGAGCAGCTTGTGCAGGGTAATCGGCTCCGGCGTGGTGTGGGTCATGGGCGCTGTAAACACGCCCTCGACACCAGCCGTGCCAAAGTTGACGGCCTGAAGGCCCAGCTCCAGCCAGATTTGGCGGGTAAAGCTGGCGACCGAGGTTTTGCCGTTCGTGCCGGTCACCGCCACCATGTTGCCGGGCTGTGCGCCGAACCAAAGAGCAGCGGCATAGGCCAACGCTTGGCGCGGGTCTTCGGTGACGATCAGCGCCGCGCCGGAGGCTGCGATTTCCTCTTCCGCAATCGCGGCCCCTGCGGGGTCTGTCAGAATTGCGCCCGCCTCCATGCGCAGGGCGTATTGGATGAACTCCGCGCCGTGCACATTCGTCCCGGGCAAGGCTGCAAACAAATGGCCCGGCTTCACCGTGCGGCTGTCGACGGACAGGCCGGTGACCTCGGCCTCCGCCCCACCTTGGGCGGTCAGCCCCAATTCATTCAAGCTTGCGCGTGTGCGTGCCATACTGCCCCCTGGGTAGCCGCCCCAGATTGCCTAAAAGGGCTACTGCGACGCCGTGTTTACGACTTGGCTTAATTCATCGCGATCCAGCACTGGCCGCAAGCCCAAAAGGGGGGCGGTGCGGCGGATCATTTCGGCGGCCACGGGAACGGCAGTCCAGCCGGCGGTGCGGCGCGGTTTTTTGCCGGAATTTTCCGATGGTTCGTCCAGCGTCACGATGAGCACGTATTTCGGGTCACTCATCGGGAAGGCCGAGGCGAAAGTCGCGATGACCTTATCCTTGTGATAGCCGCCGTTGTTCTTTGGCTTGTCAGCGGTGCCGGTTTTGCCACCGACTTCGTATCCCTCAACACGCGCGAAGGACGCGGTGCCGCGTTCCACGACGGCGCGCAGCATGTCACGGGCCTGCGCCGATGTGCGCTCCGAGATGACGCGCGGGCCTTTAACTGCGACCTCTTGCTTCAGCAAGGTCGGTTTCACCAACGTACCGCCGTTCACCATCGTTGAATAGGCGGCGGCAAGGTGCAGCGGGCTGGCGGCCATACCGTGGCCGTAAGATACGGTCATAGTGTGGATATCTGCCCACTTCTTGGGCAGCAACGGCTTGGCACCGGGGGCCTCTACCAGTTCCACAGGTGTGGGTGCGAAGAAGCCAAGCGAACTCAGAAAATCCTGCTGACGCTTCGCCCCGATATCAAGCGCCATGCGCGCGGTGCCGATGTTCGAGGACTTCACGATGATATCCGTCACGCTCAGCTCGGGGCCGTAGTTGTGGAAGTCGCGAATGCGGAAGCGGCCTTTTTGCATCGGGCCTTTTGTGTTGATCACGGTCGACGGGTTCACCAGCCCCAGCTCCAATGCTTGGGCCGCTGCGAAAATCTTGAAGGTGGAGCCGAGTTCGTAGACGCCTTGCACCGCGCGGTTAAACAACGGGCTGTCGGACGGGTCGCCCTTGATCAGCCCGTTCGGACGGGTGTTGGGGTCGAAGTCCGGCAGAGAGATCATCGAAATGACCTCCCCTGTGTGGACGTCCATCAGGATGCTTGTGGCACCCTTGGCGTTCATCAGCTTCATGCCGCCTTGCAACACTTCGCGGGAGGCCGCCTGAATAGTCATGTCGAGGGACAGGCGCAGCGGTGCGCCGTCCATTGCCGGATCGCGCAGGTAGTCGTCGAAGGCTTTCTCGACGCCAGCGGTGCCGATCACCTCTGCGGAGTGGACACCCTCGCGCCCGAAGCTGGCCCCGCCCAAAACGTGAGCCGCCAGCTTTCCATTCGGGTAGAGGCGCATTTCACGTGGCCCGAACAGCAAGCCGGGATCGCCAATGTCATGCACAGCCTGCATCTGTTCTGGGCTAAGTTTTTTCTTGATCCACAAGAACTTACGAGACCCAGTGAAATCTTTACTTAAACGTTCCAAATTCAGATCAGGGAAGATCGCGACCAGCTCTTTCGCGGCGCGTTCAGGCTCGATCATCAGATGCGGCTGGGCGTAGAGCGAGTTTGTAATCAGGTTGGTCGCCAGCACGCGGCCGTTACGGTCCACGATGTCGGAGCGTTGCGCAACGATGTTTGCGCCGGAGGCGGAAGCACGCGGCTCCACGGCCTCGGAGGAGGCCAGTTCGGTCATGCGGCCACCGATCATGAGGAAGGCGATCACGAAGAAAAGGCCCACGAACAGCAGGCGGCTTTCGGCGCGTTGACGCATCTTGTCGCGCATTTCTTCGTGACGGGCGCGGATGTTTTCGCGCTCAATACGGTCTGGGTTTTCGCCCTTCTGTCTTGCTTGCAGAATTCGCGCCAAGGGGCGCAGCGGGGTCCGGATCATGGATATTGCTCTCCGTCCTCTGCGAGGTAGTTGCCGCGCACATCGACCGCGCCGTTGATCTCGTCGAGGTTCAACTCTACTTCTGGCGGCGGGAAGGCCACTTGTGCCACGTCGCCGAACTGGTCGGGCGTGATCGGCAGCAATTCCAGATCGGGGAAGTTCAGATCCGCAAGATCGCGCAGGCGCTCTGGGCGGTTCAGATATGCCCATTCCGCGGCAAGCACGGACATGGTTTCACGCGAGGAGCCGATTTCGCGTTGCAAGCCGGACGCCGTGCGCAGGGCTTCTTGGGTTTCGTAGTTCTCGTAGTAAGCCCAGTATCCCAAGCCCATGACCGCAAGGGCCGACACAGTGTAAAATAGTCCACGCATTACAGTAGCTCCTGTCCTGTCAGTTTCGGCAGGCCCAAACCGGCCCGTCCTTTGTCTGCTGCGGGGGCGTCTGTGCGCCGCCCTACCCTGAGCTTGGCCGAGCGCGAGCGCGGGTTTAGCGCCAGCTCGTCCTTGTCAGCCGTCACCGCTTTGCGGGTGATCAACTCGAAGGTTGGTGCGTCGACCTGTTGTTCAGGTGCATAACGCGACCCGCCGCTGGTTTTGCCAGCGCGGGCTTGCAGATATTTCTTCACGATGCGGTCTTCCAACGAATGGAAGGTCACAACGGCCAATTCACCGCCGGGTTTCAGGGCACGTTCTGCCGCCTCCAACCCGCTGATTAACTGGCCAAATTCGTCATTCACCGCGATGCGCAAAGCTTGGAAGCTGCGGGTTGCGGGGTGGCTTTTACTGGGATTGCCTTGCGGCAAGACACTCTCAATCACCTCGACCAGCTTGGCCGTTGTGGTGATCGGGCGGGCGGCGATGATCGCTT
Source organism: Litoreibacter albidus (assembly GCF_900107015.1). GTDB lineage: Bacteria > Pseudomonadota > Alphaproteobacteria > Rhodobacterales > Rhodobacteraceae > Litoreibacter > Litoreibacter albidus. The sequence continues at coordinate 138,930 of NZ_FNOI01000006.1, read as the reverse complement.
TGGCGATGCGGCGCGAGGCGCGTTCTTCGCCGTATTGGAACAGGATGTCGGCCAACAAGGCTTCTGACCCGTCGTTAACCAGATCAGCGGCGCTTAACCCGTCTTGCCCCATGCGCATATCCAGCGGGCCGTCGCGTAGGAAGGAAAAGCCGCGCTCCGCCTGATCGAGCTGCATGGATGACACGCCGAGGTCCAGAACCACACCGTCGACCAAATCGCCCGCAAGCGTGTCCAGCTCCGAGAAAGTGCCGCGCTTCAAGGTCAAATCGGGATAGGTGCCCGCCCAATCGGCGGCCATATCGAACACCAAAGGGTCACGGTCGATGCCGATAACCTTGGCGCCCTTATCAAGGAAAGCGCGCGAATAACCGCCAGCCCCGAAGGTGCCATCGACCCACACGCCTTGCGGTGTCACCAGATCTAGGATCGCATCAATGAGAACCGGCAGGTGCGGCGCATCAGGGTTTGTCTCACGCGGCACTTTTGCAGACATGGACCTACTCCGTAACAGATGGCTCTGAGGCCATCTCCAACAACTCGAGCGGATCGAAGTCCTCGCCCTGCTCGTCCAACCAATCTTCGATATCGGCGTTGCGATCATCGAAGGCATCTGGCGCCCAAATCTGGAAGGTGTCGCCCATCGCAACGAACTTCGCCTCGTTGGTGATACCGACTTTCTCACGCAGCTTGGCAGGCAGCACGAGGCGGCCTGTGTCATCAGGCTGGGTGGGCAAGGATTGCGAGTTGAAGATGTGCTCCAGCGCGCGACGCTGCTTGGAGCCGCGCGGCAAACGCGCGATCTTGTCGTCGACTTCCTGAATGGCCTCTTGGGTGTAGGCCTCTAGGTAATTTTGATTTTTTCCGCCGTATACGATGACGACGTTGGGGCTAAGACCTTCGGTCCAGTCGGGATCAGACGCTTCCAGAACGCGGCGAAACAGAGCGGGGATGGACACCCTGCCCTTGCTGTCCACCTTGTGGACGCCTTCGCCTCTGAACCGTTGTGCCACTTCTCGCGCCACCCTTTCTCAATTCCGGCCCTTAAACGGAAAACGGCAAGTTGATCTGCTGCCACTGATCAACCTGCCGCCCTCGTTCCCGTTCAGGGAGATGTTTGACCCGCGCCACCTGGGGGGATGTCTGCTCGCGCAGGGCCAAACGTAGTTAGATAAAGTCGGTGCCTGTATGAAACCTTTTGGTCGCCTTGGGGTTCTTAGCCGCCCCTTGTTTTTTAGTTGCCGTCTTTACCATGAGAACTTTGTGCCATGGCACTACATGGTAATCAATGGGTTTTTACGGGACAGGATGGGAAATAGTATCCAGTCGTCTCACTCAACATGTAGGAACGGGGCTATTTTTAGCTCAAATGGTAACGAGAGCGTGAGCGACCACTAAATATGGTAGGCAAAATTTCTGTAAGTTTTTCCCATAAATTCCCATGATTTTTGGGTTTTTCCCTGAAATCCCACGCGCGACCCATGAATTCCCAACCGAATCACCGCCTTTTGAGCCGATTTTGATTCGCAGCGCAAGTTATCCACAGGCAAAACGTCAAAAGCCGCGTGAAGTTGCCTTCACACGGCCTCTGTTTGCGATTTCCCGCGGAATTAGGGTTGGAGCACCAGATGCGCGACCCCGTCGGATCGCTTGCCCACACTGACGCCGTGACTGTCCACCGTCGCATTGATGCGCTGGCGGAACGACGAGAAGCTGTCGAAGGTCACGACATCCACGGCCTCGTCCAAATGCAGCGTCATACGGTAGCGCCCGCCAGCAATAGCTGACAGCGACAGGATGCGCCCCGCACAGGGCTGGTCCAGATAGCGGCCCCGCACGAAATCCCCGACCGCCCAAGGCGGGCGGTGGTTGGAAAGCGCCGAGGCGCGGGCTTGTAGCGTGTTCCAGTCGCGCATGCCCATCTGCTGGGCCAGAAGCTCCAACGACTGGGAATGCGACACGGGGGTATTCAAGACAGCCAGCTGCGTGCGCAACCGCTTGGCTTGGGCCTTCAGATCTTCGACCGAAGGCATTGGGTCTAGGTTGGTCATTTGATCACCTTATACAAGATGACGCGAAATCGGCTTGATGGAGCCCGCGTTGCCATCACCCTGCGCGTCAGTTGCAGATGTGATCGTGCTGGATGCAGAATTTCACCAAAAGGACGAGCCTTGCGGGCGGCGGGCATTCTGCTGCCCTGCCGCCTCCTACTCTTATATATAGAGACCGGTCAAGCCATACCGCCTTTGACCAAGCCTTCCGCCAGCTTGGCGTAGGCTTGCGCCACAGGGCCATCCCCCGCCGCGATGGGGGTGCCGCTATCGCCGGACAGGCGCACATCTATATCAAGCGGAATTTCACCAAGGAACGGCAGCCCCATTTTGGCGGCCTCGTCCTTGACGCCACCGTGGCCGAAGATATGCGCCTCCGTCCCGCAGGTCGGGCATATATACATAGACATGTTTTCCACGAGCCCGAGGACCGGTGTCTTTAAGGTGTTGAACATATCAATGGCTTTCTTCGCATCCAGCAAAGCCACGTCTTGCGGCGTGGAGACCACGATAGCGCCGCTTAGCTCGGACTTAGTGCAAAGCGTCAGTTGGACGTCGCCGGTGCCCGGTGGCAGATCAACGATGAGCACATCCAGCTCCCCCCACTCCACCTGCCCCAGCATCTGCTGCAACGCGCCCATAAGCATAGGGCCACGCCAGACGATGGCTTTGTCGGGGTCCATCATCAGGCCGATGGACATCATCGTGACGCCATGCGCCTTCAGCGGGATGATCGTTTTACCATCGGGGGACGCAGGGCGCTTGCTGACCCCCATCATGCGCGGTTGGGACGGTCCGTAAATATCCGCATCCAGCAGGCCCACACGGCGGCCTTGCTTGGCCAGCGCCACAGCTAGGTTCGAAGACAACGTCGACTTGCCGACACCACCCTTGCCGGAAGCCACAGCCAGAATGCGGGCGACGCCCTTTGGCTTCGACGGGCCAGCTTGGGGCTCTGGATGTTTGCCGACTTTCAGCGACGGCGGTTTTTTGTCGGAATGCGCGGTCAGCAGTACGGACGCGGTGGTGACACCGTCCATTCGTTCCACGATCTGCTGGGCGGCTGCGCGCAGCGGCTCTAGGTGCTTGGCGATTTCCGGCGCCGCCTCAATGACGAAGCGCACGGTGTCCCCGTCAATCGTGAGCGCGCGCACCATGTCCTTGGCAACAACGTCTTCGCCGTCGGGCAGCTTCAGCACACGCAGGGCATCAAGAATCGTCTCGCGGGTCACAGTCATCGGGGCATCCTGTCGTCGTCAATTTCCGTTACCAACTAAGTGAGCGCCTGCGCGACGAAGGGCAACCCCACAGCGCATACCCGCGAAAATGTTTTCAAACTGATGGATAACTGTGCACCGCCCGCAGATATGCGATACGCGCTGCGGCAGTTCACAAAAACGTCATAATTCTGCTGACGTTAGGTAAGCAAAACAACGGGTTAAGCCATGCATTCGCTGCATAGCGGCATTGTAAACGTGTGACTTGTTGCGACGCAGCATTTCACTAAATTGAGGTCAACAGAGACGAACACGTCAGACCGCTGACACAAGGTCTCGCTGAGAAAAAGGTAACGATATGGCTTTTACAACTGGTACCAGCACTGCGCCATCCCTTCTGGAGCGCCTTGTTGCATTCAAAAACGATCTGGCCGAGCGCCACGCCAAAAACCGCGTCTACCGCGAAACACTGGACGAGCTGCAAGCCCTGTCCGGTCGCGAACTGGCAGACCTTGGCATGAGCCGCGGCAACCTTAAGTCCGTCGCATATGAGGCGGCTTACGGCAAATAAGTTTGCGACCCCGGCTTTTGTCCTCCCTTAGGCCGGGATTCGCTTTAGTGGCGGCGCCTTCCTCCTCCCTTATAGGGGCCGCCACTGACCAAATCGGTACAGCATCTTCCTCCTCCCTTAGATGTTGATACTGAGCAAAACGGTCCAGCTTCACCTCCTCCCGAGGCTGGCCCGTCATACGGCAACGACCTTCCTCCTCCCTGGTCCGAGCCGCACAAAGAACGGTGATGCACCTCCTCCCGCATCACCGTTTTTTTGTGTCTGGAGGTCAGGTAGATAGCGCCCAAACGCGATTGCGCCGCAGGATTGCCCCCACGGCGCAGTCGTAATTCAGATAGGTTTTGTGGCTGGTCTCTATGCGGGTCCCTAGAACGGCACGTCGCCTGCACTATCCGCTGCAACCAGAAACTTGCCGATGACTTTCTTATCGCCGGACTTGTCGAACGACACATCCAGCTTATCGCCGTCGACCGCCATGACTTCGCCATAGCCGAATTTCTGGTGGAACACCCGCTCCCCCACTGTGAAGGCCGACACGGCTTGCGCATCGATTGTCATGTTTCTGGCTTTGGGCGCGCCGCGACTGGACTGGCGTTCTTGCAAACGTCTCCATCCGGGGGAGTTGTAAACGTTAGCCTTCGCGGCGGCTTCGTGCAGGTCACTGCCGCCAAGCGCATCCAGCATGTCGTTGGCGGAGCCCGCCTGATGCCCGTAGATACCGGGCGGCGTCAGAACGTCGACATGGCGTTCGGGTAACTCATCCACAAACCGCGACGGCAGCGCATTTTGCCACTGGCCATACACGCGGCGGTTTCCTGCAAAAGAGATGGTACAGAGCTTTTCAGCCCGCGTGATACCCACGTAGGCGAGGCGGCGCTCCTCCTCCAGCCCTTTGACACCCGATTCGTCCATGGACCGCTGCGACGGGAAAAGGCCGTCCTCCCACCCCGGCAGGAACACAGCCGGAAACTCCAGCCCCTTGGCCGCGTGCAGCGTCATGATGGACACTTTCTCAGTCGCATCCTCGCTGTCGTTGTCCATGACCAACGCGATATGCTCCAAGAACCCTTGCAAATTCTCGAACTGCTCCAGCGCTTTGACCAGTTCTTTGAGGTTATCAAGGCGGCCCGGGGCCTCTGGCGTTTTGTCGTTCTGCCACATCTCGGTGTAACCGGATTCCTCTAACGCCATTTCCGCAACTTCGATGTGGGACACGCTGTCATTGCGCGCACTGGCGCTCCAGCGATCAAGACCATCAAGCAGCTTTGCCAACTCCACAGCCCCCTTGCCGCCGAGGCCTTTGGCCTCCAACAGCAGCCGCGCGCCGTCGCGTAAAGACACGCCATTGCTACGTGCCATCGTCTGGATTTTCTGGACTGCCTTGTCGCCAAGCCCGCGCTTCGGGGTATTCACAATACGCTCGAACGCAAGATCGTCGGCGGGGCTGGTGATCAGCCGGAAATAGGCCATCGCGTCGCGAATCTCCAACCGCTCATAAAAGCGCGGACCGCCGATGACACGGTAAGGCAAACCGATGCTTAGAAAGCGGTCCTCAAAACTGCGCATCTGGTGGGACGCGCGCACGAGGATGGCGATTTGGTCCAGCCCGATGGGGTCCATCCTGCGGGTGCCGGTTTGCATGGCTTCGATCTCATCGCCCATCCAACGCGCCTCTTCCTCGCCGTCCCAATGACCGATCAGGCGGACTTTCTCGCCGCCCTTTGCCTCGGTAAACAGCGTCTTGCCCAAGCGCCCCGTGTTGCCAGCAATCACGCCGGAGGCCGCCCCTAGGATGTGCTCGGTGGAGCGGTAGTTTTGTTCGAGTTTGACAATTTTAGCGCCCTCGAAGTCCTTCTCGAAGCGTAGAATGTTGCCAACCTCAGCCCCGCGCCAACCATAGATTGACTGGTCATCGTCGCCCACACAGCAGATATTCTTGTGCGAAGCCGCCAGCAGACGCAGCCACATGTACTGGGCCACGTTGGTATCTTGGTATTCGTCCACCATGATATAGCGGAACCAACGTTGGTACTGCTCCAGCACGTCAGGGTGCGTTTGAAAGATCGTCACCATATGCAGCAACAGATCGCCGAAATCACACGCGTTAAGTGTGCGCAAACGGTCTTGGTACTGGGCGTAAAGCTTGCCCCCTAGGTTATTGTAATCACCAGCCTCAGAGGCCGGCAACGCGTCCGGTGTCCAAGCGCGGTTTTTCCAGCTGTCGATTAATCCGGCAAGCATCCGTGCAGGCCAGCGCTTGTCGTCCACGCCCTCCGCCACGATCAATTGCTTGAGCAATCTGATCTGGTCATCGGTATCAAGGATCGTGAAATTCGACTTCAACCCTACCAATTCGGCATGGCGGCGCAATTGCTTCACGCAGATCGAATGGAACGTGCCGAGCCACGGCACCCCCTCCACCGCTTCGCCCAAAAGTGTGCCGACGCGGTTCTTCATCTCGCGGGCGGCTTTATTGGTGAAGGTCACCGCCAGCACTTCGTTTGGCCGCGCGCGCCCTGTCGTGAGCAAATGCGCAATGCGCGCCGTCAATGCCTTGGTTTTGCCCGTGCCCGCGCCCGCAAGCATCAGCACAGGGCCATCCAATGTCTCCACCGCCTCCCGTTGGGCGGGGTTCAACCCGTCCAGATAGGGTGCCGCGCGTGCGCCAAGTGCCGCGCCCATAGCGCGTTGGGAAAGGGACCCGCCTTGCGGAGCCGCGGCCGCCTCGAAGGCGTCTTCATCGTTGAAAGTGCTCATGGATATCAAGATAACGCGAACGACCAGATAGGGAAAGAGGTGTTCTTATTTCGTTCCACGGCTTTTCTAGCCGCCCTTACGGGAGGTTATGCGGAGGCCGGTTTGAACTCCAATGATGCACCGTTAATGCAGTGTTTCATACCGCCCGCGACGATCAACAAGTGCCCCAGATGGCCGCCGCATCGGCGGCAATGTACCTCTGTTAATGCTGTGTCTTCAGACATGGCACCATATTCCGGAACCGCACCATCGATCGCGGTTAACACCGCATCGGGTTGCGCGTGATCAAAAAACACCCAGCCCTTCTCCAACACCACCTTAAGGCGCGCATCAAAGTTGTAGAGATCGCATCCCTTGCAATGATAAGTTCCTGCGCGGGTCTCCTCCCACAAAGGACTGGATTTAGGGGCCTCGGTAAACCCCTCGCGCATGATAGCGTAGCTTTGCTCCCCGAGTTGGGCCAACCAGTCGTCAACGGATTTGACCACCTCATATGTATAGTCAGACGCGCTGCCCGCCGCGACACTTGCGTAAACGGGACCGCTCGCTACCGTCAATGCCGCCGCCCCTGAACTTGCAAAAAAAGCGCGGCGGCTAAGGCTGGAAGATGGATTGCGGGTCATAGAGCAACTCTTTCATTACTGGGACAAAAAATGTCGAACGGGGCTTCCATGGGCGAGGCCCCGCCCGGCGCAGATCAGTTTTCGTCAGAGATTTTCATCACTTCGGAGGCCATTTCAGCCGCGCTGTTGCCATCGCCGAAAAGTTTGGCCTCTTTCAGGATACGCTGACGCGACACGGTGTCGGCCTCAAAGAACGTCTCGCGTTCCGCCGCGCTCATATTACCAAGTGCTAGGCGTACGCGGGCGGATGTCACATCCCCCATGGAGGTTTCGCGGATGATTGTCTCGGCTGCAGAAGCGTTGCTCATGGCAAATAACTCAGCAGCGGATGTCTCGGCAAACGACGGGGCCGAAAAGGCCAACGTGGCAGCTGTGGTTGCAAGAATAAGTTTCATGGTCATTATCTCCGATGTATTAAAATTTGGCCCAAAGCAGATCAGGGCGGGTCCGTATCCAAGCGTCAGCTCGGAAGCGAACGCCCAAATCCTGCCCCACAACCCTATCCGTCAGGCTTTGTCTGGATAGTGCCGCACGTCCCGTTTTGCTTGCAGCACGTCCAATCCACGCACCGGCGTCGCGGAAATGTGTTGGGTGTCACGTGCATGTGTTTTGGCGCGCATATGTCCTCTCGCCAACGTGTTTTCCCTCGCAGCGACGTGTATGGCGCGTGATGATATTTGCGCCGATCAAGGGGTATGGGTGGAGATATTCAAATACATTTGGATAAGATGCGGGTGCGCGGTGCATCCTGTTCACGCGACGCCCTACACGCGCCTTGGAAGGTCCACGTGAGTGCGACGCCCCAGCGCGCCAGCTTTGTGCTGGTTCTGTCAGGAGACACATTGCTTCGTATCGGCGGGAGCCGAAAGGATCTACATCTGTGCGCCGGCGACATCGCATTATTGCCCGACGGGCGGGCGTATTGCTACGCCGACGACGGCGCCCCCCAAGCAAATATTCTGCATGGGCAGTTCAGATTTTCGGCCGATACCCCAGCAATCTTGCTGTCCCGACTTCCTGATGTCATTGTGGAGCGCAATGGCAACGACTGCCGCACACATAAGCTGGGCCTGATCGTCGAGATGCTGCGGGCGGAGATCGGTGAACAGTCACAGCCCCAGCTTTCCATGCTGAACCGACTTACCGAAATCCTATGCCTTCATACTGTTCAGAACTGGTTTAGCCGGACGGCAGGCCAAGGTGCGGCGCTTCAAGCTTTCGCTCCCCCCGCGCGCCTTAAAGGCGTAATCGACATTATTCACGCCAAACCAGATTCCCCTTGGACTGTGAAGAGCCTCGCGCGCGTTTACGGACAATCGCGAACCGCTTTTGCCGCGCATTTCAAAACCGCAACCGGACTCAGCCCGATCAGTTATGTGCGGCGCTGCCGCATCAGCCGCGCGTGCAGAATGCTGGAGCGAACCCGCCTGCCCTTGATCGAAGTCGCGTTTCAGTCCGGCTATGCAGACGCAAACGCCTTCAACCGCGCGTTTCGCCGAGAAACAGGGGCCTCCCCCGGTGCATACCGGCGTTTTCCACAGCGGTAGCACGGCTGTGGCTAACGCTGCGACGTGCGCCAGTTCGGATGTATCCAAGGCTCCGAATTGTCCGCCGGCAACGGCGTGCGGCCCAATATATGATCCGCCGCCTTCTCCCCCACCATGATAGAGGGCGCGTTCAGGTTGCCGTTGGTGATCCGCGGAAAAATGGAGCTATCTGCCAACCGCAAACCTTCGACGCCGATCACGCGGCACGCGGGGTCAACAACAGCCATCGCGTCATTGGCGCGCCCCATGCGCGCCGTTCCGCAAGGGTGATAGGCACTTTCCGCATGCTCCGCGATAAAGGCGTCAATCTGGTCATCCGTTTCCACATCCTTGCCAGGCTGGATCTCATGGCGGGAATATTCCGCGAATGCCTCCTGCCCGAAGATTTCCCGCGTGAGGCGAACGCAGGTGCGAAACTCTTCCCAATCGTCGGGGTGGGACATGTAGTTGAACTCGATCTTTGGCGCATCCGCCGGATCAGCCGAGCGCAGCGTGACCTGCCCGCGTGACTTGGAGCGCATGGGGCCGACATGCGCCTGATAGCCATGCCCTTCCGCCGCGGCCTTGCCGTCATAGCGGACAGCGATTGGCAGAAAGTGGAACTGGATGTCAGGGTAGCGCACGCCCGCTTTGGAGCGGATAAACCCGCCGGATTCGAACTGGTTCGACGCACCAAGGCCAAGCTTTGCCAGCAACCACTGCGTCCCGACCCACCCTTTGCCCGGAATGTTCCAGTAGCGGTAAAGGCTGACGGGTTTAGACGCCGCCATTTGCAGATAGATCTCCAGATGGTCTTGCAGGTTCTGCCCCACGCCCGGACGGTCGGCGACAACGTCAATCCCGTGATCCTTTAAGTGTTGCGCGGGGCCTATGCCCGATAGCATCAATAGTTTGGGGCTATTGATCGAAGACGCGGCCAGAATAACCTCCTTGCCGGCGTTGATCACCTCGGTTTTCCCGTTGCGGAGAACTTCCACGCCTACGGCGCGGCCGTCCTTGATGACAACCTTCTGGGCCAGCGCTTGTATGAGAGTGCAGTTCTCACGCTTGAGCGCGGGGCGCAGATAGGCATTGGCCGCCGACCAGCGACGCCCGTTCCTGATCGTCGCATCGAACGGTCCTACGCCTTCTTGCTGCTGCCCGTTGTAGTCGGGGGTCACTTGGTAACCGGCTTGTTGTCCGGCCTTGATGAAGGCTTTGGTCAACGGGTTTTTACCCGGCCCGCGTGTCACATTTAACGGACCGTCCTTGCCCCGCCAGGCGTGGTCGCCACCACGCCCACCATCGGACCAACTCTCCATCCGCTTATAGTAGGGCAGAACATGCGCGTAGGACCAGCCGTCCGCTCCTTGCTCCGCCCAATGGTCAAAATCACCAGCGTGCCCGCGCACGTAAACCATGCCGTTGATCGACGAGGACCCGCCCACGACCTTCCCGCGCGGGGTCACCAGTTCTCGGTTGTTCAGGTGCGGTTCGGGTTCGGATTTATAGCCCCAGTCGTAGCGCGACATATTCATTGGATAGCTCAATGCGCCCGGCATTTGGATAAAAGGGCCCCAATCCGTGCCGCCATGTTCGATAACCGTGACGCGCCTCCCGGCTTCGGCCAAGCGATAGGCCATAGCACAGCCAGCAGAGCCGGCCCCAACAATCACGTAGTCAGCTTGGTTAGATGTCATGAGGCAAACTTTCTAGAAAGTTTGGAACCAATTTCTCTCCGAGAAATTGGCGCCGTTGTTAGAATTGAGCGTCAACAGGTGTCATGGCGACGTAGACGGTTTTCACTTCTGAGTAATGGTTGATCGCCTCTTTAGAGTTCTCCCGCCCAACGCCCGACGCTTTGGATCCACCGAACGGCGCTTCGACCGGCGCAAGATTATAGGTGTTGATATAGCACGTCCCCGCCTCAAATCCGGCCGCAACACGGTGCGCGCGGGTCAGGTCATTCGTGAATACCCCCGCTGCCAAACCGAATTCGGTGTCATTCGCGCGGGCCATGACTTCTTCTTCGGTATCAAAGTCGAACACTGCCATGACCGGCCCGAAAATCTCTTCACGTGCGATGGTCATATCGTCGGTGACGTCGCTGAAGACTGTAGGCTCCACAAAGAACCCTGCCCTATCGGCGAGCTTGCCGCCTGCGACAAGCTTGGCCCCTTCGTCGGTGCCCTTGTTGATGTAGCCCAGCACCAGATTCATCTGGTCGGCGGATACCATAGGACCAAAGTTCGTCGCCTCATCCATAGGGTCGCCCATGATAGCGCCCTCAAGGCGTTCTTTTAATCGCTTCAGGAACGCCTTCTTGATGTCCTTTTGGACGAACACCCGCGTGCCGTTAGAACACACCTGCCCCGACGAATAGAAGTTACCGAGGATCGCGCCGGACACCGCATTATCGATGTCGGCGTCCTCAAAGACGATCATGGGGGATTTGCCACCCAACTCCATTGTCACATGCTTCATCCGCTCTGCGGCGGCGGCATATACTTTCCGCCCCGTGGGCACGGAGCCGGTCAGCGACACCTTAGCGACCCGCGGATCAATAACGAGCGAGCCGCCCACCGCGCCGCGCCCTTGAACAACGTTGTAGACACCTGCGGGGAGCCCCGCCTCGTGCAGGATCTCTGCCACCTTCAATGCGCAAAGCGGCGTCGTCTCGGACGGCTTGAACACCATGGAGTTGCCACAAGCTAACGCCGGTGCCCCCTTCCAGCAGGCAATTTGCGTAGGGTAATTCCACGCGCCAATTCCCACGCAAACCCCCAAAGGTTGGCGGATAGTATAGACCCAGTCCTGCCCCAATTGGATATGCTCGCCGGTCAAAGTCGCGGCCAGACCACCAAAGTACTCCAGCGCATCGGCCCCCGAGGTCGCATCGGCGACCAGCGTTTCCTGCAACGGCTTGCCCGTGTCCATCGTCTCAAGCTCCGACAGCTCGCGGTTCCGCTCTCGCATGATGTCAGCTGCGCGGCGCAGGATGCGGCCCCGCTCCGTTCCGGTCATCGCGGCCCAGATTTTCTGGCCTGCTTTGGCAGAGCTCAGGGCTTGGTCCACGATCGCGGGGGTTGCTTCGTGCAACGTTGCGATCACCTCGCCTGTGGCGGGGTAAATGCACTCTATCGGTGCGCCCTCAGTATCCTCGACGTAGGCGCCGTTGATGAAGTGGCTGGCAGTTGGCTGTGCGTTTTGCATAGGATTTATGGCTCCGGCAGGGATGTTCTGAAAATCGGTTTATTCGCCTCGCGGAAAGCGTTGACTTTCCTCGAGGGTGTTGAGGTCCATGTGATTGCGCATGTAGCGCTCTGACGCTTTTTGCAAAGGCTGGTAGTCCCACGGGTAGTATCCACCCTTGCGCAATGCCTCATAGACGACCCAACGCCCCGCTTGAGAGTGACGCACGGCCGCGTCATAGGCGTCAAGGTCCCAGCGGGCGTCGGCTTTGGCTTGCAGCGATGCGAGTGTACCTGCGTGCGCTGGCTCTGCGGCGAGGTTGGACAGCTCGAACGGATCGGCCTCCAGATCGAAAAGTTGATCGGGGTCCAGCGCACAGCGGTTGAATTTCCACCGCCCGTACCGCAGCGACACAAGCGGCGCATAGCTGGCCTCCGCCGCGTATTCCATGGCAACAGGCGCGTCGCGGCGCGCCCCTTTGCCCAGTGGCGCCAGCGACTGGCCGTCCGTCCACGGCATGACTTCCGACATATCCACCCCCGCAAGGTCACACAGGGTTGGGCAAAAGTCGATGTTTGACACGGGGTCCGTCACAAGCCCCGCTGCCATGTCAGGCGAAGACACCATGAATGGTACCCGTGACGCGCCCTCGAAGAAGCTCATCTTGAACCACAAGCCCCGCTCCCCCAGCATATCGCCGTGATCGGACACGAAGAGGATTGTGGCGTCCTGACGGGTGGCTTCCAATGCCTCCATCACCTCACCGATTTTGTCGTCCAGATAGGAAATATTGGCAAAATATGCGCGTCGGGCACGACGGATGTGGTCTTCGGTAATGTTGAAGTTATCGCGGTCATTCGCATCAAGGATGCGCTTGGAATGTGCGTCCTGTTCCTCATATGGGATCGGGCCAACCTCGGGCATCAAATGCGCGCAGTCCTCATAAAGATCCCAGTATTTCTTGCGCGCCACATAGGGATCATGCGGGTGTGTGAAGCTGGCCATCACACACCACGGGCGTTCGTCGTTCCCACGCGCCAGATCGTAAATCTTGCGTGTCGCGTGGTAAGCAACCTCGTCGTCGTATTCCATCTGGTTGGAGATTTCGGCGACACCCGCGCCCGTCACCGAGCCCATGTTGTGATACCACCATTCGATCCGCTCCCCCGGTTTGCGGTAGTCCGGCGTCCAACCAAAATCGGCGGGATAGATGTCGGTGGTCAGGCGCTCCTCAAACCCGTGCAGCTGGTCAGGGCCGACGAAGTGCATCTTGCCCGACAGGCACGTCTGGTACCCTGCGCGGCGCAGGTGATGCGCGAAGGTCGGGATGGAGGACGCGAATTCTGCCGCGTTGTCATAGACCCCCGTGCGCGACGGCAATTGGCCCGTCATAAAGCTGGCCCGCCCCGGCGCGCATAGCGGCGACGCGGTGTAGGCGTTTTGGAAGCGTGTGGACTTTGCCGCCAGCATTTTCAGGTTCGGCGCGTGCAACCATTCAGCAGGGCCGTCAGGAAAAAATGTGCCGTTGAGCTGGTCAACCATGAAGATCAGGAAGTTGGGCTGGGTCATCATGTGTCCTTTAGGTGCGGCGCTGTGAAGGCCAGAATGGTGGCAACGGGATCTTGCGAGATCGGCGCACCAAGGGCTGCGCGGATATAGAGCCCGTCAATCATCGCTGCGATCCCGTCCGCCAACGCTTCGGGGTGCTGAGATAACGGGCGCAGCGCGCAAATCAGGTTAGAGCGCAAACGGCGTTGATAGACCCGCAACAGCCGCATCGCATCAGCGCTGCTGTGCGCTTTAACGTAGAAGTTTAACCAAGCGGAGATAACTTCCGGATCAAAACAAGACCGCGCAAAACTTGCCTCAACCAGCGCGCTCAGGCGGTCTCGCGCTGTTGTGGCGACACTCAGGCGGCTATGCACTTCGACGGCGAACCCCGCCAAGATGTGGCGCATGGCGGCGAGGAAAATCTGGTCTTTGTTGCCAAAGTAGTGGTGCGCCAACGCCGACGACATGCCCGCACGTTTAGAGATGGCGCTGACGGTGACATCAAGCGATCCCGCCGCGCCTATTTCAGCGATGGCGGCGGTGACGAGGGCCTTGCGGCGGATGGGTTCCATTCCGAGTTTGGGCATGGCGTAGGCTTGCGGCTTTTTTATTGACTCGTCAATCAATAAAAATATCGCAAGCCAGTGGAACAGAGTTGAAGACGAAGCGTTAGCCCCTCAAGGAGCGGTACATTTGCCTGATACAGTTACGGATATTATCGACGGGCTTCAGAAGGTGGACGGGGATCGCGATGTCGGCGACGTCGTCGAAATGTTGGAGCATCGGGGAACTGCCCCACTGCTGATCATTCCACCCCTTGTGGAGATGTCGCCCGCTGGATTTGTTCCTGGCGTACCCTCTACGATTGCTGCGATCACCGCACTGTTCGCGGCGCAGATTGTGATGGGCCACCCGCACCTGTGGCTGCCACACCGCGTCGCGCGGCGCCAAATCCCTGAAGGCAAGCTCACCAAAACATTAAAGCACTTGCGCCCGTGGGCCGAGTGGCTCGACCGCACATTATCGGGCCATCGGTTGCACCTATTGGTCTCAGGCCCTGCGCGGCGACTGGCCGCCACGTTGGTCGTCGCCCTTTGCATATTGGTGCCCCCCTTAGAAGTCGTGCCGGGGGCCACCACGTTGCCAATGACAGCGATCTTGTGCATCGGGCTGGCACTATTATTTCGCAACGGTGTATTGATGCTTCTGGCCTGCGGCACGAGCGTCGCCGCGTTTTACGTCGTCATCAGACTTCTGTTTTAAACCTTCGTCGCTGGCACCGGCGGCGTGGTGGAGCGCTTCAAGACGGCCTCGCGCCATGTGATGAAGCTGACCGACGCCAAGATGATCAACCCACCGAAAATCACCCAACTGTCAAAGCCCTCGTCAAACACCAGCGCGCCCAGCAAAACCGCCCAAAACAGCTGCAGGAACGTGACAGGCTGCGTGACCGTGACAGGTGCCGCCTGAAAAGCGAGTGTCATGGTGTAGTGCCCCGCCGTGGCAAAGCAGGCGAGCACGAACATCCAAATAAGTTGCTCCATCGTCGGTGTCACCCAAACCATGGCCGCCAGCGGGGCGAGCCCGATGGTCACCGTAACTGAAAGCATGGCCACAACCACGGCGGGGCTGACCTCATCTGCCATAACCTTCGCCGTCAGGTAGGAGCCCGCGAACATCACGGCGGTAAACAACATAGCGAAATGGCCCGGTGACAGCTCCCTAAAGCCGGGGCGCAGGATGACCATCGCGCCGATCAAGGCAACGCCGACGGCCAAGATCCGACGCAAGGCCAGCTTTTCCCCTAGGAAGAACGCAGCCCCGATGGTGACGTAGACAGGCGCCAGATAGTTCATCGCGGTCACCTCCGCGATGGAGATTTGCGTCATCGCATAAAACCACGACGCCACGCCAAAGGTATGCACAAGACCGCGAAAACCGAACAGCTTCAGCGCGCGCGGCGTCAGCTTTGCCCTGCGCAACGGCCCGATCGCGGGGATCAGGAAAACAAGTCCCAAGAGGTACCGAAGGAAGGCCGACTGCGCGGCCGGCAGGTCAGAACCCACGTGCTTTACAATCGCGGTTACGGCCACAAACATAATGCCCGTGACCAACATCCAAAGTACGCCCGCCACCGGTCTGTTTTGTGTCTGTGCCATTACGCCAACTGACGCCGATGCGGCGGCGGGTGCAACCCCTATCCCGCGATAATCAGGCTCAGCGCGATACTCCACATCGTCAGCCCCACCAACGCATCCAGTACGCGCCACGCTTTAGGCCGGACGAAAAGTGGGGCCAGCAGCCGCGCACCGAAGCCCAACAGCAAGAAGAAAACAAAGGAGGCCGTGACCGCCCCTGCCCCGAACACCGCGCGGTCCTCCCCGTATTGCGCCGCGATGGAGCCGAGCAAGATCACCGTATCGAGGTAGACATGCGGATTGAGCCACGTCAGTGCCAGCAGGGTCGCCACCACTTTGCGCCAGTCGCTACGCGCCCGCCCCTCCACATTCAGTGCCTCGGTGCCGGTCAATGCCGAACGGATCGCCATCGCCCCGTAGGCCAGCAAGAACAACGCACCGCCGTAGCGCATGATGGGGCCAAGCCACGGCATCTTCTCGTTAAGTGCGCCGAACCCTGTGACGCCCAGCGTGATCAGCACCGCATCAGAGATCGCGCAAACCAAAACGCACAGCAACACATGCTCGCGCCGTATGCCTTGGCGCAGCACGAAGGCATTTTGCGCACCAATGGCCATGATCAGGGTGAAGCTGAGCGCGAACCCAGAGAAAAATACAGGCATATCATTACTTTCAATCCGAACGGTCCCGTTGAGGTAGGTAAAAAACGCCCCGCAAGCTAGCTAATCTTTCTAAACTAGGATTAGAATAGCTAATGCATGACTATAGCCAACTCGACGCGCTCAGCGCGGTTATCCGGACCGGCGGCTTTGACGCCGCCGCCACGCAACTTGGGGTGACGCCCTCCGCGATATCGCAGCGCATCAAGTTACTGGAGGAACGCGTCGGCACGGTTCTAGTCAAACGCGGCCAGCCCTGCACAGGGACTGCCGCGGGTCGCCAACTGGCAATGCACACAAATCAGGTGCGTTTGATGGAGAAGGCGCTGGATTTCGGCGTCCCGCAGGCTGACACGCTCACCCCCGTGCGGATCGCGGTCAACGCGGACAGTCTTGCCACGTGGCTCTTGCCCGCTTTGGCAGGGGGCGACGGGTTTCTATATGATCTGATTATTGACGACCAAGACCACAGCGCGGACTGGTTGCGCGCTGGCGAAGTCGCCGCCGCAGTAACAGGGCACCCCGGACCCGTGCAGGGATGCGACAGCCATAGTCTCGGGGCCATGCGCTACTTTGCAACCGCGTCGCCCGACTATATGGCGCGGCACATGCCCGACGGCCCCACGGCGGAGGCCTTCGAGCGCGCACCCGCCATGACCTTCAACGATAAAGACCGCCTGCAAACGGATTGGGCTAAGACCATCGCGGGGCGCGCGGTGAACTTGCCGAAACACCGCCTCGCGTCCTCGCACGGGTTTGTGGAGGCCGCACGTCTGGGCATCGGCTGGGGGATGAATCCCGAAAGCCTGTGCCATGAACAATTAGCGAATGGCGATTTGGTCGAAGTGTCGCCCAACGCGCCAATGGACGTGCCGCTCTACTGGCAGGTGTCCCGTCTGACGGCAGCGCCGCTGCGCGCGCTAACAACATCGGTGATGCAACAGGCGCGCAAAGTGCTGATCCAAGAGCCCTGACCCCGCCAGAAAACACCACTAAAGAAAAAAGGGCGCAGCCATTGGCCACGCCCTTACAAATAATCACGCCGCGCCGAAGGCGCGTCCGTTAGGTCAAAGCTGCTCCATAACCTCGTCGCTGGCTTCGAAGTTGGCGGTGACGGTCTGGATATCGTCGTCATCTTCCAGCGCGTCGATCAGCTTCATCAGCTTGGTCATGCCCTCCAGATCCAGCTCCGTGGTCATGTTGGGGGACCATACCAGCTTGGTCGATTCAGACTCGCCCAGCTCCGCCTCGAGGGCCGTGGACAC
Organism: Litoreibacter albidus; assembly: GCF_900107015.1. Lineage (GTDB taxonomy): Bacteria > Pseudomonadota > Alphaproteobacteria > Rhodobacterales > Rhodobacteraceae > Litoreibacter > Litoreibacter albidus. The sequence continues at coordinate 121,383 of NZ_FNOI01000006.1, read as the reverse complement.
GGTGTTCAAATCAGTCGCCGCACAGACGATCACGTGACCGTCCTCGGAGCTTTCGCAGTCCTCTGCACCGGCCTCGATTGCCGCCATCATCACTGTATCGGCGTCGCCCACGGAGGCGGGGTATGTCACTTGGCCCTTGCGGTCGAACATGAAGCCAACGGACCCCGTCTCGCCCAAGTTGCCACCGTTCTTGGTGAAGGTGGAGCGCACGGTGGATGCGGTGCGGTTTTTGTTGTCGGTCATCGTTTCGACAATAACGGCCACGCCGCCGGGGCCGTAGCCCTCGTAACGGATTTCGTCGTAGTTCTCTGCGTCACCGCCTTGCGACTTTTTGATCGCGCGGTCGATCACATCCTTTGGCACGGATTGCGACTTGGCCTCTTTCACCGCCATGCGCAGGCGCGGGTTTTTGTCGGGGTCGGGGTCGCCCATTTTGGCGGCCACGGTGATTTCCTTGGCGAGCTTCGAGAACAGTTTGGAGCGCAGTTTATCCTGACGCCCTTTGCGGTGCTGGATGTTTGCCCATTTTGAGTGGCCGGCCATGGGTGTCTCCCCCTAAAATGCTGTGTTGGGCTGCTTTTATGCAAGCGCCTCGCAATCTGCAAGACGCAGCAACCTTTTCCCCGCTTCCGGCGACCGCGAAAGGCCGATACACATGGGGGATGACACAAGATCAAATCACCCTGTTCGCCCTCTTCGGAGTTGTTTTCGTGCTGCTGCTGTGGGGGCGCTGGCGCTATGACCTCATCGCCTTCTCGGCCTTGATGGCGGGCGTGGTGTTGGGGGTCGTCGAGTCCAAGGACGCCTTTGCCGGTTTCGGCCACCCCGCCACCTTGGTGGTGGCCTTGGTGCTGGTGGTGTCCGCTGGGCTGGTGCGCTCCGGCGCCGTGTTCTTGATCACCCGCACCTTGGTCGACAGCGCCCGCGCCCTTGGCGCGCACATCGCGCTGATGGGGTTAATCGGCGGGGTTTTGTCTGCCTTTATGAACAACGTCGCCGCCCTAGCCTTGCTGATGCCGGTGGATATCCAGACCGCCCGCAAAGCCGGACGCGGGCCTGGCCTGTCGCTGATGCCGCTCTCGTTTGCCACCATTCTGGGCGGCATGGCCACCCTGATCGGCACGCCCCCCAATATTATCATCGCGTCGATCCGCGAAGACATGCTGGGGGAGCCGTTTCAGATGTTTGACTTCGCCCCCGTGGGCGGTGTGACGGCGGTTGTGGGCTTGGCCTTCGTGGCCCTCATCGGCTGGCGGCTGATCCCGCAGGGCAGTGACGAAGGCCGTGCAGGCAACCCGATGGACGACTACGCCGACTATATTGCGGAACTTACGGTGCCGGAGAAATCCAAGCTCGAAGGCAAACGCCTGCGTGAGCTGCAAGAGGATGCGGAGAAAGCCGATGTTGCCATTCTGGGCCTCATCCGTGACGGCAAGCGCCGCTACGGCACGGCACAGAACACGGGGCTTCGCGCAGGCGATGCGCTGGTGATCGAGGCCACGCCGGACGCCCTCGATGAATTCCGCTCCGCCCTCTCGCTCGATTTCACCGACGCCCAGCGTGAAGATCGCCTGCGCGCGGAAGGCGACGGGCTTAAGATAATCGAGGTCGTGGTGACCGAGCAGAGCCGCATTAACGGCAAGACCGCGCAGGCCATCGGGCTGTCGTGGCGCCAGCGCTCGGTTCTGATGGGCATATCGCGTCGCGGCAAAAACATCCGCAAACAGGTGCGCAAGACCGTCGTGGAAACCGGCGACATCCTTTTGCTGTTGGTGCCCCAAGACAGCGCCAATGATGTGACCGAATGGTTGGGATGCCTGCCCCTTGCGGCACGCGGGCTTGCGGTGACAGAGGACAAGAAAACATGGCTTGCCATCGGACTGTTCGCGGCGGCAGTGTTGGCGGCGTCTGTCGGGGTGATCTATCTGCCCGTGGCCCTTGGCATTGTGGTGGTCGCGTTTGTGTTGACCCGCATTGTACCGCTGTCGGAGCTCTACACCCACATCGAGTGGCCCGTGGTGGTTCTGCTGGGCTCGATGATCCCGCTCGGCGCAGCGCTGGAAGCCTCCGGCGGGACAGAGCTGATTGCGGGGGCGTTGGTCACATTGACCGAAGGCATGCCCGCGTGGGCGGTCCTGACGATCTTGATGGTGGTGACGATGACCTTGTCGGATGTGTTGAACAACACCGCCACCGCAATCGTCGCCGCCCCCATTGGCATCACCATGGCGCAAACCATGGGCGTCAACCCTGACCCGTTCTTGATGGCGGTTGCCGTCGCTGCGTCTTGTGCGTTCTTGACGCCCATCGGGCACAAGAACAACACGCTCATCCTTGGCCCCGGAGGATACAGCTTTGGTGACTACTGGCGCATGGGGCTACCACTGGAGATCCTCGTGGTCGCGGTCTCTATCCCAGCAATTCTGACCTTCTGGCCGCTTTAGAAGCCAGCGCTGCTTTCAAAGCGAAACGACTGTCCGGACAGGTTGGTAACCGTGACCACCGCCAAGGGGCGGAATGGCACGGCAGCATCATCAACGACCGCGGGGCCTAACACCTCTTGCAGGACGACGCGCCCGGGCAAGGTGCCCGCCGCTAGCACCACCTCATAGGTATAGGGGTAAGGGCACTCTGTCAGCGTGCCGGTCCAGCCGTTCGCACGCCCAGCAGCCCCTGCACTGCCCAAGCACTGCACGGTGTCGTCCATGCCAACCAACACCGCATCCGCGTCCAGCGCGACCAACACAGGACGGGTTTCACGCTCCGGCTGTGGCGCGGGGGCCTCGAATGGCGGGCTGCGATCGAAGAAGGTTTCGCGCAGGAATTCGCAACCGGACACGGAGAAAGCCAGTACAGCAATGAGACTACAAGTTGTGGCGCGCATGGGTCCTCGCAAGTTATTTTGGGCGCAACTTACACTGCCTGTTGGGGACAGGTAATCCCCAAAGCCGGAAATTGACAATTTACGGCAACGCAAGCGGCCAGATGAACGGGATCACCAAGGACGCTAGCAGCCCGATGGACAGGTTGAGCGGGATACCTGCCCGCATGAAGTCGGTGAATTTATAGCCACCGGGGCCATAAACCAACATGTTGGTCTGATAGCCGATGGGCGTAGCAAAACTGGCGGACGCCGCCACCATAACCGCGACGACAAGCGGCCGCGCGTCCAGCCCCATGGCCCCCGCCAGCCCAATGGCAATCGGCGTCACAACCACGGCCACAGCATTGTTCGAGACAAGTTCCGTCAGCACCGACGTCAGCAGGTATATCCCCCACACAACGAAAAACGGCGGCAGGTTCATCATCCAAGGGGCCAGCGCCTCCACGATCAGGGTCACCGCACCGGAGGCCTCCAGCCCCGCGCCGATGGCCAGCATCGCGAAGATCAACACCAGCAAACTGCCATCCACATGGGAAAAGGCTTCATCCGCGTCGATACAGCGGGTCAGCAGCACGATGGCCACCGCGAGGATCGACAGCAAGAAAATCGGCGCCACGCCCATGCCAGCCAAGGCGACAAGCGCCAGCAAGGCAACAATCGCCACTGGCGCGTGGGACCTGCGAAACGCTCTTGCAGAGGGGTGCGAGACGTCAACCAGCTCCATATCGCTGGCAAGGCGCGAGATGTCTTCCTGCCCGCCCTCCAGCAGTAGCGTGTCGCCCACACGCACGATCAGATCGTCCAACTGGCGGCCGATGTTTTGGTTCCGGCGGTGCACCGCGAGCGGGTAAACACCGTAGCGGCGGCGCAAACGCATAGACCCAAGCGAGCGCCCGACCATCTTGCAGCCCGGTGTAATCAGCACCTCCACCGTGGTGGTTTCCACCGCAGACAGCTGATCGACGCGCTTGAGTTCCTTATTGCGCTGCAACGACAAAAGCTCCGTCATTTCTGTGCGCAGCACCACGCGGTCGCCGGTTTGCAGCACGACATTTGCCAGATTGCGACGCAGCGATGTATCGCCGCGCACTACATCGACAAGCCGCACGCCCTCGCGCTTGAACAGTTGGACGTCCAGCACTTCGCGCCCGATCAGGTTGCTTTCCGGCGGGATCGCGGCCTCGGTGAAGAACTTCATTTTGGAGCGGTCGGACAACATCATCGCCATGCTGTCGCGCTCTGGCAGCAGGCGCGGGCTGATGTAGCGCAGGTAGATCATACCCCACGCCACCAGCACGATGCCCAGCGGTGTCACCTCGAAAATTGTGAACGGGGCCAACCCGTTAGCCCTTGCCACGCCGTCCACCAGCAGGTTTGTCGACGTCCCGATCAGGGTCAGTGTGCCGCCCAATATTGCCGCGTAAGACAATGGAATCAACAACTTGGACGCAGATACATTCAAAGTGCGCGACAGCTGCACAAAGACGGGGATCATCACCACAACCACGGGTGTGTTGGACACAATCGCCGACGACAAAACAACGAACCCGAACATACCTGCCAAGGCCAGCGCGGGGTTTTTCGCCGCGTTTCGGTCGGCGATCTGGGTGAACCAGTCCAACGCCCCCGTGCGCACAAGCGAGCCCATAATGATGAACATCGCCGCGATGGTCCACGGCGCGGGGTTCGACAGCACCCCCAAAGCCGCCTGATAGGGCAAGACCCCCGTGGCCAGCAGCACGGACACCCCGCCAATGGCCACCACTTCCGTGGGGTATGTTTCGCGCACGAACAGCACAAACATGCCAAGCACGACAACCAGTGCCAGCACGGCCTGCATATTTTGAGAAAGGTCGAGAAGGTCCATTCAGAATTCCAGTGGTTCAAGCTCTGCAAGCAGGCGCGGTCAGCCCAACGCCAGCCCACCGGTTAGTATAGCGAATGCCGCCCAGACCCAAAGCGAATAGCGCGCGCGCATTACGCCGAAGGGCCAGCCTTTGCCAACCGCCCGCCTTGGCGCACCATTTCCACTCGCGTGGCAGCACCGGAGCGGTCGTCCGTTTCGACATAAAGGCCGGAAAGTGTGGCTTCTTCCATAGCTGGAGTAAAACGCCCCTTCACCATGCCCGTCACAAAGCGGCGCATAGGCTCGGCCTTTTCCATCCCGATGACAGAATTATAGTCACCGCACATGCCCGCATCCGACTGGAAAGCGCAGCCGCCGGGCAAGATCATAGCGTCGGCCGTGGGCACGTGGGTGTGCGTCCCTACGCAGACGCTGGCACGCCCGTCGCACCAATGGCCCATGGCCATCTTCTCCGAGGTGGCCTCGCAGTGGACATCCACCAAGGACGCCTGCACCATACCGCCGCGCGGATGGGTTTTCAGCACCTGCTCCAGCTTGCCAAAGGGATCTTCAAAAGGGCGCTTCATGAACACTTGGCCCAACACCTGCGTCACAAGAATTTTGCGACCGCGCCCTGCCTCAAAGACGCCGTGCCCGCGACCGGGTGCATCTTTGGCGAAGTTGAGCGGGCGAATGATGCGCGGCTCTTTCTCGATAAATTGCAGCATGTCGCGCTGGTCAAACGCATGGTCGCCCAGTGTCAGGCAATCTGCGCCCGCGTCCAGCAAGGTCTTGGCGTGCGCGCCGGTCAGGCCCGCACCCGAACTGGCATTCTCGCCATTCACGACAACGAAATCCAAGGCCCAATCCGCGCGCAGCTTGGGCAGGTGCTCCACGATGGCCGCGCGCCCTGCGCGCCCCATCACATCTCCGAGAAACAAAATCTTCATGCGCGAGACCTAGGCCGATTGCCGTTCAGGCGCAACACGCCCGCGTCCGTCACGATGGCATCAAGGGGTTGGTCCGTGGCCTCAAGCGGCACGTTGTCCGTCTCTTGCGCGGCGAAAGCATAGCCAATGGCCATGACCTTCCCGCCTGCGCGCAGGCCTTCCAGCGTCCTGTCGTAAAAGCCGCCGCCATAGCCCAGCCTGCCGCCGCTTCGGTCAAACGCCACAAGCGGAACGATCAACACTGTGGGCACGATCACCTCTGCCTTCACGGGCACATGTGCCCCGAACGGGCCTTCAACCATGTCGCACCCCGGCTCCCAGCGGTGGAACTCCAGCGGCTGGCCCTTTTCTTTTATGACAGGCACGCAGACCGGCCCGAAGGCGGCCATCGCGGCCATCACGGGCACGGGGTCCACTTCGCTGCGCATCGGCATGTAACCTGCGAGGGCTTGCCCTTGGAACGGTAAAACCAGTTCCAACAGATGCGCGACTGCGTCCGCATCCCTCTCAGGTGATTTCACGACATTGCGGCGGGTGAAGGCCGCAGCGCGGGCGGCTGCTTTGGCTTTGGTCAATTCATCCATACTGATGTTGTTGCGCGCTGTGCCCCCCTTGGCAAGACCTTGTCCGCACGCGTAACATGGCACCATGACTTTACTTAGACTAGATCACCTCGCCCTTGCCGCCGAAACACTGGAAGCAGGCCGCGCCCATGTTGAACACGCCCTTGGCGTGGATTTGGCCACGCGCGGAGAGCACCCGCATATGGGCACACACAATCGGCTGCTGTCCCTTGGACCGGAGGTGTATTTTGAGGCCATCGCCATCAACCCCGCAGCCCCCGCGCCAGACCATCCGCGGTGGTTCAACCTCGATAACTTCGAGGGGCCACCAAAGCTGAGCAACTGGATACTCGCGACGGATGATCTTGAGGCAGCGTTGGACATCTTGCCTGCAGGCTTCGGGAAACCTGTTGCGCTGGAGCGTGGCGACTTCAAATGGTCGATGGCAGTCCCTGACGACGGCATTTTGCCATGGGGCGGCTGGGGCCCTGCCCTGATCCAGTGGCACGGCGCCAAACATCCAGCCCCCCTGCTTCCTGACCAACACATCCGGTTGGGCTCACTTGTGCTGCGCCATCCGCAGGCGACAGACATCGCCCAAACGCTGGCGCCGCTATTGCCCCGCGATACCGTCCTGTTCGAGGACTCCGAATTGCCAAGCCTGTCGGCGACCTTCGACACCCCGCACGGACGCCGCAGCCTGACATGAGCGTCATACGCTCCGCAACGGCGGCGGATGCAGCGGGTATCTGCGCGATCTTGAACCCGATCATTGCAGACACCACGATCACCTTCTCGCCCAATCCGGTCACCGGCGCGGACGTCGCCCTAGCAATCGCCACCCATGTAGCCCGATCCGCCCCCTATTTGGTGTTGGAGCACGACAGGCAGGTGCAGGGCTACGCCAAATACGGCCCCTTCAGGGATGGGGAAGGCTACGCACGCACCGCCGAAATCACTGTCCATTTGTCCCCCTCAGCACGGGGCCACGGGTGGGGGCGCAAGTTAGTCGTCGCCTTGGAGGATCATGCGCGGTCCCATGGCTTACGCAGCCTCATAGCGGGCATCTCCGCAGAGAATCGGACGGCGTTGGAATTTCACGCAAAACTCGGGTTTGCCCATGTCGGCACCATCCCTGAGGCGGGTCATAAATTTGGGCGCTATATTGACCTTGTGCTAATGCAGAAAAGTGTCTGACAAGCTGAACCGTATAGTTTAGCCTAACCTCATGTCAGTCTGGACCCGCATATCTAACGCGCTTGCTGCGCTTGCCGCTGGTGAAAGCCTGTCGGCCATCTTTGAGCACCTGCGCACCCCGCCGGAACGCCGTGTGGGCTTTACCATCGCGGTCATCGCGCTTGGTGCGAAAATGGCCAAGGCCGACGGCCACGTCACCCGCGCCGAGGTCGCGGCCTTTCGCGAGGTCTTTACGATTCCCCCGCAAGATGAGGCGCAGGCGGCCAGGCTGTTCAACCTCGCCCGTCAGGACGTCGCGGGCTTTGAGGACTACGCCCGCAAGATTGCGGCCATGTTCGATGACAACCACACAACGCTTTATGACCTTATGGAAGGCCTGTTCCACATCGCCATGGCGGACGGCAGATACCACCCTCTGGAGGAAAAATACCTCATGCGGGTCGCCAAGGCGTTCAAAATCACCGAGCAGGAATTCCGGTGCCTGCGGGCCCGCTTTGTGCCCGATGCCAAGCCGGACCCTTACGCGGTGCTGGAAGCCTCTCCCGATATGAGCATGGCGGAAATTCGCAAGCGCTGGCGTCAGCTGGTCAAAGACAGCCACCCCGACAACATGGCGGCACGCGGTGTGCCGCATGAGGCGGTGAAACTGGCGGAGCGCCGCCTGATCCGGATCAATGCCGCGTGGGAAGACATCTTGTCCGAGCGCGAGCCGGTTGCATGAGCGACCTATGAGAATAGCCACCTACAACGTCGAGTGGTTTACCTACCTGTTCGACGACAATAACGAGCTGGTGCAGGACGACAGCTGGTCCTCTCGCTATAACGTCACCAAGGAGATGCAAGCGCAGGCCTTGGGCTTGATCTTTAAATCCATCGATGCAGACGTCGTTATGGTGATCGAAGCACCCGACACCTCCCCCAACAGGTCGGGGCGTGTCGCCTTGGAGAACTTCGCTCAGCATTTTGGGTTGCGCACGACAAAGGCCCTGATCGGCTTTGACAACACGACACAGCAAGAAATCGCGCTGCTTTATGACCCGAAGGTCGTGACCGCTGTGCATGACCCGCGCACCAGCGCGGCAGCGCCAACCTTCAACACCACGTTCCGTATGGATTTGGACATTGATGCGCGGATGGACGACGTCGTCTTCTCCAAGCCGCCGCTGGAAGTCGCTTTAACCACGAAGTCCGGCAAGCAACTTCGGCTAATCGGGGCGCACCTGAAATCAAAGGCTCCGCACGGCGCGCGCAATGACGCGGACGCTATGCGTATCTCCATCGCCAATCGGCGCAAGCAGCTTGCGCAGTGCATCTGGCTGCGCGCACGCATCACCGAACATCTGACTGCAGGCGACTCAATCGCGGTGATGGGGGACTTCAATGACGGCCCGGGCCTTGACGGCTACGAGAAACTGTTTGGGCGCTCTGGCGTGGAAATCGTGTTGGGGCAATCGGGCGACGCGGCGCAAACGCTCTATGATCCCCATGCGGAGGCGGTGATGATGCACCCCTTTGGTGCCCGCCCCACAACGTCGCGCTTTTTCGTGCGCCACGAGAACCGCTACCTTAACGCGCTCTTGGACTACATCATGGTATCGGCCGATTTGGCGGCAAAAGCCCCGAAGTGGCACATCTGGCACCCGTTCGACGATCCTGACTGTTGGAACAAGCAAGAGTTGCGCGATGCGCTGCTTGTGGCGTCGGACCACTTCCCCGTCACGCTGGACATTGATCTATAATTTGAATTGTCGCGGCGTCACGCCCATATTCAAGTCATGAAACATCTGGTTTTGATCACCGCCATCGCGTTTTGCCCCCTACCTGCTGCCGCGCAAGACACATCGGACTCGTTTGGGTTCGGTGACCTCGCACCGCTCGCGGAAGGGTTTCGCGACCTGTTTGAGGGAATCGCAGAGGACATGATGCCCCTGATGGAGCAACTGTCGGACAAGATGACGGACTTAAACGCGTTCGAGGCCCCAGAGGTGCTGCCTAACGGGGATATCCTCATCCGCCGCAAACCAGAGGCAAACCCCGCCCCAAGCCCGCAACCTAAGGTCAATCCGGACGGCAGTATCGACCTCTAGAAAAGTTTTTTGCATTTCATGTGAATTCCCTCTTGCGGCCCGTCCGCACCACCGCTAAATCACGGCTCACCAAAGGAAGCGGGCGTAGCTCAGGGGTAGAGCATAACCTTGCCAAGGTTAGGGTCGGGCGTTCGAATCGCCTCGCCCGCTCCAATTGGTTTCCAGCTCACCCGGCTGGATAGCGTAGAGGCCGCCTTCGGGCGGCCTTTTGCATTTCTGGGCTTCGGACGCATAAAACCCTGAAAATCATGGCACATCCCTACGCCCCCTTGGCCTGCGCCACTGCCATGCGTATAAGGCGCAGACATCGCCATAAGGAGAGCCCTATGCGGACCGCCACAATCACGCGCAGCACGGCAGAGACGAATATCTCGGTCGAGATCAACCTCGACGGCACTGGCGCTTACGACAACCAAACAGGCGTCGGCTTTTTCGATCACATGTTGGACCAGTTGGCCCGCCACGCGCTGATCGACATGACGATCCGCGCCGAGGGTGATTTGCACATCGACGATCACCACACAGTCGAAGATACCGGTATTGCCCTTGGGCAAGCCTTGGCAGAGGCATTGGGCGACAAGCGCGGCATCCGCCGCTACGGCGAATGCCACTTGGCGATGGATGATGCACAAGTGCGCTGCGCGCTGGACCTGTCCGCGCGGCCGTTCCTGATCTGCAACCTCGACATCCCAACCCAGAAAATCGGGGCCTTTGACACTGAATTGGTGCGCGAGTTCTTCCAAGCGTTCTCCACCCACGGTGGCATCACCTTGCACATCGACCGCCTGCATGGCTTCAACAGTCACCACATCGTTGAAGCCGCGTTCAAAGCCGTGGCCCGCGCCCTGCGCGACGCGGTTGAAACCGACCCGCGCAAGTCCGACGCGATCCCTTCCACCAAAGGCACGCTTTGAGGGCGCTAACCTGCGCCCTCGCCCCCACACCCTGCCCTATTGCGGAGCACTGATATGCTGACCGTCCTCGTTGACTATGACAGCGGCAACCTTCACTCGGCCGAAAAATCCTTCCAACGTATGGCTGCCGAAGTGGACGGCGGTGAGGTCATTGTGTCGTCACAGCCCGAAGACGTGGCACGGGCCGACCGGATTGTGCTACCGGGAGACGGGGCCTTTCCGGCCTGCCGCAACGCATTGACCAAAGACCGCGCCGCCTTGTTCGAGGTGATTGTTGACAGCGTGGTCAATAAAGCCCGTCCGTTCATGGGGATCTGCGTCGGGATGCAGATGATGGCAAGCTGGGGCCGCGAGTACGAAGACACCAAAGGGTTCGACTGGATCGGCGGGGAAATCGCGAAGATCACACCCACGGATCCGACGCTAAAGGTGCCACACATGGGCTGGAATGATTTGGTGCTGGACGACGCCGCGCCAAACCACCCTGTTTTGCAGGGCATCGAGACTGGTAATCACGCCTATTTCGTCCACTCCTACAGCTTTCGGGTGGCCGACCCTGCGCACCGCTTGGCACATGTGGATTACGGTGGGGACATCACCGCCATTGTGGGCCGTGACAACATGATCGGCATGCAGTTTCACCCCGAAAAGAGCCAAAGCACCGGCCTGCGTATGATCGCAAACTTCCTAAGCTGGGCCCCCTGACGCCCTACCACGTAAGGGAAAGTACCGGCACGCCGCTGGCGCCACTGTCAGTTAGCACCTGCATCCAGCCGTCAACGCCGGATAGCGGGATGCCAACATTTATGGGGGAGCACCCCATGGACACCAAACCCAACCCGACCAAAACCAGAACAATTTTCACCGCCGCCTCCTAACTCGGATCATTGTTGATCCCAAGAACGAGATTGGCCGGTGGAGGATAAGATTGAGTGAAGACCAAACGAAAAAAGCCGGGGACGTGCCCCGACTTTTAACTAACCGCTCTAGGGCAACTTTACTTGATACGCGTCCACGTTTGTTTGGAGCACAGAAGTCCGCCCGCGATGCAGCCCGCAAGTTTCAGGCTGTTTCCGCCCAAATCAATTTTACCCAGATAAATTTTGTTGTTCGACGGACGCCAAACCTTACCCTCGTATTTGCCACCACCGAGGGGCTTCATAGAGCGTACGATCTGCTTTCCTAGGTTTGGCGATTTGTACTCGCCGGAATCGTTGAATGTGCGTGAAATGGTGCCGCAGATTGCCGCGCCGCATTTCTTCATCGTGACATGGGCGTAAGCGCCGTCATCGGTTTGCGTTTTCCACACACCCTCCGCCGGATCGGCCATCGACTGCCCTGCAAATGCCACCGCAAATACCACGGCTAGTTTAAGTGATTTCATGATTTCCTCCCTATCTCCGAATTCATCGTGCGAAATCCAACACGTAAATCAAGCGTGACGTTGGGGCGCAAATGTGGAATAGACCGCGCAATTCCAGCTTTACCGAAGGCCACATGCTATGATCCTCTACCCCGCTATCGACTTGAAAGACGGCAACTGCGTCCGCCTCTACAAAGGCGAAATGGAGCAAGCCACGGTCTTCAACGACAACCCTGCTGCACAGGCGCTGGCATTTGTAGAGGCGGGATGCGAATGGTTGCATCTGGTTGACCTGAACGGCGCCTTCGCGGGGGAACCCGTAAACGGCGCCGCAGTGGACGCGATCTTGGAGCAGACAAAAGTACCAGCCCAATTGGGCGGCGGCATCCGCGACATGGCCACAATTGAACGCTGGTTAAATAAAGGGTTGGCCCGCGTGATCCTTGGCACCGTAGCGGTGGAAGACCCTACCCTTGTGCGCGACGCCGCACGCGCCTTTCCGGGGCAAGTCGCCATCGGGCTGGATGCCCGCAATGGAATGGTCGCCACGCGCGGCTGGGCCGAGGAAACCGACATCAACGTGACCGACCTTGCCCGCCAGTTTGAAGACGCGGGCGTTGCCGCTCTGATCTACACGGACATCAACCGCGACGGCGCGATGCAGGGCCCAAACGTCGAAGCCACAGCCGCTTTGGCGCGCGCCGTGTCTATTCCGGTCATCGCATCGGGCGGCGTGTCGTCCTTGGCCGATCTGCGCGCACTCAAAGACACGGGCGCACCGCTGGACGGCGCCATCTCGGGCCGTGCCCTCTACGACGGGGCGATTGACCTGAAGGAAGCGCTGGACCTACTCAAAGCGTAGTCCCTGCGCGTATGGCGCCCCAGCTTACGCGGGGCGCCGTATGGTGGCGGCGATATGGGGCGCCAACCTCTTAGTTGGCGGCCTTGCCAGTCAACTTGCCCAACGCACCTTGCATGGTTTTCACAAATGGCGCGTCCGCTGGGATATCAAGATCGGCGAACATCTTGGCCGGATCCTCGTAGATCAGGACGGAGCCGCCGTCTGCCTCATGCACTGCTACTTTTAACGGAAGGTACAGCGACGCCTTGATATCGGCATTCATCGCAGGCGTGCCCAGCTTCGGGTTCCCGAAGATCAGCACCTGCGCCGCTGGCATCTGCAAATCAACGCTCGCCGCCCCTGCTTGGTGGTCAACACGCGCAAAAACCTTTGCACCGGCCTCGCCCACGGCAGCCTCCAACGCATCCATGGTCTCTGCAACGGGCTTACTCGATTGCACGGTGATCAGGTCGGCGAATGCAGGCATGGCGGTACTCACAATTAGGGCTAGGGACATGGCGATCGGTCGCATAATGGGTCTCCTCGGTTAGTTAATGTGGCCAAGAACACGATACCTTCGCGTGAAACACCAATCACATCGCTGGCATCGGCAAGGGATTGCCGCTAAACCGACCTCGCAAACCGGAGCGCCCATATGCTAAAAACCCGCATCATCCCCTGCCTTGACGTCAAAGATGGCCGTGTGGTCAAGGGCGTCAACTTTGTTGACCTGATTGACGCGGGCGACCCCGTCGAAGCCGCCAAAGCTTACGATGCCGCTGGCGCGGACGAGCTGTGCTTCCTTGATATCAACGCCACTCACGAGAACCGTGGCACGATGTTCGATGTGGTCACCCGCACGGCAGAGGCATGCTATATCCCCCTGACTGTTGGTGGCGGCGTGCGCACCCATGATGACGTGCGCAAACTGCTTCTCGCTGGGGCCGACAAGGTTAGCTTCAACTCCGCCGCTGTGGCCAACCCTGACGTCGTGGCAGAGGCCGCTGATCGGTTCGGCTCGCAGTGCATCGTCGTTGCCATTGACGCCAAAACCGTATCACCTGAAAAGTGGGAAATCTTCACCCACGGCGGGCGCAAACCCACAGGAATTGACGCCGTCGAGTTCGCGAAAACCGTTGTCGCAAAAGGCGCGGGGGAAATTTTGCTAACCTCCATGGACCGCGACGGCACACGCGCAGGTTTCAACCTGCCGCTCACACGCGCCATCGCGGATGCGGTGTCCGTCCCCGTGATTGCATCGGGCGGCGTAGGCACACTCGACCACCTCGTCGAAGGCGTCACGGAGGGGCATGCAGATGCCGTTCTGGCCGCGTCGATTTTCCACTTCGGGGATTTCACCATCGCTGAGGCCAAGGCGCATATGGCCAAGGCAGGACTTGATATGAGGCTGGGCGCATGACCTTAGACGACTTGGAAACCATCATCACCGCACGCAAGGGCGCTGATCCGGATAGTTCCTGGACGGCCAAGCTGCTGTCCAAAGGTCCTGAAAAATGCGCCGAAAAATTCGGCGAAGAAGCAATCGAAGCAATCATAGCCGCCGCCAAAGACGACCGCGACAACCTGACGAACGAGGCCGCGGATGTGCTCTATCACCTGCTGGTGATGCTTGCGGCCCGCGATGTACCATTGGCAGACGTTATGGCGGTCCTAGAGGCACGGACCAAGCAGTCAGGGATCGCGGAGAAAGCGGCCCGCGGCTAGCAGGTCACCGCATCCATAATTTCGCGCGCTTGATCTGGTTTCGCAGCGCCTGCTCGCGACGCGGCAGGTTGTCCCTGTCGAACATCTCGCGCACTTTATGACCCTTGCGCTGATACACCATGCGCCGGATCGGCTCGTACTGTTTGAGCACCTTTTTCAGCTTGTTCGGTGCGCTCACGTCCTCAAGGGTTTTAACCACATCGTCCGCTTCCCGCGCGTAGAGCAGCGGCAGGACGCGGTAGTGGCACGTCACCTTGTGGTCCAGCATATCGGACACCTCCGGCACACGCCCACCGCCGAATGAATGGATCGTCAAAGGCAAGGCCACCTGATCAAGCCAAGGCTTCATTTCTTGGCACACCAGCTCCTCCGGCGGATCGTCGCGGATCAGCCGTGCGTACTCCAAGAAACGATCCCCGAACTCCTTCGGGCAGCGGAAGTAGAAGAAGCCAGCGTTAAAATAGAGGTAGCGGCGCCAGTATTCATCCGGATAGCTGGTATCGAGGGAGCTTTCGAAATCCAGACCGAACTTCTTATAAAGCGAGCCCCAGATCTCGTTATAGCCCGGACCGTATAGCTCCAGCTGTGGCCATGTGTTTTCCCGCTTCATTGACGCCGTCGGGCGGTCAAAATCAAACGGCACAGTGCTCAGGTCACCGGTGATCAGAGTGTCCGTGTCGAGGAACAAAAACGGCTCCCCTTCGGGCAGCACCTGAAGCGCCTCGATCTTGTTGCCATAGGGGTAGCCGCAGCCGAATACCTGATTCTCGAATGGCACGACCTCAGCGCCCAGTGCCTCTAAGGCGTCGCGCACATCGCTATTCGCCATGCGCGGATCCGTGTCCCAGCGATGGTTCTTCTGCGGCTCAGCAACAAATACGCGGCCTTTAAAGTCAGGGTTCGTGTGGCGCAAAGAGGCCACCAACATCAGCGCCTCGAATTGCAGCCGCCCGCCTTGGCCCACCATCATGATATTGAAAGCCGTCGACGAGGGGGTCGCGCCCTGCTTGGCCTTTTTCGGCTTGGATGGTGCTTTGGTAGGTTTGGATTTACTGCTCTTGGCCATGTCGTCTCTTCTTTTCTTTGGCGACAGCATAGGGCCAAAGCGGCCACGCCGGAAGACATATGGAGGGTGGCGCGCGAAATGTTTGCGTTCTGCGGCACTCCTGCGCGATACTTCTCCACGATCCCCATCCGGAGTGTGTTTATGCGTGGTCTCCTTTTCGCCCTTGCCCTTCCCCTGTCATCGGTGGGCGCCGCTCACGCGCAAACCTTCACAACCGCTAACGGGGTCAAGCCGGTGTTGGAACTGATCCGCCCGCAATGGATCGCGATTCGCCCCTATGAGGGGCAAGACCTGCTCTACATGACGACGCTGCTAACCTACCGCTGCGGGATCGAGCAGATCAGGTTCTCTTACAACGGTGGGGATTTGCAGGTCTGGGAGGGCGAGCCATGCTACCGCGACGAGGCGTCCCCAATGGCGCTGAAGATGGACACCCATGTGCCTTACGCTGTTGCCCCATTGGACAGCCTGCAAACGGTGACGATCAATCTGCTGTTTGATGATGGCACAACAATGGAGCACAGCTATCTGCGAAAAGACGTGCAGATCGACTAACCATCCCTTGAAAACAAGGAGCTTTGCCAGTGACATATGCGAAAGGTAGTGAAGTGGTGGGCGACCCTGGAATCGAACCAGGCGTGCGTCTCCGCGAGAGAGTTACAGTCTCCTGCCACACCTTGCGGCCTGTCGCCCACTGGCGGCTGAGATATAAGCCATACACTGCCCCGTCAACACGAAAACACTCCACCGCTTGCGCTTTTCTTCTCCAGATGATCTAGACCGCCTTATGAAGCAGAAAAAACCCGATTGGGTCATCCAGAAAGAGCGCGATCGCCGCGCCGCCGCCGCCGAGACCGTTTGGCTCTTTGGTATTCACGCTGTGCGCGATGCCTTGTCGAATCCTATGCGCGAGCGCTTGCGCTTGGTCGTGACCAAAAACGCCGCCGACCGGCTGGCCGAAGACATCGCCAAGTCGGGCATGACACCGGAAATCAGCGACCCGCGTAAGTTCGCGGCGCCGATTGACCCGCAGTCTGTTCACCAAGGTGCGGCCCTTGAGGTCAAACCGCTGGATTGGGGCAACCTGACAGAGCTGTGCGCCCCGCGCGGTCAAAACAGCCGCGTGATCCTTTTGGACCGCGTCACCGACCCGCATAACGTTGGCGCGATCTTGCGTTCGGCGGAAGTATTTGGCGCGCGGGCGGTCATCGCGCCGCACCGCCATTCCGCGCCCGAAACCGGTGCTTTGGCGAAAACGGCGTCCGGCTCTCTGGAGCGCCAGCCTTATCTGCGCATCCGCAACCTTGCCACCACGATGGAGGCTCTGCGCGAGATGGGCTACCTGATGGTCGGTTTGGACGCGACCGGCGAGACGACGCTGGGCGATCTCGAAACAGATCAGCCCATTGCCTTGGTCATGGGGGCCGAAGGACCTGGTCTGCGCGATAAAACCAAAGAAACCTGCGACACCTTGGTCCGTGTGGACCCAGCGAATGAATTTGCCTCGCTCAACGTCTCGAATGCGGCAGCGGTGTCCCTATATGCAGTCGGACGCCCCAGTTAAGAGGCCCTGATGCAGCCAAACATAAAGATTGCGACCTGCTGCTATTGCGGCAGTCGCACCATGCTGAAGCCGACAGCCCGTCACGGCCACGAACTGGCCTGCGGCAGTTGCGGTGCGCCGCTGCACCAGATGAAGTGGCTCAAATCACCACAACCCCGCGTTAAGCACGCAGCCCCAAGCGCGAAGAAGTCCAAAGCCCCCCGCAAGCGAAAGCGGCCTAAACCCCTGTGGCGTCGCGCGTTGGAGGAGGTCTGGGACGAGATCGAAGACATCTTCGACTAGTTCACGATTTTGTAAGAAAACTGGAAGTTTTCGAAGCCAGCCCCATCTGTTGATCATGGGCGAGGCGCCGGAACTGCCTCCCCAATTTCACTGTCCCTCGTTCCGAACCTGCGCCTGTGGCCCCCCCGCCATGGGCGCTTTTTTATGGGCTTGCCGATAGAAACACAGGGTTCCATACATTTGGGATGGAGTATTCTGACAGCTATCTTCGAAACATCTTGCAGACCACCAAGGTGATCGCCTGCGTTGGCATGTCCACCAATCCGGTGCGGCCCAGCTACTTTGTGGCGCGCTACATGACCCTAAAGGGCTTCACTGTTATCGGCGTCAATCCAGGGCACGCTGGGAAGATGCTGTTCGGTCAACGCATTGCCGCCAGCTTGTCCGATATTCCCGAAAACGCTGGCGTGGATATGGTCGACATCTTCCGCCAGCCCGACGCAGTGCCCGCCATCGTGGACGAGGCCATTAGCACCCTCCCCGATCTACGCACGATTTGGATGCAGATCGGCGTCACCCACGCAGAGGCCGCTGTGGTTGCGGAGGCTGCGGGTTTGGCTGTCGTGCAGGACCGGTGCCCGAAGATCGAATATCAACGGCTGTTCGGTGAACTGCGTATGGGCGGGTTCAACACGGGCGTTGTGTCGTCCAAGCTTTAGCGCGCTTACCCCGCAAAAACGCCTGAAAGGTCGCGAAAGCCTTTGATCTCAATCGGGTTTCCTGACGGGTCGCGAAAGAACATCGTCCATTGCTCCCCTGGCTCCCCTTCGAAACGAACGGACGGCGCCAGAACCCATTCCGTCGAAGCCCCCTCAAGCCGGTCCGCCAAAGCGCGCCAGTCGTCATAGCCAAGGACCAGCCCAAGATGCGGCATCGGCACCATGTGCTCCCCGACCTTGCCGGTTAGATCGTTAGCAAACGGCGTGCCCAAGTGCAGCGATAGCTGGTGTCCGAAGAAGTCAAAATCGACCCAACTGTCGGTAGAGCGTCCCTCTTTGCAGCCCAAAAGGCCGCCGTAGAAGGCACGCGCCGCATCAAGGTCGGTGACGTGGTAAGCGAGATGAAAAGGTGTCAACATGATCATGACTTACATACCATTGTCGCAGCTCTGCCAAGTCACTACTGTCCGCATCAGCAAAAAACCCGAGGGAGACCCTAATGTCCGATCCAGCTAACTACGGCTTCGACACGCTGCAAATTCACGCAGGTGCGCGCCCCGACCCTGCCACCGGTGCCCGCCAAACCCCGATTTATCAGACAACTGCATACGTCTTTCGCGATGCGGAGCACGCGGCAGCTTTGTTCAACCTGCAAGAAGTGGGCTACATTTACTCCCGCCTGACCAACCCGACGGTTGCCGTTCTGCAAGAACGCATTGCAACCTTGGAAGGCGGCGTTGGGGCTGTGTGCTGCTCATCCGGTCACGCCGCGCAAATCATGGCGCTGTTCCCGTTGATGCAACCGGGCTGCAACATCATCGCCTCCACCCGCCTTTACGGCGGTACGGTCACGCAGTTCTCCCAGACGATCAAACGCTTCGGCTGGACCGCGAAATTCGTGGACATGGATGATCTGGACGCTGTTGAAGCCGCGGTAGACGAAAACACCCGCGCCATCTTCGGAGAAGCCATCGCGAACCCCGGCGGGCACGTCATGGACGTGCGTGCGGTTGCCGATGTGGCTGATAAGGCAGGCATCCCGCTGATCATCGACAACACCACGGCCACCCCGTACCTGTGCAACCCGATCAAACTCGGCGCCACCTTGGTTGTGCATTCGACCACCAAATACCTGACAGGCAACGGCACTGTCACGGGCGGTTGCGTCGTGGATAGCGGCAAGTTCGACTGGACCGCGTCCGATAAATTCCCGTCCCTGTCCCAGCCGGAGCCGGCCTACCACGGCCTAACCTTCGCGGAGACCTTCGGCCCTCTCGCCTTTACCTTCCACGGCATCGCCATCGGCCTGCGCGATTTGGGCATGACCATGAACCCGCAAGCGGCGCATTACACGTTGATGGGCATTGAGACCCTTTCGCTTCGGATGGAGCGTCACGTGTCTAACGCTGAAGCCATTGCAGAATGGCTGGAAAAAGACCCGCGCATCGACGCGGTGACTTATGCGGGCCTAAAGTCGTCGCCCTACAACAAAGTGGCGCAAAAGGTGTGCCCAAAGGGTGCCAGCGGGCTATTCACCTTCGCGGTCAAAGGCGGCTACGAGGCTTGCGTAAAACTGGTCGACAGCCTTGAGATTTTCTCCCATGTGGCGAACCTTGGCGACACGCGGTCGCTGATCATCCACTCTGCATCTACAACGCACCGCCAATTGACGCCGGAGCAGCAAGAAGCTGCCGGTGCTGGGCCAAACATGGTGCGGGTGTCGATTGGTACGGAAAACGTCGAAGACCTGATTGCCGATCTCGACCAAGCGCTGGCAAAAGCAACGGCTTAAACGCCTCCGCCCCCGTGCTTTGACGCATGGGGGCGGTTTAACTTTCTTCCGACTCGAATGTGTTATACCCTACGCGTATCAGCGGCCTTGCCGTTGGTACTGCTGGATAACTGACGAGATGGCTCGCCCCGCATGATACCAAATTTTGCCCTCAACCTTTCCGAGGACGGGATCGTCCTATTGCATCGGCACCCGTCTGGTGCGGGTTGGGTCGAGGTCGCGGATGCGCCGCTGGATAGCGCGGATTTGGGCGCGGCTCTTTCTGGGTTGCGCGACAAAGCGGAAGCTTTGGGTGGCCCTGATTTCACGACGAAACTGATCCTGCCGCCGTCGCAACTGCTCTATGCAACCATCCAAGTGGGCGACGACGTCAAAGCCGACGTGGAGCACGCGTTGGAAGACCGCACGCCCTACACGGCTGCGCAGTTGAACTACGACATATCCGGCTCCGCCCCCGAAGTGCAGGTGGTCGCCGTAGCCCGCGAAACACTGGAGGAAGCAGAGGCGTTTCTGGGCCCTTACGGGTTCAACGCGGTCGGCTTCACCGCCCTCCCCGACCCTACTCACTTTGACGGCGCTCCCAATTTGGGCGCGCTTCCGTCAATTGGCGGGAATGGCATAGAAGACAACAGCGCGCTGAAAATCCTCTCTGCCGAAGAGGTCGCCGCCCTCGACACGCCGGAGCCGGAGCCCGCAACCGAGGTTGTCGAAGAGCCCAAGGACGAAATTGAACCTGCGGTTGAGGCCGAAAGCCTCCCAGCCGATGCCCCGATTGAAAAAGCCGAAGGCCCAATCGAGGCCAAGGCGGAAGACACCGCAACGGACGACACGCCGGACTTGCCCGTGACGCCGCCCGCCGCCTTCTCCTCGAGGCGCAAGCCGGTTCTGGGGCCTGCCAAAGATGTGCAAGGCGATTTGATCAGCTCCCGTGCACCGCGCATTGCGATTGCCACCGACAAACAACAAGAGGCCGCGCCTAAGAAAACCGCCCCACGGGTGGAACCACGGGTAAAAACCGGCGAGGCCGCCAAAGGCAAAGCAACGCCCGCCATCGTGCCCCCTAAATCCGTGGCGCCTGTGGCACCGACCTCCGCGCAGACGGTGCAGTCCGGTCCCACACGGCTGGAAAACGGCATGGCCACCCTGCGTGCCACGGCCAAAAAGGCCAAGGAACGCCGCGCCGAGAAGAAGGCGAACAGCGCACAAGACGCAGCCGTAACCGCTGGGGCGAAGGCTGATCCGATAGCCGAGCTTGCAGCACGTCAGGCCACGGGAAAGCCACGCTTTCTGGGCCTAATCTTAACCGGCTTGCTTATCCTAGTGTTGCTGGCATTCGCGGCACTATCGTCCTACCTGCTGCCCGAAAATGCCGTGTCCCGTTTCTTTGGGAACGATAACGCAGAGGTTGATATTGCCGCTGCCACCGAAGGCCTGATTGAGCCGGACAGCTTTGAAAACAATGAGCGCCTCGTAACGCTTCCTGCCCAATCCGTCGCGGAGAAATTTTTGGTCCCGTCGGAGGACGAGATTGCGGAATCCGAGGTTCCAGAACCCGAGTTCGCGCCCATCCTCGAGATGTCCCTGACGGAGGCCGAGACGGCCTACGCCGTATCAGGTGTTTGGCAAATGGCGCCAAATCTGCGTCCGGAATTGTCGCGTGAGGATTTGGACGATCTTTACGAAACCTCTCTTGATCCAGAGCTGGCCTTTGAAGACGCCCCCGCCTTGGCCAGCTTCGACACGGCGGCGTTGTCACTGGACTTCCAAACGCCCGTCGCCCCGCCCTCCGCCGCGATCCTGCACACGCTGGACCAACGCGGCCTCGTCCGCCCCACTGCTGAGGGCGCGTTGAACCCCGAGGGCATTTTGGTGTTTGCCGGCAAGCCACCCGTTTTGCCACAACGACGCCCGGCTGGGCTCGCGCCGACTGTTGCCCCAGAGACTGAGGCGGCTGAGGCGGAGGCAGAAACGCCCGAAGATGCCGCCCCCGTGGCAGATCCCCGCTTGGCTGGTTTCAAGCCTGCGCAGCGCCCGTCCGACTTACAAGAACGCTTCGAGCGTGCCACCCAAGGTGGCAGGTCTAGCGCCGAACTGGCCCGCATCCGCCCGCAAATCCGTCCCGATAACGAGCTGGCAAAAGCGCGTGATGACGCCATTGCCCGCGCCTTGGAAGAAGCCGCAACCTTTGCCAAGCAGGCAGAAGCCCGCGCCGCCGCCGAAGCTGCCGCGCAGGCCGAGTTGGACAAACCAACGGCGCAAGCCGTGGCCAGATCCGCGCGCCCAGGGAGCCGCCCGCGCAACTTTGCGCGCGTCGTCGCCCGTGCCCGCAAGGCAGACAACCCAGCCGCAGCAGCCTCCACCGCCGCCATTTCCCGCGGGAATGGCCCTGCCGTCGCACGCAACAGCCGCGCCGCGCCGACAGGCACAACCCGCGCCTCCGTGGCCCGTGCTGCCACGGATAACAACGCGATTTCCTTGGGCAAGGTCGCCCTAGTCGGCGTGTTTGGCAAGTCGTCCAGCCGCCGCGCTTTGGTGCGCATGCCCAACGGGCGGTTCAAGAAGGTCGGCGTCGGCGACCGTGTCGATGGTGGTCGCGTGGCGGCGATTGGCGAAGGTCAGTTGAAATACACCAAGGGCGGGCGCACGCTCACGTTGCAGATGCCCAAGGGCTAAATCAGCAATATCGCCGCGAGGCCAAGGAAGGCGAAGAACCCGACCACATCCGTCACCGTTGTCACAAACGCGCCGGACGCCAGTGCAGGGTCCACCCCCAACTTTTCTAGGCCAATCGGGATCAATATCCCCGCCAAAGCGGCGACCACCATGTTCACCACCATCGCCACCGCGATCACAACGGCAAGCATCGGTGTGCCAAACCAAATGACCCCGACAGCCCCCATGACCACGGCGAAAATCATGCCGTTAATCAAACCCGCAGTGGCTTCGCGCCGCACAACCCGCCACACGTTGGAGCCGGTGAGGTCCTTCGTGGCCAGCGCACGCACAGCAACAGTCAAGGACTGCGTCCCTGCGTTGCCGCCCATGGACGCCACGATCGGCATCAACACGGCCAGCGCCACAATCTGCGCCAAGATCGCCTCAAATTGGGAGATCACGACACTGGCCAAGATCGCTGTGAACAAGTTCACACCAAGCCACGGTAAGCGCTGCCGCACGGTTTCCAACGTTCTGTCCGACAGACTCTCTTCGCCGCTCACACCGGCAAGGCGCAAGATGTCTTCTTCCGCCTCGTCGTCCAGAACGATCATCGCATCATCGATGGTGATGACGCCGACCAGCCGGTCGTTCTCATCAACAACAGGGGCCGAAATCAGGTGGTACTGATTGAACGCGTAGGCGACGTCTTCTTCGGCCTGCGTGACCGGAATAGTGCGGAAGCTTTCTTCCATAATCTTCGTCAGCTTGGTCGCGCGCGGGCTGCCCAACAGCTTCCCAAGGGTCACGTAGCCCGTGGGATGATAGCCGGGATCAACGAGAATAACGTGGTAGAACTGCTCTGGCAGTGTCTCGTCACGGCGCAGGAAGTCGATCGTCTGCCCCACGCTCCAGTGCTCTGGCGCGACAACCAGCTCGCGCTGCATCAAGCGCCCTGCGGAGTATTCGGGATAGCTTAGCGCGAGTTCGACCGCGACCCTATCGGCATGCTTCAATGCACCAAGGATCAGCTCTTGCTGGTCGTCCTCCAGATCCTCTACCAGATCGACCACGTCGTCTGATTCCATCTCGCGGACGGCTTCGGACAGCACGCCTTCAGGCAGGTAGCCAATCACCTCTTCGCGCAGGTTCTCATCAAGTTCGGAGAGGATTTCGCCGTCGATCCCCATGGACCAAAGCCCCAACAGCGCACGGCGTTGACCGGAACTGATCTGCTCCAGAAGGTCGGCGATGTCGGCGGGGTGCAGCGGGTCAAGCACTGCGTCGATGGCATCGGTGTCCATCGCCTCCAGCGCCGCGCTCACCGCAGAAATCACAGAGCGCTCCAGCCTGTAATCGGCTTCGACGGCGTCGGGCAGCTCTGACAAATCATCGGCCATGATGTGAAAGCTCCTGCGGCTAAAGGTGCAACTTTTCCTGTCTTAGCGAACCCAGCCCCCAAGCAACAGATGCAATCTTCGTTTCACATCCCGTGCGGGCCACGTTACCACGCGGGGTATGAATACAGTCACACATATCCTTCTGGGTCAAACGCTCAGCTTCACTAACGATCCCTTCTCCACCCCGCTGGAGGACGCCGTCAAGCTTGAGCGGCGCGGCGCCGTCGCCCTAGGCCAAGGCAAGGTGCTGGCCGTCGGTGCAGCCGATGACATCACCGTACCGCAAGACGCCAAAGTCATAGACTACGGCGACGCGCTTATCATGGCAGGCTTCGTTGATGCGCACCTGCATTATCCGCAAACCGGCATTATCGCGAGCTGGGGGAAACGCCTGATCGACTGGCTCAACACCTATACTTTCCCCGAGGAAACACGCCTTGGCGATCCCGCCTACGCGCGCGAAATCGCCGCTCGCTACTTTGATCTGGCCCTCGCGAACGGCACCACAACGTCGCTCAGCTATGCCACGATCCACCCGACCAGCGTTGACGCTTACTTTACCGAGGCACAATCGCGCGGCTTGCGCGCGCTAACGGGCAAAACCTGCATGGACCGCAATGCGCCCGACGGGCTGCGCGACACCGCACAATCCGCCTATGATGACAGCAAGGCTTTACTGGAAAAATGGCACGGCGTTGACCGTTTGGGCTATGTGATCACGCCCAGATTTTCACCCACGTCTACGCCGGAGCAACTGTCGGCACTGGGCGCGCTGTGGGCAGAGCATCCCGATTGCTTGATGCAAACGCATATCTCGGAGCAGCATGAGGAAATCGCGTGGGTCCGCGACCTGTTCCCCGACGCCCGTGATTACCTCGACACATACGAGGCACACGGCCTACTGGGGGAGCGCGCGGTCTTTGGCCATGCCATTCACCTGACGGAGCGCGAGGAAGACCGTCTCAAAGAGGTGGGCGCAGGCTTGGTGCATTGCCCGACGTCAAACACCTTCATCGGCTCCGGTATTTTCGAGACCGCCCGCATGAAGGCCCAAGGCCAGCGCGTGGGGCTGGCGACGGATACCGGCGGCGGCTCGTCGTTCTCGATGCTGCGCACGATGGCAGCAGCCTATGAACTGGGCCAGTTAAAGGGCCAGCCACTGCACCCCGCACAACTGATCTGGCTGGCGACCTGCGGGTCCGCCCAAGTACTTCATCTGGCTGATAAAATCGGAAATCTGGATGTCGGAATGGAGGCGGATTTGGTCGTGCTAGACCTCGCCTCGACACCTGCCATTGCGCAGCGTAGTGCGCGCGCGGAGGACATTTGGGAAGCCGTGTTCCCAACCATCATGATGGGCGATGACCGCGCCACCAAGGCGGTTTGGGCTGGCGGCAAACCCGTCAGCCTCTAACGCGGCTCAACATCCCGACCGACCAAAAACCAACACCCAGTAGTCGCCCGCCGCGCGGGCGACGCCGTATTCGGCCGCCTTTGGTGACAGGTTGTTTTTGCGGTGCCCGGCACTACTCATCCAGCTTTGCATAACGCGCTCAGGCGTTTCTTGGCCCTTGGCAATGTTCTCCGCCACATAGCAATATCCGTACCCTTGGGCACGCACCCGATCAGACGGGCGCGACCGGTCTGACCCAACGTGGCTGAAACCACCAGTGCGGGCCATGTCCTGCGCATGGGCGCGCGCCGCGGCGGTCAGTTTTGCGTTGGCGCGCAGCGGCGCCAATCCGTTCGCGGCGCGAGCCGCGTTCAGCAACGCGCCCACGTCCATTTGAGATGTCGCCCCGCCTACGGCCTCAAAGGGCACCGTAACGGGTTCGTCTGGACCGCAAGCCGCCAGAAAGCCCGCGCCCATGATCGCGGCTAGGATACTGCGCTTCATTCGAATTCTCCTCGGTCAGACCCGCTGGGAAAGCCTCTGCGCCAGCGTGTTTTGCCGTGCGACTGTAGCAGCAAGATCGAATTTTACGAAATGCCCGTCGCGGACCACCTCGCGGCCCTCCACGATAAGGTCGCGCACGCGGGTCGGCCCCGCCAAAAGCAGCGCCGCCGGATCCCACGAACCCGCGCTTTCCACGCCCGTCACATCCCAGATTGCGACGTCCGCACGGTACCCTGCGCGCAGCTGTCCGCACTCCCCGCCGCGGCCCAATACTTGTGCCCCACCGCGCGTTGCTATCTCCAATGCTTCGCGCGCCGACATCGCATCCGCGCCTTGCGCCACCCGCTGCAAAAGCATCGTTTGGCGGGCTTCCCCAATCAGATTACCCACATCATTGGAGGCTGATCCGTCGACCCCAAGCCCCACATTAACGCCCGCGTCCCGCATCGCACGCACCGGCGCAATGCCAGAGCCGAGGCGGCAGTTCGAACACGGGCAGTGCGCCACACCAGTGCGGGTTCTGGCGAATAAATCAATCTCCGCGCCGTCCAGTTTCACGCAATGTGCGTGCCAAACATCGTCCCCGACCCACCCCAAATCTTGAGCGTACTCCCCCGGACGGCAGCCGAAATTCGCAAGGCTGTATGCGATGTCTTCATCATTTTCCGCCAGATGAGTGTGGAGCATCACCCCCTTGTCCCGCGCAAGGACAGCCGCATCGCGCATAAGGTCACGGCTGACCGAAAACGGGGAGCATGGCGCAATACCCACCCGCACCATCGCCGCAGGGCGCGGATCGTGAAAACGGTCGATGACGCGAACGCAGTCTTCCAAGATCGCGTGCTCCGTCTCGACCAGTGCGTCGGGCGGCAAGCCACCGTCGCTTTCGCCGATACTCATGGCGCCGCGGGTCGGATGGAACCGCAACCCGACCTCGCCCGCCGCCGCGATGGTATCATCCAAGGTCGCGCCGTTGGGGTATAGGTACAAATGATCCGACGTCATCGTGCAACCTGACAAAGCTAACTCGGCCAGCCCCACCTGCGCAGAGGTGAACATTTCTTCAGGGCCAAACTTGGACCAAATCGGATAGAGCGTCTTCAACCAACCGAACAGCAGCGCATCCTGCCCGCCCGGCACCGCGCGGGTTAAGGTTTGGTAAAGGTGGTGATGCGTGTTCACCAACCCCGGCGTCACCACGCAACCGCTGGCATCAATCACCTTGCCGCGTGTCGTCAGGCCGACACCCAAGTCGATGATTTCACCGTCTTTGATCAAAATATCCGCGCCGCATAATTCACGCCGCGTGTCATCCATGGTCAGAACCGTATGGGCGTTTCTGATCAGCAGCTCAGCCATCGGAATTCAGCGCATTCATCGCTGCCGCGTGCAGCTCTGGCGTCGCCGCCGCAATAATCTGACCGCCCTGATCAGCTGCCCCCCCTTGCCAGCTTGTGACAATACCGCCAGCGGCCTCAATCACCCCGATGGGCCCTTGGATGTCATAGGGGTGCAACTGCGCCTCAACGATCAGGTCGATCTGGCCTGCCGCCAACAGCGCATAGGCGTAACAATCCATGCCGTATCGGGTCAGTTGGCATTGCCGAGCGAGCCCGTGAAACGCACGCCCCTCCGCCTCGGTCCCAACCTCTGGGAATGTGGAGAATATCGTGGCCTCCGCCAGCGCCTTTGTGCCCGACGTGCGCAGCGCGCCTTCGCCGTGCGGCCCCTTAAAGGACGCCGCACCGAACCCGCCGACAAACCGCTCGCCGATGTAGGGCTGGTCGATCACGCCCAGAATGACCCCCGCGCCGTCGTGCAGCCCGATCAGCGTGCCCCACGTGGGTGTGCCCGAAATATAGCCGCGCGTTCCGTCAATCGGGTCCAGCACCCATGTCAGCCCGGACGCGCTGTCTTTATTGCCGAACTCCTCCCCCAAAATACCGTCGTCGGGGCGCTTGGCCTCAATGAGGTCGCGCATAATGCGTTCCGCCGCGCTGTCGGCGACGGTCACAGGGTCAAAACCGTCTGCCAGTTTGTTGGCGGTCTCCAAGCCGCCGTTGCGGAAATAGCGCAGGGTTTCCTGCCGCGCCGCATCCGCCAGTTCATGGGCCAAAGCCATCACTTCTTGCTGTTGTGCACTGTCCATCAAAGGCCCCCGTTCTGCGGCCAAAGCGGCGCGTTAGCCCCTTGTCGCGTGCCCCAGCATAAGGATCAAGGGGGGACCGGTATTGGCGCCTGCATCTGCGACGCCATCTGTCGCAGGCGCATCCTTTCCTGATCAGGCATCGCGCGGTAAAAACGGATTAAAGCCTCTGCCTCCAGCAACTCATCGGGGTTGGCCTGCGTCTCCGCGTCCAGGCCTTGAAAGAAATACGCGACGTCAACCTGCAAGGCCTGCGCAATATCCCACAAGCGCGAGGCCGAGACCCGATTTGCGCCGGATTCGTACTTTTGTATTTGCTGAAAGCGAATACCCAGTGCCTCCGCCAATTCGCCCTGCGTCATGCCGATCATCCAGCGCCTGTGACGTAGTCGTTTGCCCACGTGAATATCAACCCTATGCGGCATGTCGCATCTCCCGTGTAATGGTTCCTCCACTCTGGGCCGCAGAGTCCAAAGAAATTGTTAATCGCCAATGGTACCATTGCGTCGATTTCGCAATGGCCACTTTGCAAGGGCAGCGCTAGGGTCAGGCAAACCGACGAGAGGAGCCACCAAATGCGCGCATTTCAGGTCATCGAATACGACACCCCGCCAACGCTGCAAGACACCGAAACCCCGTCGCCCGCCAAGGGAGAGGTTTTGATCAAGATCGAGGCTTGCGGCCTGAACTTTGGCGATTTGCTTATGGTGAAGGGGACTTACCAAGAACGCCCGCCCCTGCCCTTTACTCTGGGCATGGAGGTTGCGGGAACCGTTGTCGCGCATGGCGACGGTGTATCTGCCCCTGCTATCGGGGCGCGGGTCGCGGTGTTTGGCGGCTACGGTGGCTTGGCCGAATTCGGCACCTTTCCGGCGGCGCTTTGCGTGCCTTTGCCCGACGCGATGAGCTTCACCGACGCCGCCGCGTTCCAAGTTGCCTACTCCACGTCGCACGTCGCGCTGGATTACCGCGCGCAGCTAAAGGCCGGTGACACGTTGCTGGTGCTTGGGGCTGCGGGCGGTGTCGGGCTGACAGCGGTGGAGCTTGGCAAGCTTATGGGCGCGACGGTGATCGCCGCAGCACGTGGGGCCGCCAAGCTGGAAATCTGCCGCAAGGCAGGCGCGGACCACGTGATCGACACCGATACCGATGACCTGCGCGAGGTGGTGAAGGCACTGGGCGGGGCGGATGTGGTCTATGATCCTGTCGGCGGCGACCTGTTCACCGCCGCCCTGCGCGCCTGTAAGCCAGAGGCGCGGGTCCTCACCATCGGCTTTGCCTCCGGCACTGTACCGAAAATCGCCGCCAACCATCTGCTGGTGAAGAACATCAACGTCATCGGGTTCTACTGGGGCGGCTATCTTCGCTTCAAGCCCGAGGTGCTGACCGACAGCCTCAAAACTCTGTCGCAGTGGTATGCAGAAGGCAAACTGCACCCGCACATCAGCCACACCCTGCCACTGGCGCAGGCAGGCGACGGGCTGGAGTTGCTTCGATCCAGAAAATCAACCGGCAAGGTGGTAATTACGCCGTAAGCTGGGTGACCTCTTTTGGGGACCATTCCGACAGGTAGGCGTTGCGTATTAAATCCCGCAACGCCGCCAGAATCGGGTTATCGTCTGCCTGAAGATACAGCACGATGCGCGTCTGACCCGGATCCGGCAGCGCGCCGTCGTGTGCAATCGGGCTGGTTTGGCGCGGGTAGAACCCTTTGATAACGGCCGACACCGCAAGGTCGGCACTCACCACCGCATCCACCGCATTGTCCAAATCGGATTCGACCACCATTTCCCAATCGAGCCCCTCCTCGTCCAGACGCTTCAACACGCCCGACCGGAAAATACAGTTCGTGCAGAATGCCACCGGCAACGGCCGTTGCTTCCATGCCGTCCCGCCTGACGATCCTATCCAGATCAACGGAAGGGTTACCAAAGCCTCGCCACCATCGCCCGGCTGCGCCTCGGTTGTCAGGATCGCATCGCACTCCCCGCGCCCGAACATCTGACGCAACCGCCGTGTCGGGGCCGACACCAGCCGCATCTTGACGCGCGGGAAATCTGCCGCGAAGGCGCGAAGGATAGGCGGAACATAGGGATAGATAATGTCATGCGGCACGCCGAGGACGATTTCCCCCTCGTAATCCTTAGCCGTCAGGCGCGTATACACCTCATCGTTCAGCGCCAGCATACGTCGCGCATAACTCAACAATTGCTCCCCTTGGGCGGTCAGGGACACAGACCGGTTGGAGCGGTCCAGAAGCGACACCTCCAGCGCCTCCTCCAGCCGCTTCAATTGCATAGAGACCGCCGATTGCGTCAGGTGCAAATAGCCCGCGGCCTTGGTGACGCCGCCGCTGTCGGCAACAGCAACGAAAGAGCGGAGCGACGTGATGTCCAAATTACGGGCCATATCAATTCCTGTGATACTTGATCTCAAAACCATTCATTTTCCATATGAAGCACGTGGTGACATACATATCAACAGAAATGATCCAAAAATGGGTTTTCATCACAAATTACGAAAGAAAAGCAGATGACAGACTTCACATCCTCCGCCACATGCGTGGCCCCTGCCCGCCGCAAGATTGGCCTCATGGGATATATCAGCCTCTACCGCCAACGCCGCGCTTTGGCCGGCTTGGACGATACGCGCCTGAACGACATCGGCGTGTCACGTAGTGACGCGGAATCCGAGGCGCTCCGCCCTGTATGGGACGCGCCACAACACTGGAAATGACGCCCCGCCAGTGAAGACCATGTGTCCTAAGCGCCTGTTTTCACTGGTTCGGCTGGCCGCCGTCGCGCAACAATTCCCCGCAGCACCCACAATCGTCCTCGCGGCTGTGCTTGTTTGAACAGTGCACAGTAAATTATGTCGAATCTCGTGCGGAATAGCTTGAAAACAGCGGCCACCTGCCCCACCTTTAAGCCATAACCTGCCGGAAAATGACCGGCACTGTATCAACCTGCCTGAAGGGGAGTGTTTTTTCATGGCTGATTATAGAACGATGGGGACTGTCGGCGTTGGTAGCCGCTCAGCGAACATCGACGCGGGCCTCAAAGCCCACATGAGCAAAATCTACGGCCTAATGTCGATCGCCATGCTGATCACGGGTGGCGTGGCATTTGCCGTCGGCACCAACGAGGCCTTGCTGGCCGCCATCTTCGGCACGCCGCTGCGTTGGGTCGTAATGTTCGCGCCATTGGTCGTTGTTTTCGCCATGGGTGCGATGATCAACCGCCTGTCCGCTGGCGCGGCACAACTGGTCTTCTGGGGCTTCTCCGCACTGATGGGGCTGTCGATCAGCTACATCTTCGCGGTCTACACCGGCATTTCCATCGCGCAAACCTTCATGGTTACCGCGATCGCCTTCGCTGGTCTTAGCCTCTACGGCTACACCACCAAGAAAGACATCTCCGCTTGGGGCTCTTTCCTGATCATGGGTGTGATTGGCCTCATTCTGGCGTCGATCGTTAACATCTTCCTGGCGTCCCCTGCTCTGCAGTTCGCGATCTCCAGCCTTGGTGTTCTGATCTTCGCTGGCCTGACAGCCTACGACACGCAGCGCCTGAAGAACGAATACCTGCAGATGGCGAACCACGGCGAAAGCGAATGGCTTGCCAAGTCCGCGATCATGGGCGCTCTCAGCCTGTACCTGAACTTCTTGAACATGTTCATGTTCCTGCTGCAGTTCATGGGTGGCCGCGAGTAATCGCACCCACCACACGCATAGAAAAAGGGCCAGCGTTTCGCTGGCCCTTTTTGCATCTAACAGTCGCGCAGCGCGGTTAGCACTTCAGCGCGTAAACCACCTTCTGTCCAACTTGCACAGCGCTACTCGCCTTGTGGCAGCCCGTCAGCTGCGGCAGCGCAGCCTCCAGTGCCACGGACTTGGTTGATGTAACCCCACCAGCCCCCACGCTCTGAACCACCGCGTATGACTCGCGCCCGACGTCTACGTGGGACACTTTTACGATCTGGCCGTTTAGCGTCACACGTGACCCTGCGCCCGCCTGGTTGGCCGCGACGACAGCGTTCGCACTGGCAGGTGCGCCCGAGGCCAATGTGGCCCCAGCAAAATTCGCGCTAATGTATTCGCCCGTGCGCGAGGAGGCAGTCCCCACACGTGTGGGCGCGGTGCCCGAGGCTGCGGATGTGGCGGCGCGTTGACGCGCTGTGTACAAAGAATACCCGCTTGGTGCCGGATACAGGCCCGGCTCGCCGCGCTTGGCGCGTGCGTGGTACTCGGCTGCAGTGCTTGGCGCAAAGCCCGCGCCTTCCGACCAGTCCCCGTGGACGCCGTTTTGCTGCGTGCAGGCAGCTAGTCCGACCACTGACAGCAGTAATAGCTTATTCATATCAAATACCCCCAATATGTAGTGCTAGGGTAAAGAGGCGCGCCGAGTCCATCAAGCGAAAATACCCCATATCAAGGGCCATAGCGCCTAAAGCCCCGCATCCTCACCGTGCCAAACGCAAAAAACCGCGCCCTGAAGCGCGGTTTCTTTCATCAGTCACAAAGCTGGCGATCTTACTTGATCTTGCCTTCTTTGTATTCGACGTGCTTGCGCGCTACTGGATCGTATTTGCGCACTACCATCTTCTCAGTCATGGTGCGGGCGTTTTTCTTGGTCACATAGAAGTGGCCCGTGCCAGCGGACGAGTTCAGGCGGATTTTGATCGTGGTTGGCTTCGCCATCTCACATCTCCTCTGGGTCGAGCACTCAAAAAGGGCACCCGTAAATTGGGTTGAAGCCGCCTTTTACGCGCTTGGTGCGCCGAGTCAACCGCGAAAGCAGGTCAGGCCATACACACTTGCAAATCAGTGCCGCAAAGTGGTGAATGGCAGGGCTTTACCCACGAAGGAATTACCCCATGCGCCTCTTGCCCCTATTTCCACTGCTCCTTGCCGTTTTGCCCGCGTCCGCACAACAAGCTGCGGACGCCTTCGCACCAGAAGCCGCGACATCCCAGACCAGTAAACAAGCTGGCACTGCCGTAGCCGCGTCAAAGTGGATGATATCGGCCGCGAATCCCTTGGCCGTTCGCGCGGGGGCACGCCTATTGGCAAACGGTGGCAGCGCGGCAGACGCAATGATCGCTGTCCAGTCCGTACTTGGCTTGGTGGAGCCACAAAGCTCCGGCCTTGGGGGCGGGGCATTCTTGGTCTGGTACGACGGCGCAACGGGCGAGATGACAACGCTGGATGGCCGCGAAACTGCACCGCTTGCCGCAACCCCGCGCCTGTTTCAGAATGACGATGGCGAGCCGCTTAAATTCTTCGATGCGGTTGTCGGCGGGTTGTCCGTGGGCACCCCCGGCACCCCCGCGCTGCTAGAGAAGGCCCATGCAAAATGGGGCCGCGCGGATTGGCCCAGCCTCTTCGCGGACGCCACAGCCCTTGCCGAGGGCGGGTTCGAGGTCTCGCCACGCCTTGCAGCGCTCGTAGCCTCCGATCAGGAGCGCCTCGCCCGCTTTCCCCGCACTGCGTCCTACTTCCTGCCCAACGGCGCCCCCATTGCCGCAGGCAGCACGCTGACCAACCAGCCCTACGCCAAGACCCTGCGCGCGCTGGCCAGCGGCGGGGCCAAGGCCTTCTACAGCGGTGAAATCGCGCAAGGCATTATCGACACGGTCGCGAACGCAGAAGGAAATCCGGGCGTCCTGTCGATGACCGATATGTCCATCTATAAGGTCAAGCAACGCGCGCCTGTCTGCGCCACCTACCGCGCGCATGATATCTGCGGCATGGGGCCACCGTCCTCGGGAGCGCTCACCTTGGGGCAAATCCTCGGCATGCTGGACGGGCATGATCTGGCAGCCTTGGGCAAGGACAGCCCCGAAGCATGGCGTTTGATCGGCGACGCGTCCCGCCTCGCCTTCGCGGACCGTGGCCGCTACATGGCGGATAGCGACTTCGTCCCTGTCCCGACCAAGGGCCTGACCGACGCCGACTATCTGGACTCCCGCGCAAAGCTTCTGGACGGCGACAAGGCCCTCACGGAGGTCTCCGCAGGCCAGCCACCGTTTGACCACGCCTTGCTCTGGGCCGACGATGAAAGCATCGAGCTCCCATCGACCTCCCACATCTCGATTGTCGATCAGTACGGCAACGCACTCAGCATGACGACAACCATCGAAAACGGCTTCGGCTCACGCCTCATGGCACCGGGTGGTTTCTTGCTGAACAACGAGCTGACCGATTTTTCCTTCAAAACCCACAGCGACGGCGTGCCCATCGCCAACCGGATAGAACCCGGCAAACGCCCGCGCTCGTCTATGGCCCCGACAATCGTGCTCAAAGACGGCAAGCCCGCGCTTGTCGTAGGCTCCCCCGGCGGGTCGCGCATCATCGGTTATGTGGCCAAAACCATCGTCGCGCATCTGGATTGGGGGCTGGATCCGCAAGCGGCCATCGCCTTGCCCAACTTGGTGAACCGCTTTGGCACCTATGATCTGGAAGAAGGCACCGACACCGCCGCACTGGAAGAAGCATTGGCTGGCATGGGGTTCGAGACCAACATCCGCGCCCTCAACTCTGGCGTCCATGCCATCGCGGTGACGGAGGACGGCTTCCTTGGCGGTGCTGACCCACGCCGCGAAGGGATCGCGCTTGGCGAGTAAGCAAATAACCCCGAAAAGCAGTGCAGATAAGGCATGGTGGGCCGCAAAAGCGGCTCATTTTGGCTAGGTTAGATATGCGCGGAGGGCCTGTAAGCCGGATTTTGTCCAAGGGGTTGCCCCCTCTGGATGACCATTCATCTAAAGCCACGGTTGCCCGTGGCCCTCTAGCTGCCAACCCGAACCTGCTGGGGACAAAGCATCCCCGAAGGCCGAGGCCTTCACGCGGTTCCTATTTGGCATTGCTCCCGGTGGGGCTTGCCTTGCCGCCCCTGTTGCCAGCGGCGCGGTGGGCTCTTACCCCACCGTTTCACCCTCACCCCCGATATACGGGGGCAGTTTCTTCTCTGTGGCGCTTTCCGTCGGATTGCTCCGCCCGGGCGTTACCCGGCACCGTTGCCTTGTGGAGTCCGGACTTTCCTCGGGCCAAAAGGCCCGCGGCCATCCAGCCCTCCGCGCGACGTCCCGCCTACGCCCCCGCGCCCGCTTGGTCAATCCCGAACTCACGCGCCAGCGCCTCCGCCAACGCCACATCGCGCGCGCAAAGCGCCCCGCAGGCGGTCGGGTTGAACCTTAGCCTGAAGCTGGCCAAAAGAACCTCCGGCTCTGCGTCCACGGGATAGCCAAACGACACTGCCGCCGCGCGAAAGCGCGCCATGTCAGGCGCGGCAGCCTCCAGCGCACGGGGCCAGACGGCCAAGCCCTGACGGGCCAGCCGCTGCCAATCGAACCGCTTACCCGGATCAATTTTACGACCGGGTGCAAAGTCGGAATGCGCGATGATGCCCGACGCCGCAATGTCCCACCGCGTCATGATCTGGCGCAGCAAAACTTCCAAACTATTGAAAAGCGGCGCAGCAAAGGGTGCAAACCCCGTGTTCGACATCTCTATCCCGATGGAGCGCGAATTCACGTCGCCCCGCCCCTGCCATGTGCCAGCACCTGCGTGCCACGCCCGCTGGCTTTCCTCCACCATCTGGATCACATGGCCATCCGGCCCGATCAGGTAATGCGCGGAGACCTCGTTTTCAGGGTTGCACAGCGTGCGGCAAGCCGCGTCGCAACTCTCCATCGCCGTGTAGTGCAGCACAATAAGCTCAGGGACGGCACCGCCTTTGCGCGCGCCGAAGTTCGGCGACGGGCGCCAGTCCGGCGTCACGCCGCTAGCCTCGCTTGGCGATCGTACGGTACTTCACCGGCGACCAACCACAAGCGTAGCCGTCGCCGTCTGGGTCAACGCCCAGCTTGTCCTTTTGTGGGCCGCCAGCCTTCAAGAACGCATCCTGTGCCAACTCCGATGACGTGTAGCCCGCGCAAACTTTTGCGGCCTTGTTCGTCGACAAGACGGAGCGGCGGTAGGTCTTCTGACCCACAGGGTGGGTCGTTGCCAAGGCGAACTCAATCGGCGTTTGCGCGTCGCGGCCTGGGCGCGACGGGATCGCTTTGGGTGCAATCACCTCGTACTGCGCACTTTGCGCGCGGCGGCGCGCCGCGTCGCTTTCGATGCTCTGACGCGATGACACCGCTTCAAAGTTCTGCTCGTCCGAAATGGACGGGTTGTTCAGGTCGGGTGCGTTCGGTGAGGTGTTGCGGATGCCTGCGGGTACGCTTTCGCCACGCCCTTGCTGGCCCGCGCCCGTGCCGCGCACCGCTGCCACCGCGTCGCGTGCGGTCTGCTGCTCTGGCGTTGTCGCTGCGGAGGCGCTTGGCGGCGCGATGGTCTGTGCACCAGAGCGCTGCGCGCGTAGCTCTGCGTCACGCGCCTGCTTTTCGGACAGATAGGTGTCATAGTCATCAAAGCCGACGCCCGCACCGCTATCCGGCACCGACGACGTACACGCCGCAACGCCAGCCACAACCAAAACTGCACACAAACCACGCATCACAAGTCTCACTTCTTCCAAGTTGCCGGAAGGCTTACCACCATTTGGCGGGTTTCGCTACAAAGCCTGCCGCCTGCTCCAACGCATAGGCGGTGTTTAGCAAATCGCCCTCTTCCCACGGACGCCCGATCAGTTGCAGCCCCAGCGGAAGCCCTTGCTTATCCAGCCCTACTGGCACCGCGATACCCGGCAAACCCGCCAAGTTCACCGTCACCGTGAACACATCGTTGAGGTACATTTGAACCGGATCGGCTTCTGCCATCTCGCCCAGACCGAATGCCGCCGACGGGGTCGCAGGCGTCAGGATCGCGTCAACGCCTTGCGCGAACACATCCTCGAAGTCCTTCTTGATCAAGGACCGCACCTTACGCGCGCGGTTGTAATACGCATCGTAGAAACCGGCGCTCAGCACGTAGGTGCCGATCATCACGCGGCGTTGCACCTCAGGGCCAAACCCTTCGGCGCGGGTCTTTTCATACATCTCGGTGATGCCGTCGCCTTGGCCGATCTTCGCGCGATGTCCAAAGCGCACACCGTCATAGCGTGCAAGGTTGGACGACGCCTCAGCCGGTGCCACAACGTAATAAGCGGGCAGCGCATATTTGGTGTGCGGCAGGGTGATGTCGACGATCTCGGCGCCTGCGTCTTTCAGCATCGCGGTGCCGTCGGCCCAAAGCTGCTCGATCTCTTGCGGCATGCCCTCCATCCGGTATTCCTTGGGGATACCGATTTTCTTGCCGCGAATGTCGCCTGTCAAAGCCGCCTCAAAATCAGGCACGGCCAACTCTGCGCTGGTAGAATCCTTGGCGTCATGTCCCGCCATAGCGCCCAGCATGATTGCCGCATCGCGCACGGATTTGGTCATCGGGCCTGCTTGGTCAAGCGAGGACGCGAAGGCCACAACGCCCCAGCGCGAGCACCGCCCGTAGGTCGGCTTCAGCCCCGTAATCCCCGCAAACGCCGCTGGCTGACGGATGGAGCCCCCCGTGTCGGTACCCGTCGCCGCCATGCACAAATCAGCGGCCACGGCCGCAGCGGACCCACCGGACGAGCCGCCCGGTGTCAGCTTGCGGTCATCGACCTTCCACGGGTTCACAGCGTCGCCATAAACCGAGGTTTCATTGGAGGAGCCCATGGCGAATTCGTCCATGTTCAGCTTTCCCAGCATTACGGAGCCCGCGTCCCACAACTGTTGCGTGATAGTGCTCTCGTATTCCGGCTTGAAGCCTTCCAGAATGCGCGATGCCGCCTGCCCTGGCACGCCCTTGGTGCAGAACAAATCCTTAATACCCAGCGGGATGCCGCACATGTCCGGCGCGTCGCCAGCCTTGATCCGCGCGTCCGCCGCTGCGGCTTGGGTGCGTGCGATCTCAGGGGTGTTATGCACGAAAGCGTTCAACGCGCCCGAGGTTTCAATCGCGCCAAGGCAGGCTTCGGTCAGCTCAAGTGATGTCACGTCACCTTTGCGCAGTGCGTCGCGGGCATCCGCGATGCCGAATGTGTTCAGATCAGTCATTATTCCACCACCTTCGGCACTGCAAAGAAGCCCTCACGCGCGTCGGGCGCGTTCTTCAACACAGCCTCTTGCTGTGATCCATCCGTCACCACATCCTCGCGGCGGGTCAGGCGCTGCGGGGTCACGGATGTCATCGGCTCCACACCGTCAACATCAACCTCGTTGAGCTGTTCCATGAACGCGATAATGCCGTTCAGCTCATCGGCGAGCTTTGGCAGGTCGTCTTGCGGCACCGCAATGCGGGCCAGCTTTGCCACACGGGCGGCGGTCGTGATGTCGATGGACATGAAAATCTCCTTGCCAAACTTGCCCCCCGTTTAGCGCCGCCCATGGCTGGCTTCAAGCGCCAGAGTCGCAGCGCATAAGCTGTGGCGCAGCTTTTACCGCCCCATTCGCGAGTTTCAGACGCAAGGCCCTACCGGCGCGCGGCAAAAAACGCGGTCAGCAGCGCCTCGCAGCGGTCCGCGTCAATCCCGTCGTAAACTTCCGGTGTGTGGTGGGCC
Source organism: Litoreibacter albidus (assembly GCF_900107015.1). Taxonomy (GTDB): domain Bacteria; phylum Pseudomonadota; class Alphaproteobacteria; order Rhodobacterales; family Rhodobacteraceae; genus Litoreibacter; species Litoreibacter albidus. The sequence goes on along the minus strand of NZ_FNOI01000006.1, from coordinate 83,029 downwards.
TGCGCGTGTGTGAAGACCCGCGCACCATGTGCCGTGCCGCCGGACTTCGGGTCAGACGCCCCGTAATACACCCGCGCCACACGGGCCGCCGCGATCACCCCCGCGCACATCGCGCATGGCTCCAACGTCACGTATAGGTCGCACCCGATGAGGCGCTCTGACCCAAGGGCGGCGCAAGCGTCGCGAATTGCCAGCATCTCAGCGTGGGCGGACGGGTCGCTTAATTCCCGCGTTCGGTTCCCGGCGGATGCCAGCACCACGCCGTCCTTCGACACAACCACAGCCCCCACCGGCACCTCACCGCGATCTGCGGCGTGTTTTGCCTCTTGCAGGGCCAGTTCCATATGCGACGTAAACATCATGTCTGTCGGATACCCCCTTCACAAGGCCACGCCAAGGGCGTAGGCCCACTTGCATGAGCACCGAGACACCCAAAGGCGATCGTATCGCAAAAGTTCTGGCCCGCGCAGGCGTCGCATCGCGACGTGGCGCAGAGGCAATGATTGAAGCTGGCCGCGTCACCGTGAACGGCAAGCAAATCTTGTCGCCAGCCCTCAATGTCACCTCCAGCGATGAAATCGTCGTCGACGGCAAACCATTAGCAGAGCCGGAGCCGACACGCCTGTGGCGCTACCACAAGCCCTTGGGCTTGGTGACCTCCGAATCCGACGAAAAAGGCCGCGACACCGTGTTTGACGCGCTGCGCGGCGCCCTGCCCCGCGTGGTGAGCGTGGGCCGTCTCGATATCAACTCCGAGGGGTTATTGCTTCTCACCAACGACGGCGCCCTAAAGCGCCAGCTGGAACTGCCCTCCACAGGCTGGATGCGCAAATACCGCGTCCGCGTGAACGGCACGCCAGAAGACCACACGCTAGAGCCGCTGCGCCGTGGCGTGATGTCCGAAGGGGAAAAATTCCAGCCTATGGAGGTCTCCATCGACCGCCAGCAAGGCGCGAACGCTTGGCTGACCGTTGGCATCCGCGAGGGCAAAAACCGTGAAATCCGGCGTGCGATGGGCGAAGTCGGCCTAAAAGTGAACCGCCTGATCCGCATCAGTTACGGCCCCTTCCGCCTGAACGACCTGAAACCTGGCGAGTTCGAGGAAGTCAAAGGCCGCGTGCTACGCGAGCAGCTTGGCATGCGCGAAGACAATGAAAAGCCGATGTTGAAAAAGAAGCCAGCCCAGTCACGCCGCCGCAACTAACGCGAATTGCGCCACGCCGCGACATCAGTACATGTTCAGGTGGCTCCCCTGCCCGACCGATTTTGCCCATTGCTTCCAGTTTTCTGATAGCACTCTCATATCGCGGTAGGAACGCCCCATGCGCTGGAACGAGGGGGTCTTCACATGGTTCCCACTCGTAAACATCTGCACCTCTTCGAACGCCTGACTTCCCGGGCGGGTCCCGCCCGCCGCATACGCCCCCGACTGCATGGCGTAGTCGGCAGCGCTGCCGAAAACAGAATCGCTGTCCGTGTCGCCCTTGTTGAGTTTTCGGAAGACCTTGCTCGCCTGCGTCACCGATTTGGAAAACTTCTCAACCTCTGCAGCGATCGTTAAATAGGCCCCCGCGATGTCGCGGGCATTATGCAAAATGATCACGCCAAGCCGCTCCCTTTCGCTATCTATCCAACGCTGGGATCGGGGCACTTCGGCCATTTCTCGTGCGGCGCGCGCGTCGGTGCTGGTGTCATCGGCATCCGCCTCGCAAAAGTCGCGAAACGCGCGCGGCAGGTTCGACGAAAGCTTGCCGTTTTCGTTCAACATTGGGCCAGCAAAGCCGTTCTTGGCGACCAGCTCTTTCACCGTCCCTTCGACCCGCTTGGAGATTTTCTCCGCGCCCTGCTGCCACTTAACTGCAAACTCTGCCTCGTTACGCCCCCGAAGGACGTTGGCCAGCAGGTCCACATGCGGTTTGTGATACCGGAAGAAAAAATTCAACACGGGCGCATTCCCGCCGTATTTATTCGCCAGCCGTTCCACACCTTCAAACGCGAATTTCAGCAGCACCGAGGAGCTGCTGGTGTTGTATTCCAGAAGATGCGACGCGACTGAATGCAGCTTGGTAATGTCATCCAGTATGCCCTTGACCTGATCTTTCTTGGCCTTGGCTTTCTTGTAGGCCGCTGCGCCATCTTTGGCGTCAGTGGCGGCTTGCTTCCAAAAATCACTCATCTCGGTACTCCGGCAAATAGAAGTTCACATAAAAAGATATTCGGTATTGGAATGCCGCAGATATTAGCACGACTGCGAAGTGGCACCTAAGGAAATGACGCCTTTCCCTGCGCGCGCCAGCGAAACCGCGCACCCAAAGTGCTTCAGAAACCTTGCCCCCGCCCCAGTGTTCTGTATCCCTAAAGCCAACGCGAACCTATGGAGGCATGATTTCATGGCCGAACTTCTAACCGTCGAAAACATCGGCAATCTTCTGGTGCTTTGCTTTTTGCAAGCAGTGCTGGGCTTCGACAACCTTCTCTACATTTCGATTGAAAGCCAACGCGCACCGGTGGCACATCAAAAGGCTGTCCGGTTCTGGGGTATCATCATCGCGGTGGCCCTGCGCATCGTGTTGCTGTTCACCATGGTCGAGCTTTTGGGATCCCTGACGGAGCCATTCTACATCTTCGAGTGGGAGGGCATCCTGACCGGCGGCGTGAACTTCGCCACCTGCGTTTTCGTCTTTGGCGGCATTTTCATCATGTATACGGCGGTCAAGGAAATCGGCCACATGCTGTCGGTGGAACACCTTGACCACGACGTAGAGGGAAAATCCGGCAAGTCCGCCGCCAAGGTGGTCGGGCTGATCGTGTTCATGAACCTGATCTTCAGCTTCGATTCGGTCCTGTCCGCGATCGCCATCACCGACGTCTTTCCCGTCCTGGCTGCCGCGATCCTGATCTCAGGTCTGGCCATGCTGGTGCTGGCGGACGGGGTCACCACGTTCTTGCAGAAAAACCGCATGTATGAGGTGCTCGGCTTGTTCATCCTGCTCATCGTTGGCGTTGTGTTGTTGGGCGAGGCAGGTGTTGCCGCCTCCCACGCGACGCACAATGACGATCTGGCGCTGATGGTTTTCGGCTACCCGATCATCCCCATGTCCAAGTCGACATTCTACTTCTCTGTCATCGTGCTGTTCGCGGTAGAGATCATCCAGTCCGGCTACGCCAAAAAGCTGGCTACGGAACGTCGCGGGACGCAAACCGGTACGCACTGACTTCTGGTAAGTTGCACGGCAAATGCCTATGTTTGCCGTGCAACGTAATTCTGGAACGGCCATCGGGGGTGGTATGTCTGCCAACGCACTACAAAAGATCTCTTACGTCCTGCTTTTGGTCCTAGTGGCCATGGCATCGGCGGGCATACTCTGATGGCGCAAAAATTCGGCGGGCAGTATAGCCCTGACGGTCGCGGCACCACCGCCCCCAAACCCTCTCCGTTCTCGGGCAAGAAGCCCGCCATCGGGCGCTCACGCGCAAACCTGCTGTTCGTCGCGGGCTTGCCGCTGCTGTTCTCCTCAATCGGGGACGGCGCAACCGATATGGCCGTGGCCATCGGCGCCTTCGCGCTGATTGCCCTTGGCGCATGGCTGACACGCGAAGGCATCGACGCACAAAACGCCTACGAGTCGCGCACGATTGCGCGCCGCCCCGCCATTCCGCGCAAGCTGTTCGGGGCCGTCGCACTTGGCTTCGGCGTCAGTGCAGCCACCTTTGACACCTCCCTGATGGACGGCGTCCTTTACGGCATTATCGCCATGGTCCTGCACCTCACCGCCTTCGGCTTTGACCCGATGCGCGACAAAGCGGTGGACGGCGTCGACACCTTCCAAACCGACCGCGTCGCCCGCGCCGTGGACGAGGCAGAACGCCACTTGAGCGCCATGACCGACGCAATCGCCACCGCAGGTGACCGCACGATGACCGCCCGCGTGGACCAGTTCCAAGCCACCGCCCGCGCCTTCTTTCGCACGGTGGAAAACGATCCGCGCGACCTGACCTCCGCGCGGCGCTATCTGGGCGTCTACCTGCTGGGCGCGAAGGACGCGACGATCAAGTTTGCCAAACTCTACGCCCAAGGCCGCGATCCGGCCGTGAAAGCCGATTACACCTCGCTTCTTGACGATCTTGAGGCAAATTTCACCGCGAAAAATCAGGCACTTCTGTCCGATAGTCGCACCGATCTTGATATTGAAATTGATGTGCTGCGCGACCGTTTGCAGCGCGAAGGCATCCGCCTGAACGAAGGGGAATAACCTATGTCTGATACTGTCCGCCAAAAAGCCGAACAATCCACCCAAGCCTTGGCCGAACTCACCGCCGTTGTGTTGAAAGAGCCGTCCACCGATCTGGTGCCACTGGCCGCCGCTGACGCACCCGTCGCCGCTGAAATTCGCCGCCGCATGGATGAAATCAACATGACCGACACGAATTCCATCGTGTCCTTCGGCTCCGGTGCACAGGCTGGGTTGCAAGAAATCAGCCAGTCCATGCTGGCCGATGTGAAAAACAAGGATGTCGGCCCCGCTGGCGGCAGCCTGCGCGACATCGTCACCACCATTCGCGGCTTCTCTATCTCCGAGATGGACATGCGCCGCGAACGCTCTTGGTGGGAAAAACTGCTAGGCCGCGCCGCCCCTGCCGCGAAATTCATGGCCCGCTACGAAACTGTGCAAGGCCAGATCGACAGCATCACCGACAACCTGCTGACCCACGAGCACACGCTGCTGAAAGACATCAAGTCGCTGGATGTGCTCTACGATCGCACGTTGGATTTCTACGACGAACTGGCCCTCTACATCACCGCTGGCGAGGAAAAACTGGCCGAACTTGACGCCACAGATATCCCCGCCAAGGAAGCCGCCGTGAAGGCCGCTGACGAGAGCGATCAGGTGATGGTCGCCCAAGAACTGCGCGACCTGCGCGCGGCGCGCGATGATCTGGAGCGCCGTGTCCACGACCTGAAGCTGACCCGTCAGGTGACAATGCAGTCCCTGCCCTCCATCCGCTTGGTGCAGGAAAACGACAAGTCACTGGTCACCAAGATCAACTCCACCCTCGTGAACACCGTGCCGCTTTGGGAAACCCAACTGGCGCAGGCGCTGACCATTCAGCGCTCCTCCGAAGCTGCGGCTGCGGTGCGGGACGCCAACGACCTGACGAACGAGTTGTTGACCGCCAACGCCCAAAACCTGCGCACCGCCAACAAGGCCGTTCGCGAGGAAATGGAGCGCGGCGTCTTCGACATCGAGGCCGTGAAGCAAGCCAACGCCGATCTGATCGGCACCATCGAGGAAAGCTTGGCCATCGCCGACGAAGGCAAGCGCAAGCGCGCCGAAGCCGAGGCAGAGCTGCAAAACATGGAAGGCGAGCTGCGCGATACGCTGGCCTCCGCCACCGCGCGCGGCACAGCCTCCGGTCACAACCTCGGCAGTTCGGCAGGTTAACCGGTGCGGGGCGCGTTTCATATTGCGGTCGCGGGGCTGATGGCGGTGACGCTGTCAGCCTGCGAGGCCCCTATGTCCAGCCCCCGCCCCGCACAGCGCGTGGCCCCCGCGCCCAAGCCTGCGCCCAAGGTGGTGGAACGCTCTGACCGCTCGAAAGAGCTGTCGGCCTATTACGCCCAAGTCCAGCGCAGCCTGCTCTCCCAAGGGTTGATGCGCACGGACGGCGGCGGCATCGACACCCCGTTCTCCAAACGCCAACTGGTCAACAACTTCATCCAAGTGGGGGTGTTCAACGAATTCACCCTCGTGGACGGGCTCTATACCAACCAACGCTCCGAAGGGCGCGTGCAGCGGTGGGAAAAGCCAGTCAACATCTCCATGCAGTTCGGCCCCGCCGTGCCAAAAGACATCCGCGCGAAGGACCAGAAAACCGTCGCTGATTACGCCAACCGCCTGTCGCGGGTATCTGGCGCTAAAGTCGGTGTCACACGCGGCAAAGGGAACTTCCACGTCGCCGTCCTGACCGTCGACGAGATAGAAGCCTTCGGCCCGGAGCTGATGAAGCTCATACCCGGACTGGACGCAGGGATCGCCGCGCAGATCACCAGCATGCCGCGCCCGATTTATTGCGCGGTCTACGCGTTTTCCGACGCCTCCACCCCCGACAGCTTCCATTCTGCGGTGGCCATTGTGCGCGCGGAACACCCCGATCTTTTACGCGAAAGTTGCTACCACGAAGAAATCGCGCAAGGGCTGGGTCTCAGCAACGACAGCCCCGCAGCCCGCCCGTCCATCTTCAACGATGACGACGAATTCGCGCTGCTCACCCGCCACGACGAATTGCTGCTGCAAATCCTATATGACGACCGCCTCCCGCTTGGCACGTCCCCCGACGAAGCCCGCCCGATCATCGAAGTGATCGCAGCAGAACTGCTGGGCGGCGAAAGCTAACCCGAAGACCATTATTTGTGAGGACCACATGGGTATTTTTGATTTTCTGACCGGTGAATTTATCGACGTCATCCATTGGACCGACGACACCCGTGACACCATGGTGTCGCGGTTCGAGCGCGAGGGCCATGAGATCAAATACGGCGCCAAGCTGACCGTCCGCGAAGGTCAGGCGGCGGTGTTCGTGCACGAGGGCCAGTTGGCCGATGTCTTCACCCCGGGCTTGTATATGCTCGAAACCAACAACATGCCGATCATGACGACGTTGCAGCACTGGGACCACGGCTTCAAATCGCCGTTCAAGTCCGAGATCTACTTCGTCAACACCACCCGCTTCAATGACCTGAAGTGGGGCACCAAAAACCCGATCATGCTGCGCGATCCGGAATTCGGCCCCCTGCGCATCCGCGCCTTCGGCACCTACTCCGTCCGCGTCACTGATCCGGCCGTGTTCCTGCGTGAGATCGTCGGCACTGACGGCGAATTCACCATGGACGAGATCAGCTACCAGATCCGCAATATCATCGTGCAGGAATTCTCCCGCGTGATTGCATCCTCGGGCATCCCCGCGCTGGATATGGCCGCGAACACTGGCGATATGGGCAAGCTCATCGCCGCCGCGATCTCCCCGATTGTTGCGGACTACGGGCTCACAATCCCCGAATTCTATATTGAAAACATATCCCTGCCCGCCGCAGTTGAAGCGGCACTCGACAAGCGCTCCTCCATGGGGATCGCGGGGGATCTCGGCAAATTCACTCAATACTCCGCCGCGGAGGCCATGACCGCCGCCGCCTCCAACACCGGTGCTGCCGGTGGTGGCATGGGCGCTGGCATAGGCGCCGGTTTGGGCATGGCGATGGCGGGTCAGATGGGCAACACGGGGCCGTGGGGCCAAGCGCCACAGGCAACGCACGCAGCCCCGCCGCCGCCCCCCGTGGAACACGTCTGGCACATCGCGGAAGCTGGCGCGACCAAAGGCCCGTATTCCAAGGCCGCAATGGGGCGCATGGCGTCCGAGGGCACGTTAACCCGCGAAACGCTGGTCTGGACCGCAGGTCAAGACGGCTGGCTGCCAGCGGACGACGTGCAGGAACTTGCCCGCCTGTTCACCATCCTGCCGCCCCCGCCGCCACCGGCCTAACCCCCGTCGCTGCCCCCTGACCATCATGCGGAATACCCAACGTCATGAGCGATAACCCCCTCGACAAAACGGCCCCCGAGATCGAGCACAGGTTCCCCTGCGACACCTGCGGCTCCGACCTGCGGTTCGACCCCGAAGACAACGCGCTAAAATGCGACCATTGCGGCAACGTCGAGCCAATGCTGGAAGCGGTGCAATCGACCATTCACGAGCTGGACTTCCAGTCCGCACTACGCGGCACGTTGCAAGAGTCAGAGATGGAGGAAACCCGCGTTTCCAAATGTCCGAACTGCGGCGCGCAGGTCGAGTTCGACCCTGACAGCCACGCCGCCGAGTGCCCGTTCTGTGCGACCCCCGTGGTCACTGACACCGGCACCCACCGCCACATCAAGCCCCGCGCCCTACTGCCCTTCGAGGTGGCGGAGCGCGACGCGCAGAAGGCCATGGTCGATTGGCTGGGACAGCTTTGGTTCGCGCCCAACGGCTTGCAGGAATACGCCAAGAAGGGCCGCAAGCTCAGCGGTATCTACGTGCCGTTCTGGACCTATGACGCCGACACTAAAACCAGCTACACGGGCCAGCGCGGCAAAATCTACTACGAGACCCGCACCGTCGTGCGCGATGGCAAACGCCACCAGCAGCGCGTCGCCAAAACCCACTGGTCCGCCGTCGGTGGACGTGTCGCGCGGTTCTTTGATGATGTCTTGGTGCTGGCGTCCACCTCCCTGCCCAAAAGCTACACCGACGCGCTGGCGCCGTGGAACCTGTCGCAACTGGCCCCCTACACGCCCGAATACCTCGCAGGGTTTCGCGCCGAGGGGTATACCGTCGATCTGGAGCAAGGCTTCGTTGAGGCCCGCGCCAAGATGGATGCCATGATCACCCGCGACATCCGTTTTGACATCGGCGGCGACAAGCAACGCATCACCTCTGCCAATACCACCGTCAAGGACGTCACCTTCAAGCACATCCTGCTGCCCGTCTGGATGGCGGCCTACAAGTATCGCGGGAAGACCTACCGCTTTGTGGTCAACGGTCAGACTGGTACTGTTAAGGGGGAACGCCCATACTCTTCCGTCAAAATTGCGATTGCGGTCATCATTGGCTTGATCGTCGCGCTGGCTGTTGGCTATGGAATGGCCCTGAACCAATAGAAAGATAGGTGCCGACCATGATCCTGTGCTGCGGCGAAGCCCTTATCGACATGTTGCCCCGCGTCTCTCAAGAGGGGGAGTTGGCGTTCGCGCCCTACGCAGGTGGCGCTGTCTTCAACACCTCCGTGGCTTTGGGGCGGCTCGGCGCGGAGCCTGGTTTCTTTTGCGGCCTATCGACCGACCTGTTCGGCGAAATGCTGGACGCCAAGCTGACGGAGGCAGGCGTTTCATCGCAGTTCGCCGTCCGCTCTTCGCGGCCCACCACATTGGCCTTCGTGCGCCTGAGCGACGGGCACGCGTCCTACACGTTCTACGACGAAAACAGCGCCCTACGCATGATGACCGAGGCGGATTTACCCGCCCTGCCCGACACCGTATCGACGCTCTTTTTCGGAGGCATCTCCTTGGTGGGGGAGCCATGCGGCAGTGCCTATCAGGCGCTTTTGGCGCGCGAGGCGTCATCGCGTGTGACCATGATTGACCCCAACATCCGCCCGACTTTCATCACCGACCGCGAGGGCTACGTCGCCCGTATCAAGTCGATGATGTCGATGTCGGATGTGGTCAAACTCAGCGATGAGGATTTGCACTGGCTCGAAGGCGACGGCGATCTCGACACGCTCGCGGGGGAGCTTATCGCGCGGGGCACCAAGGTGGTGTTAATCACCCAAGGCGCGGAAGGCTCCATCGGCTACACCGCCAAACACCGCGTCACGGTCCCTGCTAACAAGGTCGACGTTGTCGACACCGTCGGCGCGGGTGACACGTTCAACGCGGGTTTTCTGGCGGGGCTGCGCGACGCCGCCGCCTTGGACAAAGCCACACTTGCCGACCTGCCCGAAAAGACGCTGCGCAGCGCGCTGGCAATGGGCGGCCGCACCGCCGCAATCACCGTGTCGCGCGCAGGCGCTAACCCGCCGTGGGCGCATGAGCTATGAGGGCCTTGCTGCAACGCGTAACGCAAGCCTCTGTCGCCGTGGACGGCGAACAGGTGGGCCAATGCGGCGCGGGGCTGCTGATACTGGTCTGCGCAATGGCGGGCGACACGCCCGCGCAGGTCACCCGCATGGCCGCGAAAGTCTCGAAGCTGCGCATCTTTAAAGACGACACGGGCAAAATGAACCGCTCTTTGCTGGACACGGGCGGTGCGGCGCTGGTGGTAAGCCAGTTCACTTTGGCCGCAGACACTCGCAGCGGGAACCGCCCCGGCTTCTCCACCGCCGCCCGCCCAGAGGAAGGCCGCGCGCTCTATGAGCAATTCGCGGCGGATTTGGCAGGCCTCGGCATTGCCGTTGAAACCGGTGAATTCGGCGCGGATATGGCCGTCAGCCTTACCAACGACGGCCCCGTAACCATCTGGTTAGACGACGCGCAATAGCCCCCTTGGCGGCGCGTTTTTCAGCGCGTAGGCTCCCGCTCAGGGAGAACTCACACTATGACCAACAGACGCCCCATCGGTGGCCTTTCGCATGTCGTCGGCGCAACAGATGCGCCCCTGCTCGACCTCACAATTCCGGCCCTTCTGGCGCAAACCGCCAGCCGCTTCCCCGACCACGAAGCCTGCATATTCCCCAAGCAAAACATCCGCTGGACCTACGCAGAATTCGCCCGCGAGGTAGACCGTCTCGCAGCGGGTTTCCTAAAGCTGGGCCTTGGCAAAGGCGACCGCGTCGGCATCTGGTCGCCGAACCGTGTGGAATGGCTGCTCACCCAATTCGCCACGGCGCGTATCGGCGCCATTCTGGTCTGCATCAACCCCGCCTACAGACAATCCGAGCTGGCCTATGCTTTGGACAAAGTCGGCTGCGCGGCGCTAGTCACGGCGCAAAACTTCAAGTCGTCCGACTATATCGCGATGATCCGCGCGCTTGATCCCAAACCCGCGTCCCTGCGCCACCTTATCGCAATGGGCGACGCGCCAGATGGCTTCTTGGCCTTCGACGATATCAGCGACGACGACACCAGCGCGCTCGACGCCGTCACGGCGACACTTGCGCCTGAGGATGTGATCAACATCCAATATACCTCCGGCACCACGGGGCACCCCAAAGGTACCTGCCTGACGCACCGAAACGTGGTCAACAACGCCTATTTCACAACCGCCACGATGGACTTCAGCCACACCGACAGGCTCTGCATTCCCGTGCCGTTCTATCACTGCTTTGGCATGGTCATGGGCACGCTCGGCTCTGTCGCGCATGGGGCCACGATGGTGATCCCCGGTGAGGGGTTCGAGCCGCGCGAAACCCTGCAAGCCGTCCACGACGAGAAATGCACCGCCCTCTACGGTGTGCCGACCATGTTCGTGAATGAGATGGCATTGCCCGATTTCGACACCTTCGATCTCAGCCACCTGCGCACAGGCATCATGGCGGGGGCGCCCTGCCCGCGCGAGATCATGAAGCAGGTGCAGCGCGATATGCATATGACAGGCGTGACCATCGCCTACGGCATGACGGAAACGTCGCCGGTGTCCTTCCAGTCCGGCCTTGATGACCCGCTTGATAAACGCGTCGGCACCGTGGGCCGCATCCACCCGCATGTGGAGGTGAAGATCGTGGGCGAAGACGGCCAAACCACTCCCGTCGGCACCCAAGGGGAGCTGCTGACCCGTGGCTACTCCGTGATGCAAGGCTACTGGGGCGAGGACGCGAAAACCTCCAGCGCCATCCGCGACGGGTGGATGTACACCGGCGATCTGGCCACGATGGACGACGAGGGCTACGTGAAAATCACCGGACGGGTCAAAGACATGATCTGCCGTGGCGGTGAAAACATATTCCCGCGTGAGATTGAGGAGTTCTTGTTCACCCATCCAGACGTCGCGCAAGCGCAGGTCTTCGGCATCCCTGACGACACCTACGGCGAGGTCGTCTGCGCGTGGCTGGTGTTGCGCGACGGGGCGAGCACAACCGCCGACGACATCCGCGCCTTCTGCAAAGGCCAGATCGCGCATTACAAGCTGCCGCTGCACATCCGCTTCAAGGATGAGCTGCCAATGACGGTCACGGGCAAGCCGCAGAAGTTCATCATGCGCGACGCGATGCTTGCCGATCTAGGCCAATGCTAGCACCGTAAACGGCAGCCAAAAGAAAAGGCGCGCAGCCTTCGCCGCGCGCCTTATCCCGTCTAACTCTGGCCGTTTTATCAGGCCATGATCGTGTAGATCCCCAAGAAGATGATCGCCGACAAAAGCGCCGCTGCTGGCACGGTTATGACCCATGCGGCGATGATCGTCATGAAGTGCGACCGACGCACCAGCTTGCGGCGGCGGCGCTCTTCGGTGGCAAGGACTGGACGGTCAGGCATGGCCAAACGCGCCTTCTTGATGCGACGCTCCGCATCCCACTCGCGAAAGAAGCCAACGCCGAACACACCGCCCACCGCGATATGCGTGGAGCTCACGGGCAGGCCAAGCCAGCTTGCCACGATCACGGTGATCGCCGCCGACAAGGCCACACAATAGGCCCGCATCGGGTTCAGCTTGGTGATCTGGCTGCCCACCATGCGGATCAGCTTCGGGCCGAACAGGAACAACCCGAAGGAAATGCCAAGCGCACCAATCACCATGACCCACACAGGAATGCTAATGGCCGCGACAAAGTCGCCGGACTGCGATGCTTGCACAATCGCCGCCAAAGGCCCCACCGCGTTCGCCACGTCGTTGGCACCGTGTGCGAAGCTTAGCAAGGCTGCCGAGACAACCAGCGGGATACCAAACAGCACTTTCAGCGATTTGTTGCGGTTCTCCAGCCCTTCGGACTGCTTGCGGATCAGCGGGATCATCACCGCCCACGTCGCCACACCAATGGCCGCGCCGATCATCAAGGCTGTCGCCATATCAATCTTGATCAGTTTTTTCAGGCCCTTCAGCGCCAGATAGGCCGCAAAAGCTCCTGCCATGATGCCCACCAGTACCGGCACCCATTTGCGGGCTGCCGCGATTTTATCGTCTTGGTAGATGATGCGCGACTTGATCAGCCACAAGAACCCGGCGGCGATAACGCCCCCCAGAACCGGCGAAATAACCCAGCTGGCAGCGATGGCGCCCATCGTGGACCAGCTCACAGCCGCCAGCCCAGCAGAGGCGATCCCCGCCCCCATCACACCACCCACAACGGAGTGCGTGGTCGACACAGGTGCGCCAACCCATGTGGCAAGGTTCACCCAAAGCGCCGCCGACAGCAGCGCCGCAAGCATGGCCCACATGAACGTTTGCGCGTCACCCATGCTCTCGGGCGCGATGATGCCTTTGGCGATAGTCGACACAACGTCGCCCCCCGCCAGCAAGGCCCCCGCGCTCTCGAACACCACGGCGATGGCGATGGCCCCGCCCATGGTCAGTGCATTCGCGCCCACCGCCGGGCCCATATTGTTGGCTACGTCATTGGCCCCGATGTTCAGCGCCATATAAGCGCCAAAGCAGGCCGCCACGATCACGATGAGCGCGTTATTGGCTTGCCCGAAGATCATGGCCGCCGCCAAGCCCGCCAGCACGATGAACACAAGCGCGATGCTTGGGCCAACGATCGGGCGCGAGACGTAGCTCGTCGCCATTTCCAAGTTGGAATAGCGCGCAAGGTCACGGTCCAGCGTCTCTAGGTGGCGCGGATCGCCTTGTGGTTTATCTGTCATGAGTCGTCCCCCGAAATGTGGGGGGAGTAGTCGCCTAAGCGGCAGCTAAAATCAACTGTACGGTTACGTCACCCGCACTTGGGGTAAATTTGTCACCAATCGCGCAGGATCGACTTCAACTCTTGCTCTTGGACAAGCCCCGCCGCATCGGATGGGCTCACCCATTTACGCTCGCGTTCGCTGGCTTCGGGGAAGTCCTTCTTCAGGTTTTTCACCTCGAACGGATACACATGCGCCTCGACCGGCACGGGCAACCCGTTGCGTAGCGTCTTGTCGTAGGTGTACGTCCCGATGGAGGTATCCGCCATGCTGCCCTTGGACACGCCGGCTTCTTCCCACGCTTCCTGCTTTGCCGCCTGTGCGGAGCTTAGCCCGCGGATCGGCCAACCTTTGGGGATAATCCAGCGTCCGGTGCCACGGCTTGTCACCAACAAAACCTGCCGCCCGTCATCGCTTTCGCGGTAGCACAGGGCCGCCACTTGAAAGCGTTTTGGGCGCTGCAGCATGGGAGACAGGAAACTGTCCCAAAACTGACGCAAAAAATGTGGCATGGTGAAACCGCTCAGACTATTCTTTTTATTCTTATCGCTAACATAGTCATTACGCAGGGAAATTGCAACTTCACCCTCGTTTGCCACCTTCAACTCTGCGCGATCACGCCAGCACCCGCCGCTTGACGACGCCCCCCGCTGCCCCTAAAGACCCCGCTTTCATTCGAGGGGCCGTACAGCGCCCCGCACAGGACTTGGAACGGGGCCGCGCGATGACCAAACAGATGCACACATTGGGCATAGACTTCGGCACCTCGAACTCCGCTGCTGGGTATCTGCGCGACGGCAAGCCCCATCTGATCGAAGTCGCCCCCGGTCAGACAACCCTGCCCACCACGTTCTTTTTCGACTTCGACACCCGCCAAACGCTGATCGGGGAACCCGCCAACGCCGCGTTGCTCAACGGCGAGGACGGGCGCTTCATGCGCGCGCTCAAGCGCGTGCTTGGCTCCAGCCTGATGCACGAGAACCGCCAAATCCTGAACGAGCGTGTGACCTTCGTCGATATCATCGCCCGCTTCCTGAACCGGATCAAAACCAGCGCGGAGGCCGAAACCGGCCTGACATTCGACCGCGTGATCTCTGGCCGTCCGGTGGTGTTTCACGGCGCCGACGACCCGCGCGAACTTGAGGCCGAGAACGATTTGCGCGCCTGCTACATGGCGGCGGGCTTTAAGGAGGTGGATTTCCTCCCCGAGCCGGAAGCCGCAGCCATCGCCAGCGGCGCGTTGGAGCAGTCCGGCGAAGTCGGCCTGATCGTCGACATCGGCGGCGGGACGTCGGATTTCTCGCTGTTCAAATCCGGCAGCGACGGCGTCACCATTCTGGCCAATCACGGCGTGCGGATTGGTGGAACCGACTTCGACCGCTCGATCAATTTCAACCGTGTGATGCCACTGCTCGGCAAGGGCACCGAGCTGCGCAAAGCCATCGGTCCGGGGGCCACGCCAGTGCCCGTCGCCATCTACAACGACCTTGCCACATGGGAGAAAATCCCCTTCCTCTACACCGCCAAGACCCGCCGTATGGTCGAAGACATGGCGCGTATGGCCTACGAGCCGGACAAGATGAACCGCCTCGCAACCGTGTTGGAGGATGAGTTGGGCCACGATCTGGCCTTCGCGGTGGAGCGCGGAAAGATCGCGGCCAACTCCGGCGACGCGAACTCCATCATCGCATTGGACCAGATAGAGCGCGGGCTTAGCACCACCTTGCCCATCGACGTGATGGCCGAAATTCTGGACGTCCACGCCCAAGCCCTGCGCGAAGGCGCGCGCGAAACCTTGCGGATGGCCCAGATTGATACATCAAAAGTTCAGCGCGTGATCTACGTCGGCGGCTCCAGCCTGATGTCGATGGTCTCCGACACCATGAAAGCGCAATTCCCGAAGGCGGAGCATTCCTTCTCCGAGGTCTTCACCGCCGTCACCGACGGCTTGGCGCTGGCCGCCGCGCGGCGCTAAGCACTACTCAAAGAACGTCGCGTTACGGCCACCGACCACAATGTCGAAATCATAGGCCTCCTCCACATCCGCGCCGCCCACGTCGCGCGGCTTGCCCACGTTGCGCGAAAACGCGTCACCCATCAAAATGGCCATCGGGTCCGCCGCGTTGTTCGGCTCATCCGGAAAATACATCTGGGTGATCAAACGCGACGCCCCGCCACTGACCGACAGGTGAATGTGCTTTGGCCGCCAACGGCCAATGTCAGGGCGCGCCAGATAGGCGCCGGGGCTGATGGCCCAAAACCTATACGCCCCGTCCGCATCCGTGAACACGCGCCCCATGCCCAGATGGTTGTCGTCCAGTTCTAGGCCGGATTGATCCTCAATGTGGCGGTAGCGGCCGAAGTGGTTCGCACTCCACACCTCCAGCAACGCATGGCGCACCGGTGCACCGCTTTGGGTGCGTACGGTGCCCGTCACCTCAATCGGCACACCCTGCGCGCGGGGCCTGTCGGGGGCAGTGCGGGTCATGTCCCATTCATGCGGGCTGGCGCGGAACCGCGCAGGCACCACCGGCACAAAGCTTTCGCGGGCGGCAGCAGGGATCAGCCGCAGCCGTTCACGCGGGGTGCGCTGGTCAGAGGTGTTGTCAGTCGGGCCAATGCCCAAAATGCGGCCTTCGGTGCTCATGTCTCAGCTCTCCAGATCATCAAAAAACGGGGTCTCGCCATCACCGGCCATCACGATATCAAACAGGTACACTTCCGCACCGTTCGCCGTTCTGCCGTCATGACGTGCAATCAGCCTTGGCGCATCATCGCCAACCGCCAATAGCACCGGATCAGTGGCGTTCGCACCCTGCCCCTCAAAGAACAGCTGTGTGACGATCCGGCTGATCCCGTCCGAGAAGATCGTGACCGTAATATTGGGCGCACGTCCCGCCGCGGCCCCTGGCATGATGGTGCGGAACTCGTATGCGCCGCTCGCCGTGCGCAGCCTGCCAAAGCCGTCAAACCACGGGTCAATGTCAGCGTCGTCGCCATGCGCGGGCGTGCGGTAGACGCCCTTGGCGTTGGCCTGCCAGAGCTCAAGGATCGCGCCGTGCGCCAGATCCCCGTGCCTGTCCAGCACCCGACCGCGCAGGACGATGGGGGTGCCGCTGGCCTGCCCTACGACGCCCGCATCAACGCGGGTCAAATCCTCTAACGCGGGTTCGCGAAAGTAGATGGGGAAATAGGGCCCGCAGGTGTCTTCGTTGGTTGCGGGCAATGCGTTCTTGGCGTCCGGCGACATTGCGTTTCCTCCATTGTCAATTATGCGTTTTGTATATAAAACGCTGCAAAATTGCGATATAAAGTTGGTTCCAGATGGCAAAATCGCCCAATCACGACGTTTATTTTGTCCCCGGATTGCACCGTGGCCTGCGTGTGCTGGAAATTCTTGGCGCGTCTGAGGCCCCCATGTCGCTCAGCGACATCGCGCGGGCGATGGAATTGAGCCGCTCCTCCGCGTTCCGGCTGGTCTACACCCTGCGCCAGATGGAGTTCATCAAGGAGGCCGAGCAAGCCAACACCTTCACCCTTGGGGCGCGGGTTTTGAACCTTGGGTTCGCCTATCTCAACCAGCAGCCGATCACCGCCATCGCCCGCCCGCATTTGGCGGAGCTGCGCGACACCACCGGCGTCTCCACCCACCTCAGCGTGTTGGAGGGGCACGACGTCCTCTACCTTGTCAGCCATCAGGCGCGGACGGGCTACGTGTCGAACATGCGCACTGGCACCCGCACGCAGGCCTATGCGTCGGCTATCGGCTGGTGCCTTCTGGGCGCGCTTGATGATGCGGAACTGGCTGCCTTTTGCGACACGGTGGACTTCGTGCGCTTCACCGAACACACCCCCATGACCCCGCAGGAGTTGCAGGCCCGCGTGGCCCAAACACGCGCCGACGGCTACGTCGTCTCCCAAGGGTTCCGTGAACCCGGCGGCTCCAGCGTTGCGGTGCCCGTGCGCAATAACGCGGGCGCGATTGTGGCTTGCGTGAACCTCTCGGGGCCGGATGTGGGCTTTGACTTTGACCGGCTCGACAGCTTCTACATCCCCGAAGCCACCGCCGCCGCGCAGCGCATCTCGCAGGAACTCGGCTACCAATCCGGCTGAGCCGCCCGCCGCTCTAAAGCGCCGCGATATGTCGCCGCCCCGCGTCATGCTTTGTGTGCGATCCCCAACAGATCACGCGCCTCGTCAGGGGTCGCAAGTGCGCCCCCCAGGTCGTCGATCATACGCGCCGCCTTACACACCAATTGCGCGTTGGACGTGCAATGCTCGCCCTTGGCGAGATACGCCGTGTCCTCCATCCCGATCCGCACATGCCCGCCCAAAAGCCACGCTTGCGCCAGCATCGGGAACGCGGCGCGGCCAATGCCGAACGCCGCCCACTGCGTGCCCTGCGGCAACTGGCTGACAAGATAGGCCATCGTCGCAGGGTTCGCGACCGCCCCGAACCGCACGCCCAGCACCATCTGCACCATAAGCGGCGTCTGGATGATCCCGCGCGCCACGAAATCCTTAACCATATGTAAATCACCGCTGTCGAAGAGCTCGATCTCCGGCATCACCCCCGCGCGGTAGATGCGCTCGGCCATGATCTCCAGATTGCGCGGGCTGTTGATGACGCTCGCGGCCCCCGACCACATGGTGTTGAAATCGAGTGTGCAAATATCGGGGCGTAACGCCTCCACATGGGCCACTCGCGTCTCTGGCGCACATAGGGTGGAGCCTTCCGCCGCCTGCTGTGGGTCATCGTCCGACGGCACGAACCGCCCGCCCTCGCCGGTGGTGAGGTTGATCAGAACGTCGTCATTCTCCGCCCTGATCCGCGCAACCAGATCCTCGTAGAAATCCAGCCGCATGGAGCCTTTTGCCGTTTCAGGGTCGCGCACGTGCAAATGCACAATCGCGGCCCCCTCCGCTGCGGCGTCCAAGGCTTGGCGGGCAATTTGTTCTGTGGTGACAGGCAGATACGGGCTTATCTCCGGCGTCATCAGGTTGCCCGTGATCGCCGCCGTCAGGATCGTTTTGCGTGCCATGTCAGCCCCCTGTTACCGCGTCAATAGTGTCAGCCAGAAGGGTCACGATCTGGTCAATCTCCTCCGCGCTGGAGGTATAAGACGGGGCCAGTAGGACGTGATCCCCGTTGATGCCGTCAACGCACCCCTGCGCCCCGTAAACCATTAACCCACGGGCTTTCGCGTCGGCTTGAATCCGCCCCGCGAGGAGGTTCCCTGCGGGGAACGTCGCCTTTGTTTCCCTGTTCGCCACCAGCTCAACCGTCCAGAACAACCCGCGCCCGCGAATATCCCCGACGTGCGGATAATGGCCTAACGTCTGGCGCAATGCGGCCTCTAGCTGCGTGCCGCGATCCTTCACGTTTTGCAGAAGGTTTTCGCCCTCGATGACCTGCTGCACCGCCAGCGCCCCCGCTGTCGCGATGGCGTGGGACATATAGGTGTGGCCGTTCCAAAGCTTCCCGCTGCCGTCCGCAATCGCAGTCACAACGTTCTGCGCGGCGATCACCGCCGCAATCGGCTGGTACCCAGCCCCCAACCCCTTGGCCGTGGTGGTGATGTCTGCGGCGATACCTTCTTGCTCCAAAGCGAACAACGTCCCCGTGCGCCCCATGCCGCACATCACCTCATCCGCGATGAAGAGCACGCCGTGCGTGTCGCAAATTTCGCGGATACGCGCGAAGTAGCCTTGGGGTGCGGGCTGCGTGCCAAGCGACGCGCCGATCACCGGCTCCGCCACGAAGGCCATCACGTTGCCCGCCCCTTGCGCGTGGATTTCTGCCTCAAGCAGGTTGGCCAACCGCAAGGCGTAGTCATCCTCGGACTCCGCGCTGCCCCGCTGACGGTAGGGATACGGCGCGTCGATGTGCGACACATCCATGAGCAACGGCGCAAAAGGCGCGCGCCGCCCTGCGTGGCCGCCCGTGGCCAGCGCGCCCAGCGTGTTGCCGTGATAGCTTGGCTTGCGGGCGATGATCTTGGTGCGGGCGCTGTCACCGCGCTCCAGATGGTATTGCCGTGCGAGCTTCAGCGCGGCCTCCATCGCCTCCGACCCGCTGCCCAGATACATCACGCGCCCGTCGCCGGTGCCGTCGGGCATCCGCTCTATGATGAAATCGGCGAGCGCTTCCGCCGGTGCGTTGGTGAATTCGCCGGTGTGCGCGAAGGCCAGCGTGTCGACCTGCGCCTTGATGGCCTCGCGCACCTTGGGATGATCATGCCCAAGGCAGGAAACCGCCGCGCCGCCGCAGGCATCAAGGTATGCGCGCCCGCTGTCGTCGATCAGGTAGTTCCCCCGCCCGCCCACAACGGTGGGCAGGTCGGACGTGAGGCTTCGGTGGAAAACATGGCTCATGTGGATACCGTCTTGCATATAAACACATGTTTTGTATATTAGACGCACATCAAAACAGCAAGGCCTGACATCGCAATGACCGGCGCCCTACATGACATTAAGGTACTTGATCTGACCCACGTTCTGGCGGGGCCGTTTTGCACCTATCAACTGGCGTTGCTGGGGGCGGATGTCATCAAGATCGAAGACCCGAGCGCGCCCGATTGCGCCCGTGGCCGCGGACCGGACCAAGGTGGCAACGCGGACGGGCTGGGGCTGAACTACCAAGTGCAAGGCGGCAACAAGCGCGCGATGGCGCTGGACCTGCGCACGCAGGAGGGCCGTGCGCTGCTCTTGCAAATGGCGCAACGCGCGGACGTTTTGGTGGAGAACTACACCACAGGCGCGCTGGCACGGCTTGGCCTTGGCTACGACGATCTGGCAGCCGCGAACCCGTCTCTGATCCATTGCGCAATTACTGGCTTTGGCGACAGCGGTCCGATGGCTGAGATTGGCGCGTATGACAACGTGATCCAAGCCACCAGCGGTATCATGGCGCAGTGCGGCGGGCAGAAGGCGGGGGTGTCCTTCGTGGATTACGCCACAGGCTACGCCGCCGCCTTCGCGGTGACCTCGGCGTTGGTGCAGCGCCAGCAGACGGGTCAGGGCACGCATATCAGCGTCTCCATGCTGGAGGTCGCCATGCAGATGATGGCCCCCGAAGTCGCCGCCGCCCAGCACCCCAACGCGCCCCAGCGCGACAAGGAAGCCGGCATCGCCTGCTATGACACCAGCGATGGGCAATTGATGCTTGGCGCATTTCGCCCGCAACAATACGTGAAGCTGGCCGCGATGCTGGCGGGGTTGGGGCATGACGTGGCGGGGTTGGGCGGCATTCACGACTGGCCTGACGTTTGGGCAATCCCTGCTGCGACCAAAGCGGCCTTGGCGGCAGTTTTCGCGCAGAAACCTGCGGAGGAATGGGTGGTGCTTTTACATGCGGCGGACCTGCCTGCGGCGCAGGTGAACACCCTAAAAGACGCGGTGCAGACCCCGCAACTTGCCGCGCGCGGTTATTTTCAGACCACCGCCAACGCGCCGCAAACACCCCTACCCGGCCCCGCGTTCACCATGACGCAGGGCGGCGGCGGGTTGCGTAGCGCCCCGCCGAAACTTGGCGCGCACACCCGTGACATATTGGCGGAGCTTGGCACGCCGGAGCAGGAAATCGCGCAGCTCTATGACAGCGGGGTCGTGGCATGAGCGTGTTGACGGCAACGCCGCTGACGGAACTGCCCGCGCCTTTGCACCATACCGGAGAGCCGTCTGACTGGGCGAAGATGACCCGTCCGGGGCAAAAGATGCACTCTTTCCTGGAGGCCGCGTTTTATGACGAGGATGGCAACCTGTGGTTGTCGGATGTGCCCTACGGGCGGGTGTTTCGCATCAATAAGTCGGGCGAATGGACGCTGGCGCACCAGATCGACGGGGAGCCGCACGCGATGCGGCTGGCACCCAAGGACGGGCGGCACATCGCAGTTGATTACCGCCACGGGCTGATCGAACTGACCGGCCCTCAGGATTTCACCCCCCTGAGCACGGGCGGCGAGACGCCGTTTCTTGGGTTGTCCGATATGGCCTACGGGCCGGACGGGGTTTTGTGGTTCACCGATTCAGGGCGCAGCAGCCTGAGTGACCCTTGCGGGCGGGTTTACCGCTGGGACGGGACGTTGCGTTTGGTCTTGGACTGCGTGCCCTACTCCAACGGTATCTGCCTGTCGCCGGACGGCGCGTGGGTTTACGTGGCCGCGACACGGGCCAATCAGGTGTGGAAATTTTCCAGCCGCCTGCCGGACACGGCCCCCCCCATGGTGGGCACCTACCTGCAATTGTCTGGCGGCTTGGGGCCGGATGGCTTGGCGTGCAACGCGCTCGGCTGGCTTGCGGTGGCGCAGGCGCAGGCCGGACGGGCCTATGTGTATGACGCCCTTGGCGACCTCTTGGCAGAGGTCCGGCTACCGCGTGGCCTCTGGACCACCTCCGTGACCTTCCATCCTGACGACCCACAGCAATTGACCATCGTAGATGCGCAGTTCGGGGCCGTGTTCACCTGCAACATTCCGACCCCGAGGACCTGACACCATGCAAAAAGAAGATCTACACGGCTACGTGCCTGCCATTGCCACCCCGTTCAATGACAAGGGGGAGATCATGGAGGACGCCTTTGTCGACCTGTTCGAGTTCCTGCTGTCGCGGGGGGCCACCTGCGTGTGCATCGCGGGGGACAACGGTGAAAGCTGGGCGCTGTCGGCGGAGGAACGTGGCCGTCTGGTGCGCCTTGCCAAGGACACCGCACGCGGGCGCGTGCCGGTGATGATGGGCATTTCCGCCCCGACGATCGACGCCTCGCTGGCATATGTGCGCGCGGCGGAGGAGAACGGCGCGGATGTGTTGCTGTCCATGCCGCAAACCTACGTGCTGAAGGCGTCCGAGGCAGAGCTGATGGCCCGGTTTGACAAAGTGTCTGCGGCGACGAAGCTTCCGCTGGTGCTCTATAACTCGCCGCGCCGAATGGGCTTTTCTCTGACCATCGACCAGACCGAGACGCTGCTGGACCACCACAATGTGATTGGCATCAAGGAAAGCCAGCGCGACTTCTTCTACCACAGCCACCTGCTGCGCCGCTTGGGCCATCGCATGTCCGTGATGACCGGACCGTGCCACTACATCCTGCCCGCCTTTGCCCTTGGGGCGAAAGGCTTTATCGCCACGGGGCCGGAGTTCACCGACCTGAAGCCCAGCGACATGGCGACCGTCGGCACCGCAGCGCCTGACGACACCTACCGCCACGCGCATCACCAGTTGACGGTGCTCTACGAGTTGCTGATGGGCATCGGCACGTGGCCCTCCGCGTTCAAAGCGGCGCTGAACCTGATCGGGCAACCCGCAGGCGTGCCGCGCGATCCGGTGCACCCGTTGGGCGACGCGGATATCGACAAGATCAAACGCACCTTTGATGAATTGGGCATCTCTTACAGATGATCCGGCTTGTCCCGAACCACGCGTCCAAGATCAAGCGCCGCGACAAGGTGGGCTTTACCTTTGACGGCTTACGTCTGGAGGGGCGGCGCGGCGAAAGCCTTGCCGCCGCGTTGTTGCAAGCGGGACATCTGAACCTTCGCACCGCCCCGTTCGGGGATGCCCCTGCGCGCGGTGCGTTTTGCCACATGGGGATCTGTCAGGAATGCGCCGTGCGCATTGAGGGGCGAACGGTGGAGGCTTGCCGCACCGAACTCACCGACGGGCTGGTCGTGGAGCGTGTGTCATGAGTGGCGATTACGACGTGGCGATTGTGGGCGCGGGTCCAGCGGGCGGCAACGCCGCGCTGGCGGCGGCGCAACACGGGCTGCGTGTGCTGCTTCTGGACGAGCAACCCGCCGCTGGCGGGCAGGTTTGGCGGGCCAAATCCAGCGCCATTCTTGCGGCCCCTGCGACGGAAGAATCCACCGCTGGCACGTCACTGCGCAACAGGTTGGCGCAAAGCAGCGTCACGCACTTAAGCGGGGCCCGTGTGTGGCAGATGTCACAAGACGACGGGTGGAAACTGGAGGTTTTGCAAGGCGGTAGCAGCGAAACCTACACTGCAAAGAAACTGGTTCTGGCCACGGGCGCGCGCGAATATGTGCAACCCGTTCCGGGTTGGACCACACCGGGCGTGATCGGGCTGGCGGGGGCCACCGCGCTGTTCAAACAGAACCTGCGCGCCCCGGGGCAACGGACGGTGGTCTGCGGCACGGGGCCGTTGGTGTTCTATGTGGCCAGCGAAATTCGCCGCCTTGGCGGAACCGTCGCTGCGGTGATCACCCCGAACGCCCGTATGGATTGGGCGTGCGCCACGCCCGCCTTGCTGCACCGCCCCGCGCTTTTGGCACGCGGCGCGCTTTGGGTTGCGGATTTGAAACTCGCGGGCGTTCCGATCTATTGGCAACACGCCGTAACGGGCGTCGACGGCGACACAGAAGTCACGGCGGTAGAGTTCGCCCCCCTGTCGCACGACTGGACGCCCGAGGCGTCCCGCGTGGTCATACGCGCCGATAGCCTGTGCTTGGGCAACGGCTTGATCCCGCAGATCGAGGCGGCACAGATGCTGGGCGTCCCCCTCACCCACGACGCCCATTTGGGCGGCTGGGTGCCACGTGCCGCGCCGGACGGGGTCACGGACGTCGCGGGTCTGTATTTATGCGGCGACGGCGCGGGCATTCGCGGGGCGGAGGCCGCCGTGCACCAAGGCACGCTCACGGGACTGCGCATCGCCGCTGACATGGGCTTTGACACCAGCACGGCCCGCGACAGCAGCCGCGCCCTCTGGGCCCGCGCCGCCCGTTTTGGCCGCGCCATGACTGCACTGAGCATTCCGCGCGCGGGCTTGGCGCGGTTGAGTAAGGACGACACGGTCGTGTGCCGCTGCGAGGGCATCACCAAAGCCGGTATCACGCAAGAGATCACCCACGGAGCTGGCAGCTGCAACGCGGTCAAATCCGGCCTGCGCGCGGGGATGGGCCCCTGCGGCGGCAAGTTTTGCCAAACCGCCGTGGCCCAGATTATCTGCACAGAGACAGGCCAAGACGTGGCGCAAGTGGCCCCGCCCACCGCACGCCCACCGCTTTGCCCCGTACCGCTGGACGCGGCGGCGGGGGCGTTTGATTACCACGCGCTGCCAATCCCGAAACCGGCCCCGCTATGAGCTATGACATCGCCATCATCGGCGGCGGCATTATGGGATGCGCCACTGCGCTGCGCCTTGCGGAGGGGGGTATGCACCCCATCGTGCTGGATCAGGGCGATCTGGGTCAAGGCGCGTCGGGCGTGAACGCGGGCACGTTGAGTTTGCAAATCAAGCGGGTGCAACTGATGCCTTACGCGCTGCGCGGGCACGACCTGTGGGCCCAGATGGGCGACGCCGTGGGCTTTCACAAGTCCGGTGGCTACACGCTCGCCTTCAACGCCCGCGAGGCGGAGTTGTTGACTGAGCGCCAGACCCTGAAGGCCGAGGCAGGGGCGCCGATTGAATTCGTCTCTAACGCGCAGCTCCGCAGGGCGGCGCCGAACCTGACGCAAAATGTCGTGGCGGCAAGCTATTGCGCGGAGGACGGCTATGCGAATTCCTCCCTCACGGGGCAGTATTACCGCGGGCGGTTGCAAGACGCGGGCATCGCCTACCGCACGCACAGCCCCGTCACCGCGATTGACAAAACGACCGCGTTCGAGCTGGCGACGCCGCAGGGCACCGTGCGGGCAAAGCGTCTTTTGCTGGCGGCAGGCGCGTGGCTGAAGCCGGTCGCCGCGATGCTGGGCGTTGATCTTCCTGTTCAGGCGCGGGTGAACACGGTGTCGGTGACCGAACGCATGCCCCCTCTGATGTCGAGCGTGATTGGCCACGCCACGGGCCTGCTGACGATGAAGCAAAAGGCCAATGGAACCGTGCTTATCGGCGGCGGCTGGCAGGGACGCGGCACGCCGCAAGACGGGCGCGGCACGGTGGCAAGCGACACGCTGCGCCCCAATCTGGCGCTGGCCCAATATGCCGTGCCGTCGCTGGGCAGCGCGCGTGTTTTGCGCAGCTGGACGGGCTTTGAAGCCAATGTGCCCGACTTCTATCCGCTTGCTGGCGCGCTACCACACGTGGCGGGTGCCTACGTTTTGGGCTGCGTGCGCGGCGGCTACACCATCGGGCCGTATATCAGCCGCCTGATGGGCGATTTCATCTTGGGCCAAGAGCCTGAACTGCCCCTGTTCGATCCGGGGCGTGCTTACACAAAGGAGCCGACATGACAGACGACCCAGCCCGCTTGGACGGAAAACTCGCGATTATTACCGGCGGGGGCAGCGGCATTGGCGAGGCCACCGCGCATGTCTTCGCCAAGGCGGGGGCCACGGTGGTGGTGACGGGACGGCGGCGCGCGCCACTTCAAAAAGTGGCTGACGCGGTGGGTGGGCATGCCATCGCCTGCGACGTGTCCGACCAAGCGCAGGTGCGCGATATGTTCGCGCAGGCGCTTAAGATCACCGGCCGCGTGGATGTGTTGCTGAACAACGCGGGCGGGCCAGGCCCGATCGCCCCGGTGGCGGATGTTGACATGGCCGATTGGGTCACCTGCATGAACATAAACCTCGTGGGCGCAATGTACTGCCTGCAAGAGGCCGCAAAGGTAATGACGGCGCAGAAATCCGGCTCTATCATCAACATGTCGTCGCTGATGGGCATCCAAGGCTACCCGATGCGGTCCGCCTATGTGGCGTCGAAATTCGCATTGATCGGGATCACGGAAACCATGGCGCGGGAGTTGGGTCCGGTCGGGGTGCGCGTCAACGCACTGATGCCGGGGGCTGTGTCCGGCGAGAACATGGACCGCATCCTTCAGCGCCGCTCCGAGGCGGAAGGGCGGCCCGCCAAGGATATCGAGCGCGAGAATTACACCGACGTCGCCGTGCTCAAACGCTGGGTCGCGCCGGAGGAAGTCGGGCGCGCGGCACTTTACTACGCGTCGGACCTGAGCTCCGCGATTACCGGTGATAAAATGAAAGTCGACTGCGGTCGTTTTTAACGCTCCAGAGGAGAGATGATATGCCTGCACACCACCAAGTAGACCTTTTGACCCTGCCCCTGCCACACTGCTGGTTCGAGGCGGAAACCGCCCTGCCCGCGCACCGGTTCAAGGCCGCGAACCTTGGCACCGGATCGGACGCCCTGTTGGGCGTCGCGCGCCGCACGCAAGGCGCTGAACTGGCCGATAAGGCGCGGCCGGAGGACAACACGCTCGACGGGGCGCAGCGGTCTTTTGACACGTATTTCAACGTGCTACGCGCCGACGACCTGCCAATCCCGCAGTACCGCGCCGCGTTGGGGCAGACCCTGAAAGGCTGTTATCTGGACGTACAAACCGGCGTGTCCCTGACCGACCGCGAGATAGAAGTGCTGTCCTTGGGGCTGCACCGTCTGGCGGATTGGGCGCAATTCCCGACCACTGTGGATAGCGCGGATGACACCCCTTGGGAGGCCCACAGCCCGTCGCAGCTCTACCGTTGGAAGCAACAGCACCACCTGTTTTTTGTCATCGTGCACGGCATGCTCTACCTGTTGCATGTGCTGGAGGAGGCGCTGGACAAGTCCCACGCCCCTGTCGTGCGCGCCATTTTGCAGGACTTCGCGGAGCTTATGGAGGCGTCCGAGGTGGCGTTCCGTTTGGCGAGCGACTTTTCACAAGAGGCCTATGACACTGAAATCCGCCCCGACATGTTCGCGTTCGACCCGCATTTCTCTGGGTTGTTTTATGCCGACCACAAAGAGCTGATCACCCGCTTGCGGGTTCTGCGCCGCGTCGGGTCTGACTTTGGCGAGGAGTTGGACCGCATCAACGCCGCCATCACCCAGTCATATGAGGCCCACGCTCTGGTGTGTTTGCGCTTTGTCGGCGAGACCTCCAGCCTAGCCTCCAAGGATGAGACCCGCGTGGCGGCGGAAAGCATTCGCAACAAATACGTCAAACGCACCAAGACCATCGCGGGCTTCGGAAAAGACGGCTAAATCAACGCGCAAGGCCACCCCATGTCGCGCTCTGCGGCGCGGGTGGCCTTGCGTCAGCGTTCATTTAATCGTGAACGCACACGCCGCTTTTGCGGCTGGCACCCCTATGAAATATCCTGATATGACCTGTCAGCTCCGGCGCACGTAAGTCGCTGGTGCGCGAGACTATTCATCAATTTTCGCACCTCTATCGAAAACCAAGGAACCCTTTGGCCAATTGATACGTTGACAAGGGCTACGACCACAAACTCCCTGAAAGTGGGACCGGTCAAACCTAAATCAGGAAAGCTATCATATGTTAAAACAGGTGGTCTTGGGCGGTCTTGCCGTCGCCGTCGTCGGCGCGATTGGCTTCGGGATTTACGCCTACAAACCTGCATATGAACCCATTGCGGCAGACCAAAACGCGGAATTCGATCCGCTGGTTGTCGAACGGGGCCGCATTCTTGCAGCCGCCGGATACTGCGCAACGTGCCACACGGCAGCAGACGGCGAACCCTACGCAGGGAACTACGCGATGGAGACGGGGTTCGGGACGATTTACTCGACCAACCTGACGCCGGACGTTGAAACAGGCATCGGTGCCTACTCCAAGGAGGCGTTCCGGCGGGCCATGCACGAAGGTGTCGACCGCGAAGGTCGCCACCTTTTCCCTGCGTTTCCCTATGATCATTTCACCAAGATGACGGACGACGATGTGGACGCGATTTACGCCTACATCATGACCGACGTCGCCCCCGTGAAAGCAACCCCCACCGAAAATGAGCTGCCCTTCCCGCTGAACCAACGGTTCTTGCAAGCGGGGTGGAAATTGCTGTTTGCGGATTTCGGGCGCTACACGCCTGACGCGGACCAGTCGGACGAATGGAACCGTGGCGCCTATCTGGCGGAGGGCATCACCCACTGCGGCGCGTGCCATACCCCACGCAACGCCTTGGGCGCGGAAATCGCCAGCGCCCAGTTTGAGGGCGCGGAGATTGACCGCTGGATCGCCCCCGCTTTGACGGCTGATAACCCGTCGTCGGTGCCGTGGAACACCAGCGAATTCAAATCCTACCTGAAAGACGGCGTGGCCACGTATCACGGCATCGCGGCGGGCCCCATGGGCCCCGTTGTGCATGCAGGCGTGCGGGAGTTGCCGGAGGCGGATTTGGACGCTTTGAGTGTCTATCTGGCCGATAAAGTCGGGGCCGGCGACGCAGACCCTGCCCAGAGCGACGCGGTTCTGGCCAGCTTGGACAGCAACCGTCCAGACCCGAAATACCGCCGTGACCTCGGCGCGCGCCTTTATGCGACTGCCTGCGCGTCGTGCCACTACAACACGCAGCAAATCGCTCAAGGGCGCCCTGATCTGGGCATAAACTCTTCGACCAACCTCGACACCCCCAACAACCTGATCCACGTCATCCTAGACGGCGTGAACGGACCGGAAGGCATGGCGGGTGTCGTTATGCCGGGCTTCCGCACGGCGTTGACGGACACAGAGGTTGCCGCAATCGCCGCCTACCTGCGCGACGCGCGCGCGGGCCAACCCGCGTGGCCAGAGCTAGAGGCAACGGTCGCAGATATTCGGGTCAACGGACCCCAAGCACACTAAGACCCCAAGGAAATGAGACATGATAGACTTTGAGATAAACGGTCGCCCCGTCAGCGTTGACGCCGACCCCGACACCCCCTTGCTGTGGGCCATTCGCGATGAAATCGGGCTGACCGGCACGAAATTCGGCTGCGGCATCGGCATGTGCGGCGCGTGTACCGTCCACGTGGGCGGGCGCGCCACGCGGTCCTGCATCACGACCCTGTCGGATGTAGAGGGCACGAATGTGACCACTATCGAGGGGCTGGACGCCGAAGCCAAGCACCCCGTGCAAGACGCATGGCGCAACCTGCGCGTGCCGCAATGTGGCTACTGCCAATCGGGCCAGATCATGCAAGCCGCAGCCCTGCTGCAAGACATCCCCAACCCAAGTGACGAAGACATCGACGCGGTCATGACCGGCAACCTGTGCCGCTGCATGACATACCCGCGCATTCGTCAAGCTGTCCGCGACGCGGCAACCGCAATGACCGGAGACACAAACAATGGGTAACAAACTGATTTCGCGCATGACCAATGCCGCCAAGCCCAAAGATATGACACGGCGGGGCTTTTTGGTCTCGATGACGGCGGCGGGCGTGGCCTTTGGCTTCCCGCGCGCGTCCTATGCGGCGATGGATCCGGCAGCGGTTGACGGCGTCCCGATCCAAGCCACAGGCGACACCTTCGAGCCGTCGATGTGGTACTGGATCGACGCCAACGGCCAAGTGAACGTCAACATCATCCGCGCCGAGATGGGCCAACACGTTGGCACCGCCATCGCGCGTATTCTGGCGGACGAGCTGGAAGTGGCTTGGGAAGACGTCCACATCACCCATGTCGACACCGACGAGAAATGGGGCCTGATGGTCACCGGCGGCAGCTGGTCGATCTGGCAAAGCTGGCCCGTCTACCGCCAAGCCGGCGCTGCGGGACGTACCGCGCTGATCGAGGCTGCGGCCAAGATGTGGGACGTCGCCCACGACACCTGCGAGGCGCGCAATGGCACCGTGACCGACGGCACCAATACCGCCACCTACGCGGAGCTTGTGGCCGCTGGAATTGGCCGTTCCTTCACAGCCGACGAGCTGGCCGCCCTGCCCCTGAAGCCGCATTCCGAATTGCGCCTTGTGGGCAAGGACGTCACCGCGCTTGATATCGAGAACAAAACCAACGGCAAGGCCATCTATGGCCTCGACGCGAAAGTCGACGGGATGGTGTACGGCGTGCCGATGTTGCCGCCTACGCGGCTTGGCTCCTCCGTCGTGTCGATTGACGACAGCGGCGCGAAGGACGTGAAGGGCTACCTGCAAACGCTGGCGCTTGACGATCCGTCCGGCACGGTGCCGGGCTGGGTTGTTGTCTTGGGCGAAACGCTGATGGCGGCCAAATGGGCGTCCGAGGCGATAGCCGTAGAGTGGAGCGCAGGCGACACCGCCAATGTATCCGAGGAGGACATCAACGCCCGCTCCCGCGCGTTGATCGCAGACCCTGAAACGGGCGGTATCCTGCCAACCGAAACACCGGACACCACAGCCGCGTTTGAGGGGGCTGCCGACACGCTGGAGGCCGAGTATACCACGCAAACAGTGTTGCACTTCCAACTGGAGCCGGTGAACGCCACCGCCTTCCAGAACGAGGACGGCATCTGGGAAATCCACACAGGCAACCAGTGGCAATCGCTGATCCTGCCAACCCTGTCGACCGCGCTAGACGCGCCAGCGGATAAAATCATCATGCGGTCTTATATGCTGGGTGGCGGCTTCGGGCGTCGGTTGAACGGCGACTACACGGTGCCTGCGGCCCTGACGTCAAAGGCGCTTGGCGGCAAACCGGTCAAGCTGGTGTTCTTCCGCGAAGACGACGCGCAGTTCGACAGCCCCCGCTCCCCCAGTGTGCAAAAACTACGGATGGCGTTTGATACCGACAACCAAGTTGTCGGCATGGAGCACCACGCCGCCGCCGCTTGGCCAACAGGTGTGTTGGTGCCGTCGTTTATGCCCAAGGGCGTGAACGGTGCGCCCTACGACCCCTTCGCCATCGACGGCGCGGATCACTGGTACAGCGTCGGCGCGCATCAGGTACGCGCAATCTCGAACGAGCTGGCGAACAAGACGTTCCGGCCGGGCTGGCTGCGCTCTGTCGGGCCGGGCTGGACCAACTTCGCGGTGGAAAGCTTCATGGACGAGGCCGCCCACAAAGTAGGCGCCGACCCCTTGGCGTTCCGCTTGGAGCACTTGAAAGCCGAAGGCTACAACGCGGGCTCCGCGCCCAACGCTGTGGGCGGCGCATCGCGCCAAGCCGCCGTGTTGCAGCGGGTCGCGGAGATGTCGGGCTATGGGAGCACCGATTTGCCGGAAGACACCGCCATCGGCATCGCCACCACCTTTGGCCAGTCGCGCAGCATGCCGACGTGGACCGCAGGTGCGGTGAAACTGCGCGTTGACCGCGAAAACGGCGAAATCGAGGTGCAGAAAATGTGGCTCGCCTTCGACTGCGGCACGGTCGTGGACCCTGACGGCGCGCTGGCGCAATGCGAAGGCGCGGCCCTTTGGGGCCTGTCGATGGCGCTCTACGAGGGCACCAAGATCGAGAACGGCAACGTCGCCGACCTGAACTTGGGTTCTTACACGCCTTTGCGCATGATCGACACGCCGGAGATGGAAATCGACTTTGTCGAGAGCACCGAAGTGCCCGTCGGCTTGGGCGAGCCGGGCACAACTGTTGTGGCCCCTGCCATCGCCAACGCCATCTACAACGCCGTCGGCGTGCGGATGCGCAGCCTGCCAATCCGGCCTGATGACGTACTGGCCGCCTTGAAGGCCTAACACATCTGCGGGCGTCCGGACCTTCACCAGACGCCCGCGGTTCCACGCATACCCCCTTCACATGCAGATGTTGACGACGCCGCGTCACTGACCTATCGATGCCTTACCGGGGGCGCCGAAAGGCTGAGATGTACCCTTTGAACCTGAACCAGATAATGCTGGCGGAGGGAGGGTAATCGTCGCCGCATTGCGGGTCCCCTTTTTTTCGCTGCTCGGAGAAAGAGACCCAATGAAGCTGACATCCCTTACGGCCGCCCTGTCCCTGCTCGCCTCGCCCCTTGTGGCGCAAGACAAAGTGACCTTGATGCTGGACTGGTTTGTGAACCCCGACCACGGACCAATCATCGTGGCGCAGGAACGCGGCTATTTCGCGGATGTCGATCTGGACGTGGAAATCATCGCCCCCGCCGATCCCTCCGACCCGCCAAAGATGGTCGCCGCCGGGCAGGCCGATCTGGCGGTGTCCTATCAGCCGCAACTGCATATGCAGATCCATGAAGGCCTGCCGCTGAAGCGCGTGGGCACGCTTGTTGCCACGCCGCTGAACTGCTTGCTGGTGTTGGAGGACGGGCCGATCAAGACACCTGCCGATCTGGCAGGCCGCAAGGTTGGCTTCTCCGTCGGTGGCGTTGAGGAAGCCGTGTTGGGCACCATCTTGCGCAAGCACGGTGTGCCGCTGGACGACGTGGAACTGGTCAACGTGAACTGGTCGCTGTCGCCCTCGCTGATGTCGGGTCAGGTGGACGCGGTTATCGGTGCTTACCGCAACTTCGAGCTGAACCAGATGGATATCGAAGGCGTTGCGGGCCGCTGCTTCTTTGTCGAGGAAGAGGGCCTGCCCCCCTACGACGAGCTGATCTACGTCGCAAACTCCGAAACGATGGACCCCGATATGATCCGCCGCTTTCTGGCTGCCACCGAAAAGGCCACGCAATACATGGTGAACCACCCACAGGCCAGCTGGGAGCTGTTCTCCGGCACCTCCAAGGAGTTGCAGGACGAGTTGAACAAACGCGCTTGGGCCGACACGCTGCCCCGCTTTGCCCTGCGCCCCGCCGCGATGGACGTCGGACGCTATGCCCGGTTCGAGAGCTTCCTACACGATGCGGGCCTTGTTCCTGCCATCAACGATGTCGCTGACATCGCAGTCGATGTGACCACCCAATGAGCGCGCCCGAGTATGGCCGCGTCTTCGCCAAGCTGCGCGAAGGCTGCCCGACACCTTGGGCGGCCTACACCCAGCACGC
The DNA here is from genome assembly GCF_900107015.1 of Litoreibacter albidus. Lineage (GTDB taxonomy): Bacteria > Pseudomonadota > Alphaproteobacteria > Rhodobacterales > Rhodobacteraceae > Litoreibacter > Litoreibacter albidus. The sequence goes on along the minus strand of NZ_FNOI01000006.1, from coordinate 50,072 downwards.
ATTTGTAGAAGGCCTGCGCGACGGCACGCTGCCGCGCGCGTCGTTCCTGCACTATCTGGTGCAAGACTACGTGTTCTTGGTGCATTTCGCCCGCGCGTGGTCGCTGGGTGTGGTCAAAGCCGAAACGCTGGACGAGATGAAAATCTGCGCCCGCACGGTGGACGCATTGGTCAACCACGAGATGTCCTTGCACGTCAAAACCTGCGCGGCTGCGGGCATAAGCGAGGCGGCGCTGTTCGCCGCCAAGGAGGATGTAGAGAACCTTGCCTACACCCGTTACGTCTTGGACGCAGGTGTCCAAGGGGACTTTCTGGACCTGATCGCCGCGCTTGCGCCCTGCTGCTTTGGCTACGGCGAAATCGGGCTGCGACTGGCGCAAACCGCCGTGCCGGACACGCCTTACGCGGAATGGATCGCCACCTATGCGGATGACGACTACCAGCAGGTGATGGCCGACGTTGGCGCGATGTTTGACGGTGCCGTCGTGCGCCGCTTGGGCGACGCCTTCGACACCACGCCCCGCTGGGCGCATCTGCAAACGCGCTTCACCACCGCCACAGAACTGGAGGTCGGTTTTTGGGACATGGGGTTGTGCGGGGCGTGACGCGCGCGCCTGAAATCACGCTCACCGGCAGCTACGGCCTTGAGACAAGGCCGCTGTTTGCGTCCACACAAATGAGACTGGAGGCAGGTCAGTGGACCTGCCTTCTGGGGCGGTCTGGCGTCGGGAAATCAACGATTTTGCGGTTGATCCTCGGGCTGCCGACCCAAGGCCGTTTCATTGGCACGGTCACGGCCGACGACGGGCATCCCCTCGACGGGCGCGCGGGCTATATGGCGCAAACCGATTTGCTGCTGCCGTGGCTTAGCGTGCGCGACAACGTGGTACTTGGCGCGCGGCTGCGTGGGGAGCGGCCCGATCTGGACAAGGCCCATGCGATGATCGACCGCGTGGGGCTTGGTGCCTATCACGACAAAAAGCCCGCCGCGCTGTCGGGCGGCATGCGCCAACGCGCAGCACTGGCGCGCACCTTGATGGAAGACCGCCCGCTGGTGTTGCTGGATGAGCCGTTCTCCGCGCTGGACGCGGGCACGCGGGCGGACATGCAAGACCTCGCGGCGGAGGTTTTGCGCGGTAAAACCGTGCTGCTTGTCACCCATGATCCGGCGGAGGCATGCCGCCTTGGCCACCACATCAAGCTACTATCCGAGACCGGCATCACATCATGGGCCGTGCCCGACGCGCCCCCTGCCCGCGACGTGGACGATCCGCAAACCCTACAGGCGCAAGCGGCGCTGCTGGCCTATCTGAGGGGCACATCATAATGACCCGCTTTACCTATCCTATGTTAGCGACCGCCTTCGGGCTGCTGCTGTGGCAATTTTTGGTGTGGGTGACGAACGCACCGCATTTCATCCTACCGGACCCTTTGCGCGTTGCCACCACCGCCATCAGCAGCCGCGCCCTGATCGCAGAGCACGCGCTGGTCACCGCGACGGAGGTGCTTCTGGGCCTGCTGATCGGGTCTGTGTTAGGCGCGGTTACGGCGATCCAACTGGCGGCCGCCCCACGGCTGGCGCGGCTGGTGCTGCCGCTGCTTGTGTTCACGCAAGCCGTGCCCGTCTTCGCACTGGCCCCGATCCTGACGCTGTGGTTCGGCTACGGGATGGCGTCGAAAATCGTGATGGCCGTGCTGATCATCTACTTCCCCGTCACCGCGTCTTTCTATGACGGCCTGACGCGGGTGCCCCCTGCTTTGCTGGACCTCGCCTCCACCATGGGCGCGCGAAAGTCGCAGGTCATGTGGCGGATCAAAATCCCCCACGCGCTACCCGCGCTGGCGTCCGGTTTGAAGCTGGCGGCGGTCTACGCGCCCATCGGCGCGGTCATCGGGGAATGGGTCGGCGCGTCGAAAGGCTTGGGCTACCTGATGCTGCTGGCGAATGGGCGGGCCAAGATTGACCTGATGTTCGCGAGCCTGATCGCCTTGGCGTTGTTCACCGTTGTTTTACACAAATCCGTGTCGCTGCTCGCCGCGAAGCTGGACGGGCCGCGTTAAACCACCCTGCGCAAAAACGCCTTGGTGCGCGGGTCTTGCGGGGCTTCCAGCAACTGGCTGGGGGGCCCCTGCTCCACGATGTGACCGCCATCCATGAAGATAATCCGGTCGGCGATTTCGCGGGCGAATTGCATCTCGTGGGTCACGATCAGCATGGTTTGCCGCTTCTCCGCGACGCGGCGCATCAGGTCCAGCACCTCCCCGACCCATTCAGGGTCAAGGGCCGACGTCGGTTCATCAAACAGCATCAAATCCGCATCAAGCGCCATCGCACGGCCAATGCCCACGCGTTGCTGCTGCCCGCCAGACAGGGCTGCGGGGTAGGAATTTGCCTTATCTGCCAAGCCGGTTTCACGCAGAATGGCATCCGCGCGCGCGTTGGCGTCGGCGGTGGATTTGCCCTGCACGGTGATCAGCGCTTGCGTGATGTTCTCGCGCGCGGTCTTGTTGGCGAACAGAGCATAGTTCTGGAACACAAACGACGTGCGACGGCGTAGCGCAAGAATATCCCCGCGCGACGCTTTCGCAGCATCAACGCTCAGGTCACCCACGCGGATCGTGCCACTGTCGGGCCGGTCCAGAAAGTTCAGCGACCGCAGCAACGTGGACTTGCCCGTGCCGGACGGGCCAATGACCACCACGCGTTCGCCGGGCGCGATCTCCAGAGAGATGTCCTTGAGCACATGTGTGTCACCGAAAGCCTTGTTCAGGTCGGATATGGCAATGCCGGAGGGGGATGTCATCGTGCATGCGCCTTGTTCAAATAGACCTCTAGGTGACGTTGACCGAAGGCCAGCGCCTCGACCATGATCCAGTAAATCGCGGCCACCACAAGGAAAGCCTCAAAGTACAAAAAGCTGCCCGCCGCTTCCTTCTGGGTCGCGCCCATCAGTTCGGTGACGCCCAGCGTGAAGGCCAGCGACGTGCCTTTGATCATGTCGATAAAGTAGTTCACCAGGGTCGGTGCCGCGACACGCGCGGCTTGCGGCAGGATGATCTGGCGCATCATCTGGCCTTGGGTCATGCCAACGGCCTGCGCTGCCTCCCACTGGCTGCGGTCCACGCCCATGATCGCGGCGCGGATGCTTTCGGCCATATAGGCCGAGAAATGCAGCGTGAGCCCCATGATCGTGGCCGAGACGCCGTTAATCCCGCTCATGAACGACAGGACTTGCGGCAGGCCGTAGTAGAACAGGAACAGTTGAACCAACAGCGGCGTGCCGCGAAAGAAGCTGATAAACAGCCGCACAAAATGGTCCAGCACCGGCACGCGAAACACCCGCTCTACCGCCATCGCGGAGGCCAGAACCAAGGCGAAGGCCATGCCCACCAACGCCATAAACAGCGTTAGCGGGACATAGCTTAAAAGGATGGGCACCAGGCTCCACATGTATCCGAAATCTAGTGCCGACATCTGAGGTTACTCCGCGGTTGTAATGTCTGCGCCGAACCACTTGTTGGAAATTTCGGCCAGCTTGCCGTTTTCCTGAAGTGTCGTGATCGCAGCGTCAACACGGTCGCGCAGCGCGGCGCCCTCGGCGTCATTGCGGAACGGCAGCGCGTTGCGGATTTCGCTGAACGGTTTGCCAGCCAGCGACAGTGGCAACGGGCTTTCCGCGATCAGCTGCGCAGAGGACACGCGGTCCATCACGAAGGCGTCGACGCGGCCAAGGGCGGTGTCTTGCGCGATGTTGCTCTCATAGGTGCGAATGTCGATGTCCGCAGCGTTCGGCAGCTCGTTCAGCAGCTCCTCAAAGTTGGAGCCAAGGTTGACGGCCACGGTCTTGCCGCTGAGGTCGTCGACGCTGGTGATCGTGTCCTCGTTGCCTGCTTTGACCACGACTTGTGCCCCGTCAAAAACATAGGGCTGGGAAAAGGCGAACTTGGCCTCACGCTCCGGCGTGATGGTGATCTGGTTCGCGATGGTGTCAATGCGGCCGGATTCTAACGCGCCGATCAGGCCGGAAAAGGACATGGTGACAAAGTTCACGTCGTCGCCGGTTTCGGCCGCGATGGCGTTGATGAAGTCAACCTCGAAGCCTTGCAACACGTCAAGTTTGACGAAGGTGAACGGGAAATAGCCGCCGGACATGCCCACGTTCAGCGTGTCAGCCTGTGCTGCGCCGAAGGTGGTGGTCAGCGCCAAGGCGGCGGATGCTAGGATATTTTTCATGTTTTTCTCCATTGAGTTACCCCGCAGGTAACATCCCCGTAGAAGGCTTCAATGGGGTCGCGCACGACAGGTCTAATGTGGTCATAAATTTCGCCCGCGCAGAACATTATTCCACGCGGGCGATTACTCTTGGAACGATAACCGGCGCATCATCGCCGGCGCACAGCGTCAGCTTAGAAACTGCGCGATGACCTTGCTTTGGGTTTTCTTGCCGTCGGGATCGAGGCTGGTTTTAAGCGAGGTCAGATCCTCCGCCCAGACGGATGTACGCACGCGGATTGGCGGGTCTTCTGCCTCCACGCATTTCATCACAACCGCCGAGACCTCATCAGGCGTTTGGTAAATATCGGACCCGTCTTGGCGGTTTTGCGATCCACCCACGTATTTTTGCAGGATCGGAAGGTATTCATCGTCGAGCATGCCGCCCGTTTCTTCGAGCTGTTTCATCACGTTGGGGGCAAATTCTGTGCTGATGCCGCCCGGCTCCACGCAGGTGAAGTTGATCCCGAAGCTGGGTGTGATGTAGGACGCCATCGCCTCCATATAGCCCTCCACCGCGAATTTGGCGGCGCAGTAAATCTCGTTGAACGGCTGCCCGACCAAACCGCCGACGGAAGACACCGTCACCACATGGCCCGCGCGTTGCTGCCGAAAATGCGGCATCACCGCCTTAGTGCACCGCATAACGCCCATGAAATTCACGTCCATAACCCACTGCACGTCTTCCTCGCTCGCCTGCTCGGTGGAGCGCACGAAGCCAGCGCCTGCGTTGTTAACCAACACGTCGATGCGCCCCTCTTTCGCGATCACCGCGTCGACTGCCGCATCAATCGACGCGCTGTCTTGCACGTCGAGGTGCAGCACGTTGAGCGCTACGCCAGCCTCTGCCGCTGCGGCGTCCAAGGTGTCACGTTTCTTGAGGTTGCGCATGGTGGCATAAACCGTGTGCCCCGCCTGCGCCGCTTGCACGGCGATGCTGACGCCAAGGCCAGTGGAGGTGCCGGTGACAAGGATAACTTTGGACATATGGGTTCCAATTCAATTGTGTGGGGAGGAGGACGGATTGGGCCCCGCGATGGACATCCAGACCCGCTCGAAAGTCAGGTCGATCTGCGCCGCAGGGGTCGGCTTGTTGTGCAACGCACTCACGCGCGCCAAATGCATCGCGGGGGCCACCAGCAGAGTTACGATCGTCTCGACCGGTATTTGCGCCACAGTTCCGTCGTCGATTGCGCGCTGGAGCATCGCGGTGATGTCGTCTTGAAAGCCAAGCACCTGCTTGGCCTGCTCTGGGTTCAAAACCTGTGCGGCACCTGCGTATTCAATGAACAGAAAATCCAGCGGTTGCGCCGTCGTGAACGCCAGCATGTCGCGCCACATGCGCTCGATCATCGCCTTGCTGTCCGCCTCCTCGGCGGCGGCAACGATGGCCGCGTGGAACTCGCTTTTGATGTGCAGGTACACCTGCTGAAGCAGATCGGATTTGTCAGCAAAGTGGAGATATATCGTCCCCGCAGACACGCCCGCCTCTTTGGCGACCGCGCCGATTGAGGTGCCGCCGATCCCCTTCTGGGCCACAACACGCACAAGACCTCTGCGAATTTTGTCTTTAATTGCGTCGTGGGTCGGTCGCTTCATGGTACAATGCTTTTCAGTAATGAATATTCATTACTCATATCGACCACACCGCGCCCGCGTCAATCACGCCCCGTCGACAACGCTAACACGCTTTCGTGAGAGCATGGACCACTACGCTGAAAACAGCGAGGCTATACCGTCATAAACACGTCGTAGCGCGTTGATTTTCCTAATATTTGGTGATTGCAGGGCCGCACGCCTTCAATCGGATCACCCTTGGCGGGCCATTTCAGCACCACCCGATTGCTGGCGTGATCCAGCGCCACGCGCAGCAAATCGGCCGCGTCATCGTCGGTGCCCACAATCTCTCGGACCTGCCGTAGCTCCCGCTTCACCAGCGCGGATTTCTTGCGTTCGGGATGCATCGGGTCGATCAACACCGCCTCGGCGGACAATTCAGGCAGCAGGTCTTTCGCGTCGCCCTTCAGCAAGGTCATGCGGTCGATGATCTCGCGAAACACGCCGCCTTCCTCTGCCGCCCTGTTCATCCCCTCAACCAGCAAGCCATGCATGACGTCGGAGCGCTCTACCATCGTGACTTTTGCGCCCAGCGACGCCAGCAGGAAAGAGTCGCGCCCCAAGCCCGCTGTCGCGTCGACGATCATCGGTGTTTTGCCAGCCCGCAAGCCCATCGCCTTAGCCAGATCCTGACCGCGCCCGCCGCCGAACCGCAGACGGTGCGCAACCGCACCCGTCACAAAATCGGCGCGCAATTCGCCCTCTCGCTGTGTCAAAACACGTCCACCTTCAAAGCTGTCATCGCATCTTTCCCGTCCATACAGGGTTGCACGCGGCTCTTCCACCGGCCACGCACGCGCATAGTCATACGATCAGTTTGGCCCCTTCCGGCCCGTCGAAAAACGCGGTGCAGTCGTCAATGAACATTTGCACCAACCGCCGTTTTGGCCCAGGCGCGAAGCCCAGTGAAAATGTGACGCCCGACGACGCGCCCGATATAGGCAAGCACCGGATGTCGCGCCCTGCGTAGGGCGGCACCTCGCGCGGGCGCATATTCAGCAGTGAGACGCCCAGCCCCGCCGCCACCATGGAGCGGACCATTTCGGTCGAGTTAACGGTGGCGACGATGTGCAACGCCTCCCCGCTTTGCTCCAGCAGGTCCATGTAGTAGCCGCGCGCCGCAGGTCGGTCCAAAAGGATCAGCGGTTCGCGCGCGATCTGGGACACCGACACAGACGTACCCGCCGCAAGCGGATGGTCCGCTGGGCATAGGAAATACGTGGGTGCGTAGATCAGCGATTGCGTCTCGATCTGCGGGTTGGGCAGCTCCGCTACGTAGATAATCACGTCGAGCTGGCCGTTTATCAGGTCGCGCTGCGCCGACGTGTTATCTGCCTCCCTCAGCGTCAGGGTCACGTCAGGGTGCGCCTGAAGCAATGGCGCGCAGATTTGGGGTAGAAACGCAGGCGCTATGGGGGCGTTAAAGCCAATCGCCAGATTTCCCGAAAGTCCTGACTGCAAATCGGAAACATCGCTTAGTAGCGCATCATAGCGCTCTAGAAGATCGTCGACGCGCCGCTGCACATCGTGCCCCGCCAAGGTGGGAAACACCCCCTTGGACCGCGCCCGCGTCACCAGCGCCATCCCGAAGGCGTCCTCCGCCTGATTGAGCGCCGACGCGATTGCCGAGGCCGCGACATTCATCTCCTCCGCCGCCGCCGTGATGCTGCCTTGGCGCAACACGGCCTGTAAGTAGCGCATCGCGCGAAGGGATATGGGCATCATTAACCTCTGATTTTCAGGCTTAATACCTCGTATTAAACTATTTTTCAAAGGAATGTTCTTTTGCAACTCTGCAGCCAAGGCGCAAAAGGGAGCATGCCATGAAGACTCGGACCAAGGTTGTCGTTATCGGTGGTGGCATCGCAGGCTGCTCCACACTGTATCATCTGACGCAAGAAGGCTGGAGCGACGTCGTCCTTGTTGAGCGGGACGAGCTGACGTCGGGCACGACTTGGCATTCCGCGGCGCAGGTCACGAATTTCGGCATGACACAAACGATGGTCGGGCTGAAATCCCACTCCATCGCGCTTTACAAAAAACTGCGAGACGACCCCGAATATCCCGTGGGGTATCACCACGGCGACGGTGGCATCCGGCTGGCCAACACCCCCGCCCAGATGCAAGGGTATCGCCACTTTGCCTCCATGGCGCGAGGCATGGGGGTCGAGTACGAAGTAATCGACGCAGAGGAATGCGCCCGCCGCCATCCGCTCATCTCTACCGACAATTTGCTTGGCGGTCTTTGGGACGGCGAAGACGGCGACATCGACCCCGCGCAGCTGTGTCAGGCGCTGGCCTATCATGCGCGCAAGGCCGGTGCGCAGGTCTACCGCAACACGCCGGTGACCGCGCTCACCCAGCACAAAGACGACACATGGACGGTGCACACGCTGCACGGCGACATCGACTGCGATATTGTGGTCAACGCCTGCGGCTACCGCGTCAATGAAGTCGGCGCGATGATGGGGGTACACCATCCCGTCGCGTCGATGGAGCATCAGTATTTCATCACCGAAGACATCCCCGCGATCGCGGAGGCTGGACACCGTATGCCACTGCTGCGCTGCCCGATCTCGGACTACTACTCGCGTCAGGAAAAAGGCGGGTTGCTGGTCGGCTTTTATGAGCAGGACTGCAAGACATGGGGGATGGACGGCATCAGCCCAGAGTTTTCCAATGACCTGTGCCCCGACGACATGGACCGTGTGATGGATGTCTTGGAAGGCGCGTTCGAGCGCATGCCGGTCCTGATGGACACAGGGATCAAACGCGTCGTCAACGGCCCCATCACCTACACGATTGACGGGGCCCCGCTGGTCGGACCGATCCCGAACAAGCGCAATGCGTTCTGCATCATCGGCTTACGCGCGGGTCTTGGCGAAGGCGGCGGCCACGGCTGGCTTCTGGCGCAGCAGATCGTGCATGGGGAGGCCTGCTACGACACATGGGTTATCGACCCGCGCCGTTTTGCTGGCCACACAAATGTCGAGCTAACCGCCCTCAAAGCGATTGAGGATTACCAAAACGAATTCCGCTTTCACTTCCCCCATGAGCACCGCCCCGCCGGGCGGCCCGCCAAAACCACCCCCCTCACCCCGATCATGGCGGCAGAGGGGGCGGAATTCACCGTTGTGAACGGCTGGGAACGGGTCGACTACATCAAACCCGCGCCGGACTTTCACCCCAACTTGAGCTTCGACTTTGACGAAGCATTCGACGTCATCGGGGCCGAAGTGCGCAACGTCGCGGAAAACGTGGGCTTGGCAGAGGTCAACGGCTTCAACCGGATCGAAATCACCGGTGCCGACCGCCACGCTTTCCTTGACCGCATGTTCTGCGGCACCGTCGCCAAACGCGATGGGCGCGTCGGGCTGGGCTATCTGCTCAACCACCAAGGCTGCGTCAAGGCAGAGGCCACAATCGCCAACCTCCCCGCCTCTGATCGCGGTCCGGCGCGGCTTTGGTACGGCTCCGCCGCTGCAAGCGAGAGCCATGACATGGACTGGCTCAAAGCCCACCAGCGCGACGGCGAAGACGTAGCGCTGCGCAGCTTGACCAATGACTACACCATCCTTGTCCTCGCCGGCCCCAACGCGCGCGCGGTACTCGCAAGCTGTGCGCGCGGTGACTGGTCCGCCACCGCGTTCCCATGGCTGTCGGTGCGCGAATGCTTCATCGGCTTCGCCCCCGCCACGGTCATGGGCGTCAGTTTCTCTGGGGAATTGGCGTATGAAATTCACGTCCCCAACGCATCGCTTTACGCCGTCTATCTAACTTTGCGCCAAGCCGGCGAGGCATATGACATGAAACTGTTCGGCGCCCGCGCCGTGGACACGATGCGCATGGAGAAAGGTTTTTTGCACTGGAAGGCCGATTTGATCACGGAGTTTGATCCGTTTGAGACCGGCCTGTCGCGGTTCGTGAAAATCGACAAAGGCGACTTCAACGGCAAGGACGCCCTGATCCGGCGACAGGCAGAGGGCGCGACCAAGCAGCTCGTTACACTCAAGATCAACGCAACCCACGCCCCCGCCCACGGCGGCGCCTCGGTGATGCAGGACGGGAACGTCGTGGGCACCGTCACATCGGCGGAGTGGGGGCACCGGCTCGGCATTAACCTAGCCTATGCGTTCATCGACCCTATGCTCGCCACAGTCGGGACTGTTGTGGAATTGGATATGTACGGAGACCTGATCGCCGCCGAAGTCATCGCCCCCTCCCCCTACGATCCGACGTTCGCACGGATGCGAAGCTAGCCGACTTGGGTGCTAGGTATCTATCATAAAGGGGGTAAAAGTGGTGCCCAGGGGCGGATTTGAACCACCGACACGAGGATTTTCAATCCACTGCTCTACCCCTGAGCTACCCGGGCACCGGGCGTTCGCATAGGGTGTTTGCCTGCGAACGTGGGACTATCTAGGCCAGTGTTTTCGTGGTGTCCAGAGCCTTGTGCACGAAAAATAAAAAACCTCTCCCAGAAGACGTTAATGTGGCTTCGAGCCATCCCCTGCGGGGCCGCCAGCGGCGATTTCGCCCAGCTTCTTCTCCAGCTCTTGCATCAATTCGTCATCATCATCGGGGTCCTCGCTGGCTATTGCGTAAGATCCGCTCATCCAGCGGCCCAAATCGACGTCGGCACAGCGCTTGGAGCAGAACGGGCGGAACTTTTCGACCGCCTCCTTGGCGCAAATCGGGCAGCTCATTGCGCCAGCCCCGTAGGCACTGGCAAACGTTCGCGCTTGCGCTGCAATTCATAGTGCCCAAGCGGCGTCCACCCCACCAGCGACGTTTCGATCGGGTCCGCCCTGAAGGCGCTGCGCAGCGATATTTCGAACTGCTTGCGGTCTTTCTTCGGCATCGGCGCCAGATCAAGCGTGATCTGCCCGCCAAGGCCGCGCAGGCGCAACATCCGCGGCAGGGCTTTTGCCACCGCCAGATTGGCCTTTAGTCCAGACGCGGGAGAGAAATCACCGCCGGTGTTCACATCGACCGCCACCAAGGCGCGGGTTGGCTCGATGAACATGGAGGCTTGGCCCAGCGGCACCTCCGCGCGGTCCAGCTCCGCCAAAGCGTCCAGCACGCCGTAGGCCTCGAAGCCTTCAACCGTCTTGTCTGCGTGGGGCCAGTCGCGCCACGCCAAATCATGTGGGCCGGGCGCGTCGACCAAAAGCTCCGGCGCGCCGTCCACATCCGCCAGAACCGCGTCGGCCAAATCCAGCAAGCTGTCGGCCTCCTCCGCGATGGCGTCCGGATCCAGCCCAAGCGCGCCGGTGCGAATGATCACACCGTGACCGGATTCCGGCGCCCGCGAGCGGTGCAAAGCCTCCAGAAGCTCCTCGCGCGCATCCTCGTCACGCACTTGCCGCGAGACATTCAGCCCCTTGGCACCCGGCGTCACGATTACGCTGCGCCCCTTGAAAATCAGCCGGTCCGTCACCGGAACCGCCTTATGCGTCTCCGCGTAGGACGTCACCTGAACCAGCATCGTCGTGCCGGGCTTTAGGCCCTGTGCGCCGCGAAACAGCGCAGTTTGCCCGTCGGGAAGGGTCATCATCATGCCGCCCTGCCCCTTTAAGGGGCGGTCGGCCACAGCGCGGTAGATCGCACCGGGTGCGGGTGGGGCGTTGTCGTCAGGGGCCAGCAGCAGGTCGTCCAGAATGCCGTCGACCATGCGGGCCGCCGCGTCGCGGCCAGCCAACTCCCCCAAAACTATCAATGCACCCTTCATCGTGTCGCCTCATATCCCGCTGTTTTCAGCAATTGCGCGGCCTCCGCCACGGGCAGTCCCATGACCCCGGTGTAGGAGCCTTGTATCCACGGGATCAGCGCCCCCGCAGGCCCTTGGATGCCGTAGCCGCCCGCCTTGCCCTGCCAGTCGTTGGTGGCGAGGTAGGCGTTCAGCTCTTCGTTTGATACGTTCTTCATCTTCACGACGGTTACAACATCCGCCGTCCAAATCTGGTCGCCGCATTTGGCCGCCATTGCCGTGATCACACGGTGGCGACGCCCCGACAGCGACATCAGGAACTTCGCCGCCTCATCCGCATCTGCGGGCTTGCCCATGATCCGGCGGCCCAAGGCCACCGTCGTGTCAGCGCAAAGTGCGACCTCGCCCTCCGCCAGCGTCAAGGCCTCCGCTTTGCTGCGCGCAATGCGGCGGCAATATTCGCGCGGCTTCTCGGCCGGCAACGGGTCTTCGTTGATGTCGGGGGGGCGGATGTCATCTGGGACGATACCCAGAGTCGCCAAAAGCTCCAGCCGCCGTGGCGAGCCGGAGCCGAGCACGAGCTTCAACCCGGCACCCCGGGTCAGAGCGGTCACTTGAAGCGGTAGTTGATCCGACCCTTGGTCAGATCGTAAGGGGTCATCTCGACCTGTACCTTGTCGCCTGCCAGAACGCGGATGCGATTCTTGCGCATCTTGCCTGCCGTGTGCGCGATGATCGTATGGCCGTTTTCCAGCTCGACCAGGAATGTCGCGTTAGGCAGGAGTTCCTTCACGACGCCGGGGAATTCGAGCAGTTCTTCCTTGGCCATGTTCACTCCGTTGTTGTGCCCGCCAAAGTGCGGACTGGCACTAAATGCGCCGGGACTCACGGGTTTTCAAGGGGATTGTGCGCAAACACCAAGGAACGCGGCACAAATGTCGGGGGATCGGGGGTGCAGACCGCTCTACTGGCGTGCAAAGGGCCGAATACGCGCGGGTTTTGCGCGCCCGTACGGCTGATTCTGTGCTTACAGGTTGGTCGGCGCGCCGAAGCGGCCCAAGATACGGTCTTTGATCTGGTCGCGGGCCATGCGGTAGGAATTCAGCTTTTCCTCGCGCCCCTCCCCCAACCCCGTTGGGTCAAGGATCGGCCAGTATTCTACCGTCAAATGGTAGATTTGCGTCAACTCCAGCGCCAGTCGCTGGGACGCTGGGCTAAGCGACACGATGAGGTCGAACCCCGAAAGGTCATCGCCCCATTCCTGCATTTCCTCGAAGGAGCGCGTGCGGTGACGTGACAGCTCCACATCCATCTCTTGGCACACCGCGACGGCAAAACCGTCCACGTCCAGATCGTTTTTGACCCCCGCCGACTGGATGTAGATATCCGTGCCATAGAACTTTTTCATCAAGCCCTCAGCCATGGGCGAGCGCACGGCGTTGTGGTCGCAGCAGAACAAAACCGATTGAGGTTTATCCACACCCATGCCCTTAGCCGCCGAAATGCAAAACGCAAATGAGGGTGAACAGGCGGCGGGCGGTGTCCGTGTCGATGATCGCCTTGCCCTCTAGGCGGTCCTCCAGTACGCGGGCCCCTTCGTTGTGGATGCCGCGCCGCGCCATGTCGATCGTCTCGATCTGGCTGGGGGGCAGCTTTTTCACCGCATCAAAGTAGCTTTCGCAAATCTGGAAGTAGTCCTTTACCACCTGCCGGAACGGCCCCAGTGACAGGTGAAACTCCGCCGCCTTCTGGTCGTCTTCGGTGTGTAAATCGAATACCAAACGGCGTTCGCGAATGGACAGGTCCAGCTTGTAAGGCCCCTCCGGCGCGCCGTCTTGCGGCAGCGCGAACTCATTCGCCTCCAGCAAATCAAAGATGGCGACCTTGCGCTCCTGCTCGATCTCCGCAGTGGGGGTCGGCAAGCCGCTGTCGTCAATGGTGATCTCACAAAGCTGGCTCATACCGTCACTACCTTTTGCACTTCGCACTACTTTAAGTCGCCGAAAGCCTAACCAATTCTAATATGCCGACACCTCAAGCGCCGCCCGTAAATACCGCACGTTATGCGCTTTGACGCAAGGTACCGCGTGCACACCCCGTCATACGTCGTTCAACCGGTCCAAACGGGCGCGGACCGATAGGCCGTGCGCCTCCAGCCCTTCGGCTTTTGCCAGCGTTTCTGCCGCAGGGCCGATGGCCTTCAAAGCGTCCGGCGTCATCCGCGCCATCGTCGTGCGCTTCACGAAATCCATCACCGACAACCCAGAGGAGAACCGCGCGGAGCGGGCCGTTGGCAGCACGTGGTTCGGCCCGCCGATGTAGTCGCCAATAGCTTCCGGCGTGTAGGCCCCGATGAAAATCGCGCCAGCGTGGCGCACGCGCGCAGCCAGATCGTCGGCATTTTCACACGCAATTTCAAGGTGCTCTGGCGCGATCCTGTCTGACAGGACGAGCGCCTCCTCCATGTCTTTCACAACGATCACTGCGCCAAAGTCCCGCCAGCTTGGCCCCGCGATATCGCGGCGCTCCAGCGTTTGCAAACGGGCCTCGACAGCGTCGGCCACCGCCGCCCCGAAGGCCGCGTCATCGGTGATCAGCAGGCTTTGCGCGCTCTCGTCGTGCTCCGCTTGCGACAGCAAATCGACCGCAACCCAATCGGGGTCGTTATTCTTGTCGGCGATAACCAAAATTTCTGACGGGCCTGCAATCATGTCGATGCCCACGCGCCCGAACACGCGGCGTTTGGCCGCCGCCACGAAGGCGTTGCCCGGTCCGGTGATCTTGTCGACGGGCGCGATGGTGTCCGTGCCATACGCCAGCGCCGCAATCGCCTGTGCCCCGCCCACGCGGTACACGGTCTCCACGCCCGACAGGCGCGCGGCGAGCAGCACCAGCGGGTTCGTCGTCCCGTCTGGTGTCGGGGCGCAAATCACCAGCCGCTCCACCCCTGCGACCTGCGCGGGGATCGCATTCATAAGCACCGACGACGGGTAGCTCGCCAAGCCGCCCGGCACATATAGCCCTGCGGCCTCAACGGGGGTCCAGCGCCAGCCCAGCATTTCGCCGTGCGGCCCGTCCCATGTGGCGTCTTGCGGCAATTGGCGGTCGTGATAGGCGCGGATACGGTCGGCGGCCAGCTCCAGCGCGGCGCGTTGGTCGGCGGGTACGGTCGCAATCGCGTCGTCCATTTCCTTGCGCGAGAACGCCATGGTCTCCGGCGTCAGGTCCAAGCGGTCAAATTTGGAGGTCAGCTCTATCACCGCCGCATCGCCGCGCGCGCGCACATCAGCAATGATGTCTGCAACGACAGCGTCCACATCGGGGCTGTCTTCACGCTTCATCGTTAGAAGCTGGGCGAATTTGGTGTCGAAGTCAGCGTCAGCGCTGTTGAGAAATATAGGCATGCGCCTTCCATACCGTGCGGCGCAGGCAGGCTCAACGATCCAAAAGCCGCACCATGAATAAATCGTCGTAGGGCACGCCGTCAATTATGACGGAACGCGGGACAACGCCCACCTGCTCAAAGCCGTTGCGCGTGTAGAAGCGTTGCGCGCGCGGGTTGCCCGACCACACATAAAGCTCCATCTGCAAACACCCGAGACCCAAAGCCCTCGTCACAAGCGCATCCATCAATGCCTGCGCAGCGCCTTGTCCTTGGAAAGTGGGGTTCACATAGAACGGCCCGACCTGCGCGCGGTGGCGGGCCGACGCGAAATCATTACGCCCAAGCCCCGCGAACCCCACGAGCGCATCCTCCGAGAACGCGCCCGTCATCTTGCCGCTGTCGAGCACGTGGGCCGTCCGTTCTGGGCTGGTGGCGCGCACCTCCGTCACAGACCGCAGAAAGGCGGTCGGATAGGTTTCCACGCCCTCAATATGCAGCGCGTGGAACTCCTCCGCGTCAGCGCTGGTGAGCGTGCGGAGCTTCATTCCGGATGGTTAGGCGCTTTGCGCGACGGCGCAATGTAGGGACGCGTCACGTCTTGCAGGGTGATGTTGATGCATTCGGCGTCCAGTGCGATTGTGCCGTCACCCGCCAGCGTCAACTCAAAGCGCCCTGCCCCGTCCTCCGACGGCTGCCAAGTGATCGACAGCAAGGACAACACCAAGTCAGGGTCGTTGCGGTCCAGCCCGCTGGACGTCACTTTGGTGACGTCATCAAAGGCCAGCACCGCCCGCACCCGCTCCACATCGCGCCCATGGCGTTTGGCGGCGGGCAGATCTTCCCAGCGGAAACGGTTCAGCAGCACCGCAAACCGGCGCTGCGCCGGCTTCCATGTGGTCTCCGACATCGGGAAAACCGCATCTTGGGTCAGCGCGGACAGCACTGTGATGTCCTCGCTGCCTTCGGCCTTCAGGCGCAGAGGCCGCTCCGCCCCATCTTCAAAACGCGCGTCAGTGGTCATTCCGGAACCCGTTTGATCATTGCGCCAATGCCGCCCAGTTTTTCCTCAATCCGCTCATAGCCGCGATCAAGGTGGTAGACGCGCCCCACGGTGGTCTCCCCCTCAGCGGCAAGCCCTGCCAGAATAAGCGAGACGGAGGCCCGAAGGTCCGTCGCCATAACCTGCGCACCCTTCAACTGACCGACGCCTGTGACCGTGGCGTGGCCGCCTTGCACGTCGATCTTGGCACCCATGCGGATCAGCTCCGGCGCGTGCATAAAGCGGTTCTCGAAAATTGTCTCGTGTAGTTGGGATGTCCCGTTGGCGGTGCAAAGCGCCGCCATCATCTGCGCCTGCAAATCCGTAGGAAATCCGGGGAAAGGCTCTGTTTCCACGTCGACGGGCGCCAAGCGGTCACCATTGTGCGACACCTTCAACCCGCGCGCGGTCTCGGTGATGACAACCCCCGTGGCCTCCAGCTTGGTGCAGAACACTTCGATCAGGTCACGGCGACCGCCGATCAGCTCCACCTCGCCGCCCGCAATGGCAGGCGCAATCATGAAGGTGCCCATCTCGATGCGGTCGGCGATGACTTCGTGGGTTGCCCCGTGCAGGCGGTCGACGCCCTCAATCGTGATCTCGGACGTACCCGCGCCAGAGATCTTGGCCCCCATCGCCACCAGACATTTGCACAGATCAACCGTGTCCGGCTCCCGCGCCGCGTTTTTGATAACGGTCGTGCCCTTGGCCAGCGTGGCGGCGGTGATCGCGTTTTCCGTGCCGCCAACCGTCACGAAGGGGAATTCAATGACAGCGCCCGTCAACCCGTTCGGGGCAGAGCAATGCACATAGCCTTCGTCCAGCGTGATCTCCGCGCCGAGCTTTTCCAATGCCATCAGGTGCAAATCAACCTTACGCGCACCAATGGCGCAGCCCCCTGGCAGGGAAACGGTCGCCTCCCCTTCACGTGCGACCAGTGGCCCCAGCACGTTGAAGGACGCACGCAGCTTGCGCACCATCTCGTATTCGGCCTTGCGGTTGGTAATCTCGCCAGCGGAGAGCACCATAACGTTGCCGCCATTCAGCAGCGCCACTTCGCAGCCCAGCGATTCCAGCAGTTCCGACAGCGTGCCGATGTCCGACAGGCGCGGCACATTGGTCAACGTCAGCGGCTCGTCGCTCAGCAGGGCAGCCGTCATCAGCTTCAAACAGGTGTTCTTCGCGCCCGAAACCGTGATTTCCCCGTTTAGCGGGCCGTTGCCCGTGACGATAATCTTATCCATGTGTTACTGCCCTTTATTCTCGTTATTGCCCGTATCTTCGGGTGTTTTTCTGGCGCGTGCCTGCTGCTTGCGACGCCCCATGTTCGCCTTCAGCGCGGCCTTCAACCGCGCCTCGCGCGTTTGCGCGGCACTTGGTGGCTTAGGCGGGTTTTTGGGGGTCATTTGATCACTCATGGGACCGTCTTAACCTAGGGCGCGAAAAGGGTCCAGATTAGGGTTGCGCCTAGATGGTTTTCACCCTAATACCCCGCCCACACGCAAGTGAAGATGCTGTGGTAGCTCAGTGGCAGAGCACACCCTTGGTAAGGGTGAGGTCGAGAGTTCAATCCTCTCTCACAGCACCATCTTTCCCCTAGTCTTCAGACACATCCGGCCTCACTGGGCCGCCACTGGTGCGAATTCTATGCGGCGGTTTTGTTTGCGGCCTTGGGCGGTTGTGTTGGGGGCCACGGGTTGGGTTTCCCCCGCGCCAGACGATTGCACCTGCGATTTGGAGACGCCGTTTTTCGCCAGATATGCCACCACGGACGCCGCGCGGCGCTCTGACAGCGCTTGGTTCGCCTCCAGTGTGCCTTCGCTGTCGGTGTGGCCAATGACCTGCACTGTCAGTTCGGGGCAGCGGCGCACGATATCCACGACATTCTTTAGCAAGGGTTCGCTGTCACTACTCAGCCGTGCGGAGGCGGTGTTGAAATAGATGTTCCCTGTGCGCGACAATATCTCGAAGCGCCCGATACAGGCGTCTTTGCTGAAATCCCCCTCCGGCTCCAGCGCCGCGGACGCCACACCTTCGCGCGCGGCAGGGGCTGGTGCCGCTCCGCTGTCATTGGAATTGGAATTGGAATTGAACACGATGTCGAAATTCACCGACGTTGTGGGAACGATCGTCACCCCTGCCGCTTCTTCCAGCTTTTGCAATCCACCCAGCAGGTCAAATGCCGCAAGGTCGATGCCAATCGGCTCATAAGTGGCCACGGAGACCCGCGCCTCGTCCAGAAGCGTCACCGCCAAAACCGCCTCAAGCGACTGCGTGATGCCGTGCAGGTCAAGCGTGACTGGCAGCGTCACGATCTTGCGCTGCTCGGCCCGAAGCTCCTCTATCAGACGGGGGGACAGGCGCGCTTTCACGATGGCCTCGGGGTATTTGAACGACTCGAAAAACAAGAACCGCATCCGCACGTTGCGCAGGTCGACCTTCGTGTCGACGCTATCAAGCGCGATGCGAATTTCCGCGGACCCGTTCGGGTCAATGGCGCCAGACAGCGTGGCGAAGCTGGACTGCTCCACCTTGGTTTGGTTCTTGATGGACTGAAACCCGATGCGCGAGCTTTCCGCATCCAGCGTCCATCCCGCGCCGAACGGCTCTTGGGCTTGCGCGAAGGACGGCGCGCCCGTGATCAGTAGAACAAAAGAAAGAATACGGGAAAGGCGTAGAAATCTAGTCATAACAACCTCCAATACTGTTGAGCGCACTAGCGTCGCGCGGCCTAAAGGCATCCCCCCTCGGCCCACGCCCGAAGCGCTTCTTTGAACGGGCGCCCCAACGGGTGCTCCACGTTCAACCGGTTTACATTTTCGTCTTTGGTGTAATGCGTGGCCTGCGTGCACAGGGCCTCTTGCGTCCAAGTGTGGCAATCGTTGCAGGTTTTTTCTTTCCAAAACTCCTCTGGCAACCCTTCGACCGGCGCAAATTTCGGGGACGTCTCTAGCAACTCGCGAATGCTTTGACCGTTAAAGCTGTCGCCGAACCCCGTCAGGGGTGCATTGAACGCCACCGCCCCAATCACCGGCGCGTCGCCCGTGTCCGACTTGGAAATCAGCGCGGCAAGGATCACCAACGCGTCCAGATCATGCGGGCTTCCGGGGAAGTCTTCGCGGAACTTGGTGATCAAGGCCGGATCACCTGAATCCTTGATCTGGTCCCACCGCTCCGTCGCGGCATCCGCAAAGACCGGCCCCGCAAACGTAACGGAGCACAAAAGCCCGAGAACCAGCCAAAAGTTAGATGTGCGTCGAAAGGGCATAGAAATGGCGCTCCGTTTATACGTCATATCCGTGCGGGTTGCGGCGGCCCGACACGGGGCTATCACCGACCAGCCTACAGCAAGCGCGGCGAAATGCAGTCACCCTTTTTTTCAAAAGAATAGCGCCCGCCCCAACATCTGCTGGGGCGGGCGCTAGATCGGCCTGCAATGTGGTCCGGCCTAGTCCACCCATTCCCACGGGCGGGTGAAGGCGCCAAGCACATGGCTCACCGCGTCTTCCGTGACCTCGCCACGCTTGGCAACGATGGCCACCAGCCCGCGCTTCTTGTCTTCCGACACCGACACGACCTCTGCCGCGACATCCGCCTTGGCCAGCGCCGCGTTGTAGATACGGGTAATGGCCATCTTGCGCAGTTCCGGCTTGAAGATTTTGCCAACTGCCGTTTTCGGCAGTTCGTCCATCAGTTCGATGTACTTGGGGTGCGCCGCACGCTCGTGGACCTTTTCCTTGGCAAAGGCCATCAACTCGTCAACCGTGGCTTTGCCACCGTCGACCAGCTCCACATAGACGCAAGGAATTTCGCCCGCATGCGCGTCGGGTTGCCCGATGGCCCCCGCAAACCCCACATCCGGATGACCGGCCAAGGCCTCCTCGATCTCGGCGGGGTCGATGTTGTGACCACCGCGAATGATCAAATCCTTCGCGCGTCCGGTGATCCACAGATAGCCGTCTCCGTCCAGTCGGCCCAAGTCGCCCGTGCGCAGGTATTTGCCGTCGTAGTAGAGATCGACGTTCTTGTCCGCCTCCGTGTAGGTGTGGCCCGCGTAAACGCCGGGGTTAAACAGGCAAATCTCGCCGATCTCGTCAACGGCGCATTCAGACCCGTTCGCCACGTTGCGGATGGTGACATCCGTGTGCGGGAACGGGATCCCGATGGAACCCACTTTCTTCTCCCCCGAGGGCGGGTTGATGGACACAAGGCACGTCGCCTCCGTCAGCCCGTAGCCCTCCACGATGGTCACGCCGCAGGCTTTCTCGAAGCGGTTGTAAAGCTCTACCGGCAAGGGTGAGGAGCCGGAAAACGCGATCCGCAGGCTGGAGATGTCCGCATCGACCGGACGCTGCATCAACGCAGAAATCGCCGTGGGCACGGTGATCATGAACGTCACCTTGTAGCGCTCAATCAGCTTCCAGAAGTTATCGAACACCCCGTCCCCGCGGTAGCCTTGCGGAGTCGGGAACACCACATGCGCGCCAGAAGCAATCACCGACATCAACACCACATGGGAGGCAAAGACGTGGAACAGCGGCAGCGGGCACATCAATACGTCTTCTTCGGTAAACAGCAGCTTACGCCCCAACCAGCCGTTGTAGACGACGCCGGAATACTTGTGCTGCGCGACCTTGGGCATGCCCGTCGTGCCGCCTGTGTGGAAGTAGAACGCGACGCGGTCACCCGCGCTGTCGGGGAAAGCCAGCGTTGTCGGCTGCTTCTTCATCTCCGCACAGAAATCCAGCACCTTGGCATGGTGCGAGCTTGGCACTTTGGGCCGGATGAACGGCACGATAAACTTCTTGATCCCGCTCAGGTAGCGCAGCAGGTCGATCTCCAGCACGGTTTTGACATTGGGCGCGTAGCCCACGGCCTCCGCCACCTTTTGGGCAAGGTCGGTCTTCGGGAACGCTTTCAGCGTCACTACAACCTTGGCGTTGGTTTCCCGCAGGATCGCGCTGATCTGCTCAGGCTCCAGCAGCGGGTTAATCGGGTTCACGATCCCCGCAATGGAGCCGCCGATCAGCGTAAATGCGGTCTCGCTGGCGTTGGGCAGGATATAGGCGACAACGTCATTCTCGCCGACGCCCAACTCCCTGAACATATTGGCGGCCTGACAGCATTTGCCGTGCAGCTCGTTCCAGCTCAGGGTTTCGTTCTTGTCCTTCGCGCCAGAGGTCAGCTGGTAGGAGAACGCATCGCGTTCGCCAAACTTGTCCTTCGTGGCGGTCAGAAACTGATACATTGTGCGCGGAAGATCGCGATCCTCCCAAGCGCTTTCGGCCTGAATCGCGTCCCGATCCGCCTTAGTGGCGAAGTTTCCCATATTATCCTCCCTTAGCAACCCGTTATCGGGTCGTCGTTGTGTTGTAACCAAGCGTAAAGGGAAAGCAGCGTCACGCAAGACTGACGCAACGCCAAAACGTAAAAAAGGGGCCAAACCGGCCCCCTTTTCATCATATAGTTGTGCGGCCTTAGCCTTGCGGGATGCGCAGCACCTGACCGGGGTAGATTTTGTCCGGATGTGTCAGCATCGGCTTGTTCGCTTCAAAGATTTCCTCGTAGCGCGCGCCGTTGCCCAAAGCTTGGGCCGAAATGCCCCACAGCGTGTCGCCCTTTTGGACCGTGTGGAACACGGGGTCGCCACCGGCCACCTCATCCTCGACTTCGGCCACGCCTTCGACGTTGCCCACGGCAAGGATGATCTTCTCTTTAACTTCTTGGCTCACGGCGTCGCCGGTCACTTTGACCTTGTCGCCCTCCACCGAGATATCAAGGCCAGAGGCATCCAGACCCAGATCCGAGATCTCTTTTTGCAAAGTCGCGGCATCCGGCTCGGCGGCTTCAGCGGCACCAAACAACGATTTCCCAGCGTCTTTCACAAAGCTCCACAGTCCCATGTCGTATCTCCTTAGGTAATATTGCAGTTACCCCCGACGATGATCCGCGCCGTCCGATTTGGCAAGGCTACACTTGCGGGGAATTCCGCGCGCTAAACGCCCGCCTGTGAGTAAACCGTGAAGTCTCAATTTCGTCATAAACTGGGGGGGCGGTGGTGTTAACCAAGGTTAATGAATCGTTAACATCATAGGATTACCCATTGAAACTCTTCATCTACATTGCAGCTTTGGCCGTCAGTACATCGGCCAGCATAGCCGCACAACCTGCCGTCAGCACGGCCACTCTTCTTGCGAATGAAATCCATCACGGCGGCGGGTGCCGCAAGGACTCGCCGCAGGGCCAGTGCTGTCACGCGGGTTCCAAACCCTACCACTGCCACTAAACAAGCATCGGCGCGGCGGATTATTCCGCCGCGATCCCTGCTGTGAATTGCAGCTTGGCCAAACGGGCGTACAAGCCGCCCTGCGCCACCAGCGCGTCATGTGTGCCCATCGCGACGATCTTGCCGTCGTCGAACACCGCAATGCGGTCGGCCTTCTTTACCGTCGCCAAACGGTGCGCCACCACCAAGGTGGTGCGGTCACGGCTCAGGCGGTCCACGGCGGTTTGCACCAAGGCCTCGCTCTCGGCGTCCAGCGCCGATGTGGCCTCATCCAGCAGCAAAATCGGCGCATCACGCAAAATGGCGCGGGCAATGGCGATCCGTTGCTTTTGGCCGCCCGATAGCATCACCCCGCGCTCCCCCACATAGCTGTCATAGCCGTCTGGTAGCTTGGTCAGGAAGTCATGCGCGGCGGCGGCCTTCGCGGCCTCCTCGACCTCGGCGTCGGTGGCGTCAGGGCGGCCAAAGCGGATGTTTTCACGAGCAGAGGCCGCGAAGATCACCGGATCTTGTGGCACAAGTGCTATGGACTGGCGGAAGTCCTGCCGCGCCATGTCGCGCAGGTCGTGCCCGTCCAACCGGATGGCACCGCTTGTGGGGTCATAGAACCGCAGCAGCAACTGGATGATCGTGGTCTTGCCCGCCCCGGATGGGCCGACCAGCGCGATCGTCTCGCCCGGTGCCACGTCAATCGACACCCCGTCCAACGCCGCCACATCGGGGCGCGCGGGGTAGTTGAAGGTCACGTCGTCAAACTGCACAGCCCCCGTCAGGCGATCAATCTGCGCAGGTTTGGCAGGGTCTTTCACGGTGTCTTCTGCGGTCAGCAATTCCACCAAGCGCTCCGTCGCGCCAGCGGCGCGTTGCAACTCGCCCCAGATTTCGGACAGGGCGGCAACGCCCCCCGCGACCATGATGGCGTAGATCAGGAATTGCACCAATTCGCCCGCCGTCATGATATCCGCGCGCACGTCGCGCGCGCCAATCCACAGCACGCCAACAACGCCCGTGAACACGAGGAAAATAACGATCACCGTCATCACCGCACGGGTGCCGATCCGCTTGCGCGCTGCGTCAAAGGCGGCTTCCGTGAAGCCCGCGAATTTGGCGCGGGACGGTGTCTCATTGGTGAAGGCTTGCACGGTTTGCACCGACAGCAACGCCTCCGACGCATTGCCAGAGGACGCCGCGATCTGGTCTTGGTTCTCCCGCGATAGCACCCGCAGGCGACGCCCTAGCACAATAATGGGCACGATCACCGCAGGCACGATCAACAGCACAAGCGCCGTCAGCTTGGCAGAGGTCAGCAGCATCAACACCAACCCGCCGATCAGGATCAGCGCGTTGCGCAGCGCGATGGACGCGGAGGAGCCGATCACCGACAGGATCAACGTCGTATCCGTGGTGATCCGCGACAGCACCTCGCCCGTCATTACACGCTCGAAGAACTCCGGCCCCATGCTGATGGTCCGGTCAAACACGGCGCGGCGAATGTCCGCAACGACGCGCTCCCCCAAACGGGTCACAAGGTAGTAGCGAAGGCCCGTACCCACCGCCAGCAACGCGGCAACGGCCAAAGCCGCGCCAAAATACTGGTCCAGCAGCGCCGCCTCATCGGTGCCGAAACCGTCCACCACGCGGCGCACCGCCAAGGGCAGCACCAGCGACACGCAGGCCGTCAGCGTCAGCGCCATCAGCGCCGCGACCATCAACGCAAGGTAGGGGCGCGTGAACGGCCAAAGTGCTTGTAGGGCGCCGATCCGTTTGGACGTCGCGCGCTCCGCCTCGCTGCCTAATGCCTTTGCCATAATGCCTCCTGTGATGGTCGGCTTGGCTTACCGGAGGGGGCGGGGCGTCGCAAGCGTCCAGAGGACGCAGGAAAGTCGCAGCCCTAGTGCGGTGCGCTATCCTCGTCGAAGGCCAGCAGCGATATCTTGCGTCGCGCCCGCATCTTGGACGGGGTGACGCCGTATTCATCGCGCACCGCCTTGGCCAGCGTATTGACCGAGCCGAACCCCGTGGCCACGGCGATATCCACCATCGGCATTAACGTTTCCTCGATCATCGTGCGCGCCCGTTTGGCACGCAGCTTTTTGTAGAACCGCGCGGGGCTGTCGTTGAACACTTTGCGAAACACCCGCTCCAGATGGCGCGTGGACAGGCCAACCTGCGCCGTAAGCTCCGCCATTGGCATGGGGTCGGACAAGGTCTCCTCCATCAGGCGAATGGCTTGGGTCACATGGACATCGAACAGGCCCTCATTGTCGGCGATGTCCTTGGGTTGCTCCGCGTCACTCTTGCGAATTGTGTGCAACAACAACCGGTTGCCCAGCTCTGCCACTTGCGCGGATTGCAGTTGCGGCGCGATCAACCCGATGATCAACTCCGCCGTGGCCCCTGCCCCTGCGGCCGTCACGATGCCGTCGTTGTTCTCGGAAAACCGCGTCGTCAGGTTCGGGTAATACCCGCTTTCGTTCAGCGCGGCGATGTCGCGCCAATGCGTGGTGATGCGTCCCGCAGGCGCGTTGGTTGACTTGATGTAGGCGGTCGCCGCGTCCGACAGCAGCACCACCATACGCGCTTGGCGTTGCATCGCCCGCGCCCGTGGCAACCAGCCCGGCTTGGCATCTTGGCGTCCGCCCACAACCACCATCACATCGGAAAAGCCGTAGTCGACAATCGCAGGTTCCGCGCGCACCAACATGCCCGCAGCCCCCTTCACCAACCCCGGCACATCCGAGACGAACCGCCACGAAAACTGCTCCTCCACACGCACGTCGTTGGCCTCTGTCAGGGTGTGGGTGATCGCCGCCAGTTCCAGCTCGGAGAACCCCTTGCTCACAAACAACTCAAACCTGCGACGCGGTGCGCCTGTCGCGCCCTCCAAGGGCGATGTTGCGGGCGGTGGGTGTCCTCCCATAGGGTGATCAATCCTTATTCATGGCTGAGCGTTTCTAAGACATTTCAAAGGTCTCATCAACCGCCACAGTCCAAAGGAGGCGCGATCATACGGATGGGAAAGGTGTGGAGCGGGCGGCGGGAATCGAACCCGCATCTTCAGTTTGGAAAGCTTACGCTCAAATCTCTATAAATCGTTTTATTTCAAATAGTTGACAAGATCGACAGCGTGATTTTGCAGGTAATGTGTCGGAAAAGATATTTTGGAGCGGGCGGCGGGAATCGAACCCGCATCTTCAGTTTGGAAAACTGAGGTCTTAACCATTACACAACGCCCGCGCTTCGAAAAACAACTATTCCACACGGAAAAAATGGTCAAGCAGGTATGAGCACAACGTTTACTAGGAACGGAGAGTGAGGACACAAAGTAGTCGCTCCTCCTCCAGCTCTGTTATCAGCTCGTCGTTAAATCGCCCTTTACGGCCCTTTCCGGACATTCGCCAGGACGGTGAACGCTACGGTGCGGCTTGCGTATTGCCGACTTTCATGAATTTCACAGCAAGTGCATCCCGTCGATGGTTTGGGCGAAGATTTGGCGTATCTTTTCGGTTGAGCGACCTATCTTTCAGCTCAATATAGCGGCAATGTGAGCCGCAGGTGTGATGTCGATGCGAATACCGTTCGATTAGGCGACGCGTTGACCGACTCGGCAGGCGCAAGGAATTGGACGAATGGCGGACAGCTTCAACTACATCTCATTCGGCAATTGGGAAAAAGTCGATGGGAACGTCGATGTTGTCACAATGCTCCGAGGTCGCATGTTCGAATACACGCCCTCTGACATGGAGAAGCGCCTTGAAAACCTAGATGTCGATGCCACCGCTTTTCTCGAAACACTGCCGACATTTCTCTGTAGCGAGATACAGCCAGCCGGAAACGCCGTCTCTATGCTTATCAAGTATGGTTGGATCTCGAACATCACAAGTGGGCGCAAGGAGGTCTCCATGACCTTCGAGACGCAGATCGACTTTGGCGAAGTTACCTTCGATGACATGGAGACAGCCGGATCGGTTTTCGGCGCAGATAAGTTCCAACTTTACCGCACACACTGGGCAGTCCGGGAAGGCGACGCGCAAGAAGTGTTGTCCAGATTGGCCAATTGTAAACCTGATCTTGCCGATCTAATCGCGAGTCACGAGGCGACCGCTGTCATCGGGGCAGCAATTCTGCCCCCGCCTCGTGACAAGAAGGTTCTTGGCGTAGCCGATAGCGTGGAGTCGTTCCTTCAATTGCTTTACGACTCGCCTGTAAAACCGTCGACCGAGACCTTCTTCCGTGGCCACGGAGATGTCACTTATGAACTTACACCTTCGCTTCTGCGCAAATGGGATAACGGCGACTGGCAATTCATGCCAAGCGAGGATCGCCTGTGCAAAGAACTATTGATCGCGCATCATGATGAGTTCCAGGGTGACCAGTATTGCTTCGATCGCCTTGTGCGAATGCAGCACTACGGTCTGCCGACGCGTCTGCTTGATATCTCCGGCAATCCGCTAGTGGCATTGTTTTTCGCCTGCTCCAGCAAGCCCAAGACAGATGGTGAGGTCATTGTCTTTCATGTCGCATCAAGTGGCTTGAAATACTACGATTCCGATACCGTTAGTTGCCTGTCGAACCTTTCTAACCTTACCTACGCGCAGAAGAACGAGGTTGATCTCAGCCTCGACTTGGACACGTTTAATGAGACCGACGTTGTCGGAAAGCTGCTTCACCACATCAAGTCAGAGAAGGGCTTTTTTGAGGGCCGGATCATCCCAGACGATCTTGGGTCCATCGTCTGCGTGAAGGCGAAACAAACCAACACGCGCATCAAATCGCAATCCGGCGCCTTCCTGTTGTTCGGGCAAGAGGCGACGCTGCCCGATGCGGGCCAGGACGGAATCGAAATCAGCCGGGTCACGATTCGTGAAAAAGAGCGCATACTCGCTCAGCTCGACCGGATTAATATCAATACAACCACCGTGTACCCTAGCATCGATCAGACTGCAGTTCATCTGCGGGATCAATACCAGTCGCAGCCCTCAAGAGTGGCCTCGAGCAGTGCGCCCGAAGACGCTCCAGAGCGCTGACAGAACGGTTTTGGCTGCATCCACGACCTGCTTGAAGGGGTCGGCCATTAGCTGCCGTTCATCGCGTCGCCCGCTGCCGTAGTGCAGCTCTCGCATTGCAGCCATTCATACTTTGCCTGACCTCAACAGGTGAGGCTAAAGCGCAAGAACCGGTGGGTCGTGAACGTGTTGCGTCGATAGTGTGTTGGAGCTTGCGATTGCTATGAAACTAGCCAGGTCAGAGTTGTTCCCAAAAGCTTGACTGGGACATCCAATTCCCCGTCTTCCTCTTCTGAGTAAATGCGAAATGAAGGCCCCGATATAGCGACGCGTTCATTGTGCGGAACGCTTTCGACGCAATGTATCACGCTGTCTAGTATCTTTTGGCCATGAGGGGTTTGTACCTCTGCCGCGTATTCCGTCTTAGCGCGTTCAGAGATGCACTCTCGAAGATCCACTTCATTTGCAGAAGGGATAGCGCGGACTGTGTCAACGGTAGCAGAAACAAGCGCGATGCCGACTGAGATCAGGTTATTCCGGCGAGCCAAAAATGGAATTACCGCTTCTTCTAGGCTCTCGTCATTGTGCGCAGAAAGTACTTCCAATAGTTCTCGCACATCCCCCTCCCAAACACCTGCGTCAAGAAAGTCCCCCTCATCGGAAAATGACTTCCAAAGGGTCGAGCCTAATGCTTCCTCACCCCTCGAATAACGCGGATGATCAGCTAGAGCAGGTTTTAGGTGATCCCAACTCGACCAGTGTAAATGAAAGGTGCTGATGGGCGTCGTTCCCATCCAATGGTTGCTAGGCAAAAACAAACCGACTTCCGTTTCTCCGCCGACGTAGTGGTCCCACAAGCCAACATAAACGACCGTGTTAAAACTTGGCTCTTGAGGTGCATCAATCGAAGCTATGCCAAGTGTTGTGATCGCGCGAAGAGCAACGACAGCAGCTTTAAACGAACGGATACACTCTTGAGACTTTAGATCAACATCAGGGTCGTGCTTTGACTTGTTGTATAGCTGCCGCAGTGTGTGCAGGGACGTCACTTGAGGAGCCGCTAAACCCAATGATGAAAGATTGTCAATCAGATCATTGAGATTCGTTCTGCGACTGATTGTCGGAAAAACGACGGATTTTAGGTAGTATTCAAGGCGTGATGTGAAAGGCTCGATCAGTGCCGATAGATCTGCTCGAGAAAAGGATTGATGGGTGAGAACCGTAAGTTTGTGAAGTGTATGCTCTGCATCTTCCGTGATGGCTTCGCCGCGTGTTTTCATTGATAGTCCTGCTTTGAATGTCGGTAGGTGTCGCCTAGTTGATCAGGAGGAAATTAGCCTTGCTGCTCGTCCTCCGCTTTTCTCACCCAATTCGGCGCAGGGTGCTTGGAGCGTTGGCAGAGTTGACTATTCAAGTCGCGAAAGGAGCTGAATCTAGTCGCCCGTTTCCAAGAACGATAATTGTGCAATGACTCTTCGCGCGGGTCATGGCGTTGTATAGCAATCGCCGCTTATGTTCGTCGCTTCCAGTTGCTGATTGCGGCCACAGAACGATAACCCTGTCGAACTCTCTGTTTTTTGCTCCATGGATGGACATGGCCTTGATCTTTGCACTTTTCTTGAAGCCAAGGCGTGTGTTTGTTCTGACCGCATCGGAGATAAAGGAAACTAATTGAGCCTTTTCGAATTCGCTTTGGCCTGTCACCCTGTGAAGTCTGCGGATGCGCCGGTCCACTGTTTTGACCATTGGCTGCGCCGAGTGCTCTTCCAACAATGCACAAACCTCGTCGTATGAAGCTGAGGCTGGAAATCCTATTGCTTCAGTCAGTTCGCCTGCAACGTTGTTATCTCCGCCTTCCCAACTAACTGAAAACGCTTTGTGCGGCCATGGCCCCTGCGTGTTTGCGACAGTACTAATTGCGTTCTGTATAATCGTGCTCGTTGAATCTGGAGTGAGAAGTGCAACTTCTTCAGCGCCCAGTCTCAATTGAAATGCCAGATTCCATGCGAGCAATCCTGAATTTTTTGCCGTGGCTGGAACTTCCACGAGTTCCATGCCTTCGCCGACCCAATGAACCCTATTAGTCTTCCCAATAGCTTCCTCATTCAATACGGCACGAATGTCTTCACCGTTCCTCACGGCCAAAGCTGCTGCCAGCAAACCTTCCTTGTTCGTTCGGTGACTTTGGGCCAGGGTGTGGGTGGTTCCCGCGTTTAGTAACCGATCGATGAAGTCCGCCGTTTCTTGGCCATCACTCAAGCACTGGAAACTGTCTGCGGCAACAACAGTCGTGCAACACTCCTTCAAACCAAGAATTATGCCTTGCCGATGCACATCGAGGTCTTGAGCCTCATCGACCAACACCACGGGGTAAGTTCTGGCCACCCAACGACGTACTTCTTGATCGTTCAATAGTTCACCAGCCAAGAAACAAGGACCGTGAAATTGACCCAACTCTTCGGCCTGCTGCCGCACTTCGTCGGTTAGTTTAGCGTCTCGTCGCCTGACCAGTGTTTGGGCGAAAGAGTCAAAAGTGAGACAGTCGAACTTCCGCCTGAATGAAGCTTCGGCGTTTAAACTTTCTGTCAGCCTTCGTCGCGCACCATTCATGAAGGTAAGTGCAAGCATACGTTGACCTTCACCCAACGCATCGTTTGCGATCAATTGACGAGCGTGAGCCACCATGCTGTAGGTCTTTCCTGACCCAGCAGGCCCTTCAAAAAAGTCAAACGTCATCGGGAGGCACGAACCGGAAGGTCGGCATAGCAGCACCGTCTTCGGTCTCTCGGACGAAAAGTGGAGAACTCTGGACTGATGGCTCAAGCAGAGTATCACAAAGTGCATTGAGCAGCTGGGCCGCCCGCTTGCGGCATGCGGCTTCACCCATCAGAATTGCCGAGGTGATTTCTTGTGTGGGGGCGTAGGACTTCTTACCTTCCAAGAAAGCAGAAAGCTCCTCCGCATCGCCGATGGCGGTGTTATTGGCCTCAGCTAACTGGGGCAAAACTTGTGCAAGGCTTGCTTCCGCGATCCAAGTGACCACGTGTTCAATTTTCCAATCTGTTGGCCATATGATTGCCGCGCTAGGCGATGGATCCGCCTCATTCAATTCCGTTAGGTAACCCCTTCCGGCTTGATCTCCATCAACAAGGATTGCGCAATTATGATGGACACGTCTGACCACTTCATGCGTCTCAGCGATCTTTGCGTCGTCTGTCGGCACGACCCCAACAAACGTCGAGAACTTCGACTGTTCGACCTCAGGCGAGTCCCAACTTTGCCTAAGTTCCAAAGCGGTTTGGAGCGCCTCTAGCCAAGCTACATCGCTGATACCCTCTGGTATCAGAACACGCTGATGCATCAGCGCGGCAATTAGCTTTTGTCGCCAAGCAAAAAAGAGGTGTTGCTTGTGATTGGTCGGACCAGCGGGTGCTGTCTTTGACAATGGAGAGACAGAAATCTGACCATCGTCGTTAGAAACAAAATAGGTTGCTTCGACAGGGAACATCGCTGCAACCAGCGGTGAGTGGGTGGTGACAATCGTCTGATCGCAGAGCGCGTTTAGCCTGTTGACGAGCCGTTTTTGTTGAGAAGGTTGAATATGCAGCTCTGGCTCCTCTACCGCGAGGACAAATGACTTGTTCGCATCTGCTCTGGCCTTGCCGAATTGCATCAGTAGCAGAAGACTTTGCAAGGAAGTCAAACCAGTTCCTTGCCGGGCGGAAGGGAGGGTTGGACCGTCCCCGTGGGCAAAATGTGGTACGACGCTTTCGAGGACTGAATTGCTGTCCGTCCCTGTTATACGAAGCTGAAGCCTTGGTGATGATGGCATGAGCTTTCTAAGTTCATCATTGGCCTGCTCAACAATCGTTGTAAGGCCGTCTTGTTCTTCTAGTTTCTGACCTGCTTCCGGTTCCCAAAGGCGTTCTCTTGCATCGCGTACAGCAGTCGCAGGGAGGCCACCCAATGTTGCAACGAGACGCCGAAAAAGCTCAGAAGTGAACGAAATCCATTTGTCCCATGTTCGGGACGCGGGGACCATGAAGAAGCCAAGTTCTTGAAGCGTCTTCGAGGAAATCGGCGTAACAACAGTGTCTTCGTGGAATGGATCACCAAGAGTTGCTTCGTCATCCACAAAGAACCTGACGGTCTCGGCCTCGAGTTCCTGGAGATCAAATCGGGCCGAAAAAGCGATCTGAACACTTAGCTCAGTGTGCTGATCGTCTGCTGATGCGGCAAGGCTGCCTGTATTTGGGTTGAGCCACTTCTCAACGCCTCCGCGACCAATCGCAAACCAAGATGGGCTATGCTGCGGGTCATTCTCTGGGAATCCTGTGACGGTGGCAATGATTAGGATTCGAGATGTCTCGATGGGTCTGCTTTTATGAAAGTCATGTTCAGTCAAGCGCCGAACCAATCGGTCTCTTCCGAGCAGTAAGGCAAGAGCCTCAATAATCGTTGTCTTGCCGTTGTTGTTCGGCCCCACAAGAACGGAATGTTTTCCAAAAGTAATGTCTGCGTTCTGCACCCCACGCAGGCCTGAAATCTTGAGACGCTGAATATACAACTAGAATTCCTGTTTCGGCCAAAATGATGAGATAAATACACGCTTAGGGCGAGGATACAGGGGTTAGTGCCAGTTGAAAATGCCATTTGTGTTGGTTGGAACGATTGAAGCTGTGAACGGCTGCTTTTGCTGCGCTACAGCTCGATCTTTGCACGTGCAGCGAATGCACACTTTCCGCCCTTCATGTCGAATGCTGCACTGCAATGGTGGAAATACCTGCCTACCCTAACGATCACACAAACCGAGTTCTAGACATCGCCGCCAAGCACGAGGTCTAGCGGTTCAGGATCAGCCAGTTCTGCACCCGATTTATGCACCGCCGCTAGGGCCTTGTTTTCATAGCTGGCTCAGATTGGTGCAAAGATCATGATTTTAACAACGCCAATTGGATAGCAGGCGTTCGTACAGGATAGGGAAACCCTGTTGGGAAAATCGCTTAACTAGATGCGCTTCGATAACTTTCTCTGACCCGTTTGAAGGCATTTAGCGAACGCATCGTTTTACCGGCGTCAATGCTCGCTAGGTCGAGGATAATGGTGTTCGCGATGGTCATCGGCACGACCAAAGATTGCGATTCTCCTGCCCCCCCACGGGAAACGCAAATTTGTTTGTTCTTCTCCCCCTTCAAATAATCTTCATCTACGTCGCATAACAAAAGGCATGTGGCACCGCGCTCAGCTGCGATGTCTGTAAGATGCCTAAGTTGCTGCGTCGTCCCCCGAAAACAGCTCAGGAATAAAACATCACGATCCGTCATGGTATAAGCCCACTCAATCTGATGTTGTCCGACACCGCCCAAATCGACCGCATCATACCCCGATCGGCGTAACCGCATTGCCATAAGTTTCGCCAGTGCGGTGCCATGACTTGTGCCCGCGGTAAAAATCCGCCGTGCGCCCAATAGCACCTCAGCAAACTCCCGTATTTGTGCATCGCGGACACTTTCGCGTAAATGTTCCAGCGCAGTCACTTCGCTGTCTATAAGCGATGACAACAATCCACCCTCTCCGGCGCGCGCAATCCGTGCGGCGATCCGTGCTGTCGGGTCCGCATACTCCCCCTGCCCCTCCATCAAACTGTTTTGCAAAAACGACCGGAATTCAGGATAACCCGAGAACCCCAAACGACGCGCAAGACGCACTGCAGATGCAGGATGCACCCCCGCTCGCGATGACACTTCTGTGCTATTCTCGAATGCGCCACGGATCGGGTCACTGGTTAAGACTTTCAAAATTCGCGTATCGGCATCGGTTAATTTTCCGAAGTTTTGCGTGATGATCTGTGAGATATCAGAAGCAAGATTGGGGTTATTCATATGTCGTTATTAATCCTGCTGTGCGTTAGGCCGTCATTGCGGCAAATGACTTCGGTGCCCTTTTGGTGGGTCGAGTACAATGATCGGATCGGTCGCCCGTCTTCGCGTCAAAACAAAGCAGTTGGGATGGATCCAGGGATAGCCATACTGTTTCGCCATCTTGCGGCAGATCCCCACCCCGCGCAACAACCGCCGACAACCGGCCAGCCTGACTTTCGCAATGAACGATAAACGTCGCGCCCGTCATTTCAGACAGCACAACCTGAGCCTGAATGGTCGGCCCCTCGACTGCGGAACGATGGACGCTCAGTGCCTCGGGGCGAAAGCCGACATCAACGTCGCGCGGCCCTTCCCAAGCTTTGATACAATCTGCGGGTACGATGTTCATCGCTGGCGAACCCAGAAAACCCGCTACAAAACGGTTAACCGGTTGATCATAAATCATGTCCGGTGTGTCGAACTGCTGCAAATGCCCGTCTTTCATGACGGCCACTCGATCTGCAAGCGAAAGCGCCTCGGTTTGATCGTGAGTGACATAGATGATCGTTGCGCCAAGTTGGCGGTGCAGGTCTTTGATCTCTGTACGCATGGCAACGCGCAGCGCATTGTCGAGGTTTGACAACGGTTCATCCATCAAGAAAGTAGAACAATCGCGTGCCATTGCACGGCCCATCGCGACGCGCTGCCGCTGCCCGCCAGACAACGCCCCGGGCTTGCGGCTTAGGTAGGGAGTGAGCTGTAGAGTATCCGCTACAGCACGTGCCCGCGAAAGGCGCTCTGCCTTTCGCACTTTGCGCAATTCCAATCCAAAGGCGATGTTTTCCAACACCGTCATATGTGGATAGAGCGCATAGTTCTGGAAGATCATCCCGATATCACGGTCTTGCGGCGCCATATCATTGGCGCGCTTGCCATCGATATAAAGTTCCCCGTGCTCGCAAGGATCAAGCCCCGCCAAAAGCCGGAGCAATGTCGACTTTCCGCAGCCTGAGGGCCCGACAATTACAATAAATTCGCCATGTTGGATATCCATCGAGATGCCGTGCAAAACCTGTGCCCCACCGGGATAGGATTTGCGGATGTCGGTGAAGGTGATCGCGCTCATTTCGTCGCCTCATGATTGAATGTGTTGCGGACCTCGATGGCCAAATGGGGGCGGTCTGTGGTGAAGACCTTGACCCCCAACGTCAAGGCCTTGCGAATTTGGGCACCGCTATGGGCCGCCCAACATCCGAAGTCCAAGCCGGCTCCGGTGATCTGCGCCATGGCGTCGGAATCTGTGTGGTCGATGTTGAGGCCGATTTCGGGGATGCAGTGGTTTTGGGCCAGTTCAATCACCGTTGCGATGCCAAGTTGCTTTTGCACTGGCGGGCTGACGAGCCACAGAAAGGGGCGTGAAGAGTGACGAGCGATTTCATCAAGGTTGGCCACCAAGAAGGACGAAAATCCCGTACGTTCTAACAGGCCACAACGCGACAGCTCTTCGATCACTTTTGGTACGAAATCACTATAAGGTATGCCATTTTGATCCGGTTTGAATTCGCATCTTAAATTGACAGTGCTGTCTTGATAAATGGCGCAAAGTTCAGCCAATGACATGGGGTGCTCGTCTACACCATAATTAATACGGGCAGCGCGTATTTCGGCCTCTGTTGAATCGATCAATGCACCGCTTCGATCTGTGGTGCGATCCAGCGTTGCATCGTGATGCACCATGATAGCACCATCGCGGCTCGGATGAACGTCGAATTCCACTTCTTCCAACGGAAGGGCTGCGGTTGCGCGAAAACCGGTTGGTGTGCTGTCACCATAATTCAATGTGCCGCCACGGTGGGATGCAATGCGTGTCATATGTTTTGTCCTAGTCTGTGTCATTTCACGGCACCCATCATCATGCCGCGGATCAAGTGACGCTCGACCAAAACAAAACCGACAATAACCGGCAAAATAGTAATGGTGGAAGCTGCCATAACGAGCGGCCAATTAATGATGTCTTCGCCCGGATTCACCCGGTAGAGGCGCGCCAAACCGATTTGCAGGGTGTAGAGGTCCTCTCGTCCGATCGCGACAAGGGGCCAGATGTAATTGTTCCATTCTGATATGAAGATATAGAGACCCATCGACAGGATCGCAGGTTTAGACAGCGGGATAATCACGCGCCACAAAACCTTAAGCGGGGACGCCCCATCCATATAGGCCGCTTCGTCCAGCGCGCGCGGGATCCCACGAATATACTGACGCAGGAAGAAGGCCGCGAATCCGTTGGAAATCGCAGGCAAGACCAGCCCTGCGTAAGTGTCCAGCAACCCCGCTTTTGCCAAAGTCAGGTAATTGGGGATGAGCGTGATATGGCTGGGAATCATCAAAGTCGCCACAACCGCGCCAAACAGCAGGTTGCTGCCCCGAAAAGTGTAACGCGCAAAGGCGAACGCCGCGCAGGTGGCCACGGCCAAACCAATGAGTGTGACGAGGCCTGAAACAATTATCGAGTTCAGCAGATAGCGCGCAAAATTGTACTGTCCGATGGCCAGTTCAAAGTTGCTAAGCGTAAAATCTATGGTGCCGGTATAATAGGCGTCCGCCGTTTGGAACGACATCCAGATGGAATAGAGCACCGGTGACAGAAACAGCAGCCCAGCGGCAAGCGCCAGCCCTGAGATGAGGGGGTTACTAGGCTTCATAGTGCACCTTTCGACCAATAACGCGGGATTTGATGACCGCCAAAGTAATGAGGAGGATGAAAAGCAAAACTGCCAAAGCTGAACCAACACCGATGTCGAACAGGTTGAAACCGACCCGGTAAAGCATGTTAACCAACATATCAGTCGCACCCGCAGGGCCACCTTTGGTCATAACGTCGACAATGGTAAAAACCTGAAACGCCTCGATCACAGAGATCATCAGTAAGAAATACGTCGTCGGCATCACCAACGGCACCGTGATCCGGCGGAACACATGACCCTTACGCCCGCCATCCACGGCGGCGGCGTCGTATAGTTCGGGCCCGATCGCTTGTAGCCCCGCGATGTAGATTATGATGTCATAGCCAAGCTGCTTCCACGTGTTGACAAATATCAACACCCACAACGCGACATGTGGTTCTTGCAACCACGCGATTTTAGGTAATCCGATGCTCTTTAACAGAGCGTTCATCATGCCGTAGTCCGTCGAGAACACCCAAGAGAACACCACACCAATTGCAACCGTCGATGTCACCGCCGGTAAAAACAACGCCCCGCGCATGATGCGTGAAACCCACGTCTCGCGCAGCAGTTGGGTTGCGATGAACAACGCCAGAAGCAAGCGCAACGGCACAGATATAATTGCA
This sequence comes from Litoreibacter albidus, assembly GCF_900107015.1. Classification (GTDB taxonomy): domain Bacteria; phylum Pseudomonadota; class Alphaproteobacteria; order Rhodobacterales; family Rhodobacteraceae; genus Litoreibacter; species Litoreibacter albidus. Next base: position 13,547 of record NZ_FNOI01000006.1, on the reverse strand, counting down.
AAAACAGCCGTCACACGCAGCGCATTCCAAAACTCGCGACTGTCTAACAGCAGCCGATAGTTGTCCAACCCGACAAAGGGCTTGGTCGGCGACAGAAAATCCCATTCACGAACGCTAAGATTCATGCTTTGGACAATCGGGACGTAGGTAAAAACCGCGATAAACGCGAGAAGCGGTAGGACGAAAAGGTATGGTGTCATACGGCGGAGCATGCATCTACTTTCCAAATAATGGTGTGAGGCCCCAACAAGATGGGGCCTCACACCATAGGATAATGACGGTTATCGCTCGAGGCGTTCTGCTTCAGCACGGGTGCTCTCGGCGAATTCTGTCAAGACTTCAGACGGGTCACGCTGGCCCAGTGCCATGGCCTGCCACAGGTCATATTCAGACGCGCGCATCCATGTCACCACCGGAGGACGCGGACGCCCGCGAGCGAAATCAAGCTGATTGATCGCGACATCAATACCCGGCTTTTCCGCCAGAGCTTCGATCGCAAGCGGTTGCTGTGCCGTTTGCTGATTGATTGGCATGTACCCTGTTTCGGAGAACCACAAAGCGTTGGATTCAGCCGATGCTGCAAAACTGATGAACTGATACGCGGCATCTTGAACTTCGCTGTCAGAGGTCGACAGAATCCCGATCCCCGCGCCACCGATTGGCACAGCGCAGACCTTGTTGCAGGGCATTGGCACAACAACGGCATCGTCGCCCAAAGAAGACGCAGCACGCCCATAATTACCGGTGGAATTGATCATCATACCAACACGGCCAGCCAAAAACGCATCACGACCGTTGTTTTCCTGCGTCACACCATCCGGCGATGCGACTTCGTGTTCATGCACAAGCGAGGCCATGAATTCATAGGCTTCGATCGTATTTGGTGCATCTAGCAAGATCTCGCCAGAAACGCTGTCGATCAGATCACTGTCATTGCCCATAATCAGGCCCCAACGCGCGAACTGGCCCGGCGCAGCAATGCCCGTGATGCCCTCATCGCCAAGTGTGTCTGTGATCTGCTGCGCCGCAGCCAAAAGATCATCGTATGTGTTCAACGGGGTATCTTCACTCAACCCGGCACGTTCGAAGATCGCCTTGTTGAAATATAGGACCGGCGTCGAAGAGTTGAACGGAACAATGTAGTTCTTGTCTTCGTAAACGCCGACCTCACGCGCAAAACCAAACAAATCATCTTTCAAAGGATCGGCATCCACATAGGGAGTCAAATCCTTCAATACCCCGCGATCCGCGAACAGACCGTAACGCGTAACCTCCATAATCACAGCATCCGGTGCACGCTGCGCAGGGATCGCCGCCTGAAGCTTGGTCACAATGTCGTTGTAGTTGCCGATCTCTTGCGCATCGATCGTGATGCCATCGTTTTCGGCTTCAAAGTTCTCGATAATTTGGGCCAGCGCCTCGCCAGAGCCCCCCCCAAAACTATGCCAAAATTCTACAGTAACATCAGCTGACACCAACATAGTTGACCCCAACAGCGCCAGCAGTCCTACGCCAGACATTTTTCCGACTTTTGCAATCATTTTATCACCCATCTTGCAACTCCAGTTGCAGTTTCGTTCGGGCACTAGCTAGGACCATTTTGTAAATTATATTATACAAGACGATGACAATCAGGTAATTCATCAACTTCTTTTTTTTGAACACGCGGGAACATTTCACAGCACGCAAAATGAACTATGCAACTAAAATTGCAGGCAGTTCTCGCATATACGATGTCGTCTAGGTACACATCAGCAACAACGTTCTGGTGAGCAAGCCCATCGTTTTAGCCCCTGCCTTCAGTTACAGACTGCTTGGTATTGGCAATATCACGGGCAATCGTTCCTCCGTTTCAGTCCCATAGTCCAACTCACTTATTGCAGCAAATGCCATCAAGGGAACGGTAACGATCCGCTACAGGTCCAAAAGCCCGAAAAGGCTCCCCGCGCTCTGCCATTGCGGAGCGCGGGGACATCGTGAATGGGAGTTACTGGTCCCGCTTATAAACTATCTTCGGATCTCTTTTTCGCCCTTTGTCCCGCAACTTAAAGGAGCTAAGCGCAGCAATCGCACAAGAAGCACTCGGCGCCAGTGAAAAGCAAAAACGCTATGCGCTTTCAGGGCGATTGAACCGAAGCTTTAAGAACTTTAACGCTTTGGTTCGTCCAGTTATGTTCGGCCTTCCGCGCGGCATCAAATGCCCCGGGCCAATGCAGCCAATGTTCATAGATTACGCTCATGTCACGTCGCCCGACAGCATCTAGAACAGCCGCAATATCTGTGCGCCCGGTGCCCAGTGGTGCCCCGTGGATGCTGAACCCGACACCGTAGGGGTCTGGCTGGATAACATAATCCTTCAGATGCAGATTGATGGTATACGGCGCAAGGATTTCCACCGTCTCCATCGGCCATTCACCGGCACAGATCGAATTAGCCACATCAAGACACACACCAACCTGTTCGTCATCAATCTGCTTCAACAGCTCCACAACGCGTCGCGACGGAAAGTTAAAGTGGTTCTCAATCGCCAAGCGAATATTGGCGGCTTTCAAGGCGGGCAACAGGGCCACAAATTCAGCCGCAAGTTCTGGAACAGGTCGTTTGGCGTCAGGCGCATCGAGGGCTACACGCAAAATACCGGCCCCGATCCGTTGCCCGATTTCGATATAGCGGCGCACCTCTTCGGCGTCAAAGGACTGCGTCCCAAGTTCAAGCGCGATGCCCTTTGCACGGGCAGCAGTCGCAAGTGCGTCAAGCTCGCCCTCCCCCAGCTTATGCAGGGGGAGGTTGTCGGCGTATTGAACTACGCCAAGATCGTGTTCCGCCGCGACATCTAAAACGTCCATCGCGGTCATCGGCGCTTCGGGGCGGCGATCTTTGTGACCGACAGACCAGCGAAACGCGTAGCTACCAAGTCCAGCGATCATAGCAACGCCTTGATCAAATCTCGTGTGGTCAGAGCGCTATCACCGCTTTCGATCATTTGCTTGATCTTTTTCGGCCCAATTTTGGCAAGCAGCGCGCGCAGATTGTCCATGGTTTCGAACGTGTATCCAACGGCCTCGGGCCCGTTGCCTGCGCGGGTAAATACATCATACGCAATCCAACCATTATAGCCGAGAGTATCCATGTAATGGATTGTCTCCAGCGTTTCCCAAAGGTTGACGGAGGCCACGGGCATATCCCAGTCCGCTTGGCGGTTGTTGTCATTGAAGTGTACATAGAACAAACGGCCAGCATCAAAGGCGACTGCTAGCTCGGATGCGGGGCTTTCGTGTTCGATCAGGGCGTGGCCGAGGTCCATCGTAACGCCCACGTTGTCTGCGCCGACTCGGTCACAGAAATGCAAAGTGCGCCCCATGGATGGCATGATGATCCGGTTGCGGACTTCGTAGGCTTTGTATTCGATTGAGACTTTTACATCAGGATTATGGGCAGCAACCTCTTCAAAGGCTTCAATCGACCAACGCCATTGTGCCATATGATCTACGTGAAAGGCATGATCGCTACCATCAATCAGTGGGCAAACGGAGATCATGTTCGCCCCGAAATCGGCTGACATATCCATCGCCCGCTTCATATAATCTACGGCCCGACGGCGCACGCCAGCGTCCGGGTTGGTAAATGATCCCGCGCGAAATACGTCTTCGCCTTTCAGGTTTACGTTGACGGCAGAGACATCAAGACCGGAGTCCTTAACGATTTGCACCTTCTCACCCTCATGCCCGAGATCCTGCGGATAGACTGGTTCGACACCATCCGCGCCAACAGTTTTTTTGGAAATAGCCAAACGTTCTTCGAATGTGCGGGCGGGTTGGTAGGTGTGAAATCTGTCGGAGTATTTGCCGAGCGTCCCCATGAGGATTGAGTTCTTAGTGGCCATTATTGGTTCCTTTTTTAGTAATTGTAGAGTGCTTGCGGGATCGCCAGCACAAGTTGCGGGAAGAAGGTAATGAGTATGAGAACAGCAAGGTGAACCGCGATAAACGGCAGGATTGCCTTGCATATTTGCAGGATCGAAATGTTGGCGAAGCCACACGCTATATACAAGGATAGGCCCACGGGCGGCGTCACTGTGCCAATCATCAGATTAACTGTCATCATCACGCCAAAGAAAACGGGATCAATCCCGAAGGCCTGCGTGACAGGCAACAAGACAGGTGTGAACACGATGATCGCGGACCCACCGTCCAAAAAACACCCAGCGACAAGAAGCAGGACATTGATCACCAGCAACAAGACGAGCGCATTGGTGACGTGATCGGAGAACCAGTTTGATAGGGCAAGCGGGATCTGTTCAACTGTCAGAACGTAGCCCACCAGATTGGCGACGCCGACAATCATCATAACAACACCCGTATTAAGCGCAGCAGAGTGGAAAAGCGCCGGCAGCTGCGAAAACTGAAGTTCGCGGTAGATGAATAGCCCCGCTATCAAAGCATAAATCGTGGCCACGACAGCGGCCTCTGTTGCTGTGAAAATCCCGCCCAAAATCCCACCAACGATGATGAGAGGCATTACAAGCGCCCCGATGGCTGAGATGAAGCTTGTGATCAAGCCAGACATCGAGAACGGCTCTGTTTCGACTTCCCAGTCGCCGCGGCTCGCTTTCATGTAAATGACGACCATCAGGCCTATTGTCATCATCAGCCCAGGCACAATGCCGCCCATGAAAAGCGCGCCGATAGACACACCAGAAATGACACCGTAAAGCACAAGCGGGATGGACGGCGGAATGACGGGCCCATTGACGCCGGACGCCGCAACCACAGAAGCTGCAAAAGCAGGATCAAAACCGCGCCGCACCATCATAGGGATCATGGTTGATCCGATGGCGGTAGTATCCGCCACGGCAGACCCGGAAATACCCGCAAAAATGGTCGAAGCAATGACGGCGACATGAGCTAACCCACCGCGAATCCACCCCACCAGATAAGACGAAAAGTTAACCAGTCTACGAGAAATTCCGCCGCGTTCCATCAATGATCCGGCAGCCATAAAAAACGGAATTGCCAACATTGGAAAGCTGTCCAGCCCCGCGTAAATACGCTGTAAAACCAACTGCGAAGACAGCAAGTCATTTGATTGCAAAACGACCAGCGAAGCGCCCATAAGAGCAAAGATGATTGGCGTGCCAACGAGCAAAAGTAGGAAGAACACACCGAAAAGGATGGCGAGTGATATCATGTGTCCGGCCTTCCGTTCGGGTTGATCTCGGGGGAAATTTCAGGATTGGCTCCAGGCCCTCCACCCGTATGGGGAGCGTTGATTGCCGCGTCGCGAAGACTGATTACCAAATTTAGAAACAGCCAGAACACGAGCAGAACGCACGAAATCAGAAGCAGACCGTAGATGGTGCCCATCGGAAACTGCAGGGCGGGCGTGCGCTGGTCCCACTCCCGCAGGAACGTATCCCATGCTCCGCGCAGCAGAAAAGTGGAACAGATCAGTCCGACCAAGCTGGCCAGCGCATCCGCGATGTGGCGGCCGCGCGGTGGTAATAAATCCGTCACTATTGTGACCGTCAGGTGTTCGCGGCGGCGCGCCAAAACAGCGGCACTTACGAATATCAGTGAAATGAAGAACAGCCGTGCGACTTCCTCCGACCACGTAAGCGGCCAATCAAACAAGTAGCGCGTCAAAACTTGGAGGGCGACGACCCCGATCATACCGGCCAAAAACACGATTAAGAGCCTGCCAAGCGCCGCTAGGATAAAGTCCTCGGCACGCGCAAGCGCACCGAGGGTTGTATTTGATTGACTTTGCGACATGTCAGTTCGCGGCTCGCGCTGCGTCGATCATATCAAGGATTTCTTGTGCACCCTCACCAAACTCGGCAACGGCATCGTTGCGTAACGGCGCAACTGCCGCTGCAAGTACCTCACGATCGGGGCGTGTTACCTGCATACCTTTGCTTTCAAGTTCTGCCAACAGGTTGGCATCATCCTCGGCTACTTTGGCACGCTGAACTTGCGCGCTGTCCAAAACTGCTTGGCGCACGATTTCTTGGTGCTCTGGTGAAAGGCCTTCCCAGAGATCCGCGGAATACATAACCATATGTGTCAGGTGCAAATGCCCTGTGAGCGCAAGGTGATCGTTCACCTCATAGAATGCCGCGTTGTAGATGTTTGAAAGCGGGTTCTCTTGCCCATCCACGACGCCTTGCTCCATTGCAGTGTAAAGCTCGTTGAAAGCCATCGGAGTTGCATTGGCTCCCATCAACTCCAACGTGCGTAGGTGATAAGTGGCGCGTGGCGTACGGATTTTCAGGCCAGCAATATCCTCTGGACCTTCGATGGCGCGTTGGGAGTTCGTCAAATGGCGCATACCAGCCTCATAGAACCCAAGCAATTCAACGCCCTGCGGCTCAACCAGCTCAGCAACGCGTTCGCCCAGTGGGCCTTCGAACGCGCGAAACGCATGCTCGCGGTCATCAAATATATACCCGATTTCGAGTGTGCCCAGCACGGGTTCCCAGGAGCCGAAGAAACCTGTGGTGACCCAAGTTACCTCAAGCGTACCAGAGCGCAGCTGCTCTACCATTTCACGTTGATTGCCGAGTTGAGCGTCGCTAAAGACCCTGACGTCGATTTCTCCGTTTGAACGCTCTTCAACAAGTCGCTCAAATTCGTGTGCGCCAACGTTTTCGGGGTGGTCGCCTGACACCACAGTGCCGACCTTAATCGTCACATCTTGTGCCAGCGCCTGTCCGCCGAGTGTGGTTGCAGCTAGCAAAGCCAGCGTTGAGGTGAAATGCTTCATTTGGTTTCCTCCCTTGGTGAAGCTTCGATTGGCATGGTGTTTCCATACCGCCGGACAAGATCGAGAAGTTCGTTGGTCGTTCTGGTCCAGTGTTCGTTGTACAACTGGTTCAGACGCGCTGTGTCGCGTGTCCTGATTGCGTCGTACATTTCGCGGTGTTCTTCTGCTGACCGCGTGGGTAAAGGCCTGAGATGCAATGAAAAGTAGCGGGCACGATCCGTAAGAACGCGCTGACTGTGATACATTCCCGCGAGGCGCGCATTGCCACAGTGATCAACGATACCGAAATGGAAACGCGCATCGGCTTCGACCCAGGCATCACGATCTTCGCACGCAAGCGCCGCATCCATATCGCTCAAAGCATCTGAAATCGGTGTAAGCTCTCGCTCCTCCAGCTGCGCCAGCTGCAACGCTGCCTCAAGCTCGAGCGCCTTGGCGATTTGATGGATTTCGCGCACATCGTCGGCCCGCAAGGGAAGCACGCGGGTGCCACGGCGCGGCAAGACCTCTACAAGCCCCTCGGCAGCAAGGCGTTGAACCGCTTCGCGCAACGGGGTCCGCGTAAACTTCATCTCGGCAGCAAGCTCCCGATCCGACCAAAGAGTTCCACCTGGAATGGTGCCTTCGAGAATGCGTTTGCGCAAATAGTCATAAGCTGCGTCTGCAAGGCTTCGATTTGTCACGAGCAGAATCTCCTGTGTCACTTGCTTTAACATACCATCTGATATATCAGTTAGTATGTCAACGCACCTAAGAATTGCCGCCTACCTGCCAGGCAACAAAAAATGATCTATGTCATTGATTATTGGTTAAATTTTCAACCTCTTTCTGCGCGACTCGATGGACAGATCTCTACTTTCATCGCGCAAAAACCGGGCGAACGCGCATGAATCGGGGGAACGATTGGTGAGATCAACAGTAAGAGCGGGCGTGTGCCAGCTCGTTGAATGAGAGGATTCTTAATGAGCATATTGAGAGAAAATCTGTCGCACGTGAGCTGGAAAGGCAGCTTTCAATGACAGAGCTAATCACCACAGCCAACTTTAAGGCCATTACGATTTCTGGCTCTGGAATGACGGCCCGCATTTTGCCGTTTGGTGCGAGCCTTGTGGATCTTCGGCTTGAAGGCTGGGCGCACCCTCTCGTGATAGGGTTGAAAGATGAGGCCTCTTATCTCGAAGAACGCCATCTTTATCTTGGTGCGGTGATTGGGCGGTTTGCAAACCGCATCGCCCATGGCCGCACGATCGTAGATGGGCAGCCGGTCTTGCTGGATTGCAACGCACCACCGCACCATTCCCATGGGGGCAGCAATGGATTTGCGAGCAAATTTTGGAAAGTCAGTAAAGCACAAGGTGCCAGCGCGACCCTAAAATTGCGTAGCCCCGATGGTGAGGCAGGCTATCCAGGTCGCGTGGACGTTATTGCAACCTATGAGTTGGTCCCGCCGCACACACTTCGCCTGACGTTAGAAGCTACCACGACCCGCAACACGATACTTAATCTTTGCCACCACCCCTATTTCAATCTCGACGGGCGCGCACGAATTGACAACCATTGCCTTCAGGTCGATGCGGAGCGCTACCTACCGTGCGATGAAACTGTTCTGCCAACGGGGCAAATCAACCACGTTGCACATAGCGATTTTGACTTTCGCCAAGCTGTACGTATCGGTGACAAAATTGAAGGCGGAACCCTCTACAACAATAGCTACTGCCTTTGTGACGAGCCAAGTCGGGTACTCACTTACGCGGCAAGGCTATCTGCGGATCGCGGGCCTCAGCTTGAAGTATGGACAACTCAGGCCGGGCTTCATGTCTATTCTGGCCATAAGCTCAAGACAGAAAGCAAAGGGCAAAATGGGCGTGAGATCGCCGCGTTCGGCGGGCTATGTCTGGAAGCCCAGAACTGGCCCAACAGCGCAAATATGCCAAACTTTCCATCGCCGTCGCTGGCAGCAGACGAAACTTACCGGCAAGTAACAGAATATCGCTTCCAGATGACACGCTGACCCACTCAGGTCAGTCTGACCGTTATGCGCGCCGTGGGGTCTGGCGAAGTTGAAGAACCGCTCCCCTTCGTCAAGTTTAGCCTCCAGATCGACGTCGCCTTTGTAGCTAAGAAGTTGATAGAACTTTTGCTGATCAGATTGGTGAGTCGAAAACATACAAAGGTTTTGACCCACCAAATATTTAATCGGCTATCTGTACAGTGGCGCTTTCCCATGCATTTTGAGCGAACGCATCGTCAAGGTTCGTTTCCGCTACATGGTTCGTGTAATTCGATAAAACCTTTAGCGCGGTCCCCAAAATAACTTCCATTACCGTTTGCCGTGAATAGCCTGCGAGTAGGAAAGCGTTAATCTGCCCGTCTGTGGGCCAACCGCGGCTTTCGTTGATGGCAATTGCGAACTGACGTAGCGCTTCAAGTTTGGGATCAGCGATTGGCGTGTCGTTGCGCAGCGCTGCGATCACATCAATTGAAACACCGCCTATTTGAGACAGCGTGGTATGGGCCGCCATGCAGTATTTGCAGCCGTTGAGCCGATTGTTTGTCATCAATATGATCTGACGCTCTGTTTCCGACAAGTCAGCCTTGCCGAAGATGTTCGAGAGGGTCGTGTAGCCTTCAAGGATGGTCGGGGCTTCGGCCATGGTGGCGTAAAGGTTGGGCACAAAGCCGTACCCCTTTAGTGCTTCCCGAAGAATGGGCTTGGCGGCCTCTGGGGCGGGTTCAAGGGTGTGTGTGGTAAAGTCAGTCATGTTCGTATCCAATTGTGGGCTTCTGATTACGCTCCTGAACGTCGATTGATCAGCAGCTTGGGGGATTGAGTGACGGCGAGGGAAAGGACCCAAGGAAAGGTCCCAAACTGCTCCGTGTCCGCCGAAAAAATCGATCGCGGCGACCACGTGAGCCGCCGCATCTATTCATTTGTTGGATCAGAGCTCGCCTACTGGCGTGTTAACGATATCGGACCATTTGTCCTTGGCGCCTGTTAGGACGGCCTCTTTGTCTTCGAGGTACTTGTCGAAGATCGCGGAGTTGACGAAGAGATAGAGCTTCCCATCGACAATGTCGGCGTACCGGACATCACCGTCCAGTTTCTTACCGACGAAAACACCAAACGCGCAAAAGCCACCGAACTGGGGCAAGTGGTCAGATGGTCCTGCGTCGAACTTTGCCTGAGCATCAGCAGACGCGAAGTAATAGTCCACACCATCGTGCTCGGACGTAAAGGTCGCATTCCCTTGAGCTGGCTTCATGTCTTGGAACATCGAGACCGGATCGACACCGTGCATGCCAAGCGGATTGCCCGTAAGCGTAAAGCCATTGTTTACGTTGTATTCGTCAGCAGCAAACGCGGTTGACGCCAAGACCACAGACAACGCCGTGGCAATGCCAGAAATAGTGCTATTGAGTTTCATGATTCTTCCTTTCGAAGTAGGGGGGATCAGGCGGCGTCGCCAATCCGTTTGACTGCGTCGTCTGTCCACCAGACGCCGTTCGCAACCATGCGGAAGTTGATAAGGGCTGCGAGATACCCGTCGCCTTCCGGCACTTTGGCACCAGCGGTCGCATCGCGGACGACAGCAACTTCGTACCCCAGCTCAAGCAGATCATAGAGGTGTGCTTGCGTGCAGAGGTTCGCGGACATACCTGCAAGGATCACCTTGTCGATGCCGCGCTTGCGCAGCTGCAGGTTCAAGTCGTTCTGCGCAGGGCTGTAGACCTTATGGGGTGAACATACGATGGTTTCGCCATCTTCGATGTACTTCTTGTACTGCGGCATCCAGTCAGCGCCAGACCCATCGAAGTTGTCAATATTGAGTGGCCCAAGGCGATCAAACATCCCAATACTGTGCATTGTGGCTTCAAGAGTGCCTTCGAAATTCCACTTGTGATCATGCGGGTAGTAGTAGTGGGGAGAGATGAAGACAGGCATTCCAGCGGCCTTAGCAGCAATGAACAAGTTTTCGATGTTATCGACCGTTCCCTGTTCGGTAACGCTCTCGCCAACAACGCCCCAAGTGACACCGTTTTCTGATAGGAAGTCGATCTGCGGATCGGTGACGACAAGGGCAGTGCGCCTGGGATCAATGGTCATGTCGATCTGGGGCAGCCCAGGGGTTTCCGGGTCAGCGTACTCGGTTTTTGCTTCGTCGGTTGCAGCTTGCGACGCAGTGCCAACGACAGACGCAGCACCGGCTGCGCTAGCTGCCGCGACACCTGCCAGAACGCGGCGACGGGCAAGGTCAACGCTTTCTTCTGTGTGGCCACATCCGCAGTTATCATCGTGGTCGGGGTTCATGATAGTCTCCTTGGTTCAAAGTTGTGCAGAGCTGAACGCACTGCGTTGGCAGGACCGCGAAACTCAAAACACAGCTTCTCCGTTCACGGCTGATTGGACCGTGTTGAACCTGTCTGGTTTCGCTTTCCTGAGTTCCGGCGTGGCGAAGGGGTCTGCCGGTATTTACTGGGGCTTTCGCTGAGCTAGAGACCCAATTCAGTCAGACCTTTATGGTCAGGTGGCCGGGTCGATTCGCTCCAATGAAACAGCCGCTCCGACTCTTCTATCTGCAGGTCATTGATTGACGCGATGCGCCACCGCATCAGGCCATTCTCGTCAAATTCCCAGTTTTCGTTCCCATAGGACCGAAACCACTGGCCTTCACCATTGTACCATTCATAGGCAAAGCGTACGGCGATCCGGTTTTCCGTGAAGGCCCATAGCTCTTTGATGAGGCGGTACTCCATTTCTGCCAACCACTTCTGAGTCAGAAGATCGACGATGGCGGCACGGCCCTTGATAAAGCTTGAGCGGTTCCTCCAAAGGCTGTTGACAGTATAGGCTTGCGCTACTTTCTCGGGGTTTTTGGAATTCCAACCATCTTCGGCCAAGCGGACTTTCTGCTTAGCCGTTTCTAAGGTGAACGGAGGACACGGAGGGCGAGACATATTCAGGTACTTTCTGTACTAGGTGATAGCGACTTAGGCGGCGGGCAACGCTGCTATTGAATATCGGGCTGAAAGTTTGGTTGTGATTGCAGAACGAAGCCACAGGCGCCGGACGGCGATGCGATATCTTGGAACAGGTGCGCAGACGGGCCTACGGCGGATTGAGATGAACGGAGTTCCGCAATCGTCGAGGCAAACACCAAGGCCGCGCAGGTTAAAACAACGAATAGACCCGAACGGCGGACGAGCTGTTGCTCAGACCCACCTTTGGCATTTGATGCCTCCCACGAAGAAGCAGGAATGGATCCAAATGAGATGTGTTCACTGTAGCTGGGGGGATAGGCCACTTGTGGTAACGAACACCTGCCGGGACAGACAGTCTTATCTGAATAACTCATTCCTACTTCTCCGTTCGGAGGTCTACTTCGGCATCGTCAGGCATGTGACTGATGGGAACCGAAGGCATTCCTCGTTGGCTTGGTGAACTAGAAGTAGGAGTTGTGCTGCTTAATGTATTGGCCAGCCCTGCCAGCGTTTTGGCATTACCTGCCAATCAAGGCTGTGATCTGATGTCTAACTGTGAAACCTGCCGAAACCGTGCGGGGGCTTCCCCAACCCATCGCTTGAATGCCCTGCTGAAGGTGCTTTGTTCCGAAAACCCCGTCAAAAAGGCAATCTCGGCGATAGACGCGGTGCTGTCGCGAAGCAGCTCCTTGGCAAGCGCGGATTGGGCGCGCGCCAGCACGTCGCGAAAGGTCAACCCCTCGGCGGCAAGGCGGCGGTAAAGCGTGCGTTCGCTCATACCCAGCTCCTTTGCTAAATCTGCTGCATGTGGCACTCCGGCGCTTAAAGTCGGAGTGAGACGATACACGAGTGCGTTGCTGAGCGATGCGTCTTCTTCAACAGAGCTGAATTTAGCATCCAGATGACTGGTCAAATAATCTGACACACCCTTGTCGCCGAGTACATTTGAAAGTCTGAGCATAGATGGGTCGAGTGCAATTGCATCAAGATCAGCCGAGAACCGAACAGGGCAGCCAAAGAGTTCCGCGTATCGCTGCGGATCACCACGGCAGGTATGACGAAACGTGACGAACTCCAACTTAAGCTCAGGTCCAACAATCCGTTTCAGGTTGCTCGCAAAAGCACCAAGAGCGCATTCGTTTCGGAACTCCAAAGCTGTGTGGTGCGGTGTCTGGACTTCGAATATCCAAAGCGCCGGATTGCCGGAGTCATCAAGACGATAAATCGCCGTATCGGTAACTAGCCGATAATAACGCTCTACTCGGTGTAGTGAATCTCTCAACGTGGGTGCCGTCTTGATCGCAAGTCCGAGTATTCCAAGGTCATCGACCTTAATCATATTGGAATATGTCGCGACAAGCTTCACCTCGTCGGCCTTACTCTCGCGGATAAAGTCGATAAGGCCAAAATAGTCGACATCCAAAAGCTGCCCGTCCGCGGGGCTGGGCAATCTGGACCTGTCGCGGTTTGATGCCGGCCCTTTGATAGCATTTACTTCAACAAAGGGGACTGACTATGGGACTGAAACGGACGGACGAATTCCGCCAGGATGCGGTGCGGATCGCGCTGACCAGCGGGCTAACGCGCAAGCAGGTGGCGGATGATCTTGGCGTCGGCATGTCGACGTTGAACAAATGGATCACATCGAACCGAGACACGGATGTGGTTTCGAAAGAGGATTTGAGCCTCGCCCACGAGAATGACCGGCTTCGACGTGAGAACCGCATTCTCAAGGAGGAAAGGGAAGTGTTAAAAAAGGCCACGGTGTTCTTTGCGAGCCAAAAGCCGTGAGGTTTGAGTTTATC
>NZ_FNOI01000010.1 GCF_900107015.1 Litoreibacter albidus | reverse complement strand
GTGAACAGCGCAGGTACGCTGAACACGGTATCGTCGAACGCGGGTACGTTGAACGTGACGGATGGTACTGCGGGTGCAATCACCAACACCGGCACCGCGTCTGTTGCTGGCCCTGCCAGCGTCGGGGCTGTGACCAACTCCAGCACATTCACCAACGCAGGGACGGTCGCGAGCATCGCGGACAACTCTGCAGGTACCTTTGTCAACAGCGGCACAGTGACTGGCACATCCAATGTGACGGGCGGTACTGTGACCAACAGCGGCGCCATGACTGGCGCGACGACCATCGGCGGGAGCGGTCAGGTAGACAGCACCGGCACGATGGGCGCTGTGAGCAACGCGGGCATACTGAACGTAAACGACGGGACGGCTGGCGCAGTAACGTCGACAGGCACCACGCTTGTGGGTGACGGTGCGGGCGCGACGGCGACTGTTGCATCCTTGGATGTGGACGGCGGCGTGACCACTGTGGGCACTGACGGCGTCGTCACGGGTTTGACCGACATCGCGGCTGCGGGGCAGGTTAACAGCACTGGCGATCTTGGCGATGTGACCAACGCGGGTACGTTGAATGTGGACGCCGGAACGGCGGATGCGGTCACCAACTCCGGCACGGCAAACATTGACGCTGGCGCAAGCACTGATGCGGTGGCCAACACAGGCACTTTGCAAGTGGACGGCACAATCGCGAGCCTTGCCAACAGCACAGCTGGCGGCGTGGCCACGGTCAGCGGCACGGGCATCGTGTCGGGCGCAAGCACGAACAACGGCGGCACGGTCAACACCGCTGGCACGATGGCGGCGCTGGACAACCAAGCGGGTCAGGTCAACGTTACGGGCGGCACCACTGGTGCCGTGACCAACGCGGATGATCTGAACATCACCGGCGGGGCCGTGGATAGCGTGATCCAAAGTGCAGGCGACACCACAACAGGTGCCGCAGGGACTGTGACCAACGATGTGACGCTGAACGGCGGCACGTTGAACAACCAAGGCACCATCGGCGGCGACGTCACAACCTTGGCGGGCACCACATCGGTAAACACCGGAACGGTTGGCGGCGACGTCACCAACGCGGGTACGCTGACAAGCACCAGCACGATCGGTGGCGATCTGACCAACACCAGCATCGCGGTTGTATCCGGCACGGTGGGCGGCAACGTCGCCAATACCGGCGCCTTCGATATCGCGGGGACCTTGGGCGTGGGAGGCGGCTTCGCCAACTCCGGCGGCGGGACGTTCGATGTCGCGGCGGGGGAGACCCTGACAACTGGCACCGGCGTGACCAACGCGGCGGACGCAGGCGTTGTCAATGTGGAGGGGATCGTCAACGGCGGCTTCACCAACGCGGCGACAAACTTGGTGTCTAACGCGGGTACGTTCAACGGCGGGCTGACCAACTCTGGCAGCATTGCCACGACAGGCGGCTTCACGGTCGGCTCCGGCGGGTTCGTGAACAACGGCACCGTGGACATGGTCAACGGCAGCACCGCTGACGCGATCAATGTTGCGGGCGGCATGAGCGGGACCGGTATCTTCAACCTTGATGCCAACCTCGACAGCGCGGCACCGGGTGGCTTGAACAGCGACACCGTTGTTGTGACGGGTGGCGCCACGACGGGCGACTACGTGTTGAACTTCAACATCACCAGCGCGGGCACGCCGTCTATTGCGGACCCTGCGGTTCTGGTCTTCGACGTGGACGACACCTTTGGCGCAGCGGGGAACAGCTACAGCTTCGGCGCGAGCGGTCTTCCACCGTCGGGCGGTCAGGTGGTTTACGGCCTGATCCAGAACGGCAATGGCGACCTGAGCCTTGCGGCCCAGCCGAACCCAGGTATCGGCGCGATTGCGGGGAACGTGGTTCTGACACAGTCGCTGATCGGCACGGTTATCAACCGTCCGTCCAGCCCGTTCGTGTCCGGCCTTGCGTATGAGGATGACGACAGCTGTGGCACTGGTACGTGGGGCCGCTTTGTTGGCGGTAGCGCGGAAGTCTCCGGTGCGACTGCGAACTCTGTCTCCAACATCTCCTCGACTGTGGATGCCAAATACTACGGCTTGCAGGTCGGTGGTGACTGGGGTTGCTTCAACGGCACCTTCGGTGGCTGGGATCTGGCGTTCGGTGGTATCTTCGGCGTGAACGAAGGGACGACCTCGCAGCCGGTGTTCGCGGTGAACCAAAACAACGCGACGCAGGTTACCAACACCGTGACCTCGATCACCGACGGCGACTTCCGCCAGACTTACGCAGGCTTGTATCTGGCTGCAGCGAAAGGCGCGTTGTCGGCTGACCTTCAGGTGCGCACAGAGCAGACCGAGTACGAATTCACCAACACTGCGGTGGTTGCGGGTTCCGGTCTGGGCTTGACCAACTCCAAGCTGAAAACCAAGGCGCTGACAGTCTCGGGCGCGTTGAGCTACGCCATTCCGTTGCAAAAAGAAGGCTGGACATTCGTGCCGACGGCGGGCTTCGGCCTGACGCAAACCAAAGCGGCAACGCTGACGTTTGACGATGGCGCGACGCTGCAAACCGAGGACAGCTCCACCGCGATCGGCTTTGTCGGGGGTACCTTGGCCAAGACGTTCTTCGGAGAAGATGGCACCTCGGCGACCAACGTGTTTGCAACCGGCACCTACTACAACGACTTCGGCAAAGAGCGCCGGTCGGTGTACACGGATGCGGGTGGCGCGACGCAGAACCTGACGTCCGAAAACCTTGGGGCGTATAGCGAGCTGAGCTTCGGCGTGAACTACGTCAAAATCCTCGACGAGGGTAAGATCGGACCGGCCAAACAGCTGAACGCCTCTATCCGTGCGGATGGGCGGTTCTCTGGCAGCGTCAGCAGTTATGGCCTGACGGCGCAGCTGCGGTTGCAGTTCTAAGCCGATGGCGGACGGGTCCGTGACTGGTGCTTCTCCGGCTGGGCCGGGAGCCCCGGGACCGGGGCTGAAGCTGACGGTGCACGATGACGTGCAAATGCTAGATATCCAGCGCGGGGTTCACCCGCGCCGGACTGTCCCCGAGGCGATGCAGGACCTGATTTTCCCGCCGGACGAGCAGGACACGGTGCTTTACGCGATCCTAGACGCCGCGAAGATCGAGAACCTGCAAATCATGCTGGAGGACGCGGTCATTCCGCACCGTTGCCTGTTCAAGGGCGATGCGGAGGAGGAGCTGGGCGACGTCGCCCCGTGGCTGGTGGTTTTGTCCGAGGTCGACACGCTGACACGGATGCTGTTCACCCATCTGGAGGGGGAGGACACCCCGTGGAACATCGCGCGCTTCGAGCCGGGAATACTGTTTCGCGCCAGCCCCGATTTTGATGCGGTATGGCGCCATTGGCGGCGATTCTACCGGATGAAATACGAGACCGGAAAAACCTACTATTTCCGCTTTTGGGAGCCCGCGCCGATGGCGGCGTATCTGGGGCATATCAAGGATGACCCCGACCGCGTGGCCCATTGGTTCTGCCGCGAAGGCGCGCGAATCAACCGTATGTTTTTATTGGAAAACCGCCCGTTGACGTGGCGGCTGACCGAGGTTGAGGCGGAGCCGGAAAACTACACGCGCCCGCGCAGCCAAGATGGCAAACCGTTCCTGCTGACCTCAGGCGAGGTGGGGGCGATTGCGCATGCGCGGCTGGAACGCGACATGGAAGAGGTCGCGCGACGGATTGAGAAAACCTTTGGCGAGCATCTGGACGAGGACCGCGAAACGGACCTTGTGTACCGCCGCGTGCGCGGGCTGTTTGAACGGATGATGCCTGCAGGTATCAAGCAGCTGGACCACCTGTATTTGCTGGCCTGTTGGGAGGTCTTCTATGGCCCCGGATTTGAGCAGAAAGACCCGCAGGACGAGCTGCGCCAGATATGCCTGTCCACGAGCCGCGAAGTGCGCAAAGTGGAGGCGCTGAGGGCACGAATGAACGCAATCCCGCCAACCGTATTGGCGGGAGAACAGCAAGCGCAGGGCGCGGGAGCATGACCCGCGCGGCCAACGTTTTAGCTGGGGTGGGCATGCTCTGCACAGGTGGCGCGATGGCAATGGGAATGCTGGGCAACAGCCGCCCAACGGAACTGACGTTCCGCGACGCGGCGCACCAAAGCACGCCGGTTATGGTGGACGGGCTGACGATAAACGGTGCGGCGATGGGATCATTCCCGACGCTGGCCTCCAGCAGCTGGATGAACCCGCGCGGTGGCAAGGCGACGCTAACCCGCCTTGCGTGGCCCGATGACAACGCCCAGATCATCGACGTCCACGCGGAGTGGACGGAAATCGAGACGGGCCGCGCCTATGAGGCGGATATCAGTGTTCCGTGGGGCGAGCTGCACGTCGAGGATGTGGTGGGACTCACGGCCTATGTCACTGTTGTGTATGGCCGAAACGGTGAGTTCATGCTATTCACGGATGCGGACCCAGACCCGAAGACCGGCCAATACAACGGTCGTGAGGTGACGCGGGTGTGCGGCAAACGCACCCCCAACCGCGACCAGAATTACGGGTTGCGGGTGAACGAGATACCGGGCTTGGGACGGCTTATTGAGCGCCGCGATCAATGGATGGCGGTACCGGATATTGAAACGAGCTGCACGGGGGAGGCAGGATAATGCGTCTGCGGTTTGGTCTTGCAGTGATCCTATGTGCGGCTGGCATGGCAGCGCCCTTGGCGGGCGGTGCCATGGGCTGGCTAGGCAACGCGGCCCCGACGGCTATCGCGCTATCCGATGCATCGCATTCCACGTCGCCTGTGATGATCGAGGCGCTTGAGATCAATGGCCGCGCCTACGGCACTGTGCCGTATCTTGCCTCTACCGATTGGGACGACCCGCATGGCGGCAACCGCACGATTGCGGGGTTGGCTGTCTCACCGCAAGACGACGCGCAGATTGTTGTGCGCGCCACATGGGTCGAGATTTACACGAACCGCGCCTATAGCGGCGAGCTAACGTTGCCGGCGGGGGCCGTGTCCATCCGTGACGCTGGCGACCGCACGGCGCTGCTGACGGTTGTGTTTGGCCGCGCGGGGCATTTTGCGGTGTCAACGGACCCGAAGCCCAACAGCAGTGACGCCCCGTTTTATGAGATCGTCGCCGAGGTTTGCGCGCAGCGGGAGCCGTCGCTGGACAAGGACTACCGCGCCGACATCAACGCGGATCTGGATCTGGCGTGGACGTTTGAGCAGGAGAGTGTTGCAGCGGCGGCTGAGCCGGTAGCGACCCCCTGCCGCGATGGGGGGGACAACTGAGATGGCGGGCATGTCGGCAGCAGCGATTGCAAGCGGCGCAAGCGCGGACATGGAGGCGCTCGGCTCCGCGCAGGCGGGGGCGGTTGTGCAAACCTGCCCGAAGGTGAAGCTTGAAATCGGCGTGTTCTTTGACGGCACCGGCAACAATGAGAAGAACGCCCAGACCGGCGGGGCGAAGGATTCCTATGCCAACGCGCGCTCCAATGTGTCGCTTCTGAAAGACCTCTATTACAACAACGGCAAGCGCTACGATATTCCCAACGCGTGCGGCGATTATGAACGCCGGTACCGGTCGCTTTATGTGCAGGGGATCGGCACCGAGGCGGATGAGGAGGACGACTTCTGGGGCTCCGCCATGGGTGTGGGGGAGCGCGGGGTCGAGAACCGCGTGATCCAAGCCGCGTTGGAAGTTGGCCGTATGATCACGGACCTGTCCAAGGGCGTGGAACCGGAAGAGGTCATTCTAGACGTGTTCGGGTTCTCGCGCGGGGCGGCGGCGGCGCGGCACTTTGTGAACGGTTTCAACGCGGGGCGGTTGGACTACACCCGTTGGGGGCTGTTCAACGATGTCCACGCCAAGCTGCCCGAGGGACGTAATGTCACGATCCGTTTCCTTGGCATTTTCGACACCGTGGCGGCAATTGCGGGGGGCATACCATCGGACAATTGGGACGTGAATGTTCACCTCAAAGACGGCTCCGCCGAGACGATTTATCACCTGACGGCGAATGACGAACTGCGTAAGAGCTTCAGCCTGAACGACACGGCCAACGCCAGCGGCAGCGCGAACGCGGGGGAGGTGGTGCGGATGCCGGGCTGCCACTCCAACATCGGCGGGGGGTATCCTGCCGGATTTAAGGAAGAGCCGATTATCAAGCGCCCCGACACCGGGATGGGCACGACGCGCGCGGATGCGGTGGCCAAGCAACGCACCTTGGTGGCGGCGATGCGGGCGAAATCCGGCGCGGACGCGGCGATCTTTGTGGCGGAGGGCTGGCTGACCGCAGCGGATGTGCCAACATCATGGAGCGTTGAGGGTGGCCCGATTGAGACCGTCCATGTGCCGGGCAGTATGTTCTCACCGGGGTCGACCTATTACAGCTACGCGGTCGAGACGCGGATGAAACGGCCTTGGGTCAGCCATGAGTTGTCCCGTATTGCGCTCGAAAAGATGTACCAGAAGGCCAGCGCCTCTGGGTTGCCGTTGAAGGATTTTCCAACAACTGGCGACTACGAAATCCGCGACGCTGTACGCAGTGCAAGTGCTGCTACACTGAAACGCGACTACACGTATCACTCGGCGAACTACAACGACATTCACTGGACGGGCGTGGCCCCGATGGAGGAAGCCCCGAACCGTCGGCGCATCGTGCACGCCAATGATCCGTCGAAGGCTAAGTAACCGTGAATTAAAGGTGATCCTTGGCCTGCGGCACTTGACCGTAAGTCCCCCACACCGCATTGTTCGGACAGGAATTTTACCTAGCGTTAGCTGGGCCTTCGGTTTTGAGTATGTGCCACCTGTGGGCGCGAGATGACGACAAGTTGGGAATTATATGTCTTGGTATAGCAAAGTTGCTTGGAAAGAGGGTTTGTTCCTTCAGCCACACCACCTGCAGCAGCAGGACCGCTACCTTGAAAAATTGATCGACAACCGCACCCGCACAATCACGCCGTACCCGTGGGGTCTGGCGGAGTTGAAGCTGGACCGCGACATGGCGCAACAAGGCAAGATCGGCCTGCGCTCTGCGGTGGGGATCATGCCGGACGGGATGCCGTTTGACGCGCCGAACATCAACGTATTGCCGACGCCCAAAGACGTGCCGGAGAAGGCCGACGGGATGGCGGTTTGGCTGACGCTGCCGGATGCTGCGATGAACGGGCGCGAACTGGCCGCAGACACAGAGATCACCGCTGCCACCCGCTATGTGCTGGGCAACGAAATGGTGGCCGACAGCGCGTCTGCGATGCGACTGGAGCAGGACATCGAACTGGCGCAACCGCGTTTGGAGATCGACGTGCGCAAGACCCCGAAGCCGGGGTATCAGTGCATGCAGATCGGCCGCATCCAAGAGGTGCGCGACGGGGTGATTTCCATGGATGACACCTTTGCGCCACCCGCGATGGTGATCGGCGCGCATCCGGTGTTCACCGGCTGGCTGGACCGCGTGATCGGCTGGGTCGAGACCAAGCAAGAGGGGCTGGCGCGCTACGCCGCCGACCCGAGTGCGGGGGGCGGATTGCAGGCGACGGATTACTTCATGTTGCTGCTGTTGAACCGTGAAATCGGCGGGCTGCGTCATTTGCGCGCCTCGCGTTACGTGCATCCCGAACGGATGTATGTGGAGCTTTTGCGGCTGGTGGGGGAGCTGTGGACGTTTGATAACGACAAGCGCATGGCGCAGGAATATCCTGCCTATGATCACGACAACCCCAAGGAAACCTTTGCGCCTTTGGTACGCGACATCCAGCGGTTGCTGAGCCGTGACGTGGGCCGTGCGACGCGCCTTGACCTCAAGATGGTGCGGCAGAATTCCTACATCGCGGAGGTCATGGACCGGAACCTGTTCCGCGAGGCGACCTTTGTGATCGAGGTGACCTCGTCGAAGTCGCTGACGCAGATCCAGCAGCAGTTCCCAGAGCTGTGCAAAGTGGGGCCCAACACCCGCATGAACGAGATCGTCAACAACAACCTGCCCGGCATTGAGCTGCGGCACACCCCGACGCCGCCGCGCCAGATCAGGGCGGTGTCGACGAACGTGTACTTCATCCTCGACAAGAACACGCCCATGTGGCGCGAGTTCTCGACCGCGCCAGCGCTTGCGATGCATTTCGCAGGCGACTGGCCGGACTTGAAGCTTGAGCTTTGGGCGATTGCGGAGAAAGCCTAATGGCCAACGACAAGGATAAAACAGTCATCGGGGGCAAGTTGCCCACCGCCGAGGAACTGCGCAACTTGTCGGCTGGCCGCCCTGCGACGCCGCCCGCAGGCTTGCAACAACCTCCGTCCGCCCCACCGCCACCGGCGGGAGGTGGGCAACGCACGGTGATTGGCGGGGCTTTGCCGCAAACGCCACCGCCGGCCGCGCCCTATACCCCGCAACCGCCACAAGGCGGGTTTGGCACCAGCCAAGGTGCGGCAGATGCGTGGATGTCGGGCGGCGCACCGTCCCCGTCCAGCACCCCCGCGCCAGGATCGGGAATTGGCGGCGCCAGCCAAGACGGCTTCTTCCCGACCATGCAAAGCCAGCAGCCGGAGCAGGTCATTCACACAGGGCCAAAGATTGCGCTGCATGAAGCATTGCGCGCGACGGGTCTGGGTAAGGGGGGGCCAAGCAACCCGATCGTGGCGGCTGCCGCGAATTTGCTGATCCTGTTTGGCCGTCTGCGCACGCAGATGGTGGAGATGGACGCGATTCCGTTAATGGAACATGTGACCCGCGAGATGGAAGCCTTCCACGCGAATTGCGTGCAAGCGGGGGTGGAGCCGCATGAGGCCGACGTGGCGCGCTACTGCCTGTGCGGCACGGCGGATGACATCGTGCAAAACATCCCCGGCACGGATCGCCACGTGTGGATCCAGTATTCGATGGTCGCGCGGTTCTACAACGTGCGGACCTCTGGCGTGGGCTTCTTTGAGGAAGTCGACAAAGCGATGCAGGCCCCCGCGCAACGCTTCAACGTGTTGGAGCTGATGCTGATGTGCCTGAGCCTTGGCTTTGAGGGCAAGTACCGCACCGCGCCTGGCGGCGCGCAGGAGTTGGCCCGCATTCGTGCGTCGATCTACGAGAGCCTGCGCCGTGTGCAAAGCCGCCCAGACGAGGATGTGTCCGTGCATTGGACGCCAGTAGAATTGGGCAAACGCAAACGCTTCGGGGCGAACCCGCTGTGGATCGTGGCCTCCGCCGCCGCGGCAATTTTGCTGGGGGTTTACCTGACGCTGAATATGCTGATCTCCAACGACAGCTCCTCTGTGGTGGCGCGATTGCTGGACATTCACCCAGAGGAATTGGTGGGCCTGCAACGCGCCCAAGCGTTTGAGGCCTACATCCCGCCAGAGATCGTCACGACGCAATTGGACGACCTGCGCGAGAAGCTGAAAGCCCAGATCGAAGACGGGTCGGTCGCGGTGGATACCAAGGGTGATTTCATCTTCATCCGTGTGAACAACCTTGTGCTGTTCGGCTCCGGCTCCGCTGATGTGAAGCCGGAATTCTCGCTGCTAGCGGTCGAGGTCGCCAAGGCCTTGGACGACGAACCGGGGCCGGTGCGCGTGGTGGGCTACACCGACAACATCCCGATGTCGGGCAGGGGGCGGTTCAAAACCAACCAAGAGCTGTCGGAAGCGCGGGCCAAATCTGTGGGCGGCGTGCTGAGCGACGCATTGGCCGTTCCGGGCCGGTTGCAGATCGAGGGCAAGGGCGAGGTTGAACCCATCGCTGATAACGCCACCAAAGAGGGCCGTGCGCAAAACCGCAGGGTCGAGATTATGATTCAACGTGAGGAGACGCTTCAATAATGCGCTACTTCGTCGCCATTGGCCGCTTCTTCAAAAAACCTTGGATGCGCATTCCGCTGCTGATCCTGTCGCTGATCCTGTTCGGGGTCGTTGTCTGGGTCGGGGGGCCGTTGCTGGGCTTCGGCGAGGCGCGGCCGTTTGCATCCGTCTGGGTACGGGCGTCGATTATCATCGGCGTGTTGCTGATTTTCGCGATCGTGTGGTTCATCCGCTGGCGCCGTGCGCGCAAGGGCGCGGAGGAGCTGGAAGAGGCGCTGATCCCGCAAGAGGCCACCGGCGACGGCGCGGTGTTGGGCGAGCGCATGAGCGAGGCGCTGAACACGCTTAAAGCATCGGGCGGCAAAAGTTATCTTTATGATTTGCCGTGGTACGTCATCATCGGGCCACCGGGCGCGGGGAAGACGACGGCGCTGCTGAACGCGGGCATCAAGTTTCCGCTGGCGGAAAAATCAGGCGCGGCGATGGAAGGCTTCGGCGGCACGCGCTACTGCGATTGGTGGTTTGCCGAAGAGGCGGTGATGATCGACACCGCGGGGCGCTACACCTCGCAGGACAGTGACGCGGAGGCGGATAAAACCAGCTGGCAGAGCTTCCTAGAGTTGCTGAAGCGAGGCCGTACAAAGCAGCCGATCAACGGCGTTATTCTGGCGTTCTCGGTCGAGGATATCATGAACGGCGATCAGGCGTCGCTGACGCGCCACGCGGAAGTGGTGCGCGCGCGTCTGGCGGAAATTCACGAGACGCTGAAAATTGATTTTCCGGTCTATGTGCTGTTCACCAAGTCGGACCTGATTGCCGGTTTCCGCGAATATTTCGCGAGCTTCAGCGCGTCGCGTCGCCAGAAGGTGTGGGGCACCACGTTCCAGACCAAGAGCCGCGCGGAGCAGACGCACACGCAAGTGGGCGAAGAGTTTGACCTGCTGGTTGGCCGCCTGTCCGATGAGGTGATGGACCGCCTGTCCGAAGAGCCGGACGGCGTGAACCGCATCGCCATTTTCGGCCTGCCCGGACAGATGGCGATGATGCGCGAGAATATCGCGTCGTTCTTGGGGCAAGTGTTCGAGCCGACCCGCTACAAAACCAACGCTTTGCTGCGTGGGTTTTACTTCTCGTCAGGGACGCAGGAAGGCACGCCGATCGACCAAGTGCTGGGGGCGATGGGTCGCAGCTTTGGCGCGGATGCGGCGGTGGCGGGCGGCTTCATGTCGGGCAAGGGCAAAAGCTTCTTCCTGCACGACCTGCTGAAACATGTGATTTTCCCAGAGCAGGGCTGGGTGACCTACGACCGCAAGGCGGTGAACCGTGCCAATGGCCTGCGTATCGCGGGCTTTTCAATCGTTGGATTGGCGACTGTGGGCCTGTTGGCCGCGTGGGGGTATTCCTACTGGGCGAACGCGTCTTTGGTGCGCTCCGCGCAGGCGGCGATGTCGGACTACGAGTTGGCCGCGCGCGAAGAGCTGTCGGAAGTTGTGGTGGATGACACCGACTTCCAGACCATTTCGGGCTACCTGCAATTGCTGCGAGACATGCCGACGGGCTATGCCTCCACGCAAGAGGTGCCAGAGCAGATTGACACCGATGGGGACGGGGTGCTGGATTCCGTGGCGCAAGGCGGCGGGGACGATCATGGCATCTTTGAGGGCTTCGGCCTGTCGCGCCGCGAGCAGTTGCAGATTGCTTCGGAGGCGTCTTATGCCGATGGTCTGGAGCGGATGTTCCGCCCGCGTCTGGTGCTGCGCCTAGAGGAGCAGCTGTCGCAATTCGTGCAGACCAACGAAACGCTGGCGATTTATGAGGGGCTGAAGGTCTACAAGCTGTTGGGCGGCGTGGCCCCCGCGCCGGAGGATGATCTGGTGCGCGGCTGGTTCCGCGAGGATTTTAACAACCTCTATCCCGGACCGACCAACCGTGCCACGCGCCAAGACCTTGAGGCGCATTTGCTGGCGATGCTGGAGCTGGACGGCACCCGCGACGTGCGTGTTGATCTGGACAGCGAATTGGTGGACGCAGGCGAGCGTATTCTGGCCCGCATGTCGGTGGCCGATCAGGCCTATGCATTGATCAAGGCCACGGTGGAGTTTTCGGGGATCGACCGGTTCAATCTGGTCGACCGCGTGGGGCCGGACGCGTATCTGGTATTTGAGACTGTCGACGGGTCCGACCTAGGGGAGTTGGGCGTGAACGCCCTCTACACCTACGACGGCTTTCAGGACTTCTTCCTTGACCAGTTGAGCGAGGTCGCAGGCAAGCTGGACCGCGAGCAATGGGTGATGGGCGACTATGCAGAAACCGCCAAGGTGGACGCGCAGCTGAGCGGCTTGGGCCGCGCTTTGCTGGGCAAGTACCGCGAGGATTACCTGTCGGCGTGGGAAGGGCTGTTGAACCAGTTGAAGCTGGCCCCGATGTCCGCAGATAAACCCGCCTATGCGTCCTTGGCGGCCGCGTCTTCGCCGACGACATCGCCGCTTTTGATGCTGGTGGAGGCGGTCACGCGCGAGACGCAACTGACGGTGGACCCGAATGAGGGACTTGATTTGGGCGGCGACGTTGCGGGGGCCGTCGGTGGGCTGGCGAACTCCGAGGCGGGCGCGCAGGCCGCGAACCAAGTCAAGAACCGCATTATCAACCGCACCAACGGTTTGACCCGTATCGGCCTGACGGCAGCTTTGGGCACGGGCAGTAAATCGCAACGCCGCGCGGGCTCCGCCGGTGGTGGCGGCACGGCGCAAGCGCTGGTGCCGGGGGCCGCGATTGAGGCGCAGTTCGCCGAATGGCACGCGTTGCTTGCGTCGGGTTCCGCCGGAACGGCGCGGCCTATTGATGCGCTTCTGGGCAATCTGGGGCAGGTGCAACAGAACCTTGTGATCGCAGCGGGCTTTAACGCCACGCAGGCGGCGGCGCAGTTGCCTGTGCAGATCGGTATCCTGCGCTCCACCGCGTCGCGGTTGCCACCGCCTTTGGCACGCATGGTGAACGAGGCGGTTGAGGACTTCGAGGGCGACGCGGCGAACACGTCGATTGCGCAGCTGAACCAAGACCTGACCAACCAAGTGACCCGCGTGTGCAATGATATCATCACGGGGCGCTATCCGTTCAACGGACCGACCTCGCGGCAGGTGCCGATGGCGCAGTTCGCGCGGGTGTTCGCGCCGGACGGCGTGATGGACCGTTTCTTCCTGCAACATCTTAGCCCGCATGCGGACCAATCGGGCGAAAGCTGGAGTTGGTCGTCGGAAAGCCAGTTGGGCGACCGGTTGAGCCTTGGCACCTTGCGCCAGTTCCAGCGGGCGGCGCGTATCCGCGATGCGTTCTTCCCCACGGGCGGCTCCAACCCAGAGTTGGAGGTGACGGTGAGCCAAGCCTCCGCGCATGACCAAGTGCGCCAAGCGGTGCTGGAGGTGAACGGGCAGGTGATCACCACACGTCAGGTTGGCAATGTACCGCAAACGGTCAAATGGCCGTCGGCGGGATCGTCGACCACCTTGCAGTTCTTGCCGGGGTTGAACGGGCGTCAAAGCTCCATCCAGTTTGATCAGGGGCCGTGGGCGTTTATGCAGTTCATCCGCGCCGGATCCCCGCGCCAGCAGGGCGACGCCACGCAGGTCCGCTACACGATTGGCGGGCGGTATGTGAGCTACTCTGTGCGGGTGAATGCGCTCTACAACCCGTTCACGTTGCGCGAGTTGTCAGAGTTCAAATGCCCGCAAGGTCTGTGATCTGAAGGATGGGTAGGATTGGCATCTTCGGCAAGCACCCAGCCTTCGGGGACTTCATCGGCGCGGGCATGTCCAAGCCGATGCAAGTGGCGCTGGAGGAATGGATGGGCGCGGTCTTGCCGCGTGTGCGCGACAATCTGGGCGACGTCTGGCAGCCGTTTTATGACGTGGCTTTGCCGCTGCGGTTCTGGCTGGGCGAAGGGGTTGTGCCCGCCGCCTTGGGTGGGCCTGTCGCGGGCGTGATGGTGTTCAGCCACGACAAAGTAGGTCGTCGCTTCCCGCTTATCGCGCTCATTGAGGGGGCCGATTTTCCGCCGCCCACAGTCGTGCCGGAGCAGCGTTGGTACGCCGCGTTGGAAGCGCTGATGCTGGAGCATGACACGCCTGAGACCGCCGCCGAACTGGCGGAGATGTTCGCATTGCCTGACGGATTTCTGCCTGCGTCTTTCGCGGGGGGGGAGGCCGGTTTTTGGGCGGTGCACACGGCGGGCGCCGTGGATGAGATGATGGCCAATGTCGCGACAACCGACCACCGCCGCGCCGCTGCGCGCCGCAGCTATTGGTGGAGCGCGGGGGACGCGTCGCGCACCGCGACGTTCCACGCGGCGGAGGGCTGGCCGGATGCGTCGGTGTTTCAGTGGCTTTTGGCGGGCAATATTGCGGACGAGCCTGCGCCCGTGCCTGTGGCCGAACCTGAACCCGGACCAGTGCCGGAGGTAGACCCGTTCGAAGTCGAGGAGCAGCAGGCAGAGCCTGAGGCCCCGGTGAACGAGGAATATGAGGGCGAGCCGTCGATCATTCCGGTGTCGGATCCGTGGTGGTCGGGGGAGGGCGCGCGGCCCGTTCCCAAAGCGCTCTATGATGCGGAGCCGATTGACGAGGCGACAGACGACGAGGACGACGGGCCGCAATCGCCATTTGCGACACGCGATGCGCCAGAGACCACAGTGAAGACCAATAACACCGAAGAAACACACGATGCCTTGGCAGAAGAGGCGGAAAAGGACTAGGCTGTTCAAACTGAAGTAAATTCAGGCTCTGGGGGACACCGCAGCACCGGTGCAGGGCTTGGGCGCACATATTGTGATCAGCGTATTTTAAGCAGGAGTCGCCATGGGGACGGGCCAATTTATCTACGAGACAGGCGCGGGCACGGATACCGGCGTTGTCCGCGATCACAACGAAGACAGTTATTTGTCCAAACCCGACAGCGGCGTTTGGGTTGTGGCCGACGGCATGGGTGGACACGAGGCGGGGGACTTCGCGTCGCAAGCCATTGTCGAGAAGATTTCTTCCATTGGCCGCCCTGCCTCTGCCCCTGATTTGCAAGCTCGGTTCATGGAGCGGCTGACCCGCGCGCACGGCGTCATTGTGGAGCAGTCGCAAGCGCTTGGTGGCGCGACGATCGGGGCCACATTGGTGGCCCTTTTGGTGCACGAGGAATTGTTCGCCTGCATCTGGTCGGGCGACAGCCGCATCTACCTTTTGCGCGACGGGCAGTACCGCCAAGTGACCACGGATCATACAGAGGTGCAGGAGTTGCTGAACTCCGGCGCGATCACCGAAGAGCAGGCGGAACACTGGCCGCGCAAGAATGTCATCACCCGCGCGATTGGCGTCTCTAGCAGCCCGAACACTGACGAGACGTTTGGCAGCTTGCAGGCGGGGGACGTGTTTTTGTTGTGTTCCGACGGGCTGACGGAGCATGTGGAGGATCACGAGATGGCCAGCGTGCTGGCCAGCCACGAGCCGCAAGCCGCTTGTGACGCTTTGATACAAACCACCTTGTCGCGCGGGGCGCGTGATAATGTGACGGTAATTGTCGTGCGCTGCAACGCGCGACCCCAAGACACTGTGGCGGGCGACGACCCGCTTGACTGGACTCAAGGATTTTAAGCGCGGATGAGTATCGACGACATCCCTGATGAGCCAGACACCCCGAACGGCGCGGATGCGCCTAAGACGGGTAAAGATGGCGATGCGCCCGCGAAGAAACCCGCGGCCAGAAAACCTGCGCCTGCCGCGTCGGACCGCACGGAAATTGCGCCCTCCGCACGAGAGCCGAAACCGGAGCAAGAGGCCGAAAGCTTCGAAGACGGCGCGCCTGATGTGCCCATTGAGGAAGCCCCTGTCAAAAGCGGAGACGGGGAGGGGACACCCTCCACGGCGGTGCCCGTGGGCACGCGCATCAACAACAACTACGAGATCGAGGAGCTGATTTCGGCCGGCGGCATGGGCGAGGTTTACCGTGGGGTGAACTACCACACGGGTGATCAGGTCGCGATTAAGATCGTGCTGCCTGCACTGGCGCATGACGAGAAGATCATCAAGCTGTTCCGCCGCGAAGCCCGCATCCTTGGCAAGCTCTACGACGAAGCCATTGTGCGCTACCTGAACTTCGTCAAAGACGAAGACCTTGGGCGGTTCTGCCTGATCATGGAATTCGTCGACGGTATTCCGCTGGCCGATATGATGGAGCAAACCGGCGCGCTGTCATTGGACGACGTGAAGCTGCTGATCCGGCGGCTGGCCAACGGGTTGAACCGTGCGCATGAGCTGGAAATCACCCACCGTGACCTGAGCCCTGACAACATCATTGTCGAAGGCGGCAAGCTGAACCACGCCAAGCTGATCGACTTTGGCATCGCCAAATCGACGGCGATTACCGAGGGCACGCTGCACGGCCAGTTTGCGGGTAAGTTCAACTTCGTCTCACCAGAGCAGCTCGGGCATTTCGATGGTTTGGTTGACGCGCGCTCCGACATCTACTCGCTTGGGCTGATGTCGGCGGGGGCCGCCGTTGGCAAGCCGCTGCCGATGGGCGCGTCCATTGTGGATGCGGTCCAATCACGGTCTGGAATTCCTGATCTATCGGGCGTCTACCCAGAGTTGCAGCCGATCCTCGCGTATATGCTGGAGCCCAATCCGGCCAACCGCCCCGCCACGATGGCAGAAGTCGCGCGGATGATCGAAGACCCGTCGCTGGTGCCTGCGCAGTACCGTCCTGACGGGGCCGCAGAACCTGATATGGCGCCGCCAATCGGACGCACTGTGATCAGCCCGATGATCTCCACCCCGCCGCAAATGCAGACGGGCGCACCGCAAACATCCGCTGTGCCTTACGCCGCCGATAGCACGGGTGTTGCGGCGACGGGGGCAGGATTGAGCCTGCCGCCGGATCATGCGGCAATGGGCCAGCAAACTGGCGCGCCAAGTGGCGAAAGCCCGTTCGGGGCCGCGCCCGTGACCAGTGCGCCGACGCAGACGACACCGCCCGTTGAAGCGCCCGCGAAGTCGGGCGGCAGTGGCAAGATCATCGGCTTCGGCTTGGCCGCTGTTGTGGCGGGGGGCGTTGGTGTGGCGGCTGTAATGGGTCTCGGCCCGTTTGCCGCAGATGGCCCAGAGCCGACCACGCCGGAACAAGTCGCGGTGGCGACGCCGCCGGAGGAGCCAGATACGCCGGACCCCGAACCTGAGGTCGCGCCGGAGCGGGTTACGCCACCTGCGCCTGATCCGGAGCCTACTCCTGATCCCGTCCCCGACGAAGATCCAGAGCCAGAGGTCGCGCCGGATCCAACGCCTGATCCCGAACCGGAAACAGCTACGCCCGAGGAAACCCCAGACCCAACTTTGGGCGAGATCGGGACGCAATTGGCATGGCTCAAGGATTACATCACGGGCGACTGCGTATATCAGGCGATCCGTTCTAGCGACGGGGACAAGGTTTCCATCGAGGGCTTCGCTACGGACGCGGCACCGTTCGAGGAATTGCTGAAAGATTTTAGCGCGGCGCACGGCGTGGAGCCGGACATTGGCGTGCGTATCGTGCGCGAGAACCAGTGCCCCGTTCTGGACTTCGTGGCGCGGCTGGACCGTTCCGGCGCGGCGGCACCTGTGTTGGAACTCGACACCGATGTTTTGCAAAGCGGCGACACCCTAAGCGGCAAGCTGACGGGTGTGCTGGGGCGTCCGGTTTACCTGTTCCTTGTGTCTGGCAAGGGCGGGGCGTTTAACCTGACGTCGTTGCTGCAAACAGATGCGGATGGGTCGCAGTCCTTCCGCTTTGGCATGAACAGCGCGGGCGAGGATGGCAGCGTGCCGCAGATGATCGTAGCGGTCACCACGCGGTCCCGACTGGTAACGGCCAATGCGGCGCGGAACGGGGCGGACGTTGCTGCCTTGATGCCGATTATCGAGACTGAAATTCAGACCAGCGGCTCCGAAGCGGCGGCGTCTATCCAGTATTTCCGCCTCGACAACTAGCGCACGGAAAAGGCGACGAGGGCGACGTCCTCGCCGCCGCCTTGCAGCAGTATCTCGACGGACAGGCGCTTGAAAAAGTCCTTGGCGGGCTGGCCGGAGAGCGATTTCAGTGTTTTCAGGCGTGCCCGCGTGGACAGCGCCATCAGGAGTTGCTGCGTTTTCACGGGGGAGCCTTTGAGCGTCATCGGGATGTCAAACCCAGCGTAGCCCGCGCGGAACTTCAAGAAACTTCCCAAGTCCTGCACGACGCCTTCGTCGTCGATCAGTAAAAGCGACACGAAGCCGCCGGAGGTATTGCCGAGCTTGCCCGACAGAAGATCGCCACTTGGGATGTCCCGCGCGGCGATGTCGAAATAAAGCTGAAACTCAGGGTAGCGCGCGGCGGCGGTCACAAAGGGCAGGGCCTGACATTGGGCGTCGCTCACGGGTTTCATGACCGTTCCGGGAAGGGTGCCTGTCTCCAGCTCCAAGGCCTGTCTGAAGCGGGCGAGGTCGGCGTCGCTTTGGGCGAAGGTTTCAAACCGGAACGCCCCGTCCTCGGCCAGAACGGGCAGCGCGGCAAAGCAGGGGCCGCCGTCAAACCCACGCAGAAAGTCGAGGACTGTGTCGTAGGTCTCCTGCGCCTGCTCCGCCGATTGGGCGGGGGCGTTTGCGGAGGCGACACCGGATTGGTCTTCGGTGATGTCGCTGGGTGGCGGTGGCAGGGATTTCGCCAGATCAGGCAGGGGGGCCGGATTGGGGACGGGGGCGGGATCGGGGACAGGGATTGGCGCGGGCTCGGTGCCAATGACGCTTGGCGCGTCAAGCACCGCGACTTCCAATGTCTCGTCGTTGTCCGCCGTGACGGCTTTGGCAACTGTGGCGGCACGGAGCGGCGCTGCGGCAACCGGCGCAACCCCGGGTTGTGGGGGAGGTGACGTTTGGGGCGCGGATGGCGTGGCCACGGGCGCGAGTGTTGGCGCTTGGGCGGCGATCGGGGCAGCGCTGCTTACGAGATCAGCCACTACGGGGGCGGCTACAGCGGGCGTCAACACCTGCGGCGCGGGTTCAGGCGGTTCTACGACGGGTGCGGCGTCAACGGGGGCTGGGGTATCCACGAGTTGCGGCGGGGGCGTGACCTCGGCCCCTGCCAATTGCAGGGCTGCGGCGAAGATCTTGGTTTCCTGCGGCGCTTCTGCGGTTTTGGCGGCATGCGATTGGTAGGCCGTGATCCCGACCTGAAGCGCGGCCAGATGCGCGACCAAGGCGATGGCAGCCGTGGCCATCCAAAGCATCGGGTTGGCGTCGTGGCTTTCCCAAAGGTTGGTGTTTGTGTTGCTCATGATTTCGGCGTGTGTTGGCGCAGGGTGACGAGCTTGATTTCTATGCCTTGCAGGTCGCCGCGTTGGATCAGGGAGACCAATGCCCCTGCGGGCACGTCGCGGTCGGCAAGGATGTGCAGCCGTGGGCGGTCTTTGTTGAGGAGCGGCGACAGGGCGGCGCGCAACGTGTCTTCGGTGACGGGGTCACCGTTCAGTTGCAGCTTGTCGCCGACGTCCATCAGCAGCAACGGGCGCGGCAGGCGGTCGAGGGGGAGTTCAGAGGTTTCGGCGAGATCGACGCTGAGTTCTTCCGTCTCGATAAGGGAGCCGGAGACGAGGAAGAAGAAGATCAGCAGCAACACGATGTTGACGGTGGTTAGCGAGAAATCCAGCGGGATTTTTCGGGCCGTCTTGGGCAGGGTGTTGCGCTTGGCGGGGGTCACTCGGCGCTGCCTGCGACGACTTGCACGGTGGGCACACGGGCGAGGGTCAGGGCCTCCAGCACGGCGGCAACGTCTTGCACAGTGGCGGAGCGTCCGGTGAGCAAAACGACGCGGTCCAAACCCTCATTGATCAAGGGATCGACCAGCCCGTGTATGTCGCCAAGGTCGACTTTATCGCCGCCCGCGCGCAGGGTGCCGCGCCCGACGGACCAGATGGCAACGCGCTCTTTATCTGTAGCGTTTTGCCTGGCGTCTGGTGCCGCGCCCGCCGCTGATATGTTGCCAGCGGAGCCAGGGGTGAGCGTCATCAGCGAATAGGGTGCCAATGACGAGGTGAGCATGAAGAACACCAAAAGCTGGAACATCGCGTCGGCCAAGGGGGTGAAGGAGAACCCGTAGCGGCGCGCCCTGTTGGATTGGGGCAGGCTGCGGATCATGCTCATGGCGCGGCCCTCAGCTGCGGCCAGAGGTGCCGGTGACGCGCCCGTAGATCGCGGCCGACATCAGCGTTTCCATGGAGTGGCGTTCCCCGTCGATGCGGCCCTCCAGCCAGATGGCGACGAAGTAGAACACCAACGCAATGACAAGGCCGACGGCGGTGGTGGTCAATGCCGTCCAGATGCCGCCCGCCAGCAGGGCAGGGTCCACCGCGCCTTCGGCTTGGGCCAAATTGCTGAATGCGTCGATCATGCCGATCACGGTGCCCAACAGGCCGAGCATGGGCGCGGCTTGGACAACGGCCTCTAGGATGCGCATGCGGCGCGACATGGCGGCCAACTCTATGAGGGCGGTTTGGCGGCCCAACTCTTCGGCGTAGGCTTGATCACCGGGGCGCGCTTGCAGGCCGGAGAAGGTCGCTTGCAACACGCGCAGCAGCGTGGTTTTGCGGGTGGAGGCCGCGCGCAGGGCAGTGTCTGACTTCCCAGACAGCCAATCCGACACGACGTCTTCGGCGCGCTTACGGCGTCCAACGCCAAGCGACATGAACTGCGCTATTTTATAGAGCGTGACGGTGGTCGCGACCATGGAGAGCACCGCAAGGGCGGTGAACACGGCGATGGTCACAGGGTTCAGCGATGAGAAATCGGGGGCGTTCATGAATAATGCTCCGCCCCCGAAAATATGGACCTACTGTCTGGGGGCCATGTCAGGTCGGAAATCAGACGCCCAGTTGGATGTCGCCGCGAGAGTTGGTGATCAGGCCGGACATGCAGAAATCATGCGTGCCGTCCGCAGATTTACATGCGGAGACATCGTTGATCAAAATCCGCGAGATGGAGGCGCATTTCTTGCCAGCGAGGTTGAATTGAACAACCTTGGTTTTGCCCACGGGCAATGCGCCGAATTCCAGCACAAGGGTGCCGGTGACCAAGCTGTTTTCGTCAAAAAGGGCGACCTGATAGGCGGTTTCGACCAGCGCGATGCCTGTGTTGTTGGTTGCCACATAGGTCAGCTGGCAGCCGTCACCGATATCGGTGGCAGTGTTTAGTTCTAGGGCAAAGTTGCCGCTTTGCGCCAGCGCAGGGTTGGCGAAGGCCAAGACCGACGCCAGTGCGGCGGTAGCAGTTGCGTTAAAAATGGATTTGGTCAGCTGTCGCACGCGATCGTCCCCCGAAAGATATTCTACACCTCGGGTCCTGCACTAGAACGCAAAACCCCGTTGTGACTAGAAGGGCTTATAGAGCCGCGCCTGTCAACGGAAGATCGGGGGCAGAGCCGCAGATGTTTCAGACAATTTACGTTTGAAGGCGTTGATTTAGCGAAAAACGCCAGTGGCCCATGTTTGGCGAAAGCGTGCGTTCCGCTGTGTTGCACGTGTGGTGCTGGCAGCCGTAGGGCGGCGCACGCGGGCTGGCTGAAGTGCCGTGCGCGGCGGGAACTGCTGCTCAAACACGCCGTCTTGGTCGCTGTTATCCGCGGTTTCACCCTTTTCGTTTTCGGTGCCACGGAAACGACGCAAGGTGCCGGGGGCGGTGAAGCTGCGCGGCGCTGCGGCAACGACCACTTCCCGTGCGACTGGGGCGGGCGCGCTTTTGCGCGCAGTTTTTTGTGGCGCAGGTGTCACCTCATCGGTGGCGGATGCCTGCGCGTCCTGCGCGGGGGCCGTAGTTAGAAGGGGGGCGTCGTCCAGATGCGCGAACAAGGGCAGGGCGGGTGCGGTGCTGTCGATCGTGCCGGAGGTGCTGGCTGCATAGCTGAGCAACGGGGCCTCGGGCTGTAGGAACACGGTGGGTTGTTCCAGCACGGGCGCATTCACGTCGGATTTTTCTGGGGGGATCCACGTTGTAACGTTGGACGCGACGAATTGCGCGGCGGCTGGATTATCGACTGCGGGAGCAGGGTCGGCTTGGGCCAATGCGGGCGTCGCCACCTGCGCGGTGAGCCGCTGAAATAAACCGTAAGACGCCCCCGCAGAGACGCCAATGATGACCATACACGCACCCGTGCCGAGGAGCTTCTTGATCGACATGTTAAAATTCTCCAATAAAATATACCCCAACCGTAGCAGGAGTATGACAGAAATTGGCAGATTTAGCTAGCTTTTCAAGGAAAACCGCCAAACGCAGCTGTCTCTTTTGCTTTTGCCGAAAGCACAGTAGCGTAATTGCCATGAAACATGTTGTCACATCATTGAGTTACGCGGCCCGCTGCGCCGCAGCTTTCGCATTCGCAGTATTGGGCGGAATAGCGCTTGGCATCGGCGAAGCCCGCGCGGAGTTCGCCGTTTGCAACCAAAGTTTCGACGTGGTGAACGTCGCCATCGGCCGCGATGTGGAAGGCGATTTCCAGACCGAGGGCTGGTGGACCATCGGCACCAACCAATGCGCCAACGTGATCCGCGAAGAGCTGGAAAGCCGCTATATATATGTCTACGCGCAGGACGTGTTTGGCAAACCTATGTTAAACGGCACGACGCCCATGTGCATCGAGGGCAAGCGATTTACCATTCGCGGGATTTCCAGCTGCTGGTCGCGTGGCCACATCAAGGCCCGTTTTATCGAAGTGGACACGGAGAAGACCCAGCGGTGGTCGTTATTCCTTGCGCCGCCGAACTAGCGCCCGCAGGCCGCTGACGGTTTTGACCAAATTTTTCTCACTTGAGACTCGCTCGAACGGGGGGTTTTGGGTTACACTTGACGTAAGGTTTTTAGTGGAGCGGATAGCCAAAGGTCTATGACGCATATTTTTAAAGGGTTCGGGCTTCTATTTGAGCGTTTGACTGCCACTGTGGCAGTCGCGTTCTTTATGCTCGTCGGGCCTTTATATGCGCAAGACCGCGTGGCGCTGATCATCGGGAACTCCGAATATGACGCGATCCCCGCTTTAAAGAATCCCCAAAATGATGCGACGGCGGTCGGCGATGCGCTGACCAATCTGGGCTTCAAAGTCACTTTGCTGACTGACGCCACGTCGGACCAGTTCTGGTTGAAGCTGGATAACTTCGTGAAAGAGGCGGAGAACGCCGAGACCACACTATTTTACTACTCCGGCCACGCCTTCCAGCTGGAAGGGGCCAACTATCTGGTGCCCGTTAATGCACAGTTGAAATCACGTCAGGCGGTTTTTGACGAAACATGGAGCCTTGATGGGATCATCAAGCGCCTGCAAGCGCGCGACCGTCAAACGTTGATTTTCCTTGATGCCTGCCGCGATAGCCCGTTGCCGCAAAACATGACGGCAAACGGCGGTGGTCTGGCGCGGTTAAACACCGGTATCGGAACGTTCGTGGCCTTCGCCACAGAGCCGGGTGCTGTGACTTATGACGGGCAGGGCGACAACAGCCCGTTTACGACGGCCTTGCTGAATCATCTGGAAACCCCGTCGATTTCGATTTCGGACATGATGATCCGCGTGCGTAACGAGGTGGAAGAACGGACCTTGCGGCGTCAAACGCCTTGGGATCAATCGTCGTTGCGGTCGCAATTCTATTTCCAGCCCGAGTATGAAAACGCCCCGACGCTAACCGCCGCAGATTACGAGATGCTGGCGCAGCTTGACCCCAAAGGCCGCGAGCGGTTTTTGGCATTGCTCGCGGACAGCGGGATCGCGGTGGATGCGCCTGCGGAACTGATCGAGGGGGCAAGTTTGGAACTGGCCGTCGCGGATGAAAACTCGCTGATCATTGCCGCTGCCCCGATCCCTGCGAGCCAACCCAAAGAAGTGCCCGCAACGTCCGTAGAAGTCACCGACGCGATCCGGCCCGAGGACGTGGCAATCGTGGACGACGTGGGCTTGATCTTCACGGTGCCGGATGTGGTGAAATCGACGGAACGGGCTGTCGGCTCTTCCGGTGTGGCGGAGAATGTCGGGCCGGTTGTCATTGAACTGGCGTCGCTGGAGCAAGCACCAAGCAACACCTTGAACCGCCAAACCATTGATACGTTCTTGCCGGGGTCGGCGCCTGCGGCGACGGCAAATGGTGCGCTTGATATTCGCAACATCGGGCCGTCTGGCCCAACGGGTTCGGCGGCAATCGCCAGCGCCAGCGGCGCGCTGTCGGCCAATGGCACGGCGGATGCGTCGGCCGCCTTGGCCCGTGCTGGCACGGAAATCGCGGCGCGCGCGCAGGGTGATATCATTCGCATTGCGGCGCTGACATCGCCGACGCGCAGCGTTTCCGCGTCTATCTTTGAGGCGCCGACTGTGATTGGCCGCGAAGTATTGCCCGACACGGATGAAACCCGCGCGCTGTTGGCCAGCATCGACCCGACCTTGCTTGAAGAGCTGACCGCGCCGGTAGAACCCGGCGTCGAGGCACCGGTGGTGCCGGAGATTGATCCGAAGCAGATGGCATCAGATGTGCAAAGCGAACTGTCGCGTCTTGGCTGCTACAGAATGCGCGTTGATGGCGATTGGGGCAACGGGTCGCGCCGCGCGCTGACCAGCTACTTCCTGAACAAGCGCATCGTGCCGGAAAGCCTTGAGCCAAGTCTGCCGCTGCTGCGTCAGTTGAAATCCGAGGGCAAAGTTATTTGCCAAATCCAAGTGGCACGTGCCAAGCCTAAAACGGTTAAGAAAACGACCGTGAAGAAGGCAGCGGCGGTTAAGCGCGCTCCAGCGAAAAAGACCGCCAAAAAGAAAGTAGTGCGTAAGATTTCTCGCGTGCAACCGGCTGCAAAGGGCACGTCCAAGAAACGCATCACCAAGATGAGCACTGGTGTGTTTCGTTAAGGCTCGCTTAGGCTTCGCCCATGGAAATTGACCCTCGGTTTAAACAAGCCAAGAAAAAATCGTCACGCCGCAAGTTTCGCCAGAAGCACGGGCCGGCGTTGCTGATTGGCGGGGGTGTCTTGGCCCTCGGGGTGCTAATTGCAGGCGTGGTGATGAGCGGGTTCATCACGATTTCGGCGCCACCAGATCCAGCCAACCTAACCAGCGAAGAACTGGCCGAGAACTTGGAAGGCCTAGACGAGGATTTGGAGGAGGATATCACCGCGACCTCCACAGCGGATGCGCTGGCCTACGCGTCAGCCTTTGCGGACGTGGCGGGTGACCCGATGGTGTTGCGCTTCGACGCGAGCCTGACGACCAAGTCAAAACCGCTGCCCAGCCATCCCGATTTACCCTTAGTGCGGGTGGGGCGCTTTGCGCCTGATACGTTGGTTTTGGTTCAAGACGACATGATCACGCGGCAGGAAAAACTGATCACCACATTGCCGTCGAGCCGCGAGGAGTTTGCGTTCTTTCAAGCCCAACGTAGCCAATCACAAACTCCCGCCGCCGCGACGCCTGCCAGCTTCGACGTGCCGGATTTGGATGAGGCTACCACCGATACGGACAGCTTGGAGGGCGACAGCTGGGGCGAGAGCGTGGACGGCGAGGACGAGAGCGCCGACACCTACACGCAAACCGTGATTGAAAACACCACGAGCCTGACCATCGTGAAGCGTGAAAACCAGCGTAAGCTGGGGTTCAATGATCTGTTTCTGAGACTGAAGGGGAATCGCCCTCTGGTCGATATCTTGACCGACAATGGCTTTGATGCGGATGCCGCCAAGGCGTTCCAAGAAAAGGGGCTGGTGCACATCGCGGAACTGGCTGAATTGCCGTCTGATTATGTGCTGGCCGTGCGCTCTGTCCCGTCGTTGAAGGGGGCCACGCCGGTGCAACTGTCGCTCTACACACGCGACACCTATATTGGCTCGATCGCGTTAGAGGATGACGGCAGCGTGGTGCAGGCGGCCGACCCTTGGGTGCAGGACGAGTTGTTTTCCTACGCGGAAGATGACGGCAGCACGGACACCGTCTCAGCCCGCAAATACCGCCTTTTGGACGCGTTTTATTCCGCAGGTATTCGTAACGGCGTTCCAACATCGGTGGTCGGCGAAAGCATCGTGCTGCTAAGCCAAGACAATGATCTGGAGGCATTTGCCACGACGGGGGACCGCATGACGTTGCTCTATGCGCGGGAGCCGGGGCCAAACGGCGCGGGTCCGGGTCAGGTGTTATATGCAGCTATTGAGGGGCCGTCGGGTGACAAGATTTGCTACGTCGCGCAGGTGCCTGGGGAAGGCTTCAAGTGCTTCAAGGAAAAGGGCGAGGCGGGGCCGTCGGGGCGCGGGGCGAATGGTATGGTTACGCCAGTGTCGGGGGTTCTGACGTCGCCGTTCGGGCCGCGTTTCCACCCGATTTTGAAGAAGGTCAAGGTGCATCACGGCGTCGACTGGGCCGCACCATCGGGCACCCCGATCCTTGCCGCGTTTGACGGGCGGGTCAGCTTCGCAGGCAATGGCGGCGGCTACGGAAATGTCATCAAGGTGGCGCACGCGGGTGGTCGCGAAACGCGTTACGCGCATATGTCGAAGTTTTCGCCCTTGGGGAAAGTCGGCACCGTCGTGCGGGCGGGGGATGTCATCGGCTTTGTCGGAACGACGGGGCGATCCACGGGGCCGCACCTGCACTTTGAGCTACGCGAACGGGGGCAAAGTTTGGACCCGTTCACCGCACCGCCCGTTGGGGCCGCGCCAGTGTTAATGGCGTCGGCGTCCAATGCGGTGGAGAGTTTGGTGAACCAGATTATTCGCGTAGAGAGCGCGGGCAATGCGCGTGCGAAAAACACGCGGTCGTCGGCGACGGGATTGGGGCAGTTTATCTCCAGCACGTGGATACGAATGATGAAAACGTATCGGCCTGATCTTGCCTCGACGATGAGCCGCGAGGAGCTGTTGAAGCTGCGTTTCGATCCGACGTTGTCGCGCGAAATGGTCACCAATCTGGCGCGTGAGGGCGAGGCATATTTGCGGGCGCGGGGGCATGCAATTACCGCGGGACGCTTGTATCTGTGTCACTTCTTGGGGGCACAGGGCGCGCATGTGGCGTTGAGTGCGCCGGACCAAGCGTTGATTTTGGATGTGATGGGCGCGGGCGTGATCAAGGCCAACCCGTTCTTGAAAGGGCGCGACATTGCGTGGGTCAAAAACTGGGCGGAGCGTAAGATGAACCGCAAGGGCGGGCCGGTGGCAATCACCAACGCCGCCCCCGCGATTGTCCGCATTCCGCCCGAGGTGGCCGCCTATAAAAAGACGATCAAAGCGGTGCTGGAACTGGCAGGTTAATCCGCCATAAAGGTGTCGTAGATCCAGTCGCCCAGACCGTCGCCGACCTTGGTGAAGACTTGGAGCGGGCTTTTGCGCATACGGTCCGCCAGCGCATCGAGGCCCGCCATATCCAGCCTGCCGGATTTATAGCTGGTGATCGTAACCTGAATGACAGAGATCACGGAATCGACCGCCACCGCCCCTGCCGCCAACGGGTTCATCGCCTTGAGCATCATAAACATGCCCTCGAAAAACCGGTTGTGTTTCAGGCTTGGCATCAAAGATTCCACCATGGTTTGCACCGCGTCGAGCAAGCCCGCCCACGGAATGGCGAGGCCCATGCCAAGTTTGTAAACCTCACCGCCAGCCGCGCCGTAGCGGCCCTTGTTCCAGTGGTCGGCCACTTCGACAGCGGTGACCACGACGGCCAAAATGACCGCGCCCTTGCCGATGGCTTTGAGCGATTTTGCCAGTTTGGAGGCGCCGCCCGCGAGGTCGTCCATGAACTTGATGTAAACGCCGACGCGCTGGTATTTGAGGAACTGCGACGACAGCTCTGCCGCCTCCTTCGCGCTCATGCCCAAGCCGCGCAGGGCTTGGAACCCTTGGGCGAGTTTCATTGCATCCGCGCCGGACTGGGCCGTGGCGATCATGGGTTTGATCGTTGGGAAATAGTCCGCGATCAGCACGTCGAGCAGTTCTTGCGCGGGGTTCGGGTTGGGCAGGCGTTGGATCGCCGCGACCAGATTTTCGTACCCCTTTTTTTCGGTCGCTGTCGCTGACGGGGGCAGCCCACCTTTGCTGCCGGCCGGAGGTTTGGAGCCGGGCGTGGGTGTGGCGGGCGCCACAGACATGCGCGCAAACTTGGAGCTGGACCCCGGATCATTGAGCGCACCTTCGGTCTTGCCGCGCGGATCAACGCGACCATCCGGAGAGCGCAACCCTGCGGCGGCTTTTTGGAAATCTTTGATTGTGCCGATTGTTTTCGGACCGATTTTACCGTCCACAACAAGCTTGGTCCGCGATGGCCCCATGTGCCCATTCAGTTGGTTTTGCACGGCCTTCACGTCAGCGGGGGCATTCACGGCGCGTGCCCCTGCGCCAACGGCTGAACGGATTGAGATTGTCATGTTAATAGGCATTTGAAATTCCTTTTTTGAACAAAGAGGGCCGAAAATTGACCCGCATATAGATTTGCCCAGCAAAGGTAGAAAAACGGGGCGGCCACACGCAAGAAAAAAGGGACTTTAGGCGTAAATGGCCCCCGCTTTTCACAGCAGGGGCCACAATAATTCACACTTACAGGGGTGGGTTAGGAGAAGTTGTACTCGAACGCACCGTCTTTGAGGGTGACTTCCACTGCGTTGATCTCCTCACCTGCTACCATTTTCGAGAGCACTTCGCGCGACAGGTCGGGAAGGATCGAATTGGTGATGATGTTGTCGACCATACGGCCACCGGAATCGGGGTCGCGGCATTGGTCGACGATGTGGGCGATGACCTCCTCGGCGTAGGTCATGGTCGCGTTGTGGTTGGTTTTCATCCGCTTGACGATGGAGCCCAGCTTTAGCTTGGTAATGCCAGTCAAAACCTCGCCGGACAGCGGGAAGTAAGGGATGTTGACGATCCGGCCCAGCAGCGCGGGTGGGAACACGGATTGTAGGGCGGGTTTCATCGCCTCCTCCAACGCCTCCAGATCAGGGTTCGATTGACCGCTGTTGGCAACGTCCATGATCGCGTCGGTGCCCACGTTCGACGTTAGCAAAATCAGTGTGTTTTTGAAGTCGATAGAGCGTCCGGTGCCGTCCTCCATGATGCCTTTGTCGAAGACTTGGAAGAACAGTTCGTGCACGTCGGAGTGGGCTTTTTCCACCTCGTCGAGCAGAACTACGGAATAGGGTTTGCGGCGAACGGCTTCGGTCAATCGGCCGCCTTCGCCGTAACCCACATAGCCCGGAGGTGCGCCTTTTAGAAGTGACACGGAGTGTGCTTCTTGGAACTCGGACATGTTGATGGTGATGATGTTTTGCTCCCCGCCGTACAGGCTTTCGGCGAGGGCGAGCGCGGTTTCGGTTTTACCAACACCGGACGGACCGCAGAGCATGAACACCCCGATAGGTTTGTTCGGATTGGCCAGCTTGGCGCGGCTGGTCTCAATCCGCTTCGCGATCATCTTGAGACCGTGATCCTGCCCGATGACCCGTTCTTTCAGACGGTCCGCCAGCGTCAGAATGGCCTGCAATTCATCGGTGACCATGCGGCCCGCAGGAATGCCCGTCCAGTCAGAGATGACGGAGGCCACCGCCTGCTCATCCACGTGGGCATAGACCATGCGGTCGTCGGGGTCGCCTTCTTCGAGTTCGGTGATTTTCTCGTGCAGGGCAAGGCGCACGGCTTCGGGATCCTCGGCGACGGGTGCGGGTGTTTCTTCCTGTGCCGCCTCTTCTTCTGGCGCGTCTTCCTCTTCGCCGATTTTCGGGGCGTCTTCGGGTGTTAAGACCTGCTCGCCGTCGGGCTTCAGATTCTGGCGAAGCTCCAAAATTTCGTCCACAAGAACCTTCTCTTTGGAGTATTTCTCCTCAAGGACGACCAGTTCTTCCTCCGCTTTGGCTTTCTCTAGTTCAGCCTCCTTGATCCGGTCCTCGTTCTCTTCGCCCAAGTCGCGTTGCGCGGTTTTTGCGGCGATCTCCGAGACCAGCGCGGCAATCGTTTCTTTCAGGTCGGCCAAACGCGCAGGGGTCGAAGCTTGGGAAATGGCGACGCGTGCGCAAGCGGTGTCGAGCAAGGAAACGGCCTTGTCAGGCAACTGACGGGAGGGGATGTAGCGGTGCGACAAAGACACGGCGGCGACGATCGCTTCGTCCGAGATGCGCACGCCGTGGTGGTCTTCCATCGGCTTCATGATCCCGCGCATCATGTAGCAGCACTGCTCAACGCCCGGTTCTTCTACGTTCACCGGCTGGAAGCGACGGGTGAGCGCGGGGTCTTTCTCAAAGTGGGTGCGGTATTCCGCAAATGTGGTGGCGCCGATGGTGCGTAGGGTGCCGCGCGCAAGGGCGGGTTTCAGCAAGTTTGCGGCATCCCCCGTGCCCGCAGCGCCGCCTGCACCGATCAGGGTGTGGGCTTCGTCGATAAACAGAATGATCGGTGTGGGGGACGCCTGAACTTGATCAATGACGGAGCGCAAGCGCTGCTCGAACTCGCCTTTCATCGAGGCACCAGCTTGCATCAAACCGATGTCGAGGGAGTGCAGTTTGGTGCCGCGCAGTTTCGGCGGCACATCACCAGAGGCAAGCCGCTGCGCGAAGCCTTCGACCACTGCGGTTTTGCCAACGCCAGCCTCGCCTGTAAGGATCGGGTTGTTTTGGCGGCGGCGCAAAAGCACATCAATGATCTGGCGGATTTCTTCGTCGCGGCCGACGATAGGGTCCATTTTGCCCGATGCCGCGTCGGCGGTCATATCAATCGAGAAGCGATCCAGCGCGGTGGTCCCGCCGCCACCCTCGGTCCCAGCCGCGCCGCCGGACGGTGCCACAAGGCCGGAGCCATCCATCGGGCGCATGTCTTCTTCGTCGGATTCCGCCCACGCGGATCGGGCTTCGGAGACGAGAGATTCGACGTTCAGCTTTTGAAATACGGGCGAGCATTGAAACAGGGCGCGCTTGAGTTCAGTGGACTTCAGGCAGGCGACCAAGGCGTGGCCCGTGCGAATTTGGGTCTCCGAGAAAAGCAATGTGGAGTAGTGCCAGCCGCGGTCCAGCAGG
This sequence comes from Litoreibacter albidus, assembly GCF_900107015.1. Lineage (GTDB taxonomy): Bacteria > Pseudomonadota > Alphaproteobacteria > Rhodobacterales > Rhodobacteraceae > Litoreibacter > Litoreibacter albidus. The sequence goes on along the minus strand of NZ_FNOI01000010.1, from coordinate 90,125 downwards.
TCGGTTACGTGGTCCGAAATGGACGGCATTTCGGTGGCGTTTTTGCGCATGCCGTCGATCACCGCGCCAAGGTCTTTCAAGACCTGGCCGCGATCCAGTTTGAAGTGGTTCAAGGTCTTGGAGATGTCGGAGTTCTTGTTGGACACCACATGGAACAGCCAATGCGCCAGCTCCACATGGCGGTTGCCTTCGCCCTTGGCGTGCCGAAGCGATTGAACGAAAGCGTCATAGCCAACCCGATTGAGCTTGCCGGCCACTGTTTCCATTGAAATGTCACTCATAATCATATCCCCGTATCGGTAATTAAAATGGTCTAGGCCGCGGCTTTCGCCGGAGCGCGTTCAGTTGAAAATTGCGCCGCCTGTACGTAGCGGCGCGGTTCGGTGTCATCGGGCGTTTCGGGCTTGATCCAGCCGGTCCAGCCAAGGGCGGTCTGCTGCCCGAGTTGCGCGGCCGGAACCTGATCGGCGGGTAAAGACAAGGACACGTCAACTTCGATGGTGACGCCCAGATACCAAACCACGATGTCGGTCAGGCGGGTGAAGCTATCGCCGCCCGGAAGGTAGCTGCGGTACTGCTCAAGGCTTTCGGTGCGGACGTGGATGCAGATTTTTTCATTCACGGCGGGGACACGGCTGCCAAGGTGCACATTTTGCCCGAGATGGCTGCCGCCTAGCCCGATTTTGGTGAGGTCCTGCGGCTCGAAACTCATCCAACTGGGCACGTGTTCCTCGATATCGACGTGAACTTTCAACAGCAATTCAAGCATCTGACGCAGCCGTACGGCGGACTTGATGCGACCGGAAAATAGCGCCACCAATGGCAATTTGGCGACGTCTGGAATGTGGTCGCGGTCTTTGAACGCAGGGGTGCCCAGACCTGCTAGGGAGCCGACATAGGCTTGGAAGCGGTCGCCCGTGGGGTGGTCGAACTGTGCGATCGGACGGGCGTCGGCCCATGCGCGGTAGAACAGTTGCAAGAAACGGTTTGCGAAAATATCGGTGAACCGCGCGAAGCTAGGGTCACGGGCATTTAGCCAGCCGTGAACCTCTGCGGTGGTGTTCAGGGGCAGGGCGCCTTGTGGTCCATAGAACCCAAGAAACTTGGAGTTTAGCCGCGCGGGCTTGCCGCCTGGCTTTTCCTCAAAGGCGGTGATGTTGGAGGCGGGGAAATCCAAGAAGGGATCTTGCCCCAGCGATACGATTTCTTCCTTGATGGTCGCGTTTTGCCCGATACGGGGTTTGTCGGGATAGGTGCGCTCCATCTCGCGCAGGGCGGCGAGAAAGCCAAACCGCCACGGCGTGACCTTCAACATAGCGCGGCGCGACATCCCTTGAAGATCCGCCGAAGTCAGTGTCGGCGCGGGGGGGCCTATCATCTCTGGCTTTTTCTTCGCGGGGATTTTTGTCATAGCAGCGGGCCAGAGCCGGAACGTGCGGGCCAGACTTTGATGTCGCCGCGTTGCTGGGAGACGATCACGGTCTGGGTAAAGCTGTTGATGGCCGAGTAATCTGCAAGAAAGCGATCCAGAATTGCGCCCAAGAACATGATGCCTGAGCCTTCAAATCCGCGTTCGTCGAAGGTGATCCTGACCTCAATGCCACGCGCGGCGTGAAAGCCGCCGTCTCGTTTAACGGAGCGTACAACAGGGCGCGTCTCAATGCCTTTGATGGCCTGCAATTGCTTTTCTGTGACCTTGTTGGTGAGGTCTGCAAACAGCGAGATCATTTCGCGAAGCCCTGCGGCTTGATCCCGACTTCCGCGATCCGAAAGGCCGAACTGGTTCAGCGACAGGTGGCTGATCAAACGCCAATAGACATCTCCCGACTGCGTACGGTGGGGTGCGTCACTTTCCAGATCAGCAACGGCCTCACGCGGGGCGGTGGGGCCAGCGATGCACGAGAGATTAACCGTTAAGTCATCGTTAAGGTTAAAATCCGTGCCCTTTTGGTTGAGCGGCAGGTACTCCGGCAGATGACGGTTGGAACAGAGTGTCTTCACCTGCAAGCGGCGCACGCGTTTGTCATCGTCCAAGCCCTCAGGCTCGTAGATCGAAATGAAGGTTTCGGTGCCCTTGTAGTTGTGCTGCACGCCGAAGCGCCGCTCGTTCTGGGTCAGGCGGCGTTCCTTGCGTCGGAACGTGTAATACAGCGCCTCGCGCGGGTTAATCTGCTCTGCTGGGACGCCATAAAGCGGGTGGACAGGCACCTTCGTTTGCACGCCGGAATAGTAGGCGAAGGCTTCTGTGATGCGGTGGACTTCGTAATGTGATGACGGGCTGCTGTCCGGCGTGACGATGTATTCGTGGCGCAGCGGGTCAACTTTGACCTGCGATGAGTTTTCCTCAAACAGGTTAATAGCTGGCACCGCGAAGAGGGCGAAATGCTGCTTGCCAACCCGCGAGGGCAGTGTGGATTTAACGGAGTTCAACTCGACGATGAGATCGAATTCACTTGCCTCAATGCGTTTGAGCGCTTTGTTGATGCCCGCCAAACGGAAGCCAAGAAACTTCTGCGGGAACAAGAATGCTTCGCGCAGGGTGCTGTACCCGCGAAACACGCGGATGTCTTCGGGGAACAGCGCCTCGTCGTCGTCGAAGCCGATCTGTTCGATGGTGTTCGGATCAAGCCGGATAAACGCAGGGTCGCCGTTGGTGTCTAGATAGCGCAATGTGATGCGGTTCACGTTGCAAAAGAGTTGCTCGTAAAGCGCGACAGTTTCACTCATGTCGCCGATCAGATGAACCGGCAGGCGGTCGACTTCCAGCTCCGACATAGGGCCTTCGGGCTTGTCGGCATCTTCCATTGATGGACGCATGAAGCTGAGTTTCAACCCACCAGCGGTGCCCGGCGCGACGTCGAAACCAAGCGCTTGCAAGGGCGCGGGGCCGTCCAGATAACTGGCATCGGCGATTTTGAGGGGCCACAATTCCAGCGGTGCAGACAAACGGAACCGTGCCGAAATCCGTTTTTCGCGGTCAACGTAGCGCGCATCCATGTAGGATCCTGCCGGAAAGGACATCCCCTCAACCAGTTCTTGGTTGTCGAAAGGCGGGTGTGCCTGAACAAGCATCGCGGCAGGGGTGGGGGCCAACATGTCGGGCAGCAACTGCTCCAACAATTCATTGGTGAAGGTGCGAAACTCTTCCTTCATCTTTAGTTGAACGCGGGCGGCCATGAAGGCGGTGCCTTCAAGCAGGCCAGCCACGGCAGGGTCCATGTTGTCTTGTACCAAGCCGCCAAGACGTTCGGCGATACCGGGATAGTCGGCCGCGAAGTCTTGGCTCCGCTCGTAAAGCAGGGCTAATTCGCGCTCATAGGCGTCTAGAAAAGCCTTCTTCATCGCAGAACTTTCAGTTTGGCAAGATTAACCTTACCACCACCGACGTCGATTTCAGCAAGAAATTCTAACGGCACATCCACGGGATTGGCCGCGAGATCGGCGGTGATGTCGAAGGCCAGTTTTTGGCTTAGGTCTTTGTCCTGTTCGCGTAAGGACACCTCGATGGTTTCGGGGATAAGGCGCGGCTCGTGGTTGATCAAAGCGTCGCGCAATCGCCGTTCAAGGTGCCCGCGATTTTCTGAGTTGGAGGACATGTTCGCCATGTCGTCCATGCCGAAGTTGAGCACGGATTTACTGACGTATTTATGAGCGGACAGATCCAATGCGGCGTCGAGCCGGATCGTTTGCATCAGGTTTGCGAGGTCTTCGTGAAGGTGCGCCTTGAGGGAACCTTGGTCTGCGCCGTGACGTCGCTGGACCGTGCGTTGGCTTATCTCGCGTTCACCCTCTTTGTAGGTGGCGCCGTCGTTCGTGGCGTCTTTCTTGCCCGCAGCTTCACGGAACACATGCATCAGCGAAATCTGGTTCTGCTGGCCTGATTTGCGACCGGATTTGGAGGGCGGGGTTTTCATCTGGCGGTACACTCTGGCGATGTTCGGGGTAGACCATCGCTCGGAGGGAAACGCGGCGGGACGTGAGACGACATGTCTCCGAGTGCGGTCCGGACGGTAGTGGGATGGGGGCGCCGTAACCGGCGCACCCCGTATTTTTGATAGGAAGGCGTCGCCAGCTTAAGCTGGTTTGACTGTGCCGTTCCATTCTTTGTTTTCTGCGATGTCCCAACCAGCGTTGGTTGTACCGGCATCTGCACCTTTGTCGTCTTGCATCGTGTACTCGATGTTGAAGCGACGGAAGTTCAGAGTCAGGGACTCTTCGATGCGGTCGAGACCGTCTTTGGAGCCACCAGTCGTGTAGGACGACACGATGATCATTTCCATGTGCAGTTTGAAGTACTCAACCGGAGCGTCGCCACCGGATTTACGTACTGTCAGCAGGCCAGCGTCGATGTGCTTGCCGGATGTACATTTCTTGATCAGGTCGTTGGACGACTGGTCAACGTATTTGATGATGTTGATGTCCTGAACGTCGACTTTACCGCCGCCGCCGCCGCCGCCCATGTGGGTGGTGCCGGATTGGGTCATGCCCAGACCCCAGTTCAAAATATCAATCTCTTGCTTGTGGGACGAGTCCTGGGATTCGCCTTTGATGCTCGACAGTTTCAGAAAAATATCGACAGCCATGTGTCTTCTCCTTGGTTACAATAAATCAGTAGGAAATTTCGCTAATGAAATTGTTTATTTCCCACCGGGTAGTTTGGATACGAGGCTCATCCCGATATCCATTCCTTCCATTTGGAAGTGCGGTTTGAGGAAGAACTTACCCATATAGTAGCCAGGGTTTTCTTCGTCCTCAATAACTTTGACCGTCGCACCGGCGAGTGGCTTGAGCGCTTTTTCAGACTCGCTTGCCTCGTCGGGGTTCAGGTGTACGTATTTCATGATCCAGCTTTGCAGCTCACGCTCAATCTGGTCGCGCGAGCGGGACATGCCGATTTGGTCACGGACCATGCATTTCAAGTAGTGGCTAAAACGGGACACGGCAAAGATGTAGGGCAGGCGGGCGGACATGTTGTCGGACGCGGTTGCCTCTTCGTCTTTGTAGACCTTCGGTTTGTAGATCGACTGCGCGCCGATGAAAGCCGCTTTGTCAGAGTTTTTGCGGTGGACCAGCCCGATCAGGCCAGCCTTTGTCAGCTCGCCTTCGCGGCGGTCGCTGATTGCTATCTCGGTCGGGCATTTCAGGTCTGTGGACCCGTCGCCTGTGTCGAATGTATGCGATGGCAGGTTGATCACCTCACCGCCCGACTGAACGCCGCGGATTTGAACGGTCCAGCCGTGCTCTTTGTGCGCGCGGTTGATGTTTGCCGCCATTGCGTGGGCTGCATTCATCCAAGCGTATTGCGTGCCTTCGTGCCCATCGGTTTCTTCCTCGAAGTTGAATTCATCAACTGGCAGGGAGTTTTGGCCGTAAGGTTCGCGCGACAGGACGCGCGGCATGGTCAAGCCGATGTAGCGGGAGTTCTCAGAATCGCGCAGCGAGTTCCATGCAGCGTAATCCGGTGTGTCGAACACAGTGGACAGGTCGCGTGGGTTGTTCAACTCGTTCCAGCTGTCCATGCCCATCAATGTTGGGGACACGGAGGACAAAAACGGTGCCATGGAAGAGGCCGCGATTTTGCCCATGTCGCGCAGCAAGCGGACGTCGGCAGGGGATTGATCGAAGTAGAAATCGCCCACAATCGCGCCGTAAGGCTGGCCGCCGAGTTGACCGAATTCTTGCTCGTAGATCTGTTTGAAGATCGGGGACTGGTCCCACTTCGCGCCCGGGAAAGAGCGCAATTCACGTTCCAGCTCGGCTTTGGAGACGTTCATCACGTTGATTTTCAGCGATGCGTCAGTCTCGGAGTTGTTGACCGTGTAGGCCAAGCCGCGCCAAGAGGCTTCGATCTTCTGGAATTCTTCGTGGTGAATGATGGCGTTAACCTGAGAGCTGAGCTTCTCGTCGATGGCGGCGATCATCTGGTCAATGGTGTCGATCACGTCGTCGGATACAAGGTCTTGGTCCTGCATGGCCGTCGCGACAAGCGTGGTCACCGCGTTTTCGACTTCTTTGGCCGCAACGTCGGAGCGCGGCTTGAAATTCTTCTTTAGAACATCAGAAAACTCGTCGAGCTCGCTAAGAGCACCACCAGCTTGGGCGCCATCCTGTTGGGCTTCTGTCGCCATTGTCGTTCCCCTTAATTATTACTTACCCGCGCTGCTCTTTGGCGCGCGGTGACATCTCATTACTCTTCGGCGTCATCGCCAGCGGCTGGAGCGCGCTCGGCTAATGCGGCCATCAACTCAGGATCTTCCAGCAGCGCTTTGATCTGGTCTTGGGCTGCGGATTTGCCGTTCATATAGCGCTGTAGGTTGGCCAGTTGCGTGCGGGCTTCCAGCAGTTTTGCAAGGGCAGGAACCTGACGGGCAACTTCGCCCGGGCTCAGGTCTTCCATTTTCTTGAAGTTGAGGTTCACGCTCATCTTCGTGCCGGAGTCAGGATCAAGGCGGTTGTCGACCTGCATCGCGATGCCAGGAGACACAGCGCCCATGTAATCATCAAGGCTGTCTTGGTCGACGCGGGTGAATTCGCGTTCTGCAACTGGGGGCTTCTCTACCTCGGAAGCGTTGCCGCTGAGGTCGGACATGATACCCATGACAAATGGCAGTTCCACCATCTTGTCGGATTCATAGGGATCGGCGTAGGAAATGTTTACCCGTGGTGGTCGGTTGCGCTTGATAAAACCGGTCGCTGAATCTGAGGCCATATTCCCTCTCCCTAAAATCTACGCGATAAGAAAGCCTTAATCACCTTTTGCTGTCAACGCATTTAGGTGATTTTTCACTCAATCTTCACGTTCAAATCTATATAAGCCCGTTCTTTGTGACCTTGGGTCAGCTTTCCTAGCTTTCGCTTTCGGTCGCGGGCATCAATTCCTTAACAATAGCATGGAAATCTTTATCCAAAAAGCCTCTTGCTTTCAACAAAAGGATTGGGATCGGACTAACAGGCTCGCTCCGACGGTAGAAATCTTCAACCGCTTTGATGACAGAAGCCGCGTCTGGACGGGTCGTGATCGTGTCGGGGACTTGCCCTTGGGCGTCGGTCGGATCAGGGCCAGCGGCGGCGCGCACTTCGGCGGACAGTGTCCGCAAGCGGTCCATCGAAATCACAAAGCCGGTTTCCGCGCCGAAGTCTATTTTCGCTTGGCCGGAGTGGTCGGGCAGCAGTGTGTCCAAAGCCTCGATCAAGGGCTTGCCGATAAGAAGCCGTGCCTGCGTCACTAAGAGAAGGGCGGCGGCGGATGGTTCTTTCGTCGCGAAATACTGCTCCACGACTTCAAGTGCGACGCGTGCCGCGGTGTGGGTTGGTATGACGACCGGGCCGGACAAAGTTGCCGCTTGTGCTGGGGCCGCGCTGCCGACCTCCACGCTGCCGTCGTCGCCGTCAAATGCGTCGCCGTCTTCGGCAGTCGCCTCCCCCTCGGTGCTGGATCCACCTAGGTCGGGGCGCGCCTGAACAATGAGGTCGAGCAATTCGTTAAGGCGTGTTTCAAGCTTTTCGATGTCGGGGGTGAACGGGCTGTCTTCTTGCGACTTGGTCACGGTCGTGATGCGGCCAACGGCTGCCTTCGCCGCCTCCAGCTTCTCAAACGTCTTGTCGACCTCTTTTTGATTCGCTTCGTTGCTAATTGCCGCGAGCAGCGCGCCAGCGTCGCCTGGGGTTTCGTCCTCGCGGGGCTCCACTTGGCCACTTGCCAAAAGGTACATCCGTTGGGTCACCGCTCCGCTGCGACGATCTTCAACCAGCGTGGCGTATTGCAATGGCATGGTTACGGTTGCGAGGGTGTTTAGCTCTTCCAAGGCGTTTCGGCGCTCGGTGTTGTCGCCTGAAACCTGCGGGTGGGCGTCGTTCGGATGGGCCTCCAGCAAGTCCGCCATGGCAACAAACGCGTCGCAGAACCCATGCAGCCGACCGGCCAGAATTTGGAACCGCGCCTGAATACCCAATAGGCGCAAATCGCGGGTGCGTTTTAGGAGGGCTTCGATCTGCTTTTCTTCACCACGAAAGTCGATCGACTTCGGGTCGAACAACACTTCGCGCACCAAGTCATAATACTTGGTCGGCATACGCTCCGGCGCTTCGAAGAAATACTCGATAAAATCGGGATCATCTTCAAGCAGAAGGTCCGCGCCGCAAGGGGCGTCGGGCGAAATGGGATCGGTAATTTTATCGTAGTTCATGCAATGTCCTGAAAGGCAAACGGCCACCCAACCCTACAACAGGGCGGGTGGCCGTTTGTGTCAAGTCGTGGCGCGTCCAATTCCGGATTAGCGCAGATCAATACGCAGCTCGACCCGGCGGTTTTCCGGATCAAATTCGTCGTCAACGCGGGGCTGTGCTTTACCAAGGCCCACAGCCGAGAGGCGATCCTCAGAGATGCCCTCATTGGTCAGGAACTCGGACACGGCAGCGGCGCGTGCTTCTGACAGGTCAATGTTGTATCCCTCGGAGCCGCGTGCATCAGTGTGGCCTTCCACGACGAAGCGGGCAATTTCCAAACGCTCGTCCTGCATCATGCGGGCGAAAACCTTCAGGCTTTCTGCGGCTTCGCTTGTCAGGGTTGCGGAGTCCAACTCGAAGTTGATTCGCATGTCCAGACCTTGCGGGACGGACGGCGTGGCAGCGGTGTCGCATTCTTGTGCGGTTCCGATGCAGATGCCGCGGGTGGCGCCCATGTCGATGGAGTTGATATAGAAATCGACCAGTTCCTCAGTCGTGTAAGCCGACTGGGCGGAGGCTGGTACAGACATCGCCGTCAGGATTGCGGCGGTCGCGATAAGACGTTTCATCATAACACCCTTCAATAAAATACTGCCGACACCATACGCTTCGGCTGCCTCTAGGTCAATGAGACAGCCCGCAACTCTGCGTTTCCTGCGCGATGATTTTGCGGTGCCGATTAAACGGCGGATGGCTACTGGCCGCCGTTTGCTTTGATGGAGGAATCGTAGGCTTCGGCAAAGTAAGCCAAGAACACATCAAGCATGCCGTTCTCATAGGGGTGGGTTTTCGCGTCCCAGCGTTCGACGAATACCTCCCAGTTGCGCGCGCGCTTGCCACCGCCGACAACCGCCAGCTTGCTGGCGCCCGCACCGGCCCGCTTCTCGATTGCCTCTGGTGACAGATCTTCCAGAAGCCGTGCCAAGGCGGGCTGGATCGCAGAATAAACGGCCGTCTGGTGGCGCTTGATGTCGCCGAATGCCTCGACCAGCGTCGAGGTGCCACTAAGATAGCCGGGACGCGGGTTGATATACATGACGTCCATAGCCTGCACCGCGTCGGGCATGAATTTGAGCGGGTTGTTATCCGTCTGGCCCATCATAGTCCGCGAGCCACTTTTGACGAATTGCTTCGTGGCGGCGCGGGCGCCAAGCAGGGCTTTCAACTCCTCCGTGGTGACGCGCAGGGACTGGCCCAACTCGCGGGCCAGCTCCACCGGATCTTTCGCGGGAAGGTTTGTCATGGGCATGCCAGCACCTTCGCAAAACGCCCGCAACACGGCGTCGGCACTCGGGCCAGCGGGTGCTGGCGCGGTGGGCGGCGGCGCTGCGGGTATAGGGGCAGGTGGGATCGGTGCGGATGGGGCTGCGGCGGGCGCGAACCCTTCAGATGCGGGGGCCGCTTGCGGCGTGGCAGGTGCAGCGGGTGGTATCGGCGTCGCGGATGCAAACGGGGAGCCGCCTTGAGCGAGTGCGGCAGGGGTTGGCGCTGCGGGTGGCGGTGTTGGGGTCGCGGGCGGCGTCGGGTTAACGATGAAGTTATCGCCAAAATCCCCGCGCCACGGATTTTCTTCGGCAGGGGTGACGTTCACCGGCTCTGCTGGGGCGCCACCCAAATTCCAAGGATCGGCTCCGGTCGCTGGTGCGGCGGCGCTCGGGGCATCACCCCACGCGGCTGCGGCGTCCTCTAGGACGACAACAATGATGTAATGGCCAACCTGAAGCCGGTCCATGTGGGCCAACTGATAGGGGCTTTCCACGCGATGTGAATGGCCCTGCAAATAGGTGCCATTGGTGGAGGTGTCGTTCAGCCAATAGACGCCATTTTGGAATGTGACCTCGAAATGCTGGCTGGAAATGTGGCGCGCAGGGTCTGGCAGCGTCCAGTCCATTGCGCCGTCGCGACCAACCAAGACACCTCGCCCATCGACGGATATCTCCAGCGGACCACCGTCTTCCAGAAAATCGTGGTTCTCAATTTTTAGGGTCAGCTTCATGGGTACGAACGGCCTTAACGAGGATCAGGATGGGAGGCGGCAGGTGGCGCAAATCACGACGAGTCGCGTGAAATGATAGGGAATATTTCAATCCCCGACCAGAGTTTGCGCCAGAGTGATGAAGCGCGCAAGATTGATCGAGCGTTGCGGCAAACCTCCGCGCGCAAGGCACGACAACACGCCTGCATTCACAGCGCGCGGGGTGCTCAGGTTGATCGGCTCGTCGCGCCGACCACCGCCCGATGCCCCCGTGCCCAACCCCAACCAAACACCAGGTGTTTTGCTGGGCGCGGCAAGAGCGATGTCGTATATCTCTTTCCGGTTTGCGTCCGATGGATCATGTGCCCATGCGCCGACGAGTTCCAACAACTGGTGGTCAATCGGGGTCAGATGCTCGCGCATCGACGTCATGCATTCATGCGCCCACCAGACCGCGATACGGGGCTGGAACGCGTAGGACACCATCGTCACGGCTTCCTCAGGTGTGGTGGATGACCGGAGGCGGGCCAGCAAAAGCGCCACTTTCTCATCCGGTCGCGGCTCCAGCTGAATGTCTTCCTTCAGTTCCGGCATCATTGCATAGAGATCGGGCGCCAGCACCGTGCGCAGGTTGGAGGACGGGGGCACCGTGCGGTTCCCGTCAAGCAGGCCGTTTCCGGCCTCGGTCTTTGGCGTGGCGGTCATCATGCCAGACACTTGGGGTGGCAAACTGGGCAATTCACAAAATTCATTCGACGTCGCTTCAATAAAAAATCAAATCAGGCGATGGCCTATTGAAAGCCAAACACCGCTCCCCGTCAATCACCGCGTGACACTCATTAGCGTCGGGGGTTAGCCGACGAGGTCGCGCATATGCCCCGCAATCACGGCTTCCTCGTTGGTCGGAATGACGTGAATTTGCACGGCGCTCTCTGCAGAATGGATGCTGTTTTCGCCTGTGGCATTGGCCTCTGGCGCGATGTGTGCCCCGAGCCATTCCAGATGCGCACAAATACCTTTACGCACGCGGGCGGAGTTTTCACCGATGCCGGCTGTGAAAACCAGCGCGTCTAATCCGCCTATACAAGGCAGCATTCGCGACAGTTCCTGCGCGGCACGCAGACAAAACAGATCAATCGCTTCACCCGCTTCCGGGGCGCTGCTCTCTTGCAAAACCTGCATCGCATTGGACACGCCCGATACGCCAAGAAGACCGGATTCCTTATACAGAAGCTTTTCAACCTGCTCGATTGTGAGACCCATACCCTGCTGCAAATACAACAAAACGCCAGGATCCATGCTGCCACAGCGTCGCCCCATGACCAGCCCGTCCAAGGCGGAAAATCCCATGGTCGTGGCAACGCTACGGCGCGCGGACATGGCGCACATGCTGGCACCATTCCCCAAATGCGCGACCACCACGCGACCGTCCGCAAGCGGGCCCAGATGTCGCGGCAGTACGCGCGCGATGTATTCGTAGGATAGGCCATGGAACCCGTATCGGATGATGCCTTGATCGGTCAGGGCGCGCGGTAGTCCGAACATGCTGTGTAATTTCGGCTGGCTCGCGTGAAAACCGGTGTCGAAACAGGCGACTTGAGGCAGCGAGGCTTTCCATCCGCGCACGGCACGGATCGCTGCAAGGTTGTGGGGTTGATGCGACGGGGCAAGGGGTTCCAGTGTTGTGAGCGCGTCCAGAATTTCGCCCGTCACAAGAACCGGTTTTGAGAACTCGCGCCCGCCGTGTACGACACGGTGCCCGACGGCTGTGATATGTCCGAACTCCGGATGTGCGGTGAGCCAGCCCAGCACCCGTTGCACGACTTCGTCGTGCGGCGTCTCTGGCGTCAGTGCGCCAAGGGCGTCCGGCTGCGCGTTGGTGGCGCTGAACTCTGGCGCGCGGCCGATGCCCGTCACCTTGCCGTTCATTACGGGCACGTCTGCTCCGCTGGTATACACGGCGAACTTCAAGCTAGAGGAGCCTGCGTTCATGACAAGTCGCACGTCGGGCATATGGATGATGTCTTTCGTTATCTCTGTGCACACCTGCGTATAGTCCGCGCGCTTCGGAGAACAGAAGTTTTTGGCGCAGCCGGGAAAACGTGCTCAGAACACGAAATCAATCACATCCAAATCGTTCAAGTTAACCCCGTGCAGGGTGATGGATGAGGTCGCGCTGGTCTCGACGACGACGTGTGCACCGTCCTGCCGTGACGCCGCGAGGAGCGCGTTGAAGTTGTTCAACCCCGACACGAGCGTCAGATCTATACGTTCCAGATCGTTCTGTGCGTTGAAGTCCCAGATGATATCGTTGCCGTGCCCGTCGGCGAAGACGAAGGTGTCGGCGTTGAAATTTCCCCTCATGTTGTCATCGCCCGCGCCGCCGATCAGCCAGTCGAACCCTGCACCGCCGCGCAAGGTGTCGGCGCCTGTGCCGCCCCACAAAACATCGTTTCCGGTCCCGCCCCAAAACCTGTCGTCCCCGTCGCCACCGACCAACCTGTCGTTACCGGCTTGCCCGAACAACGCATCTGGCCCCAGCCCCCCAAACCCCACGTCGTCGCCATCTCCGCCAAACAAGCGGTCGAAGCCGTTTCCGCCGTCCATCACGTCAGCGCCTTCTTGGCCATAAAGGTTGTCGGCCTGATCTCCGCCAAACATCATGTCGTCGCCTGCGCCGCCGTCCAGCAGGTCGAAACCGGCTTCACCAAATAGCCAGTCGTCCCCCGCACCACCAAACAACCCGTCAACTGTCAGGCCAAAATTGATACCACCGCGTAAGACGTCGTTGCCTTCCCCGCCGTACAAGCGATCAGGGGAAGAGCCACCCCAAATTTTGTCGTCCCCCGCGTCGCCGTGCAAAATATCGTAGCCTTGACCGCCGATGATAAGATCGTGGCCGTCGCCGCCGAAGATTAGGTCCGCATGTTGGCCGCCGTCGATCCTGTCCTGACCCGCGCCGCCCAGTAGTTCGTCAAATCCCGCGCTGCCGTGGATCAGGTCGTCGCCATCGCCAGCATCGACCCTGTCGTTTCCGCCGCCGACGTCGATTTGATCGTCGCCGCCGTTCAGGGACACGTCGTTTACTTCTCTGCCGCAGACCACGATGTCATCGGCGTCGCCATAACTCTGCTGCTCTGCCGACGCACTGGATGCTGGCTGAGTGACTGATGGCAACGTCGGTGCTTTCTCGACCACCTTGACCGCTGGCGCGACTGGCTGCGTGGGGTGCGGGGTCGCGGTAGGGCCCGGCGCGTCAGGGGAGGGGGCGACATGCACGCGGTCGGTATCCGTGAATGTGTTCTCATGGAGGGCCGCGAGAGTCAGTTGCGCCCCATCCGTGACATGAAGCTCCAGCCGTTCGCCGCCAAAGGTTAAATCCGCTCCGTAGTTTTGGAACGTTATGCCGATATTGGCAGGGCTGAAAATGTCAGACAGCCAAGAGAAATCCAGTTTGTCGACACCTACCTCGAAGTCCATGATGCGGTCCGTGGTGCCGTCACGTGTCAGTATAAAGGTATCCGTCCCCGAACCGCCCCACATGGTGTCACGCCCGTCGCCGTCGATCAGGACATCCGCACCGGCACCGCCGGACAGGGTGTCGTAAACATCGCTGCCCACTAAGGTGTCGTCAGCAGAAGTGCCTATAAAGGTGCCATTGGTGGCGACGGTGATTGTGCTTCCTAAATTGGTGAAGGAGAACCCGTATTCGGTCAGGAACGGGGCTGTCTCTGTCGCGACGAAAATTCGGGCACCTTCGTCGGTTTCCTGCACCTCGACCGACACGATGCCGTCCAGCGGGTTGCCGACGCTGCCCACAAGTGTGCTCACCGGTTGAAGTCGCCCACCTGGCAGAAGTTCCAGAATACTGAGACCCGCGTCATGCCCTGCGGCTATGAGGAAAACCCTGTCGCCGGACGTGAAGCTTTCCAGATGGGAGGGTTGCGCAAATCTGGTGCTGAGCGTGTCTAGGAGGTGATCAGCCGGCTTTAGCGCCGCCGCTGCCTCATCCAGTTTAAATACCGTTAAGGAGTTGCTGATCGTGCTGGCCACAACGACGTGGAGCTGGCCGTTTAACACGCCCGTGGCCATAGCCGTGGGTCCGTTGATCCACACGCCTTCGCCCGTAGTGACTGTGCTTTCCAGTTCAAACGTGCCGTCGCGCTGTCGTAAAACCTCGATAACATCGGTGCTGTCGCGCGCTACAAATGTGTAATTCAAGCCGTTATGCGCGACGGTGTGCAGGGCACTAACCTGCGCGCCGCTGCCATCCTGTGCGCTTAGCACTTCCTGACTGGTCAGTGTGCCACCGGATATCTGTACCTGCATCAATGCACCAGATTGCAAGGCTGCTATACCTGTTGCACCATCAGCGGACAGGCTCAACTTCGTGAATTGCGATGCATCACTGTCTGGCGTGACATGCGCCACAGCCCCGCCGAACGAACCTGCTGCGGAGATTGACATGCCGACCATCGGGTCGGATAGCGCCCCTACCATCAAAAGTTCCAGCCCGCCGTTTCCGGCAAAAGGCACGGCGTCTATATGGGACAGGCCGACGGATTGCGGCGGCAGGGCCACGCTGGACATAAGCCATGCCTGCCCAGCCGCGCCGCCCAAGGCGAACGACGAAAGTAGGCCACCCGAAGAGGAAACTGCGTACAGGAAGGTTTCACTTCCCAGTGTCGCCACCTCTAGATCAGACAAGCCGGCCCCGTTCTCGGGGAGGTCAAATTGAAGTCTCTCTGGTTCAGTAAATAACGTCTTAAGCACTGTCGCCCCCTCGCGTCGCTATGGGGCAATTAATGCCAAGCGAGCAGCAACTGTGCGGGCGTGATCATGGCACTTTTACGGTGAAGTCAGACAATTTGTTTTAATGCGGGGGTGTTCCCGTGTTGCAGGGCGCAATCGATGGGCAAGTTGACACTCACGAATGGAGGGCGCGTCAGCGCTGATTTCGAAGTGAATAAGGCGGGCTGTGAAGAGCCCTGGGAAGTAGCTTAGAAAATGAAATCACTCGCGTTAAAATCCGATACCTCGGTGTCCAGCAGCGTGATAGAGCTGCTTTCGCCGGTTTCGATGATCACATAGGCCTCGCCAACTTGCTGCATCGCATTTTGAACTTGTTGGAAATCGTTAATGGCACTCAGGCCAGACAGATCAATGAACTCAAAGGAGGAATTCGCCTCGAAATCGGTTATGGTATCATGCCCGTGGCCGTCGGTGAAAATGAACCTGTCCGCGTTGAAGTTGCCCGACAAGATGTCATCTCCGTCGCCGCCTAAAAGTAAGTCAAAGCCAGCGCCACCGAACAGCTGATCATCGCCGCTGCCCCCATCCATGATGTCGTTTCCAGTACCACCAAACAGCCGGTCGTTGTCGTTGTCGCCTTGCAAGATGTCGTCACCTTGCTGACCGAACAGGCCATCGCTTCCGCGCCCGCCCGTCAGGTCATCATCGCCGTCTCCACCAAACAAGCGGTCGAGGCCGTCACCGCCGAACAGGGTATCATGACCGTTCCCGCCGTGCAGGTTATCTGCTTGTTTGCCGCCATCCAGATAGTCGTCGCCGTTGCCACCCATCAGGGTGTCGAAACCGCCTTCGCCATAAAGGCGGTCGTTTCCGTCACCGCCGAACAACCCGTCAACCGTTATCCCGAAATTGGTGCCCGCCCTTAAGATGTCATCGCCGCTTCCCCCCCAGAGACGGTCAGGGCTGGCACCGCCATACAGGGTATCATCGCCAGCGTTGCCATAAAGCGTGTCGAAACCGTCGCCGCCAAACAGTCGGTCATGACCCGCGCCACCATGTAGTGTATCTGCGTGATCGTCGCCGTTCAGCGTATCGTCACCTTGACCGCCCCAAATGGTGTCGAAGCCCGCGCCGCCGTGAACAACATCATTTCCTGCCCCGCCCGCGATAATGTTTGCGACATAATTTCCAACAATCGTGTCAGCCTTCGCGCTGCCAATAGCGTTCTCGATAATCACGCCGCGTCCAATCGAGACGTTGTTAATGCCGCCCACGTCTGAGTACTGCTCCGCGTTCATATCGATCCGCGTGGCCGAGGCGGAGAATGACACATCTATCGTATCAACCCCGCTGACATCATAGATAGTAAGCGCGGTGCGCGCGCCATCATGCGCCGATGCGCTGCCTTGCCCACTGCTCAAGTCCTCGAAATAAAGTCCCAGATAATTGTCCAGCGTCGTGTTCGCGCCCCAAACGGTGTTCCCTGCGGTAGTAGAACGACCATCCGGTGTGCCGTAGAGATTTTGAATCGCCACCAGATCGGCCATCATCGGCGTTATGGGCTCACCGTAGGTGCCTTGCACACTCGTGTTTTCCGTCTGGCTGAAGTAGGACATTACCGACACGAGGTAGCTGTCGTTCGTGAACTCTTCGTCGCGCCCATATTTAGCGGAGCCATTGTAAGGCCCCTGATGCCCCAGCCCCAAGACGTGACCTATTTCGTGCACGTAGGTAGAAAAGGTATGCGTGTCGACGGTGTCCCCATAGTACTGAATATACCGGTCATCCACGTTGATCATCGCAGACCGTATGATCCCCCCGCTGGTCGTGGCGCTGGCGTAGGCGCCACTGTCGGTATTTTGAAATCGTATGTTGGCCCCGCCACCAACCTCGACAAAGTTCAGGTCAGCGACCATTTCCCACGCCTCAAACGCATAGCGCACCAACCGCTTTTCACTAGCGGAGAGCGTTGTTATGTCGACTGAAATTTCGGATTTCGATGTGGTGTCCCATCGTCGTCCCGTCCGGCCGGTTTCCTGCCAGTACCCATCGGTCAAAAACGCTGCAAGTTGATCAAGCGAAGCCGCTTCGCGCGATGGGGTGTGCGGGGACGGGTGCACATCAGGGCCTGAAAGGCCATAGCTGCCGTCATCGAAATGGTTTGCATGGAAATCAACACACCCTTCACCGAAGCTTATCATAAAGCTTTGATGGCGCTCACCAGCAAATGCTTCGCCGGTGCCGGGAGCCGTCGTGTTATTGTGGTGGCTGAGCTTGGTCATTTACGTTTCTCACTGGACGAGGATGTGATCGTGAGAACGCGGTGATGCACCCCCAACTTTCACAGGGAGGATGCGCCAGACCTGACTAAGCTTTGGTAAATGTAGCTGCCAATCTTCATGACAATTTGATCTAAACGGGCACGTGAGCTTTTGGTCTGCGAATGCGCGATCTCTAAGGGACTGACCATTGCTGCGGGATGCGCAGGCCTTCCGCCTCTAATTCGTTTCTGATGCGTCGAAAATCCGCTTCAAACAGCTCTGGGAAGAAGTCAGGCATTGGGTGGGAAACGGATGCGTTAACCTTCTTGTTCAAAATCTCGTCAGGATATCTGTGGTTTGGGACCCCCAAAAACTGCTCTATCTCAGACAAGCCCTTGCGTTGATCTGCGTGAATATCCTCGAAAAAGATGCATTTGAACGCGTCGTCTGACAGGGCCCCGCGCATTCTGCGCAAACAGCTTCCGTATTCGGAATTGGCCCAGATAAACTTCTGCCGTGCGAACTTCTCAAATTCGGCCGGTCGCCATTGGGCTAAGCTCTCGGCTTGCCCCGTAATCTGAAGGTGAAACCTCACGTGGCTCCACAGCCGTTTTACTGGATCTCGCAACGTGTAGAGCACCCTGAGCTTAGTGCAGTCGGCCTGGATTTTTCGCCAAGCGTCTGCAGGCAGCAAGGCGTAGAGATTGGAAAAATCACAATCGTATTCTTGCGTCCGCCTTAGGGCAAAGAGATTGCGATACCAAAAATCGTCGACCGGATGATCCAGATAGTTCGCGGCCCAGTGAAGGTTATTACGAACACGGCCGATAAAGTTTCGGTCAGGATCAATGTTGAGGTACCTGCGCTTCACGTTATCCAACCTGCGCGTATCGCTAAGTACCGAGCGGTCAACGTATTTGTAGTGAAAGTAGTGAATTTCTTTTTCGTTCGAGAAAAACAGTGATGGGTGCTTGTCTAACACGGAGTAAAGCCAAGTCGTGCCGGCTTTCATGGCACCCGCACTCAAAAACAGGTGCCCAAAAACCGGATCAGCATCCATGTTCGCCGCCTATAGCTTGTTGAAATCGTGGTCTTAGTGCCCCGTATAAATGGTGTTCCTTTCTGAAACGTTACGTCGCCCCAAAAAGCGGGGTCAGGCGACGGAGCGCTCCATGTTGGCGTTGTGCCGTTTTAGGGCCTCGGAAATATTGTCAAAGAATTGCATTTTCCCGCCGTCCAGAACGACGCCACAGCTGCAAATATCTGAGATCATCGCTTCAGAATGGGACACCACGATCGCCCCGGCATCTGCTAGCCGAGTGCTGAAAATTTCATTGCATTTGCGTCTAAAATTAGTGTCGCCGACGGTGGTCACTTCGTCCACGAGGTAGGTGTCAAAGGGCACGCCCATCGATACCCCGAAGGCCAGCCGTGCGCGCATGCCAGAGGAGTAAGTTCTGAAAGGCTCATCAAAATACCGCCCGAGTTCAGAAAAGTCTTTCACAAAGGCCAGTAACTCGTCGGTATCGACCCCATAAATACGCGCCACGAAGCGGGTGTTTTGCGCACCCGTTAGGTCGCCGTGAAAACTGCCAGCGAAACCTATTGGCCAAGAAATAGTACCTGTGCGAAGGACCGTGCCACTGTCGACATCCTGCGTACCAGCGATAATGCGTAGGGTGGTTGATTTGCCCGCACCGTTCCGGCCGAGCAGCGCCACCACTTCTCCCGATGGGATTGTCACAGTAGCGTCGCGCAGCACATCGCTTCGGCCGCCACCTCGAAGGCGGAAAGACTTGTTCACATTAAGAAAACTTATCAAAAGACGGGCCCCAATGTCCTAACGGCGGTCTCTGATTGAGTAGCCAACCAGCACCATCAACATCCACGCCAACATAGCCATGACTGCGGTTACGACCCCGATCACAATTTTCTGCGGGTACTTTGCTGTCTGGGGCAGAGACGGCGTTATATGTGCTACCAAGTAGCGCGATTTGCGGCGCGCCTCTGACGTGGCGGCGTCATAGTTCGCAAGGGCCGCGATGTAGGATTGCTCGGCAAATTCCTGATCAACCAACAGCGCCTCATAGGTCTCAAGCGCCGTGTAAAGGTTGCCGCGCGCCATGCTGTCCGTCGTTCGCGACCCGATAGAGGCGCGCTCCTCGTCGATGTGGGTCCTAATTGTTTGGACCTTACGCTTTGCTTGTTTCAACCTCGGGTCGGTGGGCTTGGTAACATCGGCCAGCATGGCAAGCGCAATTAACGCATCCGCCAGCTTTTGCTCTAGTACGCCCAGAACGCCCATCTGGCTTTCCACATCCGCACCCGGGTCCACGGTTTGAGATGTCTTCCGGAAGGTCGACACATTCACGCGAGCCTCTTTCAGGCGAAGCGAGGCGGTTTCCATCTCCGCTTTGGCATGGCGCATGCTATCGTCATGGGCCGTTCTACTGAGGCGCTCCACCAATGCGTTGCTGTGCTTTAGAACTGCCGACGTAAGTGCATGGCTGTCGTTTGCAGTGAAGCCTCTGGCCGCCACTGTGATGATACCTGAAGTGCGCTCTAACTGGACGGTAACCATGCGGTTCCAGAAATCGACCAGCTCTTCCAAGGATGCGTCGGGGCTCAGGCCGAACACCATATCGGTATCGTAGTGTTTAGAGAACACAGAGCGAAGATCCAGATCACTGTTCACCTGCAAAACAAGGTCGTGCGATTGAATGAATTGGTACAAGACATCCGCGTCGGATGTCCCGGATGAGACGCCGGTTAGGCCACCGAGCAACGAGGAAACGCCAGTCGTCGTTTCCTCCCTGTGAATAGAGAAGGACGCCTCTGACAGATACTGGTCAGCGGCATAATAGTAGAGGTATACTGCGATCGCGAAAACAGGCAGTAGCACCAAGAGCAAAAAACTCAGCGCTGCACCCATGTGACGGGGTCGAACGCGTGCGGCCCGTGCCGTTTTCCCTGCCTTTGCAGGGTGTGAGACTGTCCGTAAAGGGGTGGCCGCCGGTGCCGCAGGGACCAGATCCACGAATCTAGCGGTCTTTCGTTCAACCATGGCCATAGCTAACCCACCTTCGCGCCAAAGCCCCCAATTCGCGTGCAGGGAATAAAGGCCGCCTAAAGTTCATTCATTATTTTCTTGTGGTATAGGCGCAAAAAGTAAATTCCGAATGACCACAACAAAATGCAGCATAAAAAGACATAACTAGGGGAGACGTAATGCGCGCCATATTCGGAATATAATGCGTGACGCATCAAACCCACCACGTGCACGATCGGATTGAACCAGATGATGTCCCTGATCGACTTCGGCAACCCATCATATGTGTAAAAAATGCACGAAATCAGCAGCATAGGTCTGTTTATAACGGACCAGACCCGCTCCCAAACTGGCACGAACGCAAAGAGCAATATGTTCAGTGTGCCGACCGACAATCCGAGAAATGCAGCGAGGAAAACGGACATCCCGACTGCCGCGAAGTTTGGTGAAACGCCAAGATCGAAAAACCATATAATGCCCGACATAACCACGCAGAAAACGATAGCCTGCGCCCAAAGGTTCAACACAAATCTTGCGAATACAGCGTCGATGAATGTAACTTTCGGGTAGACCAACAAAGGCCGTGAAAAGCGAATTGTCTGGGAAACTTTACCTGAAATTTCTGTGTAAATGACGAAGGGCAGCAATCCTGTCGCGTAAAACAGTGCAAAATTTTCACCAAGTGGCGGGCTCTTGAGGAAAAGGCCAAAGGCGATACTCATCAATGCTATGCCTGCGGCCGGTTCTAGAATGACCCAAAGATATCCGCCGGCCGACCGCCCGTAGCTGGTCGACATCTCTCGCATCATCAAGGCGAAAATCACGCGGCATGTAGGCAATAGCGGATGCACGACTGAGGGTTTACTTTGCAAGGAGGGGGGCCACCATGCTTAGGAATTCTGAAGCCTGCTCATCGTAGGTTCGAACAGGGAGAAGTTGGGTAAAAGGTGGTGCATCAAGGACATCGTTAAGTCGCTTCGTTAAGGCCGTAGCTGGTGCGCCGATGGGCAAGAGGTGTTCTCTGTCGACGCCTGCATGCTCTGTCGTTCCGCCACTATCAGTTTGAATGACGGTGATGCCGCGGGCCACGGCTTCCCGAATGGCTAAGCCAAACGTCTCTTTCCACTGGGACATGAATAAAAGAACATCAATTTGCGCATAAAAATCATCCACAGCGGACTGCTCAAAACGCGGTTGAATCTGCCACGTGCCGCGAAGGGTGGTTAAGTCGGCGCTCTGCCACCAGCTACCATCCGTGCTGCCGTCGACCAGAATGCCGGCAAAGTCGTCTCGACCGATGTTGGAAAAAGCTTGACGAACAAGGGGCCATCCTTTGATCTGCGAGGGTCCGCCGAGAAAGCCGAACACTGTGGCGCTGCTTCGGGCGCGGCGGGCCATCTGTTCTACGAAGAACGCCGGGGAAGGCGGGCGCACACCATTTTCCCAAACCACCCCACCGCCCGGCGCGAAACCCGAACTTTCGCAGAGACCTCGCGCAAATTCGCTGGGGTAAGTGATTATGTCAGCCAAGTCCGCCTGCCGACGCAGATAGTCTGACCGCAACTTGGTAGCCCCGCGGTTCGCGACGCAATGCTGACACGTGTCGGTGTCGATCGGGTTCTGGTTGCAATATCTGCTATCTGGACGGATCATGAATTGGCGCTCGCACACCCACCAGAAATCATGAATGCTTAACACCACAGGGATATTAGCCTCCTGCGCGACCGATAGGCCGCCGGCACCGATGTCTTGCAAGCAGTGCATGTGAATAACATTAGGGGCAATCGCGTCGATCAGCTGCGCCAAGATTTCGGTGACTTGCGGGTTATTGTAAATCTCCGTGAATTTTCGATCAGGAGGCAGGTTAATCAGGTAGTTTACGACCCCGTCTTTCTCGGTGCAGGCGACGCTGTAGGCCTGAAGATCTGAACGGCTACAGGTAGAAACCGCGGTGACAAAACAAGCACCACTTTGCAAAAGGCTTTGGGCAACTTGCTCCGCAACGATGGTGGCGCCGCCATAAGAAAAAGGCGCGTAGAAAACGTTAACGACCAAGATATGCGGCTTAGTCATTCCAGCACCCATTGCATAAGCTGGGGGTCGATAATGCTTTCCTCACGCGACCCAGACCACCGCCGCTCCACGTCTTCTCGGGCAGCGGCACCCATGGCCGCACAGGCTGTTCTGTCGGCCATCAGTTTCTGCAAGAAGGCGGCCCAATCCGCCTCTGTATGGGCGATAAAACCTGTTTTTCCATGAGCCACGACATTAGCCATGTCTCCGACAGAACAGACAATGCTCGGGATGGCGACGGCGGAGGCATCCAGAACCCGCACTGCGCTTTTGCACTGGTTAAACGTGTCGTCAGCGAGCGGCATGACCGCGCAATCCGCTTGCGCGAGCCTTTCCAGATAATCGGCGTAGTTGGTGAACGCATAAGTCGCCACTTTGTTCTTTATACTCGCGGGAAGTCGGTCCTTTTCGAAATGGCCTAAAATCTCCAAACGCCGATCAGCCCCACTGTTGAGAAAGGCAGCCAACTGGCGCTCAATAAGTGCGAAATCTATCTCATGCCCTAAAGAACCGCTGGCAAAAGCTACGGTAAATCCGTCTTTTTTAACCTTTGCGGGTGCATGGCGCATTGCGGCGGCACCAGCCTCCAACGTCGCTATGTCCGCGAAATTTCGACGCAGAAAAACGGGGCGCTGCGTGTAGAGCTTCGCGTGCTCAACCAACCCCGGTGTCGACACCGAAACTGCATCCGCGCAATTCATAGCATCCAAGTATTTGGGGGCTTCGGCGCAGAAATGAGCCTTCATCGCATGGTCTACTGCATCCATATTTTGATATGTCTCATAGGCAGACACAGAAAAAAGCGGATCGTCGATATCGTAGAGAATAGGCAGCCTGAGCCGACGCGCCTCATACATGTACATCGAGCACGTCGGGGTGTGGGGCGTCCGGTACAGGATGAGGTGGGTCGCGGTTTGAAGGGAATTCACACCGCGCGCTACGTCTTGATAGTGGGAGTAGGTAACATCCACGCCCCGCGACCGCCAAAATTCCGCAAGCTGTTCAACCCGATATTTCCGACACTGCGGTAAGTTCATATCGGCGATCAAGGCGATATGGCGTGACGTTCGACGCACGGCAGGGGGCGAACTCAGGTGAAACGCGTCTTCACGAGCCAATACCCGCCATATTTTACCGTAATACTGGTCATCGTAGCGAATACCACCGTGGGAAGGTGCTGTGTGCGATGATGTGCCCCAGCCAAGGACCGCCAATTTGCTGTACCTGCGCGCTTTAGTCATGGCCGCGTGCCAGCCATCATCGCGGACGCTTTGGCGAAATCGGTTTACCAAATCAGGGCGCAACAGCTTCTGGATCATCTATTGTCTCGTGAGCTTCTATTTCACGCGACGGGGCGCCGCGCCTCCACCCCTAAAGCGGTAGTCTTTAATTTTACTTAAAACGAGGTCGTCTAGAGCCCTACACCCGCCTTAAAAGCACAGCGCACCAAAGCGCCCATGTACTTGCGGTAGTCTGGCGGTATAGCCCAAGTGAAAGCACCGCAGCTAACGCCAAAAGTAAACTTGATTGCCTTGCTTCGGAGAAACTTCGTACGATGTCGCGGTTCGCGGGGATCAACCTATGGGCGGACCGGCCAAGGGCCGCTAGGTTCACATCATTTCGCCGCCGGAACTCCCCATTCAACACCATAGCAATTCGCCGCAATCTAGCCCGAACCCCGAGGTTTGCGCCGATGACGTTTCGTGCATGTTGTCGGTAAAGTAGGGTAGGGGTGTTATCATACTCCACAATGCCGCCTGCACCTGTAACTAATAGATAGACCCACCAGTCGTGCATAACCACAGGCCCCGCTTCTGATGCCGCGGCGCGGACAAGTTCAGCAGCGGCGGGGTTCAGCAGTATTGTGTTTCCGGCGGCGATATTTTGCACCAGCGCGTTCTTGAAACTAGGTTGTCGGGGCATCGGCGCAGATGGAACTCGACGCGTCAGGGTGCTGTTCGTGACCCACGTACGGCTGCAATACAGCGCTGGCGTCGTATCGGGATACTGGCGCAGGGCAGTAACTCCGCGTTCCAGCTTGTCAGGCAGCCAAACATCGTCTTGGTCGGTGAATGCGATCCAATCCGGCGCGCCCTCAACAGATGGTAAATTCGCAAGCAAAGACATGAAGTTCGTGGCACTACCAAACCCGCCACTTTGGCGAATGTGCAACGGGTGCCCCTTCGCGCCAAACTCCTGCAGTATTTGCTCAGTCTCGTCGGTTGACCCATCGTCGCCAACCCACAAAGACCAGGCACCGAAGGTTTGCGCGGCTATGCTATCAAGCTGCTCTGGCAGATATTCGGCCCCGTTAAATGTGGCCATTAAAACATTGATATGAACGCCGTCCGGCTGACACTTACCCAATCTGTTCAACCCACCCAACCAGGTCGCCGTTCAAAGAAGTTAGGAATTGGAACCATGGGTGCCTCACTTGGGTAATGACGCCGTTCTACCCGCGGACCGTTTAAAAATTAGGTAATGCCTGCACGAAAACTTGGAGAATTTATGTGAAACACGCCGCGGATTTCCCATAGTTAAACGACCAAAGCTTTTCGCATTTAAGGGTCAAGATCGCTCTTTCCAACGCATTTAAAGTAGCTACCATGGTCGCAGAAAATGATCCTACATCCGCCTGGAATGGCGCCGTTAAAAGGACCCTTGCGATGCTAAACTCCGAACTTAACAACCGCCGCACTGACGCGATTGCGCGGGGCGTGGGCGTGATGACAAACATCTTCGCCGCCCGCGCTGAAAACACCGAGGTGTGGGACGTAGAGGGCAACCGATACATTGACTTTGCCGCAGGCATTGCCGTGGTTAACACCGGTCATCGCCACCCCAAAGTCATTGAGGCCGTGAAGGCCCAACTTGACTGCTTCACGCACACTTGCCACCAAGTGCTGCCCTATGAAAACTACGTATCGCTTGCAGAGCGGTTGAACGATTTGGTGCCAGGCGATTTCGCTAAGAAGACCATATTTGTCACCACCGGCGCAGAAGCCGCCGAGAATGCGGTGAAGATTGCGCGCGCCGCGACGGGGCGCTCAGCGGTCATTGCATTTTCGGGCGCGTTTCACGGGCGGACGTTTATGGGCATGGCGCTGACCGGAAAAGTCGTGCCCTATAAGAAAGGCTTTGGCGCGATGCCGGGGGACGTATTTCACGCGCCGTTCCCAGTTGCAGCGCATGGCATCAGCGTTGAGGATTCTATTGCCGCGTTGGACAAGCTGTTCAAAGCGGACATCGACCCCGAACGCGTGGCGGCCATCATGATCGAGCCCGTCCAAGGCGAGGGTGGCTTCTACGAGGCCCCGACGGCGTTGATGACTTATCTGCGTAAAGTCTGTGATGAACACGGCATATTACTGGTCGCGGATGAGGTTCAAACCGGCTTCGCCCGCACCGGCAAGATGTTCGCGATGGAGCATCACGACGTTGTTCCCGACCTGACCGCGATGGCTAAAGGACTTGGCGGCGGATTCCCGATCGCCGCCGTTACGGGGCGGGCGGAGGTGATGGATGCCGCCAATCCAGGCGGGCTTGGCGGGACTTATGCAGGCAACCCGCTTTCGGTTGCAGCCGCGAACGCCGTTCTCGATGTTATCGAGGAGGAGGAGCTTTGCGATCGCGCCAATTTCCTCGGTTCGCGGTTGAAGCAGCGCTTGGAAAGCCTGCGCGGCGATGTTCCAGAAATCACAGATATCCGTGGCCCGGGCCTTATGGTTGCCGTGGAATTCAACGTCGCAAACACCAGTACGCCCAATGCCGATTTCACGAACGCGGTGAAGGCCCACGCGCTGGAACAGAACCTGATTTTGCTAACCTGCGGCGTCCACGGAAACGTCATCCGCTTTCTCTCGCCGATCACCGTACAAGACGACGTCTTTGCGGAGGCGCTGGACATCATCGAAACCTCCATTCGTATGGCCCAGAAAACCGTCGGCTAGTCGCCGGACATAATCCAGCGGGCCGCCTTCTCCGCGATCATGATGGTCGGGGAGTTGGTGTTCCCGCTGGTAATTTCCGGCATGATGCTCGCGTCCACGACACGCAAACCCCGGATGCCTTTCACGCGCAGTTTCGGGTCTAGAACTGCGGTAGGGTCCTCCGCGTGGCCCATCTTCACGGTGCCTGCGGGATGAAAAATAGTGGTCGCGATGTCGCCTGCCAGTTTCGTTAAATCAGCGTCGCTTTGGTACTGAACGCCGGGGCGGTATTCCTCCGGCTGATACCGCCGCATCGACGGCTGGCTCATAATCTTGCGAACCTGCCGGAGACTGTCGGCGGCGACCTTGCGGTCGTCATCAGTCGCCAAATAGTTGGGGGTTATTTCCGGCGGGTCGCGGTAATCCCGTGAGGCTATTCGGATATACCCGCGGCTGGTCGGGTTCAGGTTGCAGACGCTGACGGTGATAGCGGGGAAATTATGCAAGTTCTCGCCAAACGCCTCCAGGCTCAACGGTTGCACATGGTATTCTAAATTTGCATACGCGAGGGTGCTGTCCGATCGCGTAAAAGCACCCAGCTGGCTTGGGGCCATGCTCATCGGGCCAGTTCGCTTCAGCAGATACTCCGCGCCAATTCTGGCTTTGCCGATCAGGCTGTTGGCCAAGGTATTCAAAGTGCGCGTGCCTTTCACCTTGAAGACCGACCGGATTTGCAGGTGATCTTGCAAGTTCTCGCCAACCGGCGCATCACGCACAACGTCGATCCCGTGCGCCTTCAATACATCCGCTGGACCGATCCCCGAAAGCTGCAAGATCTGCGGCGAATTTACCGCACCAGCAGATAGCACGACCTCGCGGCGCGCATACGCGGTTACCGACTGCCCACCCCTATCAACCCTAACCGCCGCGCATCTTCGGCTGCCATCCGGCATGTCCTCAAAAAGTAACTTCTCTGCCTGCGCCTCTGTCCAAATCGTTAGGTTCGGGCGGGCTTTAGCGGGCCTTAGGAACGCTTTCGCCGTATTCCAACGCCATCCCTGGCGCTGGTTGACGTCGAAATATCCGACACCGGCATTATTGCCAGTGTTGAAATCACTCGTCCGGTCGACGCCTGCCTCAACTGCGGCGTCCTCAAAGCTATCAAGCACGTCCCACCGCAGCCTTTGTTTTTCCACGCGCCACTCCCCACCATGACCGTGGTGGTCGGAAAAACGGCCTGTCGGCGCGGTGTTCGGATTTTGGCCGTTGTCGAGCTTATAATGGTCCTCATGCGCCTTGAAGTCCTGCAGCGAGTTCTCCCACGACCAGCCATCTTCCCCACTTAACGCGGCCCAATTGTCGTAGTCGCGCGCCTGTCCGCGCATATAAATCATACCGTTAATGGAGGAGCACCCACCAAGCGTCTTTCCGCGGGGATAGCGCAGACTGCGTCCGTTCAGCCCCTTATCCGGCTGGGTGGAATACATCCAGTCAGTGCGCGGGTTGCCGATGCAATAGAGATAGCCGACCGGAATATGGATCCACGGATAGGTGTCAGCCTTCCCCGCCTCCAGCAGTAGAACGCGCTTTGCAGGGTCCGCACTCAGGCGATTGGCCAACAGGCAACCCGCCGACCCCGCGCCGATCACGATGTAATCAAATGTGGTGTCACTTTCTGTCATGCGCCGCTCCCCCTCAAGGCGTCTAACTGTCGCCTCGGCCCAGTTCTGACGACGTTACGCGAACACTAGCCGCTTTTTCTAATGACAAATGTAGCAGCTCGGTATTACAAATATTTATATGAAACGCTTCTCCAACACCAACGCGATCCTCGCTTTCGTGACTGTCGCGCGGGAGGGGAGCGTGTCTAAGGCCGCCGAGGTTCTTAGCCTGACGCAACCCGCCGTCAGCCACCAAATCAAACGGCTGGCCGAAGAAACAGGAATGGCGCTGTTTCAGCGTACACCAACTGGTTTACGGCTGACCCATGATGGCGAGGCCATTCTACCCAAAGCCGTCAGCGTCCTCACCGCGATGAGCGACTTTCACCGTAGCGCCAACAAACAATCGGGGCAGGTGACGGGAACCTTGAAAATCGGGACCATCGTTGACCCCGAATTCATCAGACTAGGACAACTTCTAAGCCGCCTCGGCACCGAATTCCCGAGTATAACGACCGAGCTTATGCATGGCGTTAGCGGCGATGTTCTTGATCGACTAAAACGTGGCGTCATTGACGCAGGCTTTTATCTGAGCGCCCGCGACGAGACTGAACAGACCATGGACGACGACCCCATCCATTTTGAGCCGCTAGCCGATTTCTCTTACAGCGTTATTGCGCCTGTCGGGTGGGATGCGCGGGTCAGGAACGCAAGCTGGGCAGAGCTGGCCGGTTTGCCGTGGATTGGCACGCCCGCCGCATCGGTCCATAACAGATTGCTCACCGATATATTTGAGGCGCACAACTGCGTGCAAAACGTGGTCTCACAAGTGGATCAGGAAGCGTCAATGCTAGCAATGGTGCGCGTTGGTGTCGGGCTAAGCCTGTGCCGCGATTCAATTGCGTTGCATCAACAACAGACTTTTGGCCTAACGATCTGCAACACCGTTTCTGTGCCCGCGCGCCTTAGCATCGCGACATTCGCCCACCGAAAGGATAACGCCGTCATCGGGGCCTTGTTCAGCCAGCTAAAGGGAATTTGGTAGGCGCCACACTTAGGTAGAAAGCGTGGCGCACTTTTATTACTTACCCGATGCACGCAAGAAGAAGTGCCGTCGTGTTCTCCTTCGTCATCTTCACAGGATTGCCGCCCGTGCTTGGATCACTCAACGCGCCCGCCACGATGCGGTCAATATCAGGGTTCTCAACCCCAAGGCCCGCAAGTGTCTTTGGGATGCCCAAAGAGGCGTTCAATTCGTCCACGTAGTCGCAAAACCCGTCGAACCCGCCGTCGATGTCCAAGTAGTTCGCGGCTTGCGAAATCACCTTGGTAATCGCCGGTTTGTTGAACTGCAAAACAGGCGGCATGCAAACCGCGTTCGTTGTGCCGTGGTGGGTGTGATACATCGCGCCAATCGGATGGGATAACGCGTGGATTGCGCCCAGTCCTTTTTGGAAGGCCGTTGCACCCATCGCCGCCGCCGACATCATATGCGCGCGCGCCTCAAGGTCGCTACCGTCCGCATAGGCACGTGGCAGATATTCCTTCACCAAGCGCATACCTTCCAGCGCCATGCCCTGAGACATCGGGTGGTAATGCGGCGAGCAGAATGCCTCGACGCAATGCGCGAACGCATCCAGCCCCGTGCCTGCCGTGATGAACTTGGGCATACCTACCGTGAGTTCAGGATCACAGATTACCACTGTTGGCAGAAATTTCGGGTGGAAGATGATCTTCTTTTCTTCTGTCTCGGAATTGGTGATGACAGAGGCCCGCCCCACTTCGGAGCCGGTCCCCGCCGTGGTTGGCACCGCAATAATCGGTGCGATGGCATCGGCGTCGGCGCGGGTCCACCAGTCGCCGATGTCTTCAAAGTCCCACAGCGGGCGCGTTTGCCCCGCTAGGAAGGCGACCAGCTTGCCCAAATCAAGGCCGGAGCCGCCACCGAACGCAATCACGCCGTCGTGCCCGCCGTCGTTGTAGGCCTTAACGCCTGCGGCGGCGTTCTTTTCGTTCGGGTTGGGATCCACATCCGCGAACATGGCGCGACCAAGGCCTGCCGCGTCCATCAGGTCCAGCGTTTTGGTGGTGATGTCCATATTGGCCAAACCGCGGTCGGTGATGAGCAGCGGTTTCTTGATGCCAGCGACAGCGCAGGCGTCCGCGATCTCTGAAATGCGGCCTGCGCCGAAACGGATGGCAGTCGGGTAGGACCAGTTAGCGGTGATGCTCATGTGCGTTAAGCCTTCTTTAGGTGGAACGACTTGGGTCGTGTCAGGTTGTGGTAGCCGATGACTGATAAGCCGCCGCCGCGGCCTGTGTCTTTGCAACCGGTCCAGCACAGGCCCGGATCAAGGTAGTCAGCGCGGTTCATAAAGACGGTGCCCGTCTCGATCTGGTCGGCAATCGCCTCGGCGCGCGCGGCGTCATTGGTCCACAGTGATGCGGTCAAACCGAAGTCGCTGTCGTTCATCAACGCAATGGCTTCGGCGTCGTCCTTGACGGGCATGACGCCCACGACGGGGCCAAAGCTTTCCTCGCGCATGACGCGCATATCATGTGTCACATTGGTCAAGATTTGCGGCATAAGATACGCGCCCCCGTCTTCTGGGAAGTTGGCGGGGTCGATCTGCGCAGTGGCGCCAGCAGCGATGGCTTCCGCCGTTTGCGCGCGGACTTCCTCGGCAAACCGGACGTGCGCCATTGGCCCCATGGTGGTGTCCGGCTCCAACGGGTTGCCCAGTTTGTAGCCGTTCACGATCTTTACGGCTTTTGCAACGAATTCATCGAACAGCGAAACGTGCACATAAATCCGCTCAATCCCGCAACAGCACTGGCCCGCATTAAACATCGCGCCATCAATCAGCGTATCGACCGCCGCGTCCACGTCGGCGTCGTCCATAACGTAGCCGGGATCTTTGCCGCCAAGCTCCAAGCCGATGCCTGTGAATGTCCCCGCTGCGGCAGCTTCCATCGCCTTGCCACCACCGACGGAACCCGTGAAATTGACGAAGCCAAACGCGCGGTCCGCAATCAGCTCCGACGTAGTTGTGTGGTCAAGGAACACGTTCTGGAACACATCAGCGGGAATGCCTACCGAATGGAAGGCAGCGGCCATGCGTTCACCCACCAAGGGCGTTTGCGACGCGTGTTTCAGCATCACGGCATTGCCCGCGATCAGGGCAGGGGCCACCGTGTTGATGGCCGTCATGTATGGGTAATTCCACGGGGCCACCACAAGCACCAGCCCGTGCGGCACCCGTTTAATCACGCGGCGAAAGGCGTCGCTGTCTTCGACTACAATCGGGGCCAGCGCCTCCTCTGCGATACTTGCCATGTAGCTTGCCCGCTCGTTGAAACCGCCGAACTCGCCGCCGTAACGGACAGGGCGGCCCATCTGCCACGCGATTTCCGGCACGATCTCGTCATTCATCGCGCCCACGGCCGCGACGCCCGCTTGCACCAGCGCGATCCGCTCGGACAGGGGGCGCGCCGCCCATGCAGTTTGCGCGACCTTGGCACGCGCCACCGCCGCGTCAGCCTCCGCGCGCGACAGTGTCTCGCGCTCCGCATAAACGGATCCATCAATAGGAGAGATACATTGGATAGTCATAGGTTTAAGCCCTCTCAAAGCCGCGCGCGATTTCCCAATCGGTCACGACACGGTCAAATTCTTCCTGCTCCCATTCCGCCGCGCGGGTGTAATGGTCGACAACATCGTCGCCCAAAACTTCGCGTAGGAATTTCGATCCGCGCAGCGTCTGCGTCGCGTCGCGCAATGTCTGCGGAATGTCCATAGCTTTGGCATCCTCGTAGACGTCGCCGGTGGTTGCCGGTGCCAACTCCATCGCGTCCTCAATACCTTTGATCCCCGCCGCCAGCATCACGGCCTGCGCCAGATAGGGGTTCAGATCAGACCCGCCAATGCGGCATTCAACCCGCACGCCCTTCGTACCCTCGCCACACAAGCGGAATCCGGCGGTGCGATTATCAACGGACCAAACAGTTTTGGTCGGCGCGAACGTCCCCTTGGAGAACCGTTTGTAACTGTTGACGTATGGCGCAAGGAAATATGTGTATTCCGGCGAATAGTGGATCAAGCCCGCCATGTAGTGCTCCATGACTTTGGACATGCCGTGCTTGCCCGACTTGTCAAAGAACGCCGCTTCGCCGTCTTTCCACAAGGATTGGTGGACGTGGCTAGAAGAGCCAACGCGATCCTTGTGCCACTTCGGCAAGAAGGTCGCCGCATGCCCGTTTTGCCACGCGATTTCCTTGATCGCGTGCTTCGCAATCGAATGGTAGTCCGCGCACTCAAGGGCAGGGGAATAGCGAATGTTCAGCTCTTCCTGACCGGCCTCCGCCTCACCCTTGGAGTTCTCAATCGGAAGCCCCGCCGCATAAAGGTGGTTGCGGATCGGGCGCATCACGCCTTCTTCCTTGGTGGTCTGGAAAATGTGGTAATCTTCGTTGTAGCTGCTGATGGGGGCCAAGTCGCGGAACCCGCCCTTGCGGATTTCGTCTAGGGTTTTCTCAAACAGGAAAAACTCCAGCTCGGTCGCCATCTTAGCCTCGAACCCCAAAGCTTCCAGCCGTTTGATCTGCTTCTTCAAGATAGCGCGCGGCGAGTGGGGAACGGGTTCGTGGGTGTGGTGATCCAGCACGTCGCACAACACCATTACCGTGCCCTCCAACCATGGAACGGGGCGCAGGGTCGTCAGGTCCGGTTTCATTACATAGTCACCATAGCCGGTTTCCCAGCTGGTGGAGGCGTAGCCCTCCGGCGTCGCCATTTCCAAGTCAGTGGCCAATAGATAGTTGCAGCAATGGGTTTCCTCGAACGAGGTTTCCACGAAATTCGCGCCGTGGAACCGCTTGCCCATCAAGCGCCCCTGCATGTCGACAAAGCAAACCAGAACAGTATCAACCGTTCCGTCCGCGACTTGGGTTTTCATGTCATCAAATGTCAATGTAGCAGGCATTTTGTTCACTTTCATGGAGGATCACGGGGGCAACGCGCAGGCCGCCCCCGCAAATTGATTTTTAGCCGTAGCGGTACGGGCGGCCAGCTTTGACCATGTCAGCGTTGTACTTCTTGATGATGTCAACGACGCGGCGCTTGGTGTCGGATTCTGCGGCGATTTCTTCCCAGAATTCGAACGCTTTTGCTTCCACGGTTGCCCATTCCTCATCAGGGATCGACGTTAGCTCCAGCTTGGGTCCGTTCACGCGCAAGTCGGCCTCGCCGCCCCAGTACCACCACTGGCGGTAGTAGTGTGACTGGTCACAGCAGACGCGGAACAAGGTTTGCAGGTCTTCCGGCAACTCGTTCCAACGATCCATGTTCGCGAAAAACGATCCGGCCCACGCGCCAGAGATGTTGTTCGTCAGGAAGTAGTTTGTCACATCCGCCCAGCCGACAGTGTAGTCCTCGGTAATGCCAGACCATGCGATGCCGTCCAACTCGCCGGTTTGCATTGCGACTTCGATGTCCTCCCACGGCAGGTTCACCGGAACCACACCGAATTGCGACAAGAAGCGGCCCGCCGTTGGGAAGGTAAAGATGCGCTTGCCCTTCAGGTCTTCCAAGCTGCGGATCGGGTCTTTGGTGGCAAAATGGCACGGATCCCACGCACCGGCGGAGATGTGCTTCACGCCAACCTTGGCGTATTCTTCTTCCCAGATCTCGTTCAACCCGTATTTGTTGAACAGCACCGGCACGTCGAGCGAATAGCGCGAGGCGAACGGGAAGTAGCCGCCGAACACAGTGACCTCCGTCGGGGACGCCATAGAGTCGTCGTCCGATTGCACCGCGTCGATTGTGCCGCGTTGCATCGCTTGAAACAGCTCACCTGTCGGCACGAGCTGGTCCGCAAAGAACAGCTCGATCTGCATCCGGTCGCCGGCAATTTTGTTGAACATCTCGATCGCGGGCACGATGACCTCTGCGGCCAAGGATGCGCCGGCATAGGTCTGCATGCGCCATTTGATCGTGTTCTGGGCAAGGGCTGGTGTCGACAGCGCCGCAGCCGCGGGGGCGATTGCCGCCCCTTGGATAAACTTGCGTCTTGAAGTCATGTCTTTTTCTCCTTGTTGGTTGAAATACGACCACCTTGGGGCGGTTCTTTTATGGTTTGTTGTAAACGTAATCGGGCAGCCACGTGGCGATGCCAGGGAAGACCATCACCAGAGCCAAGGCCAGTATCATGATCAGCACAAACGGCGTGATGGACGAGTATATGTCGCGCAGCGTGATCTGGGGCGGGGCCATAGCGCGCATCAAGAACAGGTTGTAGCCGAATGGCGGCGTCATATAGGCAATCTGCGTCGTGATCGTGTACAAGATGCCGTACCAAATCAGATCGAACCCCAGCTCACCCACAAGCGGCACGTAAAGCGGCGCGACGATCACCAGCATCGCCGTGTCGTCTAAGAACGTCCCCATCAAGATAAAGCTAAGCTGCATCAAGATCAGGATGGTCCAAGGGCTCAGGTTCAACCGCTCCGTGAACAGGCTCTCGATCGCTTTAACCGCGCCCAGCCCGTCAAACACCGCGCCAAAGGCAAGGGCGGCGAGAATGATCCACATGAACATGCAGGTGATACCCAGCGTGTTGCGCACTGAATTCTCGAACACTGTGCGGGTCATGCGCCCCTTCAGAACAGCCGCCAAGAATGCAGTCATCGCACCAATGGCAGAGCTTTCCACCAGCGACGTCCAGCCTTTCACAAATGGGATCATCATCGTCGCGAAGATAATGATCGGCAGCAACCCCGCCCGCAGCAAACGCAGTTTCTCGGCACGCGGAATATCACGCTCGCTCTCATCTAGGACCGGCCCCAGCACGGGGTTCATCCGGCAGCGCACAATAATGTAGAGCACGAACAAGCTGGCCATCATCAGACCCGGTATAACCCCTGCCAGCCACAGCTGGCCCACAGGTTGGCGCGCAATCATTGCGTAAAGCACCAACACGACAGAGGGCGGGACAAGGATGCCCAGACTGGACCCGGCTTGAATAACCCCCGTCACCATCCGCTTGTCATAGCCGCGCTTCAAAAGCTCGGGCAGGGCGATAGTCGATCCGATTGCCATACCCGCGACGCTCAGCCCGTTCATTGCCGAGATCAGCACCATCAGCCCGATCGTCCCGATCGCCAAACCGCCGCGCAGCCCGCCCATCCAGACATGGAACATCTTGTATAGGTCGTCCGCAATTTTGCTCTCCGACAGTACGTAGCCCATGAAAATAAACATCGGCAGCGTCAGAAGCGGGTACCATTTCATCAGCTTCATCGCGGCTGAGAACCCGATGTCAAAGCCCCCCTTGTCCCCCCACAGCAACAAGGCGGCGACCACCGCTATAAACCCAATCGCACCAAAGACCCGCTGCCCCGTGAGCAGCATCAGCATCATTGACGAAAACATAAGGGTCGCAATCAATTCATAGGACATCAGATCGCTTCACCCTTGAGACGCAGAACATCTTTCAGCAGTTCCGAGATGCATTGCAGCAGCATCAAGAACATACCCAAAATCATCGTGGCTTTGATCGGCCAGAGGTACGGGCGCCACGCGGTGGAGGATCGCTCCATACGGCCGACCTCCTCACTGCCCGTGACCAACCCGCCAAAGAACGAGAACGGCTCCGTCCCCCAGTAGCCCAACGAATACGCCGTGGAGCTAACCGCACCATAGAGCAGCACGCAGAGATAGAAGATCAAGAAACAGACCGTCATCAGGTCAAACCACGCCTTCTTGCGAGTCGACCATTCGCCATACAGCAGGTCCATCCGCACATTCGAGCCAAGCTGGATCGAATACGGCCCGCCAAGGATATAATAGGCGACCATCACAAATTGCGCCATTTCCAGCGTCCAGAGCGACGGCAGGAAGAAGGTCTTGCTGATGGAGGACCAGAGCAGAATCCCCATCAATACGAAAATCCCGTACATCATCACGCGGCCGACGCGAAAGTTCACCGCATCCACGGCGCGGATATAGCCACGGATCACGCCCGACATTGCACATCCCTCTCACGGCCTAACTCGGCGCACGCATCGGCAATCCAGCCCGCCAAAAGGGTGGCCATGGCATCCTGCTGCGCTGCTGTCTCTATCAGGTCGTTGCGAACCTCTAACATCACATTCAGTCGCCCCTTCGGGATAGCATGTTCTTGCAACGTGTGTGTGACGCCGTGCTCCGGGCCGTAAGGCGCATTGCGCCGCACATTTGCGTTGGTATGTTTTGCGGCCACCTTCAACATCGCATCCGCCAACCGCGCGTCACTGTCGTGCAAAACGCCAATCTCTACGGGTCGAAAAACCCCGTGATACACGGGCGTGAAGCTGTGGATTGTAATAACAATCGGGTCGACCACGTCGTCCAGAACCTGCCGAAGCTTCGCCTCGAAGGGGCGGTAGAACATATCGACACGCGCGCGCCGGTCTTCGTCACTCAATCCAGTATTGCCTGGCACCTCCACAACCTCGCTCAACGCGGGCATCGCGTCGGGGGAGCTTGGCGGGCGGTTGCAATCATAGACAAGCCGCGACACGCCGCTGGCAACCAGTCGCGCATCAAGACGGGTGGCCAGTATCTCCGAAACGCCCATCGCACCGGGATCCCAAGCTGCGTGGCTTTTGCGCGCCGCATCGGACAGGCCCAAGCCATCGAACGACGCCGGAATGTGGTGGGATGCATGCTCACAGACCAACACAACGCTAGACGTGCCAGCGGCGTTAACGGCCACTACGGTGTCATCTGAAGTCGCGTGCGTGAGTTGTGACATGAGCCCTCCAATTTGATAAACGTCTTGCCAAAAGGCCCATCTGTCAACAAAATATTGAAAAATATGTAACACCTTTGTTTCGGTTGTTAATTTATCTATCAAAAATGAGGCACTGCCTAATGAGCGACGACACGCTAACAATTTCAGACCGCATACAAGCCCAGCTGGACGACCTCACACGGGCGGAACGTCAGCTCGCCCACTCTATTTTGGAAAACTACCCCGCTTCCGGCCTAGGCCCCCTCAGCGCGTTGGCAAAGGACGCTCAGGTCTCTGTGCCGACGGTCGCACGGATGGTGCAAAAACTAGGGTTCAGCGGATACCCCGAGTTCCAGCTGGAGCTGCGCGAGGAGTTGAAGGCCAAGGTCAAAAACCCGATTGCCAAGCACGATACATGGGCCGAACGCGCGCCCTCCGAACATTTGCTAAACCGTTTGACCGACGCGGTAATCGACAACATTCGCCACACACTCGGTCAGATCGACCCGAAGGACTTCGACGCCGCCTGTGATTTGGCGGCCGACACCAGCCGCCACCTTTATATTGTCGGCGGGCGCGTCACCCACACACTGGCCGAGTATCTGTTTTTGCACATGCAGGTGATCCGCCCGAAAATCACCCACATCCAATCCACGTCAAACGCGTGGCCTCACTACTTATTGGACGTGAAAGAGGGCGACATCTTCATTGTGTTCGACATGCGCCGCTACGAGAATAACACCTTGAAGCTGGCGGAAATGGCGCACGCGAAGGGTGCCAAGCTGATCTTGTTTACCGATCAATGGCGCTCCCCCGTCCACCATCTCGCGGACATCAGTTTCAGCAGCCGTATTGTTATTCCCTCCGCTTGGGATTCTGCAGTGACGCCGCTGCTGCTTCTGGAGACGATGGTTTCCACGGTTCAGAATCTCACTTGGGGCGACACCAAAGACCGGATGGAGGCCCTAGAAGACATGTTCGACCAAACAAAACTTTTCAGAAAATTTACTTAACACTAAGATTATTACCTCGCCTGAATCGGTTCAAACGACTGAAAATAGGGCAGTTATTCCGTCAAGTCCTGTAAACCATAACTATTTTTCACAAGCTGGTGACATACAGGGACACAGCCCCTAACCTGATCTCGCACTAAGCGGGGAAGTTAAACGTGATAGACAAAACGGGATCAGAAGGCTTTGTATCTTTTGACCATGTCCAGAAAAGTTACGACGGCGAAAACTTGGTCGTTAAGGATTTAAATCTAGAAATTGCGAAGGGCGAGTTTCTGACGATGCTAGGGCCATCAGGGTCCGGCAAAACGACTTGCCTGATGATGTTGGCAGGGTTTGAGACAGCGACGCACGGCGATATTCGTCTGGGCGGCGTCTCGATCAACAACATCCCGCCGCACAAACGCGGCATCGGCATGGTGTTCCAGAACTACGCGCTCTTCCCCCATATGACCGTCGCGGAGAACCTGTCGTTCCCGCTGGAGGTTCGCAAGATCGGCAAGTCCGAACGCGAAGCCAAAGTCCAACGCGCCTTGGATATGGTGCAAATGGGTGAATTCGGCGGGCGTCGCCCTGCACAGCTTTCGGGCGGTCAGCAACAACGTGTCGCCTTGGCACGTGCGCTCGTGTTCGAAGCCGAGCTGGTCTTGATGGACGAACCCCTAGGTGCCCTCGACAAGCAACTGCGCGAACACATGCAGTTCGAAATCAAGCGCATCGCCGATAATCTGGGCATCACCGTGGTCTATGTGACCCACGACCAGACAGAAGCGCTCACCATGTCGGACCGCGTTGCGGTTTTCGACGACGGGCGCATCCAGCAATTGGCCCCGCCAGATCAGCTATATGAAGAACCGATGAGCAGCTTCGTGGCGCAGTTCATTGGCGAAAACAACGCGCTCGACGGTGTTGTGCAATCTATCGACAATGGGGTGGCACTGGTCAAACTTGCCACCGGTGACCTGATCGACGCCAACCCGATCAATGTCTCGAAGGTCGGTGAAAAAACCCGCGTCTCCATTCGCCCAGAGCGCGTGGAATTCGACATGAACCGACTGGCCGAAGGCTCACACACCCTCAAGGCCGAGGTGCTGGAGTTCGTCTACATGGGTGACACTTTCCGCACCCGCTTGCGGGTCGCCGACAACGATGAATTCATCGTCAAAACACGCAACGCACCAGATCAGGTTCGCCTGCAACCCGGTGCCGTTGTGGACATCGGATGGATGCCATCCGATTGCAGGGCGCTTGACGCCTAATTTCCCACAGCAGCGCACCTCTTCGCCGGAAGGTGCGCCGCTCAAACAAAATCCGTGCGAAACTGGGAGACTACAATGAAAATCACTAATCTGATCGCCACCACCGCGAGCTGTGCCTTGGTGGCAGGGTCCGCGCTGGCCGACGACATGACAATCGTATCTTGGGGTGGGGCTTATTCGGCATCGCAACAAAACGCCTACCACACGCCGTATACTGAAAAGACCGGCGTAAACATCATCAACGACGAAAGCTCTGCCGAAGCCGTCGCCAAGCTGCGCGCGATGAACGAAGCGGGCAACGTCACTTGGGATGTTGTGGACGTTGTGGCATCTGACGCGATCCGTCTTTGCGACGAAGGTCTGGCCATGGAAATCGACGCTGACACCATGTTGGCCGACGCCCCTGACGGCACCAAAGCCTCCGAAGACTTCGGCGACCTGCTGGTGTCCGATTGCTTCATCCCGCAGATCGTATACTCCACAACGTTCGGCTACCGCACCGATCTGGTTGGCGATACGCCACCTACATCCATCTGTGCGGTCTTCGACACCGAAGCCTATCCGGGCAAACGCTCGCTGGAAAAACGCCCGATCAACAACATGGAATGGGCTTTGATCTGTGACGGCGTTGCGAAAGACGAAGTGTACGACGTTCTGGGCACCCCCGAGGGTCAGCAGCAAGCACTCGACAAACTGGCAACCATCAAAGACGACGTGATCTGGTGGTCCGCAGGCGCCGACACGCCACAGCTTCTGGCTGACGGCGAAGTCGTGATGGGCTCCACATATAACGGTCGCCTGTTCTCGGTGATCGAAGAGCAAAAGCAGCCGGTGGCGATGCTTTGGGACGCGCAAGTGTTCGATCTTGACGGTTGGATCATCCCAGCTGGCCTGTCCGAAGAGCGCAAAGCCCGCGCCCTCGACTACATCATGTTCGCGACAGACACCCAGCGTCTGGCGGATCAAGCCAAATACATCTCCTACGGTCCGGCACGTAAATCGTCCGCACCACTGGTCGGCAAGCACGCCGAGCTGGGGATCGACATGGCGCCGCACATGCCAACTGACCCAGAGAACGCCAAGAACACATTCTTGTACAACTACGAGTTCTGGGCCGATTACCGCGACGACATCGACGCGAAATTCCAAGCTTGGTTGGCTAAGTAAGCCATCCTCTTAAAATAGGGTCGGGGGCGATAACGCCCTCGGCCAACCCTACTTAATCGAGACCTAGCATGCGTAACGACCCCGCCAATCAAGAGCCAACCGGCCCCGTACTCGCCGCAGACGGGACCCCGCTCAAGAAGAGCCTGTCGCGCGCGCTGCGACGCCAGAAGATGCGGGCGCTCTTGCTTATCGCGCCGCTGCTGGCCTTTGTATTTATCACCTTCGTTATCCCGATTGCGTCCATGCTGTTCCGGTCGGTCGAGAACGACATCGTCGCCAACACGCTACCTGAAACCGTGGTCGCTATCGCCAGTTGGGACGGTACCACAGGGGAGCTTCCCGACGAAGAAGTCTATGCCGCCTTTGCACGCGACATGATCGCAGCCGTCGCCGAGAAGAAGCACACGCGCCTCGGCTCCCGCTTGAACTACGAGTTAAGCGGCATCTCCTCCATGTTCCGCCAGTCCGGCCGCAAGATGAAAAGGTGGGATCCGGTCGAGGACGCGCCTTTCAAGGAAAAGCTGATCGACCTGCATGACGGCTGGGGCGATGTCTCCACATGGGCCATCATCCAAACCTATTCCGCGCCTTACACATCGGGCTACTTCCTGACCGCAATTGACATGCAGCTGACCCCCGAAGGCGTCACCATGCAGCCGGAGGACAAGCGCATCCTGATCCGCCTGTTCTGGCGCACGTTGGTGATGTCCTTGGTAATCACCGGCTCCTGCATTCTGCTGGGCTATCCAGTCGCATGGCTGCTGGCCAACTTACCGGCCAGCAAGGCAAACTTGTTGATGATCCTTGTGCTGCTGCCGTTCTGGACATCCTTGCTTGTGCGCACGTCCGCGTGGAAGGTCATGTTGCAACAACAAGGCGTCATAAACGACGTGCTGGTCTGGGCGGGCCTCGTGGCAGACGACGCGCGGCTGATCATGATCAACAACCAGTTCGGCACGATTTTGGCCATGACCCACATCTTGCTGCCCTTCATGATCTTGCCGATGTATTCGGTTATGCAGACCATCCAGCCTAGCTACCTTCGGGCGGCAAAGTCCCTGGGTGCCACCAATTGGACCGCGTTCTGGCGGGTCTACTTCCCGCAATCGGTGCCGGGCATCGGGGCAGGCTCAATCCTCGTCTTCATCCTGTCGATCGGCTATTATATCACTCCGGAAATCGTGGGCGGGACAAAGGGTGTCTTCATCTCTAACCGGATCGCCTATCACATCTCTTCGTCGCTGAACTGGGGCTTGGCCGCCGCGTTGGGCACTATATTGCTCGCCGTCGTGTTGCTGCTCTACTGGGCCTACGACCGGATCGTCGGCATCGACAACGTCAAGCTGGGAGGCTGATACAATGGGCATACCACCATATGCGACCTTCGGGCAGCGGGTCTGGTACTACGGCTTCCGTGTTATCTGTGGCCTGATCTTCGCCTTCCTCATCACACCAATCCTTGTGGTTATCCCGCTCAGCTTCAACGCGGAGGATTTCTTTACCTTCACGCCTGAAATGCTGAGTTTTGACCCCGAGGGATACTCCCTCAAGCACTATCAGGATTTCTTCTCAAACAATGAATGGCAGCGCAGCCTTAAAAATTCGCTGATCATCGCGCCAATTGCCACCTTCATGTCCGTATGCTTGGGCACGCTGGCCGCCATCGGGCTGAGCCAAAGCCACGTTCCGTTTAAAGGCGCTATCATGGCGATCCTTATCTCGCCGATGATCGTGCCGTTGATCATTTCCGCGACGGGCATGTTCTTCTTCTATTCAACCCTTGGGAACTGGATGGAAAGCACGCTTGGCTTGGACAAAACCTTGGTCGGCTACATCAAGGTCATTCTGGCGCATGCCGTGTTGGGGATTCCCTTCGTAATCATCACCGTAACCGCC
The DNA here is from genome assembly GCF_900107015.1 of Litoreibacter albidus. Taxonomy (GTDB): domain Bacteria; phylum Pseudomonadota; class Alphaproteobacteria; order Rhodobacterales; family Rhodobacteraceae; genus Litoreibacter; species Litoreibacter albidus. The sequence goes on along the minus strand of NZ_FNOI01000010.1, from coordinate 48,096 downwards.
ACTTTGGTAGGTTTTGATCACTCGCTGACCCGCGCCGCCGCCAACATGGGGGCCAACCCCGTCACCACGTTCTTCCGCGTGCAAATGCCACTCATCTTGCCGGGCGTGATCTCTGGTGCGCTGTTCGCGTTTATCACGTCCTTTGATGAGGTCGTTGTGGTGTTGTTCGTCGGCTCCGCTGGTCAAAAGACATTGCCATGGCAGATGTTCATCGGTCTTCGCGAGCAAATCAGCCCGACAATCTTGGCGGTCGCCACGATCTTGGTCGTCGTCTCCGTGGCGTTGCTGACGGTCGTGGAACTCCTGCGCCGTCGCTCCGAACGCTTGCGTGGTATGTCACCGGGTTAACATCTGGTTAACAACATAATCAGAGTTATTGGCGAAGCCATCGCTCACACCTGAGAGTGCGAGGAACGGATACAAGAAGACCGGACGCCGACCGAGGGGCCGCCCATCAAAGATGGAAGCGTATTACGAGCGCAGACGCGCTGAGCGGGCCGCTGCTGAGGGATGACTTTAGAGATCAATGCAATTATCAGGACGGCATGAGACACGCCGATCATTGGATGGACAAGCTTCAACTTGACGAGGAATTGCCCTCGCAGTTCCGGCTGTCACGCTCAAAGATCATGTACATCGAAAGCAAGGCAGACGGGCTTGAAGGCCCTGCTGTGATTGGGCGTGTATATTTCTCGAAGTCGGGGAAGACGCTGTACTACAAGGGCCTCAAATTCCAAAGCCTGAAGGGTGCAGGTTTCAAAGCGAACTATTTCGACACTGAGACCGGTGATCACTACTGGATTTCGGGGCCTCGGAAAGACCAGAATGATCGACTGTACGGCGGCAATAGCGGAGTACAGATTGATGATGACGTTCGCGAAGAATACGCCACCCTGATCTCCTGACCTGATCCCCTGCAAGGCTTTTCAGCCCTGCGATATTTGAAGTCTCCGGGCTGCTAAGCCTTGCTCCCGTCAGCGTGTTTGGTGACATTCCTGCTTTGCAAACACGGTGACATTTCTACTTGGTTGCAACACCATCGCTCACAAATCGTCTTTAGCCGAGGACTTTGATCTGGAACAAAGTCCCCGGTAGCTGGCCATTGCTACACCACGCCTATGAAGTGTGTGGTTTCCCTTTTCACCAGATTGATTCTGGTTGTCTGCTTAACGGCTTACGGTCAATTCGGCCCTGCGCACGCGCAGTCTTCCGGCGCGCTCTTCGCTGTGGAAATCTGTGCCAGCGGCACGGCTAAAACCGTGCTTATTGATGCCGAGGGCCAACCCGCCACGCCAGCGCATAGCTGCTACAAATGCCTCACCTGTTGTCAGGCAATCGACGGTCACGTCCCCGCATCCCACCGCATCGCACTCGTGCTAACGCTAAACGGCGTACTGGCACGATCCGGCGCCGCGCAAACCCAGACACCAAAAGCAAGAAATATCCGCCCGATGCTGCGCGGCCCTCCGGCCATGTCCTCCATCACGCAACTGCCCGACTTGGGTACGGCAGTCTTGCAGCCAATACACCACAGCGACGGGCACCCTGTTTTCAAGGATGCCACCGCATGACGACCCTCCGCTTCCTTCTGCAATCCTTCGCATTCGTCTTGGCGCTGGCGCTCTACCCGCTCGCCGCATCCGCAGAGACTGTGCTGTCAAAACTGCTCCCCAAAATTGACGCCGCCGCGTTGGTCGAGGGGGCCGACGCCTTCGGTGCCACCCATCCCGACATCGCCGCTATCGAAGTCCTGAAAGGCGGCAGCGCCATCGGCTGGGCCTTCATTACCTCCGACTTCGTCTCCACCACCGGTTATTCCGGCAAGCCAATCCACACGATGGTCGCCGTCGACGAAGACGCGCAAGTTATCGGCGTCTCGCTGGTCAAACACTATGAGCCCATCGTTCTAATCGGCATCCCCGATACCAAAGTGAAGGCCCTTGTCGCCAACTACCGCGGCCTTGATCTGGTGGCGGAGGCAAAGTCCGGCGGCTCTGCCCATACGCTCGACATCATATCGGGCGCGACCGTCACGATCATGGTCATTGACGACTCCATTATCCGCTCCGGCTTGAAGGTCGCACGCCAGCTTGGCTTGGGCGGCTTGGCCGTCGAGGAAACCGGCACAGGGCCACAGTTTGAAATCGACCCCGACGCCACCGCGGCCACCGACTGGATGACACTGGAAGGAGACGGCACGCTCCGCCGTCTCGCGCTTGACGTCGGACAGGTCAACGACGCCTTCGCCTCAATGGATGATCCCCGCGCCGCGAAGCGCGCCTTGACCGAAGCCCCCGAAACGACGTTCATCGAGATGCAAACCGCCCTCGTCTCGCACCCTGCAATCGGGCGCGCGGTGCTGGGCGAGGCCGTGTCGAACAACTTGGCGGATTGGCTGGACGACGGCGACCACGCGGTCGCGATTGTGGGGCGCGGGCTTTATTCGTTCAAGGGCTCCGGCTACGTGCGCGGTGGCATCTTCGACCGCATCGTCCTGATCCAGAACGATGTCTCCGTCCGGTTCCGCGACCGCATGCACAAGCGCATCAACTCAATCGCCGCCGACGCAGCACCTGTGTTCAACGAGGCCGATCTGTTCAAAATCCCCGCCGACAGCGGCTTTGACCCGACGCAGCCTTTCCGCATCCAGCTTTTGGTTCAACGCGAAGTTGGCGCGATTGAGAAAGTCTTCACCACATTCGATCTCGGCTATCAACTTCCCGAAAAATACATCCGCCAGATCACGGCCCCTGCCCCCGCCGACGTGCCCGTCGCTGTGGAAACGGTCACCTCCCAAACCGAGGCCGACGCGCACCGCGCGCTGTGGCAACGCATCTGGGCGGGCAAGAAGGTAGAGATCGCCGTTCTGGCCATCATGCTCACCATCCTGACAGGCGTGTTCTTTTTCCAGACGCTGGCCACACGCAACGCGCGCGGGTTCTACTGGTTCCGCATCGGTTTCCTGACCGTCACCTTGGTTTACCTCGGCTGGATAGCGAACGCACAGCTATCAGTGGTGAACCTCATGGCCCTGTTCGGGTCGCTTGTCTCCGGCTTCAGCTGGCAGGCGTTCTTGCTTGATCCGTTGACCTTCATCCTATGGTTCGCCGTTGCCGCAGCGCTGCTGTTTTGGGGGCGCGGCGCGTATTGTGGTTGGCTTTGCCCGTTCGGTGCCTTGCAAGAACTTCTCAACCAAGTGGCGCGTAAACTCCGCATCCCGCAATGGACTTTGCCGTGGGGCCTGCACGAACGGTTGTGGCCGCTGAAATACATGATCTTCCTCGGCCTTTTCGGGGTCTCCCTGACTAGTATCGAGCAGGCCGAACGCTTGGCCGAGGTGGAACCTTTCAAGACCGCTATTATCTTGAACTTCGTGCGCGCATGGCCGTTCGTCGCTTATGTCGCGGCCCTGCTCATCGCGGGCCTTTTTGTGGAGCGCTTCTTCTGCCGCTACCTGTGCCCCCTGGGCGCGGCCCTGGCGATCCCCGCACGGTTGCGGATGTTCGACTGGCTCAAACGATACCACGAGTGCGGCAACCCATGCCAAACCTGTGCCCACCAATGCCCCGTGCAGGCCATCCACCCAACTGGTGAGATTAACCCGAACGAATGCGTGAACTGTTTGCATTGTCAGGTGCTCTACCAATCCAAAACGACCTGCCCCGTTGTGATCAAGAAGATCAAACGCCGCGAAAAAGTCGGCGCTGCGCCAGACCTCGCGCGCGTCAATCTGGGGCACCCGAACCAAACCAAACAACAAGTTACCAACTGAAAGGACGAGTAATGTCTGACACTAAAAACCTGCCAATCACACGGCGCGGCCTGCTGGGGGCCACCGCCGGAAGTGCAGCACTTGCCGGCGCATTTGGCGGTCGCGCCATGCTTGCAGGCGGCGCAGTCACCGCCGCAGCAGTGGCCACCGCAACCAGCGCCCGCGCGGCCGCTGGCGCAGAAGTTGGCCCCGGCCAGCTTGATGAATACTACGGCTTCTGGTCCTCGGGCCAAGCCGGAGAGATGCGCATTCTGGGCGTGCCTTCCATGCGCGAACTGATGCGCGTGCCGGTGTTCAACATCTGCTCCGCCACGGGCTGGGGCATCACCAACGAGTCGAAAAAGATTTTGACCGAAGGCCTGCTGCCGAAAACCAAGGAATATCTGGCAGCCAACGGCCATGACTTCCCGCCAAACGGCGATTTGCACCACCCGCACATGTCCTTCACCGAAGGCACTTACGATGGTCGCTTCTTGTTCATGAACGACAAGGCCAACACCCGCGTGGCGCGTGTGCGGTGCGACGTGATGAAATGCGACAAAATTATCGAAATCCCGAACGCCAAGGCCATCCACGGTCTGCGTCCGCAAAAATGGCCCCGCACCAACTACGTCTTCTGTAACGGCGAGGACGAAGTGCCAATGGTCAACGACGGCTCCGTGCTGGACGAGCCAGAAAAGTATGTAAACTTCTACACCGCCCTGAATGCCGACGAGATGACTGTCGCATGGCAGGTGATGGTCACCGGTAACCTCGATAACACGGACTGCGACTACGAGGGCAAATATGCGTTCTCGACATCGTATAACTCGGAAATGGGCATGACCCTCCCCGAGATGACCGAGGCGGATTCCGACCACGTCGTGGTGTTCAACATCGCAGAAATCGAAAAAGGCATCGAAGCCGGTGATTTCATCGAACTGAACGGCGTTAAAGTTTTGGACGGGCGTAAAGGGCAAAACAAAAAGTACACCCGCTACATCCCGATCCCGAACAACCCGCACGGCTGCAACATGGCGCCTGACAAAATCCACCTGTGCATCGCCGGCAAGCTGTCCCCGACGGTCTCCGTGATCGACGTGCGCAAGCTGGACGCTGTGTTCAACGAAGACGCCGACCCACGCAGCGTTGTGGTGGCCGAACCCGAACTGGGCCTTGGACCGCTTCACACCGCTTTCGACGGGAAGGGCAACTGCTACACTACCCTGTTCCTTGATAGCCAAGTGGTGAAATGGAACATCGCCGACGCGATCAAGCTTTATAACGGCGAGGACGCAGACCCGATCCGCTTGAAGAAGGATGTCCACTACCAGCCGGGCCACAACTCCACCGTTATGGGCGAGACTTTGGAAGCGACAGATAAATACTACCTGACGATGAACAAATTCTCGAAAGACCGGTTCTTGAACGTCGGCCCCCTCAAGCCGGAAAACGAGCAGCTCTTCGCCATTGATGGCGACGATATGACGTTGATCCACGACGGCCCGACCTTCGCAGAACCACACGACTCGATCATCGTTGATCCGTCGAAGGTGAACCCGAAATCGGTCTGGGATCGCAACGACCCGATGTGGGCCGACGCGCGCAAGCAAGCCGAAGCCGACGGCGTGGACCTCGACGACTATCAGGACACCGTGATCCGCGACGGCAACAAAGTACGCGTCTACATGTCCAGCCAAGCGCCAAACTTCTCGCTGGAGTCGTTCACAGTACAGCAAGGCGACGAGGTGACAGTCTACGTCACCAACCTTGATGACATCGACGACCTGACCCACGGCTTCACCATGGGCAACCATGGCGTGGCGATGGAAGTGGGCGCGCAGGCAACCGCATCCGTCACCTTCGTCGCGGCCCAGCCCGGTGTCTTCTGGTACTACTGCCAGTGGTTCTGCCACGCCCTCCACATGGAGATGCGCGGCCGCATGTTCGTAGAGCCGAAGAAGGCCTAAGCGATGATACGTGTCCTGATCCTTAGCTTGTTTACGCTGGTCTCGTGGCCCCTTTGGGCCGCGCAGCTCAACGTGCAACCGGGGTCGGGCACCCTTGCAAACGCCATCGCAGGGGCTGCCCTCGGCGATGTGCTCTCCTTGGATGCTGGCCGATATGAAGGCGCAATCGTGATCGACCGCCCGCTCACGATCACTGGCACGCATGACGCCGTCATCGACGGCATGGGCTTTGGCACCGTCATCACCATTGATGCGCCAGACGTCGCCGTCACCGGAATTACCGTCACCGGCTCTGGCCTCGCCAGCCCCGACCTCGACGCGGGCATCAAGATATTGAAAAAAGCCGACCGCGCGTTGGTCGAACACAACCGCCTCTTGGGCAATCTGCACGGCGTCGACGTTCACGGCGGCCATGACGCGATCGTTCGTGGCAATATCATCGAGGGCACAAAAAACCCGCGCATGAACGACCGCGGCAACGGTATCTACGTCTGGAATTCCCCTGGCACATTGGTTGAGGGCAATACAGTCCGCTGGGGCCGCGACGGCATCTTTTCCAACACCTCGCGCAAGGGCACCTACCGCAACAACCTGTTTCGCGACCTGCGCTTCGCCGTTCACTACATGTATACCAACGACTCCGAGGTCTCTGGCAACGTATCCATCGGCAACCACCTCGGCTACGCCATCATGTTCTCCAACAAGGTGATCCTGAAGGATAACCTCAGCCTGTCGGACCTAAGCCACGGGGTTATGTTGAACTACGCCAACAACGCCGATGTGTCCGGCAATCTGGTACGCGGCGGCGCGGATCGCTGCACCTTTATCTACAACGCGCATAAAAATCTGATCTACGGGAACCGGTTCGAAGGCTGCAACATTGGTATCCATTTCACCGCAGGCTCGGAGCGTAACGTGCTCACCGGAAACGCGTTCATCGGCAACCGCACGCAGGTCAAATACGTCGGCACCCGCGATATAGAATGGAGCTTTGAGGGCCGTGGCAATTACTGGTCCGATCATCCAGCCTTTGACCTTGGCGGCGACGGCATCGCAGATGGCCCGTTCCGCCCCAACGATCTGATGGACCACATCCTGTGGTCCCAACCCGCCGCCGCTTTGCTCACTGGCGCGCCCGCCGTGCAGCTCATCCGTTGGGCGCAGTCCAGCTTCCCCGCCACACTTCCCGGCGGCGTGGTGGATAGCGCCCCCTTAATGGCCGCCCCAACCGTAACAGTTCTACCCGAATACACTGCCATGGAGGCCGATGCGGTCCAGCGGCGGAATGAAAGTGACCTAGATGACTTCGACGTTAACGATCTCGCGTCTCACTAAGACGTTCGGCGGGGTGAGGGCCCTGTCCGATGTCTCCCTTCGCGTAAATCCGGGGGAGCGCGTGGCGCTGCTCGGCCATAACGGCGCGGGCAAGTCCACGTTGATGAAGGTCATACTTGGCCTCATCGCACCCGATAGCGGCGACATATCCGTGTGCGGCGGCGCGCCCGGCAAGGCGCAGGCCCGTGACCGCGTGGCCTATCTGCCGGAAAACGCCGCCTTCCATTCCGCCCTCACGGGGCTGGAGCAAGTGACCTATTACATGCGCCTGCGCCGCGAAAACCCGGCGGGCGCGATGGACCTCTTGGCCCGTGTCGGTCTGGCGGACGCCGCAAAGCGCCGCATCGGTACTTACTCCAAGGGGATGCGCCAGCGGGTCGGTTTGGCCCAAGCCCTGATCGGCCACCCCAGCCTGCTTGTGCTGGACGAACCGACAAGCGGCCTTGACCCCGTGTCGCGCCGCGACTTTTACGAATTACTGGACACATTGGCCGCAGAGGGCGCGGCGATCCTTCTCTCCAGCCACGCCCTGACAGAGGTGGAGGCCCGCACCGACCGGCTACTCATCCTGTCGGGCGGCAAACTTGTCGCCGAAGGCTCAATGCCGGACCTGCGCCGCGACGCCGATCTGCCCGTCGCCATCAACATCAACGCCGTCAACGGTTACGCCAGCGACATCATGGCGGCGCTGCCAAACGCCATTCGCCACAACGGGGCGCTGCACCTGACCTGCGCCCAAGACGAGAAACTCGACACGCTCGCCCGCATTTCAAAACTTCAAGGCAAGGTGGCCGACATCGACGTCGTTCCGCCAAGCCTTGAGGATATTTACAGTCACTTCAGCCGGAGGGACGGCCAATGATCACGCGTATCCTTGCCACAGTTATCACCGAAACCAACATCGCGCGGCGCAACCAATGGGTCCTGATCGCCGTCCTCCTCATGGTGCTGTTCTCGCTCGTCCTCTCCGCCGCTGGCTCCGCCCCCACGGGCGCACTTGGGGCGGATCGCCTGTCGGTTATCGTGGCGTCGCTCACGTCGCTCTCGGTCTATCTTGTCCCGCTGGTGGCGTTGCTCATGTCTTTTGACGCCGTCGCCGGAGAGGTCGAGCGCGGCACCCTGCCTCTGCTGCTCACCTACCCCGTCGCGCGTTGGGAAGTCCTCGCCGGAAAGCTGCTGGCCCACACCGCCATTTTGGTGATCGCCATTGTCGCAGGCTACGGCGCGGCGGCAGTTATTGCGATTGCCGCCGATCCCGCATCGGTATCCGGCCTTGGCGCATTGTGGCGCCTCACGTGGAGCTCTGTTTTGCTCGGTGCCACGTTTCTTGGCATCGGCTACGCGCTGTCCTCACTGGCCCGCAGATCTTCCGGCGCGGCTGGCTTGGCAATCGGGCTGTGGCTGGCGCTCGTCGTCCTTTACGATCTGGGCCTGCTCGCCGCCGTGGTGGCCGATAATGGCGGCACTTTCACCACCCGCGTGTTCCCGTCCGCGCTGCTGGCCAATCCGGCTGACGCCTTCCGCCTGTTCAACCTGACCGCATCCCAAAGCGCCTCCGTCGCCGCTGGCATCGGCAGTGCCGCCGCAAGCATCCCGCTGTGGCAATCGCTCTGCTCGATCCTGCTTTGGCCCATCGCATCCTTGGGCGTCGCTGCCCTAGCCTTTCGATCGGTGGAGCCATGAAGTATCTGCTGATCGCCCTCACTGCCCTAAGCTTCAGCGCCTGCAAAGAAGACGTGGTGCAAGACACCGCCGCCCTGCCCCTGACGGCGGAAGCCGTTGGGCATTATTGCCAGATGGAGCTTCTGGAACACGGCGGCCCGAAGGCGCAGGCCCATCTGGCCGGACTTCCCGGCGCGCCTTTGTTCTTTAGCCAAGTGCGCGACGTCGTCGCCTACACCCGTATGCCAGAGCAAAGCCACGACGTCTTAGCCATTTGGGTCAACGACATGGGCGCGGCAGGGGCCACTTGGGACGCGCCCGGCGCACGCAACTGGATCACGGCGGAAGACGCCATTTATGTTGTCGGCGGGCGGGCCATCGGCGGCATGGGTGCGCCAGAAATTGTACCCTTCGCACGGCAAGTCGATGCGACGGAATTCGCCAAGGCAAACGGTGGCGCGGTCATGCGCCTCGCCGAGATACCCGACAGCGCCGTCCTTGCGCCCGTTACCCTAGACGGCGACGCTACGGATGATGATTTCAACAACCGCCTGCGCGCCCTGTCGCGCACCTCGGGAGGATAGCCAATGACCAGCCGACGCCGTTTTCTGACGATCAGCGCCGCCGCAATTTCCTGCGCTGGCACCAGCACCGCGCAGCCCGTCTACACGTGGCAGGGCGTGGCCCTTGGCGCACGCGCCACGCTGCGCCTTGCGCACCCCGACGCCAAAGCCATCAGCGGGCGCGTTGCTGCCGAAGTCCTGCGGCTGGAGAACATTTTCAGCCTTTACCGCGCCGACAGCGCGTTATCGCGGCTCAACCAGACCGCAACGCTGGAAAACCCGCCGTTCGAACTGCTCGAATGCCTCAGCCTCGCGAGCATGGTTCATGACAAGAGCGCGGGGCGGTTCGACCCGACGGTCCAACCGCTTTGGGATGTCTACGCCCAAGCCTCCGCCTTGGGGACCGCGCCAGACCAGCACGACATCGACCGCGCCATGACCCTGACCGGATGGCGCGACGTGGCGCTATCCCCGTCGCAAATCACGATGCGGCACGGCATGGCGCTCACCCTGAACGGCATCGCGCAAGGTTACATCGCGGACCGCGTGGCCGATCTTTTGCAAGGCGAGGGGCTCACCGATATCCTGATCGACACCGGCGAGTTTCGCGCAGTTGGCGGCCACCCCGACGGCGGCGCATGGCCGGTCAAACTCAACGCGGGCGGCAGCGTGCCATTGAAAACCCGCGCGCTCGCGACCTCCGCCCCGCTTGGCACCACGTTTGATCAGGGCGGGCAGTTGGGGCACATTCTTGACCCGCGCACCGGCAGGCCAACACTGTCAAACTGGCGCGAAATCACCGTGACCGCCCCTTTTTCCGCACTGGCGGACGCCGTCTCGACGGCGGCGTGCATCTGTGAGACCCGCGCAGACATCGACGCGCTGATCAGCTACTTCAACGCCGTCGAAGTCGCCGCCGTGACCTAACGCGCGGCGGCCCTAGTCAACCAGATCGCGCAAGGCGCCTGCGGCAATCTCGAACGAACGCAGCCGCGCCGCGTGATTGTGGATCATGCCCGTCACCATCAGCTCATCCGGCTGGTAGCGCGTCACGATATCCGCCAACCCGCGCTTCACGGTCTCGGGGCTTCCTGACGCAGAAACCGCCAAGGCCTGCCCGACCTGCGCCAAAACGTTCGGCGCAATCTCCGCCTCTATATCGCGCACGGGGCGCGGCAACTTACCCGGATTGCCCGTGCGCAACCGTGCAAAAGCCAGCATCTGCGACGACCGCAGATACGCCGCCTCCTCGTCGGTGTCCGCGCCAACAACGCTGGCCGCGACGATAGCGTAGGGTTCCTTCAACCATTGCGACGGCTGGAAGGTGGTGCGGTAAATGTGCAAAGCCTCCTCCAGCATTTGCGGCGCAAAGTGGGAGGCAAACGCGTAAGGCAGCCCCATATAGGCCGCGAACTGCGCGCCAAACAGGCTGGAGCCCAAAATCCAGACCGGCACATGCGTGCCCTCCCCCGGAACCGCGCGAACGGCCGCGCCCTCGGGCGCATCGCCCAAATAGCCCAGCAACTCCGCCACATCCTGCGGGAACTGGTCGTTGCTTTGCATGTGTCGCCGCAAGGCCTGCGCGGTGATCCCGTCAGTCCCCGGTGCGCGGCCCAAGCCAAGGTCGATGCGGTCGGGAAACAACGTGGCCAATGTGCCGAATTGCTCCGCCACCATCAGCGGCGCATGGTTGGGCAGCATAACGCCGCCCGCACCCACACGGATGGTTTTCGTGCCAGCGGCCACATGCCCGATCACCACCGACGTCGCGGCGCTGGCGATGCCGATCATGTTGTGATGCTCCGCCAACCAGTAGCGATGATACCCTTGGGCTTCCGCGTGCTGCGCAAGCTCTAAGGTGTTCGCCAAGGCATCGCGGGCGGTTTCGCCCTCAGGAATTGGCGATAGATCGAGGAGTGAGTAACGTTGCACGGGCAGCGGCCTTCCATAACATGAGAGGCGGTATATGGGCCGCCCCTAGGCAGGTATCAAGGCGGCCTTCACCGTGTCGTCCCATCCAAGGTGCAGCGCGTCGCCGTTGCGGATCACTGGCCGCGCCATAACCTTGGGCTTCGCGGCAATCTGGTCCTCCGCCTCGGAATTCTTCAGCCAGTCGCTCAACGCGCGGTAGTCATTGGTGGTCCTGTCAACCAGCCGGTCGCCAAATTCGACAATCAGCTCCGACAGTTCGGCCTCGCTCAGCGGCTCCGCGCGCACGTCGCGAAACGCAACGGTGTGTCCAGCGGCTTCCAGCTCTTTGCGGGCGCGTTGGCAGACTGCGCAGGTGCTTAATCCATATATCAACATGTCGCTCTCTCCTTTGGCGTCAGGGGCGCAACTTCACGCATCCCCGCCGTCGGCGCAAGCGCCGCCAAGTATTTACACTCCGGCCAAGCAATGCCTAAAGTTTGCCATCGATTCAGAGGGTGGGACCTTCTGCATCATTCTGTCAGCGGTCCGCCCACTCTGCGTGTCCGCCAACGACATAACCGGGAGAAAAATATGACGTTTACAATTCAAGGCCTGAAGGCCGCCGCGATCGGCGCGGTTCTGGCCACGGGCCTCGCCACTGCGGCTGTCGCCCAAGACCTGAAGTTCTTCACCATCGGCACCGGCGGCACCGCCTATACCTATTATCCGGTTGGTGGGGTCATCGCGAACGCGATTTCCAAGCCTCCTGGGTCGCGCGAATGCGACGCGGGCGGGTCTTGCGGTGTTGAAGGGCTGATCGCCTCCGCCGTGTCGTCGCGCGGGTCCGTTGATAACGTGAACGCGATCCTGTCCGGCTTGCGCAACTCCGGCTTCGCCCAGTCTGACGTCGCCTATTGGGCCTACACAGGCACAGGCACGATGGACGGCAAAGAGCCAGCCAAAGACCTGCGCACCATCGCCGCCCTTTTTGAGGAGCACATCCACCTCGTGACCCTGAAAGACAGCGGCATCGACACCGTAGCCGACCTCAAAGGCAAGCGCGTGTCCTTGGACGAACCAGGCTCCGGCACCTATGTTGACGCGCTGCTGATCATGGAAACCAACGGCCTGTCCGTCGAAGACGTGACCGCCGAGGCGCTGAAAGGCGGCGCGGCGTCCGAAGCCCTGCGCAACGGCAAAATTGATGCGTTCTTCGTGGTCGCTGGCTACCCGACCGGTTCCTTGGTTGAGCTGGCCTCCGCCGCTGAAATCAAGCTGGTCCCGATTGACGGCGAAGGCGCGGATGCGCTGACCAACAAATACGGCTTCTTCGCCCGCTCCGACATTCCAGCCGGTGCGTATGAAGGTGTCGATGCGACGCCAACCGTGGCCGTTGGGGCGCAGTGGTTCACCTCCGCGAAAGAGGATGAAGAGCTGATCTACAACATCACCAAAGCCCTGTGGAACGAACAATCCCGCAAGCTGCTGGATGTGGGCCACGCCAAAGGCAAAACCATCACTGCAGAAACCGCGACAACCGGCATCGGTGTGCCCCTGCACGCAGGTGCGGAGCGGTTCTACAAAGAAGCTGGCCTGATCGAATAAGCCACTTCACTCTGCAACACGGCCCGTGCGCAAATAGCGCGCGGGCTTTGTCATATCCAACCTTCACCGATTTTTCACCGACGGACTTGCCCCATGGCCGATAGTAAAACGACCGAACTCACGCCGGAGCAACTGGCCGAGATAGAGCGCAAGTTCGATCCGGAAACCGCGTTTCGCCCCACGGGCCGCATGCTGGGTCACGTCATCGCGCTGGCGCTGGTCGCCATGTCCGTCTACCACTTCTACGCCTCCGGCTTCGGCCTGATCCGTGAGCTGCTGCACCGCGGCATCCACCTGTCCTTTGTGCTAGGCCTCGTGTTCTTGCTGTTCGGGCTGCGCAAATCCGATCCCACCAACACCGTTCCCAAGGCATGGTACCGTTTCGACGGCGTGCCCCTTATCGACATCATGCTGGCCGTTCTGGCCGTCGGCGCGGCGATGTATCTGCCCCTGCTGCCCTCCACCATCGTGGCGGAGCGCGTCGGCAACCCGTCGCAGTTCGACGTCTTCATGGGCTCCGCGCTGCTCTTGTTAACGCTGGAGGCCACCCGCCGCTCTGTCGGGCCAACGCTGCCGATCATCGCGATCCTGTTCCTTGTCTTCGCCTATTTCGGCCCCCTGATGCCCGGCGCGCTAAAGCACGGCGGCGCCAGCTGGCTCGGCATTATCAACCACCTTTATATGACCAACCAAGGCATCTACGGCATCGCCATTGGCGTGATGGCGCAATATGTCTTCTTGTTCATCCTGTTTGGCGTTCTGGCCACGCGCATCGGCTTGGGCCAGTTGTTCATTGACCTCGCGATGGTCATCGCGGGGCGCTATTCGGGCGGGCCTGCCAAGGTCGCCATCTTCTCCTCAGCGTTCATGGGCACTATCTCCGGCTCCTCCATAGCCAATACCGTCACGACGGGCGCGCTCACCATTCCCGCGATGAAGCGCGTGGGCTACCCTCCGCACTTCGCAGGCGCGGTAGAGGCCACCGCCTCCACCGGTGGTCAGATCACCCCGCCCATTCTGGGGGCCGCCGCCTTCATCATGGTCGAATACCTCGAAATCCCGCTCCGCGACGTCTTGGCTGCCGCCCTCTTCCCCGCGTTACTGCATTACTTCGGCATTTTCATCATGGTCCACCTAGAGGCCAAAAAGCTGGGCTTGCGTGGCCTACGCGCGGAAGAGCTGCCAAAAGTCGGTGCCGTCCTCAAAGACCACTGGCTGTCGATCATCCCGCTCGCCATTCTGGTCTACCTGATCCTCACCGGCAAAACTCCCGACTTCGCGGCGGTTTACGGCATCATCGCCTGCGTGGTCGTGGGTTTCTTGAATCCGACCCACCGTCTCACGATCCGCGATCTGTGGGACTCCCTCGCCGCTGGTGCAAAAAACACCCTCGCCGTCGGCGCAGCCGCCGCCACCGTCGGTGTGGTTGTCGGTGTTGTGACACTTACGGGCGTGGGGTTCCGCTTGGGCTACGTCGTGGTGCAGACGGCAACCGACATCGGCACATTCCTCAGCACGGTTCCGGTTCTGTCCTATTTCACCGTCACCCAATGGGCGCTTTTCGTGTCGCTGATCCTGATCGCCATCGCCTGCATCATTATGGGCGCGGGCATCCCCACGACGGCGACTTACATCATCCTCGTGGCCGTGGCCGCCCCCGCTTTGGCCCAGCTGCAGGTGGAGCCGTTGGTCTCTCACTTCTTCGTCTTCTACTACGGGGTCTTGGCCGACATCACGCCGCCCGTGGCCCTCGCCGCTTATGCGGCCGCTGGCATAGCGGGCTCAAACCCCTTCAAGACGGGGAACACTGCCTTCCGCCTCGGTATCGCCAAGGCGCTGGTGCCCTTCGTCTTCGTCTACTCCCCCGCATTGCTGCTGGTGGCGGACGGGTTCACGTGGTGGCTGTTCTCGGTCACGCTGCTGGGGGCAATGCTCGGCATCGCGTCGCTCGGCGTCGCCTTCAGTGGCTACCTCTTCGCGCCCCTCGCCAAGTGGGAACGCTGGTGGGTCGCCCTCGTGTCATTCCTGTTCATAGCCCCGGGCCTGCTCACCATGCTCATAGGCGCCGTTGCAATGTCGCCGATCATTTTGCGCCAAATAATCGCAAAACGCGCGGCGACTGCCCCTAGCCCCAACTAGCGCGGCAAGTGCTTACGGATGAACTCGCCAATCGGAAGCCCCGGCCCGAACAGGCCGGGCGGGCGGCGCGGATCATCAAGGTACGGCTCCAAAAGCGCGCGGTTTTGCGGAAGCTTGGCCTTCAGCAGATGTTGGATGTGAGCTTGAAAGGGATACGTTTTCGTCGCCACCACAGCTAGGCCCTCGGCCAGATGCTCCTGAGCCCCCGGCGCGCCCATACGCAAACGGTAAATGGCGCGTCGGAACGCGATGTGCGTACCCTCTCCCGTGCTAACCACCCATTGCGATGCTGGGATGGGCAAGTGCTCGGCGGTCAAGTCAATGTCATTATCCGAAAGCATTTCATAATACATGGCACACGTGTACTTGTCTGGTTCAATACGCTGGGCCATGTCTTTCAAGGCCGAACGCACCTCTGGCCCGTTGGCCTCAGCGATAAACGCCGCCTCGCTCATAAGCACGTTCACAAGATTATAATTACTCGTCTTGGTTACACGCTGCGCCGTCGCTCCGACAACGGCCGAAAGACACTCAGGCCCAGCACCCGACTCGGAGATATCGTTCCAAACAAATACAGAATCGATATCCGAGATATCCATCGCCCGCGCTTTTTCGACGATCGCGGGGGGGCAAAGGCTTTCAGCGGTTACATGGAAATCCATAATTCTTTCCTCTATTCACGAAGCTTCATCCACTGATCGCGCCTCAACGGAGTCTGATCAGCAATTACGGGCCAGTACCCCATCAAGTTCAATGGATCGAGCGCCATGACAATTGGGTCTGCGGGCGACGCTGGGCTGGCCATTTCCGTATTCGTTCCAGCATAAGCAGGGACGGGCTGGTTGCATGAATCGGTTAGATGTTGGGGCAGTTGGTCCGTCCCACTCACTTCTGGATGTACCAATCCCTTGATATGGCCATACTCGTGACATAGCACGTTATGCCCCGTATCCGCATCCGGGTACTCTTTAAACACGACACCTGGACCCTCTCCTATCCGAGGAACGACACCGTTACGCGCCGACACATACGGGGCAGCAGGAACGTAACGCAGCAAGCGTTGTCTGTTCTTCTTCAATGGCCCCATCATCGCGTCGATGATCGGCAAGACCACCTCCCCGAAGTGACCGGCTGCGCCGCCTGCAGCCCGCCCTTCGGGATTAAAAATCGACATGCCACCAGACGGGTCTAACGGGTCGTAATAAAAGCTCTCGGCCACATCGAGCGTTGCGATCCCTGGGTGACCTCTCAGATCGATATCCCCTAGATCAACAATGTCAATTTTTATGATTGCCTGCCGATACACCTTGTCAAAATACGCCTTCATAGCTGCAACGTCGTAGCTGACGGATTTTGTCCGCCGCGTTATCACCGACCCTGTTTCGATGGTCACAAGCTGCTGCGTCAAACACGCCACGTGGAACCAGCCCGTGTCGACGCCGTTGCAGCGGACCACCAATGTCGCGTCGCCCTCGGTTTGGCCTTTGATGCGGAATATCGCCCGCTTCGATGACACGGTTGCGGTCTCGATGGATGCGATATGTGCGGGTTCCATGTGGAAGGTCGAGTTGGCGATGCAGCCTGCGGCGCTGGCATCATCAAATGAGATTTCCAGCTCGGTTTCCATGCCAACACCCACCGAGGCCCATCGTGCCCCGTCGCGGGTCATACGGTCCGACGGGACAGAGCCCGACACGCTGCCGGACGCCCAATAGGTGTCCGCATCCGACGGCGCGAGGCAGGTTTTCGGGTCCAGCCCGTAAACTTTACTGGCAGCGGGGGAGCCTTCAAAGGTCGCCACTTCGGCACAGCATTTAACTTCGGCGGAAACGGCCCCGCTTGGCGCGTCGCCTACGGGCCGCGCTTGCGGTCGTTGGATTGGGTCGGCCACTTAAATTCTCTCGCTACTCAAAAGTCGTATTTCAATATCGCAAAACCATAGCACACGTCCCAGATCAAACAAGCATCTCGCCAAACCCGCCCCGCCATTTTCGATCCGTGTTGCAACTGCAGCAAATCCACGTAACTAATAGGCGCGACAGCCGGACCTGCGGCGCGTTTCAGAGGAACTTTCGATGAAAAAGATATACCCTTCCGCAGCCGAGGCCCTCGACGGCCTTTTGCATGACGGCATGTTTATCGCCGCTGGCGGTTTTGGCCTGTGCGGCATTCCGGAGCTGTTGCTGCAAGCCATCAAAGAGGCTGGCACCAAAGACCTGACATTCGCCTCCAACAACGCGGGCGTGGATGATTTCGGCATCGGCATCCTGCTGCAGACCAAGCAGGTGAAGAAAATGATCTCCTCCTACGTGGGTGAAAACGCGGAGTTCATGCGCCAGTATCTCTCTGGTGAGCTGGAGCTGGAATTCAACCCCCAAGGCACCTTGGCGGAGCGTATGCGCTCCGGCGGCTGCGGCATCCCCGGCTTCTACACCAAAACCGGTGTCGGCACGGTGATCGCGGAGGGCAAGGAGCACAAAGACTTCCCAACCGGCCCGAACGGCGCGGCGGAAACCTACATCATGGAGGAAGGCATCTTCGCCGATCTGGCCATCGTGAAGGCGTGGAAGGCCGACGAGACCGGCAACCTCGTGTTCCGCAAAACCGCCCGCAACTTCAACCCGCCCGCCGCCATGTGCGGCAAGACCTGCGTTGTTGAAGTCGAAGAAATCGTGCCGACAGGCTCGCTTGACCCAGACAGCATCCACCTGCCCGGCATCTACGTGCACCGCATCATCAAAGGTGACCACGAGAAGCGAATTGAGCAACGCACTGTGAGGAGCGCATAACATGTGGGACCGCAATCAAATGGCCGAACGGGCCGCGCAAGAGCTGCAAGACGGCACCTATGTGAACCTCGGCATCGGCATCCCGACGCTGGTGTCCAACTACATCCCCGACGGGGTTGAGGTCACGCTGCAATCGGAAAACGGCATGCTGGGCATGGGCCCATTCCCCATCGACGGTGAGGAAGACGCCGACCTGATCAACGCGGGCAAGCAGACCATCACCGAACTGCCGCAAACCGCGTATTTCGATAGCTCCCAAAGCTTCGGCATGATCCGTGGCGGCAAAATCGCCATGGCAATCCTTGGGGCGATGGAAGTCGCTGAAAACGGTGACCTTGCGAACTGGATGATCCCCGGCAAGCTGGTCAAAGGCATGGGCGGCGCTATGGATCTGGTTGCAGGCGTTGGCCGCGTGGTCGTGGTCATGGATCACACCTCCAAACACGGCGACAGCAAGCTGTTGAAGGCCTGCACCCTGCCGCTGACCGGCCAAAAGGTCGTGGACCGGATCATCACCAATCTGGGTGTGCTGGATGTTGTCGACGGCGGTTTGAAGATCGTCGAATGCGCCGATGGCGTGACCGAGGACGAGCTGCGCGCCGCCACAGAGGCAACGATCGTCTGATGACAAAACAACTGCTCCCCGAAGGCGTCCTAACCCTGCAAACCGTGGCTTTCCCGAAGGACACGAACTCAGGCGGCGATATCTTCGGGGGGTGGGTGATTTCGCAGATGGACATCGCCGCGGGCACCACCGCGCAGCAACGCGCCAAGGGCCGCGTCGCCACCGTCGCGATTGAGGCGATGCGCTTTCACGCGCCGATTCTCGTCGGTGATCTGGTGTCGGTTTATACGCAGATCGTGAAAACCGGCCGCACCTCGCTGACCATGCATGTGGAAACATGGGTCCGCCGCCAGCGCACGGCAGAGCTTGAGATGGTCACGGAAGGCGATTTCACCTTTGTCGCCATCAAGGATTCCGGCATCAAACGGCCCCTGCCGCCGGAAGACTAACCCGCGCCCGCACGGGCGATTGTTTCCAAGACTAACCCTAAAAGCGTCATGATCTGGCCACACTGGCTTGGTCATTCTTGCGGGTATTGAAGCAAAAGCGAGGGTTAGGCCCATGCGTATTTTTCGCGTAATCCGCATTTTTGGCGCGCTCATGATGTTTGGCGCGCTGTTTATGATCGGCCACTCCTATCACAAAACGATGGTCGCGCCCGCCGGCAGTGGCCCCAACGCACGCTTCGTGTCCTCAAACAACGGGCTTGAAATCAACCGCACGGGCGTCGGCCAACCCACAATGACAGACAGTATCAAGCTGATGTGGGCCGGACTGGTCGGCAAGGAGCCGGAGCGCAAAAACGACTTGCGCGAACTTCACGCCCGAACAGCCTTGTCCCGCGCCCCTGCCCCCGGCAGCGTTGAGGCCGCCACAAGAGAGATTGATTTCTGGACAGACTTTACAGCCCGACTGGGCTTCACCGGCCCATGATCCGCACCCTCGCCATGGTTCGCTTTTTGCCGATGCTGATGTTTTGCGTCTTCCTCGGCATCGCCTTCGCCCGCGTCTATGAGGCGGAGCGCGAAAAGGCGGCGCAACCGTCCCTTCCCACGCCGGTCGGCCACCGCTACGCCGAGGCGTCATTTCCCATGAAGGTCCGCGAGGAACTCAGCGTCGTCTGGATGGAATTCTACAACGCCGTCATCCCTGGCCTGATGCCGATCCCGCCGGAAAAAGTCGAAATCAACCCCAACAGCCTAGAGGCGCTGAAGCAACGCTCCACGCCGGTCTATGTGGAAACCATGTCGGCGGCCCAATCCTACTAGCCCAGCTTTTCGTCCACCTCGCCGCGCGTCGGCATGGAGGCCGCCGCCCCCGGTCGCGTCACGGAAATGCCCGCGACAACGCTGCCGAACTTTGCGGCCTCCAGCGGTGAAAGCCCCCGCGCCAAAGCACTTGCAAAGCCGCCGTTGAAGGCGTCGCCCGCACCCGTGGTTTCGACCACTTCGCCTGCGTTGATCGCGGGCACCATGCCGTGACCGTCCAGATAGACCCCCTGCTCGCCCATCGTGATGATCGGCACGCCAACGCCCAGATCGCGCAGCGCCGCGCAAGCGCGCTTCGCACTGGCCGCGTCCGTCACCGCGATGCCGGTGATCGCTTCGGTTTCGGTCTCATTTGGGGTGATATAGTCGCATAGCTCCAGCATCTCGCGCGCCAGTTCGGCGGCGGGGGCGGGGTTCAGCACCGTCGTGACCCCTGCGGCCCGCGCCACGCGCAACCCTTCCAACGCGGCCTCCATCGGCTGCTCCAATTGCGTCATGAACACATCCGCGCTCTCGATCTCTCCGCGCGCCCGCGCGATGTCATCCACCCCGATCAGCCCCGCAGCCCCCGGCGATACGATGATCGCGTTGTTGCCCGTGGCCTCATCCACATAGATGAACGCCGCGCCGGTGTAGCTATCGGCGATTTCCCGTATCACTGGCGTGACCCCTGCGTCCGCCCACATATCCCGCGCCATCTGCGCGAAAGCGTCCGCGCCAAGGGCCGATATAAACGCCACCTCCGCACCCATTTTTCCCGCCGCTACCGCCTGATTAGAGCCTTTTCCCCCCGGTCCCAACGCAAAGGAGTTGCCCAGAATGGTCTCCCCCATCACAGGCATACGGTCCGCGCGAAAGGCCGCGTCCGCTACGAAAATCCCCAAGACGGCTACCTTGCCCATATCGCTCTTCTCCCAGTTCCGGCTTTACTCTGAGCGCAGGCCGTATACCTTGCGCGCAAGCTAAAACATGAACTGGGAGACTGCCAAATGTCCATCAAAACCACCCTCTCCGCGCTGGCAATTACCGCCATTGCTGGCCCCGCCTTCGCAAACTGCGATGAAATCACCTTCTCCGATGTGGGCTGGACCGACATCACCGCCACCACCGCAGCCACAACCGTGCTGCTGGACGCAATCGGCTACAAGACAGATATCAAGCTGCTGTCCGTGCCCGTGACCTACACCTCCATGGCCGAAGGCGACATTGACGTGTTCTTGGGCAACTGGATGCCAACAATGGAAGGCGATATCGCCCCCTACCGCGAAGCGGGCACCGTCGTGACCCTGCGCGAAAACCTTGAAGGCGCGAAATACACGCTGGCCGTGAACTCGGTCGCCAAGGAAATGGGCATCGCCAGCTTCGACGACATCGCGGCGAACGCAGAAGCGCTGGAAAACAAAATCTACGGCATCGAGCCTGGCAACGACGGCAACCGCCTGATCCAGTCGATGATCGACGGGGGCAACTTCGGCCTCAGCGATTTTGAAGTTGTTGAATCCTCCGAGCAGGGCATGCTCGCCCAAGTAGAGCGCGCCACCAAAAAGGGTGAGCCGGTGATCTTCCTTGGTTGGGAGCCGCACCCGATGAACGCAAACTTCGACATGGGCTACCTGACCGGCGGCGATGAGTTCTTCGGCCCCGATCTGGGCGGCGCGACCATCTACACCAACACCCGCAAAGGTCTGGTAGAAGAGTGCCCGAACGTCGGCGCGCTGCTTGGCAACCTCAAGTTCACGCTGGCCATGGAAAACGAAATCATGGGCGCGATCCTGAATGACGGCGAAGACGCAGACGATGCCGCCACAGCATGGATGAAGGCTAACCCTGACGCGGTCATGGGCTGGCTCGAAGGCGTGACAACCAAAGACGGTGGCGACGCCGCCGAAGCTGCAAAGGCGGCTCTGGGTTTGTAAGCCATCCCGAATGTCCCTAACATCAGGGTCCGAGCGCTGCGCGTTCGGGCCCTTTTTCGTTCGTAAGCAGGACAAATCAATGGACCCGCGTTTTTGGCACGACCGCTGGGAAACCGGCAGAACCAACTTCCACGAAGGCCAGCCAAATGCCTTCCTTGTGGACTACATTCAGACCCTGAACTTGCCCAAAGGCGCGCGCATCTTCCTGCCCCTCTGCGGCAAAACCCGCGACATCGCGTGGCTGTTGTCCCAAGGGTTCCATGTGGTCGGTGCAGAACTCAGCGCTACCGCCATCGACCAGTTGTTTGCGGATCTGGACGTAACGCCCGACATCACACAGCAAGGCACCCTCCAGCACCGCAGCGCCCCCGGATTGGACATTTACGTGGGCGACATCTTCGATCTGACGCCCACGGCCCTAGGCCAAGTCGATGCCACCTTCGACCGCGCCGCCCTCGTGGCGCTGCCCGCCGACATGCGCGACCGCTATGCCCAGCACATCGTCACACTCACCCAAAGCGCACCGCAGCTTTTGGTGACCTTCCAATACGACGAAGCCCTGATCCAAGGTCCGCCCTTCGCCATCCCTGCGGATCAGGTGAAGGCCCTTTACGGCGACGCCTACACCCTGACGCGCCTCGCCCGCCAAGACACCGACGGCGGCCTGAAAGGCCACCCCGCAACCGAGGAGCTTTGGCACCTAATTGCCGCACCAGCACCGTGAAGGCTTCCGCACGCCCGCGAAGTCTCTAAGGTGGGTCAATGATCCGTAACCTTACCTTGTACCCGTGGTTAAAGCTGACCCAAAACCTCGCCTTCTGGCAGGCCACTTGGTTTCTTTATTTTCAACAAGAACTCTCCGCCGCGCAGGCGATCCTGCTCTATGTGGTCTACGACATCGCCACCACCGTGTTGGAGGTTCCGTCGGGCTACATGTCCGACCGTTTGGGCCGCCGCCTCACCCTGATTTTTGCCGCCGTTGCCACTTTGGCGGGCACGCTCTTGCTCACCGTAGGGTCCACCTTCGCAGTGTTCGCAGGCGGTCAAATCCTGCTCGGCGCGGCGTCCGCCTTTGCCTCCGGCACCGACACATCGCTGCTGTTTGAAAGCCTCAGCGCGCAGTCACGTGCGGATGAGGTCGAGGCACACGAGTTACGCGCGTGGCGATTCGGCTTCTCCGCGCTGGCGCTATCCGCCGTGATTGGCGGCGCTTTGGCACTGTCCTCCGGCGCGTTGCCTTTTGCGGCGGGGGCCGTCGCTGCCATAGCCCTGCTGCTCATCACCTTGCGCTTGGAGGAGCCGCCGCACAAACGCCCCTCCGGCGACCGCTTGGATGATCTGCGGGCGTTGCGCGGTAACTTCACCCACCCGACGCTGCTGTGGATTTTCGCGCTCAGCCTGTTGATGTATGTATTCAGCCACATCCCGTTTGTTTTCGGTCAGCCATTCATCGCGGAGGCCATGGCCCAATTGGGTCTTCGCGCAGAGGCGCCGCTTATCTCCGGTTTTGTCAGCGCGATCATGATGGTGCTGTCCGTGCTGGTCTCCCTCATCGCGCCGCGCATCCGCAAACGCATCGGATTGGCCGCGATCCTGCTGCTGGCCTTCGCCATGCAAATCGGGTTGGTCAGCGCGCTCGCCCTGTCGGGCAGTGCCTTGGTGATCGGCTTGCTGTTCTTGCGCATGGTCCCCAACTCCCTGTCGCAGCCCTTCATTCAGGCCCGCATCCAACCCTTGCTGGAGGACGGCACTCGCGCCACGTATCTGTCGCTGCAAAGCCTGACGGGGCGTCTCGTGTTCGCGGCCACGTTGCTCTTTGCCTCCGGCTCCGCCAGCTCCGACGCCAACCTGTCCTTCGCGCAAATCCACACAATCGCCGGATTTTACGCGCTCGCAGGGGGTTTTGCCCTGATCGCGCTGGCGATGACCGCGCGGAACGCCAGATTGGAGTAGCCAGTCGCGCCAAAGGCCCTTACCCTGTAACATCCGCACATATGTCGCGGGACGCAACACATCTGGAAAGACTTCATGGACTGGCTTACAGACAACAAGATACCAATCGGCAAAACGGCCAAGGCCATTTTCGAGTGGCTCAAAGATGTGGGAGAGCCATTCTTTGACACGCTCTCCATCGTGATGGAAACCCTGATCGACGCCATTTTGTGGGTCTTGCAAAGCCCCCATCCGCTGATCACCATCGCGGCCTTCGTGGTGCTGACATGGGTGCTGCAACGCAGTTGGAAAACCTGCCTGTTCGTGGCGCTCGGCTTCTTGTTCATCCTCAATCAGGACTACTGGGAAGAAACCACCGAAAGCCTGACGCTGGTGCTGTCGGCCTGTGTCGTCTGTATGGCTGTTGGCACCCCCATCGGCATCGCCGCCGCGCATCGTCCGCGCCTGTTCGCCGCGATGCGTCCGGTGCTGGACTTGATGCAAACCCTGCCCACATTCGTCTACCTGATCCCCGCCATCGTCTTCTTCGGCATCGGCATGGTGCCGGGCTTGATTGCCACGGTGATCTTCGTGCTGCCCGCGCCCATCCGGCTAACGCATCTGGGGGTGTCCTCCACGCCGCAGCCCTTGCTGGAAGCCGCGCAAGCCTTCGGCGCCACGCCCCGCCAAACCCTGTGGAAGGTGGAGTTGCCCTACGCCCTGCCCCAAATCATGGCCGGCCTGAACCAAACCATCATGCTGTCGCTGTCGATGGTCGTCATCGCCGCCCTTGTGGGGGCCGACGGCCTTGGCGTGCCAGTCGTGCGCGCGCTGAACCAAGTGAACCCCGCGCTCGGATTTGAGGCCGGTTTCGTTATCGTCGTCGTGGCCATCATGCTCGACCGTATGCTGAGAGTAGACAACAAATGAGCGCCGTAGATTTCAAAAACGTCTCCATCGTGTTCGGCGACAAACCCGACAGCGCCCTTCCGCTTATGGACGAAGGCAAGTCGCGCATCGAAGTCCAAGAAGAAACCGGTCAAGTGCTGGGCGTCCACAACTGCTCCCTGACCGTGGCGGAGGGCGAAATCCTTGTGCTCATGGGGCTCTCCGGCTCTGGAAAATCAACGCTTCTGCGGGCCGTGAACGGGCTGAACCCCGTCGTGCGCGGCAGTGTGGAGGTCAACGACAACGGCACCATGGTCGATATCACCAACGCAGACGCCAAAACCCTGCGCCGCATGCGGCTGGGCACCATCGCGATGGTGTTCCAACAGTTCGGGCTTTTGCCATGGCGCACCGTGCGCGAAAACGTGGGCCTCGGGCTGGAACTCGGCGGCATGCCACTCGCGGAGCGCAACGAGAAGGTCGAAGAGCAGCTTGATCTCGTGGGCCTCACCGCCCACGCCGACCGGAAGGTCGGCGATTTGTCCGGCGGTATGCAGCAACGCGTGGGCCTTGCGCGCGCATTCGTCACCGACGCGCCGATTTTGCTGATGGATGAGCCCTTCTCCGCCCTTGACCCGCTGATCCGTACCCGCTTGCAAGACGAGTTGCTGGAGCTGCAACAAAAGCTCAAACGTACCATCGTCTTCGTGTCCCATGATCTGGACGAGGCGTTTAAAATCGGCAACCGCATCGCCATCATGGAGGGCGGGCGCATCGTGCAATGCGGCACCCCGCAGGACATCTTCACCAATCCGCAAAACGATTATGTCGCCGACTTCGTGGCGCATATGAACCCGCTCGGCGTGCTCTGCGCGCGCGATATGGTGGAGCCGGTGCAAGGCACCCCCCTTGCCACGATTGACGCCAACACCGATGTCACCGAAATCATGGACCAAATGGCCCAAACGCCGGTCCTTGGCGTCACCCGTGACGGCGAATTGATCGGGCAGGTCACACGCGATACGGTCCTCGCGAAATTGGTAAACCCCCGCGGTTAGTTTTTAATGAATACATATGTTGCCCAATGCATGGCGGTGCCCCACGGCAGCGATGCACCCCATGTTGCCACCCTCGTCGCGGCCACCGCCCAACAGGGGGACTTGGCAAATATGGCGCGCGCGTCTTTGGACGCGGCGGGCCATAGGTTCATCGCGCTGGATCACGTCACCCCCGCGCAAGACCACCTGCGCCGCCACGGTGAGACAGAGCTGATTATGGCCCTGCTCTCCGCCGTGACCGAAACCGCGCCGGTGCAATTTTCGGGCTTCTACCCCGCCAACATCCAAGCCGCCCCGCGCAGCGCGGAACCGGTTCTGACGGTGGAGCATCTCCCCCTCACCCCGCTTGATCCCGACAGCAAACTGCCCTTCTGGGATCGCCCGTGGTGCCCGCCGGAACTGGCCGATATCCTCTTTGACGGCCCGCGCCGCTGCTTTGTGGTGATCGACGCTGCCACCCGCAAAAACCTGCGCGGCGGCTTCGACATTGATGCGCTGGAAATGATCTGCGACGTAAGCTGCCTCTATAACGGGGCCGCCGCCGAGGACATGCGCGAAATCGCGCCCTATCTGGTCGACATTACTCCTTTCGGCCAAGACGGTGCGCTGATCCCCGCGCCGTTGCGCGATCTGTTCACCAAACAATGGGACGGCGGCGCCTGCCTGTTTATCCGCGCCGACACCAGCATGGAGGCCCTGCGTCGGCATCTGCGCCACTTCCTGCGCATCCGCTCCTCGGATGACGCCGACAAATGGACCTTCTTTCGCTTTTGGGATCCCGCCGTCGCGCGGGTCTATTTTCCTGGCATAGCCACGCGGCCAGAGCGGGTGGACCGCATTTTCCGCCTGACGCCGCAACTGCCGCTCGAGATCATCACAGGCAGTGTTGCGCAGGCGACGCGCCTCTTCCCGCGCGAGGCCAGTGGCCGTTTACCCAAAACCGCGCCGATCACTTTTGATGCCCAAGACCACGCCTTGATGCAGGAAGTCGCCGATCACGCCTTTCGCCAAGAAACCGCCGCGTGGCTCCGCGAGGCCTACCCCGACCGCTTTCAGGCGTTCGATCCGGTCCAGATGGACGCCGCCGTGGCGCATATCATGGCAGAGGGCCGCCGCGTCAAATGCGCCTTGAAGGATGATTACGCCTTCCTCGCCCATGTCATGCTGACACTGGGCGGCTGGTTTCACATCTCCGGCCACCCTGCCGACGTGCACAAAGTGTTGCGCACCCATCAAGGCGGATTGCGTGCCCCGTTGGAACGCGCCTTCATGCCCGCGTGGGAGGCCAGCCCGCAGGCCGCTTTGATGGATCAATGGGACGCCGTCAGCGCACATATCACGGCGCTTCCCGCCGCTGAACAGATCACCCCGCAGGCCTTCACCACCTTCGCGCAGCAGTTTTTGCCCCGCCACGGCAACGCCGTTGACGCAGCACTGGCTGCCACCAAATCCGACCTCGGCAGGCTGGACCTGTCGCAGCCGGATCAGGGGCGTTTACTTGTGCTTACGCTGGTCTATGGCCACCGCTTCTACGCGGACCCGTTCAGGGCGTGGTCAACCTTGCCGATCGCGGATGCAATCAACGCTGCATGGGCAGACTGTTTCGGTTAAGCAAAGACCCGCCGGACGGATACGGTTTTAGCTTCCCATACGGCAAGTTCTTCGCTTACACTCAAGCCATTATATTTTAACACTTCTGTCGAAACGCATACATGTCCCGTCCACTGGTAATTGACACCATCGTCGATTTGCATCCGCTCGCTCACGCGTTGGGGGCAACTGACACCGTGCCCGCCCCCTTGGCCCCAGCCCTGCTGGCCGATCACGGAACCGATGCCGGACAAACCCGCCTCTATGCTGTTCTTGATGCGGCGCAGGCCACGGGGCTGATTGATATGCTGGAGAATCAAGAGCTCCCCCACACCTGCCTCTATTCCGGTAAGGCGATGGAAAACATGGGCGACCTGTCCCCGTGGCTGGTGGAACTCAACCCAGATGACCGCATGTTGCGCGACCTGATGACCGCCACCGACAGCCCCGACACCGATGCGCCTTGGCATTTCTGGCGGCGCCAAATCGGCATCTTCCTGCGCTCCGACGCCTCCCTAGAGACCCTGCGCGCGCATTTTCGCAAATATACCAAGCTGCGCGACGAGGCGGGCGATACCTTCTTCTTGCGCTTTTTCGAGCCCGATTTTCTGGCCGCCATGATGGGGCAGGCCAGTGCGGGTGAAATCGCCGGTTTCTTCGGGCCGCTCCATTCCGTCATCGCAATCGAGCAGCCCCGCCCAGAGGTTTGGGCCGCCAACATCCTCAGCGCCGCTCCCGATCTGGACGCCGCGCCGGAACCCATGGTGCTGACCCGCCGCAAATGGCGGGCGATGCAGCTGGTGGAATACAACCGGAACGCGCGTCGCCTCTGCGTTGAGCGCGCCATCCCCGAGGCGGAGCATCAAGCCTTCGTCGCCACCGCCGTGCGCTTGCAAACCCACGGGTTCAGCCACGAGACGAACCTGATGGACGCCCATCATGTGCTGTCGCGCATCGCGCCCGAAGAACACCCTGCAATTTGGCGAACCATCGCGAGTGGCGAACACTCGATGGGGTTCATTTTATTTAAATTACGCGAACATTACGGACTTGGAAGGAAATCGGCATGAGCATTTGCATGGACTGCGGCGACTTCGAGTTGATCTACGTCCCCTCCTGCGGCGATCCGGCGGTCGGCGACAGCGTCGTGCTGATGTACGCCAAGGAAGACTGGGAGGAGATGAAAACCGAAATCTCCTTCATGGACGCCGCCTTCAAGACTGTCGAAGACGCCCGCCGCGCCGATGATCCCGACCGCGTCGCCTCTGCCCAAGATGAACTGGCCCGCCTGATGAAGGATTACATCAAGCCCGACGTCACCATGCCCTCCAAACACATGGTGCAGGGCTACCAGGTCTACGGCAAGAAATGGACCTACGTGCGGTCCGACAAGATGAAAAACCACACCCGCAGCTACAAAATCCCCACCAATCTGCGCACCGCCAACAGCACGGGGGCGAATTCGCCCAAACAGCTGGATCGCGGGGCCTTGGGGCGGGCATGGGACAAGATCGCACAAGATATCGACAAGGATCTGAAACGCGGCATCACCGGCCAGCGCATCAAGGGCACGGTCTATTCCACCACCTTCTTTGATGGCAATTTGAACGAATTGCTGAAGTCCCGCTGGCTCGATTGGGTCGACGCGGTGAACGACAGCCTGACCTATGCCACGGACTTCAACAGCTCCAACTTCGACCTGTCCGCCGCCGCGCAATTGTTCCGTGGCTACGCAGGTTTCCGCACGCAGTTGGGCTATGACCCCAAAGACGGCAGTTTCGGCATCTCCGCAGGTGCCGAAGCCCGCGCCGTTCTGGCCGAGGCCAAGGCGGACCTCTCCGGCTACCTACCCGACCGCGACGGCTGGCATGCGCTCATTGACTGGGCCGACGGCGATCCGTCGCAAGGCGGCTCCACCAGCAGCTCCGCATCGCAGCTTGATTTCGGCTACTTCCGCTTCCGCGCCCGCATCGGGGTCGACGCCATGGTCGGCGCGTCCGTGATGGGTACAATCGGCATCGAATATGTGCCCAAAGTCGACGGCAAAGTGACTGGCAAAGGCAGCAGCGCAGGCGGCAAGGGAGAGGTCGCCGTGGGCGCCTTCGCAGGGGTTGAAGCCAGCGCCAACGTCAAGGGCGGTCTGGAATGGGATAATCCGGAGAAACGCGCCGCCAACGCAGGCCGCCACGGCTGGGCCACGGTTTTCGAGGTGGGTGTGCAGATTTCCGCCAACGCAGGCATCGGCGCGGAGGCCTATTTCAAGATTGAGCTGGATAGCACCAGCGGCAAGCTTTACGCCCGCTGCGGCGCACAACTGGTCATCGGCGTGGGCGCGAAGGGCGGTGTCACCGCCGCCGTGGGGCTGAACACCGCGTTTGATTTCGTCGTCTATGTCTATCACCAGTTGGTGGCCAACGACTTCTCCATCCTGCGCTTTATCTCCAACGCCGCGTTCGAGGCCATCAAGGCGCTTGCCTACTACCTCATCGTCAAGCCCGCGCAATATGTGGTCGGGGAGTTGGGCGATCTGGTGAAAAGCGCGCTCAGCGCCGTCAGCGAAATGTTCTCCAGCGCGCAAGAGGCCGAAGACTTCGCCCGCCGCATTCAGGCACGTCCGGACGCGCTGACCTTCGCGCCGCCCGAAACCAAGGGCATGATCCTCTACCGCTTGGGCGAAACCTTCACCTTCTCGCGCGAGGAATACCAAGAGGGCGCGATTTTGGTCGTCATGGACACCATCCAGTCCGCCCGAGAGTGGGAACAGGTGATCGAACGGGTCAGCAAAAACGGCTCTAAAACAGGCAAAGTCGCGGGTATGGCCCGCCTCAACGGCGTGTTGGACTTCGGCTCGCAGACCAAATTCAACGCGAAGGTGCTGGAGATCGAAAGCCAGCGCGAAATTGCGCCAGACACCCCAACGCGGTACTACGCATAATGCCAACACGTGAGGGATCAGCATGAAGCTTTGGGCATGGGGGGCCACCGTTGCAGTGGCCGCAGGGGCGGGCCTTTTGACGTGGGCACTAGATTCAGACGGGATTAT
The DNA here is from genome assembly GCF_900107015.1 of Litoreibacter albidus. Taxonomy (GTDB): domain Bacteria; phylum Pseudomonadota; class Alphaproteobacteria; order Rhodobacterales; family Rhodobacteraceae; genus Litoreibacter; species Litoreibacter albidus. The sequence goes on along the minus strand of NZ_FNOI01000010.1, from coordinate 18,111 downwards.
CGACGTGGAAAAATTCTTTGGCGGTGACGGATTGAAAAACTACTCCGCGCCACGCGCTTCCAAGAAAAACATCGAAGAGCTGCGCCAGCGGGTGCTGGACGATATGGTTCACATCCCCGGCGGCAGCTTCAAATTCGGCAATGTGCCCGTGCCGGTGATCCTTGACGGCGAAGAACGCCGCGAATTGATCTATGGCCCCGTTGTGGACGCCGACCGTGCGCCCGTCTCGGTGGACAGCTACTACATCTCCCGCTTTGAGGTCACGAACTACGATTTCGACCTCTACGCCGCCGCCAATGACCTGCCGCTGCGCGCCGACGCATGGGAAAGCCACGAACGCCAAGGCCCCTACCCCGCCATCATCGCCTACCACCAAGCCGAAGATTTTTGCGCGTGGTTGTCCGACGTCACGGGCCAGCCCTTTGACTTGCCCACGTCGGAGCAATGGGAATACGCCGCGCGCTCCGGCGGGCGCGATGTCGCCTATGCCACGCAAGACGGCACATATGATTATCTGGAGCAGCTTTACCGCGAAACGCTGGACCAGCAGCCCCATTCCACACATCTGCCGGACGCTTACCCGCCAACGCCCTACGGGCTATATGCGATGAGCTCCAACGTGCATGAATGGGTCAAGGATGCGTGGCTTGATGCCAACGGATTCCCGCTCCCCGATGGTCCCAGCGATGATCCCGATGCGCGCGACCGCCGCGTTTGGCGGGGCGCCGCCCACAGTGCGCAAGCCTCGCTGAACTCCATCTTCATGCACGGTGCGGCGGGGCCGTTCGATAAGGCCATGGCCCCCGCCTCCCCGTCGCATATGGATGCGTTTTTTCACCCTGATCTGGACCGCATTTACTGGGATCCGGAAACCGGCGCCCGCTGCGTCGTGAATGTTACCGCCCCGCCGGAACAATCCGGCTTCGGGCGCGTCGCAGGGCAGGTGCCAGACGATTATCCCAAGGCCTTCGCCCCGCTGGAGCGTCGCTGATGCCTGCAGGTCGTCATCATTTCTTGGCAAAAGGCCGTGACAGGAGTACCATCATGTCAGTTATTTCAATTTTTAATCGGGTTCTATTTTCATGAACAAACCATTTTCCCAAGATAACAAAGTCGGCAAACTTCACACCGCGCTTGGCAAGGATCACTTGGTTCTGCTGCGATTCGATGGTCATAGCAGCATTGATGACCTGTTCGAATTCAACGTCGACGCCCTGTCGCACGAACCAAACATCGACTTCAACGCCCTGATCGGCACCCACGCCACCGTGGAGCTTGATTCCATGTCCGGCGATAAATCCTTCTTTGACGGCGTCGTCACCGAAGCGCAATGGACCGGCGTGGAGGAGAACGGCAACACCTACAAACTGGTGCTGCGCCCATGGTTCTGGCTGGCAACCCGCCGCCGCAACCAGCGGATTTTCCACAACATGGACGTCGTCAACATCGTGAAAGAGGTGCTGGGCGAATATTCCGGCCACGGCGACACAACCTACGACATCAACCTGACCCGCTCCTATCCGGAGCTGGAATACACCGTGCAATACCGCGAGAGCGATTTCACCTTCGTGACCCGCCAGTTGGAGCGCTTCGGCATCCACTACTACTTTGTGCACGAAGACGGCGCACATAAGCTGGTCCTCAACGATAACATGGATGATTTTCCGGTTATTGATCAGGGAACGGTGCCATTCTACCCCATCGACGGCCAGCACCGCCCACCGGAAGAGCATTTTTGGGTCTGGCACCCGCGCCGCCTGCTGACCACCGGCGCCATCACTATGACGGACTACAACTTCAAGACGCCAGTGTCGCAAATGCTGGCCGAGCAGGTTGGCGACGCGCAATATGAGAACGGCCAGATCGAAAGCTTCGACTACCCCGGTGACTATCTGGACCGTAGCCGCGGCACAGAGGTGGTGAAACTGCGCACGTTGCAAGAACGCTCCGGCGACCATTTTCATGCGGTTGAGGGCGACGTTGTCTCCCTGAACGCAGGGTGCCGCGTCACCGTCGGCGGCCAACAGGTTCCGGGCATTCTGGACGAAGAATTCCTGTGTCTGCGCGTCGAATACAGCTTCAAGTCACAGGCCTATGGCTCCGGCGATTCCGGCGGCGACCAATACGCCTATACCGCCAAATACATCATGTCCCCCGTGGCCGAACCCTTCGAGCCGCAGCGCACCACCGCGCGCCCAATCGTGCACGGCCCGCAAACGGCGACCGTCGTGGGCGAAGGCGAGATTGATTGCGACGAATACGGCCGCATCTGGGTGCATTTCCACTGGGACCGCGACAAAGCCTACTCCATGCGCTGCCGCGTGTCGCAAAACTGGGCCGGTAAAGGCTGGGGCGGTATGATCATCCCGCGCATCGGGATGGAGGTCGTGGTTGAATTCATTGAGGGCGATCCGGACCAACCACTGGTCACCGGCTGCGTCTACAACGGCAAGAACAACGCCCCCTACGCCCTGCCCGCCAACAAAACCAAGTCCGTGTTCAAGACCGACACCCACCAAGGCGGCGGCTTTAACGAGCTGACCTTCGAGGATGAGAAGGACGAAGAAAAGATCTACATGCACGGGCAGAAAGATCAGGAAATCCACATCGAGAATGACCGCGAGAAGCGCGTGGATAACGATCAGTTCGAAACCGTGGGCCGCGATAAATCCATCTCTGTTGGTCAAGACCACACCGAAACCGTGGGCCGCGACGCCCGCCACACCATCGGGCGCGATGTGAACTACAAGGTCGCCCAGAACCAGATCGAGGACTACGGCAAGGACCACATCCACAACGTCGGCAACATTCATAAACAGGCGATCTACGCCGATCACCTGATCTCCGTGGGCCGCAATGTGGAGCAGGAAGTCTCCGGCAAAATGACGGTCAATGTGGTCGAAAGCATCACCACCAACACCGGCAAGCACACGTTGATGGCCTACGAGAAGTTCACCATCAAAGGCCCGGGCGGCTCCATCACCATCGGGCCTTCGGGCATCGAGCTGAAGGCGCCCAAGATCGACCTCAAAGGCATGGTCTCCATGGGCGGCTCCGGCTCCGCGCAGGTGCCAACGCTGTCAGGCGCCGCCAACAAGGCACTGCCACTGGTCGAGGAGTGTCCGAAAGAGGGTGAATAACGCCTTCGACGTATCTGAAGAATACTCAAGGGCTCGCTTCGGCGAGCTCTTTTGCTTTTTGACGACGGGATGCGCGTTTGAGATTGCCCATCCGTGATATGTCTTTCAAGCCTGCAGTCGCCGCGAGGGAGGCCTCAGCCCAGGGTTGAGCAAAAACAGGCTGATCGTATTCGGCACACCAATCAAGCAGCGCTTCTAGAACATCACGATCGCGGAAACCCGCATGAAGCGCGCCGGATAGATGCTGAGTAAACTCGCTCCGCGTCATGTTCCCGACCTCGCAATGACGTTTTTCCAACCGAGCATAAAACACTTGCAAAGCGACTTCACCGAACACTTTTTTGAGGGCAGCACTCAGTATAAAGATACCGCGCGACTTTGGCTGCGGCGCGACCTCTATCGTTTCCAAGCCATCTGCCCTCGGCAATAGAGTTTGCGAGACCTGCGGCACAAGCTGCCCAGCTTCAGTTGCGCTGCCTTGCATCAAGGCCGCGCGAAAATACGGCGCCTCCCAGAACCGAAAATAGAAGGTCTTGCCCTGCGCGTCTTCTATTCGAGTGAGCCTTCGAAAATGCTTCCAGATCGCATGGAAATCCTGTGATGAGCGCACGATGATGCAGCGTTGCGCACCCCACAAATGCCAAACGGCGTCAGAAGCCGTAAACAGGTCACGTGTGAATCGCGCACCAGACACAAGCTGGACAAGCCAAGGGGAATTCTCAGCCAATGTTTCACCCGTCTGACCAGAAAACAAACATCGGTATTTCAGCCCAGATTGCTCCAACAGTTCGGGAAGATTGGGAATTTGCCCACTATCCAATATCACGAAACACGCCGTCGCAGTATCGGCAGATCCAAACAGCGCGCGCTCAAGGGTCTCAGGCATCAGCCAATCCCCTTCCTCCGGCGCAGGGAAAAGCGGCTCCAGAGGCAAGATACCCTCTAGCAATGTATGGGAGACGATGTGGGTCACAGGAATGGTGTCAGCCGTCATCCACGATGTCCAAAGAACCCATGCGCCCGTCTACCCGCGCCGAGTGTAGAACCAGCCGCCGGACGATTGGTCCAGCCGTCTCGTGGGTGACTTCAATCGCAGCATCTGCCTCCCAGACACACACCGCGTAGCGTTCTGGGTAGAACAAACGCACCGACGGCACCAAATTAAATTGATCCATATCGGCTGGAATTGCGACGCGCGTTGAAATTTGTGGGGTAAACGGTCCACGGTATTCAACGCCGTCCGGGTCAGCAAGCGATCCGAGCGCTACAAACAGCGTCCCCATACCTGCGCGCGGCAGGTCAGTATCGAGGGTCAAAACCACATCAATTCCAGTCTTGCTCACTTGCATCGCAAATTGCGCCATATCGCTTTGAAGCTCAGCGAATTGAGAGGGCTCCATCACCCGGCAAAACCGATTTTGTTCAAGGTCAGTCATAAATAGATATCCAAAGTAGGTTATAAAGCTCACGACCCCGGCAAGAGCCAACAACGCGAAAGATCGACTGCGCGTCATGGTGTGAACACCGCAAAAACACCCGGAAGTCCTTTCGGCGTATTGTCAGCAACCGGCATCGCCCGCCCGCCCTGCTTTCGCCACAGGCTATATTCAGAAGTTCCTTCGTCGACTTGCCCGTTCTCGAAGAACACATATCTGTTTGCCGTACCCTGCCCTGCGTGAGGCAACGCCTCATGTTCGTCAGATAGGGTCAGTATGCTGCCTTCGTTGCCAACACGTAATCGGGCTACAGCCGCAGAAATGCTGTCACTATCACTCGGGTCGCGGATACATTCAGCGAACAAGGTGCGTGTGTAGAATGCATGGAATGGAACGCCGCAATGAGTGGCCATACGCTGCGCCAAAGAGTTCTCTGGCTCGGCTTGCGCGAGACTACTAAAGCTCTCACGCCATTTCGAATTTCCTGTGCGGCAGGCATAAGAATAGATACGCGCATGTGCGCAAAAACTATTGGGATCAATCGCCGTCATCGTGCCGTGGTTGAGCTTGATGAAAGCGCCGCCTTCGTAGTTCAGGTCAAGAACCCCCGGAAGCCCGTGACAAATAAAGAGTAGCCGCAAAATATCGTAACGTTCGCCGTCGATTTCGCGGGTGTTGATGTACGTGGTCAGGGCCCGTGCCGATCGGAAAGCTTCCAGATGCACTCCTATGCTGCGCAAATTTTCCAGCGCAAGAAGCTCCGATCGGGAATACCCTTCAGCCACGTAGAGTACCGTTGTGCGGTCAGCGTGGGTCCAATGCGGTACTGATAGCGACCCTTGGGCCAGCCCAAACCCAGGGCTGAGAAACATCATCTTGAGCCAGAATAAATCGTAGCTTTGCTCGGAGCCTAGAACAATGATGTTTTCCATCTTCCCAGGGCATCGCATTTCTGCTGAATCGGCTGAATCTTGGGGCATTTTTAATTACTCTGTATTTAATATCTGGACGTTAGCTTTTGGCCAATTGTGCGTCAACAGTCCTCCAGTTAACCCGCCAAATACACCTTCGCGCGCCCTGCCCCCACGCCCTCCAGTACGCCAGCGTCTTCCAGCGCCGTCAGGTCGCGGGTGGCGGTTGCTGGTGCGATAGAGCCTAATTTGACGTAGAGACGCGCGGAGAGGCCCTCTGCGACGCTCTCCGCCCCCAGTGCCCACCACTTACGCAGCACGGCGCCCTGACGGGCGTTCATGGCGCTCTCGTGGCGCAGGAAGAAGCGGTTGCGCGCGGCAAGGAACCGCGCCTCTGCGTGTGCCGCGTCCACCCCCGCCAAAAGCGCCTCTAGGAACCAGCCGACGAAGGGTGTGGCGTCGATGCCCCCCTGCCCCTCTTGGCGGCCCGCTTGCAGGGCGTCGTAATAGCCCTGCTTGTCTGCCTCGATCTGGCGTGACAGGGAGAACGGCAGGAGGGCGGTTTGGGCAAAAACATACTCTATTAAGGCCCGACCGATGCGCCCGTTGCCGTCGCTGAACGGGTGAATACTCTCGAACCACAGATGGGCCAGTGCGGCGCGGATCGCGGGCGGGCTGTCGTCCGCCGCGAGCCAGCTTAGGAATTCCCCCATCTCATAGGCGACCCGCGCGGCGGGGACGGCGCGGTACAGCACCTCGCTTTCGCGCCCTGCGATGTTGCTTTTGGCGATCACCATATCAAAGCTGCGCCACTGGCCTAGGTCTTCGACCTCGGCCTTGGCGAACAATGTCGCGTGCCAATCCTGCAGGCGCTCTGCGGTCAGCACCCCTGCCCCGCTGCGGGCGTCGCGCATCACTGTGATCACGTCATCCACGCGCCGGCTGCGCTGTGTTAGAGCCTGATTTGCCATGCTCGCCACGATGGAGGCCTGTATCTGCGACGGCTCCAATTCGACGCCTTCGATGGAAAAGCTGTGCACGGCCTCGCGGGTGAATTCGCGCAGGATGATCTCGTCCCGCTCATCATCGGTGAGGCCAGCATGCATGCCGCGCACCTCCCCCACGGCCTCGGAGGCCGCAGCAAGGAGGGGGGCGAGGGCGGCCGCGTCAAAGGTAAAACGCGGCCAGTAAGGGGAGGACCATATTTCTGCCATGAGGCGCTTCTAACCGTTAATCAAATCAAAAACTAGGGTATTTTGATTTGATTAGCGAGAATAATCCCCTCAACGCCCCCAAAAGGTAACCCATGGGTTACCCTAGAGACTTTTGATGGAGGGCGAACCCTCCTCTTTCAAGGCATCTTCGAACGCGCGAATAGCCCGCTGCAACTGCGCCTTCGGGATGGAGGCGTAATCCTGCTTGGACACGATCCGGCATTCGCCCTGCCGCGCGGTAACTTTGGTTTGGCCAACGTGGAATTCGAACTTCTGCTTGGGGGCTTTGGGTGCGGGTTTCGCGGCCACCACGCCCCCCGCCGCAAAGTCCGCAAGCACCGCGTTTTGCGCGTCTGGCGTCGCGGCAACGGACAGGCGTGTGCGCAGGTCCACCACATCCCCCTGCCCCGACTTCAAGGCGCGCGCAGCGTCCACGCCCAAGTTGCGTGGCACCGCTTTTGGCCACGACAGGTCGTCGCCAAGGGCTTCCAGCAGGGTCACGAAACTGCGGATGTAGGACTTCTTCATCTTGTGCAACGCACCGTACAAACGCCCGACCAACACATCGGCGGAGCCCTCCTCCACCTGCGCATCGCCCGCTGCGGTGATTGCCACCTGCGCCATTTCCGCAAAGGTCAGATCCTCGCGCACGACGTTCTCTTCCACCATGTCGATGTAGCGCGTCAGGCGGTTGTCGTCGGCCTTGGCGATCCGCGCGATGATGCCCGCGTAGGCATCGTCGCCGGTCTCCGCGAACAGCTGGCTCAGCGCGGTGAACCTACGCCAGCCTTTCTTCAGTTGCAGCCGACCATCGTCGCCACGGTAAAGCTCCACCGGCTCCTTCTGGCCACGCGCCATGATGGAGGATTTCAGTTCCTCCATCTCGTCACTTTGGGCAACGGCGTCCAGTTCCAGACGGTCGCGCGGAAGGTCGTCGGTGTGGACATCGCCCAGTGCAACCCGCTCCAGCACCCGCCCCTCGTCAGCGGCGGCGCGGAACGCTTTGGCGTCATCCGCGTTCTGGCGGCGTTGCTCCACCTTGGCTTCGGTGCTTTCGGTCAGGCTCTCGGCGGCGTCCCGCACGGCGGCGCCCATCGGCCCCACGGCACGTGCGCGAGGCTTTACGGATTTGGTTTCCAGCGGCGCGAAGCCGAATTTGTTGTCGCGTGTCATGTGATCAATCCTTGTCCTGCTCGGACTGGCGCTTCCAAGAGGCCAGCAGAGTGTTGCGGAATTCGTCATAGGCGCGGTCGAAACTTTGCCGCGCACGCTTCCACGTCTCGCGGGTCATTTGCCGGTAGTCCTGCTCATAGACGCTCATCTGGAACCGGCCCGATTGCTCCACCGCGCGGGTCATCTCGATCGGGTTCGCGCAGACATCTGCGCCGAACACGTTGCGAAAGGCGTCCATCATTGCGGCGTGCAAGGGGTTGTTGGCTTCAAAGCGCGTCATGAGCAGACGTACATCATGGAACTGTTTGGGCAGCGTTAACCCTGCGTCCTCTGCCAAGCTGGCGAAGCCTTCGGAAATGTCCTGCATCGCGTCGCCAAGCTGGCCGAGGTAGGAGGTCGTGGAATCGTATTCCCAGTATCCAGGCCCAGACGGGATATAGAGAATGTCCGCCGCGAAAGCCGCGTTCAGCGATTGGTAACCAATCGCCGGCGGGCAGTCGAAAATGATCAGGTCGTATTGGTCATCCGGCATCTCATCCAAGTAGCGCGCGACGCAGCCAAAGAAGCTCCACGCCTTGTGCAAAGAGCGGTACTGCGCGGAGGCAAATTCCACGAAAGCCGCATTGGCGCAGCTTGGGATGATGTCGATCGTTGGCCAGCAGGTGGGCTGGATGAAATCTTGAAAGCGTTGCGCGCCGATGGATTGCACATCCTCCGGCAACTCATCCGAGGAGGGGTAGGGGCAGTCGTCTGGGTCGTCGTAGCTGTCGGCGATGCGGTCCGCCTCGCGGCACAGATCGCGGCACATGATGCCCCAAACGGTGTTGGTTTCCTTCACCTCGTTGAGCCCCATGGAGTGGGTCAGCGTGGCCTGCGGATCGAAATCAATGCAGAGCACACGGTAACCGTCCAACGCGGCCGCATTGGCCAAGTGCTGGGCCACCACGGTTTTGCCAACGCCGCCTTTGAAGTTGGACACCGCCACCCGCATCGCGCGGCCTTTGGGGCGTTCGGGGCGCAGGTTACGGCCACGGAATTTGATCCGCAAGCGCAGCTCGTTAATCTCCTCCAGCGTAAACCACCGCTGACGGCCATCCTCCTGTGTCTCCCCTTGGGGCAGGGACGGATCATCCGCCAGCTTCTTGCGCAGCGTGTCGGCGGGGACGCCGAACATGAACTGGGAAATCTCCCAGATAGAGAAGGGACGCAGTGTCTTTGTCTCACCCGGAGAGAACGTCGCGCGTCGAACCGCTGTCTGCTGCGCCAAGGAGCGTTCGTTCATGTCTTGAAGGTCTGAATGGTCTCGCATTTTACCTGCTCTTGTTATTGTGCCTTTTCTGTTGAATAACGGGAAAATGCAAAACACGCAAAACCGAAATTCAAAAACATCGCGTTTCTCCGCGATTCGGGCGATTAGCGGGATTTCGGGAATCTGAGACGGGGTTTGCAGCTATATATGGTGACACCAAATCTGATTAGGGTCTGAATAGGGTGACAGCCGACACTAAATAAGGTGACAGCAGTTATGTCACCCCTCACCAATATACCTATATTTTCTTTTTGATTTTGAAGATTTAAGAATAATCCCGTTTTTTCAAACCTGTTGACAGAAAACGGGAAACCGTGCCTTTGTCATCCTCAAGCAGAATCGCATCCAAAGAAGATGCACCGGCCAAAATAGGCCCAGAGGCAAAAGACTGGACCGTATAGATCCAGCGATAGGTGACAGGCATGGTATCGTGGAACTCAAGAAGCTGACAGGCCCCCAAGCGGGGTCTTTGAAATACGACCTGCTCACCGCGTTGAGCGTGGCGGGGCTGCATGGCTCCCCCACGGTGCAGACGTCGTTGATGCGGCTCGCGGCAGTGATCACCGCGCGCTACAACTGGCGGCTAGACGAGGTGTCGATCGGGCAAGCGGAGCTGGCGCGGCTTTGGGCGGTGAACGAGCGGACCGTGAAACGGGAAATGAAGCGGCTGACCGAAGACGGGTGGATCGTCTGCATCCGTCCCGGTGTGCGGGGCAGGGTGGGGGCCTACCGTCTGAACTATTCGCGGATTTACGAGAACACCGAACGTTGCTGGGCGTCCGTCGGCCCCGATTTCGCGGACCGCATGGCGGAGATGTCGGGCGCGCGCCGCGTGGTGAAAGTGGATTTCTCCGGTGCGGCGCCGAGACCTGTACCGTTGAGCGTCGTGCCCGAGGGGCGCACCGGCTGGCCCGCGGTGGCGCGGAGGTTGCAACAAAGTCACCCCGAACTTTACGAAAGCTGGTTTGCAAAATTAAAAGAAGGTGAGGCCGTGGCGGGAGAAATTAATCTTATCGCGCCCAACGCTTTTGTCGCCGGATACGTCCAAACACATTTAATGCAGAATCTTCAAAACGCCGCCGCCCTAGAGGCCAAAACCGCGCAATCCCCCGTTCCTCGCGTCGTTTTGTCAATTCCGAGGGTTTAACTGTTTCTGTAGCGTGTTTGTAAGGCATTGAAAAAAAATGAAAAATTTAGACAAGTGTCGCTACGTCAACACAATTCGTTAATGTCGGGTTATTTTGAGCGAGTTATTGCCTAACTGTTGATCGTTCATCACAATTGTGCGAGCGTCGGGCAAATCGTTATCCTCGGAGCCATTTTAATGTTCGTTACCTATTCCCAAGCGCCGTCTCGCTCTTCTTACCGCCCGAAATTGTTTCTGAGGTCCACCACCTCTGCCTTGGCGGTTTCAACGCTCATAGCAATGTCCGCGCTTTATCCGGTGGGCCAGGCGCAAGCCAATGACGTCGATTGGGCCGGGGGCGGGTTCGTCCCAGCAGGTGTAGGTGTAGCGGGAGTTGGTGGCGACGGGACCTGGGACACCTTTCAGCTGAATTGGGTGCAGAGTGACCCCAATATCTTGATCGGGTTCGTCCATGGGGATAATGTTACCTTTAACGCGGCCGACCCCTTAGCGGATTACACCGTGACGATGATCGAAAACATCGCCGTCGGGAATATGATTTTTAACGCCAACGCGACCATTGCGGCGGACACGGCCGAGACGCTGACGTTCGGGCCGGACCAGACGATCACGACGGCAGCGGGTATCAATGGCACCATCACGGCAGATGTGACGGCAACCACATTGAGGTTTGGAGGCACGGGGACGACCACGCTTTCTGGCGCGAATACGATTTCCGGTGATCTGGATGTGGAGGAAGGCACTGTTGTGCTGAGCGGCTCTAACTCTGTCGCCTTCGGCGCAATTGAAGCGCAGTCCGGCGGCGCGGCTGCCGTGGATCTGGGGGGGGGCACGTTCTCCACCGGACGTTTGAATATTCACGGGGCTAGCGGCACGGAGGTGCGGAATGGCACCGTAAACGTGTCGACCGTGATGAACCTTGGCAGCGGCAATCTGAGTGCGGATGTGACTGGGACTGGTAGCATCAACAAGCAAGTGGGCAATACGTTCACGATTGACGCTGATGTCGCCCTGACGGGGGACATTTTGGTTCAGACCGGGAACCTTACCTTGAACACGGGGCGCTCTATTACTGGAGCTGCGAGTCTGACGGTCGCGGGCGGCACTTTCACACAAGATGGTGTAGTAAACGGCGCCTTCGCAGCGGCGACGACGGTTCAAGTCGATTCCGGCGCGACTTATGTTTTGAATGGTGCGTTGGATGGCAACGTGACCGTAGATGCGGGCGGCACTTTCTCGACACAGGGCAACGGTGTTCATAATGCGGGGGGATCGCTGACAAATAGCGGTACGGTTGTTGCTGGCGGCGGTAGCCTTGCAAGCGGTTTGACCAATGGCGGCGTCATTGATGGCAATGGCGGCACGACCACAATTGCGGGCAGCTATACGAATGACAATGGGATCACCAACAGCACGGGCGAGGCGACGACGCTGGATTTCAGTGATGGAGCGTCGACCTTTACAAACACTACGGGCGACATCAATGCGGGCACCGGTTCTGTAACAGTCGCTGCAAATGGTATCACAGTTGGCGGGACTGGTACGACGACCGGGACGGTGAACCTGACCTCAGGCACATCAGGTGTCATCGTAAACGGGGCGTATACAAACACTGGGGCGATTACCGGATCCGGTAACGTGGCTGTTGGGCCGGCGGGTGAGCTGACCAATGCCGCGGGTGCGTCCATCGTGCAGACCGTTCTCAACAACAACGTTCTGAACCTTGGTGGCGGCAGCTTCGGCGGTGGGATTACCAACGTGGCCTCTGGCGACCAGATCAATGTGAACGCGAACACCGCAATGACGGGCGCGCTCGCGAATGACGGCGGGACAATCACCAACGGTGTTGGCGTGGGCACGGGTGTCAACGCCATTACCGGCGCGACGAGCTTTACCAATAGCGGCACGATTGATGTGACGAACGGCACGTTGAGCATCGCGGCGGCGGATATTGATTTCAATGCGGGCACAATGATTACCGGCGCCGGCGGTGCGCTTGGCGTGTCTGCAACCACCGTGGATATTGCGGCGGGCGCTGCTGTAACGCTCGGCAACGGAACCAGCGTGACAGGCTCCCTGACCAACGCCAATGGCGCGTTCACTCTCGTTGAAGGGACAATTGCGGCCTATAATCAGACCAATGGTGCGGGCCAGATCAATCTGAACGGCTCTGTCACCGGCTTGACTGATATTGACGGCGGGGCGTTCACCGTGAACGCGGGCACCGTGGGGGCTGTCCAGATGGACGGCACCACGTTGACGCTGCAAAACGGCGCGACAGGGGCGAGCATCACCCAAGGCGCGGGGACGACTGTTCTGGCGGGCAACGGCGTGGATGACGCCAGCAACACCACCGTCACAGGGGCGGTTGATTTGAATGCGGGCGGCCTTGAGATCAACGGCGCACGTGTGCAGGGCGGCATTGATGTGGCGTCCGGCGCGACTGTCACCCTGAGCGGGAACGTCGTTGTTGACGGCGCGTTTGTGAACGCGGGGGCGTTGGGCTCTACCGGCGGGACCACCACCCTTACGGGGACCTACGCATATTCCGGTGCCGGAAGCTTCGGCACAAACGGTCAAACACTTACGTTTGGCGGTGCCGGTTCGGTCGAGCTGGGCGCGGGGGCCACGCAAGTCGTGGGCTCCATCGTTAACTTCGAGATGGCGACACTGATCTCTGCGGCAAACCTGACGCAGGGGGGCACGCTGGCTTACGGGCTCACCAATAACGGTGCATTCAACACCAATGCGGCCACGACATTTGGTGCGGCGTCACCTGTCGCAGACCAGCGCAGCGTGACCAACAACAACATCTTTAACGCGAACAATGATACGACGGTTACCGGAGATCTGGTAAACGCGGGGACGTTGACGATTGCGGATGGTGCGACTGTACAGGCGCAGACCATCACCAATAACTCCGGCACGATTTCCGTGGGCGCGGGCTCCACGCTGGAAGGCACGGGGAACACGGTCAACAACAATGCGGCGTTGAATATTGCCCTCGGCGGCAACCTGATTGACGCGGGCAACATCAACAACAACGGCGCCAATGCGACGCCTGCGGGCGCAGGGGTCATTACCTTTGCGGACGGCGGCACGCTGAATTCGGGCGACACGATCAACAACACCGGCACCATCGCGGTAAGCGCGGGAACGGTTGCGACCACGGGCAATCTTGCCAACGGTTTCGACAACACGGCTGCCACCGGCCAAGGGGCCGCAGTGGGTGGCGGTATTGTGGACCTGAGCACGGGTTCCATGACTGTATCGGGGTCGATCACCAACCAAGGACCGGGCAGCTCCATCACTTTGGGCGCGGGGCAAACGCTGGAGGCGGCGAGCATCGCCAACAACGCGGGCGGCACCATCACCAACCAAGGGACGATTGGCGGCGGCACGGCTGTCGACATCACCATGACGGGTGGGCTGTTTGACAATTCGAACGGTATTTATTCGGGGAACGTGAGCACGGGAGCAGGCGCTACGGGTGGGCAGATCACCAACGTGGCAGGCTCCATTACGGGTGACGTAACGTCCAACAGCAGCCAAACCATCGACAACACCGGCGGCACAATCACCGGCGACGTTCTGGCGAGCGGTGGCGACTTTGACAACACCAACGGGACCGTCACCGGCACAGTCGCCAACAATGGTGGTACCTTCACCAACGCAGGGACGGGCGTGGTGGCGGGGACCATCACCAACGCAGGCACATTCATCAACAGTTCGACCGGCAACGGGGTTACGTTGGCCGGCATCGGCGGCGTGACGGGCAACAGCGGCACACTGACCAACTCTGGCATCATCGGCGGCAACGTATCCGGCTCCACCGGCGCGGTGAACAACACCGGCACGATCCAAGGATCGCTGACCCAAACGGGCACAGGAACGGTCAACAACAACGGCGGCACCATCGAAGGGTTGCTGGCCAGCAGTGACACGGCGTCGATCACTAACGTTGGCGGCAAGATCAACTTCTTGGGGGCGAACACCGACGTTAACACTGTAAACGGCGCGGTGACCAACGCGGGCGCGGGCAGTGTTATCACGGGCGGCCTGACGAACTTTTCCACGGGGTTGGTCGACAACTCCAACGGCGGTGTGATCACCGGCGCGCTGATCACGGCAGGCGCGGTGAACAACAGCGGCGGCGACATTCAAGGCACGTTGAGCAGTGCTTCTGGTACTGTTCTGAACAGCAACGGCCAGATCAACTCTGGCGGTGCGGATACGGATACGAACCAAGTTGCTGGGGCTGTAACCAACAACGGCACGGGATCTATCAAGGGCAACCTGAACTACACCACGGGCGCTGCGCTGACGAACTCGAATACTGTCACGGGCAATGTGACGGGTGCGACGACGATCACCAACACGGGCACGCTTGGCCTGACCACCGCGAACGCGCATACCGCGACGGGTGACGTGAGCAACACCGGCGGCACGATCAACGGTGACCTGACCTCCACCGGCGGCGGTTTGACAGGCAACAACGGCGGCAACATCACGGGGAATGTGCAGGTTGCGGGCGCGTTGAACAACGCGGGCGGCACCATCGGGACGGATGGGACCAACGCACATACCGCCACAGGTGCGGTGACCAACACCGGAGCGGCCAGCACCATCAATGGCGACCTGACCACCACAACGGCGGCGGGCACCGTAAACAACGCAGGTGGTACGATTACGGGGGATGTCTCGACCCAAGCTGCGGTGACCAACAACTCTGCGGGTAACATTCAGGGTACCGTCACCTCGACGGCAGGCATTATTACCAACTCCGGCGGCGGCCAGATCAACTCTGCTGGCTTGGTGACGGATACCAACTCCGTCGGCGGCAACGTTGAAAATGACACCAATGGCACGATCACGGGCAACCTGACCTTCACGACGGCAGCAGCGTTGAACAACAGCAACAACGGCAACGTCACCGGCTTGGTGACGGGTGCGACGACGATTAACAACGACGACGGCACGCTCGGCACCGCGGGTGCCACGGCAACGCACACCGCGTCGGGCAACGTGAGCAACGTCGGCGGCCAAATCAATGGCGGGCTGACCTCTTCAGGCGGCGCGCTGACGGACAACACGGGCGGCAACATCACGGGCACCGTGCAAGTTGCAGGCGCGTTGAACAACGCAACCGGCACCATCGGCAGCGTTGGCGGCACCACGACGCACACGGCTGGCGGAGCGTTGACCAACGACGGCACAATCAACGGCAGCGTGAGCGCGGTCGGGAATTCCACCAACTCCGGCACCATCACGGTGGATGCGAGCGTTGCGGGCAATCTGGACAACACAGGCGGCGCGATCACGGGTGACGTGACCACGACGGCTGGCGGTACGTTCACGCAAGGCGCGGGCGACACGGTTGGCGGCACAGCGGTTATCGCGGGTGCGATCACCAACGGTGGTGCGCTCGGTACGGCTGGCGGCACCAACACACATACGGCTGGCGGGGCGTCCACGAACACGGGCACGATCAACGGGAACCTGACGAACACGGGGACCACGTCGAACAGCAACTCCATCACGGGGAACCTGACGACGGCGGGTGGTGACAACAGCGGCACCATCGGCGGCAATCTCGACAACACCGGCGGCACCTTCAGCAACGATGCTGGCGGCACCATCACCGGAACCACAACCGTGAACGGCGGTACAGTCGTTGCCAATGGCGGGGCCTTCGGGGTTGGCGCTGGAACGGGCGATGTGACCTTGGCGAACGGCGCTTCCGCGACGTTCACCGTTGCGGCGGACACGACGATCAACGGCAACCTGACGGTCAACGACGGGACTGTGGACAACACCGGCGCGGCGGGTGACGTGGCGCTGACAATCGGCGGGCCGACTGGCACGGACGGCGTGTTCTCGGTCGACGGGACCATTGCGACCTCTGGCGGGAATGACCTGACGGTCAACGCCAACTCGATCAACATCGGTATGAACGCCACGGTGGGCAGCGATGTGAAC
Organism: Litoreibacter albidus; assembly: GCF_900107015.1. GTDB lineage: Bacteria > Pseudomonadota > Alphaproteobacteria > Rhodobacterales > Rhodobacteraceae > Litoreibacter > Litoreibacter albidus. The sequence goes on along the minus strand of NZ_FNOI01000010.1, from coordinate 1,802 downwards.
CTTGTGGGCAACATCTCCAACGCGGGCTTCCAAGACATCGACGCTGATCTGGGCGGCAGCCTGACCGTTGCGGCGGGGGGTGATACTGACTTTGTACAACCTGTCCCGAACGTCCCGATCAGCGCGAACGGGAACGACATCGTCAACAACTCCAATCTAGCTGGTGCGGACGGTGGTCTGAACATCGGTGCGAACGTTGCGGTCACGGATGTGCGGTCGCTCGACAACAATGGCGATCTGGTTCTGGAGGCGGGGTCTTCCGTCACTGTGGACAACCTGACGGCACTGGGTAACGCGAATACTCCGGGTAGCTTCACCAACGCTGGCACGACGACAATCGGCGCGACGGCGACCCTGACAGCGGATAGTATCACCAACGAGAGCGGCACGATCACCGTGGCGGGCACTTTGGCTGGCACGGGCAACACGTTGAACAACGACGCGGCAATTATTGTGGCTGGCGGCGGTGCTCTTACGGATGCGGGTGCGATCAACAACAACTCCGGCGGGACCATTGCGTTCTTGGGTGCGGGGACGATCAACGCGGACGATGACAACACGGGCGGCGAGGCGCTGAACAACACGGGCGGTATCACCACCGCAGGTGTGGGCGCGACTGTCACCGTGGGTGACGGCACAGCGGATATCTTGAACAACGGGACAGACGGGACCGGAACAGTCGTTGGCGGTGGTACGATCACCATCGGTGCTGGCGATACCTTCGGCGGCACTGGCTTGGCGCTGAACAACGAGGGCGCGGGTTCCATCGTGAACATCGGCACGGGGTCCGACCTGACGGTCGCGAGCCTGAGCAACACGAATGGCGCGACCATCAACAACGATGGCACCATCACCGGACCAGCGCTGATTGAGAACGGCCAAGGCGGCACGTTCAACAACACGGCAAACGGCAACATCGGGGCGTTTACGAACGCGGCCTCGGCGACGCTTGCGACGAACGCAGGCACCATGGGGGCGGTGACCAACGGGGCGAACGCCACGTTCACGGCGACGGGCACGTCCCAACAAACGTCTGTGCTCAACTCGGGCACTGCGAACCTGAACGGTGGCTCCACCACAGGTGACGTGACCCAAGCGGATGCGGCGACGGGTGATTTGAACATCGGCACCACCGGCACGGCGTTTAACGTGGGCAGTAATCTGATCGCGCAGGGCGGCACCACCAATATCGGTGACGACGGCGTCATCACGGGCACCACGACGGTTGGCGACGGCGCGAATACTGCCGCGGTTGTGAACTCCACAGGGACCCTGACAGGTGCGGCGACAGTGAACAGCGACGGCACGCTGAACGTGAACGGCGGCACGGCGACGTCCGTCCAAGTCGACGGCGGCGGCGCGGTTAATGTTGGCACCACGGGCACGGCGGCCTCTGTGACCACAACGCTTGTGGTCAATGAAGGCGCAGCGGTCGTCGGCGACGACGGCACGATTGGCGGGCTGAGCACAGTTGGCAACGGCGTGGACGCCGCGACGCTGACGTCCTCGGGCACATTGGGCGACGTGACCACGGCGAATGCTGCGACCACCACGCTGAACGGTGGCACAGCCGGCGCGTTGGACAACGCAGCGGGCGGTACGCTCAACATCAACGAGACAGCGTTGGGAGGCACGGGCGCGGTCACTTCGGCAGGCACCACGGTTGTGGGTGACGGGCTGGCAGGGACGGCGACCGTGGCGAGCCTCGCGGTGACGGCTGGGACCACGACAGTGGGCACTGACGGCACGGTAACTGGCGACACGACGACGCTGGCGGGCGCAACAGTGAACAGCGCAGGTAC
>NZ_FNOI01000009.1 GCF_900107015.1 Litoreibacter albidus | reverse complement strand
CGCGCACCTGCAAAAGGCTGCATCCATCATACCGACCGTGGCAGCCAATATTGCTCACACGATTACCAAAAAATCCTGCGCCAGCATGGCTTCAAAGTATCCATGTCTGGCAAAGGCAATTGCTATGATAATGCCGCCGTCGAAACCTTCTTCAAAACCATCAAGGCAGAATTGATCTGGCGCGATAACTGGGGAACCCGCAGGAAGGCTGAGATGGTGATCTTCGAATACATCAACGGCTTCTACAATCCACGACGACGCCATTCAACATTAGGTTGGAAAAGCCCTGTCGCATTCGAACGAAAGGTGGCCTAAACGAGCACCAGGGGCGGCACGAAAGCGCGACAGGTCCATGCAGATCATGAGTGAAGGTCCCAAACGCGCGCAATGGCGCGTCTGTCACATCGGGATCAACTGCCGCCATGTGTTCGCGTGAGCCGATATCGACGGCGGCAGCGCCAATGTTCACAGTCTCAATCGTAGGGATCTTGCGGCCCTTTGCTTTGCCATTGTCTATCCTCCTATTGGCAACAGAAGGGAGTGGGCTATGCAAAACCGTCATGTTTCTAACCGGGATCACTGACAAAGCAGCGTCACCGCTCTCAAGTTCGCATCGACCCATGGACCACGTTTTTTAACGGGGTTTTGTCCTAAGACAGACCACCAATAAGCGAACGGCCGCTGCCCTTGATAGCGCAACATAGCTCAGGATGCTTCTGCTGCGCACAGGCAGGCCCCAACCCGGAACGGTTGTATAAGATATCGTGTTCCTCGGAAACGCGGGGCAGTTCCTTCTTCGACCGCCTAATCTCGGCGGTTTGTTCCGTAGTCTCGATTATCTGTTTGCGTGGCTGCGAGAACTGGGCCTTCCACGTGTAAAGTGACTTGGTGCTGACACCTGCTTTCGCCGAAACTTCCGCAACCAAATACCCACGATTCACAACCTGTGCGACCGTTTCACGCTTGAATTCATCGATATATCAGATCCCTGACATCACTGTCTCCTTGCTCCAAAGAAAACTAAGCATGGATCCTACAAATCTAGGGCAATTCAAGTCATTGAAAATTCGTGGAGGCAAGTACCGCAATCGAACCGGTGTACACGGGCTTTCAACTCGCAGTCGTCTGCAGGTGCACATAGGTCTCGTTGAACCGCGCTTGCAGGTGATCTGCGGCGCGCACGATTGGGGCGCCGTGTGGCGACACCACCGCGTCGTGATCGGGGTTAAAGAACAGGGGCACGGAGATACGTTCCGCCTTCGGTCCAAGCACGCGGTGTGGGGTCGCTTTGATGCGGCCCTCGGTCCAGATGTCGAGCATTTCGCCGAAGTTGATCACGAACTCCCCGATGGGCGCGGTTATCGGCGTCCAGCCGCCACCGCGATTGCGCACCTCCAGTCCTGGGGAGCCATCGGTGGCGAGCAAAGTCATGCAGCCGTAATCGGTGTGGGTGGCGATGCCGAAGTCTTTCTCCGTGGCCCATGCGGGGCGCTCCGGATAGAAATTACCGCGCAACAGCGCCATCGGGCGGGTGAATTTGTCGCGGAAATAATCACCATCCGCGTCGGCGGCGTCCGCGATGGCGCAGAGCAAATCCAGCGCGAACGCGGTGGTCTCGCGGTAGTAGGCACGCAGTGTGTCGGAGAAGTCCGCGGGCGTTTCGGGCCATTGATTGGGCGCATAGGCGGGCAAGCCCAAGGCGGCCACGGGGTCGCCCTTCGCCAGTTCCAACCCGCAATCGAACACCTGTTTGTAATCGGGGTTGGCGTTCGGGTCGACCTGCTCGGACCCTGCGGCGCCCCAGCCACGGTTGGAGCCAGTTTTGGCCATGTCGTAATCCGCCTTCTGCGCCGCGGGCAGGTGAAAGAAGGCACGGTACTGCGCGATCACATCCGCCACGGTCTGTGCGGTGATCGGGGTGTTGTAGACGGTCAGAAACCCCACTTCGGACGCGCCAATCCGCGTGGCATCACGCGCGGCGTGGTGGCCCGCGTGGGTCGGATCAATCAAGGCGGCGGCGTCAATGCGGGGGATCATGGGGCAGTCCTTATGGGGGCGCGGCCAAGGTCGCGTAATTTGCGCGCAGGGGCAAGCCTTGGCAGCGATGGCAGGGCTTGGCAGAACGCTGTTTCGACGCGCTTGGCTTCGGTGTAGAACACACGGACGGCTTGATTTTAAAATGCACTTTGACGGATGGATCACGATGCGGCTTCTTGTTTCGGCAGACACCCACCTTGGATCGCCAATCCGGTCCGTCGCGCTGCGCAATCCCGATTTGGGCGACCGTCTGAAGCAGGCCAGTCGCGACACGTTCGCAAAGATCATCGACCTCGCCATTGACGAGCAGGTCGACGCATTGATGCTGGCAGGCGACATTTTTGACAACCATTACCCTGATTTGAAATCGCGCGCGTTTTTGGTGACGCAACTGTCGCGGGCCGCGGATGCGGGCGTGCCCACTGTGCTTATTCGCGGGAACCACGATGCGTTGCTGGATCACCGCGCGCATGGAGCGTTGGGGGAGGGCATTCACCTTTTGCACAAGGGCGCACCGACGGTTGTGATTGGCGATACGGCGTTTCACGGGCTGTCTTTCGATGCGGCACATGTGGCGAAAAGTTTTCTGCCAGATTATCCGCAGCGCGTGCCGGACAAGCGTAACGTCGGGCTGATGCATACCTCGCTAGATGGGGCGGCGGGGCATGATCCCTACGCGCCCTGTGCGGAGCGGGACTTGATGGCCCACGGCTACGACCTGTGGTGTCTGGGGCATATCCATGCCCCGTTCGAGCGCGCGGACGGGCCGGTTCTGGCAGTCATGCCGGGCATCCCGCAACCGCGCCATTTTGGGGAACGTCGCGGCGGGTCCGTCACGATGGTGACGCTGGGCGAAGGCGCGCCTGAGTATGAGCGCCGCGCGATCGGGCAACTCGGCTTTGGCGAAGCGTCGGTTGATCTGAGCGATTGCGCCGACCAGCAGCAGGTTTTGCGCAGCCTCAGGGCGGTGTTTCTTGAGGCGCAGGAGGCTGGCCGCGACACGGCGCTGCGTTTGCATGTCACCACGGAGCACCACACGGCGGAGTTGATTACGGAGCTTGCGGCGGAGGTGCTGGAGGGGGTTGAAGGCGTCTTTCTTGATAAGGTCAAGTCAAGCCCGCCGCCGGACCAGCAAAGCGCCGAGTCAGATGATCTGTTGCGATTGATGCGGGAGGAGCTTCACGAGGCCGGGTTCCGGCAGGCGGCCTTGGATGAGTTGGAGGCGTTGCGCCTCGCACTTCCCGCTGACATCGCGGGCGCGTTGGCGGAGGAGGAGTTGGATGCACTGTTGGAGGAGGCCGTTGCCGAAGTCGCATTGACGCTGCACGCGGGGGACACGGCATGAGGCTGAACCGTCTGGACCTGATCCGCTATGGCCGCTTTAGCGACGCGGAGATTATCTTCCCGAAGCCTGCGCAGGGCGCGCCCGATGTGACGGTCGTTTTCGGCCCGAACGAGGCGGGGAAATCCACCACCTTCCACGCGTTTCTGGAACTCTTGTTCGGCTTCAAAAGTGGCCAACACCCCTATGCCTTCCGGTTTGAGCGCAGTGACCTGTTGGTCGGCGCGGAGTTGGAACTGCCGGAGCGTGGCCCTGTGGTTTTGCGCCGCAACAGTAAGCGGACGCAATCGCTGCTGGATGCAAGTGACCGTCCCGTGAGTGAGGGGATGTTGACCAGCGCCCTACACGGTCTGACCCGCGATGCGTTTGAGGAGCGGTTTTCGCTTAACGAAAAGGGATTGCGTGAAGGCGGGGAGCGGATCGCGGGTGCGCAGGGTGACCTTGGGCAGCTTTTGCATGCGGGGCTGTCTGGCCTCACGGGGATGTCGCAAACGCTGGATGCGCTGTCTGCGCGGGCCGACAGGTTTCACAAAAAACGTGGACGAGGCACCGTTCTGAAGGTGGGCAGCGACCGGCTGAAGGTTATCGGGCAAGAGCTGCGTGCGGACCGCCTGACCACTGAGAAAGAGCGCAGGTTGCGCGAGGACCGCGACCAGCGCACGGTGGCATTTGACGCGGCTGACACCGCGTTGCGGCAGGCACATCAGCGACAGGCCGCAGGCCGTGCGGCGCAGGTTTGGTATGATCGCGCAGCCACGATTGAGGAACTTTCACAGGCGCTATCTGACCTACCGGACGGGCCTGATTTGCCTGCGGGAGCCGCCGCGCATGTGGCTGGGTTGATTGAAAAAATCACCGCGCTATCAGTGCGGATCACGGAGAGCGATGCGGAGATCGCCAAGCTTGATGTGGTTATTACCGAGCACCCTGAGGACGTTGCGGTGGTGCCGCTGCGGGCGGAGCTTGACCGTCTTGATCAACTTACGATTGCGGGTGCGCCACTGATGGGACGGGCCAGTACCGCGCAGGCTGATCTGGCGCGACGCGTGGACGAGAAGGCGGAGTTGGCGGCGCAAATCAAAGACGCGCTTTCCCGATTGCGCGTGCCGGACGCTGCCCCCTCCGCGTTGGCGCTGGAGCCGGACGCCTTGGAAGCGCTGGCGGGTGCGGTGCAGCAGTGTTTGACGGCACACCAGTCGTTGGGGGCAGCAGAATCTGCCGCCGATGCTGCGCGTGCGCAGTTGGGCGACGCGCCAGTTGAACCGCAAGACCTGACCGCATTGCGCGCGGCGTTTGATGCATGGCGCGGCGTGGCGGATTTGTCCGCGGCGGAGCAGGCGCAGGAGCGGGCACTGGCTACGCGAACCAAGGCCGTGGCGGGCCTGCCGAGCCATTGGAGCGCCTTGATCGACGCGGGTTTGCCAGCGCGTGAAACTTTGGACGACGTGGCGCGCGAGTGGACAACCTTAACGGCAGACCTTGCCTCCGCGCGCAGTGATCTGGACGTGCGCGCGGCGGAACTGGCTGCAGCGACCGCAGACCACCGTGCGCAGGAGGCCGCACCGGATGTGGTTGATTTGGCGATGACAGAACAAACGCGGCGCAAGCGCGACATGGTGTGGCAGCGTCACCGCGATGGCCTGACCCCTGCGAGCGCCGACGAATTTGAAGACGCGATGACGGCGGACGATGGTGCGCGCGCGCATTACCTGAGTGGTGCGGAGGCGCGGCAACGCCTGCGTGCGGCGCAAAGCCAGTTGCAAACTGCGAAAGCCCGTCATGACACGGCGCAATCGCTGTATGATGGGTTGGCTACACGCCGCGAAGAAGCGCAGATGCGCTGCGGCAAGCTGGCACTGGCATTGGGGCTTGCGGAGGACGCCAGCCCCTCGGCTTTTGTGGGGCGGTTGCAGGCGCTGGAGCATGCCGCTGATGCGGCGGCGGATGTGGTAAATGCGCAAACGGCGTTGAAGGCGCGTGAGGTTGATCAGAACTCAGCGCGCGATGGGCTTGCGCAGGCCGCGGGCTCGCTTGGTTTGGATACGGGCGGGGATATCTCGACTGTCGTTCACCGCGCGCTGACCTTGGAGGACAGCAACCGCAAGGCGTGGGACAAGTGGCAGGATGGCGCGCAAGCCTTGGCCGATTTGGACGACAGGGCTGCGCAATGCGCTGAGAATTATGATTTGGCGCAAGCCCAGCTGGACCGCATGACAGCGGCGCTTCCCTTGGCGGACCGCACGGTTGAGGGGGTTCAGGCGGCGCTTCCAGATCTGCGGCAGCTTCATCAAGTGTATGCGGAGCACGGCAAGTTGAGCACCCGTGTGGAGGCATTGGAGCACGCCATCGATGCGTTGAAGACAGGCGCGCGCCGTCTGGCGCGGATCATGGGCGACGCTGGCGACGGGGATCCTGTTCAGGTGATTGATGATGCCCGCGCACGCTTGATCGCGTCGGAACGCTCGGGTGAGAAACGCGAGGACGCGCTGCGTCGGCGCGAGGATACGGTTGCGGCCAAGCAGCGTGCAGACACGGATTTGGCAAATGCGGAAGCTGAGCTGGCCGCGTGCTTCAAGCGGCAGGCGACGTCTGACCTGCCACCGCGTGAGCGTGTGGCGCTCTTGGAGAAACGCGACGGGCTTCGTGCAGAGAAGCGCGTGGCGGAAAATGAGAGAGACGCGGCACGCGCAGGCGTGGATGCTGATTTGTTCGACGAGGAGTTGACGCGCCTTCCCGATGCCACGCGGATGGCGGAGTTGGCGCAAGCGGTGACAGACGCGCAGGATCTTCGCGATACGGCCCGCGACGCAGAGCGCGAGGCGGCGCGGGTGCACCGCGCGACGTTGGAGGCTGCGGACCGAAGCGATCTGGCGACGGAGCAAGCGACGCTTCAAGAGGAACTGCGCGAGGGCGCGCGTCAGGCGGCGGTGGCGCGGCTGGGCGTCTTGGCGGCGCGGGGTGCCCTTAGGCGGCTGGCGGCCGAGCGGCGCAGTACCATGTTGCGCGACGTTGAGGCTGCGTTCGTTGCCATGACTGCGCCCGCGTGGACTGGCGTAGATGTCTGGAGCCAGTCTGACGGGGAAAAGCTTGTCGGTATTCAACCCAGCGGCAACACAGTTCCGGTGGAGCAGATGTCGACGGGCACGATGGGGCAGCTCTACTTTGCGCTGCGCCTTGCGGGATACCGAAGTTTTGCCCGCGATATGGGGCCGTTGCCGATGGTGTTGGATGATATCATGGAAACCTTCGACGACACCCGTGCGCGGGCGGCGCTGAAGCTATGTGCCGATATCGGTGCGGAGGGTCAGGCGATTTTGTTCACGCACCATGCGCATCTTGTCGACCTTGCCCGCGACACCATTGAAGGTGTCGCGGTCGTTGATATGCCGGATCGCGCGTAGGCGCCGCGCTGGTTAGGCGTAAGCGCGGGTACCGCGGATTGGATAGTTGTTGTCGGGGTTGCGCACAAAGCCGATGCCGCTGAGTACGGACTTGAAGTCAGGGCGCAGGAACGGCGCGTTGGCGATGTTGATGAACTGGGCGTTTCCCTCCGCGTTTACCACAAACAGGGCCGGTTCCGCGAAGGGGTGATCGGTTTCCTGCGGGGAGCGCGGGTCGGAGATGTAGAGCCCCAGCGACTGCATTTGCTCAATGCTCAAGTCGTAGGCAACGTCGTAGTTTGGCTCAATATCGGCAAGTTGGGCTGTGGCTTTTTCCTTGTCGTCGCCCGATACCGCGATGACATCCACGCCTGCCTCTTTGAAGTCGGCGATGTAGTCTTTCAACTCTTTAAGTTGCTTCGTGCAGAGTGGGCAATGCTTGCCACGGTAGACCAGGATGAGCTTCCAGTTGCTGTCGTTCGTGGTTGCGGTGAGGTTGGCGGTGCCGCCGCCCAGAGTTGGCAGGGTGATGTCTGGGAACTTGCCGCCAGCGGTCAGTTTCGGGTTTGTCATGGGTGGGCCTTTCTGTGTTTCGGTGTCGTTTTGAACGTCTTGCAGGGGCAACGTCTGGGCGTAGGCGTGGGTTCCGGCGGGTGGCCGGATTGGCTGATGCCTTGATTTTTTGCCGGTGTTGTACACTGCAATTGGGCGGCTTCGGGGGAAACTACAAGCCGTCCACAGGGCTATTCACTGTTTGTTTACTGGGGGTTACCTCAGGCGAGGACAAGGGCGCAGTGTTTGGCGCATATTCGGTGCTTCCAACGGGCCTTGGTTTGTGTAACCTCTGTCAGCCATGACAACACTCAAAGATATCAGCAAGCACCTTGGCCTGTCGGTGACGCAGGTTAGTCGGGCGCTGAACGGGTATTCCGACGTTAACGAAAAGACCAAAAAGCGGGTGCAGGACGCTGCGGCAGAGCTGGGGTATTCGGCGAACCTATCGGCGCGTTCTTTGGTTACGGGCAAAAGCGGGCTGGTCACGCTGATCCGTGCCGGTGATCTGACGGGGCCTGCGGATGCCTCCAATCTGGAGACCATTTCCGGCCTGTCGAAGGAGTTCTATCAACGCGGCAAGCAATTCGTGCTGCACATGCTGCCGCCTGGGGTGGACCCGTTACCGGCGTACCGCCAAGCGGCGGCAAGCGGCTCTTTCGATGGTTTTGTGCTGATTGATACGCGCCAGAATGACGAACGGGTGGCGTTGCTGTCGAAGTATGACGTGCCTTTTGTGGTCCACGGGCGGGCGGAGGTCGACCCTAGCCACGCCTTCTTCGACATCGACAATATGGCGGTGATCAAGCAGCACGTCGCGCATCTGGCGAAGCTGGGGCACAAGCGGTTTGCGATGCTGAACGGTCCGACCGGATTCGCGTATTCCGAATACCGGATGATGGGGTATCGCGCGGCGTTGGAGGAGGCGGGGCTGGCGTTTAATGCGGCGGCCGTCATTCACGGCCCGATGACGGAGCCGCATGGTATGATTGCCACCGCGCGGTTGTTTGAGGACCACGCCAAGCGCCCGACCGCGCTGATCTGCGGAAACGTGCATCTGGCGAAGGGGGCCTATACTGCGCTGGATGCGATGAACCTGTCGATTCCCGAAGATGTCTCGGTGTCGGCGCATGACGACGTTTTGCACAATCTTCGTGCCTCCGCGTTTTATCCGTCGCTGACCGTGACGCGCTCGGCGTTCAGTGACAGCTGGGTGAAGTTGGCGGAAACCCTGTGTGATATGATCGACGGCAAGCAAGATGTGCCGCATCAAGTCGTTGAGAATTCTGAATTTATCGCACGGGCGTCGACTGCCGCGCCGAAGCTGTAACCCTTTAAAATAAGTTTATTCTTGACAGGGTGGGGCCTTCTCGCCGTATAAATCCGAAACGTTTCGGAAAATGCTTTGACCACGTTCCGAAACGTTTAGGGAGGTGCGGGATAGCCGCACATAAGGAGGAAATGATGAACACCAAAACGAAGACGTTTCTACGCTCGTTGGGCGCTGCGGCTGCAACGGTTGCGGGCACGATGGCGACTGCGGATGATATCACGCTTGCGTCCGGCATCACCGGCGATGCCGCTGAAAACTTCAAACAGATTGTAGCCCCTTGGGAGGAAGCGACGGGTCACACGGTCTCGCTCGTGCCGATGCCGTCGTCCTCCACCGACCAGTTCGGGCAGTACCGCCTGTGGTTGGCCGCGGGTAACGCCGACATCGACCTTTACCAGACAGACGTTATCTGGGCGCCACAACTGGCGGACCAATTCGTTGACCTGTCCGACGTCGCGGGGGAGCTGATGGAAAGCCACTTCCCGTCCATCGTCGAAAGCCAAACAGTTGAGGGGAAGCTGGTTGCTTTGCCGCTCTACACCGATGCGCCGGCCTTGTATTACCGCCGCGACCTGCTGGAAAAGCATGGCGCTGAAGTGCCCAGCACTTGGGAAGAGCTGACCGCGACGGCCAAGTTGGTTCAAGACGCAGAGCGCGCTGAGGGCAATGCCGACATGTGGGGCTTTGTGTGGCAGGGCAACGCGTATGAGGGCCTGACATGCAACGCGCTGGAATGGGTGAAATCCTTTGGCGGTGGCCAGATCGTGGAGCCTGACGGCAGCATCTCCATCAATAACGACGCGGCTATCGCCGCTTTGGAACTGGCGGCGTCCTGGCCTGGCAACATCTCTCCCGAAGGCGTGCTGGCCTATAAAGAGGAAGAAGCGCGCGGCGTTTGGCAGACGGGCAACGCTGTCTTCATGCGCAACTGGCCCTACGCCCATCGCTTGGGTAGCGGCGACGATAGCCCTGTGAAGGGTTTGTTCGATGTGGTGCCATTGCCGACAGGCGGCGACCATGACGAAAGCGCTGCGACGCTTGGCGGATGGAACATCGCGGTGTCCAAATACTCCGAACGTCAAGACGCCGCGATTTCGCTGGCGCTGTATCTGGCAGGACCGGAAGGGCAGAAAACCCGCGCTTTGGTTGGCGGCAGATTGCCAACGATCGTCTCACTCTATGACGACCCAGAGATCGCGGAAGCCGCACCCATTGTACCGCAGTGGAAAGAGGTTTTCTTGCAAGCCGTGCCACGTCCATCGGCACCCACGCAAAGCTCCTACAACGAAGTGTCTTCCAAGTTCTGGTCGGCCGTTCACAACACCTTGTCGGGTGACGGCACAGCCGCCGACAACCTTGAGTTGCTGGAGTTGGACCTGACCGACTTGCGCGGCAACGGCTGGTAACCCCACACCTCCCTGCTGGCCGGGCCTCAGGTCCGGCTGGCATCTATGACTTTTCCCAAAACACCGAGTGTCCGCGATGACTGCTACCCCCACCGTTCCGAAAGGGCGGAGCCTGTCGGCGCAGCGCAAACGCGCCGCCTTTTGGTTCCTTGTGCCGATGCTGGCCGCGCTGTTGTTTGTCGCAGCTTGGCCGCTGTTCAGGACGATCTATTTCTCGTTCACCGATACGTCGCTCACCAGCCTTTACGACGGCAAATGGATCGGGTTCGACAACTATCTAAGCTACCGCCAGCTATCTTCCGGCAAGGTCATCTGGCGCGGGACTTTGGTTGATCCGGCGTGGTGGAATGCTGTGTGGAACACCGTGCGCTTCGCGTTCGTGTCCGTGGCGCTAGAGACGGTTTTAGGGCTGATGGTGGCGTTGGTTCTGCACCGCAACTTTGTTGGCCGTGGCTGGGTGCGTGCGGCGATTTTGATCCCGTGGGCGATCCCCACGATTGTGTCCGCCAAGATGTGGGCCTGGATGCTGAATGACCAGTTCGGCATCATCAATGATATGCTGCTTCGGGTCGGCTTGATTGATGCGAAGATCGCGTGGACGGCCAATATTGAAACCGCGATGATCGCGGTGCTGATTGTCGATGTTTGGAAGACCACGCCCTTTATGGCGCTGCTGTGCCTCGCGGGGTTGCAGATGATCCCCAAGGATATCTATGAGGCCGCGAAGGTCGACGGCATCTCCGCGTTGCGGGTGTTCTGGCGGGTCACGCTGCCGCTCTTGAAGCCTGCGTTGATGGTCGCGGTGATCTTCCGGTCGCTGGATGCGCTGCGGGTGTTTGATCTGGTTTATGTGCTGACTCCGAATTCCAAGGCCACCAAAACCATGTCGGTGATCGCCCGTGAAAACCTGATTGAGTTTGACCGCTTCGCTTATGGTTCCGCGCAGTCCACCTTGCTGTTCGCGCTGATCGCCATTTTCGTATCTCTCTATATCTGGCTCGGAAAAATGGATCTGGGCGGGAAGGCGGACCAATGATGCGCTATCTGAAATCCGTCGCGTTCTATGCGGTCGTCGTTGTCATCGTGGTGGTGTCGGTCTTCCCGTTCTACTACGCGATTATCACCAGTTTCAAAACTGGCACGGCGCTGTTCTCCATTGATTACCTGCCGACGTCGTTTGATCTGTCGAACTACCGCGGCGTGCTGGACAGCCCGAACTTCATCCGGAGCGTCCTGAATTCGGTGCTGATCGCGGGTGCTACGGTCGGCTTTGCCATGTTCCTTGCTGTCACCGCGTCCTACGCTCTGGCGCGGGTGCGGTTTCGCGGCAGGGCGCTGTTGTTGATGTCGATCCTTGCAGTGTCGATGTTTCCGCAGATCGCCGTGCTGGCGGGATTGTTCGAGTTGGTCCGCTTCTTGGGTATCTACAACACCCCTTGGGCGATGATCATGTCCTACACCATTTTCACGCTGCCTTTCACAGTTTGGGTGCTGACGACCTTCATGCGTGACCTGCCGCTGGAGATTGAAGAGGCCGCAATCATAGACGGCGCGACCCCGTGGGACATCGTGTCCAAGGTGTTTTTGCCGCTGATGTGGCCCGCATTGGTCACCACAGGGTTGCTGGCTTTCATTGGTGCGTGGAACGAGTTCCTGTTCGCCCTGACCTTCACCGCATCCGAGAGCCAGCGCACCGTGCCCGTGGCGATCGCTATGTTGTCTGGCAGCAGTGAGTTTGAAATGCCGTGGGGCACACTCATGGCGGCATCGGTATTGGTGACCGTCCCGCTGATTATCTTGGTCCTGATCTTTCAACGCAAAATCGTGGCTGGCTTAACCGCTGGCGGCGTCAAAGGCTAAACTTCGGAGTTACAGACGTGACACAAATTCAACTGAAGAACGTGCGCAAAAAATACGGCGCGCATGACGTGATCAAAGGCGTTGATCTGGATATCCGCGCAGGCGAGTTCATGGTCTTTGTCGGGCCATCAGGCTGTGGAAAGTCCACTTTGCTGCGGTTGATTTCCGGCCTTGAGGAAATAACCGACGGCACGCTGGAGTTCGACGGCGCGCGGGTGAACGAGGTGATCCCCTCGCAGCGCGGCGTGGCGATGGTGTTCCAGTCCTACGCGCTCTACCCGCATATGTCAGTGTTCGACAATATGGCGTTCGGGTTGAAGCTGGCGAAGTCGTCGAAGGACGAAATGCACGCCCGCGTCAGAGCAGCGGCAGAGATGCTGCAAATTGATCACCTGCTCGACCGAAAGCCCAAGCAACTGTCAGGGGGCCAGCGTCAACGCGTGGCCATTGGCCGTGCGATCGTGCGCGACCCCAAGGTGTTTTTGTTCGACGAGCCATTATCCAACCTCGACGCCGCGTTGCGCGTGGCGACGCGTCTGGAAATTGCCAAGCTGCATCACGAGATGACCGACGTGACAATGGTTTACGTCACCCACGATCAGGTTGAGGCCATGACCCTTGCGGACCGGATTTGCGTTCTGCGCGATGGCATGGTGGAGCAAGTGGGCACGCCGGAGGAGCTATACGATGCGCCCAATTCCACCTTCGTTGCGGGGTTTATCGGCTCGCCAAAAATGAACCTCTTGGCGGGTGACATCGCCGCGGCCCATGACTGCGCCACGCTAGGCATCCGCGCGGAACATATCGACATCACAAAGGCTGATGGCCTTTGGGCGGGCAAGGTCATTCACACCGAAAACCTAGGCTCCGATCACTACCTGTTTGTGGAGATCGGAACGGCCGAGCCATTGGTCGTGCGCCAACCCGGAAAGCAGCAAATTGCACTGGGTCAGACCATCAACCTCACACCACAAGCCGCGATGATTCACCGTTTCGACACCGGCGGACGCGCAATTCTTTAACCCAAACCACCACCAGCGCATGACGCGCAACATAGGATACATGAGATGACAAAGATTGTTCTTGTCGGAGCAGGAAGCCTGCAATTTGGCACCGGAATGCTGGGCGACATTTTCCAAAGCGACACGCTTAAAGGCGCGGACATCGTGCTGCATGACATCAACGAAGTGACAGCTAACAAAACGCTGCAAGTGGCACAGGATTTCGTGGACACGAACGGCTTGCAGTTCGCCTTGTCGGCCACAACGGACCTGAAAGCAGCGCTGTCGGGCGCGAAGTTTGTGATCATCTCGATTGAGGTCGGGGACCGCTTCGCGCTGTGGGATCTTGACTGGAAAGTGCCGCAGCAATACGGCATCCCGCAGGTCTACGGCGAAAACGGCGGACCGGGTGGCTTGTTCCACTCTTTGCGGATCATCCCGCCGATTTTGGACATCTGCCAGCAAGTTATGGACGTTGCACCTGACGCGACTGTGTTCAACTTCTCCAATCCGATGAGCCGGATTTGCACGACGGTGAACCGCAAGTTCCCTGATCTGAAGTTTATCGGTATGTGCCACGAGGTTGCATCGCTGGAGCGCCACTTGGCGCCATTGCTGGGTGTTGAGCGGTCCGAGATTTCTTACCGCGCGGGTGGCCTGAACCACTTCTCCGTCATGACGGATGTGACTTACACGAAAGACGGCTCCAGCGCCTACGACGACGTGCGCGCCAAAGCGGAGACCTATTTCGGTAGCAAGCCGGGGTATTCCGAAATTTTGCAAGCGTCCCGCGCCACAGGCACGTCTATCGAGACAGAGGGCTGGATGGACGTGGACCTGAGCAACATCAAAACCATCCGCCCGTGGTCCGACCGCTGGCTGTTTGCCTTTGTGCTGGAAAAGTTTGGCGCGTTGCCGATTACCTACGACAGCCACTTCGGTGAATACATCCAGTGGGCGCATGATCAATCCGACCACCAAGGCATCTTGGATTTCTACACCTACTACCGCAACTTCCTTGGCAAGTCCGAGCCAAAAATCGACACTGCACTAAAGGAACGCGTGGTGCCGATCATGGACGCGTTGATGGGGGCAGGCGCCTATGAGGAAGCCGCGGTGAACATCCCGAATGCGGGCTTTATCAAGAACCTGCCGGACTGGCTGTGTGTGGAAGTGCCAGCCATCATTGATGCGGACGGCATTCACGGGATCTCTGTTGATGTACCCGCAGGGATCAACGGTTTGCTGTGCAACCAGATCGGCGTGCACGACCTGACATCGGAGGCCATCTTGACCAAGAGCCGTGACCTTGTGGTGCAGGCTTTGCTGGTTGATCCGGTGGTCACGACCTCCACGCGGGTTAGTGCACTGGTGGACCACATGATCGAAGAGCAGAGCCCGTGGCTCGACTATCTTACCTAAGGGCGCTCTGCCGTCAGGCGTGAAACCTGTAGCGAAGGCCGTGCGACAGCGGCCTTCGCTTTTCGTTTGCGAGGGGCGCTCTTGCATCGGCCCCACCGGCAGGCGTAATGCTTGGGGTAGAGGCCAGATACAGGTAGTCCAATGATTGTTCGTGAGCACCCAACGTCGCTGCATCTGTTTTTCGTGATGCGCGGGTCAGTCGTGCCGAAGATCATCGGCAAGATTATCAGCATCGCGTTGCTGGCCGTGATTGTGCTGCTGGTCGATCAATACCTGTTTACGCTGCCACATATCTCTATCACCGCGATGGGCGTATTTGGCGTTGCGCTGTCACTGTTCTTGGGCTTTCGGAACAACGCGGCCTACGACCGCTGGTGGGAGGCGCGCAAACTCTGGGGGGCAATGATCGCCGATGTGCGCAATCTTGGGCGGCACATGTGCGTGTTTGTGGGCAAAGGCTCCGACCGCGAACATATCCTGTCTTACGCTATCGCTTTCGCGCATTTGCACCGTGGCTTTTTGCGCGGCGTTGACGTGCGCACGGATATCTCCGGCTGGATCGGGGAAGAGGAGGCCACCGCCTTGATCGCCCGCAAAAACCCCGCCGACGCCGCTTTGCGCTCTATGGCGGATCATCTGGGGCAGCTAGCGGATGCGGGCACGATTAACGGTTTCGGGCAGATGACTATCTCACAAACGCTCTCTTCCCTGGCGGTGGCGCAGGCGGGGTGCGAACGCATCGTGACCACGCCGTTGCCGTTCGTCTATTCATTGTTGGTGCGCCGCACGACGTATCTTTATTGCTGGCTGCTGCCCTTTGCATTGATAGAGTCTACCGGCTGGTTCGCGCCGGTCTTTGCGGCGGTCGTGGCCTATGTGTTCTTTGGCCTGCAAACCGTCACCAATGAAATGGAGCTTCCGTTCCACAACGTACAAAACGGCCTGCCGCTGGATGCCATGTGCCGCACGATGGAGATATCGGTGGCCGAAGCGCTGGACCGCCCCGCGCCGGATAACCTTACGGCTAAAAATCACGTGCTCAGTTAGCGGTTTATGCTGCCTTGGAAGGCCCGCCCGTAAATGCCCCGATTGGACCCAAAATGACTTATGACGTATCTGCGATCATCGCGTCTGACGCCTTCCACAAAGCACAAAATACCCTGCGCGACACCCACGATCTGTTCGTCGATCAGATTATCGAGCTGACGGAAATCCCAGCCCCGCCATTCAAGGAAGACCGGAAGGCCAAGGCCTATGCGCAGATGTTCTCTGATCTTGGGTTGGAAGATCTGCATCTGGATGAGATCGGCAATGTTCTTGGCGTGCGCCGTGGCCGCGGCAACGGCCAGATGATTGCTGTCGCGGCGCATCTGGACACGGTTTTTCCCGAGGGCACAGATTGCACCGTGCGCAGGGAAGGGACGAAGCTGTTCGCCCCTGGCGTTGGTGATGACACGCGCGGGCTGGCAGCGGTACTTGCCTTCATCCGCGCGCTTGACGCGGCGGGTATCGAGACGGAGCAGGATTTTCTGTTCATCGGTGACGTTGGCGAGGAGGGGCTGGGCGATCTGCGCGGCATCCGACATGTGTTTACTGAAGGCAAATACCGCGACCAGATCGCGGGCTTCATTACCATCGACGGGTTGGAGCCGCAGGAGGTAACGACCGTTGCTATTGGCTCACTCAGATACCGCGTCACGTTTACGGGGCCGGGTGGGCATTCGCTTAGCAATTTCGGGCGGGTAAATCCGGCCTACGCATTGGGGACGTTGCTGACGGGAATGGCGTCGTTCGATGTGCCAGACACTCCGCGCACGGCGTTCTGCGCGTCCACCTTTGGTGGCGGCACCTCGGTGAATGCGATCCCAGAGCAGGTTTGGGCCGAGATCGACTTGCGCTCCGAAGATCAGGGCGAGTTGGAGAAGCTTGACGCAGCGCTGCACGCGCTGGCCGAGCAAGCGACGGTTAGGGAAAACGGCCGCGCGGACACATCGGATGGGGCCATCACGGCGAAGATCACCCAGATCGGCAACCGCCCCGCCGGATCAACTGCGTCTGATAGCAAGATCGTTCAAGCGTCCCTCGCTGCATTGGCGCATTTTGGATTTGCACAGACGACTGGGGCCAGCTCCACCGATGCGAACATCCCGATGAGCCTTGGTATTCCGGCGATTTGTCTGGGGTCCGGTGGAACCGGTGGTGGGGCGCATACTTTGGACGAATGGATCGACGTCGAGGCGGAGCAATCCTTGCGCGGGCTCTACGTTGGCTTGGCGACATTGCTGGGCACCGCTGGTGCGGCGAACGTGTAGAGGAGGTATCCACCGCAACAGATGTTGCGGTGGATAAGGCGAGGTTGGTGTTTTAGGTGATGGTGAAGCCGCGCCCGACAGGGTCGGTTTCGTCGATCAGCCATTTGGCGTAGCCGACGACTTTTGCCGTACCTTTAACTGTTGGGATTACCGCGCGCTGGTCGCCCAGCATGGTTTCGCCCAAAAGCTGGCCTTCAAAACGGCCATGGCCCAGAAGGCCTTCGGATTTGATGACTTCGCCGATTTTCAGCAGGCCACGGGCCTCGAACATCGCCATCATCATCGACGTGCCAGTCCCACCGGGGGAGCGGTCCAATTTGCCGTCGCTGAATACGTGCACGTTGCGGTACAGGCTGTCGGCGTGGTCTGGTTCTTGCCAGAAGGTGGTGAAGTTCAGGCCTTGGATGTGCTTTTCGGTCGGGTGCTGGATCTTCATTTTGGCGTTGATCTGGTCTTTGACCAACACACCCATTTCGGACAGCAGCTTGCCGTTTTGTGGGCCGATCGGGCGCTCGCCATCGGGCCATTTGACCACTGCAAAGAAGTTGCCGCCGAATGTGATGTCCGCTGTCAGATCACCGTAGCCGGGCAGGGTGATTGGCACGTCTTGCTCCAGCACGAACGCAGGCACGTTTTGGAATTTGGTCCACGCCACTTGGCCGTTTTCGCGACCGACTTCGGACACAACGTCGCCCGCAGGGGTCTCAAACCGGATACGCGTTACATCGCCGCCCGCGTCGTGGACTAGCCCGTGAGAGACCAACGCCATCGACATCGCAATTGTGCCGTGGCCGCACATTTCCATAAAGTCGTCGCCGTCGCACCACAGCATGCCAGCGTCATAGTCAGGGCTGGAAGGTGGGGTCACGAAGACGCCAACCATGTCGTGGTGGCCGCGCGGTTCGCGCAGCAAAGAGGTGCGGACGAAGTCGTAGTTGTCGCGGATAAACTGGCGCTTCTCGGTGATGCTCAGCCCGTGCGGATAGGGAATGCCACCGTGAATGATGCAGGTGGGTTCGCCGTCGGTGTGGGTGTAGATCACATCGACAAATCTGTTGGTGTTCATCATTGGACAGAGTCCTCCTGTAGGTTTTCTGCAAAAGTTAAAAAAGTGTTAGGTTGTCAAAGGCCTAGCGCTCTGGGGATCAGCAAGACCAATTGGTTGGGGAAGGCGATCACCGCGCCCAGCACCAAGAACATCACCGCGATGAACGGCAGGTTGGCGCGGGTCAGCGACAAGATATCGACCTTGGCAATCACGCTGGTGATGAACAGCGCGGCGCCAACGGGCGGGGTTTGCTGCCCGATACCCCAGCACAAGACCACGACCATGCCAAAGTGGATCGGGTCGATACCCAGCATGTTGATCGCCGGAATGAACAGCGGCACGATGATGAAGATCATGGCGATACCGTCCAGGAAGGTGCCCGCGACAATCATGATTGCACTCAACATGATCAGGAACATCGTCGGGGACATTTCCATTTCAGCCAGTGGCGCAAGGATGCTGTCGGCCAGTTGCTCGAAGGTGAAGGCAAACCCCATCACATGCGCTGTGGCGGTGACCAGCATGACCGCGCCGGACAACACGGCAGCCTCGCAGAATGTCTGATAGAGCACGCGCAGTTTTAGGGTGCGGTAGTAGAACATGCCCACAAGGATGCCGTAGACCACCGCGACGGCGGAAGCTTCTGTTGGGGTAAACACGCCGCCCAAGATGCCGCCCAGAATGATTGCGGGCATCAGCAGCGCGGGCATGGCCTTCGCCAGCGCGCGGAGCATGCGTTTAGTGCTGTAAGGGGCCTCCACCGGATAACCCTCGCGGATGGAAATGATCCACGCCACGACGATCAAGGCGACGCCAAGGATCAGGCCAGCCATGAGGCCAGCGGCGAACAAGGCGCCCGTGGAAATACCGAGGTAGGCGCCCAGAATAACCATGGGCACGCTGGGTGGAATGATGATGCCGATGGTCGACGACGCGGCGGTGACAGCAGCGGTGAACGGACGGCTGTAGCCGCGCTTGATCATCGGATCGATAATCATGCCGCCCACAGCGGCAGTATCGGACATGGATGTCCCGCTCATGCCAGCGAAGAACATGGACGTCACCACATTCACAGCAGCAAGCCCGCCGCGCATTTGGCCCACGATGGTTTTTGCGAATTCGATCAAGTGACCGGAAATACCGCTGCGGCTCATGATCTGACCTGCAAGGATGAACAGCGGCACGGCGAGCAGCGGGAAGCTTTGTACCCCACGGTACAGGCGTTGTGCGACGATCAATTGGTCAACGTCGCCCATCCAGAAAATACCGATAGCAATGCACACCAGTGCGAAGGCGATTGGCAGGCCAATCCCGATCAGCCCCAGAAGAATACAAAGAATGAAAAGCAGTTCCATAAGAGGTCTATCCCGGGGTCAAAGGTCAAATGCGGAGGTTTCCGCGTCGCTGCGGCTGTCGGCGTCTTGCCCGTGCAGGATGCGGGGGATGGCCAGGCCGAACTGCACCACTGCGTCAAGCAGGATCAACGCGCCTGCTATCGGGATCGCGGCGTAAAGCCAGCTGCTGGATATCTCCAACACATTGGTGGTCTGGTCCGCAAAGCGCAGCACTTGCCGCGTGCCGAACCACGCCATGATCGCGCCGACCCCGCCGATAAGGACTTGGTTGGTCAAGAACAGCACGCTTTGTGCCCAAACCGGTAGCATCCTCACAAGTACGTCCACCTTCAGGTGCGCGCCGCGGCGCAGCGCCAGATAGCTGCCAAGGAAGGTGATGTAGGTCAGCAAGGCCAGCGATACTTCAAAGCTCCAGCTTAAGGCGTCATCGAGGAGATAGCGGTAGATCACTGCCAGAAACGCAACGCCCACAGCGCCAAGCAGCATGGCGGCGATGATGGCTTCTAGGATGCGGTTGATCATGGCTATCTCCTCTGGGTCGGGCTTACTTGT
This sequence comes from Litoreibacter albidus, assembly GCF_900107015.1. Lineage (GTDB taxonomy): Bacteria > Pseudomonadota > Alphaproteobacteria > Rhodobacterales > Rhodobacteraceae > Litoreibacter > Litoreibacter albidus. Next base: position 136,143 of record NZ_FNOI01000009.1, on the reverse strand, counting down.
CGGCGTCGCGGATCAGGTCGATCAGCTTTTGCGCCTCTGGTCCTTGGTCGACAGCCCAGTCTTCCCAGATTTGCCCTGAGACGGCGGTGAAGGCGGCCACGTCGGCCTCATTCACTTCCATGCCTTCATTCGCAAGAAAGTCGACGATTTCGGAATCGGCCTTGATCCCCAGCTCGACAGAGCGGAGTTCTGCGGCTTCACCCGCTTCCAACACAGCTTCTTGCTGGGCAGGTGTCAGCGCTTGGAACTTGTCCTCCGCCATCAGCAGGTAGGTGACCGTGTAAAGGTGGTTGGTCAGCGACAGGTACTTTTGCACTTCGTAGAACTTGGTGCTTTTCGCCCAGATGACAGGGTTTTCCTGCCCGTCGAACACGCCGGTTTGCAGGGCTGAATACAGCTCGCTAAATGGCAGCGGGGATGCGTTCGCGCCGAAGTGGTTGAAGATGGCGATGCGCAGCGCGCTGCCCGGTGTGCGAATTTTCACGCCGTCCAGATCTTCAGGCGTGCTGATCGGGCGTATATTGTTGGTGATCTGGCGGAAGCCGCCTTCCAGGAAACCGACGACCCGCAGACCTTTGGCAGACAGCATGTCTTCGATCATTTTGCCCGCGTCGCCGTCCATCGCGGCTTTCACGTGCTCGCGGCTGGAGAAGATATAGGGCAGGGCAGTTGCGCCCAACTCGGGGGCGACGGCGGTAATGGGGGTTTCGATCGTTGCCATGTCAAGAATGCCGGATTGCATCGCCTCGATGGAGCTTTCCTGATCGCCGAGGGCGCTGGAGTGAAACAGCTTGATACCCAATGCGCCGTCCGTTTTGTCGGCTAATACGTCGGAGAAATGTTCAGCGGATCGGTAGGCGATGCCGTCTTGATTGCCCGGAACATTGACGCGGAAATTGATGTCTTGCGCTGCCAGCGGCAGTGCGGTTAGTGCGCTAACGGATGTCGCGAGAGCAAGCGCGGCCAGAGTTCTGCGGTTCATGGTAGTTCTCCCTGTTTGTACCCCGTCGTATACGCGGGACTACTAGCAAGGTTAGACAGCTCCTCAATAGCTTGATAGAATATCGCAGACAGATAAATGTATATTTCAGACATATCTGGCGAAAATCGACGCAGTTGGGGAGCGTGGGGAGAAATGCAGCGTAAAGATCAAAAGCTTCGGGTTGGATTCGTCTTGCTCGACAGCTTTACCTTGAATGCATTCTCGGGCTTTGTTGAAGCGATCCGCCTTGCGGCGGACCATGGCGGACGCAGCCGGCAGGTCGCCTGCGGCTGGGAGGTCATGGGCGAGGGCAAAGTGACGGCAAGTTGCGGCTTGGTGGTGACGCCCACGTCTGCGTTGCTGGACCCGTCGGAGATGGATTACATCGCGGTGTGTGGCGGCAATGGCTACGATACCCGCACACAACCCGCTTGGCTGGATGCCTATTTGACCCGCGCAGCGGGGGCGGGGGTGCCATTGATCGGGCTGTGCACAGGCACCTTTAACATCGCGCGCACAGGCTTGATGCAAGGTTTCCCTGCCTGCGTGCATTGGAATGTCGTTGACGAATTCCGCGACCAGTTCCCGACAGTCGACGCCTTAACCGACCGGATTTTTCTAGACGCGGGCGACCGCATCACCTGCGCGGGATCGACCGGCGCGTCGGACTTGGCGCTGCATCTTATTGCGCGCCATTGCGGCAGTGAACTCGCGCAGCAGGCGATCCGGCACATGATGTTGCAGGGTCAAAGGGCGGATACATTTCCGCAAGCGCACTTCACCCAGAACATGCAACAAGTCAGCGATGAGGTGGTGCGGCGTTGCATTCATCTGATGGAGCAAAAGCTGAACACCCCGCCGCAGATTGAAACGTTGGCCACACAGGTCGGGCTAAGCGCGCGGCAGTTGGACCGCCGGTTTATCCGTGCGGTTGGCCAGTCACCGGGGCGGTACTTTCGCGCCATGCGCTTGGAATACGCGGCTTGGCAGCTGACACATACTACCGGGACTGTGGCGCAGATCGCGTCGGACGCGGGGTTCTCTGACGCGTCACATCTGCACCGCGAGTTCCGCAAGGTCTACGACGTGGCCCCGCACCAGTACCGTAGTGCCCATGGAACGGCAGGGGATGCTGCCCATTTGGGCGAACCACGGCCCTGATTTTCTCGCTGTGCAGTAGGAATTCCTGTCGCGTGACTCCCGAAAAAAGAAATATTTATCTCTATAAAATAATTTAAATCAAATACTTAAGAGCTTTTTTGTATTTAGTGCCGGAACTTTCCTCACATCTTGTTGTTATCCCATCAGACGGCTGGAGTGACCCAGCCAGAAACACTTAGGAGACATCATGAAACGCTTTTTGACCTCTACCGCTGCCGCACTTATTCTTAGCACATCTGCCTATGCAGACGGGCACAGCAGTGCTTTTTCCGAGCTGACATTCGACGAGAGCGTTAACCTGAACGCGTCCGAATTGATCGGCGCTCGTGTCTACATCACCGAGACTGAGATTCAGAATGACACCATGATCGAAGCTGACGGCGAAAAAGAATGGGAAGATATCGGCGAGATCAACGAAATCATCCTGAAACGTGACGGTTCCGTACAATCCGTGATTGTTGGCGTTGGTGGTTTCGCTGGCATCGGCGAGAAAGACGTCGCAATCGACATGTCGCAACTTAAGTTCGTGAGCGACGGCGAAGACGCTAACGACTACTTCCTCGTCGTGAACTCAAACGTAGCAGGCGTTGAAGAAGCACCAGCTTATGAATACGAGTATGACAATGACGAAGCCGGTGACATGGACAAGGCCGACACCATGGAAAAAGACGAATCCATGGAAAAAGCTGACAACATGGAAGCAGACGTAACGGCCGACCCGAAGACAGACCGCCCAATGCTGACAGCGCCTGAAATCGAGCGTGACGGCTACGCCGCCGCCGACCGCGACGAGCTGACCACAGAAGACCTGACCGGTGCACGTGTATACGGTCCGGACGACGAAGACGTGGGTGAAATCAGCGAGCTGATCGTGACGGAAGAAGGCAAAATTGATCGCGCAATCATCGACGTGGGTGGTTTCCTTGGTCTGGGCGAGCACTCCGTTGCTGTGACGCTGGACGAGCTGAATATCGTACGTGAAGCTGATGGCGACGACCTGCGCGTCTACATCGACAGCACACAAGAAGCACTGGAACAGCAGCCTGAATACGAAGGCTAACTGATCTGGCGGGGAAGGGTTCCCCTTCCCCGACCTCCTCTCCAATGAGAGAAGAACTGAGGGTCTGGCGCGTTAAGCGGCAGGCCCTTTCTCGTGCGGCTAGTCCAGCGCGATCTTGCGGACGCGTTCGCGCAGAAGCGCCTTTGAGACGGTCACAAGGTGCAGCTCCATCGCCTCTGCGGCCGCGATGCTGTCCTTGTTGGTGATGGCGTTCGCAAGGGTCAGGTGTTGTTGGCCTAAAATGGCCAGTGTTTCGCGCGAATAGTTTTCGCGGCGCTGGTGCGTCCAACTGGCTTCTTTGCGCAAGGAGCGGATCGACTCGTAGACCGTCAGGAACAGGGGGTTTCGGGCGGCTTCGGCGATCTTGTAGTGAAACAGATCGTCGGCGGCCTCGTAGTCGTGCATTTTGTCGACATTCAACGTGGCTTGCACAAGCTGGTTCAGCCGTTTGATGTCCCGCGCGTCGGCACGTTCGGCGGCAAGCGCGGCAAGCGCTGGTTCCACCTCCAAGCGCACTTCCATAACATCGCGGGGGGTGACCTGCCGTGCCAGATTGCGCAGGCTATCAACATTTGTGGCGGGCGGTGGGGCGGCAAAGGTGCCTTGCCCGTGCCTGCGAAAAATAGCGCCGTCGTCTTGAAGCAAGTCCAAGGCGCGGCGCAATCTGGCGCGTGTCACGCTGAAGCGTTCGGCCATCGCGCGCTCAGATGGAAGGCGGCCGTCTTTTATCAGGTCGCCGTCGTTAATCGCACTGAGCAGCTGTTTGGCCAAATCATCTTCAATCAGACCACGCTGCGGTTCAGGCATTGATTAACAGGCTCCTGTATAGGTCAAAAAACATACGCGCAGAGGTTAGCATTAGAAAAGCCCCGAAAGCTAATCGTAAAGCGCGGCGCGGGATGCTGTGTGCCAATTTGACCCCGACATGGGCGAAGCTTGTCGTCAGCGGTATAATCACCGCCGCCGCGACCAAGTTTACATACCCGAAGGAGAAGGGCGGCAGGCCCTCAACGCCCAGACCTGTGAAGATATAAACGACCGCCCCGGGCAGCCCGATAATGAACCCGATGGCCGCGGATGTGCCCACGGCGCGGCGGATGTCGTAGCCCAGAAAGTTCAGCAATGGCACGCCAATGGTGCCGCCGCCGATGCCCATCATCGCGGACAATGCGCCGGTGACCGTGCCTAGCGCGGCCCAGATGAGTTTGGAAAACCCGCGCGGTTCGGGGTCGTCCTTAGTGGTGCGGAGGATCATATCGAGCGCCACAATGGCCGCGACCACCGCAAAAACGGCGATCAGGATATAGCCGGAGACATAGCCCCCCAACGCCGCACCAATGACCACACCCACCAAGAGGGAGGGTGCCCAAAGGCGCAGCAGACCCATATCAATGGCCCCCCGCTTGTAGTGGCCATAGCCCGATGACAGGGAGGTGAACACGATCGTCGCCAGTGACGTGCCGACGGCCACTTGCATGGTGATAGCGGGATCCATCCCCGCCGCCGAGAGGGCAAGATACAAGGCCGGAACGATGACGATCCCGCCACCGACGCCCAGAAGCCCCGCAAGAATGCCGCCAAATACGCCAGCGCCGGCGGCGATGGCCAGCAGCGGCAAGAGTGTTTCAAAATCAGTCATACATGCACATCAATCTATGGAAGTATCAGTTGCGAAGGATTGGCTCGGGCGGCCCTCGGCGATGCGCTTTTGCTCTGCGTCGCGAATGGCGGCGTCAATTGGCGCACGGTCGGTCAGGCCGGAGAAGTTGGCGGCGGTCGGCATGACAGGGGCTAGATGCAGATACCGCTCCCCCGCGACATCCAGAAGGCGCGCCAGCTCTGCCAACGGGTCAGCGTGGTCGTCGACCCGCAGATCAAGGAACGCATGCTCTTGCCCGCGGTGGATGACCAGACCCGCCGCTTGCCGCCCGCGTTTGTCCCCGCCCGCGCGTTCACCGGCCTGCATCGCGTGCAACAACCGTTCTGCCATCGGCATATCGGCGGCAGAGAGATAGGCGTCAAATGTGGCGTCCACGACGTCGGGTCCGGCCAGCATGTTGCCTGCGACGGAGTGGTGCGTGCCGAGCTTGTGCCCGGCCCAATCGACGCAGCCGTTACCGGTGTGAACGGCAAAATGGCCCGCAGCATCCATCATGTGGCACTGGCGAATATCGCGACCTTCGTCGCGCTCTGTGAAATCCGCGATCACGTCCTGTGCTTTCTCGCCCGCTTCCAACCGCTTGCGCCCTTCGGTCCCCCAAACGGGGTTGGCGAAGGCTTGCGTGGCGACGGCGGTGCGTGGCCCGACGTAGGGTACGGCAGCGCCGCAGGCAAAGAACCTGCTGGCCACAGCGATACCGATCTCGTCGGTATCCGGATCATGCGCGATGAGCGAATAGGTCATGGTTACCGCCCGACCGCATAGGCCTGCATCAGGCGCGGGGTTGCGGCAGCTTGTAGCGTGCCATCGGCATTGCGCAGCGCAGCCGTTAGACGGCCAACCGTCCAAGGGGCGGCAACGGTGACGACATGGCCGCGCGCGCGCAAACCCTCGATTGTGCCCTCGGTCACGTTCGGCTCGATCATCATCTCGCCAGGTTTTGCCTCGCGCGGGAAGAAGCTGCCTTGGAAGTGCATGGAGTGGAACAGCGGGGCGTCCATGCCCTCTTGCATGTCCAGCCCGTGGTGCACCATGCGCAGGAACCAGATCAGTTGCCATTGGTCCTGTTGGTCCCCGCCGGGCGTGCCGAAGGCGATACGCGCGCCGTCTTTTTCCGCCAGTGAAGGCGTCAAAGTGGTGCGTGGGCGGCGACCGGGGGCGAGCGAGGTAGGCAGGCCGTCTTCAAGCCAGTACATCTGCGCGCGGGAGTTCAGCGGGAAGCCAAGGCCCGGTACGATCGGGTTGCTTTGCAACCAACCGCCGGACGGCGTGGCAGAGACCAGATTGCCCCAGCGGTCGATGATGTCCAAATGCACGGTATCGCCGCGCTTTTCGGTCAGATGGGCCATTGTCGGTTCTTGCGGGGCGGCATCTTTGACGCCGAAGTCTTGCGCCGCGCGTTTGATGTAAGCGTCTGCAAGATGCTCGAACCCAGCCACACGGCCCGGACGTTGCTCCAGCGAGGCTTTGTCGCTGATCAGTGCTGCACGCTCCGCGTTATACGCGTCGGACAAAAGCGTATCCATCGGGATGTCGTTGTGATCTGGGTCGCCGTAATACGCCTCGCGGTCAGCATAAGCCAGCTTCATCGCCTCGATGACCGTGTGCACGAATTCTTCGCCCATCGGGTCCATCGAAGACAGATCGAAATGCTTCAGGATCGCCAAGGTCTGGAGCAGCACAGGGCCTTGCGACCAAGGGGCGGTTTTGTGAACCGTCCAGCCTTCGTAGTCATAGCTCAATGTGTCTTCATAGGTCGCGGACCAGTTTGCCATGTCGTCACGGCTCAACACGCCGCGGTTTTTCGTCTCGGACACGTCGTGCACTTCGGCCGTCTCTAGGTAGTCGACGATGGCCTCGGCGATAAAACCTTCCGACCATGCTTTGCGTGCGGCATCAATCTGCGCGTCGCGGGCACCGCCAGCGGCTTCGCTGTCGTCGATCAGGCGTTGATACGTCGCGGCCAAATCGGGATTCTTGAACAGTTCGTGTGCCTTGGGGGCTACGCCGTTCGGGGTCCAAACGTCTGCAGACGTTGGCCATTCTTTGGCAAAATAGTCTGACAGGCTGGCGATGGTGTTGGCCACGCGCGGCAACATAGGATGACCGTCGCGGGCGTAGTCCACGGCGGGTTGCAGCACTTCGCGCAGCGACATGGTGCCATGGTCGCGTAGCAGCAAAAGCCAACCGTCAAACGCGCCGGGCACAACGGTCGCCAGCAAGCCGGAGCCGGGGATCAGCGTCAGGCCTTGGGCTTTATAGTGCTCAATCGTGGCGGCGGCGGGGGCCACGCCCTGTGCGCAGATCACCTTGGTCTCGGATTTCTCAGCGTTGTGGTAGATGATCGGCAAATCGCCAGCGGGGCCGTTCAGATGCGGCTCCACGATTTGCAATACGAAGCCTGCGGCGACAGCGGCGTCAAAGGCGTTGCCGCCTTTCTCAAGGATGCCGAAGGCGACGGTGGAGGCCAGCCAATGGGTGGAGGTCGCGACGCCAAATGTGCCGCGGATTTCGGGGCGGGTTGTGAAATCGGTCATGAGGTCTCCAGATGTTTACTGTTCGCGCGGGTCAAGCGCATCGCGCAGCCCGTCGCCAAGAAGGTTGAACCCCAGCACGACAAGGAAGATCGCGATGCCAGGCCAAAGCGCCATCCACGGGGCTTGGGTGAGGAAGTTTTTGGCGGTGTTCAGCATGGAGCCCCAGGATGGTGCGGGGGGTTGCTGTCCAAGGCCAAGGAAGGACAAAGACGCCTCCGCGATGATCGCGGTGGCTACGGTTAACGTCGCTTGCACCAAGACGGGCGGCAGCACGTTGGGGAAGATATAACGGCTGAGGATGCGGTGTGTCGGCAGTCCGATTGCGCGTGCACTGTCGACATAGTCTTCGGCGGCCACGCTAAGCACCTGACCGCGTGTGAGGCGCACAAACACAGGCGTGGCGGAGATGCCGATTGCAATCATCGCATTCGTCAGGCTTGGCCCAAGAAACGCGGCCAAGGCGATCGCAAGGATCAGGAAGGGTGCGGCCAACAAGGCCTCAGTACAGCGGGAGATCACGGCATCTGTCCAGCCGCCAAAGTAGCCGGCCAAAATGCCAAGCGGGACACCAAGACTGACCGCAATCGCCACGGAAACGACGCCCGCCAGAAGGGACGCCTGCGCGCCCCAGATCAGGCGTGACAGCACATCGCGGCCCAAATCATCGGTGCCCAGCCAATGCGCCATAGACGGCGCTTTGCGAACTGCGCCCCAGTCGGTGGCAAGGGGATCGGGGATCGGCAGAAGCGGCGCAAAGACGGCCAACAAGATGAAGAAGGCGACCAGAATACCGCCCAGCATGGCGCTGCGGTGATGACGGAATTTCTTCCACACGCGGTTCTCTGGTTTATGCGACAGGACCGGGTCTTCTGCGCTTTGCGCGTCGATGGTCAGGGGCGTTGCGGGTTGGGCCATTATTGCTTCCTCAGGCGGGGGTTCAGCAAAACGTAAGCGACGTCAGCCAAGAGGTTCATCACAATGAACCCCACGGCGGTCACCAGCACAATGCCCTGAACCACGGCGTAGTCACGGTTGAAGACGGCATCGACCACCAGTTTGCCAAAGCCGGGGATGGTGAAAATCTGCTCGGTCAATACGGCGCCGGCAATCAGCTCGCCAAACAGCAGTGCCGTGAGGGTCACGATGGGGGCCAAAGCGTTGCGAAACGCGTGCTTCAGGATAACGCGGCGTTCCACCAGACCTTTGGCGCGCGCGGTGCGCACGTAGTCGGAGCTTAGCACGCCCAGCATCGCCGATCTGGTGTGCCGCATCAGCGTTGCCGCCAGCGCGGTGCCCAACACGAAGGCAGGCATAAGCATCACGGTGATGGAGCGTATCGGGTCTTCGCTCAGTGGCACGTAGCCAGAGGCGGGCAGCAGTTGCCATTTCACGGACACCAGCAAGATGAGCATGATACCCAGCCAGAAGTTTGGAATAGACAGGCCCGACAGTGCGACGACGTTGGCAACGTAATCCGTCACGCTGCCTTTCTTGACGGCGGACAAAATACCGGCAGGGATGCCAATGACGAGAGCGAAGATCATCGCCATGGTGGCCAGTTGAATGGTGACGGGCAGCTTTTGCCCGATCAGTTCCAGCACGGGCTGGTTGGTGCGCAAGGAGATACCCAGATCGCCGCGCAGGGCGTTGCCGACCCACGTAAAATATTGCACCGGAATAGGGTCGTTCAGGCGGTATTTCTCTCGCAGGTATTCCAGAACCTCTGGGTCACGTTCTTCGCCAGCCATAGCCAGCACCGGATCACCGGGCAGCAGCTTTTGCAGCGCGAACACGAAGATGGAGATCAGAAAGATCGTTGGTATCGCGATCAGCAGACGTCGCATGATAAAGGAAAGCATCCGGAAAAACCCTTGAGCGAGTGGCCGCGCCGCCAGACAAGCCGGCGGCGCGCGTGAGTGGCGTTAGCCTTCGTCTTTGGTCACACCCGCAAGGCGGATCATGCCGTCAGGGTAAGGTGTGAAGCCTTTGATCGCGTCGTCCAGCGCCCAGATCCATGTCTGGTGGTAGACGTACACGATTGGCTGCTCGTCGTTCAGAATGGCACGGGCAGCGTTGTAGCTTTCCTTGCGCACAGCTTGGTCGTTCGACGTCCGCGCACGGTCCAGAAGGGTATCAACTTCCGCGTTGGAGAACTTGGAGTCGTTGATGCCGCCGTCCGTCGTCATGAACTGGTGGATGTTGCCATCTGGATCAACACGACCGGACCAACCGATTTGGCTGGCGGTGTAGTCGCCTGCGGATTGGTCTGCCAACAGTGTCGCGAACTCCTTGGATGTCAAAGACACGCGGATGCCCGCCTCGGACACCATGGATTGCACGACCTGCATCAGTTGTAGTGGCACCGTTGTGTTTGGCACCTGAACTTCTAGGTCGATGCCGTCAGGGTAGCCAGCTTCGGCCAGCAGCGCCTTGGCTTTCTCTATGTCACGGGCAGGAACTGGGAAGTCCGTGCTGTACCAAGGGGAGTTCGGTGGGAAGGATTGGTTGCCCTCGGCGAAGGCACCGTTGAACACAACTTGGTTGATGGCGGCGCGGTCCAGCGCGTAGCTGAACGCTTGACGCAGGCGTTTGTCATTGCCCCATGGGTTGTCGCCTTTTTCGCCGTTGTTGACGTTGAAGGTGATGCCTTGGTAGCCCAGCGACACGGCGCTTTCGACTTGGATGCCAGCGTCAGATTCCGCTTGCTCCAGATCGGTCGCGGCCAGCCGCTCGATCAGGTCGATATCGCCCGATTGCAGGTTGGCAAGGCGCACGGTGGTGTCCGGAATTGGCAGGTAGGTGACTGTGTCGAAGTTGAATTCATCCGCGTTATAGTAGTCGGCGAATTTCTCTAGAACGATGCGGTCCTGCGCCACACGCTCTTTGAATTTGTAGGGGCCGGAGCAGACTGGGTTTAGCCCGAAGTCTGCGCCTGCTTCAGCGGCAGCAGTGGGGGAGACCATCATACCCGCGCGGTCAGCGAGTTGCGCCAGAAGCGTCGCGTCGGCGCTGGCCAGATCAAAGCGGATTTCATGGCTGCCCAAAACTTCGGTGCCCACAATCGAAGACAGCTCCGACTTGCGGCGGGAGGCTTCCATGTTCTGGCTGCGGTCGATGTTGGCGGCTACGGCTTCGGCATCAAACGGCGTGCCGTCATGGAACACCACATCTTCGCGCAGTTTCAATGTCAGCTGTTTGCCGTCCTCGGAGAAGGTCCATTCGGTTGCCAGCTGCGGTGTGAACTCAAGGTCAGGCGTGATGTCGACGAGCTTGTCACACATGGACGTGTAGACAATGCGGCCAACGAATGTGCGCGACTGATCTGGGTCCAGTACGTCCGCGTCGGATTGCAGCGCAATGCGCAGATCGGCGGCTTGCGCGCCCATTGCCGTTGCGCCCATCAGGACGGCGGCCAGTGTTAGTTTATTAAAAGACATTTAATGTACTCCTTGTTGTCCGGTTTATTGTTCATTTTTATTGCTGTTGGCGCACCTTGGGGGTGACCCCGTTGCGCATGGCGTCTTGGTAAAGGTCAAAGCGGGATTGCGCCGCCTCCGTGGCGGGGCGGCTGTCGGCTACCACTGCATCCGGATGGGCTGCGGCGATGTCATCAAAGAAATGGCAGGCGGCAGTGTGGCCTGCGACGGTGGCGGTATCGCGCAAGGCGGGAACGTCGGTCTTGCATTTGTCTTGCGCAAAGGGGCAGCGCGTGTGGAAGCTGCACCCCGATGGCGGGTTGGCAGGGCTGGGCATGTCCCCGTCGAGTGTGATCCGGTCGCGGTCGCGCCCGTGTTCGGCCACTGGGATCGCCGACAGCAAAGCGCGGGTATAGGGATGGCGGGGCTGGCTGAAGATCGTGTCGACCGGACCCTGCTCCACGATTTTACCCAGATACATCACCGCGACGCGGTCGCTCATATGGCGGATGACGGCCAGATCGTGGGCGATGACGATCAGCGTCAGGCCCAAGTCGTCGCGCAGATCGCTCAGCAAGTTGATCACTTGCGCCTGCACCGACACGTCCAGCGCGGAGACGGGTTCGTCACCGATGATCAGTTTGGGCGACGACGCGAGGGCCCGCGCGATGCCGATGCGTTGGCGTTGCCCGCCGGAAAACTCGTGCGGATAGCGTTCCGCATGCTCCGCGCGCAGCCCCACAAGGCCCAGCAACTCCGCAACCTTGGTGCGCCGCTGTTGTTTGCTCATCTCGGGAAAATGCGTCTCCAGAGGTTCGCCCACCAGACTGCCCACAGCCATGCGCGGGTTCAGCGAGGAGAACGGATCTTGGAAAATAAACTGCATGTCACGGCGCAGCGCCTTCAGCTCTTTGCCTTTCAGGTTGCTGACGTCCTGCCCATCAAACGTGACTTGTCCGTCCGTGGGCGACAGCAGCCGCATCAACAGCCGTGCCATGGTGGATTTGCCACAACCGGATTCACCCACAATCGCGAAGGTTTCGCCGCGTGCGATATCCAGCGAGACGTCATCGACGGCCCGAACGGAGGACTTGCCGGTGAAGCTGCTCCCGGTCTCGAAATATTTCTTGAGTGCGGTCGCTTGCAGGATCAGATCTTGGGTCATGCGCAGGCCTCAAAATGGGTATCGAGCGGCGCAAAATGACACGCCGCGACGTGGCCGTTGCCAAAGGATTGCGGCTTGGGGTCTGTTTTGCAGATATCTTGGGCGAAGGGGCAACGCGTGGCGAACCGGCAGCCATCGGGCATGTTCTCGGCGGTTGGCACCATGCCGGGCACGGTGGCCAAACGTCCGCGCGGGCCGGTCAGCTTCGGGATCGAGGACATCAGACCGATTGTGTAGGGGTGCTGCGGGTCGTTGAAGATCTGCTCGGCGGGGCCTGCTTCCACTACGGTGCCCGCGTACATCACGGCCACGGTGTCCGCGATCTCCGCCACGACACCTAAATCATGGGTGATCATGATCGTGCCCATATTTGTCTCGGCTTGCAGGTCGCGGATCAGATCCAGAATTTGCGCTTGAATGGTCACGTCTAGCGCCGTCGTCGGCTCATCCGCGATCAGCAGGGCAGGGTCGTTCACCAAGGCCATCGCGATCATCACCCGCTGGCGCATGCCGCCGGACAGCTGGTGCGGGTACTCGCGCATCCGCTTTTCAGGTGCGGGGATGCCAACGCGAACGAGCATCGCCAAGGCGCGGGCGCGGGCTTCTTCTGCGGTGTGCGCACCGTGGCATTGGACGGCCTCCGCGATCTGGTCCCCGATGCGAAACGACGGGTTCAGCGATGTCATCGGCTCTTGGAAGATCATCGTCATGCGACTGCCGCGAAATTCGCGCAGCGCCTTCTGATCCTTTAGGTCGTAGTGGCGTCCGTCAAACGTGATACCGCCGCCATGGATCTCCGCGGCACCTTCTGGCAGGAGGCCCATCATAGCAAGAGAGGTGACACTTTTCCCGCATCCCGACTCGCCGACGATACAAACAGTCTGGCCCGCTTTGACCGAAAAGCTGACATGGCTGATCAAATCCTTCTGCGCGCCCTTAAAGCGGAGGCTGAAGTCCGAAACTTCCAGCAGCACATCGTTAGGTGAGCTATCCGAGTGTACCAATTTCAACCTCTGCATAAACCACTTTGGAATTGGTTTAATATGAGTATGCAGTCGCCGTGCTGTCAATACGATTGTCGCGAGTCGTTCATATGACTTCTGTTAAACGGCGGTCATCGCCTAAAAGAGAGGCGTTTCTGGTGGCGCGAATGACTCGATTGCGGCGATGCAGAGAACTTGTCGGGAAAGCTTCAAACGCGGTGATACGCGAGTCCACGTCAGATTCAAAAGTAGTGGTCTTACCAATTGAGTGTGCCTCTCAAAACGAAGAGGATGCCAAAAATCGCCATAAATAACTGGTAAATGTAAAAGTTTGGGACTGGGCGGCACCGTCGGTAGGCGTCCGAAAAACCACCATCCAAGAAATGTCTTGCTAATGGTCCCTGTCTTTTCCCACCTTGGCCACAGGAGGACAGTCATGCATCTAGAGGTTGGGCATACGGACGAGAAGGCCGAGAAGGGCGCGGATCGAATCGTGGCGTATTTTATGGCCAAGCTGCGCCATGGAGAGCTGACCCTCGGTGACAAAGTCGCGCCGGAGCGGGAGTTGGCGAGGGAACTGGGCGTCGGGCGGCCCCTGCTGCGTGAAGTTATGCGCTCCCTGTCCATGCTGGGTGTTTTGGATATCCGCCACGGCAGCGGCACCTATATCGGCAAGGTCGACATCGGCCTTATGTCAGACTTCTTCACGTTTTGTTTGTCGCAAGAGCAGGACGTACTCGACGATGTTTTGCAAGCGCGGGTGGCGATTGAATGTCAGGCGATCCGGCTGGCCTGCGACCGTGCCAACGACCGCGATCTGTCACGCATCAGCCAGTGGTTGAATGTGCTGTTGCAAACATTGGACGACTCTGAAAAAGGCGGTCACGCGGATTTCATGTTCCATCAGGCGGTCGTCGCAGCCAGCCACAGCCGGTCGCTAATTGTGCTGCATGGCGCGCTGTCGGACCTGTTGAAACAAAGCCATGTGGAGCGGCGCAAGACCTATCAAAGCGGCCCCATCATGAAGGATTTGGTGGAAGCACACAGGGAAGTGTTTCTGTCAATTGCGGCGAAAGACCCTGAGAAAGCCGACCGACGGCTTAGGGAGCATTTTGCCATTGGCGACGAGTTACGCCGCCAGAGCCTGATTTCGATCTTTGAGCGAAAAGACCGACAGGCTTCATAAGACAACCAACGGAGGAAACTATGTTTATCAATTCTACACGGCAGTTTGTAACTGCCGCAGCCATCGGCCTGTTCGCAGCCCAAGCGCACGCAGCCGACCTGCGCTATGCGCATGTTGGGTCGGAAGGCGACTTCCAAACCCGCTTTGCCGCTGAAGCCGCAGCCGAAATCGGCACCGCGACTGACGGTGAAGTCACCGTGCAAGTCTTCCCCAGCAGCCAGTTGGGCAACGTTGCCGAAATGGTTGACGGTGTGAAGCTGGGCTCCATCCACATGGGCCACCACGACTTCGCATCATTGGCGCGCATCGTGCCGGAAATCGCTGTGTTCAACGCGCCGTTTATCTACCGCGACGGGGCGCATGCGCTGGCCGCAACCAACCCTGCCAGCTCCCCCGCGCTACAGGCGTTGAATGAACGTCTGATCGAAGAGGGCGGCGTGCGCGTTATTGGCCGCATCTACCGTGGGGCGCGCCACATCTCGTCCAACTTCGAGATCAAGTCGCCTACCGACATGGCAGGCAAGCCATTCCGCGCGGTTCCGCTGGATCTGTGGATTTCCATGATCAAAGGCATGGGTGCCACGCCAACACCTGTCGAAGTTGCAGAGCTGCCAACAGCCCTGATGACAGGCTTGGTTGTGGGGCAAGAAAACCCACTGACGATGATCACCGCAAACAACCTGCACGAGGTCCAAAGCCACGTTGCGATGACGGGTCACATGCAATCCGTGCTGGCGATTTTCGTGAACGAAAAAGCATGGCAGAAGCTGCCTGAAGACCAACAAGCCACCATCGTCAAAGTGCTTGATGACAAAGCGCAGCAGTCTTTGCAGTGGGCGCAAGAGTCCGAAGCAACCTTGATTGCAGAGCTGGAAGGCAAAGGCATGACCTTCGCGACGGAAGAAAACGGCCTTGATATGGATGCATTCCGCAACAGCGTGTTGCCACAGATCAAGACGGACTTCCCGGAGTACGAAGACTACATCGCGCAAATTCTTGCGGTAAAATAACTCCCCCCAACTGGGCCGGCGGCAATGCTGTCGGCCCATTTTTGACGTTTCAGGAACTTGTCATGCACCGCCTTCTCCAAGCCATATGTGTTCTGCTTATCGCGGCACTTGTTACGGTCCCCTTTGTCCAAGTCGTTATGCGCAACGTGGTTGGCAGCGCGATCATCGGCGCGGAGGAGCTGACCCGCGTTTTGCTCATCGCGTCCGTGTTCGTGGCCTACCCGCTGGTGGTTGGTGCGCGTGAAAACATCGGCATGTCCGAAATTCGCAACGCTCTGCCGGGGCGGGCGCCTAAGTATCTTTCGGTCATGAACACGCTGTGCGGGCTGATCATCTCCCTCGCGATGGCGGTGATCACGGCCACCAATATTTCCGGCAATATGAACAATGCCACGCCCACGTTGGGCATCCCGTTTTGGGTATTTCTTGGCGCTGCGGCTGTCGGTTTTGCCGGTGCCGCGGTGTTTCACACATTGCGCCTGATGGCGCAGATCACTGACGGGGGGCGTTGAGATGGGTATCGCACTAATAATTTTGTTCCTGGCACTCTTCATGCTGGGCGTGCGCGTGGTTTACGCCATTTTGCTGCCCTCAATCCTCTATGTCCTGCTGGAGGGATTGCCACCCGGCATGCTGGCGCAGCGTGTGACCTATGCGCTCGACAGCTTTCCGCTGGTCGCGGTGCCGGTGTTCATTTTCGTGGGCAACCTGATGAACCTGTCCGGCGTAACCGAGCGGATTTTCAAATTCGCCGACACTTTGGTTGGCCGCATTCCGGGCGGTTTGGCGCAGGTCAACATTTTCTCCAGCCTGATCTTCTCTGGCATGTCGGGGGCTGCTTTGGCGGACATCGGCGGGCTTGGCCGGATCGAGATTGAGGCCATGAAGAAGCGCGGCTTCTCCGCGCCATTCTCGGCGGCAGTTACCGCGTCATCCGCTGTTGTTGGCCCTATCTTTCCACCAAGCATCCCGCTGATCGTTTACGGGTCGGTCACGAGCGTTTCCATCGTGCAGCTTTTGGTGGCAGGGATCGTGCCTGCGTTGATCTGCATTCTGCTGCTTATGATCACCGCCGCCATCATCGCAATCGTCACCAAGATGCCGCGGGCGGAACGTCGCCCGACCGTCAAGGAAGTGGCGTTGAGCCTGCTGCCAGCACTTCCAGCGTTGCTGGCGCCCGTGCTGATGATCGCGGGGATGATGCTGGGTTTCTTTACCCCGACTGAAGCAGCATCCGTGACAGCGGTTTACGTGTTGTTCATCGCAACCGTCGTCTACAGAGAGCTGACATGGCGCCATATGTGGCAAGCCACATTGAACACGGCCCTGTCAACCAGCGCCATTCTGGTGATCGTTGCGGCGGCGTCGATGTTCGGCTGGATCTTGGCCGTGGAGCAAATCCCACAGGACTTCGCCAAGTTCATTTTGCAGTTCGCCCAAAGCCCGATCGTGCTTCTGATCATCGCGAACTTGATCTTCTTTATCGCTGGCATGTTTCTCGACTCGACCACCGCGACGCTGCTGGTAGTGCCGATCATTGCGCCCCCGTTGGTCGCCGCAGGCATCGACCCTGTGCACCTTGGTATCATCGTGATCTTTAACCTGATGCTGGGCTTGCTGACGCCGCCAATGGGGCTGTCACTGTTCCTTGTCTCGACGATTGCGAAGATCAGCCTGCGTCAGCTTTTGGTCGCCTTGCTGCCTTTCTACGTGCCGCTTCTGCTGTGCCTCGGGATCATCACATTTGCCGAAGACCTCGTGCTTTGGCTGCCGCGCATGATGCGCTGAATTCAACACCTTATCTGACTATGGAGACTTCAATGAAAATCGTAATAGGGTCGGACCACGCAGGCTTTCCGATGAAAGCCAGTGTCGTGAAGAAAATCACCGAATTGGGCTATGAGGTGACCGACGTGGGCTCCTTTGACGAGGCTCCGGTCGACTTCCCTGACATCGCCAAAGCGCTCTGCGAAAAAATCCGCAACGGTGAAGCAACGCGCGGTGTGCTGGTTTGCGGCACAGGCGTGGGCGCGGTGATTGCGGCCAACAAAGTACCGGGTATCCGCGCCTCGGTTTGTCACGACATCCACTCCGCCCACCAATGTGTGGAGCACGACGACGTAAACGTCATGTGCATCGGCGCGCAGATTGTCGGCCCGTGGTTGGCGGATGATTTGGTTGCGTCCTACCTGTCGGCCGAATTCTCCACCGATCCCGATTGCCGCCGTCGCGTGGAAAAACTGCACGAAATGGAAAGGGCATTCAAATGACCCAGTCACCGCGCATTTTGGTGTTGGGTGCGCTGAACGCTGATCTGGTGTGCCACCTTCCGCATATCGTGGCCCCTGGTGAAACGATCATGGCGGCGGAGCCGCAGGTTTTCTTTGGCGGCAAGGGTGGTAACCAAGCCGTCGCGGCTGCGCGAATGGGCGCGTCCGTCGGGATGATCGGCGCCGTTGGCGACGACGATCACGGTGCGGCCATGCTTGCGAATTTGCAGCAAAACGGCGTGGCCACGGATTTGGTGCAAAAGATGCCCTGCGCCAGCGGTCAGGCTTGGATACAAATCGCAGCCGACGGGGAAAACGCCATCATCGTGCTGCCAGGTGCGAACGATCAGTTTGACGCAAAGGCAGCCCAACCGTGCGACGTGTTTGTCAGCCAGATGGAGCTGGGCTTGCCACGCGTCGCCCCAAAGCTGCGCGAGTTCCACGCCCAAGGGGCGGTGACCGTTTTGAACATGGCCCCGATGCCGCAAGACGCCAGTGTGGAAGAGGTCGTGGACTGCTTGCTCCACACCGCCCATTTGGTGGTGAACGAGCTGGAATGGGCGGCGCTTCAACAGCTTATGCAGGTCGAGGATTCCGCCGATCTCGCGCGTACATTCGACACTGCCGTCATCGTCACCCGCGGCGGTGACGGCGCCGAGATGACGTCGCCAGACGGCACCGTGACCCGCAGCACGGCCACGGCGGTGGAGGTGGTTGATACAACAGGTGCGGGCGATACGTTCGTGGGCGTTTACGCGGCGATGCTGGCCAAAGGCCAGCCCCCCGCCGCAGCCCTCAACCATGCAACGCGCGCCGCCTCAATGGCCTGCCGCGCCTTGGGCGCGCAGTCTGGAATGCCCCGCGAAGAAGATTTGGACATGATGGGGGCCGCTTAGCGAAAGCGGCCCCGTGACGCGCTGTCTTGATACACAATCGCGACAAGGTTTTTGCTGAAAATATTCCAGAAAATTGCCAAACTTACCCTGTTGTAACCTGATAGGTGGCAACAGAAAGCCGCCGATAGGTCGACGGTATTCGGGGGGATAAATATGCTTCATTCACGGGCTGTCCAAAGCTGGAGTCTGATCTCCGACATTGGGGGAAGCAGCACCCGTTTGGCCCGCGTTTTGGATGGCGAGATTGGCGACGTGGAGACGTTTTCAACGCAAAACGCTCGCAGTATTCCCGAACTCGTGTCCGACTACGTATCTCGGTTTCCCGTGCTGCCGAACCGTGCGGTAATTGCGGTAGCAGCCCCTATATCGAAGGGGGCTGTGCAGATGACAAACGCACAAAGCAACTTCGATGTCGCCGATATAGAGCCTTTGACATGCGACCAATCTGCGAGATTTATCAATGACTTCGAGGCTGCAGCATGGGCGTTGTCGACAGTTGAGAGCGACGATGTCGACCACCTTTCCGGCCCGACACGGATCCCCTACGGCAACCGCGTGATCCTCGGGCCGGGCACGGGGCTTGGCGTGGGTATCTTGGTGCAAACGCCATATGGCCCTATGGCCGTGCCCGGGGAGGGTGGCCACATCGGCATCTCTCCGCAAACGGACTTTGAGGTAGAGGTTTTCAAAGCCTTCCGCACCGTCTGGCCGGATGTGTTCTTCGGCCAACGTCTCTGCGTTGAGGCCGAAGCATTTTTAAGTGGCCGTGGCCTTCCGCACCTGCATCAGGCCGTCAGTCAAACTCTTGGAATGACGACCCCAGACCTGACGCCCCAAGACCTGCTTGCAAACCCGAAGGTGACGTGCCCGGCGATTGTCAAAACACGCGAGATATTCCGCACGCATCTTGGCCAAATTTGTGCAGATTTGGCACTGACGACCATGTCTCGTGGCGGCGTATTTATCGCGGGTGGGGTGGCGGTTAAGAACCCGTGGTTGTTTGATGAAACCTTTATTGGCGCGTTTCGTGACGGCGGCAGGTTCAGTGCGTTGCGGTCAGGTTTCCCACTCTATTTGATGAAAAGCACAGATTTCGGCCTCGTCGGAGCGCGCAACGCGCTTATGTCGGCCGGGTGACTTCATAAAGCTCAATGGGCAAGCCGTCGGGGTCCGCGAAGAACGCAAATCTTGCGCCGGTAAATTCGTCAACTCGGACTTCTTCTGGTGCGACACCTGATTGTTGCAATCCTCGGATCGCGGCATCTATGTCGCCGACGGTGAAAGCAAGGTGGCGCAGGCCTTGGGCCTCTGGAAACGACGGTCTCTGCGGTGCATCGGGGAAGGAAAACAGCTCTAGTTGCCCGCCATCTGGTAAGGCTAGATCCAGTTTCCACGACTGCCGGTCGGCACGGTAATTTTCCGCCAGAACCTTCAGCCCCAAGGTTTCGCAATAAAACTGTTTGGACGTGGTGTAGTCGCTGCAAATGATGGCGACATGGTGGATCGCGCGTAGGTGAACCATCAACATTCTCCCGTTCTGGCCATTTTGGCAAACCCTACGCGAAACGCGCGCGAAGGATGCAGATAAATCGCGATGAGATGTCAAATTATCCTCTATTTCTTAGGGATTTATGCTAGATAGGGTTTCATGGACCATATTTTGGTAATCGACGACGATCCTGAGATTTTGGAGCTTCTACAGCAGTTCCTCCAACGGCAAGGCTTGCAGGTTTCAACGGGTGCGTCCGGTGATGATCTATGGGCCGCACTTGAGGACAATTGCTACGATCTGGTGATCCTTGATGTGCTACTGCCCGGCGTTGACGGGTTGACCTTGTGCCGCGAATTGCGCGCGAAATCCGACGTGCCCATCGTCATATTGACGGCCCTTGATGAGGAAACCGACCGTATCGTCGGGCTGGAGGTCGGGGCCGATGATTATCTGGTGAAACCGTTCAGCCCGCGAGAGCTATTGGCGCGCATACGGGCCATATTTCGTCGCGCCGCCTTGGGGTCGCGGAATGGGGTCCAAAACGAGCCGAAGGTTTTCACCTTCGAGCAGTTCCGCTTCGATGTGACCAAACACGAACTCCGTGCCCCGAACGACGTGGTGATCCACTTGAGCCGTACGGAATTCGACCTCTTGCGGTTGTTCGTAAAGCGATCGCATGAGGCGATTGATCGAAACGACATTTCCGAACATCTGCGTGGCCATGAACTGGGGGCGTTTGACCGGAGCGTGGACCTTCACGTGAGCCGCCTTCGTACGAAGCTTGCGCCGCTTTTGGGTGTCGAAGACTTCATCAGAACGATCCGTGGGACAGGGTATATGTTCACGCTTGATGTCGACGTTCTGAAATGAGCCGCCCTCAAGGTCGCGTCGCCCTGTCGCTGTCACAGGTCATGTTCGCCTCAAGCACGATGGTCGCGATCACGATTGGCGCGCTTGGATATGGGACGCATAAGTCGCTGCAAGCCGCTGCTGTGAGCGAAGCAGTCGCGGCAGGATTTGGTACGCAGATGGTCGGCGTTCTTGCACAGCTTGAAGATGGCAGATCCGCCGCGCTGCGCGGTACGACGGACGGATTGCGTTGGCAACTTCAGACAGGCAACACGTTCTCCGCTGCGACAAGGCGCGGCTGGACGGAGACTGTTTTCCGCCTGCCAGAGACACCTGATCGGGCGCGGCTGGCGCGGGCAAGCCTGAAGGCCACGGCGCTTGATTCCAATGAGATACCGTCGGGCAAGTCTTTGGCGGCGCAACTGTCGGTCCTGTCCTCGCGCATTGCGGCCCTGCGCACGGATGCCGTTCTTCGGTTACAGTTGATTGATGGGCGGTGGGTGGAATTCAGCAGCCCCTCCCACTGGCGCGGGCGGATTACCAACGTACAAATAGGGCTTATCTGGTGTTTAGGAATCGCGAGCTTTCTGGGTCTGAATTCCGTGCTGTCAGGCTATTTGAAGCGTAAATTCAAGTTCCTGGTCGACTACGCGTATCTGCTATTGGGTCAGCGAAAACCGAATGAAATTGCGCTTGCCGGCCCGACGGAGCTGCGTGAATTGGCAACGGCATTGAACGCGATCAACAAAGACATTGGTCGCCAGATTACGGAGCGCACGCGCTTTCTAGCCGCGATCTCGCACGACCTGAGGACGCCCGCCACGCGAATGCAACTCAGGGCAGAGATGATCGACGACGATGCCCTTCGCAACAAACTCTTGTCGGATCTGGCCGAGATTTCACAAATGGTGAATGCCGCTGTCGACTTCTTGAAAGACGGTCTTCATCAGGAAAAGGCAGATAAAATCCTGTTCGTTACGTTAATGCAAAGCATCTGCGACGACTATGTGGATGTTGGCAAAAACGTGGTTCTGAACTTGCCGGAGCCCCTGACTGTTTCAGCCTCAGGCACGGTCTTTGATCCGCGTCGCAACAGTTTTGACGTCGATATGGACCGTCAGATCACCTTGATCTGCCAAGCCTGTCGCCTGCGTCGTGCGTTCAATAATATCATTGATAACGCGTTAAAATACGGCGGGTGGGCGCGCGTTGATATCGAGGCAAACGCGCAGGAGATCGTGGTTCGCGTGATCGACGGTGGTGACGGCATCGCGACCGACCAAACTGCACTGGTGTTTGAGCCGTTTTACCGCATCGAAGGGTCGCGCAGTCGGGCGACGGGGGGCGTTGGGCTTGGATTGTCCGTGGCAAAGTCAATCATCGAAGACCACAACGGCGAGATACAACTGTTCAACCATCACACCAACGGGCTGGAATTGCGCGTAAGCTTGCCGCGCAATTCCTAAGCAAGGTCAGACAAATTCCGACAGGACCGAGACAACCAATTCGTGATCTTCAATCTGCGGCAGGCCCGACACGGTCACCGTGCCAATCACACCCGCGCCCTCCACGATGATCGGAAATGCCCCGCCATGTGCCGCGTATCTGTTCGCGGGCAGCATGTACTTTTGCTCCAACGTGACGCCCGCAATTCTACAAAATGCTCCCATATAGAGAGAGCTGTGCCGGAACCTGTCGACCACGCGGTTTTTGCGGATGACCCACTGGGCATTGTCGGGCGTTGCACCTTCTAAGGCGCAGTGAAACAACACTTGTCCAGTGCGGGTGATGTCGACAACGACAGGCGCATTCGCGGCTTGAGCCTTGGCGACCAAGGCCTGACCAACCTCCAACGCGCGCGCCATGCTGAAGTCGCGAAACACGATGCGCGCCTCTTGATCCGCGATGTGCCGCAGAAGATCTTCGTCAGGCATCTCGTGAGGGGTCATACCAAAGCCACCGTGCGTTTCTCGATGCCGCTTGTTACGGCGGCTTGCAAGATTGCAAAGGTGTTGCGGGCGTCTTCGGGCGTCACGGGCAGGGGGGCACCAGTCAGGATCGCCTTGGCGACGCCGTTATAATACGTCTCATACGCGCCGTTCAGAGAGGGGATTTCCCTGCGCGAACTGCCGTCGGCGGCCAGCATGACCGCCTGCGCGTTGTCCATGTGACCCCACCCAGCATCGCCGGGGCGTTTGCCCGCTTTCAAGTCATCTTCCTGACCGTCCAACCCGTAGTGTTGGAATCCCGCCTTGTCACCGTAGAGCGCTATGCGCGGCCCGTGGTCATAGAGGAGCGAGCTTGCGTTCAGCACCACGCGGGCGGTCGGGTAGTCCAGAACGATATGGAAGAAGTCATCGACCACCGCCCCCTCGCGTTGCGCAGTCACGGAGGCCGTGACGGCCGTCGGCATGCCCAGCAGATAATATGCTTGGTCGATCAGATGTGCGCCCAGATCAAACAGAACCCCCGCGCCGGGGGCCGGTTCCTCGCGCCAGCGCTTCTTTACCGTTGGAACAAAACGGTCGTACCGGAATTCCGCGTATGAAATATCGCCCAACTCCCCGCCATCAACTACAGATTTTGCGGTGCGCAAGCCACCATCCCAACGGCGATTTTGGAAGACGGACAGCAGGCGGTCCTTGTCAGCAGCGCGCGCGATAAGGGTTTCCACCTCGGACAGGCGCACGGCCATAGGCTTGTCGATGACCACGTGTTTGCCTGCCGAAATTGCCTGCAAGCCAAGCGGAAAATGGCTGGTGTTCGGCGTGGCGATCACGATCAAATCTATGGCGTCGTTGTTGATAACGTCGTCGAACGATCCCGTCTCGACCCCGTCCGGCGTGTCCTTGCCCTCAAAGCTGCGGCTGCCGATCGCAGTCAATTCCATGTCGGGGCAGGACTGGATCAACGGCGCGTGAAACACCGATCCGGCAAGCCCGTATCCCAATAGGCCAACTTTTACTTTCGACATCTCATTCTCCCATTTCGATACGGTTGGTTGTGTCAGGGTCAAACAGACTGACCTCGTTCATTTTGAATTGAAACCGCATGGATTGTCCGGCGGGGACAACATCCTTCGGCGACAGGCGCGCGGTGACTTCTTTGCTCCCTAGGTTGAACACAACCATGGTGTCCGCCCCCGTGGGTTCGACCACATCCACGACCAGATCGAAAGACCCAGTGTCGTCCGCGCCGGATGGCGCGCGGGTGATCCCTTCGGGCCGGATGCCAAGTATCAGGTCCGTTCCCAGTCGCGCGGATAGGTCGGTGTTGCCGGTGGGTAGCACCAGTTCAATTTTCGTGCGCAGGTCGTCCGGTTGCGTGATGGTCGCGCAGTACTGTCCGCTTTCGTTTTGGGTCAAGACGCACGGCACAAAATTCATAGCAGGCGCGCCGATGAAGCCAGCCACGAACATATTGGCAGGGCGCTCGTAAATTTGCTGCGGCTCGCCGTACTGCTGAATTGCTCCGTTTTTCATCACCGCGACGTGGCTCGCCAACGTCATCGCCTCCACCTGATCATGGGTGACGTAAACAATCGTGGAGCCTAACCGTTGGTGCAGGCGCTTGATCTCGGTGCGCATTTCACCGCGCAGCTTCGCGTCAAGGTTTGAGAGCGGCTCGTCGAATAAAAACAGCTTGGGATCACGCACCAACGCGCGGCCCATCGCGACGCGCTGGCGTTGACCGCCGGACAGTTGCGCCGGACGCCGGTTCAACAGCGGCTTGATCTGCAACAGTCCCGCCACATGGTCCAGTGCCGCTGCCTGCTCCGCCTTGCTGGCCCCGCGCCGTTGCAGCCCGAAGGTGATATTCTTCGCCACGGTCATGCTGGGGTACAAAGCGTAGGATTGAAACACCATCGCGATGTCACGGTCGCGGGGGTGGACGTTGTTCACAACGCGGTCACCGATGCGAACTTCGCCACTGTCGATGGTTTCCAGCCCTGCAATCATGTTCAGGAGGGTGGATTTCCCGCAGCCCGAAGGACCAAGCAGCACAAGGAAATCGCCGTCCTCCAGATCAACATTGATCCCGTTGAGAATGTCATTCCCGCCAAGCTTCTTCCGGATGTCGGAAATTCTGAGGGTTGCCAATGTTCTATCCTTTCACAGAACCCGCGGTCAGACCGCGAATGAAGTATTTTCCGGCGACGACATAGACGAAGACCGTCGGAATGGCCGCGATGATGGAGGCGGCGAAATCTACGTTGTATTCTTTGACGCCAGTGGTGGTGTTGACCAGATTGTTGAGCGCGACGATGACCGGTTGACCCGCCCCAGAAGAGAACGCCGCCCCAAATAGAAAGTCGTTCCACATGCCGGTAAACTGCCAGATGACGGTCACCACGATGATCGGCGGGGACAGCGGCACGATGATGTACCACAGGGTCGCGAAGAAGCCCGCGCCGTCGATGGTGGCGGCTTTGATCAAATCGTCAGGGATGCTCACGTAGTAGTTTCGGAAAAACAGCGTCGTGAACGGGATGCCGTAGAGCGTGAACACCAAGCCCAGCCCGAGAGGGGTATTGGATATGCCAAGCGTCCCAAGGGTTTGCGCCATCGGCAGCAGGATCGCCTGATAGGGGACGAAGCAGCCGAACAGCATCAGGCCGAATACCAAATTGGCCCCTTTAAAGCGCCACTTGGTCAGCGCATAGCCGTTGATCATGCCCAGTACCGTGGAGACGATCACCGACGGCACCACGACCTTTAGCGTGAGCCAGAAGTGCGGGCTCAGGCCGTCGCACTTTGTACCGATGCAAGCCTGCCCCCATGCCTTCACCCACGCGTCAAACGTGATCTCTCGTGGCAAGGCGATGATGGAGCCGCTTTTGATCTCCGCTAACGGTCGCAAGGACGTGGACAGCATCACAAACAGGGGCATCAGGTAGTACGTCGCGAAGATCAGCAGCATCGCGTAAATGGTGATGCGCCCGATGATTTGTCCGATGGAGCGTCGTCCGGGAAGTGCGCTTGTATCAAGCATGACGCTCCCCCCTGAGTTGGGAGTAGAAGTAAGGCACCATGATCGCCATGACCGTCGCCAGCATCATCATCGCGCTCGCCGCGCCGACGCCCAACTGGTTGCGCTGGAATGACATCGCGAACATGAATGTGGCAGGTAGGTCGGACGCCACACCAGGGCCGCCTGCGGTCATTGCCACCACCAGATCGAAGCTCTTGATTGCAAGATGCGACAGGATCACCACCGCGCTCAGAAACACTGGCTTGATGGAGGGGATGATGATCGTTGTATAAATCCGCGGCAGGCTGGCGCCGTCAAGATAGGCCGCTTTGATAATGTCCTGATCAACCCCGCGAAGTGCGGCCAGAAACAGGGCCATCACAAAGCCCGAGGCCTGCCAGACGGCGGCAATAACCAGCGTGTAGACCACCATATCACGGTCCGCAATCCAGTCGAAGGTGAAGGTCTCGAACCCGAGGTCGCGCACGAATTGCTGCACGCCTAACCCGGGGTTCAAAATCCACTTCCACGCCGTCCCCGTCACAATGAAGGACAGCGCCATCGGATACAGGAATATCGTGCGCAACGCGCCTTCCATGCGGATGCGTTGGTCCAGTAATATGGCCAGCGTGATGCCGATCAGCAGGCTTATGAAGATGTAGAGCCCGCCAAACACCAGCATGTTGTTCAGGGCCGTATACCACCGCGACATGGACCAAAGGCGGTCGTATTGCTCTAGGCCCGCAAAGTTGTAGCTGGGCAGCATGCGGGAGTCTGAAAGGGAAATATAGCCGGTCCAAAGGATGAAACCGTAAACCACAACCAGTATCGCGAGGAATGACGGCGCGACGACAAATTGCGAGATGCGGGTCTGTAGCCAAAAGACAAAGTTACCTTGGCCACCCTTTGACCTGTCCGGGCTTTCGCCGGACTCTTTGGTCTGGGACATGTGTCCACCTCATGGGTGAAACTGCGACGGTGCGCAGTTGGTGTTGAATTAAATGCCGCTGCCGGATGGGGCAGCGGCATTCTTGAAGGGGTTGGGCTTACTGGGCGAGTTCAATCGCCTCGACCAGCAGTTCAACCGCTTCTTGGGAGGACATGTCCGAGTTGAAATGCTCGGTTATGATTTCCAGAAATGCCCCGCGATTGGCGCTGGATGTTGCCATCTCATGCGCCATACTTGGGACAAGAGTGCCGGACGCCAAAGTGGCCTCAATATCATCCATGGAGCGCACACCGCAGATGTCATAAGGCTCTCTCGATACGCCAAGACGGGCAGGTACGGAGCCCTTGTTCAGCGTGAACTCGATCTGCGCTTCTTCGGACAACAATAGCGACGCCATCAATTCACGACCGGCGACCGCATCGTCGGATGCATTCGGATCGTCAAAGAAGGCAAAGCTGTTGGAGTTCAGAATGTAGCCGCCCTTGTTCGGCGCTGGCGCACAGATGAAGTCTTCTCCGGGGGTTTTGTTGGCCGCCAGAAACTCCCCCTTGGCCCAATCGCCCATGATTTGCATGGCAGCGTCGCCGTTCATCACCATGGTCGTGGCAAGGTTCCAGTCGCGTCCCGAAAAGTTGTCGTCCACGTAGCCGCGCATGCGGCGCATCTGGTCGAAAACAGCGATCATAGTGTCACTGCGCAGCGCGTCTGGGTTCACGTCGACCAGCGCTTCACGGAAAAAGTCAGGGCCGCCAAGCCCCAAGGCCACGACCTCGAACATCGTGGCGTCTTGCCAAGGCTGGCCACCATGCGCCAACGGCGTGATGCCGGCTTCAAGCAGCTTGTCGGCAAGGGTGTTGAATTCGTCCCATGTGGTCGGCACGGCGCCGTCGACACTCGCCAGCACTTCGGGGTTCACCCACATCCAATCCACGCGGTGCACGTCCAGTGGAACCGCCGCGTATTTGCCGTCCACTTTCACGATGTCCGACAGAAGCGGCGGGAGGATGTCGTCCCATTTCTCGGCAGCCGCCACGTTTTCGAGGTCAGCCAAGGCCCCCGCGTTAGCCCATTCAGTCACAACCGGCCCCTTCAGGATCGTCATGCCGGGCGGATCGCCTGCAATGACGCGGGTGCGCAAAACGGTGTTCATCGCGTCCCCGCCGCCACCGGCAACTGGTTGGTCGACCCATTTGCCGCCTGCGTTGTTCAGTGCGTCGGCAAAGACGTTAATCGCGAGCGACTCGCCGCCCGAGGTCCAGTAATGCAGCACCTCCAACGTCGGTTCCGCGTGCGCGCCGCCTGCCAAAACCGCCGACATCATAGCGGCCCCCGAGACGTTTCTAATAGCTTTCGTTTTCATGGCATATCCTCCCTGGAAATGATCTCACTCAGTACATGCCCGCGCCTCCTCAAACACTGGCATGACTTGAAATCATAGTTTCCGAAGTCGGTGTGAGATGCACACGAAACTTGGTCTCAGGTTTGTAAAGATTTGATACAAACGCCAGTGGCGTCCAATAGGCGCGCGCAAGATAGGCCAGCAACAGTTAAGGCAAATAATCGGGAAGTTGCATCTAATTCGTTAACCAATTCGACGTAATCGTAGGGGATACGAAGGGTTAACTTATGGTGCAAATTGAGCAGACGCCCCTTGCTGGGGTCATCGTCATCACCCCGTCGCGGCATGGCGACGGGCGGGGGTTCTTTTCCGAGTCTTACAGCCAGAAAGCACTGGCCGCGCACGGTGTCAGCACCCGATTTGTGCAAGACAATCACTCTTTTTCAAAGGCGGCGGGCACCATTCGCGGTCTGCATTTTCAGGCCCCGCCCCACGCGCAGGACAAGCTGGTGCGCTGCGGGCGCGGGGCGTTGTTTGACGTGGCCGTCGATATCCGCCGAAACTCCTCCACCTATGGTGCATGGTTCGGGGCGGAGCTGAGTTTCGAGAACGGCAAACAGCTGCTGGTTCCAGCGGGCTTTGCCCACGGTTTTGTGACGCGGCAGCCGGACACGGAAATCATTTATAAATGCTCCGACCACTACGCACCCACCTCGGAAGGCGCATTGGCCTGGAACGACCGCGATGTCGGCATCAAGTGGGGCTTGGCGGGGCGTATACCAATCTTGTCAGACAAAGACGCGCAAGCGCCGCTGCTCGCCGATCTGCGGAGCCCGTTTGAATATGAGGGGGCATAGATGAAGCTGTTGGTCACAGGCGGGGCAGGGTTCATCGGGTCTGCGGTGGTCCGTTTGGCGATCGCGCGGGGTCATACCGTCGTGAACCTCGACGCGTTAACCTACGCGGCCTGTCTGGAGAACGTCGCCAGCGTGGCCTCCAACCCGCGCTACAGGTTCGAACACGCGGATATTTGTGACCGCGCGGCGCTAGACCGGATGTTCGCGGCGTACCAACCGGACGCGGTGATGCATTTGGCGGCCGAAACCCACGTGGATCGCTCTATTGATGGGCCTGAGGTCTTCGTCCAAACCAACATCACCGGCACCTCTACCTTGTTGGAGGCCGCGCGGAATTATTGGCAAAGCGCGGGAAAACCGCGCAATTTCCGCTTCCACCACGTCTCCACGGATGAGGTATTCGGCACCTTAGGCCCAACGGGCCAATTCACCGAAGACACGCCTTATGATCCGCAAAGCCCCTATGCGGCATCCAAGGCGGCCAGCGATCATCTGGTGCGGGCTTGGGGGCAGACCTATGGCTTGCCGTTCATCATTACCAATTGCTCGAACAATTACGGCCCGTTTCACTTCCCTGAAAAGCTGGTGCCCGTGGTTATCCTCAAGGCGCTTTCTGGGCAGCCGATCCCGATCTACGGCGACGGCAGCCACGTGCGCGATTGGCTATTCGTGGAGGATCATGCGGAGGCGTTACTATGCGCACTCCAATCAGGTGCGGTAGGGCGAAGCTACGCCATTGGCGGCGAGAATGAGGTCAGCAATCTGGCGCTGGTCAAGGTGATCTGCGCCTTGCTGGACGCGCGCCGCCCAACGCAAGCGCCCCATGCTCGCTTGATCACTTTTACGGCTGATCGCCCCGGTCATGATCTTCGTTACGCGATCGATCCGTCCCGTATCCGGACGGAGTTAGGGTGGTCCCCCTCAACGACGATAGAGAGCGGACTTGCGCGAACTGTGGATTGGTATCTGGACAATCCCGCGTGGTGGCAGGCGCTGCAAACCCGCCAAGGTGTTGGCATGCGTCTGGGCGCCGCGTGAGCCCCGCGCGTATCCTTGTGTTCGGGCGCACGGGCCAAGTTGGCAGCGCACTTAGCGCCTTAGACGGGTGCGGCGCACAGATCACCGCGCTTGGCCGTGCAGAGGCTGACCTGATCAATCCGTCAGCCTGCATAGCCGCAATCAAAACGCACCACCCCGACGCGGTCATCAACGCCGCCGCCTACACGTCGGTTGATGCCGCCGAAACGGATCGCGACACCGCGCGTGTGATCAACGCGGCGGCGCCGGCGGCCATGGCAAGGTTTTGCGCCGCGCAGGGTATTCCCTTCGTCACCATCTCAACGGATTATGTGTTCTCCGGCAAAGGTACAAAGCCGTGGACGCCAACCGACCTGCCGGACCCACAAAACACCTACGGGCGTACCAAGCGCGAGGGGGAGGTCGCGGTCGCATCAGCGGGCGGGCGTTATGCCATCTTGCGAACGTCTTGGGTGGTGTCGGCGCACGGGCGAAACTTTATCACAACGATGGTGACCCTTGGGGCATCGCGCGATGCACTGGCGGTTGTGTCGGACCAGATCGGCGCACCCACCGCCGCGGCGAACATCGCGCAGGCATGTGTGACTATTGCAAAAACGCTTGTGTCAGAGCCTGAAAAATCGGGGATATATCATCTATCCGGCACCCCGCACACGACTTGGGCAGACGTCGCCCGCATGGTTTTCAGCCATGCGAGCATCACATGCGACGTGCAAGACATCCCAACCCGCGATTACCCGACCGCAGCCGCCCGCCCCCTGAATTCACGGCTCGATTGCACCACGACACGGGCGGCCTTCGGGATCTCCCAAGCTGATTGGCGGGTCAGTGTCGCGGGCATTATCGACCAACTGAACGACAAAAACGAGGTAATCTCGGCATGACGCGAACACCCAAACGCAAAGGTATCATCCTCGCCGGTGGCTCCGGCACGCGGCTCTATCCGATTACCGTCAGCGTGTCGAAACAACTGCTACCGGTCTATAACAAGCCGATGATTTACTACCCGTTGTCGGTGCTGATGCTGGCGGGGATCCGCGACATCCTGATCATCACCACGCCGCAAGACGCCGATCAGTTCAAGCGCGCATTGGGCGACGGCAGCCAATGGGGCGTATCGCTGTCTTACGTCACCCAACCCGCGCCGGACGGCTTGGCGCAAGCCTATGTATTGGCGGAGGATTTCTTGAATGGTGCCGCGTCCGCCATGGTGCTTGGGGACAATATTTTCTTCGGCCACGGCTTGCCCGATATCCTTGCGCGGGCGAATGCGCAGGCGTGGGGCGGGACGGTGTTCGGCTACCGCGTGTCTGATCCGGAACGCTACGGTGTGGTGGATTTTGACGATAACGGTCGGGCGCAGCAGATCATTGAAAAGCCGCGCGTGCCCCCCTCCAACTACGCTGTTACGGGGCTTTATTTTCTGGATGGCACCGCGCCGGAGCGGGCGAAATCGGTCACACCCTCGGCCCGTGGGGAGCTGGAAATAACCGCGCTTTTGGAAATGTACCTCCATGACGGCTTGCTTAACGTGCAACGCATGGGGCGCGGTTATGCGTGGCTCGATACCGGCACGCACGCAAGCTTGCTTGATGCGGGGAATTTCGTGCGAACGCTGGAAACCCGCCAAGGACTGCAGACCGGAAGCCCAGATGAGATTGCCTTTACCCAAGGCTGGATCAACGCTGCGTGTCTGCGACGGCGGGCGACGCTCTTCGCCAAAAACGAGTACGGGGATTATCTGGAAAGCCTGCTTCAGGCGGAGCCTTGCGACACCGAACTGCACGCAAAATCACGCAACCACGACTTCCGTCCCCCAAGCGGTACAATCAGCGACAAGCTGCTTCGACAGATTAGCGTCGGTGAAAAGCATAGTAACGTCACTTAAGGAGCAGATCGTCAGCGGTGCCTTGCGCTCAAACTTGTTCTGATCGGCCACGACCATCACCTTTCGGGACCGTTTTATCGCGGTGCTACTGACGATGATTTCCTGCCCGTCAAAGTCCAGCAAATCGCCGTCCGCATCAATGGCGGAGCAGCCCAGAACCGAGTAATCAAACTTGAACTGCTTGACCATCTCCACGGTCAGCCCGCCGACAATCCCTCCGTCAGCGCGGCGCAGAACGCCGCCAGCTAGGATAATTTCGCAGCTGTGATTGGCGGCAAGAATATTGGCAATGTTCAGGTTGTTGGTGACGACCAGCAGGTTTTCATGATCAAGCAATTCATGCGCAACGGCCTCTGTCGTCGTGCCGATATTCATGAAGACGGACGCCCCGTTCGGGATCTCTTGGGCACATCTTACCGCAATCGATTTCTTGCCGTCTTCGTTCAGCCTGCGCCGCTCCTCGTACTGAATATTGACTACGCCGGAGGGGACAACCGCCCCGCCGTGGACGCGTTGAAGGCG
Source organism: Litoreibacter albidus (assembly GCF_900107015.1). GTDB lineage: Bacteria > Pseudomonadota > Alphaproteobacteria > Rhodobacterales > Rhodobacteraceae > Litoreibacter > Litoreibacter albidus. The sequence goes on along the minus strand of NZ_FNOI01000009.1, from coordinate 103,912 downwards.
GCCGCTGTCGGCCAGTTCCGACAGGTCGCGGCGAATGGTTTGCACGGTCACATCGTATAGCTCTGCAAGGCCGTCGACTGTCACCTTGCCGTCTTTTCGTGCCAGCTCGAGTATCTCTTTTTGCCTGAAGTTCGAGACCATCGCTCCCCCTTTGGTCACCTCCTTCACGCCGCATTTCTGGGGCGTGTTTAGTCGTATAAACAATCAATAGTCCTGCCCCAGCGTCAAGACTCGATTCGAATCTTCATGCTCGAATGGGACACATATGTTCGCATTGCGATAATAAAGCGCATGATTTTCAGAGGCATATGCCTAAACGAACATAAACGAACATTCGTTATTGACTTAAAATTTGACTCAGTGTTGATTGATGTGACGCTAAAAGCTGGGAGGCTTTGGCGCGGTATGACTGAGGGGGAGGCTTCAGTGGAGCAACGTGAAACTCACGACATAGTCGATCTGTTTGTCATCGGTGGTGGCATCAATGGGTGCGGCATTGCCCGTGACGCGGTGGGCCGTGGGCTTCGTGTCGAACTGGCCGAAATGAACGACCTCGCCTCGGCAACATCTTCCGCCTCTACCAAGCTTTTCCACGGCGGATTGCGCTATCTGGAATACTGGGAAGTCCGCCTTGTCCGCGAGGCTTTGATCGAGCGCGAAACGCTTCTGCGCGCCATGCCGCATATCTCTTGGCCGATGCGCTTTGTGCTGCCTTATCACCCCGATATGCGCTTTGATGGCGATACGCCAACCTCCAAAGTTTTGAACATTTTCATGCCGTGGATGAAGGGCCGCCGCCCCGCGTGGCTCATCCGCTTTGGCCTGTTCCTTTACGATAACCTCGGTGGTCGGAATATCCTGAAGGGCACAACGTCCTTGAGTCTGTCGGGAACGCCAGAAGGCGCGCCGCTGGAAGACCGCTTCGAGAAGGCGTTTGAATACTCCGACTGCTGGATCGAAGACAGCCGTTTGGTGGTTCTGAACGCCCGCGACGCGCAGGCGCGCGGTGCCAAGATTAACGTGCGCACCAAGGTTGTGTCGGCGGAGCAGTCGGACGGCATCTGGAACGTGACGCTGGAGCAGCAAGACGGTAGCCAGCGCGTTGTGCAGGCGCGGATGCTGATCAACGCGGGCGGCCCGTGGGTGGAAAACGTCATTCGCAACACGGTGCGCAGCAACTCCACTGACGGCGTTCGGCTGGTTCGTGGCAGCCACATCGTGACCCGCAAGCTTTATGATCACGACAAATGCTATTTCTTTCAAGGCGAAGACGGCCGGATCATCTTCACGATCCCTTACGAGACTGATTTCACCCTGATCGGCACCACCGATGCGGATCACGAGGACGTCTCCCAAAAGCCTGTTTGTACGCCGGAGGAGCAGACATATCTGCTCAACTTCGCCTCAAAATACCTGAAAGAAGACATCTCGGATGACGACGTTGTCTGGACATATTCCGGCGTGCGCCCGCTCTATAATGACGGTGCCAGCTCCGCGACTGCTGCAACGCGCGATTATGTGCTAAAGGTAGATAAGTCGTCGGGCGCGCCGATCCTGAACGTGTTTGGCGGCAAGATCACCACCTACCGCAAACTGGCTGAATCCGCGTTGGAAAAGATCGCAGGCGTCTTGCCGGATACGGGTAAACCGTGGACGGCGGGCGTGCCACTGCCGGGCGGTGATTTTCCGGTCGACGGGGTCGGTGCGCTGAAACAGCGGCTGTCTGCGCAATTCCCGTTTTTGGATGATGCTTGGGCGGCGCGGCTGATCAAAGCGTACGGTTTGGACGCGTTTGACCTGCTTGGCGATGCGGCATCCATTGCCGATCTGGGCCAGTCTTTCGGCTTCAACCTGACAGAGCGCGAAGTGCGCTGGCTGGTAGATCACGAATTCGCGCAGACCGCAGAGGACATCGTTTGGCGGCGATCGAAACTGGGCCTTCGCCTGACGACAGAAGAAATTGACGCGCTTGACGCGTGGCTGACAACGGCAACGCAGCACACCGTGTGAAAAGCGCTAAGGGGAGAACGAAATGTCACTTGTTTTAGAGGGCGTGTCGAAGGTCGTGAACGGCCAGACGCATATTTACCCCACCGATCTAGAGCTGCAATCGGGCACAATGAACGTGCTGCTTGGGCCAACCTCGTCGGGCAAAACATCGCTGATGCGCCTGATGGCGGGGCTGGATGTGCCGAACACGGGTAAGGTATTCTGGGGGGGCAAGGACGTCACCGGCCTGCGCGTGCAGGATCGCGGCGTGGCGATGGTGTACCAGCAGTTCATCAACTACCCCTCGATGACAGTCTATGAGAACATCGCCAGCCCGATGCGCCTCTTGAAACAATCCGCAGAGCAGATTGACGCGGCAGTGAAAAACGCGGCAGAGCTGATGAAGCTCACCCCGTTTCTGGACCGCAAGCCGCTGGAACTGTCCGGCGGCCAACAACAGCGCTGCGCCCTTGCGCGCGCGCTTGTGAAAGGCGCGGGGCTGGTTCTGCTGGACGAGCCTTTGGCCAACCTCGACTACAAACTCCGTGAAGAACTGCGCGCGGAAATCCCGAAGATCTTTGAAGAGGCAGGCTCCATCTTCGTCTACGCCACGACAGAGCCGGAAGAGGCGCTGCTTCTTGGCGGCAACACGGCGACGATCTGGGAAGGCCGCATCACCCAGTTTGATAAGACACCGATCGTCTACCGCCAGCCGGTCAATGCGACGACGGCACGCGTCTTCTCCGACCCGCCCATGAACTTTCTGGAGTTCGAGAAATCCGGCGACCAGCTGCGCTTTGGCGACGGCAAAATCGGCGCGGCGACCTCCGGCGCCTTCGTTGGTCTTGCCGATGGCAGCTATGTTGCGGGCTTCCGCCCGAACCACCTGAAGCTGGAGAAAGAGGCGCCCGACGCGCTAGAATTCACCGGCGACCTGTCGGTGACAGAGATCACAGGCTCGGAGACATTCATCCATCTGAAGCACCACGGCGAAAACTGGGTCGGCTTGGTGCACGGCGTTAAAGCGCTGCAAACCGGCGCGGAACTCAACGTCTATCTGGACCAGGCACATGTTTACATCTTTGCGCAAGACGGCACTTCTGTCGCTCCGGCGTCTTACGCAGCTGCAGCTTGAGGGAACGAACCAATGGCTAAAATTACCCTCGAAAATCTGGCGCATTCCTACCTGCCAAACCCCAAGCATGAAGACGATTATGCGCTGAAAGAACTGAACCACGATTGGGTGGACGGCGAGGCTTACGCTCTGCTTGGCTCTTCGGGGTGCGGCAAGTCAACGTTGCTCAACATCATCTCCGGTTTGCTGCACCCCAGTCAGGGGCGCATTTTGTTCAACGACAAGGACGTCACGAACGCACCGACAACGCAGCGCAACATCGCGCAGGTTTTCCAGTTTCCGGTTGTCTACGACACGATGACTGTGCGCGACAATCTGGCGTTCCCGCTGCGCAACCGCGGCGCTGATCCCAGCTACATCAAAGACCGCGTGCAGCAGATCGCCGCAATGATCGGCATGGAAGCGACGCTGGATCACAAGGCGCGCGGCCTAACTGCTGACGCCAAACAGAAAATCTCGCTCGGGCGCGGCATGGTCCGCGAGGACGTGAACGCGCTGCTGTTCGACGAGCCGCTGACCGTGATCGACCCGCACATGAAGTGGGAGCTGCGCACGCAGCTAAAATCGCTGCACCAAGAGTTCGGCCATACGATGATCTACGTGACCCACGACCAAACGGAGGCCCTGACCTTCGCGGATAAAGTCGTGGTCATGTATGACGGGCGCGTTGTGCAAATGGGCACCCCAAGGGAGCTGTTCGAGACGCCGGAGCACACCTTCGTGGGCTACTTCATCGGCTCGCCCGGCATGAACGTTCTGGCGGCCGACGTGCAGGGCGACAAGGCCGTCATCGGCGGGACGCAGATATCACTGGGCAAGGGGTTTGGCGCGCCGCAAGGGCAGGTCGAAGTCGGCGTACGGCCGGAATTCGCGTCCCTCGCCACTGGCGACGCGGGCTTGCCAGTCACAATCAAACGGGTCGAAGACGTGGGCCGCCACAAGATCGTGCGCGCGGATTTTCAAGGCGCAGAGATCAACATTCTGGCGGGCGAGGGCGAGACAATCTCCCCCGACATGAACCGCGTTGTGTTCGATACGGCAGGGGTCAACGTCTACTCCAACAGCTGGCGCGTCACGCCAGAGGTGGCGTAATGGCGCAGAAATCCCAACCCCGCCCACTGCTCTTTAAAAGGAACGCGTCATGAATAAGACAGTCAACCAAAAGGCCTGGTTTCTAATTCTGCCAGTGCTGCTGCTCGTCGCGTTCTCGGCGGTTATTCCGTTGATGACAGTGGTAAATTACTCGGTCCAAGACACCTTCGGGCAAAACCAGTTCTTCTGGGCGGGCCTCGATTGGTTCCGCGAAATGATGGCGTCGGAGCGTATGTGGGATGCCTTGGGTCGCCAAATTGCGTTCTCGGGCATCATTCTGGCGATCGAAATTCCTTTGGGTATTTTTGTGGCGCTGAACATGCCGAAGAAAGGGTTCTGGGCGTCCGTCTGTCTGGTGCTTATGTCCCTGCCATTGCTGATCCCGTGGAACGTGGTTGGCACCATCTGGCAAATCTTCGGGCGCGTCGACATCGGCCTTCTGGGCTACACGCTGGCCGCCTTGGGCATCGACTATAACTACACCCAAGACTTCTACGCCGCATGGGCAACCGTCATCGTGATGGACGTCTGGCACTGGACGTCGCTGGTGGCGCTGCTGGCCTACGCTGGCCTGCAATCCATCCCCGACGCCTATTACCAAGCCGCGAAAATCGACCAAGCGAGCCGCTGGAAAGTGTTCCGTTTCATTGAGCTACCCAAGATCATGGGCGTGCTGATGATCGCGATTTTGCTGCGCTTTATGGACAGCTTCATGATCTACACAGAGCCGTTCGTGGTCACAGGTGGTGGACCGGGCAACTCGACAACCTTCCTGTCGATCGACTTGGTGAAAATGGCCCTCGGCCAGTTTGACCTAGGCCCCGCCGCCGCGTTCTCGATCATGTATTACCTCGTGATTTTGCTGGTGTCTTACGTGTTCTACACCGTGATGACGAACCTCGACAAAAGGGATGGCCACTGATGTCTGATCTCACCAACACCCCCGCCAAGCGTGGCTTCGCGCTGCCCAAGATCAAGGGCAACGCGGTCGTCATGGGGCTTTACCTGCTGTTCCTGCTTTTGCCGATCTACTGGCTCTTGAACATGAGCTTGAAGACCAACACGGAAATTCTGAACAGCTTCACCCTGTGGCCGCGCGATTTGACCTTCGCCAACTACGTGACGATCCTCACCGATCCGTCATGGTACACGGGCTACCTGAACTCGATGGCCTACGTGCTGATGAACATGGTTATTTCCCTGCTCGTCGCCCTGCCTGCCGCCTACGCGTTCAGCCGCTACACCTTCTTGGGCGACAAGCACCTGTTCTTCTGGCTGTTGACCAACCGGATGGCGCCGCCTGCCGTTTTCGCGCTGCCATTCTTCCAGCTCTATAGCTCGGTGGGCTTGTTCGACACACATATCGCAGTGGCCTTGGCGCATTGCTTGTTCAACGTGCCGCTGGCGGTTTGGATTTTGGAAGGCTTCATGCGCGGCGTGCCGAAGGAAATCGACGAGACGGCCTATATCGACGGCTATTCATTCTCGCGGTTCTTCATCCGTATTTTCACCCCGCTGGTGGCATCGGGCATCGGCGTCACGGCGTTCTTTTTGTTCATGTTCTCATGGGTGGAGCTGCTGCTCAGCCGCACGCTGACCAGTGTGAACGCCAAGCCGATTGCCGCCACGATGACACGCACCGTGGGCGCTGCCGGGATTGACTGGGGGGTTCTTGCTGCGGCGGGGGTTCTGACCATCATTCCGGGTGCTTTGGTGATCTATTTTGTTCGCAACTACATCGCCAAGGGCTTTGCCCTGGGCCGCGTGTAAGAAAAGAAGAAGGAGTAACACTATGGACTGGATGGCATGGACTTGGCCGACCGCCGCTTTCTTCGGTGTGATCGCGTTGACCCTGATCACCTTCACGATCTTGGCAATCAAATACCCCGAGGTGCCGCGCAACGGCATCTTGGGGATCGAAACAACGCGCGGTGACCGCTTGTTCATCACGCTGCTTGGCTCTGCCTTTATCAATCTGGCTTGGCTTGGAATGCTCAGCGCGCCCCAATGGGGGGCTCTGATCGTATGTCTCTTTTATGCCATCGCGGTTTTCCGCTGGGTGTAGAGGATGGCAGTATGGATGGTCAGTTTTGCAAGAATGCGGCCATCTTGAATGTTCTATTTTAGGGAGGAACAAAATGAACTTGCGACTTAAAGGAACGACTGCGCTCGGGCTTGCTGCATGCATGCTGGCCGCGCCTGCGTTCGCTGACATGGAGGCCGCCAAGGCCTTCCTCGATTCAGAGATCGGCGATCTGTCATCTCTGTCGCGTGCGGACCAAGAAGCTGAACTTCAGTTCTTCGTCGACGCCGCAGCACCCTACGCTGGCATGTCGATCAACGTTGTGTCCGAGACCATCGGCACGCACACGTATGAATCCACCGTTCTGGCCCCTGCGTTTGAAGCCATCACCGGCATCAAAGTCACGCACGACCTGATCGGCGAAGGCGACGTTGTTGAGAAGCTGCAAACGCAAATGCAGTCCGGCGAGAACATCTATGACGCCTATATCAACGACTCCGACCTGATCGGCACGCACTGGCGCTACAAGCAAGCGCGCAACCTGACAGACTGGATGACAGGCGACGGCGCAAGCGTCACGAACCCGAACCTCGATCTGGAAGACTTCATCGGCATCGACTTCACCACTGGCCCAGACGGCAAAGTGTACCAGTTGCCTGACCAACAGTTCGCAAACCTCTACTGGTTCCGCGCTGACTGGTTCGACGACGAGCAGAACAAAGCCGACTTCCTTGCGGAATACGGTTACGATCTGGGTGTGCCTGTAAACTGGTCCGCCTATGAGGACATCGCAAAGTTCTTCACCGGTCGCGACCTGTCGCGCCTTGGCGTTGAAGGCGACGTTTACGGCAACATGGACTACGGCAAGAAAGACCCGTCCTTGGGTTGGCGCTACACTGATGCGTGGCTGTCCATGGCTGGTGCCGGCGACAAGGGTGAGCCGAACGGCCTGCCAGTTGACGAATGGGGCATCCGCGTCAACGAAAAGTCGCAGCCTGTTGGCTCCTGCGTCGCGCGTGGCGGTGCCACAAACGGCCCGGCTGCCGTCTATGCTGTCACCAAGTCCATCGAGTGGCTGGAGAAGTACTCTCCCCCAGCTGCAGCGGGTATGACGTTCTCCGAAGCGGGTCCAATTCCTGCGCAGGGCAACGTTGCACAGCAAATGTTCTGGTACACTGCGTTCACCGCAGCGTCCGTAGAGCCTGACCTGCCAGTGATGAACGAAGACGGCACGCCAAAATGGCGTATGGCGCCTTCGCCACACGGTGCATATTGGACCGAAGGCACCAAGATCGGCTACCAAGACGCCGGTGCATGGACGCTGATGGAATCGACACCTGTGGACCGCGCACAAGCCGCGTGGCTTTACGCGCAGTTCGTGACATCCAAGACTGTCGACGTGAAGAAAAGCCATGTTGGTCTGACGTTCATTCGTGAATCCACCATCCAGCACGAAAGCTTCACCGAGCGTGCGCCTAAATTGGGCGGTCTGGTTGAATTCTACCGTTCGCCAGCGCGCGTTCAGTGGTCCCCAACCGGCACGAACGTTCCTGACTACCCGAAGCTGGCTCAGTTGTGGTGGCAGAACATCGGCGACGCAATGTCGGGTGCCAAAACCCCACAAGAAGCGCTTGATGCTCTGTGCGAAGACCAAGAAAAAGTCATGATCCGTCTGGAGCGCGCAGGCGTTCAGGGCGAACTTGGTCCGGTTATGAACGAAGAAAGCGATCCGTCCTACTGGCTCGACCAGCCCGGTTCGCCAAAGCCGAAACTCGCTGACGAGAACGAAAAGCCTGTCACCATCGCGTATGACGAGCTGATCAAATCTTGGCAGTAAGCTAACCATCCGGGGCCGCGCGTCGGCCCCGGATACCCGCATGTTTCACACATAATATGACCGGATATTTCGCTGCCACGCACCGTGGATGGCGGAATTTCTGCAACCTACGCATTGGGGCTACAGATGGGCTACATCCTCGCAATTGATCAGGGCACGACGTCAACACGGTGCATGATTTTTGATAGCGCGATGGCAATCGTAGCCAGTGACCAGCAAGAGTTCGCGCAGCATTTTCCGCAGTCGGGCTGGGTCGAACACAACCCCAAGGACCTATGGGACACGACCCTCGCCACCTGTCGCGGCGCGATGAAACGCGCGGGCGTCACGGCGGCGGACATCACCGCAATCGGCATCACCAACCAACGCGAAACCACCGTCGTCTGGGACAAGGCGACGGGTGAGCCCATCTATAACGCGATTGTCTGGCAAGACAGGCGCACCGCTGACCTATGCCGCGACCTGCGCGACGCGGGCCATGAGCAGATGATCACGGAGCGCACCGGCCTGCGCATTGACCCCTATTTCTCCAGCACCAAGCTCAGCTGGATTTTGGACCACGTGGACGGCGCCCGCGCCCGCGCCGCCAATGGCGAGTTGCTGTTCGGCACCGTCGACAGCTACCTGATCTGGAAACTCACCGGCGGCGCGGTGCATGCGACTGACGCCACAAACGCTGCGCGCACCATGCTCTATGACATCCGCAAGGGCCGCTGGAGCAAGACCATCTGCGACCTGCTCACCATCCCCATGCAAATGCTGCCAGAGGTCAAGGACTGCGCCGCCGACTTCGGCCAAACGCAGGCAGAACATTTCGGCGCGCCCATCCCCATCTGCGGCGTGGCGGGCGACCAGCAAGCCGCAACCGTGGGGCAGGCTTGTTTTAAACCGGGCATGATGAAATCGACCTATGGCACGGGCTGCTTCGCGCTGCTCAACACCGGCGACACGCCCGTGACATCCGAGAACCGCTTGCTCACAACCATCGCCTATCAGCTGGACGGCAAGCCGACATTTGCGCTTGAAGGGTCAATATTTGTGGCGGGGGCCGTGGTGCAATGGCTGCGCGACGGGCTGCAAGTGATCGGGGACGCCGCCGAAACCCAAGCGCTCGCCCTGCAGGCCGATCCCAACCAAAACGTGGTCCTCGTCCCCGCCTTTGTTGGCCTCGGGGCGCCTTACTGGAACGCGGAATGTCGCGGCGCGGCCTTCGGGTTGACCCGCAGCACTGGTCCGGCGGAGTTGGCAAAAGCCGCGCTTGAAAGTGTCGGCTACCAAACCCGCGATCTGCTCGACGCTATGTCTGCCGACTGGCAAGCCAGCGGCGTGCAGCCCACCTTGCGTGTCGACGGCGGCATGTCGGAAAGCAACTGGGCCATGCAATTCCTCGCGGACATCATCGGCGCGCCGGTTGATCGGCCCGAAATTCGCGAAACCACCGCGCTTGGCGCGGCTTGGCTTGCGGGCATGCACGCAGGCATCTACCCTGATCAGGCGGCATTCGCCGCACAATGGGCTTGCGAGACAGAGTTCGTACCGAATATGGCTGACGCCGCGCGTCAGGACAAATATGCGTCTTGGAAGAAGGCGGTCCAGGCCACCATGAATTTTTGAGGACGTAAAATGACCGACACAACGCTGCGACGCTATCTCACGCAAAGCGTATTGGACCCGAACCTGATCTTTCTGATCGAGGATATCGCAAGCTCTTGCCGCGTGATTGCCAACAGCGTGCGCAACGGCGCATTCGAGGGGAACCTCGGGGCGGCAGGTGCCACCAACGTGCAGGGGGAGGCGCAGAAAACCCTCGATATTCTGGCCAACGACGAATTTGAACGGATCTGCTCCAACAGCCCGCGCCTCGCAGCACTTGTGTCTGAGGAGGTGGAGGAGGTCACGTGGCTCAAAGAGCCGGAAGCCGGTGACTACCTGTTATACTTCGATCCTTTGGACGGCTCCTCCAACCTTGATGTGAACCTCTCTGTCGGCTCCATCTTCGCGGTGATGCAGGTGGAAGAGGACGGCGACCGCAACGTGCTGCGCAACGGCCGCAACCAAATCTGCGCGGGCTACGCGCTCTACGGCCCCTCCACCATGTTTGTGTTGACCGTCGGCGACAAGGTTGAGGGCTTCACCTGCCAGCATGGCACGGGTGACTTCCGCCTGACCCATCCCGATATGATGGTGCCTGCGGAGACGTCTGAATTCGCCATCAACGCCTCGCGCTACAAATACTGGGACGAACCCGTTCGCCGCTACATCGACGAATGCATCGCGGGCGAGGACGGCGTGCGCGCGCGCCCCTTCAACATGCGCTGGACCGCGTCCATGGTCGCGGAAATCCACCGCATCCTGACCCGTGGCGGTGTGTTCCTCTATCCGGCGGACAGCAACAACAGGGACGCGGGCGGCAAACTGCGCTTGATGTATGAAGCCAACCCCATGGCGATGATCATCGAGCTTGCAGGCGGTGCTGCCTCCACGGGGCTCACGCCGATCATGGACATTGACCCCACAGGCCCGCACCAGCGCGTGCCTGTCATCCTAGGCTCGCGCAGCGAGGTGGAGCGGTTGGTCAGCTACCACAAAACCTAGGCGTCTATCAGATCGTCCACGCGGGGGCTGTTGTCCTCGCGTGCGCCCTCAATGAACGGCGTGACGGACAGGGATGTGTGCGACACCGTCAGCACCGAATTCGGCGGCACCTCGATCCAGTCACTCCGGTTCTTCTCCAGCGGTTCGGACACCACCAAGGTGCCAGCCTCGGACCGATGGTAAAACAAGCTTGGCGCGAAATCATCGGACGCGTAACGCGCGGCGTAAAGCGTCTCCCCGTCGGACCAACAGCCCGTGAACCGCATATGCGGGGTCACGCCTACATCGCGCGAATGGCGCTCAACGGTCTGAACCGCCTTCGCCATTGCTGCAATCGGGGCCTGCGCCAGCCCGAAACCCATCGCGGTCAGGAACAACACTTCACTGTCCGTCGCACCGCGCCGTTTCAGGTACAGCGCGTCGTCAATCCCGTGCTCCAGCCGCTTGCGCAACTGGTCAAAGCCGCCCACCATGCCGTTGTGCATGAACGACCACTTATCCAGCGTGAACGGGTGGCAGTTGTTGTAGCTCGTCGCACTGCCCGTCGACGCGCGCACATGTGCCAGAAACAGCGGCGCGCGTACTTGCCGCGCCAGTTGCAACAGGTTCGGGTCCGACCACGCGGGGTGCACGTTCTTGTATAACCCCGGCTCGGGGCGGTCCCCGTACCACGCTACACCCACGCCGTCGGCATTGATGGCCACCTTGCACGACAGTGCGTTGCGGCTTTGATCAATCAGCGAATGCTCAGGTTCGCTGATCAGTTTTTCCAGAAAGATCGGTGTGCCGATCCACGCAGCCCAACGACACATATTAAGCCGACAGCTGACGTGGCACGGGGCTGAACCGCGCGGTGGACGGGTCGGCGGTGTAATAGGCCAGCATCGGGTGCGGTTGCCGCGCCAACTCATCCACGGCGGAAATGATGCGGTCGGCCTTCTCGTCGTCCAGCAGAACGCTGAAGTTCAGCCTGACCCAACCTGGTTTCGCCAACTCATCGCCGTTGTCGATATCGCGGCGCAGGGCAAGGGAGGCGTCGTCGTCAATCCCCAGCAGACGGTGCGCATATGGCCCCGCGCAAGCGCAGCCGCCGCGCACTTGAATGCCGTAGCAATCGCTTAGCATTCGGGTAAACAACTGGTGGTGCAGATAGCCGCCCTGATCGTCCTTCACGCGAAACGAGAAGATCGGCAAGCGTGCGCCCTTATCCAGCCCGAAGATTTCGAGGTTCGGGTTCGCGTCCCAAACCGCGCGGGCGCGGGCATCAAAGGCGGCATGGCGCGCGTCCATGACGGCTTGCCCGATCGCGTCCTTCACCAAAAAGGCCAGCGCCGCACGGATGTCGCCAATCACGTTGGGCGTGCCGCCCTCTTCGCGGGTGGCAAGGTCGTCCACATAGTCTTGCCCACTGCGCGACACAAAGCTGACCGTCCCACCGCCTGGAAAAACGGGGGTGTCGCGGGTCACGGCATCCTTGCGCACGATCAGAACCCCCGTCGCCGCAGGCCCGCCCAGAAACTTGTGCGGCGAGACCACGACCGCATCCTTGGCGCAGGCCGTTCCGTCTTGCATGTCGATGCTCAGGTAGGGGCCGCCGCCCGCGTAGTCCCAAATGCTCAGTGCGTTATGCGCCTTCAGCAGGCGGGTAACCGCGTCGGTGTCGGTCACAATGCCCGTCACGTTGGAGGCGGCAGAGAACGTACCGATGCGCAGCGCCGCGTCAGCGGTGGCGTCCAGTGCGGCTTCCAGCTCGACCATATCCGGCCCGCCGTCGGCTGCCTCGTTTATCTCGATCACTTCCGCGCCGGATTCGCGCCATGGCAGGATGTTGGAGTGGTGCTCATACGGCCCGATAAACACCACCACGCGCCCGCCGCTGGCCAGCGTTTTCGGCACGCCGAACAACTCCACAAGCCGGTTGATGCCAGATGTCGCACCGGACCCGCCAAAGATCACCGCATGGGCATCGGTTGACTGCGTCAGCCGCGCGATAGTGGCGCGGGCGTCGCGGCGCATGCGGGTCATGGTCATGCCACAAAAAGACGCCTCGGTGTGGCTGTTGGCATAATACGGCAGGATCTCGGTCATCACGAACCGCTCCACCACCTCCAGCGCGCGGCCAGAGGCCACGTAATCCGCGTACAGCAGCGGGTTGGTTCCAAACGGCCCCGGCACGACGGCGCCATTGCCAACCAGACCGGCCCGAAGCCAGTCGATCAGATCGGGGCGTTCAAGGGAGCGGGCAAATCGGGCGAGTGGCGCGGAGGCGGGGGTCATGGATCATCTTACCTAAATATTTTTGACTTTTCGATCATACGGGCGTTATCTCAGATCAAGAAACATCAAATGAGCGAATATCACAGGAGTTTGGGTGTCAAAAATGGTAGAAACAAACCACCCCGTCGATCAAATGGACCGCAAAATCCTGCGGGCGTTGCAATTGGATGCATCCCTGTCCCAACGTGATTTGGCCGATAAGGTCGGCATGTCCCAAAGTGCCTGTTGGCGGCGGCTGAAAGCTTTGCGCGACAGCGGCGTGATCAACGGGCAAACCATTCGCATCAATCCGCAGCGGGTGGGGCTGGGGCTGACGGTCTTCGTGATGGTGCGCACCAAGCATCACTCCAGCGATTGGCTGCGCCTGTTTCGCCAGAAAATATCCGCCATCCCTAATGTGATCGACTTCTACCGGATCGCGGGGGAATACGACTACATGTTCAAGGTCATGGCCAAGGACATGAACGACTTCGATCGCGTCTATCAGCTGATCATCGCGAAGGTCGATCTGGACGCCGTCACCTCCTACATCACGATGGAGGCAATCGCCGACCAGAAGGACTTGCCGATCTAGCCCTGCGCGATGTCCGCCAAAACATCCGCCAGCCGTGCGGACCATTTGGCCTGACTGCCGGGGGTGGTGATCAGATCGTTCACGATCTCGACGCCGCAGGCCCGCAGGTCGCTGCCCCACGTGTGGTAGTCCAACGTGAACGACGTGCCGCGAAACCCCGAATAGGGGGAGTTGCACGCCAGCTTCAGGTCTTTCTCGCGGCCAAGCCCCGTCAGCAGTGCGTCGGACAGGCGGCGGTCGTAGTTCCAAAAGGTGCCCGCGTCTATGTCGCGGTGCTCATCGCCGAACTGCCGGTTGCAGCTGTGAAGCGCAACAAACAGCGGGGCGCTATGGCGCGCGCGCAGCTCGGTGGTCATCCGGTGCACCGTGCGGTGGTAGGGCCAGAAATAGCGGTGCCACCGCTCCGCACGGGCATCAAAATCCAGCCCGACGTTGCCCGCAATTGGCACCCCGTCGCTCTCCTCTGGGATGGAGGTAGGGTCTTTGATCCAGCGGTTGCAATCAATCATCAGCCTTGAATGGCGCGTCAGTACCGCAGGGGCATCCAACAGCATCGACAGGGCACGCACCACGGGGGCAATGCCGATATCCACGCCGATGTGGTCGCGCAAATGCGCAGGATCAAGCCGCAGGTCGCCGACCTCGGGCGGCAGGGTGGGGCTGGCATGGTCGCACACCAACAGCGCGGGGAAGGTGCCGTTCGGGTTACAAATCTCAACTGCTTCGGTGATGTGGATTTGGGGCGGCATGGCCGCGTGCATATAGGTCATGTGTTCGGCTCGGGCAGTTGGGTGAACCTGTCGCGCATCGCTTCAATCGCTGACAGGCGTTCGCGGATTCTGTCGGGATGGCGCTCCGCCACGGCGGCGACGAGCGCTTCGGTCTGGGCGATGGCGGGCACCCAGCTGTCGAACATGCCGCCGCTCTCTACCGGCGACGTCAGAACCTTGCTTGCGAAGGAGGCAATCGGCGACTGCCAGCGGTCGGTAAACAAAACAATCCGCGCCCGCCGCTCATGCGCCATGCGGGCGTATTGCTCCGTCTCCACCTGATAGCGCCGGAAATCGAACACCACCAACGTGACTTGGCTGTCGTAATCCACCAACCCGTCCGCCAGTTGTTTGGAGCCACAGCTCAGCAGGCGCACCCGCGGGCGCACCTGTGCCAGATGCAAGGCAAGCCGCTCGGCCAGAACAGTGCTGAAGCGCCCGCCAATGCAATGTATCTCGGACCGCTCGTCCGCGATCAAATCCACCACGCTCTCGAAGGTGCTGTCGTCGTAGTCCGCCTCCAACCGCTCTAACGCGGCGCGCATGGAGCGGATCGTGCGTTGAAAGGTCGAATTGCCGTCGGTCGCATCCGCCGGCGTGAACAGCGACAGCGGCGAATTCAGCGTGTCCCCCAGCTCGTCGATCAGGTCTTTCTGGAAAGAGGCGTAACCTTGGAACCCCAGTTTGGTGACAAAGCGCAGCACCGTCGGCACGCTGACCCCCGCCGCAGTTGCCAGATCGGCCACCGTCGACAGCCCTGCCACAGGGTAGTTGGTCAGCAACGTGCGGCGTATCTTTTCTTCCTTGGCGGTCAGGTCAAGGTCCGGTCCGGATAGGCGATCTTTGAGCATTGAAGTTTCCTAGCAATGATTAATGATCAAATTCATATCAAAACAATTATTCAAGCGCCACTATTTACTGAATTATTCATTTTAAGTTGACTGTATTCTAGTTGTGTGCCGATATACATCAATGCGGATGAACACGTCCAAACCTCGCCAAAGGGAGTTTTTACATGCCTAACATACGCCTTTCCTCGGTCTTTCTAGCCTCGGCGCTTGCGCTGTCACCGGCCGCCAGCGGCGCGGAAACGCTGCGCTTTGCCTCGCAGGGCGACATTGGCAGCATGGACCCCTATGTGGTGGAGGAGGTGTTCACCTCCGGCTTCCTTGGCAACATCTATGAGGGCCTCGTGCGCCGCGCGCCGGACCTGTCAATCCAGCCCGCACTGGCGGAAAGCTGGGAGTTGCTGTCGCCCACACACTGGCGCTTCCATCTGCGCAAGGACGTGACATTCCACGACGGCACGCCCTTCAACGCGGATGATGTGATATACAGCGCGGACCGCGTGCGGGCAGGGGCGTCGGACTTCAAGAACCGCCTTCCCAGCGACGCCAAGGTCGTCGCCGTTGACGATTACACCGTTGATTTCATCACCACAGAACCCAACCCGATTTTGCACTACACATGGGCCAACTGGTACATCATGAACCGCGATTGGGCCGAGGCGAACGGCGTCGGTGACGCCGACAAAGCCGCGTCGGAGGAAAGCTACGCGACCCTCCACGAAAATGGCACTGGCCCGTTCCAGCTTGTGTCGCGTGCGCCCGGCGTAAAAACAACGCTGTCGCGTTACGACGGCTGGTGGGGCGAAGGCAGCGTGCCGACCAATGTGACGGAGGTTGAATACACCCCCGTCCCCAACGCGGCGACCCGCGTCGCGGCGCTGTTGTCCGGTCAGCTTGACGTTGTGTTCCCCGTGCCGGTGCAAGACATCGCCCGCGTTGAAGCCGCCCCAAGCGGCAAGATCGAGGCAGGCCCAGAGGTCCGCACCATGTATCTGACGATGAACCAATGGCGCGACACCCTGCCAGGGTCCGGCCTTGAGGGCAAAAACCCCCTCAAAGACCGCCGCGTCCGTGAGGCCATGTACCGCGCGATTGATTTGGAAACCATTCACGCCCGCATCCTGCGCGGTCGCGCAACGCCCGCAGCCCTGATGGTCGCCCCTGGGGTGAACGGCTATTCCGACAGCTTCAAACGCTACGAGTATGACCCAGACCGCTCCAAGGAATTACTGGCGGAGGCAGGCTACCCCGACGGCTTCACCTTTACCTTCCAATGTTCCAACAACATGTACGTCAACGACGAGGCGATCTGCCTCGCGGTGTCCAACATGCTGGCCAAAGTCGGGATCGACGCCAAGGCGAACGTGCAGGCGAAGGCCCAGTACCTAGAGGCGATCCTGTCGCCCAACATGGACTTCGGCCTTGCAATGCTGGGGACCACACCGGCCAGCCTTGATAGCCATATTGCGCTGTATTCCCTGCACATGTGCCCCCGCGCCGATGAGAACAGCGCAGTTTGGGCGCCAGATGATCTGGCGAAAATAGTTGCCGGTAAGTCGAACTTCGCGGGCTACTGCAATCCGGAAATCGACCGCCTTGCCAATGAAATCCTGATCGAAACCGACGAGGACAAGCGCAACGCCCTCATCAACGAGGCATGGACCATCACCACCGATGATGTGGCCTACATCCCGCTGCACCAATCATGGGGCGCATGGGGCGTGCGCGAAGGCGTGGGCGTGGAAGTTCGTGCCGACAACATTTTCGACTGGCGCTACGTGACAGTGGCTGAGTAGACCCTAGCCCGAAGCGGCCCCGCACCTTGGGGCCGCTTATGCCTTGCCCCCGCCGGAGAATGACATGATCCGTTTTCTAATAGAGCGTCTGTTCCAAGCCGCCGTGGTGCTGATCGTCGTGGCGCTTCTGGCCTTCGTGATGTTCCGCTTCGCCGGTGATCCGGTGGCGCAGATGGTCAGCTTGGACACGACCGCAGAAGACCGCGCCGCCCTGCGCGAGGCAATGGGGCTCAACAATTCTTTGCCGGTCCAATTCGGCCAATTCGTGCTGCGCGCGGTGCAAGGCGACTTCGGCCTGTCCTACCAGATGGGGCAACCCGTGGCGACGCTACTGGCGGAGCGTCTCCCCGCCTCGATAGAGCTCAGCTTGGTCGCCTTCGGTATCGCGTTAATCGTCGGCATCCCCATGGGCGTCTATTCGGGGCTCTACCCCGAAAGCTGGCTGTCGCGGGCGTTCTTGATCCTGTCGTTGGCGGGCATATCGCTGCCGACATTCTTCATCGGCATCATGTTGATCCTGATCTTCGGGGTGGAGCTAAACCTGTTCCCGACCTTCGGGCGCGGTGAAACCGTCGATCTGGGCTGGTGGACCACAGGGCTTCTGACGGGGTCGGGCTGGCACTCCATCATCTTGCCCGCCTGCACGTTGGGGCTGTTTCAGATGACCTTCATCATGCGGCTGGTGCGCGCTGAAATTCTAGACGTCATGCGCACCGATTACATCAAGTTCGCCCGTGCCCGTGGCATCGCGAAGGGGCGCATCAACTATGGCCACGCGCTGAAAAACACGCTGGTTCCGGTGCTGACCATCGCGGGGTTGCAGCTTGGCTCTATCATCGCTTTCGGCATCGTGACGGAAAGCGTTTTCCAGTGGCCGGGCATTGGGTTGCTGTTCATTCAGGCGATCTCCACCGTCGATATTCCGGTGATGTCCACCTATCTGCTGCTGGTCGCGCTGATCTTCGTTTCGATCAATCTGATCGTTGACTTACTTTATCTTCTTGTCGATCCGCGCCTGCGGGTCCGGTCACGGTGACGCAAATGAACCCAGAGCGATCCCCCAACCTCATCATGCGCCTGCTCGACAGCGACGCGGGTTATAAATTCCGCAGCTCTCCGGTGACGGTGGTCGCCGGTCTGGTCTTCGTGCTGATGATCGGCGCGGCGCTTCTGGCCCCTGTGATTGCCCCTTTCGACCCGTTCGACAAAGGCTCCATCGACCTGATGAATTCCCTGCTCCCGCCCGCGTGGAACAGTGGCGGCGATCCCGCCTTTTTGCTGGGCACGGACAACCAAGGGCGCGACCTGTTCTCGACGATCCTTTACGGCACCCGCACCTCTGTGTTCGTGGGCGCGGTGTCGGTGAGCCTCGCTGTGGTGGCAGGGCTGTTTCTGGGGCTTCTGGCGGGGTATTTCGGCGGCTTGGTGGACGCGATTATCATGCGGATCGTTGATATCCAGATGACCTTTCCGGCGATCATGGTCGCCTTGTTGATTGACGGGGTGACGCGCAGTTTTCTGTCGCGCGATCAGCATGATGAACTGGCCGTCTTCGTGATCATTCTGGCCATGGCCCTCTCGATCTGGCCGCAGGTCGCGCGCACCGTGCGCGCCTCCGCGATGGTTGAGAAAAGCCGCGAATACGTGATGGCGGCGCAGGTGATCGGGCGCGGCCCATGGCTGATTATGGCACGCCACATTCTGCCCAATGTCATGGGTCCGGTGCTGGTGATTGCGACGATCAATCTGGGTGTCGCCATCCTTGGGGAAGCAACGCTAAGCTTCCTCGGTCTGGGTATCCCCGCAGGGGAGCCATCGCTGGGCACGCTCATTCGTATCGGGAATGACTTCATCTTTTCCGGAGAGCGCTGGATGCTGATCTATCCGGGGCTGACGCTGGCGTTGTTGGTGCTGTCGGTGAACCTTCTGGGGGACTGGCTGCGCGACGTGCTTGACCCGAAATCGCGCTAAGTAGAGGTCCAGCACATGTCCCTTCTCGCTATCAAAAATCTGACGGTCGAATACCCGTCCCGCAAGTCCACCTTCACCGCAGTGCGCGACGTCACACTGTCGGTGGAGCGGGGCGAAATCCTTGGGCTGGTCGGGGAATCCGGCGCCGGAAAATCCACCATCGGCACGGCGGTCATGGGGCTGCTCGATGCCCCCGGTCGCGTGGCTGGGGGTGAAATCCTGATCGACGGGCAGGACGCCCGCAGCATTGCCAACCTGCGCGGGGCGCGGGTGTCGATGATCTTTCAAGACCCGCTTACCAGCCTGAACCCGCTCTACACTGTGGCGCAGCAGTTGACGGAAACCATCCGCACCCACCGCCGCATGACCAGAGCCGAGGCCCACGACGAGGCGGTCTCCCTGTTGGATCAGGTCGGGATTGCCGATGCGGAAACACGCATTACCCAGTACCCGCACCAGTTTTCCGGCGGGATGCGGCAACGGGTGGTGATCGCGCTGGCGCTGTGCTCGCAGCCCGATCTGATCATCGCGGATGAACCCACCACGGCGCTAGATGTCTCGGTGCAGGCGCAAATCCTTGACCTCATCCGTGACCTCGCCGTCAGTCGCGGTGTGGGGGTCATCTTGGTGACCCATGATATGGGGGTGATCGCGCAAACCGCTGACCGCGTGGCGGTCATGTATCACGGGGCCTTGGTCGAGGAAGGCAAGACCGCGCAGATCATCCACGACCCGCAACACCCTTATACACAAAGCCTTTTGGCGGCGGTTCCCCGCGGGGAACGCAAGTTGGACCGCTTCCCCAGCCTCACCTACCAGCCCGATGGTGCCCCTGCACCGCAGGAAATGACGCTGACGGATGACTGGCTGCGCTCCAAGGGAAAAGACGAAAATCAGGGCACCGGACCGCTGGTTCAGGTGCGCGGATTGGGCATGCGGTTCCTGACCCGCAACGCCATCCTGCCAAAGAACCGCAGCTATATTGATGCGGTTAAGGATCTAAATTTCGACATCAACCGCGGCGAGGTTTTGGGGCTGGTGGGAGAGTCCGGCAGCGGCAAATCCACCGTCGCGCGGATGATCGCGGGCATTCACGCGCCAGACACAGGCAGCATCACCTTTGACGGTCAGGACATGGCGAAAATCGCGTCGTCGCATGAGCGCCAAGCGCTGCGACGTCAGATCCAGATGATCTTTCAAGATCCGTATTCATCATTGAACCCAAGGATGCGGGTGCGCGATATCGTGGCGGAGCCAATCCACCACAACCGCCTAAGCGAGACGGCCAGCGAGACCAGCAGAATTGTCGGTGACTTGCTGGAGGTTGTCGGGCTTGGCGCGGCGGCGGGGGCTAAGTTTCCGCATGAGTTCTCCGGCGGTCAGCGCCAGCGTATCTCCATCGCCCGCGCCCTTGCCACACGGCCCAGATTTCTGATTTGTGACGAGCCGACCTCGGCGCTGGATGTGTCCATTCAGGCGCAGATTTTGAACCTTCTGAAAGACCTGCGCGACGCGCTTGATCTGACGATCCTGTTCATCAGCCACGACCTGCCCGTCGTGCGCCAGATGTGCGACCGCGTGGCGGTCATGCGCAACGGGCAGCTGTGCGAACTGGCCGAGACGGAGGCTTTGTTCGAAGCCCCCCGCGATCCCTACACCCGTGAGTTGATCAGCTTGATGCCCAGCTTGTAGCGTCAATTTGGCGGGCGCAGCGCGACCCGCTGTGGTAGTGTCCTTGATGGGGGCATGTGTTTCGGTTGTAACCTGACACCAAACGCATCAAGAAGCCCTGCCACTACCGCCAAGAGGGACGCGCCGTGAACACCCGATTTCTAGAGACGTTTTTGCGCGTCGCCTCTTTGGGCAGCTTTCGGGCTGCGGCCCAGCAGTTGAATGTGTCGCAAGCCACGGTGTCCAGCCGGATATCATCGTTAGAGACCGAGTTCAGCGCGCAGCTGTTCGACCGCGAGCATCACGAAGTCCGCCTGACGGCGGCGGGCACCTTGATGCTGGAAAAAGCGCAGCGCGTGATCGCGGCGGAGGCGTCGCTGCGCGAAACCATGAGCATTGTGACGGTGGGCGCGGGCCGTGTGCGGTTGGGGCTGGTGAGCTCAGTCGTGCACACTTGGCTGGGGGAGCTAATCTCCGAGATTGCCACAGCCTTCCCGAAGCTGGAGTTGGAGTTAACGGTGGAGCCGACCAACAGCCTCGCCAGCCAGTTCGAGCGCGGCGCGCTGGACCTGTTGATCACCACAGATGAGACGCAGGCGGAAATGGTCTCGACCATGCCGCTGCCACCGTTGCAACTGGCGTGGTTCACCAGCGAGGCATTGGCCGCAAGTTTGCCCAGTGGCGTGCTGACGATTCCCGACATTGCCGACCTGCCGTTGATCACCTTCACCCGCAAATCGCGACCGTATTTATCCACGCTGGAGCTGTTTAACGCGCACCATTTGCGCCCGCCGGTTTTACACTGCGTGACCTCGCTCGCCGCGATCGTGCGGCTGACGGAGCGCGGTTTGGGCGTGGCCACGCTGCCCTGTGGGTCCGATCTGGAATCGCGCACATTGGTGCGCCTGAACCTTGAGGCGCAACTGCCTGATTTGCCACTCTATTGCACGTGGCATCAGACCTCCGACGCGGAGCTATACCGCGCGATATCGGAGCTTGCCGTGGCCTGCGCCAAGGCGCATGGGGTAGCGACGGCGTTGTAGCTGCGCCCGATGAGCGCCGCTGAAGGGGCGTTCAATAAACCTGATCATTGCCGTTCAATTTATTCCGTTTGCGGTTTCGCGAGCGCCGGACAATGTTCCTCAAAACCTCCCTGATCGTCTGCACGGCGTTGGGGCCAGAACGCCCCACGGGGCGTGTCTGGGCCACGCCGACACATCAACGAAAGACCCGACATGACAGAGCACGACACATCAAAACCAGCGCAACTGTACGTTTGGAGCGATGTCGATCCCGACCACGAAGCGGATTTCAACCTGTGGTACGACCGCGAGCACATGGAAGAGCGCGTGCGCATTCCGGGCTTCACGGGTGCACGTCGCTACCGCGCGGTGTCCGGCTCGGCGCGTCGCTATCTGGCGCTTTACCGTGCGGACAACCTTGGTTGCTTCACCACGGACGCCTACCGCAAGGCGTTCACGCAGCAGACGAGCTGGTCGAACCTCAACTTCTCGCGGATGTCGAACACACGGCGTCGGGTGATGTCTGTGGCGATGGAAGTCGGGTTTGGCGCGGGCGGCAATGTCGCCATGGTTGTGCTGAACAAGCCAGAGGGCGCGCACGGCATCGACGCTGAGCGCATTCACCAATTGCTGAACGATATCGCGCAGATTGATGGCGTCTTGCACTGCCAGTATCTTGTGCCGGACGAGACCCTGTCCACACCGCTGCCGTCCGAGAAGACACAAGGCCGCGTGTTGGCACCGGCTATCGTGATCGACACCACCACAGAGCCCGCCGCAGAAGCCGCGCTGCATCAGATGCGCGAAAGCTTGGAAGTCGCTGTCGAAGATGCGCAAACCTTCTCGCTGCTCTGGTCGCTTGATCAGCGCGAGTTTCCGGCCTGACCCCGTAACACGTAACCCATGGCAACGCCGCGCAAGACGGCGGCCATTTCGAATTAACCAACCTCAAGGGAAACCAACATGAAACCACTTCTTTTTTCCGCTAGCGCGTTTGCACTGCTTGCCATGCCGGTCGCGGCGTCTGCCGAGACATGGAAAATGTCCGCCCACGCCCCAGATGGCAACTACCTGACCCAGACCGCGCGCAGCTTTGCCGAAGACGTAGAGCGCCTGACCGATGGCGCGTTGAAGATCGACGTTGTGTCCAACTCCGTGCTGCTGAAGCGTGCGGACCTGAAGCGCGGCGTGCAGCGCGGTATCGTGCCAATCGGCGAAGTCCTCGTGTCCGCGTTGGGCAACGAAGATGCGATTTACTCTGCCGATGCGGTTCCATTGCTGGCGACCACATTCGAGGACGCAAAGAAGCTCTGGGATGCGACCAAGCCTATCTACCAAGAGAAATTCGCCGAAGACGGTTTGGTGATGCTGTATTCCGCACCGTGGCCGCCACAAGGCATCTACATGCAAACCGAAGTCAAAGATGCGTCGTCGTTTGAGGGCGTGAAGTTCCGCGCCTACAACCCAGCGACCGCCCGTTTGGCAGAGCTGATGGGCGCGGTTCCGGCAACGATCGCCACCTCCGAGATTTCGCAAGCGTTCTCTACAGGCGTCATTTCCGGCATGATCACATCGCCAACCACGGGCGTTGACAGCCAAGCTTGGGACTACGTGCCGTATTACTACGACGTTAAAGCGTTCATCCCGAAGAACGTCATTCTGGTAAACAAAGACGCCTATGACGCGCTGCCTGCCGACGTTGCGGCGGCCGTTCAGGAAGCATCCGACTTGGCAGAAGCACGCGGCTGGGAAGCAGCGGTTGCGGCGACCAAATCCGCCACCGACACGCTGGCCGAGAACGGAATGCAGGTTATCGAGACACCTGAGGGTCTGCGCGCCGACTTCGACACCATCGCCAAAACGATGAGTGCGGAATGGGCTGCGGAGACTGGCGAAGAAGGTCAGGCCGTGATCGACGCGCTGTCCAAATAACAGCGCTTCACGTTTGAAACCTAAGGTGCCGCAGGCGATGCGGCACCTTTTTTAGAGCAAAATCAGGACATAGTGCGATGGCCTTTTCTCGTTGGATCTACAAAGGGTGTGGGGGGCTGGCTGCGGCCATGCTGTGCTTCATCGCGGTTTTGATCATTCTTCAAATCTTTCTGCGCGCCATTGGGCACCAGATACCGTCCGCTGATGACTTCGCCGCTTGGGCGTTGAGCGCCTCGATCTTTCTGGCGCTGCCGTCCGCGTTGATCCACGGCAGCCACATCCGTGTGACGTCGCTGCGCGGGCTGATCCGTGATCCCTTTGGCCGCTACATGGACATCGCCGCCAGCCTGATTGCGCTGGCGATGCTGGCATGGGGCACCGTCGCCCTGATCGATTTCGTGTGGGACAGCTATCGCTACAACGACGTCAGCCACGGCTTGATCGCCGTCCCGCTGTGGATTCCGCAAATTGCAATGGTCTTGGGGAGCGTGTTGTTCACGGCTGCCATGGCAGAGCGCGCGATCCGGCTGTTCCTTGGCCTTCCGGTTGAAATCACCACCGCATCCACCGAAAGCACAGAGGTCTAAATGGACAGTCTCATACAAGTTGTCACGCTTCTTTTCGTCCTGTTCTTGCTGCTGGGCCTTGGGGTCTGGGTCGGGGTATCGCTGCTCATTTCGGGGCTGGTTGTGTTCATGGTGTTCACGCCGACACCGGCGGACGCCATTTTCGCAACGACGATGTGGTCGGCCTCCGCGAACTGGACGCTGACAGCGCTGCCGCTGTTTATCTGGATGGGCGAAATCCTGTACCGCACCCGCTTGGCGGAGGACTTGTTTTCCGGTCTTGCCCCGTGGCTTGGTCGCCTTCCGGGTGGTCTTGCGCATGTGAACGTGGTGGGCTGCGGCATCTTCGCGGCGGTGTCCGGCTCTTCCGCTGCGACGACGGCCACCATCGGCAAAATCTCCCTGCCGGAGCTGTCAAAGCGCGGCTATGACGACCGGCTGACCATCGGGTCACTGGCAGGATCGGGCACCCTTGGGCTGCTTATTCCGCCGTCGGTTGTGATGATCGTCTACGGCGTCGCCGCGCAGGTCTCCATCAACCGTTTGTTCATCGCCGGTGTTGTGCCTGGCCTGATGCTGATGGCGATGTTTTCCAGCTATATCGTGATCTGGTCGCTGCTGAACAAAGGCAAAATGCCCCCGCGCGAGGCCCGTGTTCCCATGTTGGAACGGCTTCGTGGCATGAAGCTTCTGATCCCCGTTGTTGGCCTGATTTTCTGCGTGATCGGTTCGATTTACGCAGGTGTTGCCACCGCGACGGAAGCCGCTGCCTTGGGCGTGATGGGGTCGCTTATCATTGCGGCTTTGGGGCGGTCCCTGACCAAATCGGCTTTCATTGAGGCGCTTGTCGGCGCGACGCGGACCTCCGCCATGATCGGGTTTATCCTGCTGGGCGCGGCGTTCCTGACCTCCGCGATGAGCTTTTCCGGACTGCCATCCGATCTGGCGCAGGTCATCTCCTCCAGCGGGTTGAGCACCTATGGGCTGATTGCGGTGTTGACGCTGTTCTTCATCCTGCTGGGCTGTTTTCTGGACGGGATTTCCATTGTGGTTCTGACCACATCGGTGGTGCTGCCGTCGGTCATTGCGGCGGGGATTGACCCGATCTGGTTCGGCATCTACCTGATTATCGTGGTGGAGATGGCGCAGATTACGCCGCCGCTGGGGTTCAACCTGTTTGTGATCCAAGGGCTGACCAACCGCAGCATCTTCGAGATCACGCGCATGGTCGTGCCGTATTTCCTGCTGCTTGTTATGGCGGTAGTGTTACTCACGCTGTTCCCGTCCATCGCGACGGGGCTGGTTGACCTAAGCTACTGATAGGACGGACAATGTCGCAGATAACTTCTCCTGAATTTACCCAAAGCTTCGCGCCCGAAGATACGCCGGAGGGGCCGCTTTCGGGGGTGCGCGTTGGCGTCAAAGACCTGTTCGACGTGAAGGGCTATGTAACCAAAGCAGGGTCCAAGGCGCGCGAGGTCTTGCCTGCGGCGCGTGAGGACGCCGATGCAGTGGCGTTGCTGCGCGCGGCGGGGGCCACGCTGGTCGGGCATAACAACATGACGGAATTTGCCTATTCCGGCCTTGGGCTGAACCCGCATTACGGCACCGCCATGACGCCCTTGGTGGAGGGCGCAATCGCGGGCGGCTCTACCTCCGGCGGGGCGTCAGCGTTGGCGCAGGGGATCATCGACGTGGCGTTGGGGACGGACACCGGCGGCTCCCTTCGGATTCCGGCGGCATTTTGCGGCGTGGTGGGGCTGAAGCCTACGGCGGCTTCTATCTCGTCCAAGGGCGCGGTGGCGTTGTCTCACACGCTCGACAGCGTGGGGCCGATGGCGCGGGACCTTGAAACCGTGCGCCGCGCTTATGACGTGTTGTCGGCACCTGCCAACCAGCAAAGCGGCGCGTTGACCCATCTGATCGTGCCGGAAAACTTCGGCATGACCGAATTGGACGACGGTGTGGCTACGGCGTTCGACGCGGCTATCCCATTGTTGGAAGCTGCGGGCTTTATAGTGGAGCGCCGCAAGCTCGATTTCTTGGACATCTATGCCCAGCTGCCGATCTGGCACTTTTCCGCTGTGGAAAGCCGTGTGCACCACGCGGTGCAGTATGAGCAGACGCCCGAATTGATCGACCCCAAAGTCAAGCTGCGCATGGCGCGTGCGGATCAGGCGTCGGCGGTTGAGTATGCCAAGACCCTTGCCCTGCGCGCGCGGATTGTCGAGGCGGCGCAGGCGGAGCTGGGACTGTCGGGCGTCCTGTTGCCAAGCGTCGCGATCTTGCCGCCGCAACTCTCAGCGCTGGAGGAGGACGCGGCGTTTGACCGGATCAACCTGCTGGCGTTGCGCAACACAACTTTGGGCAATGTCATCGACGGGTGCTCCATCTCCTTGCCGATTGCAGGCACGCCGGGCGCGGGTTTGATGCTGACGGCCCCCGCGTGGCGCGACCATGCAATTCTGGACGCGGCGGCCAAGATCGAGCCGCTGTTGAAGCGCTGATGCCTGACCAGATCGTTGGACTGGGGGCGCGGTTCTACCGCGTCATGGAAAGCCAGCGGGACTGGGCGCAGGGGATCGACTTCAGCGGTATATCTGACGTGACGGTGTTCAATGGCGCGGTGGTGGCCCTGCTGCGCAGGTCGCCGGAGCTGTTGGTTCTGTCGCCGAATGGTGCGTTGGTGCGCAAGATTTCGCTGCGTGACGTGGTGTTGGGGCATGGCATTCGCGCGCTTGGTGCGGACCTTATGGCGGTGACGGATGTGGACGGGCACCAAGTGCTGTTGCTGGATGCGGAGTTCAACGAATGCCACCGTCTGCATTGCGGCAACCGGCCTGCGTTGGGGCGGCCGTTCAACCACCCGACCGACTGTGCGCGGGATGAACACGGGCGAATATTTGTTACCGACGGCTACGGGAATTCGCAGCTACATGTCTTCAATCCGGACTTTACGCATAGCCATTCTATCGGCGGTGCGGGGGCGGGCGAGGGGCAGTTCACCACGCCCCACGCGGTTGCGGTGCTTCACGACGGGCGTATCGCGGTGGCTGACCGAGAGAACAACCGCGTGCAGATTTTCGGCGCAAATGGCGATTATCTGAGCAGCATTACGGGGCTGCACAAACCCATGGCGCTGGAAGTCATGGGGGACAAGTTATTGGTGACGGATCAGACCCCGCGCCTGTCGATCTATGACAGGGACGGGGTGCTGATCGGGCGGTGCCGCACGTTTGCGACCTATGGGCACGGCGGTGCCGTGGCTGAGGACGGGAGCATCTTTATCGCCAACATGGGCCCTGACGGGTTAACCAAGCTGGAGCCGCTACCCCTGTAACCGTGTCATGGCCCGCAGCGTCATCAAGGTCAGCGCCAAGGAAAAGACGGCGCACATGGCAATCATCGCGATCATCGGCAGCGCGGTGCCATCGAAGAACACGCCTGTCACGGCGATCATCACGCCGCCCGTGACCATCTGCAACGTGCCGCCCAAGGATGACGCCAGCCCCGCGATCTCGCCGTGGGGGTCCAAGGCCATGACCATGGTTGTAGGGATGATAAGGCCCAAGCAGGCGTTGGCCAAAAACAGCCCCGCGATGATGACGGGCAGCGTGGCGAAGCCCAAAAGCCCCACGGCGTAAAGCCCGATGGAGAAAGCGGCGAAGCCGATTGCGGCCCAGTAAATCACCTTGGGGATACCGTATTTCGCGCCCAGTGGTCCGGCGGCTTGCGACGCGGAAAAGAACCCGATTGCGTTGACCGCGAATGCCAGACTGAAGCCCGTGGGGCTAAGGCCGAACTGGCCCGAATAGACGAAGGCGGCGCTGGCCACGAAGACCATAAAGCTGGCGAAACCGAAGCCGCCGATGAAAGTCAAACCCATGAAGATGGGATCGCGAAACAGCGTGCGCCCGCCCTTCCAGAGGTTGCGGAAATTGATTGCGACGCGCTTGGACGGCTCAAGCGTTTCCGGCAGGGCGGTGGCGGTTAAAATCAGGCTCAGCACGGCCGCGAGGGCCAGCGCCCAGAAGATCAAGCGCCAGTCGCCAATGACGATAAGGCCGCTACCCGCCAGCGGCGCGAGCATCGGAGACACGGAAATAACCAGCATCACCATCGCCATCAGTTTCGTGGCCTCGGTGCCGGTGTGCATGTCGCGGATCACCGCGCGGGGCACGACCATGAGCACCGCGCCGCCCAACCCTTGCAGTGCGCGAAACGCCACGAGCCAGCCGATAGTCGGGGCCAATGCGCAGCCGATCGTGGCCAGCGCAAAGACGCAAACCCCGAAGTAAAGCGGCAGTTTGCGGCCCGATTGATCGGCCCACGGGCCGTAGAAAAGCTGCGCGACACCGAAGGCCACGAAGTAGGCCGTTAGCGTCAGTTGAACCGCTGTGACATCCGCGCCCAGATCAAGAGCGATTGCTGGCATTGCCGGCAGATACATGTCGATTGCGAAGGGGCCGACAGCAGAGAGCAGGCCTAAGATCAGCGCGGCGCGAAACATGGTCATGACGATGTCCTTAAAAGTGGTCAGCGTCGTTCTATTTTTGTTCCTAAGTTTACGCAAGGTTAAATATGAGGATTTAGGCCGCACCAGTGGGGAGACCGGCGCGGCGTTGAAACAGAGCGGTTGGCTCCGTTTAGCGGCTGAGTTTGAGGTAGTAGTCGAAGATTTCGGGCACGTTTCCGTCGCCCAACCCAGCCTCCACAGCGGCGGTTAGGTTGGCGGATGTGCCCTCGGCAATCTGCGCGCGTGTGCCCATGTCGGCGGCCATCTGCACGAAGTAGGCTAAATCCTTGTTGGCATTGTTGATGGAGAAACCCAGATCGCTGACGCCGTCGACCGCATATTTTTTACAGAACCCCATGAAGGGTGAATTAGACGGTCCGGTCGACATGATGTCGAACAACTGCTGGCGGTCGATGCCCGCGCGATCCGCGACTGCGAAGGCTTGGCTCATTGCGCAAACCGTGGTCATGCCCATGAAGTTGTTGATCAATTTGGTGACATGGCCCGCGCCCAACGCGCCGATGTAGAAGACGTTTTCGCCCTGCTCTTCGAGCACTGGTTTGACCTTTGCGAATGTGGTCTCGTCCCCCGCTGCCATGATGTTGAGCAGCCCGTCCTTGGCGTGCGCCGGAGTGCGGCCCAATGGTGCGTCGACCATGCCCGCGCCCTTCGCGGCCAGATCCGCGCCTATTTTGCGGGTCGACTCTGGGATAGAGGTGCCGAAGTCGATTAGCACCGTGCCGTCTTTGATGCCTGCAAGGATGCCGTCGTCACCGTAGACCAAGCTTTCAACAACCTCGGATGTTGTCACGCAGAGCATCACGATGTCGCTGGCGGCGGCGAGCTCTTTGGGGGTCGCCGCCTCTCGGGCGTTGCCGCGGTTCAGGACAGCATCGAGGGCGGCACGTTTGCGGCCCATCACCACCACTTCAAAGCCCCTTGTCTGGAGGTTCTCGACCATATTGCTGCCCATGAGGCCGAGGCCGATGAATCCGATTACGGGTTTTGTCATGTTATTGTCTCCGGTGGATTGAATGTGGGGATCACAAGAAGTCTTCGCGCTGCGGGGTGAAGACATCCAAGAGCGTACCCGCCTCGAGGCAGGTTGCGCCGTGTTCGATGTTGGGTTGCTTATAGAGGCTGTCGCCCGCGCCAACGATGTAGGTTTTGTCGCCGACGGTGAATTCGAACTTGCCGGACATCACGTAGGTGATTTGTTCATGAATGTGATGGTGGAGCGGGGCGGTTGTGCCCGCCTCGAAGTGGACCTCGACGACCATGACGTTGTCACTGTGCGCGCCGACTTTGCGTGAGAGGCCGGGGGCCACGGTCTCTGGCTTGGTCGCATCGCCGGAAAAGAGGTTTTGAACAGGCATTGGTTCCTCCGAGTTGGATGCGTGTGGTGTGCCGAATTAGATCTTTGTCGAATCATTTGCGTAACTAGCATACCAGTTAAGCCGACTATTGATAGTCTAGTATGCTAGTTGCTGCCGATTGACACGGCCACCGTAGGGAGCGAATATCCAAGGGTTCTTTGGATGGAGATTTCATGTCCCGTTAAAGTGGGGAGGCAACAGCCCTCCCGACGCAAATTCTACACTGTACTAACGCGGTCGGTATGCATTCCGGCGCGACGTGAGAATTGCGGCCTCAGTATATCCTGACACTTCGCGCTTTGCGCCATGACATGAAAGCACTCCCTAATGACACGGGACTATTCCGACTTTTTTCCGCCTCAGGCGGCTACGATACGACCACCTTCCCCGATTAAGCAGTACGGCTGGGAGCCGTTCTTTGCACAACAAATCAGCGTGGACGACTTGTCCGCGACCCCGCCCGCCCGCGTGGTGGAGGTGCACCGAAACGGGTTACACATTATTGGCGATGAGGTGGAAATCACGATACCGCCTTTGCCGGATGCGACGGTCGGGGACTGGGTTCTATATGACCAGTCTCGCCCGAATGCCTGCCGTGTGCTGACGCGCAAAAGCGTTGTGAAACGCCGCGCTGCGGGCACGGGGCGCAAGATCCAGCTGATCGCGGCGAACATCGACACGGCGTTTATCGTGACGTCGTGCAATCAGGATTTTAACGTCGCACGGCTGGAGCGCTACGTCGCCTTGGCCTTTGAGGCTGAAATCACGCCGGTGATTGTGCTGACAAAATCTGACCTCAGCCCCATGGCGGAACCCTATATCACGCAAGCGGCTGAGGTGTCTTCATGGGTTCCGGTCGTGGCGATGGATGCGCGCGGGGAGGAGCCATTGGCGAAACTCGCGCCGTGGTGTGGGCGCGGTCAAACTGTGGCGTTCATCGGGTCGTCTGGCGTTGGGAAGTCCACGCTGACAAATGCGTTGTCGGGGACAGACTCCGTGGACACGCAAACGATACGCGACGACGACGCGAAAGGGCGCCACACCACGACACGGCGGCAGTTGCACAGGGTTCCAAGCGGCTGCTTGGTGCTCGACACGCCGGGGATGCGGGAGTTGCAACTGACGGACGCGGCCTCTGGCATTGAGGATGTGTTCGCCGACCTTGTGGCACTTTCGTCAGAGTGCCGGTTCGGCGACTGCCAACACGACACAGAACCCGGCTGTGCGGTGCGTGCGGCGATTGAAGCGGGGGCGATTGATGCGTCCCGTTTGGCGCGGTGGCGCAAGCTCAAAGCGGAGGATGCCTTTAACTCGGCCAGCCTCGCGGAGCGCAAGTCCAAGGACAAAGCCTTGGGCAAAATGATCCGCGCCGTTCAAAAATCTAGCAAGAAGAGAGACTAACCAATGATCAGAAAATTCAAAGACAGCGACACCGACCAGCTTGTCGACATCTGGGCGCGCGCGGGCGCGGTGGCGCATCCGTTTTTGCCGGAGGCTTTTGTTGCGCAAGTCGCGAAGGACATGCGCAACATCTACTTGCCGAACGCCGAAACTTGGGTGTCAGTCGTGGACGGCCAGCCGAATGGTTTCATCGCCCTGCTTGGCGCAGAAATTGGCGGGCTTTTCGTTGACCCCGACGCGATAGGCCAAGGTTACGGGCGGGCGTTGGTGGATCATGCGGTCGGGTTGAAAGGCCCCTTGCGGGTTGAGGTGTTCAAAGACAACCAAATCGGCCTCCCGTTCTACACCCGATACGGCTTCATCTACGAGAGTGAAGCCCTGCACGAGCCGTCCGGCGCGGTGGCTGTGCAGATGGTAATGGCCAAGAGGTAAAAACAATTGGTGCGCGGCGAACCGCCGTCGTGCACCGATATTTTAGCTTAAGCTTCTGATTCCTCGTGCAAAAAGTGTTAACAAGACGTTAACACACGGGGTTATCGCTGAATTTGACACTTGAAATAAAGTATGCATTGTTAAATACATTATTTTGGGAGGAAGAAAATGTCAGTATTTGGAAGATTACCCCGCAGACCCGCACGGACCGTCGCATCCGCGCTTCTCATTACCTCGACCTTGGGACTTGCCGCTGCACCGGTGAACGCCGACGAGATCACCTTCTGGTCCCAACCTTACGGGGATTTGTTGGAGTGGAAGCGGGGCATGAACGCGCTTGCCGATGCGTATGAGGAACAGAGCGGCACCAAGGTAAACTACGAGGTTTTGAACTGGTCCGTGGCCTTTAACACGTGGCTGACCGTGGCGCAGGGCGGGGCAGCACCCGACTGCGCGGATATGTATTGGCTGCACTCGTTCTCCGCGATTGGTGGCGATCAATATGGCCCGCTTCCGATCAACGAATACAAAGATCAGTGGCCTGATCTGGACAAGAATTTCTACAGCGGCAGCTTGCAGGACTCGCATTATCGTGGCGATTTCTACGGAATCCCATGGCGGGGCGACGTGCGCCCGCTGATGTACCGCACCGACCTTGCGCAAGAAGCGGGGCTGTCGGGTGCGCCGCAGACATGGGACGATCTGGTGACCTATGCCAAGGCCATGACCGCACGTGACGACAACGGCAATGTGACCCGTTGGGGCATGTCGCCGGGGTCCGAGATCGTGACG
Organism: Litoreibacter albidus; assembly: GCF_900107015.1. Taxonomy (GTDB): domain Bacteria; phylum Pseudomonadota; class Alphaproteobacteria; order Rhodobacterales; family Rhodobacteraceae; genus Litoreibacter; species Litoreibacter albidus. The sequence goes on along the minus strand of NZ_FNOI01000009.1, from coordinate 71,297 downwards.
CAGGCCTATATTCCCTACTATTGGCAGGCTGGCGGCGTGTTCATGACGGAGGACGGTAAGACCGCCACGATTGACAACGACGCGAGCATTGCCGCGCTTAGCTTTATCCGCGATCTGGTTTGGGAGCACGAAGTCGTAAGCCCCGAATTCATGGAGAAAAGCTACGACCCCGAGTCCGAGTTCCTTGCGGGCACCTTGGCGATGGTTGGCAGCACCCCCGGCGCGTGGCCGGGCCGGTTGCAGCGGGAGAACCCTGACCTTGACGGCAAATGGGCGCTGGCTGTGCCTGCCGCCGGATCGGCTGGGCGTGACGCCTACGCAGGAAGCGGCTACTTCGGCGTTTTGCGCGGGACGGAGAAGGTTGAGCAATGCGTCGGCTGGATCAAATTCCTGAGCAGCCCCGAGAACATGCAAAAGCTGAGCGAAGCCAGCGGCAACGTCAGCCCGCGCCGCGACGTGATGGCGTCTGACTTCTGGTCTGACACCGATTGGAAGAAGGTCGTCGGCGAGACGCTTGAGCATCAACACACGTCCCAGCACCCGTCGCCCGCCTGGAGCGCGTTGATCAACGATGAGCCAGGATCGGTTGTCTATGACATGATGTATGAAGCCATCATCCAGAAGCAGGACGTCAAGGAAGTCGTGCAACGTGCGCAGGCACGGATGCAGGCCGAACTGGACCGCGTAAGCAAATAGGCGGCGCTAAGCCAACCCTGATCCCGCCCCCAAGCGTGGCGGGATCAACACCCACCGAGCATACCCCAACATGAGGACGAACGCGTGGAGCGTAAGAAGCTGATTTTTTGCTATCTGATGGTGGCGCCGTCCCTGCTGTTCACCGTGGTTCTTGGCATCCTGCCGATGCTGGCATCTTTGGGGATCAGCTTTCTTGAATACGACCTGCTGCGGGTGCGCGACTTTGGCACGCCGTTTGTGGGTGTCGACAATTACATCACTGTTTTGACCGACGCGCGCTTTATCCAAAGCGTGTGGAACACGCTTCTCATCACGGGTTTGGTGGTTGCGATCGTGATTGCCTTGGGCCTCTTGCTGGCCCAAGTGATGGACGCCGAATACCGTGGCCGTGCGCTCATCCGCGTGCTGATCTGCGCGCCTTGGTTCGTGCCGCCTGTGGTGGCTGCGGCGATCTGGTCTTGGATGCTCAGCACCTCCAGAAGCCCGTTGAACGCGGCGCTGATGGACGCGGGTATTATCGACTCTAACATCCGCTTTTTATCTGACACCGAGACGATTTGGGGCATCTCGATACCGCTGTTGTCGGTGACGGCTGTGCGCATATGGAATGGTTTGCCGTTCGTGGTGATCTTCATTCTGGCGGGTCTGCAGTCGATCCCCAAAAGCCTTTACGAGGCGGGCAGCATTGATGGTGCATCGGTCTGGAACCAGTTTCGTTTTATCACGCTGCCGCTGCTCAAGCCGATCCTTGGCGTCTTGTTGCTGCTCCTGTTGATCACCGGCATCGGCCATTTCGAGATCAACTACATCATGACCGGCGGCGGGCCGCAGGGCCAAACCAACGTGATGGCGGTTTATGCCTATCAGCAAGCCTTCAACTCGTTCCGGTTCGATTACGCGGCGGCGGCCAGCGGGGTGATCTTTGTGATCACCGGCATCATTTGCTTCTTCTACATCCGCGCGCAACTCAAAGACGGGGACGACGCATGAGCGACCTGCAATCAGACAATTTCCTGCGGCCACGTAACGGCCCACTTGCCGCCGCGCGATTGAACAACACGGTGACGCGGATCACGGTCATTGTGATCACCGCGCTGACGCTGATGTATATCTTGATGCCGGTGTATTGGATGCTGAAAAGCTCGTTCCAAAGTGCCAACGACATTCGCGCCATGCCGCCGCAATGGTTGCCTAAGGAGCTCTCGCTACAGGCCTACCGCGATCTGGGGGAGTTGATCCCGATCGGGCGGTATATCTATAACTCCATCTTCGTGTCTTTGGTGGCGGCGGTGCTGTCCACGGCGATTGGCAGCTCGGCCGCTTACGTGTTGTCGCGTTTCAAGTTTCCGGGGATGTCGATCATCTTGGTCATGATCCTGATGACACAGATCATCCCGCCGATCACCCGCGCGTTTCCGATCTACTTCACCATTCAGTCGGCCAACCTGCTGAACACCTATCTGGGGTTGATCGTGGCCTATGTCGGGTTCTCCCTGCCGTTTAGCGTGTTGTTGTTGCGTGGTTATTTCCAGAACAACTGCCCGCCTGATCTGGAGGAGGCCGCGATGGTGGATGGATGTTCGCACTTTGGCGCATTTCTGCGGGTCATCCTGCCTGTCTCTATGCCCGGCTTGGCGGCGGTGACGATCTTCACCTTCCTGAACGCGTGGAACGACTTCTTGTGGGCGTCTTTGCTGCTGAACCAAGGGGCCATGAAAACCATCCAAGTCGGCATTGGCGACTTCGCGGGGGAGGGCGGCGGTGTCCAATACATCAACATTTTCATGGCGGCCTGTGTTGTCGCGACCATACCCGCGTTGATCATGTTTTTGTTCGTCCAACGCTGGCTGGTTTCCGGCCTGACATCGGGGTCGGTCAAATGAGCCGCCGCGCATACTTTCAACCCAAAATCGGAGCATAGACCGTGGCCAATATTTCCATTCGATCCTTGCGGAAAAAATACGGTGGGTTTCTGGCCATTCCGGACCTGTCGCTTGATATTGAAGACGGTGAGTTCGTCATTCTGGTGGGGCCGTCCGGCTGCGGCAAGTCCACGCTGTTGCGGATGCTGGCGGGGCTGGAGCCGATCACCGGCGGGGACATCGCCATCGACAACACGGTGGTGAACGACTTCACACCGCGTCAGCGCGACATTGCGATGGTGTTCCAATCCTACGCGCTTTACCCGCATATGACGGTCGCGCAGAACATGAGCTTTTCGCTGAAGTTGGAGAAGCATTCCAAAGCGGAGATAGAGCGACGGGTAGGGCTTGCCGCCGACATTCTCGGGCTGGAAGCATTGCTTGATCGCTACCCCAAGCAACTGTCTGGCGGACAGCGCCAGCGGGTGGCGATGGGGCGGTCTATCGTGCGTGACCCGAAGGTGTTTTTGTTCGACGAACCGCTGTCAAATCTGGACGCCAAATTGCGGGTTCAGATGCGCACGGAGATCAAGGCCCTGCACGCCCGCCTGAAGACGACCATCGTATATGTCACCCATGATCAGGTTGAAGCCATGACCATGGCCGACCGCATTGTCATCATGAACGCAGGCGTGATCGAGCAGGTCGGGCCACCGTTGGAACTTTACGACAACCCCGCCAATCGGTTCGTGGCGGAGTTCTTGGGCTCCCCCTCGATGAACCTGCTGCGGGGCACAGTGGTGGGTGACGATACCGGTTTGGCGCTTGTCACTGAAGATGCCACACGGCTCGCGCTTCCGGCGCAGGCATTTGCCCTGAAGGGGCGCCAAATTGATGTCGGGTTCCGGCCTGAATATGTGTCCCTGACAGCGAGCGACGGGGCCTTGGGCCTGCCCTCAACGGTGAGCGTGGTGGAGCCCACGGGGTCCAGCACACTTATTGTTACGCAATGCGGCGCGACGCCGATCACTTTGGAAATACATGACCGCGTGGCGGTGCACGTGGGCCAAGACATCGACCTTCATATCAGCCCAGACCGCATCCTCTTTTTCGACGCAGACACTGGCGCGCGCGTGGATATCTAGCCTTCTCATGTGCCGCGCCCCATCCACATTTACCGGAGATTTTACCCATGACAGCAAAGACAAAACTGACCATCGACGGCGATGGATTCCTGATCAACGGTGTGCCGACCTATCAAGGCCGCGTCTGGAACGGGCGCAAGATCGAGGGTCTGCTGATGAACACGCGTATGGTGCAGGGCATCTACGACGACGTGAACCCAGACACCCGCGACCGTTGGGCTTATCCGGACACGGGCGTGTGGGATCCTGACCGCAATACCCGTGAATTCATTGAACAAATGCCGGTTTGGCGTGATCACGGTGTGCTTGGATTCTCGATCAACCTGCAAGGTGGCAGCCCCTATGGCTATTCCAAAGAACAGCCTTGGATCAACTCCGCGTTCCGGCCTGACGGCTCTTTGCGCGAAGCCTACATGGACCGGCTGAAGCTGATTTTGGACGCCGCAGATGATCTGGGCATGGTGCCGATTGTGGGTCTTTTCTACTTCGGGCAGGAGCGGGAGTTGCAGGATCATCAAGCGGTTGTCGACGCCATCGACAACGCGGTGAACTGGCTGCTGGATGCCGGTTACGAGAACTGCCTCTTGGAGATTTCCAACGAGTGCAATATTCACCATTACCTGCAACCGCTGCTGGTTCCCGAGGGCATTCACGAGGCGATCGAACAAGCGCAAGCGCATCACCGTGACGGGCGCAGGCTGCTTGTCGGCGTCAGCTATGGCGGTGGCGCCCGCATTCCCGGTAAGTTGGTCACGCAAGTGTCGGACTACCTTCTGCTGCACGGCAATCACGTGAACGACCCCGACGTTATCCGCAAAATGGTCCGCGATACCCGCAACGTAGAGGGCTACACACCGAAGCCAATTCTGTTCAACGAGGACGACCATTTCGACTTCGACAAGCCGGACAACAACTTCGTGGCGTCGGTGGATGAATATGCGTCATGGGGATATTTTGACTACCGTTTTGACGGCGAAGGGCCGGATGACGGGTACCAGAGCGTGCCGGTGAATTGGGGTATTTCATCCCCTCGCAAGCGGGCATTCTTTGAGAAAGCCAAAGAGATTACAGGCTACTAGCGGATATTGAGCAACGGCGGGATGGTCTGCCAACCCGTCGCCGGTCCACGCGCGCCCTAGACGTAGGGAACCTGAATCTTTTCTAGGAAGGACACCAGCATCGTACCTGCGTATTGGCGGTGCTGGTAGTGCAGCCGCTTGGCCGTTTCCGCGTCGCCACGGGCGATTGCCTCATAAACAAGGCGGTGGTCATCGTTGGACTTCACGGGCAATGGCCGAATATGCAAGGTGACGGAACGCGCGCGTTTGATCTGGTCGGCCATCATGCCGACGATCCGCATGATACGGCGGTTGCCGCCCAACTCCAGCAAACTGGCGTGAAACTGGTCGTCCGCGACGGCCCAAGCCTCGAGGTCGGATTGCTCTAGCGCACGGTCCATCGCGTCAATCGCGTCGGCCAGCGCGGAGAGTTCGCTGTCTTTGTAGCCCTTCTTCGCAGCGAGCCATGCGGACAGGCTCTCCAGCTCTGTCAGGACTTGGTAGATTTCCTCCATGTCGGAGACCGAAAGCGACGCGATGCGCACGCCTTTACGCGGGCGGATCGCCAAGAGACCTTGTGATGAAAGCAACAAAACCGCCTCGCGGATCGGCGTGCGCGAAAGCTTCAGCTTCTCGGCCAGTTCGGTTTCCAGATGATCACTTCCAGCGGCCAACTCACCCGAAAATATCATGTCGCGCAGTCGTGCGACCGCGAATTCGGTGTTGGACATGGGAAGTTTCTCATCAGTCACCACATGTAATCTCCGTAGAAAGTTTCACAACGCATGCCATAACGCATACTTAATGCACAACATTATAGGACAAATTCTAAAAGTCTACGAAACTGATGAGGCAGGACAGTATGACACACACCGCGCAGAGGGCTGCGGGGTGTGTTGGCTGTGAGAGAACGCACGCTGCAAGACCGGACTGGGTGACAGCGCGAACCCCTTACAGGGTTGGGTTTCTAGCGGGGTATGCTGGTGCCGAGTAGCTGCTCGCGTGCTATGCCGTTCCGCGTTCAACCATCGCGGTTGCGCCGGAAAGTTGACCAAGCGTCAAGTCTGTGGCGCGCGTCTTACGACGCTCCTCCACCAAGGCCGCGCGGGTCAATGCGATTTCCGTGGCGCGCAGGGCGTCCGGCTGTGATAGGGCGAATACGCCGCTGGCATCCGCGATGATTGCCGCACCGGGTACAACAGCGATCCCGCCGACGGAGACCGGACGGTGTACCGAGCCGCCGCTATCAAGCAGCCGCGTCGTCACTGGCGAAGTGCCGCGACACCACACGGGAAAGCCAAGTTCCACCATCTCGTCGGCATCGGTGCAGGGGCCGTCGATGATTGCCCCGATAATTCCCGCACGCATTGCGGCGGCGGCGACCCCGTCGCCCAGACAGGCGTAGGTCTGATCGCCAAGGCGATCAATCACCAAGATATCCCCTTGCCGCGCCAGCCCAACGGCGTGGTGTAACATCGTGCTATCGGCCCCCGGACATTGCACGGTGAGCGCCCGTCCCGCGATGCGCGGACCGAAATCACGGCTGGCCTTGATGCCCGTATCCATGTGCCCCCACCACAGAATATGCCCGAGCATGGGCGTGTCGAGCTGGTTCATCTGCGCCAGCAAATCTTGCGGGAACGCGCCGGGGTCTTCGTCGATGACATACTTCGGAATATTGGGCAGGGGGGTGTTCATGTGGAACCTCAGCGGGATTTTAATGTGGGGTCGAGATGGTCACGCAGCCAGTCGCCGATCAGGCTGACGGAGAGGGCCAATAGGAAAATGATGGTTCCGGGGAACAGCGTCAGCCACCACGCGGTGAGCAAGCGGTCGCGGCCCTCGGACATCATCTGCCCCAGCGATGTGAGCGGCGGCTGCACGCCCAACCCAAGGAAGGACAGGGCGGTTTCCAGCAGGATCGTCAGCGGTAAGTTGATGGTGAATTGAACCAGTGCGATGGAGGCAACGTTCGGCAGGATGTGACCCAGATAGATGCGAGCAGGGGATGCACCCAAGGCGCGTACGGCGGTGACGTAGCCATGCTCCTTCGCGGATAAGACCGCGCCGCGCATCAGGCGGGCGTAGACCTCCCAGCCTGTCAGGCCGATCAGCAGCAAGAACAGCGTGAAAGAATTGTCGAACATGGCCAGCACAAACAGCGCGACAACGATAATAGGCAGGCTGGCCTGCACGTCGATGGCGGCGACGATGGCGTTCTCGGTCCAGCCGCGTTTGGCGGCTGCGATGATGCCGAGCAGTGACCCCAGCATCGCGCCGATAACGGTGCCCACGATGGCCACGATCAGCGTGATCTGCGCGCCCACGGCCAATCGCACCAGCACGTCGCGGCCACGGGCATCCGTGCCCAATATGTAGCCTTCCGTTCCCGGCGGCTTCAGCCTGTTCAGCAGGGAGGTTTCGCGAAACTCATAGGGGCTAAGCCACTGACCGAAGATCGCGAAGGCCACGAAGAGCGCCACAAAACCCATGGCACATTTGACGACAAAGGGTATCTGCAACTTCATTTCGAGCGGATCCTTGGGTCAATAACGAGGTAGAGCAAGTCGACGATCAGGTTGGCGAGGATCATTGTTACAGCCACGGCCAGCACGATGAATTGCACGGTTGCGATGTCGCGGGTCGCGACCGAGCGCACCAAGAGTTGCCCGACACCGGGCCAGCCAAACACCTGCTCCGTCACGATAGAGCCCGCGATGAGGCCGCCAAGACTAAGGCCGATCAGGGTGACCAGCGGGATGGATGCGTTGGGCACCGCGTGGCGCAGCAAACGGCGGGTGCGCCCGATGCCACGCGCCTCTGCCGCGACCATGAAGGGGGCGTTGATCGTTTCCAGCAATGAAGAGCGAGCGAAGCGGGCAAAGGCCCCCATCGACGCAAGGCCAAGGGTCAGCGCGGGGAACACCACGTCAAGAAAGCTATCGGGGTTGGAGCCGATATAGGTCTGAAACACCAGCGCCCCGATCAGGATGATCACCAATCCGAACAAGAAGTTCGGCAGCGCGAAGGCAAAGACGGAGAAGCCCATGACCAGTCGGTCAATCGGCTTGCCACGGTTCAGCGCCGCGATTGCGCCAAGCGGCAGGCCAGCGGCCAAGGCCACGGCCAGCGCCGTGCCGCCCAGAAACAATGTGGAGGGCAGGCGGGCGAGGAACACTTGCACGGACGGCAATCCTGTGTGCACGGAATAGCCGAAGTCCCCTTGTAGCAACTGGCCCAAGTAGGCGGTGTATTGAGACCATAGCGGTTTATCGAGGCCTAAGGCTTCGCGATATTGGTCGATTACCTCTTGCGGCGCGTCGGGCGGGGCGAGTGCCGCTGCGGGATCACCGGAGAAGCGGATAAAAATGAAAACAAGCGTGATGGTGATCAGCAAGGTCACCACTGCGCGTATCAGTCGAAGTCCGATGTAGCTTATCATGCTGCGGATACCGCCGTTAAATCTTGGCCGGGCGCTGCGGCGAGCAGGGCCTTGGTGTAGTCCTGCGACGGGTTGGCGAAAATCTCTGCCGCGTTCCCGTATTCCACCGCGCGCCCGTTTTGCATGACCAACAGATCATCTGCGATGGCCGCCGCGACGCGCAGGTCGTGGGTGATGAAGAGCATGGTGAAGCCGAGCCGCTGTTGTAAGTCGCGAAACAACGCGAGAACTTGCGCTTGGATGGAGACGTCGAGCGCACTGACGGATTCATCGGCGATCAGCACGTCAGGATCGAGGGCCAGCGCGCGGGCAATGCAAATGCGCTGGCGTTGGCCGCCGGAGAATTCGTGCGGGTGGCGATCATAGGCTTGCGGCGTCAGGCCAACCATTTCCAGCAGGTTTTCCGCCTTGGCCCGCGCATCCGCACGGGTTGCGCCGTGAATGATCGGACCTTCCGCGATGGCAGAGCCAATGGTGCGGCGTGGGTTCAGCGCCCCGAACGGATCTTGCAACACCACTTGGATACGCTTGCGCAGGGCTTGCATCTCAGCGCCCTCAAGGTGGGTGATGTCGCGGCCTTCAAACGTCAGGGTGCCGCTGGTCACATCTTCCAGACGCAGCAGGCAGCGTGCGAAGGATGACTTGCCGGAGCCACTCTCCCCGACAACGGCCGTGGTGCGCCCTTTGTGCAGCGTGAGGGAGACATCCTTCACGGCCTCCACCTCACGGCGATTGAACGGTCCGCCGGATTTATAGGTGAGGCAGATATTCTGCGCCGTCATGACGGCCGATTTGTCCACCGCGTCACGGGGTGCTGCGCGGCTGGTGGCGGCTGCAAGCAGTGTGCGGGTGTAGGGGTGCTGCGGGTTTCGCAGCAAGGGCGCGGCCTCACCGGATTCCACAACTTCGCCTTTGCGCATCACCACCACGCGATCCGCGATATCACTGACCACACCAAAGTCGTGGGTGATGAACAAAACCGCCGTTCCGCGATCGCGGCGTAGCTCCTCGATCAGCTCCAAAATCTCGGCTTGTGTGGTCACATCAAGCGCGGTCGTCGGTTCATCCGCGATCAGAAGTTCGGGGTTCAACAGCAGCGCCGCCGCGATCACCACGCGTTGCGCTTGACCGCCCGACAGTTGGTGGGGGTAGGCGCGGGCCAGTTTTTTCGGGTCAGGTAGATGTACCGCGTCCAGAATATCCGCGACCATCTTCTTACGTGTCGCGCGATCAATGCCGTGGACGAGCGCTATTTCCTCCAGCTGGTCACCGACGCGTTGCAGCGGGTCGAGGCTGGCACCTGCGTCTTGGAAAATCATCGCCATGCGCACGGAGCGCATCGCCAGATAAGCCGGATCACGTTGGGCGGGCAGGGGCGCGCCCATGAATTCGATGTTGCCGCTTTTGACCGGCAGTTGGAGTGGGAGCATGCCCATGACCGCCTGCGCGACCACGGATTTGCCAGAGCCACTCTCGCCGACAAGGCACAGGGTCTCCCCCTTGCCGACAGAGAATGTGACCCCCTCCACCGCAAGGTCGCGGTCGCCGCCATCGGGGAGGCCAACCGAGAGATTGTTGATGGAGAGGATCGTCATGCTTACTGCACTTTCAAGAAGCGGTTGTCGAAGATGGTGACGGCAGAGTTGCCTGGATCCCAGTCAAGCCCGTCGCGGACGCCGTAGCTCACAACATTGCGCCACAAGTACATGCCGGGTGTGATGTCTTCCCATTCGGCAACCAGTTCAAGGTAGGCCGCTTTGCGGCTTTCGAAGTCCTGCGCCTTCACAAACTTGTCGCCCAGTTCAAGAAACTTGTCTGTCGGAACGTAGGTCTTGTGTTTGGCGGTCACGCGGCTGGAATTCGGGCCCCAATCCAACCACAAAGGACGCCATGGATCGCCGGAGAAGTCCGAGGACATCGACATGTTGAGCATGTGGAACGGGCGCTCGTAGGCGAGGCTGAAGTTGTCGACAATCGTCATCTTCACGTTGATACCGACGTCGCGCCATTGCTCGATCATGAACTCTGCCGCGATCTCGTAGTTGGGGTAGAAGCCACGGGTGATGTGCCATTCCAGCTCTTCGCCGTCGTAGTCGGACGCCGCCAACAGCTCTTTCGCGCGCTCCGGATCGAAGGGGTAGGCCCGCTTGCGGTCTGGATCGAAGTAGTCGCCGTATTCAGGAAAGTTGAACGGTGTTGGCACGAAGGTGCTATCGCCCCAAAGGGCTTGCACAATCGCGTCGCGGTCGATTGCCGAGACCATCGCTTTGCGCAGGTTCGGGTCAGTCAGCGGATTGTTGGGAATGGTTTCATCGTCGTCGAGCATGTTGAAGGCGAACATCGGGTAGTTCTCGATGCCCTTCGACATAACGCTGACGCCTTCGGCGTTGTCGACCTGCTCAACCTGGTCGGCAGGGATGGAGACGATGATGTCAAACTCGCCCGACACAAGCCCCGCAAACCGTGTGGAGAATTCCGGCACAATGCGAAAGTTCAAGCTTTCCGCAGGCACGGGCCCGTTCCAGTAGTCGTCAAATGCAACGGCTGTCAGTTCTGTTGAAGGGTCGAAGCTTACGACCTTATACGGGCCGGTGCCCATGGGCATCTGGCCAAAGGCGTCGGTGCCGACTTCGGTGTAGTAATGCTCCGGCAGAACAAAGCCGAGGGGTGTCGCCAAGCGGTTCGGGAATGTCGGGTCGGCGATGTCGAGTTCGACTTCCACCGTCAAAGGACCGGTCGCCTCCACGCGGATGATGTTGGCCGCATAGCGCTTGCCGCGCGGGGCCAATGGCTTGTCGCCCCACAGGCGTTCCTCCGACATGGAGAACGCAACGTCTTCGGCGTCCATCACATGGCCGTCATGGAATTTGACGCCCTCACGCAGGGTGAATTCCCAGATCATCGGCGTTTTGCGCTCCCACTTGGTGGCCAGTTGCGGCACCAAGGTTGCACCGTCTGGGTCTTCCCAGCGGTTGCGCGCGATCAGCGTGTCGAACACGTTGTAATGTACCCGCGCACCGGAGGTTGAGATGCCGATCACCGGATCCATGGTTTCCCACAGGTTGTCGACGGCGATCGTGATTTCGGGGCGATCTTGCGCGAATACGGCAGCCGGCACGGCCATCGCCAACGCAAACGTTATATTCAGGATCTTGGCATGGATCATGTAACTTACTCCTCTGTGAACGTGGGTGGGCGGTCTGTGGATTGTCTATTCAGCGGCGTGGGGCTTGGCGGCTTTGGCGTCAAACGCATAGTCCCGCCCGTTTTGCAGGGACGGAATTTGGCGGCGCGCGGCGACAACTTCGTCCATGTCCAGATCAACGGTGGTGATGCCCACGGTTTCCGGACCCATATCGGCCAATACCTCGCCCCATGGGTTTACGACCATTGAATGCCCGTAGGTCTTGCGGCCGTCGTCATGGTGGCCCGCTTGCGCGGAGGCCACAACAAAAGCGCCGTTTTCAATAGCGCGTGCCCGCAGCAGGACTTCCCAATGTGCGCGGCCGGTCGGAATGGTGAAGGCGGAGGGGATGAACAACATGGATGCGCCCGCTTGGGCGTAATCGCGAAACAGTTGCGGGAACCGAAGGTCGTAGCAAATCGCCATGCCAGCATCGCCCCATGGTGTCGGGGCCATCACAGCCTTTGCCCCGGGTCCGTAGCGGCGCGACTCGCCGGTGGCCGGTTTTCCATCAAGGAAAATGTCGAACAGGTGGATTTTGTCATAGCCCGCGACGATCTCGCCTTGGGCGTTAATCATGTCGCCGTGGTTCAGGAATCGCGCCCCGTCAGCACCATCTGGCCCTTTGACGGGGGTGGAGCCGGTTTGAATCCAGATGCCGTGCTTCGCCGCCGCCTCTTGGCAGGCCTTGATAAACGGGTCATCCGCGTGGTCCACAACTTGGGTCAAAGCGTCGGCGCGGTCTTTGTTGCACAGGCCGGATGCCTCTGGCAGCGCCAGCATATCAGCGCCCTCTTGCGCGGCTTGGGCGATGGCGTCCTGCATCCATTCGATGTTGCCCGCGTGCCGGTTTGTCGAATTCATTTGGGCGAGGCTGAGGCGAAGGCGGTTGGTCATCGACGGGGTTCCAGACGTATTGGTCGCTATTAGGTTGTTGGTCAGAATGGCATCTGATTAACAAATTAAAAGTAGAAAATTTGCGTATATGGTCTAAATAGCTAACATGACTGATGCAGCAGATATACGGCGCCTCCCACCACTTAAGGCCCTAAGAGCGCTGGAGGCGATCCACCTCACCGGCTCCGTGACGCGGGCCGCGCAGCAGCTTCGGGTATCGCATTCGGCGATCAGCCATCAGGTGCGCATCCTGGAGGATTGGAGCACCACGCCGCTGTTTTCACGCAGCGGGCGGACAACGGTTTTAACCGAAGCGGGCCGCAGCTTGGCGATGACCGCGCACCGCGCCTTCGACGAAGTTCGCCATGAGATCGACCGCTTGCCACTGCGCCAAGTTGATCCCGTCACGGTTGCGACCCTACCACTTTTGGCCACCGAAGTCATCTTGCCGAACCTGACCACCTTCACCGAGAAAGAGCCAAATGTCCGGCTGCATGTGTCATTGGCACTGTCGGACCGGCCCATGATGCACACCCCCGATCTGCAAATCCTGTTTGTGCGGCGCGCGGCAGTTCTTGCCAGTGACGTGACCCTCTTTGCAGGTGACGCCATCCCCGTTTGTGCCCCCGCCTTGGTGAAGCGCACGGGCCAATCGCCCGAGGCATTGCTGGAAGCTGGCCCGCATATTCACGACGAAGACCTGCGCATGTGGCCAACGTGGGTGGAGCAGCACCGCAGGGGTATCCAAAAACGCTTGGGCGATGAGGCCACGATGATCTTGCTTGAAGGGTCGCTACTGATCCACGAGGCGGTCGCGCAAGGGTTAGGCGTGGGCTTTGTGCGCCGCGCGATGAGTGCGGATAAACTGGCAAGCGGTGAGCTATTGGCCTGCTCAGAAGAGGCGATTGATTTTGATTGGGTCTACGTGTTGCGCGTCGCCGCCGACCGTGCCGATGATCCGCAGGTGCAACTGGTCGCAAAGTGGCTGCGCCGCATCTGCACGCAACGCAGTTAAGCGTTAACTGGTCTCGACAGGCGGGGAACGATAGGCGTACCTACGACGAGCATCATGTTTGAGGGTTCGACGTGCCAGACCAAATCTCCCCGCTGAAGCTGTTAGGAAACCAGACCTTCCGGTCGTTGTGGTTTGCGGCACTGGCGTCGAATTTCGGCGGGCTGGTGCAGGCTGTCGGGGCGGGGTGGCTGATGACGTCGCTGTCGGACTCGCAGTCTATGGTGGCGTTGGTGCAAGGTTCCGTCGCTTTGCCGATCATGATTTTCTCACTGCTCGCGGGTGTTTTCGCCGATAACTTTGACCGACGCCGCGTTATGCTGATCGCGCAGGGCTTCATGTTTGCGGTCTCCATCATCCTGACGTTCATGGCCTTTGAGGGCTGGCTGACGCCGTGGTCACTGCTTGCGTTTACGTTTCTGATCGGCTGCGGCACAGCGCTTCACAATCCATCGTGGCAGGCAACCATGGGCGATATCGTGTCGCGCGAAGAGCTGCCCTCCGCCGTATCGCTCAACAGCATGGGGTTCAACCTGATGCGCAGCGTGGGGCCAGCGGCGGGCGGCGCGATCGTAGCCATTGCGGGGGCTGCGGCGGCCTTTGCGGTCAACGCGCTTAGCTACGTCGCGATCATTATGGCGCTGCTGCGGTGGAAGGCCCCGCCCCGCGACACCCACCTTCCCAGAGAGCCCTTGGGCAGCGCGTTTTCGGCTGGCCTGCGCTACGTTGCGATGTCGCCGAACCTGCAAAAGGTTATCTTGCGCGGGTCGTGGTTCGGCTTCTCCGCGATTGCCCTTCTTGCGCTGTTGCCCGTCATTGTGCGCGACACGCTAAATTCCACGGCCTTCGTTTACGGCATCATGCTGGGCTGTTTCGGTGTCGGCGCGGTGGCGGGCGCGTTCATGAACAACCGCCTGCGAATGCGGTTCAACAATGAGGCCATCGCCAAGGGAGCCTTCACCGTCTACGCGCTGTGTTGCGCCATTCTGGCGCTGAGCGAGCACGCCGCCTTGTCCGGTGCCGCGTTGCTATTCACCGGCGCGTGCTGGGTTTTGGCGATGTCGATGTTTAACGTGACCATCCAGCTGTCGACGCCGCGTTGGGTGGTTGGACGGGCGTTGGCCCTGTACCAGACCGGTGTTTTCGGCGGCATGGCCGCAGGTAGTTTGTTGTGGGGCGTCATCGCACAATCAGGCGGGCCGGAGATCGCGTTGCTGTTCGCCGCCACAATGCTAAGTCTCGGCGCGCTGCTAGGCGCGTGGCTGCCATTGCCCGAATACCACGGGCTGGATCTGGATCCCTCAAACCGTTTCAAAGAGCCGCCCACCCAGTTTGACCTGAACTACCGCAGCGGCCCCGTGATGGTGATGGTCGACTATGAGATCGACCAAGCCGACGTGCCCGAGTTCCTTGCCGTCATGAGCCAGCGGCGACGGGTGCGCATCCGCGACGGGGCGCAGCAATGGGCCTTACTGCGCGACCTGCACCACCCCGAGCATTGGAGCGAAAGTTACCACGTGCCGACATGGGGCGAATATGTGCGCCACAACGAGCGGCGCACCAACGCCGATGTCGGCCTGTATGAGCAGCTTTTGCAACTGCATCGCGGCGAAGGGCCGCCCGTCGTCCACCGGATGATCGAGCGCCAGACTGTGCCGCTGCATGATGACATGTCACCAAAGGTCGACGGCAGTTAAGCTGGCGCTCTGTGCGCGCAGGTGGCGGGTTAGCGGATAAACTGATCCACGTAATCCGCGCCCAGCCCGACCTTTTCATAATGCGCGCGGCACAGGTCGATCTTGGTGAAGACGTCCTCATATCCGGTGTGCTTGCCCCACGGGTCGACATAGTACATCACGCCATTTACCTGAAATAGGGTCATCATTTCCTCAACATCGTCGGGGACGACAAGGGTGTGCGTCTCGCCGGGAGGCTCATAAACGTAGCCGCCTTCCTCTGCGGTCCAGTCATGTTCAAGATACCGCCAGCGACCCTTCAGCACGTAGCCATGCACGGGGTTCGGGTGACGGTGACGGCTTAGAACGCCCGCCTTCTTCACCTTCAAAACATTGACCCAATAGCCTTGGGAGGCGTTCAGGCATAGTGGACGGAAAAAGACGTTTTCGGTTTGCGGCACCCAGATCCGGTCATCTTCAGGAACGGCGTTTGGCACCACTATTTCCGCGCCCGCCTCTTTGGGCATGGCCAGCTGATAGGGCATTCGGGACAGGTCGGGTGTGTCAGTCATATCCGTGCCCCCTACATCACGCCAAAGGTGTCGAGCGCTTGCTGCGCGGACATGCCCTTGCGGATCGCGACTTCCACCTCGTTCTCGGTCTCTACCTTTTCCAGGGCGCGGACGATCACTTCCTCCTCGGCCTCTTTCGGGATCACCAGAACCCCCTCGCGGTCGCCGAACATAAGCGCACCCGGCGCGATGCGAACGCCGCCCATCTCAATCGTAGTGCGGTAGTCGATGACCTTGCCGCGCGGGCCTTGGTCTTGCGCATAAACCCCGCGACAGAACGTTGGAAAATTCAAACCTTCGATCCCGTCGGCATCGCGCACGTAGCCGTCCAGAACGGCGCCTGCTGCTTTCAGATACTGCGCGCGGGTCGACATCAGCTCCCCCCAGAGCGCGTAGCGCAGGGACGCGCCTGTGGCGACATATACTTCCCCCGTTTTCAAGTCATCTAATGCGTCCAGCATCAGCCCGAAGGGCTTGTGCGACAGCGGGCCACGCGCATCAGTGGGCTCATCATCGAAGACGTCGGCCTCCAGCACGGTCATGGCGCGGCCTGCCATTTTGGTGCGCTGTTGCAGCGGCGCGATACCTGCGGGCAGGAACTGGCGGCGCAGGTTCATCTGGTCCATGATGTCGCCAACCACAGCCGTGAACAGGCGGGTGCGCATCAACTCAAACAGCTCTGCGTCATTTTCATAAATCTTGGTCATGGGAAGGTCCTTCTAAAGTCATGCGGCGGAATATCCGCCATCTACGGGAAGAATTGTGCCGGTCACGAAGCCAGCATCAGGGGAGGCAAGGAAGCGTGCCGGCCCAACGACATCGTCGGGCGTGCCCCAACGGCCCATCGGCGTGCGCCCCAAGATGCCAGTGGATTTGCCGTCATCATCGGTGAGCGGTTTCGTCAATGGCGTGGCGATCCAACCGGGGGCCAGCGCGTTCACGCGGATGCCGAAAGGTGCCCACGCAATTGCAAGCGAGCGGGTCAGTTGCCCGATCCCACCCTTGGAGGCCGCATAGGCGGGGGCCACGCCACTGCCGAAAAACGTGAGCATAGACGCGGTGTTGATAATGCACCCTTGGGCCGCCTTCAGGGCAGGCAAGGCCGCGATACAGCAGCGTTGACTGCCGCCCAGATTGATATCCACAACATCCGCGAATCCATCCGCCGTAAATTCCGCACCACCGCGCTGGATCACGCCCGCGCAGTTTACCAGCACATCAAGCGTGGCGATGCCTGCGAAGAACTGCTCCACCGCCGCCGTGTCGCGCACGTCCAGAACGTGCCCCTGCATGCCGCTGGGCAGGTCGGTGCAGGGTTCGTGACCCGTCACTGACACACTGTCGCCTTGCTGCGCAAAGCCGGTTGCAATTGCGCGGCCAATGCCACTGGTGCCGCCAATGACGACGATATTTCTGCTCATTACGTGAGGCTCCTTAATTCGCGGGGGCGGGGCGGGCGTAGCGGCGGCGCAACGCCAAGCCGATCATCACGGCCCAGACCAGCAACGTCAGCCCGCCCAACGTTCCGGCAATCGGGCGCATGAAAAACTCTATCAACTGGCCATCCGCCTTGATCGTGGACTTCATGAAGTTCTCCTCGATCAAGGGGCCAAGGATCAGCGCGAGGATCATCGGGGCCAGTGGGTATTCGTTCTCTTCCAGCACAAAGGCGATGATCCCTAAGATCAGCAGCACCCAGACGTCGAACAGCGTGTTGTTGGCTGCGAAGGCCCCGACCACGCAGAACAGCAAGATGATCGGGAACAGGATATTTTGCGGGATCGAGAGTAGCCGCCGCGACATCAAGATTGCGGCAAACCCCAAGGGCAGCATCAAGACGTTGGCAAGAATGAAGACCGCGAAAATAGCGTTGACCAACCCCGCATCCATGACGAACACCATCGGCCCCGGGGTGATACCCTTCATCAGCAACACGCCGATGAGGATGGCGGTGATCGTGTCACCCGGAATCCCGAAGACGAGGCTGGGCACATAGGCCCCCGACAATGCGGCGTTATTGGCGCTAGAGGCGCTCACGATGCCTTCGGGGTGGCCTGTGCCGAATTTTTCTGGCGTGCGGGACAGCTTTTTGGACAGCGCAAAGGCAATCCACGCCGCGATGTCAGCCCCCGCACCCGGCAGCGCGCCGATGACGCTGCCTAATGTAGAGGACCGAAGAACACCGCCTTTGTATTTCCAGATCGTGCTGAAGACCTCCCGCGTGGCAGGCCCGATATGAAGCGGCGGTGTCTCGGGCGCTTTACCCGGAGACGCGCATTTGCGCAGGATTTCGGTGATCGCAAACATCCCGATCAGGACAGGTATGATCGAGATGCCGCCAATCAGTTCGCCGTCGCCGAAGGTGAACCGTTTGATCCCCATAACCACGTCAATGCCAATGGTTGAGAGCAACAGACCGATGCAAAGCGACAGCACGCCTTTTACCGCGGATCCCTTGCTCACCAAAATCGCGCTGGACAGGCCAAGAAGCGCTAGGAAGAAGTATTCGTAGCTGGAAAAGCCCAAGGAGAACCGTGCAATCTGCGGGGCGGCGATGATCAAAATGGCCACGCCCACCAAACCACCGATGGTGGAGCACACCAGATTGACGCCCAATGCCAACTCCACCTTGCCGCGCTCGCGCATTTTGTAGGCTTCATCGGTATAGGCGGCGGAGGCGGGCGTTCCGGGAATGCGCAACAGCGCGCCAGGTATATCACCGGCGAAAATGGCCGTACTGGTCGCGGCCACAATCGCGCCAATCGCTGGAATAGGGTCTAGAAAGAAGGTCAGCGGAACAAGCAGCGCGGTTCCCATCGTCGCCGACAGACCCGGGATGGAGCCGATCATCAGGCCATAGGCCGCAGCGCCAATAACGATCATCAAAACGTCGGGTTGCATAACCTGTGCAAAGGCTTGGTAAATCGGGAGCATCAGTAGATCACCTCTGTCAGCAGGCCGAGGGGCAGGGGCACGAGCAGCAACCACGCGAACAAGAACCAGATGCCTGCTGTCGCCACCACGGCGATGGGCAAGGCGACCACCGGACGCACCTTCATGATCAGGAGCAAAGCTGCCGTCAGCACAGGCGCCAATAGGGGAAAGCCTACGGTTTTGCTTAGCAAGATGTAGGTGATGACAAACGCAGGCACCGCCAGCATCCGGCCGAACGCTCCGTCAGTTTTCGCCCAATCCTGCACAACAACCAAAGGCGCGCTGGATTTCATACCGGCCCAAATCTGGCTACCACCGGCGACCAACATGATCACCGCGATAATCGTGGGGAATGTTCCCGGGCCGTAGGGTTGGCTTGGAAGGGTGGGGAAGGTCCGCGATTCCACAAGAACCGCAATCGCGAGCAGGACGAATACCCCGCCTAGAATGGCATCATTCAGTTTCACCGCGAACCTCCTTTGGTGTTATTGCTTCAGGCCAAGCTTGCCGATGATTTCGGCATTCGTAGCAGCCGCATCGGTCATAAAGGCGTTGAACTCACCCGCAGGCAGCCAGCGCACACCGAACCCACGGTTCGCCATGAATTCCTGGTAAGTGTCGCCCTCGTAAACCTTCGCGAGTGCCGCCTCCAAACGGGCAACAACGTCGGCATCCAGACCTTTAGGGCCGACGACACCGCGCCATGTGCCACCGACCGATTTGGTGCCAACGGCCTCTTCCGCCGTCGGCACGTCGGGGTAGGCGTCGAGTCTGTCGGCGGACAGCACGGCCAAGGTCTTCACCAGCCCCGCTTCGCGCATGGAGCCCGCTTCCGGCAGGGAGGATGGCACAATCGCCACGCCGCCCGACACGAGTTCCTGAAAGCCCGGCGCCGCACCTTGGCTTGGCACCACAGTGATCGCATTCGGGTCGACACCATTCGCGTTCAAAAACCCAGCGAAGGCCAAATGATATGCCGCGCCGACAGGAAAGCCGGATGCCTTGTATTTACCGGGGTTTGCCTTGATGTCGGCCAATGCTTCGGACGCATCCTGCCAGTCGCTGTTCGCGGACACGTTGAAGGCGGAGGCGTCGAAGTTCACCAAGCCGATGGGTGCCATACCGGCTGGCGAAATATCTGATGTACCGATGGCCGCATAGGTTGTGATCTCTGCCGTCGCCAAGCCGATTGTGTAGCCGTCCGCATCCGCCTCGATCATTGCAGTGTGGCCCACGATGCCGCCCGCGCCTGTGCGGTTCACGACGTTGACGGGTTGGCCAAGCTCGTTGCTCAACCCTTCCGCGATCATGCGGCCCACCGCGTCGGTGCCTCCGCCCGCGGACCAAGGCACGATCATCGTGATCGGGCGTTCGGGGTAGTCAGCCAATGCAGGCAAGCCGAACGTCAGGGCGGCCGCCAGAGTTGTCAGTGCAGTAAACTTCCGCATGGTATTCCTCCTTTTCCATGAAAGTCAGTCGTTCGTGCTCGACGGGCCCTCCGTCGAGGTAATGGGGTCTGGCTCGAACAGGCGAATGGTGTCCCCTTCGCTTTGATTGAGCAGGCGCAACATCGCGGCTTCAGCCGCCAAAGGATCTCGCGCGGCGATCTTTTCCGCGACAAGGCGGTGGTTCTCTAGGTTGCCCACGAAGTTGTAGGGCACGGTGAACAACGCCCGAAAATTCAGCCGCATGGCGTGGATGATTGAGCGGCCGATGGATTTGATGAACCGGTTGTTTGACGCTTCCGACACTGCGATGTGAAACGCCAAGTCAGCTTCCAGAGATGCGCTGGTGTCGACCGCTTCTGCTTGTGCAACCATGTTGGTGTAACTGTCCCAAAGGGTCGCTATCTGTGCGTCCGTTGCACCTCTGGCGGCCTCTTTCGCCGCTGCAGGCTCCACCATGCAGCGCGCGCGCACCAGTTCTTCCATGAAACGACGGTCGTGCATGAAGTGATCAGCCGACCATTCCAACAGGTCACGGTCAAGGACGTTCCACTGCTCACGAGACAGGACCGAGGTGCCGCGCCGCGGGGCAATTTCAACGAGGTTTTTGGCGGCCAAAAGGCGCATCGCTTCGCGCAGCGTATTGCGGGAGACTTCGTATTTCTCTGAAAGCTGCGCCTCCAGCGGGAGCTTTTCGCCCTCGCTATATACGCCCGTTATGATGTCGGAGCCGATTTGACGCGCCACTAAAGAAGAGCCGGATTCCCAGTTTTTGTCAGCCTTAACCATGGTCCGCGTCCTCCCTGACGTGTCACCTGAATTTGCGGTCCTCCTCCAAGGTCAGCGCGAATCCATTGGTAGGATGAATAGACTCATGCGGATATTCAGTCAACAATTTCCCTGTCGTGTCGCAATGAGCAGATGAACGCGGCGTTGGACACTGGCCCCAAAAACGCCCACAAGACCTTATAGAAAACCGAGGGTTCGATGCTGAATTTCACCGCCTGCAAATACTTCTTGGAAGTCGCGCGTCTGCTGTCCATCAGGGCTGCGGCGGACCGCTTGCATGTGGCGCCATCGGCAATCAGCCGCCAAATTTCGAAGCTTGAACACGAGTTCGACGTGCAGCTTCTGGTGCGCCACTCAAACGGTGTGCGACTGACCGCATCGGGGGAGCTTCTGGCCAAGCATATGACCGTTGTTTTTGACCGCATCGACATTGCCAAAGGCGAAATTTCCGATCTGAAAGGGCTGAAAACAGGGCGGGTAGAAATTGCGACGATTGAGGGGATCTCGCGCCCGTTTCTGTCCGAAAACATCGACAGGTTCAGGCAAAAATACCCGTCCATCGAATTTCGCGTTCGCATCCGTGGGCGCGAACGGGTTTTGGAGGCGTTGGAACAGCATCTGTGTCAGATCGGCTTCATCTATGACAACTTTTCTCACCCCTCGATTGAAGAGGTCGGGAAATGGCGCCAGCCACTCCTGGCTTTCGCGCGGCCGGACCATCCTTTCGCTGATGGGCGTCATCTGACGTTGGAGGATTTGCTGCCGGTGCGTTGCGTGCTGCCTGACGACAGCTTTGGCATTCACCATTTGGTAAAGCGCGCCTATGCCAAACTAGGCGCGACGCCGAATACAACGCTGGTTGCCGACCAGTTCCACTTCCTGATCGACCATGCCATTCGTACCAATGCGATCATATATCTGCCACTGCAAGCCGCCCTGACGGAAGCGCAGACAGGCCAGATCGTGCCGTTAAATCTGGAGTGTAGAGACTTCGAGCACCGCTATATCTTCGCCATCGTGCGGCGCGACCAGCAGCTCTCTCCTGCGGCGGCGGAGTTCCTCAAGTTCGTCCTTTTGCAATTCTCAAAAGGCGAAAAATCAGATGCTGAGCTGCTGGCCAAGTTACGCAAGCTTTAGGCGTGAAGTTCCAACATGATGTCGGCCTCAACCGGTGCGTTCAACCCAAGCTCGTGCTGGGTCAACGCGGCGCGGGCGTGCTTGCCGTTTTCCTCGCCCCATAGCTCCACAAACAAGTCGGAGACCCCGTTCAAAACCAGATGCGGTTCCGTAAAACCGGGCGCACAGGACACGTAGCCGATCATCTTGACCACCCGTTTCACACGGTCCAAATCACCCAAAACGGCTTTCATCATTGCCAGATGGTTAATCGCCATCAACCGCGCCGATGCGTAGCCTTCCTCAATGGTTAAATCCGACCCGACTTTGCCGACGTAGGGCAGCACGTCATTGTCGTTTTCGTCAGGTTTGGTGCCCAAGGTGCCGGAGGTGTAGAGCATGTTACCGACGACAACGCCCGGGACATAATTGCCAATTGGTTTCGGGCGGCGCGGCAGCACGATGCCCATGTCGTTCAGGCGGCGTTCTGTTTCGTGTGACATTTTATGCATTCCTTCTGTGATGATGGAAAACTAATCAAAACTTTCACCGCTGCGAGTGCATAAGGCGCAACGCGGCTTTGCCGACTTGGCAACGCTCGGCAGGGGTATCGGGCTCTGATTCCGACCATTATCCCATAAAAACAAATAGTTACGGGAACGAACTTCGCAGACGCAGCATTCAGTCGCCGCGCAGCATGGCAAAATTGCATGCTGGCGTTCTTAGAAACTGGTCATAAGAATTGCGGCATCCGGAACGAAAAGGTACCCGCCGTGAAACATCAATCCCTTGCCCAGATCGCACGAGACTTACGCGACCAAACGGTGTCCGCAACCGCCTTGGTTGAGGGCGCGACGGCCCGTTACAGCGCCACTGATGGCACGCTCAACGCTTATAAGCACTGGGCCGGCGCCGAAGCAAAACAGCAGGCTGAGGCCGTGGATGTGTTGATCAATGCGGGGCACGATCTTGGGCCATTGATGGGGCTACCTATCTCCGTGAAAGACCTTTACGGCGTGCCAAAAATGCCGGTTTTCGCGGGCACTGACACTGAATTCGGCCCCGAATTCCAAGCCGCTGGCCCAGTCGTTCAGGCCGCAAGGGCGCAGTTAGCAATTGTCATGGGCAAGACGCATACGGTTGAATTCGCCTTCGGGGGCATCGGCACAAACGCCCATTGGGGCGCGCCGGTCAACCCGTGGTCAGCGAAAGAGGCTCCTCGGGTCTCGGGGGGCTCCAGCTCTGGGGCGGGGGTATCGTTGGCGCAAGGGTCTGCGCTTGTGGCATTGGGAACCGACACCGCCGGATCAGTGCGCATCCCCGCGTCGTTCACGGGCCAAGCTGCGCTGAAAACAACCATCGGGCGGTGGTCGACCCAAGGCATCGTGCCGCTGTCGCAATCACTGGATACGCCCGGCCTGTTGACCCGCACCGTTGCGGATTTGGCCTATGCTTTTAGCGCCATCGACAGCGATACACGTAAAGTGGACGCGCAAGACGTTGCGGGAGTTCGCATTGGGGTCATCGGGAACGTCGTTTGGGACGATATCGACCCAGCAATTGCCGCCAACACCGAAGCCGCGCTAACCGCGTTGGAGCGCAAAGGCGCGACCGTAACCAAAATGACCCTCCCCGGTGTGGACGACGTTTTGGACATCTTCCGGCAAGGCGGGTTGGCCGCGTCGGAGCTTCGCAGCTTCATGGACACCAACTTCCCTGACCGTATCGCACGCCTCGATCCTGCGGTGCGCGCGCGTATTGAGACGGCTGACCAGATTTCATCGACGGAGTATCTGCGCCGCAAAGCCGTCATGGCGCAGCTGGGGCAAGATGCGCTCAGCGTGTTCGATGAATTTGACGTCCTGATCTGCCCGACCGTACCCGTCAGCGCACCGCTTGTGTCTGACTTGGCGGACGGGGATGCCTACCGAACGGCCAACATGCTGGCGCTGCGCAACACCTCGATCGTGAACTCTTTCGGCTGGTGCGCTGCGACTTTGCCCTCGGGTCTGGATGGCAACGGCGTACCGTCCGGCCTGCAACTCATCGCCCCGCCTATGCAAGAGCGTCGCCTGCTCGCGATTGCGCAAGGTGTGGAGAACACAATCGGCAACGCGCCAGAGCTATTGGGCGCCCCGCCGCTTGCCTAACCAAATAAAAACGAAACCACCAACAGGAGATACCATGTCTATCAAAGCACTTAGCCTATCACTGGCGACAGCACTTACACTTGGCCTTGGCACGGCTGCCACCGCCGCCGACTTTACGTTCACCTTTGCGCATGTGTTGACCGAGGACACGCCAAACGCCCGCGCTGCGGTGCGGTTCAAAGAGGAAGTCGAAGCCAATTCGGACGGCCGTATCGAGATCAACATCCGCCCCGCCGCGCAATTGGGCGGCGACGTGGAAATCATTGAGCAAACCCAGATGGGTCTGATCCACATCGCGATCCCGCCGACCGGCAACTTGGCGAACTTCAACGAAAAGATGTACCTGTTCGACCTGCCATTCCTGCTGGGCGACAATGACGCCATGAAACGTGTGCTCGACGGTGAAGTTGGTACGGAGTTGCTTGGCACGCTTGGTCCGAACAACCTGCACGGCATCGCGATGTGGGGCGCGGGCTTCCGTCACATGACCAACAACGTGCGTCCGATCGATGGTCCTGACGACCTGAAGGGCATCAAGATGCGTACGTTGCAGGCCCCGACGATCCTGTCGACCTACCGTGCGTATGGCGCCAACCCGACTGCCATGGCCTATGTTGAGGTCTACAACGGCTTGCAGCAAGGCGTTGTCGAAGGTCAGGAAAACCCGCTGGCAAACATCGCGTCCATGCGCTTCTACGAAGTGCAAAAATACATGACGCTGACGGGCCACGCCTACCACACCTACGCCGCCGTGATGAACAAGCAGGCATGGGAAAGCCTGCCCGAAGATCTGCAAAAGGTGGTTGAGGACGCGATGATCGTCGGCCGTGATGCGGCACGTGAATACACCAACGAAGACGAAGCCCGTATTCTGGACGAGATCAAAGGTCAGGTGGAAATCCAAGAACTTTCCGCAGAAGGTCGTGCGGCATTCATCGAGGCATCCCAGTCTATCTATGAAGAATTCCGCCCTAAAGTATCGTCTGACCTGATGGACAAAGCGCTCGCCGCGTCCAAGGGCTAAACCAATGCGGGGGACGCAACCATGATCGTAGGATTGAACCGCATCGTTGACTGGATCGAAAACATCTTCGTCACCATGCTTATTCTGACCGCCACCGTTGTCGCAATCGTGCAGGTTATCGCGCGCTATGTCTTCAACAACTCGTTGTACTGGTCGGAAGAACTCATCCTCTATTCGCTGATCACCATGAGCTTTCTGACCATGGGGATGGGGGTTCGCTACGCCTCCCATATCAGCGTCGAGGCGATCTATGCGGTTGCTGGTCCCCGCACGGCGCGCGCACTTCAGATCGGGGCAGGTTGCCTCGGTCTGATCTTCGCGAGCATGCTGATCTACTACGGCACCACGCTATCTTTGAACACAATGCGCATGGGCCAACTGTCACCTGCGATGCGCGTGCCCGTCGGCTACGTCTACCTGATCATACCCGTATCCGGCGCATTCATGGCGCTGCGCTACCTTCTCATTTTGCAATCCTATCTGATCGGACGCGACTACGACGCGCCGCAGGTCGATATAAAAACAAGCTAAGGACCTGACTTCATGGTATCTGCACTGGTTCCCACGTTCTTTGCTTTATTGCTGTTTGGCCTTCCGATCTTTGCCGCGTTGGCGTTATCCGTCGCGGCGGTGTTCTACTTCTGGGGCGGGATTGATCCTGTCGTTGTCCCGATGCGGATGTTCTCGGGCATGAACAACTTTTCCCTCATGTCGATCCCGTTCTTCATTCTCGCGGCTGAGCTGATGCGCATCGGTGGCCTGTCGGATCGCCTGATCGGCCTGGCCCGCGCGATTATCGGCTGGCTTCCCGGCGGTCTTGCGGCGGCAGCGGTCGTTGCCTGCCTGATGTTCGGCTCGATCTCAGGCTCCAGCCCCGCGACGGTGATCGCCATCGGCACCATCATGTATCCGGCAATGGTCAAAGCGGGATATGACCGCTTCTTCTCCATCGGGTTGATCACCACCGCAGGAACGTTGGGCCCAATCGTGCCTCCCTCCATCGCGTTGATTATCTACGGCTCCGTCACTGGCACATCGGTCGGGAAACTCTTTGCGGCGGGGCTGTTGCCAGCGTTGCTTATCGGGGGGATCTTGATCGCCTACGCCTGCTGGTATTCCATACGCAGAAACTACCCGCGCGACCCTTTCCCGACACTCCTGAGCATCTTTACCGCGTTCAAGCGTGCGGCGTGGGGGCTGGGCTTGCCGGTCATTCTGCTGGGCGGGATTTATACGGGCGTTTTCACGCCAACGGAATCCGCGGCGACCGCGTGCCTTTACGGCTGGTTCGTCGGCGTCGTTGTTTACCGCAGTATTTCCTTCCGCGACATGCTGATCGTGCTGCGCAACACAGGGCTTATTTCTGGCCCGCTATTGCTCATCACTGCGGGGGCGTCGGCCTTTTCCTGGCTGTTGGCCAGCACCGGCGCGCCATCGCAGCTTGCTAGCTACATCCTGTCGGGTACCGACAATCCGGTGGAGGTCGTGGCCCTGTTTAACGTGATACTGCTGGTTGCGGGCTGCTTCTTGGACAGCGCGTCCGCGATCATCATTCTCGGCCCGCTTATGCAACCCATCGCGGAGCAGGTGGGGATCGACCCGATTCACTTCGGCGTCATCATGTTGGTCAACCTGTCGGTGGGTATGTTGACGCCGCCCGTCGGCTTGAACCTGTTCGTGGCCATGGGCGTCGCCAAGATGACGTTGTTCGAGATCTTCCGCGCGGCCCTCCCAACCATCTTATTGATGGTCGTGGCCCTGATCGCGCTATCGTACATACCGGTTATCAGCATGTTGTTGCCGGACCTGCTGTTCTAACACCTCCCACGCGCTTCCGCCGTACTGGCGGGGGCGCGTTATACTTCGTCGGGTTTCTGGCTCAACAGCTCCAGAAAATCCTGCATGATGAGCGAATGCTTACGGTCGGTACGCCAGATCGCGCAGATGGGGGTGGAGTAGCCAAAGACCTCCGGCAGCAGCTCATAGAACTCGCCACTCATCAAATCCTGACAATGACGCGGGAAGTAGCCGAGGTAGACACCGCTGCGCACAAGTGCCAAAACCGCCTCTGTCTGGTACACGGTGCTTCCCACGGGAAACTTCTGCTTGCGCTGGCGCAGGCGCTCGCTCTCGAAATATGCGCGGTGAACCAGCTTGTGTTTGCGCACATCGGCTTCGGTTAGGGTCTCACCATTTTGCAGCGCCTTCACCAACGGGTGCTCCCCGCCGCAAAACAGTCCAACGTCCTCTTCAAAAAGCGTCGTATACCCAAGGCTGGGGTGGCGCTGGTAATCAGGCACAATCCCGATGTGCAGCTTGCCGTCGATGATCCCGCGCTCCACCTCGTTGGGGGAGCCGGTCATAAGGTTGATCGTCACGTCAGGCGCAATTTCCTTGAACCGTTGGATCGTCGGGACCAGCGGGTTTTTGACGTCTGACATGGTGAAATCGATCATTCCAATCTCGATTTTGCCCACCATCAAGTTACTGATGCTCGCAATTTTAGAGGTGAATTCATCCGTCGATGCCAAAAACTGATCGATGTAGTCGAACGCCTGCCGCCCTTGCTGTGTCAGATAAAAGCCACTTCTGCCCCTGTGACACAGACGCAGCCCCAGCCGCGTCTCCAGATCAGACAGCTGGCGCGAAATAGTGGAACGCCCAACGCCCAACTCGGTTTGCGCAGCTGACAGCCCGCCGCATTCGATCACCGCCTTGAACACCCGCATCAACCGCAGATCGACATCGTTCACCTTCCCTGAGAACGTCTTTTTACGGCGGGACATACGGCATTTTCCTTTGTGCGTCTTTGTTGCGTGAATATGAAACAATACTTCTCAATGTTCAAATTTATTCGCACCGAAATCTCGCGCTATTCTCCGCCAAAATTGAGGAGGATTTCGTGTGGCTTGGTCAGAGACAGCACTAAACGAATTGCGAGAAAAATTTGCCGATGCAACCGGCGGCGAGCTGCAAAACCCGAACTTTCAACGGATCGCGGATAAGATTTTCTCCGAAGGCGGCAGACGTCCTGCGCCCTATTCGGGGATGCCCACCTTGCTGGACGCACCGCACCGCGCGGTGGATGAGGGCACCGACCTGTCCGATCTGGATGTAGCGCTTTATGGCGTGCCGATGGACCTTGGCGTCACCAACCGTAATGGCTCCCGATTTGGACCGCGTGCGCTGCGCGCGATAGAGCGCGTCGGGCCGTATAACGACGCGTTGGACTGCGCTCCGGTGCATGAAATGGCGGTCGCCGACATTGGTGACGTGCCGTTCCAAAGCCGGTTCGATCTGGCCCAAAGCCATGCGGATATTGAAAAATTCGTAAACAACATCGTGGCGCAAGGTGTTATCCCGATGGCGGTCGGCGGGGATCATTCCATCAGCCACCCGATCCTGAAAGCCGTTGCGGCCAACGGCCCCGTGGGCATGGTTCATATCGACGCGCATTGCGACACTGGCGGATCTTATGAGGGCGAAAAATTCCACCATGGTGGGCCGTTCAGAAATGCCGTGCTTGATGGTCTTCTGGACCCTGAACGCGTGATCCAGATCGGCATACGGGGTGCCGCGAAATACATTTGGGAGTTCTCCGAAATCTCCGGCATGACGGTGGTGGAGGCCGCGAGCATTACTGAGACGGGGATACCGGATATCATCCGCAAGGCGCGCGACGTCATCGGCGACGGCCCCACATATTTCTCCTTCGACATCGACAGCCTTGACCCCGCGTTTGCGCCTGGCACGGGCACACCGGAAGTTGGCGGGCTGACCACCCGCGAGGCAATGGCGCTGATCCGCGGCATGAAGGGCGCGAACTTTGTCGGCGGCGACGTCGTCGAAGTGGCCCCCGCTTATGACCCCACAACCAACACCGCACAAAACGGCGCGCAAATGTTCTTTGAGATTCTAAGTCTCATGCAATTCTCCCCACATCGAACTTCAAAGTAAGGACCACCAAAATGACAATCAAACGCACTGAATTAAGCAGCCGGATGAGCCAGACCGTTGTGCACGGCGACACTATCTATCTGGCAGGTCAAGTCGGCTCCGGCGACGACGTGACCGCGCAAACCAAAGACATGTTGTCCGAAGTTGACCGTCTGCTTGCATCCGTTGGAAGCAGCAAGTCGCACATCTTGTCCGCGACAATCTGGATGGCCGACATGGCGCAGGTTGACGATATGAACACGGTCTGGGACGCATGGATCGACCCCGCAAATCCACCTGCGCGCGCATGTGTCGAATCCCGCCTTGTGACGCCGGAGTTCTTGGTCGAGGTTATGGTGATCGCCGCTAAGGCTTGAGCCAGTACCACCTATAAATGCAAAAAGGCCGATGCTGTGATGCATCGGCCTTTTTTTGTTTTAGAAGCGTACGCCCCTAACTACGCCTTGAACACCGACACCTGCGACGGATCCACTGATACGGCGACCTGCGTGCCGATGCTCAACCCCTGACAGTCAACGTTCGGGCTGCGGACGCGCAGGCTTTCGCCATCCACCGCCACAACAATTTCCGTCGATGGGCCAAGGTCACGCATAAACTCGATTGTGCCCACAGCCGCGCCGCCAGCCTGTGCCACAGGCGCGAGCGAGATATGCTCCGCGCGCACGGCGGCTTGCATCATGGTATTGTCGGCGTGGGCAGTATCTACGGCGGTGAGCTTACCCAGTAGCTGCACTTGGCCACCTTGGACGGACCCTACATTGATCAGGTTTGCCGCGCCCAAAAAGTCCGCGACAAAGCTGTCTGCGGGCTGTTGGTAAACCACCGAAGGGGCCGCAGACTGACGCACGGCGCCGTCTTTCAGCACCACCAATTCGTCGGCTAGCATCATGGCCTCGTGCTGGTCGTGGGTCACGAGGATCGTTGTTACACCAAACTTTTGTTGAAGCTGGCGCAGCTCGATCTGCATGTTGTCGCGCAGCTTGGCATCAAGCGCCGACAGCGGTTCGTCCAGCAAAAACAGCTTGGGCTGGATGGCGAGCGCGCGCGCGATTGCGACCCGTTGGCGTTGCCCACCGGACAGCGCGGAGACCGGACGGTCCGCGATAGACGGGAGCTGAATAACATTGAGCAACTCCTCTACGCGGTCGCGTTGTTCTTTGCCACTGACACCGCGCAGCTTCAGGCCGTAGGCGATGTTGCGTGCCACACTCATGTGCGGGAACAGGGCCAGCGACTGGAACACCATGCCAAAGCCGCGCTTATGCGGTGGCACTTGTGCAATGTCGCTGCCGTCCAAGAGCAATCGTCCCGATGACGCGCTCTCGAAGCCCGCGATGATACGTAGCAAAGTTGTCTTGCCGCAGCCCGACGGTCCAAGCAGGCAAACGAAAGATCCGCGTTCGATCTTCAGATCGATGTTCGACAGGGCTTTGACGTCGCCAAAGTTCTTGGAAACGCCATCGATGTGAAGGTGGGTATTTTGAGTGCTCACGAGGAGAGACCTTTCAGAAGAGACTTGCGCGGCCCGCGATCAGCTTGTCCACAAGCACGATCAGCACGACGTCTGCAACGATGATGAAAACGGAGAGCGCAAGCGTCGAAGGATCAAGCGAGGAAACCGTGCGGCTGTACATCCAGATCGGCAGCGTGCTGACGTCGATTGTGTACATGAAGAATGTGATGGTGAATTCGTTAAAGCTGATGATCAACGCGAAGATCAATCCGGCAAGGATGCCCGCCTTCATCAACGGAATAACGACATCCCAGATCGCGCGCAGCGGCGACGCGCCCAGTGAAACGGCGGCTTCCTCGATCTCGACGCTGATGCCATTCATCGCACCCAGACAGTTGCGCAACACGAAGGGGAGCACCAATGCCACATGCGGGATCACGATCCGCCAGATGCCGATATCGACCCGCAGGCTTTCCGCGATCAACAAAAAAGCGATGCCGAGGATGACCAACGGGAACACGAGGGGCAGGGTGAACAGCAACTCCATCCCGCCGCGAATACGGCGGTCACCCCGTGCCAGCGCATAGGCCAGCGGGATGCACACGAAAGTGGAGATGCCCATAACGATCACCGCGACGAGCAAGCTTGTCAGCGTGGAATCCACAACCGACTGCGCGCTGGAGGCATCATCCGCCGTGAACAGCGCGATCACATCCCAGTACCAGCGTAGCGACAGCGCCTCTGGCGGGAAGCCCGTGTTATCCGCTGCCGAGAACGACATGATGGTCACCACGATAACCGGCAAGGATGAGATCAGAATGCCGACGATTGCCAGTGCGATAATCACGAAGCGGTAGCTGCCACCGCCCTCATTGGGAAGAAGTCCGACGCGCATCTTAATGCCTCACGTTTTCTGACGTCATCCGCACCAACCAAGACGAGAAGAGCAAAACTATCAGCGTTATAAAGATCAAAATCATGCCCGCCGCCGCAGCGCCGGACCAGTTAAACAGCGGCGAGATCATATCGCGGATGGCAACGCCCATCATTTGAACGCGACGACCACCCAGCAAAAGCGGGATCGCAAACGCACTGGCGTTGAAGGCAAAAACGATAGACGCGGCGCCAAACAGGCCGGGGCGGAGCAGTGGCACAGTCACATCAAAGAACGTCCGCCATTGGGAGGCCCCGAGAGAGCTTGCGGCTTCCAGATGCTCTTGTGACAGCCCGCGCACGGAGCTCACAATCGGGAAAACCGCCAAGGGCAGGGAGGTCTGGATCAGGCCGAGAAGTACGCCCGTCTCGTTGAACAACAGGAAAATCGGGCGGTCGATGATGCCCAGGCTGCGAAGGCTGGAATTCAACACGCCGCTTGGCCCCAGCAGCAAAATCCAGCCGTATGCCTGAACCAGCAGGTTCAGGATCAGCGGCAATAAGATCGTCACCGTCAGGCACCGCCGCGCCAACGGGCTACGCAAAGACGTGAGAAGAAACGCGAGCGGGACAGCCAGCAGCATCGCTACAAGCGTTGCGACGAAGGCCAGCTTTAGCGTCAGCCAGACGGAGCGGCCGAAGAACGGCGTCATCAAATCCAGATAGGGCTGGATCGAATAGCCGTCGATTGTGCCTTTGTCCCCCGATATTGAAAACCGGAAGATGTAGAAACAGGCCCCCAGAAACGGGAGAATGGCGATGAGCGCCGGCAAAGAAAATGCCAGCGCTCTGCTGCGTGATAACGCAATACTCATGTATCTTCAGTCCTGCTTTTGGGTGACGCTTAGGAAAGCGTCTGGTTGTAGCGATTGATCCAGTCTTCGCGCACATCGGCGATGAAGGATTTATCGTGAACGACCGCTGCTTCGCCCATCTGCTCTGGCTTGATGATGAACGGGCTGGCTTTCGCAGCTTCGGACATAACCGCGTTTTGGTTGATCGGGCCGTTCAGCACGGCTTCGGCCATCACGCCCTGAACTTCTGCGTCCAGCGTGAAGTCGAGGAAGGCGTGCACCACATCGTCGTCGCCTGGCTTGGATTTGGGCACAATCGTGTACATCAGGTCGGCGAAGAAGCCCTCATCCACATCGTAGGTCGCGCCCATGTTGGAGTTGGCCGGATCCATCAGCTCTTTGGCGTAGAAGGCCGGCGCGTAGACGCCGCCGATGTCCAGCGCGTCGGAGCGGAACAGTTCGGACAATTGCGCGGGGTTCTCGCCGAACGTCAGGATGCTATCGCGCAGCTCTGCCAATTTGGCGAAAGCTTCGTCGGCGTTGGTGCCGTCCCCGCCGATCATCTTGCCAGTGGCAAAGATGGTGTCCAGCGCATCGGTCCAAGTTGACGGTGGCAAGAACAGGCGGTTCTTATGCGCGGCGTCCCACATTTGGGCATAGGAGGTTGGCGGCTCTTTGAATGTTTTGGTGTTGTAGATCAGCCCGCCGGTCCACAGCAGGTACCCGATCCCGTGACCGTCGGCACCGGTGCGAAAGCGCGGGTCAACTTGCTCTAGGTTGGGCAGCAGGTTTAGGTCTGGCTTGGCCAGCAGCCCGTCGCCCGCCAGCTCCACCGCGCCAACGCCCGCAAGTGTAATGACGTCGTATTGCGCACGGTCGCCCGCGGCCCGTAGCTTCGCGACCATCTCTGAGGTGGAGCCGGTGCGGTCCGCGATAATGCGCGCGCCGGTCTTTTCCTCAAACGGTTTTGCGATGTGGTCCAGCACAGCGAGACCCGTGTTGTCCGACCATGTGAGCAAGCGAAGCTCTTTGCCCGCAAGCGGCTGGTGACTTCCCGCGCGTAGAATTGACGGCATTGCAAGCGTTGTCGCCATGCCTGCGCCTGCGGATAAAACTGTGCGCCGTGAAAATTTGTTGACCATGATATGTCCTTCCTGAAGGGGTGGCCGCCATATTTTACTGACGGCTCATTAGCTGCCTGTATCATCGGCCCCCTGCGAAGGTTTTAAATATCTATAAATCAAAGAACTGTTTCATTTGGATGCAACTATGGGGATTTTGTTCGCCCAGCTGCGACGTAACACGTCAGGCCCAGTTAAGTGGCCAGACGTCCAAATCATAACGTACGCGCGGGTAGTCCCCGCAAGTACGTGTTTTATCACCCGCGGCCCAAGGCGCGGGGCCGCGGCGTGTTAATCCGCGTCGAATTCAACCGGATCAGGTCCGCAACGCTCCCCGGTTTCAAGCGCGGCGATGGCAGCCATTTCTTGGTCGCTCAGGGCAAAATCCATCACATCAAGATTGCTTGCAAGGTGGTCACGGCTTGTGGAGCGCGGAATGACCGAGTGACCCAGCTGCACGTGCCAGCGCAAGATAACCTGCACGGCGCTTTTGCCCGTACGGGCCGCGATATCCTTGATCACCGGCGTGTCAAAAGACCTGCCACTGCCGAGCGGCGTCCAAGCTTGCGTTACGATCCCGCGCGCCTCGTTCGCGGCACGCACGGTTTCGTTCTGAAAGCGCGGATTGATCTCAATCTGGTTCACCGCAGGCGTCACGCCGGTTTCTGCGATCAACCGGTCAAGGTGGTCAGGATTGAAGTTGGACACCCCGATAGAGCGCACC
Source organism: Litoreibacter albidus (assembly GCF_900107015.1). Taxonomy (GTDB): domain Bacteria; phylum Pseudomonadota; class Alphaproteobacteria; order Rhodobacterales; family Rhodobacteraceae; genus Litoreibacter; species Litoreibacter albidus. The sequence goes on along the minus strand of NZ_FNOI01000009.1, from coordinate 37,313 downwards.
TGTCCGGCCTCACGCGCATCAATCAATGCGCGCCATGTGTCGACGTATAAATCGCGCGACGGGCAGGGCCAGTGGATCAGCACCAGATCGAGGTAATCAAGACCAATGCGTTTCAAGCTGGCATCAATCGCAGCACGCGCCTTGTCGTATCCCTGATCCGAATTCCAGACCTTCGACGTTACGAACAGCGCATCGCGCGGGCTTGGGGCCTGACGGATGCCTTCACCCATGCTTGCTTCATTGCCGTAAATGAACGCGCCGTCAACAAGCCGGTAGCCCAAGTCGACAGCGGCGCTGACGACGCCAGGCGTGGTTTCATCATCTATCTGCCAGACACCAAATCCAAGCTGTGGGATGCTGTGGCCATCGTTGAGGGTGATTTGCGGGATATCAGTCATGTGTTGTCCTTCGTTTTCAAGAACGCCTCAATGAAGGCGTCAGATGTGGCTTCGGGCGGGATGTAGTGGACCCCGTCAGGCGGTTGCAGGGCATGTGATTGAGGGTGGAAAACCACCGTCATTCCGGCGGCAACTCCGGCCTTCGCGCCAGTCGGGCTGTCTTCCACGACAATGCAGTCATGCGGCGCAATGCCCAACCGATGGGCCGCCAGCAGGTAGCATTCCGGCGCGGGTTTGCCTTGTGCAACGTTCCCACGCGTCACAACCGCACTGAAGGTAGTCACCAGTCCGGTAGCCTCCAAGCACACCGCGACCTCCGCCGCGGTTGAATTTGAAACCAAGGCCGTGGGGATGCCATCAGCCGTTAGCCGTTCAGCCGAACTGGCCGCTGGTTCGCGCCGAACGATAGCCTGTGCGTGGTGGGCAAAATGGCGCTGCTTGAGGGCGGTCCACCCGTCTTGCGTTAACGCAATATCCGTGGCCGCTTGCAACGCTCTGAACACCTTGTCGCCGCTCGAGCCGAGCAATCCGTCGTGTAGTTCGGCGGGCACCGTTACACCAAGCTCGGTAAGTGCCGCATCGAATGCTGCGGCATGTGCTGGCTCACTATCCGTGAGCGTGCCGTCCATGTCCCACAACACTGCGCGGGTCATGGCAGGGCATCCAGATCAGCGTGAAGGTCCGCAGCCTGCTGATATAGCTTCGCATAGATCGGTGCCATTCGGTCATAAATCTCCGTCCAACGGGCATCAGGCGCGACTTCGCTGCTATAGCGCACCATCCGTGCGGCAGCCGTTTTCAGGTCGGCTGCATCGCCAGTCGACGTTGCCATCAACATCGCCGCACCAACAACCCCGCATTCCAACTCCTCCGGGACGAGGTAGGGGACATCGAACATGCTTGCCTTAATTTTAAGCCACAGCTCGTTTTTCGCCCCCCCGCCAGCAGCAACGATGCGGTCAGGGCGGCCCAAGTCGCCTTGAAGCCCGTCCAGTCTTTGGCGCATGGCGAACCCCACACCTTCGAGCACCGAACGGTGCAACTCCGGCAGACCGTGCGCAGCAGTCAGGCCAAAAAACTGCGCGCGCAGCTCCGGCCTGCGGCGTTCGCCGGACAGGTAGGGAAGGAAAAACAGCTTATCCGCACCCGCCCGAGCGGAGGTCGCGCTGTGCGCAACATCGGCGTAGCTGCGCTTGTTTTCATGAAAAGCCCGTCGCGCCCAGCGGACGGCGTCACCGCCCGCGTCCAGTAGTGTCATGGCGCCCCAAGTGCCATCAGCCGCCAAAACGTTGGAAATCTCTGGCCCGATGACCGGAGCGTCGCGCATAAGCGTGATGATGCTCGACGTGCCCGTAACATCGGACCCCATGCCCGCCGCGATGACGCCTGAACCCGTCAACGCCATCGGGTAATCCCCCGCACCGACAAGCACGGGGATGTCAGCAGATAGGCCCAAATCGCCAGCGACGTTCGGCAACAAGGGGCCAAGCACGTCTTGCGGATCTTTCAAATCAGGTAAAAGCGCGTGAGGTACGCCGGTCATGTCGCATAGGCGCTTGGACCAGTCACGGCGCTCCCAATCCATCAGGAACGACAGCGAGGCCTCCGTGAAGTCCTGCGCCCGCTGCCCCGTTAGGCAATAATTGATCCAGTCCTTTGGCATCAGTACACTGGTGGCCTGTTCCAACGCTGGGGCGTCATTTTCTGCAAGCCATGCCAGCTTGAACGCGGGCCAAGCTGTGGCGGGCGAGTTGGCCGTCAGCGCCACCGCCGCGTCGTGATCGGCCTGCTTCTCGAACGCCGCCACCTGTGGGGCCGTGCGTTTGTCGTTCCACAGCGGCACCGTTTCGCGGGTCAGGCGACCGTTACCGTCGATAAGCACCGTACCGTGCATCTGCCCGCAACAGCAGATCGCGGCAACGCGCGCAGCCCCGTTGCGCACATCATCCAACACCGTGCGCACCACTGCACGTGTCCCGTTCCACCAGTCGGCGGGGCGCTGTTCTGACCAGCCAAATTGCGGGACGATCTGTTCATGCTCTTGGTGCGCCAAGCCTTGAATGCGGCCGTCGCGGTCCACCAAGGCTGCGCGTAACCCGCCGGTGCCTACGTCAATTGCAAGGTAGAGGTCGCGGATCGTCACAGCCTTCTCTCGGTGTTTATGTCAAAGAAATGCGCCTTGCTCATGTCAATATCCACCGTGCAATCCGCGCCTGGTTCAGCAGGGTAGCGCGGGGCAACTTGGGCCACGATTTTTTCGCCCCCGACGTGGCCCAGCACAAGAGTGTGCGCGCCCAACGGCTCCAATGTATCGCAACTTAGGGTCAGGGCGGCGGGCTGATCCCCGCCGTCCATGTGTTCGGGTCGGATGCCCAAGGTCACGCGCTCACGCGCGCCAATCCGCGCAAAGGTCTCAGGTGAGAGCGCCAACCGTTGGCCATCAAGCCAAGCGGCACCGTCGCGCGTCGCCACCTCGAAAAAGTTCATTGCGGGGGAGCCAATGAAATTGGCGACAAACCGGTTGGCGGGTTCTTCGTAAAGGCGGATCGGCGCGTCGACCTGCTCGATAACGCCCGCACGCATGACGACAACGCGGTCGGCCATGGTCATCGCCTCGATCTGATCGTGCGTCACGTAGACCGCCGTGGTGCCCAGACGTTTTTGCAGGAGCTTGATTTCAGTCCGCATCTCAACCCGCAGTTTTGCGTCAAGGTTTGACAGGGGTTCATCGAACAAGAAGACCTGCGGGTGACGGACCAGTGCCCGACCGATGGCAACGCGCTGACGTTGCCCGCCCGACAAGTTGCGCGGCTTGCGGTCAAGATACGGCTCCAGCCCCAACAGAGTGGCGGCCTCATCAACGCGCGCTTCGATCTCCGCTTTGGGCGTGCCGTGAACCTTCATCGCATAGCCAATATTTTCCCGCACACTCATGTGGGGGTAGAGCGCGTAATTCTGGAACACCATGGCGCAGTCGCGCTCGCCCGGGCGGACATGCGTCACGTCCTGCCCTGCGATTTGCACATTGCCGGTTGTCACTTCCTCTAACCCTGCCAGCATCCGCAAAGTCGTCGTCTTGCCGCAGCCAGACGGGCCGACAAGGACGATGAATTCGCCTCTGTTGATGGTCAGATCAAGCGGCGGCACAACCTCCACCGCCCCGTAGGATTTGGTGATCTGGTTAAAGACGATATGCGGCGTGTCCGTAGTGTCGAGCATGGTGCTCTCCTCAATTCTCGGGTCGTTGGTGCGGCCCCACCAGACAGCGGGACCGCTGGGAGCAGCGTTTACTCAAGCCCCATCGAGGAGCGGTAAGCGGCAAGTTGGTTCTCGCGGCCGAACTCGTCGGTCAATTTGTTCCACTCCGCAGCAATGGCATCAAGCGCCTCTTGTGGTTCAACCTGTCCGGCGATTGCTTTTGACAGTTCGATTTCCAGAACCTCCGTGTAGGAGAAGAAACCAGGCAAGCGCAGGTCCAATGCAACGTTCGGACTGTCGAGCGAACCACGCTGCGCAGCAAGGTAGCTTTCGGCTTCCTCAGGCGTAAAGATGGCCGACCAGTTGTCGAGGTTCTCATAGTGGCTCAAGCGGTAGGGGTTAACACCCGTATTCGCGGTGACGATGGCTTGTCCCGAGACCTCAGCGCTTGTCACTTCTTGCACGAATGACCACGCGGCGTCTTTGTTTTCGCTATCGGTCGGCACGGCCAGTTGCCAGCCCCCGAACGCTAGGAATGGGGATGCGACCGGTGCTTCAAAAGTGTCCCAGCTATCGGTGACAGAGTTCCAGATTTTGTCGGAGCCGGGCAGGATGGCCGTGCGAACGTTGCCTGCGATCGCACCTTCCGTTGCGCCCAGCACACCAGAGTCCGCCCAGTCGATGTTCATCGCAACAGACCCGCCGGAATACAGCGGACGCACGTCGCCCGAGCCGTTGTTCAAGGCGCCCGGAGGGTTGAAATCCAGCCCGCGCTTGTAGTCTTCCAAAGCCTTCAGCCAGCCCGGATTGTTGATCTGCGCATCCATAGTTTCGGGGTCGAAGAACATCGCGCCCGGGGTGTTGGGGTTATTTGTGTAGCTGGCGGCGTGGCTAAAGAAGTACCAGAACTGCTGGCCGCCGCGACGATAGGCTTCGGCGGTGCCGTAATCGACAGCTTCGGACGCCGTAAAGAATTCAGCAATGTCGTAATACTGATCCCATGTCACAGGCGCCGCCAGATCGTAGCCGTATTTCTCCTTGAATGCAGCCATGTTGTCCGCATCCTCAAAGAGGTCTGCGCGGTAGTTCAACATGTGCATATCGCCATCCATCGTGGCGGATTTGACCTCACCGCCCCATGACATCAAACGCTCGCGGTAGACGGGGTGAATATCCTCCCATGCGGGGCCTTCCTGCATCGCGGCAGGCATGGCCGACAGAAACGGCGCGAAGTCTGGCACCCACGCAGGGATGAAGCCGATCACGTCGAAGTCGCCAGTCTGCTGGCTCATCGCGGTCAGGAATTTCGGGTAGAGTTCCGAGAAGGGGAACTCGACGATATCAACTGTCCCGCAGGTCTTTTCCGACCAGCTGTCGGCCGCCGTTTTCAGCGCCGACGCAATGAACGGGCCGTTTTGCGTCGAGACCGTAAGGGTAACGCCGGTAAAATCAGGCGCGCAGGCTGCATTGGCGAGGCTCGCGATAGGCACCAGCGCGGTTGCAAGTAGTAGGTTTCTCATTGGTTCATTCCTCCCTTGGAAAGCCGTCACTTGATGGATCCGGCAAGAAACCCCGAACGCATCATGCGCCCGAGAAAGATAGCGACCGCGATCATCGGGATGATCGAAATCAGTGCGGCCACGGAGATTGCCCACCACTCGTCGCCGCGGGACGAATTCTGTCCCGCCATGAGGATTGGAAGGGTCTGCCATTTTGAGGACGTCAGCAGCAGCGCAAACAGGAACTCGTTCCAGATAAAGGCCAGCACGATCATCGAGGTGGCGATCAGCCCCGGCTTCGACATTGGCAGCACGATCTGGAAGAAAATCCGCATGCGTCCGATGTTGTCCACCATCGCGGCCTCCTCGACTTCAACCGGAACATTGGCGAAGAAGTCGCGCATCAACCACACCGCAAAGGGCAGGCCGAAGGCGGTATAAGCCGCGACGAGCCCGGGGAAGCTGTCCAGCAGCCGGACCCCCGCCTTGTTCATCTCCGCGTACAGCAAAAACAGCGCGAAGGCCGAAACGATGGGCGGGAACATCCGCTGCGAGATGAACCAGAAAGTGACATCATCGTTGCCCAACACGGGGCCAGGCAGGTTGCAGCCGTTGAGCCAGATGGCGGTGGGCAGGGCAATCACCAAGACCAAGCCAAGTGATTGCGGAACGCTAAGTCCGATGCCTTGGTTCAGGACAGCGAAGCCGCCAATGGACAGCACGCCGAACGCCAACCCAGCCAGCAGACGAATGCGGAACTCGAAGCGCACCAAGGCATAGGCGGCCATAGCTCCTAGGAACACCGCCAACCCCGTCGAGATTACAGAGATCGTGATTGAGGCAAAGATCGGCCCCGCAAAATCTCCGCGTACGCCGGAAAACGCGTCCTTGAAGGCCTGTAGTGTCGGTTTGAAGTCCACGAATGGGATGTAGGTTGCGCCGCCGCTTACCGCTGCAGGCGGCTTGAACGCGGTGACCAGCACCCACCACAGCGGGAACAAGCAAAAGACAAGCCACACAAGGGCAAGGCCAAGGCCCAGTCGGCGGAACATTACACGGTCCATCACTGGTACCTCCGGATCATGCGTTGGGCGACAGCGAGATAGATCGTGCCGAACAGGATCACTACAATCAGGAACAGGAAGCTCAGCGCCGAGGTCATGCCGATGTTGAACTTCTTAAAGCCCTCGTTGTAGGCGAAGAGGGTCAAGGTTTCCGTCGACGTGCCGGGACCGCCGCCGGTGAGCACAAACACGGTGTCGATGATCTTGAATCCCTCGATCAGGCGGATGAACACAACCGCCACAGACAGCGGCAAGAGCATTGGAAAGGTGAGGTCGCGAAATCTGCGCCACGCTGAAATGCTATCAACCCGCGCGGCCTCGAACACTTCGGTCGGCAGCCCCTGCAAGCCCGCGAGCATCAACAACACAACAAACGGGGTCCATTGCCAGATTTCCACAGTGATCAATGTGGCGATGGCAAAATTGGGGGACGTCAGGAAGGGCAGGTTTTCCAAGCCAAACATGGTGAAAAATTCATTCACCGGCCCAAGGACTGGGTGAAACAGCATACGCGCAATAAGCGCCACGCTGACTGGGGCAAGGAACATCGGCAGCAAAAAGCTGACACGGTACAGGCTGGCGCCCGGTACGTTGTGATGCAACGCCAACGCCAGAGCGAACCCCAAAACGTATTGAATAGCGACAGAGATCAAAACGATCATCGCGGTGACTTGGATTGACCCCCAGAAGCGTGCGGAGCCAAGGATTTCGACGTAGTTATCGAAGCCCACAAATTTTGCAGGGACGGGCGGCACGATGCGGATCGTCTGGAATGACACGACCAGCGCGTAGATCAGCGGGAAAAGGGTGATGGTCAGCACCAACAGGAAAGCCGGAAAGATGAAGGCGTACTTCACCCTATCAAGCTGTGGAATTTGGCTCATGTTGCGTGTCCTCCGTTACCCGGGAGCATGGCCCAGCTTAAATTTGGAATCAACAAATAAAGTAGCAAAACTACCAAAAAAGTTTGCGGGCATCCATTCGGGTGGAGGCAGTCGAAATAGCCACGCCACCCAAGCGAGTAGGTTAGAAGGTAAATTAAATCCTTTTAAACATGGTTATACTTTGCAGAAAACCGCGCCCTGAAGTCATTCACGTCCGCTCAATCCCGCCCAATACCGCGCCCGCCAAGTCAAATGTGTTGCACGCCTCGTGCCATATGTGTAGCTTTACTACCAAATATGTACGGGAGCACAGAATGCACCAAATACCGACCACCCACAGAATCGACCCATCGACTGGCTCGATGAGCAACGCCACTGGACACTATGAAAAACGGCTCAAAGATCTCGCGGGCATTTACGGCAACGCGCAAGCTTTTGAGCACGCGGCATCCGGCGCGGGGGACCGCATCGTCTATACCGTCCATGAGGCGAGACCAACGGCGACACAAGGCGACTTGATTTTTGGCACCACCTTTATGGAGCCGGGTCAAATTGGTGGCGAGTACTTCATGACGCGTGGCCACATCCACGCACGGGCAAATCGCCCCGAAACCTATTACGGGGAGAGCGGTCAGGGCGTCATGCTGCTGGAAACGCCAGAGGGCGAGACCAAGATCATGGAGATCAGCCCCAAAGTGCTGATCTATGTGCCGCCGCTCTGGATTCACCGCTCCGTCAACACGGGCGACACGCCCTTGGTGATGAGCTTCTGCTACCCCAGCGATTCCGGGCAGGACTACGGGGTCATCGCTCGCTCTGGCGGCATGGCGAAGCGGATCGTCGCGAATGGCGACGACTGGAGCGCCATCGACAACACCTCCTACCGCCCCCGCGATGCGGATGAGATCGCACGCATTTATTCCACAACTGATTAACGGATCAAACCCATGAATATTTTCGACACCCTTTCGAACCACGGCGTCGTGCCAGTCATCGCAATTGACGACGCCGCTGATGCAATCCCCCTTGCCGATGCGCTGATCGCGGGCGGCTTACCGCTGGCAGAAATCACCTTCCGCACGGACGCGGCGAGTGCCATTATCAAAGCCATTACCAACGAGCGCCCAGATATGATCGTCGGAGCGGGCACCGTACTGACCGAAGCGCAGGCGGATGCTGCGCTGGCTGCCGGTTCGCAGTTCGCCCTCTCGCCCGGAATTGATGCCGCTGTCTTGGCCCACGCGAGGAAGATTGGCCTGCCGTTCGCCCCGGGTGTGATGACGCCGTCGGAATTGCAGATTGCCCTGCGCCACGGATGTGAGATGGTAAAGTTCTTTCCAGCAATGCCCGCGGGTGGGCCAGCCATGCTGAAAAACATCTCCGCGCCTTATGCGCATACTGGCATCGGATTTAATCCGACCGGCGGCGTGACCCCTGACAATTTGGCAGACTGGCTTTCCCTGCCACAGGTACGTGCGGTTGGTGGCACGTGGATTGCCACCCGCGACGACATTGCAGCAAAGAACTGGGATAAGATTTCGCAGAACGCCCGCGCCGCTGTCGCGCGTGTGCAAGACATTCGGGGGGCGTGATGCAGCTTACACCCGCCACGCGCCCGACTTTCTACTTTATCGGCGTCACCACTGGCAGCTCCTCCATCATGAAGGTGTTCCCGAAGTGGGCCGACTACCTTGGCCTCGGGGATGTTGAAATTCGGGGGATCGACCTTGTCCCGCATGACGCGCCGGAGACGTATCGCGCTGTCGTGGATTTCTTGAAGTCCGACCCGCTGTCATTGGGTGCGCTTGTGACCACCCATAAACTCGATCTCTTCGCCGCATGTCGCGACATGTTCGATGTTATCGACTCTCATGCGGAGCTCATGGCCGAAACATCCTGCCTCTCAAAGCGGGATGGGCAGCTGATTTGCCATGCTAAAGACCCGATCTCATCGGGCCTTGCGCTTGATGGCTTTCTGCCGGTTGATCACTTTTCCAACACGGGCGCGGAAGTGCTATCTATGGGGGCAGGGGGGTCGACCATCGCGCTCACCTGGCATCTGATGCAGGCGGCGCGCGGCGCCAATAGACCCAGCCGCATCGTCGTGACCAACCGAAGCGCCCCGCGCCTTGAGCATATTCGCAAGATCCATGAGCAAATCGGCAGCGATATCCCCTGCGAGTACATTGTCGCGGAGACGCCGAAAGACAATGACCTTGCGATGGCTGGGTTGAAACCAGGGTCGCTCATCATCAATGCGACAGGTCTTGGAAAGGACGCGCCCGGATCCCCGCTGTCGTTCAAAGGCCCGTTCCCGCAAAATGGCATTGTGTGGGAGCTAAATTACCGAGGCGAGTTGATTTTCCTCGACCAAGCCAAAGCACAGGAAGCCGCCAAAACCTTGCAGATAGAGGATGGCTGGACGTATTTCATCCACGGCTGGACGCAGGTCATTGCAGAGGTCTTCAATATAGAGATCGCAACCAGCGGCCCGGAATTCGACGCCATTTCCCGCATCGCAGCGCAAGCATCGGGGCGCGCATCATGAACCGCATCATGATTACCCCTCGGTCCCTGTCGAACGGCGGACACCCCGCGTTGCGCCCGTTGCAGGACGCCGGATTTGAGCTTGTCATGCCAGCGCCTGGCGCAACGCCGAGCGAGCAACAACTGCTGGCCGCAGTGCCCAGTTGCGTAGGGTGGTTGGCAGGGGTCGAGCCGATCTCCGAGGCGGTAATTTCCGCTGCCCCGCACCTGCGCGTCATTAGTCGTAACGGCACCGGAATAGACAATCTTCCGATGCCTGCACTGGAAGCGCGCGGCATCGCTGTGCGCCGCGCCGAAGGCACCAACGCGCGTGGGGTCGCGGAGCTTGCCCTTGCCCTGACGTTTGCGGGGCTTCGCGATATCGTACCCACCCACACCGGACTGCAACAGGGCGTGTGGCCACGTCGCGCAGGGCATGAAATTCAAGGCGCGCGCATCGGTGTTGTCGGTCTTGGCGCGATAGGTGCGGCTTTCTCGGAGTTCTGTCTGGCCTTGGGCGCACGGGTGCGCGGCTTCGACCCTTTCGCACCGGAAGGCGCATGCGGTCACCCCAACTTTGAGCGGACAGACCTTGCCACAGCGCTGACTGACGCGGATGTTGTTAGCCTTCACGCGCCAATGCCGCAGGACGGAAGACCGCTGCTCGGGGCATCGCAACTGGAGAAGATGGCGCAGGGCGCAGTAGTGGTTAACACCGCGCGCGCTGGCCTGATCGACGACCGCGCGATGCTTGCGGCCCTCGATAGCGGGCGGGTGGGGGCTTACGCCACAGATGTGTTCCCGACAGAGCCGCCAGAGCTGACCGCATTGCTGCGTCATAATCGGGTTGTGACAACCTCCCATATTGGCGGCTTCACACGACAATCGGTAGAGCGCTCTACGCGCCGTGCCGTCGATAACCTGCTGGACGTGTTGGCCCGCCATGAAGCTTGAACCAACGATAGGATTTCCACCAAAAGGCGTGGCCGGTTTGTACTGGCTGGGGCAAGCGGGGTTCTGGATTGACACAGGCGTGCACCGGATTTTAATTGACCCGTATCTGTCCGACAGCCTGGCGCGTAAATACGCAGGGACGGCCTATCCGCACCTGCGCATGATGCCGCCCCCAGTGACGGTCGCAGAGCTTCCGCGCCCAGATTTGGTGCTGGTAACCCATGCGCACACGGATCACATGGATCCTGACACGTTGATGCCCTTACGAGACAGGTTTCCCGACCTCACCTTCGTCGTGCCAGCGGCCGAACTGGAAACGGCGCGGGAGCGGATCGGCGTCAGCGCAGAGCTATGGCCAGCATTGGCAGGGGATCGCTTCTCCCCTTTGGATGGGTTGGAGATTGAAGTTTTTCCCGCTGCACACGAAATCCGCGAACGCGACGCGGACGGCCGCGACCGATACCTTGGCTACGGGATAAAAGCGACGGGCCTAAAGCTCTACCATTCAGGCGATAGCGTGCCCTTTGATCTATTGGACGGGCTGGTCCAAAGCTTTGCCCCTGACGTTGCACTGTTGCCCGTGAACGGACGTGACGCAAAGCGGCGCGCCGCGAACATACCCGGCAACTTTACGCTGGAAGAGGCCGCTCATCTGGCGCGGAATTGCGCCTTTCTCGTCCCACATCATTTTGGTATGTTTGCATTCAACACTGCGGAAACCGCTGATATTGATACCTTGGCGGCCCGAACGTCTAGACCAAAGGTGTTACGCCCCGAGGCAGGGAGTTTCCTGCGGATACTGCCCTGAAGGACAAGCGCGATGGACGCCAAGACAAGCAGCTTCGACGACAACCTGCTAGAGACCATCGTGCGACTACGGGATACGCTGCGCAAATCTGACAGCAGGGTGGCGGAAGTTGTCCTCGAGAAACCCGAAGATGTGGTTTCCATGACTTTGGCCCAACTGGCCAACGCCGCCGAGGTGAGCGAACCCACAGTGATCCGGTTCTGCGCCGCCGTTGGTTGCGACGGCTTCAGGGATTTGCGCGTGAAACTGGCGCGGTCCATGGCTTTCGCGCGCAGCACATCACACACCGCTATCACCGAAGATGACGACCTTGGCGCCGTGATGACCAAGATTTTCGACTACAATCTATCCAACCTGAATTGGGCACAAAGCAAGCTGGACGAGCGGGCCGTATGCGCGGCGGTTGACGTATTAGCGGGCGCACGGCGGATCGAGTTTTTCGGGTTTGGCGCATCGGGTATCGTCGCGCGTGATGCACAACAAAAGTTCCCCCTTTTCGCGGCGCCCTGCGGTGCCCCTGCAGACGCCCACCAAATGTATATGACGGCCGAAATGCTGGGCGCGGGTGACGTGGCGGTGGGCATCTCCAACACGGGTCACACCCACGAGATCGTCACCGCGCTCGAAGTTGCGCGATCCAACGGGGCGGCAACCATCGGGATCACAGGCCAGCACGGCCCGATGCTCGATCACTGCGATGTCGCGCTTGTCGTGGAAACGCTGGAGAACACCGACCTTTATACGCCCACCGTGTCGCGCCTGTCGCATCTGGTCGTCATCGACATACTCTCAACAGCGGTGAGCCTTCGTCGCGACGAGTCGCATCACCAACGCATCACCAGAATGAAGGCCCGCCTGACCCTACTGCGCGGCACAATTTCTGGCGCAAATGTGGTAAGCGACGAGAGCAATTCCTGACGACCATAGAGCTAGGCCTTTCGGGCTTGTTGGCCGGAACCCTACTTAGGCATTGATTTTTAACAATAAAATTTGCGCCTCTACGCACCCCAAAAAGTGTAAATAATTTCTTTACAAACCGTCCGGTCGGTATACTGTGACTTAACGTCAAAGCTGGGGGAGGCTCAAAGACATGGCTGAAAAGAAGTTGGTCAGGATCAGAAATGCGGAGCGTACGATCCGGGTATTGAAAAAAGCCACGAAAGATCAGTTGATCAAACGTGGCTTCAACGGGCTATCCATACAGTCGATTCAAGACGATGCAGGCGTATCAAAAGGCGCGATGTTTCACCACTTTCCGTCTAAGGACCATCTGGTCGCGGCGGCTTTTGAGGATGTTCTGGTCGAGTTCACCCAAGCCATGCAGGAAACCGGCCGTGCACTTCAGAACGGCCACATTACCAAAACCAAATTTGTCGCCGACATCACTGCCATTATGTCGAGCGATCTGGTCATAGGGTGCCTAGAAATTTCCTTAGCCATGCGCAACGGATACAGCCTCGCGGACCTGATTGCCCCGGCTATTGAAACATGGCGCGCTGCCTTGGCTGATTTCTGGATCGATACTTTTGATTTGCCAAACCTATCCGCACAAGACGCCCGCACACATTGGGCGCTGGCCTCGAACGCAATGAGAGGGCATGCCCTGGCAACCTCCTTCGGCACCACCAAAAAAGCGACGCAACTACATTGCGAAGGGTTCGAGAGAACCTTCCTGAGTGACGCCCAAGTGCGGCCGTTGGCACCCAAAATCACGACACTGAAATGAAAAGGGGAGAAGACATGACATTGCTTAAAAACTTTTTGGTCGGGGCCGTCGCGCTTGGCGTTATGACGGGTGCTGGCGTTGCGCGTGACCGCATTCAGGCCGCGACTTGGGCGCCACCGGCGCATCAGGCATCGGTCTATTTTCACACATTCTTTGCCGAAGCCGCCAACAAGCGGGCCGCAGGAATTTTAGACGTGGAAGCCGAGGTTGGTTCCAGCATGCTCACCCCACGCGGCGCAATGGCCGAACTGGCCGATGGTATCGTCGACCTATCCACGCATATGGGCCAGTACACGCCGACAGAGCTTGCCGTGTCCAACTCGTTGGAAGAGCTCGCGATGCTATACTCCGACCCTCGCGTCATCATCGCCGCCACAACAGAGTTCGGGTTAACGGACCCTGACATGCTGGCGGAATGGAAGAAGAACCGTGTGGTCTTTGGCGGCGGCTTTGTGACCGGTCAATACCGGCTAATCTGCAATAAAAAGATTGCGACATTAGACGACCTCAAAGGTGCAAAGCTGCGTCTTCCCGGCCGTGCGCCTGCGGCTTGGGCAAACGGTGAAGGTGCCGTGACAGTCGCCCTGAGCCTGCCGGAGCAATACGGGGCCCTCGACAAAGGCGCGTTGAATTGCACGACGACGACCTTGTCCGACACGTTTTCCAACAAGGTCTATGAAGTCGCGCCGCATGTGACCGACCTGCCGATCACGCTGTTCTGGTCCGGTTTCGGTTGGGCCTACAACCCGCAAAGCTGGGCTGAACTATCGCCCGAGCAGCGCCGCGTTCTGTTCGACGCCAAAGCTGACGCGATTGCTGCGTATATCGTGCGCGGTCTTATCGTCGCGGAGGACGAAGCCCGCGAAAAACTAGTTGAGGCAGGTGTTGAGTTTCACCAGCCCGAGGCTGACTTGGTCGACTCCATTGTTGCCTATCGTGAGAAGCAGTCCGAAGTTGCTGAAACCATCGCAGCCGAAACGTTCGGGCTAAACAGTCCCGCCGACGTATTAAGGCGCTTCAAGTCAACCATCGAGAAGTGGGAAGCCCGCTTGGCTGATGTTCCCGCTGACGACGAAGCCACTTATGCGGAAATGTTGCGCACTGAGATTTTCGACAAAGTCGACGTCGAAACCTACCCCGCGCAGTAATCAGACACCTCAGTCTTTTGCATACGCGTTAACGGACCGGGCCACGGTGGCCCGGCCTTCTTCCCCACAGCGAGGCTAACATGCACAGGGCGACAAGGTTCGTCGGCCAACTGGCCGCACTCCAACTGGCGATTAGCGCAATTGCCGTTTTGGCCATTCTGGTAACGGTTTCCATGGACGTGGTTATGCGGGCGGCTTTCAATGCACCGTTCAGTTCAACGATCGAAATTGTGTCCTACTACTACATGATCCCGATGGCTTTCCTGCCGCTAGCAATGCTGGAGCTGCGGGGCGAGCATATTGACACAGAACTGCTCTACAACCTGATGCCCAGCCCCGTTCAAAAGCTATCAACACTAGTTGCGGGAATGCTGGCCTGTCTGATCTATGCCGTGCTGACCTACTACTCCTTCAAGCAGGCGATGACGTCGACCACCGCTGGCGAACTGGCCATGGGCGTGAACCTTTTGCCAATCTGGCCGGTGCGTTGGATCATGCCAGTGGCGTTTTTCATGGGCATCATCGCCGCGCTTTTGCTGACGCTCCAGCGTCTCTTCAATACTGGGGCTGACCATGAGTGAACAGCTGATCTCTATCATTTGCGCCTTCTCGGCACTGCTTGCCCTGATCGCCATTCGTGTTCCCATCGGGTTGGCGCTCATATCAGTGTCGTTCTTCGGCATCGCTTACGAGGCAAGCTTACGCGCCGCTATCGGGTCCATCGCGCGGTTGCCATATGAGCTTGCAACAAACTGGAGCTTCTCTGCTGTTCCGATGTTCTTGCTGATGGGATTTGTTGCAGCGGAGACCGGATTGACGAAGGGGCTATTTAACGCGTGCCGCTCGCTTTTGTCGAAATTACCCGGTGCGCTGGCTTGTGCCAGCGTGCTCGCGAGTGCTCTTTTCGCTGCGGCATCTGGATCGTCAGTCGCAACCGCTGCTGCGATGTCACGCATCGCCATTCCAGAAATGCTGCGCGCTAAATATGACGAAGGCCTCGCCTGTGGCACGGTTGCGGCGTCGGGCACGCTGGGGTCTCTGATCCCGCCAAGCATCCTCATGATCTTGTATGGGGTATACGCCGAAGTTTCGATTGGCGGATTATTCCTAGCCGGTGCGCTACCCGGTCTGCTGTCGGTGGCAATCTACATGGCGATGATCATGATGCGTTGTAAGGCCAACCCGATGTTGGCAGGCGGCACGCTGCCGCCGGAAGACAAGCAGCCAATCGGACCTATGCTGGTGTCACTCTTGCCGCTTCCGGTGTTGATCGGGATTGTAATGGGCAGCATTTCCTTTGGGATAGCGACACCCACCGAAGCTGGCGCGCTAGGGGCGCTCGGCGCGGTTGTCATCGCAATGGTCAACGGCACGTTTCATTGGGCCCCGTTCTGGCGCGCGGTGAAACAGACGGCGCTGTCCTTCACGGCAATATTTATAATCGTCGTCGGCGGTGCGCTTCTGACCCGTTATGTTGCTATTGCAGGCATTAGCAACATGTTGCGCGATCTGTTTGCAGACGGCGCGGGGGGGCCGTTGGTACTCATCCTGTCAGTGTCGGTCCTCTATATTGTTTTGGGGATGTTCATCGACTCAATCGGTCTGCTGCTGCTCACGGCCCCGCTCATTCTGCCAATCGCAATTTCCATGGACATTGATCTGATCTGGTTCGGGATCATTCTGATCAAACTGCTAGAAATTGGCCTCATCACACCACCCGTCGGGCTGAACATTTTCGTCATCCATAGCTCGCTGTCGGGGCGTATCGCCCTTCCCAAAATCTTGCGTGGCGTAACCTGGTTCATCGCCATGGACGTCTTAACGCTCGCCATATTGATTGCATTCCCTGCGATCACTTTGTGGCTGCCTACACTCATGAAGTAAGGACCTAAAAATGAACATCGTCGAAACTTTTGCAAAACCATCAACCGCTGAAATGCAAAGCCGGCTCGACCGATTGCAGGAACACATGCGCGAACAGGGCTTTTCCGGCTACGTCATGGCCGACCCGTCCAACGTTCTATGGCTCACCAACTTCGCCAATTACGTACACGAGCGCCCCTTCATCCTGTTCGTCCCTGCGAAGGGGCGACTGACGTTCCTGATGCCACGCCTTGAGCTGGATCACGTGACCGCCCGTAGCATCGGTGACGTCGAGTTCGTCACCTACACTGAATTTCCCGCGCCCGTCGGCAAGCGCTGGAACGACGCATTTGGCGAACTACTGCCAACAGGGTCGGAGAAGATTGCGGTGGAGCCGACTTGCCCCCTGATGATCTCAAACGAGATCGGGCCACGCGTAGAGATATCGACGCTCATCGACGACATCCGCGCCGTGAAATCCGAGTACGAGCTGGGCCGGATCGCCTACGCCTGCCGGTTGGTAAGCGAAGCCCATATTCAGTTTCTTGAAAACGCAGGCGAGGGCGTGACACAGGCACAGGTCAACGGCACCTCGGGCAAGACACTGTTTGAAAATCTGGTGAAGGACGATCCCGCACTCAACCCGTTCGCCACTTCGATCCACACGATGTTTCAAAACGCAGCGGCATCCTACGACCCGCATAATTTCTCCGATCTCGACATGACAATGCGCGACGGCGGGCCGCATATCTCGGTCTTCAACTCGCTGCTGAATGGCTACGGTGCAGAGATCGAGCGCACATTTTTCATCAACCATGTACCGGAAGAGGCGCGGCGCCCCTTCGACATCATGATGGAGGCGCGCCAGCGGGCATATGAGCTCACTAAACCGGGCGCTGTGATGAGCGACATCGACCGCGCCGTGACCGAGGTTTACGAGAAGCACGATGTGATGCACGCGTTCCGTCATCGCGCGGGGCATGGTTTGGGTGTGACAGCACATGAGGGTCCTTTTCTGGCGGAAGGTGACATGCGCGTCGTAGAGCCGGGCATGGTCTACACCATTGAACCTGGCATCTACTTTCCCGGCCTTGGCGGCTTTCGTTTCTCTGATACGGTTGTCACAATCGACGATGGCCTCGTCCAGTTGACACACAGCCCCGAAACACTTGAGGAACTGACACTATGAGCGCGCTTTTATACAATCCCGCCGACATTGACCCCAGATCCGAAAAGGCCCTAATCGGCGCGGGCAGCACCTATATCACGGTGCTGGCCTATTATGAAGGCGGGCACCTCGCACGGCGCCTATTCAGCAATCTGCGCGATGTTTTCCCGCTCGACGGCGACAAGGAGATTCCGGCGGGCTATCTCTACGATAAGTTGTACCTCAACGCGGAGGTATCCTTTTCCGCGACCCCCGAAGAGATCAAAGAGATTTTCTGGGACGAGGATGTGATTTTAGCGGCTGGCATCACAGCGATCCTGAACGTGCCGTTGAAACGGGACGGCGTCACAATCGCGAGTGTTAACTGCCTCTACACGGACACCCCGCCATTGAAATCCATTGACCACATTGCGGCAGAGATTGAACAGGCTTTGATGACAGATCAAACCTGATCCGCAACGCCGCGAAAATTCACCCAATACATTGAACGCTTTGAGATAAGGATAACTCTATGCCTATTAAAAACCGATTAGCTGAAATGCACCCAGAGATCACGGAGTGGCGCCACCACCTGCACCAGAACCCAGAGCTTGGTTTTGAGGTGCATGAAACAGCGGCCTTTGTGGCCGAAAAGCTGCGCGCATTTGGTGTCGATGACGTCACAAGCGGCGTCGGAAAAACCGGCGTCGTTGGTGTGATTAAGGGTAAAACTGATACGTCCGGCCGCGTGATCGGACTTCGTGCCGACATGGATGCCCTACCAATTCTTGAAGACACCGGCTTGGATTACGCGAGCAAAAACGCGGGAAAAATGCACGCCTGCGGTCACGACGGCCACACCGCGATGCTCCTCGGTGCAGCCAAATACCTTGCAGAGACGCGCAATTTTGATGGCACAGTCGTCGTTATTTTCCAACCAGCCGAGGAGAACGGCGGCGGCGGCAACGAGATGGTCAAAGACGGCATGATGGATCGTTGGAACATTCAAGAAGTCTACGGCATGCACAACCAGCCTGGAATGCCAGCGGGCAAGTTTCTAACCAGACCCGGCGCGTTTATGGCGGCGGCAGACCAGTTCTACGTCACTATCCGCGGGCAGGGCGGCCACGCCGCGATGCCACATGATGCAATCGATCCTAACCTGACCACCGCCCACGTCTTGCTGGCGTTGCAGTCAATCGCCAGCCGGAACGTGGACCCGCTCAAGCAGGTTGTCGTGTCGGTTTGTTCTATGCATTCGGATTCCGAAGCGACCAATGTGATCCCCGAAACTGTTAAAATATCGGGTACCGTCCGCACATTGGACGAGGACATCCGCATGGCGGTACGCGAACGGTTCCTGAAAATCGTTAATGCGACCGCCGAAGCTTACGGGTGCAGCGCAGAGATCGAGTATGAAATCGGCTACCCAGTCACAGTGAATTCTGCCGAACATGCCGTTTTCGCGGCGGATGTCGCGCGTGAGGTGACACCGGATGTGAATGATGACACCCCACCGTTGATGGGCGGGGAGGACTTCTCCTACATGCTGAACGCACGTCCGGGGGCTTACGTCTTCTTAGGCGCAGGCGAGGGGGCCACGGTTCACCACCCACAATACAATTTCAACGATGACATCATCCCGCTGGGGTGCAGTTGGCTTGTCGGGATGGCCGAAAGCCGGATGCCATCGGCCTAAGAAAATTACACTGCAGCGGCTCGGATGGCGGCTGCAGTTATCGCGCCATCCAGCCGCCGTCTACAGTCAGGATATGGCCGTGAACGTAGTCGGACGCCGCCGAGGACAAGAAAACGGCGGGTCCGGCGAAATCTTCAGGGGCACCCCAACGCGCGGCGGGGATGCGCTCCAGAATGGAGCGTGAGCGGTCAGCGTCTTCCTGAAGGGCTTGCGTGTTATCCGTCGCCACATAGCCAGGTGCGATGGCATTCACGTTGACACCGTGCGGCGCCCATTCGTTTGCCAATGCTTTGGTCAGCTGGCCGATCCCACCCTTGGACGCCGCGTAGCCCGGAACAGTAATCCCGCCCTGAAACGTCAGCAAAGACGCGGTAAAGATGATCTTCCCCGACCCACGGGCCACCATCCCGCGCCCGATTTCGCGACTTAGCACGAACTGCGCATTCAGGTTGACCTCTATAACAGTATCCCAAAGCTCGTCGTCGTGCTCGGCAGCGGGCTTGCGCAGGATCGTACCTGCGTTGTTGATCAGGATATCCGGCTCAACCCCGTCCTTGGTTAATTGGTCGGCAAAGGCATGGACCGCAGCACGGTCCTTAAAGTCGCATTGATAGGCGGTGAAGTTGCGCCCAGTGGCGGCGACATCCGCACCCACCGCGCTCCCCTCGGCCTCTAGCGACGCACTGACACCCACGATGTCGGCACCCGCATCAGCCAAGGCTTTTGCCATTGCACGACCAATGCCGCGCTTCGCCCCTGTCACAACGGCGGTTTTGCCTGAAAGGTCAAACATAGTCATTAGCGGTCTCCGGCGGGTTGCTATCTCATACTTTATGAAGCGGGCCGACAGAATGTCGACCAACAAAGATCAAGGTGAGTGCGGGGGGCGAGGACACCGCCCCCCGCACTCTTGGTGCGTCAGTCGATGGCGGCGACACCGGCGTTCATTTCGGCGATGGCGTCATCCACCGAAATGTTTTCCGTCATCAGCGCGTCATGGACACGGTTCAGCACCAATTCGTATTCGGCGGCTTTGGGATGCACTGGCATTTCCAGATAGGACGCAGTCGTTACCAGCGCACCTGCGCTCGTCTCATCCTGCGGGAAGCCGTCGCGCGAGGTGATCGTTTCCAGAACGGCATCGTCGCGCATCGCGGGGATGTTGCCAACGCTGGCCATCACGGCCGCGCCCTCTGGCCCCGACACCCAAGAGATGAAATCCTCTGCCGCGTCTGCATTGGCCGAGTTCGTGTTAATGCCAAGCGAAGTGACCTGACCGGACGTGGCACCGGCCGCAACACCATCAGGGACGGGGAAAGAGGCGATGCCCCAATTGACCGCCGTGCTTTCACCCGAAGCAACTTTGTCGATCTGGGTGCCGATGAACCATGATCCCATTGGCAACATCGCGATTTGGCTGTTGAAGAACGGCCCCGAATAATGGGTCTGCGACGTCTTCAAAGAACCGTAAGAGCGGATAATACCGTCCTCCTGCAGGGACAACGCGCGCTCATACCATGGCTTAAGAAACCCATAATCATCGGCCACGAGCGTACGTTCCCCGCTTTGGATCGCGGGCAATTGCACGGTCGAGCGCCACGTGTGCAGATGCGTGCCGTACACCTTGTTCGCGCCAAACCCCGACGTCACCGCGCGGGCCTTTTCGTCAAACTGACTCCACGTCATGTCATTGCTCGGGTAGTCAACGCCAGCGGCATCAAACAGATCCTTGTTGTAATACAGGATCCAGAAATCCGTCCGGAACGGCAAACCGTAGACCGCGCCATCTAGGGCGAGTGTCTCAATCAGGCCGCCATACGCGCTCGTATCGGCTGGGATAGCACCCATCTCCGAGAGGTTTTTCAACCGCCCAGTGCTAACCATTTTGGCGTATCCGGGAATGTCCTTAATGGTCACAACGTCGATCTCGTTAGAGCCACCAGTCAGTTGGGTCATGATCATTTGATTGTAATCAGACGAGCCCAGATCAGTGTATTCAATCTTCACATCGGGATTTGCGGCCTCGTAAGCGTCAATCAACGGTTGGTAATACGGCGTGCTGTCGTAGTCCCAGATTGCCCAGTTCAGCGTTGTGTCTTGCGCCATTGCTGCACTGGCCCCTAGGCCGAACATCATTGCCAGACCGGCAATTGTGTAGGTATGCGAATTGGTCATTTTGTCTCCTCCAAGAGTTGGGTTAAGCCGGATTTTCCGGTCGTTTATTGGTGCCGGACGGCTGCCGGTATGCAGCCAATCCGGCACGGTTCATTGTGTATTCGATGCAATCGTCAGCAGCTTTGCGGCAGGCAAAAACCAGCAGCAACGCGCCAAAAGAAAAGTTACAAAGAACGGCCAGCAGGATCGTTGCGGGGTAGCCCACAACATGCGCGATCCAGATGAGTGCGTTCGCCAGCATGGCCAATGAGAGCGGCCAGAACCGGATGACGACGGTCAGCGCAGCGCTGCGCAGCAAGACACCCACGGGAACGACATGGGTTGCCGCCAAGAACAGCGCGACACAGCCGGTCACTGCGATGAAAACCGTGCAAACCGCAGCAACCGTCAACGGCAACGCATAAAGCAACGGCTGCGCCGCTGCGGCGGCTGCATAGAAAGACACCACGAATATACCCGCAGCGATCAGCACCCCGAACCCAAGGCCCAGAGCCGTTGCGGTTGCCCACGAGCGGGCGAAACCGCGCCAGTAATCGCGCCAGACTTCGCAAGGTTCATCCGCGTCCATAGTTGCCAGCACAGCCGTCATCGCCGCGAACGCGGCCGGTAAGGTGACAAGCGGCAGTGCCGTGCCGATGAACAACAGGTTCAGCTGGATCAACCCCCACCACTCACGCGCGACGGTGGCCCACAATCGGCGCCAGCCGACTGGTTCTGGCGCATCCTTAGGAATGCCCCGCCCCTCGCCGAAGTAAAAGTTAAGCCACCAGTTCACCTGTTACGCCTCCGCGACCATCAGCGAACGTCCGGTCTCCGTGTCGAAGAGGTGCGTCATGGACACATCAACAAAGAGGGACACTTGGTCACCCGTACGAATTGCAGCTTTCGGGGGCAGGCGGACAATGATTTCGGTGCTAGGCGTGGAGACCGTCAGGTGAACCTCCGCGCCCATAGGTTCGGACAGCTCTACGGTGCCACCCATCTCCACCATCATGTCACGGTCATGATCGGGCAGTGGCGCTTCAAAGAATGCCTCTGGGCGAAGCCCAAGCGTGACCGCCTTGCCAACATAGCCAGCCAGCCGTTCGCGCGGGAACCGGTCGGGGAGGCGCAGGGATACCCCATCAACAATTGCGACATACTCATCGCCGCTCTGGCGAATTTCCGCGTCGAAGAAATTCATGCGAGGCGCGCCAATGAAGCCAGCAACGAACAGGTTCGCGGGGTTGTCATATAGCTCCTGCGGGGGGGCTACCTGCTGGATGCGACCATCGTTCATCACAACGATCCGGTCGGCCATGGTCATGGCTTCAATCTGGTCGTGGGTCACGTAGACGAATGTGGCGTCCAGTTTGCGGTGAAGTTTGGTGATTTCGGCCCGCATCACGGCCCGCAGTTTGGCGTCAAGGTTGGACAGCGGTTCATCCAGTAAGAACACTTCCGGCGAGCGCACCATTGCACGGCCTAGCGCCACCCGTTGCCGTTGACCGCCAGACAGGGCTTTCGGCTTACGGTTCAGCAGGTGCGTAATGTCCAGTACCTCTGCGGCATCGCGCACTTTACGGTCGATCTCGTCGCGATCGGCGCGACGTAGCTCTAGCCCGAAGGCCATGTTTTTATACACGGTCATATGGGGGTAGAGCGCGTAGTTCTGGAACACCATAGCAATGTCGCGGTCCTTGGAGGGGACGTCATTCACAATGGTGTCGCCGATGACCAAATCACCGCTAGAGACTTCTTCCAAGCCTGCGATCATCCGCAACGTCGTTGACTTACCGCAGCCCGACGGGCCGACCAAGATGATGAATTCCTTGTCTGCAATTGTCAGGTCAATGTCGTGAACAACCGTGAGCGCGCCGTAGGTCTTGTTCAATTTATCTAAGGTGATTGAGGCCATCTGTCCGTCTCTCTTTATTTCTTGCTATGTGCCGCGCGGGTCAGTCGCGCTTACCAATAGGGTGACCAGTCGCCAGACAGGCGCGTCAGTGCTTCCATGTAGAAGTAGTCCCCCCAGCTCACGCACTCATCCACGCCTTCGCCGCGGCAGCCGTTGTAGGGGGTCTTTTTCGAGTAGGTGCCGTGCAAAAGCAGACCGTTGGAGACAGCGGGATCACGCACGGCATAGTGGCGCGCCAACGATCCCAGCATGCGTTCCGCCAAGTCGCGCAATGGTGCTGCTTGATCGGCGGGCACACAGGTCGCCATTTCCAGCAGACCACAGCACACAATCGCCGCGGCAGAACTATCGCGAGGCTCCTCACCGTCGGTGAAAATCAGGTCCCAATAAGGCACCAAATCCGACGGAAGGCGTTCCATATAGTAGGTCAAGAGGTTGTCGAACGTGGTCTTCAACTCGGGTGTTGGATCGAGCCGGTACAAAAATGCGACGCCCGTAATCGCCCACGCTTGTCCACGCGCCCATGAGCTTGTGTCGCTATAGCCCTGCTGGGTCGCGCCCCGAACGGCCTCCCCCGTTTCGCGGTCCATAAACATGGTATGGAACGTCGAATGGTCGTCGCGGATGGAGTGGGTCAGGGATGTTTGCATGTGGCGCCTTGCCAATTCGGCATAGACAGGGTTTTCCGTTTCCTTGGTAGCCCAGAACATCAGCGGCAAGTTTAACAGGCAGTCGATGATAAAGCGGTAATTGTCAGGCGCGCCCATATCGCCCCACGCCTGAAAAAACGCGCCCTTCTCCTGAAACCGCTCCAGCATCTGATCCGCTGCCAGCAACGCCGCGCGCCGACCGTCGGCGTCGCCCGCCAACTTCCATGCCGCGACACAACTCGGAGAATACATGAACCCCATGTCGTGGTGATCAGTCGCAATGCGGTTTTCGATACGGTGCAACAAGGCCTGCACCTGCACCTGCGCCGCATATTGGAACGTCTTGTCATCGGTCGCCTCAAACGCCAGCCACAAGGACCCAGGCCAAAAACCGGATGTCCATTGATCATTCGCAACGGCCGGGTAGACGTTGTTCACACTCGAATGGTTTTGGGCCGCAAAAGTGAACATCGGCAAGCTATGCTTTAGCTGTGCGCATGCCGCCGTCATCGCGTCGCGCTGCATCACGGGGGTAAGCGGCTCAACTGCAGATATATTTGGGGATGTGATTGTCACGGATTATCCTTTCAAACCGGTCGAAGCGATGCCCTCGACGAAGAACCGCTGCAACGCGAGGAACACGATCAACACAGGGATCAGCGCCACGACGGAGGCAGCCATGATCAGCCCGTATTCAGCCGAGTACTGATTGATGAATAAGCGGATACCGACCTGAATGGTCTTAAGCTCTGTTTTCGTGAGGTAGATCAACGGCCCCAGAAAATCGTTCCAAGTGTTCACAAAGGTAAAGATCGTAAGCGTGGACAGCGCAGGCATCGACAGGGGCAGCATGATGCGCCACCAAATCCCGTATTCGCTCATCCCGTCGATCCGCGCGGCCTCGCAAAGCTCGTCAGGGATAGACATGTAGAATTGGCGCATCAGAAACACACCGAAGGCAGTAAAGGCCTGCAGGCAGATGAGCGCCATGTGCGTGTTGCTGAGCCCTAGCTCGCGCATCAGAATAAACTGCGGGACCATGTAAACCTGCCACGGCATGGCGATGGTCGCGATGTAGGCAAGGAACAGCACATTGCGGTAGGGAAACCGCAATTTCGCAAAGGCGTAGGCCGCGAAGCTTGAGGTCAGCAGTTGCAGAACAGTGACGATGATCGTCAGTTTAGCGGTGTTGTAAACAAACAGGCCAAGCGGGATTTTGGTCCAGATCTCGACGTAGTTTTGCCAGCGCGGCGCGTCGGGTATCCACTCTATCGGGAAGGCGAACACATCGCGGTCCAGCTTTAAGGACGCCGACAGCATCCAAATAAAGGGCGCCAACATTGTCAGCGTCACCAGTATGACGGCGACATATGTCGCCACCAAACCCCAGTTGATCCGGCGTTTACGCGGGCGCTTGTACCTGACAGGCGCGGGGGTGGAATTGGATTGTTCGGTAACCATAGTCATGCGCTTAATCCTTTTCCTCAGACAGCCAGAATTGTGCCAGCGTGATCACCAGAACCAGCAGGAACAACACCAAGGCGACCATGCTGGAGTAGCCAAGATCCCAAGAAATGAAGGCCTCGTTGTAGATGTGATAGACCAGCACCAGCGTCGATGTGCCTGGCCCGCCCTGCGTCAGCATGAAGATTTGATCGAAGACTTTGAAAGACTGGATCGTCAGCATGACCGACACAAAGAAGGTCGTGGGCGCCAGTTGCGGCAGCGTGATACGGGTCAGCTTTTGCCAGCTATTGGCCCCGTCAATGTCGGCCGCCTCGTACAATTCCGCTGGGATGCCCTGCAGGCCTGCAAGGTAGATCACCATGAAGTACCCCATGCTTTTCCACACCGAGAACAGGATGATCGTCACCATCGCCCAGTCTTTGTCGGCCGCCCAGCCGGGCAGGTTTTTGGGATCTACGCCAAGGCTGTACAACACCATGTTTACAGGCCCGAAGTCGGGATTGAGCAGCATGTTCCACACCACCGCAACCGCCACCAAAGAGGCCACATAGGGAAAGAAGGCGACCGTTCGGAAAAAGTCCCGCCCGAATATCTTCTGGTTCAGCAAAATCGCGAGTCCCAGAGAGCACACCAAGGTCAGCGGCACGACGAAGACAGTGTAGATGATCGTGTTCCAGAACGCGGACTGAAAGGCGCGGTCTTCAAACAGCTTCCAAAAGTTGTCCAGCCCCGCATAGGTCATCTCGGTGGAGCCGTCCCAATGCATGAACGCCAACACCAACGCGAAGAAGATCGGGCCAAGCGTAAACAGCGCGAAGCCCATAAAGTTTGGCGCGATGAATGAATAGGCCACAATCAGGTTGCGCCTTTTGCGGGCGCGCCGTGACATCGGGACTTTAGGTGCGGGGCTCAGGGTTGTTTCAGTCATTTTCGATGGGCCCTTCAGTTGAACATTTCGAAATTTTGATCGTGATTTGGCGATCGTCGAAGGGGATGCGCAGGCGGTAAATTTTGTCCGGCCAAGACTGGCGTAACCGGCTGTCTGTCACTGGTATGACTTCTATGCTGGCTCTTGCTGCCGTCGCGCAGTCTAGCGATGCATCGGCCCCTATCATGATGCGACCTTGATCAATCACGGGCCTCAGACAGGTCATTAAGTTCAGCGTGCCCGCCCGCGACCCGTCATAGCGATCCGACGCTGTAACCGTGCCGTCAGAAGCCAATTCAACAGTGCGCCTGTAGCTTCGCAAACCCGCATCCGCACCGTAAGTGCCTGCCAGCTCCGCCTCAAAAAATGCACTATCCTCGGTGATCCGGTAGCTGACATCACGCGCTGTGTACTCCAGCCCGTTTACCTGTTGCGCGCCCTCGAAATCGGCGAGGTTGTGATAGGGCGACTGCATGGTCCAGATATCGTAGCGTTCCGGCGAAAACGTCTTACGCGTGTAGTTCTCGACCCCGACGTCAATCAGCACCGGCGTGGCACCGTGGTGCACGATGAATGAGCCTGTGTCGTTGTGTGTGTGGCTGTCTTGATTGATGCCCGCCTTAACGGCCAGCGCAGTTCCACCACGGCGAGCCGTGAGCATTCCTAACGAGGGGAGGTACCCCTCTTTCGTTGTGGGGCTGGCGGGCTGCCCATGCGTGATTTCATCGGCTAATGCAAATTCGGTCAAACGATTACGTAGACAGAAATCATAGCCTGCGGTTTCAGTCGGGAACCTCGCGTGCTGGTCGGCGGCGAAGTCGCACAGCGACGCGCTTTGACACAGTTTTCCGGCAGCAAACATCTGCGCCGTGGCACCGCGCGACTTGGAATCCCCGTCCCCGAAGTTGGCAAAGCGATCGCCTGCCATATGCACGTACAAGGGAAACTCGGCCATGTTGCGCAGCTTCGGGTGCGTTAGAAGGGGGGCCAAGTGGGCGCCGCTCGCGTGGTTTAGGCAGTCGAGCGCGGCGAATAGGCAAAGCGCCGCGTGGCGGTAGTAATTTGGCCCTTCGGGACAGGCTCCATCATCGCCGTAATCGTCTAGGAACAAATCCAGACTATCTGCCGCGTGCCCAGCGATAACCCCGCGCTGCGCGGCTGTGAGACGATCCGACTGGAATGCTGCGTAAAGAATGCTGCTTGTGCACCACGTCGTCCAGTTATTGAGGCGTCCGCCCACACGGCCCGTCCACCAAAACGGGTAATCGAGGTAGGGGGACAGCACGCGACTCTCGATATTATTGGCAATCACATCGTGATCCGCCTGCGGAAGTGCGGCCCCCAACACCGCGGAGAGCGTTGCCAGTTGAGACGCAGTTTGCGCGGCAAACAGGTCCACGACGGGGCGCTTGGGGTCAGGCAACGGATGGATTGTGCCTTCTCGGACGTACCGATTGTGCGCCGGGAGTTGCCACCCAGCCTCCGCACACAGCGTGGCAATGCCTTTCCCGATATGCGCGATGAACCGACCGTTGGCTTCCGCCAATTCGGCCAAAACAAGGTCGTTTAACATCTGACGCCGCGCAAAATAGATCGTCTCAAACCTGTCGCGATTGTTGGAGCGGTCAAAGTCTCTGTAGAGTTCCTCCGGCAGGTCGGGCCAGTCTTCCTTCAGGCGAGCTTTCCCGCGTGCAATCAGGTCCTTACCCGAATGCCGCAGCACCTTTTCCCAATGCGCGCGGTCTTGCAGCATTGGGAAGGGCAGGTACCTGCCCAGGTCGCCTTTCACGCCACGCAACCTTGCAGCCACACCGACGGGGGCCGCGCACTGCTGGTCGTGGCTGGCTGCGCCCCGACTGGAATATATTTGACCATCCGTCATGTGCTTGTTCCTCCCAACAGGCATTGCGTCGGCGTTAAGGGGTGTCGATGTCGGCGACCAACCGCAGATACGCACCCGCGCCGTAAGTGCGCTCCCCCATGCGTGACAGTTTGTGCTTTTCCCAGCCGCCCAGCCCTGCGGGTGTCTGGCAACCCATCAAGCGCCCCTTGTAGTCGACCCATGTGTCGACCTCTAAGAGTGTGCGGCGCAGCAAAGCGGTTTCACCTGGGTCAATCCAACCGTTGCGAATACCCGAGAGAATGCCCGTGGCAATCATCACAGAACCGCTGGTCTCTAGGTGGCTTTCATCGTTTTCCAAAAGTATCCGCCACAGCCCGCTTGAATGCTGGTGATGCAACAAAGCTGTCACCAGATCGCGGTAGATCGCCATAAGCTCGTCCCAACCGGCGGTGTCCTGCGGGCATAGGGCCAACACGTCCGCGAAGGTCATGACCACCCAGCCGTTACCGCGAGACCACGACCACGCGGTCCGGCGCCCGTCATCATGCGCCTCATGAAAGAAGAGGCCCGTTTTGGGGTCGCGCAGGTGCTTGGCGTGTAAAAGGCATTGGCGCACGGCTTCTACCGCATGGCGGGTGTTCCGCGTAGCACGGTAGAGCCGCGCCAACGGGGCCGCGGTGTAATAAAGCGTGTCCACCCATGGCAGCTCCGACCAATGACCGTGCAAGATGGTGCCGTCGCCCCAGCGTAAGGCATTCGCGTGAAGGTGGTCCGCGATGGTTTCGGCGGCTTCAGTATAGGAGCCGTCACCCGTTGCGCGAGAGAGTTCAGCCAGCACGGATATGCCGCCCCATTCCCCACAGTATGGGCTAAGATAAAAGCCGCGTGTCGCGGCACCCGAGTGCTGCATGGTTTGGTATCCGTCGGGTAGCTCATCGCGGATGAAACCCGCAGCAAGGTGGTGATCCGCCCAACTGCGCGCCCAGTTTAATAGGGGCGCGCCGCCCTCCGCCGTACCGCCGATGACCGCCCCTAAGGCGAGCATGGTGTCCTCCCAACCAGTGTTCACAGTCGTGACATCAATCGCCAACGTATGCGCAACCACCGCTTTATGCCCGTCTAGCAGCGGGACGCAGGGCTTCAGGTCATACTTCATCAGAAACCTCATTAGGTTGAAGCGCTTCAAATCCGATCTGCTCCAAAAGCACCCTGTTCATGTGAAGCGGGTCGGGCTCTCTGAGGGTCATGCCACTTACAGGACGGCCCGACTTGCGCAGCGCGAGTAGGGTGTCGACATCGGGGAAATCGGGGATGCTCAACGCTGATTCCTCGGTCTTATCCGCATTAATACCGGCGCACACCGCCGCACTTAGCCACGTCTCGCCCACTTCTATTTTGCCCGTCAAATGCGGCACGAAACTACGCGGGTACATCAAGGAAGAGTTCGGCATCGCGCGGCGCACCACGCCTTGCCGCGGCGCGGTCGGCCCGTTGATCACGTGTGAAAACTGTCCCTCGGATTGCACCTTCGCTATGCCGTTCTTAGCTGTCTCATGCTCGGGATCATCATCCTCGCGCTTGATCGCAAAACCGCCCTCCGTGACCAAACAGCGGTGCTTACTGGTGATCCGGTGATACCGCAGGTGCCAAGGTGCGCGGGCGATCAGCCAAGTGTCCACCGTTATCCCCGGCTCTGGCGACCACTGTGAAAACACCCAGTCATCCCCGATCACGGCCTCATCAATGTCACGACGCACAGTGAAAGATCTGCCATCACGCGAGAACGCCAACATGTTGTCGAACGGGTTGGCAAAGAATGCGTCGCTGTCGTGGTCGACAGAAAAACCGAAGGCGCTTGAGT
This sequence comes from Litoreibacter albidus, assembly GCF_900107015.1. Taxonomy (GTDB): domain Bacteria; phylum Pseudomonadota; class Alphaproteobacteria; order Rhodobacterales; family Rhodobacteraceae; genus Litoreibacter; species Litoreibacter albidus. The sequence continues at coordinate 7,578 of NZ_FNOI01000009.1, read as the reverse complement.
AGGCGAACTTGCCATATTTCTCTGCCCCACCTTTGTGCGACCGGCGCATTTCACAGCATCCTGTTAACATGATGCGGTCGTCGCTGTTGCCGTAGCCAATAACGCCCGTGATGGGCTGCGCATACTGATGTGTAGCCTGCTGCTTTTCGACCGGCGGGGCGGTCCAGAACGGGTGATCCTCGGCCAGCGCCAGAGGCAAGAACGATTTCATCGACCAATAGGGCGAGCAGGGAGAGGCGTAGTTTTCCGCCACCAACAGGTTCGGATAAAGATAACCGACCGACAGGACACCGTCGCGATCATAGACATCGCGTTGGCCCCACCACTGCATGTTACGCTCCCAAAGCCCGCGAATTTGGCCCCAAGGCAGAGCCTCGACATCCGCGAACCCCAATGCGCCCCAAAACGCATTCATCGCGAAGCGATAAGTCATAGAACGGCCATAGGCGATGCATGCGCCGTTCGCATCAAACCAGTGCTGATATTCTTGCGCAAAGGTCGCCGCACGGTCGCGAAACCGTTGACGGCGTGCGTCGTCCCCGTGGGCCAGCTTGCTATAGAGCAACCCGTACAGGTGCATCGCAAACGGTGTGTAGTGATCAAAACGACGCACGGCCCCGTCAGCGTACCACCCATCGTCTAGGTAGTAGCTTTCCAAAGCTTGCAAGCAATCTTCGCGGACGGTGCGGTCGTGATCGACGCCGACATGTTCAAGCGCCAGCGAGTCCAGCACGTGGAAAAACTGCCAATTGTTGTCAGGCACCTGGCACGCCAGACAGGCCTTCAACCAAGCGGCGATATTGGCTTGCGCGGCAGGGGTTTGAGCATCCCACAGCTGCTCTTTGGCGAATAACAAGCCGAAACTGATCGCGGCGGCCTCCACCAAACGCTGATCATTGGCACGCGGCGTGCCCCAGTATTCAGGGTGATCGGGGTCCGTCCCATTGGCGTAGCCTGTCCGAAACATATCCCAGTCAGCAAAGTCGCCCCCACCGGCCGCCAAGGGCGCAAGCCCGAACAAGGGGCGCGAGAAACCCTCCAGCGCCGAGGCAACAGGGCCAAAATGCGTGCCGGTCTGCGACAGCGTGACCCGTGCGCAGCCAGCACTGAAATGTGGCTTCAATGGGGACCACAGCTGTACCGCAGCGCGCGCAAAATCAGCGCGAGACCTTAGTGGGTTGGAAGCAAGCGGATTCATTGGCCGATCAACGCAGGTCTTCAGTGTTCACGAAATCCATGTCGGTGAAGTCCATGTTCTCACCGCCCATGGCCCATATGAAGGAGTAGTTGCGCGTGCCACAGCCCGAATGGATTGACCAAGGCGGCGACAGCACCCCTTCCTCGTTCGCCACAAAGATGTTGCGCGTCTGATCCGGCTCACCCATCAGGTGCACAACTCGATCCTCCGGCGCGACATCGATATAGAGGTACGCCTCCATCCGGCGATCATGCACATGCGCTGGCATCGTGTTCCAAACCGACCCGACCTCAAGCTCCGTACGCCCCATGGTGAGCTGACAGCTCTCCATAACGTCGGGGTGTATGAATTGGTAAATAGTGCGAACATTCGCCGTCGCGGCATCGCCCAGCTCAACCTTCGCGGCATCCGCCATTACAATCAAACGCGTAGGGCAAGTGCGATGCGCAGGCGTTGATGTTAGATAAAATCGCGCATCACCTGAGAAGGTCACAGCGCCAGCCCCCATACCGATATAGAGCACGTCACCACGGCTCATCTCATAGGTTTCAGCCGCTACCGTGACACGACCAGTGCCCGCCACCGCCATGACGCCCATCTCGCGCCGCTCTAGAAAAGTGGCCGTCTTAGTCTCCGGGACGACATCAAGAACAAGGTCTTTCCCGTCCGGCACAACACCACCCATCACGAACCGATCATAATGCGTATACGTCAGACGAATTTCTCCGGCCGCAAAAAGGTTATCGACCAAAAAGTGGTCGCGAACATCCTGCGTAGTGGCGCCCTGCACCTGAGTGGGGTGAACAGCATGGCGAGTCTCGACAGCTAACATAATCTGATCCCTTATCTTCAAAACCGACACGGTAAGCCGCGAACATCGCGAGATCTGCGTGGCTGGACGTCGGCAACCTCTTTCAACTTGTAATACGGGTTGCATTTTCATATGACAAGTTAAAAGTGATTACAGCCTGTAGGTGGCCGAACCGATGTTCGGGGCAGGCGTCGCCCCAAGACGAAACTTGGCAAAATGGCCGCTGCGCGCAGAAGGAAAAACGATATGCTAACACTCGAAATTAAAAACAAATCGCAGCTAACGCTTGCGGGCGCGCAAGGAACACAAGAGGTCGGACTACACTACCGCCAACCCTATAATGATGGCGATACCATTACTCTAAGCTCGTCGCGGCCAGATATTTTCCTGATCATATCGCTCGATAGCGCCCTACCGCCGACGTTTATATTTCTCAAGGATAGGCAGCTCACCTACGCGATCCCATTCGGGCAGCTGAAGGACGCACATCCGCCTACCGCATTTGATGGAAACCGACACCGCATACTGGTGCGGGAAGCCTACCCTGAAGAGGTTTTTGCGCGCAGAAATTTAGCTCTGAATCCCCATGATTTGCCATCAATATCAGGCGTTTACCCGCACTCTAGCGCAAATGTTGAGACGCGAAATGAGGCGGTATTTTTTGCGCGAAATGCAATTGACGGCGAGACGTTGAACACAGATCACGGCAAATGGCCATTCTCCAGCTGGGGGATTAACTGCGATGAAAACGCAGCGCTCACGGTAGAGTTCGGCAGGGAAGTTCTGGCCGACAAGGTGGTGGTGCACCTACGCGCCGATTTTCCGCATGATGCTTGGTGGACGTCGGGGCGGCTGGTGTTCTCCAACGGGTTCACAACTGAACTTCCTTTTGAGAAGACCGCAGCGGGGCAGAGCTTTTCGCTCCCAGAACAACGTACCGAATGGGTTCGCCTTGAGAAATTGATCAAGGCTGACGACCCATCACCATTCCCTGCATTAACCCAAATCCAAGTTTGGGGAACTCACATCTGAACACCCCACGCGCTACACCATTGCAAGAAATCATATCTTATCATATAAGTTGCTCACATCGCCAATCGCGCGTCGCGATTTGTGGCGATAGGAAGGGTTTTATTTTGGTAGATCATGCTCGGCTCCCCGGATCGAAGACGCTTGTCGTACAGGTTGGAGATGCCCTGCGCCAAAGCATTCAATCTGGCGAATTCAGTCCAGGCGACAAGCTGCCCAGCGAAGCGATGTTGACCAAAAAATATGACGTCAGCCGGACAGTTGTGCGGGAGGCGATTGCGTCACTTCGGTCCGATGGCCTTGTGGAGGCCCGACAGGGCGCGGGTGTTTTCGTCCTGAATAGCCACAGTCTTCTTCGGGCCGCAGGGCCATTGGATAAAAAGCAAATTGCTGGCGATCTGGAATACCTTGAAGTGCGCGCACCCATTGAGATCGAGGCGGCGCGCCTTGCCGCTCAACGGCGCTCTCCTGCGCAAGAAGAAGAAATTTTTCGCCTCCACGGCGTGTTTCGCAACCTGATAGAAACCGCACCATCGGCGGAGGTGCGCCGCGCCGACCTAGACCTGCATCTGGCTATCGCCGACGCAACCAACAATCCGGTATTTCGCAATTTTCTGGAAGCCTTCGGTCGCGGCGCCATTCCACAATCGAAGATCGTGGATGGTAGCGCACAGGAACAGCTTATCGCTTATCGCCGGTTCATCTTTGACGAACACGAACGCATCTTGCACGCCATTGCTATGGGTGACGCGGAAGGCGCCGAAAACGCAATGCGTGTCCACTTGAAGGGCGGACAAATGCGGTATCGGGAGCTGTTGATTGGCAAGCGTTTATCCGAAGCTGGAACGGGTAACACCTGAGCCATCAGTAAACCACTAGACGACAGGCGGCTTTGCATAGGGCAGGTGTCCGGTTTTGATCCAGAGTTTCGCGCCGTCCTTCCCCGCTTGTGCAGTTAGCATCTGACCCTCAGGAAGCCGCAACCATGCGCCTTTTTCAAGTTCCTCACCGCTTTCGGTAATCGATCCTGAGATCACCAAAAGCTCAATGCCGCCAGCGTCAGAGTTCACAAATGCCGCGCCTGCGTCGAGCTCGCTACAGGTAACCGTTTCACGCGCATCTTTGTGAAGAAGCGCGGTCGCAACGCCATCCGATTTTTCGCCAAGCTCTTCGTCCATAGCTTTGCGAAATTGCGTGCGGTCATCCATGTCGAACTGCCAAAGCTTCACGAAAATCGTGCAACCCGCATCGGAGCCAGGCGTGTGTGATGATGTAGGCGGATTGCGCACGTAAGTACCTGCGGGAAAGTCGCCATGCTCATCCTGGAACACGCCCTCCAAAACAATAAATTCCTCACCCCCAGTATGGGTGTGGGCCGAGAACTTGCTGTTGGGCGCGTAGCGTACAATTGTCGTCGCACGCGCCACCTCCCCGCCGATACGGTCAAGCATACGCCGATCAACGCCGGGCATCGGGGAGGCAACCCAATCAAGCTGATCGGAGTGCACAACGACGCGTTGTTTAAAGTCGGCGTTCAGATCCATTTTGTATTCCTTCGGACGGTGTATCTGTAGGGAGTAAAAAACTAACCTATTGTCGAGCGGCTCCAGCGACAAGGCCAAGGCCGTGGCTTACTAGCGGTAAACTCGTTTAGTCGTCGGTCGACTTAGCACAGGTTGCAAAAACCATTGGGTCAATCTTGGGTAATAGTTTTTCGAGGGTGATGGCCCCAAAACGCTCGACAAATAGCGCCTCTGCCTGCGCCATCGTGTCCTCCAATGCCTCATTGACGTTTCTCTCAACAAGGCACGCAGGGTTGTCGTCGCGCATACCAATGGCGAATAAACTCGGGCTGCCAAGTGCCGTGTAAACGTCAAGCAAGGTGAGTTCAGATAACGGCCGCGCAAGGGACCAGCCGCCGCCATGCCCACGCCCTGATTGCACGTAACCGGCGTTACGCAACCCCGCCATGGTCCGCCTGAATACAGCCGGATTGGTTCCCATGCTTTTGGCGAGAAACTCGGAGGTTCGCGGTTCCTTCACATGGTCAAGATGCAGCAACACGTGCAGCACGTCCGAAAGCCTCGTGTCGCGGTTCATACCATCTCCCTCCTATTTTGGCCACAAGATGCACTGCCCGAAAGAGGCTAATTGACGGCCCCGCCATATCATGTATCTTTTAATGATACGTGATTCTTTTCTAATTTCGCCACACTGGGCGTTATAGCAGCAAGGCGCCGATGTCCAACGCCGCCACGCCCCCCTGATACGAGTTCGGGGAAGCCTTCGCGCTGCTAGGTCGCCCCTAAAGTGTCGCTACCAAGGGAAACCTAACATGCAATTTGATACCATTATCATCGGCGGTGGCTTTGCAGGCCTTTCGGCCGCAACCTATCTTGGCCGCGCCAGACGGAAAGTGCAGGTCCTCGACACAGGCAAACCGCGCAACCGCTTTTCGTCCGCGTCCCACGGGTTTCTGGGACAAGACGGACGCGCACCGCTCGACATCTTGTCGGATGCACGTCTCCAGCTGAAAAGCTATCCGACGGTTAGCGTACGGACCACAGCAGCGCAAAGCGCGCAAAGCAAAAGCGATGGTTTCTCTGTTGGGCTAGACACCGGCGAAACCTTGTACACCCGCACGCTGATTCTGGCCTTCGGGTTGCACGACACCTTGCCAGACATCCCCGGATTAGCCGCCCGCTGGGGTATATCCGTTCTACACTGCCCCTATTGCCACGGCTTCGAATACAGTGATCGGTCACTTGGGGTACTTTACCGGAATGAAATATCCGTGCATCAAGCGCAGCTGATCACCGAGTGGGGACCTACAACCTTATTCCTGAACGGCCACGAGCTAACGACAGAGCAAAGCGGTCTCCTCATACAGCGCGGCGTCCAGATCGAACCGCGACCTTTGGCAGCACTTGAGGGTGAAGGTACGAACCTGTCCAATATCCGCCTGCAAGGTGGTCACGCGGTCGAAATTGAGGCCCTCTATGTCGTCCCGCAATCGGCGCACGCTAGCCCATTGGCCGCACTGCTTGGCGTAAAGGTCGAAGAGACCATGATGGGGCCCTTAATCGTGACAGATGAGGCCAAAATGACATCGCAGCCAGGTGTCTACGCCGCGGGAGACATTGCACGGGCACCCCATAGTGTCAGCTGGGCCGTCGGCGATGGTGTGACGGCAGGAACCGCCGTCCACCGTGCTTTGGTTTTTGGCAAGTGACGATGGACCCGTTTTCGGACCCAGCTATGGTGGCGGATTATGCTAAAGTGACGCCCCAACGGGTTCCCGGCTTGTTGGATTTGCACCGAATGGCGGTTGTGATGATATCGGAGACCGCAAGGGAGGACGCCTCCGTCCTCGTGCTCGGCGCGGGTGGGGGGCTTGAGTTGCATTCCTTTGCGACGGCCAGACCCAACTGGTCATTCGTCGGCGTCGACCCGTCGCAAGCTATGCTCGACCTCGCTGCAGACATCGTAAAGGACGCAGGATCACGGGTGGAACTGCTCCGAGGCGATATCGAAGACGCGCCGGACAGGCCCTTTGACGGGGCCACCTGCCTACTAACGCTCCACTTCTTAACCGAAGCTGAACGCCTGCACGTCTTACGCGGGCTGCGCAAACGTCTGCGCCCCGGCGCTCCCCTGATTATCGCTCACCATTGCCGACCCAAAATTGGGCACGCACATGATTGGCTAACGCGCTCAGCCACATTCGCTGCTGGGGAGAGCGCCGACGTTACAATCGCTGCTCGCTCGGCGACAGGCATGATGCAAAAACTAACGCTGCTCTCAGAGAGGGAGGAAGAGACGCTTATGCGCAAGGCGGGCTTCACCGCACCTGCCATGTTTTACGCAGGTCTCAGCTTCCGAGGCTGGGTCGCGTATGCACCTGAGCATTAACTAAAAAAGCGATGTCGCTTGTCTATGGAGCCGTAAAAAAGCCCCCCGCATCACATGCGAGGGGCCTTTTCGGGTCAGGAGACGACCTAGGAGAACTTAGTAGTTAACGCGCTCGGCTGCGGACTCGTTACCCAGTGCGAAGAACGACAGCAGGTCGGTGTTTGCGCGGGTTGCTTGGCCTGCGGTCACGGACACGTTGCGCTCTGCGGCGGCTTCGTTGGCTTGTGCGCCGGCCAATTGTGCGGCGTAAACGTCACCGGTGGAGGTGTTCGGGATCACGCGCTCAGCGGCGGAGTTGTTGTCTGCTGCGAAGAATGCGGCGGCGTCTGTCACCTGTGCTGCGAAAGCAGGAGCAGTTGCGGACAGGGCGATAATTGTTGCGATTACAGTTTTCATTTTCAGTACTCTCTTTTGTTTGTTTTCAGGCTGTTGCCTAATGTGTGTGTCGGCGTGTTGCCGTTTGATGAGACTAATATGGGGCATGGAACCCCGCGCCTCAACGCCCAGACATCGCAAAAACGCCCCACTTCTGCGCATTGATGCACAGCAAAACATCCCCTCTCGCGCACGCGATCACGCCGCCGTGAGAACCGGATCACGGACCGTGAGACCGGTGAAATACGCCCCC
>NZ_FNOI01000005.1:0-232500 GCF_900107015.1 Litoreibacter albidus | reverse complement strand
GTAGCGGAGCGTAGTGTGACATAACTCTACGCCTCTTTTGCACTACTTGTAGTGCATAGGAGGCATTGAGTTTTCTGTGAAGCCGGGGCGTGAGCCATCCGGTGGAGAGATCACTAGCGAGAATGATGACATGAGTAGCGACAAACAGGGTGAGAGACCCTGTCGCCGAAAGTCCAAGGGTTCCTGCTTAAAGCTAATCTGAGCAGGGTAAGCCGACCCCTAAGGCGAGGCCGAAAGGCGTAGTCGATGGGAACCAGGTTAATATTCCTGGGCCATGAGGTGGTGACGGATCTCGAAGGTAGTTCATCCTTATCGGATTGAATGGGCTGCTTAGAGGTTCCTGGAAATAGCCCCTCTATAAGATCGTACCCTAAACCGACACAGGTGGACTGGTAGAGAATACCAAGGCGCTTGAGAGAACGATGTTGAAGGAACTCGGCAAAATACCTCCGTAAGTTCGCGAGAAGGAGGCCCAGTTTCTACGCAAGTATTGACTGGGGGCACAAACCAGGGGGTGGCGACTGTTTACTAAAAACACAGGGCTCTGCGAAGTCGTAAGACGACGTATAGGGTCTGACGCCTGCCCGGTGCCTGAAGGTTAAAAGGAGGAGTGCAAGCTCCGAATTGAAGCCCAGGTAAACGGCGGCCGTAACTATAACGGTCCTAAGGTAGCGAAATTCCTTGTCGGGTAAGTTCCGACCTGCACGAATGGCGTAACGACTTCCCCGCTGTCTCCAACATCGACTCAGCGAAATTGAATTGCCTGTCAAGATGCAGGCTTCCCGCGGTTAGACGGAAAGACCCCGTGCACCTTTACTACAGCTTCACACTGGCATCAGGCACAACATGTGCAGAATAGGTGGTAGGCTTTGAACCAGAGACGCCAGTTTCTGGGGAGCCTCCTTTGAGATACCACCCCTGTTCTGCTTGATGTCTAACCGCGGTCCGTTATCCGGATCCGGGACCCTGTGTGGCGGGTAGTTTGACTGGGGCGGTCGCCTCCTAAACAGTAACGGAGGCGCGCGAAGGTTGGCTCAGACCGGTCGGAAATCGGTCGTTGAGTGCAATGGCAGAAGCCAGCCTGACTGCGAGACTGACAAGTCGAGCAGAGACGAAAGTCGGTCATAGTGATCCGGTGGTCCCGAGTGGAAGGGCCATCGCTCAACGGATAAAAGGTACGCCGGGGATAACAGGCTGATGGTGCCCAAGAGTCCATATCGACGGCACCGTTTGGCACCTCGATGTCGGCTCATCTCATCCTGGGGCTGGAGCAGGTCCCAAGGGTACGGCTGTTCGCCGTTTAAAGAGGTACGTGAGCTGGGTTTAGAACGTCGTGAGACAGTTCGGTCCCTATCTGCCGTGGGTGTAGGATACTTGAGAGGAGTTGCCCCTAGTACGAGAGGACCGGGGTGAACGAACCACTGGTGGACCAGTTGTCATGCCAATGGCAGTGCTGGGTAGCTATGTTCGGAAAGGATAACCGCTGAAGGCATCTAAGCGGGAAGCCCCCCTCAAAACAAGGTATCCCTGAGAACCGAGGTAGACCACCTCGTCGATAGGCCAGAGATGTAAGCGCAGCAATGCGTTCAGTTGACTGGTACTAATTGTTCGATAGGCTTGATTTGATCCAGTAGAAGCTGGACTTCAAAAGCTACACATATGTGTAAGTGACTTGGATTAGAAATTTGTTTGGACACTTAGATGTTTATAACTACTGGGTGGCTGTCACATTCTTACGAATATGACTTTGCCACACAGTTTAAACATCTGAGTGTTTAAACTGATGTTGTTTGTTTGGTTTGGTGGTCATAGCGCGAGCAAAACACCCGATCCCATCCCGAACTCGGCCGTTAAGTGCCGTCGCGCCGATGGTACTGCGTCTTAAGACGTGGGAGAGTAGGTCACCGCCAAACCTAACAAGCAACATCAATCGTATCTCTCTAACCGATGCGCCTCTCCTAAATTTAGTTCTAGAGGCAAGCGCAGAACAGGCCTCTAATCAGGCCAAATGGCGCGGGATGGAGCAGCCCGGTAGCTCGTCAGGCTCATAACCTGAAGGTCGTAGGTTCAAATCCTACTCCCGCAACCAAACCTAGAAAACAGCCCACCCGTAAAACGGTGGGCGTTTGCGTTTTAAGGCCAGATCAAGCCCCCAAAATCCTGTAACCCCACAACACGCGCCCCCAAATCGCAACCACAACCAACCTGTTTGACTGGGTACCCTTGTTAGACACCCCGCCGGAGTTTACATGGCATGGAATGAAACGCTTTATTCCCTTTGTTAAGTCACCGCCCACGGTCAATGTTGTCTCCATGAGCGGTGTCATCGCCGCAGGGGGGCGCGGGGGCAACCTGAGCGACGCCAGCCTTGCGCCATTGCTGCAAAAGGCGTTTCGCAAAGGTAAGCCGTCCGCCGTTGCGTTGCAGTTGAATTCGCCAGGTGGGTCGCCTGTTCAAAGCTCCCTCATCGGGGCGCGCATCCGCCGTTTGGCGGTGGAGAATGACGTTCCCTTATATGCATTCGTTGAGGACGTCGCGGCGTCTGGCGGGTATTGGCTGGCGGCGAGTGCGGACCAAATCTATGTGGATGACAGCTCTATCGTTGGCTCCATCGGGGTTATATCCGCAAGCTTCGGATTCCATGAATTGATGCAGCGTCAAGGGGTGGAGCGACGTGTTCACACGGCTGGCAAAGACAAATCTATGCTGGATCCGTTCCGGCCTGAACGCCCAGAAGATATCGACCGCCTCAAAGCGCTACAGGGGCAGATACATGACAATTTTATCGCCCACGTGAAAACCCGTCGGGGGGACAAGCTATCCACCAATGGTGATTTGTTCACCGGCGAAATCTGGGTCGGGCAAAAGTCAATCGACGTCGGGTTGGCCGATCAGATCGGGCATTTGGTGCCCGTGATGAAAGAGCGGTTCGGCGACAAGACCCACTTCAATGTGTTCGGTCCGAAACGGTCGCTGTTTCAACGATTTGGCGCGCGTGTGCTGACCGACACGATGGATCAGCTGGATGAGAAAGCGCTTTGGGCGCAGTTCGGGCTGTGACTGAATGATCTTTAAAATCATCACTTTGTTTTTGGTCGGAATGGCCGTGCTGGCCATGTTCGGCAAGCTTAAGGTGCCAAAGGTTGGCCCGAAGCTAAAGTCGATGTCGGCGCGCAAATGTGCTGAATGTGGAAGCTACAAAATTGGCCGAGGCCCATGCCCTTGCCGAAAGAAGGGCTAAGGAATGCTTGAACTACTCGGGGCCCTCGGCGGGCTTATCATCTTGCTGGTGGCGGGTGACGCGTTGGTACGCGGCGCGGTCAACCTGTCGTTGCGCTTGGGGATTCCCGCGCTCATCGTGAGCTTGACGGTCGTGGCTTTCGGCACGTCCGCGCCGGAACTGTTGATCGCCATTCAAGCTGTGATCGACGGCGTGCCCGGTATGGCGATGGGCAACGTGGTGGGGTCCAACACGGCGAATGTGCTGTTGGTTTTGGGTATACCTGCGTTGTTCTCCGGCTTGCCGACAAGCCAGTCCAGAACCCAAAAAAGCTATGTTCAGATGATCGCGGCGACGCTGTTGTTCATTGCGGTTTGCTTCTTCGGCCCGATCACATGGGTCCACGCCTTGGTGCTGCTCGGCGGTATGGCGATCATTCTGACCGACCAGTTCCGCGATGCGTTGAACGGACGGGCGAAATCCAAGGAAGAAGAGGCGCCGGAGGGGGCCGACCCGACAATGCCGGGCTGGAAAGTGACTGCCTTCCTTCTGGCTGGGTTAGTCGGCCTGCCTATAGGGGCCAGCTTGTTGGTGGATAACGCCAGCGCAATTGCGGTGCGCATGGGCGTATCGGACACGATCATTGGCCTGACCCTTGTGGCGGTTGGTACCTCCTTGCCAGAGCTTGCGACGACGGTTGTGGCCGCGATGCGCAAGCACGCGGATGTCGCATTGGGGAATGTGATTGGCTCCAACGTGTTCAACCTCTTGGTGATCGTGGGGATTGCGGGGCTGGTTGGCCCAATTCCGGTGCCCTCGGCATTCTTGCGGTTCGACCTCTGGGTCATGCTGGCGTCATCGTTGATCCTGATCCCTGTCGTGTTCTGGCACAAAGACCTTGGCAAGCGTTGGGGCTTCGCGCTCTGTGCGGTATATGTGGTCTATATTTTGATCGTGCTTAGCTCAGAGGTGTAAATGTGATTGAAGGTCGCGCGTTAGTAACTGGGGCAGCGGATAGGCTAGGCCGCGCGATGGCGCTGAAGCTGGCCGACATGGGGTTTGACGTCGCGGTGCACTACGGCTCCTCTGCTGAGGCGGCTGAAGAGACCGTAGCGATGATCAAGGCCAAGGGGTGTCACGCCGTCTCGCTACAGGCGGACTTGCTGGACATGGACGCGGCGCAGGCTTTGGTGCCAGCGGCGGCGGCGGCCCTTGGCGGCTCACTTAGTGTCCTGATCAACAACGCGTCGATCTTCGAGTACGACACGGTCGCCACGGCAACGCGCACCAGCTGGGATCGGCACATCGGATCGAACTTTCAAGCGCCGTTCTGGCTGACGCAGGCTTTCGCGGCGCAAGCACCAGACGCGGGCACCGATGCCAACGGGGAGCCCATCGCGCGGGCCGCGATCATCAACATGGTCGATCAGCGCGTGCGCAAGCTGACGCCGGAATTCATGACATATACGCTGGCCAAAATGGGGCTTTGGGCTCTGACCCAGACGTCGGCGCAGGCTTTGGCTCCAGCGGTACGCGTGAACGCGATCGGCCCTGGTCCCACGGTCCAAGGCGTGCGCCAGTCCGATGAACATTTCGCGCGGCAGCGGGCAGGGACCGTGCTTAACCGTGGCGCGAACCCCGAGGATATCACGGCAGCGCTGGACTATATCTTGCGCGCACCTGCGGTGACTGGGCAACTTTTGTGCGTCGACGGTGGCCAACATCTGGGCTGGAAAACCGCTGACGTGATCGGCGTTGAGTAACGGAAAATGCGCTATTTGGAAGTTTGGCGTGTTGACTTGTCCACGTCGGGCTTCGCCGTCACGAATCTGTTACCGAAACGCTAATGTTTTCAAACGTTTGGAGCGGGTTGATAAAAGTTTTGTTTAAAAACAATGCCTTAATTTAGTGCCTAATTTTTAGGCACTCACGTTGAGGCCCCATAAACTAAGGGAAAATCCAAGCTCACGGCAATTCCCCCACAAGCTTATCCACAGGAACGGTGGAAAGCTTTCATCTTGATCCCATCTGTTCGACAGTGCAGCGAAGGTAAGGAATCACACCGCAATGACTGACGCTAAGTCACCGACCAATTCCACGTCAGAGCCCCCCGCTCCGCTGAGGGGGCATAAGTGTGTGCAGTCTTATCTGAAGACGCTCGACAACTCGCCGGGGGTTTACCGGATGCTCGATGCGCAACAGCGGGTGCTCTACGTCGGCAAGGCAAAGGCGCTGATCAAACGGGTCTCGAACTACGCCAATCCCAACGGTCACAGCGCCCGTATCGCGCGAATGATCTCCGAGACCACGTCGATGATGTTCCTGACGACGAAGACGGAAACAGAGGCGCTGCTGCTGGAGCAAAACCTGATCAAGCAGCTGAAGCCCAAATTCAACGTGCTGCTGCGCGACGACAAGAGTTTTCCGAACATTCTGGTCACCACGACCCACGGTTACCCGCAGCTTAAAAAGCATCGCGGGGCCAAGCGGGAGAAGGGCAGCTATTACGGCCCCTTCGCCTCGGTCGGTGCGGTGAACCGGACGCTGAACCAGTTGCAGCGGGCGTTCTTGCTGCGCACCTGTTCTGACAGTGATTTTGAGACCCGTTCACGCCCGTGCCTTCAGTACCAGATCAAACGCTGCGCCGCGCCCTGCGTCGGCAAGATCAGCCAAGACGACTATGCGAAGCTGGTGAAGGACACGCAGAAATACCTGTCTGGCCGCTCCACGAACATGCAAGAAAAGTTGGCCAAGCAGATGCAGGAAGCCTCTGAGGAGATGGCATTCGAACGTGCCGCCGCCCTGCGCGACCGTATCCGCGCGTTAACCCAAGTGCAGACGGCGCAAGGTATCAACCCGCAAACGGTGTCGGAGGCCGACGTCATCGCACTGCATCTGGAACACGGGCAGGCCTGTATTCAGGTGTTTTTCATCCGCGCGAACCAGAACTGGGGGAACCGCGACTTCTACCCGAAAACCGCCGACGCCGCGGAGCCGGAAATCTTGCAGGCGTTCCTTGGCCAGTTCTATTCGGACAAGGAGCCGCCGCGTCAGATCATCCTGTCCCACGATATTGAGGATCGGGAATTGATGGAGAGCGCCTTGGGTGAGAAGATCGACCGGAAGGTTGAAATTCTGCTGCCCCAACGCGGCGAGAAATACGAGCTGGTCACCGGTGCGCTGCGCAACGCGCGTGAAAGTTTGGCCCGCAAAATGTCCGAAAGCGCGACGCAGGCAAAGCTGCTGCAGGGCGTGGCGGAGGCATTCAATCTGGACGCCCCGCCGAAGCGGATCGAAGTCTACGATAACTCCCACATTCAGGGCACCAACGCAGTGGGCGGGATGATCGTCGCAGGGGCGGACGGCTTTCTGCGCAATCAATATCGCAAGTTCAACATCAAGGGCGAAGACCTCGTGCCGGGTGATGACTTTGGCATGATGAAAGAGGTGCTGATGCGGCGCTTCAAGCGGCTGCAAAAGGAAGATCCGGAGCGCAAAACCGACATGTGGCCCGACCTGCTGTTGATCGACGGTGGTGCGGGTCAAGTCTCTGCCGTGCGCCAGATCATGCGGGAAATGAATGTCGAGGACATCGCGATGGTTGGCGTCGCCAAAGGTGAAGACCGCGACGCGGGCAAGGAAGAATTCCACCGCACCGGCACGCGCCCCTTCGCGCTGCGCCACAATGATCCGGTGCTCTACTTCATCCAGCGCCTGCGCGACGAAGCGCACCGTTTTGCGATTGGCACCCACCGCGCCAAGCGGGCAAAGTCGCAAATGAAGAACCCGCTGGACGAAGTCGAAGGCGTCGGCCCGAAACGCAAAAAGGCTCTATTATTGCACTTTGGCTCTGCCAAGGCCGTCGCGCGGGCCAATCTGGCGGACCTGCGCAATGTTGACGGGGTGTCTGATGCCATGGCGCAAACGATCTACGACCACTTCCACGAAAAAGGCTGACACGCCACTTGGCAGGCGGCGCGGTTCTCCATAGCCTACCGCCATGACAGCCCAAACGCCTTTACATACCCGCATCGAGGCCAAGCGCGACGATTTGATCGCGCTGACCCAAGACCTTATTCGCATTCCGACCCTAAACCCGCCAGGCGATAACTACCGCGAGATTTGCGAGTATCTGAAACAGCGGCTGGAGGCGCGCGGGTTCACCTGCAACCTGATCCGCGCCCACGGCACCCCCGGTGACAGCGAGAAATATCCGCGCTGGAATATCGTCGCGCGCTATGACGGCAAACGCGCAGGTGATTGCGTGCATTTCAACAGCCACACAGACGTGGTGGAGGTTGGCGCGGGCTGGACCACAGACCCGTTCGGCGCGGAACTGATCGACGGTAAAATCTACGGGCGCGGCACCTGCGATATGAAAGGCGGGATGGCCGCGTCGATCATCGCGGCAGAGGCGTTTTTGGAACAACACCCCGATTTCGCCGGCAGCATTGAAATCAGTGGCACCGCCGACGAGGAAACCGGCGGTTACGGCGGCGTCGCCTATCTGGCGGAGCAGGGACATTACAAACACGTCCAGCATGTGATCATCCCTGAACCGCTTCAGAAAGACCGCATCTGCCTCGGTCATCGCGGCGTGTGGTGGGCGGAAATCGAAACCCACGGGGAGATTGCCCACGGCTCCATGCCGTTCCTTGGCGACTGCGCCGTACGCCACATGGGCGCGGTGATGCATGAGATGGAAGAAACCCTGTTCCCCGCCTTGGCCAACAAGAAAACCGCGATGCCCGTTGTGCCTGTGGGCGCGCGGTCGTCCACCATGAACATCAATTCGTTGCACGGTGGGCAGGCGGAGCCAGAGGCGGATTTCACCGGATTGCCGTCCCCTTGCGTGCCGGACCACGCCAAAATGATCATCGACCGCCGCTACCTCATGGAAGAGTCCAAGTCAGAGGTGGAGCGCGAGGTGCGCGCGGTGCTGGAAACCGTGAAGTCGAAGCGGGAGAACTTTCGCTACGACCTTAATGAGATTTGGTCGGTGGAGCCGACGATGGCCAGCAAAGACGCCCCCGTGGTCACTTCGGTGGCCAAGGCTATTGGCGACGTGCTGGGCAAACCCGCCGAATATGTCGTATCCCCCGGCACCTATGATCAGAAGCACATCGACCGTATCGGCAAGCTCAAGAACTGCATCGCATACGGGCCTGGCTTGCTGGAACTGGCCCACAAGCCGGATGAATACGTGGGCGTCGATGACATGATCGACAGCGCCAAAGTCATGGCGTCGGTGTTGGTCGATTTGCTGGACCCGCGCGGTTAGGTCAGCGTGGCGAACCGCGCTTTTAACAAAGCCTCGTCGTATTCGTCGTCGGCGGTGCTGTCGTAGACCACGCCGCCGCCCACGTTCATGCTGACCTTGCCGTCCGGCGCACATGTCAGCGTGCGGATGGCGACGTTGAATTCCATCGCACCGTCGGGCGCGATCCAGCCAATCGCACCGCAATACGCATCGCGCGGGCCAGCTTCCAGATCGCGCAGGATTTCCATGGCACGGATTTTCGGCGCCCCCGTAATGGAGCCGCAGGGGAACAGCGCCCGAAACAACTCTGCAATGCTGGTGCCCGCGTTTATCTGCGCAATGATGCGCGACGTCATTTGGTGCAGCGTGGCGTAGCGCTCTACCTTGAACAGCTCTGGCACGCGAACGCTGCCAATCTGGGAAATGCGGCTCAGGTCGTTGCGCAACAGGTCGACGATCATCAGGTTCTCTGCGCGGTTCTTCTCGGAGGCGGCCAAACCGTCACGCAAGGCATCGTCCTCGGCGGGTGTGGCCCCGCGCGGCGCGGTGCCTTTCATCGGGCGGGCGGTCAACTCACCCGTGGAGGACAGCGCGAAGAACATCTCTGGGGAGCGAGACAGCAACGCCGTCTCCCCCAAGTGCACCAACGCGCCGTAAGGCACGCTTTGGCGGGCAGATAACGCGGCATAAAGCGCCTCTGGCGGGCCACTTAGCTGTGCGTGCAGTGGGAACGTCAGGTTCGCCTGATAGATGTCGCCCGCCTTGATGAACTCATGCACCACGCCAAACGCTTGCGCATAGCGCGCGCGATCCCATGCGGGTTTGGGCGGTGTTAGGGTCGAATTTTCCGTGTTTAGCGCGCGGGCAGGGGTCGGGGCGTCAAACACACCGAACTGCAATAACGGCAACTGCCGCGCATCTGGAAGCAACCCGTGCAGCTTGCGCGACATCAGGTAGCCCAACTCGTAAGACGCAAAGCCTGCCAGCCAATGCCCTTGCGATTGTGCCTCCTGAAGCGCCGCAAAGGCGCGAGGCACATCGTCCGGCGTCAGGGCGGTGATAACATCGCGCGCGTTTTCAAACGCTGTGCCTGTGCCCAGCGGTCCGTGGTCAAAACGCACCATGGGGGCGGTCATTGGGACTAGAAGTCCGCAGCGATCCGTAACTCGCGCAGGGGGCGAACCACGGCAATTGCATCTTGGTAAAGCTGGTGCGACTTATACGCCCGCAGCGCGTCGTCGCTTTCAAACTCGGCGTAGACGACCACATCAACCTCACCCGACAACGCGTCGACGTTCTTGTTCTCTACAACCTCGAAGGTCTGCGAATGAGGGATGTCGCGCAGCATGCTCAGCCCGTCACGGATGCGGGCGATGTCCCCTTTGTCCTTCGCGCTGAAGAAGACAACGTGGCGAATGAATGATCGGTCGGTCAAGCGGTGTCCTATCACGGTAGTGGGCGTTTGATCTGCGTCTGAGACGCCTTTTAGCGACTCATTGCAACTCACAATGGTGCGAAATCCGGCATTTTAGAGCAGGTTTCAACTACCCCACGGCTATATTGTCGATCAACCGGACGCCAGCCAGCCATGCGGCGGCCAATAGTCGCGCGGGTCGGCTTGGGGTCTCCAGTAACTCCAGCGTGTCGCAGGCCCGAAGGTCCAGATACTCCACCTCGGTAAAGCCTGCCCGTTCGATCTGCGCGACGGCCTTTGCCCGCAACGTGGCCATGTCGCCGCCCGCCAGCAGCCCTTCGGCCATTTCTTCCATCGCGGTGTTCAGCGCAGGGGCCCAGACCCGCGCGCGGTCCGACAGCAGCAGGTTACGCGATGACATGGCCAACCCGTCTTCCTCGCGGATCGTCGGGCAGCCGACCACCTTGATCGGGATGTCCAGATCGGCGGCCAGCCGCGTGACCACCTGCAACTGCTGAAAGTCCTTTTCGCCGAAATAGGCGCGGTCGGCCTGCGTTTGCAAAAACAGCTTGCTGACGACCGTGGCAACCCCGTCAAAATGCCCCGGACGGTGCGCGCCACACAGCACATCCGTCAGCCCGCCGACCGACACATTTGTGGCAAAGCCATCAGGGTACATTGTCGGCCCGTCCGGCACATAAACCGCGTCCACGCCAAAGGGCGCCAACTTGCGGGCGTCTTCCTCTTCGGTGCGCGGGTAGTTGTCGTAGTCGGCGGGGTTGTTGAACTGCTTGGGGTTAATGAAGATCGTCACGATCACACGGTCACAACCGTCTTTTGCGGCTCTAACAAGGCTTAGGTGGCCCTGATGCAGCGCCCCCATCGTCGGCACCACGCCCACGGTCTCGCCGCTTTGCTTCCATCCCGACACCATGGCGCGAAGCTCGCTTAGCCCGCGAACAATTGGCGCGCTCATTTGGAGGGCTCCGGCGCGGTTTGGGCGAATGTGTGCTCCGCCGCGGGGAAGCTGCGGGACTGCACTTCGCCCGCGTAAGCCTGAATTGCGGCGCGGGCATCGTCGCCCAGATGGGCGAAGCGTTTGACGAATTTCGCCTTGAACGCGGTGAACAACCCCAGCATGTCGTCGACCACCAAAATCTGCCCGTCGCAATTCGCCGACGCCCCGATGCCAATCGTCGGGATGGCCACGTTTGCGGTAATCTCATCGGCCAGCGCGGCGGGCACCTTTTCCAGCACCACGGCAAACGCGCCTGCATCTGCCACCGCTTTGGCGTCCGCCATCAACGCCGCCGCCTCCGCGCCGCGCCCTTGCACCTTGTAGCCGCCCAGCGTGTTGATGGATTGCGGCGTCAGGCCAATATGCGCCATCACCGGAATGCCCCGCGCCACAAGGAAGTTGATGGTGTCGGCCATGCCGACCCCGCCTTCCAGCTTCACCGCACCCGCGCCGGTTTCGGCCATCATGCGGGCGGCGTTGCGGAACGCCTGTTCGCGGCTTTCCTCG
This sequence comes from Litoreibacter albidus, assembly GCF_900107015.1. Classification (GTDB taxonomy): domain Bacteria; phylum Pseudomonadota; class Alphaproteobacteria; order Rhodobacterales; family Rhodobacteraceae; genus Litoreibacter; species Litoreibacter albidus. Next base: position 221,081 of record NZ_FNOI01000005.1, on the reverse strand, counting down.
TAGGATCCGAACGGCATATCCATCACCAGCATTGAGGTTGTCAGCCCGCGCCGCACGGCTTGTCCGTGCAGGATCATCATCTCCATCGTGACGCCCACAGTCGACGGCAGCCCGTGCAGCACCATCCCAACGGAGTCGCCGACCAGCACAAAATCGCAGATGCCATCCATCATTTCGGCCATGGGCGTGGTGTAGGCGGTCAGGCTGACCAGCGGTGTGCCACCTTTGCGCGCAAGGATATCTTGCGGCATGGGGGCGGTTTTACGGGCAGTGGCGCTCATCAGCGTGGGACCTTCTCGCAATAAAGTTGCGCAGGGATTACCAATTTAGCGACAGCGTTACCAGTGGCCCCCGCGTCTTGGGCTTGCTTACGTTACGATTCCGTTTCAGACTTCAAGGTGACGGTGCGGCAACCGCGCCACTCAGACGGAGGATACCCAATGACCCGCTGGATACTAGGTTCCGTGGCCGCGACCGCGCTGCTCACGGGCGCTGCAATCGCTAAAACAGATGTCACCATCGGCCTGCAGCTAGAGCCGCCGCACCTTGACCCGACATCCGCCGCCGCTGGCGCGATTGACCAAGTGCTATACGCCAATGTGTTCGAGGGGCTGATGCGCTTCGCCTCCGATGGCTCCGTGGTGAACGGGTTGGCGAAGGATTGGGACATCTCCGAGGACGGCAAAACCTACACCTTCACCTTGCACGAGGGCGTGAAATTCCACGACGGTACCGATCTGGATGCCAGCGACGTTGTCTTCTCGCTGGATCGCGCCCGCGCAGAGGACTCGGTGAACGCGCAAAAGGCGCTTTTCGCCAATATAGACACTGTGGAGGCCGTTGATCCCACCACCGTCAAGGTCACGCTGGCGGCCCCTCAGGGCAGCTTTTTGTTCAATATGGCGTGGGGTGACGCGGTGATCGTGGCCCCCGAAAGTATCGACGACATCAAGTCCATGCCCATTGGCACCGGCGCGTTCAAATTCGATGACTGGAAGCAAGGCGACAGCATCACCCTTGTGCGCAACCCCGACTATTGGGGCGACGCCGCGACGCTGGAGAAAGCCACCTTCAAGTTCATCTCCGAACCAACAGCCGCGTTCGGCGCGATGATGGCCGAGGATGTGGATGCGTTCTACAGCTACCCCGCGCCGGAAAATCTGGCACAGTTCGAGGCCGACCCACGCTTTACCGTGCTGGCTGGCAACACGGAGGGCGAGACGATCCTCGCCATGAACAACAAGCAACCGCCGTTCGACAACAAGCTGGTGCGCCAAGCCGTGAGCCACGCAATCAGTCGCCAAGCGGTGATTGACGGCGCGATGTTTGGCTACGGCACGCCCATCGGGTCCCACTTCGCGCCGCACAATCCGGCCTATGTCGACCTCACCGGAAACTCCGATTACGATCCCGAAAAAGCCAAGGCCCTTCTGGCCGAGGCTGGCCTGCCCGACGGCTTTAAAACGACCCTAAAGCTGCCGCCGCCGTCCTATGCGCGGCGCGGCGGGGAGATCATCGCAGCCCAATTGCGCGACGTCGGAATAGAGACAGAGATCAGCAATCTGGAATGGGCACAGTGGTTGGAACAGGCCTTCCGTGGCAAGGATTTCGGTCTGACAATCGTGTCCCATACCGAGCCGATGGACATCGGCATCTATGCCCGCCCCGACTACTACTTCCAGTACGACAACGCGGAGTTGCAAAAGCTGATGGCCGACTTCGATGTCGAGGCCGACGGCGAGACGCGCAACCAGATGCTGCAAACCGCGCAAACGATAATTTCCGAGGATTACGTCAACGCGTATCTATTCCAGCTTGCCCTCACCTCCGTGGTAAATGCCAAGCTGCAAGGCATCTGGGCCGACGCCCCGACCCAAGCAATTGATCTGACCGGCGTAAGCTGGTCCGAGTAGAAACGGGGCATAGCGAACCAATATGCTACGCTATGCCATCAAACGGTTAGGCTCGCTCGTGATCTCGCTGATCGTGGCGAGCCTTGTCATTTTCGCCTGTATAGAGGTGATCCCCGGTGACCCCGCGTCCTTCATGCTGGGCATCAACGCGCAACCGGATACGGTGGCCGCCCTGCGCGAAGAACTGGGGCTGAACGCATCACTCTCCGCGCGCTACCTGTCGTGGGTCACGGGCATGATGTCGGGCGACTTCGGCACGTCCTACACTTACCGGACCCCCGTTGCGGAGATCATCGGCGAACGCCTCTGGCTGTCTCTGCCGCTGGCCCTCATCGCGCTGGGGCTGACGGTTTTGGTCGCATTCCCCGTTGGCATCCTCGCCGCCACCAAGCGCGGATCGTGGGCGGATATGTCCGTGATGGGGGCCACCCAGCTTGGCATCGCGGTGCCCAACTTCTGGTTCGCTATGCTGATGGTCGTGTTGTTCGCCATCAACTTGCGCTGGTTTTCCGCAGGCGGCTTTCCAGGTTGGGAAAACCCCGCCGCCGCGCTCAAGGCGCTGACCCTTCCGGCCATCGCGCTGGCGTTGCCGCAAGCCTCCATTCTCGCGCGGGTCATGCGCTCCGCCCTGCTTGATACCCTGTCGGAGGATTACATCCGAACCAGCCGCGCAAAGGGTCTAACAAGGCGTCAATCGCTCTGGCGACATGCCTTGCGCAACGCGATGATCCCCGTTCTCACGATCATCGGGTTGCAATTCTCGTTCCTCCTCGCGGGGGCCATCATCATCGAAAACGTCTTCTACTTACCCGGCCTCGGGCGGCTGGTTTTTCAAGCCATTTCGCAACGTGATTTGATCATGGTGGAAAGCGTCGTGTTCCTGCTCGTCTTCGCGGTGATCATGGTCAATTTTGCCGTCGATCTGGCCTACGCATGGGTCGACCCACGCCTTCGGGGCCGCGCATGAGGAACCTGATTTTCGGCCTCACGCTGACCGCCATTTTCGCGCTGGGTGCCGCGCTGTCGTTCTTGTGGACGCCCTATGACGTCACAGTGCTGGACATCGCCAACAAGCTAAAGACACCGACCGCCGACCACTGGTTTGGCACTGACCATTTCGGGCGCGATATCTTCTCGATGATCATGGTTGGCGCACGCACGTCCATCGCCGTGGCGATCGTGGCGGTGGTCATCGGTATGGGGCTCGGCGTGCCGCTTGGCCTCACCGCCGCCGCGCGCAAAGGCTCGCTGCTGGATGAGGTCATCATGCGTGGCAACGACCTGATCTTTGCCTTTCCCTCGCTGCTCATCGCGATCCTGATCACCGCCATTTTCGGCCCCTCTGCCATCAACGCGATCATCGCCATCGGCATCTTCAACATCCCCGTTTTCGCCCGCCTCACACGCGGCGCCGCGCTGTCTCTGTGGACGCGCGATTACGTGCTTGCCGCGCGGGTTGCGGGCAAGGGTGCGGTGCGTATCTCGGCGGAGCATATCTTGCCAAACCTTGCCAACCTGCTGATCGTGCAAGGCACGATCCAGTTCTCCTTGGGCATTCTGGCAGAGGCGGCCTTGTCCTACGTCGGCCTCGGTGCGCAGCCGCCCACGCCCTCATGGGGCCGCATGTTGGCAGACGCCCAAACGCTCATCGCATTGGCCCCGCATGTGGCCCTGTTTCCGGGCTTCGCGATCCTCTTCACCGTCTTGGGGCTGAACATGGCAGGGGACGGCATTCGCGACGTATTAGACCCTAAACTGCGGGTGGAGCGATGACTCTCCTCTCTATCGAACAGCTGAATCTATCAATCGGCGACCTGCCGATCCTGCGCGATGTGTCGCTATCTGTCGGCGCGGGAGAGGTCGTGGGCGTCATCGGAGAAAGTGGCTCCGGCAAGTCGCTCACCGCGTTTTCAGTCATGCAACTTCTGCCGCGCGGTGCGTCGTGTCAGGGACGGATTTCGCTGCTGGGGCGGGACGTTTTGACAATGACGGAACCGGCGCTCTGCGCCATGCGCGGGCGCGATGTCGGGATGGTGTTCCAAGAACCTATGACCGCGCTTAATCCGGTTCAGACTATCGGTGCCCAAGTGGCTGAAACGATCCTGATACATGAGCCGAAAACCAGTAAATCGGAAGCCCTTGAGCGCGCAAAACAGGCTCTAACACGCTGCGAATTGCCCGCTGACAAATTTCCGCTTAGCCGCTATCCGCACGAACTCTCAGGCGGCCAGCGCCAGCGCGTTGTGATTGCGATGGCGATTGCCTTGCAGCCGAAGCTGTTGATCGCGGATGAGCCGACAACGGCCCTTGATGTCACCACGCAGGCAGAAATCCTCGCCCTTCTTGCCAGACTGGTGCGCGAGGACGGGATGGGCCTTTTGCTCATCTCGCATGACTTGGCAGTGGTCAGCGACATGGCGGACCGCATCGTCATCATGAAAGACGGCGCGGTGGTCGAGACTGGTGCGGCGGACCTTCACCGCACGATGACCCACCCCTACACCAAAGCTCTGTTCGCGGCATCCGGCCACCAACCCGTCAGATCGGCAGAGCCGCAGGAAATCCCATTATTGCAGGTGCAAAATGCCACAAGGGATTACACCCTTCCGCGTCGGTCCCTGTTCGGTCCCGTGGATACGTTCCGCGCGGTAGATGGCGTCAGTTTTGAGATCAAACGCGGCGAAAGCCTAGGCCTCGTCGGTGAAAGCGGGTGCGGAAAATCGACCCTAACACGGGCCATTCTGGGCCTTGATCCTTTGCAGGGCGGCAAAATTCTGTTGGACGGCGAACCCGTGGGCCCCGCCGTGCGCCGCAAAATGCAGGTGGTGTTCCAAGACCCATACGGCAGCTTCAACCCGCGCCACAAAGTCGGGCGCTTGGTGGCGGAGCCGTTTCACCTGCTCAACCGCAAAGCCACCGCCGAAGAGGTCGACGCCGCTCTCATTTCTGTGGGTTTGACCCCGCCCGACAAGCATAAATTTATCCACGAGTTCTCCGGCGGCCAGCGGCAGCGCATCGCCATCGCACGGGCGCTGATAATCAAACCAGACCTTATCGTGTTGGACGAAGCCGTGTCCGCGTTAGACGTGTCTATTCGCGCCCAAATCCTTGATCTGCTCGCGGATTTGTCGGATCAGTTCGGCCTGACCTACCTGTTTATTTCCCACGATCTGTCCGTCGTGCGCGCCATCACTGACCGCTGTTTGGTGATGAAGGCCGGAAAGATCGTAGAGGAAGGCGCGACGGAGACCTTGTTTACCGCGCCCTCCCATCCCTACACTCGCACTCTGATCGCAGCCGCCCCCCAACTTCCCGCCGCATAGAAAGGCCACCGTATGAGCACAGAAGACATTTGGTTTGATCCCTCCCTTTGCTTTATCGGTGGCGCGTGGGTCGACCCCGTTGCGGGGCAAACGCTGGACCTTGGCAACCCGTCCGACGGCACGGTGATCTGCCAGATTGCACGCGGCGGGCAGGAGGATGTCGACCACGCCGTTGCCGCCGCCGAAGAGGCATTGCACGGGCCGTGGGCCCGCATGACCGCGCCGGAGCGGGGGCGCATTCTGGCAAAGATCGGCCAGCTGGTTTTGGACAACGCCGACACGCTGGCCCGCCTCGAAGCGATGGACGTCGGAAAGCCTCTAAAGCAGGCAAAAGCCGACGCTTTGGCCTTGGCGCGCTACATGGAATTTTACGGCGGCGCGGCGGATAAATTGCACGGCCACACTATCCCCTATCTGGACGGCTACACCGTCTACACCCTGCGCGAACCGCACGGCGTTACCGGCCACATCATCCCGTGGAATTATCCGATGCAGATCATCGGCCGCTCCGTCGGGGCGGCCTTGGCGATGGGCAACGCAGCCGTCCTGAAACCTGCGGAGGAAGCCTGCCTGACCGCGCTCGCCTTCGCCGATCTGGCCCGACAGGCGGGGCTGCCGGAAGGCGTGTTGAACGTGGTCCCCGGTCTTGGTGCGGAGGCGGGCGCGGCCCTGTCCGCCCACGCGGGTGTTAACCACGTGTCATTCACCGGCTCCGTCGGGGTCGGCAAATTGATCCAGCGGCAGGCGTCGGAAAACATCGTGCCCGTCACGTTGGAGCTGGGCGGTAAATCCCCGCAACTGGTGTTCGATGACGCCGACATTGACGCCGCCTTGCCGTTCTTGGTGAACGCTGGCGTGCAGAACGCGGGGCAAACCTGCTCCGCGTCATCGCGTATCTTGGTGCAACGCGGCGTTTTTGACGAGGTGCTGGACCGCATGGCCGCCCGCTACGGCGACCTGCAAGTCGGCCCCGCAATGGCAGATCTGGACGTGGGGCCGCTGATCTCCGCTCGCCAGAAGGACATCGTCGAAGGCTTCATCGCCCAAGGCGCATCGCTTGAAAAAGCCGCGCAGGGGCAGGTGGTCACCGACGCGCCGGACGGCGGCCACTACGTCGCCCCCACGCTGTTTGCGGGCGTAAGTCCGGGGCATGTTCTGGCTCAAGAAGAAATCTTCGGCCCCGTTCAGGTGGTCATCCCCTTCGACGATGAGGCCGAAGCGCTCTCCATCGCGAACGGCACGCAGTTCGGCTTGGTGGCCTCCGTCTGGTCGCGCGAGGGCGCGCGGCAAATGCGGCTCGCCAAGGCGTTACGCGCGGGGCAGGTGTTCTTGAACAACTACGGCGCGGGTGGCGGGGTCGAGCTGCCATTCGGCGGCACGGGCCTATCCGGTCACGGGCGCGAAAAGGGCTTCGAGGCCCTCTACGGCTTCTCCACATTAAAGACCGTCGCAGCACTTCATGGCTGACCAGAATTCACATCAAAGGGAGGCCGCACATGCGTCTTGAGGGAAAAACAGCAATCGTCACGGGTGGCGCGTCAGGGTTCGGTGCAGGCATCGCGCGCAAGTTCGTGGCAGAGGGCGCGAACGTCATGATCGCGGACCTGAATTTGGCCGAAGATCTGGCGATAGAATTGGGCAGTAGCGCCCGCGCAGTGATCACCAACGTCGCGCAAGGTGCGAGCGTTAAATCAATGATTGAGGCCACGTTAGAGTCTTTTGGCAGCATCGACATCCTGATTAACAACGCCGGAACAACCCACCTTCCAGCCGCGATGGAGGACGTCAGCGAAGAGGACTTCGACAAGGTCTTCGCGGTGAACTGCAAGTCGGTTTATTACACCGCGAAACACCTTGTCCCGCTGTTCAAAAAGCAAGGCTCCGGCGCGATCTTGAACGTGGCGTCCACCGCAGGCGTTAGCCCGCGCCCGCGTCTGAACTGGTACAATGCCTCCAAGGGCTGGATGAACACCGCGACCAAGGCGATGGCGGTGGAGCTGGCCCCTGACGGCATCCGCGTGAACGCGATCAACCCCGTCGCGGGCGACACCCCGCTGCTCAAAAGCTTCATGGGCGAAGATACCCCAGAGGTTCGTGCGAAGTTTCTATCGACCATCCCGCTGGGCCGCTTTTCCACGCCGGAGGATATGGCAAACGCCGCCTGCTTCCTCTGCTCGGACGAGGCGTCAATGATCACCGGCGTTTGTATGGAAGTCGACGGCGGGCGGTGCATTTGATGAAAGCTGGTCCCCGCAATTCGATCACGGACATCTCAGCCCTGCGGGTCGGCCACGCGCAGGATGATGCGCTGAAATCTGGCGCGACTGTTCTGACCGCCGATGCGCCGTTCATAGCGTCCGTGCACATCATGGGCGGCGCCCCCGGAACCCGCGAAATCGCCTTGTTAGACCCTGATAAATCCGTGGAGGGCGTCGATGCGCTGGTGTTGTCCGGCGGCTCCGCCTTCGGGCTGGACGCGGCATCTGGCGTGCTGTCGGGCCTGCGGGCCCAAGGGCGCGGCTTTGCCGTCGGGGATATGCGCGTGCCGATTGTGCCCGCTGCAATCATCTTCGATCTGCTCAATGGCGGTCAGAAGGATTGGGGTGATAACCCCTATGCCGCCCTTGGTCGCGCGGCGCTGGATGCGGCGGGCGAAGACGTCACCGAAGGCTCCGTCGGGGCGGGCACAGGGGCAACGACCGCGACGCACAAAGGCGGGCTTGGCACCGCGTCCGTGGTGCTGGACGACGGGGTCACCGTCGCGGCCCTTGTTGTTGCAAACCCGATCGGCACCGTTGTCACCCCCGCCGGAAAGTTCTGGGCGGCCCAGTCCGAGTTTGGCGAGGAATTCGGCGGCCTAGGCGGCGATCCCGCCTCCTACGGCGCGACGCGGCTCCCGCTCAAAACCGACGTGGGGGAGGGGGCGAACACCACAATCGCCATCGTCGCCACTGACGCCAAGCTGACCAAGGCACAGGCCAAACGCATGGCCGTCGCGGCGCATGACGGCATGGCGCGCGCGATTGTTCCGTCGCACACGCCGATGGACGGCGATCTGGTGTTTGCGGTGTCCGCGGGCGACAAGCAGGGTGATCCGCTAATGGTCGGCCATGCCGCCGCCACCTGTCTGGCCCGCGCCATTGCCCGCGCCGTGTTCATGGCGACGCCCGCAGATGGTGATGTGCTGCCGTGCTTTCGCGCGCTATGAAACCGTGCCAATATGATCCCTCTAACAGTTCACTAAATTTAAGGATGTCACCATGACCAAGGGCGCTGCTCTATTCGACCTCACCGGCAAGCGCGCACTTGTCACGGGCTCCTCGCAAGGGATCGGCTACGCGCTGGCGAAAGGCCTGCAAGAGGCAGGCGCAGAGGTGGTCTTAAATGGCCGCGATCAGGCCAAGCTCTCCGCCGCTGCAAAGGCTCTAAACACGCCTCATACGCTTGCTTTTGACGCGACAGACCACGACGCCGTGCGCAAGGCGGTGGATGATTTCGAGGCCAACGTCGGCCCCATCGACATCTTGATCAACAACGCTGGCATGCAGCACCGCACGGAGCTGGAAAACTTCCCGGCCGATGCGTTCGAGAAGCTGTTGCAAACCAACGTGGCGTCCGTCTTTCACGTGGGCCAAGCCGTCGCCCGCCACATGATCGCACGCGGGGCGGGCAAGATCATCAACATTGCCTCCGTGCAGACGGCTTTGGCGCGGCCTGGTATTGCGCCCTATACCGCCACGAAAGGCGCGGTGGGCAACCTGACCAAAGGCATGGCCACGGATTGGGCCAAACACGGGCTTCAGTGCAATTCCATCGCGCCGGGTTATTTTGACACACCGCTAAACGCGGCACTGGTGGCGGATGATGAATTCTCCGCTTGGCTGGAAAAGCGCACGCCAGCGGGCCGTTGGGGCAACGTCGATGAACTCGTCGGTGCGGCGGTGTTCTTGGCGTCGCCAGCCTCCAGCTTTGTGAACGGCCACACGCTCTATGTGGACGGCGGCATCACGGCGTCCCTCTAGGTGTTGAAAGCGATTGTCATGGGGGTCGCAGGCTCCGGCAAGTCTTCCGTCGGGCTTGCCGTGGCGGAGCAGTTGGGCGCTGTCTATCTGGACGGTGACGACCTGCACCCGCAAAGCAACATCGACAAGATGGCGGCGGGTCGGCCCTTGCAAGACGACGACCGCGCCCCGTGGCTGGATAAGGTCGGCGATGTGCTGGCACATGCGGCGGTGCCAACGCTCATCGGCTGCTCTGCGCTAAAGCGCAGCTACCGCGACCGGATCAGGCAGGCCTGCCCGCGGGTGGTCTGCGCACATCTGGTAGGGGCCCGCAGCGTGATAGAGGCCCGCATGGCCGCGCGGACGGGCCATTTCATGCCCGTGAGCCTGCTCGACAGCCAGTTCGCCACCCTGCAACCCCTAGAGCCCGACGAGGCTGGCGTCGCCGTCGACATCGCGCAAGACTTGGACGCCGTCGTGGCAGAGCTGGTCGCGCGTCTGACCGCACAGCACCTATAGCGCCCGCACCGCTGTAGTTTAGGCGACAACCCCGCCTAAAGTCCTCACTTCCCACTGGGGCAGGGCTCCGCTACACATGGCGCATGACGTGGAATATTCCCAATATCCTGACGCTGTTGCGTCTGTTGGCGGCCCCGGGTGTGGCGGTCATGTTTTTGTATTTTCAGCGGCCTTGGGCCGACTGGTTTGCGCTGATCCTTTTCGTGGTCGCGGCGCTGACGGATTGGATCGACGGCTACCTTGCCCGCGCATGGAAGCAGGAAAGCAAATTCGGCGCGATGCTGGACCCGATTGCCGATAAGGCGATGGTCATCATCGCGCTGCTGGTGATCACCGGATTTTCCGGCATGAACCCTTGGGTCCTGCTGCCCTCCACCTTGATCCTGTTTCGGGAGGTCTTCGTGTCGGGCTTGCGTGAATTCTTGGGCGATACCGCAGGTTTGTTGAAGGTCACGAAGTTGGCCAAATGGAAAACCACCGCGCAGATGACGGCTATTGCGGTGCTTTTCGCCACCGGCTTGTTTGAACATGAGTTCATCGACCGCACCTCCGGCATGGACGACCTTATGGTGGAGGCCATCGTGTCCGGTGCGTCAGATGATCCGCTGGGCCTGAACGGGCTGGCAACCGCCGCGAATGTGACGTTCAAGCTGGGCGTTGTCCTGCTGTGGGTCGCGGCGCTGCTGACGCTCATGACGGGCTGGGACTACCTGCGCAAAGCGATGCCCTTCCTGCGTGAGGAGGCAAAGCCGTGATCAACGTCTTGTACTTCGCATGGGTCCGCGAACGCATCGGCCTGCCGAAAGAGCAGGTTGAAACCGCCGCCACCACCGTCATGGATCTGGTGGAGGAGCTGCGCGCCCGCGAGGAACGCTACGCTTTGGCGTTCTCCGACCTCAGCGCGTTGCGCGTGGCGCTGGATCAAGACCTGTCCGACTTCGACGCCAGCTTGGACGGTGTGCGCGAGGTCGCGTTCTTCCCGCCAATGACGGGCGGCTAGGGATGCGGGTTGTCGTTCAAGAGGCCCCCTTTGACGCGGGTGCAGAGCTGAACGCCTTCGCCAAGGGCGATACCGACATCGGCGCGGTCGTCAGCTTTACCGGCGTGACGCGCGATGTGTCCGGCGGGCTGGCCCGCATGCAGATAGAACACTACCCCGGCATGACCGAACGCGCGCTGACGCAAATCTGCGAAGAGGCATGCGCGCGCTGGGCGCTCGCCGATGTGCTGGTGATCCACCGCTTCGGCACCATGGAGCCGGGCGACAACATCATGATGGTCGCCACCGCGTCGCGTCACCGCGCGGATGCCTTTGCAGCAGCAGATTTCTTGATGGATTATCTAAAGTCGCGCGCGCCCTTCTGGAAGAAGGAAGTCACCGCAGACGGCGCCGATTGGGTCGCCGCAAAAGACAGCGACGAAGACGCGTTGGACCGCTGGTCCTAGGCGCCTTGGTTGGCGCGCTCGATGTAGCCGCGCAGCTCTTCCGCCTCGTGACGCGCATCACGCAACCCGTCCATTGCAGCCCGCAACTCGGCCTCTGTCTGGGATAGTTGGTTGGTCAGTTCGGCTTCGCGTTGTTGCAGGTAAGTGATGGCCTGATCGCGGGTTTCTTCCGCGTCGTGCAGGGCCTTCGCCATTTCATCAAGCTCCGCCACATCCGCTGTCGTTACGCGGCTGAACCGCTGAACCAGCCAGCAGGCGAACCAGCCAGCGCAAAACGCCAGAAAAAGGATAAATGCGGTGGCGATGATGAATTCGGATCTATTCACTAGGTGTCTCGGTTTCTGCTTCGGGCTTGTCTGTGGCTGCCGCACGCGCGTCTGTCAACAGCTTGAACTCGATACGTCGGTTTGCCTCGCGGCCCTCAGCGGTATCATTGTCGGCAATCGGGTCGGTTTCGCCGTAGCCCTTGGCGGTAATGCTGCCCGTTAGAACGCGGCGTCCCTGCAAGGCGGCGCGCACCGCGTCGGCACGTTTCTGGCTCAGCGCGGCGTTCATTTCTTCGCGCCCTTGGCTGTCCGTGTAGCCGCCGATCTCCATGCGAACCCGTTCGCATTGCTTGGCGATCTCGGCGATTTTGTCGATGGTGCGCCCTGCGTCTTCCGTGATCTCGGAAGAGGACGGCTCGAACACAATTTTCGATGCGTTCAGGATCTGGTTGATCCGCGATACGCATTCTTCCGGCGTCGGAATGTTCAACGTGGTGTCCAGCATCACGTCGTAGCGCACGTTGACCTCGAAGTTTTCCGCTTCGCCCAGCTTGTCGGCCAGTGTTCTGGAAATCGTGTCGGATGCGGTTTTCTCACCGCTCACGCCGCGGATTTCCACGTAGTCCTTTTGCACGACCGCGCTGCCGCTTTCTAGGCTGCCCAAAGCTTCCAGCGCCGCCAGCACCCGTACCGACCAGTTTTGCGGCAGGGAGGAATCGTCGCGGGTCGCCAGATAAACGTTGGCCGTGCCAAATTGCGCGCGGGCAAATGATCCGACGATCTGCTCCGTGCTGTCATCGGGAAGGCGGCCGCGGAGTTGCACCAAGCCCTCTGGGCTGCGCGTGGCGACGAACTCAATCGCGGCCTCCGCGCCAGTGCCGTCTACGACGACTTTCTCCGGCAAAACCGCATGCATGGAAAACACATCCGGCAGCGCCGCGTCCACTTCCCCGACCACGCGGTCAAAGGTGCCTTGGCTGGTGGTGTCCAGCGCGACCATGGTGATGTCCGCGTCCGAGAAGGTGAGGGAGCCGCCGCCCATGTCCTTCAATCCCGCCATCGCGACTTCCACCGCTTTGGTCCAGTTCGGCGATGGGACGCCCAGACCGATTGCGCAGTCGGGGCTTTCAATCGTGCCGGTCAGGCTGGCGGCGCGCAGAATGCGGGTCTTGCTGTCTTCCGTATCGGCAGAGCACGCGTCGAAGGACGCTTGGCCCTCCGCATCCAGCGTGAAGCGCAGGGTAAACGGCGTGATCACAGGGCGCGGCGCGGAAATATCCAGAACCAACCGCACGCCGCTTGGCACATTGCGTGCCAGTTGCGCCTCAATGCGGCGCTTGCTTTCAGGGCTGTCGGAAATGGCGGTGATCTCAACTTGGCTCGCAGAGACCGAAATCTTGGATCGCTCCAGATCGCGCAAGGCCTCAATTGAAAACTCCAACGCCTCCACCCAGTTTTCCGGCACGGGGTAGTTGGCGGTCTCCAGCAGGTCGGTGATCTGCGCGCCTTTGGCGATGTCGCCCAACTGCGCGGCGATGCCTTCGCCTTCGTCCATCGGGGGGATCAGGCCGATCAGCGAGACCCCTTCGCCATTGCGCAACATCTCCACAGAGAAGCGCGGCGCTTCAATCCGCTCGCGCGGCTTCACGTCCATATTGTCTACGATTCGGTCAGGGTCGACCACGGTACCCACGGCAGAGACCACACGAAAGCGCGTCGCCTCGTCAGGGGCTTCGCCGCCCAATGCAACCAGCAATCCGTCGGTCGTCACGCTGGTCCAGTCGTGCTGGCCGTCTATCAGCTTGGAGTTTACAACCTCAGCCGAACGCGCCTCAATCCAACCCGCAGCAAGCCACGCGCCGCCCACGGACAGCACAGCAGCGGAACAAAATGCGGCAATTGTCTTTAGTCTCATACGGTTCGTCTACCATTGGAGGTGCGGCAAGGCGCTTGCACCCTCCTAACGGGCGCGGCGCTGTTGTTCAATCACAGCAAGGCCGCAGCGGCAAGAAACAGCGCAAAAACAAGCCCCGCATCTCGGTTGGAGCGGAACAGCCGCATGCACACGGTCCAGTCCTCTGTGTCCAACCGGCGCAGCTGCCAAACCATGTGCCAGCCAAACGCCCATGCGCCACAGAGTGCCAGCGTCAGCACCATGACATTCGCCTCCGGCACCAGCGCCACGATGATGGCAAAGGACAGTAGCGCCACCGACGCTGCCAAAAACAGCCGCAGCCACCAGATGGAGTTGTCCCCGAACAGCCGCGCGGTAGATTTGATGCCGATCAGCGCGTCGTCTTCTTTGTCCTGATGCGCATAGATGGTGTCGTAAAAGAGAGTCCACGCGATCCCCGCAAGGTACAGTACCACGGGGGCAAGGCTCAGTGATCCGGTGTGCGCAGTCCACGCCAGTAACGCGCCCCAGTTGAATGCAACGCCCAAAAATACCTGCGGCCACCATGTGAACCGCTTGGCGAAGGGATAAATAGCAACCGGAAGCAGCGCTAAGACGCCAAGCGCAATAGCGGCGGTGTTAAACGTCAGCAAAATGCACAGTGACACCAGCGCTTGCAGGGTCATCCACACCACAGCGCCTTTGACGCTGACCTGTCCCGACGGCAGCGGGCGCGATTTGGTCCGCGCCACTTGGGCGTCCAGCTTGCGGTCAGAGATGTCGTTCCACGTACATCCCGCCCCGCGCATCAAAAACGCACCCAAGGCGCACCCTGCCATGATCCACAGGTCAAACAGGCCCAATCCCGCAGGGTTCGACGCCGCCGCCAGCAACACGCCCCACCAGCACGGCAACAGCAACAACCATGTCCCGATAGGGCGGTCCGCACGGCTTAGGCGCAGGTAGGGACGGGTGGCGACGGGCGCCCATGTATCAACCCAGTTGCGATCAACCGCATCAATGACTTGGCCCTCTGGCATTTGCCGTGTCTCGGTCATATGTTCAGCCTCATGGAACGCGCAAAAATCAGGTTGTTTGTAGAGCACGCATTAGGGCAGGGCAATTCCGTCCCTATGACGCAGCCGCAGGCGAATTATCTTTTCAACGTCATGCGCCTTGGCGTGGGCGATGTGGTGGCTCTTTTTAACGGGCAAGACGGCGAATGGACCTGCCGCGTGGTGGACGCCGCCAAACGGCGCGGCATGGTCATCTGCGAGACCCAAACCCTGCCCTTGCAAACGCCCCCCGACCTGTGGCTGCTGTTCGCGCCCATCAAAAAGGCCCGTACGGATTTCATCGTGGAGAAAGCCGCCGAAATGGGCGCGTCGATGATCTTTCCCGTGCAAACCGAATACACCAATTCCGACCGCATCCGCCAAGACAAGCTGCAAGCCCACGCCATCGAGGCGGCGGAGCAATGCGGCGGCACCTATGTGCCCGAGGTCGCGAATATCCAAAAGCTATCCGCCATGCTCGATGCATGGCCCGAAGGCCGTCACCTGCTGTTCTGTGACGAATCCATGGTGGGCCAACCCTCCAACCTGAAAGACTTACCGTCTGGCCCGTGGGCCATCGTCATCGGCCCCGAAGGCGGCTTCTCCGACCGTGAACGCGAAATGCTGCGCGATCACCCCAGCAGCCACGCTATCAGCCTCGGCCCCCGCATCCTGCGCGCCGATACCGCCGCCGTTGCGGCGCTGGCCCTGTGGCAAACCACCTTGGGCGACTGGACATGATACGCCCCGAGGTCCGCGATATGTTCTGGCGGTACTTCGAGGTTCTTATCGGCGCGGCCATCACCGTTATGGGGGTGATGATCTTCAACCTGCACGGCCTGTTGTGGCAGGGCATCGGCGGCATCTTTGCAGTGGCAGGGCTTGCGATTGCATGGACCGCATGGCGGCGTGTGCGCCTCACGGCCACAACCCACGACGGCCCCGGCGTGGTGGAGGTGGACGAACGCCAGATCACCTATTTCGCGCCCTTGGGCGGCGGTGCGGTGTCGATCAACGATCTGGCCCGCGTGACCATCCTGACCAACGACCAAGGCCCGTTCGCAGAAGACGTGCATTGGCTGCTGGAGGAAAACGGCGGCTCCCGACTTTTGATCCCGAATTCCGCAGAAGGGGCCGCGCAATTGTTCGATGCGCTCTCCCCGCTCAAGGGCGTTGATTTCGAGGCGGCAATCCGCGCTATGGGATCAACAAGCAATGACAGCTTTGTGATTTGGGCAAAAGAGCCCGCGCGCCTGCATTGACATCCCCCGAAATTCGCCGCACCCCTAAACATCTCAGTAGCCAGACGGAGCCAGCGACATGTCCATTCCTCAATCCGGCGGCGGTCTGATCACCGACCATTCCCAACTCGCGCAATTGCTCGCTGACGGCTGTAAGCCCAAGGAAGACTGGCGCATCGGGACCGAACACGAGAAATTCGGCTACTGCCAAGACACTCACAAACCGCTCCCCTATGAAGGCGAACGCTCCATCCACGCCGTGCTGTCCGGCTTGCGCGACCGCTTCGGCTGGGCGCCCGTGGAAGAAGGCGGCCACCTGATCGGCCTGACCAAAGAGGGCGCGAATGTTTCGCTGGAACCCGGGGGCGCGCTGGAGCTGTCCGGTGCCCCGTTGGAGACCGTCCACCAGACATGTGACGAGGTGAACTCCCATCTGGCAGAGGTCAAATCCGTCTCCGACGAGATCGGCGTGAAATTCATCGGCCTCGGGGCCGCGCCCGAATGGAGCCATGAGGAAATGCCCCTCATGCCCAAGGGCCGCTACAAGCTGATGAACAACTACATGGAAAAAGTCGGCACCATGGGCACCGCCATGATGCGCCGCACTTGCACCGTGCAGGTCAACCTCGACTTCGGGTCAGAGGCCGATATGGTCCAGAAAATGCGCGTCGCGCTGGCGTTGCAGCCGGTGGCGACCGCGCTGTTCGCCAACTCCCCGTTCTTTGAGGGCAAGATCAACGGTCACAAGTCATGGCGCTCGCGCATCTGGCGCGCGCTGGACGCCGACCGCACCGGCATGCTGCCTTTCGTCTTCGATGAGGGCATGGGCTTTGAGGCATGGGCCGAATGGGTGCTCGATGTGCCGATGTACTTCGTCTACCGCGATGGCAAATACATCGACGCGCTGGGCCAGTCCTTCCGGGACTTCCTCAAGGGCGAACTCCCCGCGTTGCCGGGCGAAAAGCCGTTGCTGTCCGATTGGGCCGACCATCTGACCACCGTGTTCCCCGAAGCCCGTATCAAGCAGTTCATGGAAATGCGCGGCGCGGACGGTGGCCCTTGGCGTCGCCTCTGCGCGTTGCCCGCGTTCTGGGTCGGGCTGTGCTACGACCAAACCGCCCTTGATGCGGCGTGGGATGTGGCCAAAGGCTGGGACGCGGAAACCCGCGAGGCATGGCGCGTCGCGGCCTCCGTTGATGGCTTGGCGGCAGAGGTAAACGGCATGAAAATGATCGACCTCGCCCGCGAAGTCGTGACCATCTCCGAGGCAGGCCTGAAAGCCCGCGCCAAACCCGGCGCTGGCGGCTTGGTCCCAGATGAGACCCACTTCCTGAACGCGCTGAAGGAAAGCATCGAGACGGGCCAAACCCCCGCCGATGAATTGCTGGCCAAATACCACGGCGAATGGAACGGCGACCTCAGCCGCATCTACGACGAATACAGCTATTAATCCTTGTCGCGCACCAGCGGCACGCGGGACCGGCCATAGGTTAGCCCCTCCGGTGCGGGGCGGCCCAGCGGGTCATCACCGTATCCGTTCGGGCCTTCGTCCCCGCGCAAAACCGCAAGGATCAGCAGCGCAAGCTGCCCGAAGGGCACGAACCCCAACAGCAGCAGCCACGCGGTCAGCCCTTTGTCGTGCAAGCGACGCACAAAGGCCGACAGAAACGGGAAGAACATCACCACGAAGTAGGCCACAAGCGGCCCGCCCTCACCGTCCCCAAGGCCTTGCGCGGTGGCGATGTAGAGCACCACCAACGCGGCAAGCCCGCCGTAATAGATTGCGGTGAACCACCAGAACTCCGACCGTGATGCGCGCCCCTTCCAGCGGAAGGATTTGGAAATACAGCTGCGAAGCGCTTGGATCGGTCCCAAAGGGTTTACCCTTTCTTAAGCTGGATTTTCTTCTCGGTGCCTCTCAGGATCCGGCGGATGTTGCCTGCGTGGCGCATCCAGATCAGCGCGCCCAGCAGCGCCGCCAGCATCACGTAGTCAGGCAGCCCCAGCAGATGCAACCACAGTGGCATCAGCGCCGCCGCTGCCAAGGCAGCAAGGGACGAAATGCGGAACAGTAGCGCGAAGGCCAGCCATGTCATGCAGGCCGCGAAGCCCGCCACAAACGACAGCGCCAAAAGCGTGCCCAGATAGGTGGCCACGCCCTTGCCGCCGTTGAAATTCAGCCAGACCGGAAAGATGTGCCCGATGAACGCCGCCAGCCCCGCCAATTGCGCCGCGTCCTCGCCCACAAAGTACCGCGCGAGCAGCACCGCAATCCCGCCCTTGCCCGCGTCCAGCAACAGCGTTGCCAAAGCCGCAGACTTCGAGCCGGTGCGCAGCACATTCGTGGCCCCGATGTTGCCAGAGCCGATTTGGCGTAGGTCGCCCAACCCCATGACGCGGGCGATGACCAGCCCGAAAGGGACGGAGCCAAGCAGGTAGGATGCAACGGCCACAAAGATCAGCAGATAGGGCGCGGTAATGATTTCAGGCACGGGCGTAGACCTCCTCGCCGCCAACAAACGTCCGGAGCACGCGACCTTGCATGCGCTGGCCATCAAACGGTGTGTTTTTGGATTTCGACTTCAGGGTTTCGCGGTCCATCACGAAAGGCGCGTCCGGATCGAACAACACCAAATCGGCGGGGGCACCTGCGCTTAGGCGTCCGCCCGCCAGCCCCAGCCGTTTGGCGGGGTTCAGCGACAGGGCGCGCCATAGGGTCGGCAGGTCAATGGCCCCCGCATGCAGCAAGCGCATGGCGGCGGGCAGCAACGTCTCCAAGGCCACCGCGCCGGACGCGGCCTCCTCGAACGGCAGGCGTTTGCTTTCTTCGTCTTGCGGCGTGTGCATGGAGCAGATCACGTCGATCAAGCCGGAGGCCACGGCCTCGACCATGGCGACGCGGTCATCCTCGGAGCGCAGGGGCGGCTTGACCTTGAAGAAGGTGCGGTAGTCGCCCACGTCCAATTCGTTCAGCGTCAGGTGGTGGATAGAGACACCTGCGGTGACGTCCAGACCTTGCGCCTTGGCGCGTTCCAGAACCGGCAGGGACACCGCGCTGGAAATCTGGTCCGCGTGGTAGCGCACGCCCGTCATCTCAACGAGGGCCAGATCGCGTTCCAGCCCCATGCGCTCCGCCATCGGTGACACGGCTGGCAAGCCGCGCAGGGAGGCGAATTTGCCCGACGTTACCGCGCCACCTTTGGACAGCACAGGGTCTTGCGGGTGGCCCATCACCAGCGCCCCGAGGGAGCGCGCGTAGGTCATCGCACGGCTGAGCACCTTATTATCGGCCACGACGTTGTCGCCGTCGGAAAACGCCACCGCGCCCGCATCCATCAAGAAGCCCATCTCGACCATCTCGCGCCCCGCGCGTTCTTTGGTCAGCGCGGCCATCGGCGCGATGCGCACGGGGGCCATCTCTGCCCCGCGCCGCTTGGTGAATTCCAGCGTTTCCGGCGTGTCGATTGTGGGGATGGTGTCGGGGCGTGTGACCATCGTGGTCACGCCGCCTGCCGCCGCCGCCAGCCCTGCGGTGCGGAAGCTTTCCTTGTGCCGCTCACCGGGTTCGCAGACCTTCACGCCGATGTCGATGATGCCAGGGGCAAGGCACTTGCCGCCGCAATCCACGACGTTCCCCGCGGGGAACCTTTTGTCATTCAGATCAACATCTTGCGGTAATATTTCGTTAATCCGCCCGTCCTTGACAAGAACGGAGCCGAAGGTTTCGGTTCCCGCCTCAGGGTCGATCAGTCGCGCGTTGGTCAAAAGCAGATCAGCCATCAGAGAACCCTATGTAATATGCGTAGATCACGGCGGCGGCGATGAACATGGCGACCACCGCCATCAGCGCCAGTCGCGCGCCCAAGCTGCGCTCGGTCGGGGGCGGTGCGGCGGGTGTTAGCACCCCTTGCGCGGCGTCACTTTCAAGCGGGGTGAATTGCGGCGCGGGGGCTTTGCCCTCGGTGAAGGTGGCGACCAGCGTAGCCTTCGCGGACTGCATCAACGTCACCGCACCCCCGCCAAACGCGGCGGAGCGCACCAGCGCCACGTCGGTCTCCAACCCGTCAAGGCGGGCCGCGTCGTCAAAGCTGGGGGTGATATCGTAGCCTTCACGAACCAAGCCGCTTAGCCCCAAGTCGCCCAAGGTATTCGCAGGTACGATTTGTACGTCATCCGGCGATGTGATCTCCACCCCCAACGCCACGCCCAAGGCATCAAGCGTGCCGGTGTGGTCCAGCGTGGCGGACAGGTCAGGGCTGAGCGAGAACACCCGCAGTTTGCCATGTTCGGTGGCGCTTATGGACAGATCAGACATGCGCTACCCCCCGAGCCAGATCATCAGTGCGGTGAACACAAAGATGCCCAGCAACGCGTAGGTCGCGATTTTGCCGGACATGCGTGGGTCTTTGGGGTCTTCACTCATGCCATCACACCCTGTTCTGCCGCTGCTTCGCGCCGTGTGCGCACCAGCAGCTCCATCGCGGCCATGCGGACGGCGACTCCCATCTCGACCTGCTCTTGGATCACGCTGCGGTTGATGTCGTCGGCCAGCACGCCGTCGATCTCCACGCCGCGGTTCATCGGGCCGGGGTGCATGATGATCGCGTCGTCCTTGGCGTAGGACAGCTTCTCTGGGTCCAGCCCGTAGCGGTGGTAATATTCGCGCTCTGACGGGATGAAGCCGCCGTCCATGCGTTCCTTCTGGAGGCGCAGCATCATAACCACGTCGACGTCCTGCAAGCCTTCGCGCATGTCCTCGAACACCTCGACGCCGAATTCCTGCATGCCGGAGGGCATCAGGGTGGGCGGCCCGATCAGGCGCACGCGGTTTTCCATTTTGCCCAAAAGCATAATGTTGGACCGTGCCACGCGGCTGTGCGCGATATCGCCGCAAATGGCGATGGACAGGCGGTGCAGCCGCCCCTTGGCGCGGCGGATGGTCAGCGCATCCAGCAACGCCTGCGTGGGGTGTTCGTGCCGCCCGTCGCCCGCGTTCAACACGGCGCAATTCACCTTCTGGGCCAGCAAATCCACCGCGCCCGAATGCGGGTGGCGCACGACCAGCAGGTCGGGGTGCATGGCGTTCAGCGTCAAGGCGGTGTCGATCAGGGTTTCACCCTTTTTCAGCGATGAGGCCTGCATCGCCATGTTCATCACATCCGCGCCAAGGCGCTTGCCCGCGATCTCGAAACTGGCCTGCGTTCGGGTGGAGTTCTCGAAGAACATGTTGATCTGGGTCAGACCGGCCAGCGTGTTCGTGTGCTTCACGTCGCGGCGGTTCAGGTCGACATATTGGTCGGCCAGATCAAGCAGTGTGGTGATTTCATCGGGGCCAAGATGTTCGATCCCTAGCAGATGCTTCGCGCGGAATGTCATGGGGGCCCTCATGGTAATTTTATCGGGTTATAGGGGCGTGTGCGCAGTCGGGCAAGCACCCTGCGACCGTTATGCCATTGTGGGGGCAGGGCGGCCAGACTAGGTTTAGCCCTATGGAATCGGGACTAGACTTTTACACGGCCAAAGCGCTGTTGGACTGGCATGTGGACCTTGGCGCTGACGAGGCGATCGGGGACCTGCCAATCAACCGCTATGAGGTGCCGAAAGAAGCGCCCAAGATGCCCAAAGCCAAGCCCGCCGAGGCCGCGCCTGTGGCGCAGTTCAAAGGCCCCGAGCCCGTCGAGGTGGCCCGCCAGATGGCGCGCGACGCACAAGACCTTGAAGGGCTGCGCGCGGCCATGGCGGCCTTCACCCATTGCCAACTGAAAAACGGCGCGCGCAATCTGGTGTTTGCGGACGGCACGGCTGGGGCGCGGGTGATGGTCATCGGCGACGCGCCAACCCGCGAGGAAGACCAGCAGGGCAAACCGCTGGTCGGGCCAGCGGGGCAGATGCTGGACGCGATGTTTGGCGCGATCAACCTTGGCCGCGATATCGCTGACGCGCCGATTTATGTCACCAGCGTTTTGCCGTGGCGCGCCTCCCAGACGCGCGACCCGTCGCCGGACGACGTGACGATGATGCTGCCGTTTCTGGAGCGTCACATTGCCTTGGCCAACCCCGACGTGTTGGTGCTGATGGGCAACCAAGCCTGCGAGGCGCTGCTGGGGGTTAAAGGCATCACCAAACTGCGCGGTACGTGGGGCGAGGCGCTGGGCAAACCGGCGTTGCCGATGTTGCACCCCGCATATCTGTTGCGCACCCCGCAAGCCAAACGCGAGGCGTGGGCCGACCTGCTCAGCCTGCAGGCCAAGCTGCGCGGCTAACCCGAAACGTATCACAGGAGACGCCACCATGACCCGCATTGATGAAACGAAAGACTTCGTGCCGGTGCGCATCGCCGTGATGACGGTATCGGACAGCCGCACGGTGGAGGATGACAAATCGGGCACCACCTTGGTGGACCGCTTGCAAGGCGCGGGGCATGTGTTGGCCGACCGCATGATCCTGCGCGACGAGCGCGAGGAGATCGCGGCGCAACTGCGCACGTGGTGCGCCAACCCCGAGATTGACGTGATCCTGACCACCGGCGGCACCGGCCTGACGGGCCGCGACGTGACCGTCGAGGCGCACCGCGACGTCTACGAGAAAGAGATCGAGGCGTTCGGGACCGTGTTTACCATTGTGTCGATGAACAAGATCGGCACCTCTGCCGTGCAAAGCCGCGCCACGGGCGGGGTGTCGAATGGCACCTACCTGTTTGCGCTGCCCGGAAGCCCCGGCGCGTGCAAGGATGCGTGGGACGAGATTTTGGTGATGCAATTGGACTACCGCCACCGCCCTTGCAACTTTGTGGAGATTTTCCCGCGCTTGGACGAGCACAAGCGACGGAAATGACGCGGTCTCACGTTTAAGCAAGGGACATTGGACGTAGGGGGCTTTGCGCTCTACATATTGCATGTGATTTTCCGGAGCCCGTGACCCTATGCGTTTTTTCCGCCGAAGCCTTGTAGGTTTGTTCCTGATGGCCCTGACAGTGGGCCTGCTTTTCGTTGGCGGACACTCCATCTACAGCGCCCTGCAAGACAAATGGGCGCGCGAAAGCACGCCGCGCACGGCGCGGGAGCGGGTGTTTTCCGTCAATGTGGTGGCGCTGGAGCCTGCGACCGTTACCCCCGTTTTGACCAGCTTTGGCGAAGTGCGCGCGCGGCGCACGCTGGATTTACGCGCGCCAGTGGGCGGCACGGTGGTGGAGCTGTCGCCGGATTTTCAAGAAGGCGGCACCGTGCGCAAGGGGCAGCTTTTGGCAAGAATAGACCCTGCTGACGCGCAAACCGCCGTCGATGTGTCGCGCACAGATTTGGTAGAGGCGGAGGCCGATTTGGGCGACGCCCAAAACGCGCTGGCACTGGCGGAGGACGATTTGGTCGCGGCGCAAGATCAACTGGCGCTGCGCACACGGGCGTTGCAGCGGCAGTTGGATTTGAAGACGCGGGGCGTGGGCACGGAGGCCTCCGTCGAGACGGCGGAGCTGGCGCAAGCGGCTGCCAAGCAATCGGTTTTGACCCGCCGCCAAGCCATCCAGCAGGCCGAAGCCCGCGTGAACCAAGCCCGCACCCTGATCGAGCGCCGCCGCATTAACCTGACCAATGCGGAGCGCCTTTTGGCCGATACTGAGGTTTTCGCCGCCTTCGACGGGCGGTTGTCGGGGGTGACCACGACGCAGGGCAGCTTGGTCGCCAACAATGAGCAACTGGCGGAATTGATCGACCCTGATGCGCTGGAGGTGGCGTTTCGCGTCTCAACCGCGCAATACGCGCGGCTGTTGGACGACGCTGGCGCGCTGACGGTGGCCCCCGTGACTGTGACGCTGGACGTGCTGGGCACGGATTTGAGCTTTGAGGGCCGCCTGACCCGTGAAAGCGCAGCGGTCGCGGATGGCACAACGGGGCGGCTGCTTTTCGCGGAGTTGAGCGATCCGCAAGGGCTGCGTCCGGGTGATTTTGTGACGGTGGCCATTGAGGAGCCGGTTCTGGAGCGCGTGGCCGTGATCCCGTCGACCGCCGTGGATGCGGCGGGGGCGGTGCTGGTGCTGGGTGAGGACGACCGGCTGGAGAACGGCGAGGTTATTGTGCTGCGCCGCCAAGGCGACGATGTGATTGTGCTGGCCCGTGGGCTGCGCGGGCGCGAAGTTGTGGCGGAACGCTCGCAACTGCTGGGCGCGGGGATCAAGGTGAAACCCATTCGGGCGGGACGTCCCGCCGAGGAAGCCCCAGAGATGGTCGAGCTGGACCAAGACCGCCGTGCTAAGCTGATCGCCTTTGTGGAGGCGAACGGGCGTCTGTCCAAAGAGATGAAGGCGCGCATGCTGGCGCGCTTGGGTGAGGCCAAAGTGCCCGCCGACATGGTGGAGCGGCTGGAACGCCGCATGGGAAGCTAGGCGATGCGCGGGGTGATCGCGTCTAAGACGGGCGGGGTGCTGTCTTATTTCACCCGCCACCGCACCGCCGCGAACCTGCTTTTGGTGATGATGATCGCCATCGGGGCCGCCGCCGTGCCGCGCATGAACACGCAATTCTTCCCCGATGTGGTGATTGATAGCGTCTCTGTCAGTGTTCAATGGGACGGGGCCGGCGCGGATGACGTGGACGGCGCGATTGTGCAGCTTCTGGAGCCTGCCTTGCTGTCGGTGGAGGGGGTGGAAAGCTCCAACTCTCAATCGCGCGAAGGCAGCGCCAGCATTCAACTGGAGTTCGAACCGGGCTGGGACATGTCGCGTGCGGCGGACGATGTGCAAGTGGCCGTGGACAGCGTGAACAACCTGCCCGACGACGCCGAGGAGCCGAACGTGCGGCGCGGCGCGTGGCGCGACAGGGTGACGGATGTGGTGATCTCCGGCCCTGTGTCGGTGGACCAATTGGGCCGCTTTGCCGATGAATTTGTGACCCGCCTGTTTGCGGCGGGGGTGACCCGCGCCACCATTCGCGGCGTTGCCGCGCCGGAGACCATCGTTGAGGTGTCATCCCTGTCGCTGATCCGCAACGACGTGACGATGGCGCAGATTGCCGAGGCCATTCGGGGCGAAGCCTCCGCCGATCCTGCGGGGGACGTGGACGGGGCCAATGCGCGGGTGCGCACGGGCGTGGCGAAGCGCAGCGCGGACCAGATCGCGGACATTGTTTTGCGCTCCAACGCGGACGGGGCGAAGCTGACGATTGGCGACGTGGCGACAATTTTGGTGGAAGGCACGGACCGCGAGCGGGCGTATTTCGTGGGCGATAACCCTGCCGTTTCGGTGCGCATTGACCGAAGCAGCCGTGGTGACGCGATTGCCATTCAGGCGCAGGTCCAGAAGGTGGCGGAGGACATGGAACTGTCGCTGCCGCAGGGCACCAAAGTGGAACTGATCCGCACCCGATCAGAGGCCATATCGGGGCGCTTGAACATCCTTCTCGACAACGGGTTGGTGGGGCTTGGGCTGGTGGTGCTGCTTTTGTTTTTGTTCCTGAACGCGCGCACCGCATTCTGGGTGGCGGCGGGCATTCCGGTAGCCATGCTGGGCGCCATTGCGTTGATGTATGCGGCGGGGATCACCATCAACATGGTCTCGCTGTTCGCCTTGATTATCACGCTGGGGATCGTGGTTGATGATGCCATCGTGGTGGGGGAGCACGCGGATTTTCGCGCCACCAAACTGGGCGAAGACCCCGCCACCGCCGCCGAGAACGCGGCGCGGCGCATGGCGCAGCCGGTGTTCGCGGCAACAATCACCACGGTGATCGCGTTCTTCGGGCTGGTGGCCGTGGGCGGGCGTTTTGGCAACCTGATCGCCGACATTCCGTTTACGGTGATCGTGGTGCTGCTGGCGTCACTGGTGGAGTGCTTCTTGATCCTGCCGCACCACATGTCGCACGCCTTGGCCGCGCAGTCGAAAGAGCGGTGGTATGACTGGCCGTCGCGCACGGTGACGCGCGGGTTTGACTGGTCGCGCGAGAAACTGTTCCGCCCGTTTGTGGCGGGGGTCATTTGGGCGCGGTATCCGGTGATGGCGGGGGCGTTGGTTTTGCTGATGTCGCAGGCCGCGTTGTTCATCAAGGGCGACGTCACGTGGCGGTTCTTCAACGCGCCGGAACGCGGCTCTATTTCAGGGAATTTCGCTATGTTGCCGGGGGCGACACGTGCCGACACCCTTGAGATGATGCGCGAGATGCAACGCGCCACCGAGGAACTGGCGGCGAAATATGAGGCCGAACATGGCCGCAACCCGATTGACTATGTGCTCGCCGAAACAGGCGGCACCACGGGGCGCGGATTGGCGGGACAGGAGACCAAGGACAAGGATCAGCTTGGCTCTATTGCGATTGAGTTGATTGACGCGGATTTGCGCAGCTATTCGAGCTTCCAATTCGTGGGGGAATTGCAAGACGCCGTGCGCCGTCATCCGATGTTGGAAACGGTGAGCTTTCGCGGCTGGCGGTCCGGTCCGGGCGGTGACGCGCTGGACGTGCAGCTGTATGGCGCGGATGCCGACACGCTGAAACGGGCCGCCGAAGGGTTGAAAACCGCGCTTGCGAAATTCCCCGAAGTGTCCGCGCTGGAGGACAACCTTGCCTATGACAAGGAGGAGTTGATCCTTGATCTGACGGCGCAGGGGCAGGCGCTTGGCTTTACCATCGACGGCTTGGGACGGGTGCTGCGCAACCGGCTAAACGGCATTGAGGCGGCGACTTATCCCGACGGCCCACGCTCCGCCGCGATCCGTGTGGAGCTGCCCAAGGGGGAGCTGACGGCGGACTTTCTGGAGCGCACGTTCCTGCGCGCGCAATCGGGCGAGTATGTTCCACTGAGCGATATTGTGGCGGTGGTGCGCCAGTCCGGCTTTTCGACCGTGCGCCGCGAGAATGGCGTGCGGCTGGTTTCCGTGACGGGGGACTTGTCGGAGGATGATCCGGTGCGCGCCGAAGAGATCATGACCGCGCTGGAGACCCGTATTTTGCCCGAGATAGAGCAGGATTTCGGCGTCGCCACGACGATGTCGGGCCTTGCAGAACAGGAGTCCGACTTTTTGAGCGACGCGGCACTGGGCTTCGCGTTTTGCCTGATCGGTATCTACCTGACGCTGGCGTGGGTGTTTTCCAGCTGGACGCGGCCGCTGGTGATTATGCTTATCATCCCGTTCGGCTTGGTCGGCACCATCTACGGTCACAACGCGTGGGATGTGCCGCTGTCGATGTTCACGGTGGTCGGGCTGATTGGCATGACGGGGATCATCATCAACGACTCAATCGTTTTGGTGTCGACGGTGGATGAATACGCCCAAGAACGCGGGCTGATACCGGCGATCATTGACGGGACATCGGACCGCTTGCGGCCTGTACTATTGACCACGCTGACCACGGTTCTGGGCTTGGCGCCGCTGTTGTTCGAGCAATCCTCGCAAGCGCAATTCCTGAAGCCCACGGTCATCACGCTGTGCTACGGGCTGGGCTTCGGGCTGGTGCTGGTGCTTTTGGTGGTGCCGTCGCTAATGGCCATGCAGGCGGATGTGTCGCGGCAAGTGACGGCGTTGCGGCGGGCGATTGGATCGGGCGGCGGATTGCGTTGGGTGGTCGCGGGGATGTGCGCTGCGGTGGTGGCCGTGTTCGCGGCGACCTTGGGCGCGGCCATTGTGACGGGCGGGCTTCCGGCGCCCTTGGCGGGGCTGGCGCTTGGGGGATCGGCGGTGACGTCGGGCTTCGTGCTGTTTGTTCTGGGCACGGCGCTGCTACTGATATCGGGCTGGCTGGTTGCGGCGGTGCTGCACCTACAGGCACGGGGCAAGCAGGCCTAAGCGCAGCCCACGATCTCCACCGCGTTTTGCGTTGTGATGATGGTCATGCGGACACGGTCCATGTCTACGCGAAACGGCGTGCCGCCGCGCGCGGCAAGTTCCGCAGTGGCGCGAAGGGTGTCGCCGGAGCGGGTCAAGAACGGCTCCCCGACCCAGAGACGCGGATCAGCGACTTCAAGGACCATAGCCTCCCCGTTGCCTTGAAGGGGCGGCATGTCGATCTGCATATCTATGCGCGCGCGTTTGTCGCCGTAGCTGATCGTGCATTCAACGTGGCGCACGCCCGCCTGTGCTGCGGTGATAGGCTGCTTCTGGATCGCGGTGGCGATTTCCTCGACGTTGTGGGTCTCATTGGGGGGGAGCAGCGTTGCCAGATCAAGGCTGACGGGCAGGCAAATTTCAGAGCAGACGCCGAACTCTAACTGACCGTCCAGCGCAATGGGGCCGTCATCATGGGCGGTGAAGGCGACGGGTAACACGAAGTCACCGCTGTATCCGACGGAGCGTAGCCCGTTCTGGCGAAAGACCTGCGGCGTGGGCCACAAAACCTGTGCTGCGTCCAAATTGCCGGAGGCGGACCAATCCATGCGCGTGGGCACCCCGCCATCACCGGGCGCGCGCCAATAGGTTTTCCACCCCGGGGCCATTGAGAATTTGAGGGCCGCGAAATGCGTGCCGTCGCCGCTGCGCCAGCCGGATAGCAGCGTCACGTTCACCACGTCGGAGACGTCATTGGACAGCACTTGGCCAGCCGCCGGCGTCGTGAGCGGCAGGGCAGTGGCCAAAGCGGCAAGCAATGATGTGAAACGGGTTCGTGTCATAAGGGTGGGATAACGCCTTCCCATCTCACAATAAACTCACGTTTGAGCGAGACGCTGACACAAGTTGGCGGCTGCGGCCCTTGTGCCGCTTGAATGCACCGCGGCAAGTCGCCAGTTTGGGGGCATGAGTATTGATTCTACGTCGCTGGCAGGAAAGCTGCTAATCGCCATGCCTGACATGGGCGACCCACGTTTTGAGCGGTCGGTTATTTTCCTGTGCTCGCACTCCGAGGAGCGCGCGATGGGGTTGATCGTGAACAAAGGTGCACGCGATTTGCGGTTTAACGACCTGCTAAAGCAGCTGGATATCCCTGTCGCGCCGCCCTCGCGGGAGATCAGGGTGCATGTTGGCGGACCGGTGGATTACGGACGCGGATTTGTGCTGCACACGCCCGACTATCACAGCCCCGACAGCACGCTGGAGATTGCGGGCGACTACGGGCTGACGGCGACGTTGGATATTCTGGAAGACATTTCCACCGGCGACGGGCCGGAGCAATGCCTGCTGACCATGGGGTACGCAGGTTGGGGGCCGGGGCAGCTGGAGGAAGAGATCCAGCACAACGGCTGGCTGATTTGCGACGCGGATAGCGATCTGATTTTCAAGGGCGTGAACGAGGCCAAATGGACCGGCGCGCTGGACCTGATGGGAATCGATCCGCTTATGCTGTCACCCGGTGGTGGCTCCGCCTGACCGTGGGGCGGCGGCGCGGCTGAGGCGGTCGTTGATCGCAAGGCCCAGACCCGTCATCGGGATCGGGGCCACGCTGATCAGGGTGTCGCCATCGGCCATATCGTCGATCTGGCGCATCATGGAAAACAGGTTGGCTGCGGCCTCTAGCAGATCACCGCTGCGCGACAGGTTCAGCGCGCCGTCCACGGGGCCAAAGCCCAGCACCAACGCACCGTCTGTCTGGTTCAACCGCATCTGCGCGCGCGGCGCGTAGTGGGACGTCAACTGACCGGGGGCGCTGGGCTTGTCGGGTGTCAGATCACGGCCAAGCGGGTGGCCCAACGCGGCCTCCAACGCCTCCACGGGTAGGCCACCGGGACGCAGAAGGCGGGCGGGGTTCGTGGCGACGATGGTGCTTTCCACCCCGACGGCACAAGGTCCGTCGTCCACCACTCCGTCGATACGCCCTTGCAAACCCGATAGGACATGCGCGGCGGTGGTGGGGCTGATCTGGCCCGACAGATTGGCCGATGGCGCGGCCACGGGACAACCTGCGAGGGTCAGCAAGTCGCGCGCAAGGGCGTGTTCGGGGACGCGGATGGCGACGGTATCAAGGCCAGCGGTCACCAAGGAGGACAGCCCGTGCCCCGCCTTAAGCGGGGCGACGAGCGACACGGGGCCAGGCCAGAACGCCTGTGCGAGCGCCAGAGCGTCATCGTCGAAATCGGCCAGTTCCTGCGCGGCCTCCAGCGAGGGGACATGCACGATCAGCGGGTTGAAACTGGGGCGGCCCTTGGCGGCGTAAATCGCGGCAACGGCGGTGCCGTTGCGGGCGTCTGCGCCAAGGCCGTAGACCGTCTCTGTGGGAAAGGCGACAAGCTTGCCGTCTTGCAACATCTTGGCAGCCTTAGCCAAATCCGCAGCGCTTAGGGTCTTGGTAGATATGTTGACCATGGTACACAGACCCGATTCTGACGTTGCGTTTTGCTTGATGCTGCGACGTTAGGGCGGCTATCTAAGCGGGATTATTGCCCGACCCTTTATCTGATCCTGCGGCACCTTGCAAAGCCGCGCGATACCCAAGCGAGGACAGACCATGCCATACCGTGCGCCATCCGCCGATTACCAATTCCTGCTCGACCACATTGTGGGCTTCGACAAAGTCGCCGCCACGGAGCGGTTTGAAGAGGCGACCCCTGACATGGTGTCCGCGATTCTTGGCGAGGCGGCGAAGATGTCCAACGAGGTGCTGGCTCCGTTGAATCGCAACGGCGATTTGCAGCCTGCCAAGTTGGAGAACGGCGTTGTGCGGACCTCCCCGGGGTTTGGTGATGGCTACAAGGCCATCGCGGATGGCGGCTGGATCGGCATGGCGGCCAGTCCGGAGTACGGCGGCATGGGGTTGCCGTTCTCGGTGCAAAACGCGGTGAACGAGATGATGGGCGGCGCGTGCCTGTCGCTGCAACTGAACCCGTTGATGTCGCAAGGTCAGATCGAGGCGCTGGAACACCACGCCTCTGACGCGATCAAGGATTTGTATTTGCCGAAACTTATCTCTGGCGAGTGGTGCGGCACGATGAACTTGACGGAACCGCAGGCGGGCTCCGACGTGGGGGCGTTGAAATCCAAGGCCGAGGACAACGGCGACGGCACCTTCGCGATCACTGGCCAGAAAATTTACATCAGCTGGGGTGACAACGACTTTAGCGAAAACGTGTGCCATCTGGTTTTGGCGCGCCTGCCGGACGGCGCACCGGGGACGAAGGGCATTTCCCTGTTTATGGTGCCGAAGCTGATCCCTGATGAGGCAGGCAATCCTGGCGTGGCGAACAGCCTGAAAGTGGTGTCGCTGGAGCATAAAATGGGGCTTCACGGCTCCCCCACGGCGGTGATGCAATATGACGGCGCGACCGGCTGGATGGTTGGCAAGCGCGGCGGCGGCATGGCCGCGATGTTTACCATGATGAACAACGCCCGCGTGGGTGTTGGCGGGCAGGGCATCGCGGTGGCAGAGGCGGCGTACCAACACGCGCTGGCCTACGCGCAAGACCGCAAGCAGGGCAAAGCCCCTGTGGGCGACACCATTTTGGGCCACGCGGATGTGCGCCGGATGTTGTCGCAGATGAAGGCGGATGTGTTTACTGCCCGCGCCATTGCTGCGTCCTGTGCGGCGGCGATTGATATGCAAACAGCCACTGGCGCGCCGGAATGGTCCGCCCGCGCGGCTTTGCTGACGCCAATCGCCAAGGCGTTTGGCACCGATACGGGGATTGAGGTGGCGCAGCAGGGCATTCAGGTGCATGGCGGCATGGGCTTCATCGAGGAAACCGGCGCGGCGCAATACCTGCGCGACGTGCGGGTGACCGCGATTTATGAGGGCACCAACGGCATCCAAGCGATGGACCTTGTTGCGCGTAAAATGATGGACGGCGGCGAGGCGGCTTATGCGCTCATCGACGAGATTGAAGCCTACGCGGAGAAGACCAAATCCACGATCCCCGACTTGGCTGGCCCTGTTTTCGCGGCGGCCGAGACTTTGCGCGAAACCACCGAATGGATGGTGGAGCAGGACATGAACGAGCGCTTTGCGGGGGCTGTGCCCTACCTGCGGTTGTTCGCGCGTGTGTTGGGGGGGTACTTCCACCTTTGCGCCGCGAAGGCTGCCGGATTGGACAGTGGCCGCGGACGATTGGCGACGGTCTACATCCAGCGCCTGTTGCCGGAGCACGCCAGCCTTGCGGAGCAATCGCGCCAAGGTGCCAGTGACTTGTATGCCCTGAGCGACGAGGATCTGGTCGCTTGAGCCAAAAGCTCGGCTATCCGTTCCCAGACATCCCGAGTGAGGGCGAGGCGATAGAGGTTGCGCAGGGCATCTTGTGGATGCGCCTGCCGCTGCCGATGAAGCTGGACCACGTCAACATTTATGCGCTGGATGACGGCGACAGCTGGACGATTGTGGACACGGGCTTCTATTCCAAGCGCGGCGTGGCGATCTGGGAAAAGCTGCTGGCGGGGCCGCTGGGCGGCAAGCCTGTTTCGCGTGTTATCGTGACCCATCATCACCCCGATCACATTGGCATGGCGGGGTGGTTCCAGACGGCACATGGCGCGGAGCTAATCACCACACGCACGGCGTGGCTGATGGCGCGGATGCTGGTGCTGGACAACCAAGACCGGCCAACGGCGCAATCGCTGACCTTCTGGAAGCGCGCCGGAATGGACGCGGAGATTTATGCGCAGCGGGCGCAAGAACGCCCGTTCAATTTCGCGGACTGCGTGGCCCCGCTCCCCTTGGGGTATCGCCGTGTCCGCGAGGGCGATGTGCTGCACGCGGGCGGGCGCGACTGGACGGTAAGGATGGGCAACGGCCACGCGCCGGAGCACGCGACGCTGTGGGCGGACGGCGTTGTTCTGGGGGGCGACCAGCTGTTGCCGTCGATCAGCCCGAACCTTGGCGTCTACCCGACGGAGCCGGACGCTGACCCCGTTGCCGACTGGCTGGAGGCGTGCGAGCGGTTGAATGCGCATGCTACGCCGGATCAGCTGGTGTTGCCGGGGCATAAGCTGCCCTTCACGGGGCTGCCGCTGCGGATGCGTCAGCTGATCGACAACCACCACGGCGCTTTAAAACGGCTGCTCGATTTCCTTGATACGCCCAAATCCGCGCATGAATGTTTTCTACCGCTGTTCAAGCGCGACATTCGTGGAGGGGAGTACGGGTTGGCCTTGGTGGAGAGCGTGGCGCATTGCGCTCACCTTTATTTGGCTGGACAAGCCGTGCGTTCTTTGCGTGAAGATGGGGCTTACACCTACCAGCGCAAAGGGGCCTGAGCCATGGATGACAAGATTGAGACAACTGCCGAAGCCGTCGAATCCTACGCGCTGCGCCGTGCGGGTGTTGTTCATGTCAAAGATTGCGCGCCAACGCCGGAAGACCAGCCGCTGCCGGAGGCGATGAGCAAAACCCCGATTGAGAAGAAGTCACCGGCGGAATGGGCCTACGAGCGGCTGATCTTGTATATCAAGAACTTTGAAGAGCAGTTGGACAATGACCACGAGATCGCCATGGGCTTTGTCGGCGGGGATACGGGCGTTATGCGCATTGAAGGCGTGGGGTTTTACGCGCCCGATATCATTACGTTCTACGGCTCCGACCCCAGCGGATCGCGGACGCAGCAGATACAGCATGTCAGCCAGTTGAACGTGCAGCTTCGTACCTTGCCCAAGCACGTGGACCAGCCAGAGCCGAACCGCATCGGCTTCCGACTGGTGCAGGATTTAAACGAGACCTAGATATTGCGCGCCCCCGCGTCCCCCTGACGCGTGACAGCGGGAAAAGAATCCGCTAGGTCACCCCAAACGCCAACAATGGAGAGACATCATGGCTGAGCATAAACACGGGTCCATGGACGTCACCGAGCACGAAAAGATGTTCGCTGGCTTTGCAAAATTCACAACCTACGCCGTGATCGGCATCATCGTGTTTCTGGTGCTTTTGGCACTGGTAAACGGCTAAGCGGTTTCTTCGATGGCGCGGCTGTTGTTGTCACTGTGGATGGTCGCGCTGTTGTCAGCTTGCGGGGCGGAGTCTGTTTGGGCGCCGGACGAAGACATTCGCGCCAAAGCCTACCGCCACAACGGCCCCGCGTCGTTGACGCTGATCACCGTGATCAGCAACCGGTCGGGCGCGGGCGGGCACACGGGCCTGCTTATCAATGGATCGCAACGTGTTGTGTGGGATCCCGCGGGTTCTTGGTACAGCCCGAACGCGCCGGAGCGGAACGATTTGCACTACGGCATGACCGACCGCATGGTTGACGTCTATGTCGACTACCACACCCGCGAAACTTACCACACGGTGCTGCAAGAACTTCAAGTCCCGCCGGAAGTGGCGGAGCTGGCGCTGAAAGAGGCGGCGGCCTACGGGGCGGTGTCCAAGGCCGCGTGCTCGCAGTCCACCAGCACGATTCTAAGCCGCTTGCCGGGATTTGAGAGCATAAACGCCACATTCTTCCCGAAGCGGACGATGGATGCGTTTGCCAAGTTTCCAGGGGTGAAAACCCGCAAAGTGTTCGACAATGATCCCGATGATAACTCTGCGAAGCTGCCTGCCGGCGGCTGAGGAACGGGTTTTTCACGGTTTATGCACGCGCATGACGCAGCGTAAGAACGTATACTGACTTCACAAACGAAGTAGCGAGTACCCTGGGGGATGTTTGCAAAGCGCTTCAACGAGTACGTGGATTTAGTGAGTTTAGTTTCCGGATTTTCTGCAGCTTAGATGGCGGGCCTTTTGTGCAAGGTCTTCCGACGCCCCCCAATATTATCAGTACCTTGTTGGTTCCCGGCCAACAAAAAACCCCCGCGGCTTGCGCTGCGGGGGTAATTTATTTCGTGCTTGAAAACCCGGACTTAACCGCCGTTTTCGCGCTGGAGCTTTTTGCGAGCCAGCTTGCGGGAACGGCGAATTGCTTCGGCTTTCTCGCGTGCTTTCTTCTCAGACGGCTTTTCGAAATGTTGCTTGAGCTTCATTTCACGAAAAACGCCCTCACGCTGAAGTTTCTTCTTCAGTGCGCGGAGAGCCTGATCGACGTTATTGTCGCGAACGCTTACCTGCATGTGGTGTCACCACCTTCCTAGGTTAGATTTTGCAAGATTGCAGGAGGTCGCCGTATAGCAAAGCCGTCCTAACTTGTCTACCATGAAGAAAGCCCCCGAAAGGAGCCTGACATGGACGATGCAAAGACCAAAATTCTTGACGCGAGCCTGCCGCATGTGACCTTCGACGGATGGTCCAAGGAAACCTTTGATGCGGCCGTTCGCGACACCGGTATCTCGGCGGCGCAAGCGCAGGCCATATACCCGCGCGGCGCGGTTGATTTGGCGGTAGCCTTCCACAAACGCGGTGATGCGCAGATGGTGGAGCGCCTGACATCTGCAAGCCTGTTGTCGATGCGCTTTCGGGACCGGATCGCCGCTGGTGTGCGCTACCGGCTGGAGGCCGTGGCGGGCGACAAGGACGCGGTGCGCCGTGGCACGTCGCTGTTTGCACTGCCGACCCATGCGGCGGAAGGTGCGAAACTTATCTGGGGCACTGCGGACGCCATCTGGACGGCGCTGGGTGACGACTCCCAAGATCACAACTGGTACACAAAGCGCGCGACCCTATCGGCGGTTTACGGTGCCACCGTGCTGTTCTGGCTGGGCGACGACAGCGAAGACCACGCGGCGACATGGGCGTTCTTGGATCGCCGCATCGACAACGTGATGCAGGTGGAAAAGGTCAAGGCGCAGGTGAACGCAAACCCATTGGCGTCCAAGCTGATGGCGGGGCCAAACTGGCTTTTGTCGCAGCTCAAAGCACCGGGGTCGGGGTTTTCCTCCGACTTGCCGGGGCACACGAACTCTAAATAAGGATCAGTCATGGCGCTTCCACAGATGATGCGGGCGGTGGAAATCACCACGCCCGGTGCCCCAGATGTATTGCAAGCGGCGACCGCGCCAGTGCCCGCCCCGCGGCGCGGGGAGGTGTTGATAAAGCTGGCCTATGCTGGGGTGAACCGCCCTGATGCCTTGCAGCGCGCGGGCTTGTACAACCCGCCCGAAGGTGCGTCGCCCTTGCCCGGCTTGGAAGGGGCGGGAACGGTGGCCGCGATCGGTGACGGTGTCACGGGGGTGGCGGTCGGCGACGATGTTTGCGCCCTGTTGCCGGGCGGTGGTTATGCCGAATACGTCCGCACCCCCGCCGCGCATTGTTTGCCAATACCCACGGGGATGAGCATGGCGCAAGCGGCGGCGCTGCCGGAGACATTCTTTACCGTCTACTCGAACGTGGTCATGCGCGGCGGGCTGACAGCGGGGGAATTGTTCTTGGTGCACGGCGGATCGTCGGGCATCGGGACAACCGCGATCCAACTGGCCAAAGCGATGGGCGCGCGGGTGTTTACCACCGCCGGTTCAGACGAGAAATGCGCGGCGTGCCTGCGCCTTGGCGCGGAGCAGGCGATAAATTACCGCGAGGCGGATTTTGTCGACGTGATCAAAGCCGAGGGCGGCGCGAACCTGATTTTGGACATGGTGGGCGGGGAGTATCTGCCGCGCAACGTCAAGGCGTTGGCGGACGACGGGCGACTGGTGCAGATCGCCTTTCTGGAAGGTCCGAAGGTGGAGCTGAACTTTGCCCAGCTTATGATGCGTCGCCTGACGATCACGGGATCGACCCTGCGCCCGCAAAGTGACGCGGCGAAGGCAGGTATTGCTGAGGAGTTGCGGCGTGTCGTCTGGCCGTTGCTGGACGACGGCAAGATCGCGCCAGTGATGGATAGCGAGTTCGCGTTAGAAGACGCGGCGCGGGCGCACGCGCATATGGAAAGCTCTACCCATATCGGGAAAATTGTTCTGAAGGTGGAGTAGAAGTGAGCCGGGTCGGGGGCGACCCGGCTCTAACTATTTACTGGTAATGCAAACTACAAACTCGTGACCCCGCCCGATATCAGCTATCAGGCGTCGGACATGGGACCTGCGCTAAACACGAGCGCAACTTGCCTAATCCGACTGATACAAACACATATGCTTCCTTCCCCCAGGAAGTACCGCACAGGTAAGGAATACCCTACCTTTGCGGCAATTTTGAGGGGAAACTTGAAAAAGTTGGCTCAATTTTAAATGAGTTTTGTCCCATTTTTCGGTTTTTATCCGTGTTTTCAACGGATTGGATCAAGGAGGGCATTGCTCATGGAACAGTCATTTATCACGTCTTTTCCGCAGCGGCGGGGGTCCAAATCCTTGGTCAGGCAGATTCGCACCTCTTGGATACGGCGATTCTTGCAGGTGATGGTCACCATATCGGCGACGAGATCGGGATTCGATTCGAGGAATGCCTCCTCCACGACCTTGGCGGGGAGCTTCACCGCATCTTGGAGTTTGCGAAACACCGCAGGGCGCTTAACCGACGTATAGGCGGCGCGGGATGCGTCGAAGTAGTCCGCAGCGGACAGGCCGGAACAGCGCCCGTGCTTTTTCCACTGGTGCCACGCCAACCCGCCGGACCCCATGATATCTGTCATAGCGCCCGTTTGCCCACGGGAGGCATCGCGGTGGGATGTGCGGCAGTAGGACGGCCAGCCGCGTTCATTTTGGGGCCACAGGCCGTGTAGCGTCCAGCCGTAGTCGTGGCGGTCGTCGCATTGATCTGCGCCGCGTGCATCGCCTTCCAAAGCGCACCACGTGGGCGACCAGCTGAGCGCCAGAACGTAGTAGTCAAAGGCGCCTGCGCGCTCCCCCTTGGCCCAAACCGGAGCGGCCCACAGCATCAGCCCAAGTAACAACTTTCGCATTTTCTCTTCCCCTACGCTCAATCCGCCTCTATATAGCGTCCAAGTTCCCCAACATCACGAACTTGTTCCAATCGGGACAGCCCCTAAGCCGGGTGACGGGGAAGTTGTGTCCGCAGTTGCGGCAATTAGGAGAAAGCACAATGGCACTACCCATTATGGCGAAAGCCACCGCCGTCTGGCTCGTGGATAACACCACATTGACCTTCATGCAGATCGCCGAGTTTTGCGGCCTGCACGAGTTGGAAGTCCAAGGCATCGCCGACGGCGATGTTGCGCAAGGTGTGAAGGGTTTCGACCCGATTGCGAACAACCAGCTGACGCAAGAAGAGATCGACAAAGCCGAGCAAAACCGCAAGCACCGCTTGCAACTGAAATTCAACGCTGCCGCCGAAGGCGAGGAAGTGCGCCGTGGCCCACGCTACACGCCGCTGTCCAAACGTCAGGACCGCCCTGCGTCCATCCTGTGGCTGGTGAAATTCCACCCAGAGCTGACCGACGGTCAGGTGTCCAAGCTGGTGGGTACGACCAAGCCGACGATCAACGCGATTCGTGAGCGCACGCACTGGAACATTGCCAACATCCAGCCGATTGATCCGGTTGCCTTGGGCCTGTGTAAGCAGTCCGAGCTGGACGCCGCTGTCCAAAAAGCCAACGCCAAGCGCCTGAAAGAGGGCACCGCGCTGAGCGACGAAGAGCGCCGCAAGCTGGTCTCCACAGAGCAATCGCTGGGCCTGCCGCAGGAGCCTGAACTGCCAACCGCGATTTCGGGTCTGGAAACCTTCACGCTGTCTGGCAACGCGGATGACGACGAGGAAGAGGACGACAACCTGCTGGTTGACGCCGACAGCCTGTTCAACCTGCCCGACGCCCCAAGCGCGGATGAAGACGACGATTAAGTTGTCTTAAGGCTTATGATTGATGCGCCGCTGCCCTTTGGGTGGCGGCGTTTTTTGTTGGTGCCTCTTTCGGAGGAGAAAGTATTCTTTGTTAGAATTCTGTTGTGGGACTCGGGTAAACTGTTGCTCAATAAGGCAAACACAACGGGGAGACCGATATGACCAAGCTGACATTTGACCGCCGCCATTTCTTGATGGGGACCGCCGCACTGATTGCGGTGCATCCGTTTTCTGCCCGCGCGGCTGGCAATCAGGCCCACCTGCGGATCATGGAAACGACTGACTTGCACGTGCATGTGTTCCCCTATGATTACTACGCCGACAAGCCGGTCGACACTGTCGGGTTGGCGCGCACTGCGTCCATCATCGGGGAGATCCGTGCCGAGGCGACGAACTCCATGCTGATCGACAACGGCGACTTCCTGCAAGGCAACCCGATGGGCGACTACATCGCCTATGAGCGCGGGATGAAGGACGGGGATATGCACCCTGTCATCCAAGCGATGAATGCCGTGGGGTTTGATGCCTCCACGCTGGGCAACCATGAATTCAACTACGGGCTGGAGTTTTTGAACAAGGCGCTGGCTGGCGCGAACTTCCCTGTGGTGTCCGCCAATATCGTCAAGGAAATGGGCGCGGAGCCGACCAAGGACAAAACCTTGCTGCCGCCGTTCGTGATCCTTGACCGCACGGTCACGGACGGGGACGGCAACAGCCACCCGATCAAGGTAGGCCTTATCGGGTTCGTGCCGCCACAGGTGATGAACTGGGACCGCAAGCATCTGGAAGGCAACGTGCAGGCGCGTGACATCGTGGATACTGCCAAGGCGTATGTGCCTTTGATGAAAGAGCAGGGCGCCGATATTATCATCGCACTTAGCCACTCCGGCATCGGGGCGGCGGACCACACGGACGGGATGGAGAATGCCTCAGTTCCGTTGGCAATGGTGGACGGGATCGACGCGATCCTGACCGGCCATAGCCACCTTGTGTTCCCCGGTCCGAAGTTTGCGGACATCGGCGGCGTTGACGCCGAAAAAGGCACGATCCACGGCAAGCCCGCTGCAATGGGCGGGTTCTGGGGGTCGCACCTTGGGGTGATCGACCTGATGCTGGAACGCTCCGGCAACGAATGGAAAATCGTGTCGCATATGTCGGAGGCGCGCCCGATCTCCAAGCGCAATGAAGACCGCTCCACCACCGCGCTGGTGGAAAGCGACGACGCGGTTCTGGCCTCCGTCAACAAAGAGCACGAAGAAACGCTGGCCTATGTGCGCCGCGCCGTGGGCAAGACGGACGCCGCCTTGCACAGCTACTTTGCCTTGGTGGCGGATGACCCGTCGGTGCAAATCGTGTCCAACGCGCAAATCTGGTACATCCAAGAGCAGCTGAAGGGTACGGAGCACGAGGGCTTGCCGATCCTGTCCGCCGCCGCGCCGTTCAAGGCTGGTGGCCGTGGCGGGCCGGAGTATTTTACCGATGTTCCCGTGGGCGATGTGGCGATCAAGAACGTGGCTGACCTGTATCTGTACCCCAACACGGTCCGCGCGGTGCGTGTGACGGGGGCGCAGGTAAAAGGCTGGCTGGAACGCTCTGCGGGGATGTTCAACCAAGTGACCGCAGGTGAAGCGGATCAGGTGCTGCTTGATCCGGAATTCCCAAGCTACAACTTCGATGTGATCGACGGGGTGGAGTACCAGATCGACCTGTCGCAACCGTCGATGTTTACGGCCAAAGGGGAGCCGCTGAACGAGGGCGCGAACCGGATCGTGAACCTGACGTTTGAGGGCAAGCCGATTGACCCCGCGCAGGAGTTCATCATTGCGACGAACAACTACCGCGCATCGGGTGGGGGCAGCTTCCCAGGCACTGGCGACACCATTGTGTTTGAGGGGCCGGACACCAACCGTGACGTGATCGTGCGCTACATCGTTGATAAGGGCACGGTTAGCCCGCGTGCGGATGCCAACTGGACGTTTGCGCCGCTGGAGGGCACGTCCGTGCTGTTCGACACGGGACCAGCTGCGACCAAATACATCGGTGATGTTACAAGCGTGAAGATCGAGGCCGCTGGTGACGGCCCCGACGGTTTTGCGCGGTTCCGTATCGCGCTGTAGAAGCGCGGGTTAGTGCGCTGCTGTGCCCACAGGGTCGAGCAGCGCACGGCCACCATCCACTGTCATGATCTCGCCGGTGATAAAGTTCGCGGCGGGGGAGCAGAGGAACTGAACGGCCTCGGCCACCTCTGACGCGGGGGCGATGCGGCCCATGGGCGTGTGGGCCACGATGTCTTCGCGCAGGTCGTCGGTTTCCTTGAGCGAGTTCTTCAAGCTGGCACTCATCACGGAGCCGAACGCGACTGCGTTCACGCGGATACGTTGGGGCGCCAATGCGATGGCCATGGTGCGCGTCATCTGGTCCAGCGCCGCGCAGGAGATTGAATAGCCCATCAGCCCCGGACGCGAGCGCCGCGCGGCGATGGACGAGAGGTTGACGATGGAGCCTGCCATTTCGCCTTCTTCGGCGTCTTCGGCCTGCTTGATCATCCGCTTGGCAATCAACTGGCTGAGGCGGAAGCCGGACATCAGGTTCTGTTGCAAAAGCTGCTCAATAGAGTCGTCTTCGTCGTCCATCGGGTCCGTGGCGAGCACCTGACGGGAGGCGTTGACCAAGATATCCACGCGGTCAAAGGCGTCGATGGTTGCGGACAGCAGGTTTGCCTGAGACAGCTTTTCGCGCAAATCACAGGAGAACAGGCGCGCAGGGCCGTCTTCACCAGCGACGTCGCCCATCTCGGCGCGGAGCTGATCCTCGTCGCGGTCCGCCATCATGACGTTCGCGCCCTCGGAGATGAAGTGGCGGGCGATAGCGAGGCCGACCCCGTTTGCGGCGCCGGTAACAATGGCGGTCTTACCAGAAAGGGAAAATGACATTGGCATGCCTCCGGTTGGTTAGGGTCAAACTAGGGTGCTTTAGCGTTTCGAGCGAGCGCTTTGCGCCGCAGTCATCGGACGGCGGGCACAGATCACTTTGAAGCCTGCGGTTTGGGCGATGGTGTCTACCTGCCCGAACCGTTCGTTCAGCGTTTGCTCATAGGGGAGGTTGCGGTTGGCAACCATCCAGAACTGGCCCTTGGGCATCAGCATATCAGCGGCGCGGCGGATGAACATTTGCCCCAGCTCCGGCGCGGGTTTGCGGCCGATGTGGAAAGGCGGGTTCGAGACCACGGCGGCGTAGTTACTGCCAACATGATAGGTCACATCGCCCCAATGGAACGCCGCGCGCGGGTCTGTGATGTTGCGTTTGGCGGCTTCCAGCGCGTGGTGGTCAGCCTCGACCAGATCAAGCGATTTGACCCCGTCCGAGGTGAGAATTTTGCGTGCCAGATAGCCCCAGCCCGCGCCAAGGTCGGCAACAGGTCCTTTGAGGTCCGGCAGATGCTCGGCCAAGAGCGCGGAGCCTTTGTCGATGCCATCGGCTGAGAACACACCCGGATAGGTGCTAAAGCCGCCCTCAAGCGCGATGGGTTTGGCGACCCAATCCGACATGTCGGGCAGGGTTTCGGGGCGGGCGAACCAGAACAGCTTGCCGTGGGCTTTGGGATAAACCTCTACACCATCAAAGCGTGCGCGCACGGCTTTCAATACCGATTCCGCGCCATCAGTCTTGGCGCCTTCAATAGCGACGATGCCGCCGGTGGCGGTTTGCTCTACGGCGCGGGCGATCAGGTCGAAGGTGGCGGGTTTGGCGCGGTGGCACATCACAAGGCTGGTCGTGACGGACGCGGGCGTATCAACGCTGACGTTGAAGCCACGCGAGGCCAATGCTTGGTGGTCCGGATAGAAGCTTTGGTTCAGATGCAGCTTGCCCGCATCGGCAAAGCTGAGGTCCATGTCGCCTGCGGGATTTAGCACGGCGACGTCACCTTCGGGTAGGCTCAGGAGGTCTTGGTCCAAAGCCAGTGAAAAACGGGTATCTGTCATAAGGGGTTGGCAGGCGCGGGGCCTACTCTTTCTCCATCGTGCATTGCAGTGGATGTTGGTTGCGGCGTGCGGATTCCATCACCTGCGCAACCTTGGTTTCGGCAATTTCAAAGGCGAACACGCCAACAACGGCCAGCCCCTTTTTGTGGACTGTCAGCATAATCTCGACCGACTGGGCGTGGTTCATCCCGAAGAATTTTTCCAGCACCAAGACAACGAACTCCATCGGTGTGTAGTCGTCGTTCAGCAGCATCACCTTATACATCGGTGGCCGCTTGGTCTTTGGCTTGGTCTTGGTGACAACGGAGGTATCCCCCTCGGCGTCGTCATCCTTGTCAGACATGATGGTCTCAAACGGGGTCACTTTTGGCTTTCCCTTGCGGCGACAGACTTTCGATTGGCGAGGCCTACTATATAAGCGACACTCGAGTCCAGAAAAGGGGGACGCTGCGTGAAATGAGTCACAATATCACCACGATCGGCTTCGATGCTGACGACACGCTTTGGCAGAACGAGGAATTCTTCCGCCTGACGCAAGATATTTTCTACGATCTGCTGCGCGACTATGCCGACCCCGACCACCTTGCGGCGCGCCTGCTGCAGTCGGAGCGCAAGAACCTTGGCCACTACGGGTTTGGCATCAAGGGCTTTATGCTGTCCATGATCGAAACCGCGATTGAGGTGACGGATGAAAAGGTGCCTGCGACGGTTATCCAGACCATTATCGAGGCTGGGCAGGAG
Source organism: Litoreibacter albidus (assembly GCF_900107015.1). GTDB lineage: Bacteria > Pseudomonadota > Alphaproteobacteria > Rhodobacterales > Rhodobacteraceae > Litoreibacter > Litoreibacter albidus. The sequence continues at coordinate 178,206 of NZ_FNOI01000005.1, read as the reverse complement.
ATGCTGCGCCATCCGGTGAACCTGCTGCCCCACGCGCAGGAGGCGGTGGAGGCCTTGGGGCGCGACTACAGATTGGTGCTGATCACCAAGGGGGATTTGCTAGATCAGGAACGCAAGCTGGCGCAATCGGGCTTGGGAGAGATGTTTGACGCCGTTGAGATCGTCGCCGACAAAACCCCGCGCACATATATCCGCGCTTTCATGCGCCACGGGCACGGGCCGGACCGCGCCATCATGGTGGGGAATTCGATGAAATCGGACGTCGTGCCCGCCATTGAGGCGGGCGGCTGGGGCGTGCATGTCCCGTCGAAATACGAGTGGGAAATGGAACGTGCCGACGCGCCGGTCGATCACCCGAAGTTTCGGGTGATGAAAGACCTGAGCGAGTTGGAGGCGTTGGTCGCCGAGTTGGCCTAGGGCAAAACCTTGCCCGGGTTCATGATGTTATCGGGGTCGATTGCGGCCTTCACCGCCCGCATCACACCAAGGGCCACCTTGTCTTTGCGCCGCGCCATGGACGGCTTCTTGGTCAGCCCGATCCCGTGCTCTGCAGAGAAGCTGCCGCCGAGAGACAGAACGACTTCCTCCACGGCCTCGGTCAGGAGATCGACAAGACCGGCATCATCTTTGGTGGGGAACACCAAGAAGTGAATGTTGCCGTCGCCAAGGTGGCTGACAGAAGAATAGAGCGCCTTCGGGTCGAGGTCCGCCAAGCGCAGGTCGATGCGTTCAAAGAAGGTGGCGACCTTATCGACGGGCAGGCAGATGTCGTTGTTGATCATCGGTTTGCGCAAAAGCATGACCTCGCCAGCGGCCTCGCGGCGCTCCCACATCTCGCGACGCTGGGTCTCGTTTTGGGCGACAATGGCATCCAGAATGCGCCCGTCTTCCATCATCGGGGCAAGCGTTTCTTCAAGCAGCGATATGAGCGGTACGGTCCCGTCGGGTTGCACATCCGTCAGGCTGGGCGCGGTGGCGCCAATCTCGACCATGATGTTGATGTCATGGGCGTCGGCGAAGGGCGTGCGGGCTTTGGGATACATCGTCAGGTAGTCCGTGATGTAGAGCGCATCCATGTATTCAAACGCCTCGACCAGCCCGCCAGTGGCGGCTTGCAGGTCGTTGAGCAGCGTCAGCGCGTCCGTCAGGGCGGGGACCGCGACCATGGCCGTCGCATAGGCGCGGGGCTTCGGGAACAGCTTCACCACGGCGGAAGTGATCAGGCCAAGGGTGCCTTCGGCCCCGATCATCAGGTTTTTCAGATCATAGCCGGAGTTGTCTTTGTGCAGCTCACTCATCAGGTTCATGATTTGCCCGTCGGGCAACACGACCTCTAGGCCAAGGCAAAGGCCACGGGTGGAGCCATAGCGCACCACGTTAGAGCCACCCGCGTTGGTGCTGAGCGCGCCGCCGATCATCGCGGAGCCTTTGGCCCCGAAGGTCAGTGGAAATACCAGATCATGCGCGTCGGCGGCGTCATGAATCGACGACAGAACCGCCCCCGCACCAACGATGGCGATACGGGCGTCAGGGCGGATTTCACGGATATCGTTCAAGCGCTCCATTGAGATCATGACGGCGTCTTTGGCGTAGGTGCCGCCCGCGAGGGAGGTGTTGCCGGACACGGGCACAATAGCGGTTTTGGACGCGGCGCAGGCTTTGACGACGTCGCTGACCTCTTGCGTGGAGGCGGGACGGATGACGGCGATTGGCGTGGCTTTATATTTTCCAGTCCAGTCGTGGTCGTATTTGCCGGTGTCGGCATCCGTAAGCACATGGGAATCACCCACGATTTCGCGCAATTTGGTCAGCAGTGTCATGAGATCCTCCGTATTTTGCGCGAAGTTCTCTCGCAAAGGACGCAATGGCAAGCGCTAAACCCAATATTCGCGCTTGACCCCGACGCCGTGTTTTCATATCCCCCGCCCATTGGCGTTATAGCTCAGTTGGTTAGAGCGAACGACTCATAATCGTTAGGTCGGTGGTTCAAGTCCACCTAACGCCACCAATAAACCCGCGGTCGCTTCAAAGCTTCCGCGGGTTTTTTGTTGCGCATTTAGCTGTCGGGCAGAAGGACTTGCGGCGCAGGCGTACCGCGCAGAGGCGTCTCAATGGCAAAGGTTTTTCCGGCGTCCGGCTGGGCCGCGCGGGCTTCCGGTGAGAGGCCTTGCTGCGCCGTTGTCACAAATAGTGTTGATAGCTTGGGGCCGCCAAGGGCGGGGCAGGTGATATGCGCCGTTGGCAAATCGAAGGTGCCGCGCAGGTTGCCGAAGGGGCCGTAGTGAGCAACGTTCGACGCCCCCCACTGCGCAATCAGCAGTTCGCCATCGGCGGTCGTGATTGCCCCGTCTGGGTTGAAGCCTTCTTTGCTGAGGTCCAGAATCCGCGAGGGCGGGGCGCAGGGCCAACCGTCAGGATCAAGCGCGACCTTCATCACACGGGCGTAATAGGTGTCGGTGAAATAGGCGTAGGCCCCGTCGGGAGTGAAGCAGATGGCATTGGAGATGGTGATGGGCGCGAACAGGCGACGCAGCTCCCCTTTGTAGTAGCGGTAGATAGCGCCCGCGTCCGGCTCCGTGTTCTTACCCATCGTGCCGATCCAGAAACCGCCGTATGGGTCCGCGCGCCCGTCGTTGGAGCGGGTGGCGGGATTGTCGGCTTCCAGCGGGCACACGGTTTGTCGGGCCTCCGTCGTGAGATCGAACGTGATCAACGCGGTCTCTGTCGCGATGAGCAACACCGTTTCACTGACCCAGCCGATCGCGGAGACATGTTCGTTGAACTGCCACGCGCGGCCATCGTCGCACAACATGCGGCGACCAATGATGTCGACCCAAAACAGTTTGTTCAACAGCGGGTGCCAGAAAGCCCCTTCGCCCAGAATACAGGCGCGATCGTCGTGGATTGTTGCACTCATAACGTTACCATTTTTCTTGGCGCGCGGTGAGACGCGCGCATGTGTTATCCCGTGGAAAGGGTTTTGTAAGCGAGACCGAGACCTTGCAGGGTCGCGGTGTCGATGTCGTGGTGCGTCGGGGCGACGCCTTGGGCGGACAGGGCTTTGTCATAAAGGGCGGTCACGGCGGGCGGACCCATCAGGGCGACCGGCTGACCTAGCCAATAGGGTCGTGCGGCGGCCAGTTCCAACCCCAGCAAGATGCCGGACAGGCGCGCGCGGGATACGGATGTCTGTGCGGTGTGCAACACATCCACAGCGCGAATTTTGAAGAGCTGCGTGGCCACGGCTTCGGGGCGGCTGATGGTGTCTGCTATCGCGCCGGTGAAGGCTTCCTGGTCGATGCCGCCGCCCTCACCGATGGAGTGGCGCAACATTGAGGCGCGGCTGAGCAGGTCGAAGAGTTCTCCGGTCATGAAGGTCTGGAACGACACGATTTCACCGGCGCTGATGTGCGCCCATTTCGTGTGAATTCCGGGCAGACAAATGATGCCGTCGTAATCCGCATTCTGCGCGAGGAAACCCGCGATCTGCGTCTCTGCCCCGCGCATAATATCGGCGGAGCGTTCCTGCATTAACCCGGGCAGAATGTGCATGGAGATGCGGGCATCGCGGCAAGTTACCGTTTGTGGCGTGCCCAGGGGCGCGCAGGGCACCGCGCGGTGGGGCACCTGCGCCCAACCGTGCGCAGCCCCGACCATGCCGCAAGCAATCACAGGCGTGTGGTCACGGCCAAGCCAAGGGGCGATGTGGGTCAGCAACGTGACCTCGAAGTCATCCGGCGCGGTGTCATCCGTGCCTTGCCCCGAGTGGTTTTGTGCCAAAACGGTGCCGTCCGCGCCCATAGCCCAAACCTTTAGGCTGGAGGTGCCCCAGTCGACGGCAATCCAATCGGGAAATGTAAGCTGTTCTGACATGCATCGGTTAGTAGCACACAAATGGCGCGGGCCAAGCCCCCCCTGAGCGGATCAAAACAGGGTCACATACCGGAACGTTGCTTGCAGCTTGCCGCAGGGTCGGCTTTGGTGCGTCGGAACACTGACTGCGCGTCAAAGCAAAGAGGATCGATCTGTTGAGTTTTGGACAAATGCCGGACGGGAGCGCGGTATCGCGCCACCGCATTGAAGGCGGCGGATTGGTTGCGCATGTGATGTCGTTCGGGGCGACATTGCAGGACTTGCGGCTGGACGGGCACGCGCCGCCACTGGTGCTGGGGTTCGACAGCTTCGCGCCCTACCTGACGGACAGCTCCTACTTTGGCGCGATTGTCGGGCGCAGCGCCAATCGAACGGGCGAGGGACGCTTCGAGCTGGACGGCGTGACCTATCAACTGGACCGGAACTTTGAGGGACGCCACCACCTGCACGGCGGCGCATTGGGGGCCGGAAAACGCAATTGGACGGTGGCGGACGTGCAGCCGGACCGGATCACGCTGCGCCTTGATCTGGCGGACGGCGAAATGGGCTACCCCGGAAATATGACCGTGCGTTGCACCTACGCCTGCCTTGCGGGCGGGGTGTTGGATATCAAGATCGAGGCCACGACGGACGCGCCGACTTTGTGCAATTTTGCGCATCACAGCTACTGGAACTTGGACGGCGCGCCGTCCACTGCCGCGCATGTAATGCAGGTTGACGCGGACCGGATGAGCGTGGTGGACGAGGGGTTTATCCCAACGGGGGAGGCGCGGGACGTCACCGGCTCCCGCTATGATTTCCGCACAGAACGCCCGATCCATGACGACGTTTTCATTGACCACAACCTGTGCCTGTCTGATGCGCGCCGACCGTTGCGGCGGATCGGGTCGCTACGGTCGCTCATGTCGGGGGTGTCGATGGAGATGCGCTCGACCGAGGCGGGGCTTCAGGTCTATGATGCCTTCAAAATGGCGGTTGAGCCGGTTGGGCTGGGCGGGCGGCGCTACGGCGCGAATGCCGGCGTGGCGCTGGAGCCGCAAGTCTGGCCCGACGCTATCAACAACGAAGGGTTTCCCACGGCTGTTTTGCACCCGGGCGAGACCTACATACAACATACGCAATTCGCGATTTCTAAAGGATAACAGGGTATGAGCTACGCAAAATACATGAAAGAAGCCAACTTCATCAACGGCGAATGGGTCGGCGCGGACAGTGGCGACACTATCGACGTGACCAACCCCGCGACGGGCGAAGTGATTGGCACGGTTCCTGCCTGCGGCGACGTTGAGACGCGCCGCGCGATTGATGCGGCGTCGGCTGCGTTTGACGGGTTGGCGGGCATGGCGCTGATGGAGCGGGTCGGCCTGCTTTGGAAACTGCACGACGCGTTGATGGACAACCAGAAGTCGCTGGCGGAATTGCTGACCGTGGAGATGGGCAAGCCAATGGCGGAGGCTATGGGCGAGATCGGGATCGGCGCGCAGTATGTGCGCTGGTTCGCGGAAGAAGTGCGCCGCGCCAAGGGGGAGATTGTACCCGCGCCGACGAACGGTCGCCGGTTCTTGGTGACCAACCATCCGGTGGGGGTCGTGGGTATGATTACACCTTGGAACTTCCCGTCGTCGATGCTGGCGCGCAAGATTGCACCGGCGCTGGCTGTTGGTTGTACGGTCGTGGCGAAGCCCGCCACCGCGACGCCCTACAGCGGTTTGGCGTGGGGGGCTTTGGCCGAAGAGGTCGGATATCCTAAAGGCGCCGTTAACGTGGTGACGGGCTCCGCGCGCAAGATCGGCGGCGCGATTATGGACGATGCGCGCGTGCGCAAGGTGACGTTCACCGGCTCTACCGAAGTGGGCAAAGAGCTGATCCGCCAGTCCGCCGATACGGTGAAGAAAGTGTCGATGGAGTTGGGCGGCAACGCGCCGTTCTTGGTGTTCGACGACGCGGATGTGGACGCCGCCGTGAAGGGCGCGATGGTGTCGAAGTTCCGCAACTCTGGCCAAACTTGTGTCTGCGCGAACCGTATTTATGTGCAATCCGGCGTCTACGATGAGTTCGTGGAAAAGCTGAAGGTCGCTGTTGAGAACCTGAAGGTCGGTGACGGCCGCGAGGACGGCGTGGAGCAGGGTCCGCTGATCGACATGGACGCAGTCGCCAAGGTGGAAGAATTCGTGGCCGACGCCACCGCAAAAGGCGGCAAGGTTGTGACCGGTGGCAGCCGCCACGGGAAGGGGCATAGCTTCTTTGAACCCACGGTTGTGACCGAGGCCACGCAAGACATGAAATTCGCCAAGGAAGAGATTTTCGGGCCACTCGCGCCGGTCTTTCGCTTTGAGGATGAAGACGACGCGATTGCGTGGGCCAATGACACCGATTTCGGATTGGCGTCCTATGCTTACACGCGCGATGTGGGCCGGATTTTCAAGCTCAACGCGAAGCTGCAATACGGGATGATCGGCGTGAACTCCGGCTTGATCACCACCGTGGAAGCGCCGTTTGGTGGCGTGAAGGAAAGCGGGCTTGGCAAGGAGGGCGGCAGCCAAGGGCTGGCCGACTATATGGACGTCAAATACACGGCGGTGGATTTTTAAGCTGCTGGAAAACCAACATGGGGCGGCGCTGCCGCCCTGTGCTGACGCGTCATGAGCTGGATCGACGAGTTTTTGGCGGATGGTCCCGAGTACGTGGCTGAAGCCCGTTCGGTTCAGGACATCCAAGACTTACTGCTGCGCGCAGGCCTAGGTGTGAAGTTGCCGTTGGACATCGCAGCGGATTTTGCGGGTATGGCGGCGCTGTTGATGAGTGACCCGTCACTTTTTGCGATGGCTGTGGCGGCGCTGGAAGGCCCACATTTGCCGGTGCGCGTTGAAGGTACGCTGGAGCATAAAGTCATCGACGGGGCGAGCATCGTGATGGCGGCCCCGCAGCTTAGTGCGGCATTTGTAGACGGGGCCACGCGGGTTGTCCTGCACGGGCTGGCGTGGCCGCAGCTTTTGTGGCCGCTGCTGCTGCGTATAGAGCAGGTTTACGGCTTTGCGTCGCAGGTCAGCCGACCGGATGCGCATACGGTTATGGTGTCTAAAACCGCCACGGGGATGGCGCGGCTGGCTGCGCCGCAGCCGGTTCCGTTGATACCCTTGGCCCGCCTGAAAGTGCTGGCCGTTGATGCTCCCGACGCTGAGGGGACGGGCTAGATGAAACCTTGCCTTCGGGTTTCTTGAAAGTTGCGCAGATTCTCCGATTATTGTTTGCGCGACGTGCGGCGCTGCAACATGCCTTGATCTAACGATCACAAGAGCGAGGCCGCACCGATGCAACATCTCAAATCCCCGCAAGTGGACAAGCTGGACGCTGACCGCAAAACACGTGCCATTGTTGAAGACATGCTGGCGAACATCCGCGAGAACGGTGAAAGCGCCGTGCGTGGCTACGCCAAAGACCTTGACGGGTGGACGCAGGACTTCGCCCTATCGGATGAGAAGAAAGCCAAGCTGATCGCGCAGGTGTCCGAGCAAGCCAAGCAGGACATCCAGTTCGCTCACACCCAGATCATGCGTTTCGCGAAAGCGCAGCGCGCCAGCCTGACCGACTTTCAGATCGACACAGAGCCGGGTGTGACCCTTGGCCAGCGTTGTGTGCCTGTGGACTGCGCGGGCTGCTATGTGCCGGGTGGACGGTATGCGCATGTGGCCTCCGCGTTGATGAGCGTGGCGACGGCCCGCGCCGCAGGTGTGCCGTTTGTCGTGGCCGCATCGCCACCGCGGGGCGACGCGATCGACCCCGCCGTCGCCTATGCGATGGATTTGGCGGGCGCTGACCTGATCTTGGAGATGGGCGGCGTACAGGCGGTGGCTTCTATGGCAATGGGGCTGTTCGGGGCCAAGCCCGCAGATATTCTGGTCGGACCTGGGAATGCGTTCGTGGCAGAGGCGAAGCTTCAGTTGTTCGGCGGTGTTGGCATCGATTTGTTCGCGGGCCCCACCGAAAGCGCGGTCATTACAGATGACACAGCAGACCCCATGACGGTGGCGATTGATCTGTTATCGCAAGCGGAGCATGGCACGACGTCTCCGGTGTGGCTGTTCACAACCTCGGCAGAGCTGGCCGAGACGGTACACCGTATCCTGCCGCAGATCGCCAAGGACTGGCCCACGGGCGAAGTCGCGGCAGAGGCGTGGGCGAACCACGGCGAAATCGTGATATGCGACGACCGTGAGCAGATGGCGGAAGTGTCGGACAGATATGCGTGCGAACACTTGCAGGTGCAGGCGGAAGACTTGGAGTGGTGGAAAACGCGACTGCGCAACTATGGCTCGCTGTTCCTTGGTGAAGGCTCCACCGTGACGCATGGCGACAAATGCTCTGGCACCAACCACATTTTGCCGACACGGCAAGCCGCCCGCTACACAGGCGGGCTGAACGTGATGAAGTTCCTGAAGGTTCTGACGTGGCAGGAAATCAGGACAGACGCCGATCCGATGATGTCGAGCGTCGCCTCGCGGTTGTCGCGGACAGAGGGAATGGACGCCCACGCGCGGGCGTGTGACTGGCGGCTTCAGAAGTTTGGTAAAACCGACGACTGGGGCTTTGAGGTCGCGCATCAGGAGCGCGTTGACTAGGCACTCTTTCAGCACGAATTGTACAACACCGGCCAGCGCGCCGGTGTTTTTGGTTTTGCGGCTGTGTTAGTTTGCGGTCACTCAGCGCTAGGCGCGGAGCGAGTGCAATGCTAATGACCTGCAACCCGTTGCCATGCTACAAGTAGAACTCGCATGGATTTTGAACCTCCTAGGTTGAGACCGTAGAAGACATGAGCGTTAAGCAAGACAAGAAAAACAAAGCCTCCCTAGCACCGGTCACGACGGAACGGCGCATCAAGATACGCCACATCGTGCCAAGCCTTGTGACGGTGTTCGCAATCTGTGCGGGCCTGACGTCGCTGCGCATGAGCATCGAGGGTAATATTTCGGCAGCGCTGTATTTGATCATGCTGGCGGTATTTCTTGACGCTGCTGACGGCAAAATCGCCCGCTATCTGGATACCGCCAGCCCGTTCGGCGCGGAGTTGGATACGCTCGCGGATTTCTTCAACTTCGGCATCGCGCCGGGATTGCTGATCTATAACGCGTTCTACCATGCGTCAGACTACCAGAACCTAGGCTGGTTAAGCTGTCTCGTTCTGGCGATTTGCTGCGCTTTGCGTCTGGCGCGCTTTAACGTGGGGCTGTCGTTGCCGCCTGTTGTGGGTCAAAAAGACTACTTCGTGGGGGTTCCGGCCCCCGCCTTGGCGTCCTTGGCGTTGATGCCGGTGTTCATCAGCCTTGTCGGCTGGCGTGACCTCGGGGAACACTCTCATGTTATTGCAATCTATGTGATCGCCATCGCGCTTTTGGCTGTGAGTACAGTCCCCACGTTCTCCATCAAGCACGCCTCGGTGAACAGGAACCTGCTGCCAATGATCGCGATTGGCTCCGCCATTTTGGTGATTTGCCTAATGGTTTACCCGTGGCACACCTTCATTTTCGCAAACTTGATGTATCTGGGGTCGCTGCCCGTGTCCTATATGCGTGAGCGTAAATCGCGGACCGCTAACCCTTAGGCGCACTTGCCCTGCGCCTGCTTTACTGTCACTGACCGTGCCAGCCCCGCAAAGGACAGGATTTAGAAATGAACATGCTCAAGATTGTGGCGGTGCCAATGCACCCCGAAGGCCGCAAATTTGTAACGATATTCGCCATCATCGCCGTGCTGCTCGCTCTCGTTTGGGAGCCGCTTTTCTGGTTGGGATTGGGGGCTACCGTATGGTGCTACTACTTTTTCCGCGATCCGGTGCGCACGGTGCCGCAACGCGCGGGGTTGGTGATGTCTCCGGCGGACGGCGTTGTGTCTTTGATCTCTGAGGTGGCCCCGCCCCCTGAGCTGGGTCTGGGCGATACCCCCGTGTACCGTGTTTCGGTGTTCATGAACGTGTTCAACTGCCACGTGAACCGGTCGCCAATGGACGGCAAGGTCACACAGATCGCGTACCATAAGGGCAAGTTTGTGAATGCGTCGCTGGACAAAGCGAGCGAGCATAACGAGCGCAACGGCCTAGCGATTGAGGGCGCGGAGGGCCACCGCATCGGCGTCGTGCAAATCGCGGGCTTGGTGGCGCGCCGCATCGTGTGCTTTGTCAAAATTGGTGATGCGCTGCAAACCGGCGAACGCTTCGGCCTGATCCGGTTCGGCAGCCGTCTGGATGTGTATCTGCCGGAGGGGATCCTGCCCGCCGTGTCAGTCGGCACCACAGCCGTTGCGGGGGAGACACTTCTGGCTGACCTGCGCGCGGACCAAACTCCTGTTCAAAGCGTTAATATCTGATCACTGGCAACCTGCTGGATTAGAGAAGGGGCCCACCATCACTGGTTGGGCCCCTTTTGTGTATACAGGCGAGGATTAGCGCTGGCCGTAGTAGAGGCCCACTGTGTGCTCCGCCTCTGCGAAGAATAGCCACCGCAGGGTCAGCGCGCCGCCAATGTGCAACAGCAGCGCGAACAGCGACAGGAGGTGGTGAAATGGCGGGATGACCAACAGAAGATAGGGCAGCAGCGACAGGCATAAAACGCCGATAATGCGCAGCTTGCGCGCGTGCTTGCGGCCGATGACGTGGACCATTTCCTTCATCAGATAGTTCTTCGAGCTGTGTGGTGCCTCGAACATGCGAACCTTGCCCATCGCGCCCAACCCCGTCGCGGTCTCTATGGTGGACCCAGAGGTCGCGAACAGCTTGTCCCCGACCATCCAGACGACGCATTGAAGCACCCCGAGGGCGAGCAGCATTGGGGCCGCGATGGAGGTTTGTCCCGCGAGAAATGCGCCGCCGGTGAGGGCGTAACCGATGAACAGCACAGGGGTTGTCCAGTGGTTCCACCGTGGGACCGTCGTAATCTGGGTGTAGATCATGGAGGTGCCAAACACCGTCGCGAGGCTCAGCGCCGCACCCAAGAGGCCAAGGAGTGTCCAGCGCGTATCAAGAAACACCACGCCGATGGCATAGAACCCCATCACGGTGAGCGCTGCGACGGCAAGGCAGCCCTCCCGTGAAAGCCAGCTGGTGCGCCACTGCGTAAACGCCTTAAGGGCGCGCTGCGGATTGCCAAGGTGAAAGGTGGAGGCGACCAGCCCGCCGACGGCAAAGACATAGGCAATCAGGAAGAAAATGAATGCCGTGAACCCCGAGTAGTCTGGTTTCCCGAAGCCAAGGAATGTTAGCAGGCCAAAGCCCAAGCCAGAGAACACCGTGAAAAAGATGATTGAGGGAGCCGGATGCATCAGCCGATCCTTTCAAGTGTTTTGTCGAGCCAACCGAGGAAGCCCGTTGGCTCCGCGGCGACGGGGTCTAGAAATGGGGCCAAGATGTCGATTTGCTCATCCTTCGGGCGGGGAGGCAGGTACTTGTTGACGGGTTTTGTGCCGAGTTCAGGCATCAAATCCATACCACCACGCTCTGCGACCAGCTTTGACACATCGGAGGTTGCATCCCCCAGGTCTCCAAAGTGGCGCGCGCCTGAGGGACAGGTGCGCACGCAGGCGGGTTGGCGGTCAATCTCGGGCAGGTTTTCGTTGTAGATGCGGTCCACGCAAAGGGTGCACTTTTTCATCACGCCTTCGGCTTGATCCATCTCCCGCGCGCCGTAGGGGCAAGCCCAAGCACATAACCCGCAGCCGATGCAGTCGCTTTCGTTCACCAGAACGATGCCGTCTTCTACACGTTTGTAGCTGGCCCCTGTTGGGCACACTGTGACGCAGGGCGCATCCTCGCAGTGCAGGCAGGACTTGGGAAAGTGGACGGTCATCGCCGCACCTTCGTCCGGCGTCACCTCGTAGGAATGGACTCGGTTCAGGAAGGTGCCGGACGGGTCCGCACCGTAAGGATTTTGATCCGATAGGGGCGCGCCGTAGTTTTCCGTATTCCAGCCTTTGCAGGATACCACGCAGGCGTGGCAGCCCACACATGTGTCGAGGTCGATGACGAGCCCCAGCTTCTTTTCGGTATGCGTAGGAAGTGTTGTCATTGCGACACCTCTTTGCCAAAGGCAACATCAGAGTTTCTTAGAAACTCTGCAGGCAAATTTTCTTTGAAAATTTGGTTTCTGGTCATTTTCCGACCTTCCATTCTAGGTGGGATGGGCCCGTGCCAACCGGCGACTTTTGCGCGGGCATGTTTGGTTGGCTTTCAGAGGGTGCGGCGGTCTTCTCGATGCGAACCTTTAGGTCGAACCAAGCGGCCTGCCCCGTGATCGGATCGGAGTTCGCCCAACGGAGCCCGTCACCTTTCGGCGGCAGTAATTCGTGGATCAGGTGGTTCAGCAAGAAGCCTTTGGTCGTTTCCGGCGCGTCTTCTTCCAAGGCCCAAGCGCCTTTGCGCTTGCCGATCGCATTCCATGTCCAAACGGTGTTGTCGTTCAACGCTTTCTGCAAAGCCACTGGCACGGTGATCTCCCCATGGGGGGATGTAACGCGTGCCCAATCCCCTTCCGAAAAGTCGTTGTCGTCCCAGATTTTCTGAGGAACGTAGAGGGGATTGTGCCCGTGGATTTGGCGCAACCACGCGTTCTGCGAGCCCCACGAGTGATACATTGCCATCGGGCGCTGTGTCAGCGCGGTGATCGGGTATTCGTCGGCCTTGTTATCATCCTCGTTAGAATACCAGATCGGCAGCGGATCCATTGTTGCCTTGATCCGAGCGCGCAAGTGCTCTGGAGGTTGGCGGGTGCCGATGCCTTCCGCGGCGAGCTGGAATTTGCGCATGGGTTCAACATAGAGGTTGAAGAGGTAGGGCATGGGTTTATCGAAAAAGGACTTCTTCACAGCCCAGTCTTGGTAAGCCATGTTCCACGGCTTGTAGAACGCAGACTCTTCAGGGACGTGCTCCACCCAGAAGCCACCGTTTTCGATGTAGCGATCAAGTTGCGCGGGGTTGCTATCGCCGCGCCCGTGATCGTCGCCGTTGCCACGGAAACCTGCCAATGGGCCGACGCCGGGACGACGGATGTGGTTGGTGATATAGTCCGCGTAATCTTTGTATTTCTGCGAGCCGTCCTCATTTACAAAGCCGGGTAGGCCAAGGCGGCCGCCAAGATCACACAGCGCAGACTGGAAGCCTTTTACGTCGCGGTCAGGCTCCACTACGGGCCAGCGGATGGCGTCGGCCACGGCGTCGGCTTCGCAGATCGGGCGATCCAGCAGGCTGATGCAATCGTGGCGTTCGAGGTACGTCGTATCGGGCAGGATCAGATCTGCGTAGGCGACCATCTCCGAGCTATAGGCGTCCGAGTAGATGATGTTGGGGATTACGTAATTCCCGTCGTCATCCGTGTCTGTGAGCATCTCGATTACACCGCGCGTGTTCATCGAGGAGTTCCACGACATGTTCGCCATATACATGAACAGCGTGTCGATCTTGTAGGGATTGCCCGCATGCGCGTTGGAGATGACCATATGCATCATGCCGTGGCTGGACATGGGGTTTTCCCATGTGAAGGCCTTGTCGATCCGTGCGGGGGAGCCGTCTTCGCGCAGGCAAAGATCTTCTGGGCCGTGGGTGAAGCCCAGATGCGGACCGTCAAGGGCTTGACCCGGCGTTACGCCGTAGTGCGGCTTTGGGTGCGCCTCTGGGGGTTTGGGATAGGGCGGCTTGAAGCGCATGCCGCCGGGGGTCTCCACGCTTCCAAGGATGATCTGCAACACGTGCAAAGCGCGGCAGGTTTGGAAGCCGTTGGCATGTGCGGAAATTCCGCGCATTGCGTGGAACGACACCGGACGACCGACCATTTTAGTGTGTTTGTGGCCGCGAAAATCAATCCACTCACGGTCCAGCTCAATCGCTTGGTTGAACGCCACATCGGCGAGTTCGGCGGCGATGCGCTTGATACGCTCTGGGGCGAGACCGGTACGGCCTGCCACGGCTTCGGGGGCGTACTGTGGGTCCAGATATTTTTCTGCCATGTGCTGGAAGACAGAGCGGTGGGTAACGCCCGCCTCGCGCAAAGAGCCCGCCAGATCAGGTTTGACACCCATCGCATCATAGGCGGCAGGCTTTCCGGTGGCGCGGTCCATAACCATTAGCTTGTTATCTGCGTCGCGCATCAACAGGCCGAAGTCTTCGGATTTCTCATCGCCATTCACCAGCACGGGCGCATTGGTGAATTGCGCCAAATAGTCGAGGTCCAGTTTGCCCGCTTTGAACAGTTCATGGATGAGGGACAGGATAAACAGCCCGTCCGTGCCCGGTGTGATGCCGACCCATTCATCGGCAACGGCGTTGTAGCCGGAGCGGATCGGGTTCACGCCGTAAACCTTCGCGCCTCGCGCCTTGACCTTGCCGAGACCCATTTTGATCGGGTTGCTGTCGTGGTCCTCCGCGACGCCGAAGATCATCACCATTTTGGTGCGGTCCCAGTCGGGTTGGCCGAACTCCCAAAACGCCCCGCCCATTGTATAGATGCCAGCCGCAGCCATGTTGACGGAACAAAACCCGCCGTGGGCTGCGTAGTTGGGCGTACCAAAACCCTGCGCCCAGAGGGAGGTGAAGCTTTGCGACTGGTCGCGGCCGGTGAAGAAGGCCAGCTTCTCAGGGGCCGTTTCACGGATCGGTTTCAGGATGTTGGTCGCGATGTCGTAGGCTTCGTCCCATGTGATCGTCTCGAATTCGCCGGAGCCACGCGGGCCGACCCGTTTCATCGGGGCCTTCAAGCGTGAGGGCGCGTTGTGCTGCATGATGCCAGCAGAGCCCTTGGCGCAGAGCACACCCTGATTGACGGGATGGTCGCGGTTGCCCTCGATATAGGCGACTTTTCCTTCCTTCATGTGCACGTTGATCCCGCAACGGCAGGCGCACATGTAGCAAGTGGTTTTGCGGATTTCGTCGCTGACTTTCGGGGACAGGTCGATCACGGGTTGGTTCATGGAATTGGCTCCGGTCAGCTGTTGCGGTGGGCGGCGTTGACGATGGCGGCGAGGCAGCACGATGCCATGCGCGCGGCAGGCGGATCGGCACGGGAGGTCAACAGCACAGGAACCTTGGCCCCCATGACGATACCGGCGGCGCACCCGCCGGTGAGGTAGACGAGCGATTTAAACAGCGAGTTTCCTGACACGATGTCCGGCACGATGATGGCGTCGGCCTGACCTGCCACGGGATCAGCTGTCATTTTCTTGGTGGCAACGGCGGCGGGTGACAAAATCAGGTCAAGCGCGAGGGGGCCGGAGAAGTCCGCGCCGCTTATCTCCGCCTTGGCCCATGTGGCGAGTTCATCGGCTTCAACGGAGGACGGGACCGCTGGCAGTACGCTTTCCGTCGCAGACAAGAACGCGATTTTCGGGCGGTCAGTCCCCAGTGTTTGAAGCAGGTTTACGACTTCCCGCGTAGCGTCTTTGCGGGTCTCAATGTTGGGGGACACGTTCACAGCTGCGTCGGAGATGGTGATGGACTTCCCGCCGTCCGGGTGGGTGATGTGGAAGATGTGAACCAGACGGTTCCCCGTGCGCAGCCCCGCGTCGCGCGCCAAAGCGGCGCGCATGAAAGTGTCGGAATGCAGTTGGCCTTTCATCATGACGTCGGCGCGGCCTTCGCCGCAGGCCATCGCGGCGGCCATGCCGCTTTCCTGTTCGCCTTCGGCCTCGATGAGTTGGAACTGTGAAATGTCCCAGCCCAGCTTTTCGGCTTCTGCTTCGATCAATGCGCGCTCACCGGTGAAAACCGGCTCCATGATGTTAGCCTGCGTCGCATCGCGCGCGGCCTCCATCGGGAGGGGGGCACCGGCGCGTGCGATGGCGACGCGGGGGGTGGCGGCTTTTTGCGCCATGTCCAAGAGCCAATCGGGGCAAGCGGCCTCGCGTTGGGACAAGAATGGATTGTTGGTGGTCATAGCGGTCTCTCTCCCAAAAACACGGCTTTTCACCACGAAACCCGCCCCAATTTCTTGGGGCGGGTAGGGTGTTCGTATGGTGCGAGGGTTACTCGGCTGCCATATCGGATGCTGTTACGCCTGCAACTGCAACCGGTTTCTTCATTGCATCGCGGCGGAAGGGCTCACCCAGTTCTTGGTTCAAAAGAACCTCGATGAAAGTGGTTACATTGCCTTCCATCTGACCTTTGATTGCTGTGTTCAGCGCGTCGGTCAAACCTTCCATGCTGTCGACCTGTACGCCTTTCAGGCCGCACGCATCGGCAATTTTGGCGTAGGAGACGTTGGTGTCCAACTCTGTGCCGACGAAGTTATCGTCGAACCAAAGCGTCGTGTTGCGCTTTTCTGCGCCCCATTGGTAGTTGCGGAAGATCACCATGGTCATGGCAGGCCAGTTACCACGCCCGACGGATACCATTTCGTTCATCGAGATGCCGAACGCGCCGTCACCGGCGAAGCCTACAACCGGAACATCTGGGCAGCCGATCTTCGCGCCGGCGATGGCGGGGAAGCCATAGCCGCAGGGGCCGAACAGGCCGGGTGCCAGATACTTGCGGCCATCCTCGAACGATGGGTAAGCGTTGCCGATAGCGCAGTTATTGCCGATGTCGGACGAAATGATCGCGTTCTTCGGCAGGGCCGATTGGATGGCGCGCCATGCTTGGCGGGGGGACATCTTGTTCGGCTCGCGCGAACGGGCGCGTTCGTTCCATGTGGTGCCCGGATCGTCGTCCTCGTGGTCAAGGGAGGTCAATTCCTGCGCCCAAGCGGATTTGGTTTGCGCGATCAGGTTCTTGCGATCGGCGCGGCCAGCGTCACCAGCGCCATCGCTCAGTTGCGACAGGATGCCTTCCGCTACTTTCTTGGCGTCACCCACGATGCCGACGGTGACCTTTTTGGTGAGGCCGATGCGGTCGGGGTTCAGGTCGACTTGGATGATCTTTGCGTCTGTTGGCCAGTAATCAATGCCGTAACCCGGCAGGGTCGAGAACGGGTTCAAGCGAGAGCCCAACGCAAGCACAACGTCAGCTTTGGAGATCAGCTCCATACCGGCCTTGGAGCCGTTGTAGCCGAGCGGACCTGCGAACAGCGGGTGATTGCCCGGGAAGGCGTCATTGTGCTGGTAGCCAACACACACGGGCGCATCAAGCGCTTCTGCCAACTTTTGGGAGGCCTCGATGCCGCCAGCCAGAACAACGCCAGCGCCGTTCAGGATCACAGGGAATTTCGCGGAGGACAGAAGCTCTGCGGCTTTTGCAACGGCCTCTTGGCCGCCTGCTGGGCGTTCGAATTCGACTGCGACGGGCAGTTCGATGTCGATCACTTGGGTCCAGAAATCACGTGGGATGTTGATCTGAACAGGCGCGGACGCGCGGTGCGCTTGCATGATGCAGCGGTTCAAAGTTTCCGCGATGCGGCTAGGGTCGCGGACCTCTTCTTGGTAGGCGACGCAATCTTTGAACAGGTTCATCTGTTCCATTTCTTGGAAGCCGCCTTGGCCGATGGTTTTGTTGGCAGCCTGTGGCGTGACCAACAGCAGCGGCGTGTGGTTCCAGTAGGCGGTCTTCACCGAGGTCACGAAGTTCGTGATGCCGGGGCCGTTTTGGGCAACCATCATGGACATTTCACCAGTCGCGCGGGTGTAGCCGTCTGCCATCATACCGGCGGTCATCTCGTGGGCGCAGTCCCAGAATTTGATGCCAGCGGTCGGGAACAAGTCCGAAATTGGCATCATTGCAGAGCCAATAATGCCGAAGGCGTGGCGGATGCCATGCATTTGCAGCGTTTTTACGAAGGCCTCTTCGGTCGTCATCTTCATGGTGGCGAACTCCCAATGTGGTGAAATGCGGGCGCAGGTGCCCGTTTTGCAGATGTCTGGACGGAAGTTATGCCGACGGGCAACGTTGTGTTATGACCAGTTTATCTGGTTTGTATATCCAAAATAAGCGTCGCAGTCGCGATTGCCCTTTGGTATGAATGCGTTCCGATTTTCCAAGAGTCTCAAAAATACGCTAATTCAACGCTGCATTTCATCTATCTCTTTGGCGATAAGCGCCACCCCCGGGGAGATTTGAGCCGCGCCGATTGATGAGTACGCCAGCCGGTAATGCTTGAATTCGCGCTGCTCGCCCTCGCAAAAAGCAGCTCCCGGCTCAATTAGGACGGACTTCTGGCGAAGGCGGTCGGCGAGTTCTTTCGTGTCGACGCCGTCGGGCGCGCGCATCCAGTAGCTGGATCCCCCGAAAGCCCCCGCACCCGCGACAGTCAGCCCGTACTCGGCAAGCGCCCCATCCATGATACGGCGCCGATCGTGGAAGGCGTTCCGCAGACGGCGCACGAGCGCGTCGTAGTGGCCAAGGGACAGAAAATATGCGGCAGTGCGCTGCATGTGGCCCGGGGGGTGGCGCAGCACCGCTGATCTAAGGGCGCGGGCTTCGCGGATGAAAGGCGCGGGGCCGACAAGGTAGCCAAGGCGCAACCCCGGAAACAGCGACTTGGAGAATGACCCCACGTAGATAACGCGGCCCTCCTCATCAAGCGATTTCAAAGCGGGGGATGGGGGTTTCAAGAACGACATCTCGAATTCGTAATCGTCCTCCACAATAAGGAAGTCGTCTTGGGAGGCGCGGCGCAACAGCTCCTTGCGGCGGGCAAGCGGCATCGTGGATGCGGTAGGGCACTGGTGGCTGGGGGTCGTGAAAACCACATCCGTTTCAGGTGGGATCAGGTGCGGCGGCAAGCCGTCGCCATCGACGGGAACCTCCACGCGGTGGCAGCGCGATTGGTGCAAGATAGAACGCAAGCCGGGGTAGCACGGGTCTTCGTGAGTTGCGGTGCGCCGCTGGGTGAGCAGGACTTGCGCCGCCAGCCACAGCGCATTTTGCGCGCCGACGGTGATTAGTATTTCGTCCGAATTGGCGAGGATGCCACGGCGGGGCAGCGTATTTCGGGCGATGAATTCCAGCAGCTGAGGATCATCGCGGTCGACCTGATCTGCGGTGAGGCTGTCAAAATCGCGTTGCCCAAGGGCGCGCAGGGCGCAGAGACGCCAGTTTTGACGGTCGAATAAGGCGGGGTCTACCTGGCCATAGATGAAAGGGTATTTGTATTTCCGCCAGTCGAGTGGCTTGGAGATTTGCAACCCGCCGGAGAACCTGTTCCCGATAGCGCGGGACCAGTCGACGGTGTCGGACGATGATCGCGGGCTTATCTGTGGCGGCTCCGGCGCGTTCTCTGAGACGAAGTAGCCCGAGCGACCGGCGGAGGACAGATAGTCATCGGCCATCAGCTCGTTATAGGCGAGTGTCACGGTGATGCGGCTCACGCCGAGGTGTTGTGCCAGCTTGCGAGATGAGGGGAGTTTTTCACCCGGACGAAAGCGACCGGACAGTATGCCGCCCGCAACCATTTGCTGGATTTGCTGCTGCAAAGTGCCCTCAAATGCGGGGTCTAGAAAAAAGGTTTCAACTGCGATGGGCATTGGCTGGCCTTAAATCGGATATGATTTGGCTATATCGCAAAGCCCGCCGCGGCGGAAGAGGTCTCGTGTGGTGGAGAATAGTCAAACTGCGGTGCAACGGCACGCCTATGGTCGGAAAGGGCGTGCCGCTGCGAAGGCCTCAGCTTAATGTGCCATCATTCTTGCAGCAACTTCATCGCCACTTAGGTTGGCGGGGAAGTAAGTCGGCCAGTTGGTAACTTCTTTCAGCAACGCAGCGCGATCGTTGCCCCAGTAGAGGTGATAGTGATCTACCTTGGTTGGTACGATCTCATGGTCGCTGAATTGGATGAGCTGTGGCGCGGCGGCGTCGCCCCCCATCTTCTTGAACACGTAGCGCACGCCTTGGTTGCCGGACTCGTAGGTCAGGATTTCATACCCGTCGTAAGTATACTGCCCCAAAAGCGGTTGGCCGTCTTGGAAGAAGGTCACAGTTGAGTCGTCAATCAGAATGCGCTCCACGTCGGTTTTATAGCCAACCTCATAATAGGCGCGGTATTCCTCGGCGGTCTTTTTCCCGCTTTCGGCTTTGTGTGTCATGACTGGGTCTAGTGTGCCATCTTGAAGGAGCGGATAGAGCGACTGCCAGTCGTCAGCCCAATCGGAAAGCTCGCGGTCCTGCACGTCGGCCTTGTTGATCAAGGACGGCTCGGAGGCGGCGTGTGAATGGTTATGCGTCTCTGTCTTAGTTGTCTGGGCTGTAGTCTGAGTTGCAAGGGCGAAAAGGGCAGCGGCAGCGATGACGCCAGCCTTTGTAAAGATCGTCTGTTTCATTGAATTTCCAGCTTCCGTTGATTCGTTATGTTATAATATAATGATTACTGTTTTTATGTTTGCCAGCTGGGTTTGGCAACCGGAAGCAGCTGCGATCAGGACGCTCGGCGAAGATTGGTCGGATGCGTATGATGCAAAGAAAACGCCCGCTACCTTGATAAAGGCGCGGGCGTTCAGGCGTAGCATCTGGCCGAGGGTATTAGCCCATAACGGCCGTTAGGGCGCCATCGACGGAGGTGATGATTGTGTCGATGTCATCCTTCGTCGCGATCAGGGAGGGCGAGAAGCACAACGTGTTGTTGAAGCCCGGCACAGAGCGGTTCGTCATGCCAACGATGACGGCGTCCTTTGCCATGCAGTGACCGACGACTTGCGCGACCAGCTTTTCCGCCAGTGGCTCGCGCGTGTCGCGGTCGGCGACCAGCTCCAGCCCAAGGAACAGCCCCTTGCCGCGCGCTTCGCCTGCGACTTTGTGCTTGTCCTTCAGTGCTTCGAGTTGATCGAGCATGTAGTCGCCCATTGCGGTGGTATTCTCGAGCAGTTTCTCATCTTCAAGGATGCGCATGTTCTCAAGCGCCGCCGCCGGACCAGCAGTGCAGCCGCCGAAAGTGGAGATATCGCGGAAGTAATTCAGGTGGTCGGAGGTGTCGTCTTTAAACATGTTGAACACCGCTTCAGTGGTGACGCAGCACGAGATTGCCGCGTAGCCGGAGGCCACACCTTTTGCCATCGTCACGATATCTGGTTGGATGCCGTAATGTTGGTAGCCGAACCATGTGCCGGTGCGCCCCATGCCGCAAACGACTTCGTCGATGTGCAGAAGGATGTCGTACTTCTTGCAGATTTCCTGAACGCGCGGCCAGTACCCTTCAGGCGGGACGATGACGCCGCCGCCTGCTGTTATGGGCTCAAGGCACAGGGCGCCGACAGTGTCGGGGCCTTCACGCAGAATGACCTCCTCGATCGCGTTGGCGGCGGCGCTGCCGTAGGCCTCGCCCGACAGGTCGCCCAAACCTTGGTCCATCGCGCGGTACTCTAGGCAATGCGGTACTTTGATGAACCCGGGAGTGAAGGGGCCGTATTGTGCGTTGCGTTCGTCTTGTCCGCCGCCGGACAGGCAGGCGATTGTGGTGCCGTGGTAGTCGCGGTCGCGGTACAGGATCTTATGCTTATTACCGCCGTAGCGCTTATGCGCGATTTGACGGACCATTTTGAAGCCCTTCTCGTTGGCTTCGGAGCCTGAGTTCGCGTAGTAGACGCGGCTCATCCCTGGCATTTTGGAGATCAGGCGTTCGGAGAACATGGCGGCAGGGATAGACCCCACAGTGCCGCCAAAGAAGTTCATTTTCACCAACTGGTCACGCACCGCATCGGCGATGCTTTCGCGCCCATAGCCTACGTTGACGGTCCAGACGCCACCGGAGACGGCATCGAGATGCTCGCGCCCATGTTGGTCCCAGATGCGCATACCTTTACCTTCGACCATAATTTTGGGGTCGGTCTGGTTGTCTTCGGACATGTAGCCAGCGTGCTGGCTGAGGTGATGCCAAACGTGCGCGCGGTCGGCTTCGACAACGCCGGAGAGATCATTGCTTTGCAGATTACCGTCCATCGGCTTGCTCCAATATGTGCAGGGGGCCGGACGCATTTTCCGGCGATTCTATAGAGGGTACGCTTAGTATAGCGCTAAAATCAAAGCTGCACGGAATCTGGACGCGCAATAGGGCCAGAAGTTACTCACGCGTAGCGCCAGATTCGCTGTCGTCAAGCAGGAAAAGTAGGAACTTTTCTGCGCTAAGTGGTTTCTTATCATGGGCTTAGTGATTAGTAATCGGTGCAGTTGTGATATGAGATGGATCAACGGTCCCTGATTAAATTCATTGACGTGACCCACTCCTATTCGCCTAGCTTGCGTGTGGAAAAGCAGGATTGGGACGTGAGAAATCATGAAACTTCGCCTGCATGGACAGACTTCACTGGCATCTTGTTCGCCGTGTGATTTGTTCTACCAGCCCTAGGTGCGGCGTGAGACTTGGATAACCAAGCTAGCAACACTGAAGGAAATATTCGCGTCGTCAGGCGCACATTGTTCGACATGGGAGATGAACATATGAAACTTACCACCAAATTGATGAGCGCCGCTGCGAGTGTTGCCATGCTGACCGGCGCGACTGGCGCAATGGCGGATGGCCACGGGCTGACCGTTGGTTATTTCCTGGAATGGCCAATGCCATTCGAATACGCCAAAGTTAACGGCACCTACGACGAGGCGCTGGGTGCGCCCGTGACTTGGGTGTCCTTCGACACCGGCACGGCGATGTCGGCTGCTATGGCGTCCGGTGACGTTGATATTTCGGTATCGCAAGGTGTGCCACCATTCGTCGTTGCGGCTTCCGCTGGGCAAGATTTGCAAATCCTTGACGTTGCAGTGTCCTATTCTGACAACGACAACTGCGTTGTCTCGTCCGGTCTGGAGATCGACAAAGACTCCGCAGGCGAGCTGGCAGGCAAGAAAGTTGCCGTTCCATTGGGCACCGCCGCGCACTACGGCTTCCTGAGCCAGATGAACCATTTTGGCGTTGATGTTGCGTCCATGTCCGTGGTGGATATGGCCCCCGCCGAAGGTGCTGCTGCGCTGGCGCAGGGTGATGTTGACATGGCGTGCGGTTGGGGCGGCGGTCTTCGCCGTATGCTCGAGTCCGGCAACGTCTTGCTGACGGGCGCTGAAAAAGAAGCGCTGGGCATTCTTGTGTTCGACGTCACATCGGCGCCTGCCGCTTACGTGGCTGAGAACGCTGAGATGGTAGCCAAGTTCCTGAAAGTCACCGCAGATGCAAACGCGATGTGGGCTGACGAAGCCAACCAAGCGAAGATGCTGCCAGTGATCGCTAAAGACGCGGGTATGGACGAAGATGCGACCAAATCCACGTTGGCCGGTTTCTCCTTCCCGTCTATTGACGAGCAGCTGGGCGAAAAGTGGCTCGGCGGCGGCGCGCAAAGCTTCATGAAGGGTGTCGCTGACGTCTTCGTGGGCGCGAAGTCCATCGACGCAGCACTGGATAGCTACAGCGCGACAGTGAACACGGGTCCGCTGGAAGCTGCGTCCAAAATGTAGAGCCGACTGGGGGTGGCGCGATTGATCTCGCGCCACCCCTTTCACTTCCATACCCGTACACACAAGGAGTGGGGCAGCTATGTCGGGCCTATCAATTGAAAATATTTCCATGCGCTTTGACCTGCCAAACGGCGGATCAGTGCAGGCGTTGAAAGACGTCACACTCAACATTCAACCGGGCGAATTGATGAGCGTTCTGGGGCCATCGGGCTGCGGAAAGACAACGCTTCTGAATATCGCTGCAGGATTTTTAGCGCCCACCGAAGGACGCATCGCCATGAACGGCCACACGGTCACCGGCCCCGACGCGGAGCGGGGCATGGTGTTTCAGCAAGGCGCGCTGTTTGAGTGGATGAGCGTTCGTGAGAACGTCGCTTTCGGGCCGCGTATGAAGGGCGAGAAAGAGGCGCAATACGCCGCCAACGTCGATCACCTTCTGGATGTGGTCGGTTTGCAGGATTTCAAAGAGAAAGCCATTTACGAACTGTCGGGCGGCATGCAGCAACGTGTGGCGCTGGCCCGTTGTCTGGCGAATGATCCCGACGTCATCTTGATGGATGAGCCTCTGGGCGCGCTGGACGCGTTGACCCGCGAGAAAATGCAAAGCCTTGTGCTGAAGCTGTGGAAAGAAACCGGCAAGACGATCATTCTGATCACCCACTCGGTGGAGGAAGCATTGCTTCTGGGCGAGCGGTTGCTGGTGATGGCGCCGCGTCCCGGCCGCATCCACAAAGAATACCGCCTGCCGTTTGCCGATCTTGGCGTCGGTCAGGATTTGCGTGAAGTGAAGAAACATCCAGACTACAGCAAAACCCGCGAAGAAATTCTCGCCATGATTTGGGACATGGAAGAGGAAATTATGGGCCGCACGGAGGAAAGCGCATGATTATTCTGCTGATTTACGTCGCTATTTTCGTCGGCGCATTCTTCGCCGTCAAATACGTCGCGGCCTCAACGACGCCGAAAGACTACACGTCCCTGAAGACGGTGACCTTCGGGGACGAAAGCGCTGTGCGGCCAAGCCGCGCCGCGTCGATCATCTCGGTGGTCAGCATCTTTTTGCTCTGGGCGGCCTTCACCGGATCAAGCCTGATCCCGTCATTCCTGCATGCGCCGGGCGCTTTTACCGGCACGGGCGAATTTACCTACACAGTAGAGGCTGGCGGCGAGACAGACGACGCCACGGTAACGGTGAACGTCCACGACAAAGACGCGGATGGGACTGTACCCGACGTCGCATTGGGCGACGGCTTTGCCAAAAACGACAGCACATCCATCGTGAAATACCGCTCCAAGCTGTTACGCGTGGACCAAAACGACGAGCAAGGCCGTGACAGCGGCGCGCAAATCGTCGCCGTCAACG
Source organism: Litoreibacter albidus (assembly GCF_900107015.1). GTDB lineage: Bacteria > Pseudomonadota > Alphaproteobacteria > Rhodobacterales > Rhodobacteraceae > Litoreibacter > Litoreibacter albidus. Next base: position 153,634 of record NZ_FNOI01000005.1, on the reverse strand, counting down.
GCCAAGCCATCACACCCGGCGGCGAAGTCATGACGGACTTCGCGCGGGTTGCCATGACACCGAAGGGGACGCTGAACATCGTGCCCAAAACCGGTTGGCAGATGGAGCCTATCTGGCTGCCACCGCCGGAGGATGTGGCCAAGCGCGTGAGCGATATTGCCACGGACGGTTTCCGCAACTTCACGTTGCTGGAGCACCTAGGGTTCTCCTTGTTCCGTGTGGTCGTCGGGTTCTTCTTCGGGGCCTTGATCGGCATTCCGCTGGGGTATGCGATGGGGCTATCCAACTGGTTCCGTGGCTGGTTTGACCCGATTGTGGAATTCATGCGCCCTGTGCCACCACTGGCACTGATCCCGCTGGTGATCATCTGGGCTGGCATCGGGGAGACGGGCAAAATAATCCTGCTGTTCCTCGCCGCACTATGGATCATGGCAATCGCCGCACGCTCCGGCGTGTCGGGGGTGAATATTACCAAGGTCCACGCGGCCTATTCCTTGGGTGCATCCAAGTGGCAGATCATGCGCCACGTGATCATCCCGAACAGCCTGCCGGAGATATTCACCGGCGCGCGTGTTGCGATGGGGGTCTGCTGGGGCACGGTTGTGGCGGCGGAGTTGGTCGCGGCGGAAAAGGGGGCGGGCATGATGATCATGGTGGCCTCCAAATTCCAGAACACCGACATCGTGCTCATGGGTATCATTCTGATTGGCGTCATCGGCTTTAGCATCGACGTGCTGATGCGTTGGGCGGAGCGGATCTTGGTGCCTTGGAAAGGCAAAAGCTAAAACCCAGCTTATGTCGTGAATACGCTGCCGCCTGTCTTGTTTCGATAGGCGGCAGTTTTCGTTTGGGCAGAGGGTGGCGGCATGTTTTTAAGTATCTTCGATATCTTCAAGGTGGGCATCGGCCCATCGTCTTCCCACACCATGGGGCCGATGACGGCTGCGGGGCGCTTTCTGGACGACCTGCGCGGGGGGCGTGAAAAAGAACCGGGCGCGGGGAAGCTTGCGGCTGTGTCGGCATCCTTGCACGGGTCGCTGGCGTTTACCGGCAAGGGACACGCGACGGACCGCGCGGTGATGCTTGGTCTGATGGGCTTCCTGCCCGCGACGATGGACCCTGATGCCGTGGAAGACTTGATTGAAACGCTAAAGGTCGAAAAGACCGTGAGGCCTGAAGGCCTGCCAGCGCTGGCGTTTGATCCCGCGACGGATGTGGTGTTCGATTACGACCTGACGCTGGACGGCCACGCTAACGGGATGATCCTGAAGGCGTGGGACGCGGCGGGCAATCTGTATATGCAAGAAACGTATTACTCTGTCGGTGGCGGATTTGTCCTGACCGAGAAAGAGTTGGCGGGCGCAGAACCAGACCTGCACGCGCAAAAAGAACAAGCCGGTTTCCCGTACCCCTTCGGCTCCGCCGCAGAGATGTTGCAAATGGGCGCGGCCAGCGGCAAAACCATCGCGCAGATGAAGGAGGCCAACGAGTTAGCCACCATGTCCCGCGCGCACCTTGACCAAAACCTGACCGTCATTCGAGATGCGATGTTTGACTGCGTCGACCGAGGGATGCGTATGGACGGTGTGCTACCCGGCGGGCTGAACGTGAAGCGTCGCGCCAAGCGCATTCACGACCAGCTGATCGCGGAGCAAGGTATGAACCGAAGCCAGCCCCACACGATCAATGACTGGATGAGCGTTTATGCCATGGCAGTAAATGAGGAGAACGCGGCCGGCGGCAAGGTCGTGACCTCACCGACCAACGGGGCGGCTGGCGTTCTCCCTGCGGTGCTGCGCTATTACAAGGATCACTGCGTCGGCGCGACGGAGCAGGGCCAGCGCAATTTCCTGCTGACGGCCGCTGCGATTGGCGGGTTGATCAAGCACAACGCGTCCATTTCTGGCGCTGAGGTCGGCTGTCAGGGTGAGGTGGGGTCCGCATCCGCGATGGCGGCGGCGGGGCTGTGTGCTGCCCTTGGTGGCACCAATACACAAATTGAGAACGCGGCGGAAATCGCGTTGGAGCATCACTTGGGTATGACGTGCGATCCAGTCGCGGGGCTGGTTCAGGTGCCGTGCATCGAACGCAACGGCTTGGGGGCGATTAAAGCCGTTTCGGCGGCGTCACTTGCTTTGCGCGGCGACGGCACACATTTCATGCCGTTGGACAATTGCATCGAGACCATGCGCCAAACCGGCATCGACATGAGCACAAAATATAAAGAAACGTCACTCGGGGGACTTGCAGTCAACATTCCAGAGTGTTGAGGTCTGGCTGATTAATCAGGAGATCACATCATGAAGAAAATTGTGCTGACAGGCGCGGCTGGCAACCTTGGTAAACTTTTGCGCGCGCCATTGGCGGCGATGTGTGACGAGTTGCTGTCGACGGACATCGCGCAAAGCGTTGGCGATTTGGCCACGAACGAGACCTTTGTGCAGGCTGATTTGGCAAAGATGGATGACATCCGCCCGTTGCTGGAGGGCGCGGATATGGTGGTGCACTTCGGCGCATTGGTGGATGAGGTTCCGTTTGAGGAAATCTGGGGCCCGAACTTCGTAGGCTCATACAATATCTGGCAATCAGCCAAGGAGCACGGCGTGCGCCGTGTGGTCTATGCGTCTTCGATCCATGCGATGGGCATGTATCCCAAAACCGTCGCGATCACGCCCGATATGTCGCACCGTCCAGATACGTATTACGGTCTCGCCAAGTGTTTCACGGAAGATTTAGGCCGAATGTTCTGGGAGAAGGAAGGGGTGGAATCCGTCCACATCCGCATCCTGTCGGCCACATCGCGCCCCGGCAACGCCCGCGCGTTGGGCTCATGGTTGAGCCCTGATGATCTGGTCCAAGTGGTGACGCGTGCTATTGATACACCCGTCGTCGGCTTCTCGGTGATTTACGGCGTGTCCAACAATGACCGCTCGCCCGTAGATAATTCGTCGGCGTCCCATCTGGGCTACCGCCCGAAGGACAACGCCGAAGTGTTCGCTGAAGAGATACTGGCCGACACCCCGCCTGCGGATTTGAACGATTTGGGGCTGACATGCCACGGTGGGCCGTTTGCGTCAGCCACATTGGGTGTTAGCCCGATGGCGTTGATGGGCATCCCTGAAGACGACTGACCGCACACCTTATGGCGCGGCCTTGACGGCATGAAGTATGCGGTAGCTAATGGGCGCGCCTGAGGCGGTGGTACATAAGGAGCAGATCAATGAACCATATTCTAGCGATTGATCAGGGAACGACATCAAGTCGCGCCATTATTTTCGACCAAGACATGAAGATTGTCGCCACCGCTCAAGAAGAGTTCACCCAGCATTTCCCGAAGTCGGGCTGGGTGGAGCACGACCCCGCCGATCTGTGGTCCACAACGGCGGGGACTTGCCGCTCGGCGATTGAACGCGCGGGGCTCACCGCTGAACAGATCGCGGCCATCGGGATCACCAACCAGCGCGAAACCACGCTGGTGTGGGACAAGACTACCGGCGAGCCGGTGTACAACGCTATTGTTTGGCAGGATCGGCGGACCTCGGACTACTGCCGTGAACTGCGCGATGCAGGTCATGAGGCGATGTTCACCGAACGGACGGGACTGCTTTTGGACCCGTATTTTTCCGGCACCAAGCTGCGCTGGATACTGGAGAACGTGGAGGGCGCGCGGGCCCGTGCCGAGTCGGGTGAGCTGCTGTTCGGGACGGTTGATAGCTTCCTGATCTGGAAGATGACAGGCGGCGCCGCACATGTGACCGACGCGACCAACGCGGCGCGGACCTTGCTTTATGACATCCGAAAAGGCCGCTGGAGCACGTCCATCTGCGATATGCTGGGCATTCCGATGGGTATGCTGCCGGAGGTAAAGAATTGCTCTGACGATTTCGGCATGTGCCGCGCGGATCTGTTTGGCAAGCCGTTGCCCATCTTGGGCGTGGCGGGCGATCAGCAGGCGGCCACGGTCGGGCAGGCTTGCTTCCAACCTGGCATGATGAAGTCAACCTACGGCACGGGGTGCTTTGCGCTGCTGAACACCGGAGAGACGCCGGTGGCGTCAAAGAACCGGATGCTAACGACCATCGCTTATCAATTCGATGGCAAGCCGACCTACGCGTTGGAGGGATCTATTTTCATCGCGGGCGCGGTCGTCCAATGGCTGCGCGACGGGATCAAGATCATTCGCGAGGCTGGGGAAACACAGCCGCTCGCTGAGAAGGCCGATACTGGCCAGAATGTGATCATGGTCCCAGCATTCACCGGCCTAGGCGCGCCCTATTGGGATGCTGATTGTCGCGGCGCGATTTTCGGGCTGACGCGGGGCACCGGCCCAGAGGAGTTCGCCCGCGCTGCGCTTGAGAGCGTGGGGTATCAGACCCGCGACCTGCTAGAGGCCATGAAAGACGATTGGGGCGGGGACGGCAAAGATGTGTTGCGCGTGGACGGCGGAATGACGGCTAGCGACTGGGCGATGCAATTCCTCAGCGATATCATCGGTGCACAAGTGGACCGCCCAGAGGTGTTGGAAACGACGGCATTAGGTGCGGCTTGGCTGGCTGGGTGGCGGGCCGGACTTTACCCCGACATGGAAGGCTTTGCCCAAAACTGGGCGTTGGAGCATCGGTTTGAGCCGAATATGGACGACCCGACCCGCGACGCAAAATATGCCGGCTGGAAGCGAGCAGTGGCCGCAACGATGGCCGTTTAGCGGGGTGTGATGATCTGTGCGCCGATGTGGGCGAGCTTTGCGTCGACCAACGCAGTCTGCGATGTGGTCAGAATTTGACTGCGGGGATAGCGCGGATTTGAACGGTCGTTCAATACGGGCGTGTCCCAACCATCAGTCGTCTCAAAAAAGCGTTCGGCGCCGTCTTCACCGAATACCTCCAGAAAGCCCTGAACGACTACATCGAGATAGCTGAGCAGGATGGGGTGGCGCACGTCTGGCGTGGCCTGAAGCTCCGGCTGGGTCTGATACATTTGCACATCAACCGCACCTGCGCTGTGCTTTAGCTGCGTCGCGTCAAGGTTGCTGCGGAAGTAGCCTGTTTCGCGCAAGTCGAGCACTTGCCAGTCGGAATTCGGCACCTCTGCAATCAACCCGTCAATCTGTGCGCCCTCTGCGGGGGTCACGCTTAGGAACGCTTGGTCGCGCAGGGAGGTGTGGCGCCATACGCGCCGCCAGCCATTCAGTTGCGCGGGATGGGTGGAGCGGTACGTGTGCGTCGCGGCGTTTACCAGCGACCCGTACCCGAAGAAATATGGATCAAGCATGGCCGGACTTGACCGGATTTTCCCCGCCAGCACAAGTTGAGTTTGGGGTATAACCAAGGTCCATATTCAAACCGGAGAAGTCAAAATGTCGATTGCACGCGTTACAGAAGTTATTTCGTCCTCAACAAAAAGCTTTGAGGATGCGATCCAGCAAGGCGTTGAGCGGGCGTCCAAAACCCTGAAGAACGTAGAGGGCGCTTGGGTCCAAGATCAAAAATGCACAGTCAAAGACGGCAAGATCTCTGAATACCGCGTGATCTTGAAAGTAACCTTCGTACTTGAAGACTAAGCGGGGCCCTTGAATCCAAGGCGGTGTTTCAACAGCCGCCATCCAAGTTTTGGAATACGCCGCAACAGCGCACCGCGCAGGTCGGCGTATTCTGCCTCCCCCGCCAAAAGCTCCAGATACTTCATTTGCAGCGAGCTTCCCCGCTCGAACGCTTTTCTGAAATAGCCCTCGGTGGCCTTCGGGAACATGATCATCCGCCACAATCTGGCTTGGTCAATCGAGCGTTGGATGGGTTTCACCAAACGCATGTATTCATCCAGCGCAACGTTCGCCTGTCCCGCGCGCAACGCCCCTATGGCGGCGGTGGCCGCGTGGTGGCCGCTTTCCATGGCGAGCGCGATGCCTTCGCCCGTGATCGGATCCACAAGGCCAGCGGCGTCACCTGCCAGCAATACATGCGCGCGCCCCGGTCTACGTTTGTAGTCACCGAACGGCAGGTACTGCCCTTTGTAACGCAGGTCTTCGTCGCTGCCTGTTTGGGTCACATAGGTGGCCATATTGGCCTTCATGTCAGCGTTCTTGACGTTGATACCCCCGACGCCGACCGTCACGGTTTTGCGCTTGGGGAAGGACCACCCGTAGCCCCAGCTTGCGGCGTCAAAGTCGATCTCTACGGCGCCGTCGCGTGACGGCGTACGCGGGGTTTCTATCTCAAGGCCGAAGCCGATCTTTTCGGGGTCGAACGGGCGGCCAAACAATGTGCGCGCGACGAATGAATTCACCCCGTCTGCGCCGATCAAGGCTTGAAAGCCCAGCTCGGTGCCGTCCCTCAGGGTTAGGGTGTGCTCATTCAGTTCGGTGATGGGTTGGCCCACATGGGGAACCGCGCCCGCGTCAACGGCTGCTGCGTGCAGCATCGCGTCAAAGTCGCGGCGCATCGTCAGGTGGACGGGCGGGGCATTCGGGATGTCTGCCAGCACGCGCCCCTTGGACATGAAACGCATGTGGTCTGTGGTCACGAACAGATCGTCGCTGACCTCCAAACCGAAAATAGCACGCATCGCCTTTTGGCTGCGACCCGTGAATAACCCGCCACACAGCTTGTCACGCGGGAAGCTGGCCTTGTCGACGACTGCGACCCGCAGTCCGGCCTTAGCGGCGGTGGTTGCAGCGGCGGAACCTGCGGGGCCGGAGCCGACGACTATGATATCATATTCTAACATGCGTGACTTTTAGGCGATCGCGATGGCCCTGCCAATGCGCTACCTGCACTGCCAATGTGTGATGGTGTCTTGGGTGGGTTTCGGCTAGGTCGGAGCGACAAGTATGGGGATAAGAACATGATACCAGAGACTGTTTTGGCGCGTAGCAATGGCGCGTGTGAGCTATGCGGCGCTGAGGCGAGCGTCGGGTCTGCCGTGAACCCGCGTGACGACGTTATCGCCCTCTGCGCGACATGTGCGTCGGGCGACGCAGACGACAGTCACTGGCGCTGTTTGCAAGGGGCGGTGTGGTCCGAGGTGCCGGCGGTGCAGGTTCAGGCAGTCCGTCAGCTGCGCACGCTTGACGCGGCGTGGGCGCAAGAGGCACTCGATATGGTTTATCTGGATGATGATGTGGCGGCGTGGGCTGCTGACGTCCCGGTGGAGCACCGCGACGCCAATGGGGCATTGTTGTCGGCGGGGGACAACGTTGTGCTGATCAAGGATTTGCCCGTGAAGGGCGGGGGATTTACCGCCAAGCGCGGGACGGCTGTGCGCGGGATTTCACTGGTTGCAGATAATGCCGGTCACATCGAAGGGCGCGTTGAGGGGCAGCGGATCGTGATCCTGACCGAGTTCGTGAAGAAGAAGTAGCGACAAAAGAAAAGGGCGCGCGAAGTTTCCTTCGCACGCCCCAAAATTCTGTATCGCGGTGGCTTATGCCAGTGCGATGTTCACTGCGCTCTCGCGGCCGTCACGGCCAGCTTCGATGTCGAAAGTTACAGCTTGGTTGTCGTCCAGTGTGGACAGACCGGAGCGTTCCAGTGCGGAGATGTGCACGAACACGTCCTTGGAGCCACCTTCTGGAGCGATAAAGCCGAAGCCTTTAGTGGAGTTAAACCATTTTACGGTGCCATTAGCCATCGTAGTATTCCTTAATTATGCTGCCCGCATGATCGCGGCAACCCGGCTCGATTGGTCTGTGACGATAGACTGGCGGCCGTATTAGGGAAGACAGTGGGTCGAAAGAGGCAAACGTTGCAAGGCGCGTTTGGCATGGTTCGACCCACAAGTAAAGCTTTTTCGGTTACAGCAGGGCTGCAATCAAATCCTTCAACGCCAGACGCTGCTTGCGCAACTCGGCCTCATGCAGGCTGTCGGTCGGCTCCACATTGGTTTCGGCGCGGTGCACCGCGCGGTTCACCTCGTGGTATTCGTCAAACAGTTTGCGAAAATGGGCGTCCCCTTCTTTCAGGACATGGATTTGGCTGATCTTGTCGGGGAACTCTTCGGCAAGCTCGTGCGGGGTATGAGACATCGGGGGCTCCATAGTGTGTCGCTTGGCGCCAGTATGGGCATGCAGCAATACGCGACTTTGATGTGGGTCAAACGGCGCGCGGAATAGGGTGGCATCGTGCAAAAGGTCATGCTTCCGGCGGAGAAAGCAGGAAAGCGGCGCATTGTAGCGGGCGAAAACCGCGCCAAATCCGACGAAAGTTTGACGGGTCATAAGTTTTTTCCGGTCCGGCGCCGCCAGAAGGCGTCAACATTGAGACGAATTGGCCCTTGGCGGCACAAAACTGGGCCAATTGAGCCTAAATCATGTCATCTGCGAGCGCGAATTGAGGTAATTTAATGTCAAAAAATTAAGGTATGGAGAAACATACTTGCGAGATTGGTGCATTTTTAGCCCTAATTAATGCATAAACCAGCTCTTCCCCCTCTGTTAAACACCTTTAGGAGACTGTCATGACTGTGACCCTGATCGAAAAAGCCCGCAGCAACCGTTTGACCGCACTGCGCGCCCTGCAAATCCGCAAATCCGGCTCTGACCGCGTTACGTTGTTCCCAACGGTTGACCGCGATGCCACGCAGATCATGTTCGCGTCCCGTCGGGCACACGCCTCCCAACCTCGCCCATTCGTCGCGGCCTAAATCGCGACAGGGGCGCCGCTCGCTACACGTTTTGCGCTCCGACCTAGGGCCGATTTAACCGGACCTCCTCCCAAGAAATCGCTCAGGGAAACCTGGGCGATTTTTTTGTTTTTACCCCTGGCCAAAGGGCGTCTGCCACGGTCGGAGAAGATGACTCTGCGCGTCGACCGAGGCGTGGCGAAGATCGAGGAGTGCCTGACGGTTGAGAAGAATTTCCACCAGTCTATTGAGCAGACCATGGACAGGTACAGCGATCCGGCACCGGAGGATATCGAGCAGGGGGCTTAGGTTGGATGGGGAGGAAAGGGCGGTCCGAAGACCGCCCAACAATCAGAGCACGAAGCTCAAAATCGCCAGCAAGAGTGAAATTGTTCCAACAACGTCGGAATAACGCACTCGCCCTTTCAACTTGAATGAAAATTGCATTGGAGTGATCCTTAACAACGCTCATCCAGATGAGCTACTACAGTAACTCCGTATTTGTATCCCGCCCCACGATCGGCGGTTTGGCATGGTCCTATGATCACTCGAACCTACCTTCGGCGGGCACCCGCTGAGTGTCGCCCAGTCGGACCACCTTAGCCTAATCCCCGCGAAGGTTTCGACATAGCACCGCTAAGCACTTCAAGGTTCGTGGGCGGGGTTTGCCGTGCTCCACAGGAGTTGCTCACCCGCCCTACGGCCAGCATCCGCTGACCTCCTCAAGAAAATGTTACTGGGGGGCTTTATTTCTAGATTTCAACGGGGCGCGAACGCGTTTCAAAGAAAACGCTGCCTCGCGCTCGTCGCGCCGCAAGCGGCGCGACGGTTACCTCGTGAACTTCTTGTACTTCACCCGCTTCGGCTCCACAGAATCCGGCCCAAGACGACGGATTTTGTCTTCTTCGTAGGCCTCGAAGTTGCCTTCGAACCATTCCACATGGGCCTCGCCCTCAAAGGCTAGGATGTGGGTGCAGAGGCGGTCGAGGAAGAAGCGGTCGTGGGAGATGACCACGGCGCAACCGGCGAAATCCTCAATCGCATCTTCAAGCGCCCTTAACGTTTCCACGTCTAGATCGTTGGTAGGTTCATCGAGCAGCAACACGTTGCCGCCGGATTTGAGGAGTTTCGCCATGTGCACACGGTTGCGTTCACCGCCAGACAGCAGGCCCACTTTCTTCTGCTGGTCGCCGCCCTTGAAATTGAAGGCGGAGCAGTAGGCGCGGGAGTTCATTTGCGCATCACCCAGTTGGATGATCTCGCCACCGTCGGAAATTTCCTCCCAAACGGTGGCGTCAGACGCCAGGGCATCGCGGGATTGGTCCACATAGCTAAGCTGCACGGTATCGCCGTAAGTGACGGAACCGCTGTCGGGCTGTTCTTGCCCTGTCAGCATGCGGAACAGCGTGGATTTACCCGCGCCGTTGGGGCCGATCACCCCGACGATCCCACCCGCAGGCAGGGAGAAAGACAGGTCTTCGACCAGCAGCTTGTCGCCGTAGGCTTTGGTGAGGTTTTCGACCTCGATCACCTTGTTGCCCAAACGGGGGCCATTGGGGATGATGATCTGGGCATTGCCGAGCTTTTCACGCTCTGACTGGTTGGCCATCTCGTTATAGGCGTTGATACGGGCCTTGGATTTGGCTTGGCGGGCTTTGGCGCCAGCGCGAATCCATTCGAGTTCTTTTTGCAGGGTTTTCTGCTGCGACTTGTCTTCCTTGGCCTCGCGCTCCAGACGCTTGGCTTTCTGTTCCAGCCAGCTGGAATAGTTGCCCTCGTAAGGAATGCCGCGACCACGGTCGAGCTCCAGAATCCAGCCGGTGATGTCATCAAGGAAGTAGCGGTCGTGGGTCACGATCAGGATCGTGCCCTTGTAGTCGATCAGGTGCTTTTGCAGCCACGCGATGGTTTCCGCATCAAGGTGGTTGGTCGGCTCATCGAGGAGCAGCATGTCTGGTTCCTCGAGCAGCAGTTTGCACAAGGCCACGCGGCGCTTTTCACCGCCCGACAGGCTTTCGACGGCGGCGTCATCTGGTGGGCAGCGCAGCGCTTCCATCGCGACGTCGATTTGCGCGTCGAGATCCCAAAGGTTTTGGGCGTCGATCTCGTCTTGGAGCTTCGCCATTTCCTCGGCGGTCTCGTCGGAGTAGTTCATCGCCAGCTCGTTGTAGCGGTCAAGAATGTCCTTCTTAGCCTTCACGCCCAGCATCACGTTGCCGCGCACGTCTAGGGCTTCGTCGAGGTTCGGCTCTTGCGGCAAGTAGCCGACATGCGCGCCCTCGGCAGCCCATGCTTCACCGGTGAAGTCCTTGTCCTGACCGGCCATGATGCGCATCAGCGAGGATTTACCCGAGCCGTTAACACCCACGACACCGATTTTCACACCGGGCAGGAAGTTGAGGCGGATGTTCTCGAACACCTTCTTGCCGCCAGGATACTGCTTGGAAACGCCGTCCATGAAGTAGACGAATTGATTGGCTGCCATGGGATGAACTCCGGACTAGAATGAGATTGCTTTGTGGGGTGTTTAATCGGGCTTGGGGCTAAGAGCAATCGCGGCGCTTTGATTTGACGGCGGCACGGATTGAGCGCAGATTGCGCCGCATGACAAAACCACAACGCCCCCCAAAGCCCCGCCCCATTCACTACCGCCCCGCAGATGACCGTTATGACCGCATGGTGTACCGCCGCTGCGGCAAATCCGGTGTAAAACTTCCCGCCGTCAGCCTAGGGCTGTGGCACAACTTCGGCGGCGACACACCACATGAGTTGAAGCGCCAGCTGTGCCGTACTGCGTTTGACCACGGGATTACGCATTTCGATCTGGCCAACAACTACGGCCCGCCTCCGGGGTCTGCTGAGACGGCCTTCGGCGAGGTTCTCAAGACCGATTTCGCGGGCTACCGTGACGAGCTGATTATCTCCAGCAAGGCGGGCTATGACATGTGGCCCGGGCCCTACGGCGAGATGGGAAGCCGCAAGTATCTGGTGGCATCTTGTGACCAGTCTTTGGCGCGGATGGGGCTGGACTATGTGGATATTTTTTATTCGCACCGCTTCGATCCGGACACGCCACTTGAGGAAACCATGGGCGCGTTGGATTACATCGTGCGCTCTGGCCGCGCGCTTTATGCGGGCATTTCCAGCTACAACTCCGAGCGGACCCGCCAAGCTGTCGGAATCCTGAAGGATTTGGGCACGCCGATGTTGATCCACCAGCCGTCTTACAACTTGCTGAACCGTTGGGTGGAGCATGATGGTTTGCTGGACACATTGGATGATCTGGGCGTCGGCTCAATCGCGTTCACACCGCTGGCGCAGGGAATTTTGACCAAGAAGTATCTTGGCGGGATCCCCGAAGGCAGCCGCGCGACGCAGGGCAAGTCACTGCTGGACGGCATGATCAACGAGCGATCTCTGGCCAGCGTGCGTGCGCTGAACGACGTGGCAGAGGCCCGCGGGCAGACGCTTGCCCAGATGGCACTGGCGTGGGTGCTGCGTGGCGGTCGGGTGACGACTGCGTTGATCGGTGCATCCAAGCCAAGCCAGATTGAGGATTGCGCGGGCGCCGTGGCGAATTTGGAGTTCACGGCGGGCGAGTTGGCGGAGATCGACCGCATTTCTTCCGAGGAAGAAATCAACTTATGGGCGAAGTCCTCTGAAACCGACTAACTGTCTCCGCGCGGGCTGGCCTATGGCACAGGCCGGACAAACTGTTGGACTGCTGGGCGGGTCGTTTGACCCTGCCCACGCGGGCCACGCCCATATCACCCGCGAGGCGATAAAACGGTTCGGGCTGGATTTCGTATGGTGGCTGGTGAGCCCCGGAAACCCGCTGAAAGAGCGCGGTCCGGCCCCTATGGCGGCGCGAATGACGCGCGCGCGCGCGGTCATGGACCATCCCAAAGTGCGTGTGACCGATTTGGAGACTCAGCTTGGCACGCGCTACACGGCGCAGACGTTAAGGGCGCTTCGTGCGCGCTATCCTACGGTGAATTTCGTGTGGTTGATGGGGGCGGACAACCTCGCCAGCTTCCATAAGTGGCAGGACTGGCGGTGGATCATGGAGAACGTGCCGATCGGTGTGCTGGCGCGACCAGGGGATCGGATTTCCGCCCGTCGGTCAGTTGCGGCGCAGGCTTATGCCCACGCCCGATTGCCTGGCGTGGCCTCCCAGCTTTTGGCGCGAGAGGGCGCACCGCGCTGGTGCTACATCAACCTGCCGCTCAGCGATGCGTCCTCAAGCGAAATCAGAGCGTCGGGCGCTTGGACTTCGGGATAAACAGTGTGGCGAAGCCGGACAGGAAGATCACCACCAGACCAAGGGTGGACAGCCCGTCCGGCAGATTCCCGAAGACCAGCCAGCCGTAGGCGGTTGCGCCTATGAGTTGGACATAAACGAACGGCGCAAGAACGGATGCGCCCGCCCGCGCGTATGCGAAAATCAACAACAGGTTACCAAACATCGACGCGACACCGGACCACAGCACCAAGCCGGACACGGCGGGGGTGACGGTGGGGAGGTTCAGTAACCCAAGGGGGGTGAGCAGAAGTGCACCGATGAAAAGCTGTGTCATCATAAGGTGCACGGGCTTTCCGTACGGCGACACCCAGCGGGACGCCGTAAGAAAGACGCCGTAGCAAATCCCCGAGAATGCAGCCCACGCAAGGCCCGTTGTCATCCCGAAGCCGGGCTTGACGACCAAGAACACGCCGATGAGGCCAATTGCCAACAGGATAAGGCGCAGCGTACTGGGGACCTCTTTAAGCAGGGTCACCGACAGGATGTAGCTGACCATAGGGCCAAGGAAGAACGCCGCGAACACGTTTGCGATAGGTTCGGTCTTTAGGGCGGTCAGGATGGTCGTGATTGTTATCGCCTGAATGGCGCTGCGCACCCATATGCGCCAGTTCTTCAGCAATCCGAAGGCATCTTTGTGCAGTGCGAACGGCAATAGCACAAGTAAACCAACAAGATAGCGCGACCATGCCACGAAAAAGGGGGCTATTCCCGTGGATGTCATCAGCTTGCCTGCGGTATCCCCAAGCGGGATCAGCAGCATTCCAAGCGACATCATTGTGACGGCAAAAAGAATTGAGCGTTCCATTACTGCTGCGTATCAGGGCGTAACTGTGCTTGCCAGCGCCAACGGCATGGGGGATTAGTTTGATATGAGTAGAGATCCTATCGTGACAAAATTCGGACGGCGCGCTGTCCTTGGTTTCTTGATGTTTGGCGTCGCCGACGTGGCACTCGCCGGTGCGCCTGCGGTGTCGCTGCGCCCCGTGCGCAAGCCTGCTGATGCAGTGAAGCGGTCGGTCAAAGGCGTGACGTCTTTGGTGGCTGATGCCAACTTGGGCGGCAAAGTGAGCTTTGTCGTCGCCGATGCGCGAAGCGGCGCGGTGCTGGAATCCTATAACCCGCTAGCTGCCCAGCCGCCTGCAAGCGTCACCAAAGCGTTAACTACACTGTTTGCGCTGGATCGCTTGGGCGCGGGCAAGCGGTTCAAGACGCAGCTTTTGGCGACTGGCCCTATCCAAAATGGCGTTTTGGCGGGGGATCTGGTGTTAAAAGGTGGCGGGGACCCGACGCTGAGCACGGATGATCTGTTCGAGATGGCAGGGCGGCTGAAAGCGGCGGGTGTGACCTCGGTCAAGGGCAAGCTGCGGGTCTACGGGGGGATGAGCGTGATCGACCAGATTGATCGCGACCAGCCGGAGCACGTTGGGTACAACCCCGCTGTTGCGGGGCTAAACCTGAATTTCAACCGTGTCTATCTTGAGTGGAAGCGCAGCAGCGGCGGCTATTCCGTCACGATGGATGCGCGGTCCAACAAGATCAGGCCTGGTGTCGGCTTTGCCAAGACCACCGTTGCGGCGCGCAGTTTGCCGATTTTCAAATACTCCGGCGCGGGCGGTCGGGACAACTGGAGCGTGGCAAACAAAGCGCTGGGCAAGGGCGGCGGGCGCTGGTTGCCTGTGCGCCGACCAGAGATCTACGCGGGCGACGTGTTGCAGACGGTGGCGCGGTCCCACGGGATCAAACTGCCGTTCCCTGTGAAGGCGTCCGGCGCGCCGCGCGGCACTGTCTTGGTGGAACATGTTAGTCAGGATTTACGGGTGGTCGCCCGCGACATGCTGCGGTTCTCGACGAACCTGACGGCGGAAGTGCTGGGCCTGCAAGCAAGTGGAGCGGGCAGCCTGAAGGCCTCTGCGCGCGCGATGAGCCAGTGGCTGGGCGATACCTACGGAATGAGAAAGGCCAAGTTTGTCGACCATTCCGGCCTTGGGGACGCGTCGCAGATCAGCGCGCAAGAGATGGTAAAGGCGCTGGTGGGTGCAGGGGCGAATAGCCAGCTGCGCTCCATCTTGAAATCCATTCCTGTGCGGGACGGCGATAACAAGGTCGTGCAGAATAGCGCCACCAAAGTTGTGGCGAAAACGGGGACGTTGAACTTTGTCAGCGCCCTTGCCGGATATATCCGCACGCCGGACGGGCGCGATTTGGCGTTTGCGATCTTTATGGCGGACGTGCCGCGCAGGCGTGCCCTGAAAAAGTCGGAGCGCGAGTCACCTCGTGGATCACGGTCGTGGAACGGGCGCGCCAAGCGGCTGCAATCGGAACTGATCAACCGTTGGGCGGTGCTACACGGGGCCTAGCCTTTGAGGTGGCGGGCTCTTGCACCGCGCTCAATCGCGGCGGCGTGCAAGCGGTCGATTTGTAGCTCGTAGCGGATTTCTTCCAGCAGTCGCAGTTCAGGCTGGTAGAGGGCGCCATCGGCGGCGGCGACATCGCATGCGAAGGCGTATGCCGTTTCAAAAAGGTGCTCTGGCAAGGCCGCACGCACGATCTCAAAAAGGGCATCCAGCCCTTCTTCTTCCTCGAACAAATCGGTTGTGATGGTCGACACCTCTTTGATGCGGTCAACATCGTAATCGTTGAAGATGGGCAGGGACGTCACCGCCTGTTGGATCGCAACGAGTTCAGCTGTGCGCATGTTTTGATCGGACATCGACACGGCGATCATGATGGCGACCAGCGCGTCTTGCGGGGAAAGGGATGCTGCGTCGAGGGTCATAGCCTGCTCCGGTGATGGTATTGTTGCGGTGCAGAATATTGACCTGAGGCAGCGCACACAATAGGTAGCGGGCTTGCCGTGTCATATGGTGTGCCGCGGATAAAACTGGATGTGCTCCGATGACGGATATGCGTGACGCTGGATTAACCTCTAAAGCTTGGCCCTTTGTAGAAGCGCGGTCGTTGCTTAAACGTTACGAAAAGGGTGCTCCAGAAAAGGGTTACGTGCTGTTCGAGACAGGTTACGGCCCTTCAGGCCTGCCCCATATCGGCACATTTGGCGAAGTCGCACGAACCACGATGGTGCGGCGTGCGTTCGAAGTCATTTCGGACATTCCGACGCGGCTGATTTGCTTCTCTGACGATGTGGACGGCATGCGCAAGGTTCCGGGCAACGTACCGAACCCCGAAAAATTGGAAGAACATTTGCAACGCCCGCTGACACGGGTGCCTGATCCGTTCGGTGAATTCGAGAGCTTTGGCCACCACAACAACGCCATGTTGCGTCGGTTCCTTGATGCGTTCGGGTTTGACTACGAATTCTATTCGGCGACGGAATTCTATACCTCTGGCAAGTTTGATGCGGTGCTGCTGCGGGCGTGTGAAAAGTATGATGACATCATGAAAGTGATGCTGAAATCCCTGCGCGAAGAGCGTCGCGGGACCTATTCGATCTTCCTGCCAATCCATCCGGAAACCGGTCGGGTACTGTATGTGCCTATGAAAAACGTGGATGCAGAGAAGGGCGAAATTACCTTCGATGATGAAGATGGTCGCGAGTGGACGCTGCCCGTGACTGGCGGCAACGTGAAGTTGCAATGGAAGCCGGATTTCGGTGCACGTTGGGCGGCGCTGGACGTTGATTTCGAGATGTACGGCAAGGACCATTCGACCAACACGCCGATCTACGACCGTATTTGCGAAATTCTGGGCGGCAAGAAGCCGGAGCACTTCACCTATGAGTTGTTTCTTGATGCTGAAGGCCACAAGATTTCCAAAACGTCCGGCAACGGCGTGTCGATTGACGAATGGCTAACCTATGCCTCCGCGGAATCGCTGTCGTACTTTATGTATCTGAAGCCAAAGACGGCGAAACGGATGCATTTTGATGTGATCCCGAAAGCGATGGATGAATACCATCAGCAGTTGCGCGCTTACGTGGGCCAAGACGCCACCGCACGCGCCAACAATCCGGTGTTCCACATCCACGGTGCCGATGTGCCGGAAAGCAAAATGGTTGTGCCGTTCTCTATGCTGCTCAACTTGGCCTCGGTGGCGAATGCGGAGGAGAAAGACCAGCTTTGGGGCTTCATCCAGCGCTATGCGCCTGACGCCACGCCTGAAACCCACGGCGACCTGGACCAAGCGGCGGGTTATGCCGTGCGCTATTACAACGACTTTGTGAAACCGGCGAAGGTGTTCCGCCTGCCAAGCGAGTTGGAGCGCGAAGCGCTGTTGGACCTGCGTGGGCAGTTGGCGGCATGGGACGGTGGTTTGGACGCGGAAGCGCTGCAATCGGTCGTGTTTGCCTGCGGTCGGGAGCGGTTTGACCCGCTGCGTGACTGGTTCAAGGCGCTTTACGAAGTGCTGCTTGGCGCGTCGCAAGGCCCGCGTTTCGGGGGCTTTATCGCCCTGTACGGCGTGGACGAAACGATCGCGCTGATTGATGCCGCGTTGGCTGGTGATTTGGTCGCCTGAGGTCCGAAAATTGACCTGACCCGCATCTGCGCTACCTTGGATTTAACAAGGAGAGCGTGATGCGGGTTTTGTTTGCGGTGATATTTTCGATGTTCGTGGCGCAGTCGGCGATTGCCGAGGAGCGCATCGCCGATATTGAGACAATCATCCAGAGCCAAGTTGACGCCTTTCTGGATCAGGACACGACAACGGCGTTCTCCTATGCGTCCCCCGGTCTGAAACGCCTGTTCGGCACGCCGGAACGGTTCGGCCAAATGGTTCAGAACGGCTACCCTATGGTTTGGGCCCCGTCCGAGATCCGGTTCTTGGAGTTGCGGCGGCAGGGCGCATTGCTCTTCCAGAAGGTGCTCATCATTGACGAAAACGGCGCGCCGCACGTGTTGGAATACAACATGATGCAGGTCGAGCAGGGCTGGCTGATCGACGGTGTGGAGTACCTTGCCGCACCACCGGTCGGTGCCTGATGCCCCCTGCGTACGGTGCGAATTAGGCTAGCCTTAACAGTTTCCAACTAAACCGCCCTCCGTCAGGACGGCGTGTCCGGCATTTCCCAATTTGAGCATCACTTCCACCCCGATCTCGGGGGCGCACGGGGCTTGCCGCGTGCCGCGCTTTGATCCGACACGCCCGCTCCAACCAAGTTGAAAAGGGCTACGGATGAACAAGGCGATTACTGACGGGCTGGTGCTTACGCCGCCCCCATTTGCGAACGGTCTGGATGTGTGGTCCCGCGGCGACGGGACCCCCGGAACGGCGACCTATGATGGCTTTGCCTCGGCGGCATATGTGCCGGCGGATCAGGATTTCGGTGGCTGTCTCGAATTGCAGAAGACCGAAAACATCCAATCCTTGCGCTACATGGGTGAGACGCCGTTGCTGCCGGGATGCTACTTGCAGATCAAGGTTCGCGTTAAGGCGATTTCGGGAAACCTTCCGACGGTCCGTGTTGGTGGCTTTGCGGGCGGCGCGGGCGGTGTTGCGGTCGCTGGCGTGACCACGCAAGGGGCGGCCGCCACATTGACGGGCTACGGCGAGGTCGTGGAAATCACCGCCATCGTCGGCGGCGGCGCGCGTACGGGTGTGGACCTAAACTGGGGGCGGGAGGCTTTGTACGGCCACTTCGGCATTGATCTGACCGGCGCAAATGGCGGGGTGGTGCGCATTGACGACGTGCAGATTGGGGACGTTACATCGGCGTTCCTGCGCACGATGATGGACTGGGTCGACGTGAAGGACTTCGGTGCGGTGGGTGACGGTGTCACCGACAACACTGCAGCCTTTGAAGCCGCGGATGCGGCGGCGGGTGGGCGCGAGGTACTTGTGTCTGACGGCGTTTACCATCTTGCCAACAACGTCACCTTCGAAAGCCGCGTGCGGTTCCAAGGTACGGTGACGATGCCCGCAGAAAAGTATCTGGCGCTCTCTCAGAACTTCGATTTCGACCACTATGCGGCGGCCTTTGGGGATGAAGAACTGGCGCTTCGCAAGGCGTTTCAGGCGCTGCTAAAGCAATCCAGCCATGAAAGCTTGGACCTGTGCGGGCGCTCCATCGGGTTGCGAGGGCCGATTGACATGCAGGCGGCGGTGCCGGATGTGACATCGTTTACCGCGCGGCGTGTGATCCGAAACGGGCAGCTGGATGCGATTGCGGATCCGGCTTGGGCCACTGGCACCGCCAGTTCCGCCGCTACTTACGCCACGTCGCAGCCCTATACCCTAAGCAACGTCACCAATGTGGCAAACATCGAAGTCGGTAGCTTGGTGCAGGGCAATGGCGTCGGGCGTGAGGTTTATGTGACCAGCAAGAATGTGGGTGCCCAGACGCTAACGCTGAGCCAGCAACTCTATGACGCGGTGGGGACGCAGACTTACAGCTTCAAACGCTTCCGCTACATGTTGGATTTCAGCGGCTTTCAGAAGCTGTCGCAGTTCAACATCTCTGACGTGGACATGAAGGCCGACGGGTTGGCGAGCTGTGTCATGCTGCCGCCTGCTGGTCTGATCTGGCACCTGCGGGATTGCTTTTTTAACCAGCCGTTGGACCGCGCGGTGACATCCATCGGACTGGCGTGTCAGGGGATGATGATTGATCGGTGTCAGTTCATCTCGAACGAGCAGGCCCTAGCGGCGACGGAGCGGGCGTCGATCGGCTTCAACATCAACGCGAACGACAGCAAAATCCGCGACAATCGCTGTATTCGTATGGGCGCCTTCGCGGTCATCCACGGGTCTGGCCACATGCTGCTGGGGAACCATTGGTTCCACGGCGACAACCTGAGCGGGGCGCCGCGCGTTGCGGGGCTGATCCTGACCAAGCCGTCCTCAAAAATCGTGATCAACGGCAACTACAGCGACAACAATTACATCGAGTGGAACAACGAGCATGACGCGTTGCCGAACTTTTCCAGCGAGCTGAGTTTTGGGGCCTTGTCGATTGTTGGCAATATTTTCACGGCAATCGGCGCGGCGTCGTACTTCCGGTTTATCGTGATCAAACCTTACGGGGCGGGGCACTTTATCAATGGGCTGAACGTCTCTGGCAATACGTTCAAGGTTACGAACGGCAACATCGACCGTGTGGACAAGGTAGATGACAGCGTTGCCGCGCTGGATGCGGGGCGGTTCCGCAACATCAACTGGACGGGCAATACCTACCATGCGGTGAACCAATGGACACAGAGCCCTGTCATGTTGTCATTTAGTGAGACCAGCGCGGCGGAGACATGGCGCTGTGACTTCACGGATTGGCTGCCTTTCGGCGGGCGTGCCAGAAACGTCACCGATGTCACACCAGTGGGTGCGCTGCGCAATGCTGGCAACGTAAAGCAGTTTGTCACCCATTACACCGACCCCGAGGAGGGGGCCTCCAAAGGGGCGGTTGATGTCATCTGGGGGACGGCGGTGAAGGGCAGGGTGAATGTGACGGCGCGCGTCGACAACCCATACTGACCGCCGGACGGGGTGGCGACGTATTGACGTGGATCAAAGCGGATGGGCTGCGTTAACGGGTATTAAGGGGGCAACTAAAGGAGAAGGTTTCATGTATTCTAAAATTCTTGTTCCAGTTGTCTTCGACCCTGACCATACGCCGGACGCCGCGCTGGAGGTGGCCCGCGCTATTGCCGCCGACGGGGCGCGGGTCACGATCTTGCACGTCATCGAGGAGCTGCCAAGCTACGCCGCGCGCTACGTCTCTGGTGAGTTTATCGAGAAGAGCCGCGAGGACGTGATGACCCGTTTGGACCAGATCGCCGCAATGGTTCCGGGCGGGGAGGCTATGGTGGTTACCGGCCATTCCGCCCGCACTATTCTGGAGTGGGCTGACACGCATGGGAACGACTGCATCATCGTGTCGTCGCACAAGCCCGGTGTGCAGGATTACTTCCTTGGTGGCACCGCTGCACGCGTCGTGCGGTATGCGCAATGCGCGGTTCACGTCGTTCGCTAAACAGTACGGGTGTTTCCCAACTCGCCGCTACAGTTATCTGGCTGTGGCGGCTTTTTGTTTTTGGGCCAAAGCATTGGCGGCAAGGCTAGCCGCGAAATGTGCTGCGGCACGGTCTAGCGTGGATGTGACGGGATGAAACCAGCCGTCGATGGCGGGGGTTGAGGCGTCGTGGCGCGCCATTTCATGCCGGTGTGCCGTTAAAACCTGCCGTCGTAAGTGGCGGATGCGGCGCAGCCAGAAGGCGGCGCGGTCTTGGGTTGGCGAAGCGCGCGCGGCGTCGCGGGCGAGCGCGATTTGGTCCCAGACTTGGGCGATAAGGGGGCCGTGCCGCAGGGCAAGTGGGTCTACCGTATGATCTGTCATGCACTCATGTTGAAGGGATTCGGGTTTCGGCTTTGTTAAAAGGACCGCCCCAAATCCCAGACCTGATGTGCTAAGCTGTACGCAGGAGGGATTTGATATGACCAAGATTTCTAAACAAGCGCAGTGCCAGACGGTGATCACCACCTTCGAGATGACGCCGGGGACGTGTCAGGATTTGTTGGACGAGTTGACGTCGGCCTATGCGGAATTCATCTCGAAGCAACAAGGCTTTATATCTGCCGCGCTGCATGTGAACGACGCGCAAACGCGGATCGCCAACTATTCGCAATGGGACCGCCGCGAGGACTTTCAGGCGATGCTGCGCACGGATGAGATGCGCAAACGCAACCGCGTGATCAGCGGGTTGTGCAAGAGCTTCGAGCCGGTGATGTATGAGGTGGCGGAGGGGTTTTAGAGGGGGGCGATGGGTTCAGAAATAGAGAAGTGTTAAGCTAGCGAGTACTAATAGTATTTGTGAAATCTAACCAATACTGAAAAACTTCGTGCATGTGTTCGTCTAAGTACACGACGCGATCTCCGTCAAAAGCTATTGGGTTTATCCCACCATACCTTGCGGTTCCGAATGTCCCTTCCCCAAATGCACTGGTTTCGATTTTCAAATCGGTGACGTTCTTGATGTTGGTACTGGGTTTTCCACTCAGATTTACGTGTTTGGAAGCATTCGCGATGTCCCGGATCAGTCCGAAAGAACTACTTCCCAGAGCTAAATGTGGGTATATATCCTTTTCGGATTCAAAACGGCGACCTTCCAAGGATTCAAGTGCGGCCCGCTCGTGAGAAAACGCCCAATCAGCCATGTGGAATAGGCTTTGGGCAAGGTGCACGCATTTTCGCAGTGAGATCGATGACTTGTAGTCAGTGTAATCCTCTTGAACTATGAGTTCGAAATAGTCGCCCAAATTTACTAATTCTTTAACAGTGCTCACCTCTTCCCCCGCTTCTTAACACCACCCCGTTGACCCGGCCTGCCAGCCGTTGAACGGCCACCGTTTTTCAAGCCGTCTTGCACGGCTTTCTCCACCGCGTATTGACGCGCCAAGGGGTCGTCGGAGACCACGAGATCGACGGTTTCCAAGCGCTTCACCTCGTCGCGTAGGCGGGCGGCTTCCTCGAACTCTAGGTTCTCGGCGGCCTTGCGCATGTCGACCCGTAGACCGTCCAGCACCGCCTGCAAGTTGGCGCCCGCAGGCGCGTCGATGGTGGCGGTTACGCGGTTCATGTCAACGTCGCCTTTGTAGAGGCCGGCCAGAATGTCCTCGACGTTTTTCTTGACCGTGGCGGGGGTGATGTTGTGCTTCTCGTTATAGGCAATCTGCTTGGCGCGGCGGCGTTCGGTCTCCCCCATCGCGCGCTCCATCGAGCCGGTGATTTTGTCGGCATACATGATGACGCGCCCGTCGGCGTTCCGCGCGGCGCGGCCGATGGTCTGCACCAGCGACGTCTCGGAGCGCAAGAAGCCCTCCTTATCGGCGTCCAGAATGGCCACAAGGCCACATTCGGGGATGTCCAATCCCTCCCGCAGGAGGTTGATCCCGATCAGCACGTCGAACACCCCAAGGCGCAGGTCGCGCAGGATTTCGATCCGCTCGATCGTGTCGATATCGGAGTGCATGTAGCGCACCTTGATGCCGTTCTCGTGCAGGAACTCCGTCAGGTCCTCGGCCATGCGTTTGGTCAGCGTCGTCACCAGCGTGCGCATGCCCTTGGCGGAGACGAGGCGGATTTCGTCCATGACGTCGTCAACTTGGGTCTCCACCGGACGGATTTCGATCATCGGGTCCAGAAGGCCGGTGGGGCGGATGATCTGCTCCACGAAAATGCCGCCCGACTGCTCTATCTCCCAAGAGGCGGGGGTGGCCGACACGAAGACGGATTGCGGGCGCATGGCATCCCATTCCTCAAACTTGAGGGGGCGGTTGTCCATGCAGGATGGCAGGCGGAAGCCGTGCTCTGCCAGCGTCATTTTGCGTCTAAAGTCACCCTTATACATGCCGCCGATTTGCGGCACGGAGACGTGGGATTCATCGGCGAACACGATGGCGTTGTCGGGGATGAATTCGAACAGGGTGGGGGGCGGCTCGCCGGGGGCGCGACCCGTGAGGTAGCGCGAATAGTTTTCGATCCCGCTGCACACACCGGTGGCTTCCAGCATTTCCAAGTCGAAGCTGACGCGCTGCTCTAGCCGCTGCGCCTCCAGCAGCTTGCCCTCATCGTTGAACTGCGCCAAGCGGTGCGTGAGCTCCTTTTTGATGCCCTTAATGGCCTGCTGCATGGTTGGTCGCGGCGTCACATAGTGGGAGTTCGCGTAGATGCGCACGCGCTCAAACGTGTCGGTTTTGGTTCCGGTGAGCGGATCAAATTCGGCGATGGCTTCCAGCTCCTCCCCGAAGAAGGACAAGCGCCATGCGCGGTCATCAAGGTGGGCGGGCCAGATCTCCAAGCTGTCGCCGCGTACACGGAAGGTGCCGCGCTGGAACGCCTGATCGTTGCGCTTGTAGGCTTGGGCGATCAGATCGGCCATGACCTTGCGCTGATCGTACTCCTGACCGATATGCAAATCCTGCGTCATGGCACCGTAGGTTTCGACACTCCCGATGCCGTAGATGCACGACACGGAGGCCACGATGATGACGTCATCACGCTCCAGTAGCGCACGGGTCGCGGAGTGCCGCATGCGGTCGATCTGCTCGTTGATCTGCGACTCCTTCTCGATGAAGGTGTCGGAGCGGGCGACATAGGCTTCGGGCTGGTAGTAGTCGTAGTATGAGACAAAGTACTCGACGGCGTTGTCGGGGAAGAAACCTTTAAATTCGCCGTAAAGCTGTGCCGCGAGTGTTTTGTTCGGCGCAAGGATGATCGCGGGGCGATTGGTTTCCTCAATCAGTTTAGCCATCGTAAAGGTTTTACCCGTACCAGTGGCCCCTAGCAAAACTTGGTCACGGTCGCCGTTCAGAATTCCCTCTTTCAGCTCGCGGATGGCGGTGGGCTGGTCGCCTGCGGGGTCGAACTCGGTTTCCAGACGGAACTTAATCCCGCCCTCCAGCTTGTCGCGGGTTTTCACATCCGGCGCAGGGTTGGACAGGATCGGAACCTGTTTAGGCATCTGTTCAGGAGAGTTATTATGCATGTCGCGCGATTCCTTGGGTTGCCCTTAAGATGATCCTTTTTTGTTCCGCTTCAACCCGTGCTGTTTTGTGCTCTTGCCATAGGGTGTCAGGATCGCGATATATAGGCAGAGTTTTTGGAGAAGTCCCCATGCGCGCACGCATCTACCAACCGACGAAGACAGCCATGCAATCCGGCACTGCAAAATCCAGAGGATGGGTTTTGGAGTTTGTGAACAGCACGGGCCGCGACGTTGATCCGTTGATGGGCTGGACGTCGTCGTCCGACACGCAGGCGCAGGTGAAGCTGACCTTCGACAGCAAGGAAGCCGCGCTGGATTACGCGAAAGACAATGGGATTGAGGCGACTGTCACCAGCCCCAACATCCGCAAGCCGGTGATCCGCCCGGGCGGTTACGGTGAAAATTTTGCCACCGGACGTCGCGGTGTGTGGACGCACTAGTTAGGGCGCGCCTTAACTAGCCGCCGTAATAGTAGCGTGTGACGTGGAAGAACACGGGCGCTGCGAAGACCACGGAGTCGAGTTGATCCACGAACCCGCCTTGCCCGGGAATGAGGTGGCCCCAGTTCTTTATGCCGCGGTCAGACTTGATCGCCGCCAAAACCAAAGACCCGCCGACACCCACGAGATAGGCCATGACCGCCATCGCAATCGATGCGAGCGGTGAGAACGGCGTCATCCACGTTAGCAGCAGGCCTAGAGCCGCCGCAAACGCGGCCCCGCACGCGATACCCTCGCGGGTTTTGGGCGATACGGCAGGAGCGACCTTGCGTCTGCCAAAGCGGCGGCCGGTGAAATATTCCATGAGATCGCTCATCTGGATCACGAATACCAAATAGGCGATGAGCAGTGGCGCGCGGTCGCCGTAGTTTGGAATGTCGAGGGTGACGAGCGCGGGTATGTAGCTGGCGCAGAACACACAGATCATCAGGCCCCATTGGGTTTCCGATATTCGCGCGAGGAAGTTTTTGTCGGCCCCTTCGCCGCCCCGCAGAACGCTGAGGATCGGGAGGAGTAGGAAGGCGTAGATGGGGATCAGGGTGGAGAACAGCCCGACCTCACCCCACCAAATCAAAACATATTGAAACGGTAGAATTAGATAAAAACTGGCAATCAGGGACCAATGATCCGCATTGGTTTTCGTTGTCAGCGTTAGAAATTCGCGCAATGCCGCTAAGGAGCAGAAGGCGAACAGAGTGATGATGCCCACCGGACCGACCAGCAGCGCGATGGAGAACAAAAACACCATGCCCCACCAGCTGTGAACGCGTGTCAGGTAGGTCTCTACCGTCAGGTTGGCACGGGTTTTGTGAAGCCGCGCTTGTAGGACTTCGCCCACAAGTGTCGCGATGATCAGCAAGCCGCAGCACGCGGCGAACAGGAACAGCAGGTCGGAGCTTGTTTGGGTCATTTCCATCAGGCTTGCCCTCGGGACGGGATCAGATCGAGCAGCGCGTCAGAGGCGCGAGACAAGAACGCGTCTTTCTGTTCTGTCTCGCCCACATGGATAGGGGCGCCAAACGTCACGGTGCAGGCCAATGGCACTGGGATCACCTCCCCCGTTGGCATTATGTGGGCGATGTTGTCGATCCAGCATGGGACCAGATCAACCTCTGGTCGTTGCTGCGCGATGTTATAGAGCCCCGCCTTGAATGGCATCAAAGGGTCTTCCGTGCGGTTACGCCCACCTTCAGGGAAAATGATAATGGATGAACCATCGTCGAGCGCCTGCACGATTTTTGCGATGGGATCATCGGTGCGGTGCTCGGCGCGGCGGTCGATCAGCACCCCATGAAAAACGTCGCGCCCGATGAACGCGCGGAGCTTGTTCTTCAACCAGTAGTCAGCCGCTGCGACGGCGCGGGTGTTGCGCCGAATTGCGGCGGGCAGAACCGTCCAGATAAGCGGCAGATCGGCGTTGGAGGAGTGGTTGGCGTAGTAGATGCGTTGACGTGGTACCGGCTCAATCCCACGCCAATCGGCGCGGGCTGCCGTAATGAACTGACCTACAAAAATCAGGAGTTGTCCTACGATGGAAGCTGCAAAGCGGCGCATTTCGGCTCTCTTATTAAACAGTTACTTCAAGGGACAGGTTTTGGCGGCTTTAATCAAGGAAAACCGCGCCCCCGGGGAGGAGGGCGCGGCAACTGGCTTGGAAATGTCTTAGGCGGCTTTGTCGACCGTCACATAGTCTTCCAGCAGTTTTTCGTTCCGTGCGCGTTCAATCTGTTGAATGCGGTCTTCGCTGATGCGCTCGTCAAAACGGTACTTCACGAAGTTCACCAAGCTCAGCGACAGCATCAGCACGCCGATGCCCCAGAAGCCTTTGGTCGACAGCGGCACGTCAGGCGACATGTAGAGGGAGAGGGCCAACATCCCGAGGGCGATGAACACGCCTGCAAGGTTTACCATCATTATCAAGGTATTGTCGGATTTGATTGCGTTATTCATTTTCTGTTCCTTTTCTAAAGAATTTTATGTGTCTGTCGGTTATTTGGATTTCAGGCGCTTGAGGACATCCGCGCCCGTGGCCCGTGTGGCTGCGCCGTATCCTGCGTCCGATAAGCGATCTGCGAGGGTCTCGTGGGTGAGATCGCGGTCGATGTCGGCGAGGATTTCGGCCTGCTCGAACGGGTCGTCTTTTTGAAGAACATTCGCGATTAGCTCTTCGGCCTCGGCCACGCTGGACTTACCCTGAAGTGTGGTGTTCAGCTTGGCTTGCACCGATTGTTCGTAGCGCACCGCTTTAGCCGTTATTGCGCCTTGCTTCAGGTCGATGATGCGGCGGTTTCCCGTTTCAATACTTTGGCGCAAGCGCATGATCCGCTGATCCAACCGGCCTAAAGTTTGGCGGCGGCCTTCAAGCTCGTTCTCAAGCTGGGCGATGGCATTCGCGGCCTCGGCGGCCATGGTCTCATTGTCATCATTAAGCGCCTTTTGCGCGCGCTCGGTCAGGTCAGTGACGCGGGCCTCGATGGAGCGCACTTGGCGGTCTTCACCGCGATGGCGCTGGATCAAGCTTGCCAATGTGGCCTTGGCAGCGGTCAGGCTGTTGGTCGCTTCGCGGATTTTTTGTTCAATCAACTCGATGGCGTAGACGTCGCGGACCTTTTCTTCGGCCCGAGCATTTGCGCCGGTCATCAGGGTCTTCAATGTCAAAAACATCTTGGTCTCTCCTACATGGTAGCGTGTGAACGCTGTTCATGAATTCAAGATACTGATTTTTGAACGACGTTCAATAAAAAACTTGAACGAAGTTCATTTTTCTGAGGGTGTTGACGTCAAGTGATTGAAAACAAGAGAAATCATATGTTCAAGCTTATCAATAGGAACGCCTGATATTCGCTTCTCCAACCCAAGAAGCACGATTCCATGCACGGATGAGAACAGCCCGCGGGTCATAAGATTCACATCCTCCTCGGACATATCCGGAAAGATTCGCACCAACGGATCAGCGATCAGGGAGAAGACGTTTTGCAGCTCCTCTAAATACCACGCTGGCACCTTTTCTTCGGTAGAAACCTCCAAGTCGAACAGCGTGCGCCAAGCGGGAGTGTTGTCACGTGCGAAGTGCAGATAGGCATGCGACATGGCGATCATTGAATTGACCGGATGACCGGGGGGCTGTGCCGCGACGGCCTTTGAAACCTGCGCGCCGACGCGTTTGAACGTCCGTGCGTTCACGGCCATGATCAAGTCGTTCATATCGCCAAAGACGTTGTATATGGCACCAACCGCACATCCTGCTTCCTTCGCAAGGTCTCGGGCCCGCAGGCCAGCTATGCCATCCGTCTTGATCCGCTCTTCAGCGATATCAATCAATCGCGCGCGGAGATCTTCACGTTTCTTCTGAACTTTTCCGGTCATAGGCCCCTCACTTGAACTGCGTTCATCTTTAGCTAGGGCGGATAAATAAGCAAAGCCCTTGCGTTTGCGCGCAGGCTTTCGCAATAAGCGGTCAGCGGTCCCTTAGCTCAACTGGATAGAGCAGCTGACTTCTAATCAGCAGGTTGAGGGTTCGAGTCCTTCAGGGATCGCCACAATGAACAGTTATTCGCAGCCAGCATTGCCGCGATGAATAAGGCACAGTGTTGCCTGTCTGAACAATCGACCTACTTTCATCCCTGTCAGTGCCCAAGCGACTGCAATATAGGTGAGCCTGTTATCTAGTTTTTGGTTTGCTTCTGCGGTTTGCGGAACGTGGTGGGAATTATAAACTGGGGATCTTCGGATTTGGTCGATTTTATTGTTAAAAAACACACTGGGTGGATTCCATTAACCATCATGACCGCTTGTGTGTTGGCGACGCTTGCCGTGGCCTCATGGTTCAACAATGACCAAAAGAAGCGCACGAGCGCGGTCTTTGAGACGATAACAGAAGACAACAAGGATGCTCTGTCCGGTCGCTTATCGGACTACCGGCAAGCGTTGACTAGCGCAGCCGGTTTTTACATGGCCTCCGATAAGGTGACGCAAGAGGACTGGCGCAAGTACGTAGAGGCGTTGACGATATCCGAAGCATTGCCGGGAGTTAGTGGTCTTGGGATTATTCTGCCGGTTGAGACGGCGAAGATGGACGAGTTTCGCGCGGGCCGCAGTGATTTTGGGCAACCGAACTTTCAAGTCCGGCCTGAGTCCAATCGTGAAACCGCCTATGTGATCACCTACATCGAACCAATGTCGGTAAATGCCGCCGCGATTGGCTTGGACATCGGGTTCGAGAAACGAAGGCGAGAGGCGGCCATCAAGGCACGTGACACGAAGTCCCCTCAGCTTACCGAACGTATTTTGCTGGTCCAAGATGAGACCAGTCAGCCAGGGTTCCTTTTGGTCAACCCGATTATCGGTGCAAACGACGTATTTATCGGTTGGTCGTACCTGCCGTTCGTTGGTGGCGAAGCTCTGAAAGACATGACAGCAGCGCAGACCGAGCAATTCTGGTTGACGGTCTACGACGGCACCGAGCCTGACGATGACATGGTGATATACGACGAAAGTCCTGACGGTGGTGCAACATCCGCTTTCACGCGGTCCGCCGTCGTGCCGGGGATGGGTCAGGAATGGCTGATGGTCTGGAGCAGTACGCCAAAGTTTGAGGCAGGCGAAGCGCAGTTATCCACGTGGTTCACCTTGGCGCTAGGGCTCATGGTCACGGCGCTGGTGGGCTTGCTGACGGCCTCGCTTTTGCAGCGGGAGCGTGCGGTGAGGATATTGGTCGCGCAGAAAACCCGTGAGCTAAAGGCGCGGGAGCGTCAGACCAGTTCCATCGTGGATAATGCAATGGCGGCCATCCTGCTGTTAGACGGTGAGCAACGCATCGTTACGGCAAACAAAACCACGGGCGAAATGTTCGAGCTGGATGAGCAGGCGTTGATCGGAAAACCGTTACAGTGCCTCATCGGCGGGCTTGATATTACCGCACATGACGACGCAACGCGGATCAAGGCGGAAACCTCCAGCGGAACGAAGCTTTTGTTAGACGGGCGGTTTTCAAGCTGGGATGCGATTGATGGGTCCACCCAGTCGGTGGCGATTTTACAAGACGTCACCGAGGAAGAAAACAGCAAGCAAAGGCTTGGCGAGGCTGAAGAGCGCTGGAATAAAGTGCTCATCGGCGCAGAGATTGGCGTGTTCGATCTGGATTTGAGAACGGGCAAATCAATTGTCTCCGGCATGTGGAAGCAGCTAATGGGCATCCCTGAGGCGACCTCCGACGTGGATACCCAGCAAGCGTTTTTGGACCGGATTCACCCCGACGATCTTGCGGCGCTGCAAGAGGCGGATCAGGCGTGCATTTCGGGTAAAACGCAACGCTCGGTCGCGCAGTACAGGATGCGGTTCGGCGAGGACGAATGGCGCTGGATGCGGTCGGACGCGGTCGTTGCAGGCAAAGATGAGAACGGGGTGGCTACACGCCTCATCGGGGCGCAAACGGACATCACCGAATTGCGTGAAGCGCAAGAAAGGCTTGAGCACAGCGAACAACGATTCAAATCCGTATTGGCACACGCTCCGGTAGGGATGGCGCTGTGCTCGGCGCAGGGCGACTTCCTTGGCGTCAACGATGCGCTATGCGATCTGACAGGCTTTAGCGAGGAATACCTGCAAACCAAAAAGCTCAGCGACATTGTGGTGCGTGAGGACTTCCGCAACCTGCATAGCAACGTGCGGGAGCTGCAAAAAAACAACGAGCATTCTTTGAAGAGCGAGTGCCGGATCGTCACGCGTGAGGGTGGCATAAAATGGGGGCTGGTCGGTGTCGCGTGGACGTACAACGATGAGCTGGATGAGGAGATGTTCATCCTGCAAGTTCAGGACATCAACGAGCTGAAAAACGTCGAGAAAATGAAGGCGCAGTTTGTCTCCACCGTTAGTCACGAATTGCGAACTCCGCTTACATCCATCAAGGGCGCATTGTCTTTGCTCGAAGGTCAGTACGCTGCCGACTTAGCTGGCCCTGCCAATCGGTTGGTGAAGATCGCGCAGCAGAACGGGGATCGTTTGATCGACCTTGTGAACGATATTCTCGACATGGAGAAAATCTCCTCCGGTCAGTCGGATTTCGTCTTCTCGAACGAGAACATCAATACGCTTGTACAGCTTGCGGTTGAGCAGCTGGAACCCTTTGCCCATCAACACAATACCACGATCAAGGGGAAATACCCTCCGATTTCCCCTGCCGCATATGTCGACCCGAGACGCCTGCAGCAAGTTGTTGCCAACTTCATTTCCAACGCGGCGAAGTATTCCTGCAACGACAGCGTGATCAACGTGTCGGTGGAACGGCTGGACGGCAACCTACGGGTGAAAGTGTGCAACATCGGACCAGGTATACCGGAGGCTTTTGTCCCCAAGGTATTCATGGCGTTCCAGCAGGCTGATAGCTCCGATACGCGGAGCAACGGCGGAACGGGGCTTGGCTTGAATATCTCCAAGCAAATAATTGATCACATGGGCGGAGAAATTGGCTTCGACAGTGTCGTGGACGGCGAGACATGTTTTTGGTTCACGCTACCCGAGATCGAGAGCGCCGCTGTCGTTGCCGCGAACCTGCAGGAGCATCAATTGGAGGATCAAAAGCCGATCGAGATCTTGCACCTAGAGGACGATGAGGACTTCGCCGAGATTGTTCGCAACAGCTTCGGCGGATTTGCCAAGGTAACATCCGTTGGGACGCTTGCGGGCGCGCGCAAAAAGATTCGCGACTTTACATATGATCTAGTTATCATCGACTGGGAATTGCCCGATGGACGAGGCGATGAGTTGTTGAGCGGCATTGAGGAAAATCAGAACAATATCCCGATATTTGGCCTTTCGGCGTATGAGGGCAAGGTCAAGAGCGATCTGGTCGTTGCAGACCTTGTTAAATCCCGTGCGGATTTGACTGAAGTCGTGACGAGAGCCATCAAAAGTGTCGAGCGCTTCCGGCGCGCAGAAGGTGACCCTCACGTCTCCTAAACTTGGATTCAAATCTACCACAACAATGCCGCAATTTCGGCACGGGATTAGCCACAAGTTCAGTGATTGTCCGTGGATATGTAAATAGTTACGCAAGTTGCGTGGATTGTGGGTCAACATGAGTCGAAAAATATCTCTAGGTGTTAGGCGGGCGTCGTCTCTGCTCAGCACTGCGGCATCCTTTGTCGTGCCGAGTGCAGCTTTGGCCGCGCCGGACCTTACTGCGTTGTCGAGCGGAACATACTTCAGCTTGGGACTCGTAACTTCCGCGCTGTTCTGCGGTGGGATGGGCTATGTGATGCACCTGAGAGCCGTTGCGGAGGCGCGGTGCTCTGATGCGGAAAACCAGCTTAAGGCCTTCAACCAACATACGATCGTTAGCGTGACGGACCGGAATGCGCGTATCACCGAGGTGAACGAACGCTTTCTTGAGACATTTGGATACAGCAGGGATGAGGTGATCGGCCAACAGGCCAACGCGTTTTATCCCGACAAAGAACAACATCAGTTCAAGCTCATTCGACAGGCGATGAACGACGGAATTCCTTGGACTGGCGAGCTACAGCTGCGGGCCAAAAGTGGGCGCCCTATCTGGACGCAAACTACAGTGTTCCCCGTGTACTCGGACGCGGGAGAACATGTCAGCAGCATCTCCACCCGAACCGATATTACCGCCGTGAAGCAGATGCAGAGCGAGCAGGACATGCGGGCCGCTCTGCATATGCTGCGTGACCAAGTGTATGTGTTTGATGCCGAAACCCTGCATTACACCTACATGAACAAAGCAGCGATGGACCGGTCCGGTTGGGGGGACGACTATAAGGACAAGACGCCCGCCGATTCCGTCGCGGAATTTGACCGCAGCCGTTTCTTCGAACGCGCAAAGCCGCTGATCAAAGGGCGCCTACCGCAGCTTACCTACGTGATTGAAACGGACGGGACATCGTTCGAGATAAACCTGCAGCACATTATCAACGTCGACGGGCGCGCACAATTTGTAGCTTTCGCCAATGATATCTCCAAGCGCTTGGCGCAAGAGAAGGCCAAGGACGAATTTGTCTCGACAGTCAGCCATGAACTCCGGTCTCCGCTGACGTCTATCAAAGGAGGCCTTGGGCTGGTGCTGTCAGGTGCAACGGGGGAGCTTTCGGACAAGAGCCGTTCGCTGTTGGAAATCGCGCATCGAAACTCGGACCGTTTGGTCCTGATCATTAATGATATATTGGATTTGCAGAAGTTTTCGTCAGGGCAAAACCAGCTCAATCTCGCGAAAACAGACCTGTCTGTTTTGATCAAGGATGCCGCCGCCGCGAACGAGGCGTATTGCACGCAGTACCAGGTCGGGATCCGACTGGTGGGGACGGACGAGCCGCATGTTGTGGAATGTGACGCGGACAAAATCTTCCAGATACTCAACAACTTGATGTCGAATGCGGCCAAATTCTCGATTCCAGGAGACGACATTGTTGTAAGCCTTGCGACTGACGGCCCTGACACGTTGATCGCGGTGCGCGACTACGGGGTAGGGATTCCGGCAGAAGCTCAGGCGACGATTTTTGACCGTTTCACACAAGTGTCTGGACAGGACCGCAAGTCAAAGGGCGGTACAGGTTTGGGGCTGAATATTGTAAAGGTCATTGCGGAACGCCACGGCGGCAAGGTGACTTTGGAAAGTGCCGAAGGGGCAGGCTCCACTTTCGTTGTGCGTCTGCCATCGCGGCATTCCGCACAGGGCCGTGTGCAGGACGCCGAAATACTGGACGCGGCGCAATAAGTCTTTAAGGCTTATAGGAAAGAGTAAGGTGGGGCATGGCAGATCAACTAACAGTATTGCACGTCGATGATGACGACGACATTCGAGAAATCACACTTCTGGCGCTGGAGGCAGTCGGCGGAATGACGGTCGTGCAAGCGTCATCCGGCGCAGCGGCGCTGGTAAGCGTCGAAAACCTCCAACCAGACGTGCTGCTGCTTGATGTTATGATGCCCGAAATGAGTGGCGTAGAGTTGCTTTCGCAACTCCGCAATATCCCAAAACTTCAAGAGACGCCGTGTATTTTCATGACTGCGCGCGTGCAAGCGAACGAGATCTCAGGGTTGAAGGAACACGGTGCTGTGGATGTCATCGAGAAGCCCTTTGACCCAATGACTTTGGCCGACCGGATCAGGGCGATCATCACCGCTTGAGTTTATTGGTCGGGTGACATGCCCTGCACTGCGAGCGCACCAGTTTCCAAAAGCAACTCTACCTGTGCTTGGAGACGCCTCGTGACGCTTTCGGTCATTGCTGACGCTGAAAGACCAGCGATGGCAGTATCGACGGTTGCCGCGACGCTGCCCAGTTCAGGAAGGCCAATCACGGGCGCTGTACCTGAAATTTTATGCGCTTCAGCTTGAATGGCCCGCATCGCGTTCGCGCGCTTTTGTGGGATAAGGAGCTGGTCCAGCTGCAGTTCTAGCAAGTCTAGTTTGTCATCAAGCTGCGATAGAAACCGAAGCTTGATACGTTCCAGACCTATTTGAACGGCGCTGGTTTGCGTCATTATAGGCCGCCCAGCCGGAAGGATGGGAACTTAGGCTTTGTAGGAATATGCGCCGGCACGTCTGCTGATTCATGCTCCACGCGCGATACGGCGGTGCTCAACGCACGGTCAATCGCGTCACGTCCACGGAAGCGCAGGGCAACTGGTTCGCTAACGAGGATTGACATAACAAGCGGGCGTCCGTCGCCGTAGCAAGGATCGATTTCCTCGACTGCATGGGCGATGTCGGAGGGCAGCGCCTCGATCAGTTCACGGTTCACGCCGTCGGCGACGCATAGGAAAGTGCCGTTGCCGCCGTGCGTCATAAGAAACTGACGGAAGGGGATCGCCGCCGCAATTGCGTCGGCCGCGTCTGTCAGGGCGCAGATGTATTCAAAATCCGTCATTGAGCCGTTCAACCGCTCGATGTTCTCAATCTTGAAGGTGATCAGGGAGGAGCTGAAAAGCGAGCCTCTGCCAAGTTGTTTCAGGTAGTTGTTGAACGCAGGAAGCGGGATCACGCAGTCAACATCTTGGATGGAATGCGGGTCTTCCAGAGCGATCTGACGCTCTTGCTGTGCAATATCGCGCAGCGAATTCGCGCGCGCGTCGAGACGTTTTTGGCCCTGCGCCAAACGGCTGGCCAAATCCATCCGAGAGCGCAACTCTTGCGTCTCGAAAGGTTTGGTCACGTAGTCTGTCGCGCCCGCGCGGAATGCGCGGTCGATGTATGCTTTGTCGGCCATAGCCGTCAGCATCAGAATCGGCACGTCTTTATAGCGGTGAATTTTGCGTGTCAGCTTGGTCAGCGTAATGCCGTCCATATCCGGCATTTGAATGTCGTATAGTAAGGCGTCGAAGCCTTGCTTATCATTCTTGAGGGTTTCTAGCCCTTCATAGCCTGAACCCGCAAACGTAAAGTCATCATACCCGAAAGAGCTTAGAACCTCGCTCAGGATCTCCAAGATGATTGGATCGTCATCGACTGCTAAAATACGCATAGTCTTGCCCTTTGGTTTCTTGCGGTCAGAAAAAACAACCAACTAACACCGTAACTTCCGTCCACAGTGTCGGGGAATGTGGGCAGGAATAGGGCGACTATGTGATTGTTTCCGGATGCAAGTTAATCTTGTGAGGGTTGCGAAACGCGATGTTACGAAAAGAAATTTCGTAATAAGCCGATGAAAATAAGACGTTATTCGGTGGTGTCGTCCGGCAAAATGCAAAACGCCCCGCAGCAGCAATGCAACGGGGCGTTTAGGTTTAATTTAACCTAGTTGCTCAGGTGTTAGCGCGTTCCGAACGCAAGCCTTTGTAGATCGCGTAGCACATGAACAGCAGCACAACAGTGAACGGCAATCCGGTAGAAATCACCATCGATTGCAACGACTTCAAGCCGCCTGCAGACAGCAGCAACACGATTGCTACGGCCCCTTCGAAGATGCACCAGAACACGCGCTGTGGAACCGGCGCATTAACCTTGCCGCCAGCCGTGATCGTGTCGATCACCAGCGAGCCGGAGTCGGACGAGGTGACGAAGAACACGATGACCAGCACGATGCCGATCAACGATGTGATGCCAGCCCATGGCAGCGCGTTGAGCATTGCGAACAGTTGACGTGGCAGCTCTGCTTCTTGTGCGACAGTGTAACCATCTTGGATCACTTGCTGGATTGCTACGCCGCCAAAGACGCTCATCCACAACACGCAAACGACACTTGGGATCAGCAATACGCAGACCAAGAATTCACGCACAGTACGACCACGGCTAACACGGGCGATGAACATGCCGACGAAAGGTGACCAGCTGATCCACCACGCCCAGTAGAACGAGGTCCAGCCTTGGACGAAGTTCACATCTTCACGGCCAACAGGGTTGGCTAGGGCTGGCAGGTACTCAAGGTACGCCAGCAACGAGGAGCCGAAGGTTTGCAAGATCAGCAGCGTCGGTCCAACGATCAACACGAAGACCAGCAGCAAGAACGCCAACCCCATGTTCAGCTCGGACAGGCGCTTCACGCCGCCATCAAGGCCGCGCAGAACAGACACTGTAGCAACTGCGGAAATGCCGGAGATCAGCAGCACCTGCGTTGTGGCGCCGATTGGCACGCCGAACAATTCGTTCAAACCGGCGTTGGCTTGCGTTGCACCAAGGCCAAGGGACGTCGCGAGGCCGAACAGCGTCGCAAAAACCGCAAGCGTGTCGATGATGTGACCAGGCCAGCCCCACACACGCTCCCCCAAGACAGGGTAGAAAGCAGAACGGATCGTCAGCGGCAAGCCTTTGTTATAACTAAACAAAGCCAACGCCAAACCTACGACGGCGTAGATGGCCCAAGGGTGCAGGCCCCAGTGATAGATGGTCGCGGCCATGCCAAGGCGGATGGCCTCTGTTTGGTCGCCCGCTGCCGCACCCAAAGGTGCCCAGTCGTTGCGCAGACCATCTTCACCAACGGATGTGCCGCCCAATGCGGTAGAGAAGTGGGAAAGCGGCTCTGACACGCCATAAAACATAAGCCCGATGCCCATGCCTGCGGCGAACAGCATCGAGAACCAGCCAAGATAGTTGTAGTCGGGCGCGGCATCCGCGCCGCCCAGCCGAACGTTGCCCAGCGGGGTCAGGATCAGGAGAAAACAGAACAAGACGAAGACGTTCGCCGCCGCAATGAAGAACCAGTCAAAGCCTTGGGTCACAGCCGAAAACAGCCAGCTGAACACAGCGCCAGCCTGCTCGGGCAGCGCCAAGGTGTAGAATACGAATGCGACAATGCTCAACCCAGATATCTGGAACACTGGGTTATGGATATCGAATCCAAAGGGGCCAACACTGCCCTCGTGGTTGTCTTGGCCGACGACGTAATCGGTATCAATTACATCTGCCGCGCCGTCCGGAGAGGGAATCCCCGGCGTCGAATCATCTGACATCAGACGTCCTCCTTATGATTTTCGTTTCGTCACTCCTAATTGATCGCGGCCCAGATCAACACAGCTGGGGCCGACTTTTGTTAACTTTTATAAAGTATTTAGGCGGTTTCGACAAATTCTCGCATGGTCTTTATCAGCGACGTCAAATCGCGTGTCAGCGCCGCGAAGCCTGATGACCGCTCTCGGGTAACCTCGTTCATGTAGAGCGCACGGTTCAACTCTATCTGAACACTGTTTCGACCCCTTGCCGGATCACTGTAGTCGCGGATCAGGTTTGCGCCCTTGAACGGGTCGTTGCGCTTCACCGAATACCCTAGGCTTTCGGCCGCGTTGCAAATGCAATCCACGAACGCGGGGTCACAGGTGGTGCCGTCACCGTCGCCGATCACAAAGTCTGCGCGTCTGGTGCCCGCGGGGTCAGGGGATAGCTTGTGACCGAATTCCGGCATGGAGTGGCAGTTGACATGATAGACGCGCCCGTAGGTGTCAAAGGTATGGTCAAGCAGCGCCCTTAGGCGGTCGTGATACGGGTGCCAGAAGGCGGCGATCCGATGCTCCATCTCCGCCACGGAAATTGGAGTGTCGTGCATCAGCACGTCGCCCCACGCGTATTTCCATGCCAGCCCCATGCCCCGATGCGTGGCGGCACTCGGGCGGACCGGATGGGGCCACTCGCCCGCAATCATGGAGACGTCGACGTCGTCGACGGCACGGTTCACATCTAGGTAACTGCGCGGAAACTCCGCAACGAGAAGCGGCGCGCCGATGTCAGGGGCAGCCGCGAACAACTCGTCGACATAGGTGTCGCTCGCTTGGCGCACCATGGCTGCATCGACAGAAGGTTTGAAACCGTCGGGCAGCGTTAGGCCGCTGTGCGGGCTGTCGAACACCAAGGCGCAAGACGGTAACGCCGGGGCGTTAACATGCAGGGTTCCATTAATAGCGTTCAGCAGATTTTCTGGCAGTGTCATCAGGAGGATCCGTTCAGATAGGCAGCCGCATAGGCTGCGGGGTAGGAAGTGTCGGGAATACCCACAAAGCCATTGGCGTCTTTGCCGATCATGGACGGGGACCCGAACGGCCGAGGCATGACGGTGGTTTGCGCGGGGGTCAGGCGCCAGTGGCGTTCCAGCGCCGCGATCTCCGCGGGCATCATGTCTGCATCAACGCTCATCTTGCCCTCAGGGCCAAGATGCAGGCGCGGCCTGTGGGCGGCCTCTTCCACATCAAGATTGGCGCAAAGGTGCAGCGCGATGAATTGCGCCACCGCTGGGACGATCATGTTCGCCCCTGACGCCCCAACCGCCATCACGGGGGCATCGTCCTTGGTGACGATGGCTGGGCACATGTTGGAATGCGCGTAGGCATTCGGGAGCATGGAGGTTGTCCGCCCCGCCCGTGCATCAAACCACGCCATACCGTTGTTCAAAATAATGCCTGTCCTTGGTGACAGCGCGCAGGCCCCGAAACGGTTGAACAGTGTGAAGGTGATCGACACAAAGCGCCCCTGCGCATCAACGGCGTTGATCTGCGTGGTGCTTCCTTTGGTGTCAAAATCGGCAGGCACGGCTGGCTTCACCGCATCCTCAAAGCCGGCGGCGATGGAATGGCCCATTGCGGTAAAGAATTCCGGCGACACTGGCCCGTCACCATGGCGGTCGGTGAACTGCGTGATCGTTGCATGAAGCCGTGCGCCAGCGCTGGTATGGCCAGCAGTATGGAGTTGATATCTGCCGAACACGCTGGTCACAGAGGGGTAGGTCAAAGGCGCATAGTTGCGCAGGTCGCCCTTCGTGATGCCGTTGCCGCCTGCTTGTAGGTCCGCCACCAGATCGGTCGCGATCTGGCCTTGGTAGAACTCGTCCGTGCCGTGCTCGACCAAACGTTCCAGCGTTGCGGCCAGCGCGGGCATTGCAAGAATCTGGCCCGGCTGGGGGATTGTGCCGTTTGGCAGGAACACGCTGCTCATTCCGGGGTCTTTGCGAATGTTCTGCTCCGCGAGCGCGATGGCAAGCGTGGTGTGCCAATCCACCGTCATACCCGCTTTTGCCCGCTCTAGCGCTGGCGTCAGGGCGCGAGCAAAGGAGATGGTTCCGTAACGTGTGAGCGCCTGATCAAACCCGCGCACGCAACCCGGAATTGCGGCGGCGGGGAAGCCGCGAATGTTGTTGTGATCTCGCGATATTGCGTTGCCGTTAAAGAACAGCGCACCGCTAGGATCGGGTGCATAGGTGTTGGCGTCAATTACAGCGGGCAGTCGGCCCGTGAACTCAATTGTCTCTACCTGCCCGTCGGGTTCGCCCACCAGCATATAGCCACAGGCGCCCAATCCAGACATCCAAGGCTCCGCTGTTTGCAGTGTGAAGGCGGTTGTGACGGCGGCATCAACTGCGTTGCCGCCCTCTGATAGAACAGCCAACCCCGCTTCCGAGGCCGCATAATGCTGGCTTGTGACAATGCCGTGCGCAGAGCGGGCGGCAGGCTTTGTGCGCGTCCAACGCTCTACGCGCGCGGCTTGTAGGGCTTCAGGTGTCATGCGGCGCTCCCGTTCATCGCTGCTTCTACAATGGTGCGCGCGCGCGATATGCGCCTTTCGCCTACGGGCAGGTTTTGCTGCGCGGCAGATGCGGCTTCGCGGGCGACGGCGGCACGGCATATGTCCCACGCGTCGGCGCGGGGCAGCACGATAACGCCTGTGTTGTCGCCCATCACAACATCACCGGGCAGGACGGGCACGTTACCAATGGCCACCGGAACATTGAGTGCCCCACCCAAATCGGTTACGCGCGTCGTCAGCGAGGATGCACCGCGGGCCCATATGCCAAGATCCACATCGGCGAGTTCATCGACATCGGTGCACGGTCCATCCACGGCGACACCAACAGCACCGCTCATAGCGATGCGTTCAGCCACCCCCCCGCCGACACAGGCGTACCTTTCGTCGCCCAAGCGGTCGATCACCAGAAAGTCGCCGGCCCGCAAGTGATCAAGCGCATAGTGCAACATCACGCCGTCGCACGCAGGTAGGCTGACCGTCACCGCCGTGCCCACCACGGTTTTGGGTTGCGGGGTCATGGCGGCAATGCCGTGATCGACAAACCCACGGTGTAAGAGATGTCCGATTGTTGCCAACTCCACCCCGCTTAGGGCAGTGACCAGATCGGCAGGCAGAGGCGGCGGCATGTCGGCGACTTCATATTTCTTCATCAAAGGGAGGTATCCTTTTGCGTTGGCAGTAAGAGCGTTCTCAACCGAACACGCGATTTGCACCGGGGACGGCGGCCAAAAGGGCGCGGGTGTAGGGTTCTTTCGCGTTGGCGAACAATTGATCCGGCGCACCTGTCTCCACGATCTGCCCCCTTTGCATCACGCAAATACGGTCGCATATCTGGCTGGCAACGCGCAGGTCGTGGGTCACAAACAACATGGCGAACCCGCGCTGCGTCTGAATGTCAGCCAGCAGATCGAGGATTTGCGCCTGCACCGAGACGTCGAGCGCCGAGACGCTTTCGTCGGCGATCAACAGGTCCGGTTGCAGCGCCAATGCACGCGCGATGCAGATGCGTTGGCGCTGGCCGCCAGAAAATTCGTGCGGGTAACGGTCTGCGGCAGCTGTTTCCAACCCTACGGCCTCAATCAACTCGTGGCTGATTTTGGTGGCTTCGCGCATGTCGGTGCCATGGATCAACGGGCCCTCGGCGATAGCATCGCCAACCTTTTGGCGTGGATCTAGGGACGTGTATGGGTCTTGGAAAATG
The DNA here is from genome assembly GCF_900107015.1 of Litoreibacter albidus. GTDB lineage: Bacteria > Pseudomonadota > Alphaproteobacteria > Rhodobacterales > Rhodobacteraceae > Litoreibacter > Litoreibacter albidus. The sequence continues at coordinate 112,621 of NZ_FNOI01000005.1, read as the reverse complement.
ATCTGGACCCGCTGGCGCGCTTTTCGCAACTCTTTGCCTTTGAGGGACAAGAAGTCTTTCCCCGCGATCTGGACTTGACCGGATGTCGGTTCCACCATGCGGATGATGCATTGCGACAACGTCGTTTTTCCCGACCCGCTCTCCCCCACGACGCCTAGCGTTTCGCCACCGTGGATGTGGATGTTGGCATCGACAACGGCTTTCACCTCGCGCCCTGCTTTGCGCAAAAAACTACCGGTTCGGTATGTTTTAGAGACAGAGTTCACCTCAAGGATTGGTTTGCCTTGAACGGGGCGCGCGGCACGCGGGGCCAGTTTCGGAACAGCAGCCAGCAGCGCCTTGGTGTAGTCATGTTGCGGGTTGGTGAGGATTTGCTCGCGTGGGCCGACTTCCACCAGCTGCCCTTTGCGCATCACCGCGACACGGTCGGCAATTTCGCTGACCACCCCGAAGTCATGCGTGATAAACAGGATGCCCGTGTTGTGGTTGTCGCGCAGCGCCAATATTAGCGACAGAATCTGGGCCTGTGTTGTCACGTCCAGCGCGGTTGTCGGCTCGTCTGCAATCAGCACGGCCGGATCAAGCGCAAGGGCAGAAGCGATCATGACGCGCTGGCATTGGCCCCCAGATAGTTCGTGCGGGTAGGCGCGAAAAATCTGTTCCGGGTTTGGCAAATGGACCTCTTCGAAAAGCGATAGCACTTTCTCGCGTATAGCGGCGGCGGGCTGATCTGAATGGGTGCGGATCGTCTCCGACACTTGCGCGCCAGCGGTGTAGAACGGATTGAGCGACGCTATCGGTTCCTGAAACACCATTGAAAGCTTGGAGCCGGTTAATTGACGGCGTGCATCGGGGCTGAGCTTGGTTAAATCCTGCCCCGCAAAGCGAATGGCGCCAGACGTTTGGCTCATCTCGCCTTTGAGCAGTCCCATGGTTGCCATGGCGGAAACCGATTTGCCTGATCCGCTTTCGCCGACAAGGCATAGGACCTCGTTCTGGCGCAGATCCAGGCTCAGGTTTTCAACAGCGTGAGGCCGATCCGCACCGGTTGGTAGGGGCACGCTCAGGCGGTCCCAGTGAAGCAGGGGGGCTTGGGTTGAAACGATCATAGGTTCTTCGGGTCCTGCGTTTTAAGGTGTGTCACGAAATCGCACAGTAGGCCGATTATATGCTCGGATATTTGCGCGCCCTTTTCAGGCGTGGAGAAGGACGGGTCACCGCCCAGAATGCCCGTCTCATTGGCGTCGCGGGCCGATAGCGGCATGTTGATAGATGCGGTGCCAAACCGGACTGATCGCGGGTTCTGGACCGGCAAGCCAAAGGCGGTGCCATTGTCCCGCGGGGACACGCGATTCAGGTGAATCTGGTCGGGGAAATAATGCATGTAGACGGACGTCATCGGGTCCGCGCCGTGGCCCCGGGCGGCGCTGGCATTGTCGCCATGAATTGCGCGCCACGTATCAGCGTCGAGCGACTGCCAGATGTCGATGGAGGTTAGGTAAACACCACGCTCGGCTTGTATCTTGCGCATGACCTCGTCGATCAGGAAGCCATTGGTGGTATGCCCGTTCACGATGATGAGCCGCGTTATGCCGTGATCCAGAAGCGATACGGCGACATCCTCCACCAAGGCTTTGAAGGTTTGGGAGCGCAGCTGGATGCCGCCTGCGAACGCACGGAAGAAATCAGCGTAGCCGAAGGGGACGGTGGGGGCGACGAGCGCCCCCGACCTTTGTGCCGCAAGGTCTGCAATCTGGCGCGTCAGGCGGTAATCGCCCATCGGTGCATGCGGGCCTTGCTCTTCCTGACTGGCGAAAGGCAGCAAAACGACGGGTTCTTCGGCTAGGGCCGCTTGGAACTCCACGAAGCTGAGATCGCTTAATCGGTGTGACCGTGTCATCTTGTCAGCCTTCTTTCGGGATCAGGATACAGTGAGGTAATTGCCGTACATGCGCATCTCACCGGCTGCGGGGGCCCAGTCGACACCCGTGCGGTGGACGTAGCTGAACAGCCGCTTCCACATGTACATGCCGGGCGTGACGTCCTGCCATTCCTTGGAGAGGGCCAGATAGGCATCGCGCCGTTCCTCGAACTCCACTGCTTTGACGAACTTCTCACCCAGTTCCACAAATTTGTCGGTTGGATCCCACACCTTCCAATCCGCAGACGCGCGGGTGGAGCCGGGGTTCCAATCCAGCCACAGCGGGCGGTAGGGATCGCCGGGGATGAAGTCGGTGCCGTTGGACATGTTGAGCAGGTGGAACGGGCGCTGATAGGCAAGAGAGAAGTTGTCGACGACAACCATCTTCACGTTGATCCCGACCTCGGCCCATTGGGCGATCATGATCTCCGCTGCGGTTTCATAGTTGTCATAGAAACCACGCGTGATGTGCCAGATCAGCTCTTCCCCGTCGTAGTCCGTCTCCGCAATAAGCGCGCGCGCTGCTTCAACGTCGTAGGGGTGGGGGTCAACCATGTCGGGGTCGTAGAAGTCGCCGTAATCGGGGAAGTTGAACGGTATGGTTGGGAAGAACGTTTCGTCGCCAAACAGCACCTTAACGATGGTTTCCATGTCGACACTTTGAATCATGGCGTGGCGCAACCGCACGTCGACCAGCGGGTTGTCTTCTGGATCAGGACGGGTGTTGAAGGCGAACATCACGTAGTTCGGCGCGACAGTGTTGATCAGATTGATGTTGTCGTAACCGCGCACCTGCTCTTGTTGGTCAAAGGGTACGTTAACGGCGAAGTCGTAATCGCCAGCAACCACACCCGCGATCCGGCCCGCGTATTCAGGAACGATCCGCCATTCAAGGGAGGCCGCAGCTGGTTGGTCGCCCCAGTAGTCCTCGAAGGCATCCATGGTCATGACTTCGCCCGGACGGAACAGGGTGACCTTATAGGGGCCGGTTCCGATTGGCATCTGGCCAAAGGCGTCAACGCCAACTTCAAGGTAGTGCGCTTTTGGAACGACCTTGGCGTGATGGTTTGACAGCTTTTGCGCCATGTTTGGATCAGGGGAGTCCGTTTCGATCTCCACGGTGTAGCGGTCAACGGCCTCCACCCGAACAATGTTGGAGCTGAAAATGGCGCCGCGCGGCTCATAGGCATCATCGGCGCGCAGACGTTCATGGGACAGGGTGAATGCCACATCTTCGGCGGTCATCTCTTCGCCGTGGTGGAACATCACCCCTTCGCGCAGCTTGAACTGCCAGACATTCCCGTCGCGTTTCCAGCTTAGAGCCAGTTTGGGGATGACGGTGGCCCCTGACGGGTCATTGAACCAATCTACTTCGGTCAGGGCTTCGTAGAAGTTGATGTTGATCCGGTTCCCAGTGGTCGACAGACCGTTAAGGGGCGCCATGGTGCGCCACAGATTGTCCACTGCTATGCGTATCGCCGGTCGGTCTTGTGCAATGAGCGCTGTCGGTGCCGAGGCTAGGGCAAGCGCGCTAACGCTCATAAGGGATTTATTCAAAGTACGACGTGTGATCATGGGTGACCCTCCTTTGCTGAGTAGTTTTTAATTGCGACGCGCCTTTAGCGTCGGGTCGAATCTGTCGCGCAGCGCGTCACCGACGACGCCGACCGACAAGGTAATGCAGAAAATAGCCAACCCCGGGAACACAGCGATCCACCACGCAGAGCCTAGGTAATCACGCCCTTCGCCAAGGATTTGCCCAAGGCTGGCGTCCGGTGGTTGAATGCCCAAGCCCAGAAAGCTGAGCGCGGTCTCCAGCAGGATAATCGCCGGAATGGTAAGAGTGAGTTGCACAATCAGGGCGCTGGCGATGTTGGGCAAAATATGGCGCCCGTAGAGCCGCCCCGACGTGGCTCCTAGGGACACGATCGCAACCGAATACGCCTGCCGCTTGGCGGATAAGACAAGGCCGCGGGCCAGACGGGCGTAGGTTTCCCAGCCGTACATTCCCATAAGCAGGATAAACAGCGCCATGGAATTCCCGAAAAAAGCCAGCAGCGTCAGCGCGATCAGGATGAAGGGCAGCGACAGCTGAATGTCGACAATGGTCATCAAAATGTTGTCGACCCAGCCTTCAAAGTGACCCGACACAAACCCGACAACCGTGCCCACCAGCGCGCCGATCATTGTGCCTAACAGGGCGACGCCCACGGACATTTGCAAGCCGACAATCAATCGCGACAGTAAGTCCCGCCCAAGCCTGTCGGTGCCAAGCCAGAACTCAGAGGAGCCGCCCTCTGTCCACACGGGGCCCGTCAGTCGAGACAGCAGGTTTTGCTTATACGGATCATGAGGTGCGACGTATTCACCAAGCAGGGCAACAACCGCGATAAGCACAAGGAACATGGCCGCAGCAGCGGTGATCGGGTTCATTCGGTGTATCATGAGGAGCGCCTCGTGCGTGGGTCTAGCATTCGGTAAGACAGGTCGACTGCCAAGTTGATAAGGACCATCGCGGCGGCGATGACGAAGACCAAAGCTTGAACAACGGCCAAGTCCTTGGATGAAATTGCGGTGACCAAAAGCCGCCCGATACCGGGCCATGCAAACACAGTTTCAACGACAACCGTGCCTGCGACGAGATTCCCTAAAATCAGACCCATGATCGTGATCACAGACAGTGCGGCGTTTGGCAGGGCGTGAAAGATCGCGCGGCGCACGGGGCGGATGCCCTTGGCCTCTGCCGCCAACATGTAGGTCTTTGACAGAACTTCCAGCATCGCGGAGCGGGTGAAGCGCGCCAGAATACCCGCAAGCGTTAGACCCAAGGCGAAGGCGGGCATTATGATATGTGCCCAAGAACTGGCGCCGGAGCTGGGCAGGATTTGCAACACCAGCGAGAATAAGAGGATCATCAAAATCCCGAGAAAGAAGTTCGGCAGCGCAAACCCCACAACCGACACGACCATGATGGCGCGATCAAAGATTGACCCTCTGTAAAGCGCGGCCAAAATGCCCGCAGGCACACCGATAACGATCGCAAATACGTAAGAGACGCCCCCCAGCCACAGGGTTTGTGGGAACCGTTCTGCGATAACCACGAACACGGGGCGGCCGTCGCGGAAGGAATTGCCAAAGTCGCCGCGAATAGCGTTGCCGAGATAGGCCAGATACTGGTCGAACAGCGGCTTATCGAGGTTCCAGCGGGAGCGGAACATTTCTATCTCGCGGGCCGTTGCGTCCGGCCCCAACATGGCGACGACTGGATCGTATGATGTGCGCAGCAAAATGAACGTCAAGGTGACCACCACAAACAGCGTGAGAGCCAGCCGAAAAGCCCGTGTTATCCAAAATTCCATCCATCCCTCCAAGGCCCGTCGATGGCCGTTCAAGGGTACTCTAGGCGCGAAAAATCAGTCTCAGAAAGGGGGTAGTGAATATATAATTAAGTTGCATTATGTCTTAATTGAAGTCCTATAAGGTGGCAGCGCCGGCAGGCACGCGTAGTAGAAAACGGGGTGAAGTGATGCAAAACCAGATCGAACTACGGCACCTGCGCTACTTCATGGTCCTTGCGCGGGAGCTGCATTTTGGACGTGCGGCAGATACGGTTGGGATATCGCAGGCGCCCTATAGCCAACAGATCAAACAGCTGGAGGACCGGATGGGAACAAAGCTGTTTGAGCGAACAACGCGCCGCGTATCCCTCACCGAGGGCGGCGTTCGTTTTCTGGAATATTGCGAGACAATTCTGGACACATTGGACGAGGGTGTCAGCCACGCCCGCGCCGCCAGCAGTGAGGAGGGTGGTCGGCTGCGTGTCGGCGCGATTAGACCAGCAGCCAACTATATCCTCCCCGAAGTTTTGCGTCGCTTTCGAGCGCTTTACCCCGCTGTAATTGTTGACGTATTCGGGATGACCACCAGCGCACAACTACAGCGCATGGAGAGTGCGGAGCTTGACTTGGCCCTTGTGCGCCCCGCGAGTATTCCGGGGTCTTTCGTTGCCGAAGTTGTCTGCAACGAAGGGCTGTGCGCAGCGATACATGAGGATAACCCGCTCAGCAAAAAGTCGCAGCTTGAGATGGCGGATCTGCACCAACAACCGATGGTGTTGTTCACGGACAAGGTTGGCACCGATTACAGCGGTGCCCTGCGCGCGGCGATAGCACGGTTCAACATTTCACCCAAGATTGTCGGCACGTTCTCAGACACGTTCGGCGGTATCTGCCTCGTTGCGTCGGGCTTGGGGATTGCAGTCCTGCCGGAGTCGTCGCGCTCCGCGGCAAGTCCCGGTGTCGTGTTTCGCCCCATCGACATTCCAGACGTGACGGCGAAGCTGGTCATGGTCATGCCCGAGCGCAAAGTGGCGCGTAAAACGACTGACTTCGCGGCGATCTTTAAGGATGTCGCCACGACGAATCAGCCGTGGCGCATGCCCCGCGACGCGCCGCAATTATGATCCCTTGGTTTGCCGCTTCATGGCTTCCGCCAATGCTGACCCAAGCGCGCTTGGGCCGCTGTCTTGTGACGGTTTTGCGGTCGTTTTCTTAGGGGACCGGTTCTGCTTCGGCTTACCTGTCTCTGTGTTTTGTGACGGAGCATTATCCTTGCGCATGGTGAGGCCGATGCGTTTGCGGGGCACGTCGACTTCCGTCACACGCACGCGCACGACATCGCCAGCTTTCACCACCTCATGCGGGTCTTTGACAAACCGGTCCGCCAATTGGCTGACGTGAACCAACCCGTCCTGATGCACGCCGATATCCACAAAGGCCCCGAAGGCGGCAACATTGGTGACGGTGCCTTCCAGCGACATGCCGGATTTCAGGTCGGTGATGTTGTCGATGCCATCGGCAAAGGTGGCGGTCTTAAAGGTCGGGCGCGGGTCACGACCGGGCTTCTCAAGCTCCGCCAAGATGTCGCGAATGGTTGGCAGGCCAAAGTTATCGTCGACAAACTGTTCTGCCGATAGGTGTGCCAAGGCGCTGCTGTCACCCATGATTGCACGAATGTCGCGGCCGCAGGCTTGCACGATTTTGCGGGCCACGCCGTAGGCCTCTGGGTGGACAGAAGACGCATCCAGAGGCTCCGCCCCGTCGTTGATCCGCAAGAAACCCGCGCATTGCTCGAACGCTTTCGGCCCCAGCCCCGCAACCTTCAACAGGTCTTTACGGCTCGCAAAGGGACCGTTGGCGTCACGATGCGCGACGACGGCCTGTGCCAGCGACGTGCCCAAACCGGCGATATGTGACAGCAGCGGGGCGGACGCCATGTTAAGGTCTACGCCGACGGCGTTCACCGCATCCTCCACCACAGCGGCCAGCGATTGTGACAGGCGGCGTTGGTCGACGTCGTGCTGATACTGCCCGACGCCAATGGCTTGTGGTTCAATCTTCACCAGTTCGGCCAACGGGTCTTGCAGGCGACGCGCGATAGAGACTGCCCCGCGTAGCGACACGTCGATGTCGGGGAATTCCAATGATGCCAGCTCCGACGCTGAATAAACCGACGCGCCTGCCTCCGACACGATAACCGGTGTGGGCCGCGCGATGCCTGCGGGCAGGGCTTTGATCACGTCGGCGACCAAACGTTCAGATTCGCGGCTGGCGGTCCCATTGCCAATCGCAATGAGCGCCACGCCGTGTTTACGTATCATGTTGGTCAAACTGTCCTGTGCACCGCGCACATCCATGCGTGGCTGGAACGGGTAGATCGTGGCAGTGTCGAGCAGCTTTCCGGTTTCATCGACGACGGCAATTTTGCAGCCCGTTCGAATGCCCGGATCAAGCCCCAGTGTGGCGCGGGGGCCAGCTGGCGCGGCGAGCAGCAAGTCCCGCAAGTTGCGGGCGAACACGTCGATTGCGGCGTCATGGGCGCGGCGGCGCAGATCGGTCATCAGGTCCATAAACATGGTCATGCTCAACTTGATGTTCCACGCCCACCGCGCAACCTCGCGTAGCCAGATGTCGCCGGGCTGCTCCCCTTGGATGCCGATTTCTGCGGCAACAATGTCGATCATACGGGGCAGGCCGTTCTCGGGCTCGGGCGCGATGTTTACGGTCACGATTTCCTCTTTCGAGGCGCGCAGGATAGCTAAGGCACGGTGCGACGGGATCGTGGCCCATTTTTCGCTGTGGTCAAAATAGTCGGAAAACTTCGCGCCGACGGTTTCCTTGCCCGCGCTCACCTTTGCGGTGATCAGGGCCTCCTTTTGCATGATCTCGCGCAGACGGCCAAGCAAACTGGCGTTCTCTCCCAACTCCTCCACCAATATATCGCGCGCCCCGTTGAGGGCGTCTTTCGCCGTCTCAACAGTCTCGGTCAGGTAAGTGTTGGCTAGTTCTTCGGGATTGGCGGCGCGGTCCGCAAGGATCGCGCGCAGCAGCGGCTCCAACCCGTTTTCTCGGGCGATCATCGCCCGTGTGCGGCGCTTCGGTTTAAAGGGAAGGTACAAGTCTTCCAGCAGGGACTTCGTGTCGGCGGCGGTGATGGAGCGCGCCAAGTCGTCGGTCAGCTTGCCTTGGGACTTGATCTCGCCAAGAATGCTGGCGCGGCGCTTCTCAAGGTCGCGCAGGTAGTCCAACCGATCCGCCAGTTTGCGCAGTTGCGCGTCGTCCAACCCGCCCGTGGCTTCCTTGCGGTAGCGCGCGACGAAGGGCACCGTATCGCCGCCGTCCAGCAGGGCCACCGTCGCGGTCACCTGATCGGCGCGGGCCCCGATGTCGGTGGCAATCGTGCGGGCGATACGGTCTGCAACTGCGGTCATTGGTGGCTCCTGATTTTGGGGGTCGGAAGGTCGTGATATCTGCACTAACTGGGGCCGCCAAGCCAAAGGTGCTTGAAAATGCAATCCTGCCCTAGATATTTGCGCGGCGCGGCCTAAGGTCTTTCTGCGAGGCGCGTAAAATACGTTGCCGCAGCGTATCTGACAGAGATTGAGCCTTCTATGACCACTGCAGCCGATATCGACCACCTGATCGCACGGGTCGCTTTGGGGGACCGCTCGGCCTTCTCCAAGCTATATGACGCCACGTCCGCGAAACTTTTCGGGGTGGCGCTGCGTGTGTTGAATAATACCGCAAGTGCCGAGGATGTTTTGCAAGAGACGTTCATGAAAATCTGGCGCTACGCGGACAGATACGCAAGCAACGGAATGAGCCCGATGACATGGCTAATCACAATTGCCCGAAACACAGCCATCGACCGGCTGCGGGCGACAAAGCAGACGTCCGACATCGCTGATGTCGAGGACAGGGTGGCGGCCTCTGGGCCGACACCGGAACAGTCTGCCGTGGCGGGTTCAGAGGCGAAGCGCATTGTCGGATGTCTGGACCAGTTGCCGGATGACCGCCGCGCGGCGGTTCGCGGCGCGTATCTGCAGGGGGAAAGCTACGCCGATCTTGCGGCGCAATTTGACGTACCGCTGAACACAATGCGCACTTGGCTGCGCAGATCCCTTTTGGCGCTGCGGGAGTGCATGACCCAATGAGCGAGCAATTGACACCAGAGGACGAAAACCGCGTCGCAGCGGCGGAATACACATTGCGCCTGATGGACGCGGATGAAGAGCGGCGTTTCGAGGCCCGTCTGTCAGAGGATCAGGCCCTGAAGCAGGACGTGGCGGAGTGGGTGGCGCACTTCGCGCCGCTTGCTGACGAATACGCGCCGGTTAAACCGCCTGCTGCCGTGAAAGCGCGTCTGACCGCGAACCTGTTTGGCGCGCCCGACGTCCCAGCGTCGATCTGGTCACGGCTGGGCTTCTGGCGCGGCTTGTCCTTCGCAGCCACGGCTGCGGCAGCCGTGCTGGCCGTGGTGCTGGTTACGCAGCCAGCGCCAGATGCACCTGTGTCAGGGCCGTTCTATCTGAGCGAGATCGCGTCAGAGGATGACAGCTTGCGGGTGTTGGCCATGTTCGACGGCGCGACCGGTGGCATGCGCGTGACGCGGACTGCGGGCGAAGCCGTGGCGGGGCGCGATTTTGAGCTTTGGGCCATTGTCGGGGATAACGCGCCGGTCTCACTCGGGGTTTTGACGGACGGTGGTGTCGATACCATCGCAATTCCGGCCAGCCTTCAGGGGGCCTTTGGCGGGGTGGTCTTGGCGATCTCTGATGAGCCAGATGGCGGCTCTCCTACAGGTGCGCCGACGGGCGCGGTTCTGGCCGTGGGGCAGGTCAGCGGGGTTTAAAGGCCGGTCCCTACCGTGCCAGCATCCTCGTGACGTCTTGTCCAGTCACCAACCGGCTATGCCGTTGCCCGGTCTCCGCGTAGCTTTAAGCCCCCTGTCCCAGAGGGCGGTGGTTGCTGTCGAATCGCGCAAATCGGCTAAAGCGTGTTGATTGACTTCGCCGCGCCAAGGCGGGCGGGTGGCGGCAGAATGGGGCGATTAACTTAGTTTAGCGCTATCAAAGCCAATAATTCTCCTTAGAGTAACTGGTTCTGGGTATTGTTGGCCGCGCTGCGCTGCCGCAAAACTGGTTTATGGTAAGGAAACATTACCAATTAAGCTCTCTGGGAGGAGATAACATGAAAAATAACCTAATCGCTGCCGCCTTCGGGCTGTCCGTGGCTGCTGGGTCCGCTCAGGCACAAGACGTGCTGGAGATGACATCGGCCTTCGGCAAAAACCTACCAATCTTGGGCACTGCCGCGACGGATTTCGTCGCCAAGCTGAACTCCATTTCCACCGAGGTGGAATTTGAACACTTTGATCCGGGCAAACTGGTCCCGACTCTGGAGGCGCTTGACGCTGTCTCCAACGGGTCGGTCGATGCGGCCTTTACCACCTCCGGTTACTGGCAGGGCAAGATCAAATCGGCGTCCTTGTTTGCGGCCGTGCCATTCGGGCCGGAAGCTGGCGAATTCCTTGGCTGGATTTTGTACGATGACGGCAAAGAGCTGTGGCAGCGCATGTATGACGAAGCCGGCTACGACGTGCACGTCACCCCCTGCGGTGTGATCGCGCCTGAAACATCCGGCTGGTTCAAGAACGAAATCAACAGCGCCGAAGACCTGCAAGGCCTGAACATGCGCTTCTTCGGCCTTGGCGCTGAAGTGATGCAAAAGATTGGCGTCTCCACGTCGCTGCTTGGCGCGTCGGACATCTTCCCTGCGCTGGAGCGCGGTGCGATTGATGCGACGGAATTCTCCATGCCTCGCATTGATGCGCGACTTGGCTTCCACAAAATCGCCAAGTTCAACTACTTCCCCGGCTGGCACCAGCCATCCACTTTGTTCGAGCTGATCGTGAACAAGGACGCGTGGGAAGGTTTGGGCGAAATGGCTCAGGCCCAGATCGAAGTCGCTTGCTTGGCAAACATCACCACCAACCTCGCGGAGGGGGAGGCTACGAACTTCGAGGCCATGGTCGAGAACACCGAAAAGAACGGCGTTCAAATCCGCCAGTGGTCGCCAGAGCTTCTTGACCTGTTCGAGAACACTTGGAACGAAGTTGCCGCTGACTTGGCAAAAGAAGACGCCTACTTCGCAGAAGTCTGGAACGACCTCGCAGAGTACCGTGCAGGCTACAAAGTCTGGAACGACAACATCTACCTGCCGCGCCCACGTAACTAAGCGCGCGTTTAGAACCTAAACATCAAGGGTGGCCAAGTTGGCCGCCCTTTTTCCAACATTTTCAGATTCCGAATGGAGCAGGGGGGCATATGCCAGGTGGACCAGTAGACGTGGCCAAAGGGTTGGACGAGGTGTCGATCGCCATCAACGACCCCGGCGAGATAGACCGCGAACATCACGGCTGGCCGGATCGCTTGATGATCAATGTGGGCAACGTTGTCGCGTGGTTGTTTCCGCTGCTGATGATCGGCATCGTCGCTCAAGTGATCTTGCGTCAAAGCGGCGTAAACCAAGCGTGGCTTGATGATGCGCAGTGGTGGATCTACGGCTTCGCCATGCTGACGGGCTTTGCCTATGCCATCACCACACAAAGCCACGTGCGGGTGGACATCCTGCACCAAAACTACTCCCCCGCGAAACGCGCGCGGATTGAGGTATTCGCCATCGGCTGGCTGCTGCTGCCGTTCTTGGTGATTATGACCGACATCCTGCTGCACTATGCGTGGTCGTCCATCGTCGCGTTGGAGGGATCCAGCAGCCCGAACGGCTTGCACCACCTCTATCTCCTGAAATCCTCGCTACCCGTGATGTTCATCATCGCGATGATTGCCGCATGGGGCGTCTTCAAGCGCAACTTGCAGGTGTTCTCTGTCATAAAGCTGCACACGGTTTTGCTGTGGATGTTGCCCGCCGCGTTGTTCTTTTTTACGCGCGCTTTTCACTACGTCTTCTACTGGTTCTACGCGCTGACATCCGATCTGGCCCCGCGCAGAATAACCAAAGAGGCCGTGTTTTCACAGGTGGGGCTGTTTGCCATCGCCTTACTCGCGCTCCTGATCGTGATCAGCCTCGTGCGGTCACGCAACACATCTAAGGAAGCTTGAGTTCATGCAAATCCTATCCCTTTTTGACTTCATGACGCTGAACCAGTGGTCCGTTCTGGCGATGTTCGTCATTTTCATCGTGATGCTGTTTCGCGGCGTTCCGGTGGCCTATGCGCTGGTTGGCGTGTCGCTGGTGTTCATTGTTCTTGGCGAATTCGTGTTGGATCCGAACCGCAAATATATAAACGAATTCATCGAATTCGACAGAACCGGCATCACCTATACAAAGCTGTTTGCCAACGGCAGCCGCTTCTTCGGGGGGATCATCAACAACCCCGTTCTGGTGGCCTTACCGATGTTTATCTTCATGGGGCTGATGCTGGATCAATCCGGCGTGGCGCAGCGTATGATGAAAGCTATGCAGGTGCTGTTCGGCGCGCTGAAAGGCGGGCTGGCGCTGTCAGTCATGCTCATCGGCATCATCCTCGCGGCCTCCACGGGGGTTATCGGCGCGTCGGTCGTTCTGTTGGGCGTGATGGGCATCCCGACGATGATGAACCAAAACTACTCCAAGTCGATCGCGACAGGCACTATCGCCGCATCCGGCACATTGGGCATCTTGATCCCGCCGTCGATCATGTTGGTCATCATGTCGGATCAGCTCGCGATCAGCTTGGGCGATCTGTTCATGGGGGCGTTGTTCCCGGGCTTGCTGCTGGGCGTGCTCTACATTGTGTTCCTGATTGTCTACGGGCTGGTTAACCCGAAGGCGATGCCGGTGCCTGCCAACCGTCCGCCCGTGGATATGACTGTCATCAAGGAAACGGCTTTGTCGGTGATGCCGCCCATGGCACTAATTCTACTGGTCTTGGGGTCGATCTTCTTCGGCTTCGCCACCCCGACAGAGGCGTCCGGCCTTGGGGCAATGGGTGCGACTATCTTGGCCTTGCTGAATCGCAAGCTAAACATGCGCGTCTTCCAAGATGTGATGCGCCAGACGCTGAATACCTCCGGCTACATTGTCGGGATTTTCATCGCCGCCAATTTCTTTGCCTTCATTCTGCGCCGCTTTGGCGGGGACGAGATTATCGAGCATCTGGTGTTGTCGTCCTTCGATGACAAATACCTCGTGGTCTTGTTCATCCTGTTCATCATCTTCTTGCTTGGCTTCTTGCTGGACTGGATCGAGATCACGCTGATCATCATGCCGTTGATGCTGCCAGTGGTGCTGGCGTTGGACATTCCCGTGGACGGTTTTGGCGTCGTGGATAACCCGTCCATCGTGTGGTTCGCTATACTGGTGGCGGTGACATTACAGACGTCATTCCTAACGCCGCCGGTTGGCTTCGCGTTGTTCTACCTCAAGGGCGTTTGCCCGCCAGAGATCACGCTGGGCCACATCTACAAAGGCGTTATCCCCTTCGTACTGCTGCAACTCACAGGGCTAGGGATTGTGTTCGCCTTCCCGGGCATTGTGACATGGCTACCGGCGGTGGCTTACGGGAACTAAAACGAACTTGGCCGCCCCTCGGGGCGGCCTTTTCACAAGGCGCGCAACAAAAGCCCTGACGCAATCACAAGGATCAACAGCCCTGCTAGTAGCTCGATGGCAGGCACGATCCGCGCGGCCAAAGGTGAGGCGGCAAAAGAGCCAAGCAGCCCCGCCCGCATAGTCACGGCAGCGACCCCCACCGCGATCGTCACGACGGCAGTGCCTAGCGCCATCGCAAAGGCACCCGCGATGCCTGCATAGGCGATCCCCATCTGCCATGTGATGATCAGCACGAACAATGCACCAGTGCAGGGGCGCATCGCGATACCGCCGATCAGGATAAGGGCGTCACGCAGTGAGCTGGCGTTTTCCACCTCCTCCACGGTTGGCCCGTGTTTGTGACCACATTCGGAGCAGGCCCCATGATCGTGGCTGTGATCATGACCGTGATCATGGCTGTGGTCGTGGTGATGGTGGTCATGCGCCGCAGCGGCACGCATCCGTGCGAATTTGCGTATGGCGCGTATCGTGAGCCATACTCCGATTGCACCGATGGCGGCGTAACTGAACGGAGCCATATAGTCCTCCGCCGCGCCGACCATCTGCGTGCGGCTCAGGTTGAACACCAGCACCCCCGCATAGACCAGTGCCACAGCGGTGACAGCCTGCCCGAGGCTGGAGACCAGCGAAATCAGCGAGAGCCGTACCCAAGGCACCTGACGGCCCAGACCGTAGCCGCCAATCAGCACCTTGCCGTGACCCGGCCCAACCGCATGAAAGAAGCCGTAGGCAAAGCACAGCGTCATCAACAAGGTCAGCGCGCCCGCGTCGCCGCTGCGCAACGCGCGCAGGGTACGGGCGATATGGTTTTGAAAGTCACGCTGCTCCCCTGCGGCCCACGCCGCGATGCTGTCAAAGCCGCCGCTGCCCCATAACCAAAGAAGAAGCGCAATCGCGGCGATGACCGGAACAATTACAAGGCGGGGCATGTGACGCGGATATCCGTGGCAAACTCGCCGCCAATGAGCGGGATGTCATTTTCTTCAAGATCCGCATTGGCGTCGAGCGTCAACAGTTGCGCTTGCATTTGTGCGAGCTGGCCCTCGATGTCAGGCTCTATCCGCGTGAAGACGCAATCGCTGCGCCCCTTCAGGACGACCGGCAAGGTCATGTCGTAAGCGGTGTAATAGGTGGGGTCGAACGCTTTCAGAGACACGGGGTCACCCTCCAGCAGTGGCGTCCCTGCAACTTCGCGTATGTGCGTGGATATGATGCGCCCGTCGATCATATCTGCGGTTGGATCAAGTGGGCGCGAGAGGGCGAGCACCTGTCCGTCCAACACAACCTCAAGGTCGCCCGCGTAGCCCTGCACCCAGTCCGCGTCGAAGCCGGTTAGCTCTTTGCGCTCAGCGTCCGTCAGCGCACCGTCTCCGTCGCTGTCCACGCGGTAGTCCTCTGCCAGCAGCAGTGAATACAGATCGTCGTATTTCCAAGTGACCTTCACGTGGGTCAACCGACCCTCAGCATCGAATATAATCTCTAGGCCGGTATCAATGAACACGTGGGGGTGGGCCGCGATCGGCGCGGGGGCCAGCATCATGCAGGCGGCTGCGGCAATACCGTTTAGACGTTTGGACATGGCGTAAATCTCTTGGATTTAGGTGGCTCAGGTTCGGCGCAGCCTAATCACTACGTCGACTTTTGCAATTTCCGTGCCCTCGGGGGCTTCGGGCAGGGCGGCGATCTCCAACTGCTCTTTCGGGGCGTCGGTCAGGTGGCCTTCGTCCTCCCAGAAAAAATGCGGGTGGTCGTCAACCCGCGTGTCGAAGTAGCTTTTGGTGCCGTCGACCATGATCTCGCGGATAAGTCCCGCTTCGGAGAACGCCTTTAGCGTGTTGTAAACAGTCGCCAGTGAGACGCCCTCGGAGTGAGTCTTGGCGGCGGCATGCAGGCTTTCGGCGGTTATGTGCCGGTCTTGGCCGTCACCGACCAGCAGCTCCGCCAATGCCACGCGTTGCCGCGTCGGGCGTAGCCCCGCACCTGCCAACCATTCCGTTCCGCGCTTGGTCTTTATCGACAACATTCGCCAACTTTCCTTTGCTTGCCTTACATATAGGGCCTGTCCCCCCTATGTTTCAAATGAAAATCAGTCGCAGCTGGCTGGATGGCGGCCCTTGCACGCCATAAAGCGCCAATGCTAGATGGTTGCCAAGGAAACAACACGAGATATGGGGGGCAGAGTGCCATGAGCGATTACCCAACGAGCTTTGACAAAGACGCACTTCTAAAATGCGCACGCGGCGAGCTGTTCGGCGAAGGCAATGCCCAGCTTCCGGCCCCGCCCATGCTGATGATGGACCGCATCACAGAGGTCTCCGGCGACGGCGGCGCGCATGGCAAAGGCCACATCCTTGCCGAGTTCGACATCACTCCTGATCTGTGGTTCTTCGACTGCCACTTCCCCGGCAACCCGATCATGCCCGGCTGCCTTGGCCTTGATGGCTTGTGGCAGCTAACCGGATTCAACCTTGGCTGGCGCGGCTGGCAGGGTCGCGGCTACGCGCTGGGTGTGGGCGAAGTGAAGCTGAAAGGCATGGTGCGCCCTGACCGCAAGATGCTGACGTACAAAATCGACTTCATCAAAGCGATCCAAACCCGCCGCCTGACCATGGGCGTGGCAGATGGTATCGTCGAAGCCGATGGCGAAGTCATCTATGAAGTAAAAGACATGAAAGTTGCTCTCTCCGAGAGCTAAAGTCCAAAGAGGAGCACGCCCATGCGTCGCGTCGTCGTCACAGGTTTGGGGATCGTATCCCCCATCGGCAACACTGCCGAGGAAGTCACCACCGCTTTGAAGTCCGGCACCTCCGGCATTGTCGCCTCGGAGGCGATGGCCGAGCACGGTTTCCGCAGCCAGATCGCAGGCACGCTGAAGATCGACGTAACAGAGCATGTCGACAAACGCCGCCTGCGCTTCATGGGGCCAGGTGCGGCCTACGCCCACATCGCGATGGAGCAGGCGATTGCGGACGCGGGGCTTGAGGAAAGCGACGTCATCAACCCACGCACGGGCCTGATTGCGGGCTCCGGCGGTCCGTCCACATCTGCCATGTTCGCCGCGCACCAGTCGGTGCTGAAAACAGGCGCGACCAAACGTATCGGGCCGTTTGCGGTGCCGAAATGCATGGGCTCCACCATCTCCGCCAACTTGGCGACGGCGTATCAGATCAAAGGGATCAACTACTCGATCACTTCCGCTTGCTCGACATCGCTGCACTGCATCGGGGCTGCGTCAGAGCAGATCATGATGGGCAAGCAGGACGTCATGTTTGCAGGTGGCGGTGAGGAATTGGATTGGACCCTGTCCTGCCTGTTCGACGCCATGGGCGCGATGTCCTCCAAGTATAACGACACGCCAACGAAGGCCTCCCGCGCGTTTGACGCGGACCGCGACGGGTTTGTGATCGCAGGCGGCGGCGGCATGGTCGTGCTGGAAGATCTGGAGCATGCCAATGCGCGCGGCGCAAAAATCTACGCGGAAGTCACAGGCTTCGGCGCAACGTCCGATGGTGCCGACATGGTGGCACCGTCTGGTGAGGGCGGGGAGCGCGCGATGCGTTTGGCCATGAGCACCATCCCAGAAGGCCGCAAAGTCAGCTATATCAACGCGCACGGCACCTCCACGCCAGTGGGCGATGTGGGGGAGGTCGAGGCCGTGCGCCGCGTGTTCGGCGAAGGCACGACCCCGCCAATTAGCTCTACCAAGTCAATGACCGGGCACTCCCAAGGCGCCACCGGCGCGCAGGAGGCCGTGTATTGCCTGTTGATGTTGAAGGACGACTTTATTGCGCCATCCATCAACGTTGAAACGCTTGATCCGGCTCTGAAGCCGGCAGAAATTGCCACGTCGTTGGTCGAGAACGCGGGGCTGGACACGCTTATGACAAACTCCTTCGGCTTCGGCGGAACCAATGGCTCCATGCTGCTTTCCAAGTTTAAGGATTAATCTATGTCTGACCTGATGAAAGGTAAACGCGGCCTTATCATGGGCGTTGCCAACGAGCGCTCCATTGCATGGGGCATTGCGAAGGCCATGGCCGCAGAGGGCGCAGAGCTTGCGTTTTCCTACCAAGGCGACGCCTTTGGCAAACGGGTAGAGCCGCTGGCCGCGTCATTGGGATCCGACATTCTGGTCGATGTTGATGTGACAGACGACGCGTCTCTGGACGCCTGCTTCAAGACGCTGGAAGACAAATGGGGTGGCTTGGACTTCGTGGTCCACGCCATCGCCTTCTCCGACAAGAACGAGTTGACGGGCCGTTTCGTGAATACTTCGCGGGAGAACTTCAAGAACTCCATGGTTATCAGCTGCTACTCGCTGATCGACGTGGCCCGCCGCGCGGCACCTTTAATGAAAGACGGCGGCACCTTGCTGACCTTGACGTATCAAGGCTCCAACCGTGTGACGCCGTTCTACAACGTGATGGGCGTGGCCAAGGCCGCGTTGGAGTCGACCGTGCGCTATCTGGCCAACGACCTTGGCCCCGATGGTATCCGTGTAAACGCGATCTCTCCTGGTCCGATGAAGACCCTTGCAGGGGCGGCCATCGGCGGCGCACGCAAGACCTTCCGCCAGACAGAGGCCAATTCCCCGATGCGCGCCAATGCTACGCTAGAGGCCGTCGGCGGCACCGCCGTTTATCTGGCAGGCGACAACGGCAACTGCACCACGGGCGAGATTATCCGCGTCGACGGTGGCTACCATGTCTTGGGAATGCCTCAGCCCGAAAATCTGTAAGCCTGCCCTAACAACGCCAATCTGTGGGTCTCATTTGGCCATGTTCTGGCGCGAAAACGCAGTCCTTCGGTAATTAGGGCTTCGTGTTATGCTTACATTGTTATCCGCAGCGGTGCTGTGCAGCTTGATGGTTTACACCCTGCGCGGCGGGATGGTTTCGGACCGTGGGTTAACAATTGTCGGCATGGACATTGAGGGTCTTGGCATGGGCGTTTTGGCCTTTGTCGCGGCCGCGTGGTACTTCGGCCCGCTTTATGGCGTGGCGATTGTGCTGTCGGTGATGATCCACGAATTCGGGCATGTCGCGGCGTTTCGCATCGCGGGGCACGATGATGCCCGCTTCCGGCTGATCCCGCTGATGGGCGGCGTGGCAATCTCTGACCGCGCGCCGGAAACACAAGCACATGACTTCTTTATAAGCCTGATGGGGCCGGGCATCTGCCTCGCCCCGATGGCGCTGGCCTATGCGTTGTCGGAGGTAGTTGCGCCATTTGCACCTGATTTTGCGCATTTCCTGTGGGTCTTCGCAATTGTGACGGGCGCGCTGAATTTCTTTAACCTTATGCCATTCTGGCCGCTGGACGGCGGCCATTGCACCCGCATTCTGACCGACACCTTCGCGCCGGGTGCCACAAGGTTTGTCACCCTCACGATGAGTGCGGGGCTCGCCGCGCTCGCGGTGGCCATGCAATCCATGGCGTTGTTCTTCTTTGCTATACTTGGCGCCCAGTCGCTGTTTTCGTGGTCTCAGACGTGGGTACATAGGCCAGCCATGACGAAGTCGCAGGGCGTCATAGCACTCGGCGCGTATGTGTTCACGGCAGGGGCGCACCTTTGGGGCGGGTTCACAATGTTGGCACGCTACCTTTAGGCGTTTTCCTTCGTTGCGGGCTATGCCAGTCTGCCCGAAGCAGCCAAAGGAGTGCCCATGCCTATCACCACTTGTGTTTTCGATGCTTATGGAACGCTGTTCGATGTATCCGCTGCCGCCCGTTTGGCGTCAGAGGAGCCGGGGCGCGACAAGCTCGCGGCCTGCTGGCAAAAACTGGCAAGCGATTGGCGAAATAAACAGCTGCAATACACATGGCTTCGCGCCGTCACGGGGGATCATGCAGACTTTTGGGATGTGACCCAGAATGGCTTGGATTGGGCGATGGAGGCAAACGGCCTCGCTGATCTGGAACTCCGCGAACGGCTGCTTGCACTCTATTGGGAACTGCGCGCCTACAAGGAGGTGCCGTTGATGCTGGCGCAGCTGAAGAAAGCCGGAATGAACACTGCCATCCTGTCCAACGGGTCGCCGGATATGCTGGATGGCGCGGTTTCGTCCGCAGGGATCGCCACCACGTTGGATGACGTGCTGTCGGTCGAAGACGTGGGTGTCTTCAAACCACATGCGTCGGTTTACGATTTGGTCGGCAAGCGGTTCAACTGTCAAAAGGATGAGGTGCTGTTCGTCTCCTCCAACGGTTGGGACGCAGGCTGCGCCACGGGCTACGGCTTCACCACCGCGTGGGTGAACCGCGCTGGCGAACCTGTTGATCGCTTGCCGTGGACGCCCGCGCATATCCTCACCGACCTGACCACCATCCCCGAACTGGCAGGCGCATTATGAGCACACTGACTGCCGCTGACGGGACCAAGCTGCATTACACCGATGAGGGCGCGGGGCTTCCTGTTCTGTGCCTCGCGGGACTGACCCGCAACAGCACCGATTTTGACTACGTCGCCCCCCACCTGAAAGACGTGCGTATGATCCGCATGGATTACCGCGGACGTGGGCAATCTGACTGGGCTGACCCTTCAACATACACCCTGCCGCAAGAAGGCATGGACGCACTGGCGCTGCTGGATCATCTGGGCATCGAGAAGGCCGCGATACTCGGCACCTCTCGTGGTGGGATCATCGCCATGGGGCTTGCCGCAACCGTGAAGGACCGCCTGCTTGGGGTATGTCTCAACGATATCGGGCCGGAAATCGCAGCCCCCGGATTGGACGCTATCAAAACCTATCTTGGGCGCAGGCCCAGTTTCAAGACCTACGCGGAGGCCACGACAGAACGCGCCAAGCTCATGGCGGGGTTCGAGGATGTTCCCGTGGACCGTTGGCGCGAAGAGGCGCATAAGCACTACATCGAAAAACCCGACGGCTTGGATATCAACTACGACCCCAAACTGCGCGACGGCGTATTGGCTGGGCCGCAGAATTTGAACCCTGACTTGTGGCCCTTCTTTGATGCACTGGACGGTCTGCCGCTGGCGGTCATTCGTGGTGCCAACTCTG
This sequence comes from Litoreibacter albidus, assembly GCF_900107015.1. Taxonomy (GTDB): domain Bacteria; phylum Pseudomonadota; class Alphaproteobacteria; order Rhodobacterales; family Rhodobacteraceae; genus Litoreibacter; species Litoreibacter albidus. The sequence continues at coordinate 91,727 of NZ_FNOI01000005.1, read as the reverse complement.
ATCTGCTCACCCGCGACACGGTCGCAGAGATGGAGCGCCGCCGCCCCGACATGCTGGTCGCGGAAGTCGCGGGCAGGGGGCACGTGCCCTTCTTGGATGAGCCGGAATCGCTTCTCGTTCTCAATGCTTGGTTACAGGAACTACAATGAACATCGACATGATCGAAGCCGCCGCCGGGCGGATCAAAGGGCACGCCCGCCGCACTCCGCTACTGACATCCCCCTTCGTGGATAAGATCGCCGGACGGCGCGTGTTCCTCAAGCCGGAGGCGTTGCAGCACACCGGCTCGTTCAAGTTTCGCGGCGCATGGTCGGCTTTGTCAGCGCTGGACGCGGAGGCGGTGAAGGCTGGCGTCATTGCGTTTTCATCGGGCAACCACGCGCAGGGGGTCGCCTTGGCGGCGCGCGAACATGGGGCCAGCGCGGTCATCGTCATGCCTGCCGATGCGCCCGCGATGAAAATTGAAAACACCCGCGCCTTGGGCGCTGAGGTCGTGTTATATGACCGCACCACAGAGGACCGCGACGAGATCGGCGCACGCCTCGCGGCGGAGCGTGGATTGACGCTAATCAAGCCATTTGATGAGCCACAGGTGATCGCAGGCCAAGGCACGATCGGCTTGGAAATTGTGGAGCAGGCGGCAGAACTCGGGGCCAATGCGCGCGACGTTTTGGTGTGCTGCGGCGGCGGCGGGTTGACCTCCGGCATTGCTTTGGCGCTTGAGGCGAAAGCCCCCGCTATGCGCGCCCGCCCCGTGGAGCCTGTGGGCTTTGACGATGTAACGCGGTCGCTCGCGACGGGTCAAATTCAACGCAATGCGCAACTGGCGGGCTCCATCTGCGACGCGATCATCACCCCACAGCCTGGGGACCTGACGTTCCCGATCATGAACCGACTGTGCGGCGCGGGGATCACCGTGACGGACGAGGATTGCCTTAGGGCAATGGCCGTCGCCTTCGCGCGGCTCAAGATCGTTTTGGAACCCGGAGGTGCAATCGCCTTGGCCGCAGCACTGTACCATGGCGACAAGATAGAGGGTGAAGACGTCATTGCCGTGGCCTCCGGCGGGAACGTCGACGCGGAGGTTTTCCAGCGCGCGCTATCGCAATACGGGAATGACGCATGACTGATTTCACCATAGCCAGCTTCAATGTGAAGAACCTGATCGGTGCCGATCAGGAGTACTACCGCTTTGAGAAGTATACCCCAGAAGAACACGCGTGGAAGGAAGACTGGCTGGCCGATCAGCTGTTCACGCTAAACGCGGATATCGTGGGCTTTCAGGAGATATTCGATAAAGCCCCGCTGCAAGATGTGATTGCGGAAGCCGACCGTCGCGGCAAGGCCTCCAACGATGACGCCTTGCCCGACCGCAGCAAACGCTACGCTCGCAAGGCCATCTTTCGCAAGTTAGCCTACGCCGATTACGCCGACGCGGCGCTGGCCTTCGCGCCAAATCTGAACGACGGGGCGCCAGGAGAGCGACGTCCGGGCCTCGCGATCCTGTCGCGCTACGGCTTTGTGGGCAAGCCGGAGGTCATTCAGGACGTTGACCCCGATCTGGTGATCCCCTTCGGGTTGATGCAAGGCGGCGACGGCGGCGCGTTCAAGCTGGACCGCCTGTCACGCCCGATTTTGAAAGCCCGCATTCCTGTCGGCGATCAAGTGATAACCGTCTTTAACTGTCACCTGAAATCCAAGCTTGGTGAATTCACCCGTCCGGATGGTGGCGGCCTGCCGCCAGAGGTGGATTTGGTGAACTATGACCCCGTCGGGCGTGCCCTAGGCGCGTTGCGTGCCGCGACGCGCCGCATGGCGGAGGCTTGGGTGCTCCGTCAGTTGATCGTCGAAGAGATCAACAACGGCTTGCCAGTGATTGTGCTGGGCGATTTCAACGATAGCGACAATGCCGTCAGCTCCGAGATCATCGCAGGTGAACGCCCGTTCAAAAACTACGCGTGGATGCGCCGCCATGACGCGCAGAAGTCAAACGAGCGCTATACGGATGCAGAAAACGAGATCATCCAAGAGAAGATCAAATCAGTCCGGCTGGAAAGCTGCGAAAAGCTGTTCGTGCGTAAGTCCTTGCGCGATATGGTCTACACATCTGCCTTCGGCGGGGTGTTTGAGAGCATCGACCAAATCCTGCTATCGCGCCACTTTACCGGCGGAGACGGCCAAATCGGGGAGATGTCTTATTTCTCGGTGTTCAACGATCATTTGACTGACGGGTCGCACCAAGAAGCGCCCTACAACAAGCTGGCGTCGGACCATGGGCAGATCATGGCGCACCTGCGCCTGTGGGACGCGTAGCGGCGCGGGCGACCATCGCCCACGACACCAGCATCAGCCCCATCGCCAGCAAGAACGCAGCGCCGGGCAGGTAGATCAGCGCGTCGCTACCCGTGAAGTAAGAGAACACGCGGGTAAAAACCAGCGGCGCAAAGATCATGCCCAAAGCGTTGATCGACGACATGACACCCAGCAATTCGCCCTGCTGGTTGTCCGCCGCCCGTCCCGACATAACGGCCTGTAGGGCTGGTCCGACAACGGCTCCGAACGCGGCCAACGGGGTAAGCACCAGCAGCACTACGCCGTCAGTGATAAACGCCATCATCGCCAAGGTCATCGCGTTGTAGATGAGACCCCAATAGACCGTGCGTACCTCCCCCAGCTTGGCAATGACCCAGCGGATCAGCAGCGCCTGTGTGACAGCCATCGAGACGCCGTAAATCGCCAAGGACGCCCCGATCACGCCCGGTGACCAACCAAAGCTGGCGGCGGTGTAGTAGGCCCAGATCGCGGGGTAGACCATGTTGCCGATCTGGTAGAAAAAGTAGACCGCCAGCAACGCCCCAAGCCCTGGCAGGGCGGTGATGGCCTTCAACCCGCCGACGGGGTTGGCGCGGGCCCATTCAAAGGGGCGTTGCTTCTCCGCGGTTACAGTTTCCGGCAGCACGAAGTAGCCGAACACGAAGTTCCCGCCCGCAAGGATCGCCGCCGCCCAGAACGGGGCGCGTGGCCCAAGCTCTGCCAACAGGCCGCCGATCACCGGCCCCAGCACAAAGCCCACGCCGAACGCCGCGCCGATCAGGCCGAAGTTTTGCGACTTTTTCTCGCGCGGGGACACATCCGCCATGAACGCGTTCGCCGTAGCATGTGTGGCCGCTGTGATCCCGCCGATGATCCGCCCGATCAGCAAGAGCCAGATCGTCCCCGCCAAGGCCATCAGTACATAATCAAAGGCCATCGCCGCATTCGAGGTCAGCAAGACGGGCCGCCGCCCGAACCGATCTGACAACGCACCAACTGTGGGCGAGAAGACGAATTGCATCAGTGCGAAAACCGCCGACAATACGCCGCCCCAAATCGCCGCGCCGGAAATATCCGTCTGCCCGACATCTTGGATGAGTTCTGGCATCACGGGCAGGATCAGGCCGATGCCCATGGCGTCGATCAGCACGGTGATCAGGATAAAGGTTACTGGCAAGTTGCGCGTCATAGCGCCCTAAGTGGCCGTGAGTGGCGCGCATGGCAAGGTTTACGTATGGCCAATGTCGCTCAGGAACTCGGTCAGCAACGCCGCGAAGACGTTCGGCTGCTCCACACAGGGCAGGTGACCCGCGCGGCGGATCAACTCAAACCGGCTGCCTTTGATCAGCTCTGCGGTCTCGCGGATCAAATCGGGGGGCGACGCGCCATCTTCGCTGCCCGCGATGACCAAGCTCGGCAAGGTCAGCGCGGCGGTGGTGGTGTAGAAATCCGTGCCCGCAATCGCCGCGCACGCCCCAAGGTAGCCCTGCTCTGGGGTGCCGGTTAACATGTCGCGCCAGTAGTCGAGTTCCGGCGTTTTCAAGAAGGCCCGCGAAAACCAGCGCGTCGTGATGTCGTCGGCGAGACTCTCTATCCCGCCTGCCTTCACAGCGTCCATCCGGCCTTTCCACATCGGCGGGTTGCCCATCTTGGCAGCGCTATTTGACAGCACCATAGCGCGGATCTGATCCAGCCGTTTGGTGGCCAAACCTTGCGCGATCATGCCACCCACCGACAGGCCGACAAACACGCAGTCACGGATCTCCAGATGGTCCAGAAGGGCCTCCGCATCGCGGATCAACATACCCATGGAGTAGGGCGCGGGCGGCACATCAGACGCCCCGTGACCGCGCATGTCATAGCGGATCAGCCGCAAGTTTTGCGGCAGCAGCGGTATCACCTTGTCCCACAGTTCCAGCGACGTCCCAAGGGAGTTGGAAAACACGACCGGTGCGCCGGACGCGTCGCCGTCCTCTTGGACGTTCAGTGTGATGTGGCCTAGGTCTATCTTCACGCGTTGCTCCGTCGGTTGCGGTGCACGGCGCAGAAAACCGCACGGCACAGCAGAAAAATCGCACATGTCTCTTGCGAAGTGCCAGCTTCGCGGGTTGTCTTCAACTAGAACATATTGCGAGGGCGCCCTAATGACCAAAATCAAAGCCGCAGTGTGCCATGAATTTGGTGCGCCCCTAAGTATCGAGGAGGTGGAGCTGCGTGCGCCCGAAGCCGGTGAAGTCGAGGTGGCGCTTGAAGCCTGCGCGATCTGCTTTTCCGATATCTCCTACATGGATGGCGGATGGGGCGGTGCACTGCCTGCGGTCTATGGCCACGAAGCCGCCGGACGCGTGGTCGCCATAGGCGACGGCGTGACGGGGGTGTCCGTCGGTGACGCGGTGTTGGTGACGCTGATCCGTGCCTGTGCCACCTGCACGCCCTGCGCCTCCGGTGCGCCAACACAATGCACCACGCCCTACGACCGCATGGCAGGGCCGTTGTCGATGCCGGACGGCAGCGCGCTGGAGCACGGATTGGCTTGCGGCGCCTTCGCGGAGCGCGCGGTGGTCGATCAAAGCCAGATCGCACGCATCCCTGACAACATCCCGATGGACGCCGCGTCGCTGCTCTCATGTGGCGTTGTCACGGGCGTCGGCGCGGTGGTGAACACCGCTAAAGTGCGGCCCGGACAGACGGTGGTCGTCATCGGCGCAGGTGGCGTCGGGCTTAATGCAATCCAAGGCGCGGCGCTGTCCGGTGCTGCGCGGATCATTGCCGTCGATATGGTGCCCGAGAAGCTGGAAGCCGCCAAAGAGTTTGGCGCAACCGATGGCGTGCTGGCCACCGATCCAAAGCCGTGGAAAGCGGTGGCCGACATCACGGACGGGCGCATGGCTGACGCGGTGATGGTCACGGTCGGTGCTATCCCTGCCTTCGACTCCGCGCCCCGATTTCTGGGTGCGGGGGGTAACATGTACCTCGTCGGCATGCCGCATTCCGGCGATAAAGCCACCTATGAGCCAGTGATTTTCGGCGCGATGGCGCAGGGGATGAAGGGCACCAAGATGGGCGATGTCGTCCTGAAACGCGACATCCCGTGGCTGGTCGACCTGTATAGTCAGGGTCGCCTGAAACTGGATGAACTGGTGTCGGGGCGCTGGCGTCTGGATCAGATCAACGAGGCCATTGCCGACACGCGCTCCGGCGCGGCGCGGCGCAATGTGATCATGTTCAAATGAAGCTGCGAGACCTCAAAATCATCGTGACCGCGCCCCCTGCACCGGGGTGGGGCGGGCAGTATTGGATATTCGTTAAACTAACGACCGCGTGCGGGATCGAGGGCGTGGGGGAGGTCTATGCCTCCGCCGTCGGGCCGGATGCGATGCGCGCGGTGATAGAGGATGTGTTTGCGCGCCATGTAGAGGGCGAGGACCCCGAAAACATTGAACTGATGTTTCGCCGCGTTTATTCGTCCGGCTTCACGCAGCGCCCTGACCCCACCGTTATGGGGGCGTTTTCAGGTCTGGAGATGGCCTGCTGGGATATCTTGGGCAAGGCCCGTGGCCGCCCCGTGTGGGCGATGCTTGGCGGCAAGATGAACCCGAAAATTCGCGCCTATACCTACCTCTACCCCCTGCCGCACCACGATCTGACAGAATTCTGGACCTCTCCGGATATGGCAGCGGAATCGGCGCTGGACGCCGTCAATCGCGGCTACACAGCGGTGAAGTTTGACCCCGCCGGCCCCTATACGATCCACGCAGGCCATCAGCCCGCCATGTTCGACATTTCCTTGTCCGTTGCGTTCTGCAAAGCCATCCGCGCCGCCGTGGGCGACCGCGCGGATTTGCTGTTTGGCACGCATGGGCAGTTCAACACCGCAGGTGCGATCCGGTTGGGGCACGCGGTAGAGCCCTATGCGCCGCTTTGGTTCGAGGAGCCTTTACCGCCCGACAACCCGCTTGAATTTGCGGAGGTGGCAAAAGCCGTGCGCATCCCGATTGCGGCGGGTGAACGGCTGACCACGAAGGCCGAATTCGCAACGTTGCTGCGCACTGGCGGCGTAAAGATATTGCAACCCGCGTTGGGTCGCGTGGGCGGTATATGGGAGGCGAAGAAGCTTGCCGGACTGGCGGAAGTGTTCAACGCGGAACTCGCGCCGCACCTTTACGCAGGGCCTGTTGAGTGGGCCGCTAATATCCATTTGGCGACTTCGATCCCGAACTTGCTGATGTGCGAAACCATCGAGACACCATTCCACGCGGATCTGATCGGCGGCGCGCTCAAGGTGGATAACGGCTACATCACGCCGCCAGATGCGCCGGGTCTTGGGATCACATTGAACGAAGATCTTGCCTCGGCGCATCCCTACACCGGCCAAGGGCTTCACCTGCAAATGCAAGAAGCCCCCTGCGACTACCAGAACGGGAATTCTTTCGCGGGCGGCGCGCCGCTTAAGGCTTAGAGGTTTCGTGGTCGAGGCGCAGTTTGGCAATGGCCTCGTTGTGCTCTGCCTTCAGGCTGTCGGACAGGCTGGCTTCGACGTAGTTCAAATGCGCCTCCACCGCAGCGCGTGCGCCGCTTTCGTCGCGTGCAAGCAGGGCCGTGTTTATGGCGCGGTGCTGCTCTAGCAGGGTGTCGCGGGTGGTGCGGTGTTTGAACATCATGTTGCGGTTGTAGAACACGCCTTCGCGCAGCATCTGGAACATGGCCCGCATCATATGCAGCATGATCACGTTGTGGCTGGCCTCAATGATCGCAAGGTGAAACTCCGCATCAAGCTGCGCTTCGTCGGCGGGGTTTCTTTTGGAATGGGCGGCTTCCATTTTGCGGTAGATGGTGTCGATAACCTTCAGATCAGTATCGGACCCTAAACGCGCGGCGCGCGCAGCGGCCAACCCCTCAAGGTCACGGCGGAATGAGATGTAGTCGAAAATTGCCTCGTCGTGGTCGGAGAAAAGCTGCACCAACGCGTCCGAAAACGCCGCGCCGACCACTTCGGCCACGTAGATGCCAGCCCCTGCTTTCGTTGCCAAAAGTCCACGGCTTTGCAGGTCCGCGACGGCCTCGCGCAGGGACGGGCGGGAAACGCCCATCTTTTCCGCCAACTCCCGTTCCGACGGTAGCCGTTCCCCCGGCTTCAGAATGCCGCGCAAGATCAGCAGTTCGATTTGGCGCACGACCGCGTTGGACAGTTTCTCGGCTTCGATCTTCTTAAATGGCATCTATTCACCTTCTGAATTGGTAAATTTATATGACCAGCGCCAAGTGCAGACAACAAAAAACGGCCCCCGCGTGATAGGGGCCGCTAATGTCTCGCTGTCTATGGATCAGGCCGCGTTGGGGCGGATCACGATGTCGACGCGGCGGTTCTGCGCGCGCCCTTCTTCGGTAACGTTGGACACCACGGGGCGGGACTCGCCCTGCCCGTAGGACCGGATGCGCGACGGGGCCACGCCGCCATCTTCCAAAGTAAATGCAACGGCCTGCGCGCGGCGCTCCGACAGTTCGTAATTGAAGCTTTCTGAACCCGTGTCGTCGGTGTGGCCAACGATGTTCACAGTCGTGTCGGGGTAGTCTTGCAGGTTGGACGCCAGCGCCAGCAGGTCAGACCGCATAGCCCCGCCCAGATCTGCACTGTTAACTGCGAACAGCAAGTCTTGCGGCATGGTCACACGCAACTCGTCGCCCGTGTTCACGATGTCGATGTCTTCGTTCGGGATGTCGCGGCGCAGATCGTCGGCCTGCTTGTCCAACTGGTGGCCGATGACGCCGCCAGCGGCGGCGCCGATGCCCGCGCCCACAATGCCCTTCAGCAGCTTGTTGTCGTCGCTTGACGCGCCAATCAGCCCGCCGACCGCGCCACCGATGATGGCGCCGGTTTGGGATTTATTGGCTTGGGAAATGCTATCGGTCGTGCATGCGCTGACAGCAAAAGCGGCAGCCGCAACGGCTGCGATAGGTTTGATCGTCATGGTACCTGCCTCGGTATGTGGGTCCCGCCTTTTCGGCGTGGGTTATAGGGGCAGTTTACCGCAATCTGGCCTCCCTGTTAAGGGGGAAGCTCTGGCCGGCGAAATCACGCCGCCGGCCAAAGGTCTTATAAGGCGCGCTTAGGAGTAGGGGCGGATCACGATCTCGACCCGACGATTCTGGGCGCGGCCCGCGCTGCTCGCGTTAGACGCGATTGGCTGGCTTTCACCTTGGCCGATCACGCGCAGGCGGGAGCCGGACACGCCAGCGTTGCGCAGCACGCTGGAAACCGCCTGAGCGCGGCGCTCTGACAGGTCTTGGTTGTAGGCAGCGTCACCCGTGCTGTCGGTGTGTCCCGCAACGATCACTTCGCTGTTCGGGTAGTCGTTCAGGTTGTTTGCAACGGCCCGCAGGTCGGCGCGCAAGTCAGAGCGCAGCGTCGTGCTGTCGGTTGCAAACAGTAGGTCTTGCGGCAGTGTCACGCGCAATTCGGAGCCGGTGTTAACCACGCCCACGTTGTCGTTGCCCAAGTCGTTGCGCAATTCGGCGGCCTGTTTGTCCAAGCTGTTGCCGATCGCACCGCCGACCGCGCCGCCAACTGCCGCGCCGATTATGCCGCGCTCCAGTTTGTTGTCGGATGTGGAGTTCGCGCCGAGCGCCCCGCCGATAGCCGCACCAATCAAGGCGCCGTTCTTTGTACGTTGGTTCGGGGTGGATGCATCGCAGCCAGCCAAGATGAGTGCCGCAGCGGGCACAGCAAGCATAAGGGTTTTCATGTCATACGTTCCTCTTTAGGCCGCGGTGTCGCGGCTCTCAAAGTAATAACTGTGCAGACGCCAAAAAGTTTCAAGTGAGGGCAAGAAACCTGCGGCGGGTTCCCGCCGTCGCGATCAATTTACTGACACAAGTGGCCGCAAAAGGCCCCGATACCCCGCGCCTATAGGCCGGTTTTCGCCGCTTCATAGGCCAACATTGCGCGCTTCACTGGAAGGCCCCAGTGGTATCCGCCGAGACCACCGGATTTGCGCAACGCGCGGTGACATGGAATCAGCCAGCTAATCGGGTTGCGCCCCACGGCAGTGCCTACCGCACGTACCGCTTTCTTGTGCCCGATGGTGTTCGCGATCTCCGAATAGGTCGTCACATGCCCTGTGGGGACCGCCAGCAGCGCCTCCCATACCTTGATCTGGAACGGGGCCCCGATCAGATACAGCGGCGCTGGCTCCGCGCTGGCGTCTTGCGCCCCGAAGGCCGCCATCACCCATGGACGCAGGAGGTCAGGGTTTTCCTGATAAGTCGCATTTGGCCAGCGGCTGACAAGGTCGGCCATCGCAGCCTCTTCGCCGGTTTCCGCGCCAAACCCGATACCGCAGATGCCCTTGTCGGTGCCCATCACCAACGCTGGCCCGAACGGACTATCAAACCACCCCCAATGGATCGTCAGCCCCTCACCCTTGCGGGCGAACTCACCGGGGCTCATCGCTTCCCATTTTATGAACAGATCATGAAGCCGCCCGCTGCCTGACAAACCGACAGAGCCGGAGGTCTCCAACACCGTAAACCTGTCCTCCAGCAACGCCTTGGCGTGCCCTAGGCGCAGATATTGCTGCAACCGCCCCGGCGACACGCCCGCCCATTTGCTGAACACACGCTGAAAATGCGCAGGGCTCATCTGCATGCTGTGCGCAAGCTGGTCCAGCGACAACGGCCCGTCTTGGTGTTGGTCAATTGCTTCAATGGCGCGTTTGACCAGCCCGTAGTGGTAGCTGCTCTCCGGCGTTACGGCGTGATTGTCATGGGCGAGGGGATTGGGTTTATGTTCCATGGATGCAGCCTAGGCCTGTGCGTCCTGCGGATCGACCCGTTTTTTGCGCTTTCACCGTAGGGGGCTGACATACAGTAAACCTTGCCCCCAATGGGGCGACGGGGCATACCGCGCGTATGACTGCGCCTGCCAAACAACTCGATTATCATACGATCCACGAGATCTTCACCCGCTTCGCCGCATCTGACCCAGAACCCAAAGGGGAGCTGGACCACGTGAACGCGTATACGCTGGTGGTGGCCGTCGCGCTGTCGGCGCAGTCCACCGACGTGGGCGTGAATAAGGCTACGAAAGAGCTGTTCAAGATCGCCGACACGCCTGAGAAGATGCTGGCGCTTGGCTTGGACGGGGTCATCGAGCACATCAAAACAATCGGCCTGTACCGCAACAAGGCCAAGAACGTCATCAAGCTGAGCCAGATATTGGTGGACGATTACGGTGGCGTGGTGCCGTCTTCGCGCGCCGCTTTGGTGTCGCTTCCGGGCGTAGGGCGCAAAACGGCAAATGTCGTGCTGAACATGTGGTGGAGCTATCCCGCACAGGCGGTCGATACCCACATCTTTCGCATCGGTAACCGCACGGGCATCTGCCCCGGTAAAACCGTAGAGGCGGTGGAGCGCGCCATAGAGGACAACATCCCCGTCGAATTCCAACACCATGCGCATCATTGGCTGATCTTGCACGGGCGTTATGTCTGCAAGGCCCGCAAGCCAGTGTGCGCCAATTGTATCATCCGTGATCTGTGTACCTCAGAGGACAAAATCCATGACTAAGAAGTTTCAAATCGTCGGCATCGGCAACGCTATGGTTGACGTGCTGGCGTCCAGCACTGACGCGTTTTTGTCCGAAAACGGCATCGACAAAGGCATCATGCAGCTGACCGACCGCGCCCGCGGCGTGGCGCTTTACGATCTTATCGGGCCGGCCAAGGAAATCTCCGGCGGCTCGGCGGCCAACACGATCGCGGGTATCGCGCATCTGGGTGGAACCACGGCCTATATCGGCAAGGTCAAAGACGATCAGCTCGGCGCGATCTTCGCGCACGACCTGCGCGCGCAAGGCGCCGTCTATGAAACGCCGATGGCACCCAGCACCCATGACGCGGAAACTGGTCGTTGCATCGTCCTTGTGACGCCAGACGGGGAGCGTTCGATGAACACCTACCTTGGCGTCACCGAATTCCTGTCGCCAGACGACATCGACGAGTCCCAGATGGCGCAGGCCGAATGGATCTACCTTGAGGGCTACCGCTTCGACGGGCCAGACTCTGTTGCCGCGTTCGATAAGGCGATTGCGGCCTGCACTGGCTCTGGCGGGCGGGTGTCCTTGACCCTGTCCGATCCGTTCTGTGTCGGCCGCCACCGTGAGGCCTTCCGCAGTTTGATCCAAAACCACGTTGACCTGCTGTTCTGCAACCGCGCTGAAATGCTGTCGATGTACGAGACCGATGATTTCGATGCGGCGCTGGCGCTCGCGGCCTCTGAGGTTGAGATTGTAGCCTGCACGGACGGCGAAGACGGTGCTCACATCTTGTCCCACGGTCAGCGCTGGCACGTGCCGGCCACGCCAGTCCAAATCGTTGATGCCACCGGTGCCGGAGATCTGTTCGCAGGGGCGTTCCTGTGGGGCTTGACCAATGGCCACAATCTGGAGACCTGCGGCCGCATGGGCTGCGTTGCAGCCTCTGAGGTGATCTCCCACATTGGCGCGCGCCCCGAAGCTGATTTGCGTGCTTTGTTTCAAGAGCAAGGGCTTCTCTAGCGGCGGTCCTCCAACAGAACTGACGGTACAGCTTGCTCCTACGGGATGCCTCCGGCGGGGATATTTTGGGGGCCAATGAGAGATCTGGCGCTAATAGAAAAAGGCGAGCGGTCCGTTTGAGCCGCCCGCCTTGGTGACAGGTCTAAACCCTCACCGGCCACGGCCATCGGCGTCCCCGCCTGTACCGCGCAACCAGTCTCGGAGATTCCCGTTAAAGAACCGTTACCCTCTCATTGGCCCATAAATATCCCGGGGGTGCGGGGGCTGGCCCCCGCTTGCGCGCGCGGTTTATCTAGTCACCAAGCTTGGCGTGGACCTCATCCAGATCAATTTCTCCGATGGGCATTTTATTAGCAGGGTTGTCGAAGTCATATTTGAACAGGTTGAAGTCGCGCTTGTAGATTTCATAGACCAGATGCATCGACAGGTCGTCGAAGTAATCCTCAATCGGGTGCAGGCGTTTGGGGCCGTGCCCTTCGCTTTCGTTGAAGCGCGGTATGGTGGCGACGTCGACGGCGTGTTTGGTTTCCACTGCGTCCATCACCGACTGCATGCCGTCGTTGAAAGTTTCGGTGAAGAAGATGTTGTCGTAGCGCCCGCCGTTCACGATGAAGGTGGAGATATGGCCCGACATGGCCGACCAGTGGATGTCCGGATCCATCGGGCGCTTCCAGCGGATGGTGTCGCGCGCGAACAGCAAGAAGCGGCGAAACGACTCGATTTGGTCAAACTCGAAGCCGGTTTCCGGATCGCCCACCTCAATGCCGTATTTCTGCACAAGCAGCGGCACCAGATTGCCCCGATAGCGTTTGCCATTGCGCTGGATGCCGCAAATCTTGTCGAAGAACGACGACAGGATGCGCCCATACGGGTTGCGCACGCAGGTGAAGGCATAGCTTTTGTGGGAGGTGACGTTTTGTTCGATCTTCGGCTGGCTGGCCTCGATCGCCCATTTGTGCAACTTGCCCGTCGCGTCGTGGATGTCGCCGTCAAAAAACTCGCCGTGATCGGAATAATACATGATCTGGCCGATGGAGGAGCAGGCGCATTTGGGCACAACGCGGTACACCATGCTTTCGCTTTCCGTCATCCAGGTTCCTGGAAACCCCATACTGCTATCCTCGTTCTCGCATCAATCGGCCGATTGTTTACGTTTTGGCCACAATTACACCTACAATTGCAATTGCGGACTGTTTAAGCAACCGCACCTAAGGTTATGTAGGCAAACCTAAAAGAGTTTTAAGTCAGGTCAGGGGGGAATTTCCAGATGGCAAAAATCGCCTTCATTTTGCTGTGTCATAAAGACCCCTTAGCAATTATTGACCAAGCGGAGCGTTTGACGGCGGCGGGGGACTGCATGTCTATCCACTTCGATGCCAGCGCCAGCCCCGCCGCCTATAAACAGATTCGCGCGGCGTTGGACGATAACCCGAACGTGGCCTTCGCCAAAAAGCGCATCAAATGCGGTTGGGGGGAGTGGTCGTTGGTGCAGGCAACCCTGCACGCCATGCGCGCTGCGGTGGATGAATTCCCGCGCGCCACCCATTTCTACATGCTGTCCGGCGATTGCATGGCCATCAAATCCGCGACCTACGCCCATGAGGCACTCGATTCGAACGATGTCGACTACATCGAAAGCTTCGACTTCTTTGCTTCGGACTGGATCAAGACGGGCATGAAGGCCGACCGCCTGATTTACCGCCACTGGTTTAACGAGCGCACGCGCAAATGGCTGTTCTACACCTCTTACGAGTTGCAAAAGAAGTTCGGCTTCACGCGCGAGATACCCGCCGATCTGCAAATGATGATCGGGTCGCAATGGTGGTGCTTGCGGCGGCGCACGGTGGAATGGGTGCTGGACTTCACCCGTGACCGGCCCGACGTCATGCGCTTCTTCAAGACGACGTGGATTCCGGACGAGACGTTTTTCCAAACGTTGGTGCGCCACCTTGTGCCCTCTGCCGAAATCAAGACGCGGACGCTGACGTTTTTGATGTTCACCGACTACGGCATGCCGGTGACATTCTATAATGATCATTACGATCTGCTGCTCAGTCAGGACTTTTTGTTCGCGCGCAAGGTTTCCCCAGACGCGCTAGAGCTGAAGGAGCGGTTGGGCGACCTTTACGCGTCGGAGCGGATGGATTTTCAAACCTCCAATGAGGGGCTGACGCTGTTCAAGTTCCTGACCGGACGTGGCCGCATCGGCCGCCGCTTTGCCCCGCGGTTCTGGGAACGCGAAAGCTCGCTCGGACGCGACCGCGAACTGATGGTGATCGCCTGCAAGAAATGGCACGTGGCCAAGCGCCTGATCAGCCGGATATTGGAGCACACGGAGTTGAAAGGCGCGGAGTATCTGTTTGACGAGGCAGACACCGTGCTGCCGGACCTGGGCGGCATCCAAAGCACGCTCGACAAGCGCACGCGTCACCGCCGCGCATTGATGCGGCTGCTCTACGACCATTACGAACAGAACCGCATGGTGATCTGCCTCGATCCGTCCAATCTGGACTTGCTCAGTGATTTGTTCTCCGACAACTCCACCACGCGACTGCTGGAAATCGAGTGCCGCTTCGAGGATGAATACCTGCTGGGCCACGCCAAACGGGTAGGGCTGGCGGGCGAGATGACGCCGCAAGACACCATCGACAGGTTGCTGCCCACCGTGCGCCAGAATTTTCTGTTCGAGAGTGACCAGATCAAGGATGCGGACTTCCCGAATTACTTTAAGGTGTCGGAGAACCAGTCGCGCGACGAAAACATCGTGCCCTTGATGGCCTTCCTTGACGTGTCAGAGGAAAAGGCCCGCGAGATATTGAACATCGACTACCTGTTTGAGGACTAATGCCCATGGCCTACGCTTACGACGACCAAAACATCTTTGCCAAAATCCTGCGCGGCGAAATCCCCAATGATACCGTGTTTGAGAGCGACCACGCCTTGGCCTTCCGCGATATCTCGCCCGCCGCGCCCACGCATGTGCTGGTGATCCCCAAGGGGCCGTATGTTTCCATGGACCACTTCACCCAAGAGGCGTCGGAGGCCGAGATCGTCGGCTTCATGCGCGCCATCGGCGAAGTGTGTCGCCTTGAGGGCGTCAGCGAAGACGGCTTTCGTGCCATCTCCAACGCCGGTCGCAACGGTGTGCAGGAGGTGCCGCACCTTCACGTACATATCATCGGTGGCCGTCCGCTGGGCCGGATGCTCGCGAAGACGGAGTAGGGCGTTAGGCCGCCCGCTCGGACGGTCCGAAGTTCGTCGCGACCAGATCAATGTCCTGCGGCGTCAGCGTTGTGGCCCCCAACACCGTGGCCACGACGTCGCCGTCGATCAGGATATCCGCGCCGTCGGCTGTGATCGTGACACTAACCGCAGGCTCGGGGTCGGCCGCGTTGTAGCGTAGGCGGATGGCGTCTTCGGTGTCGTTGTAATCCTCGACCACCGCGCCCGAGTTCGCGTTCAACCATGTGCCAAGCGTAAACAGATCCGACCCCGCGCCGCCCGTGGCGCTATCGCCATTGCCGATTTGCAGAGTGTCGTCACCCGCACCGCCTACAAGCGTGTCGCCTTGATCGTAATCCTCGGCTCCGAACAATCCGTCCTCGATACCGTCCTCCAAGCCTAGAATGATGTCGTTGCCATCGCCGCCCCGCAAGGTGTCGACGCCCATATCACCGTTGATCAGATCGTTACCTGCGCCGCCTTCCAGAACGTCGTCGCCGCCGTTGCCAATCAAGTGGTCGTCGCCCGCGTTGCCGCGCAGGGTGTCGTTGCCGTCCCCGCCAAACATCGTGTCCCCGTCTTCGCCGCCGCTGATGGTGTCGTCGCCCGCTTCGCCGTAAAGGCTGTCTTGGCCAACGCTGCCGCGGATCAGGTCGTCGCCTTCGCCACCGAACAACACGTCGTCACCTTCGCCGCCGTTCACAATGTCATTGCCGTCGCCGCCCGTCATCAGGTCGTCGCCCGGCCCGCCGTTCAGCGTGTCATCGCCCGCGCCGCCGTCAACAATATCGTCGCCCGCGTTTGCGTTGATGGTTTCATTGGCAGTGGTCGCCTCAATGATATCGCCGTTCTCGGTGCCGATGAGCGTAGCTTCCTCGCCACCACCGTCTTCAGGGTTTTGGGCGTCGTCAGCGGCTTTATCGTCGCTTCCGCCGAACACATCCGTGACCAACCCCACACCAAGCAGCGCAATAATTGAAAATAAACCGATCATATTTAAAATGTCCTTGCTGGAAGTCGCGTTTGGATACCCCTGTGGGTATCGCCGCCGAAGGTGCCCTAAAAACCGCGATTTTGTGACGACACCACGGCAATCCGGCTGCCGGGCATTTTTTCTGCGGCGATCGCGCTTTTGTTCTGCACTGCGCGCGCAGTCCGCCCTTGTCGGCGCGGGTGGGGGCGCTATGATTGCCCCCTCTGATTTACTCTTGAAACGGGACGATTCATCATGGCCACTGCTGCTCCTGAGACTGTAATTGTGGACACCATGCGCGTCGCGTGTGATGGCGGCGAAGGGGCCTTGGGCCACCCGCGTGTCTGGCTGCAAATCCCTGCGACTGTCGGCTATGTTGAATGTCCCTACTGCGATAAAAAGATCGTCCACAAAGACTTTGAGGGTAAAGTCTAGTGGCGTTCGGCAAGGGCTGCCATCTGCACCTGATCGACGGCTCTGCCTTTATCTTCCGCGCCTACCACGCTCTACCACCGCTCACACGCAAGTCTGACGGGCTGCCCATCGGGGCGGTTGCGGGATTTTGCAACATGTTGCAGCGCTATGTGGAGGGCAACAACGGCCCCGACGCGCCGACCCATGTTGCTGTGATCTTTGACAAAGGGTCACACACTTTCCGCAACGATATGTATGATCTCTACAAAGCCAACCGCGACGCCATGCCAGAGGATTTGCGCCCGCAAATGCCCCTAACACGCGAAGCCACGGTGGCCTTCAACATCGCCTGCGAGGAGATGGAGGGCTATGAGGCCGACGACATCATCGCGACCCTTGCCGTGCAGGCGCGCGACCTCGGCGGACGTTGCACGATCATCTCCAGCGATAAGGACTTGATGCAGCTTGTCGGCGGCGGCGTCGAAATGCTGGATGCGATGAAGAACAAGGTCATCGACGTCGAAGGCGTTGAGGAAAAATTCGGCGTAGGCCCGAACCGCGTTGTCGATGTGCAAGCGCTGGCAGGCGATAGCGTCGATAACGTACCCGGCGCGCCGGGTATCGGTATCAAAACGGCGGCCCTGCTGATTAATGAATACGGCTCGCTGGAGCAGCTTTTGGACCGCGCCGAGGAAATCAAACAGCCCAAACGCCGCCAGACCCTGATTGAGCACCGCGCCCAGATCGAACTGTCTAAACGACTGGTGCAGCTGGATGAAAACACGCCGCTGACCTTCTCCATTGACGATTTGGAGGTCCGCGATCCGGACCCAGAACGCCTGCTCGACTTCCTCGCCCGCATGGAATTCCGCACGTTAACCAAGCGTATCGCCGATAAGCTGGGGACAGAGGCACCGGTTATCGAGGACGCAGCCCCCGTTGCCGCTGACGCGCCGGAAATGCCCGAAATCAAAGACGCCACTTACGAGACAGTGCGCGATGCGATCACGCTGCAAACATGGGTCGATCTTGTCTATGAGCATGGCCATGTCGCCGTCGACACCGAGACCACAGGCCTTGACGATATGGTTGTGGACCTCGTGGGCATATCGCTCTGCGTGAACGCGGGTCACGCCTGCTACATCCCGCTGGCGCACAAGCAAGGCAGCGATGATTTGTTTGGCTCCGACGCCGCGGCGGAGGGGCAAATGCCCCTGCAAGAGGCGCTCGATCTGCTGAAACCCATGCTTGAGGATGAAAGCATCCTCAAAATCGGCCAGAACATGAAATACGACGCCAAAATCTTTAACAGATACGGCATTGATCTGGCCCAGTTCGATGACACCATGCTGATCAGCTACGCGCAGAACGCAGGCCTGCATGGTCACGGTATGGACGCATTGTCGGAACGCTATCTGGGGCACACCCCGATCCCGATTAAATCCCTGCTCGGCACGGGCAAAAGTCAGATTACATTCGACCGTGTCCCTATCGACGACGCCACGCCCTACGCCGCCGAAG
The DNA here is from genome assembly GCF_900107015.1 of Litoreibacter albidus. Taxonomy (GTDB): domain Bacteria; phylum Pseudomonadota; class Alphaproteobacteria; order Rhodobacterales; family Rhodobacteraceae; genus Litoreibacter; species Litoreibacter albidus. The sequence continues at coordinate 73,731 of NZ_FNOI01000005.1, read as the reverse complement.
ACGCGGATATCACGCTGCGCCTTTGGCAGTTGTTGAAGCCCCAGTTGCACCAAAAAGGGGTCACCACAGTTTACGAGACGTTGGAGCGCCCCTTGGTGCCGGTTCTGGCCCAGATGGAGCGGCACGGCATCAAAGTGGACCGTGACACGCTGAGCCGCATGTCCAACGCGTTCGCGCAGAAGATGGCGGGGCTGGAGGCGGAAATTCACGAACTCGCAGGCCAGGATTTCAACGTCGGCTCCCCCAAACAGCTGGGCGAAATCCTGTTCGACAAGCTGGAATTGCCGGGCGGTAAAAAGGGCAAGACAGGTGCCTACTCCACGGGTGTGGACATCTTGGAAGACCTCGCAACAGAGCATGAGTTGCCCGGCAAGGTGCTGGATTGGCGCCAGCTGTCAAAGCTGAAATCCACCTACACCGACGCGCTGCAAACCCATATCAACGCCGATACTGGCCGCGTGCACACCAGCTATTCTATCGTTGGGGCGAACACCGGCCGTCTGTCGTCGTCCGATCCGAACCTGCAAAACATTCCTGTTCGCTCCGAGGAAGGCCGCCGCATCCGCGAGGCGTTTGTGGCGGAGCAGGGCAATGTGCTTGTGTCGCTCGACTATTCCCAGATTGAGCTGCGTATCCTCGCCCACGTCGCGGGGATTGATGCGCTGAAGCAGGCCTTCAAGGATGGCCACGATATCCACGCCATGACCGCGTCAGAGATGTTCGGCGTGCCTTTGGACGAGATGACACCAGACGTGCGCCGTCAGGCCAAGGCGATCAACTTCGGGGTGATCTACGGCATCTCCGGCTTCGGTCTGGCCCGCAACCTGCGCATTCCGCGTAGTGAGGCGCAGGGCTTCATCGACCGCTACTTTGAACGCTTCCCCGGCATCCGCGCGTACATGGATGAAACCGTGCAATTCGCCAAGGATAACGGCTACGTGCAAACGCTGTTTGGCCGCAAAATCCACACGCCGGAGATCAACGCCAAAGGCCCGGGGGCTGGCTTTGCCAAACGCGCCGCGATCAACGCGCCGATCCAAGGCACGGCGGCGGACGTCATCCGCCGTGCGATGATCCAGATGCCTGCGGCGATCAAGGACTTGCCGTGCAAAATGCTGCTACAGGTCCACGATGAATTGATCTTCGAGGTGCCGGAAGACGCGGTGGACGACACGGTCAACACCGTGCGCGGCATCATGGAAAACGCATCCGATCCAGCGGTTAAATTTGACGTGCCACTGGTGGTGGATGCAGGGCAGGGCGCAAACTGGGCCGAGGCGCACTAGCGCGTCTCGTGCGGCTCTTGCGAGGGCACGGCCATCGGGCACTTGCACCCGCGATAAACGGTCTTGCGCACGAACGGCCCGATGCTGACCAGCACGATGAACGCCACAGGCCACGCGAAAAACCACGCGCCGGACCACACGTGTACAAACGCCGCCGACGCCCCAACCATGCGGAAGGTGGCGACGCCGCACACTAGCGATGACATCAGCGCGGAGGTCACGGCGCTAAACAGCAGGTGGGCAAACAAGAAACGGTTCATACGCGGGCTCTCGACAGGTCAGCAATCTGGGCGATGCTAGGCAGTTCACCGCAGCCCGAAAAGCCCTGCCGCGCACGATCTCTGTGCGCCATCGCGCAGGACGGCTGCTAAGTGCCTGTAAGCTATGGTGCCAACCAAGTGCGCACGCGGATGTGATCAGCCCTCAAGCGCGTCAGAGCGAATGATCGAGAAGAATTCCCCCGAAGACCACACCCCGAACCAGCCGTCGCGGTGAACCCCCAGATCAACCAACCGGTAAAAGCTTTTGCGGTCCACCAACGCCTCCAGATTGCGGCGAACCAATACATAAGGCGACGGCTCGCCATTGTCGTCATAGGCCACGCGGATCGGGTGATCCGGCCCTGCAACAAAGACGTCGCCCACATGTGTCTCGAAGCGCAGTTTCTGGCCCTCGCCTTCGCCCACCACGTTGAAATCCAGCGCCACAAATGGCGCGTCGTCCACCTTGATGCCCACTTTCTCCACGGGCGTCACAAGGAAATAGTCGTCGCCGTCTTTGCGGATGATCGACGAGAACAGCTTCACCAGCCCCGCCCGCCCAATGGGCGTGCCCAGATAGAACCACGTCCCATCCCGCGCGATGCGCATGTCCAAGTCGCCACAAAACGGCGGATTCCATTTGTCTACCGGCGGCAGGCCGCCTTTGGCGCTTTCTTGCGCAGCGGCTGCGATACTTTCCGCCGACGGGACCTCAAGCTTTTGTGCATCTGTACCTTTTGCCATTCTATTATCCCGCCATATCTGCCTTTATATACATATTGATTATAGCCGCCCCGAGGGAGTTGTCACATGGCAGACGCGCAGGAACTGGTAAAAGATATTGAAGCCCTTGCGGACAAGCTGAACGCTGCGCGCAACAGCATCGGCCAGCAGATCATTGGCCAGCAGGGCGCAGTTGATTTATCGCTGATTGCCATGTTGTCCGGCGGTCATGCGCTGCTCATGGGGCTTCCCGGCTTGGGCAAAACCCTGCTTGTTGATACGCTCTCCACCGTTATGGGGCTCAGCTCCAACCGTGTGCAGTTCACGCCGGATTTGATGCCCGCCGATATCATCGGCTCCGAGGTGCTGGAAACCGCAGACGATGGCAGCCGCGCGTTTCGCTACATCGAGGGCCCGATTTTCGCGCAGTTGTTGATGGCAGATGAGATCAACCGTGCCTCGCCGCGCACCCAGTCCGCGCTGCTTCAGGCGATGCAGGAACGCTCCGTCACCGTGGCGGGCGTTGACCACAAGCTGCCCGCGCCATTCCACGTTCTGGCCACGCAAAACCCGTTGGAGCAGGAAGGCACCTACCCGTTGCCGGAGGCCCAGCTTGACCGCTTCTTGCTGCAAATCAACGTCGACTACCCCGACCGCGACACCGAGCGCGATATCCTGCTGGCCACAACCGGTACGGCGACGGCGAAATCCACGCAGGTCTTCACAGGCGCGGAGCTAATCGCAGCACAAAATTTGGTCCGCAGCATGCCCGTGGGCGATGCGGTGGTGGAGCATATCCTTGATCTGGTCCGCGCGTGCCGCCCTGACGAGGGCGAAGCCACCGATCTGGTGCGCGAAACCGTCGCTTGGGGGCCGGGCCCCCGCGCCGCACAGGCGTTGATGCTGACCGTGCGCGCCCGCGCGTTGCTGCAAGGCCGCCTCGCGCCATCCTCCGACGATGTGCTGGCGATGGCGGACCCGATCCTGTCGCACCGCATGGCGCTGAGCTTCGCCGCCCGCGCGGAAGGGCGCGTTTTGTCCGACGTTATCGCGGATGTCGCCGCCAAAACCAGCCAGCGGAAAGCTGCGGCGTGAGCCAAGCCACCCCCAAAGATACCGCGACCACGCCCGCAGGCCTACGGCACCGCGCCGAGGCCCACGCCAGCGCCTTCCCCGCGCTTTTGGCGCAGGCGGAGCATTTGGCCGCGACGGTTCTCTTGGGGGAACATGGCCGCAAACGGGCGGGCATGGGCGATGAATTTTGGCAGTACCGTCCCACGCAACACGGCGACGGGCTGCGCGATGTGGACTGGCGGCGCTCCGCGCGGTCCGACGCCACCTTCGTGCGTCAAAAGGAATGGCAAGCGGCGCAATCGGTCATGCTCTGGGTTGATGACGCGCTGTCTATGTCCTTTGCGGGTGGCAAGGATCGCCCCACCAAGGGCCACCGCGCCCGCGTTATCGCCATGGCGCTCTGTGTGTTGCTGAACAAAGGCGGAGAGCGTTTCGGCCTCGCGGATCGCGGCACCCCGCCACGGCGCGGCGAGGGGCATTTGACCCGCACGGCTGGCCATTTGATGAATGCGGAAGGCACTGCCGACTACGGCGCGCCCAACGCCCGTGTGTTGCCTGCAGGCTCCCGCGCGGTGTTTATTTCCGACTTTCTGGGCGATCCGGCAGAGGTTGCCACCGCCCTGACCGCCGCAACCGATCGCGGTGTGCGCGGGGTTTTGCTGCAAGTGCTGGACCCTGACGAGGAGGCCTTTCCCTACGACGGGCGCACCGTCTTCGAGAGCATGTCCGGCGCCATAAAATTCGAAACCCTCAAGGCCAATTCCCTGCGCGACGCGTATTTGCAGCGACTTGCCGCGCGCAAGGCGCAGTTGCAGGATCTGGCCCGTAAAACCGGCTGGCGCTACATGTGCCATCACACCAATGATCCGGCGGCCAAGGCCCTGCTGTGGCTGTATCAGTCGCTGGAACGCGGGGCGTCATGATAGCCAGTCTTGCCTTCACCGCACCGCTTCTTTTAGCCGCCCTCGCGATTTTGCCGATCCTGTGGTGGCTGCTGCGCGCCGTGCCACCCGCGCCGGTCAAACGCCGCTTTCCAGGCATCGCGCTGCTGCTTGGCCTGACCGACGATAAGGCTCAGACCGACACCACCCCGTGGTGGTTGCTGCTGCTGCGCATGTTGGCGGTGGCCGCGTTTATCATCGGCTTCGCGGGTCCGGTCCTGAACCCCGAAGAAGACCGCGCAGGCTCCGGCCCGCTGCTCATCGCTATGGACGGCTCTTGGGCCAGCGCGCGCGACTGGCCAGCCCGCAAAGCCCGTGTGGAGGAGCTTTTGGCCGAAGCCGCCCGCGAAGGCCGCCCCGCCACCATCACCCTTCTGTCCGACCCGCCCGCTGGCCCGCTGAGCTTCCAATCCGCTGACGCCGTCGCCGCAACGCTCGCAGGGGTGCAGCCCCGCGCATGGGCACCGGACGCAGATAAGGTGGCAGAGTGGCTGCCGCGCCTTGGCGATGCGGCCTTCGATACCGTCTGGTTCTCTGACGGGTTGGACCGCGACAGCCGTGCGGATGTGTTGGCCGCGTTTGAGGCCAAAGGCGATGTCAGCATCATTGAAACCGCGCGCCCGATCTATGCCTTGAAGCCCGCCGTGTTCAAAGACGGTCGTATTTCCATCACCGCGCTGCGCAGCCCTGCGGGTGCCGCGCAAAGCATCACCCTGTCGGCCATGGGGCCGGACCCGAACGGGGCGGAGCGTGAATTGGCCACCGCCACCGCCGACTTCGCCGCAGGGGCGACCTCGACAGAGGTGCTGTTGGACCTGCCGACCGAATTGCGCAACCGTGTGAACCGCTTCGAAATTGCGGGGCTGCGCTCGGCAGGGGCTGTGGCGCTGACGGATGATGCCTTGAAGCGGCGCGAAGTCGGCTTGCTGGCAGGCCGCAACGACCAAGAGGCGCAAGACCTGCTGTCGCCGCTCTATTACCTGAACAAAGCACTGGTGCCGACCGCCGACCTGATCGAAGGCAGCTTGCAAGACATGTTGCTCGCCAGTCCCGACGCATTGGTGCTGGCCGATGTTGCAACCGTGTCCGGCGCGGAACGTGACGCGCTTTTGGATTGGGTCGATGAGGGCGGTATGTTGGTCCGCTTTGCCGGACCACGCACCGCCGCCGCCGATGTCGAAAGCGACGATCCGCTTATGCCCGTTCGCCTGCGCGCGGGCGGGCGCAGCGTCGGCGGTGCCATGTCATGGGGGGAGCCGAAAGCGCTGCGGGCCTTTACCCGCGACGGCCCGTTCTTTGGCCTTAGCATCCCCGAAGACGTGCAAGTCACCGCGCAAGTGGTGGCGCAGCCGGACCCAGACTTAGCCGCACGCACCGTGGCGTCGCTGGCGGACGGTACGCCGCTGGTCACGCGCAAATCCTTGGGCGACGGTCAGATCATCCTGTTCCACGTCACCGCCAACGCCGAATGGTCCACCCTGCCGCTGTCTGGCCTGTTCGTGCAGATGTTGGAGCGCCTCGCGATCTCCACCCGCCCCGCAACCATCGCGGCGGAAGATTTGATCGGCACGACATGGGTGCCCGAAGAAACGCTCGACGCGTTTGGCGTGGTCAGCGATGCGGGTGATTTGGCAGGCGTGGCGGGCGAGGTGCTGGCCGAAAATCCCATCGGTGCCGCGCTTCCGCCTGGTCTGTATGCGGGGGAGGACCGGCGCATTGCCTTGAACGTGATCGCCAGCGACACAACCCTCAGTGCATCGTCATGGCCCGCGGGCACCAAGGTCGAAGGCCTGTCCGTGGCGCAGGAAACCCCGTTGATGGGCGCGCTTTTGTCGGCGGCTTTGCTGCTGTTACTGCTCGATATCCTCGCCACGCTGTCGCTGTCCGGCAAGCTGCGCGGCGCGACGACAGCCGCCGTCGTGCTGTTCGCAGTGTCAGCCCTACCGCAGCAGTCACGCGCCCAAGATGACAGCCGCGCGGTGCAAGCCACGTCCGAGGTGGTGCTGGCCTATGTGAAAACCGGCGACGCCAAGCTGGACCGCGTCTCAGACGAGGGGTTACGCGGCCTGTCGATGAGCCTGTTTCGCCGCACCTCGGTGGAGCCTGCGGACCCTATCATGGTCGATCTGGAGGCGGACGAGCTGTCCTTCTTCCCGATCCTCTACTGGCCGATCATTGAAAGCCAACCCACACCGTCGCCCGAAGCTTATGCCAAGCTGAACCGCTATTTGCGAACCGGTGGGATGATCCTTTTTGACACCCGCGACGGCAATATCGGCGGCTTTGGCGCGTCCACGCCGATGGGCCGCAAGTTGCAGGCCTTGGCCGCGCCGCTGGATATCCCCGCGCTGGAACCCATTCCAGAAGACCACGTGCTCACGCGCACGTTCTACCTGTTGCAAGACTATCCCGGTCGGTTCACCTCGCGCGATATCTGGGTCGAAGCCGCCCCCGCCGACGCGCAAGCGGCGGAGGGGCTGCCGTTCCGTGATCTCAACGACGGGGTGACGCCGGTGCTGATCGGTGGCAACGATTGGGCCGCGGCATGGGCGCGCGATGCGCGGGGCAATGCCCTTTATCCGGTGGGGCGCGGCTTTGCTGGCGAGCGTCAGCGCGAGTTGGCGATCCGTTTTGGGGTCAACGTGGTGATGCATGTGCTGACCGGCAACTACAAATCAGATCAGGTCCATGTGCCGGCCCTGCTAGAGCGGTTGGGGAATTAGAATGGACGTGATTTTTGCCCCTCTCCTGCCGTGGCCCGCGCTGTATGTCGCGGCGGCTGTGGCAACGCTTTGTTTGGTGCTGGCGATCTGGCGCGGCCTGAATGGCTGGTGGCTGCGCGGCTTGGCGCTGGTCGTTCTGCTCGGGGCCTTGGCCAACCCGTCTTTGCAGGACGAGGAGCGCGACCCCCTGTCAGATATCGTCGTTATGGTGGTGGATGACAGCGCGTCGCAGCACCTGTCGGACCGCACCACCCAAACGGGCGAGGCCGTTCAGGCCCTAAGCGATGACATCACGTCGCGCGGGATGGAGCTGCGCACGGTCACCGTGCCCGACGGGCAGGGCGACGCCGGAACCCAGTTGATGAGCGCGTTGACCGATACCTTGTCGGAGGTGCCGAAATCCCGCGTTGCGGGCACGATCCTCGTGACCGACGGGCAGGTCCATGACACGGCCCGCGCCCCCGCGCTGGACGCGCCGTTGCACACGCTTTTGACCGGACGCAGCCCTGATTGGGACCGCCGCCTAATCGTCAAAAATGCGCCCGCTTTCGCGATCTTGGATGAGGAAATCACCCTCACATTGCGGATTGAGGATCAAGGCGCGGTGCCCTCTGGCACACCGCCCTTGGCCAGCCTCTCCATCGCCATCGACGGGGCAGAGGCGCAGACCTTCCAAGTGCCAACAGGTGAGGATCTGGAGCTGCCGCTCACCCTGCCGCATGGCGGCATGAACGTGCTGCAATTCAACGTCGCGGCGGATGACAGCGAGTTGACGGACCGCAACAACTCCGCCGTGGTGCAGATCAACGGCGTGCGTGACAGGCTGCGCGTTTTGCTGGTCTCCGGCGAACCCCACGCGGGGGAGCGCACATGGCGCAACCTTCTAAAATCCGACAGCGCGGTCGACCTTGTGCATTTCACCATCCTGCGCCCGCCTGAAAAGCAAGACGGCGTGCCTGTGTCGGAGCTGTCCCTGATCGCCTTCCCCACGCGGGAGCTGTTTTTGGAGAAGATCGACGAATTCGATCTGATCATCTTTGACCGCTACAAACGGCGCGGCATCCTGCCCGCCCTCTATTTCGACAGTATCCGGCAGTATGTCGAAGGCGGCGGCGCGGTGCTTGTCGCGGCTGGGCCGGACTTCGCCTCCGCCGACAGTATTTACCGCTCGCCTTTGGGCGACATCCTTCCGGCCCGCCCAACGGCGCGGGTGCTGGACCAAGGCTTCACGCCGCTTATCTCAGAGCTTGGTGCGCGCCATCCGGTGACCGAAGGTCTGGAGAAATTTGCGCCGACTGCCCCCGTAGACGGGGTGCCGGGTTGGGGCCGCTGGATGCGCCAGATTGAGGTAGAGCGCTTGCAAGGCCAAACGGTGATGTCTGGGATAGAAGGCCGCCCGCTGCTCACGCTTGACCGCGTGGGCGAAGGGCGCATCGCGCTTATGGCATCCGATCAGGCGTGGCTTTGGCACCGCGGATTTGAGGGCGGTGGCCCGCAGCTGGAATTGCTGCGCCGTCTGGCGCACTGGATGATGAAAGAACCTGATCTGGAGGAGGAGGCCCTGACCGCCACCGCCGAAGGGCAAACCATGACGCTGACCCGCCGCACGCTGGAGATGGAGGTCGGTGAGTTGGAGATCACCGCACCTGACGGCACGGTGACCATGGTGCCGCTGACGGAAACCAGCCCCGGCCGATTCACCGCAACATTCGACGGGCCGCAGCAGGGGCTTTACCGCCTGAAGGAGGGCGATCAGGAAAGCGTCCTCGCCCTTGGTCCTGCCGCCCCGCGTGAATTCATCGAGACCGTGGCCTCTGGCGACAAGCTGCAAGATGCGGTCGATGCCACCCGTGGCGGTATCTTACGTCTGGAGGACGGCATTCCAAGCCTGCGTATGGTCGGTGAAGGTCGCAACGCCGCCGGTCGCGGCTGGATCGGCCTGACCCCGCGCGACGCTTACGTGACCACGAACGTCACCGTCACGGCGCTCGTGTCGCCGTGGGTGTTCTTGTTGCTGGCAATGATGCTGACGGTCGGCGCGTGGCTGCGCGAGGGCCGCCGCTAGTTCTTCAGCTTGACGGTGTAGGTCTTGTCGGACCACCCGTGCACGCTGTCACGGGCGCGGATGATAACCTCGCTCACCCCCTCGGGCACAACGACGCCAGACAGGGACCGTGTGAACGGTTGTTCATTTTCATGCGGATGCGCCAACTGGCGAAAGCCAAGCTCGGTGCCGTCCGGCGCATTCACCGACCAACCGTCAGCGTAATGGTCCCACCCCGTGTCAGGGTGGCTGATTGTGACGTCAAAGCTCCAGCTGTTGCTGGATTGGCGGGCGGTCACGCGCTCGATCAGCGCTTGGTCTGCAAGCGCGGGCAGGGCGGTTGCCCCCAAAAGGAAGGCCGATACCAGTAGAGGTCTCATGTCGATGTCTCCTCGGTGGCTGCAGGCAATGCAGGCCCGTTTTGCAAAATGTCGCGCGGCAGGGACCAGAATTCCCTTTGCCAGATGATATAGGTGACCATCAATGTTGCAAGGATCAAGGGGATCGGCCCCAATAGCCACGCCAGCGTGCCCAAGGAGTAATATATAGCGCGCAGCCCACGGTTGAAGTTCCACGCGGCGCGCACGTTGATGTCGGCAGCTTGGGCGGCGCGGGGGTAGACGGTGGGCTGGGTGATGTCGTTGGGCACCGCCGCCATGATCACCGCGCAGTAGCCAAACAGCCGGTTGGACCACACGAACTTCAAGAACGCATGCGTCAGAAACAGCACGACCACCATCAGCTTCACCTGCCAGACGATGCTGGGAATTTCCTCGGAGGTCAGGTCGGAGGCGACCATCTGGATTTGCTCGGTGTTGCCAATCATCGCCAGCACGCCGCCAATCGCGATCATGCAGCCGGAGCCGAAGAAAGACGTCGCTTGGCGCAGGTCCGATAGAATCGCCGCGTCAAAAATGCGCGGGTCGCGGGTCACCATCTGCCGCATCCATTCGCGGCGGTATTCAACCATGATGGCGGTGACCGACGGGCGCGCGGTGTTGGGGCGCTCGATCCACCAGCTCATGAAAAACCAGCAGAAAGCCAGCAAAGCAAGGGCGGCGGCGTCGAGAGGCGTCAGAAGGGACAGGTGGTCTAATATTGTCATATCGTGATGCTACTCGCGATTTGGGGGACTTGCCATACGGGTAAATTGGTAATATGTTTTTACCAATTGCTGTGCAGCGAGAGGACAACTCATGGAAATGCCCGCCCCGGACGCCCGTATCATGGCCAAGAAGGCCAAGCTGGTATCGCGCTTGCAGCAGGTGCTGCCTAAGGACGCGGTGATCCACGATGAATTCGAAACCCGCGCCTATGAGTGCGATGCGCTGACGGCCTATAAATGCCCGCCGCTTTGCGCGGTGCTGCCGTCCTCCACCGAGGAGGTCGCGGCGGTTTTGAAAATCTGCCACGAAGAGGGCGTGCCTGTCGTGCCACGCGGCTCCGGCACGTCGCTGGCAGGGGGCGCGCTGCCCACGGCGGATTGCGTGATCCTAGGCGTTGCCAAGCTCAGCGCTGTGCTGGAAACCAATTACGACGACCGCTACATCCGTGTGCAAACAGGCCGGACCAACCTTAGCGTGACCGGCGCGGTGGAGGAGAATGATTTCTTCTACGCCCCAGACCCCTCGTCGCAGCTGGCCTGCGCGATTGCCGGCAATATCGCCATGAACTCCGGCGGGGCGCATTGCCTGAAATACGGCGTGACGACAAACAACCTGCTGGGCGTGACCATGGTGCAGATGGACGGGACCATCGTTGAAATCGGCGGCGCGTATCTGGATGCGGCGGGCTACGATCTGCTGGGCATCATCTGCGGCTCTGAGGGGCAAATGGGGGTTGTTACCGAAGCCACCTTGCGCATTCTGCGCAAGCCCGAAGGCGCGCGGCCCGTGTTAATGGGCTTTGACGACAACGAAGTCGCAGGCGCCTGCGTGGCTGACATTATCAAGGCGGGCGTGCTGCCCGTGGCCATCGAATTCATGGACCGCCCCGTCATCCGCGCCACCGAGGCTTTCGCGGGCGCGGGCTACCCCGACTGCGAGGCGCTGCTGATCGTGGAGGTCGAAGGCTCCCCGCAGGAGATCGACGACCAGCTTGCCAAGATCATGGACATCGCCCGCAAGCATAACCCCGTGGAGCTGCGCGAAAGCACCTCCGCCGAGGAAAGCGCCAAAATCTGGTTGGGCCGCAAATCCGCCTTCGGCGCCATGGGCCAGATCAACGATTATATGTGCCTTGACGGGACGATCCCCGTGTCGGAGCTGCCTTATGTTTTGAAACGCATTGGCGAGCTGTCCAAGCAATACGGGCTGGATGTGGGCAACGTCTTTCACGCAGGCGACGGCAACATGCACCCGCTGATCCTGTTCAACGCCAACAAGGAAGGCGATCTGGAGCTATGCGAAGCCATGGGCGCGGACATCTTGCGCCTGTGTGTAGAGGTCGGCGGCTGCCTGACGGGGGAGCACGGCGTTGGCATCGAGAAACGCGACCTGATGTTCGACCAATTCGCGCCCGAGGATCTGGAGGCGCAGATGAAGGTCAAAGACGTGTTCGACCCGAAATGGCTGCTCAACCCCGCCAAGGTTTTTCCGCTGAGTGCGACCGAGACCCGCCGCGCGGGCTGAAACCGCCCATCCGGGGGGAATATTTTTGCCAAGATGAAACGCTTTTGAAGAAGTTGAGACGACATGATGACACCCGATAGCGAAGCAGCGCTGGCCGAAGCGGTCGCAGGCGCAACAGGCCCCTTGCGCATTCAAGGTGGCGGCACGCGGCCGATCGGGCAGGCGAAGGGGGAGGTGCTCTCCACCGCTGGGCTGACCGGCATCGAGCTATACGAGCCGGGTGCTTTGACGCTGGTGGCCAAAGCGGGCACGCCCGTGGCCGAGATTGAGGCGGCACTGGCGCAGGAAAACCAACGCCTGCCGTTCGAGCCAATGGACCACCGCGCGTTGCTTGGCACCACAGGTGAGCCGACGATTGGCGGGGGCGTTGCCACCAATGCCTCCGGCCCGCGGCGCATTCAGGCGGGCGCGTGCCGCGACAGCCTGATCGGCGTGCGCTACGTGGATGGGCAGGGCACGGTTATCAAGAACGGCGGCCGCGTGATGAAGAATGTGACCGGCTACGATCTGGTGAAGCTGATGGCGGGATCGCACGGCACGCTGGGGGTGCTCTCTGAGGTTGGCTTCAAGGTGTTGCCGGGGATAGAGGCCACCGCGACGCTAGTGGTGCACGGCTTGGACGCCGCCCGCGCAGTTGCGGCGATGTCCAAGGCTCTGGGCTCTCCTTACGAGATATCCGGCGCGGCTTATCTTCCCGAAGCCACGAAAACCGTGTTGCGGCTGGAGGGGTTCGAGGCCTCCGTCACCTATCGCCTCAAGGCATTGCGCGCGCTGTTGGACGGCTTTGGCGATATGGAGGAATTGCACGGCGAAGCCTCCCGCGACCTGTGGGCCGCCACCCGCGACGTAACGCATTTCGCAGGGGTCGCGGGCGACCTGTGGCGCATTTCCGTCAAACCGAGTGACGCGCCGGAGGTGTTGAAATTCCTTCCGTCAGACATGCGCTATTCGCTGGACTGGGGGGGCGGGCTGATCTGGGCCGTTGTGTCTGAGGGCGCTGACCTGCGTGGCGGCTTGGGCAAGTTTTCCGGCCATGCGACCTGTCTGCGCGGCGCGGCGCGCACCTTTCATCCTGAACCCGCCGCCCTTGCGGCGATCTCCCAAGGCCTGCGCGCACAGTTCGATCCGCGCCGAATTTTTAACACCGGATTAATGGGGTAAAGCATGCAAACGAATTTCACACCCGCGCAGCTTGAGACCCCCGCCACCGCGCATTCCGAGAAAATCCTGCGGGCCTGTGTGCATTGCGGTTTTTGCACGGCCACGTGCCCGACCTATCAGGTGCTGGGGGATGAGCTGGACAGCCCGCGTGGCCGTATCTACCTGATCAAGGACATGCTGGAGAACGACCGCAAGCCGGACGCCAAAACCGTGAAGCACGTCGACCGTTGCCTGTCGTGTCTGGCCTGCATGTCGACCTGCCCGTCGGGGGTGCATTACATGCATCTGGTCGACCACGCCCGCGAATATATCGAAGAGCACTACGACCGCCCCTTCACCGACCGCGCGTTGCGCTGGGTGTTGGCGCGGATATTGCCCTATCCGAGCCGGTTTCGCCTTGCGTTGCTGGGGGCCAAGATTGGCCGCCCCTTGGCGCGCTTCATGCCGGACGCGCGGCTGCGCGCGATGCTGGAAATGGCCCCTAAAATCATCCCCCCCGTCTCGCGCAATGACGACCCGCAAACCTTTGCCCCCAAGGCCCCTAAAAAGATGCGCGTCGCCTTGATGACGGGGTGCGCGCAAAAGGCGCTGAACACCGACATCAACGATGCCACCATCCGCCTGCTGACCCGTTTGGGCTGCGAGGTTGTCGTGGCGGAGGGCGCAGGGTGCTGCGGCGCGCTGACTCACCACATGGGCAAAACCAGCGAGAGCCACGCAACCGCCGCCAAAAACATCCGCGCATGGAACGCGGAGATGAACGGCAAGGGGTTGGACGCCATTGTTATCAACACGTCGGGCTGCGGCACGACGGTGAAGGACTACGGCCACATGTTCCGCGACAGCGATATGGCGGCGCAGGCGCAGGCGGTCTCGGATATCGCGATGGACGTCTCTGAGGTGCTGATGAAGCTCGACCTGCCGCAAGGCGCGGACCAGCAGATGAAGGTGGCCTATCACGCAGCATGTTCTTTGCAACACGGCCAGCAGATCAAAACCTACCCGAAGGACTTGCTCAAGCGGGCCGGTTTCACGGTGCTTGAACCCGCCGACCCGCATCTGTGTTGCGGATCCGCAGGCACCTACAACCTGATGCAGCCAGAGATATCCAAGCAACTCAAGGACCGTAAGGTTCAAACGCTTGAGGCCAAAAATCCTGATATCATTGCGGCGGGCAACATCGGATGTATGATGCAGATAGGCTCCGGCACGCAGGTGCCCATCGTTCACACGGTGGAGCTTTTGGACTGGGCCACCGGCGGCCCCAAACCGCCCGCGATGCTGGCGGCGGCAAACGGGGGCGTGCGCCCGATGGACATCCCCGTGCTGCGGTAGCGCGCCGCCAACTGCTGCATTTTATCCGCAGTCGCCGGATTGCTGAACGGACGGGGTAGACAGCGCCGCCTGTGCTGGTGTCTTTGGATGGTCTGGCCGTCGGGCCCAAAAGGGGCCAGTCATGGCCGCATTTCCGCCTTAACTGTTTTCTAATTAGGGTCAAAGCGGGCATATCGGGGCAATTGATGCGAATTCTGGCAACACTCATAGCGGCAGTCATCTTGGCGACCTCAGCACAGGCGGAGGGCGACTTGCGGCCGCTGACGTCACTGGACGCCACCAAGGCGTGGCAGGGCGTGGGGCGGATCAATCTGGGCACCAGCGGATTTTGCACGGGCACGTTGATTGCGCCCGATCTGGTGTTAACCGCTGCGCATTGCTTCTTTGATGCCGACGGCGTGCGCACCGATGACAGCGATATCGAGTTTCTGGCGGGCTGGCAGCACGGTCGCGCCTCTGCCTACCGCGGTGCGCGGCGGTCCGTCATCCACCCCGATTACGTCTACAAGGGGCGCGACAACGTCGACAAAGTGTCCTCCGATCTGGCTGTTATCCAATTGGACCAGCCGATCAAGAACCCCTCCATCCGTCCGTTTGACACTGCCTTGACGGTGGAGCGCGGGCAGGAGGTTCAGGTCATTTCCTATGCCAAACACCGCGCCGATGCACCCTCCATTCAGGAAACATGCAACGTTCTGGCCCGTGATCCTGGGGTCTATGTGACGTCCTGCGATGTCGACTTCGGCTCCTCCGGTGCGCCGATCTTTGCGATGCAGAACGGCGCGCCCGTGATCTTGTCCGTGGTGTCTGCCAAGGCGGAATGGCGCCAGCAAAAGGTGGCGCTTGGCGTCGGGTTGGACCAACGCCTGTCCGCGCTTCTGAGCGAGATTGAATACAACGATGGCGTGTTCCGCCGCACCGATACCGGCGCGTCCCGCGTGGCGCTGCAAACGGGTATCCAGCCCTCCGGCGCGTTGTTTTTAAAACCCTAAACAAAGGGTCTTGAAACCCCGCGCAGCCCTTCCCAAATCAATATCACCGGATGCCCGAATGGGGTTCGGTACATGCAAATCGGGCCTGTCCATATGGAAGGCCCGCCAACGCTAACATTGCTTATTGATAAGGATGCACACCATGCGAGCATATGATTTCACCCCACTTCACCGCGCAACAGTCGGCTTTGATCGGGTCGCAGACCTGATGGACCGTGTCTTGTCCGCAGAGGTCACAAACTCCACCTATCCGCCCTACAACATTGAACGCACCAGCGACGACGAATACCGCATCTCCGTGGCGGTCGCTGGCTTCTCTGAGGGCGATCTGTCCGTGGAGCAGCGTGAAAACGCGCTGATCGTGTCTGCCAAGAAGGCCGATGAGGGCGAGAAGACCACCTACCTGCACCGTGGCATCGCCACCCGCGCCTTCGAGAAGCGGTTCCATCTGGCCGACCACGTGCGCGTGACCTCGGCCACCCACGCGGACGGAATGCTGCATATCGAGCTGACGCGCGAGGTGCCAGAGGCCCTGAAGCCGCGCCAGATTGCGATCAGCAAGGCGTCCGAGCCAAAGGCGATTGAGGCGTAAGCTCAATCAACGGATGAACGATTTGCGGCCTCCGTCCCATGTGCGACGGGGGCCGTTTTGCCGTTAGACTAGAACCACTGCCCCGGTTCCATCAGGCCCAGCTCCAGAAGCTGGTTGGAATTCCACTCGAACTTGGCCGAGTTCTTCCACCAGAAGTGCGGGATTTCATACATGGACCCCGGGTTGGACACCAACGCCTTGGCCGTTCGGAACGAGCAGATCGTGCCGGAAATGTTGTGATGCCACGGGCAGGAATAGGTGTTGTATTCCGGCTCGTTGAACGTGTGGTCGCCCAGCAGCTCCAAGCCCTTCGCCGCCTGAAACAGCCCCACGCGGTCGATCCGGCGGCGGGTCCACGGGATATGCTCCTCAAAGCGCCAGCGCAGCCCGCCGAAGAAGTCCAATTGTCGCTCCAGCGCATGGCCGTCCTCACTAAACCGCGCCAAGGCGTAGTAGCCCGATTTGTCCAGATAGGCGTCCTCCATGCACACGGCATTGGGGTGTTTGCCCAGATCCTTGGAATACAAATCGACCACATAGGTCATTACCGTGTGGCGTCGTTCCTCTAGGTTGAACGCGATCAACTCCCGCACATTGCGGCTTTCGCAGAACGGGAAGTACAGGAATTCGGCGTTGAAGCAGTAGTGCATCCAGACGCCGGGAAACAGTTTGATCACCTCGGTGGTGATGCGCGCGAAGGCGTCCTGCTCGTGGATGTCGGTTTCGATCAGATGCAGCCCGTCGCGGGGTTTCGGCAACAAGTGGCCGGAGGCAAAGGCCAGCACTTCGCGAAAGCCCAGTTTCTGGACGTGGCTGATGGTGCTTTCCACCTCGGTGTCGTCTTCGATAAACACCAGTGCAAACGGGCCCTTAGGCGAAAGCTGGGTTTGGGCCACGCCCAAAAAGTCGCTAAGAGAGCTGTGCCGCATGCCTGCTGTTCTTTCTATTCTGCCCGCAGCTAAACTCTGTCATCCGGCGTGGAATTGCAAGATCGCACGGGCTGGGGTATGCCCCGCCTCAACCCTTGTTACACCGGTGCATCATGTCCAACGCGAAGAAGCTCTTTATCAAGACCTACGGCTGTCAGATGAACGTCTATGACAGCGAGCGCATGGCGGAAGCCTTGGGCTCCGAAGGCTACGAGCCGACCGACGATATGGCGGCGGCGGATATGATCCTGCTCAACACCTGCCACATTCGCGAAAAGGCGGCGGAGAAGCTGTATTCCGATCTGGGCCGCATGAAGCCGTTGAAGGCGGAAAAGCCGGACCTGAAAATCGGTGTGGCCGGATGCGTCGCACAGGCCGAAGGCGGCGAAATCATGCGCCGCCAGCCTATGGTTGATCTGGTTGTCGGCCCGCAAACCTACCACCGCCTGCCGGACCTGATGAAGAAGGTGAACGACGGCGAAGCGGCCCTAGATACCGACTTCCCCGAAGAGGATAAGTTCGAGCATCTGCCAAAGCGCGAAAGCAAGGCCCGCCCGTCGGCGTTCCTGACCGTGCAAGAAGGCTGCGACAAGTTCTGCGCCTTTTGCGTGGTGCCCTACACACGCGGCGCGGAAGTGTCCCGCCCGCCGGAACGCCTGATCGCGGAGGCCGAAAATCTGGTCGCGCGCGGCGTGCGCGAAATCACTCTGCTGGGCCAGAACGTCAACGCCTACCACGGCGAGGGCGAGGACGGCACATGGGGCTTGGCCCGCCTGATCTGGGCCTTGAACGACATCGAGGGGCTGAAGCGCATCCGCTTTACCACCTCCCACCCCAACGACATGGAAGACGCGCTGATCGAGGCGCATGGCACCTGTGACAAGCTGATGCCCTATCTGCACCTTCCGGTGCAGTCCGGCTCCGACAAAATCCTGAAGGCGATGAACCGCAAGCACACCGCCGCCAGTTATATCGAACTGATCGACCGCATCCGCGCGGCGCGGCCTGATTTGCTGCTGTCCGGTGACTTTATCGTGGGCTTCCCCGGCGAGACCGAGGAAGATTTCGAGGCAACGATGGATCTGGTCCGTACGGTCAAATACGGGCAGGCCTATTCGTTCAAATACTCCGCCCGTCCGGGCACGCCCGCCGCGGAGAAAGAGCCGGTGGCGGATGATGTGGCGTCCGAGCGGTTGCAACGTTTGCAGGCTTTGTTGAGCGAGCAGCAATACGAGGCGCAGCGCAGCATGGTTGGCCGCGAAGTAAAGGTTCTGTTCGAGAAGAAGGGCCGCCTTGAAGGCCAGCTTGTTGGCAAGTCCGACTACCTGCATGCGGTCCACTGCGATGCACCGGAGCATATGATCGGCACTGTGCAGCGGGTATTGATCGAGGCCAGCGTGACCAACTCCCTAAAGGGTGTGTTGGCCTAAGTCCGCGAATATACCGCTAAAAGTAAGCTAATCGCGCGGCCACCTGTGGCACTGTTGCCGATTCGGCAACTATATGTGGTAAAAACTTCTTTAATCCACACCGAAATTTGTTACTCTACGGCAAATGTGGGTGGGTGCGGTCTGATCCCAACAACCCACCGTTTGAAGATGCTTAACGATCATAGTGAAAAAAGGACGAGGGCAGTGCACAACACTCTAACAAGTACCCTACGGACCGCGATCAAGGGGTGTGCCGTTCTGGTCTCTGCCTTGACGTTGTCGACCACCGCCGCTTCGGCGCAGCAGCAATATGTCTACACCGAAGACGGTTTCAGCCAAGGCACAGTCGCCAACGGCAAGATCGTGCGCCGCACAACAGTGCGCGCCGAACGCTACATCCCCACAGTTTGGGTTGATCCGGATGGCTGTGAGCACTGGGTGATGGATGACGGCTTTGAAGGCTTCATGACGCCGCACGTGACCCGCGAGGGGATTCCGGTATGCCGTCGTGGCAACACATGTGCCGTGATGAACTCCGACCAGCTGTTCGCGACCAATCAGGCGACCATCAACGCGGCGAACAAGCGCCGCTTGCAGCAGTTCTTCCAGTCCGCAGGTGCCGCCGCCTACATCATTGACGGTCATACCGACAGCCGCGCCAGCGACGCCTACAACATGAGCTTGTCCAAGCGCCGCGCGAATGCGGTTGCCCAAGTGGCACGTTCCGTTGGCGCACGGGTTTCTGCAACACGCGGCTACGGGGAGCGGGTGCCAAAAGCGTCCAACCGGACGTCGAGCGGCATGGCAGCCAACCGCCGTGTTGAAATTCAGTGCATCCGCTAAGGGGACGATGACATGAAAATGGTAAAAGCATTCACCGCCTTCGCTGCACTCAGCGCGCTTGTCGCCTGCGAAGCGGGCGTTGGCGCGAACAGCAACGACAAAACCCGCGACTACGGCACCTTCTTTGGCCGTGGCAAGAAAGACCTTAGCCAGCTGGAAGCCGGTATCTGGGTTGACCCACGCGGGTGCGACCACTGGATCATCGACGACGGCATCGAGGGCTACCTCTCTGCGCGTCTGGACAAATACGGCAAGCCAGTGTGTTCCGGTGCAGCCCCTCCAGGCTACGCGACGGGCAACTACCGTGGCTCCAAAGATGTCGGCGACCCGATCTAGGTGCCCCGCATTTATACGAATTCCAAAAAGGCTGCCCCTCGGGGTGGCCTTTTTCATGTCAATCGCGTGAAACATGCGCGCCGCCCCTTGCACGCCCAAGCGGGCTCATGCACCCTTCCCATAACGACCAACCTAGGAGAGCCCGTTGAGCACCAGTGATTTGACCGTGGGCCCCACGGACACCACCCCGTCTGAAACCCTGCTTGAGTTTCCCGACAATCGGTTGCTGATAGACTTATGCGGTGAATTTGACCGCAACCTCGCCCAAATTGAACAGGTGTTAGGCGTGCAAATCGTGCGCCGCGGCAACCAGCTGGCCGTCATGGGGGAGGCGATGGAGAAGGCCGTCGCCGTGCTGGAAGCTCTCTATGTGCGGCTCGAAGGCGGGCGCTCCGTGGAGATGGTCGATGTGGAGGCGGAAATCCGCATGGGCCGCGCCGCCAATAGCGCGCATCCCGTGGACGGCGACCAGATCGAGATGTTCAAAGGCGGTGCCGTTGAGATCAAGACCCGCAAGAAATCCGTGGAGCCGCGCACGCAGGCGCAAAAGGATTACGTCAACGCGCTGTTCAACAATGAGCTGGCGTTTGGCATCGGCCCTGCGGGGACCGGCAAGACCTACCTCGCGGTGGCCGTCGGCGTGTCGCTGTTCATCACTGGCAAGGTCGATAAAATCATCCTGTCGCGCCCCGCTGTTGAAGCGGGGGAGCGTCTCGGCTTCTTGCCCGGCGATATGAAGGACAAGGTCGATCCCTATATGCAGCCGCTTTATGACGCGCTCAACGACTTCTTGCCTGGCAAGCAATCCGCCAAGCTGATCGAAGAAAAGCGTATCGAGATTGCGCCGCTGGCCTTCATGCGCGGGCGCACATTGTCCAACGCCTTCGTGGTGCTGGACGAGGCCCAGAACGCCACCACCATGCAGATGAAGATGTTCCTGACCCGTCTGGGCCAAGGCTCCCGCATGGTGATCACGGGGGACCGCTCTCAAGTCGATTTGCCGCGCGGCGTGCAATCGGGTCTGCGCGAGGCGGAGACGCTGATCAAGGGCGTCAAAGGCGTGTCGTTCAGCTACTTCACCGCCAAAGACGTCGTGCGCCACCCGCTCGTGGCCCGCATCATTGAGGCCTATGAGGCCGCCGAAGCCAAGGGCTAGCCGGTAAACTCGTCAATGCGCACGGCGCGGTGCTCCGTCATGGAGCGCTGCGCCGCCATGCCCATGATCACCGAAATCAGCCCGTCGTGCAGCCCTACGTCCGCCGCGTCGCGGTTGCCGCGCACCAAGTCCACAAAACCCTGATGTTGGTAGAAGGTCGATCCGTTGTGATCGCCCGCGTCCAGAATGGTCGGGTCCACCGGCACCTCCCGCACGTAGGGGCCTTTCGGGCTGCGTGGGCTGACGATGACCTGTGGCACGGGCGGCGCGCCCAGATGGTCCGGCCAGAACCGCCCCGGTCCGGGCACCAAGGCTTCGATCTTGCCCAATGGCCCCACCGCAGACACCTCTTCTTGGTAGCGCGCGCCCTCCGCGAACATGCACAGTTCCAAAATGGCGCGTGCGCCAGAGGCGAAGTCGACGATCACATAGCCATTGTCGAAGATGTCGGGCGTCTCCCCGTCATATGTTTCGTCGAGATGGTTCACATCCTGCCCGCCGGACGCCATGACGCGGACCGGCTCCGCGCCGATCACCAGACGCATCAGGTCAAAGAAGTGGCAGCATTTCTCCACGAAGGTGCCGCCGGTGTTGCGGTTGAAGCGGTTCCAGTCGCCGACCTTGGGGAGGAACGGGAAGCGGTGTTCGCGGATGGTCAGCATTTTGACGCCGCCCGTGCTCGCCGCCGCGTCCTTTAGGAAGGCGGCAATCGGCGGCATGTAGCGGTATTCCATCGCGACCCACACGGGCGCGGGGTAGCTTTGCTGGAACGCTTCCATCCGCGTGACGTGATCTGGATCGGTGAACAGCGGCTTTTCCACCAGCACGGGCAGGGGGCGTTTGGCGGCGATGGCCTCCAGTTGCTCCACATGGCGAAAGTTGGGGCTGACGATCAGCAGGCAATCCAGATCGGCCACTTCCAGCAGCGCGTCGATGCTGGGCACCAGCTCTGCGTCGGGCGCGAAGTTCAGCGCCTCCGCTGCCATGCCCGCATCCGGCTCGAAGATCGCGCTGACGCGGGTGTCGGGCAAAAGCGCGATGTTGCGCAGATGCTCCTGCCCCATCATGCCGCATCCGATGACGCCGTAATTGACCAGTTTCGCCATGTCGTTTTTCCTATTTAAGCCGTTGCACGTAGCGTGCGGTGTCTGTGTCGAACCATGTTCGTGAATACTCAACGGGATGCGGTTTTTGCTCCCAGCTTAGGCGCTCAATAAAACCGGTGGCCTGACCTGCGGTTTTGCCAAATTCCGGTGGGGCCCAGTCCGGCGTCTGCCCGATGCTCACGTAGTCCTCCGCCCGCGAAATCCAGAAACCCAGCTTCACTTGGTAGTAGCGGTAGAGCGAGTCCGACGCCTGTTCCGCCAGCACCGTGCCGCTGTCCGCATCCAGCCAGATCTCTTCCACGGCGGCGGGGACTTTGTTTAAAAAGCGAAGCCGCCGCATGCGGGTGCCGCGTGTGGAGGTGCCGAATTCGGGCAGGTCGCTCGGTTTTTCGCAGGTCGTGATGTCCAGAAACTTGGCCGTGGGCAGCCCGCCGCCCGCCAAAAGTTCAATGCGAAACATAGAGTAGATACTTTGCGCAGCGGGGTTGGACCGCACGTAGTTGCCAGAGCCTTGGATGCGCTCCAACAGCCCTTTTTCTTCTAGTATTTTTAGCGATTTGCGCAACGTGCGCACGGTTACCTGATGCGTCGCCGCCATCTGGCGTTCGGGCGGCAGGCGCTGGCCGTCGGCCAGCCGTCCGGCGGCAATCTCGCGGATCAGAACCTCGCTCACCTGCGCGTAGATCGGTAAGGCAGCGGGGCTGTCTTGACGCTCGTACATGGTGGGGGTGACCTCGCAGGAAAAATTGATACCCCATTGATCTACATCAACGACAAGGCTACGCAAGGATAAATTGCCGCACGGTTTTGGGAGGAATCAGATGACAGTTGTTCCGGTGACATCACCCGATCTGGATGCCGCAGAGGTGTCTTGGTTCTCGGCGCTTTGCTCTGACGACTACCAGTTCCTCGGGGTGCCGGACGGCGACCTGCGCTCCTCTTGGGCGCATTGCTCCGACATCGTGAAAACCGCTGAAGACCAAGGCTTTCGCAATATCCTGTGCCCGTCGTCCTACCAAGTGGGTCAAGACACGCTCAGCTTCGTCGCGGGCTGCGCGCCCATCACCTCCAAGATCAACCTGCTGGCCGCCGTGCGCTGCGGGGAGATGCAGCCGATCATGCTGGCACGGACGTTGGCGACGCTCGACCACATGCTGGAGGGGCGGCTGACGGTTAACATCATCTCCTCCGATTTTCCGGGCCAGAAAGAGCCAAGCCCCTACCGCTACCAGCGGTCCCGTGAGGTGGTGCAAATCCTCAAGCAGGCGTGGACCCAAGACGAGATTAACCACACCGGCGAAATCTACGACTTCAAGGGTCTGACCACGGACCCCGTGCGCCCCTATCAATCAGGCGGCCCGATGCTCTACTTCGGCGGCTATTCCCCCGACGCGTTGGAGCTGTGCGGGGAGTATTGCGACGTCTACCTGATGTGGCCGGAAAAGGTCGAAGATCTCGAAGGCCGTATGAAGGCCGCGAACGAGGCCGCCGCCCGCCACAACCGGACGCTGGACTATGGCCTGCGCACCCATGTGATCGTGCGCGACACCGAGGCCGAGGCCAAGGAATACGCGGAATATATCGTATCAAAGCTGGATGACGACCAAGGCAGCGCCATTCGTGACCGTGCCCTTGATGCCAAATCCTTGGGGGTCAGCCACCAAGCCAAGAACCGTGATCTGGCGGATGATCACGGCTACATTGAGCCACATATGTGGACGGGGGTGGGACGCGCCCGTTCGGGCTGCGGGGCGGCGATTGTCGGCTCCACGGATCAGGTGCTGTCCAAGCTGGAGGCCTACCAGAAAATGGGCATTCGCGCGTTTATTCTGTCGGGGTATCCGCATATAGACGAGGCGAAGCATTTTGGCACACGTGTGCTGCCGCAGATGAAAACCTGCTCGCTTCCTCTCGCATATGGCCGCGTTCCGGCGCAGCCTCCCCAAACCCCGCTTGCCGTAGGAGTCCGCCGCTAATGGATCGAATTACGCTGTCCCCCGATGTTACCTTCAGCCGCCTTGTCTACGGGATGTGGCGCGTCGCGGATGACACCGACACATCGCCCGCCCATGTAGAAGCCAAAATTCAAACCTGTCTGGATCAGGGCATCACCACCTTTGATCAGGCCGATATTTACGGCGGCTACACCGCCGAGGCCGTGCTTGGCGATGCGCTGAAGGCGAACCCCTCGCTGCGCGCCAAGATGGAGATTGTCAGCAAATGTGACATCGTCGCGCCAACAGGCCGCTATGCGGACGCGCGGGTGAAACACTACGACACATCGCGCAAGCACATCGAGCAGGCCGTGGAATGCACCCTGCGCGATCTGGGCACCGACTATATCGACATGCTGCTTATTCATCGCCCCGATCCCCTGATGGATCATCACGAGACGGGCGCGGCGCTGGACGATCTGATCCGTAGCGGCAAGGTCCGTGCGGTGGGCGTGTCAAACTTCCGCCCCTACGATTGGGAGCTGCTGCAATCGGGCATGAAAACCCGCCTGTCGACGAACCAGATCGAGATGTCCTTGGCGCAGGTCGATCCCTTCACCAACGGCGACATGGTGTTCCACCAGCGTCACGGCCAGCCGATCATGGCATGGTCCCCCCTTGGTGGCGGCGATCTCATGACGGGCAGCGGCGCGGTTGCGGACCAGTTGGACGCCATCGCGGCGGAGCAGGGCGTGGACCGCGCTGCGGTCGCCGTGGCCTTCTTGCTGCGCCATCCGGCCAACATCCTGCCGGTTCTGGGCACCAATAATCTGGAGCGTATCGCGAAAATCTCTGACGCGTTGAAGGTCAAGCTGGACCGCGAGGCGTGGTTCGCCCTCTACACCGCCGCTTTGGGTCGTGAGGTCGCCTGATGTCGATCCATGCCAGCGCGTCCCCGAATGCCTTTGTGCCAGACGAGAGCAATACCCGTTTGCTGCGCGATGCGTTCGGGCGGTTCGCAACTGGCGTGACAATCGTGACCGCCGCGACTGAAGATGGGGTCGCGGCAATCACCGCCAACAGTTTCTCGTCGGTGTCGCTGTCGCCGCCTTTGGTGCTTTGGTCGCCTGACAAGGCGTCGCGGCGGTTCTCCTATTTTGAGCAGGCGACAAGCTACGCGGTGCATGTGCTGTCGGCTGAACAGGATGACCTGTGCTGGGCCGTGGCCCGCGATGCCTTTGCGCTGAACGATCACAATCTAAGCCTGAACGCCGAAGGCGTGCCGGTTCTGGAGAACTGCCTTGCGCGGTTCGAATGCACAAAAACCGCCGTCTATGAGGGCGGCGATCACGTTATCATGCTGGGGCAGGTGAACCGCGCCCAGATGCGCGAAGAGGGTGATCCGCTCGCCTTCTACAAAGGACAGGTTGGACGATTTACAGCAGACTGACGCGTGGCGCGGCGAGGAGGCCGCAACGCGCAAGCTCAGGGGGAGGAAGTGATGCAGATACTCTTGGCGGCCGCTGGCCTGCTGGATTGGGTTAACAGTCGCCTGCTGGCCGTCGGCCGCTGGATCGGGATCACTGCGTTGGCGGTTATGGTCTGTCTCATCTTGGGGCAGGTCTTTTTTCGTTATGCCCTGAACGATGCACCGAACTGGACCGAAGAAGGCGCACGCTTTGGCATGCTGTGGATGACGGGCCTCATGGCGCCGCTGGCCTACCGCATGGGCGGCTTCGTGGCCATCGACATGCTGGAAAGCGCCCTGCCAAAGCTGCTTGCGGGGCTGCTCGGGCTGCTTTTGTTGGGCATATCGCTTTGGGTGTTGTGGATCGCGTGGGACCGTGGCTTGAACAACCACGTGGACACGCTGTCGGGGCGGGGGTGTTCGTCCTCTTTGCGCTGGCCCTTCGGGATCGAGATCGGCAAATGCGGCCCCAAGTTTCAAAACAACTACCAATACGCGTCGCTTTGGGTCGGGGTGAACCTGCTGATCCTCGTGAACGTCGAGCTTATCATCCGGCAGATCATCACGCTCTTGGGGCAGGGGCACCGGTTGCCTCTTATTCGCAACGACGCTTTGGCGGGGGCTGACTGATGCTGTTGTGGTTCTTGCCCATCTTCTTGCTGCTGATCATGATCGGCTTGCCCGTGGTTTTCGCGCTGCTGGCCTCGCCCATCGCGCTGATCATGCTGGAGGGCGACCAGCGCAACGTCGTCGCGGGGCTGTACCGCAACCTTTATAACGGGATGGACAGCTTCCCGCTGATGGCGCTGCCGTTCTTCATGCTGGCGGGTGAGATCATGAACCGTGGCGGCATCACGCTGCGCTTGGTCGAGTTCTCGCAGGCTTTCATGGGGCATCTGCGCGGCGGGCTGGCGCATGTGAACATTCTGGCGTCGATACTGTTTGCGGGGCTGTCCGGCTCTGCGGTGGCGGACACATCGGCGCTTGGCTCCACCCTGATCCCCGCGATGGAGAAGAACGGCTACACCCGCAAATTTGCGGCGGCGATCACGGCGGCCAGCTCTGTCATCGGGCCAATCATTCCGCCGTCGGGCATCATGATCATCTACGCCTATGTCATGGGCGAAAGCGTGGCGGCGTTGTTCCTTGCGGGCATCGTGCCGGGTATCTTGGTGGGCGTCGGGCTTATGGCGACGGTGCGCCTGATGGCGGACCGCTACGACCTGCCCAAGGCGGAGCGCATCGTGCGCAAGGATCAAACAATCACGCCGCTGGAATCCGCCGTTAGCTTCGCGCTGGTCCGGCTCAACATTGCGGGGCTATTATATGCGGTGTCGGGCGTGGTGACGTGGGTGTTGCCCGTGCAGGTCAGCGGCTGGCTGATCTTCGCGCTGGCGCTGCCCATCGCACATGCGGTCGCGCAGGCGACCAAGGCGCGGGTGTCCACGGATTTCCGGCTGGTGTGCAAAAAGGCCATTGCGCCGCTGCAAACCCCGATCATCATTCTGGGCGGCATCCTGATCGGGGTCTTTACCCCGACGGAGGCCTCCGCGGTGGCCGTTGCCTATGCGCTGATCATCAGCTTCTTCGTGCTGCGCTCCATGAACGGGCAGGATCTGATCGCGGTGCTGACGCGGTCGGCTTTGTCGACCTCGGCGGTGTTGCTGCTGGTGGGGGCGGCGGTGTCGTTCAAGACCGTGGTGTCGCTGTCCTATGCGCCGCAAATCCTGTCCGATTACATCCTGTCGCTGTCGGAAAACCCGCTGGTGCTGCTGTTCCTGATCAACCTGCTGTTGTTCATCGTCGGCATGTTCCTTGATGCGGGTCCGGCTATCATTATCCTCGGGCCAATCCTTGGCCCCATCTTCGTCGACCTTGGCGTGCATCCCGTTCACTTCGCGATCATCATGTCGGTGAACCTGACCGTCGGCCTTGCCACGCCGCCCATGGGGCTGGTGCTCTTCGTCGCGTCATCGGTGTCCGGCGAGAAGGTCGAAACCATCTCGCGCGCGATCCTGCCGTTCCTTGCGGTGGAGGTCGTCGTGATCTTCCTCATCACCTATGTGCCCGCCATTTCCATGACGGTGCCATATCTTGCCGGCTTCTTGGGGTGCGGCCCCGACGTCGGTTTCTCGGCTTGTATAAGCCCAACGCCGTGAACACGGCACGTCACGAAAACCGCGCATCGGACGATGCGCCACCAGCATCCATAGGGAGGACACAATGCTGAAAAACCTAACCAAAGCGGCGCTAACGGCCGCACTTCTGGCCACGCCGCTGGCGTCTTGGGCGCAGGATTTCACCATCCGCGCCACGGCCAACTCCAACGAGAACGACGAAGACTACGACGGCCTCGTCGTGTTCAAAAACTACGTCGAAGCGGCCTCCAACGGGCGCATCGCGGTGGAGCTGTTTATCGGCACACAGCTCTGCGCAACGGGGGCGGAATGCCTTGAGGGCGTCGCCGAAGGTTCCATCGACGTCTATATCTCCACCTCTGGCGGGGCGGCGGGCATCTTCCCCTATGTGCAGGTTCTGGACCTGCCGTATCTGATGGCCAACGACCGTGTGGCAGAGGCGGTGCTAACCGGCGACTTCACCCGCAAGATGCGCGACATGGCGCTGGAAACGTCGGACGGCGCGATCCGTCTGATGACCATCGGCAACACCGGCGGCTGGCGCAACTTCGCCAACACCAAGCGCCGCGTGGCGGAGCCATCCGACATGGAAGGCCTGAAAATCCGCACCGTCGTGGCCGACCTGCCGCAAGAGCTGGTGAAAGCGCTTGGCGCGTCCCCAACCCCGATCCCATGGCCAGAGCTGTTTACCTCGTTCCAGACCGGCGTTGTGGAAGGCTCCAAAAACGGGATCACCGACATCATGGGTATGAAGTTCCCTGACGCGGGCCTGCAATATGTCACCCTCGACGGTCACGCCTACATGGGTGCGCTGTGGTGGATGTCGAACGCCAACTTCATGGCGATGCCGGAAGATCTGCGCCGCGTTGTGGTCGACGGCTTCAGCCAGTTGCAGCAAGCCACATTCGCCTCGCCCAAGCGCAAGTCGATCGAGGCCTACGAGGCCTTCGTGGCAGGTGGCGGCGACCTCTATGTGCCAACGCCAGACCAAAAAGCCGCCTTCGCAGAGGCTGCGGCCCCCGTGCAGGATTGGTTCCGCAGCAACGTAGACGGCGGCCCTGAAATTCTGGATGCGCTGGTTGCAGCCGTGGATGAGGCCGAGGCCGAACTGGCGACAGCCTATGAAAGCGACCTGAACTAAACACACAAGTCAGGGCGGCGCGGCTTGTTCGCGCTGCCCTACCGACTGGATGCTACCGGAACGGGTACATCCAACCTTTGTAATCGGCGACAAGTATATGCGCTTTCTTGATCATCTCCGGCGTCATCTTTTTGACCACCTCTTCAAGGCTGATCGCCGCGTCGGGGTCGCCGCCGATGGCCGACAGCGTGTACCACATATAGGCGCGCGTCAGGTCCGGCGCGGGCATGCCGCGCCCGATCTCGTAATACCAGCCAAGCGCGGACTGCGACCCCGGATGCCCCTTGAGGGAGCTGCGCAAGTACCACTCGAACGCCCGAACATCGTCGCGCTCTACCCCCAAGCCCATCGCATACATGATGCCGATCAGCTCCTCCGCGTCGGCGTTTCCGGCGCGCGCGGCGGGGGCAAGCGCGGTGTAGGCCTGCTCGAACTTGTTGGCTTCCATCAGGTCGCGGGCCGCCTCGATATCGGCAAGGGCGGGCGTCGTGCACAGCAGCAGGGCAATCAGGGGGCGCATAGGGCGTGGGCCTTTCTGGTGGTCGCGGCGCTGATGCCCGCTGTTGCTGCGGCGGAGCCGCTTCCGGCGGCGCTCTCTGCCGCTGATTTTCATCCTGTGGACCATAAACAGGCGGCCCTCGGTCAGCTGCTATTCTATGACAAAATATTGTCAGGGAACAAGAATATCAGCTGCGGCACCTGTCACCATCCGAAGTTCGGCACCTCCGACGGTCTGTCCTTGGGGATCGGGGAGGGCGGCGTTGGCCTTGGTACGGACCGCCACGCCGGAACCGGCCACAGCCGGATAGAGCGGCGCGTGCCGCGCAACGCCCCTGCACTTTGGAACCTTGGCGCGCGGCAGGTCCACACGTTGATGCATGACGGGCGGATCAGCGCGGCCAACACTTACGGCAACGCCTTCAACACCCCCGCTGAGGAATGGCTGCCCGACGGGATCGACACCGTGCTGGCCGCGCAGGCGTTCTTCCCCCTGACCTCAGAGACCGAAATGGCGGGCGGCACCGGAGAGAACGAGGTTGCGGGCGCTGTCACGGACCGGATCGACAACGGATGGCCGATCGTCGCAAAACGCGTGCGCACGATCCCTGAATATGGCCGGAAGTTCGTCGCGGCCTTCCCGCATATCACCGCGCCGCATGAGGTCACAATCGTGGAGATCGCAAATGCCCTCGCGGCGTTTCAGGCGGTGGAGTTTCGCAGCATCGACAGCCCGTTTGACCAGTATCTGGCGGGGGACGCCACCGCGCTGGACGCGCCGCAAAAACGCGGGCTTGATCTGTTTTACGGCGCGGCCAACTGTGCCAGCTGCCACAGCGGCCCGCTTTTGTCGGACCAGAAGTTTCACGCCATCGGGGTGCCACCCTTCGGGCCGGGGCGCACGCGGCGCTTTGATTTGATCGCCCGCGATGTCGGACGGCTGGGCGAAAGCGACCGGCTGGAGGACGCATACAAGTTTCGCACGCCCATGCTGCGCAACGTCGCCCTGACCGCCCCTTACGGCCACAACGGCGCGCATCAAACGCTGGCGGAGATGATCCGCCAGCACATGGACCCGCACGCGGCTTTCGACACATGGACGCCCGCGTCGGCAAGGCTGCCGAAGGCGGACTGGCTCCAACAGGCGGACTTTTTGATTTGGCAGGACCGCAGCGAGATCGACCGCCAGAAGCGCGTGCTGTCACCCAGCAGCCCTTTGCTAAGCGCGGCGCAGGTCGGTGATCTGGTGACGTTCTTACAGGCGCTGACGGGCACCACCTTGGACACGCCGCCCTTCGGCGTGCCAACGCAAGTGCCAAGCGGATTGCCCGTGGATTAACCTTGGATTAACCGCTTATGGCGGCGCGCAGCGCGGCGGTGTCGAGGGGCAGTCCGGTGAAGACCTCCCACGCGTCTATGCCTTGGCCAAAGAACAGCTCGTACCCCGAAATGATATCCAACCCAGCGCGTTTCGCGCTTTGCAAAAACGGCGTGTGAACGGGGGTATACACCGCATCAAAGGCCCAGGACGCGCCGTGCATCGCGGCCTCGGGTAGGGGCGTGCCGCCGATACCCTCCATGCCCAGCGGGGTGCAGTTGATGATGCCGTCTGCACCTTTGGCGGCACCCTCGGCGCTCGGGGCCACACGGATGCGCGCGCCCGTCTCCTGCGCCGCAAGACTACGGGCCAGCGTGGTCGCCTTGTCCGTATCCGTGTCAACGCAACGAATGTCCGTCGCGCCCGAGCCGATCAACGCGAACCCGACCGCTTTGCCAACGCCACCCGCCCCGATCAGGCAGACGCGCCCGACATCCTGCTCCGCGCGTGCCGCGCGGTAGGCGCGCATGAAGCCGCTGTAATCCGTGTTGAAGCCTTGTGGGCCGTCCGCATCAAAGCGGACGGTGTTCACCGCGCCGATGGCCTGCACCAGCGGGTCGCTTACATGGACGCGGGCGGCGGCGCGTTCCTTGTAGGGGTAGGTGACGTTAAGGCCGCGAAACTCGCTGTCGCGGGCGTGGTCAAACACCCCGTCAAAGCCAAGCCCCATGTCCTTGGGCACCAAGCGGTCATAGCGCACATCCACCCCCGCAAGCCGCCCCGCCGTTTCGTGCAGCAGCGGCGCTTTGGAGGCGGCGATGTTGTCGCCGATCAGGCCGAGCCGTATCACGCGGGTCTAGTTCGCCGCGCCCGCGCGGTACCATGCCATCAGGGTGTCGCGGTTCTGCGGCGTCATGGTCTCAATGGCGTTGGGCGGCGGCATGGCGGTGCTGACGCCGGCATGCAGGAAAATAGATTTGGCGTGCCGCGCCACATCGGCGGGTGTTTCCAACACCACGCCTTTTGGTGGCCAGTGCATGCCGTCCCATGCGGGTTCGCGGGCGTGGCACATGGAGCAGTTGCCAAGCACCACGTCATACGCGTCGTCAAACCCGTCGGCGGATGCGAATTTCTGCTCGACCGGCGTCAGGGCGCGCGCCTCCGCCGCCTCAAGGCTGTCCATTGCGGGGTTGGTGGACAGCCACGCGATAAGGATCATCAAGATCACCGTCAGGCCCCATGTCCAGTTCGGCCCCTTGCCGGTGGAATGCATAGTGTTGAAGTAATGCCGGATGGTCACGCCGGTCAGGAAGATCAGGCTGGCGATGATCCAGTTGTACTCCGTGGCGAAGGCCAGCGGGTAGTGGTTGCTCAGCATCAGGAAGATCACCGGCAATGTCAGATAGTTGTTGTGGGTGGAACGCAGCTTGGCGATTTTGCCGTACTTCGGATCCGGCGTGCGCCCCTCTTGCAGGTCTTTCACCACGATGCGCTGGTTGGGCATGATGATGAAGAACACATTGGCCGTCATGATCGTCGCGGTGAACGCGCCCAAATGCAGCAAGGCGGCGCGGCCCGTGAAGATTTGGTCATACCCCCAAGACATCACCACGAGGATGACGAACAACAGCAGCATCAGGGCGGTCGGGGTTTCCCCTAACTTGGATTTGCACATGAAGTCGTAGCAAATCCAGCCGATGGTTAATGACCCCGCAGAGATCGCAACACCTTGCCACAGCGACAGATCCGCTTTGGTCGGGTCCAGCAAGTACAGCTCCCCGCCGACCCAGTAGACGATCATCAGCAAGGCGGCCCCCGACAGCCACGTCGTGTAGCTTTGCCATTTGTGCCAGATCAGGTGGTCCGGCATGTTTTCCGGCGCCACCATGTATTTCTGGATGTGGTAAAAGCCGCCGCCGTGGACCTGCCATTCCTCGCCGGATGCGCCCGCAGGCATGTTCGGGGCCTTGCGCAACCCAAGGTCGAGCGCGATGAAGTAGAACGACGCGCCGATCCACGCCATTGCGGTGATCACATGGGTCCAGCGCACGGCAAAGCCGATCCAGTCCCACATAACGGCAAAATCATACATCACCTGTCTCCTTCAGGGTGTGGCGGTGGTTTTTACCTATCAAGACCTAGCTGCCGCGATATGTCGAGTAGCCAAACGGGCTAAGCAGCAGGGGCACGTGGTAGTGCTGGGCCTCGGACATGCCAAAGCGGAGCGGGATCACGTCCAGAAAGCGCGGCTCCTCCGGCGGGGTGCCGATGCGGTCCAGATAGACGCCCGCATGAAAGACCAACTCATAGGTGCCGGTTTCAAACTCGTCCGCGGGCAGGATTTGGCTGTCGGTGCGCCCGTCGTCGTTGGTGATCACCGTCTTCAGATGTGTGCGGGTGTCGCCCTCGATGCGGTAGAGGTCAATCGTCAGCCCGCTTGCGGGGCTGCCACGGCTGGTGTCTAGAACATGGGTGGTCAGGTATCCGGACATGGAATGCTCCTTCTTGGGTTTTCGCCAGTGTTTCAACTGCACGGCATGAAAGTAAACCCGAAAGGCCGCAAGGCGGTTTTGCGCCGTATTTGATAAACTGCCCCCCATGTCCGCCGCGCGGCAGTTGACGCGGCCTGTGCCTGCTGTATGGGAAGGCCATGGCACAAATTGAAGTTCTCATCGAAGATACCCGCTGGACGGATGCGGGGCTACACGCATTGGCGGAACGCGCCTGCGTCGCTGCCCTTGCGGAGCTGTCTTTGGACGCCGACTTCGAGATCAGCCTGCTGGCCTGCGATGATGCGCGCGTGGCCGAGCTGAACACCGAGTTTCGCGGCAAGCCCACCCCCACTAACGTGCTGTCATGGCCGTCGGAGGAGCGTAGCGCGCAGGTTCCGGGCATGATCCCGCGCCTGCCCGCCGACATCCCGCACGAGATGGAGTTGGGTGATATCGCAATCGCGTTCGAGACCTGCGTGCGCGAGGCGGAGGCG
This sequence comes from Litoreibacter albidus, assembly GCF_900107015.1. Lineage (GTDB taxonomy): Bacteria > Pseudomonadota > Alphaproteobacteria > Rhodobacterales > Rhodobacteraceae > Litoreibacter > Litoreibacter albidus. The sequence goes on along the minus strand of NZ_FNOI01000005.1, from coordinate 40,687 downwards.
GCGGAGAAGCCGTTTTCGGACCATGTGACGCATCTTTTGGTCCACGGAACGCTTCATCTGTTGGGGTTTGATCACACAAATGATCCAGATGCCGCCTTGATGGAGGGTTTGGAGACCAGAATTCTTGCAAAATTAGGTATTGAGGACCCATATAGGGTTTGAGGCTCATACTTAGAGCCATTTTATTGGAAAAGGACCGATGGGCGCAGAAAATGACGGCTCGTCTACTGCAGCGCAAAGCGCGCAGGACATAGACTCTAGCCAGACCGAAGTCGCAGTGGACGACGAGACGGAACCTGGACTTATATCACGTGTGATCGCCGCCTTCCGTGCGCCCGATTACAGCGACGAAACCTCCGACAGAAATGGAACGGGCAGGTCGGGTATGCTCGGCTTGGGCAACCTACGCGTCAAGCGCGTGGAGGACGTGGTTATTCCGCGCGCCGAAATCGTGTCTGTTGCCAAGAACATCGGCCTCACCGACTTGGTGGAGGTGTTCCGCGAAAGCGGCATGACCCGCCTGCCGGTGTTTGAGGATACGTTGGATTCCCCCATCGGGATGATCCACCTGAAGGACTTGGCCCTGCGCCACGGCTTCAACGGCAAAAGCAAATCGTTTGATCTGGGTGAAATGGTGCGCCCCGTGCTGTTCGTGCCGCCCTCCATGCCGATTGGCGTGCTGTTGGCGAAAATGCAGACAGAGCGCAAACACATGGCGCTGGTCATTGACGAATACGGCGGCGTTGACGGGCTTGTGACGATTGAGGATTTGATCGAGCAGGTCTTGGGCGAGATCGAGGACGAACACGACATCGACGAAGCCGACATGTGGAAGCTGGAAAAGCCGGGATCCTATCTGGCACAGGCCCGCGCCCCCTTGGAGGAGTTCGAGGCCGAGATCGGCCAGCGCCTGTCCGACGACGAGATGGACGAAGAGATCGACACCCTCGGGGGTTTGGTCTTCATGCTGTCGGGGCGCGTGCCGACGCGCGGCGAAGTGGTGGAGCACCCGTCGGGGGCCGAATTTCAGATCATCGACGCCGACCCGCGCCGTATCAAGCGCCTGCGCGTCTTGGTGCCACATGCGCACGCCAGCTAAGCCCGTTGTGATGCCTGTATGATAAAACGCGCCTTTCGGCCTGCGGCGCGGCCCAGTTGGTCGCGCCTTGCCCTTGCGTTCGGCGCGGGGGCGCTGGGCGCGTTGGGGCAGGCGCCGTGGTCGCTATGGCCGCTCGCACTTTGTGGCTTCGCGGCGCTGATCTGGCTCTACCGTCACACATTGTCCGCCCCTAAGGCCGCTTGGATCGGCTGGGCAGGCGGTGCGGGCTACTTCGCGCTGGCGCTGTTCTGGCTGGTAGAGCCGTTCTTGGTCGACATCGCACGGCACGGCTGGATGGCCCCCTTCGCGCTGTTCTTCATGGCGGGGGGCTTGGCGCTTTTGTGGGCCGTGGCCTTCGGCGTGGCACGCCGTTTGGGCGGGATTATCGCGCTGGTGGCGCTATGGACGGTGATGGAAATGCTGCGCAGCGTTTTGTTTACCGGTTTCCCGTGGGCCACCATCGGCCACATCTGGTCCGACCACGCGGTTTTGCAACTGGCAGCGGTCGCGGGCACGCCCTTACTTACGTTTGTAACGCTGGTCATCGCGGCAGGCCCGTCGGCGCGCAAACCCTATGTGGGGTTGGCTATATCCCTGGTGGTGCTTGCCGCGGCATGGGGCTTTGGCGCACAGCGCCTTGCCAGTCACGAGACCCAAAACACCGGCAAAACCGTGCGCCTGATCCAGCCCAATGCTGCGCAGCATTTGAAGTGGCAGTCAGAGCATATTGGCGAGTTCCTGCAACGCGCAGTGAACCTTACGGCGGCCCCAACTGACACCGCGCCGGACTTGATCGTGTGGCCGGAAACCTCCGTGCCCTATCCGCTGAATGACGCGCCGCAGGTGCTGGAGGCCATCACCCGTGCAGCAGGCGGCCAGCCGGTGATTGTGGGCGGCAACGACCGCGTGGAAGACGGCTGGCGCAACACGCTGGCCTTGCTTGGCCCAGAGGGGCAGCGCGAACAGGTTTACCATAAATACCACCTCGTGCCCTTCGGCGAATACATCCCCTTCGGGGAGGCGCTGTCGCAGTTGGGCATTCGCGGCTTGGCATCGCGTGACGGGGGCGGGTTCTCCAAGGGACCGGGCCCCAAGCTGATTGACCTGCCGGGGATCGGGCCTGCGTTGCCGCTTATTTGCTACGAGCTGATATTCCCGCGCCGTCTGCGCGGTTTGCCCAGATCGAACGTGATCTTGCAGATCACCAATGACGCGTGGTTCGGCAATATCTCCGGCCCCTACCAGCATTTGGCGCAAGCGCGCCTGCGCGCGGTGGAGCAAGGCCTGCCGCTGGTCCGCGCGGCAAACACCGGCATTTCCGCCGTGATTGATCCGTGGGGTCGCGTCACGGCCGAGACTCAGCTGAACGTGGCGGCCTATCTGGATGCCGCCCTGCCAAAGCCCGCCGCCCCCACGCTTTATGCGCAGTTTTACGACTGGCCCATGCGCGTGCTTTTGGGGTTGTTGCTGGTTTGGCGGATTGCCGCGCGTCGCCGTCTTTCGATTGACCGCGTCCCCCCACAGGAGTAGGGCAGAGGCTTAAATTACCGTCACAACGGCTTCCTGACGTGGCGGAGCAACATATTTGGAGCACTTCCCCATGGCACGACAGAACTACCTATTCACCTCGGAATCCGTATCCGAGGGGCATCCCGACAAAGTGTGCGACCGTATCTCGGACGCGGTATTGGATGCATTCCTGGCGGAAGAGCCCGAGGCGCGCGTCGCCGCTGAAACCTTCGCCACCACCAACCGCGTGGTGATCGGCGGCGAAGTTGGCCTGTCTGACAAAGACAAGTTGCACGACTACATGGAGCGCATCGACAGCATCACCCGCGACTGCATCCGCGACATCGGCTATGAGCAGGACAAGTTCCACTGGAAGACCGTCGAGGTCACCAACCTGCTGCACGAACAATCCGCGCATATAGCGCAAGGCGTTGACGCCGCGACCGACAAGGAAGAGGGCGCGGGCGACCAAGGCATCATGTTCGGCTTCGCCTGCGACGAGACGCCGGAGCTTATGCCCGCCCCGATCCACTACGCCCACGCGGTTCTGCGTCGTTTGGCCGAAGTGCGCAAAAACGGCACGGAGCCAACGCTTGGCCCTGACGCCAAGTCGCAGCTGACGGTGAAATATGTGGACGGCAAGCCTGTCGGCATCTCCTCGGTGGTTTTGTCCACGCAGCACCTTGATGAGACCATGACGTCGCAAGATGTGCGCGCCGTGGTCGAGCCTTATATCGTGGAAGTGTTGCCGCAAGGCTGGCTGTCTGCGGACACCGAATGGTGGGTCAACCCGACGGGCAAATTCGTCATCGGCGGGCCGGACGGCGACGCGGGCCTGACGGGCCGCAAGATCATCGTCGACACCTACGGCGGTGCGGCCCCGCATGGCGGCGGCGCGTTCTCGGGCAAAGACCCGACCAAGGTGGACCGCTCCGCAGCCTATGCGTCGCGCTATCTGGCGAAGAACGTCGTGGCCTCCGGCTTGGCGAAACGCTGCACCATCCAGCTGAGCTATGCGATTGGCGTGGCCAAGCCGCTGTCGATTTATTGCGATACCCACGGCACCGGCGAAGCCCCCGACGCGGCGATCGAGGCTGCAGTGGCGGGCCTGATGGACCTGACCCCGCGCGGCATCCGCGAGCATCTGGGCATGAACCGCCCGATCTATGCGCGCACCGCAGCCTACGGCCACTTTGGCCGCGCGCCAGAAGCCGACGGCGGCTTCTCTTGGGAGCGCACAGATCTGGTAGAGGCGCTGAAAAGGGCGGTCTAAGCCGAGCTTGCATATTCAAACCAAAGGGCGTGCCACTGGCGCGCCCTTTGTCGTTTTCAGCTGCGGGGCTGTTACCCTAGCAACAAAATATCCGATTCACCGGCGTCGCGGCGCAGGGCGTGTACATCGGCCAGCTCTGGATCATTGGCCCAAGCCACGGCGGCATCTTTGTCGGGGAAACTCAGCAAGGCCGCGATGCTGGGTACATTTGGCGAGCCATCTAGGACGGTGAATTCACCTGTACCGGCCTCGACCTTGCCGCCGTGTTTGGCCAAGGCAGCGCCCGAAACTTCACGGTATTTGGCGATAGCGTCGGGGTTGGTGACGGCGAGTTTTGCGATTGCATAGATCATTGGGGTCTCCTGGTTTGGGGTGTGTTGAAACCTAGCGGCAAGGCTCGCGCGCGAAAACGCGTGCCATTGCATCTGTCTCGTGCGAAAACGCATGTATGGATATGGCTTGGGATGATCTGCGCACGGTGCTTGCATTGGTGCGCCATGGCTCGCTGGCGGGGGCGGGCGGCGCACTTGGGGTGAATTACACCACCGTGGCCCGCCGAATTCGCCGCGCGGAAGACGTGCTTGGTCTGGCCTTGTTTGAGCGTCTGGCAGACGGCTACACCCCGACAGAAATGGCGCATATGATCGCAGAACATGCCGCGCAGATGGAGCAGGCTGAGGACGCCCTCATGCGCCGTATGAAGGGGGCAGAGACACAGTTGTCCGGCCCGCTGGTGATCACCGCCTCGCAATTGCTGATTGCCAATTTCCTGACGCCGGTTCTGGATCAATTCACCACCAGATATCCGGCAGTGGAGCTGCGCATCTTGGCCACCAATGATCTGTTGGACCTCTCGCGCCGCGAGGCCGATCTTGCGGTGCGCATCAGTCGCACGCCCGGCGATGAATTGACCGGCTTGCGGTTGCTCAGCCAAGACACCGCCAGTTTCGCCAGCCCAGATTGGGCCGCGCGCATTGCGCAAGACCCGCATGCGATGATCGATTGGGTGGTTTATGATGCCACGCCCGATGTGCCCAAAGGGATTAGCCCCGATTACCCCAGTACGCAGGTCAGGTTCCGTTTTGACGATATGGTGGCGCTGATCGGGGCGGCGCAGGCGGGGTTGGGGGTTCTTAGGATGCCCATGTTCCTTGGGCGCACAATCTCGGGGTTGGAGCAAGTGCCCGTGCTGCCACCGCGATCCTACTCTGATATCTGGGTGGTGGGGCATCCGGATGTCTGGCCATCTGCCAAGGCGCGGGCCTTTCGCGAGGTGCTGGTCGCCCATTGTAAGGCCAACCGCGCGTTGTTTGTGGCGTAAGCAACGTTGCGCCCGCGCCAAGTCGGGGCTACACCGCCGCGCATGAGCACATCAGACACAGATTCCGCGACGCCACGGCGTAACTTTTATGGCCGCCTGAAGGGCAAGACCCTGAACGCCCGCCAGCAGCAGGACTTCAACGAGGTACTGCCCAAGTACCTGTTGGACCACGTCAGCCGCGAAGATAACCCCGACCGCACACTGCTGGACGTGGACCGGATCCGCGACGGGCGCCCGTTGTGGCTGGAGGTGGGTTTCGGCTCTGGCGAGCACATCCTGCATCAAGCCAAGGCCAACCCTGACGTGCTGATCATCGGTTGCGAAATCTACGTGAACGGCGTGGCGTCCCTGCTGGGCAAAATCCGCCGCGAGGGGGTGACCAACATCGTCATCCACCCCGGTGATGCGCGGGATTTGCTGGATGTGCTGCCGGAAAACAGTCTCGACAAGATGTTCCTGCTCTACCCCGACCCGTGGCCCAAAGCCCGCCACCACCGCCGCCGCTTCGTGACGCCGGAGCATCTGGACCCGCTGGCCGAAAAGCTGAAGTCAGGCCATGAGTTCCGCGTGGCCACCGACATCGAAGACTACGTGCGCCAAACCTTGGAGGAGGTGCCGCCTGCGGGCTTCACCCTGACCGAAAACCCTGATGACCTGAGCACCGCTTGGGACGACTGGTTCTCCACCCGTTACGAGCAAAAGGCGCTGCGCGAAGGCCGCGCCCCGCATTATATGACGTTCATCCGGACCTAACCCCATAGGGATACCCTCGCCATGACTGCCAAGACCCGCATTGTTATCTCCAGTGACCACGCCGACATCGCGCTGCGCCAGACCATTGCCGCGCATGTGGCGACCCTTGGCTTTGAGGTCGAGGACATCGGCCCCATGACCAGCGAAAGCACCCACTACCCCAAGCACGGCGAAGCGGCGGCGCAGCGTGTGGCGTCGGGCGATTGCGCGCTTGGCATTCTGCTGTGCGGCACGGGGCAGGGCATCATGATGGCGGCCAATAAGGTCAAAGGTATCCGCTGCGGCGTCTGCTCCGACACGTTCTCGGCCCGCATGATCCGCGCCCATAACAACGCCAACATGCTGTCCATGGGCGCACGCGTCATCGGCGAGGGGCTGGCGCTGGACATCGTTGACGCCTTCCTCAGCACCGAATTCGAAGGCGGCCGCCACGCGACGCGGGTGGATATGATCACCGCGATTGAAGACTAGCGATACCTGTTGGAGCGCAAGCCGGACGGTCGGCTCCTTCGGCTCGATTCCGTGCAGGAGAGGGGAAAGGGGGGAAGGGCTGCTTGGAGCCCAAAGTGCCGAATGCTGCACCATCAACGAAGGTCCAGTTAGCTCAGGGTTTCGTGTCAACATTATGCATCACCATATTGAATCCTTCCTCGGGTGAAGGAGCAACGAAGTGTTTCGAAATCTGTCGGAATTGCTCTTCTGTTGCCGTAAACGGATGATCACCCTGCGCATTGCGAGCATGAAGTCGTGCGATACAGACTTCGTCGGGTACATCTAACACGTGAAGTTTGTGTGCAGCCTTTGTCTGTTCCAAGATGCTCCGCATCCAATCACGCGAAGCAATCGTATTGGCTTGGAAGTCCAAAACGACTGAAATTCCCTCATTTAGCAATGAGACGACGTGTGGTCCCATGACCTCGCGAAACTTCGACATGTACCGCATGTAGTCCGAAATCGATGCCATTTCTTCAGAAAAAAGACCATTCAGCCACTCGTCCTCAGCAATCACAATGGTTCCAGCCGTGCGGCTAAGCTGGGCAGTCAGAGTGGATTTTCCAGAAGCGATTTTTCCGCACAGAAAGTGCAGAGTTGGTGTTGTCGAGGACATATGAATAACCTTGTTCAGCGCGGCGTGCGCAGTTGACGTTCAAATACGAGTTAGCCCGGCCCGGTTTTCAGACCGGGTAGGTAATTCGATTTTGGTCTTGTCGACCAAAGTTTTGAACGAAGATTTTCATGCACCTTTAGTGACACGTGGGCTTCTGATTGTCTATCGACGAGAGCAGACCTTAGCGCCGCCTCAGCGAAAGCCAACTTTGTCCGCATAGCTTCCCTTCGCCCCAGATGGCTACAGCGAAGGTGCTCCAAATCAGCCATCACCGCCCAACCACAAACCACCATGGACCCCCCGCCGCCTCTGGGCTATCACGTCAGGGCTTTTGACTGACCAGAAAGATCTGCCCTATGTCCGGCCACGGTGACCCTATCCCAATGACCTCCCGCGCTTGTGGCGCTTTATCTGGTGAGGCGCATGTGCCCGGGGATAAATCCATCTCGCATCGCTCGCTTATTCTGGGCGCTATGGCGGTGGGGGAGACCAAGGTGTCCGGCCTGCTGGAGGGCCAAGACGTACTGGACACGGGCCGCGCGATGCAGGCGTTCGGGGCCGGGGTGATCAACCACGGCGGCGGCAACTGGTCGGTGCACGGCGTCGGCGTCGGCGGCTTTGCGGAGCCGGACCAAGTGATCGACTGCGGCAACTCAGGGACCGGCGTGCGGCTGATCATGGGCGCCATGGCGACCTCCCCGATCACCGCGACATTTACTGGCGACGCATCCTTGAATGGCCGCCCCATGGGGCGGATCACCGACCCGTTGGCGCTGTTCGGCACGCAAAGCTATGGCCGCAAAAACGGGCGGTTGCCGATGACGATTGTGGGCGCACAAGACGCGGCGCCTGTGCGCTACACCGTGCCCATGCCCTCGGCGCAGGTGAAATCTGCCGTGCTGCTGGCGGGGCTGAATGCCGCGGGCGAAACCGTGGTGATCGAGAAAGAAGCCACCCGCGACCATTCGGAGCGGATGCTGACAGGCTTCGGCGCAAACCTGAGCGTCGAGGACACCAGCGAGGGCCGCGTGATTACGCTGCAAGGCCAGCCGGAACTCAAGCCGCAAACCATCACGGTGCCGCGCGACCCATCCTCCGCCGCGTTCCCAGTCTGCGCGGGGATCGTCGCGCAAGGCTCTGAGGTGCTGGTGCCGGGCATCGGGCTGAACCCGACCCGCGCGGGCCTGTTCACCACCTTGCAAGAGATGGGCGCGGACCTGACATTCGAGAACATGCGCGAAGAAGGCGGGGAGCCTGTGGCGGACCTGCGCGCCAAGTTCTCCGACAATATGAAGGGCATCGAAGTGCCGCCGGAGCGCGCGGCGTCGATGATCGACGAATATCCGGTGCTCTCGGTCGTGGCGGCCTTCGCGACGGGCAAAACCGTCATGCGCGGCGTCAAGGAATTGCGGGTGAAGGAAAGCGACCGCATTGATGCGATGGCGCGCGGGCTGGAAGCCTGCGGCGTGACTATTGAAGAAGACGAAGATACCTTTATCGTTCACGGCATGGGCGCGGGCGGCGTTCCGGGGGGCGGCACCTGTGCCACGCATCTGGATCATCGCATTGCGATGTCGTTCATGGTGCTGGGGCTGGGCACTGAAAAACCGGTTCATATTGACGATGGGGGGCCGATTGCGACGTCCTTCCCGATTTTTGAGGATTTGATGCGCGATTTGGGCGCAAACATTACAAGGGACTAGAAATTATGCAGAAGTATTTTGCGAGTGTTGTGACGGCAGGCGAGGGCGATTTGGACGCCAACTCGCGCATTTTTGTAGGTCACTCCGACAATATCGCGCAGTTTTTGGCGACGCTGATGATGGCGTTTGACCAAGAAGGCACCGAGCTGCTTTTGCTGCGCCGCGCCGCCCTTCTGGATGACTTCGAGGAAGGTGATTTTGACGCCCCGATCAACCTTGGCCCAGTGAAGGCGATGGATATCCAGCCCGGCCGTTTGATCGCGGGTGATCCGTATCCGGGCGCGCTGCCTGCGGCACTGCCGGAAAGCGGCTGCAAAATGGCGATGGTGGAGCTGGCGGTGAAAACCGGCGGTGGCCAAGTGGCGCTGGTTGGTGTCAAAGCCGACAACGCCATTCAAGGCCTGCGCATCATGCTCAGCGATGCGGAGCAGGGCGGGGCGACGATTACCTCCGTGGAGGGGTTGATGGACGCGGCCCTGCACGCCGACGACGCCTATGACTTTGATGCCAAGCCAAGTGCGCTGGCTCAGCGAGTCGCGGGCGGCGATGATGTCGCGATGAGTGAGCCGATTGCCTTCGGCGCTTAACCACGCCTGAAGGAGGCTGCCCCCGAATGAACTTCACAGTCGCAATCGACGGCCCCGCTGCGGCGGGGAAAGGCACGGTGTCCAAGCGCGTGGCGGCTGAATTCGGCTTTGCGCATTTGGACACAGGGCTGCTCTACCGCGCCACGGGGGCGCGGGTGCTGGCGGGGGCCGATCCGGTGGAGGCGGCCAAAAGCCTGACGCCGGATGACATGGCCCGTGATGACCTGCGCACCACGGCGGTGGCGCAAGCGGCCAGCAAGGTGGCGGCGCTGCCAGAGGTGCGCGCGGCACTGGTTCAGTTCCAACGCGACTTTGCGCGGCGCGAGGGCGGCGCGGTGCTGGACGGGCGCGACATTGGCACGGTGATCTGTGTGGATGCGGATGTGAAGCTCTTCGTCACCGCCTCCGACAGGGTCCGTGCGGAGCGGCGCTATCTGGAGTTGTCCGGCAACGGGCATGACGTCACCCGCGAGGGCGTGCTGCACGACCTGCAAGTGCGCGACGCCCGCGACAGCGAACGCGAGGCGGCCCCTTTGGCGGCGGCGGCGGATGCCGTGGTGATTGATACGTCCGACATGTCGATAGAGGCCGCAGTTGCGGCCGCGACCGATGAGATTCGGGCGCGGCTGAAGCATGTCTCTGTCTGAATACTAGATAGGCGGCCGCCCAATTCGGGCTGCGGTCCTCTTGCTTGCAGGCGTTACCCTGCATCCCTTCGGGGATTTTATCCCCCTTTGAGTGCCGGCGGTCACGGGAAGCCCCAATTGGGGCCATGGACCACAGATCGAAAATGAGGCGTTGAGAGCACCCCACGTTTGGTTAACCGAGGACAGGGTATAGGGCGGGGGTGTTAAGCTTTGGTAGCGGGGGCGTTCGGTGGGCGCGCAGGTTTCCGGCTTCTTGCTGGCGGTGCTTAATAGCTGGGTTCCCTTAAAGCGTACGCAGATAGTCCGAGAACTCTTTGCCTTTTTCGCGCTTAAAGCCGCCGTCTAACTCGTTGAACGATTGGATGCGGTCCAAGCGGAAATTCCGGAAATCCTCGCGATGCTCACACCACGCCGTGAGCACCCAAACCAGTTCAAAGGCCGTAATTCCAAGTGGCCGCACGATGCGCGTGCTTTCTTGTCCTTGGTCGTCTTGATATTTCAACTCGACCTTCTTGCGACGTCTCACCGCGGCTTTGAGGGCGGTCAGGCCGAATGCAGTTTCAGATTTCTTGCCCGCGCCAACGGCCAGCAGCGGCTGGTTCAGTGCGTGCGCACCCTCCGACAGAACCGCCTCAATTTTACCAAGCAATCGGGTGGCGGCTGATCCCAGTTTCTCGTCCCCGCGAACGGTAACCATTCGGATGCCAAGGATTAGGGCATCCAGCTCGTCGGGGTCGAAGTGAAGCGGCGGAAGAAAGAAGCCGGCTTCTATTTGGTAGCCAAGGCCACCCTCGCCGCGAATGGGGGCGCCCATGGATTGCAGCGTCGCGATGTCTCGGTAGATGGTCCGCACGGACACATCCAAAAGTTCGGCAAGTGTTTCAGCGGATATGGGGGTGCGTCGCCCGCGCAACTTATCGAGGATCGAGAATAACCTGATAGTGCGCATGCGGCCCCCTGACAAAAACTGTCAATCCTGTCTTGTAGTGCATCTTCAGCAATCGAATTGAAAGGACAAAGAATGCTGAAGAAAGACATCGGCCCCGTGACAGTGATGGGATTTGCGCGATACCGGATCAAAGGCGGGGTCGACGCGGCGGAATTTGTGGCCGCCGCACGGGTTTGGCAGCAAGAGTTTTTGGCGGCCCAACCCGGTATCGCGATGCATTGCCTGTTGGGTAACCTGAAGGGGGAGTTCGCGGATGCTATTCTTGCGATTGATCCGGAGGCCTTCGGCGCGATGGCGCAAGCCCACGCGCGCGCGCCGTCATCGGCTGCTCTGATGGAGATGCTGGACCCAGACAGCATTCGGTTGACGCAAAACCTGCTGCTGGGCGGGCCAAAGCAGCTGCCTGACGAGTTTTCATGCGTTGAGTTCGGAACCTTCAATCCCAAGGATATGGCTACGTTTTCCGAGGATAAAATGATGGACGCATCCGACCGTATCGAAAACGCCTATCTGCCACGGTTTGGCGAGGCTAAATCGCATTTCATGGGGCGCGTGGATGAGACGACCTATTCGGAAATAGCCTTTGTTGAGACGTCCGGTGCGGCCCGCGAGATTTGCAACGGGTACCTAAATGACGCCGACTGCCTTCCGTTGCTTGAAATGTTTGATCCGCAAACTGTCGATCTCGATTTTTGGCATGTGCTGGCATAGCCTTATATACTTGCTCTTCCCGCCAACACAGGCTATACGCGCGGCTGTCTAAGGGGCGAGAACAGTCTCAGGGCGAGCAGGGTCGGTTTTCCGGCCCTTCTTGTTTTGAAGAAAGCCCCGACGACCAACATGAAACCCAAAGACCGGCGGAGACAACCGCTCGGCCCGCATAAACATTAGATTAGGACACACACGCCTCATGGCTACAAACACATCTATGGAAGAATTCGAAGCCCTCTTGAACGAGAGCTTCGAGATGGACACACCGGACGAAGGTTCGGTTGTCAAAGGCAAAGTACTGGCGATCGAAGCCGGCCAAGCCATCATCGATATCGGCTACAAAATGGAAGGCCGCATCGACATTAAAGAATTCGCTGAACCAGGCGAAGCTGCCAAAATCGCAGTGGGCGACGAAGTTGAGGTATTCCTCGACCGCGTTGAGAACGCCCGCGGCGAAGCCTCCATCAGCCGCGACAAAGCGCGCCGCGAGGAAGCTTGGGACCGTCTGGAAAAAGCATACGCAGACGAAGAGCGCGTCGAAGGCGCAATCTTTGGTCGCGTCAAAGGTGGCTTCACCGTGGATCTGGGCGGCGCAGTTGCGTTCCTTCCCGGCTCCCAAGTCGACGTACGCCCAGTGCGCGACGCTGGCCCGCTGATGGGTCTGAAACAGCCGTTCCAAATCCTGAAAATGGACCGTCGCCGTGGCAACATCGTTGTGTCCCGCCGCGCCATCTTGGAAGAATCGCGTGCTGAACAGCGTGCAGAAGTCATCGGCAACCTTACCGAAGGTCAAGCTGTTGACGGTGTGGTCAAAAACATCACCGAGTACGGCGCATTCGTCGACCTTGGCGGCGTAGACGGCCTGCTGCACGTCACCGACATGGCATGGCGCCGCGTCAACGACCCACGCGAGATCCTGACAATCGGCGAAACCGTCAAGGTTCAGGTCATCAAGATCAACAAAGAGACCCACCGTATCTCCCTCGGCATGAAGCAGCTGCAGGACGATCCATGGGGCGAAGTTGCCGCGAAATACGCTCTGGATTCCACGCATCAGGGCCGCGTTACCAACATCACCGATTACGGCGCATTTGTTGAGCTGGAGCCAGGTGTTGAAGGTCTTGTCCACGTCTCCGAGATGTCCTGGACCAAGAAGAACGTACACCCGGGCAAAATCGTGTCTACGTCGCAAGAAGTCGAAGTCATGGTTCTGGAAATCGACAGCGCCAAGCGCCGCGTTTCCCTGGGTCTCAAGCAGACACAGCGCAACCCATGGGAAGTGTTCGCAGAGAACAACCCTGTCGGCAAAGAGATCGAAGGCGAAGTCAAGAACATCACCGAATTCGGTCTGTTCGTTGGCCTCGAGAACGACATCGACGGCATGGTTCACCTGTCCGACATCACTTGGGATGGCCGTGGCGAAGACGCCCTTGGCGACTTCCGCAAAGGCGACATGGTTAAAGCCGTTGTCACCGAAGTGGACGTTGAGAAAGAGCGCATCTCGCTCTCGATCAAAGCTATGGACGGCTCCTTCGACACAGCAGTGGACGGCGTTAAGCGCGGCTCCATCATCACAGTTGAAGTCACATCCATCGAAGATGGCGGCATCGAAGTCGAATATGAAGGCGCGAAATCCTTCATCCGTCGCTCCGACCTGTCGCGTGACCGTGCAGAGCAACGCCCAGAGCGCTTCGGCGTTGGCGACAAGCTGGACGTACGTGTGACCAACGTGGACGCGAAAACCCGCCGTTTGGGTCTGTCCATCAAAGCACGCGAGATTGCTGAAGAGAAAGAAGCAGTCGAGCAGTATGGCTCCTCCGACTCCGGCGCATCCTTGGGCGATATCCTTGGTGCAGCTCTGAAGTCCGACGACTCCTAAGCTTTCGACCTTTGAAACAAGAAAGGCCCCGCCAGATTGGCGGGGCCTTTTTCGTTTGCGGCGAGAGGTTTACGACTTAGGCGTCAACACCGCGTCGATGACGTGGATCACGCCGTTGGATTGCTTCACATCCGCAATCGTCACCTTGGCCATCGTGCCGTTCTCATCTTCCAGCATCATCACGCCGTCCACATAAGTCGCCTGCAACGTGCAGCCGCCCAGCGTTGGCACGGGGTGCTTGCCGCCGTCGTCCTTGATCATGCCCTGCATCGCGTCGGCCATCACGGCCTTGCCCACGACGTGGCAGGTCAGGATCGTTGTCAGCAGATCTTTGTTTTCCGGCTTGAGCAGGGTTTCCACTGTGCCGTCCGGCAACGCGTCGAAGGCGGCGTTGGTGGGGGCGAAGACGGTGAAGGGGCCGTCCCCTGCCAGCGTGTCCACAAGGCCCGCGGCCTTAACGGCGGCCACCAGCGTGGTGTGGTCGGCGGAGTTGACGGCGTTTTCCACAATGTTCTTTTCCGCAAACATCTCTGCCCCGCCAACCATGGGGTTCTTGGCGGAATGGCCATCGGCAAAAGCCGCAGCGGAGGTGGCAAGCAAGGCGGTGGCGGTGAGGAGGGATTTCGCAAATGTCATAGGTCATTCCTTTAAAACGTCGCAGGCGTTTTGCCGTGCGATGATCAAGACACGGGCAGGCAGGCTGGGAAGTTTCAGGCTGGCGTAATTTTTGTGACCGCGTTCCGTGGATAGCGTCGGGAGGGGGCGAATCGACGCGGAGACCTCACCGCCCAAAAAACCGGCAGCCTGCATGCGGGGCTGTTCCAGTGGCTGCACATGGGCGGCGTTCGGTCGATTTCACGCTAGATTTCACCGACTTCTGGGGCGGCTGCGCGTCTAAACACTTCCCTCGCTTGGATTATTCGTCCTATAGTTTGCCAAACCGCGGTCGCCACCCGCGACATGAAACAAAGTCCTGGGGAGGATATTTGATGATACGCTCCGAGCTGATCCAGAAGATCGCAGACGAAAACCCGCACCTGTACCAAAGGGACGTGGAGCGCATTGTGAACACCATCTTTGAAGAAGTCGTCGACGCCGTCGCCTCGGGCAACCGTGTGGAACTGCGCGGCTTTGGCGCGTTCTCGGTCAAGAAACGCGACGCCCGCACCGGCCGCAACCCGCGCACCGGAGAGAGCGTTCACGTGGAAGAGAAGCATGTGCCTTTCTTCAAGACCGGCAAGCTGCTACGAGATCGGCTAAACGGAAACGAAAGCTGATCTAAATGCGCTACGTTCGCTATGTGTTTATGGCCGTCGTCGGCCTGTCCCTGATTCTGGTCGCCCTTGCCAACCGTGGCATGGTGACGATCAAGCTGCTGCCCGAGGAAATGGCGGCCTATCTGGGGCAACCGCTGTCCTATGAATTGCCACTCTTCGTGGTGATTTTCGGCGGCATCATCTTGGGCCTGCTTATCGGCTTTGTCTGGGAATGGCTGCGCGAGCATAAGCACCGCGCCGACGCCCGCTTGCAAAAGCGCGAGAAAGAGAAGCTGGAGCGCGAGGTCAAGGGCCTGAAGCGCAAGTCGAACGAGGGCAAGGACGAAGTTCTGGCGCTGCTCGACGACAGCCCCGCACGTCGCTAAGCCGCGTGCAATGACCCCACGTGTCAAAATATGCGGCTTGGGCCGCAGCGAGGACGTAGCGGCCTGTGCCGCTGCTGGGGCCGCGTATGTGGGCTTCGTTTTCTTCGAGAAATCCCCGCGCCACCTGAGCCTTGCCGCCGCCCGTGCGCTGGCGCTGGAGGTGCCGTTGGGCATCGCTAAAGTCGCGCTGACGGTGAACGCGGATGACGCGGCGCTTGACGCGCTGCTGGATCAGGTGCCGCTTGATATGTTGCAGCTGCACGGCAGCGAGACACCGGAGCGCGTGGCCCAAGTGCGCGAGCGGTTCGGCCTGCCGGTGATGAAGGCCGTGGGCGTTGCGGATGAGAGTGACTTGCCGGCGTTGGACGAGCACTGCCGCGCGGCGGATCAGGTGCTGGTGGATGCCAAGCCGCCCAAAGATGCGGATTTACCCGGCGGCAACGGTCTCGCCTTCGACTGGAGGCTGATCGCAGGGCGCCGCTGGGCGGCGCCTTGGATGCTTGCTGGGGGGCTGACTGCGGAGAACGTGGCTGAGGCCATCCGGTTGACGGGCGCGCGGCAGGTTGATGTCTCATCGGGCGTGGAAAGCGCGCGCGGGGTGAAAGATGCGGAGCTGATCCGGCGTTTTGTGGCGGCATCTCACGGGGCTTAAACCTCATGTTTACCAACCCGTGCGCAGTGTACCGTCATGGAATATACGAAGATCCCTATGACGCCGGAGGCTTGGTTCCGGCATTTGTTCAAATCCAAGGCCGCGCTTGGCGGTGGTGTCGTGCGCCGCAATGTCCGCGATATGGAGCGGATGGTCGGGCGGCAAACCTTCTACCGTGAACTGGCGCGGCGCGGTTATTCCGCCGTTGAGAACGCGGGGCAGGTGGTGGTCTTCTGCAACGCAGAAGACATTCAAATGACGGCACGACTGGGGCAAACTCTCGTGGAGAGTTTGGTAGAAAATCCTCTTAGAGGATTTAGGGGCAGAGTTTCCTCGAAACTCTAATTCCCTTGCGCTTTACCCCGACCTGTTCACGGGCTACATCAGCAGGGTTGCAACGGGAGTGTTCCAAAATGCCTGATGATCTGCTGAACAGCTACAAAACCGGCCCCGATGAGAAAGGTCGCTTTGGCGATTTTGGCGGGCGCTTTGTCTCCGAGACATTGATGCCGCTTATTCTGGAGCTGGAAGAGCAATACGAGCACGCCAAAACCGACAAGACGTTTTGGGACGAGATGGATTTCCTGTGGAAGCACTATGTCGGTCGCCCGTCACCTATGTACCACGCGGAACGCCTGACAGAGCATTTGGGCGGCGCTAAGGTTTACCTGAAGCGCGACGAGTTGAACCACACTGGTGCGCATAAGATCAACAACGTGTTGGGCCAAATTATTCTGGCGCGCCGCATGGGCAAAACCCGCATCATCGCGGAAACCGGCGCGGGCCAGCATGGGGTTGCCACGGCGACTGTTTGCGCCAAATTTGGCCTCAAATGCGTGGTCTACATGGGCGCCCATGACGTGGAGCGCCAAGCGCCGAACGTTTTCCGCATGCGCCTTCTTGGCGCGGAAGTCGTCGCAGTGACCTCTGGCCGTGGCACTTTAAAAGACGCAATGAATGATGCGATGCGCGACTGGGTGACCAACGTGCGCGACACGTTCTACTGCATTGGCACCGTGGCTGGACCGCACCCGTACCCCGCGATGGTGCGCGACTTTCAAGCCATCATCGGCAAGGAAGCCAAGGAACAAATGATGGAGGCCGAAGGCCGTCTGCCAGACACATTGGTCGCGGCGATCGGTGGCGGGTCGAATGCGATGGGGCTGTTTTTTCCGTTCCTTGACGACAAGGACGTGAATATCATCGGCGTGGAAGCGGGCGGCAAGGGCGTCAACGCCAAGATGGAGCATTGCGCGTCTTTGACGGGCGGGCGTCCGGGGGTGCTACACGGCAACCGCACGTATCTGTTGCAAGATGACGACGGGCAAATTCTTGAAGGGTTCTCGATCTCGGCGGGCTTGGATTATCCGGGCATCGGGCCGGAGCATAGCTGGCTGCACGACATTGGCCGTGCGCAATATGTGGCCATCACCGACCAAGAGGCGCTGGATGCGTTCCAGCTGTGTTGCGCGCTGGAGGGGATCATCCCCGCGCTGGAGCCATCACACGCCTTGGCCCATGTGATGAAGATCGCACCGACGCTGCCCAAAGATCACATCATCTGCATGAACATGTGCGGGCGTGGTGACAAGGATATCTTTACCGTTGCGCGGGCGCTGGATTTCGAGATGGGTGAGTTCGCCTAGAGCGGACTGATAACTGTTCGCCCTATCGTGCTTTCGTCATCTTTATAGCTGCCCGAAAGCAACGGGATATTGATCGCCCTCGGGTGGTCGGGTGCTGTAAGCAGGATCAGTTCCTCCCCTCCCCAATTGCAGATGGCGCGTTGCTTGGGGAGGAACAGCGACACCTGAGCATACCCGCCGTTTGGATACCCGAGAACCGGTCGGTGCGGGACGCTTACATCAATATCTAAGGTTTGCCGCGCGGGCCCAGAGTAAAGCGCGAAGTCCACGCTGTTGTTCACTGAATTGTTCAAACTGAAAAATCGTCCGAAATGTAATGCGACGATAGCTCTTTTATTTGGGTCTATTTGAAATCAGTTTTTAGATTTCAATTCGCATCCAATGCGTTTTGAACCAGTGCTGCCATCGGCACGATGTCGAGCGCCCGTTGGTGTGTGGAGGCAAGGCGAAGCTTTGGCGCTGCGCCTTCCTCATGGGCTTGCAGGAACCGCGCGGCGCATAGGCACCACTGATCACCGGGGTTCAGACCTTTGAAGCCGTATTCGGGGCGCGGTGTGGAAAGGTCGTTTCCAAGGTATTTGGAGAAGGCGAGGAACTCCGCCGTCATGATCGCGCACACCGTGTGGCTGCCTTGATCCATTGGCCCCGTGTCGCAGCATCCATTGCGAAAGAAGCCGGTGACGGGATCATGCGAGCAGCTTTGCAGCGCATCGCCAAGCACGTTGAGAGAGGGTTCGCGGTCCATGAAGGATATTCCAGTGTTCGTTGCGGCTGCCGCGAGACTAGTACACCCATGGGGAACCGCAAGCGGTCTGGCTAGAGCGCCCCAGCGATGGCGCGGAACATGGCGACGTTTTCAGCGGCTACGCCTGCCTTGCGAAAATTGCGGTCGGCGGCGTTGGTCGCGATGACCACGCCCAAGGGGCGGTTGACGTAGATGTATTGGCCATAAATGCCGCGTGCCATGAATTCGCCCTCTGCCGCATCTTGAGGGATCCACCACTGAAAGCCGTAGCCAATCGCACCCTGCGCGGTGGGGGCTGTCGCGGTGGTTGACGCGTCCACCCAGTCGGCTGGCACGATCTGGCGTCCGTTCAGCTTTCCACGCTGCAAAAACATCTGCCCCATGCGGGCATAGTCGCGGGTGATCATGTTGAGGCCGCCCAGCACGAATGCGACGCCCACGCCATCGGTCAGGTAGTACGGCGCGACCTCTAGCCCCATGGGGCCTGCAATTTTCTGGGCCATCAGGTCGGGGATGCTACGGCCTGTCGCGCCGCGTATCACCATCGACAAAACGTGGGTGTCGATGGAGACATAGCGCCAAACCTCCCCCGGTTCTGCGAAGGTTTGCGACAGGCCTTCCGCAAATCCGTCCATCGTGCCGCCAAGGGCCAGCACGCGGCCCATGCGGTTGATGTCGGAGGATCTGTCCAAGTAGTCCTCGTTGAAGGTCACGCCGGACGACATGTTCAACACGTTTCGGATCGTGGCGCCGTCGTAGGCGGTGCCCTTGAGGGAGGGGGCGTATTTGGTCACGGGATCGTCGATGGAGGCGATGTCGCCGTCCTCAAGGACAACGCCCATCAAGGCAGACAGATAGCTTTTCGCGACGGACCAAGAGATGCGGCGGTCTGTGGCGGCGGTGCCTTTGTGGTAGCTCTCATGAACGATCTGCCCGTCCTTGAGGACCACCAATGCGGTCACGTCGCGGGCCGCGATCCAATCTTCGGTTTCTAGGGGTAGGCTGGCGTCGGCCCCTTTGGGCAGGGGGCTTGCGGGCGCGTCTGGCAGGGCCAGTTCGGCGGACAGAAATGCCGCGTCCATGTTGGAGAAATTATGCACGATCTTTTCTGGCGCGAAGAGCGTATTGACCGCCATAAGCCGGGTGATTTCTTCGCGCTTCCAGATACCCACAAGGGCCGCCACGATGACAAGCAGCACGATCAGGCGCAGCGCCCACTTCAAGGTTGATCGCATGGCGGGGGCTCCGGATGGGTTAGCTAAAGCGGTCCAACAGTTTTTGCATCGGGTTGCGCGTGTCTTCGGGCTCCGGCGTTGGCTGGGCTTGTGGTTTCGGCTTCGGCTTGGTGGTGGAGGAGCGGGCAGGGGCCGCGCGCAGCGCCACCGCGTTCAAAAACTTGGCGCTATCCCCGTCGGCAAGGTAGGGCGCCCCATCGGAGACGCCGCGCAGTACATCGTCGAGCCAGTCCTGCTCCGCCTTGGCGAAGTCGTTGAGCACGTAGGAGGGCACCTTGTCCTTATGGCCGGGGTGGCCGACGCCAAGGCGCACGCGGTCATACTGCGGGCTGATGTGCTGATGGATGGAGCGCAGCCCGTTGTGGCCCGCATGCCCGCCACCCGCCTTCCATTTGGTCTTGGCGGGGGCGAGGTCGATTTCGTCGTGGAAGACGGTCACATCGGTGCTGTCGAGCTTGTAGAACCGCATGGCCTCACCCACGGACTGGCCGGACAGGTTCATGAAGGTGCTGGGCTTGAGCAGCAGCACCTTTTCGTGGCCAAGGCGGCCCTCGCACAGCTGTCCTTGAAATTTGGATTTCCACGGCGAAAACCCGTGGTCTTCCGCGATGCGGTCCACGGCCATAAAGCCGATGTTGTGCCGGTTTTGGCTATATTTTGCGCCTGGGTTGCCGAGGCCTACGAAGAGTTTCATGCGGGTGTTTTACCGTGTCCACGGGCGGGGGGCTAGAGGGCGTGAGCATTTGCTGTTGGCCAGCCAGTGACCAACGGCAAACCGCTAAAGCAAGCGTGTGGCCATGCCGCCGTCAGCGGCGAGCGGCGTGCCGGTGACGAAGCTTGACCTGTCGGACAGAAGGAACAGTGCGGCTTGCGCGATCTCTTTCGGGGCGGCCAGCCGCTTTACCGGATGTAGCCCCGCGATGAACGCGTGGGTGTCTGGGTCATCCCCCGCCATGTCTGTCAGCGTACCGCCGGGGAGCAGCGCATTGACGCGGATGCCCTGCGCCGCATGGTCGCTGGCCAATGACTGGACCAACCCGATCAGCCCCGCCTTCGACGCCGCATAGGCCCCCATGCCTGGCATGCCGCCGTTGCTAAAGCCGACGAAGGAGCTGGTGAACACCATCGACCCGCCGCCAGTCTCTTGTAGTGCGGGGAGTTGGGCCTTGGCGCTATAGAAGGCGCTGGTCAGGTTGCAGTCGATAACGGAGTGCCAGTTTTCGGGTTTCATGTCGGGGATGGGCCCCATGTCGCCCATCATCCCTGCGTTATTGAAGGCGCCGTTGAGACCGCCAAATTCGAATTTGGCCAAGGCGACCAGTTCTTCCGCATAGGCTTCGTCCGTGACGTCACCCGCGAGGCAGACGGCCTTGCCGTTGCTTTGCTTAATCTGCCCGACGATCTGCTGGAGTTTGGCTTCACGGCGTGCGCCCAGCACAAGGTTTGCCCCCTCCGCCGCGCAGAGCAGGGCGGCTGCGGCCCCGATGCCGCTGCTTGCGCCCGTGATCAGAATTGTTTTGCCTTTGAGTTCCATGGTCATGCGTTCCTTTCGTTGCATGCCACGGAGGTAGCGAGGATGGCCTGCGCGTCGCGACCCGATCCTTGCGCTTGGGGGTGTCGTTACGTGGAAAGCGCAAGGATCGGGTCGCGGTGCGCTGGTCTAGAAGCCCGGCATATCGAGACCTGCGGGGGACTGGGTGAATATCTCGCAGCCCTGTGCCGTGACGCCGATGGAGTGTTCAAACTGGGCCGACAGCTTTTTGTCGCGTGTGACCACGGTCCAGCCGTCAGCCAAGATTTTCACCTTGCCGCGCCCGAGGTTTACCATTGGCTCCACGGTGAAGATCATGCCCTCACGCAGCTCCACACCCGTGTCGGGGCGGCCGAAGTTCAATATGTCGGGGGAGTCGTGAAAGACCTGCCCGATGCCATGCCCGCAAAAGTCACGCACGATCGAGCACCGCTGACTTTCGGCGTATGATTGGATGGCATGGCCGATGTCGCCCAGCTTCGCGCCGGGGCGCACGGCGTTGATCCCGCACATCATCGCGTCGTGCGCAATCTGGACGAGCCGTTCCGCCGCCCGTTTGGGGCGCCCCACGGCATACATACGGCTGGAGTCCCCGTGCCAGCCGCTGTGAATTAACGTCACATCGACGTTCACGATATCGCCGTCATGCAACCGCTTCTCCGTCGGGAAGCCATGGCAGACGACGTGGTTAACGGATGTGCAGCACGCGTATTGATACCCCTTGTAGCCGAGCGTCGCTGGCGTGGCGTTGTGGGTGTTGGCGAAGTCTCTGACGAAGGCGTCGATCTCTGCCAGCGCTAGACCTGGTTTGATGAGAGCCGCGATCTCGTCAAGGCACTCAGCGGTCAGTCCGCCCGCCAGCCGCATCCCTGCAAATGCATCTGGGCCGTAGAGCTTTATGCGCTCTGTTCGTTGCGCGGCCTTCGGGGGTGGGGCGACAGGGACAGAAATGTAGGCGTCCATTTGGCGTCTTCATCCTTTGCTTCACGCTGAGAGCATTGCGCGCATCAGGGGTTTTGCGCTATACGAATCGTATATGTTTCGTATAACAGTCAGCGAGGGAATGCGTCTATGGGTATCGTGAAAATTTCGGATGAGCTGCACGAAGATATACGCCGCGCGAGCGGTGCCATGTGTCGGTCGATCAATGCGCAGGCTGAATTCTGGATGAAGATGGGAATGATGGCAGAAGCGCATCCGACGCTGTCTTTTAACGAGCTTATCGCCATGCGATTGAAGGACGCGGATGTCCGTCTGCCCGAGGTCGAGGCCGCTTGAGGCAAGCCTTCGCGAGGGCTGCTCTAGACAGTGTGTACTTATATTATGTAATTATTAGTAACTGTATTTTGGGGGTTTCGCGCAATTTACGGCGTACTTGGTAGATATATATTACAAATATTGACACATTTACGGAAGTCAGCTACCTGATGGTTTAATGCTTTGGAGGGGGGATTTGCACGGCCTGCCTTATCCAGACTGCAAAAACGCTAGACCATAGGAAGAAATGATGAACGAATATATCCTGTCCGACGAGACGCGCGACAAGTTGCGCAAGGTGTCCACGGCCTCCGTCGCCACCGCGCTTTACAAGCGGGGGCTGCGCAACCAGTTCGTGCAGGGCGTCACGCCGGTGGAGCGCAAAGCGGTCACGATGGTCGGTCAGGCGTATACCCTGCGCTACATTCCGGCGCGTGAAGACCGCAACCCGATTACCGTGTTTCGCAACCGTGACCACAAGCAACGCGTCGCGGTCGAATCCTGTCCCAAGGGGCACGTGCTGGTGATGGACGCACGCAAGGATTGTCGCGCCGCTACGGCCGGTTCGATCTTAGTCACGCGACTGCAGCAGCGCGGTGTGGCGGGTGTGGTGTCCGACGGTGGCGTGCGTGATGCGGCGGGTATCGGTGCGCTGGATATGCCCGCGTATTTCGCCCGCCCGTCCGCGCCGACGAACCTGACCTTGCACGAAGCAATCGACCTTAACGTGCCGATTTCCTGCGGTGATGCGGCGGTCTTCCCCGGTGATGTGATGCTGGGCGACGGCGACGGCGTCATGGTTATTCCGGCGCATCTGGCGGATGAGATCGCGGCGGAATGCACGGAAATGGAGGCCTATGAGGACTTCGTTCTTGAGCAGGTTAACGGCGGCGCGGGGATCATCGGGCTTTATCCGGGGACCGATGACGAGAGCATTTTGAAATTCAACGCATGGCGCGAAGAGACAGGACGATAAACATGACTTTTACCCCACATGGCGACCACCTGATTGCAGGCAAGCGCGTCAGTGCCGACGCTAAATTCTCTTCTGATCCGGCCACTGGCGACGGTTTCGCGTACTCGGCGGGCTCACCCGAACTGGTGGCAGAAGCCTGCGCCGCAGCGCAGGCGGCGTTCACAGGTTTCGCGGCCACCTCGCGTGAGGTGCGCGCGGTGCTGTTGGACACCATCGCGGATGAGATCGACGCCCGTGGTGATCAGATCACCGAAATCGGCACGTCTGAAACGGGCCTGCCTGCGGCGCGCCTTGAGGGCGAGCGGGGCCGAACCACTGGCCAGTTGCGCCTGTTTGCGAGCCACATCCGCGACGGTGCCTACCTTGACCGCCGCCACGATGCGGCGCTGCCGGATCGTCTGCCCGCGCCGCGCCCTGATCTGCGGATGATGCAACGCCCGATTGGTCCGGTTGCCGTGTTCGGTGCTTCGAATTTCCCGCTGGCGTTTTCTACCGCAGGTGGTGACACCGCAGCGGCGCTGGCGGCTGGCTGTCCGGTCGTGGTCAAAGGCCACGGCGCACACCCCGGCACGGGCGAGATCGTCGGCGACGCTATTGCTGCCGCGTTAGACAAGCTTGGCATGGACGGGGGCATTTTTAGCCTTGTGCAAGGCGGCAGCCGTGCGGTTGGCGAAGCGCTGGTCACCGATCCGCGTATCAAAGCTGTCGGCTTCACGGGGAGCCTTGGTGGCGGGCGCGCGTTGTTTGATCTTTGCGCCAAACGCCCTGAGCCGATCCCGTTCTTTGGGGAGTTGGGCAGCGTTAATCCGATGTTTGTGCTACCTGACGCAGCCGCGGCGCGTGGGGCCAATCTGGGGGCTGGCTGGGCCGGAAGCCTGACGATGGGCGCCGGCCAGTTCTGCACCAACCCAGGCATTGCGATCGTGGTGGACGGGCCGGAGGCGGATGCATTTGTCAACGCCGCCCGCGAGGCCCTTGAGGCGGTTGCCGCGCAGACCATGCTGACTGATGGAATGGCCGATGCCTACCGCGACGGCGCGCGCCGCGTGTCCGAGGGGGCGGGGGTGAAGTCCCTGCTGAGCACCACCTGCGAAGGACGGTCTGCCGCGCCGTATCTGTTTGACGTCTCGGCCGAAGACTGGATGGGCAACGACGCGTTGTCGGAAGAAGTGTTCGGCCCGTTGGGTCTGGTGATCCGCGTCAAGAATACTGCGCAGATGCAGGCCGTTGCCGCGAGCTTCAAGGGGCAGCTGACGGCGACGTTGCAAATGGACGACGGCGACATTGATCTTGCGCGCGCGCTGTTGCCGGTGCTTGAGCAGATGGCCGGACGGGTGCTGGCCAACGGCTTCCCTACTGGCGTTGAGGTGTCGGATGCGATGGTTCACGGCGGGCCATATCCGGCGTCGACCAACTTCGGTGCGACGTCTGTCGGTACCCTGTCGATCCGGCGGTTCTTGCGGCCTGTCTGCTATCAGAACCTGCCCGAGGCTTTGCTGCCCACCGACCTTCAGGCGGGCTAACAGTCGCGTAGTGCGTCAGCCCGTCCCAATGGTGGCGGGCTGATGAGAGGGCTTTCGGGGCCAGTGAGTTTACAACTTTTGCGCGGCAGATCGTTTGAGTGCGCGAATTTGGCTGGTTTTGCCGATATTTGTGCTATTAGTGAACAAATATTAGAGAAATTCGTACGAAAAAACCGATATTACAGTAAAATTTGTGTTGATTTGTAAATATTAACTACCTAACGTGACCTAAGTTTCAACGATCCTGTCCCTGTCTGGGGGCGTTCGGTGAAGCGAATATCGAGACGAAACGGAGGATTGTAACAGCTGTATCGGAGGCACATGTGACCGTGTTTCCACGCGCAGAGCAGGGCCGAAGCGGGGTGCATGTAGCACCCAAAGCCGTTGGTCCTTGCCACGATCACGTATCAGCGGGCCGAACTGGCTCACGGCGCAATCCTACGACGACAACACGATCATCATTCATGGTGTCGAACCGGCAAAGCACAGCTTTGCGGGACCAATCGACGCCGGAGGACGCCAGCCCTGTCTGGCACACGACATCTGTATAGGAGGAACAGATCTATGTTTTACAAAAGCTTGAAAGCCACATTCGGCATTGCACTTGGCGCGACTGTTATCGGCACGGCTGTAGCCGCTGCGGATTTCCCAACCCGTGACGTTCGCCTGATCGTCCCATGGCCCGCTGGTGGCGGCGCGGATGCGATCTCTCGCAAGATCAGCAACATCGCCGAGCAAGACCTGCCCAAATCCATCTACGTGGAAAATATCGCGGGTGCGGTCACCGCGACAGGGTTGGTTCAGATGTCGAACGCGCGCCCAGACGGGCACACCGTTGGCGTGCTGACATACGACAGCGTTATCACGCTGCCGCGCGGCGAGATGGTGCCGGGTTATTCGCTCGACAACATGAAGCTGATCGCGCGTATCACGTCGGAGGCCGATGCGATTGTCGTCTCCAAGCTATCGGGTATTGAAAGCTACGAGGACCTGATTGCGCGTGCCAAGGAAAACCCTGGCCAAGTGCGTATCGGCGTGGCGCCTAAGGGCTCTGGCCCGTATCTGTCGGCGATGCAGTTGGAAAAGCTGCTCGACGTGGATTTCAACGTCATCACTTATGCTGGCTCCTCTAGTGCTGAAGCCGAAGCGTTGCTGTCGGGTGAGTTGGACGCCGCGATCTCCAGCCTTGGTGATTTCAGCGGTCTTCTTGCGTCCGGCGATGCCAAAGGCGTGGTAGAGCTGACGGGGGTGCAAAACGCAACCTACACGGACGTGCCGACGCTGAAATCCAAAGGCCACGACCTGCAAACCGGCAGTTTCATCGTGCTGGCGGCTCCGGCGAACACGCCGGACGACGCGGTGGAAACCTTGGAGACGACCTTTAAGGCGGCTTACGACACCGCAGAGTTCCAAGACTGGTTGGCGCAAGTTGGTGTGACCGCCGATTGGCTGGGGTCCGGCGATGTCGACACTTGGGTTGACGAGCTTCAAGCCAAGACGTTCGCGCTGATGGACGAGCTGGAACTCTAAGCTTTCAAAATGGCCATGCCTTCGCCCTTATAGGTCGGAGGCATGGCTTTGGCGCCGCATCACACCACCTTGGGAGAAGACGATGCTCTTAAACAGGCAAATGGTATTTCTATACGTCACTCTTGCAGTGTCTGTTGGCTATTTGATTACGGCCCTGAGTTTGGGCGCCCCGATTGCCGACAGCGGGCTGACGCCCGCATTCTTCCCAACCCTTGTGGGCGCTATGGCGATTGTCTTTTGTAGCATCCTTATCGTGCAGGCGCTGCGGGCCAAGCCGGAGCAGGACACCGCACCATCATCTGACGAGGGGGGGAGTTACACCCACCTTTGGGTGGTGGCGGCGATCTTCCTCTACATCGTGGCGTTCAAGCCGTTGGGGTATTTCCTGTCCTCCAGCCTGTTCGTCTTTGCGTTGATCTTGCTGTTCTCGACGCTTGAGAAATTGGTGATCAAGGCCGCCATCGCTGTCGCAATCGTCGCGGTTGCCTATGTCATGTTTCAGCAATTGTTCGGGGTCCGCCTCCCGACGCTGTGGGGTTAGATCATGGACTTCATTTACCTCGTTTTCAGCAGCTTTTCCCTGCTCGCTGATCCGGTCAACTTTACCTATGTGATCCTCGGCTTCGTGATCGGCACCATCTTTGCCGCCATTCCGGGGCTGACGGCGACGCTAGCGATGGCGCTGCTATTGCCGCTGACCTATTCGCTTAGCGTGGAGACCGCACTGATGGCCTGCGCCAGCATCTATATGGCGGGCATGTGCGGTGGCTCTATCACGGCCACAACGATCAACATTCCGGGCGCGCCGTCCTCCATGATGACCGCGCTTGACGGGTATCCGATGCAGCGTCAAGGCAAGGGCGCATTGGCGCTTGGGCATGCGGCGCTTGGCTCTATGTTTGGCGGTGCAGTGGGGGCGTTGCTGCTGATTGCTGTTGCACCTTTCGTGGCGGAGCTGTCGCTTTTGGTGAAGACCACGGGCAAGTTCTCGCTTCTGGCCTTCGCGTTGATTGTCGTGGTGATCGCGCAGCGCGGCCGTATTCCGCAGGCTGGTTTGGCTGCCTGTATCGGCTTGATGCTGGCGACTGTCGGGCTTGACGCGATGGAGCCGATTACCCGCTTTACCTATGGTTATTCCAGCCTGACCGCTGGGATCGACCTGATGCCGGTGATCATCGGCACCTTTGCTATTGCCGAAGTCATGACGCAGGCAAGCGCGCGCATCGACATCAGCGCCGCGACCGAAGCGGTCAAGAAGGTGAAAATCCGCCGCCGCGATTTCCTGCCGCCCTTGGCCGACATCCGCAAGATCGGTTTTGGCTGCTACTTCAAGTCCTGCCTGATCGGTTACTTCGTTGGCACATTGCCGGGCGCTGGTGGCTCAATGGGGTCGTTCCTTGCCTATACCGAAACCGTACGCACATCGTCCGAGCCGGAGACATTTGGTAGGGGCAACCCGCAGGGTATCGCCGCATCGGAGAGTGCCAACAACGCGGTGTGTGGCGGGGCCATGGTGCCGATGCTGACCTTTGGCATTCCAGGTGACCCGATTACTGCGATTATGCTGGGCGTTCTGGTGATCAACGGCATCCAGCCGGGGCCGCAACTGATGTCGGATCAAGCGGGCCTGATTGCCCCGATGCTGGCGGCGTTGCTGTTCAGCGCGGTGGTGTTGATCCCGTTGACACTTTGGATGATCGGGCCGTATTTCATCAAGATCGTGTCGGTGCGTAAGGATGTGCTCTATGCCGTGATCGCACTTTTGGCGGTCGTGGGGAGCTACGTCGCGACCTACTCAACCTTCCAGATGTTCATGGCGCTGGGGATGGGGGTTTTGGCCTTCTACCTGCGGCGCAACGGCTTTCCGGTGATCACCATGCTGTTGGGCTACATTCTGGGTCCAAATCTGGAGGAGTTCTTACGGCGTTCCTTGGCCTTGTCTAACGGCGATCCGACGACTTTCTTTACCAATCCTGACAGCCTGTTCTTTGTCGCGCTGACGCTGGTGTTTGTCTATTTCTTGGTGATCCGAAAGCCCGCGCAGGCGCCTGTCGCCGCCAAGGCCGATTAGGGGGCGTTGTCTGGCCGTTTCCTTAGATGGGGCGGCCACACTTATTGTAGCCTCGCGCGTGGTGCCCCTGTCTTTTAATCCATCGCGGTTTATAAAGGGCGCTACGTGCACGCAGCCCACAAGCAAGGAGATCACGTTGTCAGAGACACGGCGACCCTCATTGGCCGATCAGGTCTACGATCAGCTTTTGACGAAGATCCTCGAAGAGGAATATCCGGTGCACAGCCGGTTGCCCACTGAGGACATGCTGGCGGAAAGCTTCGGTGTTTCGCGGCCTGTTGTGCGCGGAGCGTTGTCGCGGCTTCGCGACGACGGGATCGTGCAGTCGCGCCGTGGTTCGGGGAGCTATGTCCTACGCCGCCCTGACCGTGAGTTGATCAGCTTTGTGCCACTTGAATCGGTGTCCGATGTTCAGCGCTGCTACGAGTTTCGTATTGACGTTGAGGGCGCTGCAGCCGCTTGGGCGGCGCGGCGACGTGATGATGAGGACTTGGCGGCGATGGATGCGGCCTATCAGGTGATGGAGCAGAGCTATCAGCAAAACGCCCTTGGCGTTGACGCCGACCAAGCGTTGCATCTGTCGGTCGCGCGGGCGGCAAAGAACCCGTTCTTCTCCTCGGTGCTGGAATCCCTGAGCGAGCAAATCGCCTATGGCGTGAAGCTGTCGCGGTCCCTGACGTTGCTGGATACCCCCGTGCGCCAAGAACTGGTGCTGGCAGAGCACCGCGCGGTGCTTGACGCGATCCGCTTGAAGCAACCAGAGGTTGCACAAGCGACGATGCGCCACCACATCACGGCCGCCAAAGACCGGATGTTTGTGGGTACCCAAGAAGACTGACGTCCCCCGAAACTCAAGCCCCGAAACCTAAGCACAAACGCAAAACGCGCAGCCCGTTAAGGCCGCGCGTTTCAATGTCGTCGCATGAAGCGGGGGAGGATTACTCCTCCGCGGCTGCTTCTGCTTCTGGAGCGTCTTCGCCCTCTGCTGCTTCGTCTTCATCGTCGCCTGCGGATTTGAGGCTGGATGGAGCGGAGAGCGTTGCGATCACGAAGTCACGGTCGATTGTGGCTTTCGCGCCTTCTGGCAGTTTCACGGAAGAGATCGTGATGTTTTCGCCAACTTCAGTCTCGGAGACGTCGATGGTGATGCTTTCAGGGATGTCACCAGCAGTCACAACCAGTTCTACCTCAGGACGTACCAGCGTCAGAACGCCGCCTTTTTTCAGGCCAGGGGATACGTCTTCGCCCACAACATCCACGTGGATGAACAGAGCGATTTTTGTGGTGCGGCGCAGGCGCATGAAGTCGATGTGTGTTGGCAGATCTTTAACCAGATCGCGCTGCACGTTGCGGCAGATGACGCGGACGTCGTCTTGGCCTTCGATTTTCATGTTCTGCAGCGTGGACATGAAGCGTCCGGCGCGCAGCTGCTTCAACAGTCCGTTGAACGGGATCTGAATAGGTTGTGGGTCTTCGCCACCACCATAAACGATACCTGGCACCATGCCGTTACGGCGTGCTGCGCGAGCGGCCCCCTTGCCCGTCCCCGCGCGTGTCTGAACTTCAAGATCAGGGATCTTACCAGCCATGACTATATTCCTTTGTTAAATGGGTGCGGCTGCCTCCAAGGGTGTCGGGCCGCGTGAAGAGTGCCGTATAGGAGGGAATCGCCTGTTTGGAAAGGGGTTTCATACGCTTTTGGATTGTCAGTCCAAAGCGTTCGGAATAGCGCTTGGCGCATGTCCGTATTAAACGCCCTTCGTCTGTCGCATGTCCCCGCCTTGGCCTTCGCCATTTTGGGTCTCTATTGGGGCAGTTTTGCCGCCTTCGTTCCGCAGCTGAAAGCCCAAACGGGCGCGGGGGACGCGCTGTTCGGCATGCTGCTGCTTGGCACGGCCTGCGGGTTGGCCACCACCATGTGGATCGCGCCGACTGTCGACCGTGCGTTGGGGCGGTGGTCCATGGGGGTCTGCGCCGCGCTTTTGGCGGGGGCGTTCTTGCTGCCAGGCTTGGCTACAAGCCCTGCGGCGTTCTTCGGGGCGATGCTGTGTTGCGGGATGGCGTCGGGGCTGACGGATGTGATCATGAACGCCCGCGTGTCGGAGCTGGAGGCGCACTCAAAGCGACCCTTGATGAACGCGAACCACGGCATGTTTTCGCTGGCCTATGCGGTGGGCGCGCTTGCCACCGGATCGGCGCGGGCGGCATCGGTGCAGCCTTTTGTTGTCTTTGCAGTCTTGGGGCTGCTGGTTTTGCTGCTGGCCCGCAGGTTGCAGATGACCCCGCACGATGCAAGGGGCGAGGGCGTGGCCGGCACGCTGCCGTGGGGCATTGTGGCGTTATGCGGCGCGGTTGTTCTGATCGCCTTCATGTCGGAGGCTGCCGTGGAGGCATGGTCGGCGCTGCATCTGGAGCGCACCTTGGGGGGCAGTGCCGCAGAGGGCGCGTTGGGCCCCGCAATGCTGGGCCTCACCATGGCGGTTGGCCGCTTTAGCGGGCAGGCAGTAAGCGAGCGGTTGAGCGACACCCGCGTTGTTCTGGGCGCCGTGACCGTGGCTGTGGCGGGCACCGTGCTCGTTGTTTTGGCCCCTGCGCCGCTGGTGGCTTATGTCGGGTTCGGCATTATGGGCTTGGGCATATCGGTGATTGGCCCGCTTGGGCTGGCGCTGGTTGGGCGGTTAGTGCCGCCTGCGCTGCGCACGGTGGCGATATCGCGGACGGCTGTGCTTGGATTTCTGGGCTTCTTCATTGCGCCCACCTTGATGGGGTTGATCTCGCAAGGGTTCGGGTTGCGCGCCGCCTTCGCGGCGGTCGCGCTGTTGCTGTTGGTGGTGTGGCCGCTGGTTGCGGTGCTGCGGTCGCGGGGCGCTTAGCTTAGGCCCAATCACCATAGAAGTCGCGCGGGACCAGCAGGTTGTGCTTGCCCAAGTCCTGCACTTTCCGCTCCCCGCAGAGGGCCATCGTCGTGTCCAACTCCGTGTGAATGACGCGCAACGCCTCCTCCACGCCGTGTTGCCCCATCGCGCCCAGCCCGTAGATAAAGGCGCGCCCGATGAAGGTGCCCGTGGCGCCCATCGCCAGCGCCTTCAGCACGTCCTGACCGGAGCGAATGCCGCTGTCCAGATGTACTTCGATTTTGTCGCCCACCGCGTCCATGATCGACGGCAGCGCCTTGATGGAAGACATCGCTCCGTCCAACTGCCGCCCGCCGTGGTTGGAGACCACAATCGCATCCGCCCCGACGTTCAAGGCCATTTTGGCGTCGTCGGCGTCCAAGATGCCCTTGAGGATCAGTGGCCCGCCCCAAAGGTCTTTGATTTCTTTGACGTAGTCCCAGTCAAGCTTCGGATCGAAGCTTTCGGCGGCCCAGACGGACAGGGAGCTCATGTCGGTAATGCCGTCGATGTGACCCACGATATTGCCAAAGCTGTGGCGTTTGGTTTGCAGCATTTGCAGCCCCCAACGCCATTTGGTCGCCAGATCAAAGACGGTGTGCGGGGCCAGCTTGATGGGAATGGACAGGCCGTTTTTGATGTCCTTGTGGCGCTGGCCCAAGATCTGCAAGTCCAGCGTCAGTACCAAGGCGGAGCATCCGGCATCCTTGGCGCGCTGGATGGCGCGTTTGGTGAACTCGCGGTCTTTCATCACGTAAAGCTGGAACCAGAACGGCGCGCTGGTGTTTTCTGCCACGTCCTCAATGGAGCACACGGACATGGTGGACAGGGTGAATGGCACTCCGAACTTTTCTGCCGCTTTGGCGGCGAGGATTTCACCGTCCGCATGCTGCATGCCGGTGGAGCCGACGGGGGCCAATGCCACAGGCATAGCAACATCTTGCCCGATCATCTGGCTGGAGGTGCTGCGCCCCGTCATATCAACCGCCACGCGCTGGCGCAGTTTGATTAGGTCAAAGTCGGAGGAGTTCTCGCGGAAGGTCTGCTCTGTCCAGCTGCCGCTTTCGCAATAGTCGTAGAACATCTTCGGCGTGCGCCGCTTGTAGATGCGTTTCAGGTCTTCAATTTCAGTGATTTTAGCCATTTCGCAGCCCTTACCGTCCAAATTGGTTAAGTGTTGTTACCAATCTGGACGGTTTCGAGTCAATGCAGCGATTTGGATTGCCCGCTTAAGCCCTATGCGCGCCGTCGGCGAGGGACTTGACGAAGGCCAGCACATCTTCGGTGCTTTCGCCGTTCGCGATCTTGGACACGATGGCGGAGCCCACGACCGTGCCGTCGGCCACGCCTGCAATGGCCTCGGCTGTTTCGGGCGTTTTGACGCCGAAGCCCACGATGACGGGCAGGTCGGTGCTTTCCTTGATCCGTGCGACTTCGGGCGCAACGTCGGCGGCGCTAGCTTCAGCGGTGCCGGTAATGCCGGTGATCGAGACGTAATAGAGAAAGCCGGAGGTGTTTTGCAGCACCATCGGCAGGCGTTTGGCGTCGGTTGTGGGGGTGGCGAGACGGATGAAGTTCAGGCCAGCGGCTTGAGCGGGGATACACAGCTCCTCGTCCTCCTCGGGGGGGAGGTCCACGATGATCATGCCATCAATGCCGGCCTCTTTGGCCTCAACCAGAAACTTGTCCACGCCGCGCGAATAGATCGGGTTGTAGTAGCCCATCATCACGATGGGCGTCGTGTTGTCACCGGCGCGGAAGTCGCGGACGAATTGCAGAAACTTCTCCAGCGTCATGCCTGCTTCCAGCGCGCGTTGGCCGGCCAGCTGGATAGTGCCGCCATCGGCCATCGGGTCGGTGAAGGGCAGGCCCAGCTCAATGATGTCAACGCCAGCGGCAGGTAGGCCTTTGACCACATCCAGCGCGCGTGCCTCATCAGGGTCGCCCGCCATAACGTAGGTCACGAAAGCCTTTTTGCCCTCGGCCTTCAGCCGCGCGAATGTGTCGTCGATGCGTGTCATGTGCCGTCCCCTGACTTATAGCTTGAAACGGTTTGCACCATCCGGCGGGGGGAAATCAACGGGGGGAGGGGATTTATTCCTGCAAGGTGGCCGCGTAGGCGCTGATCGCGGCGTCAAACCCCATATATGCTTGACCCGCCCCGCCCCCAGCCCCTACATGCGCGCAACCGGATTTAGGAGAGTGTCATGGGTTTCAAGATGGGTATTGTCGGACTGCCAAACGTAGGCAAGTCCACGTTGTTCAACGCGTTGACCCGCACGGCGGCGGCGCAGGCTGCGAACTTTCCGTTTTGCACCATCGAGCCCAACGTGGGCGAGGTCGCTGTGCCGGATGCGCGGCTTGATACTTTGGCCGAAATCGCTGGCTCCAAGTCGATCATCCCGACCCGCATGACCTTTGTGGACATCGCCGGTCTGGTGAAGGGCGCGTCCAAGGGCGAAGGTTTGGGCAACCAGTTCCTTGCCAACATCCGCGAAACCGACGCAATTGCCCATGTGCTGCGCTGCTTTGAAGACGGCGATGTGACCCACGTGGACGGCCGTGTTGATCCGGTTGCGGACGCTGAGGTGATCGAGACCGAACTGATGCTGTCGGACATGGAATCCATCGAGAAACGTCTGGTCAATATCGTGCGTAAGGTGCGCGGTGGCGACAAGGAAGCCGTCCAGCAGGAACGTCTGATGAAGATGGCGATGGACGCGCTGGAAAACGGCAAGCCCGCGCGCACGGTTGAGGTCGATGACGACGATATGAAGCAGTGGAAAATGCTGCAATTGCTGACCGCCAAGCCCATTCTATACGTCTGCAACGTCGACGAAGGATCGTCCGCGTCGGGCAATGAGTTCTCTGAAAAGGTCGCTGTCATGGCGGCAGAGCAGGGGGCGGCGCATGTGGTGATCTCCGCCCAGATCGAGGAAGAGATTTCCCAATTGGAGGCCGAAGAGGCCGAGATGTTCCTGTCTGAGATGGGGCTGGAAGAGGCGGGGCTGGATCGCCTGATCCGTGCGGGCTACGAGCTGCTGCATCTGGAAACCTACTTCACCGTCGGCCCGAAAGAGGCCCGTGCCTGGACGATCAAAGAGGGCACCATGGCGCCACAGGCGGCGGGCGTCATCCACGGGGACTTCGAGAAGGGCTTCATCCGCGCGGAGACGATCGCATACGATGACTTCGTGACCTTCAAGGGGGAGCAACCCGCCAAGGAAGCGGGCAAGATGCGCGCCGAGGGCAAGGGCTATACCGTGAAAGACGGAGACGTGCTGCACTTCTTGTTCAGCAAGTAACCTCGCTTTTTGTGTCAGGGTGGGAAAATCGGCTGCGGTTTCCCATAGGTTGCGACCCTCGGGTGCCGTAATTTGGCGGCACAAAGGGGGCCATATGCCGGATACAGATATTTCCAATGTGAACGAAAATGACCTGATTTGGCAGCTCACAGGTGCGCGGGCAGGCCCTGCGGTGCTGGTGACGGGCGACCTAGAGGCGCTGGCCCCCGTGGTGGAGCGGCTGCAAATGCTGCCGTCATTGGTGTACCTGCGCGGCGCGCTGATGGTCGGAAGCCCTGACGCGAAGGCCGAGGCCGATGAGGTTTTGCATCTGCGGACAGCGGACCCCGCGCAGCTCTACTGGACGATCCTGAACCGTATTGCGGAGCTGGGGATGATCTCCGGACGTGGCATCCCGACGGGGCTATTGGCGGCCTGAAAGGCCTGACCTGAATAGGCCCCGCAATGTGGAACGCCGCGCCTTTTTGTTCTGACGAACCACCACTGGTATCAGGCTTAGGCTACTTGTCGTGGTCCATGCTTTTGTGTTTCAAATTTTTTGAATGTGAAAAGGCCGATGCGAGCGTTCTGTGCGACACCGGCTTTGCGAGAAAGATAACATCAGGCGGCAAGTCTTCGTGCTCTGCCCCCTGAAAACCGGATCACTGTTTCGGAAGCATCATCTCGCAGGCTAGAACTCGCTTCTCACGAAGCGCTCGGCAAAAAAACTTGGCAATGACGCCGGTCAATGTTCACTCGTAAGTCATTGATTTTCAACGAACAAAGGTGGGTGGCGGAGACGAAGTCCGCCCACTAAATGCTGCAATGCACTGATGAAGCAGCAAAATAGTTAATTTAACGTAAAACGTACCACAGATAATACCTCACGGGGATCCAAAGTCGCCCGTGGGCATTTATTGACCACCTTATAGAGCATTCCAAGCGATAGTCAGGCGTCTAAGTGGGGGCGGGAAGCCGGCATTCGCTGCAAGTGCGTGGCGAATGAAGTGGCACTGCAAAAGCGGACGTGTGTCGTCCCTGACGAACCCTTTTTCTTGTTGTTCTTCTGATAGATATTCCGTGACTTCGAGTGCTAGAATGTCGTCGTAATCAGATTAGGTTTATCCTTCTTGAAATCGCCTCACTGTCGTGCGCGATTTCAAGTCGCCGTCGTCACATTAGCTTGGGTCAATGCGCCTCGAAGTTGACGAGCAGCCGGATCTTCTCGCCGAGGCTCTTCGTTATCTTTCTCATCGTCCACTCCTCGGTAGCTACGATGAGCAACAAACCCTCTCTTAGCAAACTGCCCTATTTGGACGCATAAGCGTTGACGTCAGACAGCGGGGCAGAGGGTCAGCAGAATTCTGATTTTAGTGAGTTCCCGTTCACACAATCTCAACCTACCAAGTTCAATTTCTCTTAAATGAGGCCTCTTCGAATCGCGACCGCAACTGCGTGGTCTCTTGTGCGCGCGCGCAAACGGGCTCTGGCTTTCCTCAGGTGCATTTCTACTGTTACTTCGGCCACGCCGAGGCGATGTGCAATATCCGCCGTTCGCAATCCATCCGCGACATATGCAAGGCAATCTTGTTCGCGGGTCGTCAGGGTTACGATCGGTTGCGTACCTCCGGGCGACGACAATCCTGCGAAGGCCAGTTGACACCACGCGCGCCATTCAGGCTCGTGTTCAGAGCGTAGCTCTGCAAACTCTGCGACGGTATGGCGGCTCATCAGGTTCCAACCGATGCCGGCCGCATTCGCATCAGGGCTCATTGTGACGGACATATCCGTCTGGATGTTGAGAGCTTCACTGCCTAGGGCGATTTGTAAGCTCGACAGACCCATGGGACACTTTTGGGGTTACTGTAGCTTGTCTCTGAGCGCCTCGTAAGGGGTTTGCCCGTTGTGGGCACCGTGCGGTCTGGCGAAGTTGTAGAACCGTTCCCATTCGTCGAGTTTGGCCTCCAAATCGACGTCACCTTTGTAACTGAGAAGCTGGTAGAACTCCTGCTGATCCGATCGGTGTGAGCGCTCGACTTTACCGTTGAGCTGTGGCGTTCCACGTTTGATGTACGCGTGCCTGATCCCGAGGTCTTCGACGTGCCAATGGAACTTGGCCTGGAACTCGTGGCCGTTGTCAGTCCGAACTTCTCGAATGCGGAATGGAAACTTCTCGATAATGTGATCGATGAAGTCTATAGCGTTTGCCTGCGTATGCTTCTCATAGACCTTGAGGGCCCGGACACGTGTTGCGTCGTCGATTGCAGTGTATTGGAACCTGCGCACCTTCTCGCCACGTTTTCCTTTGAAGGTCAAGAACTTGACGTCTACTTGGATGTGGTGACCTGGAACCTGCTTTTGATATCGTTTCGTGTGCAGCTTTCGCATGCGTGTGCCTCTGGGCAGTCGATTTAGGCCATTGCGTCTGAGAATGCGGTAGACCCCTGCATCCGAGATCTTGATGCTGTGATAGCGCGCTAGGTACCAAACGATTCTTATGGGCCCCAGGTGATACTTGCGACGCAGATACAGAACCTTCTCGACGATCTCAGCAGGTGTTTGATTGGCCGGGTTCTTCGGAATTGATTTGGCATTCTTTAAGCCAGCCTCACCATGCTTTTGATAGGCATCCCGCCATCTATAAAAGCTGGATCTCCCAATCCCAAAATACCGGCATGCTTTGCGTGCATTGCCGATCTTCTCAGCATGCTGGAGCACTCTAAGCTTGCGTCGAATGTCACGTTCTTCGTTAGTCATAAAAACTTCCTCCACCCAAGATTGGGTAATTTACAGGAAGTGTCCCGAGAGTCCGTACATATCTACAAGAATTGCTGACCCGTTGACAGGTTTAGGGCCTCGTTCGGCTGACAAGAAAACCTCGATTTCAGTACTTAAAAAGGGGATTATTCATGTGGGATTTTAGCATGGGCACGGCGCTTACCCTTATGCGCAAGACGATGCCATTCTTGCTGTTCCGTATCAGTGTCTACTTTGGGATCGCTGTCGCCTACGTGCTGGCAACAGGGACCGGCGCTGGCATTGGCTATGGTGTCGGTGGCTTCGGCGATGACGACTTTCAAACCACGACCACCATGTGGGGCGGAATTGCGGGTTTCGGCATTACCGCTGGCATCCTCTATCTTCTGCGCGAGTACCTGCTTTATATCGTGAAGGCGGGACATATTGCTGTGATG
This sequence comes from Litoreibacter albidus, assembly GCF_900107015.1. Taxonomy (GTDB): domain Bacteria; phylum Pseudomonadota; class Alphaproteobacteria; order Rhodobacterales; family Rhodobacteraceae; genus Litoreibacter; species Litoreibacter albidus. The sequence continues at coordinate 2,968 of NZ_FNOI01000005.1, read as the reverse complement.
GTCGAGTTGCTGGATGGGCGAGAATTGCCCGACGGGCAAGGTCAGATATCCTATGCCCGTCGCATCGTGTCAGAACGCTTCGGCGAGGCGTCCGTTCTGTTTGGTATCGACCAACTCATAACGGGTGTCGTTAACGCGATCACCGGAATGGTTCAGGGACTTCTGATGATCCTGCCAATACCGGGCCTCGACAAAGTCATGTCGCTTGTCCGAGCTTATCTTAAATTAGCGGTGGGTCTCGTCGACGAGGTGATCCTTGCGCACAGCCTGCGAACAGGTTCTGAAAACCCTTACGCATCTGCAAAACAGGCGCTGGTACTCTACGGTCAGAACGCCAAACCTATGCAAAAAAACGCAGCGTGGCTGACACTGTTCGTTTGGGGCATCTCTCTGCTCGTGTTTTTGTTGATGTTGGCACCGGCGGCGGCTGTTGTCTACGTGATGCCCGGCGCATGGTCGGCCGGCGGAGTGGTTTTCGCCTTGCTGTTCGCGTGGGCGGTAAAAGTAGCCGTGATCGAACCCTTTGCAATAGCTTGTTTATTGCAGGCGTTCTTCAAGGTTACCGAGGGTCAGACCGCCAACCCTGACTGGGAGGCAAAGCTGGAAACCGCGTCTAACAAGTTCAAGACTTTGGGTGAGAAGGCGGTGAACTGGGCAAGCGGTGGGCGCGGCACTCACTCTGCGAACAAGGCAGAGGAAGCGGCTGTCTAGGCTTGGGCCTCACGACCAAAAATATGATGATGGCGGAGAGGTCGATTGCGGCGATGGATGCGGGCGGTGATTTGCTGTAGCGGGTTGTGGTCTGGCGTCGCCCCATGAGCCTGCCTGACGTTCTCGCAATACGGATCCGTCGGTTATGGCGGGACCTGTCATACTTGCCGCTTTTCTAGTGTTTGAGCAGTCCAGAGGCCACGCCGGCGCCACAGAGAGCGTTCGCATGACATGGTGGCGTGTCTCCCGCGTCTTTTGCTCGAACGTTTAGAGCCGCCAAGGCGCTGCTCGCAGACATAATTGATTGCAACTCGACCTCACAGGGAAAGTGGCGTTTGAGGCGCTGGGTTATGTCAGTGTAGAGCCAAATTGATTTTCTGTGTCGCAGCATTGCAACAATTTTTTGCCCGAGATTAACTGAATTTTAATTTCTAGTTCACGGCCAATTCAGGGCGCGAAGTCTATTAATAGGTATAATGACACCACTGATATGGAGCCTCAGTTTTGTTCGTCGACCTGTAAGCTGTTATTTAGAGGCAGAATTTTCGATTCTAACGAAATACGGCTGATCTGAATTGGCGATTTCGCGTCATAAAAAATTTCACCTTTCACAGAAATGATAAATTTCTTTTAAGAAAAGAAATCTAGTTGTCACTTTTATGTGAGTGTGTTCAGAACGGTCAAAAGAGACCATATTGCAGGGCAACAAACGATGAAGAAGCGTTTTTTCACAAACTTAAAACTTGTCGTAGCTCTTTTTTTCTTGATGTGTGGCGCCTCATTCGCTCAGTCTGCCTCCGAGATGTTTGCGAGCGGTGGTGGGACTGGTTCTGCTACACCGACGCAAGGTCCCGTCACGGTCAATCTGGTCAATAATCCTAACAATCCTTCGGGAAACACCTCTGCTGCTATATCTACCCCGACGCCGAATGTGACGATCCGCGTACTCAACCAGCAATTCGCCAACTCTGCTACTTTTGCCTCTCAGGGCCTGATGATTGGCGGGACTTTCCTCGGCGATCCACATGTCTTGCCGATGAATTCTTTTTTTAGCCCCCTGAGCTCTCACTTTACGTCACTTCCAATAGTGCCGTCGGGGAGCGGGATAAATGTAGGGGTCAACCACGCGTTTTTGTTGGAAGCCCGTACACTTGGCCCTCGTCTTGCCGGTGCAGCCAGAACGGATCGTTTGTATTTTGCTGATTTACAAATAGATTTCGGAACACCGGTTTCTAACGCGGTTGTGCATCTCGCCGGTTGGGGTGGTATTGCTGGGGGCAAAAACTTTTCGGTCGAATTGGATTTTGTCCCAGGCTCGTCTGTCGGTGCGTCTTCGGTTAGCTTGCTTTCCGGCAACGGAAATTTGTCGGTTAGCGGGAATTCCATCAATGCGGCCACCCCGTCGAACGGCGGTAGTTCAGGAACGCAATGCACGGCAGAGGCGGCTTGCGGATCGGTGCGCGTAGCTGGGGACGCCGTTTCAAGAGTGTACTTCAGGGTCTACATGGAAAGTCCAGATGCAAGTTTGTGGCCCACCAATGGCGGTGAGGGCTGGATTTTGGGCGTCTCCGGCGAAACATCTGATATGGTACCTACGTTCTCGTCCATGCCGACGGCTATCTTCGAAGGGCAATCTTACACCGGCCTCACACTGACCTGCGCAAACGAAGGGCCGAATTTCGCCCGTGGTGCGACCTGTCAGCCAACTGTGTCGACGGGAACGATCTCGTCTCTCGTCTGTACGCCTTCGCCTACAGTTGATGTCTCACATGTCGGGGGAAGTAATGAAATCGAGTGTACATTCGACTATCTGCTTCCGGATGGAAACGGTTCGAGTTCCGTCACGTTTGAAGGTCAAACCGGCGCGGTGAATGATCGCAACGGTGGCTCTGTTGGGGCGGCGGGAAATAACGAAACGACCGAGGTAATTGCCGCCTCGGCGATCGTTGCGAATAACGACACGCCGGCTGCGGTGAATGGCGCGGTTGAGACTGTGCTCGGGAATGTCGTGGCGAATGACACGCTGAACAGCGTGGCGGACCCTGCGATCGGGAGCGATGTGACGCTGAACGGGTCGGGCACGGCGCAAGACGGCACGACGTCTCTGGGCCTTGATGTGACGCCGACTGCGGGGAGCATCACGCTGAACGCTGACGGGAGCGTTACGGTTGCGGCGGGGACGACGGCGGGCAGCTATGTCTATACGTATGAAATCTGCGAGGTGCTGAACCCGTCGAACTGCGACACGGCGACGGCG
>NZ_FNOI01000004.1 GCF_900107015.1 Litoreibacter albidus | reverse complement strand
CTGGACCGCGGTGAAGCTGGCGACAACGTTGGCGTTCTGCTGCGCGGCATCGACCGTGACGGCGTTGAGCGTGGTCAGGTTCTGGTCAAGCCAGGTTCCGTGACACCACACACCAAGTTCGAAGCTGAGGCCTATATCCTCACCAAAGAAGAAGGCGGTCGTCACACACCGTTCTTCGCGAACTACCGTCCACAGTTCTACTTCCGGACAACTGACGTCACGGGCACAGTTCAGCTGCCAGAAGGCACTGAGATGGTTATGCCGGGCGACAACCTGAAGTTCGACGTTGAGCTGATCGCGCCAATCGCGATGGAGCAAGGCCTCCGCTTCGCGATCCGCGAAGGCGGCCGTACCGTTGGTGCGGGTGTTGTATCCAAGATTACTGAGTAACGGCGGCTCTGCCGCCGCGTGGGTGGCAGTTGCTCGCAAGAGCAATGAGAACCCACTCGGTTGTGACTAAACAGAAGGCCGCTCCATAACGGGGCGGCCTTTTTCATCTAGGGCATTCATTGCGTTCGAGTCCATTTTCCCCAAAGATTTGGCCGTATGAGATGTTGGTGTGCTCTGAAGGAAGTTAAATTGCGTTTTCTGAATTTTTTGGGACTAAGCGAACCCGTTTGCACTAGTTTGCCTGCGGGTGTGTACGAGTATTCGAACACTTTTGAATTGGATGAGGATCGCTTTGTTTGCGAAGGTGATCTATCTATTCCCACCGAACGATTAGATCAGCAGATTCTGGCTTTGTACGAAGTGCTGAGTTCGAAGGTTGATTCGAAGATGCGCAACCAGATAGCCAATGGAAGAATGACCACTTTCCTTTTTCCGATTATTTCCGATTGCCAAGAATTCAGAAAATTGATGTCTAGCGCATCATCCAGAAAATTTGGATATGATGAAGGCTTTACGGAGACTGATAAATTCTCGTGGAATTACCGCGATATATCTTTTTGCGATAGCTGGTTAATCGAATTGGTGTGCAATGAAACGTCAGGGGCCGGCGACGGGGACTGACCGAATTACAGTTTCCCTACAAAGCCCCAGACTCCTACTAGCCCGGAATCAAGCGCGTAGCGCGCCGGGCATCGCCAGACCGCCCGACAGGGCTGGCGATATTGAGACCTCGCCTCGTCATCTCGATGAGGAATGTGTTCAGCTACCATAAAGTGGTGTGAAGCAGTGTTGCGTCGCCACCCCGCGGTCTGGCGACGCCCGACTTGTGACCAACAGAGAGGGGTGCACGGCACCCAGATTAGCAACAGGGTGTCGCTGTCACTTTGCGTTCGCAAAATGACCTTGCGCACGGGCTTTAAAATCTCTGGGGATTTTAAAACCGTCAGAAAAAGTGTTGCGACTCTCTCGAACCCTGTCTATAGCACCCACACGGAACAGGGGTACGCGATGCGTGCCCTTCTTTTGTTCTGGAAAATAGGCGCGATGAGGGGCTCCGATGAGCGGTACTCCTCCAATCCGTTAAGACCTCATTCGAGGGATATATGTCATGGCAGCAAGCCAAAACATTCGCATCCGCCTGAAGGCGTTTGACTACCGGGTCCTGGATGCATCCACCCAAGAGATCGTGAACACAGCAAAGCGCACCGGCGCCGACATTCGTGGCCCGATCCCTTTGCCCACACACATTGAAAAATTCACCGTTCTGCGTGGCCCACACGTGGACAAGAAATCCCGCGATCAGTTCGAGATCCGTACGCACAAGCGTCTGCTCGACATCGTTGACCCAACACCGCAAACCGTGGACGCGCTGATGAAGCTCGACCTGGCTGCTGGCGTTGACGTCCAGATTTCGGTTTAAGGAGGGCTACTTGATATGTTGCGCTCTGGTGTAATTGCGAAGAAGGTCGGCATGACCCGCCTCTTCATGGAAGACGGCAAGCAGATCCCTGTTACCGTGCTTCAACTCGACAAGCTGGAAGTGGTTGCCAACCGCACCATGGAGAAGGACGGCTACACAGCTGTTCAGCTCGGTGCAGGCACTGCAAAAGCTAAACGGACATCCAAAGCTATGCGCGGCCACTTCGCCGCTGCGAAGGTGGAGCCTAAGCGCAAGGTCGCTGAGTTCCGCGTTGCTGAGGAAAACCTGATCGCCGTTGGTGAAGAAATCATCGCGGAACACTATTTCGAAGGCCAGTACGTTGACGTAGCTGGTACCTCGATTGGTAAAGGCTTTGCCGGTGCTATGAAGCGTCACAACTTTGGGGGCCTTCGCGCTACTCACGGTGTTTCGATTTCGCACCGTTCGCACGGCTCGACAGGTCAGTGTCAAGATCCTGGTAAGGTTTTCAAAGGCAAGAAAATGGCTGGCCACATGGGCGCTGCCCGCGTGACTACGCAAAACTTGCAAGTTGTTAAAACCGACGTTGATCGTGGCCTGATCATGATCAAAGGCGCCGTACCTGGTTCCAAAGGTGGCTGGGTCACCATTAAAGATGCCGTGAAGAAGCCATTGGCTGACACCGTTGTCTTCCCTGCCGCGCTGCGTTCCGCCGCTGTAACTGAAGCACCAGCTGAAGCTGCTGCCCCAGAAGGAGATGCGTCCGATGAAAGCTGATGCAATCAAACTTGATGGCAAATCGGCCGGCTCTGTTGAGCTGTCTGACGCTATCTTTGGCCTGGAGCCACGTGCGGACATCCTGCACCGTGTGGTTCGCTGGCAGCGTAACAACGCACAGGCCGGCACCCACAAGGTGAAGACCCGTTCGGAAGTGAGCTACTCGACCAAGAAGATCTATCGCCAAAAAGGCACCGGTGGCGCTCGCCACGGCGCTCGCTCGGCTCCGATCTTCCGCGGTGGTGGTGTCTACAAAGGCCCAACACCTCGCAGCCACGGCCACGACCTTCCTAAGAAGGTTCGTAAGCTTGGTTTGATGCACGCGCTGTCCGCGAAAGCGGTTGCAGGCGAGCTGGTCATCATCGACAGCATCGACATCAAAGATCTGAAGACAAAGACTTTGGCCGCACAGGTTAAAGAGCTGGGTTGGAAGCGTGCTTTGATCATCGACGGTGCCGACGTGAACGCTGACTTCGCTCAAGCTGCGCGCAACATCGCCGGTCTGGACGTTCTGCCGACTATGGGCGCGAACGTCTTCGACATCCTGAAACGCGACACTTTGGTTATCACCAAAGCCGGTCTCGAAGCACTGGAGGCTCGCCTGTCATGAGCACGAAGTCTGAGCACTACGACGTGATCCGCAAGCCGTTGATCACCGAGAAAGCCACACTGGCCTCGGAGAACAACGCGGTTGTATTTGAGGTCGCTATCGACTCGAACAAACCGATGATCAAAGAAGCGGTGGAAACACTCTTCGGCGTGAAGGTGAAAGCGGTTAACACCACGATCACCAAAGGTAAGGTCAAGCGTTTCCGCGGCCAGCCTGGTCGCCGTAAGGACGTGAAGAAGGCGTATGTTACCTTGGAAGAAGGTAACACAATCGACGTTTCCACAGGTCTTTAAGTAGGGCAGGGGGCAACCCCGCACTGCGCATAGAAATGAAAAAGCCCTGCTCAGCTGAGCGGGGCTTTTTTGTGTTTGGGTGCGAAAGCTCGGAATCAAGCCGCAGGCGCCGAGCATCGCCGGACCGTCCCACGGGCTGGCGATTTGGTGAGGCTGGGTGGCGTGGTCTGGTGGTGGACGAGTTTGGCTGCGATAAAGTGGTATTAACCTGCGTAGGGTCACCATCCCTCGGTCCGGCGGTGCTCAGCGTACGTTGTTAGTGGTTGTCTAGTCTTTCACGCTGGAGCGTTGGCAAGCGCGACTTTCCTGAGTAATTAAATATTGACCAACGAAACGCATCACGTCTCATTTCCAAAACAAGGTCGTTCTGAGCACGCGCCAGTGCTTTATATTCTGCGGCGAGTGCTGGAGAGCTTGGATTCAAGTTTGATTGAGCGGAGCCATAGGCTTCGATAAGCGCCTTCCAAGCGAAAACCACATTGGTGTCTGCATAGAATAAAAGCCTAGGGGACATCTCTTCCGATGGACGCATCATCTGTATAAAATCTTCCTCAGAATTATTAAGATATGCATCGTTTGTTGGCGGTAGCACGTTCAAAAAATCTATGTATGCGCTTCTTTTCTCGGCGAGTATCTTTTCCGACTCCGAGAATATCTTACCTAACAAAAAGCTGATGGTAGCAAGAATTAAACTTCCAATGATGGCTAACATTTTTTGTTCCTCAATGGTTCTTCGAGTGACTATAGGGTGTAAGTTTGAATATAGAAGCAACAAGTACTGCGATTTGCGCTGCAATCCCCCTTGACCCGAAACACCCTCCAACCTAAACACCGACATCGGCCAAGCCCCAGATTCGTCTGGGGCTTTGCTGTTGTTCGCAAGAACACTTTAATTCGGGGACCTTCGGGGCCCTATAAACCAAGCAGCGGTAAGTCCCGCTGCTCCAAAACGGAAGACAGAAAGCATGGCACTTAAGTCGTATAAGCCGACGACGCCAGGCCAACGTGGGTTGGTTCTGATCGACCGCTCGGAACTTTGGAAAGGCCGCCCGGTCAAAGCTCTCACAGAGGGTTTGACCAAAAATGGTGGACGGAACAATACCGGTCGGATCACAATGCGTCGCAAGGGTGGGGGCGCCAAGCGTCTTTACCGGATCGTTGACTTCAAGCGGACGAAATTTGACGTCACCGCTACAGTTGAACGGATCGAATATGACCCGAACCGGACCGCGTTTATCGCACTGGTTAAATACGAAGACGGCGAGCAGGCCTATATCCTTGCTCCACAACGCCTGGGCGTTGGTGACACCGTAGTCGCATCGGCCAAGGCCGACGTGAAGCCGGGCAACGCGATGCCGTTCTCCGGTCTGCCAATCGGCACAATCATCCACAACATCGAGTTGAAGCCAGGCAAAGGCGGCCAGATCGCCCGTGCTGCGGGCACATACGCTCAGTTTGTGGGTCGTGACGGTGGTTACGCTCAGATCCGCCTGAGCTCCGGCGAGCTTCGTCTCGTCCGTCAGGAGTGCATGTGTACCGTTGGTGCCGTGTCGAACCCAGACAACTCCAACCAAAACTACGGTAAAGCCGGTCGTATGCGCCACAAAGGCGTGCGTCCATCGGTTCGTGGTGTGGTTATGAACCCGATCGATCACCCGCACGGTGGTGGTGAAGGTAGGACCTCTGGTGGTCGTCACCCGGTTTCCCCATGGGGCAAGCCAACAAAAGGTGCACGTACTCGCAACAAGAACAAAGCGTCGCAAAAGCTGATCATCCGCTCGCGTCACGCCAAGAAGAAGGGACGCTAATAGATGTCTCGCTCTGTATGGAAAGGCCCCTTCGTCGACGCTTATGTGTTGAAGAAAGCCGAAGCTGCGAAAGAAAGCAGCCGCAACGACGTGATCAAGATCTGGTCCCGCCGCTCTACCATCCTGCCTCAGTTCGTTGGCCTCACCTTCGGTGTGTACAACGGCAAGAAGCACATCCCAGTTAGCGTCACTGAAGACATGATCGGTCAAAAGTTTGGTGAGTATTCGCCAACTCGTACCTATTACGGTCACGCCGCTGACAAAAAAGCGAAAAGGAAGTAAGCCATGGGTAAGGATAAGAACCCCCGCCGCGTGGCAGACAACGAAGCAATGGCAAAACTGCGCATGCTCCGTACTTCCCCGCAAAAACTGAACCTCGTTGCTCAACTGATCCGTGGCAAGAAAGTGGACAAGGCTTTGTCCGACCTCACTTTCTCCAAGAAGCGTATCTCGCAAGACGTGAAACAGTGCCTGCAGTCCGCTATCGCGAACGCTGAGAACAACCACAACCTGGACGTGGATGATCTGATCGTGGCCGAAGCCTATGTTGGCAAGAACTTGACCATGAAACGCGGTCGCCCGCGGGCCCGTGGCCGGTTCGGCAAGATCGTCAAGCCGTTTTCCGAGCTGACAATCAAGGTGCGCCAAGTTCAAGCTGAGGAGCAAGCATAATGGGTAACAAAGTAAATCCTATCGGCATGCGTCTTCAGGTCAACCGCACCTGGGACAGCCGCTGGTACGCTGAAAGCAAGGACTTTGGTGATCTGCTTCTGGAAGACATCCGGATGCGCGAATTCATCAAGACCGAGTGCAAACAAGCCGGCATCAGCCGTGTGATCATCGAGCGTCCGCACAAGAAGTGCCGCGTCACGATCCACACAGCACGCCCAGGCGTCATCATCGGCAAAAAAGGCGCCGATATTGAAGGACTGCGCAAGAAGCTGTCCGCGTTCACTGACAGCGAGCTGCACCTCAACATCCTTGAGGTCCGCAAGCCTGAATTGGACGCAGCACTGGTTGGCGAGTCCATCGCTCAGCAGTTGGAGCGTCGTGTGTCCTTCCGTCGCGCTATGAAGCGCTCGGTACAGAACGCAATGCGCATGGGCGCCCTCGGCATCCGTATCAATCTCGCTGGCCGCCTCGGTGGCGCCGAGATCGCTCGGACCGAATGGTACCGTGAAGGCCGCGTGCCTTTGCACACCTTGCGTGCCGACATCGATTACGCACACGTTGAAGCGATGACTGCCTACGGCATCATCGGGATCAAAACCTGGATCTTTAAAGGCGAGATCATGGAACACGATCCACAAGCGCGTGACCGTAAGCAACAGGAACTCCAAGACGGCCCAACACCTCGCGGTGCTGGCGGTCGTCGCTAAGGGGGGCGTGAACAATGCTACAACCAAAGCGTACTAAATTCCGCAAGATGCACAAAGGCCGTATCAAGGGTGAAGCAAAGGGCGGGACAGACCTGAACTTTGGCACCTACGGCCTCAAGGCAACTGAACCTGAGCGTATCACTGCGCGCCAGATCGAAGCTGCCCGTCGTGCAATGACGCGTCACATGAAACGTCAGGGTCGTGTCTGGATCCGTATTTTCCCAGACCTGCCAGTGACCTCCAAGCCTATCGAAGTTCGTATGGGTAAGGGTAAAGGTTCCGTGGACTTTTGGGCATGTAAGGTCAAACCTGGCCGTATGATGTTTGAAATCGACGGTGTGGCCGAGCCAATCGCCCGTGAGGCCCTGCGCCTTGCTGCGATGAAGCTGCCGATCAAAACACGGGTTGTTGTCCGCGAGGATTGGTAATCCCGTCGCTCGCTTGCGAGCGGCGTAGGCGGAGGCAGCGTGTTTTCTAGAAAACACGCGTTCCGCCACGGTTGATATAAAAGAGCCCCCGCTGAGAAATCGGCGGGGGCTTCTTGTTTTGATGATTTGTGAGTAGTAAAGATGGATTAGAATTGAGGCTTGCGGGGTATTAGTAATTTTGAGTGCTAGAAATCATGATCCTTGAGAGCATCCCACTGAATAGACGACTTTTGAAATGGACAGCTTGGTTGGCGGTCTCAATTGCAATGGCGTTCCTTACTCAGCGAGTGACCTTTGGCACTCTTCCCGACGCCATCATGTCCAAGTATTCTAGTGCGGCAACCACTCATTGATTGGTTACACTCGCATCTCCGCGCATATTGTTCTTTTCAACTATAATTTTTTACACGTTTAAGGACGACGCAACGACGTCAGGTTTTGTTCCATTTGTACTTTTAGGGGTTACCAACCGAGCGACCGTGTTCAGCACTCTCTGTTTCTTGATGATAGTGTTGGGCGTAATTTCGATGATATTTCAAACGCTCTACATCGAGACCGTCATAAAGGGCTAGTAAAGTTAGGATTTGAACTAGTGGTGCGTCCAAAAACAACCGAGTGACGCTCTCATTGCTTTTGCTACGCAAGAGCAACTGCCACGCACGCGTCTCGTCCCTCTACGCCCAAGCGTAGTTGAAAGAGACGGAAATCCGATCATCCTCAGACATATTCATCGGCACCTCATGGCGCAGGAAGCTTTCCCATAGCAGCACGTCCCCGACCACTGGCTTCACATAGATGAACTGCCGCATCTCCTCGCGGGCGTCTTTCAGGCGGGTTGGGGCGGCCATCATCATTTGGGACCGTGGGTCCTCAAGCTTCAACGCCGACGCGCCTTCGGGCATGGCAACATAGGTGGTGCCGGAAATGACGGAATGCGGGTGGATGTGGGATGTGTGGATTCCGCCTTGGGGCAGGATGTTGATCCAGATGTCCTCCAGCTTCAGCTCGCGCCCGTCTAGGTCCAGCTCCAGATCCTTCGCGAAGGCGGCCACATGTTGATCCAGCGCCTCGACCACTGCTTTAAAGATCGGTGAGCGCCACGGCAGGTCCGTCAGCGACGCGTAGCTGGTGTAGCCCGCGAATTGGTTTTCCTCGCACCAGTCTTGACCAGCCTCGTCATCCTCGGCGGTGCCAAGGCACTCGTCCTCGAACTCCTCCGGATCAATGGCAGTGCCATGATCGGAAAGGCGGGCTTGATAGAGGCGGGTCACGAAGAGGGATTTGATGTTCATGGACCCGTGATACCGCAGCCCAGAGCGCAAGTAAGCCCCTATTTTACAGATATATGCGCCAAGTTGGCGACAGGGCTTGCAATAAGTCGGGCAGGGGTCTAAAGCCACGTTTCATCATGAACTCCATTGGAATCAGGGTGACCTCTTTTAGGGGCCCTCCGATGTATGAAAAAGGAAATGGCAATGAACGCCAGCGAACTTCGCGAGAAGACTGCTGACCAGCTCAACGAAGAGCTTGTCGCACTGAAAAAGGAAGCCTTCAACTTGCGCTTCCAACAGGCCACTGGCCAACTTGAGAACACAGCACGTATGCGCGACGTAAAGCGCGGCGCTGCGCGTGTGAAAACAATCCTGAATGAAAAAGCGCAAGCTGCAGCTGGGGAGGCTAACTAATGCCTAAGCGTATCCTGACCGGTGTCGTCACCAGCAACCAGAACGAGCAAACTGTAACAGTTTCCGTTGAGCGCCGTTTTCAGCACCCAGTGATGAAGAAGATTATCCGTAAGTCCAAGAAGTACCGGGCTCACGATGAGAAGAACACGTTTAACGTGGGTGACCAGGTTAGCATTCAAGAATGCGCGCCGAAGTCCAAAACCAAGCGTTGGGAAGTTATCGTCGGTTAAGCGATAACTTTTCGATTTATTCGAAACCCTGGGGCCGAGGCATCGGTCCCCAAAGGTCGGGAGACATCAAATGATCCAGATGCAGACCAACCTAGATGTAGCTGACAACAGCGGCGCTCGCCGTGTTCAGTGCATCAAGGTTTTGGGTGGTTCCAAGCGTAAGTACGCATCCGTCGGCGACATTATTGTCGTGTCGGTTAAAGAAGCCATCCCACGCGGCCGTGTGAAAAAAGGCGACGTTCGTAAAGCCGTCGTTGTTCGCACCGCTAAAGAAGTTCGTCGCGAAGATGGCACCGCCATCCGTTTCGACCGCAACGCTGCTGTTATTCTGAATAACAACAACGAACCTGTAGGTACTCGTATCTTCGGGCCAGTTGTTCGCGAACTGCGCGGCAAGAACTTCATGAAAATCATCTCGCTCGCCCCGGAGGTGCTGTGATATGGCTGCTAAACTGAAAAAGGGCGATAAAATCGTCGTGCTGACCGGCAAAGACAAGGGCAAAGAAGGCGTTATCGCTTCCGTAAACCCTAAGACCGGTAAAGCGTTGGTAGAAGGCGTCAATGTCGCCATCCGTCACGTGAAGCAAAGCCAGAACTCGCAAGGTGGACGCGTTCCAACTGCGATGCCGATCCAACTGAGCAACCTCGCGCTTCTCGACGCCAACGGTAAGGCCACACGTGTGGGCTTCAAAATGGACGGCGACAAGAAGGTGCGTTTTGCCAAAACAACTGGGGACGTGATCTGATGCTTGACGACGCAAAATACACCCCGCGCTTGAAGTCTGTTTATGTCGACACAATCCGTGCCGCCATGAAAGAAGAGTTCGGCTACAAAAACGACATGCAGATCCCGCGCTTGGACAAAATTGTCCTGAACATCGGCGCCGGTAAAGCTGCAGTTAAAGACAGCAAGAAGCCGGCATCGGCTGCTGCTGACCTGACTGCCATCGCTGGTCAAAAAGCCATGGTGACACGCGCTAAGAAATCCATCGCTGGCTTCCGGGTCCGTGAAGAGATGCCTCTTGGTGCCAAAGTTACCCTGCGCGGCGAGCGTATGTACGAATTCCTTGACCGTCTTATCACTATCGCAATGCCCCGTATCCGTGACTTCCGCGGCATTTCGGGCAAGTCTTTCGATGGCCGTGGCAACTACGCCATGGGCATGAAGGAACACATCGTGTTCCCTGAGATCGACTTTGATAAAGTTGATGAGGCTTGGGGTATGGATATCGTAATCTGCACTACCGCCGCCACCGATGCTGAAGCAAAGAGCCTGTTGAAAGCTTTCAACATGCCTTTCAACAGCTGATCCGCGGGAAGGAATAGAACATGGCTAAAAAAGCAATGATCGAACGCGAGAAGAAGCGCGAAAAGCTGGTGAAGAAATACGCCGCTAAACGTGCTGCTCTGCTTGCTATCGCAAACGACCAAGAGAAACCAATGGAAGAGCGCTTCAAAGCGCGTCTGAAATTGGCTGAACTGCCGCGCAACAGCTCGGCTACGCGTTTGCATAACCGCTGCCAACTGACCGGCCGTCCTCACGCTTACTACCGTAAGCTGAAGATTTCCCGGATCATGTTGCGGGACTTGGGCTCTGCTGGCCTGATCCCCGGCATGGTTAAGTCCAGCTGGTAAGGAGGGCATTAGATTATGAACGATCCTATCGCAGATATGCTCACACGTATCCGTAACTCGCAGCTTCGCGGGAAAGCCACTGTAGAGACGCCAGCGTCCAAGCTTCGTGCTCGGGTTCTGGATGTGCTTGCAGACGAAGGCTACATCCGTGGCTATGAGGCGACTACGGGCAAAGACGGTCACCCGGCTTTGAACATTGAGCTGAAATATTACGAAGGCACTCCTGTCATTCGCGAACTGAAGCGGGTTTCCAAGCCTGGCCGTCGCGTTTACGTGGGTTCCAGTGACATCCCAGTTGTCCGTCAGGGCCTGGGTGTGTCGATTGTCAGCACGCCTCGCGGTGTGATGTCGGACGCAAATGCTCGCAGCCAGAACGTTGGCGGCGAAGTGCTTTGCACGGTATTCTAAGGAGCGCCTAGTATGTCTCGTATTGGTAAAAAACCAGTCGATCTGCCTTCCGGCGTCACCGCGTCCGTTTCTGGCCAGACCATCGAAGTTAAGGGCCCCAAGGGTGTCCGTACCTTCAAAGCAACCGACGATGTGACACTCGCTGTCGAAGACAACGTGGTTACCATCACGCCTCGTGGTTCTAGCAAGCGCGCGCGCCAGCAGTGGGGCATGAGCCGCACTATGGTCGCTAACTTGGTGACCGGCGTGACGGACGGCTTCAAGAAAGAGCTTGAAATTCAAGGTGTGGGTTACCGCGCCGCGATGGAAGGCAAAAACCTGAAGCTGAACCTCGGCCTGTCACATGACGTTGTTTATGAAGTGCCTGAGGGTGTGACCGTTGTGGCTGCTAAGCCCACCGAGATCACCATCGAGGGGATTGACGAGCAGGTTGTCGGCCAAGTGGCTGCCAACATCCGCGCGTGGCGCAAGCCAGAGCCTTACAAAGGCAAGGGCATCCGCTACAAAGGCGAGTTCGTCTTCCGCAAAGAAGGGAAGAAGAAGTAATGGCTAACACGAAACGTGATCTGTTCATCAAACGCCGCCTGCGCGTTCGGAACAAGCTTCGCAAGGTAAACGCCGGACGTGCGCGTCTGTCGGTTCACCGCTCCAACAAAAACATCAGCGTTCAGCTGATTGATGATGTGAACGGCGTAACGCTGGCCTCCGCTTCTTCTCTCGAGAAGGATCTGGGCATCGTTGGCAAGAACAACATCGAAGCTGCCTCCAAAGTCGGTGCCGCAATTGCGGAACGCGCCAAAAAAGCTGGTGTGTCCGAAGCTTACTTCGACCGCGGCGGCTTCCTCTTCCACGGTAAAGTGAAGGCCTTGGCCGAAGCTGCCCGTGAAGGTGGTCTGAAAATCTAAGTCTTTGGGCACTCCCTCGGGGGTGCCCATTTTTGCAGGTCTTATGGCCTCGATGATCGGGGGGCGTTTGCCCACTGCGATTGAACCAAACTGCGCCTAGCGCATAGAAATTAAGGAATTGCCCAATGGCAAGAGAACAAGGAAATCGCGGTCGCCGCGATCGGGAAGAAACACCCGAATTTGCAGATCGTCTGGTTGCAATCAACCGCGTATCCAAAACCGTTAAAGGTGGTAAGCGCTTTGGCTTCGCCGCACTTGTCGTTGTCGGCGACCAAAAAGGCCGCGTGGGCTTCGGTAAAGGTAAAGCGAAAGAGGTCCCAGAGGCCATCCGCAAAGCCACCGAACAAGCCAAGCGCCAAATGATCCGCGTTCCACTGCGCGAAGGCCGCACGCTGCACCACGATGTAGCTGGCCGTCACGGTGCTGGTAAGGTTGTGATGCGCACTGCACCACAAGGTACTGGTATCATCGCGGGTGGTCCAATGCGTGCTGTGTTCGAAATGCTCGGCGTCCAAGACGTTGTTGCAAAGTCGATCGGTTCGCAAAACCCTTACAACATGATCCGTGCTACTTTGAACGGTCTCGTGAACGAAGCGTCGCCTCGTATGGTTGCGCAGCGTCGCGGTAAGAAAGTTGCTGACATCCTTCGCTCCGATGACGCCCCTAAGGCCGATGGCGAGCAAGCCCCAGTTGTAACGGAGGCCTAAGACATGGCTAAAACTATCGTTGTAAAACAGATTGGCTCGCCAATCCGTCGCCCACAAAAACAGCGTGCAACGCTGATCGGTCTGGGCCTGAACAAGATGCACAAAACCCGCGAGCTGGAAGACACACCTTCGGTGCGCGGCATGGTTGAGAGCATCCCACACATGGTAGAGATCATCGAAGAAAAAGGCTAAGCCCCTTCGGCTTGCCTCTTCGGCTATCTAGAAAATTGAAACGCCTCGCTGAAAAGCGGGGCGTTTTTGCGCGTTGACGTGATGGGATACATGATGTATATACACACTCAAGACCCATAAGAGGTCACGGAGAGGCTACTCATACAGGGATGGATTGAACCTATCGGAGGCGCCTCAAGTGTTCGAATGGGACGAAAATAAGCGCAAACACAATCATGCAAAACATGGTGTCGATTTCCTCGACGCAGCATTAATTTTTGAGAATCCTATTCTGATCAGAGAGGATACTCGACAGGACTACGGCGAAACGCGGCTGATGTCTCTCGGCATGGTTGGCGAGACCGTCTATGCCGTCACATATACGATGCGTGGTGAAACCATCCGTATTATCTCTGCGTGGCAAGGAGGCCGTAAAGAGTATGAACAATACAAAAACCGCATCCCTTGAGGAATTGCGCGCGATGAAGGAGCGAGGCGAGATTGCCTCTCCGGCGAAGGCGACCGAAGCACCTGAGCTCCCAGATGATTTCTGGGAGACGGCACAGGTTGAACTGCCGAAAACAAAGAAGGCGGTCAGCATGCGTGTAGACCCCGATATCCTTGAGTTCTTTAAGTCTCAGGGGGGCGGGCATCTGACGAAGATGCATTCGGTGCTTCGTGCTTACGTAGACGCGCACAAAAAGCTAAGCGCAGAATAGTTTTGAGGGGACTTAGGCCCCTTGCCACACCTTACGCTCTCCCCTAAACACCCCCAGTGGGCATTCGGCCTGCAGAATCAACAAGAAACGCCGCGTTTGGTCCATTTCGCTTCGAGGACCCTTCCGGCAATAGGAGAAGCGACATGAAACTACACGAATTGCACGACAATCCAGGCGCCACCAAAACCAAAAAGCGCGTGGGCCGTGGCCCGGGCTCTGGCAAAGGTAAAATGGCTGGCCGTGGTATCAAAGGTCAAAAATCCCGCTCGGGCGTTGCCCTGAACGGTTACGAAGGTGGCCAAATGCCACTGTACATGCGTCTTCCAAAGCGGGGCTTCAACTCCCGCAACAAGAAGTCGTTCGCTGTTGTGAACCTCGGCATGATCCAGAAATTCATCGATGCCAAGAAATTGGACGCCAAAGGCGACATCACCGAGGACGCTTTGATTGAAGCAGGCCTCGTGCGTCGCAAGCTTGACGGCGTTCGCATTCTGGCGAAAGGCGATCTGACATCCAAGGTGACTTTGACTGTTACCGGCGCTTCCAAATCGGCTGTTGAAGCTGTGGAAAAAGCTGGCGGCAAGCTCAACACCGCGGCTGCTGCTGAATAAGCCTTGTGAGGGGCTTATGCGCCCCTTACATACCTCTTAAGTTTTCCAGCGCCGCGACGGGGAGCCCCGTTCGCGGCGCTGTGCATATCTAGACAGGGATACCCACGCACATGGCTTCAGCCGCCGAGCAAATGGCACAAAACATGAGCTGGTCCGCCTTCGGGAAGGCCACCGAGTTACGCCAACGCATTCTCTTCACCATCGGTCTGCTGATCGTCTACCGTTTGGGCACCTACATTCCGGTACCGGGCATCGACGCCGACGCCTTGCGCCAGTTCGTCGAGCAAGCCCAGCAGGGCATCGGTGGCGTGTTGAACATGTTCACCGGCGGTGCGATCGGCCGGATGGGCCTGTTTGCCCTTGGCATCATGCCATATATTTCGGCCTCTATCATTGTGCAGCTGATGACCGCCATGGTTCCTCAGCTGGAACAGCTGAAGAAAGAGGGCGAACAGGGTCGCAAGAAAATTAACCAATACACCCGCTACGGCACGGTGTTCTTGGCCACGCTGCAAGCCTACGGGCTCTCCGCCGGTCTTGAAGGCTCTGGCTTGGCGACTGATCCGGGCATGTACTTCCGCGTAGGCGCGGTGATTACGCTTGTGGGCGGCACAATGTTCCTGATGTGGTTGGGTGAGCAGATCACGCAACGCGGCATCGGCAACGGCATTTCGCTGATCATCTTTGTTGGTATCATCGCCGAAATCCCAGCCGCACTCGCGCAGTTCTTCGCACAGGGTCGTTCCGGCTCCATCAGCCCAGCGGTTATCGTTGGTGTGCTGCTGGTCGTCGTCCTGACCATCATGTTCGTGGTGTTCATGGAACGCGCGTTGCGCAAGATTCACATTCAGTACCCGCGCCGCCAAGTTGGCATGAAGGTCTATGACGGTGGTTCCTCGCATCTACCTGTAAAGGTAAACCCAGCGGGCGTTATCCCAGCGATTTTCGCGTCGTCCTTGCTGCTGTTGCCGACGACTGTGTCCACCTTCTCAGGTGCGCAAACTGGTGAGGTCATGGCGACCATTCTGGCCTACTTTGGCCCCGGTCAACCGCTGTACCTGCTGTTCTTCACCTCGATGATCGTGTTCTTCGCGTATTTCTACACCTTCAACGTGGCTTTCAAGCCAGAGGAAGTTGCAGAGAACCTGAAGTCGCAGAACGGCTTCATTCCGGGCATCCGTCCGGGCGAGCGCACCGCCGAATATCTCGAATATGTGGTTAACCGCATCCTCGTTGTGGGTGCCGCCTATCTGGCTGCCGTCTGCTTGTTGCCTGAAATTCTGCGCAGCCAACTAGCGATCCCGTTTTATTTCGGGGGCACCTCGGTTCTGATCGTTGTGTCGGTGACCATGGATACCATCCAGCAGGTTCAGTCGCACATGCTGGCGCATCAGTACGAAGGTCTGATTGAAAAATCGCAACTGCGCGGCAAGAAGCGCAATGGCAAAACCAAAGCGAAAGGGCCGTCGCGTCGATGAATATCATTCTGCTTGGGCCGCCTGGCGCGGGGAAGGGCACGCAAGCCCGTAAGTTGGTCGCGGAACGCGGCATGGTGCAGCTGTCCACAGGGGACATGCTACGCGAGGCTAAAAGCTCCGGCACAGAGATGGGCAACAAGGTTGCTGCCATCATGGATGCGGGCCAACTGGTCACCGATGAGATCGTCATCGGGCTGATCGAAGAGAAGCTTGAAGGCGACCATGCTGGTGGTTTCATTTTTGACGGCTTCCCGCGGACACTGCCGCAGGCAGACGCGTTAGGTGAGTTGTTGGCGAAGCACGGCACCACGCTTGATGCAGTCATCGAGATGCGGGTTGACGATGAGGCGCTGGTGGCGCGCATCACTGCGCGGTCTACATGTGCGAGTTGTGGCGAGGTCTACAACGATCAGATGAAGCCGATCCCCGATGATGGCAAATGCGCCAATTGTGGCGGGACGGAATTCAAGCGCCGCGCGGACGACAACGAAGAAAGCCTGCGCACCCGCCTGATGGAATACTACAAAAAGACGTCTCCACTGATTGGCTATTACTACGCCAAGGGTGACCTGAGCCCGATCAACGGTTTGGGCGAAATCGACGTGGTTGCTAAGGCCATTTCAAAGATTTTGGACGCCTAGACTAAGGCGCGGCGGCGGAGGCTATTGACCACATGTTAAAAAACTCCTAAGCCGCATCATCCCGCAAGGGAATCGCGCCACGGCCTAGCTAGCCGAAACGGTGCTGACCATATCTAAGCCAAGCCCGCAGGTTATGAAAAACCTTCGGGCTTACGTTGTGAAAAAAGGTTCCGGAGCTACGGAACCGCGACTGAAAAGGAATTGCCTCTTGGCACGTATTTCCGGCGTTAACCTGCCAGACGCGAAGCGCGTCCCCATCGCACTGACTTACATTACCGGCATCGGCCACACCTCTGCAAAAGAGATCTGTGAAGCTGTTGGTATCGACTCTACACGTCGCATGAACGAACTCTCGGACGCCGAGATTTTGAAAGTGCGTGAGTACATCGACGAAAACTACAACGTCGAAGGCGACCTGCGTCGCGAGACAACCATTAACATCAAACGTCTGATGGATCTGGGTTGCTACCGTGGCCTTCGCCACCGTCGCAATCTCCCTGTTCGCGGTCAACGGACCCACACGAACGCACGCACGCGCAAAGGCCCTGCAAAGGCCATTGCTGGCAAGAAGAAGTAAGGGGAGATCTGATCTATGGCACGTGAAAAAGTACGCACGAAGAAGAAGGTCCGCAAGAATATCGCCGCTGGCGTTGCGCACGTAAACTCTTCCTTCAACAACACAAAAATTCTGATCTCCGACGTTCAGGGCAATGCAATCTCTTGGTCCTCCGCTGGGACCATGGGCTTTAAAGGGTCGCGTAAATCGACACCTTACGCCGCTCAGATGGCTGCTGAAGATGCAGCACGCAAAGCTCAAGAGCACGGTGTTAAAACTTTGGAAGTCGAAGTTCAGGGCCCTGGCTCCGGACGTGAGTCCGCGCTGCGTGCGTTGGCTGCTGCTGGCTTGCAAATCTCGTCTATCCGTGACGTGACGCCTATGGCTCACAACGGCTGCCGCCCACCTAAGCGACGCCGCGTCTAAGACACCTATTCTATCGCGCGGTCCCCGTCCTCATTTTGGGCGGGGTCCGTGTTTGTCATTTCAACCTCGAGTGGCCCCGGATTTGGACATGATCTGCGGCCGAGCATGGAGGCGACACACATGATCCACAAAAATTGGCAAGAGCTGATTAAGCCAACTCAACTGGACGTTAAGCCAGGTAACGACCCCGCGCGCAGAGCAACCGTTATTGCAGAGCCGCTGGAGCGTGGCTTCGGCTTGACCATGGGCAACGCCCTGCGTCGCGTTCTGATGAGCTCCTTGCAAGGCGCTGCCATTACGTCGGTGCAAATCGACAACGTGCTGCACGAGTTCTCGTCGATTGCTGGCGTGCGCGAAGACGTGACGGACGTGATCCTGAACCTCAAAGGCGTGGCTATCCGCATGGAAGTCGAAGGGCCTAAGCGCCTGTCGGTTTCTGCGAAGGGGCCAGCAGTTGTAACGGCTGGTGACATCTCTGACTCCGCTGGTATCGAGGTTCTGAACCGCGACCACGTGATCTGCCACCTTGATGACGGCGCAGAGCTGTTCATGGAGCTGACAGTAAACACGGGCAAAGGTTACGTCTCCGCTGACAAGAACAAGCCGGAAGACGCGCCAATCGGCCTGATCCCGATCGACGCGATTTTCTCGCCGGTCAAGAAAGTGTCTTACGACGTGCAGCCGACCCGCGAAGGTCAAGTGCTCGACTATGACAAGCTGACCATGAAAGTCGAAACTGACGGCTCCCTGACACCTGACGATGCTGTGGCTTACGCGGCACGCATTTTGCAGGACCAGTTGGGCATCTTCGTCAACTTCGACGAGCCAGAATCCGCACGTGCGCAGGACGACGAAGACGAGCTAGAGTTCAACCCGCTTCTGCTGAAGAAGGTGGACGAGCTGGAACTGTCTGTGCGTTCGGCAAACTGTCTGAAGAACGACAACATCGTCTACATTGGCGACCTGATCCAAAAGACCGAAGCCGAGATGCTCCGCACTCCGAACTTTGGTCGCAAGTCCCTCAACGAGATCAAGGAAGTGCTGTCTGGCATGGGCTTGCATCTCGGGATGGACATCGTGGATTGGCCACCGGAGAACATCGAAGATCTTGCTAAGAAATTCGAAGACGCGTTCTAAAAGTTTCGGGGTTCGCCTGGTCGGCGGACCCCACCAATTCCGGCGCAATGACCGGGAATATATGGGCAATCCTGCCCCAACAGAGGCACCGACACGCATCGGTGACCCGTACAAAGTATAGTAGAAGGAACGACCAAATGCGTCACGCACGAGGCTATCGCCGCTTAAACCGCACACACGAGCACCGCAAAGCGCTGTTCATCAACATGTGCGGCTCGCTCATCGAGCATGAGCAAATCAAAACAACATTGCCGAAAGCTAAAGAGCTTCGTCCGATCATCGAAAAGCTGATCACTTTGGCGAAACGTGGCGATCTGCACGCCCGCCGTCAGGCAGCTTCCAAGCTGGTACAAGACAAAGATGTCGCCAAGCTGTTCGAAGTTTTGGGCCCACGCTACAAAGACCGCCAAGGTGGTTACGTGCGTGTCATGAAAGCCGGCTTCCGTTACGGCGACATGGCGCCAATGGCGATCATCGAGTTCGTCGACCGCGACGTCTCGGCCAAAGGTGCTGCTGACAAGGCCCGCCTTGAAGCAGAAGAAGCTTCCGCATAATTCGCTGCACATGTAGCAACTGGACAACCCCGCCCGAACCGGCGGGGTTTTTCACTTTTTGGTCATCCGCTCGACAACTGGAAGCGCGCCGAATAGGTATCGTGAAAACCGGTAAACTCATGAGGCGAGACCATTTTTAGACGTACGTTTCTCTTCGCTCCGTTGATGGCAATTACGCTGGCCGCCTGCAGTGCGCGCGAGGGCGGACCGCCCCCGCCAACCGATGCCGACATCGCGGCACTCGCGGCCAGCATTGCGGCCCTTGGCGATCACGTCGACCCAGATGAGGCGCGCCGTGCGGCGCATATTGCGTATGAGTACCCGATTGAACTCGCAGCGCAGTACGGCGTCACAGATACGCCGCTTGCCCACAATCGCAAGGTCAACAGAGGCGCGCGCCCGCGTGGTTTGTGCTGGCACTGGGCTGAAGATCTGCAGGCCAGGCTGAACAGCCAGAACTTTGAAACTCTGGAGGTTCACCGCGCAATTGCCAACGGCTTGAACCCGATCCTGATTTCGCACAGCACCGCGCTGATTTCGGCCAAGGGGGACAGCATGTATGATGCAATCGTGCTCGATCCTTGGCGGTATGGCGGAAAGCTGTTCTGGAGCAAGACGCTAGAAGATAAACGCTACAAATGGTATCCGAGGCTGGAAATTCTGGAAGAGCGTCGTCGTCGCCGTTTGGCCTACGAGGGTGAACTGTAACGCAGCATATGCATTGAATTTCCCATGCCGCGGCTGCATATCAGATGCACACAACAGTTTGGGGGACCTCATGCGCCTGTTTCTACCTGTTCTTGTTAGTCTAGCATTTGTCTTGCCGGTGTCTGCGCAGGTTAAAGTGCCCGAAAGCCAAGCAGAGATTAGCCTAAGCTTCGCACCTCTGGTCAAAGAGGCGGCGCCCGCCGTTGTAAACATTTTTGCTAACCGCGTTGTTCAGCAATCCGAAAGCCCGTTTCGCGGCAACCCGATGTTTGAAGAGCTGTTTCGCGGCTTTGGTGCGACGCGACCAAGGGTGCAGAACTCGCTCGGCTCTGGCGTGATCTTGTCGGACGACGGGATCGTCGTGTCGAACTATCACGTCGTGGGGATGGCCACTGAAATCCGTGTGGTTCTGACCGATCGCCGCGAATTTGAGGCGGAGATACTTTTGGCGGACCAAGACAGCGATCTGGCAATCCTCAAGATCAACTCCGACACGCCGTTGCCGCATCTCGATCTTCGCGACAGCGATGATGTTGAAGTGGGCGAGTTGGCGCTGGCGATTGGGAACCCGTTCGGGATTGGCCAAACCGTGACCTCCGGTATCGTTTCAGGGTTGGCGCGATCCGGCATGGCGACAGGAAATGCACGCGGCTACTTTTTGCAAACTGACGCTGCCATTAACCCAGGCAACTCCGGCGGCGCGTTGATCGACGCGAAGGGGCAACTCATCGGGGTGAATACCTCCATCCTGACGCGTTCTGGCGGCTCAAACGGGGTGGGCTTCGCTATCCCAGCCAACCTAGTGGCGCGGTACGTGGAGCAGGCGCGTGCGGGTAATGAGACATTCACACAGGCTTGGGCGGGCATCTACGGTCAAGCCGTTGATTACTCTTTGGCGGAAGGGTTCGGCCTCAGCGTGCCGGAAGGGGTGGTGATCACCTCAATGCACGCAGCCAGCCCCTTTGCGACCGCTGGCTTAGAGGCGGGCGATATAGTGCTTTCGGTGGACGGACAGCCGGTTAACACCCCTGCGGAGATGTTATTTCGAATGTCGGTGCGCCCTGTGGGCGGCATGATAGAAGTCGAGTATCTGTCCGACGGTGAAATCCAAACTGTAGACGTTGGGTTGATCGTGGCCCCGGACACGCCGGACCGCGACACCCGCACGATACGCGGCGGCACCTTGGCCGGTCTTACAGTTGCAAACATCAACCCGGCCGTTCAGTCGGAGTTAAAGCTACCGACCTCCGTGTCGGAGGGCGTCGTTGTCTTGAATATCGACGGGCCGTTAGCCCGCGTGGGCTTGCGCGTCGGGGACGTTTTGAGCGCGATCAACGGCGATGTGGTAGAGACCACTAAGGACGTGGATGAAGCCTCCGAGGCGCGCTCTCGAAATTGGCGCATTGATGGCGTGCGCGGCGGTCAACGCTTCTCCTACCGGTTCCGTATCTAGTGGCGGATCTCTTTGACACGGGCGCGAAAGCCCCTTCGAAAATGCAACCTCTGGCCGACAGGCTTAGGCCAAAGACGTTGGGCGAGGTAATAGGGCAAGAGCAAGTGCTAGGCCCTGACAGCCCACTTGGCGTTATGCTGGCGTCGGGCGCGCTCTCATCGCTGATCTTTTGGGGGCCGCCGGGTGTCGGGAAGACAACGATCGCGCGGTTGCTGGCTGATGAGACTGATCTGAATTTTGTTCAGATAAGTGCGATTTTTACCGGCGTCCCCGATCTGAAGAAGATTTTCGAAGCGGCCAAAGTCCGTCGTGAAAACGGGCAGGGGACGTTGCTCTTCGTGGACGAGATCCACCGCTTCAACAAAGCGCAACAGGACGGCTTTCTGCCGTATATGGAAGATGGCACGATCTTGTTAGTGGGGGCCACCACCGAGAACCCGTCGTTCGAGTTGAATGCCGCTGTGCTGTCACGCGCACAGGTTCTGGTGCTCACGCGGTTGTCCTTGGCCGATTTGGAACGACTGGCGCAGCGCGCCGAGAAAGACTTCAACAAGCCGCTGCTGCTTGATCCGGAGGCCCGCGCGGCCCTTTTGGAAATGGCGGACGGAGACGGGCGAAGCTTACTTAATTTGATCGAGCAAATCAGCGCTTGGACATTGAGTGAAAAGCTGACGCCAGAAGGTTTGGGGAAACGTCTGATGCGCCGCGCGGCGCAATACGACAAGTCGGGTGATAGCCATTACAACTTGATCAGCGCATTACACAAATCCGTGCGCGGTTCTGACCCTGACGCGGCGCTCTACTGGTATGCCCGCATGTTGACGGGCGGCGAAGATCCCAGATATCTGGCACGCCGCATTACCCGTATGGCGGTTGAGGATATCGGGTTGGCAGACACGAATGCGCATCGCGTTTGCCTTGATGCGTGGGAAACTTATGAACGTCTAGGCTCGCCAGAGGGGGAGTTGGCGCTGGCGCAGGCCGTCACCTATCTGGCGCTCGCCCCGAAATCGAACGCGGGCTATGCGGCGTATAAGAACGCGATGGCCGCAGCCAAGAAAACTGGGTCCGAACCTCCACCCAAACACATCTTGAATGCGCCGACGGCTCTGATGAAGGATCAAGGCTACGGCGATGGTTATGCGTATGATCATGACGCGGAAGACGCCTTTTCTGGGCAGAACTACTTTCCTGAAACCATGAAGCGCGGCGTTTACTACACACCGGTCGAGCGCGGGTTCGAGAGGGAATTGAAGCGGCGGGTTGATTACTTTACCAAGCTGCGGGCGAAACGCGAAACTTGACTCTGGCCTAAGCAGGGCACAGAGAACGCCCATGTTTTACACCACTCTTCAAGTTGCCCTTGGTGGGGCCATTGGCGCTGCGCTGCGGTTTCTGGCGAGCGTTGGCGTTCTCAAGCTGTCCGGCTCGGGGTTTCCGCTGGCGGTGCTATCGGTCAACGTGGTGGGCAGCTTTGTGATGGGGCTCTTCGTTGTGTTTGCGGCCAAAACCGCCAACACACACTTGAACCCCTTCGTGATGACCGGCCTTTTGGGTGGCTTCACGACGTTTTCAGCCTTTTCCCTAGAGGCATACACCCTATTTGAGCGTGGCCAGACGGGCGCAGCCGGTCTATACGTGCTCGCTTCCGTTACACTGTCCATCGCTGGACTGATCGCAGGCGTGATGATCGCCAGAGGACTATTCGCATGAGCAAGGTACAAACCCTGAAAATTGGCCCCGACGAGGCAGAGCAGCGGCTCGACCGTTGGTTCCGCAAGCAATTCCCGCATGTTCCTCAGGGCCGCATCGAGAAGATGTGCCGCAAGGGCGAGATTCGCGTTGACGGTGGGCGCGTAAAATCGAACACCCGCGTCGGGCCGGGGCAAGAGGTGCGTATCCCGCCGCTCCCGACTGAGGAGGACATGGAGGCGCAGACGCGCATGCCGCACGTCTCCAAGGCTGACGCGGAGATGATCCGCAACTGCGTGATCTATAAGGATGACCACATTATCGCTTTGAATAAACCACCAGGTTTGGCGGTTCAGGGCGGTTCAAAGACGACGCGGCATGTTGACGGTATGGCGGCGGCGCTAAGCTTTGATCGGCATGACACACCGCGACTTGTTCACCGCTTGGATAAAGATACCTCTGGCGTGTTGGTTTTGGCGCGTACGCCTGCGATGGCGACAGCGTTGACAGCTGCTTTCCGTCACCACGGCACGCGCAAGATCTACTGGGCGATGGTCGCTGGCGTCCCATACCCGAAGATCGGGACGATCAAATACGGCCTCATGAAAGCGCCCGGCCATGGTAAAGGCGGCGAGGGCGAGAAGATGCACTGCGTCCACCCGAACGAGGTCGCACAGACTCCGAACGCAAAACGCGCGCAGACAGACTACGCAACGCTTTGCTTCCTCGGGCAACGGGCATCATGGATGGCGTTGGTTCCGGTAACGGGTCGAACGCACCAACTGCGCGCGCATATGGCTGAAATGGGTCATCCTATCGTGGGTGATGGCAAATACGGCGGGTCTGGTCAGGAAAACATGGGTGACGGCTGGGGCTCCCAGCTGGGTGATGAGATTAGCAAGAAGATGCACCTGCACGCGCGGTCGCTTGAGTTTGAACATCCGGTGACTGGCAAGATTGTGACCCTTCGCGCCGAATTGCCGGATCACATGCAGCGCACGTGGGACTTCCTTGGCTGGACCGAGAACGATGTGCCGAATGACCCCTTCGATGCGGATGAGAAATGGCAGAGCTAAAGCTCGTCATTTTTGACGTCGACGGGACGCTGGTGGATAGTCAAGACGACATCGTCGCAGCGATGACGACAACGTTCACTGCCATCGGTCAGCCGGTGCCGTCGCGGGCCGAGATATTGGGCATTGTCGGCCTGTCGTTGCCAGCGGCGTTCCAGAAGCTTGCGCCCGCGCTGTATGGTGCGCACGGCGATACACTGGTTGAGGGGTATAAGACGTCGTTCAGGACCTCGCGCAAGCTGCGTAAAAGCACGGATAGCAGCCCGCTCTACCCAGGTGCGCTGGACGCGATTAAGCGGCTTCACGCGCAAGACAACGTTTTGCTGGGCATTGCGACTGGCAAGTCGCGCAGGGGTTTGGATCATCTGCTGGACGCCCATAAGTTGCGCCACTTTTTTGTGACGACGCAGGTTGCCGATGATCATCCCTCCAAGCCGCATCCCTCCATGCTGGAGCGCTGCATGTATGACGCAGGCGTTGAGGCGGCCCATACGGTGATGATTGGTGACACGAGCTACGACATGGACATGGCTAACAACGCAAAAATCGCGTCCGTGGGAGTATGCTGGGGCTACCACACAGCCGAAGTCCTGCAGCCCCGTGCAAACCTGTTGATAGATGACTATGCGGACCTCGACGCCGCCTTGAACAAGATTTGGAGAGCTTCCCTATGAGTGATTGGGCCGCGAAACGCTTTTGGAAAAATGTAAGCGCTGAGGAGGTCGATGGTGGCTTCGCCGTGCATCTGGATGGTCGGCCTGTGCGGACACCTTTGAAGACGCCGGTGATCGTTCCGACGCAGGCTATGGCCGATGCCATGCGCGCCGAATGGGACGCCCAAGTCGAGAAGGTCGACCCGCTGAGCATGCCCGTCACCCGTGCGGCGAACGCGGCGCTGGATAAGGTAGCGACGCAACACGCCGAGGTCGTAGATATGTTGTCGGCTTACGGAGACAGCGATTTGCTATGCTATCGTGCGGAGGGTCCGGATGGATTGGTGGCTGCTCAGGCTGCTGGCTGGGATCCGCTCGTCGATTGGTCCGCCACTGACCTTGGCGCGCCGCTTTTGCTGCGCACCGGAGTTATGCACGCGCCGCAAGACCCTAAATCGCTTGCAACGTTGCATGCCCATGTGGCTGATTTCGATGCGTTTCAGCTGACCGCTTTCCATGATCTCGTGGCGATCTCTGGCTCGTTGATTCTCGGACTCGCGGTCACCCGAGACAGACTTACAGCCGAACAGGTATGGGACTTAAGTCGAATCGATGAAAGCTGGCAAATCGCGCAATGGGGGGCTGATGAAGAGGCAGAAGCCCAAGCAGCGCTAAAAAAACGGGATCTGATCCGCGCGGAGGCCTTCTTCCGGCTATGTGCCTGAGGTTGGCGCGAAATGGCTAATAATGTGATACTTTCTCTCCTTTTTTCATCAAAGCCGCTATTTTTCATGAAAAAATGCCCCCGCTGACCTAGGGGAAATCTGGCGTATTACCTTGACGTTCGTTCGCCGATTTGCCCTTATTCAGGCTCACCAAGGGATATTGCATCCCTTCGTATCTATACCGGCCTTTCACTCGGCCGGAAAAACCGCCCCGCCAAAAGGGGTGGACCATCAGGAAGAGGTAAATATGAAAAAATCCGTTTTTCTTGGCGCCCTGACAGTTGCTGGCATCGTTGCCGGCGGTGCATCGGCAGCCACGCTTGACGAAGTAAAAGCACGCGGCAAGCTGAACTGCGGCGTGACGACTGGCGTTCCAGGCTTTGCTGAGCCAGACGCAAGCGGTGTATGGCAGGGTTTCGACGTTGCAGTTTGCCGCGCTGTTGCCGCTGCTGTTCTGGGTGACGGCAATGCTGTCGAGTTTGTTCCGACAACTGGTAAGACACGCTTCACCGCGCTGGCTTCCGGCGAAATCGACCTGTTGGCACGTAACACGACTTGGACATTCTCCCGTGACGTTGACCTGAAGTTCGAATTCATCGGCGTAAACTACTACGATGGCCAAGGCTTCATGGTTCCAAAAGAGCTGGGCGTTGCATCCGCTAAAGATCTGGACGGCGCGACCGTTTGTATCCAAACTGGTACAACAACAGAGCTGAACCTCGCGGACTTCTTCCGCGCGAACAACATCTCTTATGAGCCAGTTCCGATCGAAACCGGTGCAGAAGCTGTTCAGCAGTACATCGCTGGCGCTTGTGACGTTTACACAACTGACGCATCCGCTCTGGCTGCTCAGCGTGCGAACTTCGAAGACCCAACAGCACACGTTCTGCTGCCAGAAATCATCTCGAAAGAGCCACTCGGCCCGCTGGTCCGTCACGGCGACAACGAATGGGCAGATATCGCGCGTTGGACACTGAACGCACTGATCTCCGCTGAAGAGCTGAACGTGACTTCCGTGAACCTTGAAGAGCTGTCCGCAGGTACCGAGAACCCGGAGATCAACCGTCTTCTGGGCACCGAAGGTGAACTGGGTTCCATGCTGGGCCTGGACGCTGGCTGGGCAAAAGCTGCACTGGGTGTTGCTGGTAACTACGGCGAAATCTTCGAGCAAAACATCGGCGCTGCGACCCCAATCGGTCTGGCCCGTGGCTTGAACGCACAGTGGACTGACGGCGGCCTGATCTACTCGCCACCGTTCCGCTAGAACCTGATCGGAAGGGGGCGCGATTGTTTCGCGCCCCTTTTCACCTCCAAGACACCAGACCAAAACAATAAAGAGCTGGCAGCACCGCACGCGCAAATGACGTGCATTTCATAAGCGCCGGCCTAGACAGGGAACGTCCCAGATGACGACAATAGCCGACCCCCATAAGGAGTCGTTCCGGCTTTCTATGCTGTTGAACGATACGCGCTACCGCTCTCTTACATTTCAGTTCATCGCGCTGGTAGCGATCATCGCGACCATGGCCTTTATCGGCGGCAATCTTGTGCGAAATCTGGCTGAGGCCGGGTTGAACATCTCCTACGATTTTCTTGGCGCGCAGGCTGGTTACGACATCAACCAACGCCCGATTTCCTACGACAGTCAGGATACCCATGGCCGCGCCGCTATGGTCGGGCTGCTGAATACGCTCATCGTGGCGGTTCTTGGCTGCGTCACAGCCACCATCATCGGCGTCGTTGCCGGCGTTCTGCGCCTGTCGCCAAACTGGCTGGTGCGCAAAATCATGGCGTTCTACGTGGAAATCTTCCGCAACGTGCCGGTGCTGATCTGGATTCTCATCATTTTCTCAATAATGATCAACGCCACGCCCGCGCCACGGGCGTTCCGCGGTGACAATGCGACCGCGTCGATGTGGTTGTTTGATTCCATCGCGGTCACCAACCGTGGTGTTTATCTGCCTGCCCCTATCTGGGGGCCGGGCTCCCTCCTGGTTGTCGGCGTCTTCCTTGCTTCAATCGTTGGCATCTTCATGTACCGCCGCTACGCGCGCAAACAGCTCTTCGATCACGGTAAGATGGTGCCGACCTTCTGGCCGTCTGTCGCGCTGTTCTTTATCCCTGCAATCCTGGCGCAGATTGTGCTCGGATCGCCCATTACGTTGGACTACCCTGCGTTGAAAGGTTTCAACTTTCAAGGTGGCGCACAAATTCGGGGATCGCTGATTGCCCTGTGGTTTGCGTTGGCAATTTACACGGGTGCCTTTATCGCTGAGAACGTGCGGGCCGGTATTTTGGCGATCTCCAAAGGCCAAAGCGAAGCCGCTGGCGCGCTGGGACTCCGTCCGGGTCGGATTATGAACCTTGTGATCTTGCCGCAAGCGCTGCGGGTCATTATCCCGCCGCTGATTTCGCAGTACCTAAACATTACCAAGAACTCCTCGCTGGCTATTGCAGTGGGCTACATGGATCTGACGGGAACGCTGGGGGGCATTACTTTGCTTCAAACCGGACGTGCCATTGAATCCGTGCTGCTGCTGATGCTGTTTTACCTCATCATCTCGCTGGCGATTTCGTTCTTCATGAATATCTACAACAACTCAATGAAGCTGAAGGAACGCTGAGATGTCAGATACACACGCTCAAACCGTCGCCTTCGTTCGCGAAACGCAAATTCCACCGTCCCCGCCACCTGTTACAGAGGCCGGTGCCGTAAAGTGGGTTCGTGAGAACTTGTTCTCGGGGGTGTTCAACACTGTCCTGACATTAGTCGCGATCTACTTTGTGGCGCGCTTCGCCGTCTTCGTCTTCCCGTGGTTCTATAACGGTGTTTGGGAGGCCAGCAGCCGTAAGGAATGTCTCGACATCTTGGACGGCGCAACGGGTGCTTGCTTTGCGGTACTCGTTGATCGGTGGGACCACTTGGTCTTTGGCTTTAAGTACCCGCCTGACGGGTACTGGCGCATTCTGGTGGCCTTCATCCTGTTGGTTGTTGCCGCCGCGCCAGCATTGTTTGCGTCGCTGCCCCGCAAGTTGCTGTTCTTCACAGCCTTCTACCCCTTCTTGGCGTTCTGGCTGATTTGGGGCGGGTCACTTTGGTTCCCGTTGACTATTCTGGGGCTGATCATCGCGACCGTGCTGGTATTCCGGCTGATCTCTGCGCAAATCCCCGTCAACTTTCGCCAGATCGTGTCGGCTGTCATCGGCGGGATTTGTGGCATTGGCTTGGCCTACTTGCTGTTCATCGGTGCAAAAGAGTTGGTGTTCATCGCGAACTCGGTCGGCACCGAAGGTGCTATTGCAACGATTGCCTATGGCGTGTTCTGGGTCATGGCTGTTTTCGCGTTCGTGTTCTGTGTTCCTATGGGCATCTTCGTGGGCTACGCGATCTACAACAGCTTTGAGGATGGCGGGCTGGTATCAATCGTGGCGTCCCTGCTGTTCGCATACGTCGCCTTCAGCTTCTTGCTGGCTCCGATCTGGATGGCGCTGAATTCGGTCGTTCCGATTGAGCTGGAAGCCGTTGCATCGCGTGACATGGGGGGCTTCATGCTCAACATGTTGTTGGGTACGATCTGCGTGTCGTTGTCGGTGCCTTTGGGCATCTTGCTTGCACTTGGTCGTCAATCGCCTATGCCGCTGATCAAGGGCGTCTGTGTGGTGTTCATCGAGTTTATCCGTGGCGTTCCATTGATCACGCTGCTGTTCGTGGCGAACGTGATGCTCGCGTATTTCCTGCCGCCTGAATCCAACTTCGATCTGATCTTGCGCGTTATCATCATGATCACGTTGTTCTCTGCGGCATATATTGCCGAGGTGATCCGTGGGGGCCTCGCGGCCCTGCCGAAAGGTCAATACGAGGCAGCGGATAGTCTTGGTCTGAACTACAACCAAGCGACCCGTTTGATCATTCTGCCGCAGGCTTTGAAAATCTCTATTCCAGGCATCGTGAATGTCGCGGTGGGGCTGTTCAAGGATACCACGCTAGTGTCGATCATCTCGATGTTCGATCTGGTCGGTATGATCCGTGGCCCCATTCAAAACTCGACCGAGTGGACCAGTGTTTACTGGGAAGTGTACGGCTTTGGTGCCTTGCTCTTCTTCGTCGTGTGCTACTCGATCTCGCAATATTCCCAGTGGCTAGAGCGTCAGCTCAACACCAGCCACCACTAAGGAGACCTTAACAATGAACCAAGCATCCCAAATGACGGTCTCCGACGAAGTCGCGATCGAGATCACGAACATGAACAAGTGGTACGGCACGTTTCACGTGCTGCGCGATATTGATCTGACCGTGCAGCGCGGCGAACGTATCGTGATCTGCGGGCCGTCCGGCTCGGGTAAATCCACACTCATCCGGTGCATTAACGCGCTGGAAGAGCACCAGAAGGGCAAGATCGTTGTGGATGGCACGGTGCTGTCGTCCGATCTGAAAAACATCGACAAAATCCGCTCCGAGGTTGGCATGTGCTTCCAGCACTTCAACCTGTTCCCACATCTCACCATTTTGGAGAACTGCACGCTGGCACCGATCTGGGTGCGCAAAACACCTAAGAAAGAAGCCGAAGAAATCGCGATGCATTTCCTTGAGAAGGTCAAAATTCCTGAGCAGGCCGACAAGTACCCCGGTCAGCTTTCGGGTGGCCAGCAGCAGCGTGTGGCGATCGCGCGTTCTTTGTGCATGCAGCCACGCATTATGCTGTTCGACGAACCGACATCTGCGCTTGACCCCGAGATGATCAAAGAGGTGCTCGACACCATGATCGAGCTGGCGGAAGAAGGCATGACCATGCTCTGTGTGACCCACGAAATGGGCTTCGCACGTCAGGTTGCCAACCGCGTGATCTTCATGGATGCGGGACAAATTGTGGAGCAGAACGAGCCGGAAGAATTCTTCAACAACCCCAAATCGGAACGTACACAATTGTTCCTGAGCCAGATTTTGGGTCACTAAGGCTGAGAAAAAACACAAAAAAGGCCCCGAGTATTTGTCGGGGCCTTTTTTGCATTCGATGTACAGGTTCTAGGCTGTGTTCAGCTCTTTCAGTTCGCGCGGGACGATGAACTGTATGACACGCGCCATGCCAAATTTCAGATCAGCCCAGTCATCTACTGGTACTTCGGTGATCAAGGTTGCTGTCGTCGGGTAGACCGAAAAGCGGTCGTGCACCGGGCGCACGTCCACGATACGCGCCGCCAGCTCCGCCATTCCGGGATTGTGCCCTACAATCATCAAATCACCCTTAGGCGCGCGCTGAATGCGGGCAAGAATGGTATCTGCAGAGGCATGATAAAGGCCCGCGTCTAGAGTGAGGCTCGGTGCATTTCCCATCTCATAGATCATCAGCTCCGCGGTTTCCTTGGCGCGGGCGGCGTCTGAGGACAGCACTTGCGAGGGGGTGTGCCTGCGGCCCTGAACCCAATTTCCCATCCGTTGTGCTGCTGACTGCCCCCTCTCGTTAAGTGGTCTGTCGTGATCGTCCAGCGTCAAGTCGTTCCAGCTGGATTTGGCGTGGCGGGTGAGGATGAGTTTCAAGTAGCGGCCCCCTTGTGAAATATCGACATGTGATACGCCGACTGTTCCTCCACCCTGCCATAGCTTTGGGACAGCGGGCAAGCGCGGCGCACGTTGCAGCCCTTGGTCAGCTGCGTTCGGCCTGCTGGCGTATCGAGGTGGTCGTGGCATTTGGGGACGTCATAGCCAGCCGCAGTCAGCGCGCCGGAGGGGCAGGCCGTCAGGCATGGTTCGACCGCACAGCTATCGCAGGGGCGTGTACAGGGCGGTGGCAACTCCAACCGGTCAGGCAGGGCCAAGGCGCCGCGGTAAGAGACCATTAACCCGGCTTCTGCGTGCACGAGCAACGACACGGGGCTTTGCCACGCATGGCCCGATGCCAAGGCCCAGCGAAAGAACGGCTGATACGGAGGACCACCAAAGGGGAACAGCGCGGTCGCATGAAGCTGCTGCGCGAGGTCGTTGATGACGCGAAGGGACCACCGATCCATAGGGTCGGCAGCATCGTCCCGCCACTCAGGTGAGGCTGTGAACGCGTCCCAAAATCCAGGCTCATTCGGGCCGAGCAGCACCAGTGTGCCGCAGCCTTCGGGGGCTAAGTCTTCAGGTTTGGGATGAAATGCCCCCAGAATGTCCAAGTTGACGTTACGACAGCGGGCGCGCAATTCGTCCAAGGTCATTTGTTGCGAAATGGCAGGGCAAGGGTCCAGCCGAGTTTTGACGGGCGGCCGTCTTGCCAGCGTAACCCGATCTTCATGTCGTCGTGTCCCTCACTCGGTTGGGCAATGTAGGTGCGAAACATGCGGTCCCAGATTGATAGGGAAAAACCGTAGTTGCTGTCATGTTCAGCGCGGTGGACCGAATGGTGCACGCGGTGCATGTCGGGTGTCACAAGAACGCGGCGAAGCACTGCGTCCAGCCGTAGCGGCAGCTTGATGTTTGCGTGATTGAACATGGCTGTGCCGTTCAGGATGATCTCGAACAAGATGACGGCCACCGCTGCGGGGCCCAAGGCATAGACCAGCCCGATCTTGAGCAGCATGGACAGGCCGATCTCAATGGGGTGAAAGCGGATGGCCGTGGTGACGTCTATGTCGACGTCCGCGTGGTGGACCTGATGCAGACGCCACAGTAGCGGTACCTTGTGCGTAATCAGATGCTGCGCCCAGATTGCAAAATCAAGGATCAGGATGGCCAGCACCACTTCGATCCAAACGGGCCAATCCAGTGTATTGAAAATCCCCCAGCCTTTAGATGAGGCGTCATAAGCCGCGCCCACGGCGAGGAGTGGCAAGAATACAGCCATCGCACGCAGCGTGACGGTATCAAGAATGATGATGGCCCAGTTCGTCGTCCAGCGCGCTTTGCGCGTTTGTGTGCGGTTACGGCGGGGGGCGAAGGCCTCCACAGCAGCAAAGAGCGCGAACAGGCCTGCAAAGACCACCAATCGGACGAGAGCTTCGTTTTCCATGACCTTCAACCTACGGCGTTGCTGCAGGCTGGCAAGGGGTGGCGTGCATTGGGCTTGGCTGCTCACACATAAGTGTGCCGGTTGCTTAGCTGTCCTGACGGATCATGGATCCCGCACCATGCGGCGTGAACAGCTCCAACAGGCAAGCATTGGGTGCGCGCCCGTCAAGGATAACCGCAGCGCGAACACCACCGTCCAAGGCGGCAAGGGCGGTTTCCGTTTTGGGTATCATGCCGCCTGCTATAACGCCGTCTTCCGTGAGCTTACGGATGTAGGACGCGGTCAACTCCGTTACCACTTCGCCGCTGGCGTCCTTCACCCCAGCTACATCGGTCAGCAGCAGCAAACGGTCCGCCTTCAGCGCGGCGGCGATGGCACCTGCGGCTGTGTCGCCGTTGATGTTAAACGTCTCGCCGTCCTCACCGAAGCCCAAGGGGGCGATAACGGGTATGATATTTGCTGCAAACATCTGGTGCAGGACTTTTGGGTTCACATCGACCGGTTCCCCGACGAAGCCCAACTCTGGTTGGGATGCGGTGCAGCGGATCATGGCGGCGTCTTTTCCGGACAGGCCAACCCCACGACCGCCTTGCTGGTTGATGGCTTGCACGATCCTCTTGTTAACCGAGCCAGACAAGACCATTTCCACAACTTCTACAGTTGCAGCATCGGTGACGCGCTTGCCGTTGACGAATTCAGACTGCACACCAAGACGCGCGAGCATGTCGTTGATCATCGGGCCGCCGCCGTGAACAATCACAGGGTTAATGCCGACTTGCTGCATCAAAACGACGTCGCGTGCGAAGAGGTCCATCGCCTCGTCGCTGCCCATCG
This sequence comes from Litoreibacter albidus, assembly GCF_900107015.1. Taxonomy (GTDB): domain Bacteria; phylum Pseudomonadota; class Alphaproteobacteria; order Rhodobacterales; family Rhodobacteraceae; genus Litoreibacter; species Litoreibacter albidus. Next base: position 300,525 of record NZ_FNOI01000004.1, on the reverse strand, counting down.
CGTGGCCGCCCAATTTGATAACCACGATCGCATCGTCGTAGCGCTGCAGGTATGGCAGGGCCGCCGACAAGGTTTTGGCAGTTTCGATCCAGTTGCTGTTCATTGCGGTCTGTTGTTTCATTTGGAGCCGGTCGGTTACTTGGGTGAATTGGTGACCTGCCGAACGGTGGCAAGGTGGCTGGGTTTAAACCAATGTGCCGATTATATGGCGCAGCGTCGGGATGCCTAGGCCTTTCTCAGAAGAGGTCAAAACGATCTCTGGAAATGCAGCGGGGTGCTTTTGCAAGGCGGTGCTGACCTGCGCGATGACTTTCTCAAGCTCACCCTTTTTCAACTTGTCTGTTTTTGTCAGAACAACCTGAAATGTCACAGCGGATTTATTCAATAGCGACAGGATTTCTTCATCCACGGCTTTCACACCGTGCCGCGAGTCGATCAGCACGAACGCACGCCGAAGCGTTTGGCGGCCTGAAAGATAAGCCTTCAACAGGCGCTGCCATTTTTGGACAATCGCCACCGGTGCCTCGGCAAAGCCATAGCCCGGAAGGTCGACAAGGTAGTGGCTTTCAGCGAGCGTAAAGAAGTTGATCTCTTGGGTGCGGCCGGGTGTGTTGGACGTACGCGCCAAGGCCTTCCGGCCCGTCAAAGCATTGATCAGGCTGGACTTACCCACGTTGGAGCGGCCTGCGAAGCAGACTTCCAACCGATCAGCGGGCGGCATGCCATCCATCGCCACGACACCCTTCAGGAAGTCGGTTTCGCCGGCAAACAGAACGCGGCCTTTTTCGATTTCCTCGGAAGTGGGTTCCTCAGCGACTGAGAATGTAAAACTGGTCATGTGATATATGCCTTATCGCCGCTGCGGATGATGCCTGACGTTTTGACGACAGCATAGACCCCAAAATCTTGGTGGTCCCAAGTTTTTAACGCGCCCAACGTGTCTGCGTCGCGCTCACCGGTTTCGGGGTTCGCGGTTGTGGCGAGGCAGCGCGTGATGCGTTCCTCGATAGTGAATTCGACGTCGCCAATGCGCAGTGTTTTTCCGATCCAGCCAAATTCTTCCCATGGCTCCAATCCGTCTAACCAAAGGTTCGCGCGCCAGCGCTGCATAGATAGGGGCGTATTTAACGCGCCTTCCACTGCGCGATGCGTCGCGATGTTGGCAATGGACAGTGATGGAAACGGAGTATCAGTCATGCCGCGTCCGTCCACGCGAACGACCCGCGTGGATTGCGCGCGGTTTTCTGGCATCAGGGGTTTGACCCACTCCATCAGCTGAGCACTGTCGCGCTCCGGGTGTAGGGTCACGGTCTCTTGGTCGGGGTGCGACAGGGTTAGCGCCTCTGTGGCCTCATCCAACTTACACGCGATTGCCATGAGTTGGGGGGCTTTGGCCCCGCGCGAAAAGTTCGCGCAAGGTGCCCAGTCTGTGCCGTCCGTGCGTGCACCTTCATGCGCCACCGCCCAAGTTCTGTCCCATGGCATTGTCTTGCCAGCTTCAAGGGACACCTCGGAGAGCTGCTCCCGCCCATGTGATTTGACGGGGTGGCGCCAGATAGGGGCGAGAGTTGCCGTCATTTTTTGTCGCCTTCAGTCGCTTTTTTCCGTTGGAACCCGGACTTGATGTTTCCAAAAATGTCCGGCTTGTACCCTTGGGACCGCATGATCGAGTACTGCTGGATGAAGGTGATAATGTTGTTGGCGATCCAGTAGATGACCAGACCGGATGCGAAGCTACCCAACATGAACATGAAGACCCACGGCATCCAAGCAAAGATCATCGCTTGTGTGGCGTCGGTGGGGGCTGGGTTCAGCTTTTGCTGCAGCCACATGGAGACGCCAAGGATGATCGGCAGCACGCCAAGCGAGAAGATGAAGAAAATCGAGCCGGGCTCTGGGGTTGCATAGGGCAGTGCGCCGAACAGGTTCAGAATGGACGACGGGTCTGGCGCGGACAAATCGCGAATCCAGCCAATCCACGGCGCGTGGCGCAGTTCGATGGTGTTGAAAATAACCTTATAGAGCGAGAAGAAGATCGGAATTTGCAGCAAAATCGGCAAGCAACCGGCGGCGGGGTTAACCTTCTCTTTCTTGTAAAGCTCCATCATCTCTTGCTGAAGCTTTTGGCGGTCGTCCCCGGCCTTTTCCTTGATTTTCTCCATGCGAGGCTGGAGTTCTTTCATCTTCGCCATGGAGACATATGACTTATATGCCAGCGGGAAGAGCAGCGCCTTGATAAGCAATGTCAGCGCAATGATCGACCAACCCATGTTCCCGATAATTGTGTTGAGCCAGTGTAGCACCGCGAAGATTGGCTTGGTCAGGAAGAAGAACCAACCCCAGTCAATGCTGTCGATGAAGTTGTAAACGCCATTCGCTTCATAGGATTTGATTTCTTCCCATTCTTTCGCGCCGGCGAACAGGCGCGTGGTCACCTCTGCAGAGGCACCAGCCGCGATGTCGACGGGCTGCAGGCGGGCTTCCGTCTGGTAGATATCGGCGCTTGGGACGTATTTGACGACGGATGTGAAGGGGGTTGCGCCATCAGGGATCAGCGTGGTCATCCAGTATTTGTCGGCAAAGCCGATCCAACCGTTTGCTCCGACTTCGGACACCTCGGCGTTGGCCGCTTCACGTGCGACGTTCGGCAGTTCGGGCATGTCGTCGTAGTCGATCTCGCTCAGCACACCATCGGCCATCACAACAACGCCCTCGTGGGCGATAAAGAAACCTTCGATTTCCGGTTCGCCGTGGCGGGCCACGATGCCGTAAGGCTGAATGCGTTGCGCGGTTCCTGAAGCGTTCTCAACCTTTTGGGTGACCGTGAACATAAAGTTTTCGTCAACGGTGAAAGTGCGGCTGAAAAGCAGGCCAGCGCCGTTGTCCCATGTCAGTGTGACGGGAGCATTGGGGGCAAGTGTGTCGCCCTGAGCGAGGGTCCACTGAGTGTTCGCGCCCGGAACCTGTTCGTATGTCAACGTGCCTGACGGGGCCCAGCCGTAAAGGGCGTAATAAGCGTTGTCGGTTCCGACTGGCGACAAAAGCGTGACGTTGTCAGACTCCGCGTCGAGCGTCTCGCGGTATGTCGTCAAGGATAAGTCATCAAGGCGGCCGCCGGTCAGGGAGATGGACCCGTTCAGCCTTGGGGTTTCGATTTTCAGGCGGGTGTTTTCGGCTAGTGCTGTTGCCCGTGTTTCTGCGACCATGGCCGGCGTCGCAATAGACGTAGGCGCGGTTGTTGCTGGCGGAAGAACGGCTGACCCGTCGGTCTGCGCGACACTGGGCGAGCTGGCATTCGGATCGACCGCGACATCTTCTGGTGGGAAGATGAAGAACCAGCCTAGGATCACCAAAAAGCTGAGCGCTGTTGCAAGAATGAGGTTCTTGTTTTGATCGTCCATTTGGGGGCCGCCACCTGTCAATTTTAAGTCATGGTGGTTCAACAGGCTGGGGACCGAAAGGTCAAGCGGTATTGGCTGATCACGCGTTCTTGCTTGGTCACACGCATGGGGTGGGACGCGGCTATCCGGCGCGTCTTGGAACGTAGTTCATTTTCGACAGCCGGCTCTGGTGCTCTTTGAGCCACACAAGCGTTTGCTCGAATGGCATCGGGCGAGCAATCGCATAGCCCTGCATATGCGTGCAGCCGAGCTGCGACAGGATGCTTTTCTCACCGAGGGTTTCAACGCCTTCAGCAAGTGTTTTGACACCCATTTGCTCCGCCATGCTGACGATGGCGTTGATCATGCGCCGTTGCTCAGGGTCGTCATCAGCACGTGTGACGAATGAGCGATCGATCTTGATGCGGTCGACTTTAAAGCGACGAATGTTCGCCAAGGAGGCGTGGCCGGTTCCGAAGTCGTCTAGATCAATGTTGTAGCCTTGGCTCCCTAACGCTCTGATATTGCGCGTGATCATGTCGTCCTCATTCTCCGACACCACTGTTTCCAGTATCTCCACCGTCAATCGCGATGGGACCATTTCGAAACGATCCACATCCCACTTGATTCGCTCAACTAGGCTGGGGTTGCGCAAGTCCTGCGTGGAAAAATTAACAGCGACGGACGCAATGTTAAAACCTGAAGCGTCCCACGCGCGAATGGCGCGCAACGCATGTTGAAGCATCGTTTCACTAAGTTGCTCCATCGCGTTCGCATCCTCCATCGCGCTCAGAAACCCTGCTGGCGGGAGGATGCCGCGTGTCGGGTGGTTCCATCGGGCAAGGGCCTCAAATCCTGTGACTTGGCCGGTCTCGGTAGATATCTGCGGTTGAAACCACGCGATGATCTGGCCGCTTTGCAGCGCTTCCAGAACCTCTTCTTGGCAGGAATCCGTCGCTGCGCATGGAGTGGGGGTGTCGGTCGAATACCCGCGTAACCCTTCAGGCCCCTTGGACTTTGCGTCCTCTAACGCAAGGGCTGCGGCGCGGCGCAACGATTGCGCGTTTCTCTCCGGTGCACGGTGTTCCAGGCAAAACCCTGCGCTTAACGTGACGTAGGTACTGGTATCATCGAGGATGATGGAGCCACTCGCGGCTTTTTGCAGGCGTTCGATTAAAGAAATAATAGCGCCTAGCTCTGGTGTTCTGATGTTTGCTAAGGCGAGCGCGAAGCGATTCCCGTCCAGTTGCACGATAACGTCGCCAGGGCGCAGAACGGAGCAGAGCCGATCAGCCAAAGTGGCCATGATCGTTTCCACGCCATCAGCGCCCCAAGCATTTTGCAGTTTGGCCTGCGCATCAAGTTCGAGAAGTACCGCAGCACATCGATGGTTCCCATCTGACGAGGTCATTGCCTCATCAAGCGCGGCATCTAGACCAGCTTTGCCCCCGCTGCGTAACTGCAAGCGATATGGTCGTGCGTGTAAGGGGCGAATGCCCAGTAGGAGTACGGGGAGGGCGAAGCTGGCCACCGCCAGCACTTGCCATTGCGACGTCGCGAAAGAGACACCTGCAATTAACGGGAGTGCAGCGAGGCCGCAGCGCGTTACGAAAGCCGACCTGAATACTTGTGTTGTCCACGCCCATTGCCGTTTCATCAACTTCCCTTTCACACTCGGACAAAGGGAAGGTTAGGCAAGCATGCTTTGCAGCGTGTTAATCACCCGACAGCAAGTCAGGAGGGTTTTGTTCAATTTGTCCCTGATCGCGGGTCAACGCTGCAAAGTCGAACAGGCTGGTGTCGAGCAGGTGCGACGGATTGGTGTTGCCCAACGCCCTAAACATCTTCTGTCGCCGGCCGGGTGATCTCTGCTCCCACAGGTCAAGCATTTGTTTGATGTTCTGTCGCTGAAGCCCGTCTTGGGAGCCACACAGATCGCAGGGGATGATCGGGTAGTTCATATCACGCGCAAACCGCTCGCAATCGGCCTCTGACACATAGGCCAGCGGACGGTAGACGAACACGTCGCCTTCCTCGTTTAGCAGCTTGGGCGGCATCGCCGAGAGGCGCGATCCGTGAAACAGGTTCAGGAAAAACGTCTCCAGAATGTCATCGCGATGGTGGCCCAAAACAACTGCGGAGCACCCCTCTTCGCGGGCGATGCGGTACAGGTTTCCGCGGCGCAGACGCGAGCAGAGCGCGCAATACGTGCGGCCAGCTGGGACCTTGTCTTTTACAATTGAGTAAGTGTCTTGATACTCGATGCGGTGCGGCACGCCCATCTTTTTAAGAAACTCTGGCAAGACGGTTGCCGGAAAGTTGGGTTGGCCTTGATCCAGATTGCACGCCAGTATTTCGACAGGCAGCAGGCCGCGCCACTGCAGCTCTGTCAGCGCGGCTAGCAGCGTGTAGCTGTCTTTCCCGCCGGAGAGGCAGACCAGCCATTTGGCCCCGCGCTCCACCATGCCAAAGTCGTCAATGGCTTGCCGCGTATCGCGGATGATACGTTTGCGAAGCTTCTTGAACTCAGTGGTCGAGGGCGCGCCGTGGAACAGCGCGTGGATGTCGTCGTTCATGTGATCGGGGTTATCTGGTTTGTCCAACATGGCCGCGCTTATATGGTCTTACTGTGACCAAAGGAAGAGGGCGCGGAACACGGGTCAAGCGCGTGGTTAATGTCAGGTGGCAGTTTTCTTACTTTGCAAAGTTAAAGCCCCGTTCGTCGGCCAGATATGCCTCAAAGAAGTCGGTGAAGGTCGCCACAAGCGGCGGTAGTGCTTCGTAAGGCGGGTAGTAAAGCGATAGCCAGAGCGGCGGGAGGTGCCAGTCGGGCAGGACCACCTCGACGTCACCATTCGTGATTCCATCTCTCACATGAAACTCTGGCAGCACCGCGATACCTGTGCCCTTGCAGGCCAACCTGTACAGTAAATCGCCACTGTTGCTGTGGATCGACGTGCCCGTTGTGATCGCACGCTTCACGCCGTCCTTATGAAAGCGCCAGACCTCCGGCTCGTTGCTGTCTCCGTAGGACATGCAGAGGTTTTGATCGAGGGCGTCCGGCGTTTTGGGGCGCGGATGTCGGTCAAACAAGGACGGCGCCGCGACGGCGGTTAACGGGACCTCGCACAGCTTTCGCCAGATAGTCGACTTGTCGGTCGGCGGCGATGATACACGGATCGCCAGATCGCAGACCTCGGACACGATATCGACCAACCGATCCGTGAGCCGGATGTCGAGGTCGATGTTCGGATAGGCAAGCTTAAAGCTGTCGACTAATTCTGGCATCAACCGCAACCCTAATGACATAGGGGCGTTGACCGACAGACGTCCGCGGTAAGGTTGCATTTCGCGGTCAAGGTCGAGCTTAACGCGGTCAAACGCATCAACCAGCGGCTGGTAGCGCGCTGCGACAAGCGCACCAGTCGATGTCAGCGATACCTGCCGCGTCGTACGGATCAAGAGTTGCTGCCCGAAATTTTCCTCTAGCCGTGCAACTATGCGTGTGATGGACGCAGGCGTCATCTGAAGGGACTTTGCGGCGGCGCTAAAGCTTTGAAGCCGCGCGACCTCTAGGAATACCCGAACGGGTTTTAAGTCTTGTTGCATATTATTGTTATTATTCTTGGTAACAGTGAGTGCAATATAATTATTATAGATTGAATGCCTTGCGATCCCTAGGTTTAGCTCAACGATTTCAAAGAGGTTAGCGATAGGCCATGAAGAAACTTATCAAAGGGTTGCATCACGTTACGTCTATGGCGGCAGATGCGAAGGAAAATAACCAATTCTTTACGAGCATACTTGGCCTGCGGCGGGTCAAGAAGACGGTGAACTTCGATGCCCCTGACGTCTATCACCTGTACTACGGTGATGAGGTCGGAACGCCGGGATCTGTGATGACCTATTTTCCGTTCGGGAAAATGCCGAAAGGTAAGCGTGGCGTGGGTGAAGTGGGCGTTACCGAGTTTGCGGTGCCCAAAGGGGCGCTTGGCTTTTGGAGGGAGCGTCTCGCGTCCAATGGCGTCACCGGGCTGTCCGGCAGCTCGTTTCTGGGGGAAGACCGTCTGGAATTTGACGGCCCCGACGGCGATAGCTTTGCATTGGTTGAGGCCGACCCAGAAGGTAGGGCGGCTTGGACGGGAAACGGTGTCGGTAATGCCGAGGGTGTTCTGGGTTTTCACGGTGCGCGGTTCCGGCTGCGGGACGCCGACGCGACGGGTGAGCTTTTGACCTTCATGGGATACGAAAGGGACGAGAAGGAAGGCAGCGTCACGCGGTACCGCATCCAAGACGGAAATGCAGCGCGGACGATTGATCTGGAGGCAATTCCGGTGGGCAAGCAAGCCACGCAAGGGGCGGGCTCAGTGCATCACATCGCCTTTGCTGTGGAGGATCGCGCTGCCCAGTTGGAGGTGCGCAAGGCGCTTGTCGACACGGGGTATCAAGTCACGCCTGTGATTGACCGAGATTACTTTTGGGCGATCTACTTCCGCACGCCAGGTGGTGTGTTGTTTGAGGTGGCGACGAATGAACCGGGGTTCGACCGCGACGAAGACACGGCGCATTTGGGCGAGGCGCTCATGCTGCCAGAGCGTTATCAGCCATACCGCGATCAGATCGAACGAAATTTAGCGGTGATTGGTTAGGGGGCAAAGATGCAAAGCAGCACCTATCATGCGCTTACAAAGGATCCGGAAGGGGATGCGCCACTTGTGTTCGCATTCCACGGGACCGGTGGTGACGAAACGCAGTTTTTCGGCCTAGCTCAGGAATTGGTCCCACATGGGGGCGTTATCTCCCCGCGTGGTGATGTTCTTGAAAACGGCGCTGCGCGCTTCTTCCACAGAACGGGTGAAGGCGTGTACGACATGGAAGATTTGGCCCGTGCGACTGATAAAATGGCGGCACTCGTGGACGACTGGAAGGACCAGTTTCCTAACCGTGAGGTGTATGGGTTCGGCTACTCCAACGGGGCTAATATTCTGGCGTCCGTGATGATGGCGCGGCCTGATCTTTTCGATAGGGTGGGGATGCTTCATCCCTTGATCCCGTGGAGCCCGAATGAGGTGGCGGGATTGGCTGGTAGGTCTGTTCTTATCACCGCCGGACAGCACGATCCTATCTGCCCATGGCCGATGACGGAGGAGCTCGTTGCTTGGGCTTCGGCGCAAGGGGCTTGTGTCAGCACAAGCTTCCATGCGGGCGGGCACGAAATTCGGCGCGAAGAGCTTGCCGCACTTGCAGCACAATTCACCACCGCCCCCGGCTAGGAGGGGGAGCACGCCCCTCGCCAGAATACGAAGGATTACTGATATGACTGACATTAAGATTACCCGCACGGACACCGATTCCAAGGCGCGTTACACCGCCACGCTTGACGGCGTCGCGGGCGAAGGAGAGCTGACGCTATCGAAGGTGTCAGACGTGTTGATCATCGTCGATCACACCGCCGTGCCAGACGCCATGCGCGGGATGGGGGTCGCGGGGGCCTTGGCTCAGAGAGTAATTGCGGACGCACGGCGGGCGGGACAAAAGATTGTGCCCCTTTGCCCATTCATGAGCAGCTATGTGTCCCGCCACAAAGCGGAAACAGCTGATATCATCAGCTGAGAGGGCGGATGCTTCCATCCAATTTCGTAGAGCCAACCGCTAAAACCACGTAGAAACACCGAGGTGAAGACATGAGCTGGAACCCAACCCAAAAACCCGACTGTCCGCATACAAGCCTTGATGCGCTTGATACGCTAATCATCCCCCGCGCACGTGATCTGGGTGGCTTCGAGGTGCGTCGGGCATTGCCAAGCCCGAAGCGGCAGATGGTCGGCCCATTCATTTTCTTCGACCAAATGGGCCCGGCTGAATTTATCACCGAGGGTGGAATTGATGTGCGGCCACACCCCCACATTGGCTTGGGTACTGTAACCTATCTCTATCAGGGCGAGTTTGAGCACCGTGACAGTGTGGGTACCCACCAGATGATTTACCCCGGAGAGGTCAATTGGATGGTGGCTGGTCAGGGTGTGACGCACTCAGAGCGCACCAGCGACGAGACCCGCGCGACACGGCACAAGCTGTTCGGGATTCAGACATGGATCGCCCTGCCGGAAGACAAAGAGGACATGGCTCCCGAGTTTGAACATCACAAGGAGGCGGCCCTTCCGGTGATTGCTGAGGCCGGTGTCGAGGCAAAGCTGATCCTTGGCAGCGCCTATGGCGAGATCAGCCCAGTGACCATGCAGTCAGAAACATTCTATCTGGATGTGGTGCTAAAGCCTGGTGCGCATTTTCCGTTGCCCGTCAACCATGAAGATCGGGGGCTCTATATCACGCAAGGGTCCGTTGAGGTGGCGGGCGATGTGTTTGAGGAGGGCCGCATGATGGTGTTCCGACCTGGCGATAATATCAGCGTTCGCGCTGGCGCGCGCGGGGCCAGACTGATGGCCCTAGGCGGTGAAACCATGAATGAAGGCCGTTTGATCTGGTGGAATTTTGTATCGTCATCACGTGACAAGATCGAGGACGCCAAAGAGGCTTGGAAGGAGGCTGATTGGGAGAATGGTCCGTTCAAGCTTCCCGCAGGTGATAACGCGGAGCACATCCCGATCTCGCCGGAGCTTGAGAGAATGATGCCAAAGAAGAAGGTGTGAGGGGCGGCTAGTCAGGCACGTCGTCGACGCCCATCCCGCCCCAAGGGTTGCACCGCGCAATGCGTCGGGCCGCAAGCCAAGACCCTTTTAGGCCGCCGTGCTTTTGCAAGGCCTCCAAGGCATATGCAGAGCAGGTCGGGTCGTAGCGACAGTTGTGGCCGACCCATGGGCTAAACAACGCCCTGTAGCCGCGCACGGGCAGGGCGCAGACCCACGCGAGCGGCGTCATGTGTGCACCTTGGCGATGGCGCGTTCCAAGTCGGCCATGAGTTGTGCGAAAGGGCGCGACACCGTCTCAGTCGGGCGACCGACAAGAACGTAGTCCCAGCCTGTCTGCGCCTTGGCGCTGAGGGCGATGCGGGCGATTTCGCGCAATCGCCGTTTGGCGCGGTTGCGCGCTACGGCGTTGCCAATCTTCTTGGAGCAGGTGAAGCCGACACGCGGGGGGGCGTCGTCTCCGCGGTTTCGTGCTTGCAGCAGAAAGCCCGGTTGGCCCGCGCGCTTGGCCCGCGCCGCACGTAAGAAGTCAGCGCGTTTGCTGATAACCTCTAGACGAACGGAAGCCGCCGGTGGCACATCCGCGATCTGGACGTTTGGTCCTGTCACGTTGGCCTCCGGCGGCATCTAGGTCAAAAGGAAGAAGAAGGGCGCTTTACGCGCTCAGCTTCGTCCGGCCTTTCGCGCGACGCGCGTTCAAAATCTTACGGCCAGCTTTAGTCGCCATACGGGCACGGAAGCCGTGGCGGTGCTTGCGAACCAGGTTCGACGGTTGGAATGTACGTTTGCTCATGAGCGAGGCTCCTGCGGATAGGGGGGAATCCGGAAAGGATTCGAACCCATAAGTGTTCAGAGCCTGCGTCATAGACAGCCCTGTGTTCTGCGTCAACGGGCAAACCTGCCCAATTCTGCAACAATTCTGAACAGTGTTGTAACCTAAGCCGCGAATAAAGGCCATCCGGCCTGTGTTTGGCTCACCCTTGATCAAGCGACCGTGAGCGGTGGTATCAAAACGCATTCAATTCGCTCACTAACATGGCAGCTTAACCTTCAGGAACCCGAATCCATGGCAGATATGATGACAAACACCGGAAAGTCGGCCTTTCAAAAGAAACTGCCTATTCTGATTATCGTCGCGGTGGCGCTGATCGGTGCGTTCACCCTGCGCGACTATCTCAGCTTCGACGCGCTGCGTGACAACCGCGAGGCGCTGATCGCCTACCGCGACGCCAACTATGTGCTGGCGGTGTTGGGGTTTATTGCAATCTACGTTGTCATTGTTGCGTTTTCGTTGCCGGGGGCAGCGATTGCGACATTAACAGGTGGCTTCCTGTTCGCCACGTTTCCCGGTTTTTTATATAACGTTGTGGGGGCCACCATCGGTGCCACCGCGATTTTCTCGGCTGCGCGCATGGGGTTCGGCGACAAGCTGGCCGCTAAAATGGAAAGCGGCGCTGGGATGGTGAAGAAGATCAAGGACGGTATAGACGAAAATCAGTGGTCGGTTTTGTTCTTGATCCGCCTCGTGCCTGCCGTTCCCTTCTTTGTGGCCAATCTGGTGCCTGCACTGGTGGACGTGCCGCTGCGCCGCTTTGTGATCTCGACGTTCTTGGGGATCATTCCCGGGTCCATCGTCTATACCTCCGTCGGGGCCGGTTTGGGCGAAGTGTTCGAGCGCGGCGATACGCCGAACTTGGGGATAATTTTTGAGCCGCACATCCTGCTGCCTATTCTTGGCCTCTGCGCGCTGGCGCTGCTGCCGATCATCTTAAAAGCCGTGCGCGGCAAAGAAGGACTATAGATATGGAAACCATTAAAACCGACCTTCTCGTGATCGGCGCAGGCTCCGGCGGGCTTTCAGTCGCGGCCGGCGCCGTTCAAATGGGGGCCAAGGTTGTGCTTCTGGAAGATCACAAGATGGGTGGCGACTGCCTGAATTATGGTTGCGTGCCGTCCAAGGCGTTGATCGCGGCGGGCAAGCAGGCACATGTTATGCGCAACGGTGCCAAGTTTGGCGTGGCGAATGTAGAACCCCAAATTGATTATGCAGCCGCCAAAGATCACGTGAACAACGTGATTGCGACGATTGAGCCCGTCGACAGCCAGGAGCGGTTCGAAGGGCTCGGCGTCACCGTCATTCGAGAGCGTGGGCGGTTTACTGGTCCCACAACAGTGCAAGCTGGCAACACGGAAATCACGGCGCGGCGCATTGTTATCGCAACCGGCTCCGCGCCGTTTGTGCCACCAATCCCTGGATTGGACAAAGTGCCCTATTTGACCAACGAAAGCCTGTGGGACCTGCGTGAGTTGCCAAAGCATCTGTTGATCATTGGCGGCGGGCCTATCGGCATTGAGATGGCGCAGGCCCACTTGCGCCTCGGCTCCAAGGTGACGGTGATTGAGGGCGACAAGGCGATGGGCAAGGATGACCCAGAGCTGGCCGCCGTCGTGCTAGACCGGATGCGTGAAGAGGGCATGGTGATAGAAGAGGGCGCGCATGCGGATGAAGTATCCGGCATAGCGGGCGATATTACAGTGAAAGCCAAAGACGGGCGCGTGTTCAATGGGTCGCATTTGCTTGTCGCAGTTGGACGCTCCGCAAACGTGAGCGACTTGGGGCTGGAGCAAGCCGGTGTGGAATACTCACGCCGTGGTATCGACGTGGATGCGTCGATGAAGACGTCTAACAAGAAAGTATACGCCATCGGCGACGTTGCGGGGCAGCTACAGTTTACTCACGTGGCAGGCTATCATGCGGGTGTTGTTATCCGCTCCATCTTGTTCGGGCTTCCCGCCAAAACCAAGCAGGCGCACATCCCATGGGCCACCTACACCGACCCTGAGTTGGCGCAGGTTGGCCTGACCGAAGCACAAGCGCGCGAAGAGCACGGCGACAAGGCCGAGGTGTACCGTTTTCCGTTCCATGAAAACGATAGGGCGATTGCGGAAGGCAAAACAACCGGCTTGATCAAAGTCACGGTTGTGAAGGGGCGGCCTGTTGGGGCGTCTATTGTCGGCGCAAGCGCCGGGGATTTGATCGGTGTTTGGGCGCTCGCAATCGCGAATAATATGAAGATGAGCCAGATCGCGGGCATGGTTGCGCCATATCCGACCCTCGGAGAGGTTAACAAACGGGCTGCGGGTGCCTATTTCTCGCCAAGGCTATTCGAAAGCGATATGGTCAAGAAAGTCGTGGGCTTAGTGCAGAGGTTCCTGCCATAGACCCCACCTGCTGGAGGCAGATGTTTGATTAATTCGCTCTCAGGTCGGTTCCTCATACTGACGGTCATCTTCGTGATGCTCGCCGAAGTTCTGATTTTCGTGCCATCCGTGGCGCGCTTCAGAGAGGATTACTTGCTGGCCCGTTTGGAAAAATCCCAAATCGCGTCCCTGTCGGTTCTGGCGTCTCAGGATCAGAACATCTCGTCCAGCCTTGCGCAGGAGTTGCTGGACAACGCGGGTGTCTACAACGTGGTTTTGAGGCGCGACGCCGCGAGCCAGTTGGTCTTGTCTTCGCCGGTTCCTGGTCCTGTGACGACTATGGTGGACCTGCGTGATCCGTCTGCCGCCTATCTGATTATCGGGGCCATGCGTCAGCTGTTCGTACCGCCCGAAGGGGTCATTCGAGTTATCGGGGCGCCGACGCGCGCGGCAGGCACGATGATTGAGGTTGCCATGCCGCAAGCCCCGCTAAGGGCTGCAATGGTCGACTATGGGCTAAACGTTCTGGCGTTGTCTGCCGTCATCTCCATCATTTCTGCGGCACTGTTGTTTTTGGCCGTTCGCCGTTTCATGGTGCGCCCGATCAAGCGGGTTGTTCACTCGATGGAGGCCTACGCATTGGCACCCGAAGATGCGCGCCGTGTGATCCAGCCGACCTCCTCGATTACAGAGTTGCGCGCGGCCGAAGACACGCTGGCGGAATTGCAGACGCGTCTGACAGGCTCGCTCAAGCAGAAAGAACGCTTGGCGCAACTAGGCGGTGCGGTGGCCAAAATCAGCCATGACTTGCGCAATATTCTGACAACGGCGACCTTACTCGCCGACCGCATGGAGATGTCTGACGACCCCGCGGTGCAACGGTCTGCGCCAAAGCTCGTGAACTCCCTTAGCCGAGCCGTTAACCTGTGCGAAGGGACGCTGGCCTTCGGTCGCGTGGAAGAGGCCCCGCCGAAGCTTGCCATGACGCAAGTGCACGACATTGTTGAGGACGTGTTGCAAAGTGAACAGCTGTCGACGTCCTCGGATATTCGCTTCGATTGCGACGTCCCTAAGCAAATGATGGTACGCTGCGACGGCGAGCAGCTGTACCGGATTCTCGGGAACTTGGTGCGCAACGCGCGGCAGGCCCTTGAAGCATCAGGCACTGCGGGAAAAATCAGTATAGTCGGGGGGGAGGCCGCTGACGGGTGGCGTCTGACCATTCAAGACAGTGGGCCAGGGCTGCCCCCGAAGGCTCGCCAGAATTTGTTCACCGCGTTTGAGGGCGGCGTGCGGGTCGGGGGGACGGGCCTCGGCCTCGCCATCTCCGCAGAACTCGCACGTGGCCACGGCGGTGAGTTGAAGTTGGTACGCTCGGATGAGCACGGGACAGAATTTCAACTGTTCCTGCCGAAAGAAAACGCGTTGTTCGATCAGGCGGCGCAATAAGTCGTCGGCCCTCAGCAGGAGATTCGACGTCGGTTTGGGCAGCAGCGACGATTGGTTTTGTTGCTTCGAACAGTGTTTTCCACAGGAATTTCACGATCCGGAGCGGTTCTTTGAAGAACGCTTCAAATTGGGGTTGCATTGGTCTTTCAGCAAGGTTACATCGCCCCCAGACAGTGCGCTGGTAGCTCAGTTGGATAGAGTACTTGACTACGAATCAAGGGGTCGGGGGTTCGAATCCTCCCCAGCGCGCCAATGAATTCAATGCCTTAGCGGTAATTCGCTGAGGCATTTTTCGTTTTAGTCTCTTAAGTCGCGTGTTTATGCGTGGTGATCTGTATTCAAGGATGGGCAGGTGCATGCCCTCTTCGGGCTTGGGTCTTTTAATCGCCATCTCTGGCCCTCCGCTTTCTAACTATGAGGGCAGACCACTTCAAAGGGGGAGGCTCACCAGGAGTGAGGCGCTTATCCATCATCGAATGATTTGCGACGGATGCTACTTTGCCTTTGAGCACTCGTCGCTAGTCATTCGCCAGCCGTGTCACGGCACCCGAAGGGCACAAAGGTGCTCGCCATGCCTTCATTCATCGTCATGACCGTCAGCAGGTTGGCAAACTCAAATTCGCCGTCCGTCATTGGGCAAACGTTGCCTTGCGTCAGGCATCCGCCAGTGATGAATTCTTGGTTTTTCTTGATAAACTCGTCGCGCAACCTGTCGCGCCCGATCATCTTCGTCGCGTCGGTGACCGCGCGTTGGTACAGCACGCATTTGCGTTCGGCCCATGTCTGGCCAGCGTCCTGCGCTAAGACAGCTACGGGAAGGACCATGAAAATTCCGGCGCCCCAGAAGGTAGGGGAGAACCTACTCATCGGCGTATGGGTCATAAGGCGGCGACATGAGGTTGGTCGTGGCGATGCGCACTAGCTCCGCATGGCGGGCGAACTGAAAATCTGAGTCGCGGTTCGCGCCGGTAATGAAAGCCGCAAGAAGGAGTGGTGAGCGATCCGGCGGGAAGATGGTCGCGACACTTAACGTGTTGTCGCCTTCTGCCCCAGTTAGCGCCGCAGCTTCCCAGCCAGCGGGCACGCCATACATCGGGGCCGTTAACCACCCGCGTAGCAGCGCTTTGCTTTGCGGCGATAGCGCAGGCCCAGACAGATACATCCATAACGTATTGGCCGCTTGATGTGCGGTGGTGCTGTGCTGCATGTCCCAAGGTTCACTGTCTAACCCGGCGATGCGGGTCGTCTTATCGCCGGCAAGGGCGAGTTGTGCAGACAGGGCCACGATGCCTCCGACATGATCCAATAACGACCGCGCGGCAGATCTATCACCACGCAACAGCGCGGCCTCGCAAAGGTCATACAGGGGGCGGCCCTTCTCGAACTGCTTGGTGCCAGCGTCGACGCCACGCAAAACTTCAGCGACCAGTATGAGCGGCATGAGCGCACCAATTGGCACGCGCTCCTGTGGCCCCCAAACTGCAGCACGCCCCGTCTCGGTATCCAGCGCATAGACATTGAGGCTACCTTGGAGGTCCATTTCGATCAACTCAAACGAAAAGTCTGGAATAAGCCCGTCATCATAAGTGCGGGGCTGCCATGCCCGCGTGTTCCGGTCACTCGCTTGTGTCGGGCCAATTAGCGCGCAAAACGCGGCGAGCCCTGTTACCGCGTGCCGTCGTGTGATCCTTGTCATGTCCGACGTCCTGCGAGCCACCTGTCCGCCCAAATGGCGAGGGTCGCGACAAGGGCGAAGGCGGCGATAAGGATAGCTATACTAATCGCCAGAGCTGGAATGCTCTGCTGCGATGGGTCAAGGAACCAATAGGCGTACCAGCCATCAAAGGCCCCGCGCGTCATGGCATAGGCGAAATAGGCGAGCGGTACCAGAATGGCGGGGGCCATGTCGCGCCAGCGCAGGTCACCGTGCGGGAAGGCAATCCAAGTGAGCAGAAACAAAACCGGCGTCACGTCATGGAGCAAGCTGTCGACGATGGCTTGTAGGCCAGTGGGGCTCCAGATGGCGCGTAGGGCTACTGAGTAGACGATGCCCACCATCAGTATGGCGGTCAGCGCCGCCAAGCGCATCGGGGCAGACGCAAGAGGATGCATCGGTCGCAACACAAGTGCGCTCGACACTATGGCGACGAGTAGATTTGTCAGGATGGTGAAAAAGCCAACAAAGCGCCAGATAGCCTGCAAGGCCGTCGCGCCCTCAGATGTCATCCGCTCTATGATCAGGCCGCATTGCAGCGTGAGCGCTCCCCACGCCACGATGGCGGTGACAATGGCGGCATACTGTCGGAGGGTCATGTGCGGTCTGTGCTCGTCATTGGTTGCCAGAGAGCCGCAACCTACCACCAACTCAGTCCGTGGTAACCCCGCAGCGCGTTCCTGTGCGCGCGGCGGGGTGTGTTCTTACAGGTAACGGTTTATCAGATTTTCTAAACGCTCCTGCTTGCCGGAACGCGGCTCGGGGTTGATGCCTTCAGCGACAACGCGGTCGTGGATCGCGCTCAGGTCGCTATCGAGAAGGCCCGTGCCTGCCTCCGTTTGCCAGCCGGCATAACGCGCGTCACGTGCCGCTTCCAATTTGCCGTCCTCCAGCATCGCGGCAGCGGCTTTGAAGCCCGCAGCACAGGCATCCATACCGCCGACATGGGCAAGGATCAGATCCTCCGCGTCCAGCGACTGACGGCGCAGCTTGGCGTCAAAGTTGGTGCCGCCGGTTTTGAAGCCACCGGCACGCAGCACCTCATAGTAGGCCAGTGCCATTTCTGGCACGTTGTTGGGAAACTGGTCGGTGTCCCAGCCCGATTGGTAGTCGTTGCGGTTCATGTCAATGGAGCCGAAAATTCCCAACTCACGGGCCAGCGCCAACTCATGCTCGAACGAGTGGCCTGCCAAGATGGCGTGACCTTGTTCAATGTTGACCTGTACCTCACCTTCGAGACCGAAGTCCTTGAGGAAGCCGTAAACCGTTGCCACGTCGTAATCATACTGGTGCTTTGTGGGCTCTTGTGGCTTCGGCTCGATCAGGATTGCGCCTTCGAAGCCCATCTTGTGTTTGTAATCGACAACCATCTGCAACATCCGGCCAGCCTGCTGGCGTTCACGGCCCATGTCGGTGTTAAGCAAAGTCTCGTAGCCCTCGCGGCCGCCCCATAGAACGTAGTTTTCGCCGCCCAGTTTGATGGTCGCGTCCATGCAGGTTTTGATCGTTGCTGCCGAAAAGGCAAATACATCCGGGTCAGGGTTTGTCGCCGCGCCGGACATGAACCGTCGGTGCGAAAACAGGTTTGCCGTGCCCCAAAGAAGCTTGATGCCGGTCTCGTCCATCTTCTCACCGAAGTAATCGACGATGGCTTCTAGATTGCGGGTGTTCTCGGCAAAGTCTGCACCTTCGGGGCGCACGTCGGCGTCGTGGAAGCAGTAGTAGGGGACGCCGAGAATTTGAAACATCTCGAAGGCCACATCGGCCTTTAGCTTTGCGTCGGCCAGCGTGTCGCCGAACCAAGGGCGCTCAAAGGTTTGCCCGCCAAATGGGTCTCCGCCCGGCCATGCAAACGAATGCCAATAGGCAGCGGCAAAGCGCAGGTGGTCTTTCATCGGTTTCCCCATGACCACTTCGTCGGGGTTATAGTGGCGGAACGCGTAGTCGTTGTCGCTGTCTGGCCCTTCATATTTGACGGCGGGGATGCCTTTGAAGAAGTCGGTCATGTTAGATATCCTTTAGAACTTTGTAGGCGGTGCGGTAGCGGTCGTGCGCTTGCGCAAATGCGGATTGAAGGCGGGTGTCTGGGTCAATGGTTTTTGCGATTGGCGGCATGGTGGCAATTTCGACGCCAGCGCCAGTCGCGGCCATCATGCCAAGGCGTGCAGCGCCTAGGGCCGCGCCAAAGTCGCCTGCCTCCGGTACGCGAAGAGGGATGCCCAATGTCGTGGCGATAACGCGGAGCCAGTACTCAGACTTTGCGCCGCCCCCCATCGCCAGCGCGCCGTCGATCTCGGTGCCGGTGGAGCGCAACGCGGCTTGGCAATCGGCAAAGGCGAAGGCAACTCCTTCCAACACGGCGCGCGCGGCCTGCTTCGCATCCGTGGCGTGGTCCAGATGCAAAAACTGTCCGCGCATTGCCGCGTTGTTGTGCGGCGTACGCTCCCCGCCAAGGTAGGGCAGGAAAAGTGTTTGCGATGGCGCCTGAAGAGCACCCAGATCGGCGGTCAACTCAGCGGCGGTTTGCCCTGTCAGGCGACTGAGCCATTGAAGCGCATCTGTGGCGGCCAGAATGACGCCCATCTGGTGCCACGTGTCAGGGACGGCGTGGCAGAATGTATGCACCGCGCTTGCCGCGTCTGGCTGGTAGGCGTCAGAGGCCGCGAACAGCACGCCGGACGTGCCCAGCGACACGAACGCGTCGCCTTTCTTCACTACCCCTACGCCTATCGCGCTGGCGGCATTGTCGCCGCCGCCGCCCGCTATGACGACACCCTTGGGAAGCCCCCAAGCCTGCGCCAGATCATCGCGCAACATGCCCGATACTTCCGACCCTTCGACAAGGCGGGGCATGTGGTCGCGGGTTAGCCCGGTTGCGGTCAGCAATTCATCCGACCAGTCGCGTTTATCCACGTCGAGCCAGCTTGTCCCAGCCGCGTCCGACATTTCCGCGACATAGTCGCCCGTCAATACAAAGCGCAGGTAGTCTTTCGGCAAAAGCACCTTGGCGATTTTGCCGAACAGGTCCGGCTCATTGTTGCGGACCCATGCGACTTTGGGTGCAGTAAAGCCGGGGAACACGATGTTGCCTGTTAGGGCGCGAAACTTGGGGTTGTTGTCCAGCGCTGCCGCCTCGGTGGCGGAGCGTGTGTCGTTCCATAAGATGCAAGGGCGCAGCACTTCGCCTGAGGCGTCAATCAGGGTCGCCCCGTGCATATGCCCCGACATCCCGATGCCACGCACGCCCGACACATCCGCCGTCGCGCCGATGGCCTTGATCGCGGTTTGCGTGGCCTCGACCCATTGCGCGGGATCTTGTTCGGACCATCCGGCGTGTGGGCGGGACACCGTCAAAGGTACGGAGTGTTCGGCCAAGACGCGTTGGTCTTCGCTGATCAAAATGGCCTTTAGCGACGATGTCCCTAGGTCTATTCCCAGATAGGTCATGTCTTGGACTTCGGGTTCTTGCCCAGAATGATCATCGACAGGATGTCATCCTCCGTCACATCCTCTACGCGCTCCGTGCCAATCATCTGACCGTTTTTCATGACGGATACGCGGTCGCATAGGTCCATCATTTCGCGGGTGTCATGGCTGATCAGGAAAATCCCCAAACCCTGCTTTTTCAACTCGCCGATAAGCTCCGCAACCATGGCTGTCTCATGGACACCCAAGGCCGCTGTCGGCTCGTCCATGATCAGGATTTTGGCGTTGAAATATACAGCCCGCGCAATGGCTACGGATTGGCGTTGGCCACCCGATAGCGCCGACACAGGCTCTTTCAGTTTCTTGAAGTTGGGGTTCAGGCGCGCCATGATTTTGCGCGTCTCGGCCTCCATCTTGCTGTCATCGACAAAGCCCATCGGCGTCGTTAACTCACGACCCAAAAACAGGTTGGAGGCCGCATCAAGATTATCCGCCAGCGCAAGCGTCTGGTAAATCGTCTCGATGTTGTAATCGCGGCTGTCCCGTGGGGAGTTGATGGTGGCGCGTTTGCCCTCGATCCATATCTCGCCAGAGTCCATCTTGTAGGCGCCGGACAGCATCTTGATCAGCGTCGACTTGCCCGCGCCATTATGGCCCAGCAGGCCCACAACTTCGCCCGCGTGCAGTTCTATGCTAACGTTATCAACCGCGCGGACACCGCCAAATGCGATTGATACGTTCTTCATTTCGACCAGTGGAGTTGTCATTATTTTGCTCCCATCCGCTTGCGATATTGAATGTCGATCCAAACCGCCGCGACCAAGACCGCGCCGACCACGATGTTTTGGTAGGGCGCATCCACGCCAACCATTGCCATGCCGGACTGCAAGGATTGCATGATCAGCGCGCCGATGATGGCCCCGTAGATCGTGCCAACGCCGCCAGAAAGTGCCGTGCCGCCAATCACCGCTGCCGCGATCACGCGCAGCTCGTCCAGCGTGCCGATGTCATTGGTGTGATACCCAAGACGCGCCGAAGCCACGATGCCCGCCAAGGCAGACAGAACACCGACCATGGAGAAGATTTTGACCGTAAGCAGGCGTGTGTTGATGCCGGACAATTCTGCCGCATCGGGGTTGCCGCCGGTGGCGAAAATGTAGCGCCCCAGTCGCGTGCGCAGGGCGATGACTGTCATTACGATCGCCACAGCAATCAGCACCAGAACCGAATACGGCAGCCCATAAGCCGCAACGCAGCCCTCGGCCACGTCACAGCCGAACAGGCTCGGGTCGCGGGCAATCACGCGGGACGGCACGGTATAGGCGTTCAAGATCGCGACGAAGCCCAGAATTGCACCCGCAACAACCGCCATGATTAACGCTTCTGCCCACATGGGCTTCACAGGGAAGCCGTGCGAGGTCTTGGTGCGCCGAGCGGACCACATGGCCACCAACGAAAGAACAGCCGCTACGATGCCGACAACCCAGCTCCAGAACGCGCCAAGCGTGCCGTTGATGCCGCCAAACAGGATGAACGTCTGATCCAGTGGCCCGATGGTTGCGCCGTCTGTTAGCCACCAGCCGACGTTGCGCCAGATCAAAAGACCGCCGAGTGTCACGATGAAGGCGGGAATGGCTTGGTATCCGACCAACCAGCCCTGCGCCGCGCCGATGATCGCGCCTGTTAGCAAGCCTATCGCAATGGTGATCCACGGGATCAGCGGGTGCCCCAACTCAAGCCCGAACAGCTGTGGCAACCATGCGGTTTGCGTCATCCCCATCACGGCTGTGCAGGTTGCCAGCAGCGCGCCAACCGAGAGGTCGATGTGCCGCGTGACAATCACAAAGACCATGCCGGTTGCCATGATCGCAACTGATACCGTCTGGATCGTGAGGTTGAACACATTGCGCGGCGTCAAGAACCGACCATCGGTCAGCAAGTTGAACACGATGCACACAATCAAGAAGGCTCCGATCATACCCAACAGGCGGGTATCAACCTCTAGCGACTGCAGGAAGCTGCGCTTTGGCTGGGGGGAGGGGGCGCTTTGGTCAGACATGGTCTGTCTCCATAACAACGGATGCGATATCCCGATCAACGCCGGCGGCGGCCGGTGGCGGGATGTCTGGAATGAAAAGAAAGAGAAGTGTGGGGTGGGTCCGCCCGTCATCAGGCGGACCCGAAAGATGCAGCCGCGGGAAGCCCCGCGTGCGCTGCCCCTTAGTTACATGGTGCTGGGCCGTTGGAAACGCCTTGGCACAAAGCCTCAACCGTGATCCAGCCAGCGTCAGTGACGACCGACAGGTTTTCGGCGGTAATCGGAACCGGAGCCAGGAACAGTGACTTGATTTCTGTTCCGGATGGCGATGTCCAATCTGCAGCACCCTCAACCATGGAGGCCGCATCGGCGCCCAATGTCGCGGCAATCGTGCCAGCGGCTTTGCCCAATTCACGTGCGTCTTTCCAGACGGACACTGTTTGTGTGCCAAGGGCAACGCGGTTTAGCGCAGCGTGGTCACCGTCTTGGCCGGACACTGGGATGCCTTCCATGCCTTGCGCGGTCAGTGCTGCCACGACACCACCAGCGGTGCCGTCGTTGGAGGCCACAACAGCGTCAACTTTGTTGTCTTTGGCTGTCAGGATCTGCTCCATGTTACGCTGTGCGTTGGCAGGCAACCAGCCATCTGTGTAGGCTTCGTCCACGATGGTGACCGCGCCGCTGTCGATAGCTTCTTGCAAGATTTCTTGCTGGCCACCACGCAGGAAGTCTGCGTTCGGATCGGTTGGGGAGCCTTTGATCATGACGTAGTTGCCAGTCGGCTGGGCTGCCAGAACGGCACGTGCCTGCATGCGGCCAACTTCGACGTTGTCGAATGTCAGGTAGAAGGCGCGGCTGTCTTCGATCAGACGGTCATAGGCGACGACAGGGATGCCTTCGGCGTCGGCGGCGTCAACTGCTGGCCCGATGGCTGCGGAGTCTTGTGCCAGAATGATCAGGGCATCAACGCCTTGGGCAATCAGGCTTTCAACGTCGGAGAGCTGCTTGGCCGAAGACGACTGCGCGTCAGCCGATACGTATGTCGCGCCAGCGGCTTCCAAGGCAGACTTGATCGCGGCCTCATCTGTCTTCCAGCGCTCTTCTTGGAAGTTCGACCAGCTTACGCCAACGGTAACGCCGTGGCCGTCTGCGAATGCTGCTGTGCCGAATCCTGCCGCGGCGACTGCGGCGGCGATGATGTATTTATTCATGTTGTTCCTCCCAAATGGTTCCCCCTGCTTTTCTATCAGGGGGCGAGTCATGCGACTCATTTAGTAGATTGCCCGTATTTATTTTAGTTTGCAAAATAATAAATGCACGAAACGGCAAAAAAATGATCAAAAGACTTCCCTAACGCCCTCATTTGATCCAGTGTCTAGGTGTGAACGCGGTCTGTTGAGGTATTAACTTTACATGTCAAACAATATTGAGGCAGACGAAAAAACACTGCTCCAGCCGTCCGGTTGTGGTCCCCTTTTGAACCGTGTGAAGGTGGGCGATACCCCTTTGCGGCAACAGATTTTTCAACATGTTAGGGCCAGCGGACAGGCCGCGCGTGCGGACATTACCCGCGCTCTGGACATCAGCGCGGGCAGCGCCACAACGCTTACTGCGGATCTGATTTCGTCCAATTTGCTGCGCGAAGTAGACGGGCCGACGCGCGATTCAGGACGTGGCCGCCCCCCAGTCGCTTTGGAGGTTGTGGCGGAGGCCGCATATGTGATCGGCATCAAGCTGTCGTTCAAACGCAACTCGGCTGTGCTGTCAGACTTTGCGGGCAACGTCGTGACCTCGGCAGAGCTTCCGGCATCTGGCAAACGCGGCTCTGTGACCCAACTGATGGATGATATCGCCACGTTAATTGAGTTGGTGATCGCCAATGGCGAGAAAACGCAGGCCGACATAAAGGCGGTGGGCATCGGTTTGCCGGGTATCGTCGACAATGCGTCTGGTATGATCACGTGGTCTTCGCTGTTGCAGGACGCGAACGAGGATCTGCGCACGTCTTTTGCGCAGCGCTTCGATATGCCTTTGTTTTTGGACAACGACACCAACATGCTGACCCTCGCGGAGCTTTGGTTCGGGGTCGGGCGCGACATGACGGATTTTGCCGTGGTCACGATCGAGAACGGCGTGGGTATGGGGATGGTTGTAAACAACCGCTTGTACCGTGGGACGCACGGCGTCGGGCTGGAGTTGGGCCATACCAAAGTGCAGATGGACGGTGCCTTATGCCGTTGCGGTCAGCGCGGCTGTTTAGAAGCCTACATCGCCGACTACGCGCTCACGCGGGAGGCCGCGACGGCGCTGGACTACGACAGCGACACCGTGCGCACACCTGACGTGTTGCTGGATCACTTGTCACGGCAGGCAAAGGCGGGCCATGCACCTGCGCAGACGATCTTCCGCCGCGCCAGCCGCTATTTGTCGGTTGGGCTGTCCAACGTGATCCAGTTGTTTGACCCGCCTTTGATTATCCTGTCGGGGGAGCGGATACAGAATGACTATCTCGACGCCTCAGAAGTTTTTGAAGATATGCGCAAGCTGACCTTGTCCGATGGCCGCCAACCTTGTCAGGTAGAGATACACCCGTGGGATGATATGGTCTGGGCGCGCGGCGCAACCGCCCCAGCCTTGTCCGCGCTGACCGACGTGATGGTTGGCGGGCTGGAGGTTCAGCACCTGTGAAGTATCTTGCCACGCTCGTCGCGCTCACCGCGCATTCGGCGGTGGCGGAGCCTGTTTTCACCGACCGCTCCGACCGACTGCCGCACCATGTTTACGGCGGCGGGTGGGAGCACTTCGTCGGCGGCGGTCTCGCAGTGTTCGACTGCAACGGCGACGCACTGCCCGACATTTTTGCGGCGGGGGGTGAAAACCCAGCCCAGATGATCCGCAATACCGGCCACTTCACCTTTGCGGCAACAGATATCCCCGAGGTTCGCGGCGTAACTGGCGCCTATCCGATCGACATAAACGCGGACGGATTTATGGACCTTTTCGTGCTGCGCGTGGGGGACAATCGCGTTTTAACCGGTGGGCCGGACTGCCAATTCACCGATGCCACGGACACCCTGGGCATCCCGCATTCCGACAGTTGGTCAACCGCCTTTACAGCGTGGTGGGAAGGCGCCGACAACCGACCGACCTTGGCAATCGGCAACTACGTTGACCGCGCCGATCCTGACGGCCCGTTTGAGGCGTGCGACGACAACGCAATCTTGCGGCCAGTCCCTCAGGGCTACACCTCTCACGCCCTAAAGCCGGGGTTTTGCCCCTTGTCCATTCTTGCGGCGAACGACGCGCGCGGTCGCCCCACGCTGCGCTTGTCGAATGACCGCCATTACTACGTCTCGGGCGGGCACGAACAGATGTGGGACATCGCGGAGCGTCGCTTTTTGGGAGTTGCCGACGGTTGGAACAACGTGTCGTTGTGGGGCATGGGGATCGCCAGCCGTGACCTGAACGGTGACGGGTTGGACGAGGTGATGCTCACCTCTATGGGGGATCAGGTGCTGCAATTCGCTGATGCGGATGGCGTCTATACTGCCGCCGATTTCGCGGTTGGAACGTATTCGCAGCGCCCACATGTGGGGGGCGACGGCCGCCCCTCCACCGGTTGGCACGCGGAGTTTGGCGACGTCGATAACGATGGACGTCCGGATTTGTTTATTGCCAAGGGCAACGTGGACCAAATGCCCGGCATGGCGACGCGGGACCCGAATAACCTGTTGATGCAAAACCCCGACGGCACATTCACGGAGACCGCGCACGCCGCAGGTGTCGCCACGTTCGAGCGGGCGCGCGGCGCTGCATTCGCCGACTTTGATCTGGACGGGCGGCTTGATCTGGTGGTGTCTAACCGCCGCGCACCGCTAGAACTGTACCGCAATGAAACCGAAGGCACGAGAAACTGGCTCAGGGTCTCGTTGCGTCAGGCGGGCGGCAACCGTGATGCGGTTGGGGCGACGATACGGGTTGAAACGCCAAGCATGTCACAGACCATGCAAAACACGATAGGCGGCGGGCACGCGGGTGGCCAACTGCTGCCCCGTCATTTCGGCCTAGGTAACGACGCTGTTGCGATAGTCCACGTGACGTGGCCAGACGGCACGACTTCGACGCATGAGGCTGTCGCGGGTGAAAGCGTCACCCTCCATAAGCCCTAGTCAACACGTGGTACCGTCAACCCGCTGGGGACTGCTTCAGGGATACCCAAGCGGCCGGAAAGGCTGACAGGGTCCGTCATGGTGTCCAAAAACGCGACAAGTGCCGCGATCTCATTCGCGGTCAAATCCACTGGCTCCGCTCGCACGGCGGCGGCAATGTCCGCCACCTGTTGCGGGTCGTCCATCACCGCAAAATCGTCCCCCTCGAAGTCAGGCAAAACCGCTTGCGCCCTGTCGTAACTGGCCAAGCTTCGCGCAGGGTCGGCGTGGTCGGCAATGAACTGGCCCAAATCCCTGTGTCCGCCCGCGTGCCCATAGGGCGCGGTGAGTGCGATATTACGCAAGGATGGGGTGCGGAAGGCATACAAGTCTTCCATGCGGCCTGTGACCCGAAACCGCCCCTCGTCCTTGTGGTGCGCCTCGAAGGTCGCCGCTTTGCCGGGCCCGATTTGGGGCGCGCCCATCGCGTGAAATCCGTGGTCGGTCAGGAACGGTCCCGCGTGGCAGCTCGCACAATTGGCCGCGCCGTAAAACAGCTCCATCCCCAGCTTCGCTTGCCCCTCTAGTGCCGTTTCATCGCGCAAGACGGCGTCAAAGGGCGCCGTATCGGACCGCCATTCAAAGGCGATGAAGGCGGCGATGGCGTTGGAAATGTCGGTGAAGGCGATGTCATCGGGATCGTCAACATGCGGGTAAAGCGCGGTAAAGCTATCGGCGTAGGCCTTAATACTTGCCACGCGCCGCGCCAACTGCCCCCACGCACCGTCCTCGCCAGTAATGATCCCTTGGCGGACAAGGCGCGCAATGTCGTTTTCGCGGTGGGAGCCCGCCATCTCGTCGCGGCTCAGCACGGGGAACATGGTTTGCGCCGACAAAACAGAGGCAAACCCCGTCACCATGTCGGCGTCCAAGGGCGTGCGCAGCCCGCTCGGTTGTGTCGCGTCCGCCTCCAACCGCCCGTCGTGAAACAGGACACTGAATTCCCGCGCGCCAAGGTTGAACAAGCTGGGGGAGTTTCGGGGGATACGTTCCTCCGGCATGTTTTTTATATCCGCGCGGCGGCGCTCGCCTAGCCCCAGTCCGCCGTCGCCGAACGACAGGGATACTCCGTCGGAGGTGCCGAATTCAGGGTGGTGGCAGGTCGCGCAGGCGGTGTCACGGTTGCCCGACAGGATCGGATCATAAAACAGCAGTTGCCCCAGCTTGGCCTCCTCCAAGTCAACCGCACTATATAGGCTGTCGTCTATTGGCGCTGGAAGTTGCTGGGCTGCCAGAGGGTGCGCGGTGGCGAAGGTAAGAAGGGCGGCAAGTGTCGAAAGGTGCATAGGGCGCGGCGCTTTGTTCTGGGGACGTCGCACCACCATATGCGTTTTAAGGTAGCCATCAACGTAAAACACGTCGGCTTGGTGCTACCCGCTAAGGTGTTTCTTGGACGATGGAGTTTTCCCAACTGCGCAGGAACTTGCTTTCCTTCAACTGGTCCAAAAACACCAGCAAGCCGGGGCCAAACCGGATGGGCCGAAGGGCGGGATTGTCGCGCAACGCACCAGTGTCGATGGGCGGCAGGCCGGACGCCTGCACAAGGTCAGCCCGACTGCGCAGAGAGATCAGGAAGTCCACCATCGTCTGCGCGTCGCTTACATTCCGTGCGTTTGACGGAATCAAGATGGTGCGCAGCATGACGTTTACAAAATCGGTGAGTTCGACGATGTGAAAGCCGTCCGTATGCGCCAACTCCGACGCGGCGTAGCTTCCCAAAACATTATACGCCAACGCCAGCTTCCCAGACGCGACATCCGCGATCATATCGCCGGAGCAGCAGTAAAGCTGCGCATCAAGGCGGCCCATAACTTCTGTCAGCCGCCAGAACGTCTCGGAGGTGCGGCTGTCTTGCGTTGCCATCAGGTAGCCGAATCCGGACCGACGCACGTCATAGGTGCCAATGCGCCCGCGAAAGGTCTCAGGGTTTTCGCGCAGCAACGCGATCAGCGCGTCACGGGTCTTCGGGGCCTCGCCCTCTTTGAAATACTTGTCCGAGACAACCATGACCGCAGGCTCTTGCGTGAAGGCAAACAGCTGGTTTCGCCAAATTGCCCAGTCCGGCAGGCTGGCGGCGCGTTGCGGCACGTAGCTTTGCGCGTAGCCGTCGTTTGCCAGCTTCGTTTGCAAATCCATCGCCGAAGATATGGCAAGGTCAAAGGATGCGCCCTCTGTGTAGATCGCTTGCATCAGGTCGGTCGCGCTGACGATGGTGTAATCCACGGAAATGCCCGCATTGGACGCCTGGAACGCCTCGATGATCGGTTCAAACACCCCGCGATCCGCGGTGGAGATGATGCGCAGCACCGACACCTCCGGAGTCGCGGCGTAATATTGGTGGTCCTCAATCTCATAGGCCAGTGCCGCGCTAATCCACAGGCATGTGGCTGCAATCAAACGTAGGGCAAAATAAGCGAAACGCATGCGCCTTGTCCTTCCATGCTGTGGGATAGCTCCAATGTGCCGCCGTGCGCGCGCGCCACTTCGTCGGCGATTGTCAGGCCAAGGCCGGAGCCCACGACGTCGCCCACGTTGGACCCGCGCGAATACCGATTGGTAAGGCTTGTCAAATCCGCGTCGCCAAACCCCCAGCCCTGATCCTCTATAGACAGCTTGATGTCAGAAGACACGTCGATGCGGATAGTGATGTCGCTGTCTTCGGGGGAATACTTGATCGCGTTATCAAGGATGTTGTGCAGCGCGGCCTGTAGCATGATGCCGTCCCCTTTGAAGGTCACAGGGCCAGCGGGCAGGCGGCGGACAAAGGCGATGTCTTTCAAATCAGCCGTTGGCGCAAGGCGGTCGCAGGTTTCCGTGGTCAACGCGACAAGGTCCAGCGGGTCCAGCGCCAAGCTGTCAGCGCGAAAAGTGACCATTGCATGGTCCAGAATTTGCCCTGCGGAGCGGGAGCTTTCGTCAATCGCGCGGATCATGTCGCGGATGGCTTGCTTGTGCTCTGGCTTGTTCAGTTTGCGGTGTGTCACTTCCGCCTGCGTGCGCACGGTGGCAAGTGGCGTGCGAACACGGTGCGCGGCCTCGGTGATCAGGTCTTCCGTGCGCGATAAGGATGACCGCAGGCGGGCCATGAACGAGTTCAACGCATCAACCAGCGGGGCAAGCTCGGCGGGGGTCTCGGCGGTCACAGGGCGCAGGTCCGACGGTCCGCGCCGCGTCACCGCGCCCGTCATGCGGCGCAGCGGGCGCAGCGCGGAATTCGCGGCAAGCAGCGACAAGGTCGTGGCCAACAGGAAGAACAGCAGCCCCACGCCTGTAGCCGTAATGGTGATGCGCTGGGTGATCGCGGCAAGGCCGGATCGCGTTTGCGCCACGGTCACAACCACGCGAGAGCCGGTGGCCGTGTTGCTGACGCGGCGCAGAATAGACGACAGGCGAACCTCATCGCCGCGGTAAAACTCCGTTGAGAACGCGGGCGTGTCTATGCGCGTTGGCAGGTTGCTGACGGGAAGGTCGGGGTAGCCGGTTAGCGTCTCCCCCTCCACAGTGACACGGTAGAACACGCGGTCTTCGTTGATGGTGCCAAGCATCGACAAGGCGGAGTAGGGCAGCTCCAGCGTCACTTCGCCTTGCTCCGAACTCAGGCTGTCCGCAATCGCGGTGGCCGATGCGGCGAGGATGTCGTCCTGCGTGCCCTCAGCGGCGCGCGATGCAACGCCGCGCACGACCATCACAAACGCCAGCGACAGCACCGCCGCCACAATGGCAAGTTGATAGAACAGCCGTCTGCGAATGGAGGTAGGGCGCGTCATGCGGCAATCATACGGTAGCCAAGCCCGCGCACCGTCTCGATACGCGCGCCGGAGCCTTCCAGTCGCTTGCGCAAGCGGGCCACATAGACCTCAATCGCGTTTTCCGATGCTTCGTCGGACAGTGAAAACATGCGGTCAATCAGGTGCGACTTGGAAAAAACTTGGTTCGGTGCGCCAAAGAAGACCTCCAACAGGCGCAATTCGCGGTTCCGCAGGTTGGTGGAAGAATCACCAAACTGCAATTCGCCGGTCGTCAGGTTCAAAACGGTCCCCTCGAACACCTTCTGGTTGTCAGCAACGCCGCCTTGGCGGCGCAAAACGGCGCGACAGCGCGCTTCCAGCTCGGCAAAATCGAAGGGTTTTGTAATATAATCATCGGCGCCCAAATCCAGCAAAGAGATGCGGTCCGACACCGCAGAACGCGCGGTAATCACGATCACCGGCGTGCGTTTTTCGGCGCGGCGCTGGCGCTGCAAAAAATCGCGACCGTCCCCGTCAGGCAGCATAATATCCAATAAAATCAGGTCGTAATCCGCAACGTCCATGCAGGCGCTTGCCGCGTCCAGCCGGTCCGCGTGATCCACGGCGTGCCCATCCAATTGCAGGCGCTCCACAACGGCACCCGCAAGCTTGTGGTTATCTTCAATCAGCAAATAGCGCATGGGATTGTGGCCTTTTGAGCTGCGTGACAGGTTCGTGTCAGGTTTCAGCGTTTGGTTGGGACCATGTGCGGGGAAACCCGCCATGTCAAATGGGAGGAAACTATGACAAACCGTCTTTTTAAGGCGCTCATGACGAGTGCCGTACTTGGCCTGTCGGCTACCACCGCAATCTCTGCTGCTGAATGCATCGCACCTGCTAACCCAGGTGGCGGTTGGGACTTCACTTGCCGTCAAATCGGCAAGATCATGTATGACATCAAAGCCGTCGATAAGCCTGTCCAAGTGACAAACATGCCTGGCGCCGGTGGCGGTCTTGCCTACAACCACGTTGTGTCCGAGCGCTCTGACGACGGTGACCTGATCGTGGCGGCGTCCTCTGCGACGACAACTCGTCTGGCCCAAAACGCCTACGCCGGCATGACTGCCGACCAAGTTCGCTTTGTTGGTGCAATCGGTGCCGATCCGGGCGTTATCGTTGTTGCGGCTGACAGCCCGTTCCAAACTTTGGGCGACATGGTTGAGGCCATCAAAGCCGATCCCGGTTCCGTGGCGTTCGCTGGCGGCTCTGCCGTGGGCGGGTTTGACCACCTGAAACCACTGATGATCCTCAAAGAGGGCGGCTTCACCGACATCACCAAGGTGAAATACATCGGCGTTGACGGCGGCGCAGATGCGATCACACAAACCGTGGGTGGCTTCACCCAAGCAATGACCGGTGACATGTCCGAAGTTGTGTCGTTCCTGTCCAACGGTGACATCCGCGTTATCGCAGTTCTGACTGAAGAGCGCGTTCCGGGCTTCGACGACATCCCGACTGCAAAAGAGCAGGGCTTCGATGTGGTCGCAGTAAACTGGCGTGGCCTCTATGTCCCAAAAGACATCTCTGACGAGAAGTTCGACGAATGGGCCGGCAAGTTGCAGCAAGTTGCAGACAGCCCAGAGTGGGCGCAAGCCATGACAGACAACGGTTTGGCACCGTTCACCAAGGTTGGTGGCGATTTCCAAGCTTATGTTGACGGTCTGGTCTCCGACATCAATGCGATGTCCAAAGAACTGGGAGTTATCCAGTAATGGCGTCTGACCGGATATTTGGTCTGGTCACTCTGATAACGGCGGTCGCGTATCTCGCGGCCGCTACTCAGATCCAGACGAACCTTTTCTCGGGCGAGTACCTGCCAAAACTGTTTCCGATGTTGATCGGTGGGGTTGCTGCGGTGAGTTCGTTGTTTCTTTTGTTCAAACCTGATCCGGAGCCCGATTGGCCCGCCGCAGGCTCTTGGGTGTCCATGGGTATCGCCGTGTTGGTGTTGTCGGTCTACGCCGTGCTTTTGACGCCCTTGGGCTTCATTGTGCCGACAGCGTTCGCCGCCGCTATCCTGAGCTATCAGATCTCACCCAACGCCAAGCCTGCAATGATTGCAGGGGTCGGGTTGTCGCTGGGTCTGTTCGTGCTGTTCAAGTTCGCGCTGGGTCTTGGCAACATCGTTGCCTACCGAATTCCGACGCCCGCGAAACTGTGGGACGCGATTTCAATTCTTATTCCGTTCGTGGGGCACTGACCTGATATGGATATTCTTTCAAACCTCGCGCTGGGCTTCGGCGTCGCGCTGTCGCCCTTCACTCTGTTTCTGGCCGTTTGCGGCTGCTTTTTGGGCACCATCATCGGCGCGCTGCCGGGGCTTGGCCCGTCGAACGGCGTGGCGATCCTGATCCCCATCACCTTCACCCTTGGCCTTGACGCCACCAGCGCCTTGGTGCTGATGACTTCTGTCTACTACGGCGCGATGTATGGCGGGCGGATTTCGTCCATCCTGCTGAACATTCCAGGTGATGAGCCTGCATTGATGACAACCCTCGACGGGTACCCGATGGCCAAACAAGGCCGCGCAGGCGACGCACTGGTTTTGTCCGGTGTCGCATCTTTCGTGGGCGCGTTCTTGGCAACCATCGGCCTTATGCTGCTGGCGCCGTCCTTGGCGCGTGTGGCCTTCCTGTTTGGCCCTGCCGAATATTTCGCGCTCTACCTACTGGCGTTTTGCACCCTTGGTGGCATGGCCTCCAACAACCAAGCCAAAGCCGCGCTTGCGGCTTGTATCGGCCTTGGCATTGCGACAATCGGCGTGGATTCTTCGTCCGGCCTGCCGCGTCTGACGGGCGGCAATCTGCACCTCTATGATGGTGTCGATTTCCTTGTGGCAATCGTTGGTCTCTTCGCCATCGCAGAGGTGTTCTTCTTCATCGAAAGCCACGGCAAAGGGTCGTCCATCGGCGTAAAGCTCGACAAGGTGCGCGTTCCTTGGGCCGACATTTGGGAAACCAA
This sequence comes from Litoreibacter albidus, assembly GCF_900107015.1. Lineage (GTDB taxonomy): Bacteria > Pseudomonadota > Alphaproteobacteria > Rhodobacterales > Rhodobacteraceae > Litoreibacter > Litoreibacter albidus. The sequence goes on along the minus strand of NZ_FNOI01000004.1, from coordinate 267,713 downwards.
ATGGACCATGCTGCGCTCCTCCGGTGTGGGCTTCGTCGCGGGCATCTTGCCGGGGGCAGGGGCGTCGCTGGGTTCCTTCATGGCCTACATGACAGAGAAATCTATAGCTGGTGAAAAAGGTGGCTTCGGCACAGGCGTTCCCAAAGGGGTCGCAGCGCCAGAGGCCGGTAACAACGCGGCTGCCGGCGGGGCTTTGGTGCCAATGCTGACGCTCGGCGTGCCGGGATCTGGTACCACGGCTGTGCTACTTGCGCTGTTGATGACGCTGAACATCACCCCCGGTCCGACGTTATTCACGGACCGTCCAGAGGTGGTTTGGGGCCTGATCGCATCGCTGTTGATCGCCAACATCGTGTTGCTCTTGATGAATGTGCCGATGGTGAAGGTCTTCGTTAAAATCCTGATGGTTCCCGCGTGGATCTTGCTTCCGGGTGTGACGATGATTTCCTTCGTCGGCATCTATTCGCTGTCGGGCAGCTACTTTGACCTGCTGATGATGGTCGGCTTCGGGGCATTGGGATATATCCTGCGCAAGCTCGATATTCCGACGGTTCCGGTCATTCTGGGCATCCTCTTGGGCGGCAACATGGAAGACGCTTTGCGCCGTGCCATGACGCTGTCGGATGGCGACGCGATGTATCTGTTCTCCAGCCCTATCGCGATTGGGCTGTGGATCGCGGCAATTGCAGGCTTCGTGGCTCCCATGTTCCTGCGCAACATCTTGAAAAAACCACAGGCGGTTACTGATTAATGGTCAAAGTTCTCATTCCTTCCGGCGCCCTCGGGCTTGGGTACGATCGTGCTGCCTTGGCGCGGGGGATAGCGCAGAACCCAGACATTATAGCAATCGACGGGGGGTCCACTGATAGTGGGCCCCACTACCTTGGGACGGGGACGTCCAAATATGCGCGCGGCTCGACCAAAGCCGAATGGCGCGAACTGATGGAGGCGCGCGCCGAAGCAGGCGTGCCGCTGATCATCGGGACCGCAGGCACCTGCGGCGCAGATAGCGCCGTGGACTGGCTGGTCGATATCACGCGCGAAATTGCCGCCGAGGCGGGGATGAAGGTTAAGCTCGCCGTGCTCAAAAGCGGTCAGCGGCCCGATGCGCTCAGTGATGCGTTGGGACAGGGAAAAATCACCCCGCTGAACCCCGCGCCGGAAATATCGGATGACGTCTTGTCGTCTTGCTCCAATATCGTGGCCCTTGCAGGGGCGGAGCAAATCCAAGCGGCGCTCGATACGGGCGCGGATATCGTGATCGCGGGGCGCACGACGGATACGGCAATCATATCTGCGCTGCCGCTGGCCAAAGGTTGCCACGCGGGCGGCGCGTGGCACGGGGCCAAGATCGGGGAGTGCGGTGCCTTGGCCACGACCGCCCCGAACTCCGGCACCATCCTGATTGAGTTCGACGCCGAAGGCTTCACCATCACACCGATGGGGGCAGAGGCCCGCGCGACGCCGCACACGGTGTCCGCGCATATGCTCTATGAAAACTCCAACCCAGACGTCCTTTACGAGCCGGGCGGGCACCTTGACGTCAGCCGTTCACACTACACCGCGCTGGACGACCGGACGGTGCGCGTCACGGGCAGCGAATGGATCGTGTCGGATCGCTATACCGTGAAGCTGGAAGGCGCACGCTTGGCCGGGTTTCAAACCGTGTCTTTGGTCACGGTGCGTGATCCGCGCTACGTCGAAAACATCCGCGCGTGGTGTGATGATATCGTCACCAAAGCCACCGCGAAGGCCGAAGCCCGCGTGGGCGACGGCTTTGAGATAGAACTGCGGCTGATCGGGCTGGATGCAACGCTAGGCGGGTTGGACACGGCGGCGAAAGCTGGCACCGAGGTTGGCGTGCTGGGCATGGTCACGGCCCCCACCGAGGCGCTGTCGCGCGAGGTGGCGAAAGTGCTTAACCCATATTTGTTGCACCATCCCCTGACCGAGGAAGAAGAAATGCCCACATTCGCATTCCCGTTCTCCCCGCCGGAGGTCAGCCGTGGCGCGGTGTACGAGTTTTGCTTGAACCATGTGCTGGAACTGGACGATCCGATGGACGCCTTCGCGTTGCGTGTAGAGGAGTTGGGCGCATGAGCAAACTTGGTGATATCGCAGTAAAAGTGCGCTCCAAAAACGCGGGGCCGTTCTGGCTGACCGTCGACATCTTTTGCGGCACGCCGGAGGTCTATGCGCAGGTTTGTGCGGCGGTTACCTCAACGCGGGTGGCGGCGCTGTTCAAGGCCGATCCCGCCGTTGTCGATCGCTACGAGATGGCATCCCTGAGCGTGCTGAAGCTCAGCCTGCCGCGCCCGTCCATCCAAGGCACGCGGCAAGACCGCGACATGCACGGCGCGTCTTTTGCCGCGCTGGTGGCCGAGTTGGACGTGTGATCCCTTGACCCGCGCGGGGGATGTGATCACAGTCCGCGCATGTTGCTGAACTCATCAAAACCGGAACCCACAGGGGCCGCGAACGACATGGTCTATCGTCGTTTGCGCACACAAATCATGCACGGGGAAATCCTGCCCGGATCGGCCAAAACCTTGCGTGGTATCGGCAAAGAGTTCGGCGTTTCCATGACACCCGCACGCGAAGCGATGCGGCGGTTGGTGGCGGAGGGAGCATTTACGTTGTCCTCGTCGGGACGGATATCGACGCCCGAACTGTCAAACGACCGGATTGAGGAGCTGGCGGCGCTGCGCGCCTTGTTGGAGCCGGAACTGGCCGCGCGTGCCTTGCCACGCGCCCACTTCGCGCTCATCGACCGGCTGCAATCTATCAACGGCAACATCGGACAGGCCATCGCACGGCAAGATCCCGTGGGCTACATCCGAACCAATCTGGAATTCCACCGCACGCTCTACCTGCGCGCGCAGGCCCCCGCGATGCTGGCGATGGCCGAGACGGTCTGGCTGCAAATGGGCCCCACGATGCGCAGCCTCTACGAGAAGTTGCGCCGCTCGGAGTTGCCACAGCACCACCGTTTGATTGTTGCAGCGCTGAAGGCGGGGGATGAGCCGGGGCTGCGGCTGGCCGTGCGGGCGGATGTGACCCAAGGCTTGCGGATGCTGGCGCAATAAAAAGCGCCCGCAAGCTATGCTTGCAGGCGCTTCGTGGGGCGCTGCCCCACACCCCGAGGTATTTATGAAGCAATGATAGGCGGGGTCAGCTGTGGATGGCGCCGTCGCCGCAGGCCAACGCGGCTTCGCGCACAGCCTCCGAATAGGTCGGATGTGCGTGGCATGTGCGCGCGAGGTCTTCTGCCGCAGCCCCGAATTCCATTGCGACGCAGATCTCATGGATGAGATCGCCTGCCATCGGACCGATGATATGTGCGCCCAAGATGCGGTCGGTGTCTTTGTCCGCCAGAATTTTCACAAAACCGTCGCCCGCGAAATTTGCCTTGGCGCGGCCGTTGCCCATGAAGGAAAACTTGCCGACCTTGTAGCTGTGCCCGTCTTCTTTGAGCTGCTCCTCGGTGGCGCCCACATTGGCAACCTCTGGGTGGGTGTAGATCACGCCAGGGATAACCTTGTAATTCACATGGCCTTTTTGCCCTGCGAGAACCTCTGCCACGCCCATGCCTTCGTCTTCGGCTTTATGCGCGAGCATCGGGCCGGTGATGGCGTCACCGATGGCGTAGATGCCTTTGACAGACGTGGCCCAATGCGCGTCGGTCTTGATCTGGCCGCGGGGTTCCAGCTCCACGCCCAGCTCCGCGAGCCCCAAACCGTCGGTGAAAGGTTTGCGGCCGGTGGCCACAAGCACCACGTCGGCATCCTCGACATGTTCGCTGTCGTCCTTGCGCAGCTTGTAGGTAACCTTGGCCTTGTTGTTCTTGACCTCAACGCTCTGCACCGCGGCGCCAAGCTGGAACTCAAGGCCCTGTTTCTTCAGTGTTCTTTGGAAGGTTTTGGCAACCTCGGCGTCCATGCCAGGAGTGATGGCGTCGAGGAATTCGATGACCTTTACCTCCGCGCCCAGACGTTTGTAGACGGAGCCAAGTTCCAGCCCGATCACGCCAGCCCCGATCACGACCATCTTGTTCGGGATCTTGCCCAACTCCAGCGCGCCAGTGGAGGAGACGACGATTTTTTCGTCGATCTCAACGCCGGGCAGGGTGGAGACCTCGGAGCCGGAGGCGATCACGATGTTTTTGGCCTCATGGATGTCGTCGCCGACCTTGACCTGACCCGCTGCAGGGATGGAGGCCCAGCCCTTGATCCAGTCGATCTTGTTCTTTTTCATCAAGAACTCGACGCCCTTGGTGTTGGTCGCGATGACGTCGTCCTTGTAGGCGAGCATTTCCTTCCAATCGACGGAGGGGGTTTTGCCCTTCAAGCCCATTTTGGCGAAGTTGTGCTCTGCTTCGTGCAGCATATGGGAGGAATGCAGCAGCGCCTTGGACGGGATGCAGCCCACGTTCAGGCAGGTGCCGCCAAGGGTTTCGCGGCCTTCGACGATGGCGGTTTTCAGGCCCAGTTGCGCGCAGCGGATGGCGCAGACATAGCCGCCGGGGCCGGAACCGATGATGATGACGTCGTATGAGGACATTGAGATATCTCCTTACCTTTTTGAGGCGTTTTTAGGTGTCTGCGATCCGCCGGCGATGCGTCGGACTTGTGTCGGGCACTCTGTCACAGCAAAGCTGCGACAATCATGGTGATGGTTGCGGTGAAGCCTATGGCCCAGATGACGGAACGCCAAGGGGTCCAGCCAAAGACATAGGCGGGCACGTAGAGGCATCGCGCCGCGAGGTAGATGTAGGCGCAGGTGACGGTTGTGGATGAGGACTGCGCGCCGAGAGTGACAACGACCACGGCGATGGTGAACAGGATCAGCCCTTCGAAATGGTTGTTCATCGCGCGCTGCAGGCGGCCTGCGGTGCCGGTCAACTCTATCGCACGGTCGCGTGGGGACGCGGCGACTTTGGAGCCGACCTGCATTTGCGCGGTGACTGAATAAAGGCAGAACTGCACGGTTTGCAGCAGGGCCGCGAGGGCGAGGATGGTCAGTTCTGTGGTCATAGCGGGTCTTTCATAAAGAAGGCAGCCTAGATGCTGTCTACGATGGTGATGGGGGTGCCATTGGGAACCAAAGACCACACTTCGCGCATCTCTTCGTTTGTGATCGCGATGCAGCCATTGGTCCAGTCCCACCCAAGGTGCAACCGCCCCAGAAGTCCCCAGCCATTCGCGATCCCGTGGATCATGATATTGCCACCGGGGGCGACGCCGGCGGACTTGGCGCGCGCGATATCCTCCGCATTGGGGTAGGAAATATGAAGGCTCAGGTGTGCGATGGAATTCGCATTCCGCCAATCAATCTCGTAGGTGCCTTCCGGCGTGCGCTCGTCCCCTTCGCGGGATTTATGCCCTTTTGGGGCTGCACCCAGTGAAATCGGATATTGCCGGATCGTTTTCCCGTCGCGCAACAAATGCATCTCTCGGGTGGATTTTATCACCCGTATTTCGTCGGCTTGCTGGCTGATGGGGGCGGCGTCCGGCGGTGTGCCGGACCCGACACGCGCCATGACTTTCGTATATCCTACGACACCTACAGCGAGGGTCGCGATCAGAAGTGATATGCGAATAAGGCGTGACATGTTCACCGCTCAAAATCTGGGTTCGGGGCTGCCCCCGAACCCGCATTTGTTTCCTTAGAGATCCATCAACAGACGACGTGGATCTTCAAGCGCCTCTTTGACGCGCACGAGGAAGGTCACAGCGCCTTTGCCATCAACGATACGGTGATCGTAGGACAGCGCCAGATACATCATCGGGCGGATCACCACTTGGCCTCCGATCGCCATCGGCCGGTCCTGGATTTTGTGCATACCCAGGATGCCGGATTGTGGCGGGTTCAGGATCGGCGAGGACATCAGCGAGCCGTAGACACCACCGTTGGAGATGGTGAAGCTGCCGCCCTGCATTTCCGCCATGCTGAGCTTGCCGTCACGCGCACGCGCGCCTTTCTCGGCAATAGCTTTCTCGATATCGGCGAAGCCCATTTGGTCCGCGTCGCGGATCACCGGAACAACCAGACCTGTGGGCGTGCCCGCCGCGATGCCCATGTGGACGTAGTTTTTGTAAACGACGTCGGTGCCGTCGATCTCGGCGTTGACCTCTGGCACCTCTTTCAACGCGTGAACGCAGGCCTTGGTGAAGAAGGACATGAAGCCAAGCTTCACCCCGTGTTTCTTCAAGAACAGGTCTTTGTATTCATTACGCAGGGCCATCACCTCGGTCATGTCCACCTCGTTGTAAGTGGTGAGCATGGCGGCGGTGTTCTGGCTTTCCTTCAGGCGGCGCGCGATGGTCTGGCGCAGGCGGGTCATCTTCACCCGCTCTTCGCGCGATGCGTCGTCGGAGGACACCGGCGCGCGTGGGGCGGATGCCGCTGGGGCAGGTGCGGAGGCGGCAGCGGCTGGGGCGGATGTGGCCTTCAACGCGTCTTCCTTCATCACGCGGCCATCGCGGCCGGAGCCTTTAACGGTGGCAGGGTCGATGCCCTTCTCTGCCATGATCTTGTTGGCGGAGGGGGCGTTCTCGACGTCCTTGCCGCCGCTTGCTGCGGGCGCAGGGGCGCTGGCCTCGGACGCCGCAGGCGCAGCGGCTGCAGCCGCACCACCTTCAGAGGACAAAACCGCAAGCTTGGCGGAGGCATCGACCGTGGTGCCTTCTTCGGCCAAGATTTCAACAAGTGTGCCAGCGGCGGGCGATGGCACCTCGACGGACACTTTGTCGGTTTCCAGCTCGCACAGCATTTCGTCCTGCGCGACGGTGTCGCCGACCTTTTTGAACCATGTGGACACGGTCGCCTCGGACACGCTTTCGCCCAAGGTTGGCACCATCACGTCGGTGGTGTCTCCGCCTGCGCTCGATGTCGCCGGCGTGGCTTCTGCTGCGGCCTCAGGGGCGGGCTCTTCCTTGGCGGCAGGCGCGGGGGCGGCGTCGCCCTCGGACACTTGTGCCAGCAGGGCGTCAACGCCTACGGTCTCGCCTTCTTGCGCGACGATTTCAGACAGGGTGCCTGCCACGGGGGAGGGCACTTCGACGGTAACCTTGTCGGTTTCCAGCTCGCACAGCATTTCGTCCACGGCGACGGTATCGCCGGGCTTTTTGAACCATGTGGCGACGGTGGCCTCGGTAACGCTTTCGCCAAGGGTTGGGACGCGGATCTCAGACATATTAGTTTCCTTTGACTGTCAGCGCGTCATTCACGAGCGCGGCTTGTTGTGCTTTGTGCTGGCTGGCCAGACCCGTGGCGGGGGACGCAGCGGCGGAGCGACCGGCGTAAACCGGACGCGAGTGTTTCGCTTTGATACGGGTCAGAACCCATTCGATGTTCGGCTCCATGAAGGACCAAGCCCCTTGGTTCTTAGGCTCTTCCTGACACCAGACCATTTCAGCCTGTGGGAAGCGCTCCAGCTCCTTCACCGCCGAGATGGCCGGGAAGGGGTAGAACTGCTCGAAGCGCATCAGGTAGACGTCGTCGATGCCGCGCGCGTCGCGCTCTTCCAGCAGGTCGTAGTATACCTTGCCAGAGCACATGACGACGCGTTTGATCTTGTCGTCGGCCTTCAGTTTGGTGTCCGAGTTGCCCTGCTGGGCATCGTCCCACAACACGCGGTGGAAGGACGATCCGGTTTGGAACTCCTCCGCCTTGGAGACGGCCAGCTTGTGGCGCAGCAACGACTTCGGCGTCATCAGGATCAGCGGCTTGCGGAAGTCGCGGTGAATCTGGCGGCGCAGAATGTGGAAGTAGTTCGCAGGGGTCGTACAGTTGGCCACGATCCAGTTGTCGCCGCCGCACATGGTCAGGAACCGCTCTAGGCGCGCGGAGGAGTGCTCCGGTCCTTGGCCCTCATAGCCGTGCGGCAACAGGCACACGAGGCCCGACATACGCAGCCACTTCGACTCGCCAGAGCTGATGAATTGGTCAAACATGATCTGCGCGCCGTTGGCGAAGTCCCCGAACTGGGCTTCCCAAAGGGTAAGCGCGTTCGGTTCCGCCAGCGAGTAGCCGTACTCAAAGCCAAGCACAGCATATTCCGACAGCATCGAGTCGATGACCTCATATTGCGACTGCCCCGCGCGAATATTGTTGAGCGGGTAGTAGCGTTCTTCGGTATCTTGGTTGATCAGGCCGGAGTGGCGGTGGCTGAATGTGCCGCGTGTGCAGTCTTGGCCTGACAGGCGCACGGGATAGCCTTCGGTCAGCAGGGAGCCGAATGCCAGCGCTTCGCCGGTGGCCCAGTCAAAGCCTTCGCCGGTTTTGAACATCTGCTCTTTGGTCTCCAAAAGACGCCCGACCGTCTTGTGCAGGGCGAAGCCCTCCGGCGCGGTGTAGAGCCCACGACCAACCTCTTGGAAGGTTTCCTCGGAGATGGAGGTTTGCCCGCGCTGGTAGTCTTCCGCGTCGCGGCGATCCAGATGGGACCACTTGCCGTCCAGCCAGTCGGCCTTGTTCGGCTTGTAGTCTTTGCCCGCCTCGAACTCCTCGTTGAGGTAGGATTGGAACGTCGCTTTCATGTCCTCGATTTCGCCCTCGGGGATCAACCCGTCGCGCACGAGGCGCTCGGTGTAGAGCGTCAAAGTGGTCTTTTGCTTTTTGATCTTCTTGTACATCAGCGGGTTGGTGAACATGGGCTCGTCGCCCTCGTTGTGGCCAAACCGGCGGTAGCAGATGATGTCGATCACCACGTCTTTGTGGAACTTCTGGCGGAACTCGGTGGCCACTTTCGCGGCATGCACCACGGCTTCCGGATCGTCGCCGTTCACGTGGAAAATCGGGGCTTCAACCATCAGCGCGATATCCGTCGGATACGGCGAGGAGCGCGAGAAGTGCGGCGCGGTGGTGAAGCCGATCTGGTTGTTGACCACGATGTGCATCGTGCCGCCGGTTTTGTGGCCCTTCAGGCCGGACAGGCCGAAGCCTTCTGCCACAACGCCCTGACCCGCGAAAGCCGCATCGCCGTGCAGCAGGATCGGCATGCAAGAGGTGCGGTCCTGATCGTTGTTCTGGTCTTGCTTGGCGCGGGCCTTGCCCAAGACAACAGGGTTCACGGCCTCTAGGTGGGACGGGTTCGCGGTTAGCGACAGGTGAACGGTGTTGCCGTCAAATTCGCGGTCCGAGGACGCGCCAAGGTGGTACTTCACATCGCCAGAGCCGTCGACGTCTTCCGGCTTGAAGCTGCCGCCTTGGAATTCATTGAAGATGGCCTTGTAGGGTTTGCTCATCACATTGGCGAGCACCGACAGGCGGCCGCGGTGTGGCATGCCGATCACCACGTCTTTGACCCCAAGGGAGCCGCCGCGTTTGATGATCTGCTCCATCGCAGGCACGAGGCTTTCGCCGCCGTCCAGCCCGAAGCGTTTGGTGCCCATGTATTTGACGTGCAAGAATTTCTCGAAGCCCTCGGCCTCGACCAGCTTGTTCAGGATCGCTTTACGGCCCTCGCGGGTGAAGGTGATTTCCTTGTCCCAGCCCTCGATGCGCTCTTTCAGCCAGCCCGCTTGCTCGGGGTCCGAGATGTGCATGTATTGCAGCGCAAAGGTGCCGCAATAGGTGCGCTTCAGGATCGCGATGATCTCGCGCATGGAGGCCGTTTCCAGCCCCAGCACGTTGTCGATGAAGATCGGGCGATCCATGTCCGCGTCGGAGAAGCCGTAGTTCTTCGGTTCCAACTCGGGATGGGGTTCGGCCTCTTTCATGCCCAGCGGGTCCAGATCAGCGGCAAGGTGGCCACGGATGCGGTAGGCGCGGATGATCATGATGGCGCGGATGCTGTCGAGCACCGCTTGCTTGACCTGATCGTCAGAGACGGAGACGCCTTTCTCAGCGGCTTTGCCTTTGATTTTCTCGGCAGCTTTGGCGGGTTCAGCCCATTGGCCGTCCAGCGCTTGCGTCAGATCGTCGTTGGGCTGCGGCGGCCAGTCGGCGCGCGCCCAAGAGGGGCCAGCGGCCTCCTGTTTCACGTCCAGATCGGCATCGCCCAAGGCCTTGAAAAAGTCCTGCCAGCCCTCATCAACCGCGTTCGGGTCGTTGGCGTAGCGCGCATAAAGCTGCTCCAGATACTCGGCGTTATGTCCTTGCATGAAGGAAGACGCGTGAAACTGGTCGTTCGAGGAGTGCTCGGTCATGTTGGGACCTCGTTAGGGTTGGGACCGTAGGGGTTAGTGGCGGATTGTGAGGGGAGGAGCGACAGGATGATGAAGCCAACACAGACAACAACAAAATAAGTCGCGCACACAAGGTAAGACGTCGCGGAGTCGTAGTCGGGGACACGCCCAGTTAAATCCAGATAGGTGACAGCGTAGCCAAGTGCATAAACTGTCAGTATCAGCAACAGCGCGGGCTGCGACGGGGCACCGATGTCATGGAGCCGTCTGACCTGAGCGGCTGCGCTTGGCAGCAAATACCCAAGGCTCACAATCTCGGTGATCGGGTAAAATATCGGAGCCTCTTCATTGCGCGAAATCTCAAAGAGGGTGAGATCAAGGGCGAATGCGGCCATTATGCTCAAGAGCATAGCAGCAGTGAACCACCAAAACTCACTGCGTGACGCTCGGCCAGAGAAGGTGGCGTATTTGCGCAAACATGTATTCACAGCTTGGACAGGCCCCATCAGTTGCCCTCCGACGCGAGGTAAGCTTGCGTCTGGACCACGCCACTGACGGCGACAGGGGCGTCAACTCGACGGGACAGATGCCCTGCGTTCATCACGGCGATGGAGACTGATTTTCTGGTGGTTGTGTGATTTACCATCTGTCTGTCACCTTGAGATGCAGAACGCTGGCAGCGAGGCTGTCGTCGAATTCAGGATTTGTTTGCGAGACGACGGCCTGCAGCTCCATTTGGGTGTCTTTAACGTCGACCCGCGCGTAATGGCGGGTGAGGGTGCCCAAGGGCGTGACGAGGCGGCTGCCTACCGGTAGTCCCCACCGCGTGGTGATTGCGGCATTGAGCGGATTGGCGGCGTCGGGGTGCCAGAGCCAGCAGCTGGTGCTGTCCCAATCGCGAGGGTCATAGATCCCGCTTGCCACGTCCTCTGGGTAGATCGCGGCGGAGATAAGCAGATGCGCACCGCTCTCTCCATGGGAGAAGAGGCGCAGCCAATCGCGGCGGATGAAATCGCGCTCGCTTTGCAACGCGTCGTCATACTGTTGGAGCGTCAGGCCAAACCACTTCTCGTCCGGATCGGTGTCGAGAGGCTTGCCGCCACTTTCGGTCGCGAAGGCGGCGTAATCGATGGCCTCTTGAATAGCGACGTTACCGGCATATCGCGCGGCATCGCGGGGCGGAACGACGGTCCAGTCGGATGCGGGCAAGTCGTAGATCGCTTGTCCGGGGAAGGGCGCGATGCAGTGGTGCTCTACAAGCTCGATCAGCGCCTCTGGCGTGTCTTGCGAGAGGGCGGGCGCGGGCAGCAGGGCAACCAGCGCGGAGAGGGAAAATGCGCGGGTCATAGCGGGCGAGTCTCCAGCATTAAAATGACCGGAGTTGGCGCTAGCTTCGCCGAGGGCCGGATAATCCTTGCATTCAATTCGGCGGGCTGGTTGTTGAGCGAGATGTAGACCGAGGTGTCGTTCTGAAACCCGTAGGGGGTTTGCAGGTTGAACGGCGCAGCGACGGCCCAGCGAGACATTATTGCGGCGTGCAAATCCGCGTCCGCATCAGGATGCCAGAGCATGCATTCAAGGAAGTTCCAGCCGCCATTGCCGAGCTTGACCATCAGCCGCGCGCCGGAGGCATGTTGCATGAAGACGGTCTGCCCGTCAGCCACATCCGCGCGGGTCCGATCGACCCTGTCGGCGCGATTTTCGCGCACCGTGGCGTCGTAAGCGGTGTCACCTTCACGCTTGCCGTATTGGAGCGTCGCGGTAATGAGCGCATTGGGGATGGCCGCGTGGGTCAGGGCGTCGGTCAAGTCGTGGCCCGCCAGCGCCGTCCACCCGTCGGGGGACGTCAGGAAGTGGGCAGTATCGAGACCGGGTTGGATGCAGTGCTGCTCGACTTGGGCGAGCACGTCGTTTGCCTGCGCCGCGAGGGGCAGGGCTACGGCACAAAGAAGCGCGGCGGCGTAACGGAGGAGGAAGGCCATTTGCGCTTACTCCTGTGCTGCGAAGTTGACGGTGGTCTGGACAATGCCAGACACTGTAACGGGGGTGCCGATCTTGGCCGCGATGCGTCCTGCGTTCATGGACGTGATGGTGTAGCTTTGGGTTGGCGACGTCTCAACCGGATGTGGCGTGCCGAAATCCCCAGCGGTGTGGCCGATCATCGAATGGCCGGAGAGCGCGAAGCGGCAGATGATGTTGGTCTGCGCGGGATCTGGCTGCAGCCAGAACACCAAAGCGGCCTCGGTATCCGCCCCGATCTGGCGGGTCAGGATGCGGGTCTTGCTTTGGGGAATGTCTTTCTTCTTCGCAAACCCAGCAACGGTTTTGCGCTGCAATTCCGCGATGGACTTGATCTGCTCGCCGCCCGTGTCACCGGTGGCGTAGAAGGCCACTTGGGGCCAGATTAACAACTCGGTAACTTCCGCGCCAAGTTCCCCGTGGGGAACCTGAACCCATCCCTCCTGCGCCAGCGCCGCGACGGTGTCGTCGACATTGGCGTTCGGCTGGTGGCAGGCGTCAATGGAGCCGGACATCTCGGTCAACGTCAGGGCGCTGGCCATAAAGGAAGTGGCCGCCAAAGCGGTGCTGACGCACGCAGCTATGGCGACCGCTTTGATCATTAGCCGATAGCCTTCAGCACAGCTTCGCCCAAGCCTGCGGGGCTTTCGGCCACCACGATGCCTGCGGCTTTCATTGCTTCGATCTTGGACTCCGCGTCGCCTTTACCACCGGCAACAATCGCGCCTGCGTGGCCCATGCGGCGGCCGGGAGGGGCCGTGCGGCCAGCGATGAAGCCAGCTGTTGGTTTCCAGCGACCGGCCTTCTTCTCGTCGGCCAAGAACTGCGCGGCTTCTTCCTCGGCGGAGCCACCGATCTCACCGATCATGATGATCGACTGGGTCTCTGGGTCAGCAAGGAACATCTCCAGAATGTCGATGTGCTCGGTGCCTTTGATGGGGTCACCGCCGATGCCGACTGCTGTGGACTGACCAAGGCCGCTATCTGTCGTTTGTTTCACGGCCTCATAGGTAAGCGTGCCGGAACGCGAAACAACACCAACGGAGCCACGTTTGTGGATGTGGCCCGGCATGATGCCGATTTTGCAGGCGTCAGGCGTGATCACGCCCGGGCAGTTTGGTCCGATCAGGCGGGACTTGGAGCCTTCCAACGCGCGCTTCACCTTTGCCATGTCGAGAACTGGGATGCCCTCGGTGATGCAGCAGATGAACGGGATTTCCGCGTCGATCGCTTCCAGAATGGAGTCAGCCGCGAAGGGCGGCGGGACGTAGATCACGGTGGCATCCGCGCCGGTGCGCTCTACCGCCTCGTGGCAGCTGTCGAAGACAGGCAGGTCGAGATGGGTCTGACCACCTTTGCCAGGTGTTACGCCGCCAACCATTTTGGTGCCGTAAGCGATTGCCTGCTCGGAGTGGAACGTGCCCTGCGAGCCGGTGAAGCCCTGACAGATGACTTTGGTGTTTTCGTCGATGAGAATGGCCATGGTGTTATCCTTTCACCGCTTTAACGATCTTCTCGGCGCCGTCTTTCAGGTCGTCCGCTGCGATGATGTCTACGTCGGAGTTGTTGATGATGGCTTTGCCCTCTTCAACGTTGGTCCCTTCAAGGCGCACAACCAATGGCACCTGCAGGCCCACTTCTTTCACGGCCGCCACAACGCCCTCTGCGATCACATCGCAGCGCATGATGCCGCCGAAGATGTTCACGAGGATGCCTTTGACGTTAGGATCGGAGGTGATGATCTTGAACGCTTCGGTCACTTTCTCTTTGGTGGCGCCGCCACCTACGTCGAGGAAGTTGGCAGGCTCAGCACCGTAGAGTTTGATGATGTCCATTGTGGCCATCGCCAGACCGGCACCGTTCACCATGCAGCCGATTTCACCGTCCAGAGCGATGTAGTTCAGGTCATATTTGGACGCTGCCAACTCTTTGGGGTCTTCTTCGGTTTCGTCACGCAGTTCCGCGATGTCGGCGTGGCGGTACATGGCGTTGCCGTCAAACGCCATCTTGGCGTCGAGGCATTTCAGGTCGCCCTTGTCGGACACGATCAGCGGGTTGATTTCCAGCATCTCCATGTCTTTTTCGATGAACAGTTTATAGAGCGTGCCCATCAGTTGAACGCACTGCTTGATCTGGCCGCCCTTGAGGCCCAGCGAGAACGCGATGCGGCGACCGTGGAAGGCTTGGTAGCCTGTGGCCGGATCGACGGAGAAGCTGAGGATTTTCTCAGGGGTGTTTGCTGCGACTTCTTCGATGTCCATGCCGCCTTCGGTGGAGCACACGAAGGACACTCGGCTGGTCTGGCGATCCACCAGCAGCGCAAGGTACAGTTCGGTCTCGATGCCGGAGCCGTCTTCGATGTAGATGCGGTTCACTTGCTTGCCAGCAGGGCCGGACTGGTGCGTGACCAACGTGCGGCCCAGCATCTTCTTCGCCTCGGTCGCGGCTTCCTCAACGGATTTGCACAGACGCACGCCGCCAGCTTCGCCAGCGTCGGCTTCTTTGAAGGAGCCTTTGCCGCGACCACCTGCGTGGATTTGAGCTTTCACAACCCAAAGCGGGCCGTCCAACTCACCAGCTGCGGTTTTCGCGTTTTCAGCGGCGAGGACGACACGGCCATCGGAGACCGGTGCGCCATAAGAGCGAAGCAGGGCTTTCGCTTGGTATTCGTGGATGTTCAAAACTCTCTCCTTGAGTCAGGGGGTTCTTATTCGTGATACATGGGAAACCCTTCGCGCAAACGCTGAATTTGGCCTGACGGCCAGAAAAGCGACATTTGTGATCACACGATTTAAAGCTGTGATCACAAAAGTGATGGGTGAGGCGAATCGCAATAGGCATTGACGACATGGACACACGCTGGGACTTATAAAACATGAAGAATAGATCAGTTAAAGGCCCCGCCCATGACCGTTCCTAGCTGGGGCGTGGTGGGCACGATGGATGAGCCGCCCGAACTTGTGGCGGCCTACGCGGCCCATCATCTGTGGTCTGGCGCGTCCGCGGTGCACATTTATCTGGACCGCGACAACCCGCGCACCCGTGCGCTTCTGGCCCCGTTGAAGGCCGTTCATGTCACCGTTGCCGATAAGGCCTATTGGCGCTCGGAGATGGACATCAAAGTGCCCAAAACCCATCAACGCCGCCAAACCCTGAACGCGACGCACGCCTATAACGTCACCGATGTGGACTACCTGATCCACCTTGATGCAGACGAGTTTGTGCATCAGGTGGAGCCCTTGGATGCCGAGCTTCGCCGCCTGCAACGGATGCGACCGGGGCACTACCTGAATATTCCCAATCTGGAACGGGTCTGGTTGGAGGGCGAGCCGCGCGACAGTATATTCAGCCAGAACTTCCGCCTGCCAACAAAACATCTGGAGGGGGATTTCGATGCGCTGGTGCTGGACGGCGCGGGGCTGACGCGCTTCGGGTTGACGGGCCATAGCGAGGGCAAGGCGTGCTCCCCGACGGGCTACGACTATGTACTGGGCATTCACCGTCCGCATTTCGACACCGATCGCCCGTGGACATTCCCCGGCGTGAAGCGGTCGCGTTCGTCGGTGATCTTGCATTTCGACGGGATGACGCGGCTGCATTGGGTCTACAAACGGCTGCGCAAGGCGGTGTTTCGCAAGTTGCAGGCAGGCCAGCCGATTACCGAACAGATGCAGGCCCAGATTGATGCGATTGAGGCGGCTGGCGGTGACATGGCGGCGGCGAACGCGCTGCATGACCGTATCAAGGTGCACGGCGTGTTGGCAGATGCGCTGCGGGCGGAGGATCTGCTGCTGGAGATCCCGTTTGACGTCTCGCGCGGGCTCGAAGCGTTGTTGCCGCAAGAGCGGTTCGACCTGTCAGCGACCCAGTTTGACGGGTGGTTGAGGACGGAAAAGGCTGAGTTTTTCCGCCAGATCGACTGAAAAAGCGCGCTCGGGAGCGTCTTTTTATGTGCGTGACCTTGCGTAACATGGGCAAGACTTTGGCCGGAAGATTAACGCGGAAGGATTACTAACGATTTGATATTAGAGGTAAAAGGCTGATTTTCCCTTGTTTCTTAGGGTTTCGTTAATCTCCAGTTAACCACTCTTCTCAATGCCGGCATGATCCCGACAGATTCTGAACACAATCGAATTCAAATATAAAACTAATGAATGAGGTTTATTAGAGAAGGGACTTCAGATGTTCGGTTTTAAGAAAACATGCGCATTCGCGCTGGCAACGACACTCACAACCCTCCCCGCACAGGCATTAGACTTGGGCGTTTCGGCGAGCGTAGGCGGCATTGGCGCCTCCGTGTCTGCGGGCCTTGGAGGGTCCAGCAACAATGGCGGCATTTCTGCGTCAGCGGATGTCGGCTCCACTGGGTCCAATAGCTCTGGCGGGTCGGTTGCGTCGGCCTCTGTCGGTGTAGGCGGGTCAGGCTCCGGTTCTGGCTCCCATTCGGGCGGTATTAATGCAGACGTCAATATCGGCTCAAGTGGTGGGTCCAATTCCAACTCCGGCGGCGGTTCTGGTGGCGGTGGCGTTAACGTGAATGTTGGCGTTGGTGGTGGCAGTGGCTCTGGCGGCGGCACGACAACCAACAATGGGAATAAAGCGCCAGTTGTGCAGGCCAGCCTACCTTCGCGCAACCGGAACAACTCAAGCGCCGTCGCGCCGCTGCGTCTGAAGAAAAGCGACATCGTGGGGATGTTGGTGATGGACAGCAACGGCGTGCCGGTGGGCTCTGTTCTGCGGGTGAACCGCATCCTGAGCAGCACTATTGATCTGACGGTCAAGTTCAGCAGCATGCACTTCGGCAAGTCGAAGCTGGGCCGGATTTCCTTCCCGACGAACCGCCTGAAAAGCGAAGGCGTGCACCTGCGCGTCAGCTTGAACACTCTGCAAGACAGCTACTAAGCCGCTCGCGGGGATTGGAACTTAGGCCAGCCCCCGCGCGCTTCGGCTAAAACGAAAAAGGCCCGCCCCAGATGATCTGGGGCGTGCCTCTCTAATTGATGAGGCAGGTGGCCTAGGCCAGTGTGCCGTCGATTTCTTTGCAGGCTTTAACCAAGCCTTTGACCGCATCCACGGATTTGTCGAACATGGCTTGCTCGTCTTTGGCCAGCTTGATGTTCACCACGCGCTCAACGCCGCCTTTGCCGATCACGGTGGGCACGCCCACGTAGAAGCCGTCCAGCCCGTAAGCGCCTTCAACGTATGCCGCACAAGGCAGCACGCGCTTTTGGTCTTTCAGGTAGCTTTCGGCCATCTCGATTGCGGAGGTCGCAGGTGCATAGAACGCGGAGCCGTTGCCCAGCAGGCCAACAATCTCTGCGCCGCCATCACGGGTGCGCTGAACAATTGCGTCCAGTTTCTCTTGCGTGGTCCAGCCCATGTCTACCAGATCCGGCAGCGGGATGCCCGCAACGGTGGAGTAACGTGTCAGCGGCACCATTGTGTCGCCGTGGCCGCCCAGAACGAACGCGGTGACGTCCTTCATGGAGACTTCGAATTCGGTGGCAAGGAAGTGGCGGAAGCGGGCCGAATCCAGAACGCCAGCCATGCCGCAAACTTTTTCGTGGGGCAGGCCGGAGAATTCGCGCAGCGCCCAAACCATCGCGTCCAGCGGGTTTGTGATGCAAATGACAAATGCGTTTGGCGCGTTGGCTGCGATGCCTTCGCCAACGGATTTCATCACCTTGAGGTTGATGCCCAAGAGGTCATCACGGCTCATGCCGGGCTTGCGTGGAACGCCAGCGGTCACGATGCACACGTCTGCGCCCGCGATGTCGGCGTAATCCGTGGTGCCTTTGAGTGTCGCGTCAAATGGACCGGCTGGGCCAGCTTCAGCGATGTCGAGCGCTTTGCCCTGTGGGGTGCCGTCTGCGATGTCGAACAGGACGACGTCGCCAAGCTCTTTCAGTGCCACAAGGTGAGCAAGCGTGCCGCCGATTTGTCCGGCGCCGATCAGGGCTATTTTAGGTCTGGCCATGTGAATGGTCCTCAGTCGGTTGATGTTGGGGGCGATGGGTAGCGCCTGCGGGGGAGTCGCGCAAGTGTGCCGCAGCGCAGAATCGCCAAACGTGAACTTGTCGGCCTGTTTGGGCGAGGTGTTAGCTGTTGAACTAAAGGTGTTTTTCGCTCTAGCTGGCTGTCATGGAGTTTGACGCCACCTTTTTTGCCCTAGCCCTGCCGGCCGCCTTCATCTCGGGCGTTGCGAAAGGCGGGTTCGGCGGCGGTGCCGCTTTCGTGGCAACCGCGATTCTTGCGATTTTCCTGCCGCCAGCGACGGCGCTTGGAATCATGTTGCCGCTTTTGATGATTGCGGATGTCGCGACGTTACGCCCGTTCTGGGGCAAGTGGCATTGGCCAAGCGCCAAGGCTTTGATCCTTGGCGGCATACCGGGCGTGGTTCTTGGCGCGTTGCTATACAAGGCCACGAACCCAGATGTGCTGCGTGTCCTGATCGGGGTGATTTCTGTGGGGTTTGTGGTGTTTCAAGTCGCGCGGTCACGCGGCTGGCTGCGGGTTGCGCAGTCGGGGTTTAACAGCCGCCGTGGGCTGATCGCGGGGTGCGTGTCGGGGTTCACCAGCTTCGTCAGCCACGCGGGTGGCCCACCGGCGGCGATTTTCCTGTTGGCGCAAGGTATGGGCAAAACAACCTACCAAGCGACGACGGTAATCACATTCTGGGCGATTAACGCCATGAAGGCGGTGCCCTACGCCTTCCTCGGGGTGTTTAGCTGGGACACCGCGCGGGCGGATCTTTACATGATCCCGCCTTTGCTGATCGGGGTCGCGGTCGGCGTCTATGCCCACCGCGCCATGCCGGAACGGTATTTCTTTCTGGTCACCTACATCCTGTTGCTAGGGGCAGGTGGCAAGCTGATCTTTGACGGGCTGACCTAGCCGTCGGGAGGTTTTGGCGTGTTATCAGGCGGGGGCACCAAGGACTGCGGGAAGCTGTTCTTCCACCACCTCGAAGGAGTTGCCCGCTGCCACAAGGCAGGTCATCCCGTTGGGGTGGGTCACGGTGATCGTCCATGTGCCGGTGTCGCTGGACGCGTGAAGCTCCACGATGCCATTGTTTGCCGCCAGCCCGATGGAGCGGCGCGTTTCGCCGAATTGGCCGGTCAGCTTGGTGATGACGGCGGCGCGGTCTGCGCACATGTTGCGCGTCTGCGCGGCGGTCATATTGGCGGCCATAACCAAGATCACAAATCCAAGAGAAAGCCCAAAGAGGTGTTTCGTCATTTTAACGTTCCTTTCGGTGGGGACACGCCATATTCCGGCGGGGCCAGAGACAGTAAGGGCAGCAACGGCAGGCCATTCAGGCCGCACGGTCGTTCGCTGCAACGGGCTCAGGGTTGGTGAAAACGGCAAAGATCAGGTTAAGCGGGCGAACGGCGCGCCGCTTTTGCAACGGGTAAATGTGGACAAATTTATCCGGTTCGGGGCGAAACCCCACAAGAAGTCGCAGCTTTTCTGCGGTGCGGCAAATCACCTGTTGCAGCCTGCGCTGTGGTGTGGTGAGTAATTAAATAACAAAACAGGAGTTGAATTTGATGCAAAACGTCGCGCACCCCTATCGCTCGGTCCTCTACATCCCCGGTTCAAAAACGCGGGCACTGGAAAAGGCGCAAGGCCTGCCTGTGGACGCCATCATCTTCGATCTGGAGGACGCGGTGTCGCCGGACGAGAAGGTCGCCGCCCGCGAATTGCTGGCCGAAACACTGCGCACGGCGGACTACGGCCCGCGAAAATGCATCGTGCGGGTAAACGGCGCGGATACGGCGTGGGGTGCGGATGACCTTGCCACCTTCATTGACGTCGCACCGGACGCGATCTTGCTGCCAAAAGTCGAAGACACCGCCACCGTTGCGGATTTGGCGGCGCGTGTGACGGGGGACACCAAAATCTGGGCGATGATGGAGACACCACGCGGCATCCTGAACGCTGCCGCAATCGCCGCAGCCCCGAAGATGGAAGGCTTCGTGATGGGCACGAACGACCTTGCCAAAGACCTCGGCTCGCGCGGGCGCGCCGCGATGACCACCAGCCTGCAACTGTGCCTTCTGGCCGCGCGGGCGCAGGGATTGGTCTGCGTTGACGGAGTTTACAACGCCTTCAAGGATGACGACGGGTTGCAGGCAGAATGCATGGAGGGCCGCGACATGGGATTTGACGGCAAAACGCTGATCCACCCCGCGCAGGTCGCCATCACCAACGCAGTTTTCGGCCCCTCCACAGAGGAGTTGGAGCTGGCCCGACGCCAGATAGATGCCTATGAGCAGGCGAAGGCCGATGGGCAGGGCGTTGCGGTTGTTGATGGTAAAATCGTGGAAAACCTGCATGTTGAGACAGCGACGCGGCTGTTGGCCAAAGCGGATGCAATCAAATTACTGGAGGGCGCATGACGCTACTTATACTCGGGGTCCTGATCTGGGCCTTTGCTCATTGGCTAAAACGGCTTGCACCTGCTCTGCGGGCGTCCATGACCGACAAGATGGGGGAGGGCTCCAAGGGGGTCATCACCGCCGCGTTAATCCTGTCCATCGTGTTGATGGTGGTGGGGTACCGCAGTGCGGACTTCATCGCCGTATGGTATCCGCCGAGCTTTTTCGGCCACATCAACAACCTGTTGATGTTGCTTGCGTTTTACGTATTCGGCGCATCGGCGGCGAAGCCTGCGAAAGTCTGGCTGGGGACTAAAATCCGCCACCCGCAGCTAACGGCTGTTAAAATCTGGGCGATCGCCCACTTGCTGGCAAATGGCGATTTGGCGTCGATCATCTTGTTTGGCGGGATGTTGGCGTGGGCTGTGATCTCGGTGATCATGATCAACCGCGCCGAGGGGCCGTGGACGCCGCCCGCGCAGGCTCCGGCCAAGAAGGAAATTGTTTTGCTTGTGATCTCGCTGGTGCTCTTCACCGTTGTGGCAGGCATCCATGTCATGTTGGGCGTAAGCCCGTTCGGAGGTGTATAATGAAAATTTACCGTTTGCTGACCGAGGACGACACATCCGCGTTCTGCCACAAGGTGTCCGACGCCTTGGCCAAGGGCTGGGAGTTGTATGGCGACCCGACCTACGCCTTTGATGCATCCAATGGCGTGATGCGCTGCGGCCAAGCCGTCACCAAAGACATCGAGGCCGATTACAGCCCAGACATGAAGCTAGGGGCGCAGTGATGAGCAAGACCAACGCGGGGCGCTTTTTCGAGGATTACGCCGTTGGTGACGTGATGGAGCACGCGGTGCCGCGCACGCTGTCCGGTGGGGAGCGGGCGATGTACCACGCGCTTTATCCCGCGCGTCATGCCTTCTATTCGTCCGACGAGTTCGCACGCGATTGCGGTCTGCACGAGGCCCCGCTGGATGACCTGATCGCGTTCCACACGGTGTTTGGCAAAACGGTGCCCGATATCTCGCTCAATGCCGTCGCCAATCTGGGCTATGCGGAAGGGCGGTTTTTGAAGCCTGTGCACATGGGCGACACCATCAGTTCGCGCTCCGAAGTGATCGGCGTCAAGCAGAACTCCAACGGCAAAACCGGCGTCGTCTGGGTGCGCACGACGGGCAGCAATCAGCTGGGCGAAGACGTGTTGAGCTACGTGCGGTGGGTGATGGTGCGCAAAGGCAATCTGGACGCGCCAGCGCCGGAGACCGTCGTGCCAAAGCTGGCCGATGCTGTTTCGGCGGCTGATCTGGTGGTGCCTGAAGGGCTGAGCTTTGAGGATTACAATTTCACCCAAGCGGGGGAGCCGCACCGGCTGGGCGACTATCAGGTTGGGGAGAAGATCGACCACGTGGACGGCGTCACCATTGAAGAAGCCGAACACATGCTGGCCACCCGCATGTGGCAGAACACCGCCAAGGTGCATTTTGACAGCACGGCGCGGGACGGCGGGCGGTTGATCTACGGTGGACACGTAATCTCCTTGGCGCGGGCGTTGTCGTTCAACGGCTTGGCCAATGCGCAGATCATCGTGGGGCTGAACTCCGGCGCCCATGCCAACCCCTGCGGGGCTGGCGATACGGTTAAGGCGTGGTCCGAAGTGCTGGAAATAGCCGAAACGGACGCTCCCGGCATAGGCGCAATCCGCCTGCGTCTGGTGGCGCAAAAGGCCGAGGCCGCCCCGTTCTCCCTGAAAGGCGACGACGGTAAGTACCTGCCTGACGTGCTGCTTGATCTGGATTACTGGGCGCTGATGCCTGTTTAGGGGGGCTTTGGCGGTGCGGATGCCTGCGCGCCGTAAATTTGTGATCACGCGGCGGAAAAGCGTGATCACAAAAAAGATAATTCTTCTGAATTGCTACAAATCACCGCGCATTTGACGGCGGATGGGGCGTGACTCAGTCTGCGAATAGTCTAAAGATAGCGCGCAAACATCGTAGCAAACGAAGGACGCGCCATGGCTGACGTCAATCGGGGAAACAGACCGCTTTCCCCTCACATCATGATCTACCGCCCGCAACTGACTTCCATGTCGTCTATTATGGTGCGGATTACGGGCATTGGACTGCTGGTTGCAGCCGCCCTTGTCGTTTGGTGGCTGATCGCCGCCGCCAGTTCCGAAAGTGCCTTTGCGTTTATTGATGGCCTATGGGGCAGCTGGATCGGCAAGCTGGTGCAGTTGCTTGCGACGTGGGCACTGTTTTACCACGCCTTGGGCCGGCTGCGTCACGTGATCTGGGATCTGGGCTACTGCGTTGAAGTGAAAGCCTCCGAGAAGATGGCGATTGGCATGTTCGTTCTGGCCACGGTCTTCACCCTTATTACAATCATCTTGGTATAGGAGCGCGAGTTATGAGTTATCTAACAGACAGAAAACGCGCGCAGGGCATGGGGTCCGGTCGTCAAGGCACAACGCACCACTGGCACATGATGATCAGTTCTGTGGCGCTGATCGTGATGACGCCGATTTTCATCCTCGTTTTCGGGGCAGGATTTGGCGGCACCTATGAAGAGGTTCTGGCCTATTTCGGGCGCCCGTTCCCCGCAATCGTGACAGGTTTGACGCTGATCGCGGCGGTTGTGCATTTCACGTCCGAGGCGAAAGAGGCTGTGGAGGACTACGTCCACGGCGCGGCCCAGAAGCTGACGCTGATCGGTCTCACCATCTTTTGCTACACGCTGATTGCGGTCGGCCTTTTCGCGCTTGCGCGCATCGCACTTTAATCGGAAGGCCCTGAAGTTATGGCTGCTTACGAATACGAAACTCACGAATATGATGTTGTTGTGGTTGGTGCTGGTGGTGCTGGCCTGCGCGCGACGCTGGGCATGGCCGAGCAAGGCCTGCGCACCGCTTGTGTGACCAAGGTTTTCCCGACACGTTCCCACACTGTCGCCGCACAGGGCGGTATCGCCGCGTCGCTGTCGAACATGGGTCCGGACAACTGGCAGTGGCACATGTATGACACCGTCAAGGGCTCCGATTGGTTGGGCGACACGGACGCGATGGAATATCTGGCGCGCGAAGCCCCCAAGGCGGTATATGAGCTGGAGCACTACGGCGTTCCGTTCTCGCGCACCGAAGAAGGCAAGATCTACCAGCGTCCGTTTGGCGGCCACACCACCGAGTTTGGCGAAGGCCCCCCCGTGCAGCGCACCTGCGCCGCAGCGGACCGCACCGGCCACGCCATTTTGCACACGCTTTATGGCCAGTCGCTGAAGAACAACGCGGAATTCTACATTGAATACTTCGCCACTGACCTGATCATGAACGACGAAGGTGTCTGCACCGGTGTTATGTGCTGGAAGCTGGACGACGGCACGCTGCACCTGTTCAGCGCCAAGATGGTCGTGCTGGCCACGGGCGGCTATGGCCGCGCTTACTTCTCGGCCACATCCGCGCACACATGCACAGGCGACGGCGGCGGCATGGTGGCCCGTGCGGGTCTGCCTTTGCAGGACATGGAGTTCGTGCAATTCCACCCGACCGGCATCTACGGCGCAGGCTGTTTGATCACCGAGGGCGCACGCGGGGAGGGGGGCTATCTGACCAACTCCGAAGGCGAGCGGTTCATGGAGCGCTATGCGCCGACCTATAAGGATTTGGCGTCACGCGACGTTGTATCGCGCTGTATGACCATGGAAATCCGCGAAGGGCGCGGTGTTGGCGCGCAGGGGGATCACATCCACTTGCACCTGAATCACCTGCCACCGGAAACTTTGGCGCTCCGTTTGCCGGGTATCTCGGAAAGCGCGCGCATCTTTGCGGGCGTCGATTTGCACAAAGAGCCGATCCCAGTGCTGCCAACCGTGCATTACAACATGGGCGGCATTCCAACCAACTATTGGGGTGAGGTGTTGAACCCGACGTCAGACAACCCCGAAGCCGTGGCCCCTGGCCTTATGGCCGTTGGTGAAGCGGGCTGTGCGTCGGTTCACGGCGCGAACCGTCTCGGCTCCAACTCCCTGATCGACTTGGTGGTCTTTGGCCGCGCGGCTGCGATCCGTGCCGCCGAAATCGTCAAGCCGGGCACCCCGAACCCCGAGATGCCACAAAAGGCCATCGACGCGGCGCTGGACCGGTTCGACGGCTTCCGCCACGCCAAAGGGGACACATCGACCGCAGAGCTGCGCTTGGAGATGCAAAAAACCATGCAGGCAGACGCTGCTGTGTTCCGTACCGACAAAACGCTGGCCGAAGGTGTTGAGAAAATGACGGCAGTTGCCGCCAAGATGGGCGACATCAATGTGACCGACCGGTCTTTGGTGTGGAACTCCGACTTGATGGAAACGCTGGAACTCGACAACCTGATGCCGAACGCGATGGCCACAATAGTCGCCGCCGAGGCCCGCAAAGAAAGCCGTGGCGCGCATGCGCATGAGGATTACCCTGATCGGGATGACGTGAACTGGCGGGTGCACTCCTTGGCCCACGTCGATGGCAACAAGGTGAACCTGAGCACACGGGGCGTTCACCTTGACCCGTTGACCACCCAAGACGAAGGCGGGATTGACCTCAAGAAAATCGCGCCAAAAGCCCGCGTATACTAATGCGCTGGCTGGCCCCATTGTTGATGTTGGCGGCCTGCGCCCCTGTTCCGGTCTCGCCGGAGCGGGCGGCGCAGCAGTGCCGCGAAGAAGTGGGGCTGGCCGACGGTATCCATGGTAATATCGGGGTCGGAGTAGGAACGGGCGGCGGCAAGGCGCGCGGCTCCATCACCATCACCGACAAGGTGTTCCGCCCGCAGTCTGCGGATGATGCTTTCGCGGAATGTATGGACCGCAAGGTGACGGGTAAGCCGCAACCTACGACGTTTGGCGTCACAATCGGGGGCAAGACATGAAGAAATTCGCAGTTCTGATGGCGCTGGCCGCCTGCGGCGTGCCAACCACGCAGGCCCCGACGCAAAACCAAAGCGGCCGCATTGCGCAGTTCATCGCGGATGTGTCTCCGCAATTGTCCCCCGCAGAGCAAAGGATAGCGGCGGCCTGTGGCACGCAGTCTGCCACGCCGGAAGAACTGCAAAGCTTGGCCGCGCAGGATGGCTTGGATGCCGCAACCACGGGGCTTATCTCCGAAATCATGACCCGCGACGGCAGCTTGGCTTGCATGTCCAGCAACGGGGTGTTGCTCTGAGCGATGTGGCCGACATACGCCGCGCGGCACGCGAGGAGGGGTTTATCCTCCACCCGTGGAAAACGCGCCCGCCTTACCTGAAGGCCTATGAGTTCGCGCCGGACTTCGTGATCGACGTGGGCGTGCATGAAGGCACGCCGTGGCTTTACCGCAGCTTCCCGCAGGCGCACTTCGTGTTGGTCGATCCGCAAGCGGAATGCGAGGCGGCAGTGAAAGCCGGTGTCGCGCCGAAAAGTTTCGACTTCCGCGCGGTGGCCCTTGGGGCGGAGCAGGGCAAGGCCGTGCTGTCGGTGCCGGAAACAGAGCCGGGCAAAGGCGGCGCAATGGCCAGCCTGAGAGAGCGCACGGACAAGCTGGCCCGCAGCTTCTCCGCCGTTGCCAAGCGTGAGGTGCCGGTGATCACCCTCGACATGCTGACCGCCGACATGCCGGGGCGCTTGGGATTGAAAATAGATACGGAAGGCTTCGAATTCGAAGTCCTGAAAGGCGGCGCGGAGACGTTGAAGCGCTGCGACTTCGTCATTCTAGAGATGTCCGTGACGCAGCGGTTCAAGGGCGTGGCCCCGCCGTCTGCAGTAATTGCGGAGTTGGCGAAGGCCGGTTTGGAATTCCGCGACGTGCTGGCGATGGCCGCGCATGCGGGCAAGAAGGCGCAACCGCGCCACATGGATGTTTTGTTCACAAGGTGGGCCGCATGAAGCTGATACTCATTCCCGTCATGGCCGCGTTGATCGGCCTAAGCGCCTGCGGCGACGACGGCTTGGCCGATCAGTTGACCCGCAAGGAAGCCAAGGACACCGTGCGCCCCGTGTTGGCGAAACGCTTCCCCGGCGTGCCGTTGGAGCCCGCCACCGACTGCGTGATCGACAACGCCTCCGCCGTAGAAATCCTGCAACTGGCCCGCGCCGGTGTGACAGGGCTTGGCCCCGAAGAAACCCAACTGGTGATCGAAATCGCCACCCGCCCAGACACGGTCCAGTGTCTGCTGAAGGACGGGCTTGCCCCCTTCCTGTTGAAAAAGGCTTAAACCGATATGAAGAAATTTCTCATCCCCCTGCTGTTCCTCAGCGCCTGCGCCGACCTTGGCCCCGCAGTGCCCTCGCAAGCAGGAATGAGCCTCGCGGATGCGCGGCAGGCCTATTACGCCTGCCTGCCAAATGCGCCACGCGCAGGGCAGAATGCGGTCGTCGGCAGTTATGTGTCCGGCGTGTTGTTCGGCGGCGTCCTCTTGGGGCCGATTGCCGTCGCGGCGAATGAGAAACAGATCAGGTACAACGGTGAAGCAAGTGGCGTAGATCGCTGCCTGAGCAAACGCGGCTTCAAGCGCCGCGTCCTCACCAAACAAGAGGTGGCAACGATCAACGCCAGCTCCCACACAACGCGCGTGCGTCTGCTGAACCACTTCGTGGCCGGCGGCACTCTCGCTAACTTTTCTTAAGCCTCAGGAGGCATGACATGGTTCAATTGACCCTTCCTAAGAATTCGAAAATTATGGGCGGCAAAACGTGGCCGAAGCCCGAAGGCGCTACGAACGTACGCAAGTTCCAGATTTACCGCTGGAACCCCGATGACGGCAAAAACCCGTCTGTCGATACGTATTTCGTCGATATGGACAAGTGCGGGCCGATGGTTCTGGACGCGCTGATCAAGATCAAGAACGAGATTGACCCGACGCTGACCTTCCGCCGCTCGTGCCGCGAAGGTATCTGCGGGTCTTGCGCGATGAACATCGACGGCATCAACACGCTGGCTTGTATCTACGGCATGGATGAAATCTCCGGCGACGTTAAAATCTACCCGTTGCCGCACCTGCCAGTGGTTAAGGATTTGATCCCCGACCTGACGCACTTCTATGCGCAGCACGCCTCCATCATGCCGTGGCTGGAAACCAAAACCAACCGCCCCAAGAAAGAGTGGCGCCAGTCCATCGAGGACCGTTCCAAGCTGGATGGCCTATATGAATGCGTGATGTGCGCCTGCTGCTCCACGTCCTGCCCATCCTACTGGTGGAACGGTGATCGCTACCTCGGGCCAGCAGCCCTGCTGCACGCCTACCGCTGGATCATCGACAGCCGCGACGAAGCCACGGGCGAGCGTCTGGACGAGTTGGAAGACCCGTTCAAACTGTACCGCTGCCACACCATCATGAACTGCGCGAAAACATGCCCCAAGGGTCTGAACCCTGCTAAGGCGATCTCGCAGATCAAAAAGTTGATGGTCGAACGTCAGGTGTAATGTAATACTCCGGAGCATTGCTTCGGAGTATTTTCATGAAATCTATTGGCTTTCGTTTTCTCATCGTCGGTCTGCTGACCGTCTTGATGTTCATACCGCTGTTCCTTGCTGGCGAGGTGATCGACGCGCGCGCCGATCACAGCCGCAACACCGTGTCTTCTGTCGGGGACGAATGGGGCGGGCCGCAGCGCGTTGCTGGCCCGATGATCGTGATCCCCGTCAAAGGCCCCGTTACCCGCACCGAAACCCGCGAAACGACCACGTTCGTGAACGGCAAACAGGTCGCCTCCACCGAGGAATATGAAGTCACCGAGGTCAAATATAAGTCCTCGGTCTATCTCTATCCCAACGACTACGCCTTCAAACTATCGTCCGAGACCCAGACCCGTGCGCGTGGCGTGTTCCGCGTGCCGGTCTATGTGGCGACCGCTGATATCAAGGCGCAGTTTGACTTTTCGAAAGTCGCGGACGCGCTATATGCGGAGGAAACCATCCTCTGGGACGACGCCACCTTGCGGGTGTCGCTGACCTCCAACAAAGCGCTGCGCGGCGCGGCGGAATTGCGCGTGGACGGCACATCCGTGCAGCTGGAGCCGATCACCGGATCCCTTGGCGAACGCAATCCCGGCGTGGTTGCCGAAATTGGTGACCCGCGCGACACGTCACAATACGATATGACGCTGGGCTTCAACGGCGCGGGCAGCTTTGAGGTGGCCCCCGTCGGGCGCAACTCCGAGGTGTCATTTAACAGCGACTGGCCGCACCCCAGCTTTGCGGGCGCTTTCCTTCCGAACACCCGCACGATTACCGAAAACGGATTTGAGGCGGAATGGGTCATCCCGCATCTGGCGCGCAACCTGCCGCAAATCTCGCGCCAGAACCCTGACGCGACCGCACGGTCCTCCACCGCCTTCGGCGTCGAGTTCTTTCAGCCCAACGACTTCTACCAGAAAGCCTACCGCGCCGCGCGGTACGGCATCTTGTTTATCGCGCTGACCTTCCTCACGATCCTGCTTATTGAGGACCGCTCCAACCGTCCGACCCACCCTGTGCAGTATATCTTCGTGGGTTTGGCGCAGTCGCTGTTTGTGCTGCTGATGGTGTCCTACTCGGAGCAAATCGGCTTTGCTGCCGCCTACGGTGTGTCGGCGGGGGCGACGATCATTTTGCTTACCCTGTTTGGCTTGGTGGCAATGAAGCTTGGCATACGCGCACTGGTGCTTGGGGTGATGCTGGTGCTGCTTTACGGCGTGCTCTACCTGATCTTGCGCAGTGCGGATTATGCGCTGCTCGCGGGCTCCACGCTGGCGTTCTTTGCCTTGGCGGGCACCATGTATCTGACCCGCAACGAGGATTGGTACGGGGAGCCGGGGCATGGGATGATCGACTGGCTCAACGGGAAAACGCCGCCCGCCAAGCCCGCGCCGGACGATAAGCCAACCACCTAAGTAAAAAGCCCGCAACCATATGGCTGCGGGCTTTTTCGTGTTGCTTGGTACAGGTCGTGATCAGGCGAACGCGGCTTCCAATGCGATTTCCACCATGTCGCCGAAGCTTTGCTCGCGCTGGTCTGCGGGCAGGGCTTCTCCGGTGATCAGATGGTCCGACACGGTCAGAACCGCCAAGGCCCGACGCCCGTAGCGGGCGGCAAGGATGTAGAGTTCTGCGGCTTCCATCTCCACGGCCAAAATGCCGTGACGGGTCATTTCCTCGTTCAGGTCTGGGCGTTCGTCGTAGAAGACATCCGCCGAATAGATGCCGCCAACATGCGTTGGCACGCCGCGCTTTTCTGCCGTCTTATAGGCGTTGTGCAGCAGCTCGAAGTCGCAGGTGGGGGCGAACTGCAATTCCTTGAAGATCCCGCGCGACGGGGTCGACAGGCTGGAGCAGGCAGTGGCCAAGATCACATCGCGCACGTTGACCTTGTCCTGCATACCGCCGCACGATCCGATGCGGATCAGCGTCTTGGCGTCGTAGGATTTGATCAACTCGTTCGCGTAGATCGACAGGGAGGGCATCCCCATGCCGGAGCCTTGGATCGTGACGCGGTTGCCCTTCCACGTGCCGGTGAAGCCCAGCATGCCGCGCACTTCGTTGACCAGCTTGACGTCCTCAAGGAACGTTTCTGCGGCCCATTTGGCGCGGTACGGATCACCCGGAAGCAATACGGTTTCTGCGATGTCGCCGGGCTTGGCGCCAATGTGGATAGTCATAAGGGTCGCTCCTTTAAGGCGGGTACCGCACGCTTATATCAGGGCTACTGCGCTGGCGCGAGGGTCTGTTGCGCCGCGATGTCGTCAGCTGCCTTGAAGTCAACCATGCGGCGGCTGTCTTCATCCCAGAGCTTCAGCTTCAGGCATTTGAGGCTGTCGCGGAAGGTCACGCGGCTGGTGCCCGCCAGTTCGGGGTGGTCGCGCAGCACTTCCGGCAGGCGGTAGAACGCAATCTTTGAATACAGGTGGTGAACGTGGTGAATGCCCACGTTACAGCTGAACCAGTTCAGCCACCCCGGCAACACGTAGTAGCTGGAGCCATAAAGCGCCGCATCATGGACCGACCAGTTGCCTTGGTGATCCCACTCCACGCCCTCGAACTGGTGTTGGATGTAGAACACCCACACCCCGCAAAATGCACCGATCAGGGTGGAGGGCACAAAGATGAACAGGATCGGCCCCCAGCCGCCGAAGTAGTAGATGATGCTCAGAACAATGGCGATCGACAGGTTGGTGCCCATCGCGCTGATCCAGTACTCGCGCTTGTCCATCAGGCGGACGGGCAGGCGGTACTCAAGGAAGAAGGAGTAAACCGGCCCGAACGCCAGTAGGAAATACGGGTTGCGGTAAAGCCGGTAGAGCGCTTTGGCAAAGGGGCCCTTGGCGTTATATTCCGCCACGGTCAGCGTCAGTAAATCGCCCATTTCGCGGCGGTCCAGATTGCCGTGGGTGGCGTGGTGCACATCGTGCTTCTTCGCCCAAACGGCGGCGGGGGCGATGCAGATCACCCCAAGACAGCGGCCCAGCCAGCGGTTGGCGGACCATGATTTGAAGATAGCACCGTGGCCGGTGTCATGCTGGATGGCGAACATGCGCATCATCAACATACCGATCAGGATCACGGAAGGGACGGTGACCCAATACATCTCTGCCGATAAGGACCGCCATGCAATCACCCAAAGGAGAACATAGGGCACGAAAGTTGTTGTCAACTCCCAGATAGAACGTGTGAGCGACGGCTCACGATACTCTTTAAGAATAGGGACCCACTCGCGCGCCGGACGGCGCGATGCTTCAGCGTTGCTCATTGGAAATACCTTTGGTCGCAATTCTTGAAGTCGCGACTTTGGCCCAGCACGCTGGCGTGATCAAGTAGGGGTTTACTCCGCGGCGACGTCCGCAGGTTCTACCAATGCCACAAGGTCAAGCATGATGCGGTTCAGTTCGAAGTCCTTCGGGGTGTAAACCTTGGCGACGCCCATCGCCCTCAGCCGCTTTGCGTCGTCCTCTGGGATAATGCCGCCGACAACCACGGGGATATGTCCAAGGCCCGCCGCGTGCATCTTTGCCATCAAGTCCTCTATCAGCGGCACATGCGATCCGGACAGGATCGACAGGCCCACAACATGCGCGTCGTCTTTTAGGGCGGCATCCACGATTTCGTCCGGTGTCAGGCGAATGCCCTCATAGCTGATGTCCATGCCGCAATCGCGCGCCCGCGCGGCGATCTGCTCCGCGCCGTTGGAGTGCCCGTCAAGGCCGGGCTTGCCCACAAGAAACTTGAGGCGCCGCCCCAGCTTGGTGGACACCGCGTCCACCTTCTCGCGGATGTCGTCCAGCCCCTCCGTCCGGTTGGACGGGTTGCGCGACACACCTGTGGGGCCACGGTATTGGCCGAAGGCCTGCCGGATCACATCGCCCCATTCGCCGGTTGTGGCACCGGCTTTGGCGGCTGCGATGGTCGGGATCATAATATTGGTGCCGTCCTTTGCCGCCGCGCGCACGCCGTCCAACGCGGCCTCCACGGCGGCGGTGTCGCGGCTGGCGCGCCACGCCTCAAGCCGCGCGATTTGGTCGGCTTCGGCGTCCTTGTCGGCCACCATGATCGCCTCGTCGCCAGCGGTCAGGGGGCTGTCTTCGTGCTGCTGGAACTTGTTCACGCCCACAACGGTCGTCTCACCTGTCTCGATGCCGCCCAGACGCGCGGCGTTGGCTTCGACAAGGCGGGACTTCATGTATTCAATCGCCTCGTTCGCACCGCCCATGCTGTCGATGGTCGCAAGCTCCGCGCGCGCACCTTCTTTGAGCGCCTCGACTTTGCGGTCCACGGCGGGGTTGCCATCAAACAGGTCGTCGTACTCCAGCAAATCTGTCTCGAAGGCCATGATCTGCTGCATCCTGAGGGACCATTGCTGATCCCAAGGACGGGGCAGGCCAAGGGCTTCGTTCCATGCAGGCAGCTGCACCGCCCGCGCCCGCGCGTTTTTCGACAGGGTTACGGCCAGCATCTCGATCAGGATACGGTAGACGTTGTTTTCCGGTTGCTGCTCCGTCAAGCCAAGGGAGTTCACTTGAACCCCGTAGCGGAAGCGGCGGAATTTTGGGTCCTCCACGCCGTAACGCTCACGGGTGATCTCGTCCCACAGGTCCACAAAGGCCCGCATTTTGCACATCTCGGTCACAAACCGGATGCCCGCGTTCACAAAGAACGAAATGCGCCCGACCATAGCGGGGAAATGCTCCGGCGGGACTTTACCCTTCAGATCATCCAGCACGGCGGTGGCGGTGGCGAGCGCAAACGCCAACTCCTGCTCCGGCGTCGCACCGGCCTCTTGCAGGTGGTAGGAACACACGTTCATCGGGTTCCATTTCGGCAGATGCTGGCGCGTGTAAGCCGCCACGTCGGTGATCATGCGCAAGCTGGGCTTTGGCGGGCAAATGTAGGTGCCGCGCGACAGGTATTCCTTGATGATGTCGTTTTGCACGGTGCCTTGCAGCGCCGAAATGTCCGCGCCCTGTTCCTCAGCGGCAGCAATATAGAGGGCCAGCAACCAAGGGGCCGTCGCGTTGATCGTCATGGAGGTATTCATCTGGTCCAGCGGGATATCGTTGAACAATGTCCGCATGTCGCCCAGATGCGCCACCGGCACGCCAACCTTGCCAACCTCACCCTTCGCCAGAACGTGGTCGCTGTCATATCCGGTTTGCGTCGGCAGGTCGAAGGCGACGGACAGGCCGGTTTGCCCCTTGGCCAAGTTGCCGCGGTAGAGCGCATTAGAGGCCTTGGCGGTGGAGTGCCCCGCATAGGTACGAAACAGCCAAGGGCGGTCTTTTTGGGGTTGGGTCGGCTGGTCAGACATAGGGGCCTCACGTGAATCGCGTTCGGTAATAATATTGCGTTGAATGATTGATACTTGGAATTTTGTGGCTATGTCAATTCGCTGCGTTGCAGAATTTTTGTCGCCCACTAAAACCGCTTCGTGCTTTTTAGTGCCTCAAGGGCTTGATATGTGGCATATAGGCCGGAATTGGCCCTGACGTCTGATTGAGGAGCCAACCCATGGGGCCACGAGAAATTATGTACGACATCAATTCTATCTTACTCGCCGCATTGCTCTTGCTTGCGATGGCCGTGGCGATGCGTCTGGGGCGGATGGTTGGCAAGAAAAGCCAGCGCCACCACAACGACGAAAGCAAATCTCAGGTGGGCGCCGTGCAAGGATCCTTGCTGGGTTTGCTGGCCTTGCTGTTAGGTTTTACCTTCTCGCTGGCGCTTAACCGCTACGATGACCGCTCCCGCGCGGTGGTGTCGGAGGCAAACGCGATTGGCACCGCATGGCTGCGCACGGACCTGCTCAGTGACGCGCGCCGCGATGAGGCCAAGGCCCTGATGAGCCGCTACGGGACCATCCGTTATGAAGCGGGCCGCGTCCCCGCAAGCGAGCCCGTGCGCCGTGCCGAACTGGTCGGCGCAGCGGAGGAGATTTTCGACAAGCTTTGGCAGGTGGCCAGCGCGGAGGTGCAAGAGGTCGGCGGCCCCGCTACGGTCAGCATGACAGCCGCGCTCAATGACATGATTGACGCCTTGGGGGAACGGGACGCGGCGATTGAGCGCCACGTGCCGGAACTGGTGTTGTTCTTGATGTTCGCGACCTTCGTGCTGTTGGGCAGTATCCTGGGCTACAGCTCAGGGCTGACAGCGGTGAAGGCTGGCTTCCCGGTCTACGCGATGTTGATCCTGATCGTGGCGCTGGTCTTCGTTATTATCGACCTCGACCGCCCACGCCGCGGCCTGATCGAGGTGAACCAACAGCCCTTGTTCGCGATCACCAACACGATGTCCGAAGCCGTGAAGTGAGGGCCGCCTGATGTTCACCACTGTAGAAATTCCGGTCTGGGCCTTAGCCCTCATCGGGGTTTTGGCAGCGGTGACAGCGGCGTCGCATCTGTTGTTCCCCTCGGTACGCTGGTTCTTCCGGCGGCGGGCAGAGCGCGTGGTGGCACGGCTCAACACCAAATTGGCGCGGCCCATCCAGCCGTTTAAGTTGGCGCGGCGTCACGACATGATCCAGAACGTGCTCTATGATCCGGACGTCATTCGTGCGGTGAACGATCATGCCAACGCGCAAGGCATCCCCGATAACGTCGCCTTCGAGACAGCGCAGCGCTATGCCCGCGAAATTGTCCCGTCCTTTAGCGCCAGCGTGTATTTCGGGCTGGGCACCCGTGTCGCCAAGCTGATGTCGCGCTCGCTTTACCGCGTCAGGGTGGTGAACCCGCGCAACGACGCGATGGCCGCGATAGATCCGGAGGCTACGGTGGTCTACGTGATGAACCACCGCTCCAACATGGACTACATTCTGGTCACCTATCTGGCCGCGCGCGACAGCGCGTTGTCCTATGCGGTGGGAGAGTGGGCGCGGGTCTGGCCGCTGCGCCCGTTGATCAAGATGATGGGCGGGTACTTTATCCGGCGCAAATCGCTGAACCCGCTCTACCGTCGGGTGCTGGCGCGCTATGTCCAGCTGTCCACCAAGGAAGGCGTGGCGCAGGCGATCTTCCCCGAAGGCGGGTTGTCACGCAGCGGGGCCTTGGGCGACCCGAAGCTGGGGTTAATCAGCTACATCGTTGACGGCGTGCACGCCGACAGCCCGCGCGACGTGGTGTTTGTGCCCGTTGGGTTGAACTACGACCGCGTGCTTGAAGACCGCGTTTTGGTTGCTGCCGCAGGGGACAGGTCCGCGCGGTTCAGGTTCCGCATCAGCCACCTGTTGCGCTATGTGGGGCGTCATTTGTGGCAGCGGGTAACGGGCAAGTTTCACCGCCTTGGATTTGCGGCGGTGGCGTTTGGCAAGCCGGTGTCGTTGCACGACTTCGCGGCGCGGAACCCAGAAAACACCACGGAGCTGTTGGGCGCGGAGCTGATGTCACGCGTGAGTGCCGTCGTCCCGATCCTGCCCGTGCCACTGGTATGCCGCCACATCCACGCGGCGGGCGGGCGCATCCAGCTCGACATGCTGGAAGCCGCCTTTGCAGCAGACGTTGTAGAGTTCCGCGCGGCACAGATGGAGGTCTGCATGCCCGACGAGAACGGTGACGCCAACAAAGCGCGCGCCGTTACTGAGGCACTGCGCATGCTGGAGGTGCGCGGTCTGATCACCATCACCGGCGGGGTGCTGACGGTAAGCGACCACGCGCGCGAGGTCATCGCCTACTACGCGGCGTCTATCGGGCATCTGAAGATGGTATAAAACGGCGACGACATAAAATTACAAAAAATATCACTTAAAGGTTGTATTGTTACTTTTGTGTTTGTATCCCTGTCTTATTGGCGGTGCAGCATTCGATTCTGCGTCGCGGCACCGACTAGGATGAGGAGCGCCTGACATGGCTCTAGATACGCAGGACGATATGATGGATTACAGCGCCGAGAAAAAAGACCTCTACGAGGTTGGTGAAATCCCACCTATGGGACACGTACCACCGCAAATGTATGCATGGGCCATCCGCCGCGACCGCCACGGCGAACCCGAAGACAGCTTCAAAAGTGAAGTCGTTGAAACTCCCGCCATCGGCGATCGCGAAGTTCTGGTTTTGGTCATGGCCGCTGGCGTGAACTATAACGGCGTGTGGGCAGGGCTTGGTGTTCCAATCAGCCCGTTCGATGTTCACAAGGCCGATTACCACATCGCAGGCTCCGACGCTTCAGGCATCATCTGGGCGGTTGGCGACAAAGTAAAACGCTGGAAAGTTGGCGACGAGGTTGTGGTTCACTGCAACCAAGACGACGGCGACGATGAGGAATGTAACGGCGGCGACCCTATGTTTTCCTCCAGCCAGCGGATTTGGGGCTACGAGACACCGGACGGCTCTTTCGCGCAGTTCACCCGCGTGCAGGCCCAGCAGCTTATGCCGCGCCCCGCACATCTCAGCTGGGAAGAAAGCGCGTGCTACACGCTGACGCTGGCCACCGCATACCGCATGTTGTTCGGTCACCACCCGCACGAGTTAAAGCCGGGTCAGAACGTTCTGATCTGGGGCGCGTCCGGCGGTCTTGGCTCCTTCGCGGTGCAACTGGCGAACACGGCAGGCGCCAACGCCATCGGGGTGATCTCGGATGAAGACAAGCGCGACTTTGTGATGGGTCTCGGGGCCAAGGGCGTGCTGAACCGCAAGGATTTCAACTGCTGGGGGCAGATGCCCACGGTGAACACGCCTGAATACAAAGAATGGTTCGGTGAGGTGCGCAAGTTTGGCAAGGCCATCTGGGACATTACTGGCAAGGGCAACAACGTTGACATGGTGTTTGAGCATCCGGGCGAGTCCACGATGCCGGTGTCGGTGTTCTTGGTTAAGAAGGGCGGCATGGTCGTAATCTGCGCCGGCACCACCGGCTACAACCTGACGATGGACGCGCGCTATCTCTGGATGCACCAGAAGCGCGTGCAAGGGTCGCACTTCGCGCACCTCAAGCAAGCCTCCGCCGCCAACAAACTGATGTGCGAGCGTCGTCTTGATCCATGCATGTCGGAGGTGTTCCCGTGGAACGAAATCCCGCAGGCCCACACCAAGATGCTGCGTAACGAACATAAGCCCGGCAACATGGCCGTGCTGGTCACCGCCCCGCGCACCGGCCTCACCACATTCGAGGATACGGTGGAAGCAAGCCGCGAAGCTTGACGTAACGGAAATAGGGTCTCAAAAAGCCCCGCGAATCGCCTTGGTTCGCGGAGCTTTTCTGTGCGTCAAAAAATAACCTGTAAAAACTGATGCTTACAAACACGCCCCTCGCTATTTTAGGGGAGGGTTATTTGGCGAATTTCGTCGGCAATATTCCGCTGCTAGGCTGTTCTTAACGGATAGTTAACCCTTTCGGGAGGATAGTGTTGATGAAGAATGACTGGATCATAGACGTACTGACGGACTTGAAGAAATTCTCCGCTAAGAACGAACTCAGCTATTTGGCGGAGCATCTTGACGACACGATCATGGTTGCCTCAACCGAGATCTTGTCACCTGTTCGCGCGCGACGTCGGTGGGTGGGGGCGAATGAACCGACTGGTAGACATGCAGGAAATGCTTTCACAGGCGACAACGCTTGATGAAGTTCAAGATTTTATAATCGACCTTCGTGCTACCTATGATCTCGAACATCTTGTCTATCATTCCGTCAACAGCACTGGCGGCCAATACGCGGCGCTAACCTACGATTCCGATTGGGTGGCCCGCTACATCTGCGAAGACTACGCGCGCATCGATCCTGTCGTCCAAGGCTGCTACCGCCTGTTTCATCCCATCGACTGGAAGGCGCTGGACTGGACCTCCAAAGCAACCCGCGCATTCCTTGGCGAAGCCGCAGATGCGGGCGTCGGGAACCAAGGCTTCAGCGTCCCGATCCGCGGCCCCAGCGGTCAGTTCGCACTCTTCTCCATCAACCACAAATGCAACGACGATACTTGGGCGCGCTACACTGGCGAACGCGCGTCGGATCTGTTGCTGATTTCGCATTACCTCAATGAGAAAGCGCTGCAAATCGAAGGCGCATCAACCCGCGCGCCCACGCGCTCCTTGTCGCCCCGCGAAAAAGACACGCTGACACTTCTGGCAACCGGCGCCAGTCGCGCCAACATTGCCGAAACACTGCAAATCTCCGAAAGCACGTTGCGCGTCTACATCGAAGGCGCACGCCTGAAGCTGGGCGCGAGTAACACCACCCACGCCGTTGCGGTGGCGCTTAGCCACGGGCTGATCGTCGTTTGATCCGTTGCCAAGCACCGCGTGGCCCGCGCGGCGCTCAGCGAAGACGTTAACCTAATCATGCGACCTCACCATCCCCTAGCGGATGGAGCCCGACATGATCAGATACCTCTACGCCGACCAACTCGGCGCGTACCCCAAACTTCACACAGGAATGCTGGAAGACCGCGCTGCGCAATTCCATGACCGTTTGAAATGGGACGTGACAGTCGACGCCAACGGCTATGAGCGCGACCAATACGATGCCCTGAACCCGCTCTACGTCATCTGGGAAACGCCTGCGGGTGGGCACGGCGGCTCCATGCGGTTTTTGCCAAGCACCGGCCGCACCATGTTGAACGATTTCTTCTCTCACCTCAGCGACCGCGTGATCTTTGATGAACGCATTTGGGAAACCACGCGGTTTTGCGTCTCCCCTGCGGCCCCTGACGGCGCACGTATCGCCGCCTTGCTCATGCTCGCGGGCGCACAGCTTGGTGTGGGGCACGGTTTGACTCATGCCGCCGGCGTGTTCGATGCCCGTATGATCCGCATTTACCGCAAGTTGGGCTGGTGCCCAAAGGTGCTGGGCACCCAAGGCCGTGGGCAAGATGCCATCAGCGCGGGCCTGTGGACGTTTGATCCGGATCACCTTGCACGGCTCGCGGCGAAAGCTGGCGTTTCAACAGAGGCCGCAGCCCATTGGTACGCCCGCGCATTTGGCCACAAACAAGCGCAGTTTGCCGCCTGATCTCTCTGGCAAACCCGTGGGGTGCGGGGTAGGGTCCGCGTCATGTCGAAAACCCTCTCCGCCGTCACATTTTCCGAAGATCAGGCCGAAGCCTACGACGCTATGACAGAGCTCATGGCGAAGGCTGGCGTCGATTTGGTGGAGGGTCACACCACCCCGCTGAATGACGCGAAAAGTCAGGTCATGGCCATCGTTGGCAAGGCGGGCTCCGGTAAAACGCTGCTGCTGGCAAAGATGGTCGAAGCCGTCGTTGACGCAGGCGTTGACCTTATTTCCGGCGACTATGACGGCAAGCCACGCAAAGACCGCCGCACCATCGCGGTGCTGGCCCCCACGAACAAAGCCGCCAGCGTGTTGCGCAACAGGGGCGTGCCCGCGACGACGATCCACCGCATTCTATACACCCCCATGTATGACCCCGAATACGAGCGCATCGCGGATTGGCTCGCGGGGCAGGGCGAAAAGCCCCAGATCGAGGGGCTGACCGAAGTCTCTCTAGAGCGCGCACG
This sequence comes from Litoreibacter albidus, assembly GCF_900107015.1. Classification (GTDB taxonomy): domain Bacteria; phylum Pseudomonadota; class Alphaproteobacteria; order Rhodobacterales; family Rhodobacteraceae; genus Litoreibacter; species Litoreibacter albidus. The sequence continues at coordinate 228,266 of NZ_FNOI01000004.1, read as the reverse complement.
CTTGTTCTACGAGGCCAACAAATCCATTCCGGGGGCGCTGGCGGCGGCGGGGTTGAAAGGCTCCGACTTTATCCAAGGCTGGAAGCGCCGCGAAGACCCGCTGGATATCGGTTTCATCGACGAATCCTCCATGCTGGACGAGAAGCAATACGAAGACCTGCGCGAAATTTTTCCGACACTTGTTCTGTTCGGCGATCCGGCGCAATTGGCCCCCGTGGGGCAATCCGGCGCAATGGTCTTCGACAAGCTGAAAGACGGCCGCCGTCTGGAGCTATCGCGGGTCCACCGGCAGGCCCAAGACAACCCGATCCTTGATCTGGCCCACGCGCTGGCCGACCCAGACATCGACTTCAACGCTTTCGAGAACATGGTGCGCGATGCCGCCGCCAAGGACGACCGTGTGGTATTTGCGGAGCGCGTGGAGGCGGACCTGATGGCCCGCTCCCCCGTGTTGGTGTGGCGCAACGCGACGCGCATCCGTCTGATACAGGCCTTTCGCGGCGCATATGGCGCAACCGTCGACACGCTCCTCCCTGGGGAGCCGCTGATCTGCGACGGGATCGAGCTGCCGCTCAAGCACCGCAAAAAGCGCATCGACCTAGAGGCGCGCGGCCTGATCAAAGGCGCGCAGGTGGTCTATATGGGGCCCGGCAATAAGCCTGGGTTCTCGCGGCTTCACGTGATGGGGGCCGAGGATCCGCAAGTCTCCGCCGCGTCCATCATCAAGATCGAAGCCCCCGGAGAGGAAGAACCGTTCATTCCCTTCGCCGCCCGCATGGGCGCGGCTTTCCTGCACGGCGCAGCGGTCACGATCCACAAGTCGCAAGGCTCCCAGTGGGACACGGTTCAGCTGTTCGCGCCCGATCTTTACGCCGCCGCCCGTGCAGGGCGCGCGGAGGCGGGGCAGCCTTTGTGGAAACGGCTCGCCTATGTTGCAATCACCCGCGCCGAAAACCGCCTGATGTGGGTCACGCGCAGCATGCTGGCGCGCCCCACAGGCGCACTCCGCACCGATGACTTGCCCAAGGGCGCTGCCAAGCTGGAACTGAAAGCGCCAAGCGCCGAGGATTAGAAGCGGATGTAGCGGAACACGGCAGACGCGCCCCAACCGGCAACGATCGCGATGAACAGTGACAGCAGGCCGTAAATCAGCGGCTGCTCATGGGCCAGATCGTAAATCCAGCGCTCCAACCCGACCTTATTCACCTTGATCACCGTCTCGTATTCATCGACGACAACCCCGTCGCGCACCAGAAAAATGCGGGTGTCATAGGGGCCTTCCACCAGATTGGCGGGCAGGTCGATGGTCGTTGAAAACAACGTCTCGTCAAACAGGTTCACCGCGTTATCAAGCTGCTGGTACAGGTTCTTGCGGGTGCGGATACGGATCAGCGCGTCGGTGAAATCCGCCGCATTCACCACGGAAGAAGGCGCGCCCACAGACCGGATCGCGCGCGGGATGGAGATGCGGTGGCGCAGGTCTTCGGTCCGGCTCAGCACCTCGCGCAGGGCGCCGCTGGAGGCCACGGCATAAAAGCTGGGCGCCTCGTCCACTTCGACGGAGCTGGCGTTGACCCAGATGCCAAAACGCCAGTCTTTCTTGCGCACGTTCACCGGTTGCTTCGGGCCGGACACGGTGATGATCACCTCCATCGGCCCAGCGGCGGCAGGGGCGTCGCGCTTCACCGCGCCGTAAATCAAAATGTCGGAGCCATCAAAGTTGGCGGTAATGGCAACCTCGTCTTTCGACAGGTCGGCCACCACTTCCTCGGCGGCAAGCGGCAGCGCCAACAGGCACAGCAAAGCAGCGGTCAGGCGCAACATCAGTGGCCCCCCGTGCCGATAGAGTAGAGCTCGGACGGTTCGATCAACAGATCCAGCGCCAGTTTCGCACACACGGCCAGAACCATGATCGACAGCAAGATGCGCAGTTGTTCCGCCTTCAGCTTCACACCGATCCGCGTGCCGATCTGTGCGCCAACAACGCCGCCGATCAGCAGTAGCACGGCCAAGGCCATGTCTACGGTGTAGTTCGTGGTCGCGTGCAGCAACGTGGTGAAGGCGGTCACAAAGATGATCTGGAACAGCGACGTCCCGATCACCACTTTGGTTGGCATGCCCAAGATATAGATCATCGCAGGCACCATGATAAAGCCGCCGCCAACGCCCATGATCGCGGCCAGAATGCCCACGAACAGCCCCACAACAATCGGCGGGATTACCGAGATATAAAGCCCCGAGGTGCGGAACTTCATCTTGAAGGGCAGGGCGTGGACCAGCCCGTGTTTCTTGCGCTCCGGCACCGTTGTTGGGTTCTTGGAGCGGCGGATTGCGCGCAGGCTCTCAAGGAACATCAACCCGCCGATAATGCCAAGGAAGACCACGTAGCAAAGCTTGACCAGCAGGTCGACTTGGCCCATCTCGCGCAGCATCGTGAAGAGCTGCACACCTAAGGCCGCGCCAATAAGGCCGCCGACCAGCAGCACCAACCCCATCCTCAGGTCCACGGTTCGCCGCTTGAAATGCGCCAGAACGCCAGAGAAAGAAGACGCCACAATCTGGTTCGCCTCGGTGGCCACAGCCACGGCTGGCGGGATGCCTATGAAGAACAAAAGCGGCGTCATCAGGAAGCCGCCGCCAACGCCGAACATGCCAGACAGAATTCCCACAATGCCGCCGAGCCCCAGCAGCAAGAAAGCGTTTACCGAGACTTCGGCTATGGGAAGGTATATTTGCATTTACGTTCCTTAGACCCCGTCAACTGGACTGAGCAATTCAAAATGATAAGTCCAGTTGCGAAAACTGCTAATTCCGCGGCCAAAGCCGCGAAATTGAGACTTATATCCGTGCCTTACCGCTCTTTCACGTAAGGCTGACCGCCAGCGCGTGGCGGCGTCGCCTTGCCGACGAACCCCGCAAGGATCACCACGGTCAAGATGTAGGGCAGGGCCTGCATAAACTGGGATGGCAGAGTAATGAACCCAAGGTCAAGGCTAGGGTAACGGTTGGAGACCGCCTCCAGCAGCCCGAACAACAAGGTTGCGGATAACGCATACCACGGACGCCATTTGGCAAAGATCAGCGCCGCCAGCGCGATGTAGCCGCGCCCCGCTGTCATCTCTTTGACAAAGCTGGCGCCAAGGCCGGTCGCTAAATACGCCCCCGCCAAACCGCATAGCACGCCGCAGATTGCCACCGCCGCATAGCGCAGCCCGACCACGGAAATACCCGCCGTGTCCACCGCCGCAGGGTTCTCCCCCACAGCGCGAAGCCGCAGCCCGAAGCGGGTGCGGTACAAGATGTACCACGTCGCCGGAACGCACAGCAGCGCCACGTAAACCAGCAGCGTATGCCCGGATAGCACCTCCGCGTAGAGCGGCCCGATCAGCGGCACGCTCATCGCGGCCTCCGCGAACGGCAGGTCGATGCCTTGGAACCGCGCGTCGCCGCTCAGCGACGGGGTTTGCCCGCCCAGTTTGAACCAGCTCAGCCCGATCAGAACTGTCAGGCCGGATGCCAAGAAGTTAATCGCCACGCCGGAAATCAGTTGGTTGCCACGGAAGGTGATCGACGCCAGCCCGTGGATGCCCGACAGCACCATCGACCCCGCGATCCCCGCCAAAAGCCCCAACCAGACAGAGCCGGTTGAATATGCCGTCGCCGCCGAGAAGAACGCGGCCATCAACATCTTGCCCTCAAGGCCGATGTCGAAGATGCCCGCACGCTCTGAAAAGAGGCCCGCAAGGCAGGCGAACAGCAGCGGCGTGGCAAGGCGCAACGCGCTGTCGAGGATCTGTAGAAGTGTCAAATAATCCATGATTTACGCCTCCGCCCGCTTGGGTCGCACCAAGACTTTGGCGACCATCAGGCGCACCATGTTGTCCAAAGCGCCGGTAAACAGGATCACCAGCGCTTGGATCACAATCACCAACTCGCGCGGGATCGACGTCCACAAGCCAAGCTCCGCTCCGCCCTGATAAAGCGCGCCGAACAGCAGCGCCGAAAACAGGATGCCAATCGGGTGCGACCGGCCCATCAAGGCCACCGCAATGCCGATAAAGCCCGCGCCCTCCACGGAGCCAAGGATCAGCCGTTCGGCCTCGCCCATAACGTTGTTAATCGCCATAAGCCCCGCCAGCGCGCCGGAAATCATCATCGTGATGATGGTGATTTTCACCGGATTGATGCCCGCATAAACGGCCGCAGGTTGCGATTTGCCAAAGGCGCGCAATTGGTAGCCGAGCCGCGTGCGCCAGATCAGGTAATAGACGAACACGCAGGCCGCCAGCGCGACCAGCAGCGTAACGTTGGCAGGGGTGCCCTTGGCAAAGGGGATGCCAACGCTGTTCAGGATCTCGCCCAAGGACGGCAGATGCGACGGCTTTGGGAACTTGGCCGTGGCTGGGTCCATAGCACCTTTCGGGCGCAGTTGGTTCACCAGCACGTAGTTCAGAAGGGACGCCGCGATAAAGTTGAACATGATCGTGGTGATCACGATGTGACTGCCGCGCTTGGCTTGCAGATAGGCAGGGATCAGCGCCCATAGCGCGCCGAATATACCCGCCGCAGCGGTCGCCGCCAGCAGCGCAATGGTCCAATGCGGCCATGGGATGAACAGGCACACCAGCGCCACGCCAAGTCCGCCAAGCGCCGCTTGCCCCTCGCCACCGATGTTGAACAGCGATGCGTGGAAGGCCACGGCAACGGCCAAGCCGGTGAAGATAAAGTTCGTGGCATAATAGAGCGTGTAGCCCCACCCGTAGGTGGACCCAAGCGCGCCCGACACCATCAGTTTCAGCGCGTCGAGCGGGTCGTGGCCCGTGGCCAAGACCATCAACATCGACAGGATAAAGGCAAGGATCAGCCCCACCAAGGGCACGACGATCAGGTCAGCCCACTTTGGCAATTGTTCCATCTCAGCTGTCCTTCCCAGTCATGCCGGCCATCATTAGGCCCAGCTCTTTTTCGTCTGTCTCGGCGGGCAGGCGTTCGCCCATCAGCTTGCCGTCGAAGATCACCGCGATGCGGTCCGACAGGGACAGGATTTCTTCTAACTCCACCGACACCAGCAAAATGGCTTTGCCTTTGTCGCGCAGGGCTACAATCTGTTGGTGGATGAATTCAATCGCCCCGATGTCGACGCCGCGCGTCGGCTGGCCGATCAGCAGCAGGTCGGGGTCACGTTCGATTTCGCGGGCCAGAACGATCTTCTGCTGGTTCCCGCCCGAGAAGCTCTTGGCCTCCAACTCACTGTTGGCGGGGCGCACGTCGAAGCGCTCGATCTTGCCTTGCGCGTCTTCGCGGATCGCCGCGTTGTCCATCAGCAGGCCAGCGCGGTAGGCGTCGTCGTCGTCATAGCCAAAGGCGGTGTTTTCCCACGCCTTGAAGTCCATGATCAGGCCTTCGCGCTGGCGGTCTTCGGGCACATGCGCGATGCCGCGTTTGCGCCGCGACCGCGCGTCGGAGAATTTGCCCGTCAGGTCCAGCTCTTTTCCGTTCACACGGATTGTGCCGGTGCCGTTTTCCATGCCGCCAAGCACCTCAAGCAGCTCTGACTGGCCGTTGCCGGCCACGCCTGCGATGCCCAGAATTTCGCCCGCGCGCACTTCCAGCGAGATGCCTTTCACACGCTCCACACCAGCGGCGTCCACGACGCGCAGGTTTTCGACTTCCAGCACTTTCTCGCCCGGTTGGGCGGGGGTCTTGTCCACGCGCAGCAAGACTTTGCGCCCCACCATCAGCTCTGCCAGATGCTCTGGCGAGGTCTCCGAGGTCTTGACCGTCGCCGTCATCTCCCCGCGCCGCATCACGGACACGGTGTCCGTGGCTTCCATGATTTCGCGCAGCTTGTGAGTGATCAGGATGATGGTTTTGCCCTCATCCTTCAGGCGGTGAAGAATGCGAAACAGCTGGTCGGCTTCGGCGGGGGTCAGCACGCCGGTTGGCTCGTCCAGAATAAGAATGTCGGCCTGTCGGTACAGGGCTTTGAGGATTTCCACGCGCTGCTGCATGCCCACGCCGATCTCTTCGATCAGGGCGTCTGGGTTCACGTTCAGCTCGTATTCGGCGGCCAGCGCGGTCAGCTCCTTGCGGGCTTTGCGCAGGGACGGGGCCAGCAACGCGCCGTCCTCCGCACCCAGAATGACGTTTTCCAGCACGGTGAAGTTTTGCACCAGTTTGAAGTGCTGAAACACCATCCCGATGCCCGCCGCGATGGCGGCTTGGCTGTCAGGGATCGCGGTTTTCTGGCCGGAAATATAGATGTCGCCTTTGTCGGCTTTGTAAAAGCCGTAGAGGATCGACATCAGCGTCGACTTGCCCGCGCCGTTCTCGCCGATGATCCCGTGGATCGTCCCCGGCATCACGCGGATCGAGATGTCTTTGTTCGCTTGGACAGCGCCGAAGGCCTTGGATATGCCTTTTAATTCGATTGCGGGAGCAGTGCTCACTCGGGGTCTCCCATGCCAGAAAACCCGATAAGACGTGTGATTTTTCCGTCAGATATATCTGCGAAATACTGGCCATGCTGCATCGGAACGCCGTCCTTGCAAAACGCGACGGTCGCGCGGGCGTGGCCATTGTGATCCGAGACATGCACCACTTCGGCGGAGCCGTCGGGCATCATGTCTCCGTAAATCTTCACGTACGCCAGATACATCTCACGGTCAGTGATCGGCTCCGGCGCATTCGGGTCTGCGTAGTAAAAATTAAGGGAAAGAGCCGCGTCGGTTTTCGCCGCGCGGCTCTCTGCTGATGGGTCACCCCAAGCCGAGAAGAAAGTGTGGATGCAGTCTGTCATGGCTTGGGGCCTTTTGTTTTAGAACGACAGGGAAGGGCAGCTCTCGTCGGACATGTAGTCATGCACGGTGATTTCGCCTTCGATGATCTTCGCGGCTACCGCGTCAACGGTTGCCTTCATCTCGTCAGACACCAGCGATGCGTTGTGCTCATCCATGGAGTAGCTCACGCCTTCGTTGGCCAAGCCCATAACGCTGAAGCCTGTTTCCAAGCCGGGGCCGTCTTTCATCGCATTGTAAACAGCGTTGTCGACGCGCTTCATCATGGAGGTCAGAACTTTGCCCGGGTGCAGGTGGTTCTGGTTGCTGTCGACGCCGATGGACAAGATGCCCTCATCTGCCGCAGTTTGCAAAACGCCAATACCAGTGCCGCCAGCCGCTGCGTAGACAACGTCCGCGCCTTGGCTGATTTGCGCACGGGTCAACTCGCCGCCTTTAACCGGATCGTTCCAAGCCGCGCCGGTGGTGCCGGTCATGTTGGAGATCACTTTGGTGTCCGGATTCGCCGCTTTTGCGCCTTGTGCGTAGCCACAGGCGAATTTGCGGATCAACGGGATATCCATGCCGCCGATGAAGCCCACGGTGTTGGTCTTGGACGCTTGCGCCGCCATGTAACCCACAAGGTAGGAGCCTTCGTGCTCGTTGAACACAACGGAGCGCACGTTCGGCGCGTCCACAACCATGTCGATGATCACGAAACGCGTGTCAGGATAGTCGCCCGCAACTTCGCCCAAGGCGTTGCCGAATGCGAAACCGGCCATAACGATCGGGTTGGAGCCAGCTTCGGCAAAGCGGCGCAGAGCCTGCTCGCGCTGGGCGTCGGACTGCAATTCAACTTCGGCAAAGCGCGAACCGGTTTCTTCGGCCCAGCGTGTTGCGCCGTTGAAGGCGGCTTCGTTGAAGGATTTGTCGAACTTGCCGCCGAGGTCGAAAATGATCGCCGGATCAGCCGCAGCAACGCCTGTGCAAAGCGCCATAGTCGCGGCAGCGCCGAGGAATTTATGCATAATTGTCATGTAGGTGGTCTCCCTGATGTTTTTGGTTCGAACGGGGCCGTCCCCCCGCCTGCCGAAGCAGTGAGCGGGCAAGTGGCGCCCACAGATCATCGGGTATTAACGCCCGACTGATAAGGAGGGGTCAACCGATTCTTGGCGGATTTTCATGCAAACGGCGTGATTTCAGGCGGTTACGCAAGGTTACTGCGTATCAATCGCGCAGCGAAGCACCAATGCATCACGGGCCGGAGCGTCTGCGCGGCGGTAGTAGCCGCACCTGCGGCCTGCGGGTTCAAATCCCGTGGCGCGGTAGAGGGCGATTGCCGCCGTGTTATCTGCCGCAACTTCGAGGAATGCGGTGCTGGCACCTTGCGCGGCGGCGGTGGATTTGAACGCCTCCACCAACTGGCGCGCGATGCCTTGACGCCGCGCCGCGGGGTCAACTGCAAGGGTCAGCAGTTCCGCCTCATCCGCCACGACGCGGCCCAGCAGGAAGCCGTGGGGATGGCTTAGGGTAAAGCTGCTTGGCGCAAGGCTGGCGAATTCAGCCGCCGACCACGGGCGCGGGGTGGTGAAGCATTTGGCGTGCAGCGCGGCCTGCGCCTCCGGTGTCATAGGATGACGGGGGCAGGATCGCGGGGCGGGGCGGCGTCCGCCGGTCGCAAGTAAAGCGGCGCGGGGCGGCTGCCGTCCGGCGTGCGCTGCGCCGCGATACGGGCGATGGCGGTGATGGTGTCATGCGCCTCCGTATCGACCGAGGTTGCGCCAAGTCGAGCCGCGATGTCTTGGCTGTTGTGACCAGTGATTTGCAGGGTTCCCTGCGGGGAACCCGCTGGAATATCCATTTGGGAACAAAGGCTTGGCGCGGCGTGAGCTGCGCCACCTTGGTTAAAAATTTGATAATAGACGTTGCCCTGCCGCGCATCCAGAACGGCCATCACGGGGCCAGTTTGGGCGGGGGCGAAGGCCATGCCTTCAAGGCTGCTGACGCCGATTGCAGGAATGCCCAGCGACAAGGACAGCCCCCGCGCGGCGCTGACGGCGATGCGGATGCCCGTGAAGTTTCCGGGGCCAGTGCCGACGCCAAGGCGGTCCAGATCGCCCCAAGTTTTTCCAGCGCCCGCCAGCACCTCTTCGAGCAGGGGCATCAGGCGTTCGGCTTGGCCTTTGGCCATCTCCTCGACCTGCACCGCCAAAACGGTGTCGCCCCATACCAAAGCGGCCGCGCAATGCGCGGCCGATGTGTCGAATGCCAGTGTGAGTTGGTCAGCCATGGCCGCAGCTTTAGGCTGCGACGGGGCGAACCTCAACCACTTCGGGGATGTAATGGCGCAGCAGGTTCTCGATGCCCATCTTGAGCGTCAGCGTCGAGGAGGGGCAACCGGCGCAAGCGCCTTGCATGTGCAGATAGACCACACCGCGCTCAAACCCGTGGAAGGTGATGTCGCCGCCGTCTTGGGCCACGGCAGGGCGCACGCGGGTGTCCAGAAGCTCTTTGATCTGGTCCACGATCGCGCCGTCTTCGCCGGTGTGTTCCGCGTGGCCGCCGGATGCGTCGTTCTCGCCTTCAATCGCGGGTTGGCCGGATTGGAAGTGTTCCATCACCGCGCCAAGGATGGCGGGCTTCACGTGGTCCCATTCGGTGGCGTCGGCTTTGGTGACGGTCACGAAATCATTGCCTAGAAACACGCCCGTGACGCCGTCGACCGCGAAGATGCGGCTGGCCAGCGGCGAGGTGCCTGCGGTGTCAGCAGATGGAAAATCCGCGGTGCCCATTTCCAACACGGTCTGTCCCGGAAGGAATTTGAGCGTGGCGGGGTTCGGGGTGGATTCTGTCTGGATGAACATGGCTGGGCCTCTTTGATGTAGACTATAGATATGAGACTCCGCTGGCGCGAAGTCAATAGTTTGGAACTGTTCTAAAGTGGCTGGACGGCAGAGACTAGCTCACCGCCTCTAGCTGCTCTTTGGTCATTTCGCCGGGCACGATGGTGACCGGCATCGGCAGTGTGCCGGAGCGGCGCGTGAGCTCCGTCACCAGCGGGCCGGGGCCATTGTTGCCCGTGCCCGCCCCGAGGACAAGCACGCCGACTTCGGGATCCTCGGTCACCTGCGCCAGAATTTCCGGCACGGGCTCGCCCTCGCGGATGACCAATTCGGGGTCGATGCCCTGCTTGTCGCGCATCCATTTGGCGAAGACTTCGAAGTGGGCGATAATACGGTCGCGGGCCTCTTGGCGCATGATCTCGCCGACGCCGACCCAGTGGTTGAAATCCTCTGGCGGAATCACAGCCAGAATTTCGACCCCGCCACCGGTACGGGCGGCGCGCATTGCCGCGAACCGCATGGCGTTCAGGCATTCACGGCTATCATCTAGAACAACAAGAAACTTACGCATGGCAAAAGCCCTCCCGAGTGCGGATCATGCTTGAAGCGCAGTCATCACGCAATACAAGGTTTGCGCCCGAGGTAAGGGCGCGGTGTCACTCCGACAAGGCCCAATCCCAATACATCTCCCGCACGCGGTTGGTGATGGGGCCGGATTGGTAATGCGTGCCGTCGAATTCTTTCACCGGCGTGACCTTCATCATGTTGCCGGACAAGAACACCTCGTCCGCGGTGCGAAAGTCGTCGAAGCTAAGCACGGTTTCTGTGACCTTCACGCCGTCTTTCGCCAAGTTGGCGATGTGGCGTGCGCGGGTGATGCCCGACAGGAAGGTGCCGTTGGGCACGGGCGTCAGGATTTCGCCGTCGCGAACCATGAAGACGTTGGCGGTGGCGGTTTCGGCCACGTTGCCCAAGGCATCGGCGACCAGCGCGTTGCCGAAGCCCTTGGCGCGGGCTTCTGACAACATGCGGGCGTTGTTGGGGTAGAGGCAGCCAGCCTTGGCGTTCACCACGCTGGACGACAGGGTCGGGCGGCAGAACTGCGTGGTGGTCAATGTGGTGGCGGCGCCTTGCGGGGCCATCGGGATTTCTTCAAGGCAGATCGCGAAGCCTGTCTCGTCGGGCTTCGGGACGATCCCCAGCTCGTCACCGGCGATGGCCCAATACATCGGGCGGATGTAGACGGCGGCGGTTTTGGGGTAGGCGGCAAGCCCCTCGCGCACGATCTCGACCATCTGCTCGGCGGTGTGTGTCGGCGTGATCATCAGCGCCTTGGCGGAGTTGTTCACCCGCTTGCAGTGCGCATAGAGGTCTGGCGCGACGCCCTCGAAGTAGCGCGCGCCGTCGAATACGGAGGTGCCCAGCCACATGGCGTGGTCAGCGGCATACATCACGGGCACGTCGCCTGCATGCCATGTGCCGTTGAAATAGGTGCGGATGTTGATGCCAGTTGCCATGAGTGTCCTCCCGTAGACGTGGGAGATAGGCTAAGACTGATTAGGTCAGCCGTCCAGACCCTTTCGCCCCTCCGCCATCAGGGCAGGCACGTCCAACGGCGCGTCGAGCATTTCCACCTTGCCGTCGGCGCAGCGCGGCCAATTGCATTTCTCGCGGTCACGGTAGAGCTCTACACCGTTGCCGTCGGGGTCGGCCAGATAGACCGCCTCGCTGACGCCGTGGTCGGATGCGCCCTTGACGCGGTAGCCGTGCTCGTAGGCGCGAATGACGGCTTGGCCCAAGGCGGTCCGGTCGGGGTACAAAAACGCGGAATGGTAGAGGCCGGGATGCGTGTTCGAGCCCCGCGCCGCGCCCTTGGAGCGCCACGTGTTCAACCCAAGGTGGTGGTGATACCCACCGAAGGACAAAAACGCCGCATCGTCGCTGCGTTGCTGAACCTCCAGCCCGACAACATCGCGGTAGAACGCAATGGAGGTGTCGAGATTGGTCACCTGCAGATGAACATGGCCTAAAGTGGGTGTCGCATGTGTCATGATGATCTCCTTTCACGACAGAAGATATCCATCATCGCGCACAAGAGTAGCCCGACTAACGCGCGGATTATGTGCGCTAAAAAACAAATACCCCCGGTCTCGGGGAGGGACCGGGGGCAAAAGTGCCAGACTGCGCAGGGGTGCCGGGACACGGCGTTGGGGGCCTGCGCGGTTTGTGAGCTTAATATGTGCCGATTCTGAATCGGCTTTGTGACAGTTCCCTAGCGCACCAAGCCGACGATATCGTATGTTTTGGCGAGGATCGGCTCTGTGATCTCGCGGGCGCGTTCGGCCCCGCGGCGCAGGATTTTGTCGATCTCCTCCTGATCTTGCATCAAGCGCGACATCTCTGCGGAGATGGGCGAGAGCTGGGCGACAGCCAGCTCCGCCAGCATCGGCTTGAATTCGGAGAACTGCTTGCCACCGACGTCGGCCAACACCTGTTCGACCGTCATATCGGCGAAGGCCGCGTAGATGTTAACCAGATTGCGTGCCTCTGGGCGCTCCGCCAGCCCGTCTACCTCGGAGGGCAGGGCGTCGGGGTCGGTGCGGGCCTTGCGCAGCTTGGCGGCGATGGCGTCGGCATCATCCGTCAGGTTGATGCGGCTCATGTCGGAGGGGTCCGACTTCGACATCTTCTTGGAGCCGTCGCGCAGGGACATGACGCGGGTGGCCGCACCTTCGATCACCGGCTCTGTCATCGGGAAGAAGTCCACGCCGTAATCGTGGTTAAACTTCGCCGCGATGTCGCGGGTGAGTTCCAGATGCTGCTTTTGATCCTCGCCAACTGGCACGTGTGTCGCGTGGTAGATCAGGATGTCGGCGGCCATCAGGGACGGGTAGGCAAAGAGGCCAAGGGACGCGTTTTCGCGGTTCTTGCCAGCCTTGTCCTTGAACTGCGTCATGCGGTTCATCCAGCCCATGCGGGCAACGGTGTTGAAGATCCACGCCAGTTGCGCGTGCTCGGGCACTTGGGACTGGTTGAACAGGATCGACTTTTCAGGATCGACGCCGGAGGCGATGAAGCCCGCACACAGCTCGCGGGTTTTGCGCTTCAGATCAGCGGGGTCTTGCCAGACGGTGATCGCGTGCAGATCCACCATGCAGTAGATCGTCTCAAAGTTTCCCTCGTTCTGCATATCTGCAAAGCGCTTGAGCGCCCCAAGGTAGTTACCAAGCGTCAGGCCGCCGGATGGCTGGATGCCCGAGAACACTCGCGGTTGGAAGGCGGTGTTGGCCATGGTTTGTATCTCCGTCTGGATTTATGTGCCCTTGTCGCATACGCATGGGCCAACAAGAGGTCAACCAGAGCAGGTCCCATGTATAACGAAAACGCAGACGCTTCCCCGTTCAACACGCTGCCGCCGGTGGTGATCGCCTTGGCGGCGATCCTAGCGGGCATCGAGATCATTTTCCAAGCCGGTGCCAGCGGTTTGGTCGGCGGCGCGCAGGGCGTTGGCTGGCGGCTTATTGCGCTGGAGGACTATTCGTTCTTTGGCCCGATCTGGGAGCAGATGTTGGACAAGCGCTATTTCCCGATGGAGCACCTGCAACGGTTCGTGACCTACCCGTTTGTGCACGGCAACTTCACCCACGCGGCCTTTGCGGTGGTCATTGTGCTGGCCATCGGCAAAGCGGTGGGGGAGGTCTTCTCGACCATGTCGTTCATCGCGGTCTTTATGGGGAGCTCCATCATCGCGGCGCTGATCTACGCGTTGGTGACGGACACGCAACAGCCGCTTTTCGGCGCGTATCCGGGGGCTTACGGGCTGATCGGCGCGTTTACCTTCCTGCTGTGGGTCAACCTTGCGGCTGTGGGCGCGAACTCCATGCGGGCGTTTTCGCTGATCGGCTTCTTGATGTTGTTCCAGTTGGTGTTCGGCCTGCTGTTTGGCGGCGGCTACGACTGGGTGGCGGATGTGGCGGGCTTCTCCGTTGGCTTCTTGATGTCGTTCCTTGTCAGCCCCGGCGGCTGGAATCGCGTCTTGGCGAAGCTGCGCGAACGCCGCTAGCGCTTGAGGCTGCGTTTCAAATCTGACGGGGTGAATGCGCCAAGCAAGCGCCCCAACAGGCCGTAGACGACGCCGCCACTGATCAACAAAACCGCAAGCGCCAGATAGCGCCACGCGCCCATCTGGAACAGCGGCGCCATCACCAGATGCGCGCCGTAGAGGAACGCGCCCATCAGCACCGACGCCGCGATGATGCGCGGCGCGCGTGTGCGAAAGCGGTCGTCAAAACTGGCAGCAGGGCCGAAATCACGCGAGTAATGCCACAACAGCCACGCCATAGCCCAGCCCGCCAAGGAGGTCGCCAAGGCGGCGGCAAGGTAGTCGAGCCACACCCAGAGACCCACGGCAACAACAGCGTTGATCACCATCGCGGCCAGCGCGAAGTAGAACGGACGCTTGGTGTCCTCGCGGGCGAAATAAAGCGGCTGGAAGATTTTCTGAAGCACGAACGCAGGCAGTCCAAGCCCGTAGATGGCAACCGCCAGCGCGGTGGCGGCGGTGTCCTCTGCGGTGAAACGGCCCCGCTCGAACAGGACGGAAATCATCGGCGAGGGGATGACCATGAGTGCGACGGCGCAAGGGACGGTCAGGGCCAAGGCCACTTCGCCTGCGCGGCTGAGCGCGGCTTGCCCCCCCGCCACGTCGTCGGCCTGCAAGCGGCGCGACAGTTCGGGCAACAGCACCACACCGATGGCGATCGCGACCACGCCAAGGGGCAGTTGGTAGAGGCGATCGGCGTAGTTGACCCACGCGATTGCGCCCTCTGTCCAACTGGCGACGTTGCGGCCCACCAGTAAGTTTACTTGCACCACGCCCCCCGCCAAGGCGGCGGGGGCGGCGATGATGGCAAGGCGTTTGAGTTCTGGCGTCATGCGCGGGCGGCGCGGGATCAGGCGGTAGCCTGCACGCGCGGCGGCGACCCAGACCAGCGCCAGTTGCGCGATGCCAGCGGCGGGGACGGTCCACGCCAGCGTCAGGCCGATGTCGGCACCCAAGGCCCACGCGATGCTGAGCGTGGCGATGAACATGACGTTCAGCAGCACCGGCGCCGCGGCGGCGGCCACAAAGCGCCCCGTGGCGTTCAAAACGCCGGACAGCAGCGCAGCAAGGGAGATGAACAAGATATAGGGGAAGGCGATGCGGCCAAAGAGCGTGGCCAGCTCGAACCGCTCATCCGCGACGAAGCCGGAGGCCATGAGCAGCACCAAAGCGGGCATGAAGATTTGCGCGACCACGGTGAAAATGATCAGCAAGGTGCCCAGCCCCGTGAAGGCATCACGGGCGAAGGTGAGCGGATCATCGCCCGATTGCACCTTCTTGGAGAACATCGGCACGAAGGCCATGTTGAACGCGCCCTCCGCGAAGAAGCGGCGGAACATGTTGGGCAGGGAGAAGGCGATCAGGAAGGCCTCCGCCACGGGGCCCGCGCCAAGGAAGCCCGCGATCAGCACGTCGCGCACGAAGCCCAAGATGCGCGACAGCAACGTCCACATGCCCACGGTCGCAAAACCGCGCATTAACCGGCTGGGTTGGCTCATACGCCCGCCCGTTCCGAGCCGCGTGCAATGGCCTCGCGCAGTTTGCGCTCAATGGTGGCCTGTTTGGAGGCGGAGTGGAATTTCAGACCGAACATGTCTTTCACATAGAAGGTATCCACGACCTGCGCGCCGTAAGTGGCGATCATGGCGGATGCGATCTGGATGTTGGTTTCCGACAGGGTGCGGCTAAGGTCATAGAGCAGCCCCGGACGGTCGCGGGTGTCGACCTCGATGATGGTGTAAATCTCCGAGCCTTCGTTATCAAAGGTGACCGATGTGGGCACCGTAAACGGGCGCTCGCGCTTTTTGATCTTGTCTTTGGACACCAGCGCCTCGCGGGCGAGGACTTCGCCCATCAGGGTTTTGTGGATCATCGACTTCAGGCGCGGCAGGCGGGTCATGTTGTAGGGGTGGCCTTCGCCGTCCTGTATCCAGAAGGCCGCCGTGGCGAAGCCGTCCTTGCTGGTGTAGGTCCGCGCGTCCACGACATTTGCACCAACCAGCGCCAAGGCACCGCACATGCGCGAGAAAATGCCCGGATGGTCGGCCATGGCAAAGCAGGCGCGGGTGGCGTCGCGGTCTTCGTCGGGGGTCAGCTCAATACGGATTTCATCCGTGGGGATGCCGCGCAGCAGCTTGGCAAAGTCCACATGCGCCTTGACGTGCAGCCCCTGCCAGTAGGGCGGGTAGTGGCGCGCGACTTCGCGGTTGAGGTCTTTCTTCGTCCAATCGGGGAGGGCTGCGCGCAGCTTCTTCTTGGCCCCTGCGCCGCGTTCTTCGCGGTTCAGGGCTTCCATGCCGTCCTCCAGCCCGCGCCGCGTTTGGCGGTACAGCGCGCGGATCAGAGAGGCCTTCCAGTTGTTCCACACGTTCGGGCCAACGCCGCGAATATCGCAGACGGTCAGGACGCAGAGCAGGTCCAGCCGCTTGACGGATTTCACCGCCTTGGCGAAGTCGCGCACGGTGCGCGGGTCCGCGATGTCGCGCTTTTGCGCAAGATCCGACATCAGCAGGTGGTAGCGGACCAGCCATTCGACGGTTTCGCATTCCTCTTTGTTTAACCCAAGGCGCGGGGCGATGTAGCGGGCCATTTTGGCCCCCAAAATAGAGTGATCTTCGGCGCGGCCCTTGCCGATATCGTGCAGCAGCAGGGCGACATAAAGAACCTTGCGGTTAACACCTTCGCTCAGGATGCCTGAGGCCACGGGGAGTTCTTCGATCAGCTCCTCGCGCTCGATCTTGGCGAGGTGGGAAATGGTTTGGATCGTGTGCTCGTCCACCGTGTAAGAGTGGTACATGTTGAACTGCATCATCGCCACGATGGTCTGAAAATCGGGGATGAAGGCCCCCAGCACACCCAGCTCGTTCATCCGGCGCAGGGCGCGTTCGGGATTGCCGTGCTTGAGCAAAGTATCCAAGAAAATACGCGCGGCGACCTTGTTGCCCTCTAGACCACGGATCAGGTCAAGGTTGGCGGCGATCAGGCGCATCACGTCGGGGTGGATCAGGTAGCCTGTGCGCAAGGCCTCCTCAAACACCCGCAGCATGTTCAGCGGGTCGGCGAGGAATTCCAGCTTGTCGACCACGTCCAGCCGGTTTTGGCGGCGGCTGTAGCCCTTCTTCAACCGCTTGCGCCGCGCGTTGCGCAGGAAGCCGATGATCGCGGGCTCTTGCTTGACGTGACGTGCTTCCAGATCGGTGAGCAGGATGCGGGTCAATTCGCCGACCCGGGTGGCGTGGCGGAAGTAGTCTTGCATGAAGTGTTCCACCGCGCGGCGTCCACCGGTATCGGTGTAGCCCATGCGGCTGGCCACCTCGACCTGCACGTCGAAGCTGAGTTGCTCGCTGGCGCGGTTGGCGATCAGGTGCATATGCGCGCGGGTGGCCCAGACAAAGCGGTCGGCCTGCCGGAAGCTGGTCAGCTCGTCGCGGGTGAAAACGTTGAGGTCGACCAATTCATCGACGGTTTTCACGCGGTTGACGTATTTGGCGATCCAGTAGAGCGACTGGAGATCACGCAAGCCGCCTTTGCCCTCTTTGACGTTCGGCTCCACTATGTAGCGCTGGCCGCCGTGCTTTTTCAAACGCTCCTCGCGTTCGTCCAGCTTGGCCTCCACGAACTCCGCGCCGGTGTCGTTGAACAGCTTGCTCCACAGTTGCTTGTCGAGCTGTTTGGCGAGCTTGGCGTCGCCATCGACAAGGCGGTGTTCCAGCAGGGCGGTGCGGATGGTGAAATCGTCGCGCCCCAAGCGCAGGCAGTCTTTGACGGTGCGCGAAGAGTGGCCGATTTTCAGCTTCAAGTCCCACAGGATGTAGAGCATCGACTCAATCGTGCTCTCGGCCCACGGGGTAATTTTGTAAGGGGTCAGGAACAGCAGATCGACGTCAGAGAAGGGCGCCATCTCACCGCGCCCGTAGCCGCCCACGGCCATCACGGCGAGGCGTTCAGATTCAGTGGGGTTGGAGATCGGGTGCAGATACGTGCGGGCGACGTGGAAGGCCGCGCGGACCAAACCGTCGGTCAGGTAGCTGTAGGAATGGGTCAGGCGACGGGCGGCTCTGGGCTTTTGGGCGAAGGAGTCCGCAATGATCTTGCGGGACCGCGTTTGCACATCAGAGAGGATTTCGACGGTGGCCGCGCGCATCGCCTTCGGATCAGGGCAGTCCACCATGGCGGCATCTAGCTGTGCGTGGACGATAGAGGCGTCGAAAATGTCCAGCGCCGGAGCGATAAGCTCGTCCGGCGCCAGAGGTGATAAGTCGATCGGGCTAAGCTCAGAAGCCGCCGAAGCCGAATGATTTTGGTGCGGGATCAATAATCTGGACCTGATTGTTCGTCACTTGCGCGATTGCCATGGCACGTTGGTTTGTGCCGTCGGCTTTAAATCGGAATACCCCGTTCACGCCTTTGAAGCCAGAGGATTGAGTCAAGTTGCCCTTGGTCATCGCCAGCTTTTTGGCGGACAACGCCCCGATTGCCGCCACGCCGTCATAGGCGAGGCCAGCCAGCGGGTGCGCGGAACCGCCGTAGGTGCTGCTGTAGCGGGCGTTGAACTGGGCCACTGGCGCAGGATCAGGCAGCGCGAACCAGCCGCCTTGGATGCCTGGCAGGGACAGGGTTTGCGCAGGCACGTCCCAGCGGGTCAAGCCGATGTATTTGGTCACGGAGGGGCTGACGCCTTGCTCCGGCAGGAGTTGCGCCAACAGGGGCAGCGCGCCGGTGCTGTCGGATGTCAGCATAACAGCCGTCGCGCCGGTTTCCTTGATGGTGTTCGCGATGGACGGGACCGCCGCAACGATGCCTTGCTCGCTAAACTGGAAAGAGCCGTCGCCGACGACCTTCACGTTGGTGCCTGCGGTGGCCTTCACCACGGCGGAGCGTCCGATCTGGCCGACCGGCGTTTGCGGGTAAACCACAACGACGCGGGTGCGGCCTTGGGCGCTGGCATAGCTCATCAGGCGCGACGCGATGCTGTCGTAGGTGTTGCCGATCACGAACAGGTTGCCGCCCGCGATGGAGGTGTTGTTGGAGAACGAAATGACGTTCACCTTGGAGCCCGCAACCGCGACCGCCACAGCGTTCGCCGCGTCAGAGCGCAGCGGCCCGAGGATGATGTCCGCGCCAGCGGCCACGGCTTGGTTCGCCACGCTCGCAGCCGTGCCAGCCTGACCGGCGGTCTTGTAAACGGTGATGTTCACCTTGCCTTCGCCCAGATCGGCGGCAGCCAAACGCGCGGAGTTTTCCAGCGCACGGGCCAAGCCGTCATCACCCGGTGTCGCGGAGCCGTAAGGCACCAGCAGGGCAACATTGACCGCGCCCCCTTTCGACTTGGCCCCACCACCGGCACCGCCGCCTTGGGTCAAATCTACGTCGCAGGCCGCCAGCGCAGTGGCCGCGGCGATCGCCAAAATGGCGCGTGTGCCCTTGCGGGCGCTTCCCAAAAGGTTGAACATGTCTATCACTCCAAAAGTCCCCACCAAATGGCCGCCGGCACAGCCACACTTGTGGCCCTTTGAATACGAGGTATGGAGTGCCAAGTAAACGTGAAGACGAAGGGTTAAGCTCATGACGGCTGCAAAACGCGTAAATCTGGCCTCGGGCCTGTATTTCATAGCCACGCCCATCGGAACGGCCCGCGACATCACGTTGCGGGCGCTGGATATTCTGGCCTCGGCGGATGTTTTGGCCGCGGAAGACACGCGGACTTTGCGCCGATTGATGGACATTCATGGAATCGCTTTGGACGGTAGGGCGATGGTGGCCTACCACGATCACAACGGCGCGTCGGCGCGCCCGAAGATTTTGCGCGCCTTGGCGGATGGCAAGTCCGTGGCCTACGCCTCGGAGGCGGGGACGCCACTTGTCGCTGATCCCGGCTACCAGTTGGGGCGTGCCGTGACCGAAGAGGGCTACATGGTGACCGCAGCACCCGGACCGTCGGCGGTGCTGGCGGCACTGTCGGTCAGCGGGCTGGCGACGGATGCGTTTTTCTTTGCGGGCTTCGCGCCGACCTCCAAGGGCCAGCGGCAAAGCTTCCTGCGCAGCTTGGCAGAGGTGCCCGGCACATTGGTGTTCTACGAGAGCCCCAAACGCGTTCACAAAATGTTAGCGGATTTGGTCGAAGTATACGGCGAGACGCGCGAGGCGGTTGTTGCGCGGGAGTTGACGAAGAAGTTTGAGGAAGTCCGGCGCGGCAGCTTGGCGGAACTGGTTGCTGAACTGGACGGCGTCACCTTGAAGGGGGAGGTTGTGGTGCTGGTCGCGCGCGGGGAGGTGAGCGCCTTTGACGAGAAGGACACCGACATTTTGCTGAAGGAGGCAATGGACGCGGGATCTTTGAAGGATGCGGTGGCGCAGGTCGTGGCAGCCACAGGCCAGCCGCGCAGGCAGGTTTACCAAGCCGCGTTGCGGTTGGAGAAAGAAGGAAAGTAGCCATGTCGCGATCCGAGCGTGGGCGAACAGGATACCACGCGGGGATTGAGGCAGAGCGCAGCGTCGCACGGCATTATTTGCGGCGCGGATACACCTTTGCCGCGCACCGGTTCAGGGGGCGCGGTGGGGAGGTAGACCTAGTGATGCGCTGGGAGGGCCGTGTCATTTTCGTTGAGGTCAAGCAAAGCCGATCCCACGCCCGCGCGGCGGAGCGGCTTGGCGCGGATCAAATGGCCCGGCTGCTGGATGCCGCCTGTGAATTCGTCGCCAGTGAACCATCGGGCCAAGACACCGACATGCGGTTTGACGTGGCCCTTGTGGACGGCGTCGGGCGGATCGAGATCATCGAGAACGCGCTGGGCGCGTGACCTGTGCGCCTGCGCAGCGATGGCTATTTGTAGATAATGGATTGAAAGCCGGACCTTGCTGCCTCATTTAAGGGTGCGAGGGGCCGATTTTCTGCCCGATGCCATGGAAGGACAGCGCATGGGCCTGAAGGTCGCCATTCAAATGGACCCGATTGATCACATTGATATCGACGGGGATTCAAGTTTTCGCATCGCGGAGGAAGCGCAAGCGCGCGGCCACGAGCTGTTCTATTACACCCCCGACGCGCTGTCATATGAAGAGGGCGAGGTCTACGCCAACGGTTGGCCGCTGACCGTACGCCGCGTCAAAGGTGACCACTTTGAGCTGGGCGCGCGTCAACGCGTCAATCTGGCGGATTGGGACGTGGTCTGGCTGCGCCAAGATCCGCCGTTCGACATGGGCTACATCACGACGACGCATATTCTGGACCGCATCCATCCGGATACGCTGGTGGTGAATGATCCGACGTGGGTGCGCAACTGGCCCGAAAAGCTGAAGGTGCTGGACTACCCCGATTTGACGCCGCCGACGGCGATTGCGCGGGATTTGGCGACGCTGAAGGCGTTCAAGGAACGCCACGGCGATGTGATCCTGAAGCCGCTTTACGGCAACGGCGGCGCGGGGGTGTTTCGCCTGACGCCGGAGGATCGCAACCTCAATTCGCTGCACGAGCTGTTCGCGGGGATCAACAACGAGCCGCTGATCATGCAAAAATTCCTGCCCGATGTGGCAAAGGGCGACAAGCGGATCATTCTGGTGGACGGCGCGCCTGTTGGCGCGATCAACCGCGTGCCTGCCAAGGGGGAGACCCGCTCCAACATGCACGTTGGCGGGCGGCCGGAAAAAGTCGGCCTGACAGAGCGCGACCGCGAGATTTGCGAACGCATAGGCGCGGATTTGAAGAACCACGGCCAAGTGTTCGTGGGGATCGACGTGATCGGCGGCTGGTTGACGGAAATCAACGTGACCTCCCCCACGGGCATTCAAGAGCTGGAGCGCTTTGACGGGGTGAACATTACCGCCAAAATCTGGGAAGCGATCGAGGCCAAACGCGCCTGATCAGGACGCGGTCCGGTAGCTCACGGCCTCCGCGATATGGGGGGCGCAAACGTGCGTGCTGCCCTCCAAGTCAGCGATGGTGCGTGCCACGCGCAGCACACGGTGGTAGCTGCGCGCGGACAGACGGTAGTGCTCCGCCGCGCGGGTCAGAAGCGCCGCGCCCTCGGCGTCGGGTGTGGCGATTTCCTTGAGTAACTCGCCCTCCGCATCCGCGTTGACGCGCACACCTGCATGACCCTTGAAGCGCGTGCTTTGCACGTCGCGGGCGGCTTTTACCCGTGCGGCCACCTCTACGGAGGTGTCGCCGGACGCAGGCAAATCCAGATCGGTGAAGGCGACGGGCGGCACGTCCAGACGCAAATCGAACCTGTCCATCAAGGGGCCGGATATGCGGCCCATATAATCCTCGCCACACAGCGGGGCACGGGCGCAGGCTTGCGCCGCGTCGGTCATGTAGCCGCATTTGCACGGGTTGGCGGCGGCGACCAACATGAACTTGCACGGGTAGCGCACATGCGCGTTGGCGCGGGCCACAACGACGTCGCCGGTTTCAATCGGCTGGCGCAGGGTTTCCAGAACGGCGCGGGGGTATTCGGGGAATTCGTCCATGAACAGCACGCCGTTGTGGGCCAAGGATATCTCCCCCGGTTTTGCGCCGCGCCCGCCACCCACGATGGCCGCCATGGACGCGGTATGATGCGGCGTTCTGAACGGGCGCTCCCGCGAGATGCCGCCATCCTTGAGCAATCCGGCGAGCGAATGGATCATTGAGGTTTCCAACGCCTCCTCCGGCGAAAGGGGCGGCAGGATGCCGGGCAGGCGGGCGGCCAGCATGGATTTGCCAGAGCCGGGTGTGCCCACCAGCAGCAGGTGATGACGCCCCGCCGCGGCGATTTCCAGCGCGCGTTTGGCGCGTTCTTGCCCTTTTACGTCGCGCAGGTCTTTGCTGTGTTGGGGCCGCGTGATTTCGCCGGGTGTGGCTGCGGTCAGGGGCTTTTGGCCGGTGTAATGCTGGACAACCTCCAGAAGGGAGGACGCGCCGAACACCCGCGCGGCGTCGACCCAAGCGGCCTCCGCGCCGCATTGCTCGGGGCAAAGCAGGCAGCATTCCTGTTCCGCCGCGGTCAGCGCGGCGGGCAGGGTGCCGATAACCGGCACCAAAGAACCATCGAGCGAAAGCTCCCCTAAGGCCACGGTGTTTTGCACATCTTCGGCAGGCAGAATGTCGAGCGCCGCGAGCAGGGCAAGGGCGATCGGCAGGTCGAAATGCGAGCCTTCTTTTGGCAGGTCGGCGGGGGACAGGTTCACCGTCACGCGCTTTGACGGCATGGCGATGGACATGGCGGTCAGGGCGGCGCGGACCCTGTCGCGGGCCTCGCTGACCGCTTTGTCGGCCAAACCCACGATGGAGAACGACGGAAGCCCAGCGGTCACGGCGCATTGCACCTCGACCAGCCGGGCCTCGATGCCCTCGAAGGCAACTGTGTAGGTGCGCGTAACCAATTCAGCCTCGGTGTTGATCCCTTGGCGGGCACAGTGGCGGATGCTTGGTTAACGCGAGGTTTACTTAATCGGGGCCGGGCCATTTCCCTGCGGCGTAGGGCAGGTCATATTTCGATTGCGGCGCGTCTTGCAGCCCACGTCTGCGCCATTCCAAGAACGTCGGGTCAGAGATCGTGTGCACGATGTAGGGTTTCGACGCCTCGCTCACCGGCAGGCCGTATCCGGCCATGCGGGCCGCGATGGGCGCGAAGAACGCATCCGCCACGGAATACGCACCGAACAGCCACGGGCCCTCTGTGGCAAGCGCACGGGCGGCGGCCCAGAGCTGCTCGATCCGCGCAACATCTGCCGCGACGGCGTCCGAGACGGGGAAGTCGACAAAGCTTTGGCGCAGGTTCATCGGGCAGGCGGAGCGCAGCGCGCCGTAGCCGCTGTGCATCTCGGCGACCATACCGCGCGCCAAGGCCCGCGCCTCGAGGTCTTCGGGCCAGTAGCCTTTGTCGGGGTGGCGTTCGGCCAGCGTCTCCGCGATGGCGAGGCTGTCCATCACGATGCCACCTTCGGGCAAGCGGATGACGGGCACGGTGCGCGCGGGGGCGAAGGGCTTCAAGTCCTCTTGGAACTGGGGAATGTAGAACCGTGTGTCATGCACGGTCGCGGCGATGTCGAACTTTGCGAACAAAAGCCAACCTCGTAGGGACCAACTGGAATAGGAGCGGTCGCCGATAAGAAGATCATACGTCATGACGCAACGTTAGGGCGGCTTTGCGCGAAACGGAACTCAAGAATTGTGGGCGATCCCATCAGGGTTGGTGATTGATCGCACCGATGGTCCAGCCGTCCGGTCCTATGTCGATGCGGGTGACCGACAGCGGCTCTATCTGGTGGGACATGGCCTTGTAGGGCGAGACGCCAAGCGCGCGCTCTATCTGCGACATGATCACGCCCATATGGGCGACGACGATGATGTCGCCGTGGTCGTTTGCGTGCAGATCGCTGACCTTGGGGCTGAGGCGGGCGTGCAGCTCGTTCCAGCTTTCGCCGTTGGGCGGCTTCACATCGCCGGGGGTTTCCCAGTAGGCGCGTGACAGCTCTGGGTGCATTTCCGCCACCTTGGAGAAATGCAGCCCGTCCCAAACGCCGAAGTTCAATTCGCGCAAGGCGGGCGCGTGGGGCAGGCGGGTGCGGCCCGCACCAAGGGCGTCGGCGGTCGCCGTGGCGCGCTGAAGGTCCGAGGAAATCAGCGCCGCGTCGGGCGGCAGGTGGCTATGCAAACGGGCAATCTTGGCGGTGTCCGACAGGTCGGCAGGCACGTCGCGCCAGCCGGTGAACGCCTTCTCGTGGGTAGGGCCGTGGCGCACCCACCACAGGCGGGTCACCTTCACGACAGCCCCTGAGGCAAGGCGCCTTTCAGGACCAGCGGCAGGCCGGCGATGACTTGCACCACCAGTTGCGCCTCGCGGGCGATGTGTTGGTTAAGCTGGCCTTGGGCCTCGCGGAAGCGGCGCGACATGGCGTGTTCGGGCACGATGCCTTGCCCAACCTCGTTGCTGACGACGACAACGCTTGCCGCGCAATGGGCCAAGGCGGTCACCAGCTCTTGCGATGCGGCGTCCAGATCAGCGTCTGCCATGAGCTGGTTGGTCAGCCACAAGGTGGCGCAATCAAGCAGGATGATTTGCCCCGCGATGGCGGCGTTCAGGCGTGCGGCGACGGCCAACGGATCCTCATGGGTGTGCCAGCCGTCGGCGGCGCGAAGCCTTTGATGTTTGGCGATTTTCGCGTGCATCTCGTCATCAAAAGCCTGCGCGGTGGCGATGTAGATTTTCTGCAAGTCGGGCGCAGACTGGCGGATCGCACGCTCCGCAAAGGAGGACTTACCGGAGGCCGCACCGCCTAGCACCAAGGTCAAGGGGGGCAGCGTGCTCATAACATTTCCTTCAACTTGTTTTGATCCATTCCGGCGTCTGCCGCGTATTCATCACAAAAGCAGACCCGAGAGCCAAGCCAAAACAACACTTAGGCCAAAACGACACATGGGGGTGAGACTATGGCGTTAGATGCAAGACCATCCGATAACACACTGTCACGCACAGCGATGAAGGCAGAGCTACTGGACGCGGAAACAGAGTTGCAGCTTGCCTATGCATGGCGCGACGACCGCGACGAGGAAGCGCTGCACCGGCTGATAAACGCTTACATGCGGCTGGCGATATCCATGGCGTATAAGTTCCGCCGCTACGGCGCGCCGATGAATGACCTGATCCAAGAAGCCGGACTTGGCCTGATGAAGGCCGCCGAAAAGTTTGACCCCGACCGTGGGTTGCGGTTCTCGACCTACGCCGTGTGGTGGATCAAGGCGTCGATCCAAGAGCATGTGATGCGCAACTGGTCGATGGTGCGCACTGGCACAACGTCCTCGCAAAAGTCGCTGTTTTTCAACCTGCGCCGCGTTCAGGCGCGGTTGGAGCGCGAGGCAACCGCCAGCGGAGAGCCGCTTGACGGGCACCAGTTGCGGCAGATGATTTCAGCAGAGGTTGGCGTATCCGTGCGCGACGTGGAGATGATGCAAGGCCGCTTGTCCGGCTCCGACTTCTCGCTGAACGCGACGCAATCCACCGAGGACGAAGGCCGCGAATGGATTGACGCGCTGGAGGATGATGGCCCGCAGGCCGCCGATGTGGTGGAGCACAGCCACGACAACCGCGCATTGCGCGGCTGGTTGGTGGACGCTATGACCGCGTTGAGCGACAGGGAACAATTCATCGTCCGCGAACGCAAACTTCTGGACCGGCCCCGCACCTTGGAAAGCTTGGGGCAAGAGCTGGGCCTGTCAAAGGAACGCGTGCGCCAATTGGAGGCCGCAGCCTTTGTCAAAATGCGCAAATCACTGGAAGCCCACAGCCATGAGGTCAAAAACTTCCTGCTTCATTAAGGCTCTTGGGCTTGCCCTATTGGGCGCTCAGGCCCAAGCGGAGGCCTTGAGCCCTTCGGCCTTCGAGACGCTGGGCGGCGCGGACATCGTGATCGTGGGGGAGTTGCACGACAACCCGTTCCACCACAACAATCAGGCCGCGATTGCGCGCGCCATCTACCCGTCCGCCATCGTGTTCGAGATGCTTGACGCGGAGCAGGCGGCGGCTGGACAGGCCGCCGACCGGTTCGTTCTGGACGCGCTGGACACAGCGCTGGAGTGGACAAGCCGTGGCGGCTGGCCCTCTTTCTATATGTATTACCCGATTTTCGCGGCGGCCCCGCAGGCGCAAATATACGGCGCGGCCGTGCCGAGGGAAAAGTTGCGTGCGGCGGTGGAAAACGGCGCTGCGGTTGGCTTTTCGGGCGAGGGTTACGGGTTGGACGCCCCATTGCCCGACGCCCAACAAGAGGCGCGCGAGGCGCTTCAGGCAGAGGCGCATTGCGACGCGCTGCCCGCTGACATGCTGCCCCAAATGGTTGAGGCCCAGCGGCTGCGCGACGCCAGCTTTGCCCAAACGGCGCTTCAGGCGCTGGAGGACACTGGCGGGCCGGTGCTGGTGATCACAGGCAACGGCCATGCGCGCACCGACTGGGGCGTGCCGTTCTATCTGGATTTGGTGGCCCCCGACGCGCAGGTGATTTCCGTCGGGCAGTTGGTGACGGGGGAGATATCCCCGCCCTATGACCGCTGGATCATGACCGGCGGGTTTGACGCGGGTGAAGGCGATCCATGCGACAGGTTTTCACGCAACTGATTGCCCCCCGCGCCGTGCTGTCCTAACACTTGGGGCAAGGAAAGCGGGGTGCAACATGCTTGCAGGCAAACGGATACTTCTGATCGTGGGGGGCGGCATCGCCGCCTTTAAGTCGCTGGACCTGATCCGCAGGCTGCGCGAACGCGGGGCAACGGTGACGCCGGTGCTAACCCGCTCGGCGGAGGAATTCGTGACACCGCTCAGCACCTCCGCGCTGGCGGGGCAGAAGGTCTACCGCGACCTGTTCGACCTGACCGACGAGGCGGAGATGGGCCATATAGAGCTGTCACGCGCCGCAGATCTGGTGGTCGTGGCCCCCGCAACGGCGGATTTGATGGGCAAGATGGCAGGCGGCTTGGCGAATGATCTGGCCTCCACATTGCTGATGGCAACGGACAAGCGGGTGCTGATTGCCCCCGCGATGAACGTGCGGATGTGGGAGCATCCCGCGACCCAACGCAACTTGGCCACTTTGCACGGCGACGGCATCCTGACGGTTGGCCCTGACGTGGGCGATATGGCCTGCGGGGAACACGGTCCGGGTCGCATGTCGGAGCCGTTGGAGATTGTCGCCGCCGCCGAGGCGGCGCTGGCGGACGGGCCGTTGAAGGGCAAGCATGTGCTTGTGACGTCCGGCCCGACGCATGAGCCGATTGATCCGGTGCGCTACATCGCCAACCGCTCGTCGGGGGCGCAGGGCACGGCCATCGCGCGCAGCTTGGCGGCACTCGGGGCGGATGTGACCTTTGTTACCGGCCCCGCCGACGTCGCTCCGCCTTTGGGCGTAAAGGTGGTCGCAGTGCAAACCGCACGGGAGATGAAAGAGGCCGTCGACGCCGCCTTGCCTGCCGATGCGGCCGTGTTCGCGGCGGCGGTGGCGGATTGGCGGGTGGAGAACGCTTCCGGCTCCAAAATGAAGAAAGACGGCAGCGGCAACGCCCCTGCGCTGAGCTTCGCGGAGAACCCCGATATTTTGGCAGGCGTGTCGCAGATGACCGCAGGACGCCCCAAACTGGTGGTGGGCTTCGCGGCAGAGACAGACGACGTCGAAGCAAACGCGACGGCGAAACGGGCGCGCAAAGGCTGCGACTGGATCGTGGCCAACGACGTAAGCCCCGAGACGGGGATCATGGGCGGCAGCGAGAACGCGGTGACGATCATTTCAGACGCGGGCGCGGACGTGTGGCCACGGCTGAACAAGGAGCAGGTTGCGATGAAAATTGCCGCCAAAATCGCGGAGGCTTTGGCGTGACGCCGGTTTTGCGCTTTACATGGACGCCAGACGCCGATCCGGCGTTGGGGCTGCCCTCCTACGAGACAGACGGCGCTGCGGGCGCCGATCTGCGCGCCAATCTGGCCGAGGCGGACCGTGAGGGCGGGGTGGTGCTGGCCCCCATGGCGCGGGCCTTGGTTCCCACGGGGCTGCGCGTCGAAATTCCCGACGGGTTCGAGGTGCAAATCAGGCCCCGCTCCGGCCTTGCGCTGAAGCACGGGGTTAGCCTGCCCAACACGCCCGGCACGATCGACAGCGACTACCGTGGGCCGTTGGGGGTGATCCTGATCAACCTCGGGGCGGAGCCGTTCACCGTCACTCACGGTGACCGGATCGCGCAGATGGTGGTGGCCCCTGTGGTGCAGGCGCGGTTCGCGCTGGCGCAAGGCCTATCGGACACCGCGCGCGGGTCCGGTGGCTTCGGGTCGACTGGGCGCGGTTAAGGTGGCGACGGTTCTCTTCATTGCGGCTGCGGTCCTGCTGGCAGGCTGGGCGTTTGGCATCGCCAAACGTGTGCAGATTGCGGCACTGGTTGCGCTATTCGCGGTCGTGGCGCTGATCCAGTTGACGCTGCCGATTGGAAATCCGGTGAAGGATGCAACCGGCACGCTGACGGGCTGGGCCATGTTCGGCGGTGTCGCGCTTGTTGTGGCGGGCTACCGCGCGGTGCTTGGCCGTTTGCGCAGCCGCGCTGCGCCCGCAGAGCCTTCGGCGGCCCCGTCCGATAAGTTCACAGAGGCCGAGTTGAACCGCTATGCCCGCCACATCGTGCTGCGCGAGATCGGCGGGCCGGGGCAGAAGAAGATGAAAAAAGCCCGCGCGCTGGTCATCGGCGCCGGTGGGCTGGGCGCGCCGGTGCTGCAATATCTGGCGGCGGCGGGAGTGGGCACCATCGGGGTGATCGACGACGACGTCGTCGATAGCTCCAACCTGCAGCGCCAAGTGATCCACACCGACGCGCGGATTGGCATGCCCAAGGTGTTTTCCGCGCAGGCGGCGCTGGAGGCGCAAAATCCGTTCGTGACGATCCGTCCCTACAACCGTCGGTTGCAGCAGGATATGGCGGCGGAGCTGTTTGCGGACTACGATCTGATCCTTGATGGCTCTGACAATGCGCAGACGCGGTACTTGGTGAATGAGATCGCGGTCCAACTTGGCAAGCCGTTGATTTCAGGGGCAATCACGCAGTGGGAAGGACAATTGAGCCTGTTTCATCCTGCGCAGGATACCCCTTGTTACGCGTGTGTTTTCCCCAACGCCGCGGCGGCTGGGTTGGCGCCGTCCTGCTCCGAGGCGGGGGTGGTCGGCGCGTTGCCCGGCGTGGTCGGCTCGATGATGGCGCTGGAGGCGATCAAGCACATCACAGGCGCTGGCGCGGTACTGCGCGGGCAGATGTTGATCTACGATGCGCTCTACGCGGAGACGCGATTGATCAACGTGAAGCGTGATCCGGCCTGCGCGGTCTGTGGACAACCCTCCAAATAGTGGCATTCACCCACAAGGCACACAATGTGTTGTGGGTAAGACTAAATAAAGCCTTTACAGAGTCTCCGATAAATCCCAACATCTAGACAAGGATCGCGACAAACAAGCGACCTGTAGTATGAAGCCCAGTTTGTTGGGGGATTGGGATCCTCCGGATACGACCTGGAGAGGGGGCCGAGCATGGCGAGCTTAGAGCATTATCTTGAAACCGAAGATTTGCACCCGATTGATCTGGTGGAGACCCTCGCGGCCCACCACGATTGGGAATTTGACCGGATTGCAGATGACCAGATCGCCATGGCGATTGAGGGGCAGTGGCGGACGTATTCCATCACGCTGGCGTGGTCGGATCATGACGAGACTTTGCGGTTGGTTTCCACCTTCGAGATGGAGCCGCCGGAGGACAAGTTGCCTGCGCTGTATGACCTGATGAACCGCGCCAATGACACCTGCTGGACGGGCGCCTTCACCTATTGGCACGCGCAGCGCTTGATGGTCTATCGCTACGGGCTGATCATGTCGGGCGGGCGCGACGTAGGCGCGGATCAGGTCGACAAAATGCTGTCGGCGGCGATCATGGCGTCGGAGCGGTTCTACCCCGCGTTCCAACTGGTGTGCTGGGGCGACCGGACCCCGCAAGACGCGATGAATGTTGCCATTGCAGAAGCTTACGGGCGCGCTTAACTTCTGGCCCTGACAGCAATCGGGGGCATTATGGACTTTTCTGAGATCAACACACGCGGGCTGGTATTGCTAGGCTGCGGCAAGATGGGCTCCGCGCTGCTGGAGGGCTGGCTTAAGGGCGGCATCAACGCGGATGCGGTGTATGTTCTGGACCCGAACCCGTCTGATTGGCTGCGCGCGCAAGGCGTGCATATCAACGAAGACCTGCCGCAAAACCCCGCGATTGCGCTGCTGGCGGTCAAGCCGCAAATGATGGGCGACGCGCTGCCGCGCATGGTGGCTTTGGGCAACGGAGAAACGCTGTTCCTGTCGATTGCTGCGGGGACATCGATTGCCCATTTTGAGGGCGCTTTGGGCGCAAGCACGCCAATCGTGCGCTCCATGCCGAACACGCCAGCGGCGGTGGGCAAGGGGATCACCGCGATCATCGGCAATGCGCACACAACACCCAGCCATCTGGATATGGCCGACGGGCTGTTGCAGGCCGTGGGCAAAGTGGTGCGCTTGCAAAGCGAGGACCAGATTGACGCGGTGACCGGCGTGTCCGGCTCCGGCCCCGCCTACGTATTTCACATGATCGAGGCGATGGCCGCCGCAGGCACCGCCCAAGGCCTGCCGCCCGAGATGGCGATGCAGCTGGCCAAAGCCACGGTTGCGGGGGCAGGGGCCTTGGCCGAAGCCGCCGAAGAAACGCCGGAGCAATTGCGCATCAACGTCACCAGCCCCGGTGGCACCACGGCGGCGGCGCTGAATGTGCTGATGAATGAGGAACGCGGCTTTCCGAAGCTTTTGGGCGAGGCGGTGAAAGCCGCCGCAGATCGTGGCCGCGAATTGGGGAAGTCGTAATGGCCGAGATTTCGTTCGATGATTTCATGAAGGTCGATGTGCGCGTCGGTGTTATCGTCAAGGCCGAACCCTACCCCGAGGCGCGCAAACCCGCGATAAAGCTCTGGGTGGATTTCGGGCCGGAACTGGGGGAGCGCAAAAGCTCTGCCCAGATCACCAAGCATTACACGCCAGAAGAATTGCCGGGCAAAAAGGTGATGGCCGTGGTTAATTTCCCGCCCCGCCAGATCGGCAAATTCATGTCGGAGATTTTGGTCCTTGGCGTGCCGGATGAAGATGATGAAGTGGTGTTGCTGACACCGGACAAAGACGTGCCAATTGGCGGAAGGCTCTACTGATGAAACTCCTGATCTCACGCACTCTGCCACCGGCAGTCAAGGAAAAAGCACGCGCTACCTTCGACGTGACCCTGCGCGACAAAGACGCGCCGATGAGCGAGGCCGAGGTGACGGAGGCGCTGGACAGCTACGACATGATCCTGCCGACGTTGGGCGACCAGTTCACCGCGTCCGCAATTTCCGCCGCCAAGCCACGTGCAAAACTGCTGGCCAACTTCGGTGTTGGATTTAACCATATCGACGTGGACGCCGCCCGCGCCAAAGGCATCGCCGTGACCAACACGCCCGGTGCTGTCACGGACGCCACGGCGGATATTGCACTGACGTTGATGCTGATGACGGCGCGCCGCGCTGGCGAGGGGGAGCGTCTGGTGCGTGCTGGCAACTGGAGCGGCTGGCACCCGACGCAAATGCTGGGCCTGCATCTGACGGGCAAGACGGTGGGCATCATCGGTATGGGCCGGATCGGGCAGGCCATCGCCCAGCGGTGCCATCATGGGTTCGGCTGCAAGATCGTTTTTGCGAACAGGTCCAAGAAAGACGTCGCGGGCGCGAC
Source organism: Litoreibacter albidus (assembly GCF_900107015.1). Classification (GTDB taxonomy): domain Bacteria; phylum Pseudomonadota; class Alphaproteobacteria; order Rhodobacterales; family Rhodobacteraceae; genus Litoreibacter; species Litoreibacter albidus. Next base: position 196,269 of record NZ_FNOI01000004.1, on the reverse strand, counting down.
GCAATTGGACAGCCTCGCGCAGGTGGCAGAGGTTGCCGACGTGCTGGTCGCCGCGACCCCAGGTGGCGCGGAGACGCGGCATTTGATCGGGGCGGATGTGTTCAGCGCCATGCAGCCCCACGCCATTTTCATTAATATCTCGCGCGGGGATGTCGTGGACGAGGCCGCATTGATCGCCGCACTTCAGGACGGGCAAATCGGCGGCGCGGGTCTGGACGTCTATGAACAGGAACCCACGGTGCCCAACGCGCTCACGGATATGGAGAACGTGGTGCTGCTGCCGCATCTGGGCACCAACACGCTAGAGGTGCGCACCAGCATGGGGATGATGGCGCTTGATAATCTGGCGGCCTTTGTGGCGGGTAAGGATCTCCCGAACCCTGTTTAAGGGAGCAGGCAGCCTTGGGCGTCAAACCCAAATGGATCGCCGTCCCATTTGGCAAATGGCAGGCTCGGGGAGACATCGACCCACAAAACCTCCGCCGCGTTGTCGAATGGGGCGATGCCGCGGGCCGTATCTGGCACCACCTCCCAGCCGCGCGCGGTCGCGGCGGCCCGCAGGTCGGCGGTCGTTGCGCAGGCGGTGGCGGCCATGGCCTCCACGAAACCCATGCGCGCGTCCTGCCACGCCACGACGCCAGCGGGGTTCATGTCTAGGAACAGGGTCTCAAGGTAGCGCACCGCGTAGCCCGCTAGGCCGCCGATGGCCAGCAGCAGGACACCTAGCCCCAGCCGCTTCATCTGGTGTCGCCAGTCGCCTCACGAAAGTGCTTCCGGCAGAGCGACACGTAGGTCTCATTGCCGCCGACTTGCACTTGGTCGCCGTCCGTGGCGGCACTGCCGTCAGTGCCCTTTCGTATAACCATCGTCGCTTTCTTGCCGCAGTGGCAAATGGTGCGGACTTCGCGCATCTCATCGGCGAGGGCCAGCAGGCCAGCGGAGCCCGGGAAGAGCTCCCCACGGAAGTCGACGCGCAGCCCGTAGCACATCACCGGCACCCGCAGGTCATCGACCGCGCGGGCAAGCTGCCAGACCTGGTCTTTGGACAGCCACTGGGCCTCGTCGACCATAACGCAAGCAATCTTGCCCTGCGCCAGCCGTGCTTCGATCATGGCGAACAGGTCGTGCGTTTTGCCGTAAACATCCGCTTCGCGCGACAGGCCGATCCGCGAGCCGATTTGCCCCGTGCCCGCGCGGTCGTCAAAGTCGGCGGTCAACAGGTAGGTTTGCATACCCATTTCTTGATAGTTATGCGCCGCTTGCAAAAGGAGCGTCGACTTACCCGCGTTCATTGTGGAATAGTGGAAATACAGTTTTGCCATGGCGTCCCCGTAGCAAAGCCGGCCACGAGGAGCAAGGTCGGTGAGGGGCGTGCAAGGGAAAGCACACGATACACACGCTGATTACCCGGCAGCGCGTACACCGACGCCCCTCACCTTAAAGGGAGTGTTCAGCACAACACGCCCCCCATAGCCCCCATACCCTAGGGGCTACAGATGTCTAACTTGAGGGAAAACAATTGCGCAGGGGAAAGGCTTTGGGCTATTCCCCGACAAAGCCATAAGGCTGAGGGATGATACGACTATGACGAAGATGAACAGATACCTGAAGAAGCACACCGAAGCCTTGGTGAAGGATGTGGGCGTTGAAGCGGCCTGTAAGCTGACGGGGCGCTCCAAAGCCACGTTAGGGCGGTATTATTCGGAATCCGACGAGCACGCCGATCGCTACATGCCACTGGACGCGGTGGCGGCGCTGGAGGCGGCGGCAAGCTTCCCGCATGTGACGCAGGCGCTGGCGGAAATCAACGGCAACTCCCTAGAGGTCGACACGGGCCGCAAAAGCAACGACCCGAGCGTGAGTTCGGTCAACAGCAATGTGGTGGCCTTGGCGCAGCGCTTCGCGATGCTGATGTCGGAGTACAACCAGTCGATCTCCGACGGGATCATCACGGTGACGGAGGCCAAGCGGATGCTCTCCGAGACGCTGGAGCTGCAAAAGGTGCTGGTGGAGATGAAGCTGCATCTGGAAGAAGAAACCGTCTAATTTCGAAGCGCAGGCAGCGGTTCCCCACGGGGAACGCTGTTTTTGCTGAGAAAAAGAGTTGATGATTTATGAATGGGTGGCGTTGCCGCCCATTTTTTTGTGTTGAGGTGTGGCTAGGGGGTAGAGCGGGTAGGCGTTTTTGCGGGGCGCTTTTGTGGCGTCGGTGTCTGGGGTAAACGTACCCCGACTTTCCATATCCGCAGGACAGCCGACAAGGTCGCAAGCGCCGCCTAGGAATTGGGTGGTGAACCTCGCACCTGCGGGGGCAGCCACCGTACAGCTCGTTTACCAATTTACATAAGCAACATTTTTAGGAGTCGCAGGGTGAAGACGCATGTCGGGAATGATATGTGCATCTGGTGTCGAGCCGAAAAAGTCTATGCCATCGTGGATCAACTTATCAATTTGTTTCCGTTTTTTGACTGAGAGTGCTTCGAACCAGCGTCTTTGGAAGAAAATGTTGTCAGCATGCTGAAATACGAACTGGAGCAATACTGAGAGCTGTGATTCCTCTGGATAATTCAGCAATGAACGGGCAATAGCTTGCCCTACTTTTGCGCCGTCCTTGCGCCAATTGATGCAAATGTAAGTTCCGTTTGTAGATTGTGCGGTGGCGAACATTACTACTTCGCATTCGTGCTGAAGATCGCTGCCATCTTGTAGGTCTGAACCGTCCAGAAGCCTTAAGGGTGCCCAAGCGGATGAGAATGCGAATGGCAACTTTTCATCGAAATAGATCACAAGACTCTCGAGGCTTTTAAATTCACGGAGTTCTAGGGCTTTGCCAAGCTCATTGTACGCTTTCTTAAAGTCGTTCTTTGAGCTTTCTATTCCTGTGCGATTTAATAGCGACATGGCTTGCGTCATAAACTGATCGTCATTAGATTTTCCCTTATCCATGTCTGCAATCATGTTCGGCATAAAGTCGACCGCTTGCTTGCCGTAATACTCGCGACAAAGACTTCTGAACGCGAGCGAATGCAGTTGGTCGTTGCGGGCTGAAAATTCCTCATTCTCAATGCATGAGAAGAGTTCTCGATCATGTTTTGCGCAAAATCCCAAAAATGTTGAAGCTTGGCCAACTCCAATTGGCCTTGGCACTATTTTACCTTTTGTTTCGATTAAGTCGGATAAACTCGCGCTCAATCCGAGAACATGACCGCCCTCTGAAAGAGGCTTTAGATTCGCAGATTTAGAGATCGAGTGGGCTGAAATGATTTTGCCTTCGCAAGCCGCCTTCATTCCTGTCGGCACCATACAAGTTTTCTTGGAAAACTGGGTTTTCTTGGTGGCTATCCAGTCGGAAGCCTTGGTCGGAGGTTGTGTCTCTCGGTCTAAATGACATTTTTTGTACTTCCGACCAGATCCACACCAACAAGGGTCATTCCGGCCCGTTTTCACACTCACCCCTGCAACGCCCTAACCCCGATTTCACCCTCAACTCGTGCCTTCATGGCCAGCGCGCAGGCGTGGGCCGCTGCGGCTGTCGTGAAGTAGGGGATTTTGTCGTAGAGGGCGATGCTCCGGATGTCTCGGCTGTCCTCGACCGCCTGTGCGCCCTCGGTGGTGTTGAGCACCAGTGAGATCATCTTGTCCTTCATCTGGTCGACGATGTTCGGGCGGCCCTCATAGACTTTGTTAACCGTCTCGCAAGCGATACCGTGCTCGTTCAGCCAAGCCGCCGTGCCGCGTGTGGCGGTCAGGGTGTGGCCGAGGTCTGCGAGCACGCGACCCGCCTCTAGCATCGCGGGGGTCTTGTCCTCGTTGCGGATGGAGATGAAGACCATGCCCTTGCCGTCCAGCGGCAGCTCCGTCCCTGCGCCCATTTGCGCCTTCAGGAAGGCCATGTGGAAGTCCTTATCGGTGCCCATGACCTCCCCTGTGGAGCGCATTTCCGGCCCAAGGATCGTATCCACGCCGGGGAAGCGGGCGAAGGGCAACACGGCTTCTTTCACCGCGTAAGTGTCGATGATCGGGTCGATCAGGTCGAAGTCGCCCAGCTTGGCACCCGCCATGACCTGCGCGGCGATGGAGGCGATGGGCGAGCCGATGGCCTTGGCCACGAAGGGCACGGTGCGCGAGGCGCGCGGGTTGACCTCGATCAGGAAAATTTCATCGTTCTTGATGGCGAATTGCACGTTCATCAGGCCAACCACGTTGAGCGCGATGGCCAGCGCCTCCGTCTGCTCGCGCAGCTGCTGGATGATGTCTTTGGACAGTGAATAGGGTGGCAGGGAACAGGCGCTATCGCCCGAGTGTACGCCGGCCTCCTCAATGTGCTGCATGATGCCGGCCACATGGACCTTCTCGCCGTCGCAAAGCGCGTCGACGTCAACCTCCACCGCGCCGGACAGGTAGCTGTCCAAGAGCACGGGGCTGTCGCCGGAGACCACCACGGCCTCGGAGATGTAGCGTTCCAACTGCGCCTGATCGCGCACGATTTCCATCGCGCGGCCACCGAGGACGTAGGAGGGGCGGATCACCAGCGGGAAGCCGATTTCCTTGGCCTTCTCGAAGGCCTCTGCGTCGGAGTGGGCAAGACCGTTGTGCGGCTGCTTCAGGCCGAGATTTTGCACCAGCTGCTGGAAGCGTTCGCGGTCTTCGGCCAAGTCGATTGCGTCAGGGGATGTGCCGAGGATCGGGATGCCCTCATCCGCCAAGGCTTGCGCGATTTTCAGCGGGGTTTGACCGCCGAACTGCACGATAACGCCGTGCAGGGTGCCGTTCTCCAGCTCCACCCGCAGGATTTCCATCACGTGCTCGAATGTGAGCGGCTCGAAGTAGAGGCGATCCGAGGTGTCGTAGTCGGTGGACACGGTCTCAGGGTTGCAGTTGATCATGATCGTCTCGTAGCCCTGCTTGGTCAGCGCGTAGCAGGCGTGGACGCAGCAGTAGTCGAATTCGATCCCTTGGCCGATACGGTTGGGGCCACCGCCCAAGATGACGACCTTTTTGGCGTCGGACGGGCGGGCCTCGCATTCGACCTCACCCATCATCGGGCTCTCGTAGGTGGAATACATATAGGGGGTTTGCGCCTCGAACTCGGCGGCACAGGTGTCGATGCGTTTGAACACAGCGTTGACGCCTAGGTTCTGGCGGGCTTTGCGCACGTCGGCCTCATTGCGGCCCGTGAGGATCGCCAAACGGGCGTCAGAGAAGCCCAGCATTTTGAGGTCGCGCAGGCCGTCCTCGGTCATCGGCAGGCCGTCTTTGCGGATCACGGCTTCTGCCTCGATAATCTCGCGGATGCGGGACAGGAACCACGGGTCATAGGCCGTGATCTGGTTGATTTCGTCGTTGGAGAAGCCGTAGCGCATGGCGTGGGCGATGACGCGGATGCGGTCTGGTGTTTGCTTGGCCAGCTCGCGCGTCAGGGCCTTGTCGATGGCTTCTTGCGCGGCGGCGTCTTTGCCGACCAGAATGCGGGTGCCGTCTTGGTTCTGGTAGACCTGTGCGTCGGGGGCGGGCATGCCTGCGACCTTCGGCTCGTCAAAACCGGTAAGGCCGGTTTCCATGGAGGCGAGCGCCTTTTGCAGGGACTCGTGGATGGTGCGGCCGATAGCCATGACCTCGCCCACGGATTTCATAGCGGTGGTCAGATAGGGTTCGGAGCCTGCGAATTTTTCAAATGCGAAGCGTGGGATTTTGGTGACAACATAGTCGATTGTTGGCTCGAAAGACGCAGGTGTGACGCCTGTGATGTCGTTGTCGAGTTCGTCCAGTGTGAAGCCGACGGCCAGCTTGGCGGCGATTTTGGCGATTGGGAAGCCCGTGGCTTTGGACGCCAGCGCGGAGGAGCGCGACACGCGCGGGTTCATCTCGATCACGACCATGCGGCCATCTGCGGGATTCACGGCCCATTGTACGTTGGAGCCCCCTGTTTCCACGCCGATTTCACGCAGCACAGCGATAGAGGCGTTGCGCATGGCTTGGTATTCTTTGTCGGTCAGCGTCAGGGCGGGGGCCACTGTGATGCTGTCGCCGGTGTGGACGCCCATCGGGTCCACGTTCTCGATTGCGCAGACGATGATGGCGTTGTCGGCGTGGTCGCGCACGACTTCCATCTCGTACTCTTTCCAGCCGAGCAGGGATTCGTCGATCAGGATCTGATTGACGGGGGACGCATCTAGGCCGGTTTTGCAGAAGTGCTCATAGTCGTCGCGGTTATACGCCACGCCGCCGCCGGTGCCGCCCAAGGTAAAGGCGGGGCGGATGATCGCGGGCAGGCCCACATATTCAATGGCGTCCATGCATTCCTGCATGGTGTTCGCGATGGTGGCTTTCGGGTTTTCAAGGCCCAAGCGGTCCATGGCTTCGCGGAACAGTTTGCGGTCCTCGGCCATCTCGATGGCTTCGCGTTTGGCGCCAATCATCTCGACGTTGTATTTCTTGAGGACGCCCATTTCCTCAAGGGCCAGCGACGTGTTAAGGCCGGTTTGCCCGCCCATCGTTGGCAGCAAGGCGTCAGGGCGTTCTTTTTCGATAATTTTCGCGACAACTTCGGGCGTAATCGGCTCGATGTAGGTGGCGTCGGCCATGTCAGGGTCGGTCATGATCGTGGCGGGGTTGGAGTTCACCAAGATGACGCGGTAGCCTTCTTCGCGCAGGGCCTTGCAGGCCTGAGCGCCCGAGTAGTCAAATTCGCACGCTTGCCCGATTACAATGGGGCCTGCGCCGATGATCATGATGGATTTGATATCGGTTCTTTTTGGCATAGTCCGGACCCCAAGTTTGCGCAAATTATCGTGGGTTTAAGGAGTCCACCAAGTGGGCGCAAGGGCATGTAGAGAAGGGATATCAGATTCTTTGCTTGCCGCGAGGGAGAGCGCCGAACGTCTGGGCTTGGCGTGGCAATTTCTCTAGGAGAAATTGGGGCCAGACTTTCGAGGAAAGTCTGGCAACCTGTGCAAAATTTACTTTTCGGGGGTAAACCCGTCGGGAAACGCGGAATGCGGCTCCGCAGCGCCGTCCACGTAAAGATAATCGCGTGTAATCGGCACCGTGGTTTGATGCTTATGAAGCTGCACATGGTACAGAACATGCGGCATGTCTGAGAGGCTGAGTTCTGACGCAATCAGATAGTAGCGCCACATGCGGATGAAGCGTTCATCGTAGCCCATGGCGCGAACCTCGTCCAAACGCCCCTCGAACCGCATCAGCCACTCATATAGCGTGCGGTCGTAATGGGTGCGCCAGACCTCGATGTCCGCCGCCTCCAGTTGCGACTTTTCGACCACGCTTACGACTTCGGACAAGGAGGGCGTGTAGCCGCCCGGGAAAATGTACTTCTGGAACCACGGCGACAGATTGCCCGGCGGACCGGTGCGCCCGATGAAATGGATCAACGCGACGCCGTCTTCCTTCAGGTTCTTTTGTATCTGGCGGAAGTAGGTCGCGTATTGCGGCTGGCCCACGTGTTCCAACATGCCGACGGAGACGATCCGGTCGAACTCTTCGGTGTTGTCCCTATAGTCCTGCAGCCGGAATTCGACGAGATGGGACACGCCGGCCTCCTCGGCGCGCAGGGTTGCTGCCTTGCGCTGCTCGTCCGAGAGGGTCAGGCCGACAACCTTCGCGCCGTAGTCCTTGGCCAATGTGATCGCGAGGCCGCCCCAGCCGGAGCCAATATCAAGCACCTTCATGCCGGGCTTTATCAAAAGCTTGCCCGCGATATGGGCTTTCTTGGCGGCTTGGGCCTGCTCCAGCGTGTAGCTTGGGTCTTTAAAATAGGCGCAGGTGTATTGTTTGTCGTCGTCGAGAAAGAGGTAATAGAACGGCGTGGAGATGTCGTAGTGGTGCTCCGCGTTTTTCTTGGCAACGGCATGTGGAATCCATTGATCCCATGTACGTTTGGCGATGCGCAGTTGCCGCGCAATTTTTTGGGACAAGGGCAGGTTCCCGCCCTGAAAGTTGCGCACCACCAGCGTCAGCAGACCGCGCACATCGTCATTATCAATTGTAAGGGTCTCATCCATATAGGCCTCGCCCATGGCAAGTTCTGGATTGGTGATGAGCTTTCTTGGAAGAGTGTCGTCGGTAAAGCGCACGGTGACGGCGGGTATGGACCCGTTACCTGCGGTGAGTATGGTTCCGGAATTGAGATGGACCGTCAGGGTGCCGTCTTTGATAAGCTGCTTGAGCAAGGTGCCAAGTAGTCTGTCCCACATAAATATTGCTTTCTCGTGTCATGTTGTCTGCCAAGTGCCGTCGGCAGTTAGGGCAGCAGAGGGCCGGATTTAGCGCGGGTTGTCAATTAATTCGCTTCCTTGGCTAATTTGCGCCCCGTTTGCTTGACTTTGTGGCCTTGGGCATGTGTATCAGCCCGATACTGATTTACGCCAAAGAGGGCCCCATATCATGCACGCATATCGCAGCCATACCTGTGCCGACCTGACCGCCGCCAATGTGGGCGACAATGTTCGCCTTTCCGGCTGGGTGCACCGCGTCCGTGACCACGGCGGCATCCTCTTCATCGACCTGCGCGATCACTACGGTGTGACGCAGGTTCTGGCCGACCCTGACAGCCCCGTGTTCAAGGACGTGGAGAAGGTCCGTTCCGAGTGGTGTATCCGCATTGACGGCAACGTCATGGCGCGCGCGCCGGAGTTGGTGAACGCCAAGCTGCCGACGGGCGAAGTTGAGGTATTCATCCGCGACATCGAAGTTCTGGGCGCCTCGGACGAGCTGCCATTGATGGTGTTTGGCGACCAAGAATACCCTGAAGAGACCCGCCTGAAGTACCGCTTCTTGGACCTGCGCCGTGAGAAGTTGCAGCGCAACATGATCCTGCGCTCCGACGTCGTGTCCTCCATGCGTCGCCGGATGTGGGACATGAAGTTCAAGGAATTCCAGACGCCGATTATCACGGCCTCCAGCCCTGAAGGTGCGCGTGACTTCTTGGTCCCGTCGCGCTTGCATCCGGGCAAGTTCTACGCGCTGCCGCAAGCCCCGCAGCAGTTCAAGCAACTGCTGATGGTGTCGGGCTTTGACAAGTATTTCCAGATCGCGCCGTGTTTCCGTGACGAAGACCCGCGCGCGGACCGCTCGCCCACCGACTTCTACCAGCTTGACCTTGAGATGAGCTTTGTGGAGCAGGAAGACGTCTTCAACACCATCCAGCCTGTGGTGCAGGGTGTGTTTGAGGAGTTCGGCGGTGGCCGTAAGGTTGATACCGAGTGGGAGCAGATTTCCTATAAGGACGCGGCGCTGTGGTACGGCACCGACAAGCCCGACCTGCGCAACCCGATCAAAATGCAGGTCGTGTCCGAGCACTTCAAGGACTCCGGCTTTGCGATCTTCGCGAAAATTCTGGAGCAGGACGGCACGGAAATTCGCGCCATTCCTGCGCCCAAAGGTGGCTCACGTAAGTTCTGCGACCGTATGAACGCCTTTGCGCAAAAAGAAGGCCTGCCTGGTATGGGCTATATCTTCTGGCGCGACCAAGGCGAAGGCATGGAAGCCGCTGGCCCATTGGCCAAGAACATCGGCCCAGAGCGCACGGAAGCGATCCGTCAGCAATTGGGGCTGGGTGTTGGCGATGCGGCGTTCTTCTTGGGTGGCAAGCCGTCGTCCTTTGAAGGGGTTGCGGGGCGTGCGCGTGTCGAGATCGGCAACGAGCTGAAACTGACCGATTTGGACCGGTTTGCCTTCGCGTGGATCGTGGACTTCCCGATGTATGAGGCGGAGGAGGAAAGCGGCAAGATCGACTTCTCGCACAACCCGTTCTCCATGCCGCAAGGCGGGATGGAAGCGCTGGAAGGCAACCCGCTGGACGTGCTGGGCTACCAATACGACTTGGCGTGTAACGGCTACGAGCTGCTGTCCGGTGCGATCCGGAACCACAAACCGGAGATCATGTTCAAGGCGTTCGAGTTGGCAGGCTACGGCGAAGAAGAAGTGCGCAAGCGCTTTGGTGGTATGGTCAACGCGTTCAAATACGGCGCACCGCCCCACGGTGGCTGTGCTGCGGGCATCGACCGCATCGTGATGTTGTTGGCTGACGAGGCCAACATTCGCGAAGTGATCCTGTTCCCGATGAACCAACGCGCCGAAGACCTGATGATGTCGGCCCCAAGTGAGCCGATGAGCGATCAGCTGATGGAATTGGGCCTGCGCGTTATCCCGCAGGACTAAAGCGGAAATTCGCCACTGAGGGGGCGGTTCGCAACGTTTTTTCAACGGATTTGCGTCAGCTATAGGCTAGACTGAGGCAAACCGAGTTGAGGAAAGAGCCGCCCCATGGCGTTCACACCTGATATTGCCGCTATTCGCTTTGGCGAAGGGCTGGCGCCGGACATCGCCCCCGCGTCGTCCCTTGATGCGTTGCTGGCGCAGCTCAAGGGGCCGGACTTAGCCGCCAAGGCGTTCCCGATTGAGCCGTTTTCCAACCTTCATGCCGAATTCGCGAACGTTAGCGCGTTGCAGCGGGCCTCCCGACGCGGGCGGAATGGTCCCGACGCGGAGGATCTGACCAAGGCCTATAAGGCGGCGCGCCGCGCGTTGAACTTGCGGCTTCAGGGGGCGTTTGCGCCGACTTTATCGCGCTCCATCACCAGCACGCAGCCTTTTCGCGAACGGCTGACGCGGTTTTGGGCGGATCATTTTACCGTTGTTGGCAAGAACAACCTCACACGCAACGCCGTGCCCGCCTACATAGAGGAAACGATCCGGCCACATATTGCAGGTAACTTTGCCGATATGTTGAAGGCGGTCGTGACCAGCCCGATGATGCTGGATTATCTGGATCAGAACATATCCGTTGGCCCGAACTCGCGCGGCGCGAAGGGGCGGCGTGGCTTGAACGAAAATCTGGCGCGTGAGCTGCTGGAACTGCATACGCTTGGCGTTGACGGGGCGTACACGCAAACCGATGTGCGCCAGTTGGCGGAGCTGTTGACTGGCCTGACGACCGAACTTGGCACCGGTTTTACCTTCCGTGACAAAATAGTGGAGCCGGGCGGCGAGACCGTGCTGGGGCGCACCTACGGCGGCGGACCGCCCGCGCTGCGCGATGTGACGGCGTTTTTGGACGATGTGGCGCGGCACCCTGACACCGCACGCCATATCGCGCAGAAGCTTGCGGTGCATTTCACCGCCGACAGTCCCGATGCGGGGATGGTGGCAGACATGGCGGACGTATACCTGTCGACGGGCGGGGCATTGGTGCCAGTCTATGAGGCGATGCTGCGCCACCCGTTTGCATGGGACAGCTTTGGCCAAAAGGTCAAGCAACCGCTGGATTTTATAGCCTCCGCATTGCGGGTGCTGGAGGTGCCGCCTGCGTCTTTGCAGCGTTTGAACAGAACCAAACGCGCGGCTTATATTGTGACGCCGATGACAGCGATGGGGCAGAAATGGTTCCGTCCCGCAGGCCCGGATGGCTGGCCGGAGGAGGCGGAGGCGTGGGTGACGCCGCAGGGCTTGGCCGCGCGCATCCAATGGTCGATGTCGGCACCGTCCGCGTTTTTCCGCAGCTTGCCGGACCCGCGATTGTTCGTCGGCGCGGCGCTGGGGGACGTGGCGGATGCGCAGGTCAAATTCGCGGCCAGCGCGGCGGAGACGCGGCGCGAGGGGGTGGGATTGGTCCTCGCCTCGCCACGGTTCCAAAGGAGATAGAAATGGCGGGCAGTATATCACGTCGCAGATTTTTGGTGCGTGGGGCGGCGCTTGGCTGCTCGGCGGCGGCAAGCCCGTTGATGACGCCGATGACCTTTGCGCAGGCACCGGGCGAAAACAGGCTGGTCGTGATCATCTTGCGCGGGGCCATGGATGGGCTTGATGTGGTGCGGCCCTTAGGCGACCCGTTGCTGCGCCAGTACCGCGCGGGGCTGGGCATGGCGCGCGACCACGGGGCTACGGATCTGGACGGGTTCTTTGCGCTGCACCCCGCGCTTAGCGCCCTGATGCCCCTTTGGCAGCAGGGCGATCTGGCTGCGGCACATGCGGTGTCCACGCCTTACCGCGACAAGCGCAGCCACTTTGACGGGCAAGACCTGCTGGAGGCAGGGACGGGGATGGACGTGGACGCGGCCCAGTCGCGGGACGGCTGGTTGAACCGGATGCTGCAAATCCTACCAAATGCAGGCTCGGAGACCGCGTTCGCCATCGGGCGGTCCGACATGAAGCTGGTGGCAGGGCGTGCGCCAGTGTCGAGTTGGTCGCCGGATGCGCGGCTGGATATGTCGCCCCAAGCGCGGCTGCTGTTGGAGCAAATTTACCATGATGACCCGTTGTTTCATGGCACCAGCATGGACGCGATCGCGATTGCGGAAAGTCTTGGGCTCGCGAGTGATGACAGTTTCGGGATGTCGGGAAAAGGCATGCGGGAGGCCGTCAAGTCGGCGCAGGCTGCGGGTGACGCCTCGGTTCTGGCCAGTTTTGCCGCGCGCCGCCTGAATGAGGCATCGCGTATAGCGGCGTTTTCGCTTGGCGGCTGGGACACGCACCGCGCGCAGACGCGCGGCATCGGGCGCGCGTTGAGCGGACTTCAGGATGCTATCTTGACGTTAAAGCAAGAGCTGGGTGCGCATTGGGACAAGACTGCCGTGGTCGCGGTGACGGAGTTCGGGCGGACGGCACGGGAGAACGGAACGCGTGGCACGGATCACGGAACGGGCGGCGCGATGATCTTGGCGGGTGGCGCGATACGCGGCGGGCGGGTTTACGGCGACTGGCCTGGCTTGGAGGAGGCGGCGCTTTACGCGCGGCGCGACCTGATGCCGACGGCGGATGTCAGATCATATATCGCGTGGCTGATGCGCGGCATGTACGCGATTGATACCGCGTCTTTGGAGACGGTGATTTTCCCCGGTCTGCGTCTGGGGCGCGATCCGGGGCTACTGGCTTAAAGCGTGGGCTGCGTGGTGTGCTGCGCCATTGTCGCCGACTGATTGCCTTGCGCGCCGCCCGATACCAAAGACACCGTGGCCATCGCTGCCAGCCCCAAACCCAACCCTGCGGCCAGCAACATTGTTACGTCAACAAGGGCTGCGCCGTCTTCCTTTTTCAGGAATGTTTTGAATAATCGGGTCACCGTGGTCTCCTTCACTGGGGCGTGCTGAGCGCGAATTTGCAGGGCAAAAATGGCATGAATACGTCGGCAAGCGGGTATCAACTTGGCTAATTTTAACGCAAGCTTGGGCCGTTTTGCGCCTTGGCGCTGGGGGGCGATCCGTCCTAGAATCGCAACATGTTACGCACCAAGGGCAGCCCTATGACATCCAGTATTCCGAACCGCCGCGCAGTTGATGACTGGACGCCGCCCCGAAGGCCCGATGCGGAGCTTTTGCAGGGACGGTATGTTCAGTTGGAGCGTCTGGTGCCAGACCTTCATGCGGCGGATTTGCACCGCGCGAATTCCGCCAGCGATGCGATCTGGGATTACCTGCCTTACGGGCCGTTCGCGTCCTCGGCTGCGTATCACCGCTGGGCGCGGGATGTGACACAAGGCGCTGACCCGTTTTTCTATGCGATCAAGCCGCTGGCCACGGGGCATTGCAGCGGTGTGGCAAGTTATCTGCGCATCGCGCCGGAGGCGGGCTCTATCGAGGTGGGGCACGTAAATTTTTCGCCGGAGCTTCAGCGCACACCCGCTGCGACGGAGGCGATTTTCCTGATGATGCAATGGGCGTTTGAGGCAGGCTACCGCCGGTTTGAATGGAAGTGCGACGCGACCAATCTTGGATCGCGCCGCGCCGCCCAACGTTACGGGTTCAGCTTTGAGGGTATTTTTCGGCAAGCGGCGGTGGTGAAGGGGCGTAACCGCGATACTGCGTGGTTTGCGTGTATTGACGCTGAGTGGCCAGCGCTGAAAGAGGCTTTCGGCGCGTGGTTGGCGCCATCGAACTTTGACGCGGAAGGCCGCCAGATCGAGCAGTTGGGCGCATTGACCAGCCTTGTTCGTGTGGCAAGCGACCCCGCGCTTTAGACCAATTCACGCACGCTTAAGCGGCGCTGGATCAGGTTGCGCGTGGCCTGAATGGCGCTGCGCCGCCCGACCCCGCATTGCTGCGCGCGGGTTAAGGTTTTGGAGACGCTGGCAAGCTCCTCATCCTTGGCAAGGCGCGATAGCCCCTGCAGGAAGGGGGCGACATAGGGCAGGGCGTCCAAGCCGCTGCCCAAAAGCTCATCGAGATGAAACAGGTCTTCATTCAGCGCGATCGGATCGGGCGACACGGCTTCATGGGTCACCAACCGCGGGCCGGTGGGGCGCATGTCGGCTGGAAGATGCTTTAGAATGATTTGCTGGAAGTCACAGACCGAGGTGAAGGGCTTCGGGCAGAAGTCATGCGCGCCTGCATCCAGCGCGGCCTGTGCGTATCCATCGCCGTCCGCGCCGCTTGTTGCAATCATGACGGGGCGGGCGGAGGATGACCCGCTCGCCAGCTCTGCAATCAGGTCGACGCCGGAGCCGTCCGGCAGACCCAAATCCACCACGACGACGGACGGGCGGTAGACCTGCAAATGCCTGCGTGCGGCGGTCAGGCTGTCGGCGCGGCGAATGCGCGCGCCGGAGCGGATGCACAGCAGGCGAACCGCTTCGGAGGCGAAGCGACTGTCTTCGACGACCAGAACGGTCAGCCCCAAAAGGGGGCGTTGCGCGGTCGCGTGGGGGGTGAGTGTCATGTAGGCGGTGTTGTCGGGCATCATGGCCTCCGGCAGCTAGAGGGTGAGTCGGGTCTGACACCAAGCTTGACCGCCGATACCTAATAGAACGTGAATAGCGCGGTTTTTACGCACCTCATGACGCTTGCTTGCATCTGGTGGCGACGTCATAACCGACCGGACTGACATGACCCTGACGGAGAGAGCGATGATCGGCAGACTGAACCATGTGGCAATCGCGGTGCCTGATCTTGAGGCGGCCTGCGCCCAGTACCAAAACACCTTGGGCGCCACCGTGGGTGCCCCCCAAGACGAGCCGGACCACGGGGTTACGGTTGTGTTTATCGAGCTGCCCAACACCAAGATTGAGCTGCTTTACCCGCTGGGCGAGAACAGCCCGATCCAAGGGTTTTTGGACAAGAACCCGTCGGGCGGCATTCATCACATTTGCTATGAGGTGGACGACATCCTTGTGGCGCGCGACCGTCTGAAAGACAGCGGCGCGCGGGTGCTGGGAAATGGCGAGCCGAAGATCGGCGCGCATGGAAAACCGGTTTTGTTTCTCCACCCCAAAGACTTCACGGGCACCCTTGTTGAATTGGAGCAAGCGTAATGGCCATCACATCCGCCATCGTGGTGTTCGCGGTCATCTGGTTTTTGACGCTGTTTTGCGTGCTGCCTTTTGGCACACGGAGCCAAAGCGAGGCGGGGGACGTTGCGCATGGCACTCCGCGCTCCGCCCCGTCAAATCCGCGGATGAAGCGCAAGTTTGCGATCACCACGATGATTGCCGTGGTGATCTGGGTGCCGATGTGTCTGGCGATTATCTATGGCTACATCAACGCCGACAGCATGAACCTATATAAGCGGTTCGGCCCAGACAGCTAGACAGACAGCTAAACCGCCTTACCTGCCAAGCGGTGGTAGAGGTGTGTGAAGGTTGCGACGCCCAAGATCGGGATGAGCAGGTTCACGAAAGGGATCGTCAGCGGGACCGCCATGAGCGTGCCCGCGATCCATATCTGCGCGCGGTGGCGCTTGCGAAAGTCGCGCGCGCCGTCCGTGCCGAGCCGCCGTTGCGCCACCAGCGTGGCGTATTCACGGCCAAGCAGCAGCCCGTTCACGCCCCAGAAGATCAACGGCGCGAAAGGCGGGAAGATGATGCACAAAACCAGCGCCACGATGTTGACGGCGACCAGAAGGCCAAGGAACTTGGACGTCTCGCGCAGCACCTCCGCCATTGGCAGGGGGGTGACAGGGGCCAAGCCGGGGTAGTGTTCGGCCTCCACCGCGTCGACGATGCGGTCTAGGAACAGGCCGGTGAAGGCGGAGGCGACGGGCACCATCAAGAACACGGAGGCCCCGATCATCACGGGGACAACGGCCCACGACAGGACGTCGTCAATCCATGTGATCTCCCCGATCCATGGCAGTGAGAAGCTGTCTGGCAGCACCAACCCGACGGTCCACGCGAAGACCACCGTGAACCCGAACAAAAGCGCCAGCGTGAGGGCCACGCCAATGAGAAGCACGGTAAGGAAGCGGCGGTCGCCGATCTGGCCGATGGCTTTGAGGAAGTCCGAAATGATCATTCTGTCACCCATGTCGTGATGGCATCCAGATCGGGGCGCGGGCGGTCCGGCGGGGTAGAGGTTTCGGTGCCCAGATGGATGAAGCCCGCGACAAACTCATGCTCGGCGAGGTCCAGCCCCTGACTTAGGAACGGGCGGTCGAACGCGGTCCAGCCCGTGAGCCAGTTCGCGCCCCAGCCTGCCGCAAGCGCCGCGTTGAGAAGGGCAAGACAGGCGGCTCCGGCGCTGAGGGTTTGCTCCACTTCGGGAACTTTCGGCGACGGTTTGGGGGAGGCGACGACGGCCACAGACAGCGGGGCGGTTTTGAACATGCCCGATACTTTGTCGATTTGGTCGACGTCTTGCCCCAGCTCCGCCCCGCGTGCGCGAGTGAGGTCCGCCAAGCGGTGCAGCGCGGCCTGCTCCAGGACGATGAAACGCCATGGCTCCAGCTTGCCATGATCGGGGGTGCGTGCGGCGGCGGTGAGCAGAGGCAGGAGCGCCGCGCGGTCCGGCGCGGGGGCGGTGAGCGTTTTATGAGGGCGCGAGCGGCGTGTCAGAAGAAAATCCAGCGCGGCAGTATTCGGCGTAGTCATAAAGTGGTCGGCCCCCGATTGGCAAAATGCATGGTGTCTATGTCGGGCAGCGCGCGCCCGAATTCAAGGCACTATGGCAGGTCCATGCAGCTGGCATAATAGCTGACGGTCGCGGGCCAGTCCGAAAACAGCCCTACAACGCCCACGTCTTGGGCCAGCACGTCGATCACCGCGTACATGTCCCCGTCGGACGTCACGAGGTCATTGATTGAGCCGTAGTACCAGCCGCCGCCGCCATCTAGCGGGCCGGAACGTTCCAGCGACCAACCGATCAGCTGCAGCCCAGCCTCCCGCGCAGCGCGCGCATAGGCTGAGGCCGCGATTTCGCCGTCTGCGTTTGTCAGCATCATGTTCATTGACGGCGCGAGGTAGTTGACGCCTTGGGCGCGTAGCGCAGCGAAGTCTTCTTGCCACGTTGCTGGGTCTTGTTCGTCAAAATCCCCCGCCCAAGACACGAGGTAGACCGCTTGCTTGCCGAAGTCAGGCTCCGCATCGATCCAATAGAGCACATCAGCAAGGTTGAAGCTTTGGGGCCTGACGTCCGACGCGGGGATGCCTGCGGCCTTGTAGTCGTCAATCAGCATTTGCGCGTAGTTTTCTTGGGTCATGCCGTCGAACGGCATGGCAACAACGGGGGCTTTTAGCTCCGGCGTGAACTTTGCACCGTGGGATTTGATCAACGCAATGCTTTGCGCGTGGGTGAGCAGCGTGCCGTGGGCCGCATAAAGGTCGGTGCGCCAGTTTGCGGTGGCGTCCATGAACTCCTGCGTGGTGGTGGCGTTGGGGTTTGCGGCGTCCATCTTGCCGCGCAGGGTCTGGAACTCTGCGAGCGTCAGGTCTGAGGCGCGGCACTCGGCGTTGGCTTTGGTCTCCCCCGATGCGGGGGTGAAGGGCGCGGTGCATTTGCTGGCCAGATCGGTGCCCAGAATATTGGTGGTGGTGTGCAGATCATTTTGAGCGTGACGGCACACCAGTTGCTTGTCGGCGGTGAAGGTCACGTCGCATTCGACAATGCCCGCCCCCATGCGGGCGGCGGCTGTATAGCTTTGGGCGGTGTGCTCTGGAAATTGCAAGGCGGCCCCGCGATGACCGATGGAGAAATCGGTGCGGCGCACGGGTTGGTCGGCGCAAGACAGCAACTTGTCCTTCAAGGCACCATCCGCCATCTGATCAACGAGATAGAGCGGTCTGGGCCCGACGTGCGCCGTGTCGGGCAGCGCCGGCGCGGCAAGCGCTATGCAGAGGGCGGACGTAGCGAGAATGGAGCGGATCATCTGGGTGCGCCTTATAGGTTAGAGGGGCGGTCTTGGAAGCAAGACCCTTCTACCTAGGCGACGGTGACAGTTTGATGACCGACGTTCAAGCCCGCGCCGTCAGGGCTGGGGGCTGGTCGGGATTTGGCGAACACCAACAACCCGACCAGCGTGCAAAAGATTGCCAGTAAAAACAGCAGTCCCTTGATCATTCCTTAGCAGCCGCCTTTTTCGCCGGAGCCTTCTTAGCCGGTGCTTTTTTCGCAGCGGGTTTCTTTGCCGCCGCCTTTTTTGCGGGGGCTTTCTTCTTGGCTGGGGCTTTGCGTTTCTTGCCGCCTTTCGCCTGCTTGTCCTCGATCAACTGCACCGCTTGCTCCACGGTCAGATCGTCGGGGGCGACCTCTTTGGGGATGGTGGCATTGACCTTTTCCCATTTCACGTAAGGCCCGTATTTGCCCTCCATGATGGAGATTGCGCCGCCTTCATCAGGGTGTTCGCCCATGTCACGCAGGGTTTTCGCCGCCGCGCCGCGTCCACCGCGGGATGCGACTTTTTCGGCGAGCAGTTGCACCGCGTGGTTCATGCCGACTGTGAACACATCTTCCAGCGTTTCCAAGTTCGCGTTGGTGCCACCACGGTTTGACGTGGTGTCGGCGTGTTTGATGTAGGGGCCGTAGCGCCCGATGTTGGACCAGACGTTCACGCCGTCCTCAGGGTGCTGACCGATCAGGCGCGGCAAAGACAGCAGGCGCACGGCTTGCGGCAGGTCGATATCCTCGGGTGGCCATTCTTTCGGGATCGACTGGCGGTTCGGCTTTTTGTTTTCCTCGGTTACTTCGCCGCGTTGGGCGTAGGGGCCGAAGCGGCCTTTGTGGATCCAGATCTTGTCACCGTCGTCCTCGCCCAGAAGTTTGCCCTCCGGTGGGATGGCGCTGGCTTCCAGTTCAGGGTTGGGCGGGCCGAAGGGGCGCGTATATTTGCAATCCGGGTAGCGCGAGCAGCCGATGAATGCGCCGCCGGAACGCGCGGTCCGCATGGACAGGCGACCCTCGCCGCAGTTGGGGCACAGACGCGGATCGGTGCCTTCCTCGTTCGGCGGAAAGATGTGCGGGGCCAGTACGTCGTTCAGCTTCTCCAGCACTTCCGTGATCGAGAGGTCCAGCGCTTCCGCGATGGCGACGGAGAAGTCGCGCCAGAAGCGTTCCAGCACGGTTTTGTAGTCGCGGTCACCGGCGGAGACGTCGTCAAGCTCGGCCTCCAGCGCGGCGGTGAAGTCGTATTCGACGTAGCGCGAGAAGAAGTTTGACAAGAACACCGTCACCAGACGGCCTTTGTCTTCAGGGATCAGTCGGTTCTTGTCCTTGATCACATAGCTGCGGTCTTGGATCGTGGTGACAATCGATGCGTATGTGGACGGGCGACCAATGCCGAGCTCTTCCATGCGCTTCACGAGTGTCGCCTCGGTGTAGCGTGGCGGCGGCTGGGTGAAGTGCTGTTCGGGCGTGACCGACTTCTTCGGCGCGGCCTCGCCTTGGTTGATCTGGGGCAGGGACTTGTCATCGTCGTCGATGACGGCGTCATCCTTACCTTCTTCGTAGACGCGCAAGAACCCGTCGAACATCATCACTTGGCCGGAGGCGCGCAGCTCTACCTGTCTGTCGTCGGAACCGATCAGAACGGTTGTGCGCTCCAGCTTGGCCGCAGCCATTTGGGACGCGATGGTGCGTTTGTAGATCAGGTCGTACAGCTTGCGTTGATCCGCATCCATGATCGACAGGTCTTCGACACCTTTGGCCAATTCGGTCGGGCGAATACACTCGTGCGCCTCTTGGGCGTTCTTGGCTTTATTTTTGTAGATGCGCGGCTCGGACGGGACGTATTTATCGCCGAACTTGTCTTTGATTGCGTCGCGGGCGGCGGTCACGGCTTCCGGTGCCATGTCGATGCCGTCTGTCCGCATGTATGTGATGTGTCCGGCCTCGTAGAGGCGTTGTGCGGCACTCATGGTTTGGCGCGCGCCCATGCCGAACTTGCGGCTGGCTTCCTGCTGCAAGGTGGAGGTCATGAAGGGGGCGGACGGGTTGCGCGAGCCGGGTTTGGCCTCAACGCTGGTGACTTTCAGATCGCGCGAGTTGATCGCGGATACAGCCAGTTCGGCGGCGGTGTCATTGGCGATATCGAACTTGTCGAGCTTCTTGCCCGCGAGGGTAGTCAGACGGGCCTCATAATCTTGGCCGCGCGAATTGGAGAGCATCGCCTTCACCGTCCAGTATTCTTGGGCGTTGAATTTCTCGATTTCCATCTCGCGGTCGACGATCAGGCGCAGGCAAACCGACTGCACACGGCCTGCGGATTTTGCCCCAGGCAGGCGGCGCCACAAGACGGGCGACAGTTTGAAGCCCACAAGGTAGTCGAGCGCACGGCGTGCCAGATAGGCGTCGACCAGCGGCTGGTCGACTTGGCGCGGGTTTTTCATGGCCTCGGTGACGGCGGTTTTGGTGATGGCGTTAAAGACCACGCGACTGACGGGCGTGTCTTTCTTGATAACCTTGCGCTTGCGCAGGGTTTCCTCAAGGTGCCACGAAATCGCTTCTCCTTCGCGGTCGGGGTCGGTCGCGAGGATCAGGTTGTTGTCATCTTTTAATGCGTCGGCGATTGCTTTGACGTGCTTTTTCGAGTCGCTTGCGACCTCCCAAAGCATGTCGAAATCATTATCGGGATCGACTGAACCGTCCTTCGGGGGCAGGTCTCTGACGTGGCCATAAGAGGCAAGCACCGTGTAGCCGGGGCCGAGATATTTGTTGATTGTCTTAGCCTTGGCAGGCGACTCGACGACAACTACGGGCATGAATGCCTCTCCTTAAACGACTACTGCGATGAGCGGTTACATGTGGCCGCGATGTAAGGGTTGTCAACAGGGGGCATCATCAATTGCCTGTTGGGATGTCGGGTTTCACGCCTGAATCAGGGGGAAAAGACACGTTCCGTGCTCAAATGACGCAAAGTCGTTACAGGCAGTGGTGAAATCTAAACGGTTAACGTCTAAGTAGAGCCTATGAGATACATAGCCTTGATAGTCTTTATGCTTCCGACCGCCGCAATGGCCGACTGCGTGGTGTTGTTGCACGGGTTGGCACGGAGCGGCTTTTCGCTGTCGGTGATGGAGCAAAGTTTAGCCAGCAGCGGCTACCAAACGGTGAACCCGTCCTACCCATCCACGACCGAGACAATTGACGAATTGTCCGAGGCCACAATCCCCGCCGCGATTGCCGAGTGCGGTGCCAACACACCGATCCATTTCGTGACCCACAGCATGGGCGGCATACTTGTGCGCAACTGGTTGAAGAATAACGAGCTGGAACATTTGGGCCGCGTTGTGATGCTGGCCCCGCCCAACAAAGGCTCGGAACTGGTGGACCAGCTCAGCGCGTGGGAGCCGTTCGAGTGGGTGAATGGCCCCGCTGGCGCTCAGCTGCATACGGGCGCGGATTCCCTGCCGAATACTTTGGGGCCTGTTGACTTCCCTTTGGGTGTGATTGCTGGGACGCAGACGCTTAATCCGTTTTATTCGCTGCTTATTCCCGGTCCGGACGACGGCAAAGTGTCGGTTGAAAGCACCAAGATCGAGGGCATGGCGGACCATATGGAATTCGCGCTGACGCATACGTTCATGATGAATTCGCCGCTGGTCGTCGCTGAAACGATTCACTTTTTGGAAGAGGGCGCTTTTGACCGTAGTCTGACGCTTACAGATGTCGTTATTCAAGTGGCAGAGAAAGCGGGCGAAACCGCGTCGGACGTGGCCACGGACGTAGGGCAAGTCGTGACAGAGGCGGCCACAGACGTGGGTGCGGCGGTGACGGAAACCGTTGAGCAAACGCTTGAAGCCGTGAGCGCGGACTAGGTTACGACTTCGGGCTGATCCGGTTTATGTGGCCCATCTTGCGGCCCGCTTTTGCGTCGGCTTTACCGTAGAGATGCAGGGCGACGGCTGGGTCTGCTGACCGGGCGGGGATAGTGTCCATGTCCGCGCCGATCAGGTTTTCCATCACAACATCCGCGTGGCGGCTTCCATCGCCCAGCGGCCAGCCTGCCACTGCGCGAATGTGTTGCTCGAACTGGTCGATAACGCATCCGTTTTGCGTCCAATGGCCGGAATTATGCACGCGCGGTGCGATTTCATTCACGATCAGACCTGCCGGAGTGACGAACAGCTCTACCCCGAGCACGCCGACGTAATCCAGTGCGTTTAAAATGCGGCCCGTCATCAGTACGGCGTCCGTGCGCAAGGACGCGGATACCGACGCGGGTACGGTGGTGGTGTGCAATATGCCGTCGCGGTGCACGTTTTCGCCCGGATCGAAGCATGCGACTTGCCCGTCAGCGGAGCGCGCGCCGATCACGGATATCTCGCATGAGAAATCCACGAAGCCTTCCAGAACGGCGCTTGCCCCGTCCATCGCGGCGAAAGCGCCCTCGGCGTCCGACGGAGCGCTGAGACGCGCTTGACCTTTGCCATCATATCCTAACGTGCGGGTTTTCAAGATTGACGGGGTGCCAACGGCGGCCACGGCTTTATGCATGTCGTCCAGCGTGTCGACGGCCATAAAGGGCGCGACGGTCAGGCCGATGTCTTCTAGGAACGCCTTCTCCGACATCCGGTCTTGGCTCACCGTTAGCGCGCGGCGGTTCGGGCGCACATCGCGCAGCGCTTCCAACTGATCGAGTGCGGAGGCGGGGATGTTTTCGAATTCATAGGTGATGACATCGACCGAATTTGCGAATTTGCGCAAGGCGTCGGCGTCATCATAGGACGCTTGCATGTGGTCGTTGGCGACATGCGATGCGGGGCAATCGCCGCCCGGCTCGAACACACAGGTTTTGAAGCCCAAGCGTGACGCAGCGACTGACAGCATGCGGCCCAATTGGCCGCCACCGAGGATGCCGATGGTTGCCCCAGTGGGCAGTGCGTTAGTCATTTGTAGGCTCCTGCGGGATGGAGGCGGAAAGCTCTGCGCGCCAAGTGTCGAGGCGTGCGGCGAGGTCACTGTCTTGCAGTGCCAGAATACCTGCGGCCATGAGGCCTGCGTTCGCGGCACCAGCGGCACCGATGGCCATCGTGGCCACGGGAAACCCGCGTGGCATTTGCAAGATGGAGTAGAGACTGTCCACGCCCGACAGCGCTTTGGTCTGCACTGGCACGCCGATCACCGGAACGCGGGTTTTCGACGCCATCATACCAGGCAGGTGCGCCGCGCCGCCAGCGCCCGCGATGATCACTTGCAAGCCGCGATCCACGGCGGTTTTTCCATACTCCCACAGGCGGTCGGGGGTGCGGTGGGCAGAGACGATTTTTGCCTCGTAGGGGATCCCCAACGCGTCGAGCATATCGGCGGCCTCTTTCATCGTGGGCCAATCGGATTGGCTGCCCATAATAATGCCGACGGGGACGGATGCGTTGCTCATGATGGGACCGCTTTCAGTATGCCGATTTTAAGCCGCCCTTATAGCGGGTTGGGACGGTCACGCAATAATATCTGGGGTAAGCTGGTCCTCAAGCACGGAGATGCGGTCTTTCAAGGACAGTTTTTGCTTTTTCAGCCGCCGCACGGTGAGCGGATCGGGCGCTGGTTTTTCCTGCAACGCTGCGATTGCGTCGTCCAGATCGCGGTGCTCGCGTTTGAGAACCTCAAGCTTCACGCGGAGCACATCGTTCTTGGTCATGTTTTCGGATGATTTCACGGGCTTAGTGCTCTTTCCTGAGGTTGCATCCAATGTGAGCATGCGGAGGCGCTGTGTCTAGTGATTCACTGAACTCGCTCTTGATTCATCGCGAAACTGCCCCCATTTTCATGAGGTGGCTGCCTTAGGGGGCCATTTTCGCAAAGTCGCTTCATCATCTAGGACTGTGCCATGACAAAGCTAACCTTGGGGTCACACCCATTTTTGCTGGGGTTCGACCAGCTGGAACGGCTGGTGGAACGCACCGCCAAATCCGAGAACGGCTATCCGCCATTCAATATCGAACAATCTGCCGAAAATACGTATCGCATTACGCTGGCTGTTGCGGGGTTCGGGGAGGACGATCTGTCCATCACCGTCGAAGACCGGCAACTGATCGTGCGCGGCAAGCAAGCCGAGGCAGGCGAGGACCGTATTTTCCTGCACAGAGGCATCGCCGCGCGCCAGTTTCAGAAAGCGTTTGTGCTGGCCGACGGCGTTGAAGTCGCCGGAGCCTCTACGGAAAACGGGCTGCTGCATGTGGACCTGAAGCGGGCCGTACCTGATGCGATTGTGCAAACTATCAAGATCAACAAAGGATAAGTGTCATGGATACTCAAATTGACCTGAAAAGCTTGGGTGGCGACGCCCGTATCGTCTACGTGCGTGCGGTTGATGCGGCCGAATTGTCTGCCGAAGTCCTAGAGGAGCTGGACGGCGCCAAGCAGCTCTACGCCGTGCACGCCGCTGATGGAGAGCGACTGGCTGTCGTTCAAGATCGCGATGTGGCCTTCTTGCTGGCGCGTCAGAACGACTATGCGCCGGTGACGGTGCATTGAGCGAATATCCCTTCGATTGGGTTGACGCCTTTACCGACACCGCGTTCGCCGGAAACGGCTGTGCGGTGGTCTACGACGAGGGTGAACTGTCCTCGGATGTTTGCCTGAGATACACGAAGGAAACGGGGCTGGTGGAGTGTACCTTCATCGGCCCTTCCGATGTGGCGGACCTGAAAGTGCGCTACTTTCTGGCGTCGCACGAGATCGCGTTCGCAGGTCACCCGACTGTTGCATCCGTCCGGTCGGCGTTGGCGCGGGGACGGGTGTCCGGCCCGCGCCTGACGCTGGAGACGGGGGCGGGCATCATCACGGTCGACGTGTCGGACGATAATTGGATCACCATGACCCAGAACGCGCCGGTTTTCGGGCAGGTGGTGCCATTGGAGCGTGTGGCCGAGGTCGTAGGTCTTGACGAGAACGATATCGTGGGGCTGCCTCAGGTGGTTTCAACCGGATTGCCGTTTGTCATAACCGTGGTACGTGACCACGCTGCGCTGCGTCGTGCTAAGATGAACGCAAGCGCGATGGAGGCGTTTCAAAACGCCGTGTCTTTTGAAGGCAAGCCAGTGATGGAGCCCTATTTGGTGAGCTTGAACGGCGCTACGGCAGAGGGCGACACCTTCAGCCGCCTGCTGATGAAGCCACCAAGCCCGAAAGAAGACCCGTTCACCGGATCGGCCACGGGCTGCGCTGCGGCGTATTTGTGGCATCATGGGTTGATTAAATCGCCAAGTTACTGCGCTGAGCAAGGGCATGACATGGGCCGGCCTGGATTGGCGCGCGTAGAGGTTTTGGGCCCGCGCGACGCAATCACAGGCGTAAAAGTCGCGGGGCAGGGGCGCATTGTGATGCGCGGGACCATGCTGCCCTGATTGCGCCGCAGGGGTAGAAATAAAAAAGGCCCTCCGGTTCTGGAGGGCCTTTTTCTTGAAAGCTTACGATTTAACCTTTGATCAGGCCCATCGATTCCAGCTTCAGGATCACCTGATGGGCGCAGTTGTCGACTTCCACATTTTCGGTCTCGACCGACAGTTCGGGGTTCTCTGGCACGTCGTAGGGGTCTGAAATGCCTGTGAATTCCTTGATCTTGCCTTCGCGGGCCAGCTTGTAGAGGCCCTTGCGGTCACGGCGCTCGCATTCCTCGATGGAGGTCGCGACGTGCACTTCGATGAAGGCACCAAAGGCTTCGACATCTTCGCGCACCGCGCGGCGGGTCGTGGCGTAGGGGGCGATAGGCGCGCAGATTGCGATGCCGCCGTTCTTGGTGATCTCGGACGCGACATAGCCGATGCGGCGGATGTTCAGGTCGCGGTGCTCTTTCGAGAAGCCCAGCTCCGAGCTGAGGTTTTTACGAACGATGTCGCCGTCCAGAAGTGTCACCGGACGTCCGCCCATTTCCATCAGCTTGACCATGAGCGCGTTGGCGATCGTGGATTTGCCGGAGCCGGAGAAGCCGGTGAAGAACACGGTGAAGCCTTGGCTGGCGCGAGGTGGGCGGGACTTGCGCAACTCGCTAACCACCTGAGGGAAGGAGAACCACTCCGGGATTTCCAAGCCTTCGGCCAAGCGGCGGCGCAATTCAGTGCCTGAGATGTTCAGAATCGTGACGTTCTCGCGGTCCTCGATTTCATCGGCTGGCTCGTATTGGGCGCGCTCCTGCACATAGACCATGTGCTTAAAGTCGACCATTTCGATGCCCATTTCTTCCTGATGCTCGCGGAACAGGTCTTGTGCGTCGTAGGGGCCGTAGAAGTCTTCGCCTGCAGAGTTTTTGCCGGGGCCTGCGTGGTCGCGGCCAACGATGAAGTGGGTGCAGCCGTGGTTTTTGCGGATCAGCCCGTGCCAGACAGCCTCACGTGGGCCAGCCATACGCATGGCAAGGTTCAAAAGGCTCATGGACGTTGTAGAGGATGGGTATTGATCCAGCACCGCTTCGTAGCAGCGGACGCGGGTGAAGTGGTCAATGTCACCGGGTTTGGTCAGGCCAACGACAGGGTGGATCAGCAGGTTGGCTTGCGCCTCTTTCGCGGCGCGGAACGTCAACTCTTGGTGGGCGCGGTGCAGCGGGTTGCGCGTTTGGAAGGCCACAACTTTGCGCCACCCCATTTTGCGGAAGTATGCGCGCATTTCGTTCGGGGTATCGCGGCGGGCGCGGAAGTCATAATGCACGGGCTGCTGGATGCCGGTAATGGGGCCGCCGAGGTAGATTTTGCCTGCTTGGTTGTGCAGGTAGTTCACTGCTGGGTGGGCGCTGTCATCCGCGCCAAAGACCTTCTCCGCCTCATTGGCTTTGTTAGGTTCCCATTTGTCCGTGACCGACATCATCGCAAGGATCACGCCTTCTTGGTCGCGCAGGGCGATGTCTTGACCGACCTCAACGGACTGCGCGAAGTCGTCGCCCACATCTAGAGTGATCGGCATTGGCCAGAGTTCGCCTGTGGACAAACGCATGTTTTCGACGACGCCGTTGTAGTCTTCTTCGGACAAGAACCCTTTAAGCGGGTTGAAGCCGCCGTTCATCAAAAGCTCCAGATCGCAGATCTGGCGCGGCGTCAGATCCCACGAGGTTAGGTTCGCCGCTTCGGTCTTCATCTTCTGGGCGCTGTCGTACGACACGTAGAGTTCTGGAATGGGTGTTAGGTAATTATTCATAAGTCTAGTCCTGTCGCTTAAGGGGGAAATGCTTGATTTGGTGCCGGTTAACTCGGCGTGAAGGGCGTGGTATTCGGAAAGCTTTCGTTTGAGGAAAGCACTGATCAGTTGGTTTTTCTTCGCGGCCCCGCGGGTGGTTAGGGCATAGGCGAAGCGTTGGCGTTTGTCGGGGCCAGCGCGTTGGTCCACGGTGATTAGCCCCGCGTCCGCTGCCGCGCGCAGCAGCGAGTTGAGCCGCCCGAGCGACACCTTTAGCGCTGTGGCTGTCGCCCGCTGGGACGCGCCCGGCGCCAGATCAAGCTGGCGCAGAAGTCGGAAGAGCAGGTCTTCGTCGTCCAGTGCGGGTTTACTCAGTAGGGTCATCACGTCGACTCAAAGTGTGTTCACGCATGAACACATCGCAGACTCTGCGCCAAAAACAAGGGGGGAGTTGCGGGGAAAGCAACCTGACATGCAGCGCTACAATTCGGCAACACTAAAAGAGCGCCTGCCGATCTCTCGGGGCGCCCTCTTGTTAACGTTATATTTCGGTGTGCGGGTCAGGTTTCCTCAGCGATGAAACGCTCTGCCTCCAGTGCGGCCATGCAGCCCATACCGGCGCTGGTGACGGCTTGGCGGTACTTGTGGTCCGTCAGGTCGCCAGCGGCGAAGATGCCGGGGATCGACGTTTCGGTGCTGTCGGGTTTTGTGACCACGTAGCCACCCATGTGAGTTTCCAACACATCTTTAACCAACTCGTTAGACGGCGCGTGGCCAATCGCCACGAACACGCCTTTGCACGGGATCTCTGTAACCACACCGGTTTTGGTGTGCTTAACCTTCACGCCTTCAACGCTGAGCGGCGCTTCGGTGCCGGTGACTTCTGCAAGCTCATGGAACCACAATGTTTCGATCTTGGGGTTCTTTTGCAGGCGGTCGATCAGGATGCGTTCCGCGCGCAACTCGTCGCGGCGGTGGATGAGGGTCACTTTGGATGCAAAGTTGGTGAGAAACAGGGCTTCCTCAACGGCGGTGTTGCCGCCCCCGATCACGACGATCTCCTGACCGCGGTAAAAGAAGCCGTCGCAAGTCGCACAAGCTGACACGCCGAAGCCTTTGAATTTCTCTTCGCTCTCAAGCCCCAGCCATTTTGCGCGTGCGCCGGTTGCCAAGATAACCGCGTCGGCGGTGTAGAGCGTGCCGCTGTCGCCTTTCGCCTTGAACGGGCGCGACGATGTATCGAGGTCTGTGATGATGTCGCTGATGATTTCGCAGCCCATTGCCTTGGCATGATCTTGCATGCGCACCATCAGGTCGGGGCCTTGCACCTCGGTGTCGCCGGGCCAGTTTTCGACTTCTGTGGTGGTGGTCAGCTGGCCGCCTGGCTCAATCCCTTGAACCAAGATCGGTTCCAGCATCGCGCGCGATGCGTATACCCCGGCGGTGTATCCTGCTGGGCCGGAGCCGATGATCAAAACTTTGGTGTGGCGCGTGTCGGTCATTGCGGATTCCCATCGGCGTTTTTTGAGGTCAGCAACATATAATTGGCGCGAACCGCAAGCGAAAGGGGGCGGGAGTCATTTTGCGACAGGCTGGGCTTCTTTAACAAAGGGTCCGTGGAAATTGCATATCATTTAATATGTTGCGCATGCTTGAAATATTATTGCGCGTGAGGCTGCCGTGGAGTAAGACAAATGGCAACGAAGGAGTCCCCAATGGCCGTGTCAAAACTTGACGAGATAGATCGCAAAATTCTAGCGGAGTTGCAGGCCGACGGGCGCATGACAAATGTGGAGCTGGCCAAACGGGTGGGTATCTCCGCGCCGCCGTGTTTGCGCCGTGTGCGCACACTTGAGGAATCGGGGTATATCCGCGGTTACCACGCGAATGTGGAGGCGCGCGCGCTTGGGTTTGAGGTGAAGGTTTTTGCGATGGTGGGGCTGCAAAGCCAAGCGGAGGCCGACCTGTCAGCCTTCGAGGCGCGCTGCAAGGACTGGCCGCTGGTACGAGAGTGTCACATGCTGAACGGCGAAGTTGATTTCATCCTCAAATGCGTCGCGCCAGACCTGAGTAGTTTTCAAAGCTTCCTAACGGAAGAACTGACGTCGGCGGAGAATGTGGCCAGCGTGAAGACGTCATTGGTTATCCGCGTCGCCAAAGACGACCCCGGTGTGCCGTTCGAGATTGTCGAAGAAAGACTGTCGCAGATCGTCTAAGCCCCCTCGCGAAGGGCGCGCACCTCGAATGTGGTCAGGCGGTTGATGAGTTGCGGGCCGAAGAAGTCCAAACCGCGTGCTTGTGGAAATAGTCGAAGCAGCGCGTAGAGCGTTTCGTGATCCAGCAAAGCCTCTGCGTGCGGGCCGGGATGGAAGCTTTCCATTTCCAGACCGTTGACCTTGATGGTCGACTGGCGGTCAAAGCCCAAGTTGAAAACAGCAACAGGCGACACGGGCTGAACCGAAAACACCGACATGCCGTCCTCAAACGCGCGCACGGGTGCGAATGCCTGATCAACGCCGAACAGCGCCTTGCATTTCGGGTGGGAGAACAAGATGTGCGCGCGCGGCGTGACCAGCAAATCCTGCGACGGCTTGGACAGGCCGAATGTTTCGCTGGTGACGCGGTAGAGCGCGCCACGGTCGGTGGATTGCGCCTCGCGCAGGGACATCTCGTAAGATCCGATCCACTGCAGGGGGATCGGGCCATGCTCCGACGTGTGGATCATCATACCGGGTGTCAGGTCTTCGACGGCAACCGGTCCATTTGCAGTCGCGACAATCGCACCGCGCGCCATGTTTGCGCAGGCGCTTTCAATAACGGGTTGCGAGGGAGCAACCAGAGTTTCGTAGCGCGGCTCACCTTGCGGGGTAAGCCACGCGATGTCGTAGGGGCGGGCGACCGCACGCCTGCGGGGCTGTGCGGCGGTGCGGTACATTTCGGTAGATTGCGGGGCGCGAAGGTCGTTGGAAAGATGGGGATTATAGGCCATGCGTCGTCCCTTTTTCAGGTCGTAGCGTGACTGCGTCGGTCCCCACCGGCGCGCAGAACTGCTTGTTTATAAGAGCCCCACAATGCGCTGTTTGAAGGGGTAAAGTCAAATATTTGGCGTCAGTGAGCTGCCTTACGTGAACAATCGCTGCGCAGCTTTCCCACCGTTTCTACCGAGCGCTCAATACGATGGAAATCGTAAGCCGCGCGTGATGCAGAGCGCGATGGACAGCCACGAATCGGTCTGTCACACTTGGAACACCCATACAAAGAGGCGAATGGTGCAGTTAAAGAGCAACGATCAGGTGCTAAAGGTCGTCTCCATGACCCGCTACCACTTTGTGGCGGGCTTTCCTACGGCGGGGGCGCGTCACTTTGCGGGGCTGCTGGCGCAAAACCCGCGGTTTTCCGTGTCGAGCGACAGTGCGGCAGAACAGGTGTTCGGGCTTCTGGACGCTGGTCGCGAGGCGCCTGATTCGCCCCTGTCAGACTTAGATGGTGATACCCGTGCGGCGCTGTTGCGTGGGTCGCTGGATGCGGTTCACCACGCGCGTCCACTAGATGCCGTGGTGATCGACAACAACCCGAAGTGGCTCGGACATATGCGTCGGCTGAGCACCTTGTTCCCGTTGTCGCGCTTTGTTGTCATGGTGCGCGACCCCGCACGCATCGCTGCCGAGATCGCGGAGGAGACTGGCGACGCACGTTCCCCTGCGTCGCTCATGTCAAAAGACGGCTTAATCGGTGCGCCAATGGGGCAGGTGCAAGACTTGCTCGGTAGCGCCGCCGCCGACCGCTTGTTGCTGCTCGACTACGAGCGATTGCTGAGTGATCCGGAGCGCGTGCTGGGTGCTGTGTATAGCTTCCTCGGCGAGCGAGTATTCGCGCATAATTTTCGTGATCTGCCCGCGCGCACCGTGGCCCCCAGCGTCAAGCCACTGGCGCGCCGCTTTTCTATGCCAAGCTTGTCAGGTGCGCACCATGCGCAAACCGCGCCGCAACCCGTCTGGCGTCGCAGTCAAAGCTCCGCTGCGCTGATGCTGCTGTCGGAGACTGGATAACTCATAGCGCCAATGATAGCGTGCTGCTTCAGAAGCAGGGGTAGGGTGCAAGTCCATGGCGACATTAGGTAAACAGCAAATCAAGGATCAATTCGCCAAGGCCCGCCAAGCGCAGCTGTCGGGTCGTTTGGGCGACGCGGAGCGCGGGTACAAAAAGCTGCTGAAAGGCGCGCCCAACTTGGCAGAGGTGCACTTCAACCTTGCCGAAGTGTCCGTGCTGCTTGGCAAAGTCGCGCAAGCTGCATCGGGCTTTGAGGCCGCGTTGAAGCTGCGCCCCAATGAGCCCGCGATCTGGATCAGCTATCTGGATATGGCGAGCAAACACCCCAACCCGCAGAATTTCGAGTTGCTGCGTAAACGCGCCAGCCCAGTGTTGAAGCAAACCCCCGCCTTTGCGTTTTACGAGGGGCTTGCACAGCTTCGCGCCAAGTCGTGGGAGAAGGCAGCGCAGCTGTTTAAGGCGGCGCTTTCGGGTGGATTTCGCCAACCTCAAGTTTTCGCGGAATACAGCGCGGCATTGGTCGAGTTGAAGCAGTACGCGCTGGCGCGCGAGCAGATCGAGAACGGCTTGGCGCTAGCCCCGACGAATGCGCTGCTGCTGTCGCGCAAATCTAGTTTGTTGCAGTCTATGGGAGAGCTGGACGAGGCGCGGGCGACGTTGCAAAAGGCAATAGATCTGTCGCCCAAGGCTGGCTGGCACTACGCGTCCTATGCGTCATTGACGAAAATGGCAGCGGACGACCCGAATATTCCTAAGATGAAAGCCGCGTTGAAAATGCGGCGCGCGGGCGACGAAGACCTGCCGAACTTGGCCTATGCATTGGCGAAAGCGATGGAGGACAGTGGCCAGCACTCCAAGGTGTTCGGCTACCTTGATCAAGCCAATCATGCTTTGGCGAAAGCCTATCCTTATGACGCGGCGGCGGTGGAGGCGATTGCGGAGCGGACGCGGAAGTTGTTCGACGAGTTTGGTGACATGGCTGTCCCAACCAGCACGGCTGCGCCTATCTTCGTTACGGGCGCGCCGCGCTCCGGCACCACACTGGTGGAGCAAATTCTGGCCTCCCATTCGCGCGTCGAGGGTGGCGGGGAGATGGGGCTTATCCAGCCGAAAATCGCAGATCTGATCACGGGGCAAAGTGGCGGTGGCGAGATGTTTTGGGCGAAATGCGCGGAGGCCGTGAGGGAGTTTGAGGCGGATTTGGCGCGGTTGTTCCCCGACGTGCCGCATGTCACGGACAAGTCGATCTCCAGCTACGCGACCTTGGGGTTTTTGGCGAAACTTATGCCGAACGCCCGCTTTGTAGTGGTTCGCCGTGATCCGCGCGACAATGCGTTGTCTATTTACAAGAACCAGTTCAAGGCGGGGCTGCACCGCTATGCCAACCGGCTGGATCACATTGCAATTTTCCTGCGCCAGTTTGAAGACATGGTGGATTTCTGGCGAGACAGGTGCCCGAACAGGTTCCACGAAATACGCTACGAAGACCTGATTGCAGACCCCGAAGGACAATCCAAAGCGCTTGTCGCGGCGGCAGGGCTGGAGTGGGAAGACACGTGTTTATCGTTCTACGAGACCAAGCGGGAGGTGAGAACGCTGTCGGCCACGCAGGTGCGTCAACCTATGTATTCGTCGTCCGTCGGTGCGTGGAAGCGGTTTGAACGCGACATGCAGCCGTTCTTGAAGCAGTACGGCAGTGTCGAGGATGGATGAAGCAGCGGTCTCTCCGCTTCATCCCGGTGTTCAGTTGGCGTCTTGAATTGTCGCTGTTAAGGCCGCGTTAGCGTGCCCCTGCGACCGCGCGGTAAGCTGTCGGCGTGGCGGGTATCACTTGGCGCGCCACTTTGCTGAGGCTCGGTGCACTGAGCGGCAAGCGCGCTTTGGGGGCGCTACGGGCACCGCGTGCCCAAGGCATTGCGACATCAACACGCGCGCTTTCTTCCAGCACCCAAGTCATCCAGCGGTTGTTCTTGCGCATAGCTTTGCTCCGTCTCAGTTGGTTGGGGCACTGCGGCGTCGTCGCTGCTTTATGGCCCCATTAGATGAATTCGTGTCCCATTTGGGGACAGGACCAATCCACCACGGCAATGGGGCATCAGAATGTCGTGTGTTAACTTTTTGCGAAGTATTCTGAAGCCGATTGTGGCGCAGGACGACCACAACAGCGAGGAACGCAAAGGCCAGTAATTCAAAGGTTATTGAGGAAATCTGCTGCATGGGCTGGTTAGTAGCAGCGGAAGTTTAAGGCGTGATTAAGGCCGCACCGTGCCATGCCGTCGTCATGTTTCGCGAGACAAACGCGATTCTAGAGCCTGATTGTTGCAATCAGGCGTCCGTAGTCGGCCTCTTTCTGGTGGACACTGCGCCGGTAGGAATAGAACCGCGCGGGATCGTTATAGGTGCAGTGGCGCGTCCATTCGGCGTGCACGCCAGCGTCGCGCAGCCGTTGCAGCCCGAATGCAGGCAGGTCGAACTGCATTTTGTCTCCGTGCCCGCCCGCAAAGAACCTCGCATAGCTGGGGTCCGCGTCCAAGAATCGCTCGAAGTACTCTTGTCCGACCTCATACGCCGCTTGGCTAATGCAGGGGCCGACGACGGCGTGGATGTTTTCGCGCGCGGCTCCCAGAGCAACCATGGCGTCGACGGTATTCTCGAGTACACCGTCAAGCGCGCCGCCCCATCCCGCATGCGCCGCGCCGATCACTTTGGCTTGGGCATCATGAAATAGTACCGGCTGGCAGTCGGCGGTTAAAACGCCCAATGCCAAGCCCTCGGTCGCGGTGACCATGGCGTCTGCTTTGGGTTTTTCGGCGAGGGGGCCGTCCACAACGACAACGTCGGCGGAGTGGCACTGATGCAAAGAAACGAGGTGGTCGGGCGCGACC
Organism: Litoreibacter albidus; assembly: GCF_900107015.1. GTDB lineage: Bacteria > Pseudomonadota > Alphaproteobacteria > Rhodobacterales > Rhodobacteraceae > Litoreibacter > Litoreibacter albidus. Next base: position 162,074 of record NZ_FNOI01000004.1, on the reverse strand, counting down.
TGCATGGCCTGCGCCACGCGGGCGCGGTTGGTCAGCACGGCTTCCGTTTGATCTGACGAGCCTTGTCCGCAATTCAACCCCTCGAAAATGCCCGATGAGGCCCCGCCTTTGCGCGTGAAGAAGCCGTGCCGGACAGGGCCGAGGCTATCTGCGGTAAGGATTTCCAATGTCATGTCGAACTCGCTCGGTCAAAGCCTGGGGGCAGGGGGGCATCGTGCGGCGTCAGGGCAATTGCTTTGAACAGCGTCCCCATTTCATCGGGGTGCGTCAAGCGGCGATGCGCTGCGATATGGGTTTCCAATGCGTCGTCGGTCATATTTCGCGCCAAAGCCTGTGCGCGCGTGGTGATGCCCAAGCGCTCAAGAAGCAGCCCTTGCGGGGTCATCGGGCTAACGTTGCAAGAGGTTGCGGCGGCGGACAACGCCTCGAAGTCGACGTGCGCTGTCAGGTCTGCCGCGCCAGGGGTGGCGAGCGGGTCAACGGGTTTATGCGACCTCAAGGCCTGGAATGTGTCCCCCAAGGACCGCCAGTCACCGTAGTCGATGATGATCGCAGCCCCACCTTGGGACACGCGCGCGGCGATTTCGGTCATGATTGGCGCGGCGGACGGGCACAGCTCCACCACGTCGCCCACACCTGTGTCGGCAAGGCGGTGTGACAGAGCATCAACGCGGGTATCCTCGGTCAGGCCGAAGGCCAGCGTGGTGTCGTGCAGGCCGACGCGCCGCTCGCTCCAGCCTTTAGTGGCGCGTATGAACTGACGAATGGGCAGCGCGTCGAAAAATTCGTTGGCGAGCAGGAGTATAGGGCCGTCTGGCAGGGCTGCTGCGTGTTCTACCCACTCAACGTCATGCCCGTTCAGGGTTTCGGCTTGGACATCCCGCAGATGCGAGCTGGCCTCTACCAGCACCACTTTTCGCGGGAACCCCGCCACGCCAGCCGTTGCGCGTAACACGTCGCGCATTAGGGTGCCGCGACCGGGACCGAGTTCCGCGAGATAGGCATCAGGGCGGCCTTGGTCGATCCAGGATTGAGCGAGGCACAGGCCCAAGACCTCCCCGAACATCTGGCTGACTTCTGGCGCGGTGATGAAGTCACCTGCAGCGCCGAAGGGGTCGCGGGTCGCGTAGTAGCCGTGTTCAGGGTGCAGCAGGCAGGTCTGCATATAGTCGGCCAAGCTTATCGGGCCATCGACTGCGATCTGGCGGGTGAGCAGGTCGCGCAGCGCATTCATCGACGTTTGGCCCGCACGATCAGGGCCAGCCCCAGCACGATCATCGGAAGGGACAGGATTTGCCCCATTGTCAGTCCATAGCCGCCGAGATGCCACGCCAAGCCGAGCGGGTTGCCGTCCGAGACGAATTGCGCGTCAGGCTGGCGAAAGAATTCGACGAAGCCACGGGCCAAGCCGTAGCCGGTTAAAAACACACCGATCATTGCGCCGGGGCGCATGAGCCAACCACGGCGGTATGCCAGCCACAGCATCACGGTCGCGAGTAGCAACCCCTCAAGACCAGCTTCATATAGTTGCGAGGGGTGGCGCGCGCAGAGCCCATCCACGCCCGGGCAGTCTTGTGCCGCCTGTCCGGGGAACACGAAGCCCCACGGCATATCGGTCGGGCGGCCCCAAAGTTCCGCGTTGATGAAGTTGGCGATACGACCCAGCATCAGGCCGATGGGCGCGGACACAGCCACCGCGTCACCGACGCGCATCGCGGGTAGTTTGTACTTCCAGCAGTAGGCAAGCCCCGCGACCACAACCCCAAGAAATCCGCCATGGAAGGACATGCCGCCCTCCCATACCTTCAGGATTTCTGCAGGGTTCGACAGGTAGTATCCCGGCTGATAAAACATCACGTAGCCTAGGCGCCCGCCCAATACGACGCCTAGGATGATCCACGTCAGCAGATCCTCCGGCTGGTCCTTGGTCATCGGCGCGCCGCCCTCGCCCCACAATGCGGGACGTTTCATCAGGCCCACGACGATGCGCCACGCAACGATGAGTCCAACGATATAAGCAAGGGCGTACCAGCGCAGCGAAAAGGCGAAGCTCCCCAACTCCAAGGTGAAGATTTCGGGGCTGATGTCGGGGAAGGGCAGGGCAAATATTGTCATAAGCGGTTGGTGCGCTGAGGCTGCGACGAAGTCAACCTTGTGCGCGCGCTCAACCCGACCCATATAGGGGCAGGTGACGAAGGAGTGATTAGATGCAGACCCGTAACAAATTTTTCGACGACATGTCGCAACTGATGACCAACGCGATGGGTGTGGCCCAAGGTGCCAAAGGCGAGGCCGACAATGCCCTTAAAGGCATGATGGACCGCTGGTTGGCTGACCGCGATTTCGTCACACGCGACGAGTTTGAAGCCGTGCGACTGATGGCGCAGAAGGCGCGTGAAGAAAACATAGCCCTGACGGCGCGTCTTGAAGCGTTGGAAGCCAAAAAGAAACCAGCCGCGAAAAAAGCCTGAACGACGGTACACGCGGCGAATGGTTTGGACGGCTTGCCTTGCCATTCCCTATGGGTGGCAGATAGGTTCCCGTAGTTCAACAAATCAGGGAACCTGATCCATGCTTCGTTTCGCTGCCGCGGCACTTGCCGCCCTTACCGCGACCACTGCTCTGGCCGACGGGAATTTGCCCGACTTGGACGGCAAAGAGGTCGTCGTTGCCACCGAGAACGCTTACCCGCCCCTGCAATTCATCGAGCCAGGCACTGGCACACCAATTGGCTGGGAGTACGATGCGGTTGCGGAGATTGCCAAGCGTCTGAATTTCAAAGTGGTTTATGAGAATACAAGCTGGGACGCGATGATCCCTGCCGTCTCGCAAGAGCAGTATGATATGGGGATGACCGGCATCACCATTCGTGATGATCGCAAGGAAAAAGTCGACTTTTCCGACGCCTACATGACGTCCGAGATGATCATGATGGTCCGCGGTGATGAAGACCGGTTCAACGATGCTGCGTCCTTTGCGGCGGACGAAGACTTGCTGATGGCGGCACAGCCGGGGACCACACCGTTTTATGTGGGCGTCTACGACGTGCTGGATGGCAACGAGGAAAATGCGCGCATCATCAAGTTTGAGACCTTCGGCGCGGGCGTGCAAGCGCTGCGCACGGGCGACGTTGATCTGGTGTTGACTGACAGCACGGCGGGCAACGGCTATGTGGCCGCATCGGAGGGTGCGTTGAAGATCGTGGGCGAAAAACTGGGCACCGAGGACTTCGGCTTCATCTTCCCCAAAGGGTCCGAACTGGTCGCGCCGATCAACGCGGCCATCGCTGATATGGATAAGGATGGGACCTTGGATGCGCTCAATAAGAAGTGGTTCTTGGACTACAAACTCGGCGGCTAAATTCTAGGTGCTTGGCCCATCAAAAAGTTCTGACGACTTCCCCTATTGGCTGGTGCTGCTTGGGGGCGTCGTTGCCTATCTGGGCTACCAAGTGGTGGCGGATGAGCTGTATTCGCAGGTGCTTGGCACGCTGTCCAAGGGCATCAAGATTACGGTGACTGTCACGCTGGTCGGCTTCACGGTTGCGACATTGATGGGCCTTGGGCTGGCGTTGATGTCCACCTCCCGCAGCATCATCGTCCGCCAGATTGCGCGGTTCTACACCGAAGTCGTGCGCGGCATCCCGATCATCGTATTGCTGCTCTATGTGGCGTTCGTTCTGGCCCCGGGGTTGGTGGCGCTGGCGAATTGGGCGCTTCAACCGTTTGATGTGGAACTCATCCGCACGCGGCAATTTCCGCTCTTGTGGCGGGCCACACTGGCGCTTGCCATCGGCTATTCTGCGTTCATCGCGGAGGTGTTTCGCGCGGGGCTTGCCTCTGTAGATCACGGGCAGGTGGAGGCGGCGCAGACGCTTGGATTGAACCGCTGGCAACGGTTTCGCTACATCGTTTTCCCGCAAGCTATTCGCACTATTCTGCCACCGCTGGGCAATGACTTTGTCGCGATGGTCAAAGATTCCAGCTTGGTCTCCGTTCTAGGGGTGGGCGACATTACCCAACTGGGTAAAGTCACTGCGGCGGGGAACTTTCGCTACTTTGAGACCTACAACGTGGTGGCGCTCATATACCTGACACTGACGGTCACCTTGTCGTTGGCTTTACGCAGATTCGAACGGCATATGCGCCAACCCGGTCAGGATTGATTGCATCCGGCGCGTAAGCGCATAGGTTGGGCACAAAGGAGCTAGACCCTATGACCAATCCTCTTCTCGCTGACTGGAATACCCCCTTCGGCCTGCCGCCATTCGCCGACATATCTGATGATGATTTCGCCCCGGGATTTGACGCCGCGTTGGACGAAGCGCGCGCTGAACTGGCCACAATCACGGATAATGCCGACGCGCCAACGTTCGAGAACACGATCGACGCGTTGGAACTGATGGGTGAGGCAATGCACAAGGTTCTGGCGCCATTTTACATGCTTGCTGGCGTTGACAGCAATCCGGCCCGCGAAGCGTTGCAGCGCGGGTTTTCCCCGAAGCTGGCGGCATGGGGATCGGAAGTCTCGATGAACCCCAAGCTGTTCGCCCGCGTCGAAACCCTGTGGAACAAGCGAGACGATTTGAACCTGACGGCGGAACAATTGAGGGTGCTGGAGCTGACGCGGCGCGGTTTCGTGCGCGCTGGCGCGCAGTTGGAAGGGGCTGATTTTGACCGTTTGAAAGAGGTCAAAGAACGGCTTGCAGTGATCGGGACGCAGTTCACCCAGAACCTGCTGGCGGATGAGCGGGACTGGTCCATGCCGCTGTCGGAGGAGGTTCTTGAAGGCTTGCCGGATTTCGTCGTGGCAACGGCCCGCGCGGCGGCTGACGCCGCTGGCGAGGACGGCTATCTGCTGACGTTGTCGCGCTCACTGATCGTGCCGTTCTTGCAGTTTTCACCGCGACGCGACCTGCGTGAAGTGGCCTATGAGGCTTGGGTCGCACGCGGCGCCAACGGCGGCGACACCGACAACCGCGCCATCGCTGCGGAAACCCTGAAGTTGCGCGAAGAGCGGGCCAAACTGTTGGGGTATAAAGACTTTGCGAGCTACAAGTTGGAAACCGAAATGGCCAAAACGCCGGACGCGGTGCGCGATTTGCTGACGCAAGTTTGGCACCCAGCAAAGGCGCAAGCCGATCTGGACGCCCAAAAGCTGACGGAAATGATGCATGCGGACGGGATCAACGGCGATCTGGAAGCTTGGGATTGGCGCTATTATTCCGAAAAACGCCGCGCGGCGGAGCATGACTTGGACGAGGCCGCGATCAAGCCCTACTTGCAACTGGACCGGATGATTGAGGCCGCGTTTGACTGTGCGACGCGCCTTTTTGGTTTGCAGTTCGCGCCGATCACCGCCGATTTGCATCACCCTGACGCCCGCGCATGGGATGTCACCCGAGATGGAAAGCACATCGCGGTGTTTATCGGTGACTACTTTGCACGGGGCGGCAAGCGGTCCGGTGCGTGGTGCTCTGCCATGCAGTCGCAGCAAAAACTGCGCGCCGACATCCGCCCGCATGTGATCAATGTCTGCAACTTTGCTAAACCGGCGAAAGGCAGCCCCGCCTTGTTAAGCTACGACGACGCGCGGACGCTGTTCCACGAGTTTGGTCATGCTTTGCACCAGATGCTGTCCGATGTGACTTACGAATCCATCTCCGGCACGTCCGTGGCACGTGACTTTGTTGAATTGCCCAGCCAGCTGTACGAGCACTGGTTGGAGGTCCCTGAAGTGTTGCAAAAATTCGCGACCCACGCGGAGACCGGCGAGCCCATGCCCGCTGATATGCTAAAGCGTATGCTGGACGCGGGCACGTATGATCAAGGTTTCTCGACCGTTGAATACGTCGCCTCCGCGATGGTTGATCTGGAATTCCACTCAGGCGACGCGCCCGCCGATCCGATGGCGCGGCAAAGCGAAATTCTGGACGCGATGGGCATGCCGCCCGCGATCCGGATGCGCCACGCCACGCCACATTTCGCGCATGTCTTCGCTGGGGACGGATATTCGTCCGCGTACTACAGCTACATGTGGTCAGAGGTCATGGACGCAGATGCATTTGAGGCATTCGAGGACGCAGGTGACGCATTCGATGGGGCCACGGCGCAGAAACTGGAGACACATATCCTGTCCGTCGGCGGGCTGCGTGAGGCGGACGAGCTTTACACAGAGTTCCGTGGGCGGCTACCGGGGGTGGAGGCTTTGTTAAAGGGGCGCGGGTTAGATAACGTGGCGTGAGCCTTACGTCTGAGCAGGTGGACGCGCTTATCCAGATCGTCCGCGATGTTGCGGCCAAAGAAGTCAGGCCGTTCTTTCGCAATCTGGATACGTCTGACATCGACAGCAAATCGGCCCCAGATGATCTGGTGACGGTTGCCGATCGTGCGGCTGAGCTAGCCATTGCGGCGGCAGTGGCAAAGCTGCTGCCCGACGCTGCGATTGTGGGGGAGGAGGCGGTGTCCGCTGACGCCTCTATTCTAGACCGCGTGGGGCAGGGGCAGGTCGTTGTCATTGATCCCATCGACGGAACGTGGAACTTCGCCCACGGGCTCTCTACCTACGGTGTGATTTTAGCGGTCGTTGAGGACGGGGAAACAGTGTTCGGCATGCTGTATGACCCTAGCTACGACGATTGGATCGTATCGCAAAAAGGACAGGGCGCATGGTTTCGCGACGCGAAGGGCAAGCGCCGGCGGCTCTTGTTGGATGCGCCGGCAGAGGCGACCGATTGTTTCGGGTTTGTTGGCATTTCGTTGTTCACCAAAGCGGAGCAAGCGAAGATCGCGGCAGAGCTACCAGCATTTCGGCGAACGTTGTCGTTGCGCTGTTCTTGCCATGAGTACCGCACGCTGGCTCAGGGCGGGGCGCAGTTTTGCCTGAACGGGATGCTCAATGTGTGGGACCACGCGGCGGGTGTGCTGATTTACCAAGAAGCTGGCGGTGTCGCGCGCCTTCTGGACGGGCGTGCGTACCATCCCACGATGCGCAAGGGCCAGCTTCTGACTGCCGCGTCAGAGGCGCTGTGGCGAGATGTGGCGGCGCGGTTCAGCTTTTTGGTTTAGCACTGTCGCGGACGGCTACTCGCGGATCTCTCCGGGCATAAGTCCCCACATTTTTTCGCGGGGCATCCAGCCTTTTGCGCCGTCTACAGTCACGCGGCACCAGTATTTATCGCATTGCCCCAGCCGCGCGACGACGCCCATTTCAGCGTGTGCCACGATAAGCGAGCCGGTGTCTGCGGTTTTGTAGATCGGGGACATGTCTTCCTCGATCAGGCCGAATCTGGAGCCGGACAACAAGGAGTAATGGACCCAACCGCCTGCGCCGTCGCGGTCGATGACGCGTCGCCAGTGGCCGTGCTCTGCTACGATCTGCAAAGGCATATTGCGGTGCTTAAATACCCAGTCGATGCGGTGGGACAGGGATGGGCCGCGACGCACGTTGCCCTCGGCGGCCTTCAGCGAAACAAAGCGCGGAAGCGGTAGGTTGGTGACGGGGCCACGCTCTGCGGCGAGGGCCAGCACTGGAGACCATAGCAAACATGCGACCAAAGCCGCAATCTTGATAACCCGTTTCATTAATCGTCCTGCTTGCACTGCTGCGCTTGTTTTATGCGGGGCATTTCTTGGCTTGCCCCTTTGGCTGCGATCTTGTCACTATGGGTGCAGAAATTCCACTCAAGGATGAGCCCTTATGCCAAACCAGAAGCTGAGTGTTGTCGTGACGCGACGGTTGCCCGAGCATGTAGAGACCCGAATGACAGAGTTGTTCAATGTCTCCTTGCGGTCCGACGACGTACCCATGACACGGGAAGAACTGGTAGAGGCCGTAAAAACCGCTGATGTGCTGGTCCCGACATTGACGGATAAGATTGACGCGGGGCTTCTTGGGCAAGCGAGCGAAAAGCTGAAGCTGATCGCCAACTACGGTGCGGGGGTGGACCACATTGATGTGCACACCGCACGTCAGCGCGGGATACTCGTGTCGAACACACCGGGGGCTGCGGCGGAAGACACCGCCGATATGACGATGGCGCTGATTCTGGCGGTGACCCGCCGCATTCCCGAAGGCCTCGCGGTCATGCAATCGGGTGACTGGGACGGCTGGTCCCCGACGGCCTTAATGGGAGGGCGCATTTCTGGGCGCCGTCTTGGCATTCTTGGCATGGGGCGGATCGGGCAGGCTGTGGCGCGCCGCGCACGTGCGTTTGGAATGCAGATCCACTACCACAACCGTAAAAAGGTTCATGAGGGCATCGCGAACGACTTGGAGGCAACTTATTGGGAGAGCCTCGACCAGATGATCGCGCGGATGGACGTTGTGTCGATCAACTGCCCGCATACGCCCTCGACCTATCACTTGATGAACGCACGCCGCCTAAAGCTCATGAAGCCCGACGCTGTGATCGTAAACACGTCCCGTGGGGAGGTCATTGACGAGAACGCGCTGACGCGGATGCTGCGGGCTGGCGATTTGGCGGGGGCGGGCTTGGATGTGTTTGAGCACGGCACCCAAATCAACCCGCGCTTGCGCGAGTTAAAAAACGTGGTGCTGTTGCCGCATATGGGGTCGGCGACCCGTGAGGGGCGCCTAGAGATGGGCGAAAAAGTCCTGCTGAATATCAAGACCTTCGCAGACGGCCACCGTCCCCCAGATCAAGTCGTTCCCGGGACGCTCTAACGTTCTGCCGGACTTGTCGGCGGATTTCCCCTGCGATCCGGAACATTTCGGGCCGCGGCCCGTTGTCCCTTCATACCGTAACCGAATGAAAGGAATACGAGATGAATTGGGATCAAGTCGAAGGCAACTGGAAAGAGTGGAAGGGCAAAGCCCAAGCAAAATGGGGTGAGCTGACCGACGACGAGTTGGATCAAGCCGCAGGTAAGCGCGAAGAGATCGAAGGCCTGCTGCAGCAGAAATACGGGAAAACCAAGGAAGAAGCGCGCGCCGAAGTCGACAGCTTCATGGCGAGCTAATCATGGCTGACACTGACCGTACTGAAACCGATGCCCGTGGCCAACTGTTCGACCAGCTTGATGATATCCGTGCGGGCATGCTTGGGGTCGAAGGCTCTGGCCAGCACATGCAGCCGATGACCCACTACTTCGACCGTGACACGGGCGAATTGTGGTTCATCACATCGACCGACACCGACTTGGTGCGTGCGGTGGGGCAGGGCAGCACGGCGCACTTCTGCGTCCAAAGCACGTCGCAAGATTACTACGCGTGCTTGTCAGGCCCAATCCATCAAAGCCAAGATGAGGCGAAGCTGGACGAAATCTGGACCGCTGTAGCGGCCGCCTTCTTTGAAGATGGTCGCGAGGACAAAAAGATTTGCCTGCTGCACATGCCTTTGCGTGAAGCTGCCATTTGGTCCTCTCCGGGCAACCCGCTGATGTTCGGCTTCGAGGTTCTGCGCGCCAATATGGGCGATGGAACTGCGGACGCTGGCACACACAAGGTGATTAACTTCGCCGCTGCCGCATAAACGAAAAGAGCCCCGCTGGTCTAGCGGGGCTCTTCTACATCCAGGGGTAGATTTCGCGGGGTTACCCGTCGATCTTGCCGCCCATGATGGCAATTGCCTTTTGGTACACCCCAGCCGCGTTCCATTGCTTGATCACCGCGAAGTTGGCTTGGCCCTCTTGGTATCCAGCGCCGCGCTTCCAGCCCTTTCCTTTCAAGAAATTCGCCGTGGACGCCAGTGCGTCCGATAGGTTGTTCAGGTCAATGCGACCGTCGCCGTTTCCGTCTTGGCCGTATTTCAGCACATTACCTGGCAGAAATTGCGTGTGACCGACTTCGCCGTGTTTCGCGCCCACGGAGTTCGGGGAGATGATACCGCGGTCGACCAGCTTGAGGGCTGCTAACGTGTGGCCGGTGAAGAAGTCGGAGCGGCGGCAGTCGTAGGCCAAAGTCGCGATAGAAGAGACGACGTTGCTGTCGCCCATAAATCGGCCGAAGCCGGTTTCCATCCCGTGGATGGCGATAATGACTCCAGCGGGAACACCGTACTTTTGCTCTAGAGAGCTGTAGAAGCCCGCGCTCTTGGCTTTGCGTTTGCGGCCTTGGGCGATGATGGTGTCCGCGCCGCGCACTTTCATGAACTTATCCAAGGAATACTTGAAGCTCTTCTGATTGCGGTCCGCAGCAATCGTGCGCTTCGCATAGCTTGTGCCAGCCAAGGCAGCGAGTCCGCGCTGGCCAACGCCTGCCGACGCCGCCTCACTTGCGAAGGCTGCTTTCCACGCGTTGAACCCGCCAGCACTGTTCCCGCATTGTGCGGCGACGGAGGGCGAGGCGAGGGTGAGGGCAGCTAGAAAAACGACGGAACGTAGCATGGGATCTAATCCAATTGAGGGAGAACAATTCCGAGCAGAATATCCGCGCGGCAATCTTGGCGCAACTGGCTGTGCTTGTGTTGTCGGAAATGGTGGATTTTGGGTCGAATGGTGATCTGGAATTGGCGAATGCCTTGCTAGACAGAAGCTAAGTAAGCCCAATGGGAGTCGGTTAAAATGAAAACGCATGTCAAAGCATTGGTCGTCGGCGGCGGTGCCGTTGGGACCTCCATCGCCTACCATTTGGGCAAGGCGGGCTGGGATACAATGCTGCTGGAACGCGACGAGCTGACGTCTGGCTCCACTTGGCATGCGGCGGGCTTGCTGCCCTATTTCAACATGTCCTTCGCGACGACCCACATCCACGACTACTCCATCAAGTTCTACAAGCAGCTAGAGGCGGAAACCGGCCTAAACGCCGGATTTTCAGTTTGCGGTAATCTGCGCATGGCCCGTACCCAAGAAAGAATGGACGAATATGCGCTCTATTCGTCGACTGCTGAAACGGTCGGCGTACCGCATGAATGGATGACACCCGCCCAAATAAAAGACCGCTGGCCCCTGATCCGCACGGATGACTTGAAGGGCGCCATTTACCACAACACCGACGGCTACATTAACCCCGCCGACGTCACCATGGCGATGGCGAAGGGAGCGCGCCAACATGGTGTGACGGTGGAACGGAAGTGGCAAGTTGACGGCTACGAATGGACAGGGTCGGAATGGCGCGTGACCGTCACCAAAATGGTGGAAAAGGGCGGCAACCTCGTGGCCTCCGAGGAGCAGGCCGTGATCACGGCGGAACATGTTGTCACCGCAACCGGCAACCACGCGCAACGCACGGCGGAGCTTTTGAAGATCAAGATCCCAGCGATCCCTGTAGAGCATCAGTTCATCGTGATGGAGCAGGACCCTGCGCTGGTAGACTGGCGCAAAACCAACCCCGAGCATCCCGTTATTCGGGATGCGGATGCGCAGAGCTACGTACGTGAGGAGCGCGGCGGTTGGATATTGGGCGTCTACGAGAAGAACGCACCCACGCGGTTCGAGTATGGCGTGCCTGACAGCTTCCGCGCCGATCTGTTCCAGCTGGATCTGGAGCGGATAGAGCAGCAATATATGGAGATGATCCACCGCATTCCGTCGTGTGAGGAATGCGGCCTCAAGGATGATTTCAACGGCCCCATCTGTTACACCCCCGACGGGAACCCACTTGTCGGCCCCGCGCCCGGGCTGCGCAATATGTGGCTGGCGGAGGGGTTCTCCTTCGGGATCACGGCAGCGGGTGGCACCGGCTACTACCTTGCCCAGATGATGGTCGAGGGCGAAGCAGAGATCGATATGGCGTCGCTTGACCCCAAACGCTACGGCTCGTGGATGACCACAGAGTTCGCCGCGCGCAAGAACGAAGAGTGCTACGAACACGTCTACATCCTTCACCACCCCGACGAGGAACGCCCCGCCGCGCGGCCGCTGCGAACATCCCCCGCCTACGATCGCCAAGCTGCGCGCGGTGCCCAGTTTGGTTGGGTCAATGGCTGGGAGCGCCCGAACTATTATGCGCCGACGGGATTCAACGACCATGACAGCCGCTCTTTCCGCCGTGGCGGCTGGTGGCAATATGCCGTCGAGGAAGCCAAAGCCATCCGAGAGGGCGTGGGCCTTGTGGACGCCACGGCCTTCACCAAGCACGTGGTCAAAGGGCCGGGCGCAGAGGCATTCTTGGATTGGTTCACCACGAACAAGCTGCCAAAAGTGGGGCGCATCAACCTGACCTACGCCCTCACTGACGCAGGCACCACGCGCACGGAATACACCATCGTGCGGCTGTCAGATGACGAATTCTACCTCGTATCCGCTGGTGCGTGGACGGCCTATGACGCGGATTACCTGCGCAAGGCCATTGAGGACAAGGAAGCTCAGTTCGGGCGGATCGAATGTCAGGATGTCACGACGCAATGGGGCGTGTTCGCGATTGCCGGTCCAAAATCACGCGATGTGCTGAATGCGGTGATCAAGGACCGCGACCCTGAAACTGCGCTTAGCAACAAGCGTTTCCCGTGGCTGAGTGCAAAGCAGATCGAGTTAGGCATGTGTCCCGTCAATGCTATCCGCGTCGCCTACACGGGGGAGCTGGGGTGGGAGTTACACCACCCAATTGAGATGCAGAATTACCTCTTCGACCTTCTGGAAAAAGCAGGTGAGCCGCATGGCATGAAACTGGTGGGCGCACGGGCGCAAAACTGGCTCAGAATGGAGAAGTCCTACCGTGCCTTCGGCACGGAATTGGGCCGCGACGCGACCCCGTTAGAGGCCGACCTGCCGCGCTTCGTGGACTTGTCAAAAGACTTCCACGGTAAGGCGGCCATGGAGGCCAAGGGCATCCGGTCCAAATGTGTAACGCTGATGATCGACGGGCCCGACGACGCGGATCCGTGGGGGCGCGAGGCGTTGTATTCCGGTGATACCAAAGTGGGGCGTTTGACGTCGGGCGGCTACTCCGTCGCGTTTGGGAAAAGCATCGGCATAGGGTATGTTACGCCGGATTTGGCGGCGGTGGGCACCAAGGTGCAGGTCCGCATGCAACGCAAGCTGTGGGACGCAACGGTCGTTGAAGACAGCCCGTATGACCCCAAGAACGCGACCATCCTTGTCGATGGTTAAGTCGGGTTGGGGGCGGCGACGCCCCTCCCTGCTAGCTTTGAAACCGCGTGGGCGATAGGGCTGCAACTGTTTCGGCGTCCAGTTCGGACTGGTCGCCGCTTATCAGGTCGACCAATAGCTGGCTGGCGGCAGGCGCGGTTTGAAACCCGTAGCCACCTTGCCCCGCACACCACCAGAACCCTGCCGTGTCTGACGCGCCAATGGCCAGGCACCGGTCTGGGGTGAAGGTGCGCAACCCCGCCCAGTTCGCAATCATGCGCTGAACCGGCTGCGTCACATGGGCGTCATAGCGGGCAATGCCTTCCGCCAATGTCATGTCCTCGGCCCACGCATCCATTGGGGCAACAGGCGTTTCGTCCGCGGGGGAGATCAGCAACGCCCCCGCGTCGGGTTTGGCGTACCATTCCTCCCCGGGGCCGAACAACATCGGCCACCGCGCAACGTTATAGCCGTCCGGTGCGGAGACACGCGCCATGGATCGGCGCAGGGGGTGCAGCCCCAACGGCGCGACGCCCGCGAGCGTCGCAATCTGCTCCGCCCAAGCCCCCGCCGCATTTATGATCTGGCGCGCCGTATATGTCTCGTCCGCAGTCACCTGCCAGCCATCACTTGTTTTCGTGATTTTTGTGACGTCGGCCCGCGTTACCACTGTGCCACCATTGCCGCGAAGCTGGCGGATGAAGCGTTGGATTGCCGCGTCGGTGTCGATGTCCCACGCGGCTTCGTGGTATGCGACTTGAAGAACGGTTTCTGGGTCCAACACGGGGAACAAGTCTTGGGCTTCTTCGAGCGTGAGACGACGCAGATGCATAGACTTCATGTCGTCGGTGAAAGCTTGTTCATTTCCAGCGCGCCCCAACAACATCATACCGCGCGGCATGTCCCGCGAGCCGTTCACGTTCAGGTGCCAATCCTTACTCGCACGGTTCAGCGCGACGGTGGAGGGACTTCCATAAGTTTCCTCGAACATGGCGGCGGACCTGCCGGAGGCGTGGTAGGCAAGGGCGTCTTCGCGCTCCAGCAAAGTGACGCTACCCAGCTCTGACAGCCGCGCCGCAGCGGATGCGCCAGCGATGCCGCCGCCGATCACAAGAAAATCGCTCATACCTCTTCGAGGCGGTCTGTGGCGGGGGACGGGGCTTGGCTTAACGCGGTCAGTTGGTCATACAAAGCGTCACCCATTTCGAAGTCCAAGGCGGCTAATGAAGGGGCCAACTGTTCGCTGGAGCGTGCGGAGATGATCGGGGCAGCGATGTGCGGATTTTTGGCGACCCAAGCCACCGCCAATGTGGCGGCGTCGGTCCCGTTTTGCGCCGCGATTGCTGGCAGGGCGGCGGCGGCTTCATGCATCCACGCAACATCGTACCGCGCGTTGTAGCGCGCATCTTCGGCCAAGCGACCGCTGGCGTCCTCGCGGGCATATTTGCCAGTCAACAACCCGCCGCCCAATGGTGAATACGGCACAACCGCGATACCTTGGTCTGCACAGGCGGGAAGGATCTCCACCTCTGCCTGCCGCTTTACGAGGTTGTACATCGGTTGCAGCACATCAATCGTCGCGCCCAAACCTCGTGCCGCTTGCGCCGCTTTCATCACTTGCCATGCGGCGAAGTTGGAAATGCCGATATACCGGATCAACCCGTCTTCGCGCAGCTCCGCCAGCGCTTCGAGGCTTTCAGACAGAGGAGTGTCCGGGTCAAACCTGTGCAGATACATCAGATCAACCGTGTCGATCTTCATCCGCTCGCGGCTTTCCTCGAAGGATTGCAGCACGTTGGATTTGGTCGCGGGCTTGTCGTATGCGGCCTTGGTGGCGACGATGACGTCGTCGCGCTCGGACTGTACAAAGCGACCAAGCATCGTTTCCGACTGACCGCCGGTGTAAACGTAGGCCGTGTCGAAGAAGTTGATGCCTGCGGTTCGGCAATCCTCATACATGGACTGGCTGGCGACGATATCAGCCTTGCCACCGAACTGCATGGTGCCGAAGCAAAGCTTGGATGCGGGGGCCCCGTTGGCCGTGATCAAATGTGTCATGCCCATGAGACTGGCAGAGATCATGCCGGCAATAAAGATCATTCCGCGCGTCATTGTCCTAGAACAACCCTCCGCCAGTGCGAAGCTGCCATAGTCAGGGCCAAAGACATCGCAGCGCTTTTGGCGGGCGGTTTAAAAGGACAAGAGATGACTGACCACGCACCACCTAGCCTGCTAGAGGAGCTTCCGGGCGATTTGATGATGTGGGTTCTGATCATCAGCGAACTGCTGATTTTTGGCGCGGGGCTTGTCGTGTTTTTGTCGCTGCGCATCAGTGATCCAATCGGCTTCGCCGAGGCGCAATCGCATTTGGATCGCACGAGCGCGGCGGTGAACACGGTGATTTTGATCACAAGCGGATACTTGGCCGCGAAGGGGCTGCATCTCCGTCTGAACGCTAGGCGCACTGCGGCGCGGTTGGCGCTCGTTGTAGCGGCGGCGTTGGGCGCGGTCTTTATTGCCATCAAGTCCGCCGAGTTTGCCGATAAGGCCGCGCAGGGGATCAGCTACGACACCCACCCGTTCTTCATGTTGTACTTTCTGTTAACCGGGTTTCACGCGGCGCATGTTGTGGCGGGTGTTTTGGTGCTGTTGCTGGTGGCTTGGCGGGACACGCCGGAGGACGTCGAGATGGGGGCCGCCTTCTGGCACATGGTCGATCTAGTCTGGGTTCTGCTGTTTCCCGTAATTTACTTACTAGCATGAGCATGTTGAAAATGGACGCTCTCACCCGCGCTTGGCTTGCGCTACTTGTGTTCAGCGGACTGACCGCTGCAGCCTCTACGTTGGTGGGTGGCGGGGCTGACACGCGGATCACAGGTATTGTCGTGCTCGTGCTGGCCCTATTGAAGTCGCGTCTAATTTTATCGCGGTATCTTGGGCTGGCTGACGCGCCTGCGTGGCGGCGCGGATTTAACCTGTCGTTAACCCTGTTTGGCTTGTTGCTGCTTGGGCTGTACCTGTTTCCGACGCTTTAGGCCGCATGCGGTAAGCACAAAAAAGGCCCGCGATGATGCGCGGGCCTTCGTCGTCATTTGATGGCGCCCCTTAGTTCGGGATGTCACCTTTGATGCCTTCAACGTAGAAGTTCATGCCAGCCAAAGTGCCGTCATCAGCTGTTTCGCCGTCAGCCAGCCAGTCGGAGCCGTCCTGCTTTTTCAAGGGGCCGGTGAACGGCATGTAGGAGCCGTCTGCGATGCTGTCTTTCAGCGCCAAGGCTTCAGCCTTCACGTCCGCTGGAACCGCGTCGGAGATTTCACCGATGCCAACCATGCCCGGCGCGATGCCGTCCCAAGTGTCGGTGCTTTCCCAAGTGCCATCCATAACGGCCTTGGTGCGGGCGATGTAGTAGGGGCCCCAATTGTCGATGATCGAGGAAACGCGTGGCATTGGCGCATATTCCGACATGTCGGATGCTTGGCCAAAGGTGATCACGTTACCAGCCTTTTGAGCCGCTGCCTGCGGTGCGGTGGAGTCGGTGTGCTGCAAGATTACGTCCGCGCCTTGCTCAATCAGCGCGGTCGCCGCGTCGGCTTCTTTTGCTGGATCAAACCATGTGTAGGCCCAAACTACGCTGAACTCCACGTCTGGGTTTGCCTTCTTGGCGTGGATGTAGGCCGAGTTGATGCCGCGGATAACCTCAGGGATCGGGAAGGACCCGATGTAGCCGACCTTGTTGGTCTTGGTCATCTTGCCCGCGATGTGACCTTGCACTGCACGGCCCTCATAGAAGCGTGCGGAGTATGTCGACACGTTGTCAGCGCGTTTGAAGCCGGTGGCGTGCTCGAACTTCACGTTCGGGAACTTGGCCGCAACGGCCAGCGTCGGGTCCATGTAGCCGAAAGACGTCGTGAAGATCAGGTCCGCGCCGGACAAGGCCATTTGCGTGATAACGCGCTCTGCGTCGGCACTTTCAGGCACGTTCTCTTGGTAGATGGTTTCGACCTTGTCGCCGAACTCTTTTTCAACAGCCAAACGGCCTTGGTCGTGCTCGTATGTCCAGCCGCCGTCGCCGACTGGCCCGATGTAGACGAAGCCTACTTTGGTTTTGTCTTCGGCAAATGCGCCGCTGGTCATGGCAAGGGCGGCTACGGCCCCTGCAAGGATGGTTCTGCGTTTCATGTGTGGTTTCTCCCCAGGTTTAGAACTTATGTTGGCCTCAGTTGGAGGCGTGGAATGCGCGGCCCAGACAGGCAGGCGCGGCAAGTGAAGCGCGGCTTTTTCCACCCTTGCGCGGGGCAGACATAATGACCAGCACGGCGATGGTTATCAGATACGGAGACATGGACAAGTATTCCACAGGTATTGCCAAGCCTGCGGCTTGCAAATTCAACTGTAAAACGGTCACGCCGCCAAAAAGATAGGCACCCAGCAGAACACGCAAGGGGCGCCACGAGGCAAACACCACGATCGCCAGCGCGATCCAGCCTGCACCGGCGGTCATGCCTTCGGTCCATTGCGGCACGCGGATCAGGCTAAGATACGCTCCGCCAAGCCCCGCACAGGCCCCGCCGAACATGATCGCCAGCAATCGGACTTTGACTACCTTATAGCCAAGCGCGTGGGCAGCATCGTGATTTTCACCCACCGCGCGCAGGATTAGCCCGACGCGGGTAAACTTAAGTACCACCCAAGAACCCACGCATAAGAGCAAGGTCACATAGACCATCCAGTCGTGATTGAAGAGCACAGGGCCGATGAAAGGAATGTCGCCCAAGGGGCCGAAGTTAAGTTTCTCAACGCTTGGCGGGCGCAGCCCGACATAGCCTTGCCCCAACATCGACGACAGCCCCAAACCGAACAGCGTCAGCGCGAGGCCGGTGGCCACCTGATTGGACAACAGGATCTGCGTGAGTAGCCCGAATATGAGGGAAAGCACCGCGCCGCCCACTGCGGCTGCGGCAAAGCCCAACACGGGGGAGCCGCTTTCCACAGCAATTGCAAAACCGCAAATGGCACCGGTGATCATCATGCCCTCAACCCCGAGGTTGAGAACGCCGGACTTCTCAACGATCAACTCGCCAAGTGCGGCCAGCAAGATCGGCGTTGCGGCGACCATAAGGGACGCGACCAACAGGGTGGGGGAGATTGCTGAAAGGTCCATTTACACAACCTCCCTTTTGCCAAATCGAATGCGGTAGTTGGTCAGCACATCGACCGCCAACAAGAAGAACAGCAGCATCCCTTGGAACGCCTGAATGGCCGCAGACGGCACCCCCAGCATGAAGCTTGCCAACTCGCCGCCGATATAGGTCAGCGCCATCAGCAAACCGGCCAGCAATATGCCAATCGGGTTCAGGCGGCCTAGGAAGGCCACGATGATCGCGGTGAAGCCGTAACCCACGTTGAAGTCGATGCTGATTTGACCTGCCGGACCGGAGACCTCGAACAGCCCCGCAAGGCCAGCAAGTGCGCCGGATGTGCCAAGGCAGAACAAGATCAACCGTGCAGGCTCCACCCCGCCGAAGCGCGCGGCTTTGGGGGCTTGCCCCGCGAGGCGGATGTGAAAGCCCATCATGTGTTTCGAGAACAAGATATATGCGAAAATTACGGCGACGATAGCCGCGACAACGCCCCAGTGAAGGCCAGTGTTCGGCAATAGCTCCGCGTTGAAGGCGGAAGGGTACTCCTTAAAATTGCGTGACCCCGGGAAGCCATTGCCCTCTGGATTGCGCAACGCGCCCAAGGCCATCGAGGCCAGAATGAACTCCGCCACATAGACCAGCAGCAGGGAAACCAGAATTTCGTTGGTGTGAAACCTCACCTTAAGGATGCCGGGGATCATCGCCCAAAGGAAGCCGCCCAATGCGCCAGCGGCGACCATCAATGGAAAGATGAAAACGCTTTCCGTCGGGTGGAAGGCCAAGCCCACAGCCGCGCCAGAAATGGCGCCCATGATGTATTGCCCCTCGGCCCCAATGTTCCAGACGCCAGCACGAAACCCCATGGCCAAACCGGTCGCGATAAGGATCAGCGGTGCGGCTTTGACCAAAAGTTGCGGTCGCGAGAATGCCGCGAATTGCTCGTTGAACAGCGGGTCCCAGAAAATTGTGCGAATGGCGATGAACGGGTCTTTTCCGAGCAGCGCAAACATAAGTCCGCCCGCGATCATCGTGGCGATAACCGCCAGAACGGGGGTGATTGCTGTCCACAGCTTGGACGGTTGCGGGCGTTTTTCTAGGGTAATCATAGCTGTGCCACCTTCGCGGGTTCCAGATCATGGGCCCCGCCCAGCATCAGTCCGATTTGATCCACTGTCAGTCCTGCCGCTTCGACTGGTGCGCTAAGGCGGCCTTCGTTCAGCGCCGCGAAGCGGTCGGATATTTCCATGAGCTCGTCCAAGTCCTGACTGATCACGACGATCGCCGCACCTGCGGCCGCAAGGTCCAACAGTGCCTGTCGGATCGCCGCTGCGGCAGAGGCATCAACGCCCCATGTCGGTTGGTTGACGACGAAGACAGTCGGGTTCTGAATGATCTCGCGACCAATGACGAATTTTTGCAGGTTGCCTCCGGACAGTGCCCGCGCTGCGGTATTGGGAGAGGGGGTCCTGACGTCGAACTTCTGGATGATCTGCTTCGCGAATTCGCGGGTTTTGCCCCAGTCGATCATGCCGTGGCTTTGCAAGCCCTCTCGCACGGCACCCGACAGCAGGGCGTTTTCTGTGAGAGACATGTCCGGCGCGGCGGCGTGGCCCAACCGCTCCTCTGGGGCGGCCAGCACGCCCAACGCACGGCGCGCGTTGGGGCCAAGTTGACCTATGGGCGCACCCGCCAGTTTAACCTTCGCGTCCGGTGACAGAATTTCGCCCGAGATCACGGAGCACAGCTCGTCTTGGCCGTTACCTGCGACACCACCGATGCCAAGAATTTCGCCTTTTTGTACCGACAGGTTGATGCCCTTCAGGGATGTGCCGAACGCCGCACGTGCCGCAACATCTAGGGCGGTGATCTCTAATGCGACGTCTTGTGGCTGGCGCGGTGTTTTCTGCGGGACATGCAACTCCCCGCCGACCATCATTTCGGCCATGGCGCGGGCGGTTTCTTGACGCGGGTTGCAGGTGGCAACTTTCTTGCCCAAGCGCAGGACTGTGGCGTAGTCACAAAGCGCGCGAATTTCTTCCAGTTTGTGCGAGATATAAAGGATCGAGCAACCCTCGCCGCGCAGCTTTTCCAAGGTCTGGAACAGGATCGCGACCTCTTGCGGGGTCAGAACCGAGGTAGGCTCGTCCATAATCAAGAGCTTGGGGTTTTGCAGCAGGCAGCGAATGATCTCTACCCGTTGGCGCTCCCCTGCGGACAAGTCACCAACCAGTTGATCAGGGTCCAACGGCAGGCCGTAGGTCTCGGAGACCTCGCGGATGCGGGCCGACAGGTCACGCATCTTTGGCGGGTTTTCCATACCAAGGGCGATGTTCTCCGCAACATCCAATGCCTCAAAAAGGGAGAAGTGTTGGAACACCATTGCCACCCCCGTTGCACGCGCGGCGCGGGGTTCGGCGGGGGCAAATGGCGCGCCCTTAAATGTCATTGTGCCAGCGTCGGGCTTGACCAGCCCGTAGATCATTTTGACCAACGTGGATTTTCCGGCGCCGTTTTCGCCCAGCAGCGCGTGCACTTCTCCGGGGCGGATAGAGAGGGAGACGTGGTCGTTCGCAACAACACCGGGGTAGGCCTTGGTCAGACCCTCGATCGTCAGCAGGTCTTCACCTGCTATGCTCAACCGTTCATCCATCAAACCGCGACATCCTTCCCCAAGGTCTTCGTTTGCAACGACACAAGTAGCTCAGTTGTCACGCCCACCGCAATGGCTTGCGGGTGTTTGCCAAGCGACGGTTGACCGATTGGGCAGCGTATGCGTGAAATTTGTGCGCTGCTATGGCCAAGGTCCTGAAGTCGCGACCTAAATCGCGCCCATTTAGTGGCGGAACCAATAAGCCCCGCAGCTCCAAACCCATGGCTGAGCAGGCGATGGCACAGTTCGAAATCATAGACGTGGGAGTAGGTAAGGATGAGGTGCCGTGCATTCTTCGGGGCCAGATGGGCGGCGTCGGGAATACTGGTCGCGACAAGCTCCGTCACATGCGGGATGGCAGGTCGGTCCATTGGAAAGCGATCCGACGCGCTGTCGATCCAGGTTATATCGAAGGCTTGCGTAGGGGCCACGGTATTTACAATGGCACGCCCGACATGACCGGCCCCCCAAACCCATAGTGGGACCCGTGCGGGTTCTACGGGTTCGAAGATCCAACCGCTCTCGAAAATCAACTGCTCGCCAGAGCCGTTGCGCGCATTTGCCATAGCACGCGTGATTGCCAAGGGCTGCGGGCTGTCGCCCTGAACGCGGCGTGCGAAGCCGGTTTCAAGTTGCGGCACCGTATCAAACACCTCTGTTACCAAGGTGACAGCCCCCCCACAGCATTGCCCCAAAGCTGGGCCAAGCGGTACGCGGGTGACTGATGCGGACTGCGCGACGCGGGCGCGCCTCACGGCCTCCAACTCCAGCGCACCGCCGCCAATTGTCCCCGATTGTCCGCCAGACCAAACCAGCATGGCGGTTCCCGTTTCGCGCGGGCAGGAACCGTGGTCTGCTGCTATCACGATCCTAGCGACACGACCGTGTTGTTCGAGCGCGTGACGCAATGCATGGGCGTCGAAACTCACGCGCGCTGCTTCTGGCAGGCCATCAAAATACGCTCTGGCGTCGCAGGCGCATCAAGGTCTGGATAGGCGTCGCCGCAAGCTGCAATCGCGTTAGAGAGCGCCAGCCATGCGGAAATGCCGTGCATGAACGGCGGCTCGCCCACGGCCTTGGACTTGAAAACAGTATCGGCGCGGTTCTCGCCATCCCAAAGCACGACGTTGAAGACCTCGGGGCGGTCCGATGCGGTCGGGATTTTGTAGGTCGAGGGGGCGTGTGTTTTCAGATTGCCCTTAGTGTCCCAGACCAGTTCCTCAGTGGTGAGCCAACCCGCGCCTTGAACATAGCCCCCCTCGATCTGGCCAATGTCGAGCGCAGGGTTCAGGGATCGTCCGCAGTCATGCAGGATATCGGTGCGCAGAATACGGTTCTCGCCCGTTAGGGTGTCGATCACCACCTCTGTCACAGCGGCGCCGTAGGCGAAGTAGAAGAACGGGCGGCCATGGCCCTTGATCCGGTCCCACTGGACGTCGGGCGTGGCGTAGAAACCCGTCGCGGACAGTGAAATCCGGTTCTCGTAGGCTTTCGCGGCGGCCTCAGAAAAGCTGAGTTTCTGGCCGTCGAATAGGACCATACCCCCGTCGAACTTAACCTCGCCGTCAGACAGATGCGCCGCGATGCGTGCTTTGATGGTTTCGCAGGCGTTCAGCACTGCCATGCCGTTCAGATCGGAGCCCGACGACGCGGCGGTGGCCGATGTGTTGGGCACCTTGCCGGTGTCGGTGGCGGTGATCTTGACCATGTCGAGGGGCACCCCGAAGGATTGCGCCGCGACTTGGGCCACCTTGGTGAACAGTCCCTGACCCATTTCGGTGCCGCCGTGGTTCAGGTGAATGGAGCCGTCTTGGTAGACATGCACCAACGCGCCCGCCTGATTCAGGTGGGTCAGCGTGAAGGAAATACCGAACTTCACCGGCGTCAGCGCGATGCCGCGCTTCAGGACGGGGTTTTTCTCGTTCCACTCCGCCACGGCTTGGCGGCGGGTGTGGTATTCGGATGAGAGCACCAGTTCATCGACCAGCTCTTGGATGATGCTATCGGTGACCTCCATCCCGTAGGGCGTGGTTTGTGTGGTGTCGCTATCGGCGGAGGCATAGAAGTTCTCGCGCCGGACATCCAAGGCGTCCATGCCCAAGACGTCAGCGATGTGGTCGATCACCCGCTCGATCCCGATCACCCCTTGCGGGCCGCCAAACCCACGGAAAGCCGTGTTGCTTTGAGTGTTGGTTTTCAGTCGGTGGGAGGTGATGCGGGCGTGTTCCAGATTGTAAGCGTTGTCCGCGTGAAGCATCGCGCGGTCGGCAACCGGTAGGGATAAATCCTGCGCCCAGCCGCAACGCACATAGTGCGTGAAGTCCACCGCAGCGATGCGGCCATGCTCGTCAAAGCCCACGTCGTAATCCACACGAAACTCATGACGCTTCCCTGTGATAATCATGTCGTCGTCACGGTCATAGCGCATTTTCACCGCGTGGCCGTGTTTGTCTGCAACCACCGCGCAGGCGACGCACAGCGCGTTGCCTTGGCTTTCCTTGCCACCGAACCCGCCGCCCATGCGCCGGACTTCGACGCGCACGGCGTTCATCGGGCGGCCAAGGGCCTCTGCTACTTTGTGCTGGATCTCGGTCGGGTGTTGCGATGACGCATGGATGACCATGTCGCCGCCTTCCTGCGGTACGGCAAGCGCGGCATGACCTTCCAGATAGAAATGCTCTTGGCCGCCGATCTCGAAACTGCCTTGTACGCGGTGTGCGGCTTTCGCGAGATATGTATCCGCGTCACCCTTGGTGTAGATGCGTGGGCCGTCCTCGAAACGGGAATTCGCGGCCATTGCGTCGTCGATCGTTAGGATTGGCGTCTGCTCCGCGTAGTCCACTTTGGCCAGTTGCGCAGCTTTGCGCGCTGCTAAGTGGGAGGTTGCGACAACGATGAACAGCGGCTGGCCCAAGTAGTGGACGGTGCCATCCGCGAGCAACGGTTCATCATGGTTTGACGGGCTGACGTCGTTGTCGTGCGGCAGGTCTGCGGCACTAAGGACGTCGACAACGCCCTGCGCGCTGCGGACGTCATCGAGATTCATTCCTAAAATGTCGGCCTTGGCCACGGTGCTGAGGCCGAAGGCCAGATGCAACGTGCCGCGTGGCGTCGGGATGTCATCGGTATAGCGCGCCGCGCCTGTTACATGCAGCGGGCCCGCGTCATGGGCGGTGTTTTTGCCGACGCTCATGGGTGCACCTCCAGCACGGAGGTGGGGATCCCGAGACTTTCAACGTAGGCGCGGCGGAGCATGTTTTTGGCGGTTTGCATGCGGTACTCGGCCGATGCGCGCATGTCACTCATCGGGGTGTAGTCCTTGTCGAACCCGTCGAGCGCCGCTTCCATGTTGTCCTCTGACCATGCTTTGCCGATCAGGGCGTTCTCCACATGTGTTGCCCGTTTTGGCGTGCCGGCCATGCCGCCGAACGCGATGCGGGCCTTCGCGACTGAGCCACCTGCGACGACGATGTTGAAGCATCCGCACACGGCAGAGATGTCTTGGTCAAAGCGTTTCGATAGTTTGTAGCATTTCACGGTGTCGCGCTGCTTCGGGATTGTCACAAACTCCACGAACTCGCCGGCTTGGCGGTCTTGCTTGCCGTACTCGATGAAGAAATCCTCAAGCGGCATGTCGCGGCGTGTATCGCCGCATCGTAAATGAAGCGTCGCGCCAAGGGCGATCAACGCAGGCGGGCCGTCCCCGATGGGGGAGCCATTGGCGATGTTGCCACCAATGGTGGCTGCGTTGCGCACTTGGGTTGATCCGTACCGCCGGAGCATTTCGGCGAAAGACGGGTATAGCGGTGCCACGGCTTCCAGAAGCTGCGAGATCGTGCAGGCCGCTCCAATCCGCAGCCCGTCTTCCGTGGTCTCAATGCGTTGCAAGTCGGCGCAACGTCCGGTGAAAGCTATGTTGTTCAACTCACGCAGCTGCTTTGTCACCCAGAGGCCAACATCGGTGGCCCCGCCAATCAGGGTGCCGTCAGGGTTGTCCTTGTACCACGCCGCCAGCGCGTCGGAGCTTTCCGGCATAGGGTAGGGCGGGGCAGAGCCCACCGCGCGGTCGTCCATCCAGTCGGGCACTGGCTGCGCCTCAGCCTCTTGGGCGGCGCGGATGATGGGGGCGTAGCCTGTGCAGCGGCACAGGTTTCCGGCCAGCTGGTCTTCGTGATTGGTCGCGCCGTTCTTATGCGCCGCTGCCATCGTGGTGATGAAGCCGGGCGTGCAGAACCCGCACTGAGAGCCGTGGTGATCCACCATCGCGCGTTGCACGGGATGCAACTCACCGTGCGGTCCGGACACGCCCTCCACCGTGCGCACCGCACGGCCTGCGAGTTGGGGCATAAACAAGATGCAGGCGTTCATCGCCTTGGATACGCCATGCTCGTCGGTGACGATCACAGAGCACGCGCCGCAGTCGCCTTCGTTGCAGCCTTCTTTTGTCCCTGTCAGGGCGCGCCGTTCGCGCAGAAAGTCGAGCAAGGCCTCGGTCGGGCCGACCTCGGCCTCCACGGTCTCTCCGTTCAGAAGAAACGTTAGCATATGGAAATTATCCTGCCGCGTTACGTGTCATGTTATCCCAAAACTGCATGCCTTCGATGCGACGTAGAAGGCGCGTGGGATTTTGTTGCTACGCAGGAAAGCGCAGGAAACGCCTTTTGGCAAGCGTTTCAGTCTTTCTGTTGATGAATTTGGGCTTCCCAAGCCAGTCGTTGCCATTCCAACCAACCTTGCAACGGGATAAGCGCGTTGGGTTCCATCCGGCACATGCGTTGACGGCCTTCCTTGCGGGTCGCGATGATGCCGCCAGCCTCCATGACTTTTATATGCTGCAAGAATGACGGCAGCGCCATGTCGTGTGGGGCGGCCAGTTCCTTGACCGCTGCGGGGCCGTGGGCCAGCCGCTCTATGATGGCGCGGCGTGTCGGGTCGCCAAGGGCGGCGAAGAGCGTATCGAGTGAATGGTTAGCCATGATCCTAACTAACCTGACGGCACGCAACCTGCAACAACAGAGGGCGCTGACGATCATCGTTTCGGGGTTTTCGGCGGGCTTAGCGCAACCTAATGTAGCGGCATGAGCAATTCCCCCCGATTCATTCACCTGCGCACCCACTCCGAATACTCCCTTCTGGAAGGGGCGTTGCGCCTGAAGAAGCTGCCCGGCCTGTGCGCAGCGGCAGGCATGCCCGCCGTCGCGTTGACGGACACGAACAACATGTTTGCGGCCTTAGAGTTTTCCGAATACGCGTCGGGAGAGGGTGTGCAGCCTATCATCGGCTGTCAGGTTGATCTGACCTATGAAAAGGCCGTTCAAGGGGAGCGCCCCAAGGCGCCTGCACCTATCGTTTTGCTTGCTCAGACAGAGCGCGGCTACGAAAATCTGATGAAGCTGAATTCCTGCCTCTACATTGATTCCGATGGTGCGCTGCCTCAGGTTTCGGTGGAGCAGTTGGATGTGCACAGCGAAGGGTTAATTTGCCTGACGGGTGGGCCGGATGGCCCCATCGGTCGGTTGCTTAGGGCGGGACAGACGCCCAAGGCTGACCAGTTGATGCGTGATCTCGCGCGAATTTACCCAGACCGGCTGTATGTGGAATTGCAACGTCATCCGGTAGATGGCGGGCTGCCGGAAGCTGAGCAAAAGTCGGAGCGCGGCCATGTGGAGATGGCTTACGCGCTGGGCTTGCCCTTGGTGGCCACCAATGACGCGTACTTCCCGAAACCCGACATGTACGAGGCGCATGACGCGCTCATCTGTATTTCTGAGGGCGCGTATGTGGACCAGCAAGAAGGTCGTCGCCGTCTGACGCCGCAGCATTACTTCAAGTCGCCACAAGAGATGGCGACGCTGTTCGCCGACCTGCCGGAGGCGCTGGAAAACACCATCGAGATTGCCAAACGCTGCGCGTTTAAAGTGTATAAACGCGATCCGATTTTGCCGAAGTTTGCCGATGACGAGGTGGTCGAATTGCGCCGCCAAGCCGAAGAGGGGCTGAAGGCGCGGCTGGCGGTGATCCCCCATGCGGCCAGCGTTGAAGACTACGAGGCGCGGCTGGAATTCGAGTTGGGCATCATTGAGGGCATGGGGTTCCCCGGCTACTTCCTGATCGTGGCCGACTTCATCAAATGGGCCAAGGACCACCACATCCCTGTGGGTCCGGGCCGTGGGTCCGGTGCGGGGTCGCTGGTGGCCTATGCGCTGACCGTCACCGATCTGGACCCTTTACGGTACTCCCTGCTGTTCGAGCGGTTCTTGAACCCCGAACGGGTTTCCATGCCCGACTTCGATATCGACTTTTGCATGGACCGCCGCGAGGAAGTCATTCGCTACGTTCAGGAAAAGTATGGCCGCGACAAGGTGGGGCAGATCATCACCTTTGGTGCACTGCTATCCAAGGCGGCGGTGCGCGACGTCGGGCGGGTGTTGCAGATGCCTTACGGGCAGGTTGACCGCCTGTCGAAGATGATCCCTGTCGAAGGGGTCAAGCCGGTGTCGATCGAGAAGGCCCTCGCCGATGAGCCAAAGCTGCGTGAGGAGGCGAAGAACGAGGAGGTCGTCGCACGCCTGCTAGACTATGGCCAACAGGTTGAGGGGCTTTTGCGCAACGCCTCGACCCACGCGGCGGGTGTGGTGATCGGTGATCGTCCGCTGGACGAGTTGGTGCCACTGTACCAAGACCCGCGGTCCGACATGCCAGCGACGCAGTTCAACATGAAATGGGTCGAGCAAGCCGGTTTGGTCAAGTTTGACTTCTTGGGCCTAAAAACGCTGACCGTCATCCAAAACGCCATCGACCTGATCACGCCCCTGCGACCGTTGCATATCGACGCCGAAGGCAACACCTTGTTCGAGCCGCCGGAAGGCGCGTTAAACGACATTGGTGCGATCCCGCTAGACGACAAGAAATCCTACGACCTCTATTCCGCCGCCAAAACGGTTGCTGTGTTTCAGGTGGAAAGCTCGGGCATGATGGATGCGCTGCGGCGCATGAAACCCACATGTATTGAGGACATCGTGGCGCTGGTGGCGCTTTACCGCCCCGGCCCCATGGAGAACATCCCGACCTATTGCGAGGTGAAGAACGGCACCAAAGAGCTAGAGTCCGTCCACCCATCGATTGACCACATTCTGGCCGAGACCCAAGGCATCATCGTTTACCAAGAGCAGGTTATGCAGATCGCTCAGGTTATGGCGGGCTACTCGCTTGGTGGCGCCGACTTGCTGCGCCGTGCGATGGGTAAGAAGATCAAAGAGGCGATGGATGCGGAGCGTCCGAAATTCGAGAAAGGCGCCAAGGAGAACGGCGTCGACGCCAAGAAGGCCCGCGAGGTCTTTGACCTGTTGGAGAAATTCGCCAACTACGGCTTTAACAAATCTCACGCCGCCGCCTATGCGGTGGTCAGCTACCAGACGGCTTGGCTGAAGGCCAATCACCCCGTCGAGTTCATGGCCGGCGTGATGAACTGCGATCTGCACCTTACCGATAAGTTGGCGGTGTATTTCGACGAGATCACCAAACGCATGGACATCGAGGTGGTGCCGCCTTGCGTGAATCGCTCTGATGCGACGTTCACTGTGAAGGACGGCTGCGTGGTCTACGCGCTTGGCGGGTTGAAGAACGTCGGTGTCGAGGCAATGAAGCTGGTGGTTGAAGGGCGCGACGGCACGCCGTTTACCACGCTTTATGATGTGGCGCGGCGCGTCGACTTGAAACGTGTGGGCAAACGCCCGTTGGAAATGCTTGCGCGCTCCGGCGCGTTTGATCAGCTGGATTCGAACCGCCACCGTGTGTTCGCGTCGCTCGACGGGTTGGTGAACTATTCCGCCGCGATCCACGAGCAGCGCAATTCCAACCAAGTATCGCTGTTTGGCGAGGCAGGCGATGACCTGCCAGAGCCGCGCTTGTCTCCAGTGGATGACTGGCTGCCCGCAGAACGGTTGATGGAGGAGTTCAAGGCGATTGGGTTCTACCTGTCGGGCCACCCGCTGGATGACTACATGCTGTCGCTGAAACGCAAAGGCGTGATGACCCTGACAGAGGTGGAGAACCGCGCCCAAGGTGGGCCGTTCGTCGCGCAGCTTGCGGCGAACATCGCTGGGCGTCAGGACCGTAAGTCGGCGCGGGGCAACCGGTTCGCGTTCGTGCAGGCCTCAGATCCGACGGGGCAATTCGAAGTCACCGTCTTCTCCGACACGTTGGAGAAATCCGGCGAGCATATGGTGACAGGTGCCAATGTGGTGCTGACCGTCGAGGCGACGCTGGAATCCGAGCAGTTGAAGCTGTTGTGTCGCGGCGCGCAGCCTGTGGACGGCGCCGTGGCGGACGCGGGGTCCATCGGACTTAAGATATTTGTCGAAGACGACAGCGCGATTGCGGCTATTGCGTCGGTGTTGGAGCGGTCGGGCCAAGACCCGAAAATCCGCTCACGCGGCCCCGTCTCGCTGTGCTTGATGTCACCGGACTTGCCGGGGGAGGTCGAGGTATCACTTGGCGACCGCTTCGCAGTGAACCCGCAGGTAAAAGGCGCGATCAAGTCGCTAGGCGGCGTGGTGATGGTGGAAGAGGTCTAGCCCTACCAATGCGGCGGGCGTTGATCCGCTAAAACGGCAGTGCCGCCGACGTCGAGTTCCTGCTCCGCAGAACGTTGCAACAGCATTTCCACGCGACGGGTCAGGGTTGCGATTTCAGTCTCTTGGCGCGCAACGATATCGGACAAATCCTCGACCGTGCGGGTCAGATGGGCGATTTTCTCTTCCAGCTGGGTCGTGTCAGTCATTGTATCCTCCGGTTTTCATGTCGCAGATATGGCGCTTTGCTTGCCCCCGCAAGGGCTGCGGGGTAAAGCCTTGGCCAAACAATACAAGCAGGACAGCGTGTCATGGCCAAAGTCAAAAAGCAGCCCCGCCCTAAAGCCGTCACCCCGAAAGGGTTTCGCGACTATTTTGGCGCGGAGGTCACTCAGCGCAAGGCGATGCTGGACCAGATATCAGAAGTCTACCAGCTTTACGGATTCGAGGCACTGGAAAGTAGCGCCGTAGAAACCGTTGAGGCCCTTGGCAAGTTTCTGCCCGACGTCGACCGCCCTAACGAGGGTGTGTTCGCATGGCAAGAAGACGAGGACGCCGATTGGCTGGCGCTACGCTATGATCTGACCGCGCCGCTGGCCCGTGTCTACGCGCAGAACCGCAACGATCTGCCAACGCCCTACCGCCGTTATGCGATGGGGCCGGTTTGGCGCAACGAGAAACCTGGGCCCGGGCGCTTCCGCCAGTTTTACCAGTGCGACGCCGATACTGTGGGCGCGTCCTCGGTCGCCGCTGACGCCGAGATTTGCGCGATGCTGTCGGATACCTTGGAAGCCGTTGGCATCCCGCGCGGCGACTACATTGTGCGCGTGAACAACCGCAAGGTTTTGAACGGGGTGATGGAAGTGGCGGGCGTGTTGGACCCGTCCGATCCGGATAAATTTGTGACCGAACGTGGGATCGTTCTTCGGGCCATCGACAAGCTGGACCGCCTTGGCACGGACGGCGTACGCGCCTTGCTTGGCGCGGGGCGCGAAGATGATAGCGGCGACTACACGAAGGGCGCGGGGCTTAGTGATGAGCAGGCGGAAATCGTCATGGGCTTCATGCAAGCGAAACGTGACAGCGGGGCTGCGACGGTGGCGCGGCTGAATGAATTGGTGACGGGATCCGAGACCGGTGTGACGGGTGTCGAGGAGTTGGAAACCATTGCGGAGCTAATGGCGTCGCAGGGATATAACTCTGACCGCATCGAGATCGACCCTAGCGTTGTGCGTGGCCTTGGGTACTACACCGGTCCCGTTTTCGAGGCGGAACTTACCTTTGAGATAAAAGACGAAAAGGGCCGCCCGCGCCAGTTTGGCTCTGTTGCGGGGGGCGGACGTTACGACGATCTGGTCAAGCGTTTCACCGGCCAAGAAGTTCCGGCCACAGGGATATCCATCGGCGTTGACCGTCTGCTGGCCGCGTTGCAGGCCAAAGGCCGCATGAGCAAGGAAACCGTGGGTCCGGTGATCGTTACCGTGATGGACCGTGCGCGTATGGCGCATTACCAAGGCATCGTGGGGGAGTTGCGCCGCGCGGGCATTCGCGCGGAAGTTTATTTGGGCAACCCCAAGAACTTCGGCAACCAGCTGAAATACGCGGACAAGCGGAACTCTCCTATTGCTATCATCGAAGGCTCGGACGAGGCCGAGCGCGGTGTTGTGCAGGTCAAAGACTTGGTGCTTGGCGCGGAGATTGCCAAGACCGCGACGCTAGAGGAATGGAAGGGCCAGCCTGCGCAAAGCGAAGTTGCGCGGGCCGATCTGGTCGCCACAATCAAGAAAATGCTGGGCTAGAGTATGGACCGCGTGCGTGAACAAACAGAGCGGCTTTCGTGCCTGTTTCGTGATGCCGGTGCCGTGCCGGTAGAAACCTCGGTGCTGCAACCCGCAGACACTTTGCTCGACCTCTACGGCGAGGACATTCGCGCGCGTGCTTATGTGACCTCCGACCCCGTGTTGGGTGAGCAAATGCTGCGCCCGGATTTCACTGTTCCGGTTGTGCAGCGGCACATGGAAGACGGGGCGGAGCCTGCGCGCTACACCTACCAAGGTCTGGTGTTTCGCAAGCAAGAGGCGGGCAATGGCCGTCCATCGGAATTCCTGCAAGTGGGCTACGAAGTCTTTGATGGCTCGGACCCTGCGGGCGCTGATGCTGATGTCTTTGCGTTGTTCTCATCCGCGTTAAAGGATGCGCCTGTGAAAGCACACACCGGCGACATTGGCATCTTGATCGCCGCCGTGGCGGGGTTGTCGACAACACAGCGGCGGCGCAGTGCGTTGCTGCGGCATCTGTGGCGGCCTGAGCGCTTTCGCGCGCTGCTGAACCGGTTCAGCGTTCCGTCGACTCGAGTGGTGGCCGATATTCCAAGCGATGTGCCAGAGATCGGCCTGCGCTCCGCTGCTGAAGTGGAAACACGCGTCGCGGCACTGCGTGAAGACGCGAAGACGCCACCCTTGGACCCTACGGAACTACACGCCATCCAATCGATCCTCGGCGTCGCTGACGTGGCACCCAAA
This sequence comes from Litoreibacter albidus, assembly GCF_900107015.1. Lineage (GTDB taxonomy): Bacteria > Pseudomonadota > Alphaproteobacteria > Rhodobacterales > Rhodobacteraceae > Litoreibacter > Litoreibacter albidus. Next base: position 130,199 of record NZ_FNOI01000004.1, on the reverse strand, counting down.
GCCTTGGCGCGGTTGCGGCTGATTGCGGGGGATATGCCTGCGATCTCCCCCGCGCTGGACCAGCTTGAGGCGCGTTTGAATGCGATGTCGAAACGCGGTGTGGATGTGGAGAGTGTGAACTTCGCAGGGGCCTACGGGCGTACCACGATGGAATATTACGACGGGTTTGTGTTCGGATTCCACGGTGACACACCCGTGCCTGTTGCAACGGGCGGGCGTTATGACGCTTTGACGCGGATGCTGGGGCAGGGGCGCTCGATCCCTGCAGTGGGTGGCGTGATCCGGCCCGAATTGTTGGAGGCGCTGCAATGATCAAGCTGGGAATACCGTCCAAAGGGCGTTTGATGGAAGACACCTTCGCGTGGTTCGCTGCGCGCGGTTTGACGTTGGCGCGAACAGGGTCTGACCGCGAATACGCGGCTGAGGTGTCGGGCGTGGACGACGTTTCGCTTGTGCTGCTGTCTGCGGGCGAAATCCCGCGCGAGATGGCAGCAGGGCGCATCCACCTTGGTGTGACGGGCACTGATATGGTGCGCGAGAAAATCCCGCTTTGGTCCGAAAAGGTAACGCCGGTTGCCGAGATGGGTTTTGGCCACGCCGACCTTATCATCGCCGTGCCGAACTTCTGGTCCGACGTGGAAACGGTGGATGATCTGGACGCCGCCGCCGCCGCATTCCGCAAAGAGCACGGCTTTCGCCTGCGGATAGCGACCAAGTACCACCGTTTGGTGCGCGAATATCTGCAACACCACGGTGTAGCCGACTACCAGTTGGTGGACAGCCAAGGTGCGACGGAGGGGACCGTTGCGAACCTGACTGCTGAGGCGGTGGCCGACATCACATCAACCGGCGCGACGTTGGAGGCGAACCACCTGCGGATGCTGTCTGACGGGCCGATACTGGCATCGCAAGCCACGTTGTTTGTGAGCAAGTCCGCTGATTGGGCAGATTGCGATCTTAGCGGGTTTCTCGAAGTCCTTGGGCTAGAAAATACCGATATCCGCTAGAGCGGCGGACATTTCTGGCGGCAAGGCGTCGTCATTTTCGCGCTGCGCGGAAAGGTCGGGCGGGCTGTCTTCTGGCTTCAGGTAGCGCCAGCCTTGAAACGGGCGCTTCAAGACGGCAGCGGTTAGAATAATTTCAGGCTCCAGCACGATGGCGCAGCGGCGTATGCCGTCGTTGCCAATCACTTCGTCCAAGCGCAAAATCTTCTGGCGGGCTTGGATGGAGCCCTTGATGACCCAATAGATTGAGCCGCCATTCAACAACTCCGCTTCGCGTTTGGGCCACATTCTGGTAACATGGCGCGGCAAACCGTCCGGCAACTCTGCCCGACGCATGTTTTGCCAGTCCTGTAGGTTGGCGACGCTCTCCGTGCCGACACTGAGCTTGACGAGATTAGTATATGCCATTGGTTCCCTATCTGTAGCTATCTATAGTAGTCCTCCGACTGCTGACTTCAATCCGATTCCCATTTGCTAAGGACCGACCGTTATGACCGCTTTCGCTGCCCCCATCGCTGCGCAAATCTGGGATATGAAATACCGCTTTAAGGACGCGAAAGGCGCGCCAATTGATGCGGACGTCGAGGACACATGGCGCCGTATTGCCAAGGACTTGGCCAAAGTAGAGAGCGACCCCGCCACGTGGGAAGAGACGTTTTACAACGCCTTGTCAGATTTCAAATACTTGCCCGCAGGCCGCATCATTGCAGGCGCGGGCACAGGCCGCTCGGTGACGTTGTTCAACTGTTTTGTGATGGGCACGATCCCAGACAACATGGGCGGTATTTTCGAGATGTTGAAAGAAGCCGCACTCACCATGCAGCAAGGCGGCGGCATCGGGTATGATTTCTCGACCATCCGTCCCAAGGGCGCGGATGTTAAGGGCGTCGCCGCCGATGCCTCCGGCCCGTTGTCCTTTATGGACGTGTGGGACGCGATGTGCCGCACGATTATGTCGGCGGGGTCGCGTCGCGGGGCCATGATGGCGACGATGCGTTGTGATCACCCTGACGTGGAGGCTTTCATCGCTGCTAAGCAAGACGCCGCACGGCTGCGCATGTTTAACCTGAGCGTGCTGATCACCGACGACTTCATGGACGCCGTAAAGGCTGACGGTCCGTGGGACTTGGTCTTTGACGGGAAGGTCTATGAGACAGTGCGCGCGGTGGATTTGTGGAACAAAATCATGTGCGGCACTTATGAGTACGCAGAGCCAGGCGTGATCTTTATCGACCGTATCAACAAGGCCAACAATCTGTCCTACGTGGAGCAGATTGCGGCAACAAATCCTTGCGGCGAACAGCCGTTGCCACCTTACGGGGCCTGCCTGTTGGGCTCGATCAATATGGCGCAACTGGTCGATCGTCCATTCGAAGAAGGGGCCGATCTGGACGAGGCCAAACTGGACGAGTTGGTCCGTGTCGCCGTGCGGATGATGGACAACGTTGTGGACGCATCCAAATTCCCGCTGGAGGCACAGGCCCGCGAAGCGGCCGCAAAACGCCGCATCGGGTTGGGCGTCACAGGCTTAGCGGATGCCTTGTTGATGGTTGGCTCGCGCTATGGCTCTGAAGAGGCGGCGCGTCTGACGGAACGCTGGCTGCACGCGGTCGCGCGCGCCGCATATCTGGCGTCGGTTGATTTGGCGAAGGAAAAAGGCCCGTTCCCCTTGTTTGATGCGGAGGCCTATCTGGCGTCCGGCACCATGCAGATGATGGATGAGGACGTGCGCGACGCGATCCGTGAACACGGTATTCGCAACGCGCTGCTGACATCTATCGCGCCAACCGGCACCATCTCGCTTTACGCGGGCAACGTCTCTTCGGGGATCGAGCCGGTCTTTGCCTACGCATATACACGCAAGGTATTGCAGAAAGACGGCTCCCGCACCGAGGAGGAAGTCGTTGATTATGCGGTAAACCTGTGGCGCGAGAAGTTTGGTGACAAGGCATTGCCGGACTATTTCGTGAACGCGCAAACCCTTGCCCCGTTGGATCACGTGCGCATGCAAGCGGCGGCGCAAAAGTGGGTGGACTCGTCGATCTCCAAGACCATCAACTGCCCTGAAGACATCAGCTTCGACGACTTCAAAGACGTCTACATGGAAGCTTGGGACAGTGGCTGCAAAGGCTGCACAACCTACCGCCCGAATGCGGTGACCGGCTCGGTTTTGAGCGTGAGCGAGACCGCGGACACCACACCGTCGGAGAACCCCGAGACGGCAACAGACGGGGATGTTATCTATATGTCCGAACCGCTCGATCGCCCAGCGGAACTCGAAGGGCAGACCTACAAGGTGAAGTGGCCCGACTCGGAGCACGCGATCTACATCACCATCAATGACATTGTGTTAAACGGCCACCGTCGCCCGTTTGAAGTGTTCATCAACTCCAAAAACATGGAGCACTTTGCGTGGACAGTCGCCCTCACTCGAATGATCTCGGCAGTTTTCCGGCGCGGGGGTGATGTGTCGTTTGTGGTTGAGGAACTCAAAGCGGTGTTCGATCCACGTGGCGGGGCATGGATGCAGGGGAAATACATCCCGTCCATTCTGGCAGCGATTGGCGGCGTGATCGAGAAACACATGATCGCAACCGGCTTCATCGAAGGTGAGGGGATGGGGCTGAAATCAGACCCCCAAGCGCAAGTCGTTAACTTGTCCGAGGGCCGCGGGCCTGCATGCCCGAGCTGCGGCCAGTTCGACCTGCGTATGGTCGAGGGGTGCATGACATGCGGATCCTGTGGACATTCCAAGTGCGGCTAGCCACTTAGGGGATACGGAATAACTAACGCAAAGGGGACGGAGCATGTTGCTCCGTCCCTTTTTGGTTTACAGGTCGTAAAAGCTGGCCTTAGTGCGGTCGTGTGCCGCGATTCCAGGTTACGTGATCAGTCGTGAAGCCTAACGTTACTGGGCGACGCCGTGGTGTCTTGGGCCGAGAAACCGCTGTTCAGCAGGATCTGGTTGGCCCCGAAAGCGATGACCACCAAAGCAATCATAGCGCATAGAAAAGCCTTCATTCTACGTCTCCCTACTTTGGTTTTTTTCTGCGTTCTTCACCTCGTCGACCCACAGGCTGTGGTGCTCGCGCGCCCATTGTTCTTCTACTTCGCCGCTGCCCATGGCATCGAACGCACCCTCCATACCGACGGAGCCGATGTAGATATGCGCGAGGATGATGGAGAGGAGGACGAAGCTCGCAATAGCGTGCCAGAGCTGGCTGTATTGCATTTCTTCTTGTGGTGCGAGTGGATGGGGTAGGGCGTCTTGCCCGACCCAGCCCGGAACGCCCCAATCATTCAACGTGCTGAACGTCGCTCCAAACAAGTTGAACTCAAACGGGAACAACAAGGCGATACCGGAGACCGAGATGGATGTGCCGAGCACGATGGTGGACCAGAAGATGAGCTTTTGACCGGCGTTGAACTTCTTCGCAGGCGGGTGTCCGCCCCCGAAAATACCGCCACCTTGGGCCAGCCATTTCAGGTCAGTCTTGTCTGGTAGGTTGTGGACGATCCAGAAGACAAAGATGATGACCAAGGCCAGCATGAAGGCCCATGAGATGTTGTTGTGAATCCACTTTGTGGCAATGGCGACGGTTGAGAACGCATCGTGCCCGAAGGCAGGTATCAGCACCTTTCGCCCGAACAAGGAGATCAGGCCGGTTACGCCAAGGATCAGGAAGGAGCTTGCAAGCAACCAGTGGCCAAAGCGTTCAACACTCGTGAAGCGGGTGATTGTGCGGCCGGTCTTCTCGCCGTCAATACGGATGCGCCCACGGATCAGGTAGAACAGCGCCAGCAAAACCAGCGTTATGCCCAAGAGGGCCGCGCCATAGGTCAGCAGCGGGCCTTCGCGGAACCGCAACCACCACATGCCGCCGTCTTGGATCAAGGTTTTCGCAGCAGGGCCACGTGTCTGGGTACGTACATCGGCGGTATCATAGCGAAGGGCGCGCCACAGATCAGGATCGGACTGGCCCCCACGCGTGCCCAGCGGCGCCGTCGTCGGGGCTGCGGCGTCCGGGTCACCAGTTACAGAGCTGCGGAAGGTCTCGTCGACCTGCTGCGCCGATTGGCGCCGCATAATGTCTTCAAGCGTTTGAGCCCCGCCAGTTTCCGCGCGCGGGTTCGGGGCAGCCTCTTGCGCCAAAGCGGGGGCCATAAGGCTGCAGATAAGCAAAAAAGCTGCAAATAGACGAAGCATCTGAGCAATCCTCTAGTGTTTCGCAAAAGACGGGCGGCCAGAATTTGGCCGCCCGTTCAATTTAGTCCTGACGGGCGGGGTTAGCCGCCTTTTTGATCGTAGGCTGTACCCCAGCCCCAAGCGCCTGCGCCGAAGCCGCGTGCAACGATGCGCTCGCGGTAGATGCTGGACACGGTGTCACCGTCCCCTGCAAGCAGCGCCTTGGTGGAACACATTTCCGCGCAGATTGGCAGTTTGCCCTCCGCAATGCGGTTGCGGCCATACTTGGCGAATTCAGCGGAGGAGTGGTTTTCTTCCGGCCCACCTGCACAGAACGTGCATTTGTCCATCTTCCCGCGCGACCCGAAGTTGCCCGCTTGTGGATACTGCGGCGCGCCGAACGGGCACGCGTAGAAGCAGTAGCCGCAACCGATGCACAGGTCTTTGGAGTGCAGCACGATGCCGTCGGCCGTCTGGTAGAAGCAGTCTACAGGGCACACGGCCATGCAGGGTGCGTCGGAGCAGTGCATACATGCGACAGAAATGGAGCGTTCGCCCGGCTTCCCGTCGTTGACGGTGACCACCTTGCGACGGTTGATGCCCCAAGGGACCTCATGTTCGTTTTTACATGCCGTTACGCAGGCGTTGCATTCGATGCAGCGTTCAGCGTCGCAGAGAAACTTTGCTCTAGCCATGATTGGTTTCCTTTATGCTGTCCAGATTTTGCAAAGAGTCGCTTTGGTCTCTTGCATCTGAGTTACGCTGTCATAGCCGTAGGTTTGTGCGACGTTGGTGGATTCACCCAAAACATATGGGTCGGCGCCTTCTGGGTACTTGTCGCGCAAATCCTTGCCCTCAAAGTGCCCGCCGAAGTGGAACGGCATGAACGCCACGCCCTCGCCAACACGCTCTGTCACCATGGCCATAACTTTGACCTTGCCGCCTTCCGGACCTTCGACCCAAACCTGCTCACCGTCACGGATGCCCAGATTGTTGGCATCGCGGGTGTTCACCTCGACGAACATGTCTTGCTGAAGTTCAGCCAGCCATGGGTTGGACCGTGTCTCTTCACCGCCGCCCTCATATTCGACCAAGCGGCCGGAGGTCAGGATGATCGGGTAGTCACCGGAGAAGTCGTTCTGTTGGATGGAGCTGTACATCGTGGGCACGCGCCAGAACTTCTTGTCCTCGTAGGTTGGATAGTCGGCCACGAGGTCGCGACGGTTCGAATAGAGCGGCTCGCGGTGCAGGGGGACCGGATCAGGGAAGGTCCAAACAACCGCGCGCGCCTTGGCGTTGCCGAATGGCGCGCAACCGTGCGCGATCGCGACCCGCTGAATGCCGCCTGAAAGGTCGGTTTTCCAGTTCACGCCGCCGACGGCTTGGTCGTAGTCGGACGGCAGCTCACCTTGCTGCGACGTCTCGCCAACTTCTTCGTTGGCGCCGGCGTCGCCAGTGTCCGCTGGTTCAGTCGTTAAAGGCGCACCTTCGGGGTAACCCGCAACGCTGTTGATGCTGGCTTTCTCCTCCTCGGTCAGATCACCTTCCCAGCCCAGATCCATCAGCATTTTCATGGTGAACTCTGGGTAGCCATCCTTGATCTCGGAGCCTTTGGAATAGACGCCTTCGGCCAGAAGGTTGTCGCCGTCCCGCTCCACGCCAAAGCGGGCGCGGAATGTCAGGCCACCTTCGGCTACTGGGATCGACATGTCGTAAAGGATCGGGGTGCCCGGGTGGTTCATCTCTGGGGTGCCCCAGCATGGCCATGGCATCCCGTAAACGTCACCGTCCGCGGGGCCACCATTGGCGCGTAGCGTAGTGCGGTCAAAGGTGTGCTGGTTGGCCATGTGCATTTTCATGCGCTCAGGGCTTTGTCCCGTGTAACCGATGGTCCACATGCCGCGGTTGAATTCGCGTGTCAGGTCCTCAACGTTCGGCTCGCCGTTCTCTTCGATCGCGATGTTGCGGAAGATTTTGTCGTGGAACCCGAACTTCTCGGAGAACTTCGCAAGAATTGTATGATCGGGCAGGGACTCGAATAGCGGCTCAATCGCCTGCTCGCGCCATTGCAGCGACCGGTTGGAAGCGGTCACGGAGCCGCGTGTCTCGAACTGCGTGCAGGCTGGCAAAAGGTAAACGCCGTCCGTGCGGTCCTGCATAACAGCAGACACCGTCGGGTAGGGGTCAACCACGACCAGCATGTCGAGCCGTTCCATCGCGGTCTTCATCTCTTTCATGCGGGTCTGCGAGTTAGGGGCGTGGCCCCAAAGAACCATCGCGCGGGTGTTGTCGGGCTGGTCCAAGTTCGCCTTGTCTTCCAGTACCCCGTCAATCCAGCGGCTGACCGGAATACCGGTCAGGTTCATCATCTTCGTGTCGCCCACAGTGGCGTCGGAGAACCGTCCCGTGAGCCAATCAAGGTCCTCGTCCCAAACCCGCGCCCAGTGCGCCCAAGAGCCAGCTGACAAACCGTAGTAACCTGGCAATGTATCAGCCAAAACGCCCAAGTCCGTCGCACCCTGCACGTTGTCGTGGCCACGGAAAATGTTCGTGCCACCACCTGCTGTCCCCATGTTGCCAAGGGCCAGTTGCAAAATGCAGTAAGCACGGGTGTTGTTGTTACCGTTGGAGTGCTGAGTGCCCCCCATACACCAGATCACGGTGCCGGGACGGTTGTTGGCCAGCGTGCGTGCCACGCGTTCCAGTTGCTCGCCCGGGGCGCCCGTTACGCGCTCAACCTCTTCCGGCGTCCAGCGTTTCACTTCGTCTTTGATTTCATCCATGCCCCATGTGCGGGTGCGCATGAACTCTTTGTCTTCCCAGCCGTTCTCGAAGATGTGCCACAGGATGCCCCAAACCAGCGCCACGTCGGAGCCGGGGCGGAAGCGGACATATTCGTCGGCATGGGCCGCGGTACGGGTAAAGCGTGGGTCGCAGACAATCAGCGGCGCGTTGTTTTCTTCTTTGGCTTTCAGGATGTGCAAAAGCGAAACGGGGTGCGCCTCTGCGGGGTTGGAGCCGATCAAGAACATCGCTTTGGAGTTGTGAATGTCGTTGTAGCTGTTGGTCATGGCGCCGTAGCCCCATGTGTTCGCGACGCCAGCCACGGTAGTGGAGTGACAGATGCGCGCTTGGTGGTCGACGTTATTGGTGCCCCAATACGCGGCAAACTTGCGGAACAGATACGCTTGCTCGTTACTGTGCTTCGCAGACCCCAGCCAGTAAACAGAATCTGGCCCGCTCTCGTCGCGGATTTTCATCATGCCGTCGCCGATCTCGTTGATCGCCTGTTCCCAGCTTAGACGAACCCACTCTCCGTTTTCTTTCTTCATCGGGTATTTCAAGCGACGCTCGCCGTGGGCGTGCTCGCGAACCGATGCGCCTTTGGCGCAGTGCGAGCCGAGGTTGAACGGGCTATCAAAGCCAGGCTCTTGGCCGGTCCAGACGCCGTTGTCGATCTCGGCGATGACCGTACAGCCGACAGAGCAATGGGTGCAGACAGTTTTCTTAATCTCAATCGCGCGCTCCGCAGCCGATTGTGCTGTGGCCTGCGAAACAGTACCGCCTGTGGCTGCAACTGCGGCCAAGCCGCCGATTGCGAGCCCAGAGCCGCGCAGGAAGGTCCGGCGGTCAACGGTGGTTGAAGAGGCGCTTGCGACGGCTGGTCTCGCGGACCGGCGTGCGCTGCCGTTTGTCTTTTTCCTCAGCATGGTTGTTCTCCCTACATCTGCTTTGCCGCAGTCTTGGTACTGATCTTGATTGTATATCCCAGCGTTGCGCCGGAAACATGCACTACTTTAGAAGCGGGTGCTTTCGAGGTAGGCGCGGGTGTGTTCGGTGTCTTGCATGGTTTGTGACGCCAGATCGACCTGCGCAGGCTCGGCGGCTTGTGCAGCGCTGCCAGTCGCGACTGCCACGGCGCCTGGTGCAGCGGCGCCAGCAATCTTAAGGAAGTTTCGACGGGTCGTGCCCTGTTTTTCATCGGTCATTTTGTTACGTCCTTTTCCCGTTGTCTTTATAATAAGGCGGCCCTTGCCGCCGGTTGCGCGACAGGCCGTCAGCCTGTCATCATTCGAAATGCTTCTTGCTCTATGTTCAGAAATTCAGAGCCGACGGCCCCGACAGATGCATAAAGCACCGATCCCTTGGCGCCCTGCAAATCAGTGAAGAAATGCGTGGCCCATGGTCCGATGTGCTTGTTGTAGAAGTCTTTTTGGCGTTGCAAAGTCGCTGGCGCGCCAAATCGCCCGACAATCATGCCACCCATCATCTCCATCAGGGAGGCGATGTTGTCCTCTGGCTCAAACGTGTTTTCCGCCCTCGTGATGCCAAGCGCCGCCATATCTGCGCGCAGGTTCGCCAAGGGTTTTTCGTTCAGAAAGCCGGTCATGTAGTAGCTGGCGTAGGGAAGAAGTTCGCCGCGTCCAAGGCCGATGAACAATGCGTTGTACTCTGTGCTCACGGCTTTCGGCTTTGTCACTTTTGCAACCCGCGCCAAGCCGCCAATTGCTTCGCCCAAGGGGGAGGCGTCACCGGTAAGGTCTGCCGTCTGTGCCAATAGCAATTCGTCAGGTGGGCCAGCCAGCATTAGGCCAAGATAATTGTAGAGGTCAGCACGCAGGCGGTCCTCTTCGGCAATGTCGGAATGTGCGTGCGCCACTGTCATGTGCTGCCCCCGTCGAAATAAAACACCATCCTGCGTGGCTTGCTATGATCAGGGGCCTCCGCCAACACCGTTGGCGTGTCTGGCGCGGATGCCTCCTCAAGCTCCACCGGATCTTCCCTTGGGGCATCTTCGGCCAGAATGTCCTCTTTGTCGAGCGCAATTGGCGTCGCTGCTTCATCCGGACGCATGGTATCCAACACATGTTCCAGCAGTCCCTTGCCGACCTGATAGTTTGTTTTGATCGGGGCGTTGTTGAAGCTGCCGGTCAGGTAGTCGTCGTCGTAGTCATTTAGCCCGTCAACACAGGCCAGAACCGGATCACTGCGCCATAGCTTGCGCAGCGCACGTTTGCGCAGATGCTCTGGCACGGCCTTGACCATAAACGCGGCGAAGTCGTCGCCTTTTGTCAGGGTGTCTGGGTGGGGCAGGCCAAGCTCTGACAGGATGTCCTCGTCGCTCCGCTCCGCCAAGGCCTGTTGATGCTCCGCGTCCGCAGCTTCTTGCTGCGCGACAACGGCGGCCTCTTCCTCGGCCTGAACGGCGGCGCGGCGTCGTTCCCAAAATGTGGCATTGCGGCTCAATTTAGCGCTTCCCTGCGTCGGCGCGGGGAGCTGTAAACGTCACTATCCTTTGATATGCGCGGATCACCAATACCGTCCTCGGCGTCATCGTCGCGCCAATTCCTGCGTTTGCGCTTCACAAAGGCATCTTCTTCGTGGTGGCGGCTCACGAAGTCCCCGACCCAAGCTTGCATACCTTCCGGCATTGGCAGCTTCTCGACCAAAACCTCAGAGGAGTCGCAGTAATCTTGCGCCTCATAGGGGGAGGCCGTGACCAGTGAAACTTTCCACGGGATATCCGTTGAGGCCGCGTTCGGGCTTAACACAACATAGATCGACGGCTGGCGCGTTTGCAGCTCGTGCACATAGGCCTCGGTGTCTGAAACATAGAGTTCTAGGGGCAGGGTGGCCGCGTGGAATTCGGTTGAGTCGCCGTCGCGCCGCAATACCGTCCAGTCCGCAGGGCCCGCGCCTGGCAGCATATCGATCGCCCGCCAAGCCCATTTGGCCCACCGCGTCACGCCCGGTGACTTGCGGATCACAACCCCAACGGGGATGGACTGGGAGTTGGGGAAGACGAAGGACAAGCTGGCACCCGCTGGCTGTAGATAATTAGGATTCGACGACAGTGTACTGATTTCAGGCGAAATTCAAAGGTCCATGTAGAATTGAACACTCGTTTTTGAACGGTTTTTTCAGCCGCGCTGCAGCAATTCGGAGGCATCGCCAGACAGCAGCGAGAAAATCGTTGGCCTAAATCGCCGGATCGTCTTTCATCCGATGTCATTCCGTCTTACGTATATCGCCGTTAGGGGGCCAAATGACAAAAACTCTGCTGATCTGCGATTGTTTGGGAACGCAAGCTGTCGACGCGGCCGCGTTGGGCGTGGCAACTGGCCGTCAATGCTCCAAGTTGCACACGGCGCTTTGCCAGTCCGAGATAGATGTCGCGGCCAAGGCGATGGCGGGTGGCGATGTCATGATCGCCTGCCAGCAGGAAGTCCCGCGTTTTGCCGATCTGGCCGAAGAGCTTGGCACCGAAATGCCCGCATTTGTTGACATCCGTGACCGCGCCGGCTGGACCGCCGACACGCGCGACACCGCCCCGAAGATGGCTGCGCTGGTGGCTGATGCCGCGTTAGGGCAACCTTTGCCGAAGACGCTGGACGTTGTGTCCGACGGAGTGTGCCTCATCGTCGGGGGCACGGAGGCGTCGTTCGAGGCGGCTGAAAAATTGTCCGACATTCTTGCGGTGACGGTGCTGGTGCCATCTGCCGAAGACGTACGCGTCGTGAGTGGGTATGATATTTGCGTGGGCCGGTTGCACCGCACAGCAGGCACGTTGGGTCAGTTTCACGTCTCTATCGATGCATTCCAACAAGTTCTGCCTGGTGGACGCGGCGCGGCGACCCTGACTGCGGCACGCGACGGGGCGCAGTCGGATTGCGATGTGATCCTTGATCTGTCTGGCGAGACGCCGCTGTTTCCGGCGCATGAAAAACGTGACGGCTACCTGCGCGCCGACCCTGCAAGTCTAACGGCTGTGGCGGACGTCATTCTAGAGGCCAGCCAGATGCTCGGAACCTTCGAGAAGCCGCTTCATATTCGGCTCGAGACGCAGCTCTGCGCGCATTCGCGGGCGGAGCAGCCTGCGTGTTCAAACTGCCTGAATGTCTGCCCGACTGGCGCGATTCTACCGGCGGGCGAACATGTGACGATTGATCCGTTGGTCTGTGCTGGCTGTGGCGCGTGTTCGGCGGTGTGCCCGTCTGGTGCCATAAGCTATGATGCGCCGCCCGTGGATCATGTGTTCCGTAGGATTAGTGCACTGGCCTCTACCTACCGCAAGGCTGGCGGTCAGGGGGGCGTTTTACTGGTGCATGACGCGCACGGCGCAGAGATGATCCGCCTCGCAGCGCGCTACGGCGATGGCCTGCCAGCACATGTTATCCCAATGGAAATTGACGCGTTGGCCATGTTTGGCCATGCCGAGATGCTTGCCGCATTGGCGACGGGCTTCACCGGTGTTGATGTGGTCTTGGCCCCCCAAAGCGACCGTGACGTGCTGCAAGCGCAGGCGGAATTGGCGGCGGCTATGGGCGCGGCTGACGCGGTCGCTTTGCTTGATATCGCGGACCCCGATGCGTTGTCGGCGCATCTGTTTGCCCGCGACGTGGCAGGGGCGCAGGTGACGAACCCTATCCTGCCGCTCGGCTCGCGCCGCCAAATCGCACGGCTGTCCGCAAAGGCATTGTCACCAGAGGCGGAAACCTTGTCATTGCCGGATCATGCACCCTACGGCGCTGTCCTCGTCGATACCGACGCCTGCACGCTCTGCTTGGCTTGTGTGTCCCTATGCCCGTCCGGCGCATTGGTGGATAACCCCGATATGCCGCAGCTACGTTTCCAAGAAGACGCCTGTTTGCAGTGCGGGTTGTGTTCCAATGTTTGCCCGGAGGATGCGATTACATTGCAGCCACAGATGAACCTAACGGACGCGGCCCTCAGCCAAGAGGTGTTGAACGAAGAAGAGCCGTTCGCCTGTGTTGAGTGCGGCAGCCTCTTCGGGGTGAAGTCCACTGTCGAGAAGATCATGGAAAAGTTGGCGGGCAACCACGCGATGTTTGCCAACTCCGCGACATCGCGGATGATCCAGATGTGTGACAACTGCCGCGTTCAGGCGCAATTCCATTCGCAAAATAACCCATTTACCGGCGCGGAGCGTCCGGCTGTACGCACGACAGACGATTACCTGTCCAAGCGTAAAGACCACTAACCCAGATTACAGGAGACGATAAAATGAGTGATGATCTCAACATGTCCATGCGCAAGTTCCTCAAGCAGGTTGGCGTGACGTCGCAGCAAGCGATCGAGGAAGCCTTTCGCACCGCCGATGGCACCGAAGGTAAGGAATTCGAGGCACGCGTGGTGCTGACTGTTGACGGTGTAGATCTGGAACACGTTGTGACCGGCACGATCAAGGGTTGAGCCGCATATGACACTTGCACGTGAGGATGTACTGGCCGCGCTTAACACACTTAGCGATCCGGTCAGCGGCACACCGTTGGTGGAGGCCGGATTGGTCAAAGCGCTGACCGTAGAGGATGGCGCGGTGCGTTTCGTGTTGGAGGTCAGTGGCAACCACGCGGCCGCCTACGGCGCGCTGAAGGATGAGGTCGAGGCGAAGATCGGCGCGTTGGATGGCGTTAAAAAGCTGTCCGTTGTTATGACCGCGCACAGCGCGCCATCCGCGCCACCTGATCTGAAGCTCAACCGCCCAGCGGAACCCGCCGGTCCCGAGAAAATACCCGGCGTTGACCGCATCATTGCAGTGGCTTCGGGCAAGGGGGGCGTGGGTAAATCCACTGTGGCCTCCAACCTGGCGTGTGCATTGGCGGCGGAGGGGCGTCGCGTTGGGCTTCTGGATGCGGATGTCTACGGGCCGTCGCAGCCGCGCATGTTGGGCGTGTCGGGCCGACCGGCGTCACCGGACGGGAAAACCATTCTACCGATGCGCAATTACGGCGTGACCATGATGTCCCTCGGTCTGATGACCAATGACGACCAAGCCGTTGTCTGGCGTGGGCCTATGCTGATGGGCGCACTTCAGCAGATGCTAACACAGGTTCAATGGGGCGCATTGGATGTGCTGATCGTGGACTTGCCACCGGGCACAGGCGATGTGCAGATGACGCTGGCGCAAAAGTCCCAGCTGAATGGCGCAATCATCGTCTCCACGCCCCAAGATGTGGCGCTTTTGGACGCGCGCAAGGGGATTGATATGTTCAACCAATTGGGCACGCCAATCCTTGGAATGATAGAGAACATGTCGACCCACATCTGCTCCAACTGCGGGCACGAGGAACATACCTTCGGGCACGGCGGTGTCGCGGCAGAGGCTGAGAAGCTGGGCGTTCCCTTGCTCGCCGAAATTCCGCTGCATCTGGATATCCGACTGGCGGCAGACGGAGGGGCGCCGATCGTGGTGTCTAAACCTGATAGCGCGCAGGCTGCTGGCTTCCGCTCTGTCGCGCAGCAATTGATCGCCCAAGGCCACGCATGACGCCATCCTTCCCGCCATTGTTTACTGGCTTAGATGCAGGTGGCGCGGATCCGTTCGCGCTCGCCTGCGCGAAGGCCGCAGATGTGTGTGATGCGGGCTTGGTGACCTATGATCTGGCGCACGACCGATTACGGGCAGCGGTGGTGCTTGCGCCGGAGGTGCCGTTGCGTGAAGCGGCTTGTATGTTGCCGCTTTGCGGTGTGGGGTTCCAAAACGCGTTGGGCGCATTGGCCCCGCCCGAGGTCGCGGTACACCTTGGATGGGACGGCGACATCTACGTGAACGGCGCGCGTTGCGGTGGGCTGCAAATGGCGGCGTCGAACGATGATCCAGACAAATTGCCCGAATGGCTGGTCATTGGCTTGTCGCTGGAGCTATGGCCTCCGTCAGAAGAAACCGGCCTCACAATGGATGCCACAGCACTCTACGCGGAAGGCTGTGGGGAGGTTGACGCCGTCACCCTGCTTGAGGCGTGGATCAGGCACACATTGGTTGAAATTAACGCTTGGGCAGATGATGGGCCAGCGCGGTTGCACCGCAACTGGCTCGCGGTGGCGCATGGGCGCGACACGGAAATGACGGTTGTCGGACGCCAAGGCACGTTCATTGGCCTTGATGAAAATCTGGGTCTGCTGTTGAAGACCCACGAGGGTTCACAACTGATCCCCCTGACTGACCTGCTGACGGAGGCCACATGAAACTTGCCCGCGCTATCCACTTCGATGAAAGCGACACTCGCGTGTTTCACAATCCGGCCCGCACGGGGGAATGGTGCATTTCCGGCGGCTTTGAGTTCTCTAACTGGTCAGAGGCTGACCTGACGGGCAAGGCGCGGCAGGCCTTTGCGAACGGCTGGATGGGCTGCGAGACCTTTGGTCGTGTCAGCTTTGTGGCTGTGACCCAGATCGAACCTGCGGAACGTGATGTCTTGGCGGATCGTCTCGCTCAGCATTTTGTCGAGATTTACGGCGCACCCAGCATCGACGTCGCCCGCAAGGTCGCGTTGGAGGAGCTGTCCCAGATGGCCGATCTGTGTGAAGAGCATGATGCGAATACTTTGCTGACCGTCGCGCGGGAGCTTGCGGAGGTTGGCGTGCGTGAAAGCTATCGCTCGATAGAGGCGCAAGCGGCTGGGCTGGAACAATTCGCGATCCACGGCTCCTTGGACGACGACCCGCACTAAGGCTGCCGCGCTTTCTGGGGTCAGATGTAAGTCAGCAAAAACAACCAGACAGACAGCGTCGCGCCGCAGACCAACGCATAGACGCCGTTCCAGCGCAGGCCGACGTGCAGCGGGCTGACTTTGCCGAATGCCGCGATCAGCAAGACCGAAGCCGTAAACGGGGAGGTTACGCCACTAAGTGCCCAGCCACTCGTCATTGCGCAGACCAATATCGCGGGGTCGATCCCCAACACGTCCGGTGAGGGCAGGAACGGCGCAAACAACGACACCGCTAGAATGGGGTTCATGCCCAGCTGGCCGGTGACGGGGATGAACCAGAAAACGCAAAGGACCAATATCCACGTCGGCATGGCTGCAAAGTTTATCCCTGCGCCTTCAATAAACGGGGAGAGCGTGGCGGCACCCAGTGAGCCGATGAAGCCTGCCATTGTCAAAAGCGTCAGCTCTTTCTTGAGGTTCGGTATGTCGGACGTGGCGAAAGCCCGCACGCGGCTGGTTATGTTTTGCAGCGGGGCGGGGCGGTTACGGTGCTGAAGCGCGATCCAAAGGACTGACGCGGCGGGCACCAGCGCCATCACCACGCCAAAGATGCGCACGCCGGTCATCAGGTGAATGGCGGCGGTGGATAGGCCAAGAAGCAACAGCAGAAGATAGAGCGACTTCATGTGCTCAAACCAGCCGCCCTCGGCTGGTCCCCGTTTTGGCGGTGGCGTGGTAAGGCGTGGCTTGAATGCTGTATCAAGCCCCCAGCCAATGCCAGCCAGTAACACGCCGCTCACGATTGTCAGTGGCAGGGCGTCCGCCCATGACGCCCCCGGTATGACGGAAAGCGTGATAGCGGAAGCAAAGGCAAGTGGCGACCAAGGCAAGGTCGCGATGAAGCCGCGTTGAACTGCGATCAAGACACGTCGGGTTCTGTGCCTGCGGACCTCTGGGTTGGTCTCGAGGGATGCAGTATCTGTGGCCAGCGCGCCCAACAGGGAAATCGACCCGTAGGTGAGTAATAACCCGAACAGGTGGCTGCCTATGGTGAGCGCGATGTAGCGCCGCCCGGGTGGTTGGCTCACCAGAAAACGGCCGCACTCTAGAATGTTGGGATCAGTAATCGCGGCGCTTCTGATGGCCGTCAGGGCGGTGAAGAACGCCGCGATGAAGCTGGCGCGGGATAGGGCGGTGAGGACCGCGCCTTGCCAGTCATCCAGTGTCCCGACTGCGAAGAATACCAAGCCGACGCCGATGGCGACAAACAACTGCACGGTGCGCGGCACCTGCGGTGTAAAGCACACGAGGCCCAATAGTGTGAACAGCGCCGCCAGATAGGACAAAATGGGCGCGCCCGTAAACTCATAGGCGGCTGTGGTCAGCAGCGTTCCGACGATCATCTGGCCGCCAAGGCGGTCGCGTCTGGTTGCGCGGGAGGGGGGCGTGATGTCGATGTTCTTAGGCTTTCCAGTTACGCAGGGGAGGGCTTACGCCGACGCCCGTTGCACCAAACGGCAGGGTATCCATATCTTTTCTTCCACCACCTCGGCGTTGGTGGAAATTCGGGTGATCAGGTCCGCCGCGCGCGATGCCATTGCGGATACGGGAAGGCGGATCGTCGTCAGTTGGTTCCCTTCCCAATTCGCCATAGGTATGTCGTCGAACCCCACGACCTTGATATCGTCCGGAAATGATGCGCCGCTGGCTTTGCGCAGCCGGTCCATGAAGCCGATGGCAAACAGATCGTTGGGGCACAGCAATCCGTCAGGACGCGGTTCTTTGGAGGCGAGTATGTCGTCTGCCATCTCGGCGCCGTCTGCATAGGTGTAGCCGCCCGCGACGACTTTAGCGGGCACGCTGTCGAGCCGCTGCAATCCGGCAAGGTGTCCCGCCAGTCGGGCTTCGCTGGTCCAGCTGCCCGTGGCGCCCTTCGCCACCCAGATGCGCTTGCATCCGCGTTCAACCAAAAGCCGCGCGGCGAGCGCACCGCCTTGGGTGACATCCGCGCAGACGGAGGCCGTAACGCCGTCCTCATCTACCCTGTTCACCAAAAGCACCTGCAATCCGGCGTCCTGAAAGGTTCGGACCAAATCTGTGGGGATGTTCATGGAGGTGAGGATAACAACGCCGACCTGATACTGCTTAAAGGTCGCGATCATTTGCTTGATGTCGTCTTCCGGCCCCATCTGCACAGAGATGGGGATAAGGCCGCACATTTGCAGCGCGTGGCTCAAGGACTGATGCAAAACCGCATGAATAGGGTTGCTCAACTCCCCCATCAGGATTCCCACGATCTGTGATCGCCGCGATGTCAGGGCTTGGGCCAGCGCATTTGGTTGATAGCCCAACTCCTCCGCGGCCTTCAGTATCCGTTGACGGGTTTCTTTTTGCACAGGTCGGTCGGGCGAGAAGGCGCGCGACACGGTGGAGCGGGAGACCCCCGCGCGCAGCGCTACATCGTCGGCGGTCACTCTTACATCTGACATTGGAGGCCTTTTAGGTAGGTGTCACAATATATTGCAGCATTAGGGCGGCCTTTGTCTACATGATTAGTGGTTGCGCGTTCACTGAAATAATTCAGTCAAACAAAGTTATACTTGACTGTATGTGGGTCTGTACGCACTGATTGTTGCACGCGTGTGCATAAATTGACGGAGAGCAAGCTCGCATCTGTAGATTTCAAGGGAGGAAGACAAATGAAGGCTCAATTGGCCAAAGGGATCACCGCCGGCGCCACCATGTTGATGATGGTTGGAACAGCGTCAGCGCAAGACATCAACTGGGATCTGGCGTTATATGGCAGCCCCGCATTTCGCGTCTCTGGGGAGAAGTTCGCGGAATATGTGAATGAGAACAGCGGCGGCAACATGAAGATCACCGTCCATAATGGCACCTTGTCGCCGACGCGCGAGGTTCTCGATAATGTCTCCATCGGCGCGTTTGAGCTTGGCTATGTCATTTCAAGCTACCACCCCGGCAAGAACCCGTTGCTATCGGTGATGGACCTGCCGTTCCTGCCACTCGACACGATGGAAGACCGCGTTGCGGTCGCGGACATGGTTTATGAGAACGCCGCAGTGAAAAAGGAATTCGCAAGCTGGGGGATCGTGCCGGTGATGACCGTCGTGCAACCCAACTATGAAGTCATGGGCAAGGGGACGCCGCCGGAAGATCTGGAGGGGTTTTCGGGCATGCGGCTAAAGGCAACAAGTGGCATCGGCAACGCGCTGGCGTCCTATGGGGCAAGCCTCGTGAATGTCAGCGGGCCGGAGCAGTACAACGCGCTGCAAACAGGCGTCATCGACGCGGTGGCTGCAACGCCATCGGCGCACGGCGGATACAAGCTGTTTGAGCTGTCGGACTGGTACACAACCGGAATGGCGGCTGGCACCGCCCATGTCACATTGGTCGGGAATGAGGCCGCTTACGCAGCCCTTCCAGACGATATGAAAGCCCTGTTCCAAGATGCCAAAGCTTACGCGACGGCTGAGACCATCAAGGCGCAGAACAATGCGGCTGAGGATTATCTGCCCGATCTGGAAAAGCACGGCCTGACAGAGGTGAAAATCAGCGACGAGACGATTGCCAAGCTGCGTGACGAGGCGGCCAAACCTGTATGGGATGCCTATGTCGCCGACATGGCCGCGAAAGGCCTGCCGGGCCAAGAGCTGCTCGATCTGGTGCTGAACGCTAAGCCTTGATGCGGTGAACGGGGGGCTGCCCCCGTTCATTCCCTTGATCCCACCCAAAAACATGCCCGGCATACGCCGGCAGGAGGCATAATGCTGGAGAAGCTAGATAGGGCTCTCATGCGGGTCGAATATCTCAGCGCATGGATAGCAGGTCTGACGATCTTTGTTGTCATGGTGCTTGTCACCGCCGAAGTTTTGATGCGCCGATTGTTCAATGCGCCAATTCAAGGTCAGGTCGACTTCATCTCCCTTGCGATGGTGACGTTCAGCCTGTTGTGCATCTCGTACTGTTACCGCCAAGCGGGGCATATCCGGATGGACATGTTGCAAAACGCGTTCAGCGGACGGTTGGCATGGGCCACGCATCTGTTGGCAACCTGCATTGGGCTGTTCCTGATCCTTGCCATCCTGCCAGGGACATGGACGCACTTCATGCGGGCGTGGACACTGGGGGACAGCACAATCGGCATAGGGCTCCCCACATGGCCCTCGAAGCTCGCGGCGCCCGTCGGGCTTGGCATCCTCGCTGTTCGCCTCACGCTGGAGTTGTGGGTGTTCGGGCGCTTGGTCCTTGACCCCACGCGCGACCCTATCGGGGTGCCCAAGGTCCCCAATCCCCTCGAAGACATGGACGTGTAAGGACAAATCATGGACCCTACTACAATCGGAGCCCTCGGTTTCATCGGCCTTGTCGTCATGGTGATGAGTGGCGTTCACATCGTATTCGCAACGGCGATTACCGGATTTCTGGGCATTGTCGCCCTCAAAGGTTGGGTCGTCGCGGTCAACATCGCGGGGATCATTCCGCACAGCGCCGGATCGAACTACCTGTTTAGCGTGCTGCCGATGTTTATCCTGATCGGCTTCTTTGCCCATTCATCAGGTATGGTGGGTGGGGCGTACCGCGCGGCGCGGGCTTGGATCGGCTGGATGCCGGGTGGGTTGGCTGTCGCGACCGTCTTGGCTGCTGGTGGCTTCGGCGCGGTCTCCGGCGCCAGTCAGGCGACGGCGGCGGTGTTTGCGCGCGTTGCCATACCGGAGCTGTTGAAGCTGAAATATAACCCGTCGATCTCTGCGGCGGCGGTTGCCGCGTCGGGTACACTCGCATCCTTGATCCCGCCGTCCGCCGCATTGGTGATCTACGGCGCCATTGTGGATGAAAGTATCGGCCGCTTGCTGCTGGCGGGCTTTATCCCCGGCATATTCTCCGCGGTTTTATACGCGGGCTTCATCATGTTGCGTTTCTCCGCGAACCCTGAACTTGGCCGCCCGATCAAGGGCATCGGTTGGGCGGAGCGGGGCAAGTCCATCGGTGGTGTGCTTCCTATCATCCTTGTGATGCTGATGATCTTGGGCGGTATGTCCACGGGCTGGACAACCCCGACAGAAGCAGGTGCCACAGGTGCTGCCATTGTGTTCACCTACGCGATCTTGCGCCGGAAAATGTCACTGGAGGGGCTGCAAACGTCGCTGATTGAGACGGCCAAGCTGACGGTCATGATCTTCTCCACCTTCTGGGGTGTCTTCATATTCTCCCGCTTCTTGGCCTTCACGCGGTTACCCACAGAAATCGCGGAGTGGCTGGTTGCCCTGCCGTACCCGACAACCGCGATTTTGTGCGCCGTCTTGGCAGGCTACGCGTTCCTAGGCATGTTCCTCAGCGCATCGGGTATGATGTTGCTGACCCTGCCGGTCATCTTCCCCGCCATCGTCGAGCTGGGCATTGACCCGATCCTGTTTGGCATCCTTGTGATCAAAATGGTCGAAATCGGTTTTATCACGCCGCCGGTTGGGCTGAACGTCTACGTCGTTGCAGGGATCAGGCCGGACATACCGATCAACGGAATTTTCCGCGCCATCTGGCCCTTCGTCATGATCGACGTCCTCACGGTCGCTTTGCTGATCATTTTCCCATCCATCACGTTGTTCCTGCCCAACCTCGTACTTGGTGCAGGCTAACAAAAGGAGGCACCTATGCCTTTCGACATCCGATCTGGTGGCTTCACCGCCGCTGTCCCCGAAACTTCCAAGCTCGAAGAAATCGCCAGCGGTCTGGGTTTCACTGAGGGGCCGATCTGGCACCCGACGGAACACTGGCTGATCTTTTCCGACATACAGGAAAGCCACCAGTACAAGTGGAGTGAGCAACAGGGGCTGAGCGTGTTTCGCACACCTTCCAATCAGGCGAACGGCAACTGCTTTGACCGCGACGGGCAGGTGATCAGCTGCGAACACGCAACGTCCCATTTGGTCCGCCATGATCACGGTGGAAAACGCGTGATGCCCATCGCGACGGAGTATCAGGGTAGGGCGTTGAACAGCCCGAACGATGTCATTTGTGATAGCAAGGGTCGCCTGTGGTTTACTGACCCCAGCTTCGGTCGCATCCGCGCCGATCTGGGTGTCCTGCGCGATCAGGATATGGCGTTTCAAGGTGTGTTCCGCCTTGATCCCGATGGCACCCTTCATCTGGTCTGTGATGATTTCCAGCAGCCCAACGGGCTTTGCCTGTCAGCGGATGAGACGCAGTTGTTTGTGAACGACAGTTGGGGTGGGCACATCCGTGTGATGGACGTGGCCGACGACGGCAGCACAACGAACGACCGCGTGTGGGCGGACGTAACTGGCGACGGCGACGGTGTGCCAGACGGTATGAAGACAACCACCGACGGTCACATCCTGTGCAACGGCCCGAGTGGTGTGCATCTGTTTAACGCCGAGGCGGACTGCCTCGGTGTGATCCTGACGCCGCAGAAGTCGACCAACTTTTGCTTCGGCGGGGACGCTCTCAGCACGTTGTACATCACCGCCTCCACATCCGTTTACCGCATCGAGACAGGGCTTACGGGCCTTGCGATGATCTAGAAGGACACCCCTCATGGACACTGAATACGAGATCGCCCCAAGCATAGAGAACACCAAAACCGCGACCTTCGTGCGGCCTAAAGTATCGTCGCGCAGCAAAGACGGCACGTTGGTATCGGTCAGCAGCAGGTCGCACCGCTGGATCATCGACGAGCCGGAAATTAAAGGCGGCACCGACCTTGGCCCGACACCGCTGGAATCTTTACTCGGCTCCCTTGTGGGGTGCAAAAGTGTTGTCTTGAAGCTTGTCGCGCAAGCCATTGGTTTTGCCTACGACGAGCTTACAATCGACTGCGAGGGCACGGCAGACATGCGCGGCGCGCGCGGGGTTAAAGGCGTGCGGCCCTATTTTTCCTCCGTCACATTGGTGATTGAGTTGACCACCGACGAGGACAGCAAGCGTCTTGAGCTACTGCGCCGAAACGTGGAGCAGCGTTGCCCTGTTATGAATCTGTTCGAAAGCGCCGATGTAGAGATGAACGTTACGTGGCGCACGCGTCCAACCGCCGCCTCAGCACAAAAGGACATAAAATGACCCGCATTCCCCCAGCTGACCCGAACGCGTATTCGGACGCGACGAAGGCCTTCTTGCAAGCGCGCGAGGAGGTACTTGGTTTCGTGCCGAACTCCATCAAAGTCATGGCGCGGCGCCCCAGTGTAGGGGAGGCTTACGTTAAGCTGTCTGACGCCGTCATCTTCGGCCCCGAAATGACAACGCCTGTCATTCTGCGGCGGATGGTGCAGCACATGGCAAGCTTCGCGGCTGGGTGCCTCTACTGTCAGGCCCATACTGCGAAGATCGTGGCGGAGCTTAGTGAAGACGAGCAAAAGATGACCCAGATATGGGAGTTCGAAACCAACGATCTGTTTTCCGAGGCCGAACGTGCGGCGCTAAGGTTTGCCATGTCGGCTGCTGCCGTGCCCAATCTTGTAACCGACGACATGATGGCTGAGATGCGCGAGCATTTTACCGATGACGAGATTGTGGAGCTGCTGGCCTGCGTGTCGGTGATGGGCTTCATGAACCGTTGGAATGACACCCTTGCAACGACGTTGGAGGAAGGCCCCCGCGCGGCGGCAGAGAAAACCATCGGCACCAAGGGGTGGGACGTGGGCCAACACGGCTAGCTCTGGCCGTGCGGTCCTGAGCCCTCCCGCAGGACCGCAGAAAAATGGCCACGAGGCGCACCTGCTTCGGCTAGCTTTCCCGCACCCGAAGCAGGTATGCTGCCTCCATAAGAGGAGAGCACTATGATTTTAGACAAAGGTATGGCCGCGGTTGTGACTGGCGGCGGTTCTGGGCTTGGTGAAGCCACCGCGCGTGCGCTGGCGGACAAGGGGTTGAAGGTCGCCATTTTTGACCGCAATGCCGAGGCTGGCGAAGCCGTTGCCGCTGATATCGGCGGTTTGTTTTGCAACGCCGATGTGACAGATGCTGACAGCATGGCGGCGGCCTTTGGTGCCGCGCGCGCAGCCCACGGGCAAGAACGCGTTTTGGTTAGCTGCGCGGGGATCGCGCCAGGGGCCAAGACAGTCTCCAAGGGGGAGCCGCACGACGCGCAATTGTTCCGCACAACGCTGGATATCAACCTCTACGGCGTCTTTTTGGCGTCATCTCTCTCTGCGGCTGGCATGTCGGAGGCCGAAGCGTTGAACGATGACGGCGAGCGCGGGGTTATCATCAACACCGCCTCCATCGCGGCGTTTGACGGGCAAATGGGCCAGATCGCCTATGCGGCCTCGAAAGCTGGCATTGTGGGGATGACCTTGCCAATGGCGCGGGATCTTAGCCGCTCCGGCGTGCGGGTCATGGCAATTGCGCCCGGCCTGTTTGGCACCCCCATGATGAAGGGGTTGCCACAAGAGGTGCAGGACTCGCTCGCCGACAAAACGCCGTTCCCCCAACGCCTAGGTGATCCTGCGGAGTTCGCGTCGATGGTTTGCACGATTTGCGAAAATACCATGATGAACGGCGAAGTGATCCGCCTTGATGGGGCAATTCGTATGGCCGCACGCTAGCGGCCTACGCGGCGGTTGATCTAAGGCCCAAAATCGCGCGCGCCTGTTGCCATGTGGCGACGGGGCGCTCGTATTTTTCGCACAGGTCAACCGCACGTTGCACCAACGCCGCGTTTGACGGGGCCAACGTGTTCCGGTCCAGACGGATGTTATCCTCCAACCCCGTGCGCGTGTGCCCACCCTGCAAGATTGACCATTCGTTGACCTGTATCTGTGCAGGCCCAACGCCCGCAGCACACCATTGCGCGTCAGGGGCGAGCCGGTTCAACGTCTCTATATAAAAGTCAAAGATGCGCTTGTCCGCGGGCATCGCGTTCTTCACCCCCATGACAAACTGCACATAGAGCGGACCTTTCAGTCGCCCGTCTTGCGCCATGCGGGTGGCTTGTACGATGTGGCTCAGGTCGAAGGCCTCTATCTCTGGCTTGATGTCGTATTTGATCATCTCTGCGGCAAGCCAGTCCACCAGATCGGGGCTGTTTTCATAGACCCGCTTGGGGAAGTTGTTTGACCCCACTGACAGCGAGGCCATGTCCGGCGCAAGGGGCAGCATGCCGCCACGCTCCACCCCCGCACCGGAGCGCCCGCCGGTGGAGAGCTGTACGATCATTCCGGGGCAATGTTTCTCAATGCCCTCTTTCAGGCGGGCAAATCGCTCCGGGTCGGAGGTGGGCTTGCCAGCCTCATCGCGAACGTGGCAGTGCGCGATCGACGCGCCTGCTTCAAAACTGGCGTGGGTGCTTTCAATTTGCTCGGAAACGGTCACGGGTACAGCAGGGTTATCTGCCTGTGTGGGAACGGATCCCGTGATGGCGGCGCATATTATGCATGGGGTCGACATCGGCCTGTTCCTCATATCGCGTTGGCGTGCACAACGAGATGTTAAGCCATGCCGTATTCAGATGCCATGCGGTCTTGCAAAACAGCCCGAACGGGGCTTGCAGTGGCGGCGGACAGGGTCGAGCCGCCACTGATGGTGTCCTGCCGTTAGCAGTGAGCTATGGCCTGTGCCATGTCCCGTAGAACGTTGTTGTAGAGGTCTGGGCCTGCAGTCTGGTTCACCCCCATCGGGTCGAGGATAGCCGCGTTGGCGTCGGTGCCTTCCAATACGGTGTCCACCAGCCCAGCGGAGAACTGCGGCTCAGAGAAGGCGCAGGACACCTTCAGGTCGCGGACCAAAGTTTGGATGCGTTCCACACGCGCCGGGCCAGGAGCGGAGGCGTCGCTAATGGAGATCGACGCTTTGGACCCCACGTCGAACCTGTCCTCAAAGTAGCGGTAGGCGTCGTGGAAGACGACGAAAGCCTTACCTTTTACGGGCGTCAGGATTTCGGTGATGTCGTTGATCGTGGCTTCAAGTTCTGCCTGTGCGGCCTCTGCGTTGGCCGTGTAGGTCGCGGCATTTTCTGGATCCAACGCGGATAGCTCGGCCACGATAACCGGCAGCCACGCGAGCGCGTTGTCGGGGTTCAACCAAGCGTGCGGGTCGGTTCCTTCGTGATCATGCGCATGGCCTTCATGCCCACCGTGGTCATGCTCCGCCTCATGCTCACCGTGGTCGTGCTCGGCGTCATGTTTGTGCTCTTCCTCGTGCTCATGCTCGCCGTGGTCGTGCTCGGCGTCGTGTTTATGCTCTTCTTCGTGCTCATCGTGCGCGTCTTCAATCGCTGCATCATGGTCGCGGAACTCATGTGTCTGGGTCTGTGCCAAGTCCAGAAACGCCACGTTCGCAGCCGTCGACGCGAGCTTCTTCAGCATCGGTTCCAGAGGGGGCGTCAATGCTTCGCCCATCCAGAAAACCGCGTCCGCTTGCTCTAGCGCTGCGGCTTGAGACGGGCGCAAGGCGAAGCTGTGTGGGGATACATTTGCCGGCAGCAGCAACTCAGGTTTGCCCAAGTCGCCCATGACCTGCGCCACTAAGGAATGCACGGGGGCAATGTCGGTGACGACGCGTGGGACGTCTGCCATCGACAGCGTAGGAATAGTCGCGAAAAGCGTGGCGAGTGTTGGACGGATCATGGGGCACCTGTGTTATTGTATAACGTGTCGCGCTTTGCTACACGTTACCCTATAACACATCAACCCCAAGATTTAGGAGCCGCCATGGATTCGCTCGGATTTAAGCATCACGATCATTCGACCTGCATTTCTGGCGGGGTGGCTGCTGTCATCCAGAGCTGCAAAGAGGCGGGGCTTCAATTCACACCGGTTCGCAAGCGTGTGCTGGAACTCCTGCTGGAGCGTCACCGCGCGGTTGGTGCGTATGAGATTCTGGATACCCTGCGTGAGGAAGGATTGGGCTCCCAACCGCCCGTCGCCTACCGCGCGTTGGATTTCTTGGTGAAGCACGGCTTCGCCCATAAGATTGAGCGTCTGAACGCGTTCATCGCCTGCGCCCATCCCGGCGACAACCACTCACCGGCATTTCTGATTTGCCGCAGTTGCGACGCGGTTGCAGAAACCGCAACGGTCGCGGCAGGGGGGCGGCTCGGGCAGGCGGCAGAGGAAACCGGATTCACTATCGAACGCACGGTTTTAGAGGCGGAGGGCGTCTGCCCGAACTGCCAAGGAAAGCCTGAATGACGGTACTGGTCGACTTCAAAAACGTGAACCTGCGCCACGGCGCGCAGCACGTTCTGGACGATGTGAATATAAACATCGTCGCGGGGGAGATCGTCACGATTGTCGGTCCCAACGGGTCTGGCAAATCGTCCCTGTTGCGTGCGCTGATCGGCGCACTGACCCCTGCGTCCGGTCGTATCGAGCGCGCGGAGGGGTTGCGTATCGGCTACGTGCCGCAAAAACTGCACATTGACCCCACCTTGCCGATGACCGTGCGCAGGTTTCTGAGTATGCCGCGCAAGATCACGGATAAGGTGGCGACCGAGGCTCTGATACAGGCCGGTGTGCCGGACTTGGCGTCGCGGCAGATGTCGACCCTGTCGGGTGGGCAGTTTCAGCGCGTCTTGCTTGCACGGGCGTTGCTGCACAAACCGCAGCTGCTGCTGTTGGATGAGGCAACGCAAGGGCTGGACCAGCCAGGCTCCGCCGCGTTCTACCGCCACATCGAGAAGGTGCGCGACGAGCTGGATTGCGCGGTGCTGATGATCAGCCATGAACTCCACGTGGTGATGAGCGCGTCTGACCGTGTGATCTGCCTGAACGGGCATGTGTGCTGCGAGGGTAAGCCAGACGTTGTGGCCTCCGCGCCCGAATACCGCGCCTTGTTCGGCTCCGGCACGAGGGGCGCACTGGCGCTTTACCGTCACGATCACGACCATGCACATGGCGACGGATGCAATCACGATCACAGCCATGAGGCAGCAGAATAATGCTAGACAGTTTTCTTGCCCGCGCGGCCCTTGCAGGGCTTGGCGTCGCCTTGGCCGCTGCGCCGCTCGGGTGCTTTGTGGTGTGGCGCCGGATGGCGTATTTCGGTGATGCGACAGCGCATGCGTCAATCTTGGGCGTCGCATTGGCGTTGAGCTTCAACATGTCGGTGTTCACAGGCGTCTTGGTCGTGGCGCTCATCATGGCGACGACCGTGTCGACCCTGTCGGGGCGCGGCTATGCAATGGACACTCTGCTGGGGGTCATGGCGCATTCGGCCATTGCCTTCGGCTTGGTCGCCGTGTCGTTCTTGGAAGGTGTGCGCATCGACCTGATGGCCTATCTGTTTGGTGACATCCTTGCGGTGGGGCGGACGGATTTGGCGGTCATTTGGGGCGGTGCGCTGCTGGTTATAGCCCTTGTTGGTTGGCGGTGGCAAAAGCTGCTGACGGCGACGGTGAGCCCAGACTTGGCCTATGCCAACGGGATCGACCCGAAGCGCGAACAGCTGGTGTTGACCATCGCCCTTGCGGTGGTTGTGGCCGTTGCCATCAAAGTCGTCGGTGTCCTGCTTATTGCGGCCTTGCTGGTCATCCCAGCCGCAGCGGCGCGGCCACTATCGCAAACCCCAGAACGCATGGCCGCAATCGCGGCGGTGATCGGTGCGCTGTCGGCTTTGGGGGGCTTGCACCTTGCGTATACGTTCGACACGCCCGCTGGCCCCACGATGGTCTGCGTGGCCGCCGTGATGTTCGCGCTAAGCAGTGTCGTCAGTCTGGTGCGTGGCTAACCTCAAGAGGGTTGCGGACCGCGGGTGACTTGCGGGTTTCGGAGGGCTTTCAATCTAGACACCTGCGCCAATCACACTTCGGCGCAGGCCGAATTATGCGCTGCCATCAACCGCGTCAAACTAAAGGTCGATCTCCACGACTCCGTCTTTAGCGGCTGCGCGGGATTGGCACAGGATGATGGATTTGGCGCGGTCGGCGTTCGAGAGCACGAAGTCGCGGTGCTCCACGTCGCCGGATATCAGACCGCACTTACACACGCCGCACAGCCCGTCGGCGCATTTCACATCCACATGGATACCCGCGCGCAGCAGGGCGTCGGTCGGGGCCTCGTCCTTGCTGACGGCAATATCTTTGCCCGATTGCGCCAGCCGGAGGGTGAAGTCGTGGTTCACATAGTCCGGCTGCTCTGGGACCGAGAAGAACTCCAAGTGGCGCGTGTCTTCTGGGAAGCCGTTAACCTCTGCGGTGTCCATAACGGCGTTCATATAGGCCTCTGGGCCGCAGGTGTAGACATGTGCGTTGGTGCGGGGTTTCAGCGTTGCCGTTAGGTCGCAGCGCGAGCCTTCGTCAGAGAAGTGATAATGGACTTTGTCGGACCACGGCATCGCGGACAGATCGCCGATGAAACCTGCGCCTTCGCGTGTAGAGCACGAGTAATGGACCGCGAAGTCGCGGCCCAAGGCATGCAAGCGATGCGCCATGGCGATCATTGGTGTGACGCCGATTCCGCCGCCCATCAAGTAACTAAAAGAGGCGTCTTCGATCAGGGGGAAGTGGTTGATCGGTTTGGAGATGTGGACACGGCGGCCTTCTTCAAAGACGCGGTGCATCAGTTTGGAGCCGCCACGCCCGCCATCTTCGCGCAGAACCGCGATCTGATATTTGCTTCGGTCCGCAGGGTCGCCGGACAGCGAGTATTGCCGCAAGAATTCGGGGGCGACGACAACGTCAATGTGGGCGCCAGCCTCCACTGGTGGCATGTCGGAGCCGTCGGGCATGGAAAACTCGTACTTCGTCACGCCACCGCTCAGCTTTTCTACTTTCGAGATGATCACGCCCAGAACAGG
The DNA here is from genome assembly GCF_900107015.1 of Litoreibacter albidus. Classification (GTDB taxonomy): domain Bacteria; phylum Pseudomonadota; class Alphaproteobacteria; order Rhodobacterales; family Rhodobacteraceae; genus Litoreibacter; species Litoreibacter albidus. The sequence continues at coordinate 100,791 of NZ_FNOI01000004.1, read as the reverse complement.
GCTCTCTGTTTGGTCGGCGGTGTAGATGTGCTCTGTTGGTTGTCCTGCCGCACGGCGCGCTTTGTGCTCTGCCGCTGGGATCATGGCCTCATACGCGGCGATGCCGGCTTCGCGGTCCATGGGGTAGGGGTAGGCATAGGGCGGCGGTGCTAGCGGCGCGGGATAGACGGCGAGTGTCTGATCCTCGTAGCGCAGTTCCAAATCGGTTTGCAGACCGCGCGCGTTCACCGGATGGGGCGACGGGCGGTAGGCGCCATCGTCAACCATCTCCAGATCCCACCACCACTTTTTCACGGCGTTAATTTGACCCTGACCGGCCATGTCGTCGAGCTTGGCCAAGGCTTTGGCGGCCTGCGGGACTGTCATGGCCAGTTTGCGAAATGGGGCCTCGGAGAACAGACCTTCCAGATTCCACGGGCAGGTTTTCATGCAGCGCCCGCACATTGCGCCGTTCTTCTGGCTGACACGGTAGGTCGTACATTTCTGGCTATCTGACTTCCAGATTTCATAGCCGTTGAACATCAGCTTCGGCCCTGCGGTGATCGCGCCCGACGGGCACTCGCGGGCGCATTTGTTGCAGGCATCGCAGAACTTTTGCAGGCCGAAGTCGATGGGCTTGTCATGCGTCATCGGCATGTTCGTGGTGACAACGCCGGATTTCAGGCGGGGGCCAAGGAACGGGTTCAGGATGACTTCGCCGATGCGAGATACCTCTCCCAAGCCGGACAGTAGCAACAGTGGCGGGTGCAGCACCTCGTCGTCCATGGAAGAGTGCACGCGGGCGGTGTAGCCAAGGTTGCGCAAGTGCTGCGCCAAAACGCCGCCCAGTAACGAGAAGCGCAGGTAGGCGCGCATGGATTGGGCGCAGGCAATCCAGTCGTCGCCGGACGCGCCCTCCATGGTTTCGTGGCCTTGGTCGATAACCATGGAAATGGCATTGGTATGATAGGGCGTGATCGGCTGCCCAGCCGCGTCGTGGCTGTAATAGGTCCAATCGGGGCAGACGCTAAGGCCTGCGGCATCCACCCCGAGCCAATAGAGCAGGGCCTTGATGTTCGCGGCATTGCGGTCGGCGTCCCGCGTGCTGTCGTGCACGGGGGCGGCATCGCCGTCTTGTAGTAAGACCAGCGCACCAAGCGAGGTGCGAAAGGCGAAGGCGGAGGCGGATTTGCGTACGAAGTTACCGTTTTTCGTGGCGTCCTGCACAGTTTTCCCCATATCGCCGAACAGGCCGCGCACGAACAGGTTTGCCCGTTTTGGGACACGCGCGACATTCGGCGCGTCAATATAGGTGGTCGGGCTGTCCACGCGCTTCAGCGTCTCGAAGGGGTGCGGGCCATCGGCAAAGCGGCGTTTTGCAAACGGGTCATGCGTGCGGGCGGTTTTGGCTTGGCTTCCCAGCCCCAAGCGCCATTCGCGCCCGGGTTTGGCGGCGCTGGCCAATGGCGCGTCGGGGGCCATGGCGAGGGTCGTGGTCACTACCGCCAGCCCGTACCGTGTGCCTAGGAACGGGTTGGACCCATCCGCGCGGTTCAGCCCTGCGGCGACGGCGAGCTTTCCAAGATGCACGTCAGTCGCCGCCATGGAATGCGCCCGCGCATCGTAGCCCAGCGTTCGGATGTAGGAGGCGAGCGTTACCGCGCTTTCCATTCCGCGTAGACAAGCGCGTTGGTCTTGGGCGTCTTTGAACCAGTCCGTGCCATCCTCCCCCGTTTCGGGGTCGCGGGGCATGTCATAAAGAAACACAAGCGCATTGGTGTGATGATCGCAGGCTTGCGGGGAGGCACGCATGCTTTCGCGCAGCCCCGCCATGATCACGTCGATACCAGCGGCCAAGGTTTTCGGCTGCAACGTGCGCAGCTTTTCGGCCAGCCGGTCGACGTCCGGATTTGCCAGCGGGGTATCCAACCATGCCTCAGGCGGGATGGCGCATGTGCCGACCATGGACGCATCACAGAAGTACCCAAAGGCCTTTAGATGATTGGCGCGTTCGGTCAGGTCCGATGGGATTTCAGCGATTTCCTTTTTGACCAACCCGTCGCGGGTGGCGTCAAGCATGGCTTGGTAGTCTTGCATCGCGTTAACGATGCTTAGCGTGTCATCTGGGCGTCGGAAACTCACCTGCTCCATGCCGGGTACCCCATCCAGCTGAACACTGTTGGCCCGATCCAGCTTTTCCAGCGGGTAGGGGCCCAGATGTACCGGGCGATCTTTGTAGGAGAAGAGTTTTGTCATGGGTGCAGTTTCATCGTTCCGTTGGCACGCGGCGTGTAACGCTTGTTCTCGCCGCTGTTCATCGGCACTGTCACGGAGCGAAGGAAGCGGGTCAAGAGAGGAACGGGCGCGATATGACGGGGCAGATCAAAGGCTTGCTGTTCGATAAGGACGGGACACTTCTGGATTTTAACGCGACATGGGGGCAGTGGGCCGCCGGATTTCTGGGGGAGTTGGCGGCGGGTGACGCTGCGCTGGTGACGCGTATGGGCGACGCTATCGGCTACGACGTGGCGGCGGGAATGTTTCACCCAAGCAGTCCCGTGATTGCAGGCACCTCGGACGTGGCGATTGACTTGTTGCTCCCGTTCTTGCCGCATTGGGAGCGTGCGGCGCTGCTCGAGCACGGCAACGCCGCCGCCGCGCGGGCGCCCCTCGTCGCCCCGTGCCCGCTGTCTGCGCTATTCGATGAGTTCGACACGCGGGGGCTGGCCGTTGGCGTTGCCACCAATGACGCGGAAAGCTCCGCCATCGCTCACGTGCGGGCGCTGGGGCTGGAAGGACGGTTCGCCCGCGTTCTGGGGTTCGATTCCGGCTATGGGGGCAAGCCCGCGCCAGAAATGCTCTGGGCGTTCTCTCGTCACTGCGGGCTGGAGCCTGCACAGGTCGCCATGATCGGCGACAGCACGCATGACTTGCACGCGGGGCGCGCCGCTGGGATGGTCTGCGTCGGTGTTCTGACAGGGCCTGCAACCCGCGAGGAATTAACCCCACATGCCGATGTTGTGCTGAACAGCGTGGCGGACCTGCCTGACTGGCTTGATGGGCATACCGGTTAAGCTTGCGGTGAAGGCAGCCTTAGGCACAGGTCTCGGGCGCTTGACGGAAGGTTGTCCGCTGAATGCCGACTGGTGCCGCACCGGCAAGCGTGAAGGTTTTTAGGGTTTTTCCGGAGGTTTTTGGCTTTTCCTTAATAGTTTTGCGCCAGATGTGGCCTCAGAATTGACGAGAGGCATCACATGTACGGCTTGGTTCATCGCGCGCTTCAATGCTTTGCACAGGACATCTACGGTGAGGAGCTGTGGTTAAAGGTGGTCGACGACGCGGGGCTTCAGCTGCGCGAATACGAGGCTATGCTTATGTATCCGGACGACCAGCTGGAGAGCGTGCTGGCCGCACTGTCCACGCATCTTGGGCGCACGGTAGCGCAGGTGTCTGAAGACGTCGGGGCCTATCTTGTGACCCACGACCGGATGGAGCCGGTGCGCAGGCTTTTGCGCTTCGGCGGGACGACCTTTGAAGAGTTCGTGTTGTCGCTGGACGACCTGCATGACCGCGTGAAACTTGCCTTACCCGATCTGGATTTGCCGCAGTTGGAAGTTGATGTTCATTCGCACACGTCGTTCAGCGTCGTGCTTTACACGCGACAACCGGGGTTTGGCGCAGTGCTGCTGGGCATTCTCAGGGCGATGGGGGATGACTACGGTGCGCTGGTGGTTCTCAACCTTGCGCGCGCCACACGCGATGGAAAGGCGGCGGAGTGGGTCACTGTGGAGCTGTTCGAGGCGGATTTTAGCTCTGGCCGCGACTTTGGGCTTATCGCCGAAACCGGTGCGTCATGAACAGCGCGGGAGCGATTGATGCGCCCGCAAGCTATGTGCCCTTTGATCAGGATGTGCTTGGCGCGTTGATGCCCATGCATCTGCATATCTCTCCCACTGGCCATATTGCATCCGTGGGGCCGACTTTGGCGAAGTTGCGGCCCAACGATGATTTGGTTGGCCAACGGCTTCTAGAGGTGTTTGAGATCAAGCGCCCCCTACACGTCAACCATTTTAGCGATCTGCTGGAACATGAAAGCTGTCTGATCAGGACGCGATTTAGGAAGGGGGATCGGCTGGGCATGAAGGGCTTGTTTGTGCCCCTTAGTGCGCAGCCGCCGCTGCAACCCGATCGGCGTGGGGCGTCGGACAGCGACCTTGTTCTGCGCCCCACATCGGAGCGATCAGCCGCGCGCAGCTTGCAGCCATCACGCGGGGCGTTGATCAACTTGTCGCTTGGCGTCAATGTCGTGGACGCAGTGCAGCGCTATCGCCTGAGTGGCGCGGATTTTGCGCCAGCCGACCCAACGGTCGACATGCTGTATCTGATAGAGGCCAAATCCGTTGCGCTGGAGGAATCCAAACGCCTTAACGCGCGGTTAGAGGGCGCGCGGGTTGCGGCGGAGGTGCAGGCCTTTACCGACACGTTGACGGGCCTGCAAAACCGCCGAAGCATGGACGCACTTCTGCACGAGCTTGAAAAGTCCGATCAACCGTTCGGGCTAATGCATCTGGATCTGGATTACTTCAAGCAGGTCAACGATACCTTCGGGCATGGGGCGGGGGACTACGTGCTGAAACATGTCTCCGGCGTTTTGCAGGACGAGACACGCGCCGGTGATCTGGTGGCACGGGTCGGAGGGGACGAATTTGTGCTGGTTTTCAGGGGCTGCGTTGATCTGGCGGTGCTTGAGGGAATCGCATGGCGGATTATCTCGCGGCTAGAGCAGCCGGTGCCTTACGGTGACGATGTGTGCCGTATATCTGCCAGTATCGGGACGACGCTCTCCAGCTTTTACGCGAAACCGATGGCGGACCGCATGCTGCAAGATGCAGACCGCGCGTTATACTCATCCAAGGGCAAGGGGCGTGCCTGTCACACCGTATTTGACCCAGCGGACGCGCAGATTGTCGAGGAGTAAACGCCAAGACTTAACGTCATGAAACGCCGCCTGAGTCGGTGCCGCGTCTTGGTTCGCATGTAATTCGGAGAAAACGATCTGGTACTCCCTAGGGGAATCGAACCCCTCTTTTCAGGTTGAAAACCTGACGTCCTAACCGATAGACGAAGGGAGCACCGGGATCGTGAGGCGCTGTTTAGGCAAGGTGCGGGGCGCTGGCAAGAGGAAAATGACACCAAAGTGCACAAAAATTTCGAGAGCACCAAAACCTTGGTATTTAGGCGGGTGATTGCACCAACGATGCGTCTTCCAGACGTAGTTGTGCCGAGCGCCGACCTTGCCAAGTGTTGATCTCAACGCGTCCTGCGAGGTGAAAGCGCCGCCCCGCGTGTGCTTCGAGCGCAGGGCCCATGTCAGAGTTGAACGCCCCGAAGGCGATCGCATCCATTTTAGACGGTTTTCCGTCGCCGAAGCTGATTTTGAGGTGTCCGTCACCGACAGGTTTGGTGAAAAGGATTCGCTGATCGGGAAAGACGAATCGCGGACCAGCGGCCCCCGCGCCAAACGGGCCTGCTTGTTCAATCAGCTCAATTAAATCGACGGAGGCTGCCTCGGGCATCATGATCCCGTCCAGCCGCAAGTCTGAGGGGCCTAAGAGGCCCGCGCCTTGCTTTTCCATCATCTCCGTCAGGCGCGCCATCGCGGGCTCCAGCATCTCGCGCTTCACGCTCAGCCCAGCGGCCATTTTGTGCCCGCCGCCCTTGATCAGAAAGCCCTCAGCCGCGAGGCGTTGTATCTGCGCGCCAAGGTCTATGCCCGTGACGGAGCGCGCGGAACCTTTGCCTTCGTCGCCTTCCAAGCCAATCACCACAGCGGGGCGGTTGCTTGCCTCTTTCAGGCGGGCGGCCACGATGCCGACCACGCCGGGGTGCCAGCCTTCGCCTGCCGCCCAGACCAAGGGTGCATCCAGCCCGCGCTCCTCGGCCTGTGCGAGTGCCGCGATCCGAACGGCGTTCTCAATCTCGCGCCGTTCACTGTTGAGCGCATCCAAGCGTTCGGCCATGGCTTGGGCCTCGTGCTCTTGATCTGTTGAGAGCAGGCGCGCCCCCAAATCCGGCGCGCCAATCCGCCCGCCCGCGTTGATGCGTGGCCCGAGCAAAAAGCCAAGGTGGTAGGACGTGGGGGCCGTGTCCATGCGGGCGACGTCCGACAGGACACGCAAGCCAACGCGCTGGCGTGTGGCCATAACCTTGAGGCCTTGCCGCACTAACGCGCGGTTCACGCCCACCAGTGGCGCGACATCGGCGACAGTCGCGAGCGCAACCAAGTCGAGCATCGACATCAGGTCCGGCACGGGGCGCTCCGCACGCATCACGCGGTTGGTCGCGACAAGCAAAAGGAAGACGACGCCTGCCGCACAAAGATGGGCCAGAGAGCCGTCTTCGTCCTGGCGGTTCGGGTTCACGACGGCAACGGCGGGGGGCAGCGTCTCGCCGCCCAAGTGGTGGTCCAGCACGACGACATCTGCGCCCACCGCCGCGGCCAACGCATCGTGGGATAGCGTGCCGCAATCGACGCAAATGATCAGATCGTGATCCGCGGCGAGGCCGGACATGGCAGGTGCGTTGGGGCCGTACCCTTCGTCGATACGGTCGGGAATGTAGAGGGTTGCGGCAAGTCCCATGTCGCGCAGCCAGCAAATCAGCAGGGCAGCAGAAGAGCCACCGTCGACGTCGTAATCGGCGAAAATCGCGATCTTCTGACGCTTGCGCACGGCATCGGCCAAACGGTCGGCGGCTGCGTCCATATCCTTCAGAACAGATGGATCGGGCAACAGGTCACGCAGGGCAGGGGTCAGGTAGCTTTCAGCGGCGTCAACCGGAACACCGAGACGTGCGAGCGTTGCGCACAACGGGCGTGGCAACTCTGTTTGCTGGGCCATCGCTTCCGCTTGGCGGGTCTGCTCAATTGACAGGCCGACCCAACGGCGGCCCGTCAAAGATTGCTCTACGCCAAGGAAGGCCGTGCTCATTAGCTGACCGGATTTCGGTAGGTCATGCGCCGGACCGAGCCGGTTTTGGAGCGCATAAGGATGGTCTCGGCGGTCAGATACCCGACCTCGCGGCGGATGCCATGCAGGATGGAGCCGTCGGTGACACCGGTGGCCGCGAAAATGACGTCCTTGGTCACCATGTCGTCGCGGGTATAGATTTTAGCCAGATCAGTGATGCCCGCCTTCGCGGCACGGCCGCGCTCGTCATCGTTGCGGAACAACAGACGGCCGTACATCTGCCCGCCCATGCATTTCAACGCCGCAGCGGCCAACACGCCCTCCGGCGCGCCGCCTTCGCCCATATACATGTCGATGCCTGTTGTGGCGGCCTCGGCGCAATGCATGACGCCCGCGACGTCGCCGTCGGTGATCAGGCGGATCGCAGCGCCGGTTGCGCGGATGTCTTCGATCATTTGCTCATGACGCGGGCGTTCCAGCACACAGACGGTGATGTCCTCAGCCGCGCATCCTTTTGCCTTTGCCAAAGCCCCGACGCGTTCTTTGACCGACATATCCATGGTCACGGTGTCCGTGGCGTAGCCGGGCCCGATGGCCAGCTTGTCCATATAGACGTCCGGCGCGTGCAGCATGGAGCCGCGCGGGCCCATTGCAATGACGGTCAGGGCGTTCGGCATGTCCTTCGCCGTAAGGGTGGTACCTTCGAGGGGGTCAAGCGCGATATCAACGCCGGGGCCGTTTCCTGTGCCAACCTCTTCACCGATAAAGAGCATCGGTGCCTCGTCGCGCTCCCCTTCGCCGATGACCACGACACCTGCGATGTCGAGCAGGTTGAGCTGCTCACGCATGGCGTTGACTGCGGCCTGATCAGCGGCTTTCTCGTCGCCGCGCCCGATCAGCTTGGCGGAGGCCAGCGCTGCGGCTTCGGACACACGGGCAAGGCCGAGTGACAACATACGGTCTTGGAATTGATCGGTGGAAACGCTCATGAACAAAATCCTCAATTTGCAGTTGCATCTCGTTTAACGAGCGGACGGCGCAGGTTCAAGGACGCGAGCTGAGCGCCGCCGGATCAGACCTCTTCGATGCGAAGCGCCACTGGCTCCGAGGCGAGAACGCCCGTCGCTGGCAGCTTGGTCAAGGCAGCGTCCAGCGCGTCACGCGACGTAGTGTGCGTGACGATCAGGACGGGGGCCTTGTCGTCGACGTGGTCGTATTGGCGCATGCGGTGGATGGACACCCCAGCGTCCCCCAAGCAGGTTGCGACCTTGGCCAATGCCCCTGGCTTATCGTGCAGCGTCATTCGCAAGTAATAGGGCGCAGGTGTGCCGGAGTTGGCCGAGGGGGTGGTTTTCAGTGTGTTGGCAGGCTGACCGAAGGTCGGCAGGCGCAGCCCGCGCGCGATATCAATAACGTCCGACATGACCGCCGAGGCGGTCGGGCCTTCGCCTGCACCTGCGCCGCGAAGGACGATTTGCCCGACGTGGTCGCCCTCCAGCACCACCATGTTGGTGCCGCCTTCAAGCTGGCCCAGCGGCGAGGTGGCGGGAACCAGACATGGCGACATGGATTGCACCAACCCGCGCCCCGTCATCTGTGCGGTGCCCAAGAGTTTGATCTTGTAGCCCATATCGGCGGCTTGGCGGATGTCCTCGATGGTGACGCGGCCAATGCCCTCTAGCTGCACGCCGTCAAACTTGACCTGTGTTCCGAACGAGATCGCGGCCAGCAAGGCCAGCTTGTGCGCTGCGTCGATGCCGCCCACGTCCAGCTCCGGATCGGCTTCCAGATAGCCCAACCCGTCCGCCTCCGCGAAGGCTTCCTCATAGGTGAGGTTGGCGTTTTCCATGCGGGTCAGGATGTAGTTGCAAGAGCCGTTCATGACGCCGATTACGCGCGTGATGTCGTTGCCAGCCAGCCCTTCGGTTAATGCTTTGATAACGGGGATGCCACCTGCGACCGCAGCTTCAAACCGCAAAACGCGGCCTTCGCCTTCAGCCAATAGGGCCAACTCTTGGCCGTGCTCCGCAAGCATCGCTTTGTTGGCTGTCACGACGTCCTTGCCCGCTTTCAACGCGGCCTCTGTCGACTCCTTCGCGGGGCCGTCGGCGCCGCCCATGAGTTCCACAAACACGTCGACATCGTCGCGGGTCGCCAGCTTCACGGGGTCCGCTTCCCAAGCGTAACCGTCCAGAGGGACGCCGCGATCTTTTTGGGAGCGCGCGGATACCGCCGTGATCACGACCTTGCGGCCTGTGCGGGCTTCCAGTTGTGCGGCTTTCTGGCGGATGATCCGTATGACGCCAACGCCCACGGTGCCCAGACCTGCAATGCCAAGGCGAAGGGGTTCAGACATAGGGATGCTCCATCAAAATAAGGTGTTGCGCGCTCGTTAACGCGATTTGTGTGAGGGTGCAATGCGCAGGCGCTTATGCTGGGCGGTCCTTGACGGCATTCAGCAATCTCAGCCGTGTTGCGCCGTCGATGATCGTGCGCCCTTTCAAAGCGTTGGCGCGGGCCTTCAAGCGGGCCACGCGGGCGGCCAAGGCTTCCGTCTCGACCTCAATGGTACTGCCTGCGGAGGACCGCGCGATCAAATCCGGTAGCGGCTGAAGGTTGGGGTAATCGGCATTGCGCGCCGCCGCGCCGATGGTGTCGTCGATAGCCGGAAGATTGGCGGTGCAGGCGCAAAGCTGCGCGAAAACGAGGAAAGAAAGGATGCAGCGCATTGATGTTCGTCCGGTATAATACAAGGCCGCACAATAGGCTGAACGGGGCGCGGGCGTCCAGCACGACATATGGGCTTGATATGAACGTGTGTTCAGATAGCATGCGCTCATGGCACGTAAAACCGGATCACACTCCGACATCACTGGTCCGCGCGTTCGCGCGGCGGCACTCAAGCTTTTTGCGGCGCATGGCTTCGCTGCTGTCTCCATGCGCCAAATCGCGGCGGAGGTCGGCGTTCAGGCGGGCGCGTTGTATCTGTACACGCCCGACAAGCAGTCACTGTTGTTCGATCTGTTGCGCGACCACATGCAAGAAGTTCTGGACGCATGGGAGGCTGAGGAGAAGCCGGAGGGGCCCGTGGCCCAGCTGGAGACATTTTCACGGTTCCACATTCGGTTCCACTTAGAGCGGCCAGAGAAAGTGTTCATCTCTTACATGGAACTGCGCAATCTGGAGCCCGACAACTTTGAGGCGTTGGGCCAGATGCGTCGCCAGTACGAGAATGCGCTTGAGGGGATATTGAAGCGCGGCCAAGACGAAGGCCTGTTCGATGTCGATGATACCAAGCTGACCACATTGGCGCTGATTTCCATGCTGAACGGTGTGACAAGCTGGTACAAGCCGGATGGTCGGCTGTCGCTGGCGCGTGTGGAGTCCATATATTCCGACATGGCCGGCAAGGCTGTGCGTATGCCGCGCTGGAAGGAACGCCAGCGCAAACTTGAGGCGAAGCAGGCCGCGGAGTAGGGCAGGATGCCATTTTCGCCGGAGGCGCGCGCCACCCTAAACCACCTAACCGAGGTTCCGACCGGAAGCTTCCGCTTCGTGGCATTGGATGTGGAAACAGCCAACGCCAATGCCTCCAGCATTTGCCAGATCGGTTTGGCTTGTGTGCAGCAAGATAATGAAATCCAGTCGTTTTCCATGCTGGTCGATCCACGGACGCGGTTTGAACCGTTCAATATCCAGCTACACGGGATAGGGCCGCAGACCGTTCGGGGGGCACCCGGATTTGTCGCGGCGCTTGAACAGATCTTGCCCCTCCTTCGCGCGCATACTCTCATCCAGCATAGCAGTTTTGACCAAAAGGCCATTGGCGCGGCTTGTCGGGTCAACAAGCTGCCGACGCCAGATTTACGTTGGGACGATAGTGTTAAAATTGCGCGGCGCGCGTGGCCGGAGCTACGTGGTAATGGCGGGCATGGATTGGCGAACTTGAAAAAGGTGCTCCGCCTAGAGTTCCTGCACCATGACGCGGGGGAGGACGCACGTGCCGCCGCGCAGGTTGTTCTGCATGCGGAGCAGCGCCTGAATGTTCCCTTTGAGGATTTGCTGACCCCGCAATCAAAACCGCGCAGCACGACCAACCCCAAGCGAGAGGCCAACCCTGACGGGCCTTATTTCGGTGCTGTAGCTGTGTTTTCGGGACAGCTGGATATGCCGCGGGAGCGGGCCGCGAACCTCGCCGCGCGCGCGGGTATGTCCGTGCGCCCGAAAGTGACGCGCAAAACCACGCATGTGATTGTCGGCGATGGCGCCATGCCGTTGTTCGCAGGGCGCGTGCCTGATCCGTCGGAATTTGGCGGCCATGTCCAAATCCTAAGCGAAGCGGACTTCCGGCAACTCATGGAGATAGCGGGCCTGAAACTATAAAGCCCCCTGAAACAGGGGGCTTTATCGAAAGGTTTAGGCTCGGATCAGAGGCCGGGATAGATCGGAAATTTGGCGCATAAATCCAGAACTTTGGCTTTAACCGCGTCTTCGACGGCCGCGTTGCCCTCTTCGCCGTTGGCTGCGAGGCCGTCTACAACCTCCACGATGAAGTCCGCAATCTGGCGGAACTCGGCTTCCATGAAGCCGCGCGTCGTGCCCGCTGGGGAGCCGAGGCGGATGCCGGACGTGATCGTCGGCTTCTCGTCATCGAAGGGGATGCCGTTCTTGTTGCAGGTGATATAGGCGCGGCCCAATGCTTTCTCGGTGGCGTTGCCTTTCACGTTTTTCGGGCGCAAGTCGACAAGCATCACATGCGTGTCGGTGCCGCCGGTGACGATGTCCAAGCCGCCCTTGATCAACTGGTCCGCCATGGCTTGCGCGTTGGCGACAACCTGTTTTTGGTACTCTTTGAACTCAGGGCGCAACGCTTCGCCGAAAGCCACGGCCTTGCCCGCGATGACATGCATCAGCGGCCCGCCTTGGATTCCTGGGAAAATGGCGGAGTTGATTTTCTTGGCCAGCGCTTCGTCGTTGGTCAGGATCATGCCGCCGCGTGGGCCGCGCAAGGTTTTGTGCGTGGTGGTCGTCGCCACATGCGCATGGGGGAACGGGGACGGGTGCTGACCACCGGCGACCAGCCCAGCAAAGTGGGCCATGTCGACCAGTAGGAACGCGCCCACTTTGTCCGCGATTTCGCGCATTTTCGCGAAGTTGATTTGGCGCGGAATGGCGGAGCCCCCTGCGATGATCAACTGCGGTTTGTGTTCCAGCGCGAGGGCCTCGACTTGATCGTAGTCCAGCTCCAGCGTGTCGGCGCGCACGCCGTATTGGATGGCGTTGAACCATTTGCCCGACTGGTTTGGCTTGGCACCGTGGGTCAGGTGGCCGCCTGCATCAAGGGACATGCCCAAGATGGTGTCGCCCGGTTTGATCAGCGCTTGGAACGCACCTTGGTTGGCCTGCGAGCCGGAGTTGGGCTGGACGTTTACATACTCACAGCCAAACAGCTGCTTGGCGCGATCGATGGCAAGGTTTTCAGCAATATCAACGTACTGACAGCCACCGTAGTAGCGACGGCCGGGGTAGCCTTCGGCGTATTTGTTGGTCAGCACGGAGCCTTGGGCTTCCATGACGGCGCGGCTCACGATGTTCTCGGAGGCAATCAGCTCGATTTCGTCGCGTTGGCGACCCAGCTCTTGGGTGATCGCGCCGAAAAGTTCGGTGTCGCGGGTCTCGAGGCTTTCTGTAAAGAAGCCGTCATCACGGTGAGTTGCGTTCATTGGAATTTCCTTCCCTAAGGGCAGCGCAAGAATTGGGGGTCTTTTAAGGGCAAAAGGACGGAACCGGAAGCCACCAAAATGGCCTCCCGACACTCTGTCACGCCCCAAAGTTGCCTATGATGTGCTTGTGTTTCCGGCTAGCGCACGCGAAGGTCTTGGAAATACATGGAAACTTGGCCCCTATGCTCGACGTAAACAAAATCTCGTTCTTGGCTTCTGACACGGATGTGGCGACGGAAGCCCGCGCGGCCCTGATCGACGCCTATGGCGACACACCGCTGGAGGAGGCCGCGGTGATTGTGGCCTTGGGGGGGGACGGTTTCATGCTGCAAACGCTGCACAGCACGCAGCATCTGGACACGCCGGTCTACGGTATGAACTGCGGCACCGTCGGGTTTTTGATGAACGAATACCACGAGCCGAATTTGCGCGACCGGCTGTCCCAAGCCGAAGAAGAAGACATCAACCCGTTGCGTATGAAGGCCATCCGAGAGGACGGGACGGTACATGAGGCGCTTGCGATCAACGAGGTGTCGTTGCTTCGCGCAGGATCGCAAGCCGCGAAGTTGCGTATTTTTGTGGATGGGCGTGAGCGGTTAGGGGAGTTGGTGTGCGACGGCGCGCTGGTGTCCACGCCTGCAGGGTCCACCGCCTATAACTATTCCGCCCACGGTCCTATCTTGCCCATCGGCTCCGGCGTTTTGGCATTAACCGCAATGTCCGCATTCCGCCCCCGCCGATGGCGAGGCGCGTTGCTGCCAAAGGCGGCAAAGGTGCGGTTCGATGTGTTGCAGCCCAAGAAGCGGCCCGTGATGGCTGATGCCGACGGGCGATCTGCTGGCAATGTCGTGTCTGTTGAGATCACGTCCGAGCCGGATGTCACGCACCGCATCCTGTTTGATCCGGGCCACGGGTTAGAAGAGCGTCTAATCCAAGAGCAGTTCGCCTAAGTGGTTTCGAACACGCCGGGGAGGGACACCTCCAAAAGCTCCAGATCTTCCGACGCCTCCGCGTATTTGGTTTTCATGCCAGGGGGGATGACGAAAGCATCGCCGGGTTCCAGTTTGTAGGGTTCTTTGCCCTCACCATGCAGCACCATCGTGCCGTCCATCACAAAGGTAAACAAGATGTCCGCGTTGTGGCTTGACCAACCGGCGTTCCCGTCTGGCTTAACCACCTGAACGCCTGCGACGTTGCGCGTGTTCTGGGCTATCGTTGTGTCGCGAGCGGTGAACCCTGGAACGCGGAAGGGTTGCCATGTGGCTTCCTCCGCCCTGTGGTGGACGAACTTTTGCCCTTGGAATTCACGGTCCGGGTTCGCGGGACCGTTTGGCAGTGCCATGTCGTGCTCAATGGTGGTGACATGTTCCGCAGGGACGCCGATTTCAATGACCTCGATATTGTCGGAGGCATAGAGCACGCGGTGGCGAATTTCCGGCGGCTGGATCACGCAGTTGCCAGCATGGAGGCGAAATGGCTCGCCTTGATCTTCGTAGACCAGATCAACCCACCCTCGGTAGCAGAAAATCAGCTGAAACCCGACGGTGTGATAATGCACCATGTCGGGCACGGGGCCGCCGTCGGGAATGCGGATGTGCGACGCTATGATTGACCCGCCAAGGCGGTCTGGGATCAGGTCGCGGTAGTGCATGCCCGCGCGCCCGATGACCCACGGGGCTTGGTCGGCAAGACGGCGCACGACGAAGGCGTGCTGGGTCTCCGGCATGACAAGGGGCGGGTGGCGCACATCAATTTCAATTCGGGTGCCGTTTGGCGCTATCAACTCGCGCGCACCATCCGCAAAACTGTCGGGCGCGTCGGTGAGGATGCGAAGGGTGCCCGTAGGTTCCGGCGCGCCTTTTTCTATGCGTAGTCGTATGCCGTATCCCGAAAACACGGCGACTGTTGGATCATCAGCGGGGTAGATGCTATCCATCCGCATGCCGAGCGTTTTTGTGAAGAATGGAATGTCGTTGCGCAATTCCTCTGTGGGTAGGCGAATTTCTGCAATGATGTCTGGCATGACCCCTCCGTTTTGCGCAGAGTGGGCCGACGCTACGTAAGATGCAAGGCTTGCCTTGAGTACCGTTTTGCGCGAAGTAGCAGGAAAAAATCAGATTAGTTTAACGTTAAACTAATTGCGAGTAAGGAGGGCCATCATGTCAGATGAACGCACCGAAGAAGACCGCCAAAATGCCCTTCGTCAGGCTGCTTTGGATTACCACCGCTTCCCTAAACCGGGCAAGCTGGAGGTCCGCGCGACCAAGCCGCTTGCCAACGGGCGCGACTTGGCGCGGGCTTATTCACCCGGCGTCGCAGAAGCCTGCCTCGAGATCAAAGCGGACCCAGACACCGCACGGGACTATACCTCTCGCGGCAACCTAGTGGGCGTCGTCAGCAACGGGACGGCCGTTCTGGGGCTTGGGAATATCGGCGCACTGGCGTCCAAGCCGGTGATGGAAGGCAAGGCGGTTTTATTCAAGAAATTCGCCAATATCGACTGCTTCGACATTGAGGTGGACGAGAAGGACCCAGAAAAACTGGCCGAAATCGTTTGCGCCTTGGGGCCGACATTCGGAGCGATTAACCTTGAGGACATCAAGGCCCCCGACTGTTTCATTGTGGAAGATATTTGCCGCGAGCGAATGGATATTCCGGTTTTTCACGACGACCAACACGGCACGGCCATCGTGGTCGGTGCGGCGGCAACAAACGCGCTGCTGGTGGCGGGTAAGAAGTTCGAGGACGTAAAAATCGTCTCCACGGGCGGCGGGGCCGCTGGTATTGCCTGTCTCAACATGCTGCTCAAGCTTGGTGTGAAGCGCGAGAACGTGTGGCTCTGCGATATTGCGGGTCTGGTTTATGAGGGCCGCACCGAAGAGATGACCCCGCAGAAAGCCGCATTCGCCCAAGCCTCGGACCTGCGCACGCTGGATGACGTTATGGATGGCGCGGATTTGTTCCTTGGCCTGTCTGGCCCCGGCGTTCTAAAGCCGGAAATGGTTGCTAAAATGGCGTCCCAGCCGATCATTTTTGCATTGGCCAACCCCACACCGGAGATCATGCCGGACGAGGCGCGCAAGATTGCACCCGATGCGATCATTGCCACGGGGCGCAGCGATTACCCGAACCAAGTAAACAACGTGCTGTGCTTTCCGTTCATTTTCCGTGGGGCGCTGGACGTCGGCGCGACAACGATCAATGACGAGATGAAAATCGGCTGTGTTGAGGGCATCGCGGCCTTGGCGCGCGCGACCACCTCTGCCGAGGCAGCCGCTGCCTATCAGGGCGAGCAGTTGACCTTCGGTGCTGACTACCTGATCCCCAAACCGTTCGATCCGCGCCTGATCGGCGTCGTGGCCTCCGCTGTGGCGAAGGCCGCGATGGACAGCGGCGTGGCGACGCGCCCGTTGGAAGACCTGGAAAGCTACAAGGCGGAACTGGACGGGTCCGTCTTTAAATCGGCGCTTATCATGCGGCCTGTTTTTGAGGCCGCCAGCACCGTGTCGCGCAAGATTGTGTTTACCGAAGGCGAAAGTGAGCGCGTGCTGCGTGCAGCGAACGCAATGCTGGAAGACACCACTGACAAGCCTATCCTGATTGGCCGCCCAGAAGTGATCGAGCGCCGCGCGGAGCGTGCAGGGCTATCCATTAAGCCCGGGCGCGATTTTGAACTGGTCGACCCAAGCGACGACCCGCGGTACCGCGACTACTGGCAGACCTATCACGGCATTATGGCGCGTCGCGGCGTGACGCCGGATTTGGCCCGCGCCATCATGCGCACCAACACGACCGCCATTGGCGCGGTCATGGTGCATCGCGGCGATGCGGATAGCCTTATTTGCGGCACCTTCGGTCAGTACCTGTGGCACCTGAACTACGTCACGCAGGTTTTGGGCACGCAAGAGTTACACCCCGTCGGGGCGCTTTCGTTAATGATTTTGGAAGATGGGCCGCTGTTCATCGCGGACACCCATGTCCATCCGGAGCCGACATCCGAGCAAATTGCCGAGACAGTGATCGCGGCCGCGCGACACGTGCGCCGGTTCGGGCTGGACCCGAAAATAGCGCTTTGTTCGCATTCCCAATTCGGCAATCTTGATTGCGATACCGGCCGCCGCATGCGGGGGGCGTTGGATATATTGGACGCGTCGCCAAGGGATTTCATGTACGAAGGCGAGATGCACGCGGATGCGGCGCTGGATCAGGATCTGCGCGCCCGTATCATGCCCGACAGCCGGTTCGACGGCGCGGCGAATGTGCTGGTGTTTGCAAACACGGACGCCGCGTCCGGTGTGCGTAACATCTTGAAAATGAAGGCCGGCGGCTTGGAGGTTGGGCCGATCCTGATGGGGATGGGCAATAAGGCACATATCGTGACGCCGTCTATCACAGCGCGTGGCTTGCTGAACGTGTCGGCGATTGCCGGTACGCCAGTCGCGCATTACGGGTAGCTTGATCCCAATGTGCCTTCGGCCCGATTTTATTTGGGTCGGGGGCGCGGCCCCCGACTGGAAATTTTCGGCCGTTAGCTCAATGTCACCAGCGCATGGCGCTTTTTGCCTGCGGAGAGCTTCAGCGGTTCTGCCAATTCATTTGCGGTGATGAACAGGCCTGCATCTGTGATGATCTCGTCGTTCAGCTTCGCGCCGTTGTCGGAGATCAGGCGCTTGGCTTCTTTGCCGGACCCAGCAAGGCCGGACCGCACGATCAGTTGGACGATAGAGATGCCTTCGCCCAAGTCCTCAGCCGTCAGCGCCAGTGTTGGCAAATCATCGCCTGTGCCGCCCTTCTCGAAGACTTCGAGCGCTGTTGCTTCCGCCGCCTCTGCGGCGGCACGACCGTGCAGCATCGCCGTCACTTCGTTGGCGAGAATGATTTTGGCCGCGTTGATTTCGGAACCCTCAAGGGCGCCCAAGCGGTCGCATTCAGTCACTGGCAGTTCGGTGAATATTTTTAAGAACTTGCCGGTATCCGCGTCGGTTGTATTGCGCCAGAATTGCCAGAACTCATAGGGCGACAGCATGTCGCCGTTCAGCCAGATCGCGCCGCCTTGCGACTTGCCCATCTTGCGACCGTCAGAGGTGGTCAGCAGCGGCGTTGTGAGGCCGTAGATCTCGTGATCCAAGACGCGCCGCGTCAGGTCGATACCGTTCACGATGTTGCCCCATTGGTCGGAGCCGCCCATCTGCAACAGGCAGCCATAGCGGCGATTGATCTCTAGGAAATCATACGCTTGCAGGATCATGTAGTTGAACTCGAGGAATGACAGCGACTGCTCGCGATCCAGCCGCGATTTGACGCTCTCGAAGCTGAGCATCCGGTTCACCGAAAAATGCCGCCCGATGTCGCGCAGGAAATCGAGGTAGTTGAGCCCGTCCAGCCACTCAGCGTTGTTCAGCATGATGGCGTCGGTGCCACCCTCGCCATAGGCGAGGTATTTAGCGAAAACCTGCTGCATGCCCTCAATGTTGGACGCGATAGCCGCATCATCGAGCAACGGGCGCTCGTCGGAGCGGAAGCTTGGGTCACCCACCTTGGTTGTGCCGCCGCCCATAAGGGTAATTGGCTTGCCGCCGGTCTTTTGGAACCAGCGCAATACCATGATGTTCATGAGGTGGCCGACGTGCAGCGATTTCGCCGTCGCGTCATAGCCGATATAGGCGGGCACCACACCTTTGATCAACGCCTCATCCAAACCTTGATAGTCAGTGCAATCGGCCAGAAAGCCACGTTCTATCATCACGGTCAGAAATTCGGATTTGGCATGGTAGGTCATTAGAGTATCGTCCCAACAAAACAGTGTTCCGCGCCTTATAGGCGCGCGCAGGGCGAAGGGAAAGCCATTGAAAATAGCAGGTCCAATCTGGGCGCTCGGCGCAATGTCGGGCACATCGCTTGACGGGGTCGATGCCGCGCTGCTTCGCACCGACGGGGAGACCATCACCGCGTTCGGGGAAAGTGACTACCGCCCGTATAGCCCTGAGGAACGCGCGAAGATCGCGGCGGCCTTGGGGCAGTGGAGTGATGGCGCTGATGTCGCCCAAGCCGCAGAAATGGTGGAGACTGTTCACGCGGCGCTTTTGTCGCGCATGATGACTGTTGATCTGGAACAAGCGCCGGAAATTATCGGGTTTCACGGGCAAACCCTAGCGCATGACCCAGCGAACCAGCGCACGCACCAAACCGGTGATGGCGCTTTGCTGGCAGAGATATTGCAACGCACTGTCGTTTGGGACTTTCGCACCGCTGATGTTCAGTTGGGCGGGCAGGGGGCGCCGCTGGCGCCGTTTTTCCACTTTGCGTGTGCCAAATATCTGAAGCTGCCCGCGCCGACCGTTTTTCTGAACCTCGGCGGGGTGGGCAACGTCACTTATGTTGACCCGAGCTATGACGCCCCTCAGCAATCGGGGGCGCTTTTGGCGTTTGACACTGGGCCGGCGAATGCGCCTCTCAACGATCTCATGCAGGCGCGCTTGGGCCAAGCATACGACCAAAACGGCGCGCTTGCGACGCAGGGCACGGCCAATACGGAGATTGTGACCGCATTTTTGAACCACGGGTATTTTCACAAGATGCCGCCTAAATCGCTGGACCGTGACGACTTCAACGGGCTCTCGGATCGCGTGGCGGATCTTGAGGATGCGGACGCTGCAGCGACGCTTGCGGAGTGCTGCGCGGCTGCCGTTGCCCGCGCGATGGAGCATATGCCAAAGACGCCCGCGCAAATACTGGTGTGCGGCGGGGGGCGGCGGAATGCACATATCATGGCGCGTCTTCGTGCCCTAACTGGGCTGCGGGTGGACGATATTGATGACCACGGGCTTGATGGGGATATGCTGGAAGCGCAGGCGTTTGCCTATCTCGCGGTGCGTGTCGCACGCGGATTGCCCACCAGTTGCCCGAGTACCACGGGCGTTGCGGCCAATGTCGGCGGGGGCACGATCAGCCATCCATAGCGCGGGAACGACAGGCGGCGGGCCAAGGAAAACCAAGCCCGCCGCCGCGTGAGGGGCGCTTATCCTTTCAGGATGGAGCGGCCAGCGTATTGGGCGGTCTCGCCTAGCATTTCGTCGATACGGATCAACTGGTTGTATTTTGCCAAGCGGTCGGACCGCGACAGAGAGCCGGTTTTGATCTGGCCACAGTTCGTTGCCACGGCCAAGTCCGCAATCGTTGCATCCTCTGTCTCGCCAGAGCGGTGCGACATAACGTTGGTGAAGCCAGCGCGGTGCGCCATTTCAACGGCTTTCAACGTCTCTGTCAGGGTGCCGATCTGGTTCACTTTGACTAGCATGGAGTTGGCGGAGCCGCGTTTGATGCCTTCGGCCAAACGGGCAGGGTTGGTCACGAACAGATCGTCACCTACCAGCTGCACCTTGTCGCCCAGCTCTGCGGTGAGGGCGGACCAGCCGTCCCAATCGTCCTCGCCCATGCCGTCTTCGATCGAGATGATCGGATAGTCGGCGACCAGCGCGGACAGGTAGGCCACGTTTTCCGCAGAGGACAGTACTTTGCCCTCGCCCTTCATGTCGTATTTGCCGTCGCTGTAGTATTCCGTCGCGGCGCAATCGAGGGCGAGATAGATGTCTTCGCCCGGTTTGTAGCCTGCCTTTTCGACGGCCTTCAGGATGAAGTCCAACGCCTCGCGTGAAGAAGAAATAGCGGGCGCGAAGCCGCCTTCGTCGCCGATACCAGTGGAATAGCCGCCGTCCGACAGCTCTTTTTTCAAGGTGTGGAACACCTCGGCACCCATGCGGACTGCGTCGCGGATGTTATCTGCGGCGACGGGCATGATCATGAATTCTTGGATGTCGATGGGGTTGTCCGCGTGTTCCCCGCCGTTGATGATGTTCATCATTGGCACTGGCAGAACGCGCGCAGATGTGCCGCCAATATAGCGGAACAGCGGCTGTGACGTGAAGTCGGCGGCGGCCTTCGCCGTGGCAAGGGAGACGCCCAGAATTGCGTTAGCGCCGAGACGGCTTTTGTTTTCCGTGCCGTCAAGTTCGATCATCAACTCGTCGATGCCAACCTGATCCAAAGCATCTTCGCCCAGAAGGTTCTCGGCCAGTTCACCATTCACGGCGGCAACAGCGTCCAGCACGCCTTTGCCCATGTAGCGCGCCTTGTCGCCGTCACGTTTCTCGACAGCCTCATATGCACCGGTCGATGCGCCCGAGGGCACTGCGGCGCGGCCCATTGTGCCGTCTTCCAGCATAACGTCGACCTCGACCGTCGGATTGCCCCGACTGTCCAGGATTTCACGTGCGTGAATGTCTATAATGGTGCTCATATTAGGGAGTTCCTTAGGTCAGGTTACCGTTGCGGCAGGGTATAGAGGGCCAATGTGACAAGGGCAAGTCGCGTGCAGTTAGCGCTAACGGCGCCGGTGCCTAGCTGTCCTTCACCCCATATAACTCCAAGCGGTGGCCCTTCAGGCTGTAGCCCAGGCGTTTGGCGATCCGTTCTTGCAGTTCTTCGATCTCGGGGTCGACGAATTCAATGACTTCGCCGGTTTGCATGTCGATCAGATGGTCGTGGTGTTCGCGCTCAGCG
This sequence comes from Litoreibacter albidus, assembly GCF_900107015.1. Lineage (GTDB taxonomy): Bacteria > Pseudomonadota > Alphaproteobacteria > Rhodobacterales > Rhodobacteraceae > Litoreibacter > Litoreibacter albidus. The sequence continues at coordinate 79,562 of NZ_FNOI01000004.1, read as the reverse complement.
TCCTCGTAGCGCGCGCGCCCGTCGCCGAACTCCAGCCGCTCAAGCAGGCCGGCCTCTTCGAACAGCTTGACCGTGCGGTACACCGTGGCAATGGAAATCCCCGCATCCAGCGCCGAGGCGCGGGCGTGCAACTCCTCAACGTCGGGGTGGTCTTCGGCCTCTTCCAGCACCTTGGCGATAACGCGGCGCTGGCCGGTCATCCGTAGGCCGCGTTCGGCCGACCGGCTGATAATTGATTTTCCCATCGGATTGAGGCCCCCCACGTCGTTGAGATACATTTTAAGCGCGGCGGTGCGTATCCTCCACCCCAAATCCGGCCTTGGGCTTGACTTATGTCTGCGTAGGGCGCATTTGCGTGACAAGCCTGCGCACTTATGGTGCCGCGTGAGCTTTGCATAATAGGCAAGGCCTGCACCGCCGCAGCAGAGACGTTCCCGATATTCACGCGAATGGGTCCGGTGGAGGATACGCCTCCACGACCAATTTAACGCGACCTCACCGCCGCTTTAGGCGTGGGGCCCACATGTCACGAGAGGACATGACTTGAACAAGTTTGAAGCTTTGGGGATTTCCCCGAAAATCGCAGAGAAACTCGTCGAAAACGGCATTACCAACCCGACCCCGATCCAAGAGGAAGCAATTCCGATCATTCTGACCGGCCGCGACGTTATGGGGTTGGCCCAGACAGGTACCGGCAAAACGGCCGCATTCGGCCTGCCGATCATCCACAACCTTGTAAAACTTGGCACCAAGCCTGCACCGCGCACCGTGCGCGGCCTGATCCTTGCGCCGACGCGCGAGCTGGCAAAGCAGATTTGTGACAACCTGAAAATGTTCCAAGGTGGCGGCCATCTGAAGATCAACATGGTCGTTGGTGGCGTGTCGATCAATCCGCAGAAGAAAGCGCTGGAGCGGGGGACAGACATTCTGGTCGCCACGCCCGGCCGTCTGATTGACTTGCTGCAACAAAAGGCAGTGGTGCTGGGCGAGGCGAAGTATCTGGTGCTCGATGAAGCCGACCAGATGCTCGACATGGGCTTTATCCACGCGCTGCGCCAAATTGCGCCGTTGCTGCCCAAAGACCGCCAGACGCTGCTGTTCTCGGCCACGATGCCGAAACTTATGGAAGAACTCGCCGCGACATATCTTGACCACCCGCGCCGCGTACAGGTTGCAGCTCCGGGCAAGACTGCGGACAAGATCACGCAAAGCGTTCACTATATCGCCAAGGCTGCAAAGAACGACCTGCTGGTGGAGCTGATGGATAAGCACCGCGACGACCTTGCGCTGGTGTTCTGCCGCACCAAGCACGGTGCAGAAAAGCTTATGAAGCTGCTTGATAAAAAGGGCTTCGCCGCTGGGTCCATCCACGGCAACAAGTCCCAAAACCACCGCGACCGCTCTTTAGCAGCGTTCAAGGCGGGCGACTTGAAAATCCTTGTGGCAACGGACGTTGCGGCCCGCGGTATTGACATTCCAGGCGTGGGCTTCGTTTACAACTACGACCTGCCGAATGTGCCGGAAAGCTATGTCCACCGCATCGGGCGGACCGCCCGTGCGGGCCGCGAAGGGGAGGCGATTGCCTTCTGCGCGCCTGATGAGATGGGCGAGTTGAAAGACATCGAGAAACTGCTGAAGATCACAATTCCCGTGGTCGGTGGCCGTCGTTGGTCCCCGTCTGAGGAAGAGAAGAAGCCCGCACGCGGTGGCGGTGGCAATCGCGGTGGCGGCCGCCCGGCTGGCGGCGGTGCTCGCCGCGGTCAAGGCAAACCCAAAGCCGCAGGCGGCGAAGCCCCGTCGGGCGGTGCGCCGAAGCGCAAGCGCAACCGTCGTCGTCGGGGCCAAGGTCCGGCAAATGCGGCTGCATGACTGACCTAAAGCGGAAGGCGGCGTAAGCCTTCCGCGAACATGACCAGTAACGAAAAAGGGGCCCTGAAAGGCCCCTTTTATTTTGCGTGTTCTATGTGTCTTAGAACGGAATTTCGTCGTCGATGTCGCTCGACGGGCTGGATTGACCGCCGCCGCCGGATGGGCCGCTGTCGTAACCGCCGCCCATTGGGTCGCCGCCGTAGCCACCGCCACCGCCGTAGTTGCCGCCGCCACCACCACCACCGGAGCCGCCGCCGTTCGGGCCGTCGAGCATGGTGAGCGTGCCGCCGAAGCCTTGCAGGACAACTTCGGTGCTGTAACGGTCAGCGCCGCTTTGGTCTTGCCATTTACGTGTTTGCAACGCGCCTTCGATGTAAACCTTGGAGCCTTTGCGCAGGTACTGCTCGGCAATGCGAACCAGACCTTCTTGGAAAATAGCAACGGAGTGCCATTCTGTTTTCTCGCGGCGTTCGCCTGTGTTCTTGTCTTTCCACGTCTCGGACGTGGCGATGCGCAGGTTACAAACCTTGCCACCGTTCTGGAAATTGCGGACTTCAGGGTCGCGCCCCAAGTTGCCGATGAGAATGACTTTGTTAACTGAACCGGCCATATGCGTGCGTCTCCCGAATCTTGCTTTGGTGATCTTATATCGTCGGTATTTGGTTAATGGGAGACTTACAACCTCACTCTGGCTGGCGCGCAATATCGCTCTGGGGGTAGCGAAACCCGTCAAATCCGCTATGTTGCGCGCAGTTCTTGTCGGTGAGTGGATCTTGTAAATATGCGTAAGCTCTTGGTTGCATTGATGGCCTTCGCCTTGGCCGCGCCGTCGTTCCCGCGTGAATCAATTGCCGAAGGGCTGGTTTCCTCGGGGTCGACAAGCAATCGATCAAAGTTGTTTAGCTCGCAAGCGCGCCTTCTGGATGGCCGCCTGTCGTCGCAATACAAAGGCTCCACCAAGCTACAGCCGGGCACCAAGAAGATATCTTACGGTGTGGGCGCTACGGCGATCCCGCGCTATCGCGGCTCGTATAAAGGTGTGTATCTCGAAGACGCCAAAAGCGCCGCACGCAAGCATGGTATTCCCACCGATCTGTTCTTGCGCCTTGTGCAGCAGGAAAGTGGCTGGAAGCCTCACGCGGTGTCCCATGCGGGGGCGATTGGCCTTGCGCAGTTGATGCCGGGCACGGCGAAGAAGCTGCGGGTGAACCCGCGTGATCCCAAGCAAAACCTTGAGGGCGGCGCGCGGTATCTCAAGCAGATGTACCGCATCTTTGGCAGTTGGCGTCTGGCACTTGCGGCTTATAACGCGGGGCCGGGTGCGGTGAAGAAGCATGGCGGCGTCCCGCCATACCGCGAGACGCGTAATTACGTGCGTGTCATCTTGGGAAGCTAGGCAAGGGCCAGCGCGTCCTCTAGGACTGATTTGACCACCTTGGGGTCCACATCGGACGTTACAAAAGCTGCGCCAATGCCGCGTGCCATGATGTAGTTCAACGTGCCTTGCGTGACCTTCTTATCCTGCCCCATCAACGTCATCAGCGTGTCCGCGTCGGGTAGGGCGCCCGCGATGTCGTTAAGGTCCGTTTTCATGCCCATCGCTTTCAGATGCGCGCGCACGCGGCTTGGATCTTCTTGTGCGCACAGGCCAAGACGCGAAGACACTTCAAACGCCAGCGCGCAGCCAATGGCCACGCCTTCGCCGTGGAGCAGTCGGTCGGAATAACCGGTCGCAGCCTCTAGCGCGTGACCGAACGTATGCCCGAGGTTTAGCAACGCACGGTCGCCTTGCTCCGTTTCGTCACGCGCGACGATGTCGGCCTTCATCTGGCACGACCACCGTACGGCCTCGATCCGTTTGTCGATGTCGCCTGCCGCCAAAGCTGGGGCGTTGCGTTCCAACCAGTCGAAGAACGCGGCATCGCCCAACAGCCCGTATTTGACCACCTCGCCGTAGCCCGCCAGAAAGTCGCGTTCCGTCATCGTGCCAAGGACGGCGACGTCGGCCAGAACCAGCGCGGGTTGGTGGAAGGCGCCGATGAGGTTTTTCCCGTGAGGGGAGTTAATGGCAGTCTTGCCCCCGACGGAGCTGTCGACCTGCGCCAAAAGCGACGTCGGGATTTGCACGAACCGCACCCCACGGCGCAAAATCGCGGCGGCGAAACCGACCAGATCACCAATCACCCCGCCACCGAACGCCACGACCATGTCGCCGCGCTCGACCTTTTGCTCCAGCAGCCATTCGACGGTTTCGCTTAGAAAACGCCAGCATTTGGTGGCCTCGCCTGCGGGCAGTGTCAGATGCGTCATCTCAACGCCCGACGCTTCTAGCCCCGCACGCAACGTGTCGAGATGCAGCGGCCCGACGGTGTCATCCGTTACAACCGCGACCCGTGGCCGTGACAACATCGGCGCGACCCATTTACCCGCATCCGCCAGCAGCCCGTGGCCGATTTCAATGCGGTAGCTTCTGTCGCCCAAGGCAACGTGGACGGTTTCATGCGTGTGGGTCACGTGTCGGTCTCTTTCAGGTAATTCGCGTCTTTCAGCGTTTGGATAACTTTGTCGGCCATGTCGTCGATGGAGTATTCGGGCCGTGCTTCCACGCTAAGTTGTGCGTGGGCGTAGATCGGCGTGCGGGCGTTAAATATCTCTGTGAGGGTGGCGAGCGGATCATCCGTGCGCAGCAACGGGCGCGTCGTTTTGTGCCGGACGCGCGACCAGAGCAGCGGCAGGTCGGCTTGCAACCAGACCGATATGCCTTTGGTGTTGATCAACTTCCGGTTGACCTCGCTAAGAAATGCGCCACCGCCAGTGGACAGTACGGCAGGCACCCCGTCCAGCAGGCGTGAGATCACCTCGGTCTCTCGCGCGCGAAAAAAGCCCTCGCCGTCCCGCTCGAAAATTTCTGCGATAGAGCGGTCCGCCGCGCGCACCAACTCTTCGTCGCTATCTAGGAACTGCACGCCAAGCTTGCGCGCCAAAGCTCCGCCAATGGCGGTTTTGCCAGCGCCCATCATGCCGACAAGCACCAAAGGACGGGTCAGGGTCAGGGTGTTGGGTGGCATTCTCTCGCTCAATTTACTGATTTCTTCTCTGAATGGCGTGAACTTGGTGGAAAAGCCATATAAGAATCAACATACAGGCACAAAAGACGGCACCTCAAGGTGCTCAACCAAAAGGCAGATGCAGCGTGATAAGGCTCCTAAAAGCTCTGATTTTTCTGATCGTGATAGGCATCATCGGTATAATCGGATATGCGTATTTAGGCGACCTGACACCAAGTCGGGTTGAGGTGAATCAACCGGTCATACTGGATGCAAACTAGAAAACTTGCCGCGGCACTTGCGACTTTAGGCAGTTTCGCGCTGCCCATCTCCGGCGCGCGCGCCGAGGAACCCCTGTCAGCGATCGACTGGCTGTCTAATGCGGTCGTGGCCCCTGCGCCTGTGGCGCGTGCTAAAGCCCCGAAAGCAAAACCTGCGGACGACATCGCGCGCTCCGCAACGCCTGCTGCGGTTGTGACAACGACCTTGGGCAAGCCCAACCGCGACGCGGTGGGCTTGGTGCCCAGTAGCGTGACCGGTATTCCGCCGCGCTTTTGGGGCACGACCAGCTCGAATACGTTGGCGGCCACAATGGCGGATTTGCGCCCCGACTTGCCCGCGCCGTTAGCTGAACTGATGCGGCGGTTGCTTTTGGCAGAACTGACCCCGCCCGTTGATAGCGGCGCAAGCGAGACATTGTTTCAGGCCCGCGTCGATGAATTACTGGCCATGGGGGCGCTTGATCAGGCGAAGGCGTTGCTCGACCGTGCCGACCCTGGCACCGCGCCGCTGTTTCAGCGTTGGTTCGACGTGAGCTTGCTTATCGGGGAGGAGGACGCGGCTTGTGCGCGGATGCTGCGCCAGCCTGATTTGTCGCCAACCTATCCCGCCCGAATTTTCTGTATGGCCCGCGCCGGTGACTGGGACGCGGCAAACCTGACGCTTAGCACGGCGAAAGCGCTGGACGCGATGACACCCGCTGAGGATGCGTTGTTGGCGCGTTTCTTGGACCCAGAACTGTTTGAGGGCGACGCGCCGCTGCCGACGCCCGCGCGGGTGACGCCGCTGTCGTTCCGTATGCACGAGGCGATAGGCGAGGCCTTGCCACTGTCGTCCTTGCCCAACGCGTTTGCCTATGCGGGGTTGTCTGAGAACGGCGGTTGGAAGCCACGCATTAGCGCGGCGGAGCGGTTGGCCCGCACGGGCGCCATTCCGGCCTCGCGGCTTCTTGCCATCTATACGGAGCGCCAACCGGCGGCGTCTGGCGGAGTTTGGGACCGCGTCGACGCTGTGCAGCGCTATGAAAACGCGCTCTTGAGCGGCGATGCCGACGACGTGGCGGCGCGCCTTCCTGATGCCGTACGTGCGATGCGCCGTGCGGGGCTGGAGCCTGCCTTGGCGCATATGTTTGGCGAGGCCACTTTGAAGCTATCGCTGCCTGATGCTGCGCGCAGCGACGCAACACGCTTGGTCCTGCTATCACCGGCCTATGAAGCCGCTGCAAATTCGGATGCGCTTGCCTCTGACACGCCCGCGCTGTGGGGCGCAATCGCGAAAGGCGATGCGGCTACGATCAAACAGCTTGTGCAGTCGGGCAACCTAGACGCGTTAGAAAGTGCAATTGCCACGGCAGCCTCCACAGACGGTCCTGCGGAGAGTTTGGCGGCCTTGATCAGTGATGGCAATTTGGGCCTTGCGACGCTCAAAGCGGTCAAGATGATGGAGGACGGGGCAGGGGCTGACCCGCTGGCGCTGGAAAACGGCCTGCGTACGTTGCGCCATCTGGGCTTTGAGGACATTTCGCGCCGCATGGCCCTGCATACGTTGATCACACGGCCGCGCGGGTGACCTTGACGCCTGACATGTCACGCTGGATCCAGACGTTTCTGGATGCGCAGGCTGCGGAACTCGACGCGTCCGAGAACACGTTGCTGGCCTACGGGCGCGATCTTATGGATTTTGGCGGGTGGCTGGCGGCCCGTGGCCCCACGTTCGGTTCCGCGTCGCGTGCCGATGTTGAGGATTATTTGATCCATTGCGACAATCAGGGGCTGGCCCCTTCAACCCGCGCCCGCCGTTTGTCTGCGGTAAAGCAAATCTACCGATTTGCGTATGAGGAAGGCTGGCGTGAGGATAACCCCGCCATCCAGATTAAAGGTCCAGGGCGCAAAAAAGCGCTGCCCAAAACCTTGAGTGTCGAAGAGGTCGATCGCCTGCTTGGCGCCGCGCAAACCTCCGCGCGTAGCGTCGAAGACCGCCTGCGCAACACCTGCTTGATGGAGCTGCTCTACGCCACCGGCATGCGTGTGACGGAGCTGGTGACTTTGCCTGTCGCCGCCGCACGGGGCGATCCTCGTATGCTTTTGGTGCGGGGCAAGGGCGATAAGGAACGCATGGTGCCATTGGCCGCGTCGGCCCGTGATGCGGTCGCTGTCTGGATCAGCACCCGCGACGCACAAGATGCGGCGGCGCAGGCGGCGGGCAAGCCGACGTCGAAATTTTTGTTCCCTTCGCGCGGTAAAAGCGGCCATCTGACGCGCCACCGTTTCTATATGCTGATCAAAGAACTTGCCGTAGCGGGCGGAGTTGACCCTTCAAAGGTCACGCCGCACACGTTGCGCCATGCCTTCGCGACCCATCTCTTGGCGAACGGGGCCGACCTGCGGGCGATTCAGACGCTGCTCGGGCACGCGGATATCTCCACCACCGAAATCTACACCCATGTGCTGGATGAGCGGTTGAAAGAGCTGGTGCTTGATCACCACCCGCTGGCGAAAGGTTAGGCTAGCGCCTTAGTTGCGCGGGTAACACATCCTCGCTTGGCCAGATGCCGGTTCTGAGACCCACCTCGTAGCCTTGCGTTAAGCCTGCGGCCTCCATTGCTTGGGCCGCGGCCTCATACGCGTAGTGCAGCGTATGAAAGCGGACGCCATCGTCCGACAAAATCGCATAGCGCGTTGCAGAGCGGCCATCATGGGGCGGCATTCCGATGACACCCGCGTTGATCCAGACACGCGCAGGCAAAGCCCGCTCAAACGCAATCCCGCTATGCCCCGCGATCACGCCGTCTACCTTTCCGGTTCGCGCCTCTACCCGCTCAATTTCGGCCATGAAAACCGTGTCGTCGTCAGACGGCCAGATGAATTTTGCCACTGCGTCCGCACCGCCATGGATCACGGCGTAACGTTTGCCAGCGTGCGTAAACGTGAGCCAGTCCGGCGTCTCCGCCCATAGCGCGGCGGCCTGTGGGCCGATCTGCGCCGCAGCATGGGTATACCATGTTTTGGACGCAACGTCGCAGGCCGTGCCTTCGCCAAAACCGCATCCGCAATCGTCCGCACCGTCAAGCAATTGCTGTTCGCAATTGCCCCGAATGGCAGGGCAACCGAAGGCAGCCAACTGCGTTGCGCAACCCAAGGCATCAGCGCCGTAGGCCACAACGTCGCCGGTAAAGATACACTGCGACGGGGCGATGCCGTGATCGTCAGCTGCAGCGATCAGCGCGTCCAGCGCCTGCGCGTTGGAATAGGCACCGCCAAACAGCAACACGTCGCCGTGTAGTGTTCCAAGGTCTCTGATATTAGTCATGTGGCGGTTTCCCTTGAAGCGTAGGGCATCGCACCCCATAACTCTCACTTAACTTTCTTTTAAAGGACCGAAAACCCGGATGGACGACGGATCAACACTCTTTGACACTGCTTTTTGGATGACGTCGGGCGGCATTGTGGTGCTGCTCTTGCTATCGGCCTTCTTTTCCGGCTCCGAGACGGCGCTGACAGCGGCCTCACGTGGTAAACTGCGCAGTCAGGCGGACAAGGGCTCCCCGGGGGCGGAACGTGCGCTGAGAATCACCGAAGACACGGAACGCCTGATCGGATCGGTATTGCTGGGCAATAACCTTGTGAACATTCTGGCGGCGTCGCTGGCGACGGCTTTGTTCACCAAGCTGTTCGGTGAAAGCGGCGTGGCTTGGGCCACTTTGGTCATGACGTTGCTGGTGTTGGTGTTCGCGGAAGTGCTTCCCAAAACCTATGCCATCACCAATTCGGAGACCGCCGCCGCACGGGTGTCTGGCCCTATCTCCATGGTGGTGCTGGTCTTTGCCCCGATGGTGACGGCGGTGCGCGCCTTGGTGCGCGGCATGCTGAAACTGTTCGGCGTGGAGACAGACCCCGACAGTCAGATCCTGTCGGTTCACGAGGAAATCGCGGGGGCCTTAGCGTTGGGTCACGAGGAGGGCGTTGTTCACAAAGAGCAGCGCGACCGCCTTTTGGGCGCGCTAGACCTGTCGGAGCGCGATGTAGAGGAGATCATGCTTCACCGATCCGAAATCGAGATGATCAATGCCGAAGACGCGCCCGAGGAAATCATCAGCCAATGCCTGCGCAGCCCGCACACCCGCATTCCGGTTTACCGCAACGAGCAGGAAAACATCGTGGGCGTTGTCCACGCCAAAGACTTGCTGCGTGCGGTTGATAAAACCCTGCGTGGCCAAGATAGGGCGGCCCGTGATCTGAGCGGTTTTGACATCATGGATGTGGTGCGAGAGCCGTATTTCGTGCCGGAGACGACCGCGCTTGACGATCAGATGCGCCAGTTTTTGCGCCTGCACACCCACTTCGCGTTGGTCGTTGACGAATACGGCGCGTTGCAGGGGCTGATCACGCTGGAGGATATCTTGGAAGAGATTGTCGGCGAGATCACCGACGAATTCGACGTGGCCGAGGCAGAGTCCCTGAAGCCTGAAACCGACGGCAGCTTCCTTGTGGAGGGCGCGATGACTATCCGCGACCTGAACCGCATGGCCGACTGGTCGCTGCCAGATGACGAAGCCAACACCGTCGCAGGCTTGGTCATTCACGAAGCGCAATCCATCCCGACCGTGGGGCAGGTTTTCTCGTTCCACGGGTTCCGGTTCGAAGTGGTTCAGCGCCTGCAAAACCGCCTAACCAAACTAAAAGTGAGACCCCTATGACCGCGCGTAAAATCATTATCGACACGGACCCGGGGCAGGATGATGCGGTGGCGATGCTGCTGGCGTTCGGCTCCCCTGAGGAGGTTGACGTGCTGGGGGTGACGGCCGTTGCGGGCAACGTGCCGCTGCCGCTGACCGAGAAAAACGCGCGTATTGTGTGTGAACTGGCAGGCCGGACTGACACCAAAGTGTTCGCCGGTTGCGACGCCCCCATGTCGCGCAAACTGGTGACGGCGGAACATGTCCACGGAAAGACCGGCCTTGACGGTCCGGTCATGCCGGACCCGACGATGCCGCTCCAAGATCAGCACGCGGTGGACTTCATCATCGACACTCTGCGCGCAGAGCCTGCGGGCAGCGTCACCCTGTGCCCGCTTGGCCCGCTTACCAACATTGCGCAGGCATTTGAGCGTGCGCCCGACGTCATAGAGCGGGTGCAGGAAATCGTCCTGATGGGCGGCGCATACTTTGAGGTCGGCAACATCACCCCCGCCGCAGAATTCAACATCTACGTTGACCCCGAAGCGGCGAAAATCGTGTTCGGCTCTGGCGTGCCGATTGTTGTGATGCCGCTGGACGTCACCCACAAAGCGTTGACCAATCGCAACCGTGTCGAGGCATTTCGCGCCCTCGGCAACGAAGCGGGCCGCATGGTGGCGGAGTGGACGGACTTCTTCGAGCGTTTCGACAAGGAGAAATACGGCTCCGCCGGTGCGCCGCTCCATGATCCTTGTGTGATCGCTTACCTGATTAAGCCGGAGCTATTTTCCGGCCGCCACGTCAACGTGGAAATCGAGACCGCGTCGGAGCTAACCTTGGGCATGACCGTCGCGGACTGGTGGCGTGTCACGGACCGCAAGCCGAACGCTATGTTCATGTCCGATATCGACGCGGAAGGCTTTTTCGCGCTGTTGAACGAGCGGATCGCACGGTTGTGAGCGCCCCGATATTTGACAACTCTTACGCGCGCCTTCCCGACAGGTTCTACACCAAGCTCGCGCCAAAACCCGTGGCAGCACCTGCGCTGATCGCACTGAACACCGATTTGGCCGGGGACATGGGGCTGGATGCGGCATGGCTTCAGTCCGACGCCGGGGTGGCGATGTTGGCGGGGAACAAGATGCCCGACGGCGCGGAGCCATTGGCGCAGGTCTATGCGGGCCACCAGTTCGGCGGCTGGTCGCCGCAGCTTGGCGATGGTCGCGCCAATGTGCTGGGGGAAGTTGTGGGGGCGGACGGCGCACGCTGGGACATCCAACTCAAGGGCTCCGGCCCGACGCCCTATTCGCGCAATGGCGACGGGCGGGCAGGGCTTGGCCCTGTCATGCGCGAATATATCATCAGCGAAGCAATGCACGCCTTCGGTGTTCCGACGACCCGCGCGCTGGCAGCAGTCAGCAGCGGGGAACGGGTGCAGCGCGAAACCGGCGTGCCCGGGGCGATCCTGACCCGCGCAGCACGTTCACATATTCGCGTCGGAACGTTCCAGTATTTTGCCGCACGCCAAGATGATGAGGCGGTGCAAATCCTGCTCAACCACGCCATCGCCCGCCACTACCCCGAGGTTGCCGGGGGCGACGCGCTCGGGTTTTTGAATGCGGTGATTGACGCGCAGGCGGATCTCGTTGCCAGATGGATGGGCCTTGGATTTATCCACGGCGTGATGAACACAGACAACACCCATGTGGGCGGTCTCACGATTGATTATGGCCCCTGTGCGTTCATGGATGCCTATCATCCAGCCACCGTGTTCTCCTCAATAGACCACGCCGGACGCTACGCCTACCAAGGCCAGCCGGAGGTTCTGGTGTGGAACCTCGCCCAGTTGGCGACCAGCCTGCTGCCGTTAATCGACGCCGACCGCGATATGGCGGTGAAGGCCGCGCAAGCTGCGCTGGCGCGCTTCGGGGATGTCTATACGGCGTCGTGGAAGCGCGTGTTTTTCGCCAAGATCGGTTTTGCTGTCGGCACCGATGCCCACGTTGTTTTGGTTCAAGATTTGCTGACGCGTATGGCGGACAATCAGGCCGATTTCACGCGGGTGTTCCGCGCCATGGCGCGCGGGCAGGGCGCGCGCGAAGAGTTTGTTGATCCGACCAGCTTTGACGAGTGGGAGGTCAAGTGGGGCGGTGGCGACGCGCAGATCATGCACGCGGCGAACCCCGCGATCATCCCGCGCAACCACCGTGTGGAAGAGGCCATCGCCGCAGGCATGCAAGGCGACTACGCGCCTTTCCACCGTCTAAATCAAGCATTGGCGCAGCCGTTCGAAGATGATCCGCAGTTCGCCGATCTGGAAGCCGCGCCGAGCGCGCAACAGATGGTGCGTCAAACGTTCTGCGGCACCTGAGCCTTCGGTGCGCGGTTGATCAGCACGATGCCTACCGCCACCAGCGCCAGTGCGCCAAGGATGGACGTGCCAACCTGCTCTCCAAGTAGCAGCCACCCCATCAGCACCGACAGAACGGGCGACAGGAAAGAGAAGCTGGCAACACCAGATGCCGGATAGACCGACATGAGCCACAGCCAGAAGATAAACCCGAAGGTGACGACCACCACGATCTGAAACAGCACAGCTGCGTAATGTATCGGCTGAGGGTCGCGGATCAACGGTCCGAAGAGCGGCGCAACCGCCAGCAGCACCACCGCAGAGATCGCCACTTGGTAGAAGAGTTGCGTCTCTGGCCGCACGGTTTTCAGCGCTGTCGCCTTGACCAACAGCCCCGTGGCCGCCCAACCTATTGCGGCCCCCAAGGCGCATAAGTCACCGGCCAAGGAGGCTTCTCCGCCGTCGCTGCGGTCCAGAATGGCCCATGCCACACCCGCGAACGCCACAACTAAGCCCAAAGATTTGCGCGGGGTTAGCCTGTCGCCGGGGATGAAGAAATGCGCCGCAAGCGCCATCCAAAGGGGCATGGAGTAGAAAATCACCGATGCGCGGGACACCGTCGTCAGATCAAGCGCGGTGAAGAGCATTAGAAACTCTACGGAGAAAACGACCCCAATCAGCAGAGCCGACGGCATCACAGCACGTGGCAGTGCCAGTTTCAACCCGCGCCACTTCATCCAAAACAGGATGCACACCACAGCACCGGCGGAGCGCACGCCCGCGAAGAACACAGGCTGGAAGGCGTCATTGGTGACTTTGATCACCACTTGGTTGAACGCCAGCAGCAACGCCAGCCCGATCAACGAGACGGCACCAAAGGTGTCAATTTGGGTCTTGGGCGGCATGGGAACTCCGGCTGATAGGCCCCCGCCCTAGGTGGTTTTGGCGGGGGCTGTCAATCGCATGCGGACGGCGCGGCGTGCAAGCCGTGGCGGGTGCGAGCAAGATTGCGGCTGGCTTGGAGGGGCAAATGCGATAAGTTGTCCCAAACAGCCCCATCAAAGAGGGCGCCATCCTCGGACAGTATGACGGAGCCTTCATGGACATTTTGCAAATCGCATCGCTACTGCTGGTATTGGCCGCGGCCTTTGGAACGGTCAACTACCTGTTCCTGAAGCTGCCCTCTGCGATCGGGATTTTGATCGTGGCGTTGCTGGCATCCTTGGCGATCATGGCGCTTGACCTTGTTGCGCCGCAACTGGGCGTGGCGACGGAGGTGCGTGCCGTCGTGAAGTCCATCGACTTCTCAGAGGCACTGCTGGAGGGCATGTTGGGGCTCTTGCTGTTTGCGGGGGCGTTGCACGTAAAGCTTGCTGACTTGAAGGGCGAGTGGCGCGTGGTGGCCCTAATGGCGACGCTGGGCGTCGGCCTGTCGACGGTAATTGCGGGCTTCGGCTTCGCGTGGATGACGGGCATGCCGATCATGATTGCGCTTGTGTTCGGGGCGCTTATTTCGCCGACGGACCCTGTCGCGGTGCTCGGGGTGCTGCGGCAAGCGAACCTGAAGAAAAGCATGGAAACACAGATCGCGGGAGAAAGCCTGTTCAATGACGGAGTGGGCTATGTGGTCTTCCTTGTGCTGGTCGGCGTTGCCTTCCCCGCACTGGATGCCCACGGCGAGGCACATGGCGGGGGCGGGCTGAGCGCCGCCGCGCAGTTGTTCTTGCAAGAGGCCGTGGGCGGCGCGCTGCTTGGCGTGGTGCTTGGCTTTTTGACGTTTCGGGTCATGCGACGGATTGATGACTACGCGCTTGAGGTTTTGATCACCCTCGCGCTGGCCTTCGGGGGGTATTCGTTGGCGGTTTATCTGCATCTGTCCGGGCCTGTTATGGCGGTTTGCGCAGGTCTGCTGATTGGTGATGTCGGGTCGAAATACGGCATGTCGGAAACCACCCGTCGCTATGTGGACGGGTTCTGGCAGTTGATTGATGAAATCCTGAACGCGGTGTTGTTCCTGCTGATCGGGGTGGAGGTCTTTGCCGTTGCGTTCTCGGTCCACGGGATCGTTGCGGGGGTCTTCGCGATTGCACTGGCCTTGGTCGCGCGGTTTGTTGCGGTGTCGGTACCGGTGTTGCTGTTGCGCCCCTTCCGCGGGTTCTCCAAGGGGGTAATCCCGATCATGACGTGGGGTGGCCTCAAGGGCGGTATCTCTGTGGCGCTGGCCTTGTCCTTGCCGGAGGGCGAGTGGAAGCCGGTCATCCTGACGGCCACCTATGTGGTGGTGATCTTCTCGATCATTGTGCAGGGGCTGACGGTCGCGCCTTTGGCCAAGCGTCTGGGTCGGGAGCCGGAATTGGTCTGACTTTCCCCCTAGACGATTGGCCACAGCGTCCCCATTCTAAAATGTGAAGGGTCCCGCTGCGGTGGCCTGCATCTGGTACGGAGAACGCACAATGTCATTGATGAATATGGTCACCAAAGTCGCCATCGGTTTTGCTGTCGCGAAGGGAATGCAAAAGGTTCAGCAGTCCGGCGGCATCGGTAAAATGATGGACAGCTTGAAGGGGGCCGCTGGCGGGGCAGGGGCGTCTCAGGCGGGGTCCGGCGGTGGTCTTGGCGGGATGCTTGGCAATCTGACAGGCGGCAGCGGTGCTGCAGGTGGCATTGGCGGCATCGGTGGTCTGCTTGGCGGCTTGGCATCTGCGCGCGGTGGATCGGGCGGGTCGCTTGAAGACTTGCTTCGTCAGGACAATCCCGTTGAAGAGCCAGCCCAAGAGGAAACCGCTGGCTTGATGATCCGCGCGATGGTCATGGCTGCACGCTGCGACGGTGAAATCGACGACACAGAGCGCGAAACGCTGATGGCGACCATTGGCGAGGAAGCAACCGACGCCGACATGGCTTTCGTGCGCGACGCAATGGCGGAGCCTGTTGATGCAGCCGCATTGGCCGCGAGCACGCCAGAGGGGCTGGAGACACAGGTTTACTCCATGTCCGTCATGGCGATTGAGCCGGACAACCGCGCCGAGGCGAAGTATCTGCACGAATTGGCTGCGGCCTTGGGCATCGGTCAGGCGACCGCAAACGAGATCCACGACAGCTTCGGCGTCCAGCGCCTTTACAACTGATAGCGCAAACTGTGGCATAGTGTGCCTTGCGCCCTCCTCGTTCAGCGGCTTTAGTCGCCGCACGAATGAGGAGGGACCCCAATGAATTATGCCGATATCTATAAACGCTCGCTTGATGACCCAGAAGGTTTCTGGATGGAACAGGCGGAGGCAATTGATTGGGACCAAAAGCCGTCCAAAGCGCTCTTCTCCGACAACGCGCCGCTTTACGAATGGTTCAAGGATGCACAGGTCAACACATGCTATAACGCGGTGGACCGTCACGTTCTGGCAGGCAACGGTGACCGCGTGGCGATCATCTATGACAGCCCCGTCACACATACCAAACAAGAAATCACATATGCGGAGTTGCAAACCCGCGTAGCCTCGCTCGCGGGTGCCCTACGCGCCAAGGGCGTTGAGAAGGGCGACCGCGTCATCATCTACATGCCAATGGTGCCCGAAGCGCTGGAAGCCATGCTCGCCTGCACCCGCATCGGCGCGGTGCATTCGGTGGTCTTCGGCGGGTTCGCCGCGAACGAGCTGGCGGTGCGGATTGACGACGCCACGCCCAAAGCCATCATCGCAAGTTCCTGCGGGATAGAGCCGGGCCGTGTGGTGCATTACAAGCCATTGCTCGACGGGGCGATTGATCTGGCCACCCACAAGCCGGAGTTCTGCGTTATCTTCCAACGCGAGCAGGAAGTCGCGAACCTGAGTGAGGGGCGTGATTACGATTGGCACGGCTTCCAATACGGTGTCGAGCCTGCGGAGTGCGTGCCCGTCTCTGGGGACCATCCGGCGTACATCCTCTACACATCCGGCACGACGGGCCAACCCAAAGGCGTCATGCGCCCCACGGCAGGGCATCTGGTGGCGCTCAACTGGACGATGAAGAATCTCTATGATGTCGACAGCGGGGACGTGTTCTGGGCCGCCTCCGATGTCGGTTGGGTCGTGGGGCACAGCTACATTTGCTACGGGCCGCTGATCCACGGGAACACGACTGTCGTGTTCGAGGGGAAACCCATCGGCACGCCGGATGCGGGCACGTTCTGGCGCGTGGTGGAGGAGCATAAAGTCAAAAGCTTCTTCTCCGCCCCGACAGCCTTTCGCGCGGTCAAACGCGAAGACCCGCAGGGGGAGCTCATCAAGAACTACGACCTCTCCAGCCTGAAGACCGTCTACCTCGCGGGGGAGCGTGCGGACCCCGACACTATCGAATGGATGCAAACCCATCTGGGCAAGCCGATCATTGACCATTGGTGGCAAACTGAAACGGGCTTCGCGATTGCTGCCAACCCGATGGGGATAGAACCGCTACCGGTGAAAATCGGTTCCCCGACGGTCGCCATGCCGGGCTACGATGTGCAGGTGCTGGACGAGGGGGGGCACCCCATGAAAACGGGGGAGCTTGGCGCCATTGCGATCAAGCTGCCGTTGCCACCTGGCACCCTGCCGAACCTGTGGAATGCCGAGGCGCGGTTTGTCAAAAGCTACCTGACGACCTTCCCGGGCTACTACGAGACCGGCGACGCAGGCATGATCGACGCGGACGGCTATCTCTACATCATGGCGCGGACCGATGACGTGATCAACGTCGCGGGCCACCGCCTGTCGACGGGCGCGATGGAGGAGGTGCTGGCGGGCCACCCAGACGTTGCGGAATGCGCGGTTATCGGGGTGTCCGACGCGCTGAAGGGGCAGATGCCCATGGGCTTCGTGTGCTTGAACGCAGGCGTCGACCGCCCGCACGGTGATATCATCAAAGAGATCGTGCAACGGGTTCGTGACCAGATCGGGCCTGTCGCCGCCTTCAAGCTGGCGTGTGTCGTAGACAGGTTGCCAAAAACGCGCTCTGGCAAAATCCTGCGGGGCACGATGGTCTCTATCGCGGATGGCAAGGACTTCAAGATGCCAGCAACCATTGACGACCCTGCAATCCTTGACGAGATCGCGGTGGCGCTGAAGGGGCTAGGATACCCGCAGGGATGATCCCGAAAATCAGGCGCTGCCCGCTGTGAAGTTGGGCCGCGTCCCCACGGCGTCTTCTGCGCCTCAGGCTAGAAAATCACTTCTGCCGTCCTTTTCCCCGCAAGCGAGGCATTGAAACTCCGCGCCGCGCGCTTCACTATTGGCGCAAACGTCTTTGGGGGACACCGATGTCTGATCTGCTGCCACACGCGCTTTCGGTTCGCGAGAACGCGCATGCGCCTTATTCCAAATTTCACGTGGGCGCTGCGCTGCGCACCAAGTCCGGTGCCGTCTTTGTGGGCTGCAACGTGGAGAACGTGGCCTATCCGGAAGGCACCTGCGCGGAGGCTGGCGCGATTGCGGCAATGGTCGCCGCTGGTGAACGGGACATCGCGGAGGTCTGCGTCGTTGCAGGCTCCCCCACGCCCGTGCCGCCTTGTGGCGGCTGCCGCCAAAAGCTGGCCGAATTCTCTGCGGGGGATGTGCCGGTAACGCTGGCCACGACGTCTGGCGTCTTGGAGACCACGACCGTCGCGGCGCTACTCCCCGGCGCGTTTGACGCGGGCCACATGGCGTAACCGATGGATGCCGCACAGATCATAGGTAAAATCCGCACCCGCCAACCCGTCACCGCCGCAGAGTGCCGTTGGTTCGGCAAGGCGCTGGCCGAGCAGGCTGGCGTGAGCGACGCGCAAGCAGGCGCATTCGCAATGGCCGTTGCGATGGAAGGTTTGGGCGCGGATGGTCGCGTCGGCCTTACCGAAGGGATGCGCGACAGTGGCGATATGCTGCGTTGGAAGCTGCCAGGGCCGGTGCTCGATAAACACTCCACCGGCGGCGTGGGCGATCCTGTCTCTATGGTGCTGGCGCCCGCTTTGGCTGCGTGCGGTGCTTTTGTGCCGATGGTGTCGGGGCGCGGGCTTGGACACACGGGCGGCACGCTGGATAAGCTCGAAGCCATCCCTGGATTTGTAAGCACCGTCAGCACGTCCAAGCTGCAACATGTGGTGCGCGAGGTCGGCTGCGCTATTGTTGGCGCGTCGGGGCAGGTAGCGCCTGCTGACCGACGGCTCTACGCCATTCGCGATGTGACCTCGACGGTCGACAGTATCGACCTGATTACGGCCTCGATCTTGGCCAAAAAGCTGGCGGCTGGCATTCAAGGCTTGGTGTTGGATGTGAAGGCTGGCAACGGCGCGATCATGCAAGACCCCGCGCAAGCTAAACGTTTGGCGTATTCACTGGTCGAGGTCGCAAGCGGCGCGGGATGCCCCACAACCGCACTGATCACCGATATGTCGCAGCCTTTGGCCACAGCGGCAGGCAACGCAGTGGAGATGCGGGCGGTGATGGAAGCGCTGAGCGGAACGGGGCAAAAGCGCCTGCGCGAAGTGGCACTAGCCTTGGGGGCGGAGCTTTTGGCCAATAGCAAGCAAGCGCAGATCGACGCGGAAAGCGCGTGGGGGATGCTCAACGAGGCTATCAACTCTGGCGCGGCCATGGAACGGTTCTGCCGCATGGTGGCTTATCTGGGCGGCCCTACCGATTTTGACCAAAGCTGGCGCTTTTGCCTGCCAGAAGCCAATATCGTGCGGGAGGTGTTGCCGCTGGCCACCGGTTACGTGCGCAGCATCGACACACGCGCCTTAGGGTTGGCTGTGGTTGAGATGGGCGGTGGGCGACGTCGCGAGACGGATAAAATAGACCCCTCGGTCGGCCTGTCAGGGTTCAAGCGCATCGGTGAGGCGGTCGACAAAAGTACGCCGCTTGCGATGGTCCACGCCGCCACCGAAGAAGCCGCGGCCAAGGCCGAGCGCGCGGTGCGTAAGGCGTTCCAAATCGGGGCGGCCAAGGTGGCTGTGCCACCGCTGTTCATTGATCGGATATCGGTATGAGCCGCGCCTTCCTTGTGGTGCTGGACTCCGTGGGCTGCGGCAACGCGCCCGACGCGGCCAGCTTTGGCGACGCTGGGTCGAACACTCTGTTGCATATCCACGAAAAAGTCGGCCTGAAAATGCCCAACCTGATGCGGCTGGGTTTGGGACAGGCCATGGGCATCGACGCACCCGCAGCCCAAGGGCTTCACGGCGTTGCAACGGAGGTCTCGCAAGGCAAGGACACCCCTTCCGGCCATTGGGAGCTGTCCGGCGTTCCGGTTCCTTGGGACTGGCTCTATTTCCCCGACACGGCGCCCAGCTTCCCGCCCGAAATCGTGGAGGAGGTCGCGAGCTTCTGCGGCACGGACGGCATTCTGGGCAACTGCCATGCTTCCGGCACGGTGATTATCGAGCAGCTGGGCGAGGAGCATATGCGCAGCGGCAAGCCCATCTGCTACACCTCCGCTGATAGCGTGTTCCAGATCGCCGCCCATGAGGAAAGCTTCGGGCAGGAACGCTTGCAGGCGCTGTGCCAACACATGGCCCCGATGCTGCACGCAATGAATGTGGGGCGCGTCATCTCGCGGCCGTTTGTTGGCGAAGATGCGGCAAGCTTCAAGCGCACCAAGAACCGGCATGATTATGCCATGCAGGTGCCGTCCCCCACGCTGCTGGACTGGGCGAAGGCAGACGGGCGTGCGACTTACGGCGTCGGCAAAATTGGCGATATTTTTTCCGGGCGCGGATTGGACGAAACCCGCAAAGGGTTTGACGACGCCCTAATGGTGCACTTGTCAGATTTGGTCGATGAGGCCCCAGACGGCGCGTTGGTGTTCGCGAACTTCGTGGAATTCGACAGTCTATATGGCCATACCCGTGACCCAGAAGGCTACGCCGCGCACCTCGAATGGTTCGACGCGGAGATCGGCCGCATCATGGCCAAGCTGCGCGACGACGACCTCATGCTATTCACCGCTGACCACGGCAACGATCCCACATGGGGCGGCACGGACCACACGCGTGAGCAGGTGCCGGTTTTGGCTGTCGGCGCGGGTGTCAAAGATATAGGGCAGGTCATGTTTGTCGACGTCGCGGCCTCGGTCGCAGATTATTTGGGCCTGTCAGAGCACGGCCCCGGAAGGAACTTCTTGTGAGCACGATACCCAAGGTAGAATTGCACCTCCATATTGAGGGCGCCGCGCCCCCGGCCTTCATTCGCGGTCTCGCGCAAGAAAAGGGCGTCAATCTGGATGGTGTCTTCAACGATGATGGCTCTTACAAGTTTGAAAGCTTCAACCAGTTTCTAAGCGTCTACGAGGCGGCTTGCACAGTGCTGACAGGGCCAGAGGAATTCGCGCGGCTGACCACCGCCGTGTTGGAGCAATCCATCGCGCAGGGCGTGATTTACACGGAGGCCTTCCTGTCACCCGACTTCTGCGGCGGGGGCGACGTCGGCGCATGGCGCGAATATATGAACGCGATGCAAGAGGCCGCAGCAAAACTTCCCGAAATCGAGATGCGCGGCATCGTCACCTGCATCCGTCACTTCGGGCCGGACCAAGCCAAAGTCGCGGCGAAATGCGCGGCTGAGACAGCGGGCGGGTTCATCACCGGATTTGGCATGGGAGGCGATGAAATGGTCGGCACCCAAGGCGACTATGCATATAGTTTTGACATGGCCCGTGAGGCCGGACTGCGCCTGACGACCCACGCTGGCGAATGGGGTGGGGCAGACTCTGTGTGGCAAGCCGTGCGCGATCTCAAGGTGGACCGCGTGGGCCACGGCGTCCAAGCCATCGACGACCTCGCACTGGTCGATCATCTGGCAGAACACGGGATCGTCTTGGAGGTCTGCCCTGGCTCTAACGTGGCGCTTGGTGTCTACCCCGACTGGCGCAGCCACCCGATCGAAAAGCTGCGCGAGCGCGGCGTGCCGGTCACGGTTTCGACCGATGATCCGCCGTTCTTTCACACCACCCTAAGCGCGGAATACGACCGCCTTGCCGACACCTTCGGCTGGGACGACGAGGTCGTGCGGGAGGTCAATGTCACCGCCGCCAAAGCCGCGTTCTGCGACACAGTTACCCGCGAAAAGCTACTTAAGACACTGGAGCCCACCACATGAGCGATACCCCTCATCTGACGATTGTAAACCACCCGCTGGTGCAGCACAAACTGACCCTCATGCGCGAGAAGGAGACCTCCACGGCGGTCTTCCGGCAGCTTCTGAGGGAGATCAGCCAATTCCTTGCCTATGAGGTTACGCGCAATCTGGAGATGGAAACAAAACGGATCGAGACGCCCGTTCAGGAAATGGACGCACCCACGCTCGCCGGTCGCAAACTGGCACTAATTTCGATCCTGCGCGCGGGCAACGGGCTGCTTGACGGCATGCTGGAGCTGATCCCCTCGGCTCGCGTAGGCTTCGTGGGGCTGTACCGCGACGAGGAAACGCTGCAGCCGGTTCAGTACTATTTCAAGGTGCCAGAGCACATGGAAGACCGCATGGTTATCGCGGTCGATCCTATGCTTGCGACGGGCAATTCCTCAGTTGCGGCGATTGATCTTCTGAAGAAATCCGGCGCTAAAAACATAAGCTTCCTGTGCCTGCTGGCGGCACCGGAAGGCGTGGCGCGGATGAAGGAAGCCCACCCAGATGTGCCGATTGTGACCGCGTCTTTGGACAGCAAACTGGACGCGAATGGATATATTGTGCCGGGGCTAGGGGATGCGGGTGACCGCATGTTCGGCACAAAATAAGGTAGTTTCAGACTTTACTTGATTGTGTAGGTGTTGCATTGTCCCCACTATATTTGGTGGGGACTAATATGCGATTTTTGCGACTGCTATCTGTGTCTATCTTGGCGCTGAGCATGGGGCTCATTGGCGCTGACGCCCAGAATTTGCGTAGCGACAAGGGGCCTGCGGAGCGCCCGCCAGCCTCCTTCAAAGGCAACCAATACGTCGATAGTCGCGGGTGCGTCTACATCCGTGCAGGCTACAGCGGCAACGTCACTTGGGTTCCTCGGGTGACGCGTTCTCGCAAGCTGGTTTGCGGTCAGCAGCCAAGCCTGCGCGGCAGCACGCAAGCCGTCCAAACTGCCCCGCGCAAGCCCGTGCGCCAAGCGACCGCCCCGTCCATCCCTGCCGGTGCAAAGATCGTGAAGCGGACCACCAAGGTGATCCCAGCCGCGCCCAAGCCAACCACGAAACGCGTCGTGCGCAAAACGGTCGAGGTGCCACAAGTGCAGCCGCGTGTGGTGCGCAAATCCGTCGCCGCGCCGAAGCCGCAAACGCGCATCGTGCGCAAGGCCGTACCGGCCCCCGCAGTTCAAACCCCGACAGCGCAGCCCCAAGTGGTCCGCAAGCGGGTGGACAAGCGCCGTGCCACTGCACAACCCAAGATTGTGTACCGCTGCGGCGCAAGCGAGCTTAGTGCGCAATACATCAACCAAGGTGCGCGGTGCGGCCCGCAAGGCAGCACCCCGCGCAGCGTCGTGCGCGAAGAAATTTCACCGCAAAGCCGCAACACGACCCAAGGCCAGTTGGTTGGCCCGAAAGGTGCCAACCGCAAGATCGCTGAATCGCGCATGAAGCTGCCCAAGGGCTATAAGAAAGCGTGGGACGATGATCGCCTGAACCCGTTGCGCGGTGTTGGCACCACGTCGGGCAAGGCCCAGATGGAGCTTGTTTGGTCGAACACAGTGCCGCGCTATCTGATTGACCCCGCAACAGGTAAACGCGCAACTGCGCGCCAAAAGCGGATTTTCGGCCTGTTCTAAGCGCGGATTACTCGGCGCAGATATCTTGCAGGCTGATCCAGTCGCCGTCAGATATCAGGCGTGGGGCTTCAATGCCGCGGTAGGGATCGGCCTCAATCAGCTCCAGCGTGCTTTCTCCGGTTACATCAACGGCATAGGCGTAGGGGCTGGAGGCGACCTTGGCGGTTGCGAAGCGGTCCAACAGCAAGGACGCATTCGGGCGTGGCGTTGGGGCGGCCATTAAGGTCTCCGCGTAGTCTTTCAGCACGTCGTCCTCGACCTGCCCACTGGTGAGCAGGTGCAGCGTGGCGCTTGCGCCCACATCGCGCAAAAACTGCTCCATCGGATCATTGAGGCTGGCTTGCTCCGCCGCGGCCAGCATGTAGCCCGCGACGACGTCCGCATCGTCGTGATCTTCAACCACCGAGCTGTTAAGCAGCAGCAAGCCACCGGGTAGATACAGCGCCCCATTTGGCCCCGACGGCACGATGTAGGCCTTGCGAACCGCGTCCCCCAAGACCCGCGCCTTCAGACGCGCCAGCGCTGCGGAGCCGAGGCTGCTTTGGCATGTATCGCCCGTCAGGCGTGTCATATGGGTGAGCAGGTCGCTGCCGATGGCCAAACGCTTGCTGTCGGGCACCACGGTCAGCGTATGGCGCACCAGCGCGCCGGGCAGCCAGAAGTAACCAAGCGCCCCTATGGCCGCGATCAGACCCGTAAAGATGTAGAGCCGAAGCCGCCCACGATGCGGACGACGGCGGGCCACGGTTTTGCGAATTTTCTCAATGGCGTCGATCAGCGTGGCGTCGTCCAGCTCCAGCTCTTCACCGGCATCAGGGCCGGGGCGGAACAGGGCAGGGCGCGCGCCGGGGTTCAGCCGTTCAATCGCCGGAAGCGACCAATGGGCCAAGGCGGTATCGGTCTTGTCGCGGATGATCAGTGTGGCATCACCAAAAGACAGCAGAACGTCGCGACGTTGGGCATCGGGGCTTTCGCGCCAAATACCCGTCGATTCCAAGCGATCATATTCTTTCAACGCCGTCATTTGTCGCGGCTGCCTGCTCATTCTTGTTGTCCACAGGCACGATAGCTTGAAAGCCGTGGTGGCTCAATGCGTTTGAGGACAGCGCCGGATTAAATCAGTCGCCCTATTCACAGCGTTTTGGCCAATTCGCGTAATTCAAACTTCTGTATTTTGCCGGTCGAGGTTTTCGGCAACTCTTGGAAAACCACGCGCTTCGGGGTTTTGAACCCCGCCAATTCGGCGCGGGTGTGGGCGATCAGCTCGGCCTCTGTGGTCTGTGCGTCCTCCTTCCACTCCACGAAGGCGCAAGGCACCTCGCCCCATGTGTCATCCGGCATGGCCACAACCGCGCAAAGCGACACGGCAGGATGGGACATCAACACGCCCTCGACCTCGACCGAGGAGACATTTTCGCCGCCGGAGATGATGATATCCTTGGCGCGGTCGGATATTTGGATGTGCCCGTCAGGGTGCTGGACGGCGATATCGCCGGAATGAAAATGCCCGCCGTCAAAGGCCTCCGCCGTGGCGCTTGGGTTCTTGTAATACCCCTTCATCACCGAGTTCCCGCGCATCACAATCTCGCCTTGGCTGGCTTCGTCCATGGGCAGCTGCGCGTTGTGCTCGTCCACGACGGTTACATATTCCATCATCGGGAAGGCCACGCCTTGGCGGGCCTTCAACGCGGGCTTGTGTGTGTCTGGGTGCGCGTCCCAGTCGGGGTTCCACAGGCATTCGGTGACATGGCCGTAGGTTTCCGTCAGCCCGTAAACTTGGGTCACGTTGAAGCCCAAGGCTTCAATCTTTTGCAAGGTTGCGGGGGCAGGGGGCGCACCGGCGGTGAAGACCTCGACTTGGTGGGCAAAGGGCTTGCGCGCAGTGTCCGGCGCGTTGACCAGCATATTCAGCACGATAGGCGCCCCGCCAAAATGGGTGACGCCTTCCTCCGCAATCGCGGTGTAAATCGCCTCCGCGGTGACATCGCGGCAGCAGTGTAGCGTGCCGCCCAAGGCGGGCAGCATCCATGCGTGGTTCCAGCCGTTGCAGTGGAACATGGGCACGATCGCCAGATAGGTCGGGAACAGTTGCATGCGCCACGAAATCACCGTGCCCATGGTCATCAGATACGCGCCACGGTGGCTGTAAACGACGCCCTTGGGCCGTCCCGTGGTGCCGGAGGTGTAGTTCAGCGCGAGGCTCTCCCATTCATCGTCGGGCATCTGCCAAGGGGCATCTGGATCCCCCTCGGCCAGCAAGTCCTCATAGGTCGGGTGGCGGCCCGTAGCGGTATAGCCTGCGGCCTCGTCGGGCACCTCGATAATCAGGGGGCCGCCGCTGTCGCAACCCGCCTTGGCGGCTTCTACCATCGGCAAAAACTGCGTGTCGCACAGGATAATCGCGGCCTCGCCGTGGTCAAAAATGTAGCTGACCGTGCCGCTATCAAGGCGGGTGTTTATGGTGTTCAGCACCGCGCCGCAGGCGGGTATGCCAAAATGCGCCTCCGCTTGAGGCGGAAGGTTGGGCAGCGCAGTGGCGACCACATCACCGGGTTTCACGCCGCGCTTGGTCAGGGCGCTGGCAAGGCGCGACACCCGCGCATGGTACTGCGCGTAGGAGCGTCGCATGCCGCCGTAAACCACAGCCGTGCGGTCGGGGAAAACCTCCCGCGCGCGGTTCAGGTGGGATAGCGGCGTCAGGGGGACGAAGTTCGCCGCGTGTTTTTCCAGCCCCGCCTCATCTGCCATCCAGCCCATTGTCATTCCCTCCCGTTCTAGGCACGTTAGACAGGAGCTTGCCGAAGCAAACTGCACTTGGGAAGGGTAATTCTGCTGTGGGGGATGAATTGTATGACAATTAATACCGCGCCCCGCCTCGCGGCATGCGGGGGACCCTCATGATCATATCCGAGGGGCGCAACTACATCTTCGTCCACATCCCCAAGACAGGCGGCACCTCCATGGCTTTGGCGCTGGAGGCGAAGGCCAAGGCTGATGACATCATGCTGGGCGATACCCCAAAGGCGCGTAAACGGCGCAGGCGGGTCGCAGATGTGGCGGCGGCTGGTCGCCTTTGGAAGCATTCCACGCTGCGCGATATCGTCGGCTTGGTCCCGCAGAGCCGCATTGATGCGGCCAACGTGTTTACCATGGTGCGCAACCCGTGGGACCGTATGGTCAGCTATTACCACTGGCTGCGTGCGCAGTCGTTTGATCACCCCGCCGTGCACCGCGCGCAGGAGTTGGAGTTCAGCGATTTTCTGCGCCACCCGCACATTTCTGCATCCCTGCGCGCCGCGCCCTACGGCTCTTACGTCATCACGGCGGCAGGGGATGAGCACTGCGCTTTATTCGTGCGGTTGGAGCATCTGGACGAGGATTTGCCAAAGCTGGAGGCACTTATCGGCTGCAAGCTAGGGCCGTTCCCGCATGACAACAAATCCTCGCGCGGGGACTACCGTGACTTCTACAGTTCTGCGGATCGGGCCTTGGTGACAGAGATCGCAGCACCGGATATCGCGCGCTTTCACTACCAATTTTGATTGTTATCATTTCGGACACAATTTGCCTCAAAATGACCTTTTTGCCGTCGAATCCCTGACTCCGTGATCCGGCATGCTTACTCAAATAATAGTAAGCAGACAGGTGTGGGACATGTTTTTCAAATCTAGCCGCAAGGCCTCCAAGGTTGAACCTTTAGTTCTGACAATTGCGCCAAGCGCTGGTATTTTTGCCGGTACCAAGATCGCAACCCGCCACCGTTGGGCTTGCGTTGAAGATCTCAGCGTGGGTGACAAGGTTCTGACCGCTGAGCAGGGCGAGCAGGAAATCGTCGATCTGGAAGTCCGCACCCTTAGCCTTGCCTCCGCCAAAGCCGCCGCAGGCCAATGGCCGCTGCTTATCCCTGAGGGCGCTATCGGCAATGACCACGCTATGCTGGTGTCCCCTGACGCCCGTTTGGTAATTGAGGACGACGCCGCTGGCATCTTGTTCGGTGAGGCCTGCGTGACCGTTCGCGCCGAGAACCTGATCGGCTACCGCGGTATTGCCCGCGCCCGCGTTAACGGGGAGTTAACTCACGTCACGATCCGGTTTGAGGATGCACAGACGCTGGTGGTGGAAGGCGGCGTCTTCCTTGACGTGCCAGCCCCCAACGGATTGCACCGCTTCACCCCGCTGAACGACCGCCAGTCGCGCCTTTTGGTGCGCAACATGGGCGAAACGGACCGCAAAGAACGCGCGCGGCCTGTTGCTGCTGGCTGGATTTAGGCGACTTAGAGAACCCTCAAAAAATCGCGTTACAGGCGCTTGTAGCAACGGGCCGCATAGGCCGCTCCGAGGGCACACTGTCCCCATATAAGTCATCGTCCCAGTCCTGGATCGCCTTCGACGTGCCGTCCGGCATGGTGTGGAGCAGGCGGTGCACTTTGCCCACCTTCAAGCACTCGCGCGCAGGCGGGCCGTTCAGCGCCGCGTGATCGGTGCGGGCCTGCCCGAATATCGCCGTGACTGCGCGCTTTTGCTTGGCCGTCAGCAGCTTCACGACCATTGGCCCCAGCAGCAGGGACTCGCACAAACAGCCGTTCGCCACCACAATCTCATGACGGTCACAGGCGAAGTGGACCCATGTGACGCGTTTCTTGCCTTTCATATGCCGGATGCCCTGCAACGCAGTTAACGACTTCGCGGGCACCAGTGCACCTGCGCGGAACACCGTGCTGAGTTGCCCTTGCTCCCCCACCAGAAGGCGGTGCTGCGGCGACACAATCAAGTCTTGATGCGGACGCCCAGAGCCGAGCGCGCCCTTGGTTACCAAAACAGGTTTTGCATCGGGCGCGGCCTCCTCAAGTGGCTGCTCATCATGGCGAATCCAGCGTATCGGCGCAAAGCCGTGATCCAGCGTCGAAACCATGTCGCCCGCCTGCAAGTTCTCCACAGGTGCTGGGCCGTCTGCGGTGTCGATATAGGTGCCGGACGCAAAGCAAACCGCCTGATACGTCTCAGTTGCGTTCTGGTCACTGGTGTAGAATGCGTTCGGGCTGGAGGGGCCACCGCCGTTGTCCCAATACCACTGCTCCACGTCGAAACCCGGTGTCCAGATCAGCTGGAAGGCCTCCCCATTTACCGAGTTTATGCCCTCAAAGACGATCGCGCCCTGACCGGGGCCTAAATAGTCGCTGCGGATGATGGTTGCGTCTTCCATGATCCCGCCGCCATGACCGCTCCACGTCAAATCATAGGTCTCGCCGACTTCAAACAAGCTTGGGTCCGTATCGCCCACGTTGGAGGTGATCGTCAGGTCGGTCGTCGAATTCGGAGGGTGATCAAAATAGCTGTAGCTGGGCGTCACATCAATGTTGCTGCCAGATGAGGCGGCGAAGGAAGTGTCGGCGGCGTAGATGGTCACAGTCATGCAAGGTCCTCTCGGCGCGGAGAGGTAGGGACAACTGGTTTAGACAAGCTAAAGAAAAATCGCGGGTTAGTTTCAATTGGAACGACACCCGGTCACACAGGGCACCCGCGCGTAAAAAAGCCCAACCTTTCGGCTGGGCTTTGATGGGATTTAAGCGGCTTTGGCGGGATCGAACCGGCCGTAGAAGCTTTGGTTCTTGGCGGCCATATCTTCCAGAAGATCAGGCGCTTTGAACCGCTCGCCGTATTTGTCAGCCAGCGCGTTGGTGGTTTCAGCCGCCCAAGGTGTTCCGACCATGTCCAGCCACGACAGCGGACCGCCGGACCAGGGCGCGAAGCCCCAGCCCAAGATCGCGCCCACGTCACCCTCGCGGATGTCCATCAGAACGTCTTCCTCGATGGCACGCACGGCTTCCAGAACCTGTGCAAACAACAGTCGGTTTTGCACCTCGGTCAGGTCGGGCTGGTCGTCCGCTACAGGGTATTTGGCCTCTAGGCCGTCCCACAGCAGTTGGCGTTTGCCCTTGGCGTCATAGGCGTAGAAGCCCGCGTTGGACTTTCGGCCCAAGCGACCTTCGTCCGCCATCCAGAACAGCACCTCGTCCACCGCATCGTCATAGGCGTCGCCCATGGCGGCTTTGGTTGCCTTGGCAATTTTGACGCCCAGATCAATGGAGGTCTCGTCCACCAATTGCAGCGGCCCCAATGGCATCCCCACGAGCTTGGCCGCGTTTTCGATCAAGGCAGGGTTCACGCCCTCTTTGACCATGCGAATGCCCTCGTTAATGTAGGGGATGATGCAGCGGTTGGCGTAGAAGAACCGTGCGTCGTTGACGACGATCGGGGTTTTGCGGATCTGGCGGGCGAAGTCCAACGCCTTGGCCACCGCGCGGTCGCCTGTGCCTTTGCCCTTGATGATCTCGACCAGCATCATTTTCTCCACCGGAGAGAAGAAGTGGATGCCGATAAAGTTCTCCGCACTCTCAGACGCTTTCGCCAGCTCTGTGATCGGCAGGGTGGAGGTGTTCGTCGCAAAGATGCAATCAGGGCCAACAACGGCTTGCACCTTCTTGGTGACCTCGGCTTTCACGCCGACATCTTCAAACACCGCTTCAACGATCAGATCGCACCCCTTCAGGGCGTCGTAATCGGTGGTGGCGTTGATCAGCGCTAAGGCGGCCTCTTTCTTCTCGGGCGTGGCCTTTTTGCGAGCGATGCCTTTGTCCATGTAGCTTTCGGCGTAGGCTTTGCCCTTATCCGCAGACTCTTGGCTCGCGTCGATCAGCACCACTTCGATGCCAGCCATAGCGGACACCAGCGCGATGCCAGCCCCCATCATGCCAGCCCCGATGATGCCAACCTTCTTGACCTTCTCATCTGGCACATCAGGACGCACCGCGCCTTTTTCCAACGCCTCTTTGTTGATGAACAGCGACCGGATCATGTTGGCGGAGCTAGGGTTCATCAGCACATTGGTGAACCAGCGCGCTTCGATCTTCAGGGCCGTATCAAACGGCACCATCGCGCCTTCATAAACCGCAGACAACAGCGCCTTGGCGGCAGGGTAGACGCCTTTGGTGTTGCCGTTAACCATCGCAGACGCACCAACGAAGGTCATGAAGCCAGCAGGGTGATACGGCGCACCGCCGGGCATTTTGTAGCCCTTTTCGTCCCATGGCTTGACGATCTTCGGCTCGGACAGAACCCAAGCTTTCGCAGCCGCCAGCAGTTCGTCGGCGGGCACAACCTCATGCACCAGACCAGCGGATTTGGCTTTCTGCGGGTTAGACAGTTTGCCTTCCAGCAAGAACGGGGATGCGCCCATGGCACCCAGCAGACGGGTCACGCGGGTGGTGCCGCCCATGCCGGGGAAAATGCCGACCATGATTTCCGGCAGGCCGATTTTAGCCTTCGGATTGTCAGCCACAAAGATGCGGTGGCAGGCCAGCGGGATTTCAAACCCGATGCCAAGACCGGTGCCTTGCATGGCGCAGGCAATCGGCTTGCCGCCCTTGTTGGTTTTCGGGTCCATGCCCGCGCGCTCGATCTTGCGCAGCATGGTGTGCGTGGCCATCAGCCCGTCCATCAGACCCTTCGCGGGGTCGTCGCCCGCGCTTTCCTTCATCTTGGCGATGATGTTCAGATCCATCCCGCCCGCAAAGCTGTCAGGCTTGCCGGAGGTCAGGATAACGCCCTTGATCGCGTCGTCGGCCAAGGCTTGGTCAATCAGCGCGTCGAGGTCCAAGAACCCTTGCTGGTTCATCACGTTCATGGACTTGCCAACGGTGTCCCAAGTGATCGTTGCGACGCCGTCGGCGTCTGTCTTCATTGTGAAATCAGTCATATCCCTAATCCTCAAACGCGCTCGATGATGGTGGCGGCACCCATGCCGGAGGCGACGCAAAGCGTGGCAAGGCCCACTTCTTTGTCGCTGCGCTCCAACTCGTCCAGCAGTGTGCCGATGATGATCGCGCCGGTGGCGCCCAGCGGGTGACCCATCGCGATGGAGCCGCCGTTGACGTTCACCTTGGAGCTGTCCACGTCAAACGCCTGCATGAAGCGCAGCACGACGGATGCGAAGGCCTCGTTGACCTCGAAGAGGTCAATGTCAGAGATGCTCATGCCCGATTGCTTCATGATGTGCTCCGTCACGGGGACGGGGCCGGTCAGCATGATGGTCGGGTCGGTGCCGATCTTGGCGGTCGCACGAATGCGCGCGCGTGGTTTCAGCCCGTGGGCCTCGCCGAACTCCTTGGAACCGATCAGCACACCGGCAGAGCCGTCCACGATCCCCGACGAGTTGCCGGCGTGGTGGATGTGGTTGATCTTCTCCAGATGCGGGTACTTCATCAGCGCAACCTTGTCGAAGCCGGGCATCACTTCGCCCATGGCTTGGAACGCGGGGTTCAACGCGCCAAGGCTTTGCATGTCGGTTTGCGGGCGCATGTACTCGTCATGGCCGAGGATTTCCAAGCCGTTTTGGTCGCGGATCGTGATGATCGACTTGGCAAACCGGTTCTCGTCCCATGCGGCTTTGGCGCGGCGTTGGCTTTCGACGCCCAATTCATCGGCCTGCTCACGGGTGAAGCCGTATTCGGTCGCGATGATATCCGCTGAAATACCCTGCGGCACGAAATAGGTCTCCATCGCAATCGACGGGTCCACAGCAATCGCCGCCCCGTCAGAGCCCATGGGGACGCGACCCATCATCTCCACACCGCCAGCGATATAGGCATCGCCTGCGCCGCCTTTGATCTGGTTGGCCGCAATGTTCACAGCTTCCATGCCGGAGGCGCAGAAGCGGTTGATCGACAGGCCGGGGATGCGCTGGTCCAGCTCGGATGCCAGAACTGCCGTGCGCGCAAGGCAGCCGCCTTGCTCCATCACCTGCGTCGCGTTGCCCCAGATCACGTCTTCAACCGCATGGCCCTCAAGGCCGTTGCGGTCTTTCAAGGCGTTCAGGATGTTCGCGGACAGACGCGCTGCCGTAACCTCATGCAAGCTGCCATCTTTGCGGCCCTTGCCGCGGGGCGAGCGCACGGCGTCATAAATATAGGCTTCAGCCATAGGGGATTTCCTCCATTAGATTTAGAACCCCGATCCAGGCCAGAACGCTGCACAGCAGCGCCCCAACCCCAAGCGGGAGTTTATACGAGGCCAAGGCGTGTAGTCGTTGGCCGAATGTGTCAGTGGATCGCAGCGCCAGCACCAGCCCGCCTGCGATTGCGGGCAAAACCAGCCCCAACCCGTAAACGCCCGCCATCAGCAACATGCCAAAGGCGCACCATGCGGAAAACATCGCACCGGCGGAGCCGAATTTGTCATAGGTGTCTTCAGCGCGGATCAGCGCCAGTGTGACGCCGCACAAGGTCATACCGATGAGAAAGGCGGCAAGGATCATGCAGGCAGCCCGCGTTGCATCAGGTCATAGGGGTGTTTCCAGCCGGGCACCTCAGAGATGCGTGTCAGCCATGCGTCGATGTTGGGCCAGTCGGCGCGGTCGAAGCCGAACGGCTCGTCGTAGAACAGGTAACTGCAACACGACAGGTCCGCCGCCGTCATGCCATCACCCACTATCCAGTCGCGGCCCCGCAGATGGCCGTCCAATACGGCGTAGGCGGCGTTCAGGCGGCCTTGCATGAATTTGATGACCTCTTGCGGGCGCTTGTCCTCTGGCAGGAAGTTCATCAAGAACCGCAGCGGCCCCGCTTGTGACGACATCTTGTGGTTGTCCCACAAGACCCACCGCATCACGTCGTATTTGTCTTCGGGGGCGCCGCCAAATTTTCCGGTGGTGTCGACCACATATTGCTGAATGACGCCCGATTGCGTGAGTGTCAGGTCGCCGTCCACGAGAACAGGCACTTCGCCCATGGCGTTAATCTGTTTAAACGGCTCCGCGCGGGCTTCGCCGTTGAAGAAGTCCACGAACACCGGTTCCCAATCTACGCCCGCCAATTCAAGGGTGAGCGCGGCTTTGTAGGCGTTGCCACTTTCGCCGAAGCAGTAAAGTTTTGCGGTCATTTTTTGCGGGCCTCCAGCTCTGAGTTGAATATGCGCAGGCGGTGGGTCAGGTTGTCCTCATCCATCACGCTGCTGAAGTTCTCGAACAGAAACGATAGCGCTTCCCCTTCATCCAATCCGGCCTCGGCGCTGAATTTCTTCAGCTTGCGCCATGCGTCTTCTGTCATGGCAAGGTTTACGCGGCGGGTCAGTTTTAGGCGTTTAGGCATTGGCGTCTCCGAAAATGGGGTAGGGCGGGGCAAGGCCCCGCCACCACCTTAGAAATTCGCAGCGTCAAGTGCCATCACAGTATCGGCACCACTCTCGATGCGCGACAGATGCATCGCCGTGGCCGGCAGTTGGCGCGCCATGTAGTATTTGCCGGTCGCGATCTTGGTCTCGTAGAATGCGGTGTCGGACGCGCCGCCCTCCAGTGCAACCATCGCGGCTTTGCCCATCTTGGCCCACATCAGGCCGAGGCAGACGTGGCCGAACATGTGCATGAAGTCATACGACCCAGCCAGCGCGTTGTTCGGGTTCTTCATGCCGTTTTGCATGAAGTACATGCCCGCAGCTTGCAGGTCTTTCGACGCGGCTTTCAACGGCTCTAGGAATGCCTTGTCGTAATCCTCATCGCCGGAGTTCTCTTTGATGAAGGACTTCACCAAGTCGAAGAAGGCCATCACGTGCTTGCCGCCGTCTTGCGCCAGCTTACGGCCCACAAGATCAAGCGCTTGCACGCCGTTGGCACCCTCGTAAATCTGGGTGATACGCGCGTCGCGGGCAAACTGGGACATGCCCCATTCTTCGATGTAACCGTGGCCGCCGTAAACCTGCTGCGCGGCGGTGGCGTATTCGAAGCCCTTGTCGGTCAGGAAGCCTTTGATCACAGGGGTGATCAACGACACGATGCCGTGGGCGGCCTCGTCGTCAGAGCGAACGTGTTGGTCGATCATGTTGGCCCCCCAAAGCGTGAACGCCCGCGCGCCTTCAACAAAGGACTTCTGATCCATCAGGTTGCGGCGGATGTCGGGGTGCACGATCAGCGGGTCAGCAGGGCCGTCAGGGTTTTTCGCGCCTGTCACGTCACGCCCTTGCAGGCGGTCGTTGGCGTAGATCACGGCGTTTTGGTAGGCAACTTCCGCTTGGGCATAGCCTTGCAGGCCAACGCCAATGCGGGCTTCGTTCATCATGGTGAACATGGCGCGCATGCCTTTGTGCTCGGTGCCCAGCAGGTAGCCGGTGGCGCCGTCGTAGTTCATCACGCAGGTGGAGTTGCCGTGGATGCCCATCTTCTCTTCGATGGAGCCGACGGCCACGCCGTTACGCTCCCCCAAGGAGCCGTCTTCGTTGACCAGAAATTTGGGCACGATGAACAGGGACACGCCTTTGATGCCTTCTGGGCCGCCTTCGATCTTGGCCAGCACCAGATGGATGATGTTGTCGGACATGTCGTGTTCACCCGCCGAGATGAAAATCTTCTGGCCGGTAATTTTGTAGGTGCCGTCGCCTTGCGGCGCGGCTTTGGTGCGCATCAGGCCCAGATCGGTGCCGCAGTGGGGCTCCGTCAGGTTCATGGTGCCGGTCCAGTCGCAGGACACCATTTTGGGCAGATACGTCGATTTCTGTTCGTCGGTGCCATGCGCATGAATGGCGGAGTAGGCGCCATGCGTCAGGCCTTGGTACATGTTGAATGCCATGTTGGCGGAGGTGAACTGCTCACCCACAGCAACGCCCAGCACGTAGGGCATGCCTTGGCCGCCGTATTCAGGGTCGCAATCAAGCGCGGTCCAGCCGCCTTCTTTCACTTGGTCGAACGCTGCTTTGAAGCCCGTCGGGGTCCGAACCACCCCGTTTTCAAGCACGCAGCCTTCTTTGTCGCCAACAACGTTTAAAGGTTGCAGCACTTCGCTCGAGATTTTGCCAGCTTCTTCCAGAATGGCAGAGGTGAAGTCCGCCTCCAATTCGTTATACCCCGGGACATCCTGTTCGGTCACTTTAAGGACGTCGTGCAGGACGAATTGCATGTCTTTAACGGGAGCTGTGTAACTGGGCATATGTATCTCTTTGCGAAGTTTCGTTGCGGGGTTAGCAGTTGGCCGCTTTTTTCATGCTGAAGGAGGCGATCATTTTTTCGCCCCAGGCCAGCTGGGCGGTCAGGTCGTCAATGGCTTCGTTCAACTCGTCGCGCTGCTTGATCATGTCGGCCAGACGTTTCTTGCCGATTTCATAAGTCAGGGCGTATTGGGTCTCTTGCTGGTCACCTACGTTATACAGATCCAGAAGCTGGCGAATTTCTTCCAGCGAAAAGCCGAAGCGTTTGCCTCTCAGGATCAGTTTCAGGCGGGCGCGGTCACTCTTGGTGAAGTGGCGGCGTTGGCCTTCCCGGATTGGGAACAGCAGTTCTTTTGATTCGTAAAAGCGCAAGGTGCGTGGGGTTACCCCGTATGCATCACACATTTCACGAATAGTCATAGTATCCTCAGACATTGTATGTCCTCCACAGCGCGGTTTCGATGTCTTGGACATGTTGAACGTGATCTCACCTTACAAGGAAAGTTGACGTTAACGTAAATGTAACGTGGCGTCAGAACGGTGGTGGCGCAATGTAACGCAAGAATTGGGGGAGTTCTGCGCAATTAAAAATAATTCAAAGCGCTTTGAAAATGTGACAAATGGTGGGATGAATTCCCTGTATCGTCATAAGAATAAGGGGGAACGAAGCGTTTTGTTTCCCCTATCAATATCCGCGCGAAGGGTGCCGCCACGTCATGCTCTGATCGGGGAGGGAAAGGGCTACAAACCTTTGGCGACCTGATCGCGAAGCGCCTTCAGTTCCGCAATTGATTCCTCAATCT
Source organism: Litoreibacter albidus (assembly GCF_900107015.1). GTDB lineage: Bacteria > Pseudomonadota > Alphaproteobacteria > Rhodobacterales > Rhodobacteraceae > Litoreibacter > Litoreibacter albidus. The sequence continues at coordinate 43,829 of NZ_FNOI01000004.1, read as the reverse complement.
GTTCGCGGCGGCTAATCAACTCCCCCATCTGTTTGTCCGCAAATTCGACGACGGCTTCCATCTGGGCGCGGTTCTGGTGGTCGGAGTTGTACATGTCCAGCCATTGGCGAATCTCTTCCAGCGAAAAGCCGAACTTCCGCCCGCGCATAATCAGCTTCATCCGTGCCACTTCGCGCGGGTGATAGAAGCGGGCGCGCCCGTCGCGTTCCGGCTGTAAGAGTTCGATATACTCGTAATACCGCAGCGTCCGGGGCGTCACGTCAAACTCGGCGCACATTTCCTTAAAGGTGAGGCGGGTGTCGGACGGCATAAACTACTCCCATGTACCATGAAACGGTTTGCGTTCGTTTCATCTTGGCATAGCCGTTCGTGCCAATCCAGCAGGTGATGCGATTGAATTTTTGGCGCATGCCGCTTTCCACGGCTTGGACATGTCAAAGAAAGCTGCCACAGATAGCGCCATGGATACTAAAAATGACCGCACAAAGATTGCTCGGCAATTTATCGAAGCTATTCCGCACTCCCGCGCGTTGGGGATGACGCTGGATGACATCGGGGAGGGCACGGCCGCCCTGTCCATGCCGTATGACGAGCGTTTCATCGGGAACCCGTCGACTGGCGTGATCCACGGCGGCGCCGTGTTCGCGTTGATGGACACTTGCGGAGGCACGGCGGTGATGTCGCACGCGGATGCGCCCACGGGAACTGCAACGATCGACCTGCGCATCGACTACATGCGTGCCGCAACGCCCGGACAGCGTATCCGCGCCAAGGCCGTGTGTTATCACGTCACGCGCTCTGTGGCGTTCGTGCGCGCAACCGCGCTTGATGATGACGACGACAATCCCGTGGCCTCGGCCACAGGGGCCTTCACCTTCCAGCGCGCCAAGGGGGCCTAAGCCATGCGTAAGCCAGAGCCGGTCCAAGTCATCAAAACCCGCCGCGACGCCGCCCTGCGCGGCTTGGTCGAAAGCGTGCCCTACATCCAATACCTCGGTGTTCAGTTCGACCGCCGCGGGGACGAGCTGACGGCTGTGTTGCCCTACCGCGAGGATCTGATCGGCAACCCGCTCCTGCCTGCGATCCACGGCGGCGTGACGGCGGCATTTTTGGAGATCACATCCATCATCGGTCTGACATGGTCCACCCTTTGGGCGGATATGGAAGACGGCAAGCTGGAGGGCGAGACCCTGCCAGCCATGCCAAAGACCATCGACTTTACCGTTGACTATCTACGCACTGGCCTGCCGCGCGACGCCTATGCGCGCGCGCGGGTGAACCGGTCAGGGCGGCGCTACGCCTCCGTGCATGTGGAGGCATGGCAGGACAACCGCGACCGTCTGTTTGCGCAAGCGACAGGGCATTTCCTGATGCCATCCCGCGACGATGGCTGACAGCCTCACCCACGGGCGCGTTCTTAAGATAGCGCTACCTATTGTCATCTCGAACGCCACGGTCCCCATACTGGGCGCCGTCGACACGGGCGTCGTGGGCCAGTTGGGCCTCGCCGCGCCGATTGGGGCGGTAGGGATCGGGGCGATCATTCTATCAGGCATCTACTGGCTGTTCGGCTTCCTGCGCATGGGCACCGCCGGTCTGACCGCGCAGGCCCACGGGGCGGGCCAAACCGGCGAAGTGTCGGCAATGCTGTCGCGGTCCCTGATGATCGGGCTGGCCGCTGGCGTGGTCATCATGGCGCTGCAAATCCCGCTGTTCTGGGGCGCGTTCCAACTGTCCCCCGCTAGCGCCGAGGTCGAAGGGATGGCGCGCGACTACATGGGCATCCGCGTGCTGTCCGCCCCCGCCGCCATCGCGCTGTTCGGCATCACCGGCTGGCTAATCGCGCAAGAGCGCACGAAAGCCGTGCTGGTTATGCAGCTTTGGATGAACGGTCTGAACATCGCCCTTGATGTGCTTTTCGTGCTGCAACTTGGGTGGGGTGTCGAGGGCGTGGCCTTCGCGACCTTCATTGCGGAGTGGAGCGGCCTCGGGCTTGGCTTATGGCTTTGCCGCGACGCGTTTCGCACGCCCGCGTGGAAAGACTGGCCCCGCGTGTTCGACCGCGCGCGCCTTGGGCGCATGGCCTCGGTCAACACCGACATCATGCTGCGCTCTGTCCTTCTGGAGGCAGCGATTATCTCCTTCTTGTTCTTTGGCGCGGACTTCGGCGATGTGACGCTGGCCGCCAACCAGATATTGCTGCAATTCCTGCACATCACGTCCTACACGCTCGACGGCTTTGCCTTCGCAGCGGAAGCCCTTGTGGGGCAAGCCTTAGGGGCCAAAAACCGCCCGCGTCTGCGCCGCAGCGCCTATATCACGTCGCTTTGGGGTGTCATTGTCACGGTGGGGCTGGCTGCGTCCTTCGCCCTGTTTGGTGGGACCATCATCGACATCATGACCACCGCACCGGAGGTGCAGTCCGCCGCGCGCAGCTATCTCATCTATATGGTTTTCGGGCCGGTGCTGGGGGTAGGGGCCTATATGCTCGACGGTATATTCATCGGGGCCACGCGCACCCGCGACATGCGCAACATGATGGCGGTGTCCTTCGCCGTTTACTGCGTATCGCTGGTCATCTTGCTGCCGGCTTTCGGCAACCACGGGCTGTGGCTCAGCCTGCTAGTCTTGTATATCGCGCGGGGCATTACCCTAGGGTTGCGCTACCCCGCGCTGGAGGCGGAAGCCGCCTAAAGCCAGTCGCCGCGTCCAGTGCCAACGGCGTCCGCCACGGTGTCAAAGCCGTTGCGTTCCAGCAGTGCGTCCAAGCCGTGGGCGATTTCCCCCGCCAAGGACAGCCCGCCATAGACGAGCGCCGTATAAACCTGCACCGCAGATGCACCGGCGCGGATTTTGGCATAGGCCTGCTCCGCAGAGCCAACGCCGCCAACCCCGATCAACGGCATCGTACCGTCCAGCAATTGAGAGAGCCGCGCCAGAACGCGGGTGCTTTTCTCGAACACCGGCTGGCCGGACAACCCGCCAGCCTCGCCCTTGTGAACGGAGGTCAGCCCGTCGCGTGACAAGGTGGTGTTGGTCGCAATAATGCCCGATAGGCCGCTGGCCACCGCGACCTCGGCGATTTCCGCCAGCGCCGCGTCGTCCAGATCGGGGGCGATTTTCAAGAACACCGGAATGGGCACGCGCAACTCCGCGCGGGCGTCCATGACCCCAGCCAGCAAAGCCGACAGCGCGGCCTTGCCCTGCAAGTCACGCAGCTTTTCGGTGTTGGGCGAGGATACGTTAACTGTTGCGAAATCCACATGCGGCCCGCAGCGGCGCAGCACGGTGGCGAAGTCCTGCGCGCGGTCGGTGCTGTCCTTGTTGGCCCCTAGGTTCAAGCCAACGGGGATGCCCACCACACGCGCGGCCAGCCGCTCCGCGATGGCGTCCATGCCGTCGTTGTTGAAGCCAAAGCGGTTGATCGCGGCCTGATCCTCGCTCAGCCGGAACAGCCGCGGTTTCGGGTTGCCCGGTTGCGGGCGCGGGGTGGCCGCGCCAACCTCAACGAAGCCAAAGCCCGCTTGCGCCAACGGGCCGACCACCTCGGCGTTCTTGTCAAACCCAGCGGCAAGGCCAACGGGGTTGGCCAGTTCCAGTCCGGCAACAGTCGTGCGCAAACGGTCGGAGCGCACAGGCCCGTGACCGAACCCAAGCCCCATCTTCAACGCGGAGATTGCCAGCCCGTGTGCCCGTTCCGGATCAACGCGGTGCATGCCCGCAAGGGCGATCCGTTCCAGCATCTTCATGCCATATCATCCGGAAATACGTGGGCCGCGCCGTCCCACGGCAGGGCCGCGTTGCCTGTTACCTCGGCCAGCAGCCAGTCGCGGTAGAGGTGCGGAAACTCCGCCCCGCCGCGTGACACTTCCCACTTCAGCGCGGCGTCCTGCGGCGCAGCCCCCCAGACCAGCCACAAATCTTCCTGCCCCGCGAAATGCTTCGCGGCGGTTTCGCGGGCTTGCGCGGCGGTGGAGAAATGGATGTAGCCGTCCGTCAGGTCGATCGGGGCGCCGGTAAAGCGGCCGCTGGCCTGAAACTCGGACCACGCGTCGGCGGTCATGATCTTGTAAATATGCATGCGCTCCACATGCCCGTTGCCCGATATTTGGTCAAGTCATAGACCTGTCACAGGATGACGCTACGCCAGATGAACACAGGGCTTTGACTCCGCGCAGCAATAGCGCCACTCTGTTGTTAGAAATCCAATTGGGGGACCATCCAAATGCTAAAGACCCTTCTTACAAGTGCAGCGGCACTGACGCTGACCACAGGAATCGCGGCGGCTGATTATTCGCTGACCATCCTGCACACCAACGACTTCCACGCGCGCTTCGAGCCGATCAGCAAGTACGACAGCGGCTGCTCCGCCGAGGACAACACCGAAGGCAAGTGCTTTGGCGGCTGGGCCCGCTTGGTCAATGCGGTCAAAGATGCCCGCGCCCGCACCAACAACTCCATCCTTGTGGACGGGGGTGACCAGTTCCAAGGCACGCTGTTCTACACCTATTATAAAGGCAAGGTCGCGGCCGAGATGATGAACGGCCTCGAGTATGACGGCATGACCGTCGGCAACCACGAATTCGATGACGGCCCAGAAGTTCTGGCCGGCTTCATGGACTCGGTTGGTTTTCCGGTGCTGATGTCCAACGCGGATGTGTCCGGCGAGCCTGCGCTGGCGGGCAAGCTGATGAAATCCGCAGTGATCGAGCGCGGCGGCGAGAAAATCGGCCTGATCGGCCTGACCCCGCAAGACACGCCTGATCTGGCGTCGCCTGGTAAGAACATCACCTTCACCGACCCGTCTGACGCGGTTCAGGGCGAGGTCGACAAGCTGACAGCCGAAGGCGTGAACAAGATCGTCGTGCTCAGCCACTCCGGCTTTGTGGTGGATAAGATCGTTGCCGCAAATACCACGGGCGTTGATGTGATCGTTGGCGGCCACTCCAATACGCTGCTGTCGAACACCCAAGAACGCGCGGTCGACGTCTATCCGGTTATGGTCAACGACACGGCAATCGTTCAGGCTTACGCCTACGGTAAGTTCCTCGGCGAATTGAACGTGACCTTTGACGATGACGGGAAAATCACCGAAGCCAAGGGTGAGCCTATCCTGATCAACGGCGAAGTGGCCGAAGATGCCGCGATCCTGTCGCGCGTGTCCGAACTCGCGGGGCCGTTGGATGAAATCCGCAACAAGGTCGTGGCGCAAGCTGATGACGCGCTGAACGGCGACCGCGACGCCTGCCGCGTTGAGGAATGCTCCATGGGCAACCTGATCGCAGAGGCAATGTTGGCACGGGTTAAAGACCAAGGCGTGAGCATCGCGATTGCCAACTCAGGCGGCATCCGTGCCTCCATCGACGCGGGCGAAGTGACCATGGGCGAGGTGCTGACCGTACTGCCGTTCCAAAACACGCTCTCCACATTCGAGGTGTCCGGCCAGACAGTGATTGATGCGCTGGAAAATGGCGTCAGCCAAGTGGAGGAGGTCAAAGGCCGCTTCCCACAGGTCGCAGGGCTGAAATTCAGCTGGGACGCATCCGTCGCCCCGAATGAAGGCCGCATCCAATCGGTGTCGGTACAAGACGGCGACGCATGGGTAGAGATCGACCCAGCCGCGACCTACAAACTGGTGTCCAACAACTTCGTGCGTGGCGGTGGTGACGGGTTCAAAATGTTCGTAGACGCAGCAAACGCCTACGACTTCGGCCCCGATGTGGCGGACGTGCTGGCGGAATACATGGCCGACAACGGCCCTGTAAAAGCCTTCACCGACGGTCGTATCGTCAAGAAGTAATCAGGCAATGGCGGCGCGCGCGGGGCAATCCGCGCGCACCGCTTATACCCCGAACAGCAAAAAGCCCCGCCATTTCTGGCGGGGCTTTTTCGTCCGAAAAGTCGCTGACGTTTAGTTCTGCGATGTGTTGTTGCCGTCACCAGCACCGGACAGCTCGAAGCACTCTGGTGCTTCGCCAGTCTCTACGGAGCCGAAGGCACCTTTGTATTCGACATGCTGTGAGGACTGGAAGCACATGCTCATGCCTGCTGGCACGACCACTTGCTTTGTCGCACCGGGTTGGATCGGGCCGGTTGTCCAGCTGCCATCAATGGCCGTCACGTCGTGAACGACTTCTTCCTCGTTACGGAAGAAGATAGCCTCGCCGGAAGATGCCAAAACCATCGGAGGGAAGAAAACGCCACCTTTGATGTCCACGCGGCGCTCTGTCAGCGGGTCGCCTAGGCCAATGTTCTCTTCTTCGCTGCTGTCACCGGTCGCACCAGCAATACCTGTCGACAGGGCTAGGGCACATGCGGCGCAGCTCATCATGAATTTACGCATCTTTTAAGTCCTCACGGGTTACTTTTGCGGCGATCTCGTCGCTAAATATCTAGGCAAGGTTAATGCACTTAGATTGGGGCAAGATTGGGGCATTTGGGGGCCAGCGCGGAAACAGCCCGTTGCCAAAACGCGAACAAGCGGGCGGGGCGTCTTTGGCAAAAATGTTTAGCTTTGCGCGAAAGGCGCCAACATATCCCAGCGAAACTCCACCCCTGTGCCGGGCGCGTTCGGGGCAACGGCCATGTGATTTTCAATCACCACGGGGCGCGTGGTGTAGCGCTCAGTCGGGAAGGAATGCATCTCGATCCAGCCCGCGTTCTCCTGCGCCGACACAAGGCTCACGTGCAACTCCTGCATCCCGTGAGAGCAGGGCAGGATATTGTTCGCACGGCACAACGCCGCAACCTCTAGCCAGCCGGTGATCCCGCCGCAGTTGGAGGCATCCGGTTGTAGATAGCTAAGCTTGGCATCCGCCACGGCATATTCAAACTCGTGGATGGTGTGCAGGTTCTCCCCCATCGCCAAAGGCATGCCCGTGGCGTCGGCGATGCGGCCAAAGCCTTTGTAATCGTCGGGGATGGTCGGTTCTTCAAACCACATGAGGTCGTATGGCGCAAAGGCGCGGGCCGCTTCAATCGCCTGATCGACGCTCATCGAATAGTTGGCATCCACCGCGAAGGCCACATCCGGCCCGATCATGTCGCGCACGGCTGCCACACGGGCGATGTCCTCGGCCAAGCTCGGTTGCCCGATCTTGATCTTCACCCCGTTCAATCCACGGTCCAGAAACGCCTGCAAGCTGTCCAGCAGCTTGGGCAGGGGGAACCCCAGATCAATCCCGCCGCCATACGCCTTGCAACGGTCCGACGCGCCGCCCGCCATTTGCCGCAACGGCTGCCCCAGCGTTTTGCCGCGCAAGTCCCAAAGGGCGATGTCCACCGCCGAGATGGCAAAGGCGGCAATGCCGCCGCGCGCCACATAATGCACATGCCACTGCATCGCATCATAAAGCGCCTCAACGTCGCTGGCGTCTTGTCCCACGATAAACGGCGTCAGGTCGTCACGGATCATCGCCGCAATCGCGCTGCCGCCCTTGCCGCCGGTGTAGGTATAGCCGGTGCCGGTCGTGCCATCTTCCAATGTTACGGTGGCGGTGATGAGTTGGAAAAAGTGGTGGTCGCCATGTTTGGCGTCCACCAGCACCTCGTCCAGAGGCACGTTAAAAAGCTGCGTCTGGACCGAGGTTATTCTCATAGGTGGGCACATTCCGGCACGGGCGTTTTCAAGGTGCCGTCCGCTTTCCACTGCAACAGGTTGTCGACCGTCAACGCCCCCATCGCCGCGCGCGTCTCATGCGTGGCGGAGCCCACATGCGGCAAAAGCACCGTGCGCTCCGACGCTTTCAGCGCGTCGGGGATATGTGGCTCCCCCTCAAACACATCAAGCCCCGCAAGCCCCAGCTTGCCGCTCTCCAAGGTCGCAATCAGCGCGTCCTCATCCACGACGGACCCGCGCGAGACGTTGATCAACATGCCCTTCGGCCCCAAGGCCTCCAACACGTCCTTGTTCACGATCTTATTGGTCGACGCGCCGCCCGGTGTGATGCACACCAGCACGTCGCAGGCTTTCGCCATCTCCACCAGATCGTCGTAGTAAGTATAGGGCACGTCTTTCTTGGTGCGCGTGTGGTACACGATTGTCGGGTTGAACACGGCCAATCGGTCCGCGATTTCCTGCCCGATGCGGCCCAGCCCCAAAATGCCGATGGTCTTGCCATCCGGTGAGGTCGAGAGCGGCGCGCCGCCCTTGGCCTCCCAATCGCCGGAGCGCGCCCATGCTTCGTCGTGGCGGAAGTTGCGCAAGCCCGCGAGCATCAAGAGCAGCGTGGTGTTTGCAACCTCGCCGTTCAACACGTCCGGCGTGTGCGAAACTTTGATGCCCCGCGCCACGCAGGCGTCCGTGTCCACCGCGTCATAGCCCACGCCGTAGCCGGACACTGCCTTCAGGTTCGGCAACGCCGCCATGATGGCAGGCGACACCCCGTCGTGGCCGTTGGTCATCACCGCTTCGACGCTGGCGCCATGCTCGGCGGCCCAGCTGTCAAAATCGGCAATCTCCGACAGTTTGTGAACGGTGAATTCCGGCGTCAGGCGCGACATCATCTCCTCCGTCGCGCCACCAATCATCAGCAGATTCGGGGTGCTCATGCGTCCTCACCAACGGTCTGGCGTTGCACGCCCAGACCTTCAATCGTCAGCTCCATCACGTCGCCCTTCTTCAGGTAAACCGGATCCGGCTTAATCCCCATGCCCACACCCGGAGGCGTGCCCGTGGTGATCACATCGCCCGGATGCAGGGTCATCAGCCCCGATAGGTGCTCAATAATCTGCGCCACGGTGAAGATCATCGTGTTGGTGTTGCCCGTCTGCATGCGCTTGCCGTTCACGTCCAAAGACATCGCAAGGTTCTGCACATCGCCCACCTCGTCTTTTGTGACCAGCCAAGGCCCCGTCGGCCCGAATGTGTCGCAGGATTTGCCCTTGGTCCACTGGCCGGTCAGCTGTGTCTGGAAGTGCCGCTCCGACACGTCGTTCACAACGCAGTAGCCCGCCACATAGTCCAGCGCTTCCGCTTCGGAGACGTATTTGCACTCCTTGCCGATCACCACACCCAGCTCGACCTCCCAATCCGTGTGGGTAGAGCCGCGCGGCATCACCACGTCGTCATATGGCCCCACAATGGCGGAGTTCGCCTTGAAGAACAAAATCGGGTGCTCCGGAATTGCGGCTCCGGTTTCCGCCGCGTGGTCGGAGTAGTTCAGCCCGATGCACAAGAACTTGCCGATGTTGCCAACGCAGGCCCCAAGGCGCGGGTTGCCCTCGACAACAGGCAGCTTGGCAGGGGCGATCCCCTTCAGGGTCGACAGCACCGCGTCGCTCAAATGCGCGCCGTCGATATCCTTGACGTGGCCGCTAAGGTCGCGCAATGCGCCGTCCGCGTCGATCAGGCCGGGTTTTTCTGCGCCCACGGCGCCATAACGTACAAGTTTCATCTCAATTCCCCCTTAGTGGTTGTCACGCGGCATGTATTTGCGCGCGATGTCTTGGTATTTCGTGGCCCCGTCCAAGGTCATCCCTTCGGAGAACGGGCGAACCATGGCGCGGAAAATTTCCTGCCACGGTGTTTGGCTGTCCGGCACCTCGATGGAGCCATTCACCAGCTTTTCGGCGCGCTCTTTCAGCGTCGCGTCATCCACCAGCATGTCGGCGGTGCATTTGCGCAAATCAATGCGCAGGCGGTCGCCGGTTTGTACCAGCGCCAACCCGCCGCCATCCGCAGCTTCCGGGGATGCGTTCAAAATGGACGGCGATCCCGACGTTCCCGATTGCCGTCCGTCGCCCACGCAGGGCAGGGCGTGAATGCCCTTCTTCAGCAGATAGGACGGTGGCCGCATGTTCACGACCTCCGCGCCGCCCGGATAGCCCTTCGGCCCCGCGCCGCGCATGATCAAAATGCAACGCTCGTCGATGCCAAGGCTCTCGTCGTCGATCTTGTGGTGAAAGTCTTCCGGCCCGTCGAACACAATCGCACGCCCCTCAAAGGCCTCGGGGTCGTCGGGGTTCGACAAATACCTTGTGCGGAACTCCTCGGAGATCACGCTGGTTTTCATAATTGCGCTGTCAAACAAGTTGCCCGACAGGTTGATAAAGCCCGCGTCTTTCAGCATCGGCGCGTCGATTGAATAGATCACGTCGTCGTTGCCCGTCAGCACGCCGCCGCAGTTCTCGGCCATGGTTTTGCCGTTGGCGGTGATCGCGTCGGGATGCGGCAGAAGGCCGGCTTTCAAAAGCTCGCCAATCACCGCAGGCACGCCGCCCGCGCGGTGGTAATCCTCGCCCAGATATTTGCCCGCAGGCTGCAGGTTCACCAGCAAAGGCACCTTGTGACCTATGGACTGCCAGTCATCATTGGTTAGCTCAATGCCTAAGTGTTTTGCCACCCCGTTCAAATGGATCGGCGCATTGGTCGATCCCCCGATTGCGGAGTTGATAACCACAGCGTTTTCAAAGGCTTCGCGCGTCATGATGTTGGACGGGCGCAAGTCTTCATGCACCATCTCCACGATGCGCTGCCCCGTGTGATAGCTGATCTGCCCGCGCTCGCGGTAGGGCGCAGGGATCGCCGCGGCACCGGGCAATTGCATGCCCAAGGCTTCGGCAAGGGAGTTCATCGTCGTGGCCGTGCCCATGGTGTTGCAGTAACCCACGGACGGGGTGGAGGATGCCACCAAATCCATAAAGCCGTCGTCGTCAATCTCGCCCGCCGCCTGCATCTCGCGGGCCTTCCACACGATGGTGCCCGAGCCCGTGCGCTCGCCGTTGAACCAGCCGTTCAGCATCGGCCCGACACTCAGCGCAATCGCCGGAATGTTGACCGTCGCCGCCGCCATCAACAAGGCGGGGGTGGTCTTGTCGCAGCCGATATTCAACACAACCCCGTCAATCGGGTAGCCGAACAGCGTCTCGACCAAGGACAGATACGCAAGGTTGCGGTCCAGCATCGCGGTGGGCCGCTTGCCGGTTTCCTGAATGGGGTGGACCGGAATTTCAATCACCGTCCCGCCCGCTGCAATCACCCCGTCGCGCACGCGCTTGGTCAGCTCGATGTGATGGCGGTTGCAGGGGCTCAAGTCCGATCCGGTCTGCGCAATCCCGATGATCGGCTTGCCGGATTGCAGCTCCTCACGGGTCAGCCCGTAGTTCAAATACCGCTCCAGATAGAGCGCTGTCATTTCCTGATTGTCAGGGTTGTTGAACCACTGCTGTGATCTCAACTTTGATTTCTCGACCATCTTCATATCCCATTAAGGTTAACGCGGCCCATCTGAACGAAGGCCCCTGTTTCCATTTGGTTAAAAATACTCAAATTCCGCCGCTAGCCGGACCACCCGCCGTCAATGATGTGCGGCTGACCGGTGGTGAACCCGCTCTCGTCGCTCGACAGATAAACAACCAAGGCCGCGATCTCGTCGGCGGTGGCGATGCGGCCCATGGGTTGGCGCGCGACAAACTGCTTCTTGGCCTCTTCATAGCCGCCAACCTGCTCGCCAAGCGCGTGCAAACGCTCCTCCAGCGAGGGGCTTTCCACCGTGCCGGGGCAGATGCAATTGCACCGGATGCCCTTGGTGATGTAATCCACCGCGACCGATTTTGTCATGCCGATCACCGCCGCTTTGGTGGTGCCATAGATGAAGCGGTTCGGCGCGCCGATGACGCTGGAACAGGCGCTCGACATGTTCACGATCGACCCGCCGCCGCGCTCCAGCATCCCCGGCAAGGCGGCCTTCATCATCCGCCACATGGAGCGGACATTCAGGTCAAATGCGAAGTCCCATTCGTCGTCCGTGGCGTCGATTGCGGTGCCGTGATGCACGAAGCCCGCGCAGTTGAAAAGGACGTCCGGTTTGGCCCGCGAAATGCCCTCGTGAACCGAGGCGTCATCGCGCACATCCAAGGCGAAAACTTCGATGTTCTCATGGGTCAATTCCGCCAAGGCGGCGGCGTTCACATCCGTGGCGAACACCTGTGCGCCCGCGTCCGCCATGGCCAGCGCCGAGGCGCGACCGATCCCTTGCGCTGCCGCTGTGACAATAGCCCGCTTACCGGCAAGTCTTTGATTGCCCATGATAAATCTCCATGAATAATTCGGTTTCCGACCTGCAGTCAGGACGTGTCATGGTGCAGTTCACGCCAATGCCTAGAACCAAAATTCTCAAGCTTCAATCCTTTTCACACCGTGATGCTTGCCCTAGTGTTACCGCAAACATCAAAAACCAGCCTCAAGAGGGACCTCCATGCAAGACCAAAAAATCGCGCTTCTCGGCACCGGATTAATGGGGGCTCCCATGGCGCGAAATATCGCGAAAGCGGGCTTCACTTTGGCGGTTTGGAACCGCTCTCAAAGCAAGGCCGCGCCGCTTGCGGATGTGGGGGCGAGCGTGTGCGACACGGCGGCGCAAGCCGTCGCTGGCGCGGACGTTGTGATCTCCATGTTGTCGGACGGCGTGGCCGTCGGCGCGCTGGTGATGGACGCGGCGTTGACCGACGGGCTGGCCAAGGGCGCGACATGGATCGACATGTCGTCAGCCAAGCCAGAGGAGGCCCGCGCGCAGGCCGCGCATCTGGCAAAGCTTGGCATCGCTCACCTCGACGCGCCGGTCTCGGGGGGCACCCGCGGCGCGGAGGCCGCGACGCTGGCGATCATGGCGGGCGGCGCGGCGGACACCTTCGCCCGCGTCACACCTGTGCTGCAATCCATGGGCCGCCCCGTGCACGTCGGCCCGACCGGATCGGGCCAATTGTCGAAGCTGGCCAATCAGGCCATCGTCGCTGTGACCATCGCCGCTGTGGCGGAGGCCATGCTGCTGGTCCAAAAGGGTGGGGCCGACCCCGCCGCCGTGCGCGCGGCCCTGAAAGGCGGCTTTGCCGACAGCACCATTTTGCAGCAACACGGGGAGCGCATGACCGAGGGCAATTTTGAACCTGGGGGCCTGTCGAAGTTCCAACTCAAGGATCTCGACAACCTGCTTAACGAGTCGTCCCAACTGGGGCTGACACTGCCCGTGGCCGAAATGACCCGCGACCGCTTCGCGGATTTCTGCGAAAACATGGGGGGCGCCGATCAGGACCATTCCGGCCTCTATCTGGAGCTTTTGAAGCGCAACGGGTTAAGCGCATGAGGGCCCTTATCCTAGGTGGCGGCGGCATGGTCGGCCAAAAGCTGGCGCATCATCTGGTCGCCAACGGTCTGGACGGCCAGCCCGTTGAAATCACCCTGCACGACATCGCGTTCCCGCCGGTGTCCTTGCCCAATGTGCCGCAGGTGACAGGCTCCATCTCCGACGCGGGCGTGGCCGAAACGCTGGCCAAGACCAAGCCGGACGTGATCTTTCACCTCGCCTCCGTCGTCTCCGGCGAGGCCGAGGCAGATTTCTCCAAGGGCTGGGCGGTGAACATGCACCCCACGTGGGCGCTGTTGGAGGCGCTGCGGGCAGAGCATGAGGCCGACCCGAGCTACCGCCCGCGCGTGGTGTTCACCTCGTCAATTGCGGTCTTTGGCGGGCCGTATCCAGACAAAATCAGCGATGAGTTTCTGTGCGCCCCGCAAACCAGCTACGGCGCGCAGAAACTGATCTGCGAGACCATGATCACCGACTTTTCCCGCAAGGGGTTCATCGACGGCGTGTCGATCCGCCTGCCCACGATCTGTGTGCGCCCCGGCAAGCCGAACGCCGCCGCGTCCTCGTTCTTTTCGGGCATCATCCGCGAGCCGCTGAACGGGCAGGAGGCCATCTTGCCCGCCGCCGACAGCACCCGCCACTGGTTCGCCAGCCCCCGCTCCGCCGCAGGGTTCTTGGCCCATGCCGCCACGCTGGACACGGCGTTGCTGCACGGTCGCCGTGCGCTCAACCTGCCGGGCATCAGCTGCACCGTGGCCGAGCAGATCGAAGCCCTGCGCGATGTAGCGGGGAACGACGTGGTGCGCCTGATCAAGCCGCAGCCCGATCCGGTGATCGAGAAAATTGTCGAGGGCTGGCCGCGCGATTTCGCGCCCGAACGCGCGCTGGCCTTGGGCTTCAAGGCCGACGCCAGCTTCAAGGATATCATCCAGATTTATCTGGACGATGACCTGCAGCGACCGCCTAGCTGATCATGTTGCGCGCGAGGTGGTCGTGGATGTGCTGTCGGCACAGGACCGTGTCGCGCGCCAGCGCCGCCTCAAGGATGGCGCGGTGCTCTTCGATGTTCTCGGCGTAGTAGCCGTAGTTGCTGGCCCGCGACACCAGTTGCTGGCGAAACTGGTCGTAGATCGTCTTGTAGGTTTCGCGCAGCAGCGGTGAGCGGCAGGCCGAAATCAGCGTGTCGTGGAACTCCCATTCGGCGTTGGACCACAGCGGCAACACATGCTCCACACTGCCGGAGCGGCGCACCTCGCTCTCGATATGGCTGAGCTTGTGATGCGCGGCGGACAGGCGGGCCTCCCACTCGATGTCGCCGTGTTTCATCGACAGGCAGGCGCCTTCCTGTTCCAGAAGGATTCGGAATTGGGTCAGGTCATGCTGGCGCTCGCGCGATGTGCGGCGGGCGCGAAACCCGCGCTGCTCCTCAAAGGCGACAAGCCCCGCCGTGGACAGGCGAAACAGCACCTCGCGGATGGTGTTGGCCGAGCAGCCGTAGAGTTTGCGCAGGTCTTCCGATTTCAGTTTTTCACCGTGGTCGAATTGCGCGGTAACCAGTTTTCTGTGAAGATCGTCATAGATGGCAGGGGTTTCCATCTTCTGCGGCGGGGTCGCGGTGTCTGCCATCTTGGCCTCCAGCTATTGGCGTGCGGCGTTGCAGGGGCAGCGGTCCGGCCAGTCACACCACGGTCTATGGTGCCCGCATACCTAATGCCATAAATTTTGAAATTACAAGTAAATCTCAAAATTATTAAAAAAATAGAATATTTGTTGGCAGGTTCAGATTCGGTTGCTAGGGTCATCTAACGCAGGGTCATCATGGCGGACCAACCGCTCAGAGATCCGAAACGCGAAAACGATACAAATCGTCTGGGAGGACATCATGAAGTTTTTGAAAACCGCCGCGACATCTGTCGCTGCTCTGGCCCTGCTGGCCTCTGGCGCAATCGCCGACGGCCACGCCACCACCAAACTGCGCATTCAAACCCACTACGCTCCAGAGACCACATCCGGCTCTTTGCTGACCGAGTTGGTGGACAACATCAAATTGATGTCCAACGGCGAAATCGAAATTGAGATGTTCTACTCCGCCTCCGTTGTGAAATCCGTTGAGACTTTTGACGCGGCAGCTACAGGCATTCTGGACTGCGACGCGACAGGCGGCGGCTACCAGACAGGTAAAAACCCTGCGTTCCAGTTCGTGGGTGACATCATGGGCGGCTACGCTACTCCGGCGCAGCAGCTGTCTTGGCTTTATTACGGCGGCGGCCGTGAGGCGGCGCAAAAGCTGTATAACAAATACGACATGCAGCTCGTGGGCTGGATCGTCTACGGTCAGGAAAGCTTTGCCTCGACCAAGCCAATCGCAGGCGTGGAAGATCTGAAAGACTGGAAATTCCGCTCGCCTCCAGGCATGGAAACCAAAATCTTCGAAAAGATGGGCGCGTCTCCGATCGTGATGGATTTCACCGAAATCTTCACCGCGCTTGAGACAGGTATCATCGACGGTGCAGACGCCTCGAACATTTCCAACAACGTGGGCCTTGGCCTCTACGACATCGCGAAGTTCGCCAACTACCCGGGCTTCCACTCCATGCCATCCGACCACCTTGCCTGTAACAAGGCCGTTTGGGACGCGATGCCAGAGCATCACCGCGCCATCATGGAAACAGCTGTGTCCGACATCGCTTTGAAATCTGCGCTGATCTTCGAGAAGAAGAACGCTGAAGCCGTGGCAATGCTGACAGAGCAGGGCGTGACCATCTCCGAGTGGTCGCCAGAAGACTTGCAAACCTTCCGCGACGCGGCGCAGGCCACATGGCCAGAGTTCGCAACGACACCAGAAGCCGAAGAGCTGGTTGCAAGCCACATCGCTTACCTGACCCAGCTTGGTCTGGTGAAGAAGTAATCTGACCTGACTTTACGTGCGGGGCCCTCTCATCTGTTTGGGCCCCGCGCATGGTTTCCCCGCCCATGCCGCTTTGCGCGGTCTTGGCGCGGGGGCTACCCGACAGGCCAATCATGAAAATTACCAAGATCACAAGCCACGTGCTGCAATACGACATGCCCGAAACCTTGGGGTATTCTCAGCAGTACTATAACAAGCGCACCGCCCATCTGGTCGAAGTGACCACGGACGAGGGCGTCACCGGTTGGGGCGAATGCTTCGGGCCGGGGGCGATTGCACTGGCCAACAAAGGCATCGTTGAGGGCGTTATCGCGCCCATGATCCTCGGGATGGACCCGATGGACCGCGATGTGATCTGGCACAAAGTTTACAACCTTATGCGCGACCACGGGCAAAAGGGCATGCCGATGCAGTCCCTATCCGGTGTCGACATCGCGCTGTGGGATATCGCGGGCAAGGTGGCGAACCTGCCCATCCACAAATTGATCGGCGGCGCACATCGTACCTCGGTGCCGGCCTATGGCTACGGCATGATGCTGCGCCCCGATATGGACGCCACAAGCATGGCCGCGCTGTTCAAAGACGAGGCCGCCGCCATCCGCGACATGGGCTTCCTTGCGACCAAGATGAAAACCGGCCTCGGCCCGAAGCCCGATGTGGCCCTGTGCCAAGCGGTACGCGACGGCGTGGGCGCTGACTTCAAGTTCATGGTCGATGCGAACCACTGCTACACCACCTCGGACGCCTTCTATGTGGGCCGCGCGCTGGATGAGCTGGAGGCCTATTGGTTCGAGGAACCCGTGGCACCCGAAGACCACGACGGCTACCGCGAATTGCGCGCGGGGTTGCGCACCAACATCTCTGGCGGGGAGGCCGAATTCGGTCGCTGGGGCTGGCGCGCCATCCTTGAAAATCGTGGCCTTGATATAGCCCAGCCCGAGGTTTGCGCCTTGGGCGGTATCTCCGAATACTTGCGGGTGCTGGCCTTGTGCCACGCGCATTTCACGCCAGTCATCAACCACGTCTGGGGCTCTGCCATCGCGGTGGCCACCAACCTGCAACTGCTGGCGGCGATGCCGCCCATGCCGGGTGGCCTGCACCCTTGGGAGCCGATGCTGGAATTCGACACAACCGACAACAAGTTCCGCGATAACCTGCTGACAGAGCCGTTGGACATCCAAGGTCAGGTCAAGGCCAACGGCGGCCGCGTTGCGATCCCGCAGGGCGCGGGCTTGGGCGTGGAGCCGGACCGCGCATTTATCGAACATTACGCAGTGGCGGCCTAACGCCACCATTTGAAATCTAACGGGGAGGGCCAGATGCCACAGAAAGCCGAATATCTAAAGTCGGGGTCGCTGATCGAGTGGCTGGTGCCGCTGGCGTTCATCGTCTGCGCGGCGTGGGTCACATGGCATATGCCAGCCTTTATTCTGGATTGGGGTGTCTACACCCAACAGCTCGACACGCAGTTTGACCGCTTGGACGTCACACCCAATATGCCCGTGGTTCTGGGGGAGCATATCGACGTGGTCGATCTGCTGGCGCTCCTCGGATTGCCGCTCTTTGCCGTGATCGGGGTGCGCACGGTGCGCCGCGCCGCGATGGAGTTCGAGGCATGGGGCCCGCTCGACCGCTTGTCGGTCTTTATCGGGCGCGTCACCATGATGCTGATCGTGTTGCTCACCTCGGTGATGATCTACGAGGTTATTTTGCGCTACGTCTTCGAGGCCCCAACCCTTTGGGCGAACGAGCTGTCGTTGTGGCTCGCGGGGTTCGTCTTCTTGTGCTCGGGCCTTTACGCGATGCAGCAGCGCAGCCACATCCGCATCTTTTTGATCTACGACATGCTGCCCCGTGCGGCGCAACGCGTGTGCGACGTGATCTCCACCGCGCTGATCGCGCTGTTTGCTTTCTTCCTGATCTATGGCGGCTACGGGGAGGCCTTTGCCAAGTTCAATCGCTGGGAAACCTTCGGCACCGCGTTTGACCCGCCCATCCCCGCAACGATCAAGCCTATGGTATTGTTCGTGGTGGCCATGGTGGCGGTGCAGGCGGTGATCAATCTGATTTCCGACTGGAACGCGGAGCCGGTGATCCACTCCGCCGCAGACGACATTGACCAAGATGAAATAGAGCGGCTGAAAAAGGCCGTCGGTGCAGACGGGGTGGGGGACATGGATGTTACCCGCAGCGCTGTTCACACTAGCAAGGCAGGGCACGAATAATGGATATCGGTACAATCTCAATGGTCCTGATGCTGGGCCTTCTGGTGCTGCTGGCGATTGGCATGCCGCTGGGCATGGCGTCGGCCATCCTCGCGGCGCTGGTGCTGGTGATGAAGTTCGAGCCGGGCTTGCTGGCAAACCCCATGACTTTCGGTGACGGTATACTGACCGGCAGGCCGGGGTCGGGGCCGCTTAATATTCTGGCGCAGAAGATATACGGGCTCTTAACGGACTACGTGCTCATATCAATTCCGCTGTTCATCTTTATGGCGTCGCTGCTGGAGCGCTCCGGCATCGCCAAGGACATGTATTCCTCGCTGAACGTCTGGCTGAACCGCACGCGCGGCGGCATTGCAATCGTCACCTCGATCATGGCTGTGATCATGGCGGCTATGTCCGGCATCATCGGCGGGGAGGTGGTGCTCTTGGGCCTTATCGCGCTGCCGCAAATGCTGCGCTTGGGCTACAACCAGAACCTCGCCATCGGCACGATCTGTGCGTCGGGCAGTCTGGGCACCATGATCCCGCCGTCCATCGTGCTGATCATCTACGGGCTGATCACCGAGACGTCGATCAAGGCGCTGTTCACTGCGTCCTTCCTGCCGGGCTTCATGCTGGCGTCTTTCATTATTATCTACATCATCGTGCGCACGCAGCTGCACCCCGAAGACGCGCCGCTGCCCGAACCTGAACCCGGCGCGCCCGCCGGTCTGGCCAAGCTGGCCTTGTTCGGCGCGTTCCTGTCGATCCTCACGGCGGGCTTTTGCTCCGTGCTGTTCCTGCGCGCGCTGTTCTTCACCGTCACAGGTCAGAACGCAGCGATCGAAGGTGTCGACGAAATCTTCTGGGGCTCCCCCGGTCACGTGACGTGGTTCGCGGCGCTGGTGGCCATCGCGCTGGCGTTGATCTTCTTTGCCTTTGGCCGCGAACGCGCCAAAATCGGCTGGGACATGGGCAAGGGGTTGGTCGCACCCATCGTGGTAATCGGCGTGGTCCTTGGCTCCATCTATGGCGGCATCACGGGCATCACCGAGGCCGCAGGCATGGGCGCCGTCGCGGTGCTGGTCATCGCGGTTTTCCGTGGTGAAGCCTCGTTTGATCTGGTCTGGGACTCGCTGATGCGGACCCTGAAATCCACGGGCACGATCATCTGGGTGACCATCGGTGCGGCGGCCTTGGCGGGTGCTTACACCATCGCGGGCGGGCCGACATATGTGGCGGATTTCATCGTCGGCTCCGACTTGCCAACGATGGGCATCATCCTGACAATGATGCTGATCTTGCTATTTATGGGCGCGTTCATGGATTGGGTCGGCATCGTGCTGCTGATCATTCCGGTGTTTCTGCCCATCATCCTGCGCCTTCCCCTCGACGAGATCGGGCTGTTTGGCGAACTCAACCCGCGCCACGTATCGATCTGGTTCGGCGTGGTGTTCTGTATGAACATGCAAGTCAGCTTTCTGTCGCCGCCCTTCGGGCCTGCCGCCTTCTATCTGAAGTCTGTAGCCCCCGCGCATATCTCGCTGACGGACATCTTCAAAGGCTTCTTGCCGTTCATCTGCATCCAGTTGGCCGCGCTGTCGGTGCTGCTGATCTATCCGCCGATTGTGTCCATCCTGCTCAAATAAGCGGGGCGGCAGTCGGTACTTGAACTCGGGGCGGGGCGTTTGACGTGCCGCCCCATCCCATGTGGCCTTGTGCTTGAAAGAAGACACCATGAAAGACACGATCCGCCTAGATGCCGACGATAACGTCGTCACCGCCACCCGCGCGCTGGAGGCAGGCACCGCCGTCGAGACCGTAACCACACGCGGCCTCATCCCGTCGGGCCACAAAATCGCAACACAGGCCATCGCCAAGGGGGCGCAGCTGCGCAAATACGCGCAGATGATCGGCGTGGCCTCCTGCGATATTGCGGCGGGCGATCATGTGCACACCCATAACTGCGCCTTCGTGCCAACGGCGCAGGACTACGAGTTCGGCACCGACATGCGCCCCGTCCAGCCTGCCACAGGCGACAGTTTCATGGGCTACCGCCGCGTAAACGGCAGCGTCGGCACGCGCAATTACATCGCCATCGTCACCTCGGTGAACTGTTCCGCCACCGCCGCGCGCCGTATCGCCGATTACTTCACGCCGGACCGTTTGGCAGACTATCCCAACGTCGACGGCGTCTGCGCCTTTGTGCACGGAACGGGGTGCGGCATGGCAGGGGACGGCGACGGGTTCGAGGCCTTGCAGCGCGTCATGTGGGGCTATGCCAGACACCCCAACCACGCGGGCGTGCTGATGGTGGGCTTGGGCTGCGAGATCAACCAGATCGACTGGCTGCTTGAGGCCTACGGCCTAAAGCAAGACGACACATTTCAAGTGATGAACATTCAAGGCGTGGCAGGGCTGCAAAAAACCATCGACATGGGAATCCGCAAAATCGAGGCTATGCTGCCTATCGCCAATCAGGCGACCCGCAGCGAATGCCCCGTGTCGGACCTGAAGGTCGCGTTGCAATGCGGCGGCTCTGACGCGTGGTCGGGCGTCACCGCCAACCCTGCGCTTGGCTATGCCTGTGATCTGCTGGCGGCCCAAGGCGGCACGGGCGTGCTGGCGGAGACCCCTGAAATCTACGGGGCGGAGCATCTTTTGACCCGCCGCGCGGCCTCCCCCGAGGTGGGCCAAAAGCTGGTCGGCCTGATCGACTGGTGGAAGGATTACACCGAACGTAACCGTGGCTCGATGGACAACAACCCAAGCCCCGGCAACAAAAAGGGCGGGCTGACCACGATTTTGGAAAAATCGCTGGGCGCGGCGGCGAAGGGCGGCACCTCGCCGTTGACGGGGGTGTATAAATACGCCGAACCCGTGACCGCCAAGGGCTTCACCTTCATGGACAGCCCCGGATACGATCCGGCGTCGGTCACGGGCCAGATCGCGGGTGGCTGTCAGGTGGTGGTGTTCACCACGGGGCGCGGCTCCGCCTTCGGCTCGAAGCCCAGCCCGACAATCAAAGTCTCCACCAATACCGAGATGTATACCCGTATGATCGACGACATGGACGTGAACGCGGGCGATATGCTGACGGCGGGCGTGACCTTGGAAGACAAGGGCCGCGAGATTTACGAGATGATCTTGCGCGTGGCCTCCGGCGCGGCCTCAAAGTCAGAGGCACAAGGCTTGGGCGACTATGAATTCGTGCCATGGCAAATCGGCGCGGTCATGTAATGAAACTGTTGGTTGCAGGATTGGGCCTGATCGGCACGCGCCATCTACAGCACGCTTTGGCGGTGCCGCAGATTGACGTGGTGGGCGTGATTGACCCCGCGCAGCACCAAGACAGCGTGCCGCATTTTGCCAGCATAGAGGCGGTTGATCTGGACGCCGATGCGATTGTTATCGCCACGCCCTCGCACCTGCACGCTGATCACGCGGAGGCGGCGGCGAAACGGGGCTGGCATATGCTGATCGAGAAGCCCGTCGCCCATTCGTTGGACGCTGCCGACAGGATCATTGCAGCGGCAACGCGCGCAGGGGTGCGCACGCTGGTGGGTCATCATCGCCGCCACCACGCAGCGGTGGCACAGCTTAAATCCCTGCTTGAGAGTGGGGCAATCGGCCAGCCGCTGCTGGCCTCAATGATCTGGGCGATGAAAAAGCCGGACGCCTATTTTGACGTGCCTTGGCGCGCGGGGCCGGACGGGTCTCCGGTGATGTTGAACTTGGTGCATGAGGTGGACTTGCTGCGGTATCTATTTGGCGATGTCACGGCGGTGCGCGGCGTGGGGTCCAACGCGGTGCGCGGCGCGGCGCGGGTTGAAAGCGGTGCGGCGGTGTTGCAATTCGCCAGCGGGGCGAGCGCCAGCATCGCGTTCTCAGATGCCTCCGCCAGCCCGTTCGGGTTTGAGGCTGGCACCGGCGAGAACCCCAATATCGCAGCCACGGGGCAAGACTACCTGCACATCTGCGGCACCAATGGGGCGGTTTCCTTTCCGTCACTCACCCTGTGGTCCGGTGCGCGCGATTGGTCGGAGACGCCGCAACGCGCGGTGCAAAAGAGCGCGACCAATGTGCCGCTGGTCGCACAGCTTGAACATTTCGCGCAGGTCTGCTCGGGGCAGGCCACGGCACTGGTCTCGGCGCAGGATGCCCGCAAAACACTCGACGTCACCCTAGCCATAGAGGCCGCCGTCGCCCCGAAGGAGGCCGCATGAGATTAGCAGTCATAGGGCGCGGGCTTTGGGGGGCCGCAGCGGCGCGGCATCTGGCGATGGCAGGCGCCGACGTCACGCTTATCGGCCCGACGGAACCCGCGGACAAAGCCACACACAACGGGGTCTTCGGCTCGCACTACGACGAGGGGCGGATCACCCGCAAGAACGCGCTGGACCCGTATTGGGTCGGCGTCTCCACCGCCGCTATTGACCGCTACCATGAGATAGAGCGTCAAAGCGGCGTGCGGTTCTACACGCCCACGGGCGCGGCGATGGTCGGCGGCGCGGCATTTATGGCCCGCGTCGAGGTGGGGCGCGCCCTGCATGACGTGCCTTGTGACATGCTGGACCACGCCGCGCTGTCCGCGCGGTTCCCGTTCTTCACGTTCCCCGCAGATTTCACTGGCTATCACGAGACGACCCGCGCAGGCCACGTCAGCCCGCGCAACCTTGTGGCGGCCCAAGCCAAAGCCGCGCAAGGTTTCGGCGCGACCCTGCTGGAGGCAACGGTCGACGGTCTGGAGGAGCGCGCGCAGGATGTTGTTGTGGTCACGGATCAGGGGCGGCGTAGCTTTGACCGCGTGCTGGTCGCTGCGGGGTACAATACCGACAGGGTTCTGGGCCGCGCGCCGAGCCTAGAGGTTTACGCGCGGACGGTGGCCTTCTTCGAGGTGGATGAGGCGCAGGGGGCGGCGCTCTCCGCGATGCCAACGCTGGTGTATGATACGCCCGAAGACCCATACCTTCTGCCGCCGATCCGCTACCCGGACGGCAAGCTCTACCTGAAGCTGGGCGGCGATCCCACGGATGAGCCGCTGACCACCGACGCCGATGTGCGCGCGTGGTTTCAAGCGGGCGGCAACCCGCAGGTGCGCGACCGGCTGGACGCAATGCTGCGCAGGCTGATGCCTGCGTTGGACATCAAATCCCTAAGCATGGGGTCTTGCGTGACCTCATGGACGAAAGACCGACGCCCCGAATTGGCGCGCCTGTCGGACCGCATAGCGGTGTGCACCGGCGGCAATGGCGCGGGCGCGAAATGTAGCGACGAAATAGGCCGCCTTGGTGCGGCGCTGATACACGACAAAACAGGAGACGACAGATGAGCAAAATTGGATTTATCGGACTGGGCCTGATGGGCGGCGCAATGGTTGGCCGCTTGCTGGACAAGGGCCACGAGTTGGTCGTTCTGGGCAACCGCGACCGCACCTATATCGACCCTGCGATTGCACGTGGCGCGAAAGAGGCGGCGAACGCCTTCGAGGTCGCGCAAGCCAGTGACATTGTGATGCTCTGCATGGGGACGTCGGATCAGGTTGAGGGGCGGATGCGCGGCGATCAGGGCGTGATCGCCGGATTGAACGCGGGCGCTGTTGTCATTGATTTCGGCACCTCCCTTCCGGCCTCCACCAAGGCGCTGGGCGCGGAGGTTGCGGCAGCGGGCGGGGCGTATCTCGACGCGCCGCTGGGGCGCACGCCCGCACATGCGGTGGACGGGTTGCTCAATATCATGTGCTCCGGCGACAAAGCCGCCTTTGATAAGGTGAAGCCCGTGCTGGATGACTTGGGGGAGAACGTGTTCCATCTGGGCGCGCTTGGCTCCGGCCACACGATCAAGCTGATCAACAACTTCTTCGGCATGACCGTCGCCAACGCCATGGCAGAGGCCTTCGCGATGGCCGACGTGCAGGGCGTCGACCGCGAGGGGCTCTATGACGTGATGAGCGCGGGGCCGCTGCATTCGGGCATGATGGATTTCGTCAAAAGCTACGGCGTTGACGGCAATCCCGCGCAACTGGCTTTCGCGATCAAGAACGCCGCCAAAGACGTGGGCTACTACGCCACCATGGCCGATGATGCGGGGGTAACGTCCTTGATGTCGCAATCCACACTGAAGGCCCTGAACACCGCGCGGGACGAGGGGCGCGGGGATGATATGGTGTCGCAGATGGTCGACTTCTACGCCGACAAGATGAAGCCGTAACCGATGAGCCGCGTCGCCATACCCGCGCTGGAGGATCGGGCCAGTTTGGGCATCGCCATGATGCTGGTGGCGTGGCTGTTGTTCTCGATGATCGACACCTCGGTGAAATGGCTGGTGCTGGCGGGGCTGCCCGCGATGCAACTGGCCTTCATGCGGTATGTGGGGCACTTCGTGATCTCTACGTGGCTGGTCGGGCGCGGCGGCATGGATGTGGAGCGGTTTAAGACCGACCGCTTGGGGCTGGTGCTGATCCGCGCCTATCTGTTGACGTCGTCGACCGCGCTCAACTTCTTGGCGCTGCTCTATCTGCCGCTGACGGTCACCGCCTCCATCATGTTCACCTCGCCCATTCTGGTGTGCCTTCTGGGCTGGCCCTTACTGGGTGAGCGGGCAGGGCCGTGGCGTATATTTGGCATCCTGCTCGGGTTTGTTGGCGTGTTGGTGGTGATGCGCCCGTTCGGGGCGGAGTTCCACTGGGCCATGCTCTTGTCGCTGCATAACGCGGTGGCGATGGCGCTTTACTCTATCCTGACGCGCAAGCTGTCGGGCGTGGTGTCGGCAGAGATCATGCAGTTCTACATGGGGCTGTTTGGCACGGCAGTCTTGCTGCCGGTGGCGATCTATTACTGGACGCCGCCCGCGACGGCGTTGGACTGGGTGTTGATGGTGCTGCTGGGCGTCTTCGGCTGGGCGGGGCACGAGCTGCTGACCCGCGCGCACCGCTTTGCCACGGCCAATACCCTGATGCCTTACGCCTATTTCTTCCTGCTATTCCTGTCTATTTCCAGCTATGTGATCTGGGGGTATATCCCCGATACGGCGACGTTGATCGGGGCGGGGATCATCATCGGGTCGGGGCTGCTCATCTGGATCAGGACGCGCAAGCAAGGCCCGCAACGTGCGCAGGGTTAACGCGCGCGCAACCGCTGACAGCTACAACCCGGCTCGACGTCATAAGAGTGATTTATCAGGATCCCGCAGCCCAGCCTTTCCAAGCTGGGCCAAGGGGCACCCGTTAACATCGCGCGATATAATACCGGCAAAGGCAAGCCGCCTTTGCGGGAAGGGATGCGGGGCAAAAACGCCCTGTCCGGCTGTAAGTCACGCTTCGGCGGCGCCGCCACCTTACTCTTTATATAGAGCAATTTTGCCCACCCTCGATGGTTTCATACCAGCTCGGGGGCTTGTGGCGTTGACCCTTCTGACGGTTTGGCGCACGGTCGTCCCGACTGGGAGGATCGTATGAAGAACGCCGTTTTATTCGGTGTCGGCATGGTGGCCGACACGCACCGTCTGGCCTTGGAGGCATCTGGGCTGGCGCAGCTAACCGCCGTGTGTGCACGCCGCGAGGATAGCGCGCAGGCCTACGCCACAGCGCACGGGGTGAAGGCGGTGACGCTGGCGGAGGCTGCGGCCGACCCAGACATTGATTTCGCCATTATCGCCACGCCCCCCAACGCGCGCAGCGAGATCGTCGCCGCGATGGCCAAGGCAGGCAAACCCATCTTGATGGAAAAACCCGTGGAGCGCAGCCTGAGCGCGGCCACCGTCATTGTGGAGCGCTGCGAAGCGGCGGGCGTGCCCCTTGGCGTGGTGTTCCAGCACCGGATGCGCGAGGCGTCGCAAAAGCTGTCGGAGCTTATGGCGCAAGGCGCGTTGGGGCAGCTTGCCCTTGCGGAGATCAGCGTCCCGTGGTGGCGCGACCAAGGCTATTACGACGCCCCCGGTCGCGGCACCATCGCGCAAGACGGCGGCGGCGTGCTGATCACCCAAGCCATTCACACCCTTGATCTGGCGCTGTCACTGACCGGCCCCGCGTCGCAGGTGCAAGCGATGGCGCGCACCAGCAAGCTGCACAAGATGGAGGCCGAGGACGTCGTCGCCGCAGGGCTGGATTTTGCCAACGGCGCCGTGGGCACCCTGACCGCCAGCACCGCCAGTTTTCCAGGGCGGGCCGAAAGCATCACCTTGCATTGCACCGATGCCTCCGCACGGCTGCAATCGGGGGAGCTGCACATCCACTGGCAGGACGGGCGCACCGAAAGCTTTGGCGCGGCGGCGGGGACGGGCGGCGGGTCGGACCCGATGGCCTTCACCCACGCGTGGCACCAAGGCATCTTGGATGACTTCGTGCAGGCTATAACCGACGACCGCCCGCCCATGATCACGGGGCGCGCCGCCCTGAAAACCCAAGCGCTGGTGGAGGCGCTGATGGAATCCTCGCTGGAGGGCAAACGCATGAGAGTCCCCAATGTCTAAGCTTAAAGTCGCTGTCCTTGGTATCGACCACCGCCATGCCTTCGGGATGCTTGGCAATATGTTGCAGCAGGGCGCGGATTGCGTCGGCTGGTGGACGGACGGCTCGCCGGAGCCTTTGGCGGGGTTCGTCAAACGCTTTCCCGACGCGCCGCGCCTGCCCAGCGTGGACGCTGTGCTGGAGGCCGCACCCGACCTGATCATTATCTCTGCCATCCCTTGCGACCGTGCCGCTTTGGCGATCCGCGCGATGGAGGCGGGGATCGACGTGATGTCCGACAAACCGGGCTGCACCACCATGGCGCAACTCGACGCTATCAAGGCCTGCGTCGCGCGCACGGGGCGCATCTGGTCGGTGGATTTTTCCGAGCGCTTCGAGGTGCCATGCGTGACCCGCGCGGCGGAGCTGGTGCAGGCGGGCGCGATTGGCCGCGTGATCCAGACCGTGGGGCTTGGCCCGCACCGTTTGAACCGCGCCACGCGCCCTGACTGGTTCTTTGACCCCGCCCGCAACGGCGGCATCCTGACCGATATTGCGTCGCATCAGATCGACCAGTTTTTGTATTTCACCGGCGCCACAGACGCGGAGGTGACACTGGCCACCGCGACCTCCATCGGCGGGGATTTTCAGGACTTCGGTGAAATCGCCCTGCGCGCGTCGGAGGGCCACGGCTACATCCGTGTTGACTGGTTTACCCCCGACGCGCTGCCCACATGGGGCGACGGGCGGCTGACGATCCTTGGCACCGAGGGCACGATAGAGCTGCGTAAATATGTGGATGTTGGCGGGGCGGCTGGCACGGACCATATGCTGCTGACCAACGGGTCGCGCTGCGAAAGGATCGACGCCAGCGACGCGGGCCTGCCGTATTTTGCGCGACTTGCGGCTGACATACGCGACCGGACACAGACCGCCATGCCGCAAGCGCATGCCTTCAAGGTGATGGAGCTGGCTTTGCGCGCACAGGCGATGGCCGATGCGTAGGGTCGCCATCATCGGCGCGGGGATCGGGCGCGAGCATCTGACCGCCTACCGTGCGTTGCCGGAGCACTTCGAGGTGGCGGTGATCTGCGATCTGGACCGCGCACGCGCCACGGAAATTGCGGGCGGTATTCCGGTGGAGACCGATTTGGCCACTGTTTTGGCCTCCGACGTTGATATCATCGACGTGTGCCTGCCGCCGCATCTGCATGTGTCTACCGCCATCGCCGCGCTGGAGGCCGGAAAGGACGTGATCTGCGAAAAGCCCATCGCCACGTCGCTGTCGGACATGGACCGGCTGGAGGCCGTGGCCAGCAAGACGGGGCGCAGGGTTTATCCGGTGTTTCAATACCGCTTTGGCGTCGGGGTTGCGCAGGTCTTGCACCTGATCCGCGCGGGCTTGGCGGGGACGGCTTTCGCGGGCTCCATCGAGACGCACTGGCGGCGCGACGCGGACTATTACGACGCGCCGTGGCGCGGCACTTGGGCGGGGGAGCAGGGCGGCGTGATCTTGGGCCACGCAATCCACGCGCATGATTTGATGTGCTTGCTTTTGGGGCCTGTGGCACAGGTCAGCGCGCAGCTTGCGACGCGGGTGAACGACATCGAGACGGAGGATTGCGCGGCGCTTGGTTTTACCATGGAAAGCGGTGCGTTGGTGACCTCCTCCGCGACGCTGGGGGCGGGGGATGACACCTCGCGCATCCGGTTGATGTTTGACGGCTTCACCGCCGAAAGCGGCTTGTCACCTTATGCGCCTGCCGCCGCGCAATGGACGATCACGCCGCGCGGGTGCTCTGCCGAAGAGATTAACGCGGCGCTAAAGGATGTGGTCGCATCGCCCTTGGGGTTTGAGGGTTTCTTGCAGGCAATTGCGCTGGACCTCGACGCGGTCACCCTCGCGCAGGGGCGGACCTCTGTGGAGTTGGTCACGGCGCTTTATGCGGCGGCGCGCGCGGGTGCGCCGCAACGCCTTCCCCTGCCGCGCACCCACGCTTTATATGATGGCTGGCAGCCGTAGCGACGGATAGGACACAGCACATGCAGATTATCGTAGCGGGGGCGGGTATCGTCGGTGTGTCCTGCGCCATCTGGCTGCAACGCGCGGGCCATGATGTGACGATAGTTGACCGCGCAGGCCCCGCGCGTGGCACCAGCCACGGCAACGCGGGTGTTCTGGCGGCGGGGGCAATTGTGCCAGTTACAGTGCCTGGCTTATGGCGCAAAGCACCGGGCATGGTGCTGCGCCCCGATGCGCCACTGTTTTTGCGCTGGTCCTATCTGCCCAAGCTGCTGCCGTTCTTGGCGCGCTACCTTGGCTATGCCACCGACGCCCATGTCGATCACTACGGCGCGGCCATGTCGCAACTGTTGCACGACAGCGTGGAGCAGCACCGCGCCTTGGCGGCGGGAACCGGCGCGGAGCGGTTTATTTCGCCCGAGGATTTCTGCTTTGGCTACGCCACCCGCGCCGCCTTTGAGGCGGACGCCTACGGCTGGCAAAAGCGCAAAGACAACGGCTATGCGTTTGACGTGGTGGAGGGCGCGACCTTCCGCGACTATGACCCCGCATTTGGCGATGCGTTTGAGGTCGTGGTGCGGTGCAAGAACCATGGGCGGATCTCCGACCCCGGCAAATACGTGCAGGCGCTGGCGGATCACTTCGTGGCCCAAGGCGGCACCCTGACGATTGCCCAAATTGACGACGTCGAGATGGACGGCCCCGCGATTGCAGCGCTGCGCACCTCGCAGGGGGAGATGCGGGCCGATCACATCGTCTTCGCGCTTGGTCCGTGGTCGAAACCCATCGCGCATAAGCTTGGCGTTAAAGTCCCGTTGGAAAGCGAGCGGGGCTACCACATAGAGTTGATTAACCCGTCGTTCATGCCCAAGGCGCCGATGATGGTGGCCAGCGGAAAATTCGTGGTGACGCCGATGGACGGCCGATTGCGGGCGGCGGGCGTGGTGGAATTTGGCGGGCTGGAGGCTGGCCCCAGCCGCGCCCCCTTCGCGTTGCTGCGCCGTCAGTTGAAACGGCTTTTGCCGGATATCGAATACGACGACGTGGTGGAATGGATGGGGCATCGCCCCGCACCGGCGGACAGCTTGCCGGTCATCGGGCCGAACGATGCGGCGGGGCGCAGCTACAGCGCGTTTGGCCATCAGCACGTGGGGCTGACGGGTGGGCCGAAAACGGGCCGGATCATCGCGGATTTGATTGGCGGGACGACGCCCAACATCGACCTCGCCCCGTTTGCACCTGCGAAATACAGGTCCGACGCGTAGGCGCTACAGCTTGGCCTCGGCCTTGATCGTTGCAGCGACGCCATCTGTCAGGATATGGCTTAGGATTTTTGCGACCGTTGCGCGCCAATTGTCGTTTTGCGCCAAGGCGTCGGGGATCAGGGTCAGCCGCTCATGCAGCGCGGCGGATATGCGGCCCCCGTCACGGGGCAGCCCGTTCAGGGCGGTCGCTATCTCTGCGGCGCGCGGATCGCGTAGATCATAGGCCGCGCCCGCCTCCGTTTGGCCCAAAGCGTAGCGCATCCACATGGCCGTAGCGAAGGCGAAGGGGCGCAGATCTTGCCCGTGGGCCAAGGCATGCAGGGCGGGCGCAAAAATGCGCTGGGGCAGCTTTTGCGTGCCGTCCATCGCGATTTGATACGTCTCATGCGCGATTGCGGGGTTCTTGAAGCGGTCTTTCAACTCTGCTGCGTAGGTGGCGAAATCAATCGCGGGAAGTGGTTCCAAGGTTTGGGCGGCGGCGTCCAGATGCCGCCCCACCAACCGCGTGAGGGCCGGATCCGCCATGACGTCACGCACGTAGGGGTGCCCTGCCAGAAACCCCGTATAGGCCAGCATGGAGTGCGCGCCGTTCAGCATTCGCAGCTTCATGTGTTCAAACTTGGCGACGTCCTCCACAAAGATCGCACCGCCGTGCTCCCACGCGGGGCGCCCTTGGGGGAAGCTGTCCTCGATCACCCATTGGGTGAAAGGTTCGGTTTCTATCGCGGCAAGGTCGGTGCAGCCCGTGAGTGCCAGCGCGTCTTTGCGCGTGGCGTCGCTTGGGGCGGGGGTGATGCGGTCCACCATGCTGGACGGAAAGGCGACATGCGCCGCGATCCAATCGGCCAGATCGGCGTCATAGAGACGGGCAAAGCCGACCACGCCTTGTTGCAGGAAGCGTCCGTTGTCCGGCAGGTTATCGCAGCAAAGTACCGTGAAGGGCGCATCGCCCTTCGCGCGCCGGATCGCCAGCGCGGCGGTGAGCAGGCCAAGAACGCCGCTGGGGGCGTCGGGCTGTTCCAGATCGGCGGCAACGGTTGCATTTTGCGGGTCGGGCAGGCCCGTGGCTCGGTCGATGCCGTAGCCTTTTTCGGTCACGGTGAGGGTGACGATCCGCGTTGTAGGGGCGCTAAGTGCCTTGAGCGTGGCGGCAGGGTCGGCGGCGATCACTTGCGCGATGGCGCCGACGACATGGCCCGTGACGCCCGCCGCATCGTGTTCCAACACGGTATAGAGGCCGTTCTGCGGGGCCAGCGCGTCCACCACGGCGCGCGAGCGCAGGCTCACCCCGATGATGCGCCAATCGCCGCCAGCGTGGGACAGGGCGGCATCCGTCATGACCGCCTGATGCGCGCGGTGAAATGCGCCTAGGCCCAGATGCACGATGCCCGCACCATGCGCGGCGGGCTCATAGCGGGGCCGCGTGGCCGTGCCGGTGATATCTTGCAGATGAGACAATCGCATGCGGGTCACAGCGCGCTCGCCACATGGTCATGCGACAGCGCGGTGACGATACCGCGCAGCTCTGCCAGGCCTTTCAAGCGCCCGATGGCCGGATAGCCCGGCTGGGCGTTGCGGCCTAGGTCATCGAGGATGTCTTGCCCGTGGTCGGGGCGGTAGGGGATGGAGGCATCGGCGCGGCCAGAGGCGCGACGTTTGGCTTCCTGTCGCAGCGCCGCCGCGATCAGGGCGACCATGTCGGTGCCGCCTTCCAGATGTGCCGCCTCGTGAAAGCTGGTTTGCACATGCGGGCTTTCGCGTTGAACGTTGCGCAGGTGCAAGAAATGCACGCGGTCGCCCAGACGCTCCATCATGCCGGTAAGGTCGTTGTCGGGCCGCGCCCCCAAGGAGCCGGAGCAGAGCGTGACGCCGTTGGACATAAGGTCGACCGCGTCTAGAACGGCGGCGTAATCCGCCTCCGTCGACATGATGCGCGGCAGGCCCAGAAGGGGCGTGGGCGGGTCGTCGGGGTGGCAGCACAGGCGTATGCCCAACTCTTGCGCGAGCGGGGCGACCTCTTCCAGAAAATCAACCAGATGACCGCGTAATTTGTCCGCGCTCAACCCTGCGTAGGCGTCCAGATGGTAGCGTAAATCGGCGAGGGAGAAATTCTCCGCAGCGCCGGGCAGGCCGAAAACAACCGTGCGCACCAAGGCCTCTATGTCTGTCTGCGCCATCTTGGCGAATGCCTCCGCCGCGCTGGCGACAACGTCTTCAGGGTAATCATGCGCCGCGCCGTCGCGGGCAAGGATGTGAATGTCGAAGGCGGCAAAAACCGGCAGGTCGAACCGCATGCAGGTGGCCCCGTTCGGCAGCGCGTGTGCCAGATCGGTGCGGGTCCAGTCGAGGACGGGCATGAAGTTGTAGCAAATGACCTCTATCCCCGCCGCATGCAGGTTGCGCATGGAGTGCTTCCACGCCGCGATATGGTCGCGCCAGTCGCCTGTTTGGCGTTTGATGTCTTCGGACACCGGCAGGCTTTCCACGACGTCCCACGCAAGGCCGGAGGGCGCGCCGCAGGGGCGGGTTGCGATTTGCTGTTGGCGCTGTGCTATCTCTTCCGGCGACCAGACAGCGCCCGTGGGAACGTGGTGCAGCGCGGAGACGACGCCGTCGACACCAGCTTGCAGCATTGTGTCAACCGACACGTGATCTTGTGGGCCGAACCAACGCCATGTCTGTTTCATAGGGGGTCTCCGGATGTGTCTGTGCCTGCGCTGGGCCGTGCTCGACGGGTAGCATAGCGATTGAGTGTTGACTAGTATGGTAGCGTGGCGGCACGGTTGCCCCCGAAGGGGACATGATGCGCCATAGCCCACCAGCGGACGCCACCGCGGTAGATGCGGTTGATACGCCGTCACCTGCGTTTTTTACTGAAGAGGATCCGTGATGGAAGAGCGCCCTTTGCACCCCGACCGATTGCTGCCTGCCGATCCTGCGGCGCGGCGCTTGGCGCGGGAGCTTTACCAGTCGGTGGAGGCATTGCCGATCATCTCGCCGCATGGGCATACCGACCCGCGCTGGTGGGGGGAGAACCCCGCCTTCACCGATCCTGCGGCGCTGTTTGTGACGCCGGATCACTACGTTACGCGGATGATGGTCAGCCAAGGCGTCAGCTTTGAGGCGCTGGGGATCGGGGCCGGTCGCGAAAAAGACCCGCGCAAAATCTGGCAGACTTTTGCGGATCACTATTACCTTTATGCAGGAACCCCGTCGCGTATCTGGGTGGATGACGCCTTGGCGCGTCTGTTCGGGGTGACCGAGCGGCTGGGGCCGGACACGGCAATGGATATATACGACAGGATCGCAGAGCGACTGCCGCAGGACGACACGCGCCCGCGCGCGCTGTTTGACCGGTTCGGGATCGAGGTGATCGCCACCACCGACAGTGCGCTGGATGATCTGGCGTGGCACCAAGCGGCGCGGGACAGCGGCTGGACGGGACGCGTGGTGCCGACCTACCGCCCCGACGCGGTGATCGACCCCGATGCACCGGATTTTACGCGTAATCTGGAGCGGCTGGCGCAGGTGTCTGGCTGCGACACCAGCACCTATGACGGCTATCTGGACGCGCACCGCGCACGTCGGCGGGCGTTCATCGAGATGGGCGCGACCGCGACGGACCACGGACACCCGACCCCCCTGACGGCTGACCTGCCACTGGGCGAGGCCCGCGCCCTTTATGCGCGGGTGCGCAGCGGCAAGATGGCGGCGCAGGACGCGGAGCTGTTCCGCGCCCAGATGTTGACGGAAATGGCGCGGATGTCGCTGGAAGACGGGCTGGTTATGCAATTGCACAGCGGGTCGTTGCGCGGGCACTCCGCCGAGGTTCAGGCTGCATACGGGCCGGATCGCGGGTTTGATATTCCGGTGCCTGTGAGCTTTCCCGTGGCGCTGCGCCCGCTGCTGAATGCGGTGGGGATGGACCCGCGATTGACGCTGATCCTGTTCACCTTGGACGAGACCACATACGCGCGCGAGCTTGCGCCTTTGGCGGGCGTCTGGCCGTGCCTGCGACTTGGGCCGCCGTGGTGGTTTCACGACAGTTTTGAGGGCATGCGCCGGTTTCGCGAAATGGCGATGGAGACGGCGGGGATCTACAACACCGTGGGCTTTAACGACGACACGCGGGCGTTGTGCTCCATCCCCGCGCGCCACGATGTGGCCCGCCGCGTGGACAGTGGCTGGCTGGCGGAGATGGTGTTGACGCACCGCTTGGACGAGGCCGAGGCCTATGAAATCGCGCCGCTTTTGGCGCATGGTCTGGCGAAGGCGGCTTACCGGTTGTGACGGCTCTCCTGCGCGAGGGTTTTGGCCTCGGCGGCGGCAAGCAGCGACAGCGCGTCATCTGGGCACAGCCCCTTGCGGCGGGCCTTGTCCCAGATGCGTTTGCACGAGTGGGGCGACCACGGCAGAGCGGCCTCCGCCAGCCATAAGCGCAAGGGGCGGGGCAGTGTGTCGTAGGTCCGCATGGGGTCCGCCGCCCGCCGCCGCCGTCGGAGTGTCGTGGCCCCAAGATTGCCATTCATGGCGCGTCCTCCGGATCGTCGATGGGATCAAGGACCAGCACCAGACGTGCCTCGCCAGTGCCCTCAATCGGGGGAGAGCGGTGCACGAGGCCGGATGCGGGATGCGTGGGCCAGCGCGAACCGCGCAGCACGATGGGCGCGCACGTGGGGGTGTTGACGATCCGCGTTGGGTCCGCGCCGTCACGCGCCACGCCGTACTGCGTGCCCGTCCCGCGATAGGTGCAGATCAGGCGCGCGGTGACGGCATCCAGATGGAACTTGCGGCAGGAATTCGTGGTGATGCAGGCCAGCCGCAAACGCAGGTAGGGGGTGGCCATGACGCCCGCGAAAATATCTGCGAGGGCGGCGATGTCGTCAATCAGGCGGGTGCGCTCCATACAGTCGGGCGTTTCGGCGGCGTCGCAGATGGTGGTGACGGCGTCCTTCACTGCCTGCGCGGGAAGGATCACCCGCGCAGAGGGCAGTTGCGCGGGCGGTAGCGCGTCAATCCAGCTTTGGAACGTGGGCAGGGGCGGCCTGTCCCAGATCGCCGCCGCGCATGCGGCATCGGATATCCGGTGCAGCGTTTCTGCGGATTGGCCGATGTGGACGCCGGTGGACAAGTCGCGGGCTTTTTCCTGAACGCCGATCATGCCGCTTGCTCCGCCCGTCGCCAATTTGGAAACGGGTCGGGGAAGTCGGGCAGGGCATCGGGGGAGGTGGCCAGCCCCTCTGGGATCAGGGCGCCGTCCAACCGCGCCTTGATGTCGGCCCAGTCAATGCCCGCCCCGATAAACACCAGTTCTTGGCGGCGGTCGCCCCAAGGCTCTTGCCAATGCTGCGCCACGTAAGCGCGGCTTGTCTCATTGTCGGGCCAGCGGTCTTTGGGCACGGAGGCCCACCAAGTGCCCAGCGGTTTCACGGTTGATAAGGCGCCCGCCAGCGAGAATTCCGCGACCCACTCCGGTCGGGTGGCGATCCAGAAATGCCCCTTGGCGCGGATCACGTTTGGCAGGTCGCCATTCAGCACGCCCATGATTTTTTCCGGCACAAACGGCCTGCGGGCGCGGTACACGAAGGAACCAACGCCGTATTCCTCTGTCTCGGGCACGTGGTCGGCGAAGCCGTATAGCTCCTTCGCCCACATCGGGTGCGTGTGCGCTTTGTCAAAGTCAAAGAGGCCAGTATCCAAGATTGCGTCCGCTGGCACGTCGGAGTGGCTGGTCTCAATGACCCGCGCATCGGCGTTCAGGCTGCGAATGATCTGGCGCGCCGCAATCACCTGCTGCGGCTGGGCGTCGGCCACCTTGTTTATCACGACGACATCGGCGAATTCGATCTGCTCGACCAGCAAGTCGACCAAGGTGCGCTCGTCCTCCGCGCCGAGGGTTTCGCCGCGGTCACGTAGGAAATCATGGCTGGAGTAATCGCGCAGCAGGTTCACCGCGTCGACCACGGTGACCATCGTGTCGAGTCGCGCCACGTCGGAGAGGCTTTCGCCGTGCTCATCGCGGAAATCGAAGGTGGCGGCGACGGGCAGCGGCTCCGAGATGCCGGTGGATTCGATCAGCAGGTAGTCGAAACGCCCCTCCGCCGCCAACCTGCGGACTTCGTCCAAGAGGTCATCGCGCAGGGTGCAGCAGATGCAGCCGTTCGACATCTCGACCAGCGTTTCATCGGTGCGGCTTAGCTCGGTGTCGGCGCGCACAAGGTCGGCGTCGATGTTCACCTCTGACATGTCGTTGACGATGACGGCGACGCGCCGCCCGTCGCGGTTGTTCAGGACGCGGTTCAGGAGGGTGGTTTTTCCGGCCCCAAGAAAGCCGGACAGGACAGTGACGGGAAGGCGGGGATCAGGGGCGTGCATAATGTCGTCTTCTACCTCAGATGAATAATGCGTAACGTTATAATATAACAGTTTATACAAATACAAGCAGGCTGGTCAGTTGATGGCAGGAATATGCTGGTAGATATGCGGGTTTTTATCAGGCCTGTGGGGGCTGTCCGTCGCGCAGGGCGCGTTGCCGCGCCGCGTAGTCGCGCAGCAGTGGCACGCGGCGCGGTCTGAAGCTGCGCCCGTTCAGGCTCAGCTGCTCAATACCGCCAACGTGAAAGAGCCGCCAATCTTGCCGCAAACAGCACCACACCAACAGCATCAGCGTTGACGCGGCGTAGCTGATGCCCAAGGGCCAGACTTCCCGCTCCGTCACTTGCCCCTTGAGGTCACGGTAGCGGACATCAAGCGCCAGCTCCTCCCAGCAGGCGCGGCGCAAAAGCGCCATATCGGCCGTAAAATCAACGGGGCGCGGCGGTTGGCGGAAGCTGCGCAAGACGGTGTGGAGCGCTTGGCGCGACTGCTCCCCGGGAAGGGTGGCGATGATACGGGCGAGGGCCGAGCGGCCCGCCGCCTCCAGCGCCGCGTCGCCGGTTTGCTGCAGTTCTCCAACGGCAAGGACAAGGGCCTCGATCTCTAGCTGCGAGAAACTTTGCGGGGGCAGGGCGGTGTCTTCTGTCAAGCGGTATCCGACGCCAGCCTCGCCATCAATCAGCGCGCCGCCTGCGCGCAGGGTGGCGATGTCACGGTAGAGTTGACGCGGCGACACGCCCGTTTCTGCCGCCAGCCGCGCGGCTGTGACAGGCACCGGCAAGCGGCGCAGCGCATCCATCAGGCGCATGAGGCGATCGGTCCGTGCCATGCTGACATAATCTGTCAGTGGGACGGTGATAAAGCAAGGCATCAAGGAAACCCAAGGAGACCCCAAATCATGTTGAAGCTTTATCACGCGCCCAATACCCGCTCGACCTCTATCCTCGCACTTCTTGAGGAGTTGGGCGCGGCTGACCGCGTTGAGGTGGTGAACGTCACCGTGGCCCGTGAAGACGGCAGCGGCGCGCCGGACCCGCAAAACCCGCACCCCGAAGGCAAGGTGCCTTACCTGACGAATGGCGCGGACTATGTGCATGAGCGCGGTGCGATCATCACCTATCTGACTGACATGTTTCCCGACGCGGGGATGGGCCGCCCCGTTGGGCACCCGCAACGCGGCGCTTTCCTGAGTTGGCTGTTCTATTATCAAGGCGTGATGGAGCCTGTTCTGGTGCTTGACTGGGCAAAACTGGAGCACCCCGCCGTTCACGCGACATTCCGTGATCTGGACGCGGTCGTCGCGCGCTTGGCCGATGCGTTGGACGGGCAGCCGTACCTTTTGGGGCAGGCGTATTCTGCGGTGGATCTGTTGCTGTCGAGCCCGTTTCACTGGCTGCCCGACGCCGCGCCAAAGCAGCCGGCCGTGCAAGACTGGATAAAACGCTGCGCCGCGCGTCCCGCGCTGAAGGTGATCGCGGAGCGGGAGGCGGCGCAGCTGGGGTAGGTCGAAAGTTAGAAAATGTGATAAGATCAGTTCTTAGAGAGAAGACCTCTACTTAGTCCTTGTTTCGGTGCCTTACAGCGCCGAAACCCTTTCGGATTTTTCCCTAAGTGCTAGACAAGCATGTGGGCCACGGAAAGGACGCGTATTGGGTGTGAAGCTGAAGTATTAACATCGCTTGCGGATTGACCACCTACGAGGAAAACAGAAGTTTTCTGCACTTGATCGATACCTGCAACGTCTGTCCGAAAAGGGGTTTGATGTTGCAGGTGTGCCATTTCGACTTGTGGACGACTTATTGAGTGCAGAGGTGGAAACTGTAGATTTCCAACCTCTCCTTCCGATTGCGCGCCACACGGTTGGGGGCAGCCGCGGCTCCTGACCGCTCTCTTGGGTGATCTCAGCGACGGCTCGTATGACAGATTGAAGCGCATTGTCTCTGACGCTGATGCTCATAGCATGACGCGCTTTGAAGCTATGGGATGGGCTGCATATTCGGGTCATCGGGCTGAATTTCCTGCTACAGAAAATTCTGTAATGGATGTGTTTCAGTTTTGGGATCATTCTATGCCGCCGAAGGAGATTTTGGACGCGAAGCAGCTTTGGGTAAGTTGCGCCGAAGAGCACGTCTGGTATGACGACCAATCCGCCCGGGATTTCATTCGGGAGGGGTTTGGAGACGCCGCGGCTAAAGCCTATTCTGAGCTTTGGCACCCTGCTCTTAAATCAGATGTCTTTCGATTGTATCGGCTTGCTAAGTGCGGCGGTTTATACTGCGATGCAGATAGTAAACCAGAATACCGAATTCCTGAATTTTTGAGATGCGGAGGTGAGCGGGTCTGGGCGTCATCTATGACCAATGTTCCAAATTGCGTTGTGAATAATTGGTTTGTTGCTGCTCCGCCATGCCACCCGTTCATAGAAGCCATGTTAGATCAGGTTCTGCGAAATATTCACGATATCGACTCCCGAGGTATTTTTTGGCTATCAGGGCCGGGTGCCTTTACGACGTTTTTATATCAGAACATTGGAAAGTATGATGTTGGTTTGTTGCCCCAAAGCTGCCTCAAGTCCGAACTCTTCCGGCAGTTTGATGCAGATTACAAACATACAGAGCAAAACTGGCGCGTGTATGAGCATAAACTCGGCCTTGATAACGATTCTGGCCTGACTTGGGCTCTGAGAAACGTTTGAAGATAGCGCCCCACAACGAACGGTTTTCGCAGCTTCGGGATAAGTATATGAAACCACCTTTGGAAAAGCTTCACGCTGAACACAGCATCTATGAGGTGGTCCGAGGACATCCCGGGTTCGAGGATTTCAACATTGAAACCATCATCAAGACGGGTCCTAAACGTACAACTGCAATTGCTCAGCTGAGTGGCGCTAAAGTAGTGATCAAGCACTACTTGCACTCGGAGGCACGCAATCAGGTTCTGAGGGCTCAAAAAGAACTTGATGCCTTGTCGAAAAGAATGTGCGCCGCGCCCTACAGGATCAACGAATGCGTGGCCGCTTTCCCTGAGCTGGGGATCATCGCTCTGAGCTTTGTCCCCGGACTTCGGTTAGATGATGCCATCCGGCGAGCCGACCTAAAGCAGAGGAGCGCATTGATTGAGCTTAGTGGTGGATGGCTTCGAGCATATACAGAGTTTCGAACTGAGGTATCTCCGAGTTTTAGCCCAGGCTGGTGGATAAGAAAGCGCTCAGAAACAGATATTTCGACGCTGTCTGCCACGGATCAAGAGCTGTTCAATTTGGTTCTAAAATCTCTCAGAGAACGTGCACCGTCGCTGCGCGGCTCCAGTGTGATAAAGGCGGCAGTGCATGGCGATTATGTTAGCATCAATGCGCATTATCACGAGGGCACTCTTTATGGCGTTGATGTCCAAGGTGAGGCTTGGCGTCCAATTGTTGACGATGTTGCGAAGTTCTTGGTTTGGACACAAACACAGACGCCACTAGAGCCTTCTGTCGCGACTGTCGAAATGGTCTATAGGGCGGGTGTCGCTGAGCCGGATTTTACAGCGTTCCTTGCAAGTGGAGTATTGCCGGAAGGCGAAATACCATCATTGCTCCCATTTTTCATCGGGCTCCAGATGCTTGAACGTATTGTGACCTACCAAAGGGATCCGCTGGCATTGTCGCGCCTCCATCAAATGGCCACTCGTTTTCTTGCCGAAGGTCGTCATGGCATGTGAGTTCAACTATGCTTGAGCGAGAAGCATTTGGAATTACGGGGACGCAGAACGGCACCCCATAAGTCATCAATGGTGGGGGCAGCACTAATTCTGACCTAGCGTTGTGCTCATACCTGCTTGACCATTTTTTCACCGTGGAATAATGATTTCGCCAAGCCTGAACGGCCCTGAGCGGGCGTTGTGTAATGGTTAAGACCTCAGTTTTCCAAGCAAACGTTATAGCATTCCCAGACATTCCTGGAGTTGCCAAGTCATTCACTTTGTGGAACAAATTGCGATACAGAGGTTCCTCATGGTTCCCTGTGTTTCAGTTCAATACCTACAAAAGGCCGACAATATGCCAAAGCTCTCCGAGACCTTTGCACGACGGGTTCCACAGACAAAAACGGGTACTGACAAGCATTGGGACAGTGAGATTAGGGGGCTGGTTCTCTTCGTGGGGAAGCGCTCGAAGACTTGGTATTTTCAGAAAGATGTTGGAGGGCAGACCAAGCGGATCATGATCGGCAGGTTCCCCGTCATTAGTGCTCAGGCGGCTCGACAAACGGCTTTAGGGCTCACGTTGGAGATGAGCCGCGGGGCAGGGAAGGTGGCTCAAATCGGAGCTCCTACACTTGATGCGTCCATTGAGGGATATCTAGCGAGACCGAAGTTGAGATCAGAGACACATAAGATAGGGCTTAGGCAGCAATTTGATCTTCACCTCAAGGAATGGCTTCGTCTGCCACTCGACGAGATTTCAAAGAAGATGGTGGTTGAGAAGCATCGATCCTTGTCGGACCGCCCGTCTGCCGCCAACCATCTGCTGAAAAACTTCAGGGCCGTTTGGAATCATGCAAGGCGTGTTCATGATCTTCCCGAAACGCCAACGCTCGCAATCGAGTGGTTTGAGGAGCGGCTTGACGGTCAGACAATTGGAGACCTGCGTCATTGGCGGACTGAGCTGGATAGCCTGACCAATCCGATCCATCAGGTATTGTATGAGTTCCTCCTGTTCACGGGATTCCGAAAGAGTGAAGCGCTTACATTGCGATGGGACAGCGTGCGCGAGGATCACATACATCTTCCGATGACCAAGAATGGCCGCAGTTTTGATCTGCCTATTCTGCAGCTTCATCATGAGATAATAGCTCCGCTTCGTGGCTTAAGCAAAACTTGGGTGTTCCCTTCGCCCAAGTCTAGAAATGGACACGTGACCAATCCTCGGAACTTTCCGTGGAGCCTGCATACGCATCGGCGCACCTTTGCTACGGTGGCGGTTGAGGCAGGTGTCTTGGAAGAAGTCGTTGGCAGGCTGCTCAATCACACGCCGCTCTCGATCACTGGGCAGCGATATGTGAAGCCTTCCCTTGAAGCGTTAAGGCCTTCAATGGAGATTACCTGTGATGAACTTAGTCGACGTACAGGCCTGAAGCGTTAAATAATTGATATACGAGCGGCAAGCGCACGATTTAAAAATTAGGATACTGATTTGGTAAAGAACAAATTGCCCGCCGACGTGGATCCAGTTGAGCACCTAGATGGCCTCAAGCGAATTTTTGAAAAACACTTTGGCGGTCCTGCAGACTACCCTATCGGATATATGGCTGTTCGGTTCCTGACAGTGCGAGCGCATGCATACTCTGACGCTTGGCCGCACATAAAAACTATGAAAAAAATTGAGAAGATGAAGTATCATTTCTCCGAGATCCAACGAATTTATGGGGATCTTCCAGTCTCGCTGCAGAGCCAATTTGATGAAGATACAATTCAGCTATTCGGGCGCGCAGAAGAAAATCAACGGATCCTTGACATGGCGCAAAAGGAACAAACGCCTGATGGTGGCATGTCTCCGACCACTACTAATATCCTGTCTAATGGACCCGAAACCTCGGATTTTCTCGACGTACAGAAGAAAATTTCTCAAACAGTAGAAAAAGTGGCTGACTTCGTTCCGCGTGCAATGACTGAGGGTAACAAAAAGCTGGAAGCTTGGGCGATCGTACATGCTTGCTCAGTGATTTGTGATCAATTCTCGGAGACAGTAACAGTTCCGAAGGCCATGAATGAATCGGGCCCATTTTACCGATTGCTTGTCGATATGTTTGACCATCATGGCAAAAGTGATGACCCAGTTTCTGCGTTTAAAGGCTGGAAGGAGTCATATGGTTTGCTGAGGCAGAAATGAGTTCTGCCCTAACCATGAACTAGATCTGAGGATCGTTCATTCAGAAACCTCAAGTAGCATTGAGGAGCAGTAAAATGAGTGAAAAATACCTAACCGCACGAGAAGCAGCAAAGTACACGGGGCTGAGCGAGAGCTATCTTGCGAAGCTTCGGATGGGAACTAGCAGCATCGCGGGTCCGAACTATGTCCTCATCGGCTTGAGGGGTGTTCGTTACAGGCGCACCGATATTGATGCCTGGATGAGTGCCCGATCTGTCGGTGCACGCCGCACATGCGGGGTGAAGTAAAATGGATAGTTTAACCAAAAAGGGTCAGTATCCGAACTCTTGGAACAAGCGCCGCTTCGATTGGAAGAAAGATCTCAATCGATCCTTTGAATTGAGCCGGTCCGCAAAACAATGTGGCAATGTGCTGTGCGATCAGTTCGTCGGTCGTGAAACTGGTCAGTGTTGGCCATCCAACAAAACCTTAGCAAAGGCGATGAGGGTCGGAGTCCGCTCCATTCAGCGCTACATCAAGGAGCTGATTGAGCAAGGCTGGCTCCAGGAAGTTAATATTCCACGCCGCCGTCGCACCTTGCAGATTGCGTCGCCGAAACAAGCTAAGCATGACAGTGAAGGTGACACTGAGGGCGACAGCCATAGGTCGCGCATGTCGTCTGAAGGTGACAGCACTGTCGCGCCCTATATAGAACCAAGTAAGAACCAAGTAGAATTGGCGAATTCGAACGCAGCTTTGAGCTGGCATCCGGTGGGAGAAAGCGAGCCATCAATCATTGCCCAGTGGAAAGCGTATCTGACCAGCGCTGGCTATGAAGACGTTGATGCCGTCCTCTTGCTAGTGAAAATAGGGGATGCGTATCGTCTTCCCTGTCGGTATCCAAAATCCAGCGAGCAAGATCAAATTGGCTACAAGCTCTTCTTTGCTCGAGTACTGGCTTCAAATGGAAGATGTGTTTGTTAGGCGCGGCAGTGCTGACTGAGAAGTCCCGCGCTCAAAGAAGAATGGTTGACTGCAGGAGTTGTCTAGAAGGCCAATCATCCAAATGGACGCAGCAGGTGTTGGAAGTGAGGAGGGGGGGCTCGAAAATTATTTGGGTGCGGCACAGACCGGCGGTGGTACCTCACTTTTTGCGCGGCTGAAATTGGAGAAAAAAGCCCATTTGAAAGGGTGTCATTGTGCTACTAGAACTGAGGTGCCCCTAGTTCCGTTCGACTTCTTGGTATATTGTTGTCGCCGATGCCAAGCGTAATTTACACTTTTGCGTGCGCGATGGCCCATGCGGCCGGGATGACACTGGAAGACGACGGTTCGCTAACGTCCAACGGAGTCGTAGTTCAACGATTGGACCTGTCGCGCTTTCGTGCCGCCCCTGGTGCTCGTTTAGGCCACCTTTCGTTCGAATGCGACAGGGCTTTTCCAACCTAATGTTGAATGGCGTCGTCGTGGATTGTAGAAGCCGTTGATGTATTCGAAGATCACCATCTCAGCCTTCCTGCGGGTTCCCCAGTTATCGCGCCAGATCAATTCTGCCTTGATGGTTTTGAAGAAGGTTTCGACGGCGGCATTATCATAGCAATTGCCTTTGCCAGACATGGATACTTTGAAGCCATGCTGGCGCAGGATTTTTTGGTAATCGTGTGAGCAATATTGGCTG
>NZ_FNOI01000003.1 GCF_900107015.1 Litoreibacter albidus | reverse complement strand
GGGGGCGTATTTCACCGGTCTCACGGTCCGTGATCCGGTTCTCACGGCGGCGTGATCGCGTGCGCGAGAGGGGATGTTTTGCTGTGCATCAATGCGCAGAAGTGGGGCGTTTTTGCGATGTCTGGGCGTTGAGGCGCGGGGTTCCATGCCCCATATTAGTCTCATCAAACGGCAACACGCCGACACACACATTAGGCAACAGCCTGAAAACAAACAAAAGAGAGTACTGA
Organism: Litoreibacter albidus; assembly: GCF_900107015.1. Classification (GTDB taxonomy): domain Bacteria; phylum Pseudomonadota; class Alphaproteobacteria; order Rhodobacterales; family Rhodobacteraceae; genus Litoreibacter; species Litoreibacter albidus. The sequence goes on along the minus strand of NZ_FNOI01000003.1, from coordinate 396,980 downwards.
AAATGAAAACTGTAATCGCAACAATTATCGCCCTGTCCGCAACTGCTCCTGCTTTCGCAGCACAGGTGACAGACGCCGCCGCATTCTTCGCAGCAGACAACAACTCCGCCGCTGAGCGCGTGATCCCGAACACCTCCACCGGTGACGTTTACGCCGCACAATTGGCCGGCGCACAAGCCAACGAAGCCGCCGCAGAGCGCAACGTGTCCGTGACCGCAGGCCAAGCAACCCGCGCAAACACCGACCTGCTGTCGTTCTTCGCACTGGGTAACGAGTCCGCAGCCGAGCGCGTTAACTACTAAGTTCTCCTAGGTCGTCTCCTGACCCGAAAAGGCCCCTCGCATGTGATGCGGGGGGCTTTTTTTATGCGGTGGGAGGGCAGTTTTGGGGGCAAACGCACCGATGCCGCACCACGTTTGAACGTCGGCTAGCCGCGGGTAAGGGCTTTCATGCCAGCCTCAATACCTTGCAGGGTCATCGGCACCATGCGGTCCGCGCCAAAGATTTGCTGAATCATGGTGATCGACTGGGTGTAGCGCCAGAAGCGTTGCTCTAGCGGGTTGATCCATAGGTGGCTTGGCCATTGGTTGCGGGCGCGTTCCAGCCAGACTTGTCCGGCTTCCGCGTTCATGTGCTCATTTGCGCCGCCCGGATAGGCGATTTCATAGGGCGACATGGAGGCATCCCCGACGAAGATGCATTTATAGTCGGAGCCATAGGTACGCAGGATTTCTTGGGTCGGAATTTGTTCGTTCCATCGGCGGGAATTGTCCTTCCAAACGCCCTCGTAGAGGCAGTTGTGGAAGTAGAAATGCTCCATGTGCTTGAACTCGGTCCGTGCGGCACTGAACAGCTCCTCCACGACCTTGATGTGCGGGTCCATGGAACCGCCGATATCCAAAAACAACAGGACTTTGACGGCGTTGCGCCGCTCGGGGCGGGTTTTCACGTCGAGGTAGCCGTGCTCCGCCGTGGCTTGGATGGTGCCGTTCAGGTCCAACTCCTCCGCGGCACCGTCGCGGGCCCATTTGCGCAGGCGTTTCAGGGCGACTTTGATGTTGCGGGTGCCAAGCTCGATGCTGTCGTCGAGGTTGCGAAACTCGCGCTTGTCCCAGACTTTGACCGCGCGCTGGTGGCGGGAGCCGTCTTGGCCGATGCGGATGCCTTCGGGGTTGTAGCCGTAGGCGCCGAATGGGGAGGTGCCAGCGGTGCCGATCCATTTGTTGCCGCCTTGGTGGCGGCCTTTTTGCTCCTCAAGGCGCTTTTTGAGGGTCTCCATCAGCTTGTCGAATCCACCGAGCGCGTCGATCTCGGCGCGTTCTTCCTCGCTCAGATGTTTTTCCGCCATTTTGCGCAGCCAGTCTTCGGGCAGGTCCATTGCGGCCACCACGTCGTCCGCAGTGATCTGGTCAAGGCCTTGGAATGTATGTGCAAATGCGCGATCAAAGCGGTCGAGGTGGCGTTCGTCTTTCACCATGACGGTGCGGGCGAGGTAGTAAAACCCGTCGATGTCATAGGTGACAAGGCCGGCCTGCATCCCCTCAAGGAAGGCCAGATATTCGCGCAAGCTGACAGGGATTTTGGCCGCCCGCAGATTGTCGAAGAAGGGAAGAAACATTAGGCCGCGACGGCAGCGCGGGCCAGATATATGGCGATGAACAGCCCGATCAGACCGAAGATGATGGCGAAGCCGCCGCCATATTGCGCCATATCAAGGCGGTTGCCGCCTTTGCGTTTTGCCACGATCGCGCCCAAGAGCGCGCCGAAGACCATACCAATAAGAGGGGCCATTTGATGCCTAGCTCCGTACCCGGCGGGGGGCCAATGCTTTGATCTCATTCAGCCGCGCCCGCACATTGCGTTCCGAGCCGAAGCCATAACGGCCCCAACCCAGACTGTCGAGGCGAACGCGCCGCGCTTCTTCGCCGCGCCCTGCGGCTTGCAGCGCCTCGGCCTTGATCATCATCAAGGTGGCGAGGAGGGCGGCGTTAGACGAGTTGCGCGCGGCGGGGATGCTTTCGTCGGTCAGGCGGATCGCCACGTCGAGCTTGCCCGATGACAGCGCGAAGGCGGCCATTTGGGTGTTCACATGGGCCGAATGCACGGATGCGCCGTAGAGTTGGCGGTAGATATTGCCGGATTGCACGAAGGCGGAAATAGCGGTTTCGGGCTTGCTGGCAAGCGACACGCGGCCTTGCACGAACAGGGAGAACGCGAGGCGGTTGTCCTTCCAGCCTTGCGACTGGGCGATTTGTACCGCTTTGGCAGCTTGCGATGCGCGTTGCGACTGCGAGGTGCGGATCGCAAGGGCTGAGGTGATCGCGTCGTTCCACTGCTTTGGCGTACGGTTTGCGCCGACGTTGGTGGTGCGGTTGCCGCGTGGATTCAGACGGCTGAGCAGGCCGGGCAGGGCGCGGGCGGCTTGCCCGCGGGTCATGCCATTCTTGAGCTGCGGCGAATAGTAGGCACGCAGGATCAGCATGTCGAAGCCGGTCAGAATTGTGTGGAAGTTATCATCGTTGAAGATGCTGTCCGGCAGGCGGTAAAGGTCGTTAAGTGGGCCGAGCGCTTGGGAAATTTCCTCGTGCAGGCAATCACGGACCTCTTGCGGGGACACATCGTTCGGGATGATGACAGTGGCTTTGGTACGGTTGGACAGGCGCGTCCAGTCGGTTTTGCCGTTGCCACGGTTGCGCTTGAACTCGGACCAGCCGGAGACGTTGGGCACCACAAAGCACGCGGCTTGTGGCACGGCTTTTTGCAGGGTCTTGCGCGGGATCGCTTCGACGATGATCTGCGCGGTTTCGCCGGATCTGGCGCGGGATATGTCGATGCCGGCTTCGCTGCGCAATCTGGCGAGCAGGCGGGCCAAATCGCCTTCCAAAGAGGCGGGGGCCTGACCTGTGACGGCCACTTTGATCGGGCCTTCAAATCGGGTGAGCCACGGCAGTTGGCGGCCACTTTCCATCTGGAAGGTCAGATCCAGAAAGTCCTGCGCGATTTGGGAGTTCGGTCGATTTACGCCCCCGCCACGCTGGGTGGTGAATGTTTTCATCGGCGGCAAGGCCATCGCTGTGGGTGCATTGCGGCCAGGCACCTCATTTTCAGTCGAGGGGACACAGGCAGCCATGAGGCACAGAATCGGAAAAACAAAGCGACGCATCACAGCGTTATACCCGCGTTTTCGCAAACTGGTGCTAAATTTATGTAAACAGCGGTTAGCGTGGCCGCGTGGACACAATCGTGTGAAATGACACGTGTTGGGCCGGTTTTCTGGCCAATATCAGAACCCTGAAACGCGGGTGCTCTTGTTTTTTTCACGGATTAATCCCGCCTATTGCTCGATTACGACCCTGTTAACCGGTTTATTACGGCGCGAATTGGTGATGAATTGGGCATTTTGCAGGCTATTGTTTCCGTTTTCCCCCAGTTTACCGCTGACCCCGCGCAAGAAAGGCCAGCCGCTCAAACAAGTGTACGTCTTGTTCGTTCTTTAGCAAGGCTCCGTGCAGGCGGGGCAGGGCGTTCGCACCGTTTTGTTTCAAATCTTGTGCAGTTAGGTCTTCTGCCAGCAGTAATTTTAACCAATCAAGCACCTCGGAGGTGGAGGGCTTTTTCTTCAACCCGCTGGTTTCGCGAATCTCGAAGAATTGGGTCAACGCAGCGGTCAGCAGCTCCGGTTTGAGACCGGGGAAGTGGACCTCGACAATGGCGCGCATGGTGTCGATGTCGGGGAAGCGGATGTAGTGAAAGAAGCAGCGGCGCAGGAAGGCGTCGGGCAGTTCCTTCTCGTTGTTGGAGGTGATGATGACGATGGGGCGCTGGTGCGCCTTTACGGTTTGGCCCGTCTCGTAGACGTGGAATTCCATCCGGTCGAGCTCTTGCAGAAGATCGTTCGGGAATTCGATGTCGGCCTTGTCGATCTCATCAATCAGCAGGACACATTTCTCTGGCCGCTCAAAGGCTTGCCAGAGTTTGCCGCGCTTGATGTAATTGGCAACGTCGTGGACTTTCTTGTCACCCAACTGGCTGTCGCGCAGGCGCGAGACGGCGTCGTATTCGTAGAGGCCTTGCTGCGCTTTGGTGGTCGATTTGATGTGCCATTCGATCATCTCCAACCCAAGCGCGGACGAGACTTGTCGCGCCAGCTCTGTCTTGCCTGTGCCCGGCTCGCCTTTGACCAGCAAGGGGCGCTCCAGCGTGACGGCGGCGTTCACCGCAACAGTCAAATCGTCGGTCGCCACATAGCTGTCCGTTCCGGTGAACTTCAACGGGCGGGGTGGGGTGTTCGTGGAATCCATATGCAAAACAGGCCTCTGTGGCGTGGAGTTCATTAACCAATGTTCGATCTCGATAATGCCCTTTTAACCAGCCTTATGTGCGTGACAAGGGGAGAGCCTTCGGTTACGAGGACGCAGGGAAGTTGACGCGTGGTTGGTTTTTGAGTCGCAACTTGATCGCCGCCCACGCACAAGAGTGAGGGAAATGGTATGAAAGCTGAAGCATTTCTACCGGACGATTATCGCCCAGCTGAAGACGAGCCGTTCATGAACGAGCGTCAGACCGAGTATTTTCGCCGCAAATTGCTGGATTGGAAGTCCTCCATTATGGATGAGACCGCCCAAACCATCGAAGGCATGAAGGACGGAACCCGCAATATTCCGGACATTGCCGACCGTGCGTCAGAAGAAACCGATATGGCCTTGGAGTTGCGCACGCGCGACCGCGAACGCAAGCTGATCTCCAAGATTGACGCGGCGCTGCGCCGTATTGACGAGGGGGAATACGGGTATTGCAGCGTGACGGGCGAGCCTATTTCGCTGAAACGTCTGGATGCGCGTCCAGTGGCCACGATGAGCCTTGAGGCGCAAGAGCGTCACGAGCGCCGCGAAAAAGTGCACCGCGACACCTGACAAAATTTGAACAATTGTTCACTATGAAACCGCCAGCGCAGTGATGCGCTGGCGGTTTTTCATTGTGAGGTCCCATGCTGAATTTTGCGCTAGCGATATTTTTGCTGATTATCACCCCAGGTCCGGGCGTTTTGTCCTTGGCGGGCGTCGGGGCCGCGTTCGGGTTTCGGGCGGGGTGGCGTTATCTGGCGGGGCTGTTTTTCGGCACCAACCTTGTCGCTTTGGCGGTGGTGACGGGGTTGGGCGCGCTGATCTTGGCGGACCCAGTGATCCGGTTTGTGCTATTGGCGCTATCGACGGGCTATCTGTTGTACCTTGCGGCGCGGATCGCGTTGGCGGGCACCAGTATCGCGTTTTCGCCGGCGTCGCGCCAACCGGGTATCCGTGACGGGCTGTTGTTGCAGGCGGTTAATCCAAAGGCCTATGTGGTGAACACGACGCTGTTCACCGGCTTTCCGATTTTTCCCGAGGCCTACGGGCTGGAAATCGCAGTGAAGTTTGCGATCATCAACGTTATATGGCTGGTCATCCACTTTTTGTGGCTGTGGGTCGGGAGTGCGATCAAGCGCATGGCGCTGCCTCCGCACGTGCAGCGCGTGATTAACGTGGGCATGGCGGTTGCGATGCTGGTTGTGGTCAGCTTGGCGGTGTGGAGCGCCTTCTAGGCGGCGAGTTCCACCCAGACCGGCACGTGGTCCGACGGCTTTTCGCGGGCGCGGAACTCCTTGTCGATCTGGCAGTCCTTCAGCAAATCGGCGGCCTGCGGGGTCAGCAGGAAGTGGTCGATGCGGATGCCGTCGTTCTTGTTCCACGCGCCTGCTTGGTAATCCCAGAAGCTATATTGTTCGGGGGCGGCGTTGCGGGTGCGGAACGCTTCGGTGAAGCCGAGGTTCAGGATGCGGCGGTAGGCGGCGCGGCTGTCGGGGTGGAACAGCGCGTCGTCGCGCCATGCCTCGGGGCGGGCGGCGTCGATGGCTTGCGGGATGATGTTGTAGTCACCTGCCATCATCGCGGGCATCTCGTCGGCCATAAGCTGTTGGGCGCGGGCGTACATGCGCTCCATCCAAGCCAGTTTGTAGTCGTATTTCGGACCGGGGCGCGGGTTGCCGTTGGGCAGGTAGAGCCCGCAGAGGCGAATGGCGTGCTGATCACCGACCACGGTGGCCTCGATCCAGCGGGCCTGTTCGTCGGTGTCATCGCCCGGAAGGCCGCGCGTGACGTCCTCCAGCGGCAGCTTGGAGAGGATAGCAACCCCGTTGAAGCTTTTCATGCCGTGGGTTTCGACGTTGTAGCCCATGTCTTCAAAATGTTCGCGGGGGAAGCCTTCGTCTACGGATTTGATTTCTTGCAGCAGGGCGACATCCGGCTGAGTCTCGTTCAGCCAGTCGGTCAGCGCGTTGATGCGTGCCTTGATCCCGTTGATGTTGAATGTGGCAATCTTCATGGACGGGGCCCCCTGTTATCTGTGCCTGCAAGGTATCGGGCATGGCGAGGGCAGGGGCAAGGGCGGAGGGGCTATGCGGGGGGCCAAGTGCATAAATTTGGCGCAAGGAAGGGTGCAGGCGTTAAACTTGCCGTGATCGGGCGCGTTTTCCCCGCGTCAATGGCGGTCGCCCAGGTGTAGACGAGTGTGACGCACGGCGAGTGCGCAATAGGGGTGCCGCGCGTGAAGCCGCGCAAGGCAAGGTCGCCTGACACTTTCGGTGCGGGCACTCTTCTAAACGGCCACGCTAGGGTGCACCAGCGTGGCCGTTTTTCTTATGTGGTATTTATGGCGACTTGCGCGGATGCCCCCTGAAATGACCCTTTCACCGCCGTAATCGTGCCCCGATTGCGGGGCATTCGGTCGGGTAACCGATTGAAAGGTATTCGCTATGACCCGCCTGATACCCCTTGTTGCAGCCGCCACCGTGGCGCTGTGCAGCGCTGCCAGCGCCAAAACCGTGACCTATGTAGAAACGGTAACGCGTGCGGATGGCTCGCAGATCGTGACCATCACGAAGGTGATTGTCCCGTCAGAGGCTATCGTGACGCGGGCGTCGTTAGAGAGATCACTGCTGCGCACCAGCCTTCGGTAGGGGCGCGCGACATAGCCTTGAGGTCGCTGTTTGTGACTCAAAGGACACAGCCGCTGAGCTGATTCGGGGTGCAATGACATATTTGCGCCCCATTTCCGTGTTCTTTTTCTACAAACAAAGAACAACAAAATAAAAACAATACACTGCATGAGGCAGACAATGAGAGTAGTACTGGTACTGGGCGCCATGTTGGCGCTTACAGCCTGTGGCGTCCCCGAATCCGAGGATGTCCAAGCTTCGCGTGGCGCGATTCAAGGGCTCTATTTCATTCCGTTCGAGCCAGAAATTCTGGACAATTCACCCGCGTGGGAGGCCGCGCTGGAAGAATACAAACGCGAGATGTGATAATTCGGGTCATAGATGTGCAAAAGGGCGTGCTGTGAAGCGACGCCCTTTTTTGTGCCTGCCATATTAAGTGGGGCCGCCTACATGGAGAAGGACGTGCCGCAGCCGCAAGAGGAGGTGGCGTTCGGGTTCTCAATGACGAAGCGCGCGCCGATCAACTCCTCGGAGAAATCAATCACCGCGTTGGCCAAGAACGGCAGGGACACCGCGTCGACCACCACGGTTTCGCCGTCTTTTGTCAGCACCAGATCGTCGTCCGCTGGGGCGTCCAGCTTGATGTCATATTGAAACCCCGAGCAGCCGCCGCCGTCCACGGCGACCCGCAGGGCTTGGCCTTGTTGAGAGGCACCGATCTCGGCCAGACGCTCGAAGGCGCGGTCCGTGACTTTTGGGGGTAGGGTGAGTTCCATCGCTCGCATCCTTATGAGTGCGCGTTTGGTCAGAACGTAATGCGGCCCAAGGGCGATCTCAAGGCGTTGAGGGGTTAGACGGGAAAATTCTCCGCGTCGTCATCATCATCGGCGTCGCTGTCCACCGTGCCAAGATAGGCGTCCGCGTGGGCGCGATCCTTGAATTCAAAGCTGCGGATCGACGTGCCGGGCAAGACTTTGCCCTCCAGTTCGGCCATGTCGCGGATCCATTTTTGGTTGGACACGATGGCGACTTTCTTGACCTTGCCGATGACGCTGAACAGCTGCGGGAGGCGCTTCATCTCCTCCAGAATGGCCCCAGCTTCGGGGAATTCGATGTCATGGTAGAGCGCGAGCATGCGCCCGTCGGTCATGGATTTGGTCAAGGGGAGCAAGGCGTCGAGGCCGGAGGACATCTCCTCCGCGGTGATTTTGCCACCGATTTCGATTTGCACGAGGTCGGGGCTGACCGGAGTAACTGTGAACATGGTCTTAGTCCTTTCAGACAAGGAAAGAGTGATCCTGCTCGCGGTATAATTATGGGCGCAAAAGCGGAATTTCGCAACAGGGTGCGCGGTCTCGTCACGGGGGGCGTGGTGGTGTAGGACGGTCGGGAAAAGAAGAACGAGGACACCCCGTGATGTTGGCCCCCTATGCCTGCCACCCGACCCAAAGCCGTGGACGGCTCCACCCTGAGGACGAAAGCACCTTTCGGTCCTGCTTTCAGCGCGACCGCGACCGGATCATTCATGCCAGCGCCTTCCGGCGGCTCAAGCATAAGACGCAAGTTTTCATCGAGCATGAGGGCGACTATTTCCGCACACGTCTGACCCATTCGATAGAGGTGGCGCAGGTGGCGCGCACGATTGCGGGGGTTCTGGGGCTGAACGAGGAGCTGACCGAGGCCGTGGCCTTGGCGCATGATCTGGGGCACACGCCGTTCGGGCACACGGGCGAGGAGGCGTTGGACGCCTTGATGGAGCCCTACGGCGGGTTCGACCATAACGCGCAGGCGCTAAAAATCGTGACCTCGCTGGAGCGCCATTACGCGGAGTGGGACGGGCTGAACCTGACGTGGGAGACGTTGGAAGGCATTGCCAAACACAACGGGCCGGTGACGGGCCGTTTGCCTTTTGCGCTTACCGAATACTCGCGCCGCCACGATCTGGAGTTGGACACTTATGCCAGCGCCGAAGCGCAGGTGGCGGCACTGGCGGATGACATTGCCTACAACAACCACGATCTGCACGACGGGCTGCGGGCGGAGTTGTTTTCTACCGACGAGTTGGCGGAGCTGCCGCTGGTTGGCCCGTGCTTTGCACGGGTGGACGAACTTTATCCGGGCCTGAACTATTACCGCCGCCGCCATGAGGCGCTGCGCCGGTTCTTTGGCGTGCTGGTGGAGGATGTGATCGCGGTCGCGAAAGCGCGGCTGGCGGATCTGGCGCCTTTGAGCGTTGCGGATATCCGCGGCGCGGGGCGACCGATGGTGCAATTCTCGCCCGAGGTGTGGGAGCAGCTGAAAGTGATCCGCGCGTTCTTGTTCACCCGCATGTACCGCGCCCCCGCCGTGGTGGAGATGCGGGTGCAGGTGACGCAGGTGGTCGATGAGTTGTTCCCGCTGTTCATGGCGCAGACCGATTTGTTGCCCAAGCAGTGGCGCAAGGATGTCGAGGATGCAGAGGGCGAGACCGCACTGGCGCGGATTGTGGCCGATTACATCGCGGGCATGACCGACCGCTTTGCCCTGCAAGAGCACGAGCGGCTGATTGGCGGGATCGCGGCGGACAGCTATGTGGTGGCGCGAGACTGATCAACGAGACTGATCATAAGGTGCGCTGCGCGCGCTGATTTAGAGAGATGGGGGCGCTGCCCCCAAACCCCCGAGGTATTTTTGAAGCAATGATGGGGGTGGACCACGCATCTGGGCGTGGTAAACCGCGCGAGACTAATGAGGTAAGCTGATGAACCTGTTTTCTGATATCCGGACCGTTGTGATTGCATCGCTTGAAGCCTTGGTGGCTGAGGGCATTCTGCCGGAAGGCTTGGATTTTTCCAATGTGTCGGTCGAGCCGCCGCGTGACGCGGCCCACGGCGACATGGCGACCAACGCCGCGATGGTGTTGGCGAAGCCTGCCAAGATGAAACCGCGCGACATTGCCGACGCGCTGGCCGTGAAACTGACGGCGGACGGGCGTGTTGCCTTGGTTGACGTGGCGGGGCCGGGGTTTTTGAACCTGCGTCTGGAGACGGATGTCTGGGCGGGTGTCGTTTTGGCGGCGTTGGAGAAGGGCACGGCGTTCGGGCGCTCTACGATGGGGGCGGGACGCAAGGTGAATGTGGAGTATGTCTCTGCCAACCCGACGGGGCCTTTGCATGTGGGGCACACGCGCGGGGCGGTGTTTGGCGACGCCTTGGCGTCCTTGCTGGACTACGCGGGCTATGCGGTGACGCGCGAATACTACATCAATGATGGCGGCGCACAGGTCGACGTTTTGGCGCGCTCTGTCTATTTGCGCTATTTGGAAGCGCACGGCCAAGAAGTGGCGTTTGAGGACGGCACCTATCCGGGCGACTATCTGGTTGAAGTCGGCGAGGCACTGAAAGCCAAAGTGGGCGACGCCTATGTGGGCAAGGGCGAAGACGTGTGGCTGCAAGAGGTGCGCGCGTTCTCCACCGATGCGATGATGGATTTGATCCGTGCCGATCTGGCGTCCTTGGGCGTTGAGATGGACGTGTTTTACTCCGAGAAGTCACTCTATGGGACGGGCCAGATCGAGGCGGCGATTGCCGAGTTGAAGGCGAAAGACCTGATCTATCGCGGCACCTTGGAGCCGCCTAAGGGCAAGCTGCCTGAAGACTGGGAGCCGCGCGAGCAGACGTTGTTCCGCTCCACCGCGCATGGCGATGATGTGGACCGGCCGATCCAGAAGTCGGACGGGGCTTGGACCTATTTCGCGCCGGATATTGCCTATCACTACGACAAGGTGAACCGTGGTTTTGACGAGCTGATTGACGTGCTTGGCGCGGACCACGGCGGCTATGTGAAACGGATGAAGGCGGCCGTGTCGGCGATGTCTGACGGGCGTGTGCCGCTGGATATCAAGCTGACGCAGCTGGTGCGGCTGTTCAAAAACGGCGAGCCGTTCAAGATGTCGAAACGCGCGGGCACCTTTGTGACCTTGCGCGATGTGGTTGATCTGGTGGGCGCGGATGTGACGCGCTTTGTGATGCTGACCCGCAAGCAGGATGCGCCGCTGGACTTCGACTTTGCCAAAGTTCTGGAGCAATCCAAGGACAACCCTGTGTTCTATGTGCAATACGCCCATGCGCGGGTGTGTTCTGTTCTGCGGAAGGCCGAGGCCGAGGGGTGGGATATCTCCGACGCGGCGCTGGCCAAGGTGGATCTGTCGGGCAACACCCATGAGGCGGAGCTGAAACTGGCGTCAAAGCTGGCGGAATGGCCGCGTTTGGTGGAAATTGCGGGTCGCACGAACGAGCCGCACCGCATTGCCTTCTACCTTTATGAGCTGGCCGGAGAGCTGCACGCGTTGTGGAACAGGGGCAATGACGTTGTCGAATTGCGCTTCTTGCAGGACAGTGCTGCGGCGAGTTTACCAAAAATTGCGCTCGCGCGTGCCACGGCGATTGTTATTTCCGCAGGTCTTGGTATTCTAGGGGTAGCTCCCGCCGAAGAGATGCGCTGACGTGCAATGATCCGCGCCAGGTTTGGGAGCTAAGAGCAGGCTAGAAGACAGACCACCCGATACTAAATTCGGGGGCGGAGAGGCGACTATGGCAGATCTGGAATTTGGCGCGTTTGACGCGCCTGTGGCCCCGCAGCAGGGCACACTTTCGCGCATGATGAACCTTGTGGGGGCTGGCAGCTCTGTGGTGTTGGTGCTTGGTCTGGCCGTTTGGGGCTACCAGTTGACCGTGCGCGACGTCACAGACGTGCCCGTGATCCGCGCGCTGGAAGGGCCTGCCCGTGTGCAACCTGCCGACCCCGGTGGTCAATTGGCGCAACACACTGGTTTGGCTGTGAATTCCGTACAATCAGAGGGTGAGGCCGAGGGGCCGACGGGGCAGGTTATTCTGGCACCCGAACCGATCGATTTGACCCAAGACGACGCCATTATGGCCCCGCCAAGCGAGATCGAGGTCGACGCCGAGGGCGTGGTTGAGGAGGCCGTGGGCACGATGGTGTCTTTGAATGCCGCCTCCAGCGGCGCGGACGCCGAAGAAAGCGCGCAAGCGCTGGCGGACCGCTTGGCCGCAGGCGCGACCCCGTTGGAAAACCGCACACCGGCGGGTGAGCAAGTGGCGATGAACCTCGCGCGGCCGATCCTTGATCCGAGCCTGCCGGGCGTGAGCCGTTCCCCCGTGCCGGGGCGCAAGCCGGAGGTTGATTTGGCCGCGTTGCAAGCGAATGCAGCCGTGGCATCGGCGGTGATGGCCGTGGGCGGCGGCGCGGTTGAGGAGATCGACCCGAGCGAGATCGCCTCTGGCACACGTTTGGTGCAGCTGGGCGCGTTTGACGATGCGGCGACGGCACGCTCTGAGTGGGACAAAATCGCGGCACGGTTTGAAGATTATATCGACGGCAAATCGCGGGTCATCCAAGAGGCGACCTCTGGCGGGCGCAAGTTCTACCGTTTGCGGGCGGTTGGTTTTGCGGATTTGAACGCCTCGCGGCGCTTTTGCGCGGTGCTGGTCGCGGGCAAAGCTGCCTGTATCCCCGTTCTGGCCCGTTAAAGGGCCCAATGTTCGCTTTGTGCAACTGCATTTGGGCGATCTAGTTTAAGAGGTGTTTGCAATGCCCTCAGGCGCATATATTTTTGGCTGCGAGGGTTTGCGGCTGTCGGAGGCGGAACGTCGCTTTTTCGCAAGCGCAAATCCGTGGGGATTCATCCTTTTTGCCCGAAATATCGAAAATCGCAGTCAGTTATCGGCGCTGACCACTGAGCTGCGCGACAGCGTGGGCTGGGATGCGCCGGTTTTGATTGACCAAGAGGGCGGACGCGTTCAGCGGATGCGCGCGCCGGAATGGCGGGAGTATCCACCGGCGTTGGATCAGATGGCCATGGCAGGCGAGAACGCCGCGCGGGCTATGTACCTGCGCAATCGCCTGATTGCGGCGGAGCTGTTCGAGGTTGGCATTGACGTGAACTGTGCGCCGCTTGCGGATGTGATCTGGCCGGAAAGCCATCCAGTTTTGCGCAACCGCTGCTATGGGTCGGATGTCGATACGGTCGTTCAGATGTGTTTGGCCACGGAGCAGGGGCTGCTGGATGGTGGCGTGCTTCCGGTGCTGAAGCATATTCCTGGATACGGGCGTGCGGTGGTCGACGGGCACAAAGACCTGCCCACCGTCGATGTCCCGCGTGCGGAGTTGGACGCGCTGGACTTCGCGCCGTTCAAGCGGTTGACGCATATGGCTATGGGCATGACGGCGCATATCGTGTTTCCGTGCATTGATGATCTGCCCGCCACAACATCGCCCAAGGCGATGGCGATGATCCGTGAGGATATCGGGTTCGACAACTTGATCATGACCGACGATATTTCGATGGAGGCGCTGTCGGGGGCGGTGCCGGAGCGGGCGCGGGCGTCGTTGGACGCGGGCTGCGATATCGCGCTGCATTGCAACGGCGACATGACGGAGATGGCGGGCGTGGCCGAGGTTTGCGGCGCCATGACACCGGCTATGGATATTCGGGCCAAGCGGGCGCTGAGCCAGCGCAAAACCCCAACAGATGTTGACATTTCGGCGCTTGAAGCGGAGTTTCGCACCCTAGTCGCAGGGTAGCATATGAGCGAGAACGAGCAGACCGAGATCAACTGGGACGAGGGCACCGTTGAGGCGCGCTTGGCCGCGGAGGCGTTGATCGTTGACGTTGACGGGTTTGAGGGTCCGCTGGACCTGTTGCTGACGCTGTCGCGGACCCAGAAAGTGGACCTGCGCAAAGTGTCCATTTTGCAGCTGGCTGAGCAGTATCTGATCTTCATCGAGCGCGCCAAGGAGCTGCGTTTGGAGCTCGCGGCGGATTATCTGGTGATGGCGGCGTGGTTGGCGTTCTTGAAATCCCGCCTGTTGCTGCCGCCCGATCCGACGGAAGAAGGCCCCAGCGGCGAGGAACTGGCCGCGCATTTGGCGTTCCAGTTGGAACGGTTGAGCGCGATGCGCGAAGCCTCCGCCAAGCTGATGGCGCGAGACCAGTTGGGCCGCGACTTCTTTGCGCGGGGCCTGCCCGAAGATGTGACCCGCGTGCGCAAGGTGACCTATACGGCGACGCTGCTGGACCTGATGCAAGGCTACGCGCGGATCAAGACCAAGGACGACTTCCGCCCGTTTGTGATGGACCGTGAAAAGGTGTTCACCATGGAGCAAGCCTTGGCGCGGATGCGCAGTTTGATTGGCTATGCGGGCGATTGGTCGGACCTGAATTCGTGGCTGCCGGAGGGCTGGGAGGTGGACCCTGTGAAGCGGCGCTCCGCCACGGCGGCGACCTTTGCCGCGTCACTGGAGATGGTAAAACAGGGGCAGATAGAGCTGCGCCAAGGCGATGTTTTCGCCCCCATACAAATTCGCAAGAAGGACAGCTAAATGTCTGAGCAACCCGAAGAATCCTTGTTTGAGGCCCCCCCCATGGGCGAGCAGGAGCGCATGGTGGAGGCAATTCTGTTTGCCTCGGTCGAACCTGTGACCGTGAAGGAACTGGCGGACCGCATGCCCCACGGCGCGGACCCCGCAGAGGCGCTTGTGTACCTCAAGAAACGCTACGAGGGGCGGGGCGTGCATTTGGTGCGGGTCGGGGATGCTTGGGCGATGCGCACGGCGGGGGACTTGGGCTTCTTGATGCAAAAGGAGACCGTCGAGACGCGCAAACTGTCGCGCGCGGCGATCGAAACCTTGGCGATTGTGGCCTATCACCAGCCAGTGACCCGTGCGGAGATTGAGGAAATTCGCGGCGTCTCGGTGTCGCGGGGCACGATTGACCAGCTAATCGAGATGGAGTGGATCCGGTTCGGGCGACGCAGGATGACGCCGGGGCGGCCTGTGACCTTTGTGGTGACGCAAGAGTTCCTTGATCACTTCGGCCTTGAGAACGCGCGTGATTTGCCGGGCCTGAAGGAGCTGCGCTCTGCCGGATTGCTGGACAACCGACCCCAGCCGGGCGGGCTGACGCGCGACGACGACGATGATGACGATGAAAGCCCAGAAGGCCAGAACGAGCTTTTTGAGGATTGATCCCCACATAAGGGGCGACACAGGAGTACTCAGATGAACCAGATGATAAATATGGCGATGCGCATGATCATGCGCCGCTTGATCAACATGGGGATCAACAAGGGCATCGACGTCGCCGCCAACCGTGGCCAGCGCGGCAAAGACCTGACGCCGGAGCAGCGCCAAAAGTCGGGGGAGACATCCAAACGCGCCAAACAAGCGGTTCGGATGAGCCGACGGATCGGGCGGTTCTAGAGTCCCGCCCTCCGCGATGTATGACCCTAAGGGCAACGGCAAGGACAAGACTGTCCCCGAGGTGCAATTCGTCGAGGCGGAGCCGCCGCAGCATTTGCGCGGCATTGTGCATCGCTTTCTGGACCTGAAAACGGACGGTGTGTTGCCCGAGGACTACCGCTTTCACGCGTTGCCGGATGCCTGCTGCTACATTGTTTTTGACCAGTTGGACCGCAAGATCGCGGGGGTTTCCAAGCTGCGCGCGACGTCGGAGGAGTTCAACTTGGGGCGGGAGTTCCACTTCGTGAACATCCGCTTTCTTCCAGGTGTCTGGTGCGGGGAGGCGGCGCATATGGGCATTATCGACATGCCCTACAGCGGTGACCTGCCTCTGCTTGATCTGAACGGCGCGTTGGCGGGGCAGGGGTTTGAGGCGCAACAATCCGTGCTCTCCGACTTCGTGGACAGGCTGGTGGCGGATAAAATGGTCGCGCCGAACCCCGTGACAGAGAAGATATTCCAGCATTTGGACGACATCCACACGGTGGGCGATATGGCGGAGGTCGCCAATCTGTCGACGCGTCAGTTGCAGCGGACGTTGAAGCAGACGACAGGGTTCGCGCCGCATGACTTCTTGAAGGTTTTGCGCCTGCAGCAGACGTTAAACGGCAGTCACACGTGGTCCTATGCCGATCAGTCCCACTTTATCCATTCGTTTCGCAAGGCCACGGGCTACACGCCCGGACGGTATTCGCGCAAGTTCGATGTCTGATATCTACAATACGCGGCTATAGCGGGTTGTTACACAGGCTTCATAACCAACGTATTATGGAGCTGAACATGACCAAAATGAACGCAGTAGGATGGTTCGACATCTACGTGAACGACCTTAACCGTGCAGTCGCGTTTTACGAGGCGGTGCTTGGCAACAAGCTGGAAGAGATGCCGGACCCGACTGGAGAATCCCAGATGATGAGCTTCCCCGCCGACATGAGCGTATATGGTGCAGGTGGGGCACTGACGAAGGCGGAATACGCCTCCCCCGGTGTTGGCGGCACGGTCGTCTATTTCATGGTGGAGGATACGGCCGTGAACCAAGCGCGGGTGGCTGATGCAGGCGGCGTTGTCATTCGCCCGAAGTTCTCCATCGGGGAGTTTGGCTTCGTCACCCTGTGCCAAGACACAGAGGGCAACATGTTTGGCATGAACTCAATGAAGTAAGGGGTAGGGTAACGAGTGCGCCGCGCCGTTTGTGGTGGGGGAGTAAAGCGTGCGGGCGGCCAGTGGTCGCCCGTATTGCTATGGGGCAGGGGTTTTGAAGTGTTTGGACAGCTTCAAGCCTTGGCCTTGGTAGTTTGACTTGATGTCGACGCCGTATAGCTGCGTCGGGATTTCCGACATGTGCTCATACACCAGACGGCCCACGGTTTGGCCGTGCTCCAGCACGAAGGGGGCTTCGTGGCAACGAACCTCCAGCACCCCGCGCGAGCCTGTGCCGCCCGCGCTGGAGTAGCCGAAACCCGGATCGAAGAAGCCCGCGTAGTGCACGCGGAATTCACCGACCATCGCCAGATAGGGGGCCATCTCTGCCGCGCAATGGGGCGGGATGGTGATGCTTTGCTGGCTGACGAGGATATAGAACGCACCGGGGTCGAGGATCAGGCGGCCTTCTGTTGTGCGCAGCTCCTCCCAATAGTCGGCGGGGTCGTAATGCGCGAGCTTGTCCAGATCAATCACGCCCGTGTGTGGCTTGGCACGGTAGCCCACCAGATCACCGTTTTGCGGCTTCAGATCGACGGAGAAGCCCAAGCCGTCAGAGATCACCGCGTCGCCGGACACGATCGGGCTTTCGGCGTGCAACGCGCGTAGCGCCGTATCGTCCATGACGGTTTTGCCTACGCGAAAGATGATCTGGTTGAGCATTTGCCCCGTGCGGGCCACGACGGAGAAGGACCGCGGGCAAATCTCTGCATAGAGCGGACCGACGTAGCCCGCAGGGACGCGGTCGAATTCTACGCCGTGATCGGTAATGACGCGGGTGAGCAGGTCGAGCCGACCGATAGAGGACTTCGCGGAGGCCGCGCCGGACATGTCTTGCGGCAGGGCCAGATGCTCCAACAGCGGGACGACGTAGACGCAGCCCTTTTCCAGCACCGCGCCTTTGGTCAGGTCGACCTTGTGCATGGTGAAATCTTCCAAACGCCGCTCCACCGGATGATCGCGGCCCGTCAGAAAGGAGGCGCGGACACGGTAGGCGTGGGTGCCAAGGCGCAGGTCAAGGGAGGCGGGTTGAATTTGGCCAGCTTCAATGGGCTGTTCAGCGGTGATGGCGCCGGAGGCGATCATCGCCTGCATCTGGTGATCGGCGAGCACGCCTGCTTTGAAATCTGCCACTACATCATCCCCCTAGATACACGAAACGCCCGGCGCAAAAGCACACGGGCGTTTTGGTATTGGTCGGGCTAGCAGGACTCGAACCTGCGACCTTCCGTCCCCCAGACGGACGCGCTACCAGGCTGCGCCATAGCCCGACTAATGCCGCCATGTCATAGCCAAATTCCAAGCGGTGGCAAGGGCTTTGGGCAGAATATTGCACGGCCTGCAAAAACATCGCTGCCCGAAGCGGTCTATTGTGCGGACAGGTTGTTGGCCAAACGGTCACGCAGGGCCTGAAGGCGGGCAATATGCGGGGCCAGCTCCTCTGGGTTCGCCGCCTTGGCGCGGGTGCTGCGCAAGGCGCGGTGCAAGGCCTGCGCGGCAAGCTGCGATTCCGAGAGCTGGAACCCTTTTTCGGCAGGGGGCTGCTCTGGTTCGGGTTCTGGCGCGGGCTCTGGTTCGGGGGCGGCCTCGACGGCGGGGGCTTCAGGCTCTGGCTCCGCTTCGGGGGCGCTTTCGGCCAAGGTTTCTTCTTCAGGGGCAGCGTCAGGGGCTTGATCTTCGGGCGCGGCAGTCAACTCTGCCTCTGCCTCTGCCTCTGCCTCTGCCTCTGCCTCTGCCTCTGCCTCTGCCTCTGCCTCTGCCTCTGTTTCTGGGGCGGTGGCGTCCTCAACGGTGGTCGTTTCCGTAGCGAGGTCTTCGGCGGTGGTTGGCTCCGCGATTGGATCGGGGGCAGCTTCTGGGGTGTCTTCCATCGCTGGCGGCTTTTCTATTTCAGGCTCAGGCTCAGGCTTAGCCGCCGCTTCGCCGCGCGTTGTCAGTTCAACCACATTGTCGCCGCCAAACTGCGGCTCCTCTTCGACCTCGATAAAGGGGGCCTCGGGCACGTCTTCTTGCATTGGCTCTTCCATGGGCGGGGTTTCGGCGTCGCCGGTTCCCGTCTCGTTTTGGGTTTCTGTCTGGTCGGCGGTTGCCGCGATTTCGCGCGCAGGCGGTGGGGGCGGGGTGTCTTGCTTGGCGTCGGCGTCCCACGCGTCATGCGTTTTGCGATCATCGCTTGTGTCGCTGGACTGATCTGCGGTGTCGTCTGCCGTGCTCTCGACCGCATCCTCGATATCTGCGGTCTCTGCCTTGCGGCGGGCGGTGCGCGGCGAGGCGGCTTCGTCCACACCGTCAAGCGAGGGGGACATCGCGCTTACGGCTTTCACGCCGTCTTCCTTGAGCAGCTTTTGTACGCCGCGAATGGTCATGCCGTCGTCATGCAGCAGCTTTTTAATGCCGCCGATCAGCTCCATATCGACGGGGCGATAGTAGCGCCGTCCGCCGGCACGTTTCACCGGTTTGATCTGGGTGAACTTGCTTTCCCAAAAGCGCAGCACATGTGCTGGCACATCCAGCCAGTCGGCCACTTCAGAAATGGTACGGAACGCATCACGCGCTTTGGTTGCCATAAACGAGACCTCCGTTATCGGCGGGTCAGGACTTGTTGCCGGATGCGACGCGGTCTTTCATCAGATGTGACGGACGGAAGGTCAGCACGCGGCGGGGGTGAATAGGGACTTCTTCGCCGGTTTTCGGGTTCCGGCCCACGCGGGCGGACTTCTCACGGACGGAGAATGTGCCGAAGGACGAGATCTTGACTTGTTGGCCCGCGACCAAGGCGTCGGACATGTGTTTGAGAACACTTTCGACCAAATCGGCGCTTTCATTGCGCGACAGGCCGACCTCTCGGAATACAGCTTCACTTAAATCCATGCGGGTCAATGTTTTGGCAGTCATGTCGTCCCCCTAGTAATATGTTTCAAGACGATAGGCTTGGGGGAATTTCCGAGTCAATATCAAGGGCTTGGATTGCGCGCTTTATGCGTAGATTGAGCGGGTTTTCCCCCATCAAAGGCGCAAAACGACCGAGCCCCATGCCAAACCACCGCCGATTGCCTCCATTACCAGCAGCTGACCGGGGGCGAACTTGCCCTCCGATTTGGCCACGGACAGGGCGAGGGGAATCGATGCGGCGGAGGTATTCCCGTGGTCTTGGACGGTCACAACGACGCGCTCCATCGGGATATTCATCTTGGTGGCGGTGGCTTTGATGATGCGCAGGTTGGCCTGATGCGGCACGACCCAATCCACGTCGTCATCGCTTAGCCCGACCTTAGCAAGGGCGGCTTCAGCGGTTTTGGCCAGCTTTTCGACGGCGTGGCGGAAGACTTCTTTGCCCTGCATCACCAGCACGCCAGTGGTTTGGGTTTTGGAGACGCCGCCATCGACATAAAGCAAGTCGCGGTAGCTGCCGTCGGAGTTCAGATCGGTGGCAAGGATGCCCGCGTCTTGCGTGGTGCCTTCGCCTTCGGCGGCCTCAAGGACCACGGCGCCAGCGCCGTCGCCGAACAGCACGCAGGTGGTGCGGTCTTCCCAGTTCATGATGCGCGAGAAGGTCTCCGCGCCGATGACCAGCACGCGTTTGGCCTGACCGGATTTGATCAACGCGTCGGCGTTCGACATGGCGAAGACGAAGCCCGCACACACGGCCTGCACATCGAAGGCAAAGCCTGTCTTCATGCCCAAGTTGCCTTGGACCATCGTGGCGACGGAGGGGAAGGTCGTGTCGGGCGTCGAGGTGGCGACCACGATCGCGTCAATGTCGGATACGTCCATGCCTGCGTCCGCCAAGGCGGCGCGTGCGGCGTCGGTGGCCAGATCGGAGGTGGTTTGGCCCTCTGCCGCGAAGTGGCGACGTTCAATTCCGGAGCGCGATCTGATCCATGCGTCGGTGGTGTCCACAATGGTTTCGAGCTCAGCGTTTTCTACCACGCGCTCGGGCAGGGCGTGGCCCATGCCACGCAGAACGGAACGGATCATTGTCATGTATTGGGTTTGCCTTTTGCCGTCGTCGGCGCCTTCGGAGCCGGACCCTCAGATTGACCCGCTTCGGTAACGGATGCAACCCGTGCGGCCAGCTTCTCGCCAAAACCTGATTGCGCCAGCTGGAAGGCCAACTTGATCGCGGCGGAGACGCCGGTAGCGTCGGCGGAGCCGTGGGATTTTACCACTGTGCCGTTGAGGCCAAGAAACACGCCGCCGTTGGCCTGACGCGGGTCGATGCGCTTTTTCAGGCGTTGCAGCGATGGGTAGGCCAGCAAGGCCGCGAAGCGTGAGGGGAGCGAATAAAGAAAGGCCTCGCGCAGGCGGCCAGAGATCAGGTTAGCGGTGCCTTCCGCGGTTTTCAGCGCCACATTTCCGGTGAACCCGTCGGTGACGATCACGTCCACGCGGTCTGACGGGATATCGCCGCCCTCGATAAAGCCCACGTACTCGAAATCGTTATATTCGGCGGCGGCCTCGATCATCTCATGCGCGACTTTTAGCTCAGCGCGGCCCTTGTGTTCCTCAGTGCCGACGTTGAGCAGGCCGATGCGGGGGCGGGTGAGGTCAAAGCCGTTGCGCGCGTAGCTGAGGCCCATCAGAGCATATTGCAGCAAGTCATCTTGATCGGCGCGAATGTCTGCCCCCACGTCGAGCATCACATTGAAGCCGGAGGGATTGCGCGAGGGCCACAGGCACGCGATGGCGGGGCGGTTCACGCCCGGAACCTTACGCAGCCGGATCATGGCCACAGCCATGAGAGCGCCGGTGTTGCCGCAGCTGACGCAGACCGTCGCGTCGCCCGCGCGCACGGCATCAATGGCAGACCACATGGACGTGCCCTTGCCATGCCGCATCACGTGGGACGGCTTTTCATGCATGGTGACCACATCATCGGTGTGGCGAATCTCGCAGCGGTCAGCGATGCCGCGCTTTTCGATGTGCTTTGACAGCTCATCCTTGTCGCCGTGCACGATGAAGCGCACTTCTGGGTTCGCCTTAGCCGACATTGCCATTCCAGCAACGACAACGGCGGGGCCCAAGTCCCCGCCCATAGCGTCAATTGATATGACTGTGTCTGATGAACTCACCGGTAAGCCTGCCTGTATTTTCGCATTATTGTAGCGAAGCAGCGTAAGCTTATGCGGCGTCGTCGTCCAGATCGACTTCGTTCGCCAAAGCCACAACTTCGCGTTCTGCGTAGTGGCCACAAGATGGGCAAACGTGGTGTGGGCGTTTCAGTTCGCCGCAGTTGCTGCACTCGTTAGGGTTCGCAGCCACCAGCGCGTCATGGGCGCGACGATTGTTGCGGCGCGACTTGGATACTTTATTCTGCTGGACGGCCATGTCTCAACCTTTGGTGTTAAAGGGGCCAGCTTTGGCCCGTGTGTCAGTGTAGGCGTCTTTACGACGACGTTCCGTGGGCGTCTAACGCCTCATGGTCCTCGCGTCCAGAGCCATAATCTCAAGAAGCGCGGAAAATACCTATTCCATCGCATATGGCAAGACGATTCGGGGCGCTTCCTTGCGCGATTAGTCTTTGTCGGGGTTTTCCAGCTTGGCTTTCAGGGAGGCGAGGCCCGCAAATGGCTTCACATCTTCGTCGGTGAGCGGCTCTTGCCCCGGCTCGGTAAAATCTTTTTTCGACAGCTCCGCGCCTTCGGCACGCGGGTAGGCGGGGACGGCGATGGCCAGCACCTCCGCGGTGATCTGCGCCAGATCAATGGCTTCGGGCAGCGGTTCGGAGATGTCGTCGCCGTCCATTTCCAGCTCTGCCGCAGTGGGTTCCATCCAGTCGGACAGGTAGTTGCGCTCCACCTGCTCATCTATCCGTGTGGTCACCGGGGCCAGCGTTATAACGCAAGGCTGCACCACCGTTGCGCCAAGGCGGGCGTTCAATTGCCAGTCCTTGTTGCCAAGCGGCTTTAGCGTGCCGTCCAGCCGAACCTTGCGCAGCGCGCTCAGGTCCATCTCGGTTGCGAGCCGCTCTAGCACCGCCGCGTCGGGGGTGTAGTCGATCTGTGTGATTTTGCGGGTCGGCAGGTCTGCCAGCCGTAACACTGTTGTCTTAGCCATAGGGGAGCTATCTTTCTTGATCACTTGCGCGTCCTTCTGTAAGTCCTTCTTTAGGCCTTTGGGCGCGAGTAGAGCAAGACACGAACAAAATACGGGGGTCGCGCATGCGGCACGGTGAGATCAAACAGGCATCGCGTCTGGTACAACTGGTAGCAGTAACGGCGCTTGTGGTCCTGGCTGGGTGCTCGGAAGTTATCCGCAACCACGGCTACATTCCTGTAGAGGAAGATCTTCAAAGCCTCACGGTTGGTGTCGATACGCGTGGATCGGTCGAGGATTTGATCGGTAAGCCGTCATCATCCGGCGTTCTGCGTGGCGGTGACTGGTTCTATGTGGGTAGCAAGCTGCGCCACTTCGCCTATAGAAAACCTCAAGAAATCAACCGCGAAGTGATCGCCTTGCGCTTTAGCGACGACGACGTGTTGCAAAATGTGGAACGCTTTGGCCTGCAAGACGGGCGGGTTGTCACCTTGTCGCGCCGCGTGACGGAAACCACAGTGCGTGACGTGACGTTCATTCGCCAGATCATCCGCAACTTTGGCCGTATCGACCTTGGTCAGGCTTTGGGCGAATAAGTTTTCCCCGAGTTGCGCCGGTTCTTGCGTCTGTGCGCTTATAATATTTAGGTAGCTATATCGACGCCGTCTCGCTGGTGAGGCGGCGCGCGCCGGAGGGCGAAATCATGCCACTGCTGAGCAAAGGCCGCTACGTCGCCCGCTTTGCGGACGGCCCTGAGGATGTGGCGGCGGCCCAGCGGCTGCGCGCGCTGGCCTTTCACGGCGCGGATGCGCCGCCGGACCACGACAGCTTTGACGACAGCTGCCTGCATGTTTTGGTGGAGGACACCGCACGCGGTGCGCTTGTCTGCGCGTATCGGCTGCTGGCGTTGGACAGTGGCGGCGCGATTGAGCAAAGCTATTCGGCGCAGCACTACGGGCTATCGCGGCTGGCATGCTACGATGGCAAGATGCTGGAGGTAGGGCGGTTCTGCATCCACCCCGACCACAGTGACCCCGACATTTTGCGCGTCGCGTGGGGGGCGCTGACGGCCTACGTGGATGCGGCGTCCGTACAGATGTTATTCGGCTGCTCCTCTTTCAAAGGGACGTCGGGGGAGGCGTATCTGGACGCGTTCGCGCTTTTGAAGGCACGCCATTTAGCGCCACCGCACTGGCTGCCGCGCGTCAAGGCGGCGTCGATCTTCCCCTATGCGGACAGGCTGGAATTGCACCGCCCCGACATGAAAACTGCGATGCAATCTATGCCGCCGCTGCTGCGCACCTATCTGGCGATGGGGGGATGGGTCAGTGACCATGCGGTGATTGATGAGGAGATGAACACGCTGCATGTGTTCACGGGGCTGGAGATCACGGCGATTCCCCCCGCCCGCAAGAAGCTTTTACGCGCCGTCGTCGGGTGATCAGTTGACGCCGTAGCGCGGAGGCCGTAGCGGGTGTTCCATGGCACGTACACCGCATTTACAACTCACCGACATCTCGCTGACCTTCGGCGGCGATCCCTTATTCTCTGACCTCGGGTTGGTTGTCCAACCGGGGGACCGTGTGGCCCTCGTGGGGCGCAACGGCTCTGGCAAGTCGACGCTGATGAAAGTCATGGGCGGGATTATTGAACCCGATTCCGGCGCGCGCTTTCTCGCGCCCGGCGTGACCACCGGATACATGCAACAAGACCCCGACCTGAGCGGGTTCGACACGCTGGGCGAGTTCGCCCTGAGCGAGATGGACCCCAGCGAGGAATACAAGCTGCTGAGCGCAGCTGAGGGGTTGAAGCTGAACCTAGACGCGAAGGTCGACGCGGCCTCCGGCGGGGAGCGCCGCCGTGCCGCCTTGGCAAAACTGTTGGCGGAGGCGCCGGAGTTGATGCTGCTTGATGAGCCGACCAACCACCTTGATATCGAGGCCATCGCATGGCTGGAGGGGCATCTGTCCTCCACCCGCGCGGCTTACATCCTGATTTCGCACGATAGGGCGTTTTTGCGCGCGCTAACCCGCGCCACGCTCTGGGTCGACCGTGGCCAAGTGCGCCGCCAAGAGCAGGGGTTCGACCGCTTTGAGGAGTGGCGCGACAAGCTGTGGGAAGACGAAGACCAGCAGCGCCACAAGCTGAACCGCAAGATCAAGGCGGAGGCCCGTTGGGCGGTCGAGGGCATCTCGGCGCGGCGCAAGCGTAACCAAGGCCGCGTGCGGGCGTTGCAGGACTTGCGGGCGGAGAAAGCAGGCCAGATCAAACGTCAAGGCACCGCTGCCATGGCGCTGGAGGCGGGGCCGAAGTCCGGCAAACAGGTGTTTGTTATGGACGACGTGTCGCTGGCCTTTGGCGACAAAACGATTGTGAAAAACTTCTCGCTGAAGGTGAACCGTGGCGACCGCATTGCGTTGGTTGGCCCGAACGGCGCGGGGAAAACCACGCTGCTAAAACTGATGACGGGCGAAGTGGCCCCCGACAGTGGCACTGTGAAGATCGGCACCAATCTGGAGATGGCGGTGTTTGACCAGAACCGCGCCGCCCTGAACCCAGAAGATACGCTGTGGTCGGCGATGACCGAGGATCCCGCGACCCGCGTGCGCGGGCAAGGTGATCACGTCATGGTGCGCGGCACCCCGAAGCATGTTGTGGGCTACCTCAAGGAATTCCTGTTCGACGAGGCGCAGGCCCGCGCGCCGGTTAAATCCTTGTCTGGTGGTGAAAAAGCACGGCTATTGCTGGCGCGGATTATGGCGCGGGAAAGCAACTTGCTGATCCTCGACGAGCCGACAAACGATCTGGACATCGAGACGCTGGACCTGATGCAGGAGCTGATC
Source organism: Litoreibacter albidus (assembly GCF_900107015.1). Lineage (GTDB taxonomy): Bacteria > Pseudomonadota > Alphaproteobacteria > Rhodobacterales > Rhodobacteraceae > Litoreibacter > Litoreibacter albidus. The sequence goes on along the minus strand of NZ_FNOI01000003.1, from coordinate 371,630 downwards.
TCTGACTACGATGGCACTGTGATCCTTGTGAGCCACGACCGCGACTTTCTGGACCGTGTGGCCTCGACCACCGTGGCGCTGAAGGACGGGAAGGCAACGGTCTATGCCGGCGGTTGGTCCGACTACAAAGCGCAAGCTGCTGAGGCTGGCGATGCCTCGGTTCTATCCGAGAAGCCCGCGCAGTCGCGCCGAGAGAAAGGGCGTCAGGCCGCTGAAGACAAGAAGGCGGAAGCCAGCGGTGGGCTGACCTTTACCGAGAAGCACCGGCTTGAGGCCTTGCCCGACGAAATGGCGCGCCTTGAGGCCGAGATCGCCAAGCTGGTGGAGTTTATGTCTGACCCGAACCTGTTTACCGACCATCCGGCCAAATTCCAAAAGGCCACAGATGCTTTGGTGGAGCGGCAGGCCGTGCTGGATGCCGCTGAAGAAGAATGGATGACGCTGGAAGAGAAGGCGGGGAAGGCCTAGCTTTTCCCGCTAAACGGCTGATTTATTGGAACGACGTGCCAGCCCCCTTTTAGGGGCGGCCCGTGATTTGGGTCAGAAAGACCCCACCTGCCATCACCGCGATCCCCGCTGCCCGCGTCAGCGTGAGGGGTGTTTGCACCGCGCCGAACAGGCCGAAGTGGTCGATGAGCGCGGCCGATATCAATTGCCCCAATAGCACGAAGAACACCGCGTTTCCGATGCCGAAGTGCGGCGCGATGTAGGTGATGGTCAGCACGTAGAAGGCAATCAGCACCCCCGCCAATAGCAGGTGTTTTGGCGCTGTCGCGACCTTGGCGATGGCGGCGGGACCGGTGATGATGGCCACCACCAACGCGCTGAGGAACGCCACCGCAAACAGCACAACGGAGGCTGCGGCTGGGGCCCCGATCGTGCGCCCAAGGCTGGCGTTCAGGGCGGCGAGCACGGGAATTCCGATGCCCGCGGCCAGCATAATCAGGGCGTAGGATGTGGTGTTCATGGCTGTCTGTCCGTGGCTTTCAGTGGAAATCGGGCGTCGTGACGTAGAAGTGATGCATGGAGTTCCGGCAAAGGGCAAGCGGCCAGCTACCCTGGGCCAACCGAAACGAAGCCTTAACCATGCCGAACGCGCATCACGACATCGCCTTCACCCCCGCCGTTAAAGCGATGCGAACGGTAGAACGCAGCCGTAAGATCTATGCAAAATACGAGGCCTCGCCAAAGGCCATGAAGACCGAGCTGACAGGGCCGGAGATGGCCCGGATGGGCGCACGCATTGCGGCGTAGGGAGCGCAGTTGAAAGACCGCTAGCCGCACTGATTTATCGGGCGCAGATCCCGTTTTATTACGCCGGTGAAGCGACCTTGGCTTGTGCGCAGGCAGGCCGTCTCCAGAGTGGTATGAACTGCATAATACATACCCGGCAGGCGAAGTATTTGCCCGTCCGGCAGCTGCACCTCGACCAGCGGCTCTCCACGCGCGGCGGATTGATCGCTCACACTGGATGTGCCGCGCGCCAAAATTTTGACGGTTTGATACCTGACGTTTGATTGTGGCTCTATCATGGGCAACACCACCGCGACGCCCGCCACCACAATGAGCATCGTAACCAAGCTATAGCCGACCATGCTCAAGACGGTTCTTGCCTTGATGTTCAATACGTTGCCCGACCGCCGGAGAGGTCAAACACTGCGCCTGTGGTAAAGGAGTTCTCGGCGGATACGATCCACGCGATCATGCTTGCGGCCTCCTCGACCTCTAGGAACCGTGCGCGCGGGATCTTCGAGAGCATGTAGTCGATGTGCTCCTCGCTCATCTGGTCGAAAATCGGCGTGCGGGCCGCGGCAGGGGTGACGCAATTCACCGCGATATTATGGGCGGCGTTCTCTTTGCCTGCCGATTTGGTGAAGCCGATGACGCCTGCTTTGGACGCCGAATAGGCGCAAGCGTTCGGGTTGCCTTCTTTGCCCGCGATGGACGCAATGTTGACGATACGGCCATAGTCGCGGCTTTGCATGCCCGCCAGCACCGCCTTGTTGGTGTTGTAGGTGCCGGTGAGGTTGATAGCGATGATCTGTGCCCAAGCGGCGTCATCGTACTCCCCGATCGGGGCGTTTGGCCCCGCGATGCCGGCAGAGTTCACCAAGATGTCCACCGGCCCAAGGGCGGCTTCCGTCGCAGCAAGCGCCGCTTTCACAGACGCCATATCGGCGATGTCGCAGACCATCTGCGCGTCACCTGAGCTGGCGCCTTGCATGTCCCATACCGCGACCTTGGCGCCGGAGGCTTGCAGCCGTTCCGTTACCGCCAAGCCGATCCCCTGCGCCCCGCCTGTTACAACGGCGACGCGGCCGCTCAAATCATATGTGTTCATTCTGGTCTCCTCCGACGTGAAGCCTAATCACAGATTCCGTTCAACTCCACCCCGTCCCACGGCAGCACTACTTCGGACTGATCCAAGCGGGCGGTCATCGCGCGCAGGTCGAAATGCTCGCCCAGCAAGGCCTCCAGCCGTGCGGTGCGGGCGGCTTTCGGGGCAAGGGCTGCACAGCAGACGTATTCCTCCGCGATGGCGCCTTGCTGCTCATAGCCGAAGTCGAGCAGTTTACGGCTGGAGGACAGCTCGAACAGATAGGGGTCCGGCTGGTTCTGGTGCTCGCGCGCGGCCTTGAGGGGGTGGTAGCCGGTCAACTCACGGTTTTGCCACTGCCAGACGTGGATCAGCTCGTGGGCGAGGAACATGGTCGCCAGCAGCAAGGACGCCTCGGGGTAGGCGGGCAGGTAGTTGCGGGCGTGGTAGTCGGGGTTCACATTGACCGTGTTGAACAAAACGGTCGCGGCGGGGGAGCCGGAGACCGTCGGTCCCTTGGCGGGCGGGAACAGCTTTTGCACGCAGGTGGTACGCGGCGGCGTGGGGTAGGTGGCGCGGTAGAGCTTCAACACAGGGGCCGCGCGGACGCGCACCTTGCTGGCGTCCAGATCGGGGCCGTGGAAGTCGGCGGCGAATTGCAGCTCCGCTTTGGTCAGGGGCCTGCCGCAGGCGGTAAGGCCAAGGAACATAAGAAGAAACAGCACACGCATAGACGCACAGTGGCAAGAGTTCGCACATTGGGCAAGAGGGTTTGACATGGCGCAAGGCGAGCGGCAGGTAGGGTGCTAGGATCACCGCAAAACAACACTCGGGAGGCGCAGATGAAACTCGTTTATATATTGGCCGTTGGGGCACTTGCAGGATGCACCGCGCCGGAGCCGCCCTCGGGCGCGCAGTTGTTTGCGGAAAATTGCACGGCCTGCCACGGGGTGGATGGCGCGGGCACGGGCTGGGTGGCGGCGGGGTTGAAGCGCAAGCCTGCGAACCTGACCACGCTAAGTGCGCGCAACGGCGGGGCTTTCCCGATGGAGCGGGTGCTGAGCACCATCGACGGCTTCCACCGCAACCCCAAGTTCGAGACCGCGATGCCGGAGTTCGGCAGCTGGTTCGAGGGGCCGATGGACCAGATCGAACTGGACGGCGTCATGACCCCCGTGCCGCAGCCCTTGCTGGCGGTGGCGGAGTATTTGCAGACGCTTCAGGTGGAGTGATCTTGGCGGTCGGCAAAACGTCGGGCGCTCTCCCCCGCGCGGAATCAAGGCGTAGCCGCCGCGCATCGCCGTCACGCCCCATGGGGCGGCGATTTTGCTGATGCTGGGGACGGTCAGTTTTGGGGGAGGAGTTTGGCAGCCATAAAGTGGCAGTCACTAGCGTTAGATCGCCACCCCGCGTGACGGCGATGCGCGGCTTGTGCTAACCTCATAGTACTTCTTATAGTAGAAATTTGACGCGATCAAACTTGCTACTTCGAAAATTGGTATGCACACTCTTCTGGAAGTTAGTTTTGTAGAGTGGCTTAACATGGACGATATTCCGGATAAACATGTTGAAGAATTTGGTGAACAGATTGCCAAAGAATTCCACCTGCTCAAAAGTGATCTTTTCGAACTGCGATTGATGTGGCGATCATATCGAGAGTTATTTGGTAAAAACAAGGAAAGAGTTGAGTTACTCAATTCGATTTCTGGGAGCTTTGCCCAAACAATTGAAATTTCCCTTTGGGAAAGTGTCTTGATACGTTTGCGACGTTTTAACGATGAAGGGGCTAGTCGAATAAAGCGTAGGCCATTAAGTTTGGGATTGTTGAGAGAGATTTCAAAACAAACAAATGACCAAGAACTTCGGAAACTAATTCAAGAAGCTAAGACAAAAGCAGCCTTTGCTAAAAACTGGAGCGACAAGCGTATTGCCCACTCCGACTATGATTACAGGATGGGGTCAGTAAAGCTTGAAAGTGCGTCACGTCAAAAGGTCACGGACGCGATAGACGCCATCGCGGCAGTCATAAAGAGGATTGGATCAGAACGTCTGGATACACACTATGTAACGCACCCAGTTTCTGCTCTGAAAGATGAGACATTCGTTCTCAAATTACTTTTGGATGGAAAAAAGGGGTGGGATGCCAAGCCTGATCTAGCAAGGTCATTAATTAAGAATGGCGATTACGAGGCCTATAAAGAGGTCTATAAATATCCGAGTTGGTTAGATCGAACTCCCGACGAGCACGATTAAATAAAATGCGTCTCTAAACATCCACATCCTCAACAAACTTCGCGTTCTGCTGGATGTACTCGAACCGTAGCTCCGGTTTTTTGCCCATCAGGCGCTCGACCAGGTCGCCGGTCTCGCCCGGCTCGTCCTCTTGCACCGTCACGCGGATGAGTTTGCGGGAGGTGGGGTCCATCGTCGTCTCTTTGAGGTCCTTCGCGTCCATCTCGCCCAGGCCCTTGAAGCGTTGCAGGTCAATTTTACCCTTACCGCCCAAGCCCTTGGCCATCGCCGCGTCCTTCTCAATATCGTCGGCCACATAGAGGCGTTTGGGGCCTTGGGTCAGGCGATAGAGCGGCGGGCAGGCCAGATAGAGGTGGCCTTGGTCAATGAGCGGGCGCATCTGGATGAAGAAGAACGTCATCAGCAGTGACGCGATATGCGCGCCGTCGACATCCGCATCGGTCATGATGATGATCTTGTCGTAGCGCAGGTCCTCGACGTTGAACTTGGTGCCCATGCCAACACCAAGCGCCTCGCACAGATCGGAGATTTCGGAGTTGGAATGCAACTTGCCGGACGCCGCGCCCAGCACGTTCAGGATTTTACCCTTGAGCGGCAAAAGCGCCTGATTAACACGATTGCGCGCGCCCTTGGCGGAGCCACCGGCCGAGTCGCCCTCCACGATGAACAGCTCCGTGCCCTCGCGGGTTTTGGACGTGCAATCGGTCAGCTTGCCCGGCAGGCGCAGCTTCTTGGTGGCGGACTTGCGGGAGGTCTCTTTCTCCTGCTTACGGCGCAGACGTTCCTCGGCGCGCAGCACAAGGAAGTCGAGGATCGCACCGGCAGATTTGGTGTCGGAGGCCAGCCAGTTGTCGAAGTGGTCGCGCACAGCCCCTTCGGTCATTTTGGCCGCGGCCTCGGTCGACAGGCGGTCCTTGGTTTGGCCCACGAAGGCAGGTTCCGCGATGAAGCAGGACACCAGCGCACAGCCGCCGGAGATCAGGTCGTCACGGGTGATCTGCGCGGCCTTTTTGTTGTGGGTCAGCTCGCCGTAGGCCTTGATGCCCTTGAGGATCGCGGCCCAGAAGCCGGTAACGTGCGTGCCGCCCTCGGGCGTGGGCACGGTGTTACAGTAGCTTTGGATGAAACCGTCGCGGGCAGGGGTCCAGTTGATGGCCCATTCGACCTTGCCTGCGGCGCCGAATTTCTCGTTGAAGTCGACGGTGCCTGCAAAGGCGGCATCGGCGTAGGTGGTTGATTTGCCAAGTGTTTCGGAGAGGTAGTCCGCCAAGCCGCCCGGAAAGTGGAAGGTCGCGGTGGCGGGGGTTTCACCGTCGTCGATCTCGGTTTTCCAGCGGATTTCCACGCCAGAGAAGAGATACGCCTTGGAACGGATGGATTTGAATAGCCGCGCGGGCTTGAAGCGGTGCGCGCCGAAGATTTCGGCGTCCGCATGGAAGGTCACCGTGGTGCCGCGGCGGTTTTGGGTCGGGCCGACTTTTTCCACGGGGCCCAGCGGGATACCGCGCGAAAAACGCTGCTCGTAGAGTTCCTTGTTGCGGGCCACCTGCACCACCATGCTGTCGGACAGCGCGTTGACCACCGAAGCCCCGACGCCGTGCAAACCGCCGGAGGTCTGGTAGGCCTTGCCAGAGAATTTGCCGCCCGCGTGCAGGGTGCACAAGATGACCTCCAGCGCGGATTTGTCGGGAAACTTGGGGTGCGGGTCGATCGGGATGCCGCGCCCGTTATCGCTGATGGTGATGGAGTAATCGGCGTTCAGCGTCACCTCGATGCGGTTGGCGTGACCGGCGACGGCCTCATCCATCGAGTTGTCGAGCACCTCGGCCACCAAGTGGTGCAACGCGCGCTCGTCGGTGCCGCCGATATACATACCGGGGCGTTTGCGCACGGGCTCCAGACCCTCGAGAACCTCGATAGAGGAGGCGTTGTAGTCATCTGGCCCACTGGAAAGAAGGTCGCTCATACCGCTGCTCATTTTTGTTGGTTTGAGCGCGATTATGGCAGAGCGGGCTAGCGGGGGGAAGGGCGGTTTATGGCGTGTGTACGCGAAACTGGCGGGTTACAGCGCGCCACACTCGTTTTGGATGCTTTCCAGCCGCTGCCCATAGTCGCCACCGTTGGTGCCGCCCCATTTATCGCCCTGAATTTCCAGACACTTCTGAATGTTGGAAGAAGACCGCTCCACCCCGACGTTGGTGATCGTGACCACGGCGACGCCGATGCCCGCGATGGCGGCGGTCAGCACCACCCAGTCAGTGACGACGGCACCGGAGGTATCGGTGAGGAAGCGGGCCAAGAGGGCGCGCGGGGATTCCGAAGGTAAGGGCAGGGGCATGTGATACGGGCTCTCGTTACTGGGTCATGCCTTGCGGCAGGGTGGCACTAGCGGTTCGGCACCTGCCGGACCAAGACTTTACGATGCCCTGTCTGCACAAGGAATAAAGCCGCCACGCGGCGCAATCGCGGCAAGTGTTTGGCAATGCACACCCGAGGTGCGGCCGCTGCCGCTCTATTTGGTTTGCCCTAGGGGCCGCATCGGCCTAAGGCTTTTTGCATGACATTCACACAACATCTTCGCGCCGTCCTCGTGTTGGGACTGCCTCTTGTCGGCTCGCATCTGGCGCAGTTTGCCGTGCAGATGGTCGATACGATCATGCTGGGCTGGTATGACACCACCGCGCTGGCGGCGAGCGTGTTGGCGACGTCGTTCTTCTTTGTCGTCTTCATCATGGGCGCGGGGTTCTCGTTTGCGGTAATGCCGATGGTGGCGGAAGCCGCGGCGTCCGACAACAGCACCCGCATCCGGCGGGTGACCCGCATGGGGCTGTGGCTGTCGGTGCTCTACGCGCTGTTGTTCTTGCCGTTGATGGTTTGGTCGGACCCGCTGCTGCGCAGCTTGGGCCAAGATCCAGAGCTATCAGCCTTGGCGCAGGAGTATCTGCGGATCGCGGGGTTCGGGTTGTTTCCGGCGCTGCTGGTCATGGTGATCAAAAGCTACCTCGCCGCGCTGGAGCGCACGGGCGTTGTGCTGTGGGTGACAATCATGGCGGTGTTTTTGAACGTTTTGGTGAATTACGCCCTGATCTTCGGCAACCTCGGGATGCCGGAGTTGGGGCTGCGCGGGGCGGCGATTGCGTCGGTGATTTCTCAGGCTATAACTTTGGGTGTGCTGAGCCTTTACGTGGTGCGTGGACCTGCGACGCGCGAGCATGTGCTGTTTCAACGCATCTGGCGGCCTGACCCCGAAGCGTTTCGCGAGGTGTTCAGGCTGGGCTGGCCTATCGGACTGACGAATTTGGCGGAAAGCGGGATGTTTTCGGCCTCTGCGCTGATTATCGGGCTGATTGGCACCTTGCCATTGGCGGCGCATGGCATTGCGCTGCAAATCACCGCCGCGACGTTCATGATCCACGTGGGGCTAAGCCAAGCCGCCACCGTGCGCGCGGGCCGCGCCATGGGGCGCAAGGACTGGAGCGGGCTGGCGGTGGGCGCGCAGGCGGTTGTGCTGCTGTCGTTCGGCGCTGTGGTGTTGGCGACGATCGCCTTCCTTGCGGTGCCCGACCTGCTGATGACGGGTTTCCTTGACCCAGAGAGCGCGGATCGCGACGCGGTTCTGGTCATTGGTGCCAGCTTGCTGGCGGTGGCCGCCTTGTTCCAACTGGTCGATGCGGGGCAGGTGATGGCCTTGGGGCTGTTGCGCGGCATGCAAGACACGCGCTGGCCGATGTATGCGGCGGCGATCAGCTACTGGGGCCTTGGCATTCCGGCCAGCTATGTGCTGGGCGTAATGTTGGGCTTTGGCGGCGTTGGCGTGTGGCTGGGGCTGGTGATTGGTTTGCTGTTTGCATCTGCCGCCCTGTGGTGGCGCTACGTTCACCGCCTGCGGGAATTGCGCGAGGCCGCAGGCTAGGCGTCGGTCTCGACGTCCATCGGCAGATTCAGCCGCGCTGACAAGCTCTTCGCGACAGCATCAAGCTTGTCTGGGCCGGAGGGATCATGGGCCACGGCACGGCGCGCGGTGGCGGGGCCGTCGCGGGTGGTTACAGTGACATTGGCGTAGAGGCGCGCACCATCTGCGCCGCGCGACAGTACGATTCCGCGCAACCGACCGTCCGAATAGCGGTCAAAGATGTGCGGAGATTTGATCACCAACAGCGCCCCTGCGTCGGAGCACGCCAGCCCCACGGGCAATGGTGTTATCCCCGTCGGCCAATCGTGGCTGGCCCCTGTGATCGCGATGCGGACGGGGCGCTGCGCGGTTGGCATGGCCCAGACGGATTTGGCCGTCGCGCATTCCATAGCGACCCGTTTGGACAGGACGGGACGCCATGCCGGATAGATCGCGATCTGCGCCTCATGCACGGTTTCGGGGAACATTTGATGGCGCGGGCTCGGCGTGCCTGTCAGGTGCTGCGGCGGGTGAACGGTGCATGTGATGCGGGCCAGCCCGATGTCCCACCGCCGTGCAACGCTGGTTGCGGTGCTGCATTCCGCGCCGTTGCCGAAGGTTTTGGTCAGCGCGGCGATGGCCTTGGCGTAGTTGAGGCGCAAATCGCCCGTGCCACGCACCGCGCCCCACAGGTAATCGGGCGGCGCGTCCAGATTGGTATCGGGCGAGACCTGCGCGCGCAGGGGGGCATCAAGGCATGGTACGAAGGACGCTTGCGCGTCAGGGATGCAGTAGTCCAACCCGTGGCACCATCCGCAGGACGTCAGATGCATCTCGGTCGCCCATTCGGATAATGGGGCGCGAAACGGGATGCCGCAGGCATCAAGGTGGGTCCAGAGGCGGGTTTCTGGTGGCTGAGAGGTTTGCCGGAAAGGCCAGATCACTCCCGACCTTTCATCAACCGGTCGGCCTTCTTGCGTACGAGCACCGTGCGCAGGTCATGCATGGCCAGCAAAAGCGCGTCGGTGACTTCTTCAAGCTGGTCCTCCTCGGCGCGAGTTTGCGCCCAGTGGGTGGTCAGGTTCAGGTAGTCGATGGCGCGGTAGATGTCATCAATGTCTCGGGTCGCGATCACGGCAAGGCGCTCGTTCATCCAGTCTTGGATGACCTCCAGCTCTTCCTCGGATAACTCGTGGTCGCCGTGGGGTTTGATCTGTCCGTTGCGGATGTTGGCCATCGCAATTTCGGACATCTCGATGCGGCGTTGTCGGTTCTCGGTATCAACTCTGAACACGGTTGCACCATTCTCACGGACCCTGAAATAAAACTCTGGAAGCTCGGCTGACATATGTTCGGTTTAACCCGCATTATTGGTTTGTCCGGCGACGCTAGCACAGCATAAGCGCGTCTGAAATACGGTTTTTATACCAATTGGAGCAGCGGTTAAGCTGACCGCCCGCCGCGCTTTTTGCCCAAACGGACCAATGCGGCGGCGGCTGCTGCGGCGACAACGATGGCGCTGATCAACCCGCCCCAGTTCGACACAAGGCTGGCCAAGGCCTCCAGATTAGATGCGAAGCTGTAGCCGAGCGCGATATATATGCTGACCCAAATCGCCTCGCCCAAGGCATCAAGAAGGGTAAATCGCCACACATCGTAGCCTGCGGCCCCTGCCGCGAAGTTGACCCACGGCCCCAAGGGCGCAACCGCCCATGTGCTGAAGAACACGGCGGCGCCGCCCCAGCGGCTGATCGCGCCTTGGGCCTTTGCGTAAAGGGCCGCGCGTTTTGGCATCGCGGCGACGCGCGTTGAGAGCCATTTGCCGCCCCAACGGCCCAGTTGAAAGCCGGTCTGATCGCCCGCAAGCGCGCTGAGGTAGGCGACGGTGCAGACCTGCCAAAGGACCAAATCCCCCGCCGCCGCGAAAGCGCCGCCCGCCAGCATCACCGCCGACGTGGGCACTGGCACCGCAAGGCATGAGAAATAGGCGGAGAGGGCGATGACAATCAAACCCCAGCTTGCGACCAGCCCGAAGAAAACTTCGGTCATGGGCGGGTTGCCAGATGGGCGTCAATAGCCGCTTGCAGCGTGTCGATAATCACGCTGAGGTCTTGGTTACGTGCCTTAGCAATTTCGGTGAGGGGAGTGCGCCCCGTGCCAGCCTCCAACCGGAGCGCTAAGGCGTCTGCGATGACCTCGGGCGGGACTTGCCAAGACTTGCCGACGTAGCGCGGCGTCATCCAACCGGCAATCGGCTGAGATTGATGAGCCTCATCGTGCCAGTAGACGAATGACGCCAAGGCACGGACCCCGAAGACCACAGCCCCCAGCAGGGCCACCGCCAACACGCCGATGAGCACGCGCCGCAGGAGGACAACGTCCTTGTCATGTGCGTCGGCTTTCTGCGCCATCTGTGCGGTCCTTCATCCGGGCGTGGGGCGAGCCTGAAACAGAGCAGAATGCCGTGCCCGCGTCCAGCGCTTTAGGCGCCTAGGTGGCTGGCGTAGCGGCGCCATTTGTCGGCGGCATCGGTGGAGATAGGTTTGCGCACGGCGACCGCACTGAGTGTTTGAACCGCCCGCGTGTTGTCTTCGGGATGCAGGCAGGCGTCGTCCCATGGCAGGTCTGCCATGTCCAGTAGGGCGCGCGTGGTGGCGTCCGGCTCGCGTACCAGCGTTTCATATTCGACCACGTGAACCCTGTCTGGCAGCGTTGCTTGCCAGAAGGCGACCATATCATCAAAGCCGCGCTGATAGCGCAAGATATCTTTTAGGTTGTAGCTGAACAGCTGCTTGCCGGGTTGGAAGACCTGCCGCAGCAGGGACAGCGCGTTGCCATGGGGATTACGGCGCACCACGATGATGCGGGCATTTGGCAGGGCAGCCGCCACCGCGCCTGCGTAGGACGCGGTCTGGATTGATTTATCGGTGACGCGGCTTGCGCTCGGATGGCGCATGGCAACGGCATCTGCGTAGGCGTGGCCCAATTTCGACAGAGTTTCCTGCGTTAGATCTAGGGGGGCGTCGCCTGCCGGATCGCCCAAGGTTTCGCGCATCAATCCGCCGAAGATCGCCATTTCGCCGCCGCCGGTAACGTCGGGATGCGCGGACAGGATTTGTTCGACAAGCGTTGTGCCGGAGCGCGGCAAGCCGGTCACGAAGATCGGCGCGGCCTTACTCGCCGTCGCGGCGGGCGCGTGGGGGAGTGTGGAGAGGGCTTGTTTGTAGCGCGCCAACTGATCGTCACGCACCTGCGCGCTGTAGGGGTGCAGCTTGCGCATAGTGGCGTTGGCTTGCGTCAGGTGCTTGAAGGAGCGGTCGTAGTCACCCAGATCGTCTAAGGCCTTGGAGATGGCGAATTCCAGATGGGCGGAAGCGGCGGAGCCTGCTGGAATTTTGCGGCGGGCCTGTTGCATTTTCTTCAACAACGGGTCGTTTGCTTTAAAGCGGTGCATGCTGCCCAGCAGGCGGTATAGCTCCCCGTCGGTGGGGGATCGTTTGATGGCGTCGCGCAGGTCTTTCTGGGCCGCCTCGAACGCGCCAAGCGACTGGCGCAACACGGCGCGTTTGGCCAGTAGGGTGGCCGGCTTTTTGGCGGTTGGGAGCGCTTGGCCGAGGGCGTCTTCCGCCAGCTTTAGTGCGCCCGCGTGTTCTGCAACCTCTGCCACAAACAACGCCAGCTGCGCGGGCATCGGGCCCGCGGTGAAGGGCTTGAGGTCGGCGAGTGCCTCGGTGTCGCGCCCGAGGGCGTGAAGCAGACGCGCGCGGAACAGCTTCAGGTTCTGATCCTGCGGCATCTGCATGAGCGCGCGGTTGGCAGCACCTAGCGCGCCAATCAAATCACCGTTGGCGGCTTGCTGGCGGGCATCATGTACGGCGTTGTCAAATTGTCCCACGGGGCTTGGTCCAATAGCTAGAGAGGGCCTGCGCTGGGCAGCGCAAAGCGTCGTGTAACCTGTTGGGATCACACAGTTTAGAATTCAGAAATCAGCCCAAGCGCAGTACATTGCACGCGGGAACTCACAAGGAACTATACTGTTCAGTTCAGTGTGTTTATGCAGTGAAAAGACGCGGCCGTCATGCGGCAAATCTGCACAGCGGGTGTGCAAAGAAGCGGTGCATCAGGTAAGGGGCAGAAAACAAAGGATATCGCGCGAACATCAACTTTGTGTGAGGTTTCGGTGGGCAGAAATCCGCCCACCGAGGGAGTGTGCTCAGGTCAGTGCAGCGCAGAACTTTTGAATGCGCGTGCAAGCCTCTTTCAGGTTTTCATCCGACGTGGCGTAGCTGACGCGGAAGTTGGGGCTTAGGCCGAAGGCCGCGCCGAAGACGACCGCGACGCCGGATTCCTCCAGCAGGGCGGTGGCAAAAATCTCATCGTTTTCGATCTTCGTGCCCGCTGGGGAGGTCTTGCCAATGCAGCCCGCGATTGACGGGTAGACGTAGAACGCGCCCTCTGGCGTCGGGCAGGAGATGCCCTCGGCTTCGTTGAGCATCTCGATCACCATGTTGCGGCGACGTTTGAAGGTCTCGTTATTGGGGGCAAGGAAGTCTTGCGTGCCGTTCAGGGCCTCCACCGCAGCCCACTGCGAAATGGAGCAGGGGTTGGAGGTGGATTGCGACTGGATCTTGCGCATTGCCGCGATCAGCTTCTCGGGGCCAGCGGCGTAGCCGATGCGCCAGCCGGTCATGGCGTAGGCCTTGGAGACCCCGTTGCAGGTCAGCGTGCGGTCATAGAGTGCGGGTTCCACTTCGGCGGGGGTGCAGAACTCGAAGTCGTCATAGGCAAGGTGCTCGTACATGTCGTCGGTCATCACCCAGACATGCGGATGGCGCAACAGCACGTCGGTCAGCTCTTTCAGCTCCGCCTTGGTGTAGCCCGCGCCAGTCGGGTTTGATGGCGAGTTGAAGATGAGCCACTTGGTCTTGTCGGTGATAGCTGCTTCCAGCTGGTCTGCGGTCAGCTTGAAGTTGGTCTGAATGGACGCCTCCGCGATGACCGGCGTGCCGCCAGCCAGCAGTACCATGTCAGGATAGGACACCCAGTACGGGGCGGGGATCACGACCTCGTCGCCCTCGTTCAGCGTGGCCATTAGGGCGTTATAGAGGATTTGCTTGCCGCCGGTGCCGACGCTGACCTGCGCGGGGGTGTAGTCCAGCCCGTTGTCGCGCTTCAGCTTGGCGCAAATCGCCTCTTTTAGCTCCGGGATGCCGTCGGGGGCGGTGTATTTGGTTTTACCCGCGTTGATCGCCGCAATCGCCGCATCTTTGATGTTTTGCGGCGTGTCGAAGTCCGGCTCCCCTGCGCCAAGGCCGATCACGTCCTTGCCAGCGCGCTTCAGCTCCGCCGCCTTTTGGGTGACTGCAATGGTCGGGGACGGTTTTACGCGCGAAAGGGTCTCGGAGAGAAAGGACATGTGACGCCTCGTCTGGTTGAATAATGGACACGAGGGTCTTACGGATAGCACCAAGCGCAATCAAGCAATAACGCCTTTTCAGGAGTTCGACATGCACGACGACGATACCTATTTCAGCAACGACAATGCGACGTTCGGGGATCGGGTTGCCGCCGCGCGGGACGCGCAGGGGCTAAGTCAGGAAGAACTGGCCAAGAAGCTGGGTGTAAAGCTTAAGACGATTCGCGGCTGGGAAGACGATGTGGACGAACCCCGCGCCAACCGCCTGTCCATGCTGTCTGGCATTTTGAATGTGTCGATGCGCTGGCTGTTGACCGCCGAGGGCGAGGGGCTGAACTCCCCCGCAGGCGAGGTTGAGCTGACGGGTGACGTGAAAGACATCTTGCTTGAATTGCGCCGTACGAAGGCCGAATTCAGCCGCCTTTCGGACCACTTAGGCCGTTTGGAGAAGAAGTTGGGCAAGCTGCTGAGGGCACCGGAATGAACGAAGTAGGCCCCATCGACGAGCTGCGCGAAACCAAGCTGCGGCGGCTCAAACTGCGCTCGATGCGGCGCGGCATCAAGGAGATGGATTTGATCCTTGGGGGCTTTGCCACGCACGGGCTGGACGGGTTGTCAGACACGGATTTGGCGCTCTATGACGAAATGCTGAGCGAAAGCGATCACGACATGTACCAATGGGCGTCCGGCCAGTCCGACGCGCCGCCAAAATTTGCGGCGTTGATCGCGCGGGCGGTCAAAGAGTCGAAGATCTTTTAAGCCAGATTTATAAAAATCCGTGGCCATTTAACCGTTTATTTGGGGTTTGGGGCCTATTTCCGATTTGCGAGCATTAGCAGTCGGAGAAAACAAATGAGCATGCACAACCCTGTCGCCAGTCCCCAGGCCCGTGTTTTTATGGCGGGGTATCTGGAAAGCCTTGCGCTGGTCGAACGGCTGCACCGCCTGTTACTGGACGTGATTAAGGACGAATTTGAACGGCTGGGCGTGCTGGATATCAACTCTGTGCAGGCCTTGTTACTGTTCAATATCGGGGAGAACGAGGTAACTGCGGGCGAGTTGAAGTCGCGCGGCTACTATCAAGGCTCCAACGTGTCCTACAACCTGAAGAAGCTGGTGGAGATGGGGTATATGCACCATCAACGCTGCGAAATTGATCGCCGGTCGGTACGGGTGCGCCTGACCGAAAAGGGCCGCGCCGTGCGCAGTCACGTAACTGATCTTTTTGAGCGTCACGCGGTGGGGCTGGAAGAAAAGGGCATCCTTGGGAACGACGGGATCGACACGATCAACCATTCGCTGCACCGGATGGAGCGATATTGGTCGGACCAGATCAGGTATATCTACTAGGTGGCGTCAGCGGGGTGGCGCAGCGTTGCGACGTGCCTCGATCTGGGCCAGACGGGCGCGCGACTGCCGCGACTGCCAAACCGACAGTGCGACAAGCCCGATCAGGATCGCGATGGAGATAACATAGGCGGACAGAACGGTGTCGGCGTATTTTCCAAGATCAGGCATGATGCATCCTAAGATAAGGGCGGGGGTAAGGTTAGCTCAACCGCTCGCGTGAAATAAGAGCGCTGGCGCGGCGCAGGCGAATTTCGGACCGCGTGCGCAGTAGAACAAGCGCCAAGAACAGCAGCACGAAGCCAGCGATAGATACCAACAACGGGAAGTAAAACACGTCGGCCACGTTCTCTTCCTTGTCCAGCGACAGTGACGCGCCTTGGTGCAGCCCTTGGTTCCAGAAGTTTACCGCGTAACGCGACAGCAATGCGAAGACAGATCCCACAAGACACAGAATTGACGTCAGATCGGCGGCGGTGTCCGGATTTTCGATCGCGGCCCAAAGGGCCATGTAGCCAAGGTAGAACAAAAACAGGATCAGAAAAGACGTCAAGCGCGGATCCCACGCCCAATAGGTGCCCCACATCGGCTCCCCCCAGATGGCGCCAGTGATCAACGCGATCAGGGTCATCGCCAGCCCGACAGGCGCTGCGGCCTTGGCGGCAAGTGCGGAGACATGGTGGCGGCGCACCAGCCAGATCAGCGAGGCGACCAGCATCATCATCCAAGCATTGATCGCCATCAGCGCACTGGGCACATGCAGATAGATGATCTTCACGGTAGAGCCTTGGCGGTAATCGTCAGGCGTGAAGAAGAACCCCCAAACCAGCCCGACGATCAGGCACGCGAAGGACAATACAGACACCAGCGGCAAAAGCTTGCCAGAGGTCTGCATGAAGCGGGTTGGATTTGCGTATTCCCAGATCGACATGTGCCACTGTTATGGGATGCTCCGGCGCGGGGCAATGGATTTTGCGACGGGCCAAATGTCACGTCTGTGTGGGGCCGCTAGCGCAGGTTCATCCGCAGTGCCGCGGCGGAGGCGAAAGGCAAGAGCGCCGCGCAGCCTGCGGTGATCGCCGCGAGGAAGGCCAAGGCCGTTCCCGTTGGCAGGCCTTCTGTCCCACGGCGCACAGCCTCCGCGCCAAAAATCAGCGTAGGCATATAGAGGGGCAGCACCAGTAGGGAAATCAGCAAACCGCCGCGCTTTAGGCCCACAGTCAGGGCTGCGCCAAAGGTGCCCAGCATCGACAGCGCCGGTGTTCCAAGCGCGAGCGAAGCGACGAGCCACAATGTGGCCTCGCTTGGCATGTTTAACAAAACCCCAAGAAGTGGCGCGGCAAGTGTTAGCGGCAATCCCGTCACCAGCCAATGCGACAGAGCTTTCAGCGTCGCCGCAGCCTCCAGCGGCAGGGGGGCCGTCGCCAGCAGATCCAATGTGCCGTCTTCATAATCGAGCTGAAAAATGCGGTCGAGCGACAGCAGGCAAGACAGCAACGCGCCGACCCACAAGATGCCAGGCGCGATGCGCGACAGGATATCGGAGTTCGGACCGACACCAAAGGGCACCAGCACGACAAGGATCAGGAAGAACGCGAGACCAAGGCCAAAGCCGCCGCCCGCGCGGATGGCCAGCTTCAGGTCGCGTTGTAGCAAGGCAATCATTGAAACGCCCCGTCCAAAAACGGATCGTCAGAGGGCGCATCTTGCGAGATTGCGCGAAACGGCGAGAGGTCCAGCGTGCGCGCGGTTGGCAGGCCCAAGTCGATGTGTGTCGCCAGAACGGCGCTGCCGCCCTGCGCCAGATGCCGCGTGACAGCGGACGAAAACCGCGCGACGTTCTCCACGTCAAGCGACACCGTAGGCTCGTCCAGCGCCCAAATTGCGCGGCCGGTCAGCACCATGCGCGACAGGGAGAGGCGGCGTTTTTGACCCGCTGAGAGGTCTTGTGCGCGGCGAGACAGAAGGCTGCTCAGCTCAAAGGCGTCGACGGCGGGCGCTATGTCGCGGGTGCCGAATATGTCGGCCCAGAACTGTAGGTTTTCCTCGACGCTTAACTGTGCCTTCAGGCCGTCCGCATGCGCGGCGTAGGCGACATCCTCCGGCGAGAAGTGGAGCGCGCCGCTCACAGGCGGCGTCAGCCCTGCCAAGCAGCGTAGCAGCGTTGTCTTTCCGGCGCCGTTTGGCGCGCGTAGAACCAAGGCTTCGCCCTCTGCCACACTGAATGTCACGCCGGTCAGTACCGTCACGTCGCCCCGTCTGCAGGCCAGATTTTCAACAGAAAAATTCATCAATTATGGCCTAGCGCATCGGCTCGGCGGCGAAAACAGGTAAAAATGTATGCAATAGTATACAAAAACGACAAGAACGGCGGTTTGCCCCCTTGATCGCCTGTAAAACTTGAGGCATCACCGCGCCAGATACCAATTTCCATGATCATATCGGGAGTCCCAGCTATGCCTATCGTCGTCGGACAAGACACCGCCAAGACCCGCCGCACCCTGAGTGCCGGTGGCAAAACCTTTGCTTATTACTCAATCAAGGCGGCTGAAGAGGCCGGTTTGGGCGACTTCTCGAAGCTGCCAGCCGCGCTGAAAGTGGTGCTGGAAAACATGCTGCGCTTTGAAGATGGTAAAACGGTACATGTCGACGACATCAAGGCATTTTCCGACTGGGCCAAGCAAGGCGGCAAGAACCCCAAAGAAATCGCCTACCGTCCCGCGCGTATTCTGCTGCAGGACTTCACCGGTGTGCCTGCGGTGGTTGATCTGGCCGCGATGCGCGACGGCCTGAAGAACCTTGGCGGCGACCCAGAGAAGATTAACCCGCTGAACCCTGTCGATCTGGTGATCGACCACTCCGTTATGATCGACGAATTCGGCAACGCGCGCGCGTTTCAGATGAACGTGGACCGTGAATATGAGCGCAACCTTGAGCGCTATACCTTTCTGAAATGGGGCCAAAGTGCCTTTAACAACTTCCGCGTTGTGCCACCGGGCACGGGCATCTGTCACCAAGTAAACCTTGAGTATTTGTCTAAAACCGTATGGTCCGACACTGACCAAGCGGGTGAACTGGTGGCCTATCCTGATACGCTGGTTGGTACGGACAGCCACACAACCATGGTCAACGGCGCGGCCGTTTTGGGCTGGGGTGTTGGCGGTATCGAGGCCGAAGCTGCGATGCTGGGGCAACCGATTTCCATGCTGATCCCAGAGGTTGTGGGCTTCGAGCTGACAGGCGCGATGATGGAAGGCACCACAGGGACCGACCTTGTGCTGAAGGTCGTCGAAATGCTGCGCGAGAAGGGCGTGGTTGGTAAGTTCGTGGAATTCTACGGCAAGGGCCTCGACAATCTGCCGCTGGCGGACCGTGCGACCATCGCCAACATGGCACCGGAATACGGCGCGACGTGTGGCTTCTTCCCGATCGACGCGGAAACCCTGCGTTACCTGAACAACACCGGCCGCGAGGAAGAGACCATCGCGCTGGTTGAAGCCTACGCGAAAGAGAACGGTTTCTGGCGCGACGCGGATTACGCACCCGTCTACACCGACACGCTGAGCCTTGATATGGGCACCATCGTTCCGGCCATCTCCGGCCCGAAACGCCCGCAAGATTACATCGCACTGGACAAAGCGGCGTCGGCATTTGGCGACTACATCAAAGGCCAACGCCCAGAGAAAAGTGCGCCTGCTGAAGAGAAAAAGGAATGGGCGGACGAGGGCGGCCAGCTTGCCCCGACAAGCATTCCCGGCGATCTGGGCCACCATAAATCCTACCCCGTGAAAGGGGCGGACTACCGCCTGCATGACGGCTCTATCGTTATCGCGTCGATCACCTCCTGCACCAACACATCGAACCCCTATGTTATGATCGGGGCCGGTTTGGTGGCACGGAAGGCCCGCGCCTTGGGTCTGACCCGCAAGCCTTGGGTGAAAACCTCGCTGGCGCCCGGCTCTCAGGTGGTTTCGGCCTATCTTGAGGCGGCTAACCTGCAAGAGGATCTGGACGCCATCGGCTTCAACCTTGTGGGCTACGGCTGCACAACCTGCATCGGGAACTCCGGCCCAATCGCGCCGGAACTGTCGGAAGCCGTGAACGAGGGCGACCTGATCGCGACCTCCGTATTGTCGGGCAACCGCAACTTTGAAGGCCGCATCAGCCCTGACGTTCGCGCGAACTACCTTGCCTCCCCACCGTTGGTTGTGGCCTACGCTTTGGCGGGTGACATGAATGTCGACATCGCGAAAGATCCGCTGGGCCAAGACAAAGACGGCAACGACGTCTACCTGAAAGACATCTGGCCAACCTCCAAAGAAGTGGCTGATCTGGTTGAAGAAACCGTGACCCGCGCCGCGTTCCGAGAAAAATACGCGGATGTGTTCAAGGGTGACGAGAAGTGGCAAGGCGTCGAAACCACGGACAGCCTGACCTACGACTGGCCCGCGACATCGACCTACGTCCAAAACCCGCCATACTTCCAAGATATGGGCGCGGAACCGGGTGTTATTTCAGACGTCAAAGGGGCGAAAGTTCTGGCGGTGTTGGGTGACATGATTACGACCGACCACATCTCCCCTGCGGGCTCGTTCGCGCAGACCAGCCCAGCTGGTAAGTATCTGATTGATCGCCAAGTCGCCCCGCGGGAGTTCAACTCCTACGGCTCGCGTCGCGGTAACCACGAGATCATGATGCGCGGCACCTTTGCCAACATCCGTATCAAGAACGAGATGCTGGACGGCGTTGAAGGCGGCTACACCAAAGGGCCAAACGGTGAGCAGGCGTCAATTTTTGACGCGGCGATGGAGTACAAGGACGCGGGCACACCGCTTGTTGTCTTCGGTGGTGAGCAGTACGGCGCGGGCTCCTCGCGTGACTGGGCGGCTAAGGGCACAGCACTTTTGGGTGTCAAAGCCGTAATCGCGGAAAGCTTCGAGCGTATTCACCGCTCCAACCTTGTTGGCATGGGCGTGATTCCGTTCGAATTCACTGGTGGTGACAGCCGCAAGACGCTGGGCCTGACGGGTGACGAAACGGTCAACATCACGGGGCTGGAAGGCGACTTGCAGCCATTGTCCGAAGTGCCTTGCGAGATCACTATGGCGGACGGCACCGTGAAGAACATCACGCTGAAATGCCGGATCGATACTGCGATCGAGAAAGAATACATCGAGCATGGTGGCGTTCTGCACTACGTCCTGCGTGACCTTGCCGCGTCGTAATCTCTGACGCCACGTAACAATTGGCCCGCCGCGATATCCTCGCGGCGGGCCTTTTTTATGCTGGTATATCTTGCCTTTGGCAGATCAGCCGGTAGGGTTTGTGGGTGGCTACACACTTTAATCTGCCGCGCGTCACGCGCCGCTCGCAAAGGCTTGATTGGCACCGGATGCCGTGACAGCCTAGCTTACGGAAATACCCATTCACCACACCGAGTATGACATGATCAAACGCCTCTCAGTTGCAGCAATTGCTACGATGACTTTCGCCAGCGCCGGTTCTGCGGTCGCAGGGGGGCCGGTCGTTGTCGAATTGTTTACCTCTCAGGGATGCTCGTCTTGCCCGCCGGCCGATGCGCTGTTGGGGGAGTTGGCGGACCGTGAGGACGTGATCGCGCTGAGCCTTCACGTGGATTACTGGGATTATCTTGGCTGGGAAGACCAGTTTGGCAGCAAGGCCAACGCGGATCGTCAGCGCGGATACGCGCATGCGAGCAACAGCACGATGATCTACACGCCGCAGATGGTGATTGCGGGCACCGATGAACTGGTCGGAACAAAGGCGATGAAGCTGGCGCAGCTTATCGACCGCCACAAGGCCAAACCGGATAACGTTACCTTAACCGTCACACGCACGGACGCGGGGAAACTGCGCATCGCGGCGAAGCGGTTGGGCGACGTGCCCGGTAAAATGTTGGTGCAGATCGTGCGCTATGTGCCTGAACAACTGGTAGAAATTCGCAGTGGCGAGAACGCTGGCATGGATGTGACCTACCACAATATTGTCGAAAGCCTTGAGCCTATCGGTGACTGGACAGGGGACGCGGACCTGAACATCCAGACCGAAGTATCCGGCGACAATCCGGTCGTTGTGCTTATTCAGGACGGATCGTCTGGCCCCATCTTGGCGGCGGCGCGCGCCGACTGACGCACCTCGGCCTGCTCTGGCTTCCAGCGGCGGTGAATCCAGAACCATTGACCCATGTGCTCGCGCACCAGCGCCTCCAGCGAGTCGTTCAGGGCTTGAGTCATCTCTGCTGGCGTCGAATGGGCGATGGGCGCTTCGCACACCACCTCAAAATCCAAGCCGTTCGGTTGGCGTATGCCGTAAACGGGGATGACCAGCGCGTCGTATTTCAACGCCAGTTCGGCAGCTGACAGCGCGGTGGGGGCGGGCTTGCCAAAGAAGGTCAAGTCCGCGCCGTCCCACATGTATTGGTCCATCAAGAAGCCGGCCATACCGCCCGCTCGCAAGAACTTGATTAATCCGGCCAATCCCTGACGACCACGCGGAAAAACCGGCGTGCCCACTGTGCTGATGGCAGCCACGTAATGGGGATTGAAGAAGCCGTTGTTCATCTCGCGGTAGAGTGCGCCGACATTGAAGCCCGCTGCAATCAGGGCGGCGCGTGGCGCGTCGTAGTTGCCGAAGTGACCCGTGACCAGCACCACGGGGCGACCGTCCGCATGGGCCTGCCGAAGGGCCGCCACGCCGTCGCCGGTAAGCGGCGCATGCTTGAAACGGTCGGTGAAGCCCTTGCCGGAATAAATCTCGATCAGGGTGCGGCCCGCATTGTCGGGTACCGCGCGGGCAAGGCGGTCGACTTCGGACTTGGGCAGGTCGGGGCAAACGTAGGCGAGGTTATCGCGCACCCGCTTGGTGTAGCCCGCTAGCGGAGCCACCACACGCGACACAATCCAGCCCGCCAAGGGCACGCGCCATTTGTACGGCACGGCCAAGGCCACACCGATGATGCCACGAATGGCCAAGTAGGAGGCGAATTCGCCAATCCCGCGACGCCCCTGTGCTGTACTGCCTAATGCCATATGCTAGCTGGTTTTTACCCGAGTTTCTCTGTGCCAGACATAAAGGCCGGCCCCGACGATAACAAGCGCCCCAATGTAAACCGGCCCGTCAGGGTAGCTGTTGAAGAACACGACCCCCCAGACGCTCGAGAAGATAAGCGCCACATAGGTGAACGGAGCCAGCACCGACGCGGGCGCCATGGAAAGCGACCGGATCAGCAGCAACTGGCCCACGGTGCCAAGCAAGCCGACGCCCAGCAGATAGGGCAGGTCCGAGGCCTCGATTGGTTGCCAGAAGAACGGCACCATAACGCAGAGTACCAGTGTGGCAACGGTGCCTGTGTAGAACAGAGATGTCCAAACGTCCTCACCGCGCCCCGCATATCGCGTGGCCAATGCGTAGGTGGAATAGCAAATCGTGCCGCCCAGCGTCAGGAAGGCATAGGGCGTGAAGGCGTCGGAGGTGGGGCGCAGGATAATCATCGCGCCGAGCAGAGCAAAACCCGCAGCGACAGCACGGCGGGGACCGAACTTTTCGCCCAAGAACACCGCCGCGCCAATCATGATGAAGATCGGGCTGATCTGCATGAGCGACGTCGTCTCAATCAACGACATCTTCTTGAACCCGAAGAAGAAAAATCCCGTCGTCGCAAGCAGCGCGAACGCGCGAAATATCTGCAATCCCAGGCGTGTTGTGTGTACCACCGTGCGCAGGCGGGGCAGCACAATCAGGGTTACGACCAGCATCTGAACGGTGTAGCGCGCCCAAAGCGTCTGCACCGTGTCCACGCGGGTGGAAAGGGCCTTGGCGCACACGTCCATCAAGGTGAACATCAGCGTGGCCGCGACCATCAACGCGATACCACGCGCCACATTACTGTGCTGCATTAGGGCGCTTTCGCCAATCCGGTGCCAATCATGCTGTCACGGGTGACAAGCTTGGCCAAGGCGTCAACGGACAGACCGTCGGTGCCTGCGGGGCGCGCGGGCAGCACGATATAGCGCATGTCGGCGGTGCTGTCGTGGACGCGCAGGGTCGTGGTGACAGGCAGCTCCACGCCGAATTCGCGCAGCACAGCGCGCGGTTCACGCACCGCGCGGGAGCGGTACTCACGGGTTTTGTACCAGTCCGGCGGCAGACCGAGCAGGTTGCGCGGGTAGCAAGAGCAGAGCGTGCACACGATCAGGTTATGGATGTGGGCGGTGTTCTCTACTGCGACCAGATGCATGGGGCCGATATCAAAACCCATCTCCCGTGCCGCGTCGGAGCCATTTGCCAGCAAGCGGTTCCTGAAGTCAGGGTCCGTCCAAGCGCGGGCCACCACAGCTGCACCGTTCGCAGGGCTGCGCTCGTCCATCGCGTCGATCTGCGCTTGTATCTGCGCGGCGGAGAGTTCGCCCTTTTCGATCATCAGCTCCCGAATGGCGATTTCCATCGTTTGCCAATAGGTCAGCGCCCCGTCGTTATCTTGCCGATACGGGTGGCCAGAGGGGGACAGGTGGTCATGGTCGTGATGATCATGGGGCATTTTGGTCGATCCAATGCTCGTATATTTCGGCGTCTAACGTATCATGCGTGGCTTCGGCATCGGGCCAGATATGCCCCATCTCAAAGCGGACGCGGTAGAGGGTGCGGGTCGGGGCGGGGACCATATAGGCCAGTTGCTCAGGGTTCTTGAAACCGCCCAAGACGCGCTCGATCACGCCAGTTTTGCCGCGCAAATAATGTGGCGTACGGATATGGCCCAAGGGCGCCATGTCCTTGATGCGGACGGTGGTGCCCACGGCCAGTGTCATGATTGCACCGCGCCGTAGGTGTCGCCGCGGGCTTTCACGTCTTCCATCTTCGCGCCCAGTTCTTCGAGCGAGTAGACCCCAGCCTCAACGAGGTTTTGGTTCAGGGCGGCGACCCACCGCTCGTAGTAGGTCATGCTCTCGAAGGCGGCTTCGCCCATGTCCTCCAACGCGCGGCGCAAGCCGTCCACGGTGAAATGCCCACGTTGTTGGCCAAGGATCACCAGCGCATCGACGCGCTTTTCCCAGATTGCAAAGTCATGCCCTTCCAAGGG
Source organism: Litoreibacter albidus (assembly GCF_900107015.1). Classification (GTDB taxonomy): domain Bacteria; phylum Pseudomonadota; class Alphaproteobacteria; order Rhodobacterales; family Rhodobacteraceae; genus Litoreibacter; species Litoreibacter albidus. The sequence goes on along the minus strand of NZ_FNOI01000003.1, from coordinate 347,308 downwards.
AACCGGACCGGCGGCGTCCCCGCCCATGTCGTGCCAACGGTGTGTGGGATCGTCCATGTGTTATCCTTTTGCGAGTGCGTCGACCTGTGGCCCCAGCTGGGGCATCGGGAAACCGGCGGTGTCGAGCGCGGCCAGAATGTCTTTGGTGGGCTGCGTGCCCGCGACCGACAGCGCCCACACAATGGCGGAGCGGGTGCCCGATGCGCAATAGGCCAAGACCTTGCCCTCGACCTTTTGGGCGCTGACATTGTCCATGTTTAACTGCCCCATGACGACGGGGTTTTCGGAGAACCCCAGACCGGCGGCCTTGGCCACGATCTCAATGTCGGATGGTTTATCGCCCGGCGCGCTTTCGGCGGAGGGGCGGTTGCACAGGATGTGGGTGAACCCCTGCGCCTTGATGTCCTCGATGTCGGAGACGTGAATTTGTGGGGTGACGGCGAAGGCGGGGGAGAGTGTGCGAATGTCCATAGATATCAATTACTGCGCGAAGGGCGGCGCGTCCAGCTTTGCGCGCCACAAACGCCCGTGTCAGACCTTTTGCTGGGTGTATTTGCGCAGCTCTGCGCGGGCGACTTGGCGACGGTGTACGGCATCCGGGCCATCGGCGAGCCTGAGCGTGCGCAGATGCGCCCACTGACGTGCGAGCGGCGTGTCTTGCGAAATGCCTTGCGCGCCAAACATTTGCACCGCCTGATCGGTGATCTCTAGCGCGATGCGTGGGGCCTCTACCTTGATCTGGCTGATCCACGGCGCGGCCGCGCGGGCGTCGCCTTGATCCATCATCCACGCGGCCTTGAGGCAGAGCAGGCGGGCCTGCTCAATCTGCATGCGGGCGTTGGCGATGTAGTCGAAGTTGCCGCCAAGCTGGGCCAATGGCTTGCCGAACGCTTCGCGGGCCAGCGCGCGTCGGGTCATGAGTTCCAGCGCCTTTTCGGCCATGCCGATCGCGCGCATACAGTGGTGAATGCGGCCTGGCCCCAAGCGTCCTTGGGAAATTTCAAACCCGCGACCTTCGCCCAAAAGCAGGTTCTCGGCAGGGACGCGCACATCGCTAAAGCGGATATGCATGTGACCGTGCGGTGCCTCGTCGTCGCCGTAGACTTGCATCGCGCGCAACTTCTCGATGCCTTTTGTGTCGGCGGGGACGACGATCATGGAATGCTGCTGATGCTTCGGCCCGTCCGTGGGCGTGCGCACCATAACGATATAGACGGCACAGCGCGGATCACCTGCACCCGTTGCCCACCATTTGTCGCCGTTCAGGATGTAGTCGTCGCCATCACGCACGCAGGAAAGCGCGATGTTCGTGGCGTCGGAGGAGGCGACATCAGGCTCCGTCATAAGATATGCCGAGCGGATTTCACCCGCAAGGAGGGGCGCCAACCACTGCTGTTTCATGGCGTCAGTGCCGTATTTCTCGAACACTTCCATATTGCCCGTGTCGGGCGCGTTGCAGTTGAAGGTTTCGGGGGCGAGATGGGCCTTGCCCATCTCCTCCGCCAGGTAGGCGTATTCCACCGTCGACAGGGCGTGGCCGGTTGTGGATGACCAGAGGTTCCATAGGCCGGTCGCCTTGGCCTTGGCTTTCAATCCTTCCACAATATCGCGTTGGCGTGCGGTGAACTCCCAGCGGTCGCCGATCTCTACTTCCGCGAAATACTCGGCATCGAGCGGCGCGATCTCGTCGCGCACCATAGCCGTGACCGCCGTGCGAATTGGTTGCAGCCGTGCGCTGATGCCTAAGTCCATGAAGTGTCTCCCGTTTGTCTGCGCGAAGGGTCGGCGCAGCGGCGGCGCTTGTCAATCGCGCAAAGCGCGGTAATGTCAGGGGATGGGCGGGACCACAGATTTATTGATTGCCAGTTTGAACCCCTATTTGACGGCGCACGCGCCGCAGTTGGGGGCCGTGCGGCGGCTGGATAAGTTCGGCACAGGCCAATCGAACCCGACCTTCAAGATGACCACCGACACGGGCACGTATGTGTTGCGCACAAAACCCCCTGGCGCGCTGCTGAAATCCGCGCATATGGTAGAGCGCGAATTCGAGGTGATGTCCGGCCTTGCCAAGACCCCTGTGCCAGTGCCAGCGATGATACATCTGGCCAGTGACGACACCTCACCACTGGGTCGCGCGTTCTTTGTGATGGAGCATCTGGAGGGGCGTATCTTCTGGGATCCAAGCCTGCCGGAACTGGAGCGCGAAGAGCGCGGCGCTGTTTATAGCGCGATGGCAGATACATTGGCCGCCCTTCACAACGTTGATGTGGGGGCAGTGGGTCTTGCCAGTTTCGGCAAGCCGGGATCGTATTTTTCGCGCCAGATTGACCGCTGGTCGCGGCAATATCTCGCGTCCGTCGATGAGGCGGATCGCGGGATGACCGGAATAATGGAGTGGCTGGGCTTGCACGTGCCGGACGACGACGGGCAGGTCGCGCTGGTCCACGGGGACTACCGGCTTGATAACATGATGTTCGCCCCGAAAGTGCCTGAGGTCATTGCACTTCTTGATTGGGAACTGTCTACGCTGGGGCATCCGCTCGCGGATTTGGCATATCAATGCATGCAGTGGCGGTTGCCGCACAGTGGCGGTATGCGCGGGTTAGGCGGTTTGGACCGTGCCGCGTTGGGATTACCGTCAGAGCGCGATTATATCGCGCGGTACTGTATGAGGCGGGGTATCGCACCACCGCAGAATTGGGGCTTCTACCTCGTCTTCAGCTACTTCCGTTTGGCGGCGATTTTGCAAGGCGTGGTGGCGCGGGCGAAGGGGGGGAATGCCTCAAACCCCGAAGCGGCGCAAAAATATGCGCAAGCGATCCCTGTCTTGATCAAACAGGCGGTAGACATAGCCCATGATCCAAGCGAAAAAGCCATATGAAACAGGCCCCCAAACACCCCGTCCGGCTGGAACGCCAAGGCACTATTGCGCTGATTGTTATTGAGAACCCACCGGTAAACGCGCTGGGCGTGGCCGTGCGGCGTGGCATTGCGGCGGCGTTGAACGCGGCGGTCGCGCATGACAAGACCGATGCGATTGTGATTGCCGCCAACGGGCGCACATTCCCCGCAGGCGCAGACATTCGCGAGTTTGACATGGCGGCGCAGGAACCATCGCTCGGGCAGTTGTTTGACTTGATCGAGAACGCCCCGAAACCGGTTGTGGCGGCGATACATGGCACCGCGCTGGGCGGCGGGCTAGAGCTGGCGATGGCCGCGCATTACCGGATCGCATCAAGTGATGCGCGTATGGGGCTCCCCGAAATTCATCTGGGCCTTCTGCCCGGCGCTGGTGGGACGCAACGGCTGCCGCGCCTGATCGGGGCGGAGCTGGCGTTCGATATGATGATGTCCGGCAACCAGTTGAGCGCCGGAATTTGCGCCGAGATCGGGCTAATCGACAGCGTTACATCAGGCGACCTGCGGTCGGAGGCGGTGGCATACGCCCGCACGCTGACAGAGGTGCGCCCGACGGCGTTGAACCGTACGCACCTCATGGACGGGGGCGATTACATGGCAACGGTCGCCGCGCGCCGTGCGCAGGTGAAGGCGGACTTGGGGGCGGGGGCACTGGCCCCGTTGAAGATCGTCGACTGCGTGGAGGCGGCTTTGTTGCTGCCGATGGATGCAGGGCTGCAATTGGAGCGCGCGGCGTTTGAGGATTGCCTCGCATCGCGTGAAAGCGCCGGTTTGCGCCACGCCTTTTTCGCGGAACGCAGGGCCGCCAAGTTTCCCGAAGCTGCGGACGCAAAGCCCGCCAAAGTGGAGCGCATCGCCATCGTGGGCGGCGGCACCATGGGATCGGGGATCGCAATTGCGGGCCTTCAAAGCGGCTTTGCCGTGACGCTGGTTGAGCAAGGAGAGAGCGGCGTGAACGCGGCGCTGGAGCAAATCGGCGCGTTCTATGAGCGTTCCATCGCGAAGGGCCGCCTGTCAGAGGCGCAAGGCGCGGCAGCGCTGACGCATCTACAACTGACCAACAAGCTCGACACCTTGGGCGAGGCGGATTTGATCATTGAGGCGATTGGCGAGGATTTTGACCTCAAGGCCAGCATTCTGGCCGAGATAGGGGCCGTGGCGAAGCCGGACGCCGTGATTGCGACCAACACATCCTATCTGGACTTGTCAGCTTTGGCTGCAGCCACAGGTCGGCCAGCCAATACCATCGGTCTACATTTCTTCGCACCTGCGCAGGTTAACAAGTTGGTGGAGGTGGGCGTCCATGACGCGGCATCCGCGCAAGCTGTCATGACAGGCGTGGGGTTCGCCAAGGCGATGGGAAAAACCCCCGTGCGCGCCCGTGTTCATAAGGGGTTTGGAAGCGGCTACATCGGGAACGCCATTCTGGAGGCTTACCGGCTTGCCGCCGACATCATGCTGGAAGACGGGGCGACACCCGCGCAGATCGACGGCGCAATGCGGTCGTTTGGCTTCCCGCTAGGACCGTATCAAATTGCGGATATGTCAGGGCTTGATATCGCTTATGCCCGCCGCCAATCGAAGCCCCGCGACCCTGACGTGCGCTATGTCGAGATTGCGGACAAGATGGTGGAGCAGGGGTGGCTGGGCCAGAAAACGCGGCGCGGGTATTACATCTACGCCGAGGGGCAGCGCACGGGGGTACCGAACGGTGATGTCCTCAAGATGATATCGGAGCACCGTGCGCACAAAGGTATCACCGCGCGCAAGTTCTCGGACCGCGATATTCGTGACCGCATCTTGCTGGCAATCGTGAACGCAGGCGCGCGCCTGCTAGGGGAGGGCGTCGCCGCGCGTCCCAGCGACATCGACACCGTCATGGTGCATGGCTTCGGCTACCCGCGCAGTCGGGGCGGCCCGATGATGGACGCGGACGCGACGACGCCTTCGATCATCGCCTCGCGGCTGTCTGTTCTTGCCCCTGAGGAGCCGTCGCTCTGGGCTGCGGCGCCGGTGCTGACCATGCTGGCGCAAGAGCGCCAGAAGTTTGCGGATTTAAACTAACCTGTGGGCTAAGGCGGTTTCCACGGTTTGGCCAAAGGCCGGGCGGTGCAGTTGCATGACGCCTGTACCCGCATAATTGAGGAGTTACCCATGCCAGAGTTCGCACATTACCCCAGCCTGAAAGGCAAACGCGTCTTGGTCACCGGCGGCGCGTCCGGCATTGGCGCGCTGATGGTTGAGGCATTCGCCGAACAGGGCGCACAGGTCGCGTTCCTCGACCGCGATGCGGAGGCCAGTGCCGCCGTATCCAAGGCCACTGGCGCGGCCCATGCGCTGTGTGACCTGCGCGACGTTCCAGCCACCCAAGCCGCAATCGAGACGCTGGCAGAGGACGCAGGTGCGTTCGAGGTTCTGGTCAACAATGCGGCCCGCGATGATCGCCACAACTGGCAAGACGTGACGCCTGAGTACTGGGACGAACGGATGGCCACGAACCTGCGCCACATGTTCTTTGCCATACAGGCTGTCGCACCCGGGATGATCGCGGCGGGGGCCGGCAGCATCATCAACATGGGCTCGAATTCGTGGATGGAGACTGGCGGGGGCTTCCCTGCCTACACGACCGCCAAGGCGGCGGTGCACGGGTTGACCAGAACCATGGCGCGCGACTTGGGCGATCACCGCATCCGCGTCAACGCGGTGGTGCCGGGCTGGATCATGACGGAGCGGCAGAAGACGCTCTGGGCCACGCCGGACTCACTGGAAAGCCACCGCCAACGGCAGTGCCTGCCGGATTTGATTGATCCGGTTTATGTGGCGCGTATGGTCTTGTTCTTGGCGTCAGATGACGCTGCGATGTGCACGGCGCAAAACTTTCTGGTCGACGCGGGATCTGTCTAAGCGCGTGGGCGTCAGGCCAGAATAATACCCAAAACCACCATCATTAGCCCAACGGCCGAGAGGAGCAGCGCCCCAAGGTTCAGGCCGACAGTGGTCTGCATGACCGCGCGCAGCTCCTCATCGCTGAGCCCTTGTTTGCGCGCGCGCGCAACTTTGACAATGCACCAGATCAGGCCAAGCAAGCCCATCAGTGTGATAACGGCCCCGAGGGGGATCAGGTTTGACATGACGGTGGCTCCTGCAACTGTGTGGCGGTGCAGTATCCCAGTCGCGCGCGCCCCGCAACCGTTTGCACCTTGAAGGCGGGGGCGGGGCTTAGTATCTCGGGGTCTCTGATCCCTCCAAGTGCCAAGGAACCGCCAAATGTCTGACTCCTCCGACGTCGATAGCACCTACCGTGTCACCGCAGATGAGCTGCGCCAGTTCGTAGAGCGCTACGAACGCCTTGACCAAGAAAAGAAAGACCTCGCCGAGGCGCAAAAAGAAGTGATGTCAGAGGCCAAAGGCCGCGGTTACGACACGAAGGTCCTGCGCAAGATAATGGCCCTGCGCAAGCGTGACCCGCAAGACATTTCCGAGGAAGAGGCTGTTCTTGAGATGTACAAAGAAGCTTTGGGTATGTGATTTGCCTACGGCGTCAGAAACGTGACGCCGGGCATCGCGTCCAGCAACTCCAGATCACGGTCGTAGAGCTCTGTTAGCTGGCTGACGTAAGCCTCTGACCATCCCGGCAGGTCGATCTCCTGCTCCATGGCATCGGCCCCGAATTTATCAAGGAAGGCGGCAACAATACGTTGCCGCTGGCCTTCGGACTGCGGCGGATGGGTCTCTAGGTAGCTTTGCAGACGGTTCAAACCGCCGCGCCCCATAATCGTTCCAAGAAAGTCGTTCTCACCGTCAAAGCGAAAGCCTGGGTCGGTCCGCGCAATGGCCTGCAGTATATGCGGCCACTGCAGGGGGGTATCCTCGTTGCACCACACAGTGATGGGCGCATCCGGTACCATAGTACGAATCCGCGTAATCAACTCGGACCAGCGCAACGCCATTGGGTCCGCGCCATCTAGGAACGCTTCGAAGTTCGGCTCTTGGGCGCGCTCAAAAAGCGCCGGAATAAACGTCGCAAAGTTGCGCACAGCGATGCAGAACCGCACATCCTCACGCGAGAACAGGTTGCGCAGCCGCGCAGCCTTGAAGCTCGCCGTGGGGTAGAGCTTGCCGTCGTTGATACTGCGACCTGGGACGCAAAAGAAGCTCTCATGACTTAAGATCACACGGTCGGCGCGATCTTGGTCCATGATGCTGTCCATCAGTGTTTCTTGTACATCCACGGGAGCAACGTCGCCGACCAAGGCTTGTAGGGTCTCACGGATGGCGCGCCGGTAACGCGACGGCTCCGGCACTATGATACCGCGCTCTTCCAATGGGCCCTTGTTTTTATATAGGCATTTCAGAAGGTTGTCTTCGTCCGTGCTGTGAGCGCCGACGTGTAGAACGATTTCCATGCGACAAAGACCTTGGGTAAATTTTCTGGGTTCCACCTATTTACCTACGCCACTTCATGCAATCAAACGGGAAAGCGACGCGAAGTTGAATTTGTTGCATTTCCGGTCTTGCGAAGCCCGCCATCCTCGCATTATAAGCCGCTCAGTGCCCCTATAGCTCAGCTGGTAGAGCAACTGATTTGTAATCAGTAGGTCCGCGGTTCGAGTCCGTGTGGGGGCACCAGAGATTTCAATGGGTTAGCAGGAAACTGCTAGCCCATTTTTCGTTTACAGCAACCACCTAGCTACCACCCTGCATGAAAAAGCGTAGAATTCTGTGGTAATCCGTGCGCAAACGGCATGATCTGTTTTGCGGTTGGTTTGATTTTCAAGTTATTGATTTTAGGTATAAATTTGACTTTTAGTCGATTTTCAGTACACTGTATTTGACAGCATAGCACGCAGTAAACCTGTGTGGCGTGATGTCAGGCGTATCTGGGCAATGCCATTGAGCGCCAAACCCTTCAACATAATCATATATATCAAGGAGCGTACCATGACGGTCAACGCACTCTCAGAACCTGTCAAACTGACAGCTACAATGTCCCCATTGCAAAAGAACCGAACGCTGAATGACCACTTCCGCAAAACGGCCAAGGGCGGAATCGTTTCGATCTCTTGGGGTATCCATATGCTTGGTCGCGCAGAGGCCGACACCATCATGAAAAAGCTCGGTGGGGCGGAGGGCGATAGTAGTTGTGACGCTGGTAGCGAACACGACAGTGGCGAGATCACCGTCAACAGTCGACGTATCTATTGGGAGATCAATTACTACAATAAAGCCTTTGACGACATGTCGCTGGATTCCACCAACCCAGATCAAACGACACGGTTCATGACACTGCTGCTCGACAGCGAGCTTTAGCCCTACGGCTAACCTAAGCGCAGGTCCGTTTAAGGCGGACCTGCCACTCCCCAACATCAACATTCTGAAGGACCGTGGACATGACTGATCACACGAACGAAACATCTGTGCCTGATGCGCAAACCAATGTAGGCACCATACGAGACCTAAATGATCGTTTTCGCAAACTGCAAACCGGCGGCACTCTAATGGCTACCCCCAGTATCATGGATATGGGCCCACATGCCGTTCACGCGATCATGGGCGATATCGCTGCCTTTGATGACTTCACTCCAGATAATGATCCATACGGCGAGCACGACTTTGGCGTTGTCACCTATGACGGACACCGTATCTTTTGGAAGATTGATTATTACAACGATGAGTTGAGCGCAGGCTCAAGTAACCCTGCCGACCCAGATGTAACCACGCGGGTTATGACGGTGTTTCTGGCGAGTGAGTATTAGGTGTTTCCGGCTGTGGCTTGGTTTTGTCAGCGCGCTTCGCCGTTTTCCAACCGTCCCAACTTCTCTTACTATATTTTTCCAGTATTGGGTCGCCCCCGATCTGCAAGATGAAGCCGATTAGGTACTCAGGCGGGACGTCGTTCTTTTCCGCGTAGACCAACTGTCGCGATGATTTCGATATTTGATCTCTGGTCACGAGGCGTTTCTTGCCTTTGCTTAGCCGATTTTCACCTAGAAGTAGAAGGTAGAACCAATGAAAGGGGTTCTGCTCAACGTTTGGGGTTGCGATGCTTGCGGGCGGTTCGTTGTAGGTTTTTGAGACTTCTTGCAAGTATTCGGCAAGGATATGTTGTTTGTCTAAGTCGATCAGTTGTCGACCCAAGATATACACAGAACGCTTCAACACGTTGGCTGGTCGATTGTAGGGAATTTCGTCTCCTTTTGATTGTTTAAAAATACGCTGAAATCTCCTGAGAGCTACGTCTTCCAAATACAGGAAGTCCGATCTTAGCTTGCCCTTGGTTTTCGCTAACCCCCGGAGGATTTCGCCCTCCCTGCTCAAGGCAACATTTTCCTCTGTTCGTTTGACCCGTTTGATTCGCATTTTGCTGGCCTCTTTGTCTGCTTTCTGCCGCAAGGCTCAGAAAATAATTTTTCACCATTTCCGCTGCTGTATCCCTATCGGGATACGAATTTCAAGAGAATTGGCACGTAGAGGTGTCGAGAGGGGGTCCCGTTGGGGTTCGAAGAGCTTTTAAGAAATAGCTGGTCTAGCGGTTTGACCATATCTGAAATCGTTGCAAGTATCTGGTTTTATTGTGTTTTTAAGGTCATATTGGTGTCACTCCATAACACGGGGTAGCGCCATGACAGAAAGCAACCAATGACGGTTCGTTGGATGGCGTTGAAAGAAACAAAATGAAGAAAGAAGGCAACAAAATGGAATATGACCTCACACCTATGATCGGTAATCGTAAGGGTTCCGTACCAACCAGCTTCCTGTCGGAAAAGCAGGCAGCGGGCTATCTCAACATGTCTGTGAGTTGGCTAAGGAAGTGCCGCGACCTCGGAACTGGACCTGTTTGGATGAAGTTCGGTAATTCGGTACGCTACCCAAAGGACGCTTTGCTTGGATATGTTCAGCAATCCACTCGTAACTTTACGGGTGAGAAGCCTTCGACACTGAGCGGACAAGGTCAACGCTGCGACTAAACGACCGAACAGTCTAGTTATCGGATGTGGGCATAATTAACCCACACTGATCTCCGCGTCCAGCGGGTAACAACGCCCAAATCAACAACATTGAAGACCTGCGCGGTAAAGAGCGCATCACGCCTGACGCAATATGCGCGGGAGTAGGGGTGTACCTCTTTGCCGTGTGGGATCCAAATTTCAGATATAGGAGCCAATACATGGCTAACCCTAAGAAGTTCAAAGATCTAAAAAAGAAGACCAGCAAAGAAGCGCTCATATCCAAAAAGGAACGCGCGAGGCCTTGTAAGAGTACCAGTTCTCCCAGCTCCCCACCTCAACAGAGTAATCCAAGTACTGATGTGGACCCCTGTGATACCAAAACTGAGAAACTTTCTCTCGACCCCAACTCCAAAAACCTCACTGACTACGATGACGACTTTGAACATAGCAAACGGATCCATTTAGGGATCTGCAAAGAACATATGTCCAGATGGATCCGATCCTTCACAAAGCGAAAGTTCAAATCCACTGACAGATCCGATTTTGAAGCTTTGCTGGGGAAGGGCCTCGTCTACGCCGATCACATGCCTGCCTCCGATCTAAAGCTCAGGCACAAGATGGGTGACTTTCTGATTGATGAGATGGAGGTGCTTTTCAATCTTTGGGCTGACAACCCCGACCTCGACTTTCAGTGGATCACATTCGTCGGGGACAAGTTCATGTTCAATGAACGGGATGGGGATGCTGAGCTCTACAAATGCAAGAAGGCGGTTCAGGATGTCATTCGCAACAACACCAAGTACAACGCTGTTGGGATCATCGAAACCCAAGCGATCATCAACTACCCCGAGGGTCAAAAGGGAAAGATGTTCTCGGTTCATGCGCATGTGCTTTGTTGGGGACCAAAGGGGCAAACCGCTGGGCTTAAGCGTCACTCGAGGCGGTTCAAATCTAGCATTACAAAGCTTCCCATCTTTTCTTCCAAGGTCGTTCACCTCGAAGGCAGTTTTGGGCGCATCGGTCGTTACATGGCAAAGCCGCCTTATGAGGGGAAGGAGGTCAATCATGACAAGTTGTTGGCAGGGCAGGCCTGCCTTTACCCTGCAAGGCGAATGGAGAAGCATCATGACCTTCGTTTGTTCGAACTCAACGCCAAAACTCCCATGGAAAGCCTAATCTTTGGAGTACGTGACGGTGTTGAAGTCCGTAAGCGCATCGTGAAGCGGATGATCGATTGGCAGGACACACGCAAAGGCGAAGAGGTGAAGCTCGGCCACCGTGTTGACGACTTGTTCGAGGGTTTGTTGAGGGACAACAACAAGCGGCTCAAAAACTACAAGCCGTTGAAGGTGAAGTTCCGCAAGGATCAATAGTTCTTGGGGGTTATTTGATCGGGGAGGGGTGCTTAGTGGCACCCCCTTTTCTGTTTAAATAGCATCATCGAAAGTGAACACCGTCGTGTTTCTGATGGCTACCGTTCGCAAAAGTCTCCTGTGCTTTTCTGATGCTGACCTACTTGGCTAGTTCGGTCGTGGTGTTCTTGGTCCATTAGAGAGCACGGCCTTACTTCTTTGCTTAGTAAATGGTGTGATGCATACGGCATTCTTTATAAGGTGGACTTCTGTATGTTGATCTAAGGTGGAAGGCCTTGCATTCATTGGTTCCGCTCAAAATATTCTCAAATTTGATGATCGAAGCTAATGTTTACCCTACCAAACCTCCATGAACTTATCGGAAACTACCGTAGTGCGACACCTACCTGCGACGTGCTCAAACCGCTTACGCCGTCTATGTTTCTTGGTTCCAGAAAAGGTCGCGGAGCAGACAGCGCTTATAAGGCCGTCGAAAGATCCCTGAAAGCCCCGCCTGACGACGAAGCTGCCAGCTCCTATTGGAAAGGTATGGCTCAAGAATACAGTTCGAGATCAATCTTGTCGTACTTGAACAGTAAGCGGGATTCACCTTTCGTGACGCATGCCGAAATGATGCAGTTCGCTGAGACCCTCGGAGACGAAGAGGGCTACTATTGGCGACGACGCGGCAATCATGAGGACGACCTGTCGAGTTGGCGGGTCCTATCGGCTCACTTCCGCGGCTTCATTGTATATTGTAATGCACGGCATTCGGGGGATGACGACTGGCTGCGCGGACGCAAGCAAATGAAACTTGCTCTAGCGGACATTGAGGCCTTGGAGCTTTTGAGTGCGGAATGTTCGCTGAGTAACAAACGCGAAGGCCTCTTTGAGGAGGTGGGCTTGCTTCTGGACGTCCACCCGCTTGGCAAGACGTCTGCGGGAAGAGAACTTTCGGAACTGCTGAGATCGATAGAAAGCGAGCAGGCCCAAGTCAGCGCAGAAAGAGCCAGCCATGTGGGGCTTAAAATGGCGTTAACGGGAATCCTATGGAAGTTCGCGTTGCTTGAGGCTTTCCTATGCCCCAAACGCCCAGACGAATGGCCGTTGTTATTGCCCAAAACGGTGGACGGCCAGCGTTGCACTGCGAGCCAACAGTGGGTTGAGAGGTTGAAGGTGTTTGTCGAAGATGGGCCTCTGACGGAACTGGGTGAATGGCCGAAGCCAAGAGGTCGTGGCAAGCCATCGACCATCCGGCATATCGCAGAGTTTTTGTACACACACGATTCCAAAGGTCGAAGTCCGGACAAATTAGCCGAGAAACTGGGGCGTATCCTGAACGGGAGGGAGCAGCTGACCTTCAAGTTTGTAGAGGAAACCAACCGTAATTTGAGGGCTTCGACTGAGATGCTCTTCAATGAAGAGACGGATTCATCGGAAGATGTTGCGAAGCGTTTTGAAGAGCGGCTTTCCACACTGAACTTAGATGGGCATGTGGTTGGCTTTGCAGACTATCTTGAAAGAACCTTTGAGCGGGGGATCACTGATAAAGGGCTGGGCAACCTCCAAGGAGCGGTCGAAAGTGTTTGGGCAGAGTGGCCAGCCCTAACGAGAGAGGTTGTACCATTCATCAAAACGAAATGGGATTCATCTGAGTCGGATGTAGAGCCTTGAATAGTGAAGGGCGCGCGAACGCCCCTCACAGCATTACTTGCCTTTCCCATTGTCGGAGCGTCCGCCCCCACTTGGGTTTTCATTCGTGGAAGGCCAGCCCCCTCCATTTCCTTGTCCCTTACCCATTTTTGGCACCCTTAGTTTTCATTGCTGAATTTGACTTGGGCGGGTTGTTGCCGCGTCCATTTCCACTTTCTTTATCTTGCTTCTTCGACGGCGCGTTTTCGAGCTTTTTCGACATGTGATTTCCTTTTGTCTTTGTTTCAATAGTTAACCTTTAGAAGACGAAACCGTCTAATATCCCCCTCGTGCGGGGACATTCTACAAAGACGCAATATTTTCAGACGCTGCTCTCAGTCTCGCGTCTTCCGCCGTCCACCGTTTTGAAACGTCGTTCACGGCCCAAAGCCGACCTTGAGCGTGGGCCTAAAATGCCGCAGTTGCAGCCCGCATTGCGGACGTTCTACTACGGTTACAAAATCGTCTTCTGATCGCAGACTCGACCGCAATCGACCATTGATGGACGAACAACCTCTTTCCTGCAAATATTTGCACCTGGCGCGCGAATTCTCATACTAAATGGTCCTTTGGCACCTGCGCTTTACGTCATTTGGAAGCTGCCAACACGGTTTATAGTTGCCTGTTGGCTGCTTGCGGATCGTGGCTATGACACAGACTGGTTCCGTAACGATCTAAAAGTTACGGACATTGAGCCGTGCATTTCATCGCGAAAGTCTCGTAATGTGGCTATTCCGCACGATAGATCCCGTTACAAACTACGCCACAAAATCGAGAACACGTTTGGCAAGCTCAAGGACTGGCGGCGCATCGCAACCCGCTATGACGGATGCCCAGAACTTTTCCTCTCGACCATAGCACTCACTGCAATTGTATTGTTCTGGTTATGAGTCCTGAACCTAGTGACGCAGCCTCTTCCGGATGTTGGCCTCAGTATCCTCTCGTTCTGCGTCAGACAGATATCCATCGCGAATTTCACGGAGCACTTTAGCAACCTTTGGATGTGTAGAAGCAATTGGAGATGCCCATTCATTGTACTGCGAAGCCAGTTCTCTTTCCTGGTTGCCGCCCTCTCCGCGCCAGTGAGCGCCACGCGAATTGTACTTCCCCATCCGAAACCCCTCGCTCATTCTGCGATTAAGTGTCTCCTCCATAGCATCACGAACGGGTTCACATGGCCACACACCGTCAGCACCAACTGGGGCTTTCGCTAGCAACTGCCCAATCTGGCTATCGCCCACGTCCAAACGTGCCCACTCTTTAAGATGATTTCGTGTCGCCGTGATCCATTCTACCAGACGACTCCCGTCCATATTGCCTTCTTTATCCCTGCCAGGAATCTTGTTCAGGCGATCCAACATTCGGTAGGCTTGCTCCGCTCTCACCCTCATCAGTTCCCGATCCTCGATCTTAAGCTCAGCAGGATCCTCCTGGTCATCAGATCGCTTAAAGACAAAGGCGACAGCCTGAGCGAAGAGTTCAGGGTTCTTATTGATTTGATGCTCAAGATTTGGGATGGCCGCTTCTTCCCTCTCCAGTACAGCTAGATACTGAAATTCTAGTGTGGCCATCTCCGAGACTTTGATTTCGCCGGTCGCGTTCAAGTGTTTGAAGGCCTCCTTGACTGCGTAGCCTTCCATTTGGCTCGCTCGGAAATCTTCTGATGAGACTGCGGCGTCACTCAATATCCGATAAATTGTTCTTGGAGGTACTGCTGAAAGCTCAAACCTAATCATGTCGAAGGTTGCTCGTGGCCGGCCCGCTTTCAGCAAGTGGTCCACGGCATAACTCAAGTCTTGAGGTGTCCCGCGAAAGAAGCCTGTATTTACTTTCCGCCAGTAGTTCGTGCTACTCACATCACCGAGGCCGTCAACAAATTCCCATGTTTGGCCGTCAAATGGTGCCAGAGGCGGGAGTTGCTCCAACTGCTCGAGGTCGAGCTTTGTTTTTAGATCAGTAAGCAACTCAATCATCAGGTCGAGTTGTTGAGATCGATGGAGCACGCCCGACAGCATAGCACGATCCTTGTGAGAGTGCTCAATTTGGTCGTTTGTGATGACTTCAGATACGAAGTTCACGCGCTCCTCTGTTGATGAAAGCACTTCGAACGCGAACCAGCCTACTTGGAATCCACCTTCACCAATACGTGAAAGACGAAGAAGGCCGGAAAAGCCCGCTGTTTCATAAACCTCTTCAACGGCGTTCTTTCGGGCTTCTTTTATGTGGGCATCACGAGCCTCTCCGACTAGGTCCTCCTTATCGCCATGCAGCTCATCAGCAGACCATTCAACCCAGTTGGTCAAAAACAACCAGGCATGCCTCTGTACGATGTCGGTGGGTTGCAGCGAGTCGTAAGCACGTTTGGCGGCTTTGAGCAGTCTGACATTCGGACGTTGTTCTTCCGTCTGGTCTTTGCGCCTACGGGCGCGCTTGGTCATCATATTTCTGCGCACCGTTTCACGCAGGCTAGCTTTTTCTGCCTCTAATGCCGACTTGGCCCACTCGTCCACAAGTTTCCAAACTGTTTGTTGGTCTTCATCAGGCAGTGAGCCAACACATCGAACTAGGTCCCCAAGTGTTTCTTCATTGTGCGAAGCCCAATTTAAAGCGACGTCAAGAGCCCTTCTCGACATTTGGTAACGTTCAGTCCCTGGAACTCCATTTCCCGAACCTTGTGCGTCAGGCCGCCATCTCGGTCTGTGGTTCGGACTTGCAGTACTATGCCCCGGTTCAAATTGATTTACACAGATGCTCCATGCAACCTCCGGATACCGTTTAACAAGGTATTCAAGAGCGGCAATGCGACCTTCGATCGGAGCCGAGGTTTGCGGCAGCCAACACCGAAAGAACGAACCGAGAGAGTTGATTGGCTTGTTCACCCAGTTGTCATCGAGTTTTTTCTCAGAAAGCCTCGCAAGAACATCAACGACCCTGATGAGTCTTTCCGGTGCCCATGCAATGTTTTCAAGCGCCCAGAGCAATCCAGTCCTCGGATTTGAACCCCATATTCCAGTTCCAGCGGGCCGAACCAGCTCAAACGCAGCTGGGTTTTCCATGACAAGATCTTCTTCTAGAATACTCAACAACTCGTCTGGAGCAGCCTCTGCGTACATCGGTAGGTCGTGTGAATGAGCTTCAAGTGTTCGCCCAGTGAGCGGCATCAAGAGGTTGCGGACCAGCATTCCGACCCGGTGAGATGGGTCAAAGCCAAGCCGATCCTGAAATAGTTCACGTCCGTAAACAGCAATTAGAACCAAAGTTTCTGAAATTCCTTCACGCAACGGCCCTGAGATATCGCGCTTCTTGCCATGGATGTTTGCCATCCAGCGTTCCCCCTCTGGCAAGTCGAGTGCCGGATCATCTTCACTAAGAACGAGCTCGGAAATTTCCAAAAAACGCTCAATATCTGCGGTGGTCATCTGTTGACCAATTGCGAACAATGCGTCGATTTTTGAGACGACTCCTCGGTAAGCCCCAACGCTCCAAACCGGCGAATCCTCCAAGTTCAACAATTCTAGCTGACCTTGTTCTACATCGTCATATGAATCCTTACCGCCAATCAGCTGTAGGACGTCTTGATCGGACGGAGAGCGAGAGTCCCACGACCCTGCAAGAGCCACTGGGATTAGCAGCCGAGAAAATCTTGAATCTGCGCTCCAACTCGGAGTGCGTATTGCTTCCGTACTTGAGAGCCTTCGGCGCAATACCGTAATCGACCGCCCGGTTTCATGACTGAGCCTGTCGATCTCGTCGTTGTTGAAACCCATTTCAGAAAGGGCAGTGTTAAAGGCGCCGTAGCTCAAAGTGCCAATGGTAACGTCAGGATCGAGGCTACTAATGTTCTTTGGTTGAACAATGATGCTTGCAATCTTTCCCCTATAAGGAGCGAGTTCCCGCTCTATCAATGGAGATGCAACGACCGGTATGATCTTCACGTTTCGGGCAATAAGTGCTGGTAATACCCCAGGTTCAGAAAAAAGCACCATCCGGTCGCGTAGCTCTTTTAGTTCTCCCTTTGACGAAAACGCAGCGTCAATGAATGCCAAGCCTTCGCCACGGGAGTCCGCTGAAATGGTAACGGTGTCAGTCGCTTCAAGTTTCGTTGCGATCTTTCCGAGTGTATCTCCGTTGAAAGCTTCCGAAAACAGCGAATGGACCAGAGCTGGCTTGCAGTCGGCTGACCACGTCTTCCAATGAGCGCGAAGAGCCAAAGTACCCTTTGATGGCGTGTGCGTTTCATTTGAGAACCACACTTGCCCTGGTATGGATTGCTCCAACCACTGTTCTAGATCGCTTGCGTCGTAGGCCCTTACATCTTTCCATTGTTTCTCTGCACGACGCTGAACAACCCAATCACTTTTCCCGGCCCAACGCATGGTCGTGACGAAAACGAAGGTTGTCTGCAACCGCTCTCCTTCGGGGAGTTTGAGGCTCTTGGTATAGTCTTTGTCTGCCTTCGGTTTTGGCTCTTTGTTAGTGCCGAATTCCCAGCCGGATCTGCCACTCGGAACCCAAGGGTTTCCTGATGACACTTCTACAAAGCCGTCCCAACCAGGTCTCTGACTGTCGTCATTCGCCGGAAAATCGATCTGGGAGACCTCTTCAACTGTTGTATTCACCAACCTCCTTAATAGGACCGCCAATCGACTTCTTGGCGCAATACGATCTGCACCCCAATCTTCAATGTCGTGTGATGTGATGTTGAGAAAAGTAGGGACGAATGTCTTTATTGTCTCGCCCTTAATATGAGCAACAGCGTTCGTCGCTTCGCTCGAGGCTTGCCTCTGAAGCAAGCCCTCAGCATTTGTTGCGAACGTACGCTCCATCCTTTGGGCCATTTCTGGTGAAAGCGAAGCGTTCCCGTTTAACAAGTTCGATAAAGCAGGTCGACCGACCCCCAATAACTTCGCAGCTTTCGTAACGCTCATTCCGCTTGGGATGACGTGCTCGCGAATATGTGCGCCGATGTTTTTGCCGTCTCGTCCAGTAGCCATAGCTCACCATAATCCGGTTGCTGCGATGTGTATTGTATTGTGTAGCGTTACGCGATACACTAGTTGTTGTCCGGTCGCGCGTCAAGCGCCTTAGCGAA
Organism: Litoreibacter albidus; assembly: GCF_900107015.1. GTDB lineage: Bacteria > Pseudomonadota > Alphaproteobacteria > Rhodobacterales > Rhodobacteraceae > Litoreibacter > Litoreibacter albidus. The sequence continues at coordinate 329,303 of NZ_FNOI01000003.1, read as the reverse complement.
GACTATCTCGGGGGACAGAGACCGCGAAACACTGAACGGAGCTGGTGCGATGACCTGGAAAGATCTGATATCTGAAGCGGAGCTATCCTTTGGTTTCATCAATGGGCAAGGTTTGGGATCATTTCTACTTGCGCTTGTTCTTATCGCCTTGATCATCAGTAAAGCGCGGGACGACACATTCTTAAAACAAATAATGAAGCGCTTTTGGGGATTCATTGAGCGCTAGCATTAAGCCCCTGCGAGCATCCGCTGTTCCCAGCAGCTACAATTTTGTGTCCAATGTCGAACTTCCGCTTCTCTTGAACGCCACGCAAGTATCTTGCTTACGCAGCGAACGTCCGCTTTCCGCCCTTAATGTTGAGTAACGCAAGCCTCCCAAGGCCAAACCTGAAGTGCTTCACAAATGGTCGTCTGTCTCATGCTGTACTCACAGCGAAGGTCAGCGTTGGAAGTAATGTACTTTTCTTAACCCCACAAATGTCTCATGATTTGAAACCATAGCTGGCCACTTTACCGTCGGTCTGACCTGCCCCCTCACTCTAAGCGGAATATTTCAATCATGAATGCAAGGCTGGACCAATTCATCACGATCTTGGAAATGCAAATTCCTGTCCGCGAGAACACAAAACTCTATGCAGGTTTTGAAGCGCTTCGTAGTTGCGACGGAAAGACCTACCGTAAGTTTCGTGACCTTTGTGGAGGCCCTAAAGGCAGTCCAGAAAGGCAGTTTTCACCTTCGACTGTATTGCGAATTGCTGAGGAGGAAGGGTTCGCGCGCCTTGAATTATCAATTGGGCCTCAGCCGGGCGAGAGTCCAGTCATATCGAATACCTCATCATACAGTTTTTCGGACCAAGTCCTAACTGCACTAAAAGCAGCCGCATCAGACAACGATGTTCAAGAGATCATTCGCAATGAAGCTGAAGTAATCGGTCGCTTCGGTCCAATTTTTCATCCGCATGAAATTGGAACGATAAGCGAAGACGACTTTCGCGATTTTTTGAAGTTCGAAAACAATAAACACTGGACGACACTCGAGCGTCAAAAGAACCGGCTTTGTGAAGACATGGATGACCTTCGTGAGGCGCTTTCAGTACTTGTGGACGAAACGCGGCCAATCGCTAATCGTTTTGATGAGGCGTCTGAACTGCGGGGCCTAGGGAAAGGCACAATGTCTGCAATTCTCCTTGTTGCATATCCCGATCGCTATGGCGTTTGGAACGGTGTTTCTGAAGCTGCATTGCTGAATAGCGGCTTATGGCCAAAACTCGATCGTGGAGCCACAAAAGGAGAGAAATATGACGCCATTTGTCAGGTGCTTCGAGACATTGCCCAAAACCTTAACATCAGTCTCTGGACGCTAGATTCACTTTGGTGGAGAGCCAATTTTGACAACGACGAAATCGAACCATCCCAAAAGAGAACATCGCCCAATCCCCCTCAAAAAAACGAAGGGCGCGTCCTTGGCTGTCTCGAAAAATCTATCTGGGAAATAAAGAACAGCGTTCTAGAAACAGTCAAAAATTCGAATGGTCAGATCAAGGAGACGACTGTCAAAAACAAGGAGCTCTTGATGTCTGATCAAGAGCTTGAAGTCCACATTCGAGAACTCCTTGAACAGGGAAACCGTCAATGCGCCATAACAGGTTTAAACTTCGAGTTCGTGGGTGATGGCGACAACAAACATTTGCGGCCATCGCTAGACCGGATCGACAGTAACGGCCACTACGAAAAATCCAACGTTCAACTGGTTTGTCGGTTTGTCAATTTCTGGAAGCAAGCAACACCAGACAGCGAATTTAGGGACTTGATTAGGCTAGTTCGGGAGTCCGTTAACTTGTAGGAACGCATTTAGACCCTTCTACAAAGTTTTGCCTGTTGAGGAAGTGAAGGCACCTAACCCGTAATACTTTCATGGGAGCCGCTTCGCCCTTTTCGCAGAACAGATCTCGGTACGTGCCGCAGCTGACTTCCGCAAACCGCCCAAAAGGTCTATTTCAACCCCAACATCAGATCATAGCATTCAAATACTGGTCTGCCTGAGTATTATTTTATAGCAGCGCCAATTGCTTGCCCTATGGTATCTGCCGCCCTAAGCGCAGGGTCGGCGTCGACATGTGCATAGCGTGCTGTTGTTTGCGTTTGCGTGTGTCCTAGCAAGCGCCCGATGATTGGGAGCGCAACGCCTTGGCCAACAGCTACGCTTGCAGCCGTGTGGCGTAGGTCGTGTATCCGCAGGTCATCAAGCTTGGCTTCTTCACAGATAAGCTTCCACGGCTTCGCTAGATTCACGATGCTTTGGCTGGCCTTCATGCCGGGGAACACAAACTTGGAAGATTGATGTCGCGTGGTGATCTTTTGGCTTTCAAGCACAGTAATTGCCTCATTGCTGAGAAACAGCGGCTTTGCGCCCGTCTTGCTGTCTGGCAGGGCAATAATCCTGCGGTCCCAATCAATCCAATCCCACTCGCAGTTTGAGATTTCGCTTCGTCGCGCACCCACGAACAGAAGCAACCGAAACAGGTTCGCCATGTCCGGCCATATGAGGCCGTCATCTACAAGGCTGGACAGAGCCGCGCCCAATCGTTCCAGTTCTTGCTGCGACATGTATCGTTCACGCTTTCCTTCTGCGTGGCGGCGAACGTAGCGGCAAGGGTTCGTGCCTTGTTGCCGCCATTCCCATATCTCCGCGAGGGTCATCATCTTTGATAAGACCGCAACCGAACGGTTCGCCTGATAAGGAGTGGCGCTCATAGCGCTGTGCATTCGGTCTACATCTGAACGAGAGATATCGGCAACGCGGCGCTTACCAAGGTTCGGCTCAAGAATGTTACGCCACAAGGAATGGTAGTCGCGTATCGTTGCAGACTTTAGCCGCTTCATTTCGCCAGCATCAAAACGCTCCCACAAGTCAGTGAGGGAGGGGGCCTCGCGCTTCGCCATCTTATCGGCTTGCGGGTCTTCGCCACGGACTACCGCAGTCGCAAACTCACGGGCAATGTCTCGGGCGCTTTCCAATGGTATCTCGCCATGGTTTCCGATTGTGACCCAGCGAGTGGAGGCACGTCGTCCGCCACCATGTTGCCGATACTTGTAGATGTAGCGCTTCTTGCCTGATTGCAGGACCTTAACTCCAAACCCCGTTAGAGAGCTGTCCCAGATGAACGTAGGCTTAGTTGGATCAGGCTCAGCATCGTCAATTCGTCGTTTGGTCAGTTTCATGGGTTGCCTCTTCCATCTGCAAAATGAGCCATAGCAACCACCCAGCTACCACCGTGCGTGTTGTTATGTGACAATGCAAAGTAACAGAATGCACGCGTTCAGCAATTAAAAATCAATGTTTTCAGTGTGTTGTGGTGTATTGGGGCGCAGCGTGGCAAAGCGTAGTAGAACACGAAATTCAAATTTGTAATCAGTAGGTCCGCGGTTCGAGTCCGTGTGGGGGCACCATTTTTCCATCCAGATTTATCCAATGACATCCAAATAAGCCTTGTTTATAAGGTTTGTATCGAGATCGTTTGTCCAGCGCTGTTTTGCTACGTCCGACAGCGTACCCCCAGATTGGGGGTATTTTGGGGGGTGCGATGAAAATTGGAAAAACTGCGTACCCCCACCATGCCTTTGAGCGACATTAGGATTCGAAATCTGAAATCGACGGATAAGCCCTACAAAGTGAGCGACTTTGAGGGGCTTTTCATACTGGTCAAGGTTAGCGGATCGAAGTCATGGTGGTTCAAGTATCGCATTGATGGCAAAGAGAAGTTGTTCGTAATCGGTGATTACCCGGCTGAGAGTTTGGCAAAGGCGCGTCAGGCGCGTGATATGGCGAAAGCGCAACTGGCAGACGGGATTGATCCCAATGAGGCTAAGCAAGAAGACAAGCGCATTCGTCTAGAGGCGAAGGGACGGATCTTTGCCAAGATCGGCGAGGCCTTTCTGGCGAAACAGCGTGAAGAGGGGAAGTCTGCAGCGACGCTGTCAAAGACGGAATACCACCTGAAATTGGCGAACCAAGATTTTGGTCGCAAGCCGATTACTGAGATCACCGCGCCGATGATCCTAAAGACGCTCCGCAAGGTCGAGGCTAAAGGTAATTATGAGACTGCGCATCGGCTGCGCGCCCGCATCGGGTCTGTGTTCCGATACGCCGTCGCTAGCGGACTTGCTCAGAATGATCCTACCTACGCGCTACGCGACGCGCTGATACGACCGAGCCGCGTTCATCGCGCCAAAGGCGCTGGGCCGTCTAATGACCGAGATCGACGGTTTCGAGGCGCAGGCGCAGGCGACGACGAGGATCGGGTTGAAGCTATTGGCGATACTTGCGCAACGACCGGGTGAGATCAGGAATGCGGTTTGGTCCGAGTTTGACCTTGAGGAACGCGTATGGTCGATCCCCGCCGCTAAGATGAAAATGCGTCGCGATCACAACGCGCCGTTGCCGGATCAAGCGATTGCCTTGCTCGAAGAACTGAAGTTCCTGAACAATCGCGGGGATTACCTGTTCCCGTCATTGCGCACATGGACGCGTCCGATGTCAGAAAACACCCTTAACGCTGCTTTGAGGCGGATGGGGTATGCGGGTGATGAAATGACGGCTCATGGTTTCCGTGCGTCGTTCTCGACCTTGGCAAATGAAAGCGGGTTGTGGAACCCCGACGCGATTGAGCGTGCGCTGGCGCATGTTGAGAAGAATGAAGTGCGACGGGCTTATGCGCGGGGGGAGCATTGGGAAGAGCGTGTGCGGCTCGCTGATTGGTGGGCTGGTTTCTTGGAGGCGCAGCAGTCAGGTTAGTTGCGAAGGATTCTAGCCAATGAGTGTTGATGTGACTGAAGAAGAGAAGCTTTTCGCCGATGTCCGTAGTAAAATTATTGAGGAGCTGCTGAGGCGCAAATTGGGCCAGCTCTCAAGTTGGAAGAAGCCTACCTTACTACACTCGATCGGCCCGACTGACGTCGATGTGTTTGACAAGTTTGAAGCGGAGCGTGACCGGCTACGTGCATTGGTCCGCTCAAAGCTGGATTCTATGTCTAATCGCGACATGATGCATGTGGTTGGGCAAAGCGATGATTATGACAGCGTGAGTGCTGAGGAATGGCAAGGTTTCTTGCTGGAAGAGATATCACAATTGCATCGCAATTTGCCTAATGCGTGCGGCTCGGTCTAGGGCATCCTGATCTCGCGGCGGATATCGAGTATTGGGGAAAAATGGCTCGTTATTCGCTTCATGAAGCTTTGATGCTTTCGGTTGGGATCGATCCCGAAGTGATTACAGGAAAAATCCTAGACCAAATGGCAACACGGAAAACATCGCTGCCGTCGATAGAGTTTCTGGTCAAAAGGAGAGAACTGTTTCGTAGAGCCTTCCGGGGTGGTCTTGATGGTTTCTACCCGGTCCGCCCTGGCTGGCTTCTGGACTGGTTCAATAGCATTTCCCTTGAGGTCCATTTCGGCTTCAAGGAAGCGCTGGTCAAGCGAAGTGGTTCGCCCGCTCCGCATGTCAAAGAAGCTGAACCTGTCGCACAAACTCTCACAACGCAGGAACGTGATTCACTTCTGAACTAGTCGCTGCAATGGCCTGCGAACAGTATGGCTACAATCCTTTGGCTGAGCGAAGCCCAGCGGTATCTAACATCCGCAACGATATTGAACAGATTGGTGCCTCGATGGACGCGAAGACCATCCGTAAGTGGTTGAAAGAAGCGGCAGCGTTGGTCGACCCTGCATATTGGGCCGACGATGCTTAAAGGGAAAGTTGGGCGTTCCTCCGGGAAAGCTGGGCTTTCCCCCTTAAATTTACAGGATCACTCAGGATGTGACTGAACGAAATCACGCTCAGGAACATCACGATGGACAGCGCATCTTTTCCCACTACGGGCTTCGTCCGCCTGTCTCAGATAATCGCGCCTGCTGGCCCAATCCCTGTGTCGAAGTCGACATGGTGGCAGGGCGTTAAGGAAGGCCGCTTTCCTCAACCGCAAAAGCTCGGTCCCCGCACAACAGTATGGAAAGCCGAAGACGTGCGGGCATTGTTCGAGGGCGAAGCCAACGGGTAAGCGTGCAAACCCGATGGCTGTGAAAGGCGTCGTTGACTTACGAGGTTGGCGAAGCTGCCATTGCGCTGGGTAAGTCTGAGGCGACCATTCGCAACTGGATCAAGGATGTTTTTGCTTGGCGTCATCGAGCGGAGAATATTCTCAAACCCACCATCAATCTTTTCCGCGCGGATGCTTTTGCGATACTCCGAACAATCACGGGTTTGACAGTTGTAGTATGGGTAACGCTTCCCCGTTGCACTTCGTGACCAATAGGCAGTCATCGGCTTGTCGCAGCAGGCACAATTGACCGAACCACGCAAAGGAAAGTCCTGCTGATGTCAGGGCGTTTGGCGGCGATGCCTTTGGTGTTCCGACGCTCTTGGATGGTTTGATAAGTCTCCAATGAGATAAGTGCCTCATGGTGGCCTTTGCGACGCGTAATGCCCCAAGTTTCATGCTCAATATAGCCCGCATAAATCACGCGGTTGAGCATGTCCGTCACCTTTTGCTGGCGGATTTGCCCATTGGGCAGGTCTTTCGGAAGCTCTGGCTGAGCTTCCAAGAAGCGCTTGATGTCCGCCTGTCCAGAGAAACGGCCCGAAGCATAACCTTCCAGCGCTTCCTTGACGATGGAGGCGACGGGTTCAGCTGGCGTGAGCAATTTCCCATGGCCCTTGGTCTTGTTGTACGTGTAACCCGCAGGCGCGGAGAAGACGGAATAGCCATTCATCATTCGCCCCTTCATGCGGTTGGAGGTTTGCTCTGCGTTCTTCTCGCGTTGGTGTTGTGCCACCGAGGCCCGCATGTGTTCAACAAGGCGGGAGTCGCTATCCTCACCAAATTCAATCGACGGGCTTTCCAAGATGCCGCCAGCGTCGCTCAGCGTTTGACGCAGAGAGATGTGAGCCTGAACGTCACGCGCAAAGCGGCTGACGTCGTCAATGACCACCACCACGCTACCCTTGGGGTGCAAGCGCAGAAAGGCCAACATCCGATCCATAGCTGGACGGCGCTCGAACTTCCCCGACATGTCGTCTTTGAACACCTCGACGACATCGTAGTCCTTATACGTCGCATACTCGCGGCAGCGGTTCTCTTGGCTTGCTAGGCCGTCGCCCTCGCGAACCTGCTTGGCTCCAGACACGCGCGCATAAATCACTGCCTTCTTTGGTTATGCCATTACTCCTGCCATTGGTCCTCCTCTGCGCGGGTCTGCGCCCATTCGTTGTTCAATAAGGATACCAAATCATTGGAATCCTGATCCAATGCTTCCTGATCTTCTCCACAGATTTGCGGAACAGGTTTGTTGTCATAGCCGAGGCCTGCACGACGAAATTGAGGACGCCGCCCGTGCTGGAGCCGACGGGGTGGCGCGGGTTTGCCGCCAGTGGGCTTCAAAATGCAACCCACCAGATGAGCCAAGAAATATGACAAAGGACGCTTACTGCCTTCGTGTTAGGACAGGGTGGCATCCATGGCGGACTATCGCACCCCGAGGCCCGGGCCTGACGTCTCTAGGCCGGACCACTAAGTTCGCCGTTTCGCCGAAGACCATTTAGCGCGCCGCAATGCCCTTGCTTGCTGATTTGGGGTAGGTCATCTTGCGATAACGCATTATTATCACTGGGTATGAAATGATCAAAAGTCGCATCACGTTCAAGCAACTTGAGGCCTTCGCCTTCGTTGTGGATGCTGGGACCTTTCGGGCCGCAGCCTCAGCGCTTGGGACCACCCAGCCCAATATCTCTGCGCGCATTAATGCGCTTGAGACCGCGCTGAATGTAACCTTGCTGATACGTGATGCTGGGGCTTTGCGTTTGACGGCCGATGGTGAAAAACTTCTGAGGAAAGCGCGGGAGGTGCTGTGGGCAGGGGAGGCACTTATTGAAGAGGCCGGCCGTCAGGAGTTGATTGAGGAAACCCTGAAGCTGGGGGTGACGGAACTGGTCGCATGCACCTGGTTGCAAGGTTTTTTGCGGATGATGAAAGACGCCTATCCCAAGTTGCGTATTCAGCTTGAAGTCGACCTGTCGACTGCGATTGATGCGCGGCTGATGGAACGGCAGCTTGATTTGGCGCTTCAGACGGGGCCGTTCAAGTCGAAGGCCTTTGCAAGTGAGGCGTTGGGGGAGGAGCGTTATTGTTGGGTCATGAATTCCGACTTGATCGGGCAGGTTAGCGCGGCGCCGTCGCTGCCTGAGCTGTTCGACCTGACAATTCTAACTCATGCAAAGCACACACAGGCTTGCGCTGCCCTTCATCACATCGCGAAAGAGCGTGGTTTGGCTAGCGAAAAGATCGTGCATTCCAGTGCGCTGTCTGCATGTCTGCCTATGGTGCTTGAGGGGTTGGGCGTCGCGCTATTGCCGGAGCGGCTTGTCAGGGCTGAGGTCGCTGCGGGCGATTTGCATCAGGTGCAGTCGGATTGGTTACCGGACCCGCTTTCGTTTTACGCGCGTTTCGCGCCAGCGCACACCGCGCGGTATGTCGAGAAAGCCGCGCAGATTGCCAAGCGGGCGATGCAATCACTCTAGATCATTAAAATTGATCGGGGTGAGAAGTATAATCTATTTGATTGTTTGTGGCGTTTTGGGCCACCTGCACGTGTAACCCACAGCAGGAGCTTGAGATGGCAGCACCTTCCGTTCGCCTTGGCGTCGATATCGGCGGCACATTTACCGACGTCGTCTTGGAGAAAGACGGCGTGCCGTTCTCCATAAAGGTGCTGACGACTTACGCCGCGCCCGAGAATGCGATCATCGACGGCATGCATCAGGTCTGCGCGAAGGCTGGGGTAACCCCGTCGCAGATTGATCAGATCATTCACGGAACCACGCTTGCCACGAATGCGCTGATTGAGCGACGCGGTGCGAAGACGGCGTTGATCACCACCGAGGGTTTCCGTGATGTCATTGAGATGCGCACCGAGAGCCGGTTCGAGCAGTATGATCTGAACCTGAACCTCCCTGAACCTTTGCTGCCGCGCCACATGCGCTTCACTGTCGCGGGGCGGGTTGATGCGAACGGAAAGGTGCTTGTTGATATCGACCGCGCTGAGGTCGAGGCGGTGGTGGACCAGATCGCCAAGGCTGGCTTTGAGAGCGTCGCCGTCGGGCTCATCCATTCCTATCTGAACCCCTCGCACGAGGAGCTGGTGCGCGATGTGTTGGCTGAGAAATTGCCCGACGTCGCGGTGTCTATCTCTTCCGAAGTATCCCCTCAGATGCGTGAGTATGAGCGCTTCAACACGGTGGTCGCCAACGCCTACATCAAGCCTCTGATGGCGTCTTACCTAGGCCGTCTGGAAAGTCGTTTACAGAACGAAGGTGTGTCGTGCCGCATCTTCCTGATGCACTCGGGCGGCGGGATCATTTCTATTCAGAATGCCGCCGATTTTCCGGTGCGTTTGGTCGAATCAGGTCCTGCGGGCGGTGCCGTTTTTGCGGCCCACATTGCCGCGCGTTACGGGTTGGACAAAGTTTTGTCCTTCGACATGGGCGGGACAACGGCGAAGATATGTTTGATTAAAAACCAGACGCCGAAGACCAGCCGTGTGTTTGAAGTTGCGCGCACATACCGATTCAAGAAGGGGTCTGGCATGCCGATCTCCATCCCCGTGATCGACATGGTCGAGATCGGTGCGGGGGGCGGATCACTGGCCCATGTCGACGCCTTGCGCCAGATACGCGTTGGCCCTGAAAGTGCAGGGTCCGAACCCGGTCCGGCGTGTTATGGCCGCGGCGGCGCGCGTCCCGCTGTGACGGATGCTGACCTTGTTCTGGGCAAGCTTGATCCTGACAATTTTGCTGGTGGGTCGATCAAGCTGGAACCCGACCAATCCAAGTCGGCGTTGCTAACCCACGTGGGCGAAACGCTGGACATGGACGCGGTGGAGGCAGCGTTTGGCGTCGCTGAGGTGGTTGACGAGAACATGGCTAACGCCGCCCGCGTGCATGCCGTGGAAAATGGCGAGGACCTTTCTGAATACACTATGATCGCGTTCGGCGGCGCGGCCCCGCTGCATGCTGGGCGTTTGGCTGAAAAGCTGGGCGTTGAGCGACTGCTGGTGCCACCAGGGGCTGGTGTTGGCTCCGCGATCGGGTTCTTGCGGGCGCCCTTCAGCTTTGAGGCGAACCGTTCTGTCTATATGAAGCTGTCGGATTTTGATGGTGAGCGGATCAAGTCTCTGCTGTCCGACCTGAAGGCTGAGGCCACCGGATTTGTCCGTACCTGCGATGAGGTCAGCCCGATCCTGTCGGAGTTTAAAGTCTACATGCGCTACACAGGGCAGGGGTGGGAAATCCCGATTGAGCTGACTGAAGCGCAGGCAATGAACCCCGATGTCGGCACCTTTGAGGCGCGGTTCATTGAAGACTATACCAAACTGTTTGGCCGCCCAGTTGAGGGTATGGATATTGAAATCACCGTTTGGTCGGTGAACGCCACCACGCCGCCAGAACAGGTTGCGCGGATGAGTGAGACTGAAGGCGCAGACAAGGCGACCCCAGCAGGCGCGCGCAAATTGTTTGATGCGGCATCGGGCAAGTTCCTAGATGCGGACGTCGTCAACCGGTTTGACATGAAAGCGGGTGAACGGGCGCGTGGTCCTGTGGCTGTGGTCGAGGACGAGACCACGATCATCGTCCCCGCCAGCCGAGACGCAATCCGCCAGCCAGACGGCTGCATCGACATCGTGACGAGGGGATAAAACAATGGCGCAAGAGCACTCAAAAGTCGCTTATCAAGTGATGTGGAACCGTCTGATCTCTGTTGTGGAAGAGCAGGCGCAGGCCTTGGTTCGCACAGCGTTTTCGACATCGGTGCGCGAAGCAGGCGATTTGTCAGCGGGTGTTTATGACGTCCAAGGCAACATGCTGGCGCAAGCGGTCACCGGCACACCGGGACACGTGAACGCAATGGCTGATGCGGTCGCGCATTTCATCCGCCGCATCGGTCGGGACAATATCGAAGACGGCGATGTCTACATCACCAATGATCCGTGGGAAGGCACCGGCCACCTGCACGATATAACCATGGTCACGCCGTCCTTCCACAACGGCAAGCTGGTTGGCTTCTTTGCATGTACCGCCCATATCGTCGACATCGGCGGGCGGGGCTTCGGGGCTGACGCCCATTCCGTCTATGAAGAAGGCCTTTATATCCCGATTATGAAGTTCGCGGATAAGGGCAAAGTCGATGAGACCCTGACCCGCATTATCCGCGGTAACGTCCGTGAGCCGGATCAACTGATCGGCGATATCTACGCCTTGGCCACCTGCAACGAAATCGGTCATCGGCGCCTAGTGGACATGATGGAGGAGTTTGACCTTGATGATCTGAACGGCATCGCGAGCTTCATCCTAGACAATTCCCGTCGCGCCACCATCGAGCGGATCGCGGCCTTGCCGCAGAAATCTGCAACGGGCGAGATGACAATGGATGGTTTTGACCGTCCCATCACGCTGAAGGTGAAGGTGAGTGTTCAGGGCGACAGGATCGTGTCCGATTTCACTGGCTCCTCGGGCGTGGACAAGAAGGGCATCAACTGCCCGCTCGTTTACGCAAAGGCCTATGCCTGCTACGCGCTCAAGGTCGCTATAGCGCCAGAGATACCAAACAATGCGGCGTCGCTGGCCCCGTTCGAGATCGAAGCGCCAGAGAACACCATCGTCAACGCCTTGCACCCCGCACCCGTAGCGCTGCGCCATATCGTGGGACACTTCGTGCCGGACGCCGTCTACGATGCATTCGACAAAATCGTGCCGGATCTGGTGCCCGCAGAAGGCGCAGGGTGTTTGTGTAATTTCCAAGTCTCGCTGCGCCCGCGCACCGATGCGCCTGCACCTTCAACCGCGCGGCGGTCCGAGGTGTTGACCTTCAACTCAGGCGGTTCTGGCGCGCGGCCAGAGCATGACGGCCTAAACGCCACCGCCTTCCCATCGGGCGTTATGACCATGCCGATCGAGGCGACCGAACATGCGGGCCCAGTGATTATCTGGCGCAAGGAGCTACGCCCTGACAGTGGCGGCGCTGGCAGAACCCGTGGTGGCCTTGGCCAATACATGGAAGTCGGCGCGCAAGAAGGCCATGAGTTTGACATTCAAGCGATGTTCGATCGCGTCGATCACCCCGCTCGCGGCAGGCGCGGTGGCGGCGCTGGCGCGCCGACGACGATCTGCCAAGACGACGGCAGTGCCATGAACGGCAAGGGTAAACAGTTCGTGCCTCACGGACGGCGGGTCGTGATGGCCTTTCCAGGTGGGGCTGGGTATGGCGATCCCTCTGAAAGATCCATTGAACTGGTCAAACGTGATCTGGCGCATGGGTACATTTCGGCTGAGACGGCCGCGACAGTTTACAATCTATCCGCAGACGACATTGCCGAGGTTGAAGCCGTCATCGCATGTGGAGGCTCGGTGTGACGGCACAAGTGTCTGAAAACACGGGCCACCACGTTGCCGTTTCCGACGGGCGACAATAGGAGCGCCTGCCGCGTGGTTCCTGTCTGATTTGCGGGGCTGACCGTCTTTTGAGCGGCGACCTAAGTTGCGCGAGCACGCCCACCATGCGGAGGAGGTCGTGCTCGTGTCAGTAAAACCTTCGGCTACATGTGTATGAGCGACAGCGCGGCGTTCGCCCAGAATGGCGCGTTGAGACGCCGTCCTCTTTGATTGATCGCACTTCACATACCCCATGCTCAAATGTGCGGCATCTCGCGCGCACCCTTTTTACAAAGCCGTGGTCTTGCGGGTAGTATCGCGTTTAGCGATAGACCAGCTATAGATGAGCGAGTCATCCGGCGTCCTGTTGCTCTGAAAACTGGGAATTCCACCGTCCATGGACATCGTTCTAATCACCACAATAATCGCGTCGCTGTTCCTTATCATCGGCGTGGCGGAGCCGTTGTCGGCGCGGTTACGTCTGCCGTTCACGGTGATCCTTGCGGCGGTCGGGATCCTTATCGGATCTGGTGCTATCTTTTTCTTACAGACAGAGCTGACGGACGCGTTGAATCCGGTGGCGGAGGCTATTCTGGGCCTGCCAATCCGCTCCAACGTGTTTTTGTATGTGTTTTTGCCGACGCTCTTGTTCCAAGCCACATTGGGCATGAATTTGCGCCGGATGCTGGATGACTGGGTTCCGATTGTGGTGCTGGCGGTGGTCGCCGTCGTTGTTGCAACGCTGGGCGTGGGATACGCGCTGTCTTGGACCAGTGGCTTGCCCTTGGCGGCGTGCTTGTTGATCGGGGCGATTGTGTCGACCACGGATCCGTCGGCGGTTGTGTCGATCTTTCGCTCTATCTCCGCGCCGCGCCGACTATCGCGCATTATTGAGGGCGAAAGCCTGTTGAACGATGCGGCGGCGATTGCGCTGTTCGGGTTGTTCATGGGTTATGTCATGATCGGTGTGCCGGACCCGTCGTTGGGCCAAGCGCTTGCGCAGTTTCCTGTCCTTATCGGGGGTGGCGCATTGACGGGGTGGTTGGTCGCGCGTGTCGCAATCTGGCTGATGGGCCTGTTTGGTGCGCATGAGCTGGCGCTGATTTCCGTTTCTGTGGCGTTACCGTATCTGGCCTATATCGGGGCGGAGCAGATGGTCGGTGCGTCAGGCGTCATTGCCGTTGTGGCGGCGGGACTGACGCTGAACTTGGCAGGCCCTGGGCGGTTGTCGCCGCAGGCGTGGATTAACCTGCGCGAGGTCTGGGGGCTGTTGGCGCATTGGTCCGGCGCCCTGATTTTTATTCTTGCCGCTTTGTTAATCCCGCGTTTGCTCGGCGATGTCCGGATTAGCGATTTTGCCTTGATTGGTACGGTAGTGGTTGCAGCAATTGCCGCCCGCGCTTTGATCTTGTTTGCGCTTCTTCCGCTGCTCACCCTACTACGCGTGTCGCCCGTGGTGGAGCGCCCGTACCGGACAGCGATCTTGTGGGGCGGATTGCGCGGGGCCGTGACGCTGGCGCTGGCGTTGGCTGTCACGGAAAGCATTCGGGTGCCGCTGGAGGTGAAGCGGCTGGTAGGTATTCTGGCGACGGGCTTCACCTTGTTTACGCTGCTGGTGCAGGGTTCCACCTTGCGCTTCGTGATTGCGTGGTTGGGGTTGGATCGCCTGTCCCCCATTGATCAGGCGATGTCACGTCAGGTGGTTGCCGTTGCGCTGCAAACCGTGCGCGAAGATGTGGCGCGCACGACAGAGGATTACGCGCTGAGCCGCGATGTGGTCAGGGCCGAGGCGAAGGCCTTTGGCGAACGACTGGACGCTGCCGTGAAGACTGCCGAGGACAGCGACGAAATACTTGATAAAGACCGGATCACCTTGGGTTTGATCGCGCTGGCAGGGTTTGAGCGGGACACCATCTTGCAGCGTCTGCGCGAAGGGTCGCTTGCGGCGCGTATGGCCGAGCAGACGTTGCTGGACGCGGACCGCTTGATTGAAGGCGCCCGCGTGGCAGGGCGCGGGGGCTACCAGAAAGCGGCGCGGCGCTCCGTGGCCTATGGGCGCAGTATGCGCATTGCAGGGGCGTTGCATGCGCGGTTTGGGGTGTCCTTTGCTTTGGCCCGCAGAACGGCGGACCGGTTTGAGCTCTTGCTGTCCCAACGGCTGATCCTGCGGGATCTGGGCGTGTTCATTGACGGCCGTATCCGGCGTATCCACGGGCGGCGGGTCACCGATTTGCTGCAAGGGTTACTTAACCGCCGGATCGAAATGGTCGAAACCGGGCTCGAAGGGTTGCGATTGCAGTACCCCGGCTATGCGGAGGAATTGGAGCGCCGCTTTATTCGCCGCACCGCCCTGCGGTTGGAGGAGCGCGAATATGTCTCCATGCGTGAAGACGGGCTAATCGGGGCGGAGGTTTTCACCACACTGATGCAAGATCTGAGCAAACGGCGCGCCGCGGCGGAGAGCCGACCGTCGCTTGATATCAGGCTGAAGCGGTTGGAGCTGATCCGGCAGTTCCCGCTTTTCGCGGACCTTGACGACAAGGCGGTGCGACGGCTCGATCGTGCACTGACGTTCCGGTATGTCAGCCCCGACGACGTGGTGGTCCGCAAGGAAAATCCCGTGAAGAACGTGTTCTTCATTGCCTCCGGCGCGGTGGAACTCGAAAGCGCGGGCCAGACTTGGCGGCTGGGTCGGGGAGAGATGTTCGGGCAGGTCGCAATCTTGATGAAAAATGCGCGACTTGCGGCCGTGCGCGCGATTGCCCCGACGACTTTGCTCGTGCTTGATATCGACCGCTTCCACCGATTGTTGCGCAAAAGTGCGGCGTTGCAAAATGCAGTCCGCGAAAGCGGGGAGAAGCGCGGGATTGATCCCGACGTCCTGCTGGGGGATGTGCGCAGCGAGGTCTGAGCGCGCGCATCTGATTGCATGGTTTTAGCGTTGCGACCTTGGGGAAGCTATCCTATCAACTGAGCCAAGACATCTTGCGGCCGACATAGGTGGGGCGCACTGAATATGACATTATCCGTCGGGGGGTCCAACTTGGGCTGAGAGGTGCGTGCACCGACCCGTCGAACCTGATCCGGGTTATGCCGGCGTAGGGAACGGGTACAATGTGCAACGACCGCACAGGTTTCCCTTTCTCGCGCAGGCTCGCCCGTCAAACTGGAGGCGTGCTCGTGAGTTCTGAATTTCCGATAGCCCTGACGATTGCGGGCTCTGACAGCGGCGGCGGCGCGGGTATCCAAGCCGACGTGAAAGCGATCTCCGCCAGCGGGGCCTATGCGGCGAGTGTGATAACTGCTGTGACGGCGCAAAACACAACCGCCGTGACCGCCGTTCATGAGGTGCCCGCCGATGTTGTGGGGGCGCAGATCGACGCGGTTTTGTCCGACCTCGACGTGAAAGCGATCAAGCTTGGCATGTTGTTTTCACCCCTCATCATCGGCGCAACGGCGTCGCGGTTGGCAGCGTACGGTGGTCCGGTCGTGGTCGATCCGGTGATGATCGCGAAGTCGGGCGACGCCTTGTTGCAGGATGCGGCAGTGGCCGCACTGATCGCGCAGGTACTGCCGCACGCGACCCTGCTGACCCCGAACCTGCCGGAAGCTGCCCGCCTGTTGGGGGAGGCCGAGGCCACCAGCCCCGCCGATATGGCCGCGCAAGGCCAGCGCCTGTTGGCGATGGGGCCGGCGGCGGTTTTGATGAAGGGGGGGCACGCAACTGGCGCGGACTGTACTGACGTGCTGGTCGATGCAAGCGGCGTTGTCGCGACGCTTACCGCACCTCGCGTCGAGACGCACAACACCCACGGAACAGGCTGCACATACTCTGCCGCCATCGCTGCGCAGCTTGCGCACGGGCTCTCTTTGGCGGACGCGGTGACCGCCGCCCATGCCTACCTTCAGGCCGCAATAGCGGCGGCCGACCAATTGCAGGTCGGGCAGGGCCATGGGCCTGTGCATCACTTCCACGGTCGTTGGACATGAATGAGATCATCATCATCGGGGCAGGGGTCGCGGGGCTTTGCGTTGCTCGGAACCTGATGGATCGCGGGGCCAAGGTCACGGTGGTGGACCGCTTTGAGGGCGCTGGCCCGCATGCGTGCTCATGGTGGGCCGGTGGTATGCTCGCCCCGTTTTGCGAAGGCGAGAGCGCGGAGGAACCCGTGGTGCGCCTTGGGCAGGAGGCTGCGGATTGGTGGGCGGCAAAAACGCAAGCGGTGGAGCGTTGCGGCTCGCTCGTGGTGTCGCCAACGCGCGATAGGGCGGATTTAGCGAGGTTCGCACGCCGCACGCGTGGCCACCGCGAGGTCACGGTCGACGAGATCACAGCGATGGAGCCCGACCTTGGCACCCGGTTCGCGAAGGGGTTGTTCTTCGAAGATGAGGCCCACCTGGCCCCGCGCACGGCGCTCGCGCGGTTGCGGGAGGGCTTGGCATCGGACGGTGCCGCGTTCATCCAAGAGGACGCTAACCCTGATATTTATGCGCAACACGGTCTGACAATCGATTGTCGTGGGTATCAAGCCAAGCGCCAGATCAACGACCTGCGCGGCGTGAAGGGCGAGATGCTGGTTTTGTCCTGCCCCGAAGTGACCCTGTCGCGGCCTGTCCGCATGCTGCACCCACGAGTGCCGCTTTATATCGTGCCGCGCGGTGACGGTGTGTTCATGCTGGGCGCCACAATGGTTGAGGGTCGCGCGGGCAAGCACGTCACCGCCCGCGCGTTGCTTGAGTTGCTAAGTGCGGCCTACGCGCTCAACCCTGCGTTCGGCGAGGCAGAGGTGCTTGAGATCGGCGTCGACAGCCGTCCGGCCTTTGCCGACAACCTGCCGCGCATAAGGCGCGACGGGAACCTGATCCGCGTGAACGGCCTCTATCGGCACGGGTTCTTGCTGGCACCAGCGGTGGGCCGAATGGTTGCGGACCTGATATTTGACAACAAACGACCGGAGGTCATGGATGAAACTGCAACTTAATGGCGCACCAATTGAGGTGCAGGTTACGACGTTAGCGGATTTGCTAGATGCCGAAGGGTTTGGCGGGGCCAAGGTCGCAACGGCTGTGAATGGCGCATTTGTGCCCGCCACCGCCCGCGCGGGACAACAGCTTTCAGACGGCGACAGCGTTGAAGTGCTTGCCCCGATGCAAGGAGGCTAGGTAATGCGTGATTTTTACGGCACAGAACTGTCCAACGGTCTAATGCTGGGCACCGCGCAGTATCCGTCCCCCGCGGTGCTTGCAGATGCCTTCAAGCGCAGCGGCGCGAGCGTCGCTACGGTTTCCTTGCGTCGCGAGAGCGGGCAGGACCGCGCAGGGCAGGACTTTTGGCAACTCATCCGCGATTTGGGCGTGCATGTCCTGCCAAACACGGCCGGATGTCATAGCGTGAAAGAGGCGGTGAGCACGGCCCATATGGCACGCGAGGTGTTCGCGACGAAGTGGATCAAGCTGGAGGTCATCGGGGAGGAGGACACGCTGCAACCGGACGTGTTCGGATTGGTTGAAGCGGCCCGAATTCTGACCGAGGACGGGTTTCAGGTGTTTCCCTACACAACCGAGGATCTCGTAGTTGCCGACAAGCTCTTGCAGGCGGGGTGTGAGGTTTTGATGCCGTGGGGCGCGCCGATTGGCTCTGGGCTGGGGCTCAACAACATTTTCGGCCTACGTGCGATGCGTGCCCATTTCCCAGACGTGCCATTGGTGATCGACGCGGGGCTGGGATTGCCGTCACAGGCGGCGGCGGCGATGGAGCTAGGGTTTGACGCGATCCTTCTGAACACGGCCGTTGCGAAGGCGGGTGATCCTGCATTGATGGCGCAGGCGTTCGCGACGGCGATCAGCGCAGGGCAGATGGCCCATGCCGCCGACCCGATGGAGCCACGTGACATGGCCGCCCCCTCAACCCCCGTTATAGGAAAGGCGTTTCTGGAATGACGCTGGATCGTTTCTACCCGATTTTTGACAGTGCCGACTGGCTTGACCGACTTGTGCCGCTGGGGATCAAGCTGGTGCAACTGCGCATCAAGGATGTAACCGTCGATGTTGCTCGCGCCCATATCCGCCGCGCCAAGGAGACCTGCGCAGTCCACGGCTGCACGTTGGTTATCAATGACCATTGGCAGGCCGCCATTGATGAGGGGTGCGACTACATTCATCTTGGCCAAGAAGACCTTGATGACGCAGATATTTCCGCCATTCGTATGGCTGGCTTGCGGTTGGGGGTTAGTACCCATGATAAAACCGAACTCGCCCGCGCTATGGACCTGTCGCCCGACTACATAGCGCTTGGTCCGGTCTATCCGACGATCTTGAAAAAGATGAAGTGGCACGAGCAAGGCGTGGCGCGTCTGACGACGTGGCGCGACCTGATCGGGGACACGCCTTTGGTCGCCATCGGGGGCATGTCCGTTGCCCGCGCTGAAGGTGCGTTCGATGCGGGGGCAGATGTGGTGGCAGCGGTCACCGATATCACCTTGCACGCCAGTCCCGAGGAGCGTGTGCGGGCATGGCTCGCGGCGACGCGATGACACGGTACGCACGTCAGCAATGTTTGCCCGAGGTCGGCGCGGCAGGACAAGCCGCGATCCGTGCCGCGCGTGTGCTGGTCATTGGGGCCGGCGGGTTGGGTGCGCCGGTGTTGCAATATCTGGTGGGGGCGGGCGTTGGCCGCTTAACGCTGGTGGATGCCGACGTGGTCTCAATGACGAACTTGCACAGGCAGACGTTGTTTCAGGAGGCTGATGTAGGGCGCGCCAAGGCGCTTGTGGCAGCAGAAAAACTGCGTGCGCTGAATGCCGAGTGTGAGTTGGAGGCGCATGTTGTCCACCTTGATCCGGCAAACGCGGCTGGGTTTGTGGCGGGTAGTACATTGGTACTCGACTGTGCGGACAGTTTCGCGGTCAGCTATGTCCTGTCCGATGCCTGTCGGGCGGCTGGTGTGCCGTTGATCAGCGCGTCGGTCTTGGGTTTCGGCGGTTACGTTGGGGGCTTTTGCGGATCGGCACCATCGTTGCGGGCGGTGTTTCCAGACTTGCCAGACCGCGCGGCGACCTGCGCTACAGCGGGCGTTATGGGCCCTGTTGTGGGCATGATCGGGGCGGCGCAGGCGCAAATGGCTTTGGGGTGTCTGATCGGGCAAAGCCCGTCGCCGTTGGGTCAGTTGATCAGCTTTGACATGCTTGGATTTCGCACCGGTGGGTTCCGCTTCGACACCGCGCCCGACCCCGCGCCTGATTTGGCGTTTATTGCGGCGTCCCAGATATCATCCGATGATTTCGTGATTGAACTGCGCGGTGCTGAAGAGGCGGCGAAACCCGTGACTGACACCGCGCGGCGGTTGAGCGTTCCCGAGGTGGCCGACTTAAGACCGCAGCCAGCGGCTGGGCAACGCACGGTGCTTGCCTGTCGGTCTGGCCTGCGCGCGTGGCAGGCCGCCACGCATATGCGCGCCTATTGGGATGGGGACATTGCGCTTGCGGCCATGGGCGGTGAGGCCGACTAAGCAGACTTGCCGTGGCGTCACCCATAAGTGGCCGCCTTGCATCAGGTCTTCGCGATCATTTTGCGCTACGATGTAGCCTGGACAGGGCGATGTGGTACGGGGGAATCACCTCGCGGGCGCTCGGGGCTGTCGCTTTCGCAGATGTGCCTGATCCGAGCGCAGGAGTACGCAGTATGACCATGGACACGACTTTTCGCTACCGCACGCTGTTTAGCAGCATATGGATATGGGCCATTCTCGCTGTTGCCGTGTCCCTGATGGCGATTGCAGCCAACCGGTTGGACCGGTTGTCCTATGCGAACTATATCCAAAAAGTCCGCGAAGCGACGTTCTTCGAACTCTTGGAGGTGCGCGAGAGCTTTGAAAGTCTTGTGCATTCCCAGTCACTGGTTCTGCGCGAGCTTGCGACGTTTATCAGTGAAAACCCTGACATGACCCAAGAGGAATTCTCCCGCAGGGTGCAAAGTATTCGTGGCACCGACGTCTCGACCGTCAGCATGGCGGCTGCGCCAAACTTGGTGATCACATTGATCCACCCCGTTGAGGGAAACGAAGGGGCGCTAGGGCTCGATTACCGGACCAATGCAGAACAGTTTCCGGTCGTCCAGGAGTTGCTGAAGAATGGCGGCGAGATGGTCACAGGCCCGGTTAATCTAGCGCAAGGCGGGCTGGGATTGATCCTGCGTGCCCCAGTGTATGTTGCCACGCCCGAAACACCGGCAGTAGGTGACGGTATTGACGGGGGCGCTTGGGGCATTGTGTCGTTGGTGTTGGACTACGAGCAATTCCTTGGCAAAGCGGGGATATTGGCCGCATCGGACGATTACGACCTGTTGATCGAAGTCGTGAGCCACTCGGCAGATACCGAAGGTGCGTTTTTCTATGGCGATATGGCGCTGAAAGACCGCGACCCTGTGACGTTGAATTTCGATTTCGAGTTTGAAGACTGGAAGCTGCACGCTGTGACTAAGGGAGGGTGGCCACAAACGTCCCCAAACCAATGGCAAGAGCGTCTGTTTATGGCGCTCGTGGCGTTGGCGCTGCTTCTACTGCTGATCTACATCATATGGCTCGCGGACAGTCGGAAACGGGCGGAAGTCCTGCTTGTAAACGGGATCGAAGCGCTGGCCGACGGGTTTGTCATGTTTGACGCAGACGACCGTTTGATCGTCAACAACACCAAGTACAAGGATATATACGGGTTCCCGAAAGAAGCCTTGCGGCATGGCACACCATTTCAGGACTATGTGCACACTGGCGCCCTTGGCTCGGACTTTTTCCTGAAGCCTGAGGATCGGAAAAGCTGGCTAGAGATCCGGAGACAATCGCGCTTGGATGGTAAATCCCTTGATCACGAACAGCACCTCGCGGACGGCAGGGTGATCAGAGTGTCAGACCGTCGTATGCGTGACGGTAGCTACGTTGGCTTGCGGGTCGACATCACCGAGTTGAGCAATGCAAAGGCGGCGGCGGAGGCCGCGAGTAAGGCAAAGACCGATTTCATGGGGGTGCTCAGCCACGAACTGCGTACGCCGCTCACCGTGATTTTGGGCGTGGCCCGCTTGACCAATAACGCGCGTCTTTTGGGGACGTCGAAGGCGGTGCTTAACGCGGTCGAACGTGATGACATTTCGCCTGAAGAGACCAAGGCCCTGCTGGACGGGATGTTTGATCAGTTGTCGGGGATGATGGGCCGCCTGATCCATTCGGGCGACCACTTGCTACATTTGATCACCGAAATGCTGGACGTCGCCAAGATCGAGGCGGGGAGCCTAACCGTTGACCGTGCGATTTGCGATATCGACGACATCGTAACACCGGTGACGCAACAGTTGATGACACTGTCACGGGACAAGGGGCTGGACCTTGTGGTGAGCCAAGAACAGGGGGCCGTATGGGCCGACGTGGTTCGGGCGCGGCAAATATTGATGAACCTGTTGGGCAATGCCATCAAGTTTACCGAACAAGGGCAGGTTAGGCTTTCCGTCCAAGTGAAAGAAGACACCGTGTTGTTTGAGGTTAAAGACACTGGCCCCGGCATCGCGGAGGCTGAACTCGAGAGCATTTTTGAGGTCTTCTATCAGGTCGACTCGACAGAGACGCGCCGTGCTGGTGGGACTGGCATGGGGTTGGCGATTTCTCGCGACCTTGCGAAGCTGCAAGGCGGCAGTTTGACGGTCACCAGTACGCTGGGAGAGGGGAGCTGCTTTGTGCTCACCTTGCCGTCTGCTAGCGCATGTTCGGATACAGTGAGCGACGCGGAGGTCAGGGATTGACGGCCACGTGATGCAGGCAGATACGACTCCTACACGTACGACAAGGAGACAGCCGCCGTGACGACTGAGGATAGCGCCGAGAAGGTGCACTACATCTGCCAAACATATGTCGCGAAACCGATTAAGGGCTCGGATCAGGTGAGCTTACAGATCGGAAAGCAGTTCCAATACACCACCGCAGCACAGGCGCAGGAGCGTGCGGAGCGCGAGGCCCGCTCGGAGGACTGCGCAGGCGCTGATGCTTATTACGTGGTGGAAGACGCCGGTTCCGGCGAGGTTAGTGAGCCGACGTTTCTTGTGCGCGTGGGCGACGTGCCGGATATGGACGCGCTCTAATCAGTGCGCCAATAGGCAGCGGCCATGCTGACTTCTGACGCATGGGCTGCTGTGTCATCCCCGCCTTGGAGACGCCCGAAGCGCCGTGCGCAGTCAAAGAAACCGGGCGCGGGCAACCCGCCGCGTGCCTTGCTGACAACCAGTGCCGCGATGAGC
The DNA here is from genome assembly GCF_900107015.1 of Litoreibacter albidus. Taxonomy (GTDB): domain Bacteria; phylum Pseudomonadota; class Alphaproteobacteria; order Rhodobacterales; family Rhodobacteraceae; genus Litoreibacter; species Litoreibacter albidus. The sequence goes on along the minus strand of NZ_FNOI01000003.1, from coordinate 306,549 downwards.
GGTCGCTGGTTTACGGCGTCTTCCTCGATGAGCTGCTCAAGAGCTACGGTGATACGGTGTATGGTATTGGGCGGTGTAAGGCTCATCGCCTCCGCAAGCGCTTGGTAAGGGATCGGCGCTCCTGATCCGGCGACGGTGCGCAGATGCTGGCGTACACGGTCCGCTAGCATCTGCGCGGTGTTGTCCGAAGGTGTTGGCACAGATCTACTTTAACCCGTTGCGCGCGATATAGACCGCAAGATCAAGGATCACTTGGCCGCGCGCTGCGGCGATGGCCTTGGGACCAGCATCCGCAACAAAAGGCACGGACAGGTCAAACAGACCGGAGCGCTCGCGCCGACCGTCCGCCACACTTACAAAGAATTGCCCAGAGGCACGCAATTGACCGTCTGCGCTTGCGATCAGGCTTTCAAACCGCACATCAAGGCGCGCGTCTGGGAAGGCTTCAAACGGCCATGGCTCCGGCGCGACGCGGGCGCCTGTGATCTGCGCAAGGTGGCGGGTCAGTTCCAGTGCCACGGCCCGCTCCGGGCTGTCGGCCCATAGCACCGCCGCGTCCGTAACCAGTTTGCCGTCGAGGTTTTCGACCGCAATTTCATTGGCGCTTGCGTAGGTGGGCAAGGACACGTCGCGCACTTCTACGGCACGAAAGGCTATGCGCTGGGTTTCCACCGCCTTGAGCGGGGTAACAGGGTAGAGGTCTGGTGTGCCGCCACAGGACGACAGGGCGAAAGCGGCCCCGAACAGGATCGGTTTCAGAAAGTTCATGGTCATCGTCCTCGAATTAGGGAGCCGGGGTTGCGTTCCAGCATGCGGGCGAGGGAGGTCATGGCCTCCGCCGCCTTGGAGATATCGCGCAGGGCGCTTTGCGCCTCGCGGCTCAGCGCTTCGCCTTTGTTATAACCGGCGATGGTTTGGTTGGCTTGGTTCAACACGGCCTGCACGCGGGTCACAAGCGCTGGCAGGTCTTGCGTGGAGGTAGCGACAGAGTCCGCGGCCTTGCGGGCCGAGGACAGGGTTGCGTTGATATTGGTGACCGCACCGCCTTCGCGCAACTCGCGCAGGGTGGCGTTGATTTCCGTCAACGCAGCGCCAAGGTCCGCTGGCAGTTGCTTCGCGGCTTCCGTGCCCAAGATGGCGTCGGCGGATGTGGTGAGAGAGGTGAGCTGCGTTGTCAGCTCCTCCAGCGGCAGGGTTTCGGCCTTGGCGGCCACGGCTTGCAGCAGCTTTACCAGATCAGGCACCCCCTCGACAGAAGCGTTCACCCCGTTGGCGGCCGCCGCGGCGGCGTTGACTGCGGCCACAAGCTGCGTGCTGAACTGGTCTTTCTCAAGCTGCGCCAGCAGAGTCTCAAACCGGCCAAGCGCGGTGTTCAATTTGACGGGGATCGCCTGCATATCGTCAGAGCTGACAATGTCGCTGACATCGCCCAGCAGGGCGCGCACGGCTTTGGGTGTCTCGCGCAGGTCTTCGTTGCTGATCAACGTGTCGGCGCTGTTCAGGAACTGGATGGCGCTGTCCAACAATTCCTCAATGGGCAGATTGTTGATGCGCGACACCACCCCCGCGACCGTGGCGGTCACGTCAGAGATGTCGTTATCCGTGCTGGGGATGATCGGGATGATGCCGTCGCCCGTTTGCACGGTGTAGGGCGCGGGGTTGTCTTCTTCGACCAGTTGGATCTTCAACCCGCCAGCCAGCAGGCTGGCCGATGCCAAACGCGCGCGCAGGCCGTCTTCGATGCGGCGGCTCAGGAATTGTAATGCAGCTTCTGGGGAGACGTCCTCCGTCAACCCCAATCGCGCGGGTTGGATGTCGATCAGCGCATTCAGCCGCACCCGTTCATCGCCAAAGGCGTCCGCGTCGATGACCCCAGACACACCTGTAACGCGGCCAATGGGAAAGCCGCTCAACTCGACCGGTGCATCGACGGCGAGGCCGGAGATGCTTTCGTCAAAGACCACACGCATCTGCAACGGCTCCGCCTGAGAGGCATTGAAGACGCTGTCGCGCGCGGTGTCCTCATCCGCGAACACCTCGAAGGATTTGCCGTCGCTGACGCGTTTGGAACTGGAAACGAATGTCTCGAACGTCAGGCCGCCGCTGACCAGAGTCGCGAATGAGGAAAAGTCGATTTCCGCGCCCCCCGGACCTACGGAGAAGGTGAAGCCGGATGTGTCCCAGAACCGCGTTGTCTCGGAGATCAAGCGGCTGTGGGGGTGGTAGATGATGGCTTCGGCAACCGCGAAGCTGCCTTGCTGCGAGATATACGCCTTGCCCACGCGACCGACTTCGATGCCGCGAAATGTGATCGGGCTGTCGTCGGTTAGGCTGCCGCCCGCCGTGGTGCGCAGCGTAATTTCCAAACCCTCTTTGCCGTAGCGGTATAGGGGCGTGTCGCTCAGGCCTTTGAATTCGGATTGTGCGGGGCCGACGTCGCCGTCCCATGTGCCCTCAATGTAGACGCCTGACAGGACCGTTTCCAAACCGCTGACGCCTTGGGCGCTCAGCTCCGGCTGAACGACCCAAAAGCTTGATCCGATATCGACATAAGGCGCGACGTCCTTGTCCAAGCGCACGTAGGCCACGACGCCTTTGAGGTTGGACGTGAACTTGACGTCCTCAACCACGCCCACCGCAACATCACGAAAGCGAAGCTCGGTTTCGCGCTTGGCAATGCCTGCGCCGTTCTCAAACTCAATCCGGATCAGCGGGCCACGGTCGTTGTAAGACTGCCACGCAACGGCCAACGCGATGGTCAGCGCCAATATGGGAATGATCCAGACGAAGGACGCGCTTGAGGCAAAAGACTTGCGCGCCGTTTCTATGGTCACAGGCTCGGGGGTGTCACTCATCCGTGGTCGTTCCTTCTTGCTTGGCTTGGACGTCCCAAATCATGCGACTGTCATATGCTTGCGCCGATAGCATGGTAAATATCACGGAAAGCGCGAAAAACAGGCTAGCCCGCCCCGGATTGACCGCAGCCAGTGTATTTAACTGTACGAGCGATGACATGATCGCAACCACAAAGATGTCGATCATTGACCAGCGCCCGATGTATTCCACGACCTCATACAGGATTTGGCGGTGGTGGTTGGAGACGCTGGATGGCCGTGTCACGGAGATCGCCAAGAACGCAATGGCCATGAATTTTCCGAGCGGAATAACGACGCTGGCGATGAGGATGATGAGCGCGATGCCAATGGCCCCATGGTGCATAAGCTCCACCGCGCCGCCGACAATCGTGTCCTCCTGAACGCTAAGCAGGGTGCGGGTGCGCAGCATCGGGTAGAGGTTGGCGGGCACGTAGCACATCAGCCCCACGATCCACAGCGCCCAGACCCGTTGCAGGCTCTTGGCATCGCGCGCAACGATGGTGCTGCCGCACCGGCTGCATACCGCTGTGCCTGCAGGCCAAACCTGTGTGCAGCGCGTGCAGGCAACCACGCCCAATTCGCGGGCGCTTATGATGTTTGAGTATTGTCCAGCGACTTCCATACCGACCATCTACACAGAAAACTATCTTGAACAACAACGAGCACCACCAATGTGCAAAACATCCAGAACGCGGGGCCGAAGCCCACGTCGGCCAGATCGCTGATTTTGATCAGCGCTACCGCACAGCCGAGGGCGAAAATTTCGGCCATTGACCACGGACGCAGCGCTTCAGACAGGCGGAAGGCTTGCGTGGCCCCACGGGCCGGCGGGCGGTCCAACACGATGGGGACCAGCACGTATATGGTAAGCAACACACGTGCGAGCGGCACGAAAATGATGAGGGCAGCGGTTGTCAGCGTCAGCGCCACCAGCGGGCCGTCGCTGAACGCAAGTGCCGCATCCAGAATGGAGACGGAGTTGGTTTTCCCAGCCGCAGAGATCGACAGAAACGGGAAGATCGTGGCGCCGATAATCAAGATCGTGATGGCGACCGACACGGCAATGATCTGCAAACCTGCCTTACGGCGCGGCGTGATTAAAACGGTGCCACACCGCGTACACCGCGCCCTTTGCCCCACCTCGGGGCGTTGTAGCGTGAAGGCCGCATCGCAGTGCGTGCAGACGATCAGGTTATCGAGGGGAATCGGTGACGCTTGGACCATTCATCAAAGTATCCGCTTTTCGCCAAGACCACACCTGTTTTAGCGCAGTGACGCGAGGGCATGGCATACGGATTACTTGGTAAGGGCAGCCACCAACATTGGCGCGTTCACGCGGTCGGCCAAGGCCTTCAAGCGGTCCGAGAGCTCCGGCAGTTTTCCAAGGTCTTCGGCGTAGCGCACGAAGGCATCGCCATGCTGGTCCAACGCGCGGCGCAGGAGCGACTGATTGCGGTGGCGCGTCAGAAACGTTTGCTTGTTCGCCAGATGTGTCTCATAGGCGCTTTTCAAGTCGGCGTTCTGGATGTCATCGGCGCCCTGACCGTCGATGACATCGGGATGCTCGAAAGGTGGAAAGCTGTCGCTGGGTGACCAACTGGGGTCGATATGTGCCTCGGCCTTCGCCCATGTGTCGATCCAGACTTCGAACACCTCAAGCTGCGCCGCGTGGTCTTGCTGAAAGCTGCTGTCGGGATAGCGCATGTATTTGGTCATCAACCCCATGAGGTCCAGCGTTTGGTCGCCACTGGCGGGGTCGTAGGTGGCCAACGCGCGCTCCGTCACCCGCGAGGCGGCAGCGAAGGCGGACGCGGGGTCGTAGTTCGCGCAGCCCCCGATGCGCACCGCCGACGCGGCGAGCACGGCGATGTACTCCGTCTTTGAGAGCTTGCTGATCTCCACGTCTTGCACAAACCCCTCGGCGTTTCCTAGGGACATGCTCAGACAAATCATCGCGATTTCGCGGGTCAAATCGGCGTAGTAGGTCATATGCGTGCTTTCCTATGGAACTGTTGGTTGTGGAACTGTTAGTTGAGCGCTGCGATTGGCCTTTTGCATCTTCATTAACCGCGTTGAGGCGGTATAAGTAAGTTCATGGTCTACGGTGTCGAACACAAGCCCACCGTTGGTGCCCCCGCCACGTACCTGTAATCGCCACGGAATTGGCCAGTGAAACAGACCGTCCGTTGTGCCGTTCTGTGGAAACTGAGAGAGGAGGCGTGTGCCGGTGACTGTATCATGTCCGGAAAACTCGGTGCCATCTGGTCCAACTGTTGATGTGAGGGGAAGCCATTGTCCTGTGTCGGCGTGGTTCGGCGGCGGTGTTCTGAGAAACACACCTGAGGTGATCGCCGCACAAACGCCCTCGCGCAGATCGCAGTTATAAAAGGACACGTCATTAGGCATTATTCCAGGGGCAGCCTGGAAACCGACTTTGATTGTTGGCGGCGTAATGGCTGAGACGTCAGTTTCCGCAGTGAACCGCCCGTCGGATGGCTCGACTACCGTAAACGTTTGGGTGTCTGTCCGTCCGCACGCGCTTTCTGCCTTGATGGTGACGGACTTCGCGCGGTCACAGGCTGTATATTGCGACGTGCTGCCCGACGCGGTGCTGAGCGTGCCTTTCTGGCCGTTGTCGGACACGATGGTCCAAGTCACGGTGGTGACGGGATCTGTGGCCAAGTCGACCTCCTCGCCAATGCCGATCCGTGTTCGCGTCCGCGCACCGGGCGTTGTGGCGACGGTCTCGGACGTGATCACGAACGGCTCACAGGTGGCGGTGGCGCCGCCGTTGGACGTGCCGGTGCCCGCTGACGGAGGCGTTGTTGTTTCGGGCGGCGCGCTTTGGGACGCTGTCTCGTTACCGCTGTCTGAGGTGCAGCCTGCTAGGCACATGATGGCTCTCCTGCGCTGGGTGTTTGGGTTTGGCGAACGATGTGCGTGAGCGCCGCACGTAGGCGCGATATCTTCGCCATGTCGTCGCCTGCGTGGGCAAAGGCTTTTTGTGCCCACGGGTAAAGCGGGTCGATCGAGAAATAAGCCCCCAGTAAGAGCCCCACATCGCGGTGAAAGCGCAGCGCCATCGGCTGCTCCAACCCCAGCCGTTTGGCTTGATAGTCGGAGTGCGCCAGATGCGCCTTGATCTGGGAGGGCGTCAGTCGGGCGAAACGCTCGGGGAAATAGGTCTGCAACACTTCCATTGCGGGCAGGTCGGGGTAGCTGTCCCCGCAAAACGCCTGCTCAAGGGAGTTCATCAACTCTATGCCGCTGCGTGTTGAGAACTCCGCGTCCAGCACTTTGACCAACCCGTCCCAGATACCCGCCGCCTTATGCGGGATACGCGCACCTGCGCGCGGTAGTGTGGCGTAGTAAATGTCTTCGAACAGCGGATCCGTTTCTGAGTAGACGCCGTATACCGTTGCTGCAGAGCCAAAGGCGCGGGTGGCGTCTTCGCCGAACAGCTCCAACGCGTCGCAGCGCGCGCATACGGCCTTGGCGACGCGGTTCAGCTGCGACGGGGTCAAATCATCCACGTAGGCCGCCCGATTTACGCGCAACCAGTCAGCAAGTTCTGTTTCAAAGCGCTCCCTAGAAAATGTCTGGAGGCTTGCAAATTGGTCTTCGGATATACGCATGATAAATCCCAAGGCGCGACTTCAAACGCCGCTATGTCAAAAAAGATATTCAAGAACGAAAACTAAAATCTGTCCCTAAACCCTACCGGAACAGGACGCAAAAATCAACGAACATACCCTGTGAGATAAGCGTGAACACGATAGCCATACGGCGCGTGACCGTGCACAATAGCCATACCCGAACGACCAAGACGCTGCGCGTGCAGCGGTCACCAAGGAGTTGCCAGATGCCCCCAGCCGCAGGACAAACCACCGTTGTCGCAGGGATCACGCCCGTTATCCCCACTGCCGTTTGCCTTCAGCAGACCCCAATTCCCGATGTCGTGCCACTGGACAGCCAGACGGGGATTTGGCCGCTGAAAACGGTGCCTGACACTTTGCTAGACGCGCTGTTCGCTCAGCCAGAGCCGACGGCGGCAGAGATCGCGGAATACGGCGACAAGATCGCCGTGCCACCGATGAAAACCTATGTCGTTATAGACACGGCAAAGCTGGTGCAGGGGCGCAGCGTGGTGGAGGCATGTGACCTGCCGTGGCGGTGCCTTTTAAAGGGGGAGGTCGCGGAGGAGTTGGGCGACGTGCTGCCGTATCTGGTCGAGTTGGATCAAGACGCGCGGTTCACGCGGGTGCTATTAACCCACCTGCCTGACGTAGCGCAGGAGATGGCGACCATGCACCTTTGCCACAAGGAGCCGGGGATATTCATTCGCTCCCGCGCGGATATGGACACGCTTTGGGGCCACTTGCGTAAATATACCCGCGTCAGCGACGACGCTGGGAAGTGGTACTATTTCCGTTTCTGGGAAGGGCGCAACCTATCGGGTGTGCTGGAGGCTATGTCACAAAACCAGCTTACCCAGTTCTTCCGCGGTATCGCCAGCATCGTCGCAGTTTACCGCGGTGCGGCGGCTTGGAAGGCCGAAGTCTATTCGCTGGAAGAGGCGTAAGCAGCACAAAGCTAGCGGCTAATACGCCCCACGCAACTAAACTGATCGGTACACTTATTTGCTTGCGCCCGTGTAAACGGTGCGTATAGACGTGAATTCTCTATTTTCGCAGGACTCTGCCGCATGCGATATGCGACAGTGACCGACAGGTTTTCACAGGATCAGGTGGCCATGCCTATGTTGTTTCGCGCGCTTCTTGCTTTGACCCTTTGCACCGCGCCTGTGGCTGCAGACGCGCCGCTGGCGGTGGAAATTGTCACAACCGCCACTGTCGCTGACACCCGAAGCCAGACCTTGACCGGCGAAATAGTAGCGCGCGATCAGTTGAATGCGTCTTTCCCTCAAGGTGGTCGTATCTCGCAGGTGTTGGTGGAAGAGGGCGATGTGGTGGACAAAGGCGCCCCGTTGGTGCGCATGGAAGCCGTGCAGCAGCAGCAGGCGTTGCGCGCCGCGGAGGCGGGCTTGTCGACGGCCAAAGCCGACCACGCCCAAGCTATAGAAGACCTAGACCGCCAAACGGCGCTGCTGGAGCGCGGGGCCACCACGCGCATCCGGCGCGATAGCGCGCAAGACGCTTTGCGAATTGCGGAGGCAACTTTGGCACAAGCACGCTCCGACTTGGAGCGTGCCGAGAAAGCGCTGAGTGAAACGGTGCTGCTGGCACCGATGGCCGCTACCGTTATCAAGCGCGCGGTAGAGCCGGGGCAAGTCGTGGGCTCCGCACAACCGGTGTTGGAGCTGGCGTTGGGGGAGGGGATCGACGCCATTTTTGATGTCCCCGAAGTATTGATGACGCAAGGGTATCCTATCGAGACTGTTAGTCTGGAGCTGATCGACAGCACTGGCCCGACATTTGAGGGGCGTACCCGTGAAATCTCGCCCTTGGTCGATCCGACGAAGGGCACCGTCGCCATAACCGTGTCGATCATTGATCCGCCAAGCAGCGTTAACTACGGCGACGCGGTACTGGGCACGGCAACGACGGAAGGCCCCCCGCATATAACGCTGCCCCACACCGCGATGTCGGCAACTGCGGATGGCCCAGCCGTCTGGGTTGTCGATCCTGACACGATGGCAGTGTCCGTCAGGCAGATCACCATCGACCGCTTCGAGACGGGCCGCATCATTGTCGCGGATGGGCTGGAGGACGGCACACTGGTCGTCGCGCGCGGCGCGCAGCTTTTGTATTCTGGGCGCATCGTGCGCCAAGCGGAGATCACGCAATGAGATTTGCTCTGGCCCTGTGCCTGATGGCGCTTCCCGCTTTTGCGGACCAATCAGACAACACGCGCGCGTCTGCCGCGCGTCCGGTGGTGTCGGAACTGGTGGATATGCGGGCGGGGCTCAAATCCAGCTTCGTGGGTGTTGTCTCGGCGAAGGCGGAGATTGATTTAGGGTTTCCGCTCAGCGGGACCATCGTTGAGCGCCCCGTGGGCGTCGGCGATTTGGTCAAAAAGGGTCACATCCTCGCCCAGCTTGACCCTGAAGACCTAGATGCCGACGTGAGAACGGCGCAAGCGGGCGTCACGGTTGTCCGCGCGCAGCTGCGCTCCGCGCAAGATGCCGCCACCCGTGCGCGCGCACTGCTCGGGCGCGGGGTTGATAGCGAAACCAGCCTCGAGGACGCGCAACGCGCGCTAACGGCAGCCGAGGCACGGTTCGAGCAAGCGCAGGCCACTTTGGAGCAAGCCAACGACATGCGCAGCTTCGCCACGATGACGGCACCTCAGGATGGCGTCATCACGCTGGTCTATGAGGAGGCAGGGGCCTCTTTGGTGGCTGGGCAGTCCGTCCTGCGCCTTGCAGGCGCTGAGGGGCGCGAGATTACAATCGACCTGACAGAGCAAGACGTTGCAGGATTAACCGTCGGCACAGTCTTTGATGCCAGCCTGACCGCCAACGCGGATATCACAGCGAAAGCCACCCTGACGCGGATTGATCCGGTCGCCGCAGCCTCCACACGCACGCGGCAGGTTCATCTGACACTCACGGAGCCCCCCACAGGGTTCCGGCTGGGCGCATTGGTGCGCGTGGTGCCGTCGGCAAATGCGCAGCTTGGGGTGAGCCTTGCCCGTTCGGCGATCCGCGATTTTGACACATCACCTTTCGTCTGGGTCGTCGATCGCACCACCAACGCCGTGCGCCGCGTGCCTGTTGCTTTAGGGACATCCATAGGCTCGCGGGTTCAGATCACAGACGGGCTCAAAGCCGGTGACGAGGTGATCACCAAGGGCATAAATTCACTAGAGGATGGGCAAATCGTTGGCCCACGCGTGACGCAATGAAGTCGTTCAACCTGTCCGATTGGGCGCTCAACCATCGGTCCTTCGTGTGGTTCTTGATGATCGTTTCGGTCATCGCAGGTGCGTTGTCCTATATGAACATCGGCCGCGAGGAAGACCCGAATTTTGCCATTAAAACGATGGTCATCGCCGCCGCTTTGCCCGGTGCAGATGTGCGGGAAACCAGTACGCAAGTCACTGACCGGATTGAGAAGAAGTTGGAAGACTTGCCGGAGCTGGACTACACACGGTCTGAAACCAAGCCCGGACAGGTCGTTGTTTATGTGAACCTGTTGGCATCCACCAAGGCGCCTGAATTGCCGCGTATCTGGCAGCGCGTGCGCAATATGATGGGCGATATTCGCGGGGAACTGCCGGAAGAATTCGCGGGCTTCACCTTTAACGACAACTTCGGCGATGTGTTCGGCAACCTTTATGCGTTCACGTCAGATGGCTACTCCCCACGCGAAGTGCGCGATTATGTCGAAAACATCCGGCGTGATATTCAGGCCTTGGACGATGCTGGCAAGATCGAGATATTCGGCACCCGCGACGAGGCGATCTATCTCGAGTTTTCGACGGAGCGCCTTGCGGCGCTTGGGCTGAACCAACAGGCGGTGCAAGCGACATTGGCCGCACAGAACGCGATCTTGCCGTCGGGCGTGATCGACGCGGGGGCGGAGCGGGTTTTGGTCCGGATTGGCGGGCAGTTTACTGATGCCGATAGCCTTGCGGATATCAATCTGCGCGTGGACGGCCGCTTCTTCCGGCTGACGGATGTGGCAGATATCCGGCGCGGATACCAAGACCCGCCGTCAGAGCTGTTTCGCTACAACGGTCAAGAGGCCATCGGGCTGGCCGTCGGGATGCGCCAAGGGGCGAATATCCTGACGTTTGGCGCTGATCTGGCGGACGTCATGGCGCAGGCGCAAGATGCGCTGCCCATCGGCGTGGACATTTACCAAGTGGCTGACCAGCCGCATGTGGTGGACGAGTCCGTGGGGCATTTCATCCAAGCATTGGTTGAGGCCGTGCTAATCGTTCTGGCCGTGAGTTTTGTAAGTCTCGGCATGCGGGCGGGGCTTGTGGTGGCGCTGACCATCCCGCTGGTGTTGGCTGTGACCTTCGTGGTGATGGACTACACGGGCGTGACGCTGCAACGTATCTCGCTTGGGGCGCTGATCATTGCCTTGGGCTTGCTGGTAGACGACGCGATGATCGCGATCGAAACCATGATCACCCGATTGGAACGCGGCGAAAGCCTGACGAAAGCGGCCTCCTACGCGTGGACATCTATCGCGTTCCCGATGCTGTCGGGGACTTTGGTGACCGTCGCAGGGTTTATCCCGATTGGCCTGAACACCTCCTCTGCGGGGGAATACACGTTTTCCCTGTTCGTGGTGATTGGCGTGTCCTTGCTGGTTAGCTGGGTCGTCGCGGTTCTGTTTGCGCCGCTGCTTGGCGTGACCTTGCTACCCGCCAAATGGAAGCATGAGGACAAAGGCCCCAGCCGCCCCACGCGGGCTTTTCACAAGGTGTTGCGCGGGGCCATGCGCTTTCGCTGGCTGACCATCGGGCTGACGGTTGCGGCCTTCGCCCTGTCTATCTGGGGCATGCGCTTTGTGGAGCAGCAATTCTTCCCGAACTCTGACCGTCCTGAACTGGTTGTAGACTTGAACCTGCCCCAAAACGCCTCCATCGCGGAAACGCAGGCGCAGGTGGCCCAGATGGAGCAGCATCTGGACGGCAGCGATCATGTCAAGTTCTACACGTCCTACGTGGGCCGCGTGGCGCCGCGCTTTATCCTTACGTTTGACACGCTGACATCTGCGCCAAATCTGGGGCAGATCGTGATTCAAACGCCCTCCGTTAAGGATCGCGACGCCCTGCGTGCGCAGATCACCGGCATCGCGGAAAACAAGTTTCCGGGGACGGATGTTTTCGTGAAGCTATTGGAAGTTGGCCCGCCTGTTGGCCGCCCCGTGCAGTACCGCATCAGCGGGCCGGATATCGGGATACTACGGGATCATGCGCGTGAGCTCGCGGCTTTGGTGTCGTCGGATGCCCGCACGGCAAACACTGTTATGGATTGGAACGAACCAGCACGGGTGGTTCGTGTGAACATCCTGCAGGACAAGGCTCGCCAACTAGGGGTGTCGCAGCGTGATATCGCGGCGGGGCTGAACGCAATCTACGACGGGACGAAGCTGACACAGCTGCGCGACGAGGCTTATCTGGTCGACATCATCGCACGCGGCGACGAGGCCTCGCGCCATTCGGTGGAAGCACTGGCCGGATTGCAGTTGGCGCTTTCCAGCGGGAAAACCATTCCGCTGCGCTCGGTCGCGACGTTTGAGTATGGGACAGAGCAGCCGATCATTCACCAACGCACGCGGATGCCAACGATCACAGTGAAAGCGAGTATTTCCACCAAGGACCAGCCCGCGACGGTTGTCACCGGCCTGACGGACCAGATCGCCGAATTCAGCGACGCTTTGCCTCTGGGCTACAAGGTTGAGGTCGGTGGTGCGGTGGAATCCAGTGAGGAAAGCCAAGCCCCCATCGCGGCAGTGGTGCCGATGATGCTGCTGGTGATGGTGACCTTGGTGATGATCCAGATGCAAAGCTTCCGGTTGGCATTCGTCGTGCTCTGCGTCGCCCCCTTGGGGCTTATCGGCGTGGTCGTGGCATTGGGGCTATCCGGCGCGCCGCTTGGCTTCGTGGCAATTTTGGGCGTGCTTGCGTTAATGGGCATCCTGATCCGCAATTCGATCATCTTGGTGTCCGAGATCGAGGTGCTGCGCAGCAGGGGCCGCAGCGCATGGGACGCGGTGTTTGAGGCCAGTGACAGCCGCGCGCGGCCGATCTTGTTGACCGCTGCGGCTGCCAGCCTCGCGTTGATCCCGATCTCGCGTCAAATATTCTGGGGGCCGATGGCCTTCGCCATGATGGGCGGAATTATCGTGGGCACCGTGATCACGTTGGTCTTTGTGCCGGCGCTCTACCTCGCGGTGTTCAAAGTAAAGCGTGAAGAGGGCGAAGCCAACGCCTAGCGCTGCGGCTGGCTGTAGCGGGCTTTGGGGATTTCATCCAAAAAACCGCGCAAATGTTCGTGGTTGATGGGTTTCTCTATCAACCGCAGCGAAAGGCGTTTGCAGGTGTCCTTCAGCTCCCTAGAGCGGTTGGCGGAGACGATTGCGGTGGGCACATGAGGATGTATCTTCGACACCTCCTCATAGAAACGGGTGCCCGTTTGGCCCGACCCAAGGTGGTAGTCCAGAAGCATGGCGTCGGGGATGAGCTCGATCTCGTGCAAGAGGCTCAAGGCCTCTTCTGCGCTGTAGGCGTGGATTACAGACGCGCCCATCCGCTCGATCATCATCGACATGGCTTTGGCCAATTGGGGGTCATTTTCCACCAACATCAGCAAGAGCCCCGTCAAATCTGTGGGGTTGGCAGGGGCGTCTGTAGCGCCCGCACTCACGGTTTTCCGGGTGCTGCCGTCAATCGGAACCGTCACTGAAAAGCAGGAGCCGACATCGGGTTCGGACCACAGGCTCAACTCGTGACCCAAACCCTTGCACGCCCGCTCCACAATGGCGAGCCCAAGGCCCAAACCTGCCTCAGAGGTGTTCACGTCCAGCCGCTGAAATTCCTCAAAGATAGTGCGCTGCTGGCTTTCCGCGATGCCGCGCCCCGTGTCCCACGTCTCGATCTTTAAATGCGTCCCGCACCGCCGGACGCCCAGTAAAACGCGGCCATGCGTCGTATAGCGGATAGCGTTCGACACAAGGTTCTGCACGATGCGCCGCAGATAGCCGGGGTCGCTTTTGACTGTCAGGTTGCTGTCAACGATCCGCAACTGGATCCCTTTAGCCGCAGCGAGCGGGGACAGCTCGTCGCGCAGCGGGTCGAAAATTTTCGATAGCCCGAATGTCTGCTCTTTGAACACCGCCTTGCCCGCGTCCAGTTTGGAAATGTCGAGCAGGGCCTCGATGATCTGCTCCGCGCTTTGCAGGGCAGTTTCGGTCTTGGCGATGATGTGTAGCGCGTCAGGGTTGTCGACGGTGTCGGGCAGGGACGACATAAACAATTTGGCCGCAGACAACGGTTGCAGCAGGTCATGGCTTGCGGCGGCCACGAAGCGACTTTTGGAGGCGTTGGCGCGTTCCGCTTCTGCCAAGGCCACGCCCAATTCCTGCGTACGGTCCTTCACGCGACGTTCGAGAAATTCGTTCATCTCGTAAAGCGCCCGCGCGGCCTCGCGCTCCGCCGTGACGTCGGTGAAGCTGATCACGAAGCCCCCATCGGGCATTTCTTGTGCAAAGACATTGAAAACCTGCCCGTCGCTTCGGCTGACTTCGAAGGCCATCGGGCGGCGTCTGATCGAGTGGTCAGCCCATTTGCTCAGGTGTTCCGCGTCAAACCCATCATGAAACTGAAGGTCATCGCGGAGCCGGTCCAGTAACGTTGCAAATTCCATACCGATGGCGGCGCGGCGTCGCGTCGGTGCAAACATCCCGTCCATCTTCTTGTTCCAGCCGACAAGCGTTTGATTGTGGTCGAAGATGCACACGCCTTGGTTCAAGTGATCCAGTGTCGCCTGCAACATCTTGGCCTGCTGGTCCCGCATCTTGTCGCGCTCTTGGCGCTCCATGCGGATAATATCGGTCACGTCGGTTTGCAAAATCACGGTGCCGCCACGGGTCGTGCGGTGCTCACTCACTTGCAGCCAACGGTCCCAAAGCAGTTGCACGTTGAACACCACATGCTCGTCACCGTGCCGCTGCATCCGCTGGGTGGCCCATCCCGGCGCGGTGGTGCCATCGGGCAGGGCAAGGAAGCGGCTGCCGGAAATCAGGGAAACGTAGTCATGAAACGGTAAGCCCGCGACCAGACGTTCTTCGATGTCCAGAAAATCGCGGCAAAAGCGGCTGTTCGACAGCACCAGGCGGTCGTTGGTGTCGAAGAGGGCAAAGCCCTCGTTGATGGTCTCGATAGCTTCCGTCAGGTTGGCGCGTGCAGTTTCGGTCTCTGTGTTTGCAACTTCCAGCCGTGCGTTGGAATCTTGCAGCAGGTCTAGCGTGAGTTCCAGATCGCGGGTGCGTTCGCGCACTTGGGTTTCCAGCAACGCGGCCCGCTCGAACTGTTGGTAGGCTAGGCCGGACTGTTCGTTCTTTTGCTCCACGCGGCGCATCAGCGACTGCGCGATTTGCAGCAGTTTTTCGTTCTGGCGCTCCAGCGTATCAGCGGGGTTAATCAGGGACATCTGAGGCGGCTACTTCTGCGTGGGGTCGGCATGATAGAAGGCCACGCCGCTCATGGTGTGGTTGACGTGAAGGGGGCCGATTTGCTCCCCGTAGGTTGAAAATCCGGTGACGCGGTGCGTCGACAGGATGTCGGACAATTCGCGGCTCATCTGGGTCTGCTCCGCCTCGATCCGGCGCAGGATGCAATCACACCCGATAATATTCGCAGGCGCGCCGTCTTGCGATAACTCTTCCATTTTGCGTCTGAGATGCTCGACCATGTTGGACGGTGTCGCCACGGTCAGCACCATGCCCTCATCAATGGCAGAGAAGAACACTAACTCGCCCGCGTCGTTGACCTGCTGGATCGCGCGCACGTGGTGTGACCCGCCGATGCGGACCACAACGGGGTGCGACGCGAAGGTGAAGCGGTCCAGTTGCTCGGGATCCTTGCCGACGATGCGCGCATATTCGCGGGCGGCTGGTTCTGCGTTTATGGACTTTACGATGCGCCGGTCTGGGTCGGCTTCGGTCACGACCATTTGCTGCTCCGTCGGTACAAGGTGATCCAAGCTGAACACCTGCGCGCGGTGCTTGCTGCGCATCAGCGTCAGCACAGCCGCGTTGCGGGCGATCTTGCCGTTCAGTGCCACCAGCGTTTCGCTGAAATCAATGCCGTCTCCGGCGGAGCCGCCAAATATAGGCATGTCGCGCAGCGCGGGGGAGATGGTGGCAGCCAAGGTGTCCTCGCTCAGTGACAAGCCGTCGACAACCAAGAAAGCGAAGCCATGCGCCATGTCGGGGTTGCCCTCTTGCAGGGCCAAACGCTCCAATGCGATGCGGTCTATGACGGGCTGGGCATGCAACTGCTGAATGTCCTCAATCAACACTGGCGTGGTCGAAAACCCCGTGTCGGGGAAGCCAATAGCCACGATCAACCCGTCGTCGTAGCCGCTGTTTCCGATTTCACCGGCGGTGGTGCAGGCCACCACGTCGGTATCCGGAAAGCACTGCTCTGCCTCCGCGACAACCTTGGCGAAATCTGCATTCGGGGTCACGAATAGTGCAACCAAGCTGAACGGCGTCGAGCCCAGTTCCGATTTCAGGTGACGTGCGGGCGCAGTGTTGGTCCATGGCACCTGCGCCGTGCGCAGTATCTCGCATTGGGCGTGCCCATTGCGTGCGCGTGCGTACTCTGTCCCAGCGTCAGCCAACATGTCAGATTGTTCTCCCTAGGCGCGAGGATAGGGCGCTCAGTCGGAGCTTGGCAAGACACTTGCGAACTTGGCGTCTTGCGCCACGAGCACGGCCTGCGTCCGGCTTTGCACGCCGAGCTTGCGCATGATCGCGGTGACATGTGCCTTCACGGTGGTTTCCGCGATCGTCAGGTCATAGGCGATTTGTTTGTTAAGCTTGCCCTCACAGATCAGCTCCAGAATGCGAGCTTGCTGGTTGGTCAAAGACGACAAGCGCGACAGCGTTTCGTCAGATTGATCGGATGCCGCGCCTTCCACATATCCTGACGGTTTGTAGACCCCGCCCGCAGCTATGTGGGTAATCGCGTCCCGAAATACCGAACGGCGGCTGTGCTTAGGCACGAAGCCGGACGCACCTGCAACGATGGCGCCGTTGATGATTGAATTGTCGGTCATAGATGACACGATAACGATAGGCGACTTCTCCGCGCGGCGTTTCAAGCGCATGAGGCCGTCCAAGCCGCTTACATCGGGCAGGTTCAGATCTAGCAGGATCAGCGCAGGTGGCGGGTGCCCTTCCAGCCGCGCCAATGCGCTTTCCAAGCAATCGGTGGTCGCGACCTCTTTGAAGTCGGCGACGGACTTCAACGTTAGCTCCAGCGCGTCGCAAAACAGGGGGTGGTCGTCGATGATCAAAGCCCAACCTTGCGGCAATCTTGGAGGAGGGGGGGCTGATCTAGGTGCGTTCATGAAACGACCCTAGCGCGGGTCGGGGTGGTTGGTCACCTGTCAAAAGGTCTTAGGCCGCCAAAGGTGCTACACGGGGTTACACCCTTGCCATGATGCGGGGATGACGCCATCAATTGGTCAGGGCGGTCTGCATAAGACGTCACGCCCAGCGAATGCCGCGCCCGCGTCTATGCCTTTAGTCTCATAGCGAAACGGAGGGCGCGACCGTAGGCTAGTGAAAACAACGAAACGGAATCTACGATGAATTTGAGTGACAGCCGGGAAATCAACGCCGATGTAGCCACTGTCTGGGCCGCCTTGCTGGACCCAGAAGTATTGAAAGCCTGCGTGCCGGGATGCCAGGAAATGGCGGGCTCGCCGGAGGAGGGATTCGAGGCCACTGTCGTCCAGAAAGTTGGGCCTGTGAAGGCGACCTTTAAGGGCGCGGTTCAGATGACGGATGTGGTTGCGCCGACCAGCATGACCATCTCCGGTGAGGGCAAGGGCGGCGCTGCTGGCTTTGCCAAGGGCGGCGCGGATGTGCGCTTGGAGGCCCAAGGCGACATGACGGTTTTGCATTACGATGTGGAGGCCAAAGTCGGCGGCAAACTGGCGCAGCTGGGATCGCGCATTATCGACGGGTTTGCCAAGAAAATGGCCGATCAGTTCTTCAACAACTTTCAGGACGCCGTCGGCGCCCCCACCGCGGATGAGGAAGATGCCGTGGCCGGTGGTAATGACGACACCAAGAAAAAGGGTTGGTTCAAACGGCTGGTAAGCTGACGAGCACACCCACCCAAGACAAAGATATCCAAGGGAGGATAGGATGACCAAAGTAACGATGACCATCAACGGCAAAGCCGTCTCGGGCGAGGTGGAGGGGCGCACGCTGCTGTCCTCCTTCCTGCGCGAAGACTTGCACCTGACGGGCACGCACATCGGCTGCGACACCTCGCAGTGCGGTGCTTGTGTGGTTCATGTGGACGGCAAAGCGGTGAAATCCTGCACCATGTTCGCCGCGGAGGCGAATGGCGCGACAGTGGCCACCATTGAGGGGCAGGCCAACGAAGATGGTTCGCTCAACGTAATCCAAGCGGCGTTTCAAGAGCACCACGGCCTGCAATGCGGCTTCTGCACCCCCGGGATGGTGATGTCGGCTGCGGCGCTGCTGAAGGACAACCCGAAGCCAAGCGTGAGCGAGGTCCGCGAGTATCTTGAGGGTAACATCTGTCGCTGCACGGGATACCACAACATCGTTAAGGCGATCATGGCGGCGTCCGGACAGGACGTCAGCGCCATCGCTGCCGAATAATAATAGATTAAGGGAGGAATTTTCATGCCCAAAGACGGTGGAATTGGCGCACCAACGCGCCGCCGCGAGGACGTCCGCTTCCTGACAGGAACCGGTCAGTACTGCGACGATATGAATATGTTCGGCCAAACGGCAGCGGTGTTTGCGCGCTCGACTGTGGCCAACGGTGTGATCAAAAGCATCGACACAACGGCCGCCGCCGCTATGCCCGGTGTCTTGGCGATCTTTACAGGTGAGGATTTTGTTGACGTCGGCGGCAACCCTGCTGGCTGGCTCATCAACTCGCGCGATGGGGAGCCGATGAAGGAACCCAAACGCCCCGTGCTGGCACATGGCAAGGTGCGCCACGTCGGTGACGCTTACGCAGCCGTCATTGCGGAAACAGTGGAGCAGGCGAAGGACGCGGTTGAAGCCATCGAGGTCGACATCGAAGAGCTGCCCGCCATCGTCAACATGAAGGACGCGTTGTCTTCTACCAATTACGTGCATGATGAAATCGGCACCAACCAGTGTTTTGACTGGGGTTGGATTGAAGACAACCGCGCCGCGACTGACGCCGCCATCAAGGGCGCGCATCATGTCACAACGCTGGAGCTGGTGAACAACCGTCTGGTGCCAAACGCGATGGAGCCGCGTTGCTCCATGGCGCAATACAACCGCGCCAATGACGAATACACCCTGCACACAACATCGCAGAACCCGCACCTGACGCGGCTATTGATTTCGGCTTTCGTGCTGGGCATTCCAGAGAACAAGCTGACCGTGATCGCCCCAGATGTGGGCGGCGGCTTCGGCTCCAAGATCTATCACTACGGTGAGGAGGCATTGGTGCTTGCTGCGGCCAAGAAGCTGGGGCGTCCTGTGAAATGGACCGCCGACCGCACTGAGGCTTTCCTGACCGATGCGCACGGGCGTGACCACGTCACCAAGATCGAACTGGCACTCGATGAGGAGGGCAATTTTCTGGCCTTCCGCACAGAGACTTTGGCCAACGTCGGCGCTTACCTGTCGAACTTCGCAACCGCGACACCGACATTCCTGCACGGCACATTGATGGCGGGGAACTACACTGTTCCCAATGTCTATGTGAACGTGAAGGCGGTCTTCACCAACACCGCGCCCGTGGATGCTTATCGGGGCGCAGGGCGTCCGGAAGCTACGTTCTCGTTGGAGCGTGTCATCGACAAAGCCGCCCGTGAAATCGGCATGGATCCTATTGCGCTGCGCCGCAAGAACTTCATCAAGCCCGATCAATACCCCTTCGCGAGTGCTGCGGGGCTGGAATACGACAGCGGCAACTACGACGCGCTGATGGACCAGATGGAAAAGGTCGCGGATGTCGCTGGGTTTGAGGCCCGTCGCAAGGAAAGCGAGAAGAAGGGCAAACTGCGCGGTTTCGGGGTGAACGCCTATATTGAGGCTTGCGGCATTGCGCCGTCGAACCTTGTAGGTGTGCTTGGCTCTCGGGTCGGTCTCTATGACGCCGCAACTGTCCGAGTGAACGCGACGGGGAACCTCTCTGTTATGGTGGGGGCGCATTCTCATGGCCAGGGCCACGAGACCGCATTCCCGCAAGTCGTGGCAGAAATGCTGGGCATTGATCCGCAAAGCATCGACATCGTGCATGGCGATACGTCCAAGATCCCGTTCGGGATGGGGACATATGGCTCTCGCTCTTTGGCAGTTTGCGGCTCCGCCGTGGTACGCGCCACGGAGAAGATCATCAACAAAGCCAAGAAAATCGCGGCCCACATGCTGGAGGCATCCGACGGCGACATCGAGTTGAAGGACGGTGTGTTCTCGGTTGCTGGCACGGATAAATCGGTGACCTTCGGGGAGGTGGCGCTGAAAGCCTACATCCCGCACGAGTTCCCGCTGGAAGACATCGAGCCGGGCTTGGAGGAGACCGCGTTCTACGATCCGGCGAACTTCACCTACCCATCGGGCGCGTATTGCTGCGAGGTCGAAGTGGACCCAGACACGGGTAAGGTTACGGTGGAAAGCATGACAGCCGTGGATGACTTCGGCAACGTGATCAACCCAATGATCGTGACAGGGCAGGTGCATGGCGGTTTGGGCCAAGGTATCGGTCAGGCGCTGCTGGAGAACACCACCTACGACGAGAACGGCCAATTGCTCAGCGCGTCCTACATGGATTACGTGATGCCGCGCGCGGATGACGTTCCGTTCTACGGGGTCGATCACTCCAAGGGTACGGCCTGTACGCACAACCCGCTAGGCGTGAAAGGCTGCGGTGAGGCAGGTGCAATCGGGTCACCACCCACGGTCGTAAACGCTGTGATTGATGCGTTGCAATCGGGCGGCAAAAACGTCACCCATATCGACATGCCAATGACCCCACACCGTGTGTGGTCGGCCATGCAGAACGTTTGAGAGGAGAACGCACATGTATGCATTTGACATAGAGCGCCCTGCAACACTGGCCGAGGCCGTTGCAGCACTCAGCAATGAAGACGCCCAAGCGCTGGGGGGCGGGCAAACCCTGATCCCGACGCTGAAGCAACGTTTGGCTAGCCCTGAGAAGCTGATCTCCTTGACCGGAGTGGCAGAAATGAAAGGCATTTCCTCCTCTGGGGGCGTGCTGACCATCGGCGGTGGGGTGACCCACGGCGAGGTGGCGAGTGACGGCAGCTATAAGGCGCTCTCTGATTTGGCGTCAAACATCGGTGATCCGGCGGTGCGCAATCGCGGCACCATCGGTGGCTCCGTGGCCAACAACGACCCGTCGGCCTGCTATCCTGCCGCTGCATTGGCATCGGGCGCGACAATCGTGACCAACGCCCGCGAGATTGCAGCGGATGATTTTTTCGTCGGCATGTTCGAGACCGCGCTGGACGAGGGGGAGATCGTCACGGCCGTAAAGTTCCCGATCCCCGAGAAGGCCAACTACCAAAAGTTCGTGCAACCCGCCTCGCGCTTCGCGCTTGTAGGGGTGTTTGTGGCCAAGACTGCGGACGGTGTGCGCGTGGCGGTTACGGGCGCGTCAAATGAGGGCGTTCACCGCTGGAGTGCTGCGGAGGAGGCGCTGTCGAAAGACTTCTCCGCCAAAGCATTGGACGGGTTGAGCGTCAGCGCCGATGATCTGATCGCGGACTTGCATGGCTCCGCCGAATACCGTGCGCATCTGGTCGCGGTTATGACCAAACGGGCCGTCGAAGCCGCCGCCTAAAAGGCCTACAGACTTGTTGTGAAGGCCCTGCCACACCGGCGGGGCCTTTTTTCGTTTGTCAAAACATAAACGTTTTCAAATGTTTCCGCCTGATTTTCTGGCAGATGGTGTAGCGGCCTCAATGGTTTGTTGACTGTGAAATGGATGCGGATGATCATCCGAGGATAAGCCGTGCGGTATACGCGCGCCAGTTTTGCGCGCGCTCGTAAAACTGACATAGAAAGCCCCGATCATAAGAGGGCGACTTTTGTAGAAGGCGTAGCTTCACGTTGCGCGGACAAATTTCCAAGAGGGAACTATTATGAAACACAGCAAACACAACCTTAGCCGCCGTGCGATGTTGAAGTCAGGTGCGGTCGCGGGTGTTGCGGCACTGGCGTCCCCAGCACTTGTGTCCAAGGCCTTCGCCAGCTCTGGCGAGATGACGTTGATGGATTGGTCCGACTACTGGCCCGAAGACATGTTGGCCAACTTCACCGCTGATACGGGTATCAAGGTGAATTACATCGGCATTGGCTCCAATGAGGAGCTGATCAATAAGATGAAAGCCTCCCAAGGGTCGGGCGCCGACCTGATCGGACCAACCAACAACCGTTCGCTTCAATGGGGGCCGCTGGAACTGCTGCAACCATTTGACATGACACGTATCCCTATCGACGCGGCGAACCCCGCGATGGCCAAGATCGGCCCTGATGCGTGGGACTTCGGCGGCGCTGGCAACACATGGATCCCGCACATCTGGGGCACGGAAGGCATGTCGTGGCGGATCGACAAATGGTCACCGGCAGACGGGTCCGGCGTGCCAAGCTACGGCGAAATCTGGTCCGAGGAAAACGCAGGAAAAACCATGATCCGTGCCCATTCGGGCATGCTCTGTGCGGGGCTTTACATGGAAGCATCCGGCGCGATGGACCCGGGGTCTGTCTGGGCGGCATACGAGTCCGAGGAAAACATGCGCAAGACGTGGGGTATGATCGCCGACTGGTGCATCGCGCGCAAAAAGAACCTCAAGCTGATCTGGAACGACGCCGATACCCAAAAGAACGGGTTGTTGAACGACGGCGTGGTCGTCGGTCAAACATGGGACGGCCCACCATTGGCGCTGAAAACCGCGGGCGAGCCCGTGACCTACCAAGCCCCGAAAGAGGGCGCGATGGCGTGGGTGGATGGCTTGGCAATGCCGAAGGGCGCCAAAAACGTCGACCAAGCCTACGAGCTGATTAAATACGCGTTCGACCCGAAAAACGCAGGCCCCGCGATCGACAAGCACGGCTACAACTCGCCAATCCTTGGTGCGGACAAGCTGGCGGGCGAGGCTTACGCCAAGAACTTCTCCGAAGCGTATCCAGGCGACGCCTTGGCCAACCTCAACGCGTGGCCCGCAGAAGCCCCGTGGTACGCTGACGTGCGCACTGAATTTGTGAACAAATTCCAAAGCGCCTAAGCGGTTGCACCATTGTCCGGCCACATCAGGCGTGGCCGGACACGCAAGGGCTCGGCACAGGGTCCGCGACATATAAAAGACAGGGATGACTACATGAGTTCTGGTGTAGCGGTTGATCTTGAGAACATCACGATCAGGTTCGGTGACTTCACGGCGGTCAAAGACGCCAATGTAAATATCAACGGCGGCGACTTCTTTTCCTTCTTGGGTCCGTCAGGCTGCGGAAAGACAACGATCCTGCGCGCGGTGTCCGGCTTTCTGGACCCAAGCGAGGGTCGCGTGCTCATCGGCGGTAAGGATATGGCGGGCATCGGCCCGAACAAACGCCCCACTGCGCTGATCTTCCAGAACCTTGCACTGTTTCCGCTTATGAAGGTCTGGGAGAACATTGCTTTCTCCATGGAGGTTGCAGGTGCCAGCGCGGGCGAACGGCGAAAACGCGCCGACGAGTTGCTTGATATGATTGCTCTTGGCGGGCAGGGGGACAAACTTCCAAGCGAGTTGTCCGGTGGGCAAAAGCAACGTGTCGCCATCGCCCGCGCTCTCTGCGCGAACCCTGATGTTTTGCTGCTGGACGAGCCGCTCTCGGCGCTTGACTTGAAGCTGCGCCAACACATGCGGACGGAGCTTCGTGAGATACAAAAACGCGTCGGCATCACCTTTATCTACATCACCCACGATCAGGGGGAGGCCCTGACGATGTCTGACAATGTCGCCGTCATGAAGGCTGGCGTGATTGAGCAAATAGACACGGGCCATCACATATACGACGATCCGTCGACGCCTTTCGTGGCATCTTTTGTTGGTGAAAACAACGTGTTCCGTGGTAAAGTTAAATCCATTAACGGCGCGAATGCGGTCATCAGCACCAACCGATCCGGTGATCTTCTGTCGCGGATAACTCCGGCGCAGGTCGGTAAAATGCAGGTGGGGGATGACGCGATGATGTTCATTCGCCCCGAAGCGCTGGAACTTGCCCCGACCGATGCCGCCAGTGAGACGACAATCACCGCCAACGTGATGAACGAGGAATTTGAGGGCAATTCATTCAGCGTCTTCTTG
Source organism: Litoreibacter albidus (assembly GCF_900107015.1). Taxonomy (GTDB): domain Bacteria; phylum Pseudomonadota; class Alphaproteobacteria; order Rhodobacterales; family Rhodobacteraceae; genus Litoreibacter; species Litoreibacter albidus. The sequence goes on along the minus strand of NZ_FNOI01000003.1, from coordinate 282,627 downwards.
GAGGGCGACGGCGGCAAGATGATCAAGATGTCTGTGCCAAATCTGGGGCAGGACCATATTTCCGCGCGGGGTGAAAATTTGTCGCTGCGCTACGACGCTTCGAATGCCGTTGCGATGCCTGCGGGCGAACTGGCGTCGGAGTAATGGGATGAAGAAACCGATGATCTTCTCGCAGTTTTTCAAGAACAACGGCGCCGTGATGGGCAGCGCATTGATCGGCTTGGTCGCGTTTTGGCTGATCTTTCTGATCATCCTGCCGCAACTGTCGATGCTGGACTATTCGTTCCGCTACAACCTGCCGCCTGCCGAGGTGGGTGGCCCGAAAGACGTTTATACCCTGAGCAACTACGAGCATCTGATTTACGGCTCCGACAGCTCGCACCAAACCTACAACACCGTCGACCTCAAGGTTTTCATGCGCACTATTTTGGCCGCCATGCTGGTCACTATCTTCAACATTTTCCTGTGTTACCCGCTGGCGTATTTTCTGGGGCAGTCCAAAGGCTCCGGCTTTGTGCGGTTGTTGGTGGTGCTGCTTATCATTCCGTATTGGATCAACGAAATCTTACGCGCCTTCGCGCTTCGCATTATTTTCGGCGACAGCGGATTGCTGAACGAGGCGCTGATGTTCCTGCATCTAACCAGCGCGCCGATTGACTTCATCCGCCAAGATATCGCGCTCTACGCGGGGCTAGGGTATGCCTACATTCTGCTGATGCTGTTCCCTATGTATAACGTGATCGAAAGTCTGGACCGCAACCAGATCGAGGCGGCGCGCGACATGGGGGCCAGTTGGCTTCACATTCACCGCCGCATCGTGATCCCGTACGCCAAACCGGGCATCGTGAGCGGCGCGACGATGGTGTTTATGCTGTCCGCTGGCGCGTTGGCGGCCCCACAAATTCTGGGTGGACCAAGCAGCCTTTGGTTCACGCAGCTGGTGTACCAATGGTTTAACGACTCGTTAAATTGGCAGCAGGGGGCGGCCTACGCGATTGTTCTGCTGGTCTCTACCATTGTGATCGTGCTGACCGTGATGCGGGTGTTCAAGGTCAACATGGGGGACATCGGCAAATGAGCTCCGCCAACTTGATCCGTGTCGCACTTGGCGCTTACCTGCTGATCTTTTTTAGCTACCTGCTCGGCCCGTTGGTTGTGATGAGCCTCACCGCGTTCAACTCTGCCAGCTTTCCGGCGGTGTCCCCTTGGGCGTGCTTCTCCTACGAATGGTTCGAGGTGCTGTTCAACGATAAGCACATCCGCGACGGCATCTACTACAGCGTCGTTATCGGGATCGGGACGGTGATCTTGTCGGTGTCGATGGGGCTGGCGGCGTCAATCGTGCTGACGCAGGTGTGGCCCAAGCTGCGGTCTACCTATTACACGATGATCATCGCGCCGATCTTAATTCCGGGCGTGGTGCTCGGCATCTCCACATTGGTGTTTTGGGACAGGGTTGGGGCGTTTCTGGGGGTCAGCGACGGCTCTTTGCTGCACGGGCTGTTTCACAACGGGATTTTCCTGACGATCCTTGGGCAATCGACGTTCATCGCATCCTACACCATGTTGGTTTTCGTCGCACGGCTACAACGCTTTGACACGGACCTGACAGAGGCGGCATTGGATTTGGGCGCTACGCACACGCAAGCGTTCCGTAAGGTGTTGCTGCCTTTCATGAGACCCGCAATCGCCTCCGCGTCGGTGCTGGCATTTCTGGCGTCCTTTGAGAACTACAACACGACGACCTTCACCATTCTGGAATACAAAACCCTAACCACGGTGCTGGCGCAAAAGGTGCGGCTGGGGATCAACCCGTCGATATCATCCTTGGCGTTCATCATCATCGTGTTGACCATTTTTGCGGCTCTGGCGTTTGAAGCCGCCAACCGTAACAAGGACCGCAAGCTGGCTGCCGCGCAGGGCAGGGGCGTCACGCAAAAGTCGGGTATCTTGCCAAGCTTCCTAACCGGAAACCCCGCCGCCGTGGTGTTGGTGCTGCTCGCCTTCATGGTGATCGTGATGGTTGGCACCGCGCAAAGATACAGCCCAGAGGCCTGCAAGATCGCGGTCCGTGAGGCCAAGCAGATCGAGATCCAAAAGCGCATCGACGCGCTGAAGGAAACCCGCCGCCAGAAAGAGGACGCCAAAGCGGCGCAGCAACCATCAAACGCGGCACCCGCAACGCCGAATAACAGCAGCGCTTTTGGCAATGTTTTCGCCCCGGGCAATCTGTCAGGCGACGCGCCCGAGCAGAAGGTCGATGAACCCGAGCCGCAATCAGGGACGGGGGCCTTTGGTAACGTCTTCGCGCCGGACAACCTCAGCAGCGATTAGAGGCGGCGCAGTCCGAATTGCCGGATCAGTTCGGTGAGCAGGGTGCTCGCGTCTTGGCGGTGCGCACGGTGCAACGCGCGCGCCTGCTCGGCGTCACCACGTTTGATCGCGCATAGCACCGCACGGTGGTCTTCGTTCGATTGCACGGGCAACGGTCGTAGTGGCAGGGTCATCATGCGCGCGCGCCGCACCTGATCCGTGTAACGCGCGACAATCTCCATCACACGGGCATTGCCCCCCAAGCGAACCAGTTCGATATGAAACCTGTCGTCGGCATCCGCCCATGCAGCGCGGTCTTGGCGCGACAGGGCGCTGTCCATTTCGTCGATACAGTCTTGGGCGGCCTGCAGGTCTTGCGTGCCGTAGTCGCGCTCCGCTGCGCGGGCGGCGGCAAGGCTTTCGAGTTCACAAAGCACGTCGTAGATGTCGGCCATGTCTTCCGCCGCGATAGGGCGTATGCGAACGCCGCGCCTAGGCTGCACGTCCACCAGTCCTTGCGCTTGCATGGTCAACGCAGCCTCGCGGACGGGTGTGCGAGACATCCCCAAACGGTCCGCCAGATCGGCCTCAAAATGGTTGGAACCGGGGGCCAATTCGCCACTGAACACCATCTGACGCAGGCGGCTCAGCGCGAGATCACTTTGCGATAGCCCCATGCCGTTAAACCTCCACCCGTGTGTGCGTCTGTGCGGAGCGATATATCGCGTCTTCGATTTCGCGCACAAACAAATACTCTGCGGCTTCGTTCTCGAAAGGTTGCCCTTCGTTCAGCCCGTTGAGGACGTGGCGCTGCAGTGCATAGACGCAATCGCCGCCAAATCCGGGCCGCTGCATCGGTGGCAGGGCCGTCAGGCTTTCGGTTTGGCCGAACTGGCGCAGATGCAGCCCGCCGTCTCCGGTTAGCGACAGGGTGCCGCCCGTGCCCTCGAACAATCCTTCGCCCAGCGTCATACGGTGGTTCTCCGCGCTATGGTCCAGCAGGCGGTTGCCGTCGAACAAGGCGCGCTTGCCGTCGGCAAACTCAAAGATCACATGGCCCGCGTCTTCTCCGGCCAGAACGGGGTTCATGCGGCGCAGGTCGGCATAAACGGCAGTGGGACGACCGAACAGATAGGTGAATGTGTCGATCCAATGCACGCCGGTCTCATGGATCAACAGGCGCGGCATGGTTTGGAAATACGGTTGCCTGTCGAGATAGGCGCGGGGCCCTTGCCCGTCGCCGGTGCGCAGGCGAAACGTGAGCTGGACCGGTGTGCCGATTTCGCCGTCGTCCATCAACATCTTGGCGCAGCGATACCACGGCTGGAACCGGAAGTTCTCGTGGATGATCAGCGGTATCCCCGCCTTGGCGGCCAGCTCCGTCACTTGGCGCGCTTCCTCCAGCGATGTGCAAAACGGCTTTTGGCAAATGATCACCCTTACATCGGCCTGCAACGCGACGGCTATGGCCGCCGCGTGGGTATCCGGCGGGGTGATTATATCAACAATGTCGGGCTTCGTTGCGTCGAGCATCGCACGCAGGTCGGTGAAGGCCCGCGCGCCAGTTGCTTGCGCTTTGTCCAGATCAAAGTCGCACGCGCCGACCAGATCGGCGTCCGGCATGCGGCGCCACGCGTCATAGTGGAATTGCGCAAAGTAGCCCGCGCCGAGGCAGGCGACTTTCATGACAGCCGCGCCGCGATTGCGGCCGCTGCCTCCGCTGTGCTGGCCGTGCCGCCCAAGTCGCGGGTGACGTCATTGCGGTCCGTGATTGCCGCCTCCACCGCTTCGCGCAGGCGCACGCCGTCGCGGGCCATTGCGTCAACGCCATGCGCGGCCCCAAGCCAGTCCAGCATCATCGCCGCCGATAGGATCATCGCGAAGGGGTTTGCGATGCCATCCCCCGCGATATCCGGCGCGGAGCCGTGGCACGGCTGGAACACCGCGTGATCGTCGCCAATGTCCGCAGAGGGCGCAAGGCCAAGCCCGCCCATCAATCCGGCCCCCAGATCGGACAGAATGTCCCCAAACATGTTTTCCGTGACCATGACGTCAAACGCCCAAGGCTTCTCCACCATCCAAAGGGCTGTGGCGTCCACATAGGCGTGGTCGGAAGTGAGGTCGGGGTGACGCGCGGCCTCTTCGTCGAATATTTTGCGAAAGAAGGCGAAGGCCGCGAACACATTGGCCTTGTCAACGCATGTGACGCGCCCGTTGCCTCGTCCCGCAGCTTTGCGTGACTGGGCCAGCTTGAAGGCAAAGCGAAACAGTTTCTCCGAGGTTTCGCGGGTGATTTTAAGCGTCTCGTAAGCCTCCGCATCCTCGCGCACGTCACGCGTGCCTTGGGAATGGAACAGCCCTTCGGTGCTTTCGCGGATGAGCACGAAATCTACGGGTTCTTGTCCGCGAAGGGCTAGGGGGGTGGGCTGGCCCGGGACGATGCGCACAGGCCGCACACCGGCGTATAGGTTTAAGGCTTTGCGGATTTCGATCTGCGGCGAAATTTCGGTTCCGTCCTCGTAGCGCACGGATGGCAGACCCATCGCAGATAGCAAGATCGCGTCGGCGGTTCTGGCCATCGCCAAGGACGCGGCGGGCAGGCTTTCGCCGTGTTTTGCATAGTGGGCGGCGCCGGCGGGCACGGTCTCGAACACAAAGTCATAGTCCGCCGACGCCGCCGCGAGCGTTTTGAGCAGGGCAACCGTCGGGTGCATAATCTCGGGGCCGATGCCGTCACCGTCAAATACTGCAATCTTGAAAGTCTTTGTCATGGTCTAAAAATTCCGGCTTTATGAATGGACGTTGCAGATCATATTAACGTATACATTAATGTATGCAACAGCCGAAAGGGCCACCTAGATGTTTGTCGTAACTGTCACCTTCCGATCCGACCCCGCCCGTTTTGACGCTTTCGTGGCCGCTATGGTGCTGAACGCCAAAACCTCACTCGCGCTAGAGGAGGGGTGCAAGCAGTTCGACGTCTGCCTTGATCCGGCCCGCCCTGATGAGGTTTTTCTATATGAGGTCTACGACGACGAAGCAGCGTTCGGCGTGCATCTCGCCAGCGACCATTATGCCACGTTTCAAGCCAGCATCGACGGCATGGTCACGGGCAAGGATGTGCGCACGTTCTCGCAGGTGCACCAATGAGCGACTGGCAGGTTCACGCGCTCAAATACGCGGAGCGCAACAGCCGGACCCGCGCCGACAGCTTTATCTTTGATGACAATCACGACGCGCCCCACGCGATGGATTACTTCATCTGGGTGCTTCGTCGCGGGGCTGAAGTTATCCTTGTGGATACCGGATATGACACCGAGGAAGCCGCCGCCCGCGACCGCCCGATTTTGCGCGACCCGAGGGAGGCGCTGGCTGGCATCGGACTGCGCGCCGAGGACATCACGCAGCTCATCGTGACGCATCTTCATTACGACCACGCGGGCGGTTTGCACCTGTTCCCAAACGCAACGATTCACCTGCAAGAGGCCGAAATGGCCTATGCGACGGGGCCATGCATGTGCCATGGCACGCTAAAAATGCCGTTTTCTGCGGATCATATCTGTGAGGCGGTGAAGCGCGTTTATCAGGGGCGCTGCGTCTTTCATGACGGTGACGGGCACGTGGCGGACGGGGTGAGTGTGCATTGCTTGGGGGGGCATTCCCGCGGGCTACAGGCGGTGCGGGTGCGCACAAGCGCTGGGTGGCTCTGCCTCGCGTCGGATGCGACGCATTACTACGAAAATGTGTTTGAGAACAAGCCGTTCCCGATTGTAGTTGATCTTCAAAATATGCTCGATGGCTTCGCGAGATTGCACCAGTTGGCGTCCGATCGATCGCTGATCATTCCGGGGCATGATCCGTTGGTGACGTCGCTGTTTGCGCAGGACGGGCCGGACTATTGCTGGCGGTTGGATCAGGGGCCGAGCAAGGATTTTTCGCTGTAGGCGTTTCCAAAATGCCTAAATTTTACCAGTTGATAAAATTTTTAACTGTGCCAGTCTCATCGGAAAGTTGACGCAGCCCGGAGAGATCATGCCCGACGCCACGCCCCTAACACCCGGTATCGCACCGGGTCGCCTGAGTGCTGACGCACTGTCAGATAACTTCGATGATTTGCACCCCGCCTACGCCCCACATGAGGCGGCGGTGGCGGCGGATCGGTGCTACTTCTGCCACGACGCGCCCTGCGTCACCGCCTGCCCGACGGACATCGACATCCCGTTGTTCATCCGGCAAATCCAGACCGGCACGCCGGAGGCCGCGGCGAAGACTATCCTGAGCCAGAACATTCTGGGCGGCATGTGCGCACGCGTTTGCCCGACGGAAACCCTGTGCGAAGAGGTCTGCGTTCGTGAGGCCGCAGAAGGCAAACCCGTGGAGATTGGCCGCCTCCAGCGCTTTGCCACTGACACGCTGATGGGCGCGGGCAAGCATCCGTTCACCCGCGCCGCGGACACCGGCAAGCGCGTAGCGGTGGTCGGGGCAGGGCCAGCGGGTCTGTCTTGCGCGCACCGCTTGGCGATGCACGGTCATCACGTCACGTTGCTTGACGCCCGCCCGAAGGCGGGGGGGCTCAATGAATTTGGCATCGCAGCTTACAAATCGACGGACGAGTTTGCCGCGAAAGAGGTGGACTGGCTCCTCCAGATTGGTGGCATCACCGTCGAGACGAACAAACAGCTGGGCCGCGACGTGACGCTTGAAGCGCTGCAAGGTGACTACGACGCCGTGTTCTTGGGGATCGGTTTGACTGGCGTGAACGCCCTGCGCGCGGACGGTGAAGACAAGGAAGGCGTCTCTGATGCGGTTTCGTTCGTCGCTGATCTGCGACAGGCAGGCGATTTGGCGCAAATCCCCGTCGGGCGCAATGTCGTCGTGATCGGCGGCGGGATGACTGCTGTGGACGCGGCGGTGCAATCCAAATTACTGGGCGCGGAGAATGTGACCATCGTGTACCGGCGCGGGCTGGATCAGATGGGCGCCTCCAAGTTCGAGCAGGATTTGGCGACCTCGAAGGGGGTGCGCATCATACCGAACGCACAGCCCATGGCAGTGCATGGAAATGGTGCGGTGGCCGAGGCAGAGTTCGAGTATACCACCAGCAAGGACGGCACACTTACCGGCAGTGGTGAGACATTCCGCATCAAAGCGGATCAGCTGTTCAAGGCAATCGGTCAAACCCTCAACGGTGCGCCGGACGGGCTGGAGCTGGAAGGCCGCAAAATAGCGGTCTCGGGCACAGGTGCCACCTCGGTGGCCGGCGTCTGGGCGGGCGGCGATTGTGCCTCTGGCGGGGACGATTTGACCGTAACGGCTGTGGCCGAAGGGCGCGACGCGGCCGAAGACATTCATTCCACCTTGATGGGAGGCAACTAAGATGGCCGATCTAACGACAGAATTCTTAGGCATCAAATCCCCGAACCCGTTCTGGCTGGCCTCTGCGCCGCCGACGGACAAAGAATACAACGTTCGCCGTGCCTTCGAGGCCGGTTGGGGCGGCGTCGTGTGGAAGACCTTGGGCATGGAAGGCCCGCCTGTGGTCAACGTGAACGGCCCACGCTACGGCGCGATCTACGGCGCGGATCGCCGCCTGCTCGGGCTCAACAACATCGAGCTGATTACCGACCGCCCGTTGCAAACCAACTTGGAAGAAATCAAGCGAGTCAAAGCCGATTACCCAGACCGCGCGATCATCGTCTCCCTGATGGTGCCTTGCGAGGAACAGGCGTGGAAAGATATCTTGCCACTGGTCGAGGACACGGGCGCTGACGGGATTGAGCTGAACTTCGGCTGCCCGCACGGCATGTCGGAACGCGGCATGGGCGCGGCAGTGGGGCAGGTGCCCGAATACATCGAAATGGTCACGCGCTGGTGTAAGCAGTATTACTCCAAACCCGTGATCGTGAAGCTGACGCCAAACATCACCGACGTGCGCAAGCCCGCAGCCGCAGCGATGCGTGGCGGTGCGGATGCGGTGTCGTTGATCAACACGATCAACTCGATCACCTCCGTGAACCTCGACAGCATGAGCCCTGAGCCAACAATCGACGGTAAGGGCTCGCATGGCGGGTATTGCGGGCCAGCGGTGAAGCCGATTGCGATGTCTATGGTGTCCGAAATTGCCCGTAACCCTGAAACTCAGGGCCTGCCTATCTCTGGCATCGGCGGTGTGACCACGTGGCGCGACGCGGCGGAATTCATGGCCTTGGGCTGTGGCAACGTGCAGGTTTGCACGGCGGCGATGATCTACGGGTTTAAAGTGGTCGAAGAAATGATCTCCGGCCTGTCCGATTGGATGGACGAGAAGGGCTACACGTCCTTGCAAGACTTCGTTGGCAGGGCGGTGCCGAACGTCACCGACTGGCAGTATCTGAATCTCAACTACGTGGCCAAGGCCAAGATCGACCAAGACGCCTGCATCAAATGTGGACGCTGTTACGCCGCCTGCGAGGACACATCGCACCAAGCGATTTCCATGTCAGCGGACCGCGTGTTCGAGGTGATCGACGCCGAATGCGTCGCCTGCAACTTGTGCGTAGATGTCTGCCCGATTGAGGATTGCATCTCGATGCTGCCAATGGCGGCGGGCGAGGTCGATCCGCGCACGGGCAAAGTGGTGCAAGAGGAATACGCCAACTGGACGACGCACCCCAACAATCCGGGGGCATGCGCCGCGGAATAACCGCTAAGGCGTTAAGAGCTTTAAGAAAACTTCTCTTAGGTAGGCGGGGGCCTCGTCAAAGGGTTCCTCGCCTCCCAACACCGCCCGCACTTGCACATCGAAGTCGGCATAGTGCTGGGTCAGCGACCAGATCGAGAATATCAGGTGGTACGGATGTACCTTGGCGATTTTGCCCTGATCCGCCCAATCACGGATAATCGCAACCTTCTCATCGACCAGATCCTTTAACTCCCCCTCTAGCGACGTCAGCATGCGCGGTGCGCCTTGCACAATCTCGTTGGCAAAGAGGCGGCTTTCACGCGGGTACAATCTGCTGATTTCCAGCTTCCGCTCCACGTAGGCCAACAGCTCGGTGATCGGGTCGCCCTGCGCATCAAGGGCGCGCAAAGGGTCTAGCCAAGTGTCCATCAGCGTGCTGAGCAACTGGGTATGAATGGCCTCTTTTGACGGGAAATAATACAGCAGGTTCGGCTTGGACAGGCCAGCTTCGGAGGCGATATTGTCCAAGGTCGCGCCGCGAAATCCGTGGGTCGAGAAGACCTCTAGTGCGGCCTCCGCAATAAGGTCGCGGTTGCGCTGCTGGATGCGGGTGCGCGGGCGGTCTGTCTTCGATCCGTCTGGCATGAATAAATGCCTCTTCCTTAAGCAGTTGCCGCGTGTTCCGGCGAAATATCCAAGGGGAATCCTTGACAGCTTCATGACCACTGTTAGCCTTCCTTTGACCGACTGGTCAAATACTGGGGGAAGAATGATGGCAGCACCTGGCGAAAATATGAAGATCGACGGCGCACGTCTTTGGGACAGCCTGATGGACATGGCCAAGATCGGGCCGGGCGTTGCGGGCGGCAACAACCGTCAAACCCTGACAGATGAAGACGGCGAGGGACGGGCCCTGTTTCAGCGCTGGTGCGAAGACGCCGGATGCACGATGGGCCTTGACCAGATGGGCAACATGTTTGCCCGCCGCGAGGGGACGGACCCCGACGCGCTGCCGGTCTACATAGGCTCCCACCTTGATACGCAACCGACGGGCGGGAAGTATGACGGGGTCTTGGGTGTCCTCAGCGGGCTAGAGGTTATCCGCACCCTGAACGACCTGAACATCAAGACGAAACACCCGATTGTTGCGACCAATTTCACCAATGAGGAGGGCACGCGCTACGCCCCCGCGATGCTGTCGTCCGGTGTGTTTGCGGGCATCCACACGCAAGACTGGGCCTACGCGCGCGAAGACGCGGAGGGTAAGCTTTTCGGGGATGAGTTGAAGCGCATCGGCTGGTGCGGCGAGGAAGAGGTCGGTGCACGCAAGATGCACGCGTTCTTCGAGTTGCACATCGAACAAGGCCCGATCCTAGAGGCCGAGAAGAAAGACATCGGCGTTGTTACCCATGGGCAGGGCCTAAGCTGGACGCAGGTGACGATCACCGGAAAAGACAGCCACACAGGCTCCACGCCCATGCCGATGCGCAAGAATGCGGGGCTGGGCATGGCGAAAGTGCTGAAGCTTGTCGATGAAATCGCGTGGTCTCACGCGCCGCATGCGGTGGGGGCGGCGGGCCACATCGACGTCTACCCAAACTCGCGCAATGTCATACCGGGCAAGGTGGTGTTCACCATCGACTTCCGCTCCCCCGAGTTGGACGTCATCGAAGACATGGAGCAACGGCTGGCCACAGGCGCGAAGGTCATTTGCGACGAAATGGGGCTGGAAATTGAGCTGGAGAAAGTCGGCGGTTTCGACCCAGTCGCGTTCGATGAGAACTGCGTCAGCGCGGTGCGCGACGCCGCGAACCGGCTGGGCTATTCCCACATGGACCTGATTTCCGGCGCGGGGCACGATGCCTGCTGGATCAACCGCGTGGCCCCGACGGCGATGATCATGTGCCCTTGCGTTGACGGACTAAGCCATAACGAGGCCGAGGAAATTAGCCCAGAATGGGCCGAGGCGGGGACAAACGTGCTCTTTCATGCGGTGCTCGAGACGGCGGAGGTCGTTGGGTGATCAAACTCAACGCCATTTGCATTTTGCTTGCGGGTCTCGTGGTCGCTGGATGTAGTGCGCCCCGTGATCCGATCCAAATACGCCCCGGCATTGGGGCGGAGGTTGATTTGAACGCGATCTCGCCCCCCTCGGGCGTGCGCTATAATTTTGCGCTGGTCAACGAAGGCGTGCCAGTGCCGGTCACCATGTCGCTGACATCGCGCAAGCGCAGCAATTCTAAATATACCTATAACGGTCAGATGGTTATGACCCTTCCTGAGGCCGAAAACTTGGAAGACATTGCGCAGGTTCTCTCCGAAGCGATGGGAAAATCCAGCATCCGTGTTCGCGGGAACCAACTGTTTATTCCCGTGGGCCTCACCGCTGATAACCGGTTCCGCTCTACCAGCTCCAATATCACCGGTGATGTGACCAAATACGCGCCGCATGATTGCTTTGGGGTGCTGGGGACATGCCGTTACAAAGCCATCGCGCGCGACGGATCTGCGGTGTCGCTGATCACCAAAACCACGGAAGAAGGGGGCGTCTGGCGCTCCACCACTGTGCTTGACCCGAAAGCGAACAACGCGGGCGTGCCGAATGAAACCCGCCGTTCGGTCTATTCCATCGACCAAAATGCGGTGTTGATCGACATGTTCATCCTGCGCAGCTCTGGGGCGGAGCGCAGCGATTTCGCGATAAAACGAAAATAGCGGGGCAAAGCATAATCGCGACGTCCGGCACATATAACACCAAGCGCGGCAGCAAGACACGCGCGGACCGACAGACCTGAAGGGAGACGCACATGAGCAAAGTCATCAAGGGCGGCACAATCGTCACGGCAGATCGAAGCTGGACGGCAGATGTGTTAATCGAAGGCGAAAAGATCGCCGAAATCGGCGAAAACCTGACGGGGGATGAGGTGATCGACGCCTCTGGCGCCTATGTGATCCCCGGCGGCATCGACCCGCACACCCACCTTGAAATGCCATTCATGGGCACCACGGCGGCGGAAACATTCGAGTCTGGCACATTCGCGGCCGCGGCGGGTGGCACGACGATGCTGGTGGACTTCTGCCTTCCGGGGGAGGACGGCTCCTTGCTGTCGGCAATAGACGATTGGGATCGCAAGTCCCGCGACCAGATTTGCACCGACATCTCCTACCATATGGCTATCACCGGCTGGAATAAGAATATTTTCAATGAGATGGAGGCCGTTGTTAAGGAGCGCGGCATCAACACCTTTAAACATTTCATGGCGTATAAGGGCGCGTTGATGGTCGAGGACGACGAGATGTTCGCCTCTTTCAAGCGCTGCGCGGAGCTCGGCGCATTGCCCTTGGTGCACGCCGAGAACGGCGACATCGTGCAGGAGCTGCAACAAAAGTATCTGGCCGAGGGCATCACCGGCCCCGAAGGTCACGCCTATTCGCGCCCCCCAGAGGTGGAGGGCGAAGCGGCCAACCGCGCGATTATGATCGCGGACGCGGCAGGTTCGCCGCTCTACATCGTGCATGTGTCGTGCGAGCAGGCCCATGAAGCTATCCGGCGCGCTCGCCAGAAGGGTATGCGCGTCTACGGGGAGCCGCTGATCCAGCACCTGACGCTGGACGAAACCGAGTATTTCAACAAGGACTGGCAATACGCCGCGCGCCGCGTGATGTCGCCGCCGTTCCGCTCCAAAGAGCATCAGGCGTCCTTGTGGGCGGGGCTGTCGTCCGGCTCCTTGCAGGTCGTGGCGACGGACCATGCGGCCTTCTCCGACAAGCAAAAGCAGATGGGGATCGACAATTTTACCGCCATCCCGAACGGGACGGGCGGCTTGGAGGAGCGCATGGCGATGCTCTGGACCACCGGCGTGGAAACAGGGCGTCTCACGCCCGAAGAATTCGTGGCCGCGACTTCGACCAACATTGCCAAGATCCTCAACATCTACCCGATGAAGGGCGGCATAGCCGTGGGCGGTGATGCCGATATCGTGGTTTGGGATCCAAGCATCAGCCGAGAAATCGCTGTGAGTACTCAAAAATCTATCATTGATTACAATGTGTTCGAGGGCATGACCGTCACCGCGCAGCCGCGCTACACGCTGTCCCGCGGTGATGTGATATGGGCCTACGGGCAAAACTCGCAACCGCAGCCCGGACGCGGCAAATTCGTGCGCAGACCCGCTTTCGCGAGCGCGTCTCAGGCGCTTAGCAAATGGAAATCGCTGAACACCCCGCGCAAGATCGAGCGCGACCCTCTCAACATTCCATCCGGCGTATAGCAGCCTCAAATATGGACAATAATGAAGGAAATGCCCGGATCGTGTCACATAATTGCCGGAATAGACTGAGAAACCTTGCTTTCCAAACGGGAAACGCAGCGAGGTTTTTAAATGCAGGTTCTCTTTACAAAAGTACTTCTGGTGGTGGCGCTCGGCCTGCTCGCTGTAGGGACATGGATCAACGATATCGCCATCGCGGACGCGATGTTCATCTTTGCGGCCTTCGCAATCGGCGGGGTTTGGTCGAAGTACAGCTCAGCCGCGCCGGATCAGGCCGATCTGGAGCAGACGGCGGATATGCCTGCAGCCTGAACACCGCAGCGGGGCCACTCTGATGGCCTCACCTGTAAACACCCCCGTCATTAGCGCCAAATCGCTGGATTTGACGTTTCAAACGGCTGACGCCCCTGTGCAGGCGTTAAAAGATGTGTCGCTCGACATCGCGCAAGGCGATTTTGTGAGCTTCATTGGCCCGTCAGGCTGTGGCAAAACCACGTTCTTGCGCTGCATCGCGGGGCTGGAGACGCCGACCGGCGGGACACTCACCGTAAACGGCATGCCCCCCGACGAAGCGCGCCGCGCGCGCGCTTATGGCTATGTTTTTCAGGCGGCTGGCCTATATCCTTGGCGTACGATCGCGGGCAATATCAAGCTTCCGCTCGAGATTATGGGCTACTCCAAGGCCGAGCAAAACGATCGGGTGGCGCGGGTTCTTGAGCTTGTGGAGCTTTCTGACTTCGGAGCCAAGTACCCTTGGCAGCTGTCTGGCGGGATGCAACAAAGGGCCTCCATCGCGCGTGCGCTGGCCTTTGACGCTGATATCTTGTTGATGGACGAGCCGTTCGGCGCGCTTGATGAAATCGTCCGCGATCACCTTAACGAGCAACTTCTGGCACTTTGGGCCCGCACCAATAAAACGATCGGCTTTGTTACCCACTCCATTCCGGAGGCGGTTTACCTGTCGACAAAGATCGTCGTGATGAGCCCGCGCCCGGGTCGGATTTCAGATGTCATTGAAAGCCCGCTTCCAAAAGAGCGCCCATTGGATATCCGCGACTCCCCCGAGTTTATAGAAATCGCCCACCGCGTGCGCGAAGGGCTAAGGGCGGGGCATAGCGATGCATAATCGGGGCTATTTAGAGAAAGCGCCCCGACCACGCGGGCCGGAGCGCAGGAAATGTGACGCTCTCGCGTCCCATCACCGCTTACGGCCATCGGCTCCTCAGCCTGTTCCGCAGTCAGATGCTACCCTCGTTTTGATTAAGAACCCGTTACCATCACTGCTTTCTAAATACCTAAAGCGCTCCCCGTTTAATCAAGTGCTTGGGGTGAGGGTCGGACGCTCCGCGGGAGGTATTTGTGAAGCAATGATGGGGGAGGACAGCGCCCATGTCTAAGGTTCTTCCCGTTTTGGCCGTGGTCGCCTCTATCTTTACGCTTTGGTATGCGGCTGTCCCCTTCATGAATGTGAAAGAGACATTGACAGGGCTGGAACGCGCGGGGACGACGGTGGTCCCGGACAACCCCATCGCGCGCCGTGATGCATCGGCGGTGGCGCTTGTTCTTCGCAACAGTTTCGCGATCCCAGCAACCTACGCGCAAGAGCGCCCGCGACTGCCAGCGCCCCACCAAGTGGCGCAGGACTTGTGGGAAACCGTTGTCTTGAAGAAAGTGACCTCCAAGCGGTCGCTGGTTTACCATGGCTGGATCACGCTTAGCGCCACGCTGCTTGGGTTTACGATAGGGACCGGCGCGGGCATTTTGCTGGCTGTCGGTATCGTTCACAGCAGAGCAATGGACATGAGTGTTATGCCTTGGGCCATTGCATCGCAGACCATTCCCATACTTGCGATTGCGCCGATGATTATCGTGGTGCTGAACTCCGTCGGCATTCAAGGGGTGGTGCCAAAGGCGATTATCTCTGCATATCTGAGCTTTTTCCCCGTGGTCGTCGGCATGGTAAAAGGGTTGCGCGCACCGGATGCGATGCAGTTGGACCTATTGAAGACCTATAACGCGTCGGGGAGCCAAGGGTTCTGGAAACTCAGGCTACCCGCATCCATGCCGTACTTATTCGCGTCTTTGAAGATCGGCGTGGCGGCGGCGCTTGTCGGGGCCATCGTGGCGGAGCTTCCCGCCGGTGGCGCGCGCGGTTTGGGCGGGCGGATGTTAACGGGCAGCTATTACGGCCAGATGGTGCAAATCTGGTCCGCACTGGTGTTTGCTGCTGTTCTTGCGGCGTCCTTGGTCCTGCTTATCGGCTGGCTTCAGAACCGCACGTTAAAGCGGATGGGCTTGTTATGATTTTGGTCTTATCCGCACTGATTATCTGGATTGCGATGTGGGGCTTGAACACCCGGTTGGCAAACGGCCCCCATGCCGAGACCCGCTTTATCCGCCTCCTTGTGCCCGCAATCTTCGGGCTAACCATATTGGTCGCGTGGGAGTTGCTCGTGCGCGGGTTGGCCGTCCCTTTGGTGATCCTGCCCGCGCCAAGCCATGTTATGGCCACGTTCTTTAGCGAGCTTCCGACCCTGTGGCTCGACTTTAAACAGACCTTCCTGAAGGGCGCTTTGTCGGGGTATGTCATCGGATGCGGGGCGGCGTTTCTGGCGGCTATTCTGGTTGACCGTTATGACTTCCTGCGACGCGGCTTGCTGCCGGTGGGGAACTTCGTAGCGGCTTTGCCGATCGTGGGGACGGCGCCAATCCTTGTGATGTGGTTCGGTTTTGACTGGCAATCCAAGGCGGCTGTGGTCGTGGTTATGGTGTTCTTCCCCATGTTGGTGAACACGGTGGCGGGCTTGCAGGAAACCACCGTGATGCAGCGCGATTTGATGCGGACCTATGGCGCGGGCTATTGGGCGACGTTGACCAAATTGCGCCTGCCTGCTGCGATGCCGTTCATCTTCAACGGGCTTAAAATTTCGACAACACTGGCGCTCATTGGGGCAATTGTTGCGGAGTTCTTCGGCTCCCCGACAATGGGGATGGGATTTCGCATTTCCACCTCGGTCGGGCAGCTGGCGCTTGATATGGTTTGGGCGGAGATCGTGGTGGCCGCGCTTGCGGGGTCAGCGTTCTACGGGGTGGTGGCCTTGGCTGAGGCGTCCACGACCTTCTGGCATCCGTCCCACCGAAAATAGAAACGATATAAAAATAAGAAACGAACTCACAACAACCTGGAGGACGACAACATGAAAAAGCTACTCTTAAGCGCCGCCGCAGTTGCAATGGCGACGGCAGCCAACGCAGCGGACGAAGTCAAACTGCAACTGCAATGGGTCACCCAAGCACAATTCGCGGGCTACTACGTGGCCAAGGACAAGGGCTTCTACGAAGAGGAAGATCTGGACGTGACCGTGCTCGCGGGCGGGCCGGACATCGCACCACCGCAAGTCTTGGCGGGGGGCGGCGCCGACGTCATGCTGAACTGGATGCCATCGGCCTTGGCTGCGCGAGAAAAAGGCCTGCCGGTCGTAAATATCGCGCAGCCGTTCAAAACCTCCGGTCTGATGCTGACCTGCTGGAAAGACACGGGCATCACCTCGCCGCAGGACTTCAAAGGCAAGACCATCGGCGTGTGGTTCTTTGGCAATGAATACCCGTTCCTGTCGTGGATGAGCCAGGAGGGCATTTCCACCGACGGTGGCGAGGACGGCGTGACCGTGTTGAAGCAGGGGTTCAACGTGGATCCGCTGCTGCAACGCCAAGCCGACTGCATCTCCACCATGACCTACAATGAATACGGTCAGGTGCTGGATGCGGGTGTGTCCGAGGATGAGTTGGTGACCTTCAAATACGAGGACCAAGGCGTCGCCACGCTGGAAGACGGCATTTATGCCTTGGAAGAGAACCTGAAAGACCCAGCCTTCAAGGACAAGATGGTGCGCTTTGTGCGTGCGTCGATGAAGGGGTGGAAATACGCCGAAGAAAACCCTGACGAGGCGGCGGAGATCGTGTTGGAAAATGACGAGTCCGGTGCGCAGACGGAATCCCACCAAAAGCGCATGATGACGGAGATTGCGAAGCTGACCGCAGGCTCCAACGGGGCGCTGGACGAAGCGGATTACAACCGCACCGTGGCGACCCTACTGGGCGGTGGCTCCGATCCTGTGATCTCCAAAGAGCCGGTTGGCGCGTGGACGTCAGAGATTACCGACGCCGCGTTGAAGTAATTACCATGCAGGCGGGCGCTTTGCGGCGCCCGCTTTGCGTTCATCCTTTGCGGGTGGCTGGGTGCAGGGAGGTCGCAAAAATGTGGTCCGCCTGATGCACGACCGCCTCCGCTTGGTGGTAGATTTTCGGGTCTGGCGGGGTGGCAACGCTGGCGTCCTTGTCGGGGTAGTCCAACTGCCACAAGAAGTGTTTGATACAGGCCAGCCGCGCGCGCTTTTTGTCGTTCGAGCGGATCACCGTCCAAGGCGCGTCGGCCGTGTCCGTGTAGAAGAACATGGCTTCCTTCGCTTCGGTGTAGTCATCCCATTTGTCGAGACTTGCGCGGTCGATCGGTGAGAGTTTCCAGCGTTTCAGCGGGTCTGTTTCCCGCGACGAGAAGCGCTTCTTCTGCTCCTCTTGCGTGACGGAAAACCAGTATTTGAACAGCTTGATGCCGCTGCGCGCCAGCATGCGCTCGAACTCCGGCGTCTGACGCATGAATTCCAGATACTCCGAGGGCGCGCAGAAATTCATCACCCGTTCCACGCCCGCGCGGTTGTACCAAGAGCGGTCGTAGAGGACCATCTCGCCCGAGGTCGGCAGATGTTTTACGTAGCGCTGGAAAAACCATTGACCGCGCTCTTGCTCGGTCGGTTTGTTCAGCGCCACGACCCGTGCGGTGCGCGGGTTCAGATGCTCCGTAAAGCGTTTGATGGTGCCGCCTTTGCCCGCCGCGTCGCGCCCCTCGAACAGCAAGACAAACTTTTGGCCGGTTTCCTGTATCCAGTGTTGAACTTTCAGCAACTCCACCTGCAACGCGGCTTTCTCCGCCTCGTAGGCGGCGCGGTTGATCTTCTTGGGGTAGGGGTAAATGCCCTGCTCAAAGCCCGTGATTGTTTGGGCGTCGTAGTCGGGCTGCGGGTGGGCGGATGCGGTTTTGGAAACTGTCATAGGGGCCTTTCAAACTAAGCGGAACAGAGCGTTGAATATGCTTCCAAGCCTAGCAGAGACGCCGCTGGGTCACCTTGACGTGGATCAACGGCCCCCATGGCACGCGCCCGCAGATACGCCTTGCCGCGCCGCACCGCGCGCCCTAGCGTAGCCCTATGACACCATTGGTATTTTTCGCCGTCGTGACGGCAGCCCTGCTTCACGCCGTCTGGAACGCCTTGGTCAAAGGGGGGGCGGACAAGCGTCTGAACATGGCCGCCGTGGTCATCGGGCACTTGCCGCTGGCGATACTCGCGTTGTTCCTAGTCCCCGCACCTGATCCGGTGTCCTACCCCTATCTTCTGGCCGGAACCGCGCTGCACTTCGGCTATCAGTGGTTTTTGCTTGGGTCTTACAAGATCGGCGACTTAACGCAGGTCTACCCGATTGCGCGGGGCGTCGCCCCTTTGCTGGTGGCGGCGGTATCCCTGATCTTCCTTGGCGTGGAGTTGTCCATGATGGAGGTTCTGGCAATCGTCACCATCGCCGCCGGTATCCTGAGCATATCGCTGGTGCGCGGGGCGGACGGGCTTCGCAACGGTAAAGCGACGGCGATGGCGCTGACCACGGGCTGTTTCATCGCCAGCTATTCGCTGGTGGACGGGATGGGCGCACGGGCGGGCGGCTCCGCGGTGGGGTATTACGCGTGGCTTGGCATTGCGAATGCGGTCATTTTCGCGGTGTTCATGGCCGCAACCACACCGAAGGTTTTGAGCGATCTGTTCGTGAAGGGCAAAAAGGTGTTCTTCATCGGAGGCTCCGCGTCCTTCGTGGCGTATAGCCTTGTGATGTGGGCCTTCACGCAATCGCCGATTGCCTTGGTCACGGCCCTGCGTGAGACGTCGATCATCTTTGCGCTGCTGATCGGTGTGCTGTGGATGGGGGAGCGTTTAAGCCTTGGCAAAGTCGTCTCCACCATGATCACCCTTCTGGGGGTGATATTGCTGCGCGCGACGCGGCCTTAGGCCTGCAAATCGCCGGATCGTGAACAGGCGGGTCAACCGGTCGCGGCTGCACCGCTTGACCTTGGCCCACGCTTGGCCCCATTTAGGCTGACACCATTAGACAGGCTGCCCCATGATCCCTGAACTCGGACAATTCGCCCTCTCATTGGCCCTTATTGCGGCATTGGTGCAAAGCGTGCTGCCTATGCTGGGCGCAGCACGCGGCAATGCGCTTTGGATGCGATCTGGGCAGGCGAGTGCGCTGGCGCAATTCGTGTTGATTGCGTTCGCCTTCGGGGCGTTGATGCGCAGCTATATCGTGTCGGATTTCACCGTGGTGAACGTGGTGGATAACTCGCATTCCCTAAAACCGATGCTTTACAAAGTCGCGGGCACATGGGGCAACCACGAAGGCTCCTTGCTGCTTTGGGTCTTCATCCTTGCCGCCTTCGGTGCAGCGGTCGCCTTTTTCGGGCGGAACATTCCAGAAGCCCTGAAGGCGCGGACGCTCTCTGTGCAGGCGTGGATTTCCGTGGGGTTCGTCAGCTTCATGCTGTTCACCTCCAACCCTTTCACGCGGATCGTGCCGCCCCCTTTGGACGGCAACGACCTGAACCCGCTGCTGCAAGACGTGGGCCTCGCGATCCACCCGCCGCTGCTTTATGTGGGCTACGTCGGCTTCTCTATCGTGTTTTCCTTCGCTGTTGCGGCCTTGATCGAGGGGCGCGTTGATCCCGCTTGGGCGCGGTGGGTGCGCCCGTGGACCTTGGCCGCGTGGACCTCGCTGTCGGCGGGTCTCGGGCTTGGCTCTTGGTGGGCCTATTACGAGCTTGGCTGGGGCGGCTGGTGGTTTTGGGATCCGGTCGAGAACGTGGCGTTTATGCCGTGGCTCTTGGGCACCGCGCTGTTGCACTCCGCGATTGTGACCGAAAAGCGCGACACCTTCAAAAGCTGGACCATCCTGCTGGCCATCTTGACGTTCTCCCTGTCGCTGCTTGGCACCTTTATCGTGCGCTCCGGCTTGCTGACCTCGGTTCACGCCTTCGCAGTGGACCCTGAACGCGGGGTCTACATCCTCGGGCTGTTGTTCCTGTCCATCGGTGGTTCCCTTGCGCTCTTCGCGTGGCGCGCGCCCGCGATGGAAGGGGGCGGGCTGTTCGCGCCTATCTCGCGCGAGGCAGGGTTGTTGATCAACAACCTGTTGTTGGCCACGGCCACAGCAACGGTACTATTCGGCACGCTCTATCCGTTGTTTCTGGAGGCCATCACCGGCGATAAAATCTCCGTCGGGCCACCGTTCTTTAACGCGGGCTTTATCCCGATCATGCTGCCGCTCATGGTGGTGATGGGCGTCGGTCCGTTTCTATCGTGGAAGCGGGCGGACCTTGCAGGCGTGTTGTCCCGTCTCAAGCTGGCGTTGGCGCTTGCCGTCATCGCGTCGCTCGTGACGTGGTATGTGACCACGGGCGGGCCAGTTCTGGCGGTCATCGCTATGGGCGTCGCGGTTTGGCTGCTTGTGGCAACGTCGCAAGAGTGGATCAAGCGGGTGAAGCTGTTCCAACCGGGCGCTGTGGCGCGCATTCGCCGCCAACCCCGCGCGTCGCACGGCATGACTTTGGCGCACCTTGGCGTCGCGCTCTTGGCAATGGGGGCGACGGCGTCGTCGGCTTGGAAGGAAGATATCGTCGTCTTCGCCAGCCCCGGAACCCAGCTGGAAGTCGCGGGCTTTGAGCTGACCTTCGAGAGCATCGAGCGCCAGCAGGGGCCGAACTACATCGCCCAAGTCGCCACACTGAACGTCACGCGCGACGGCAAATTCGTCACCAAGCTCTACCCAGAACGGCGCGATTATCCGGTGGCAGGTTCCTCAACCACGGAAAGCTCTATCCGGCAAACCTTGGCGGGCGATCTCTACGCGTCCATCGCGGAACCGGCGGCGGAAGGCGCGAAGGGCAAATGGACGCTGCGCGTGCTTTATGAGCCGCTGGTCAACTTCCTCTGGATTGGCACGACGTTGTTGGTCTTTGGGGGCAGCCTGTCCCTGTCGGACCGTCGCCTGCGCGTCGGCGCACCGCGCAAATCCAAAGCCGCGCCGGTTGGCGCAACACCTGCGGAGTAACCCAGATGAAACGACTGCTATTCGCCCTGCCACTTTTGCTGGCCCTGATCATCGGCGGTTTTGCCATCTGGGGCCTGTCGGGCGGGCGCGATCCGTCGGCACTGCCGTCGGTGTTGATTTCGCAGCCGGTTCCCCAGTTGGACTTAGGGCCGGTTGAGGGTGTCGCGACGCCTGGGTTCACCACGGATGATCTGGTGGAAATGGACGGCATCAAACTGCTCAACGTTTTTGCGTCGTGGTGTGGGCCGTGCCGTGCGGAGCATCCAAACCTGACGCGCCTAGGCGCGGAGGAGGGGCTGACCCTCATCGGTGTGAACTACAAGGACAAGCCGGAAGCGGCGGCCAAATGGCTCGATGAGCTGGGTAACCCCTACGCGGCGATCGGGTCCGATTTCTCTGGCCGTGCCGGTATCGACCTTGGCATTTCCGGCGTGCCGGAAACCTTCATCATCGACGCGGAGGGCGTTATTCGTCACCGTTTCGCTGGCCCCGTTGTGGGTGACGGTCTGCGCCGCTTCATGGAAGCCTTGGACGAGGTGCGCCAGTGATCCGCGCGGGGATACTGGCGTTGGGCATAGCTGCCCTGAGTACGGCCGCCTTCGCTGTGGAGCCGGACGAAGTGCTGTCGGACCCTGTGTTGGAAGACCGCGCCCGCGCGATATCGGCCAATGTGCGGTGCGTGGTTTGCCAAAACGAGCCGATTGACAGCTCCAATGCGGGGGTGGCGCGGGACTTGCGTGTCTTGATCCGTGAGCGGTTGGTAGCGGGCGACACGGATCAGGAAATTTATGACTTCCTTGTGCTGCGGTACGGGGACTTCGTGCTGTTCAAGCCGCCGTTCAAACCCTCTACCTATGCGCTGTGGCTTAGCCCTTTTGCGATCCTGCTTATCGGTGGCGTCGCCGTTGCGGTGTCCTTGTCGCGCCGCCCACGCAAGCCCGCCTCCAAAGACACCCACCTTAGCGCTGAGGAAGAAACCGACCTCGCCAAGCTGATGAAAGAGGACACGTCCCTATGATCTTCTGGGCCTTCGCTGCCGCCCTCGCGCTGCTGACTGTGGTGACATTCCTGTGGCCACTTATGCGCCGCTCCGAGGATGGATTGGACCGCGCGGATAGTGCGATTGCCATCTTCCGCGATCAATTGGCCGAGGTCGACCGCGACAGCGAACGCGGCATCATCTCGGGCGCGGAGGCCGACGCCGCACGCACCGAGATCAAGCGCCGTATGCTTGCCGCCGATAAGGCGCGCGGCACGTCGCGCACGGCAGGGACGTCAGGGCGGAATGTCTTGGTGGCCTTCGCGCTGCTCACCCCTGTGGCGGGCGCGGCGCTTTACACGCAGCTTGGCGCACCTGGCACCGCGTCCGTTCCCTTTGCCGAGCGCACGGCGGAGCGGAGTGAGGCGCAAAACCTGATCAAACTGACGACGCAACTGCGCAACAAGCTAGAGAGCGAGCCCGACGGCGGTGAAACCCGTGGCTGGCAATTGCTCGCGACGACCTACGGCAATATGGGCCGCCACGCCGCAGCAGCCGACGCCTACGCCCGCATCGTGGAACGCGACGACGCCACGTCGTCCACGTGGTCACATTACGCGGAGGCCCTGATCACCGCAGAGAACGGGACCGTAACCAAGCCCGCCGAAGAGGCCATCGACCGCGCCGTTGCGTTGGACCCGATGAATCCAGCGGGCACATATTACAAAGCCGTCGCCACGGCGCAGGCTGGTGATACGGAGGCTGCGCGCCAGCTGCTTTTGGACCGTCTCGCGCTGGAGACCGCGCCAACCGCGTGGATGCCGTTCTACATGCGTGAGGTGAACCGTCTGGGCGCCATGCTGGGGTTGGAGCCGGAAAGCCTGCCTGACTTCCCCGACGCCGCACCCCGTGGCCCGTCATCGGACGACATTGAAGCCGCCTCGGACATGACGGCGGAGGAGCGTCAGGAGTTCATCCGCACGATGGTGTCAAATCTTGCGGCCCGTATGGAAGACGAGCCGGACAACATCCAAGGCTGGCTACAGCTCGCTGGGGCCTACAGCGTGCTGGGCGAGACAGAGAACGCGCGCGCCGCTTACGTCAGCGCCAAAAAAGTTACCGATACCTTGCCCGAAGACGATCCGCGCCGCATTGCGGTGGAGCAGGGGATGGCGGCGCTTGGCAATTAAAGGC
The DNA here is from genome assembly GCF_900107015.1 of Litoreibacter albidus. Classification (GTDB taxonomy): domain Bacteria; phylum Pseudomonadota; class Alphaproteobacteria; order Rhodobacterales; family Rhodobacteraceae; genus Litoreibacter; species Litoreibacter albidus. Next base: position 258,998 of record NZ_FNOI01000003.1, on the reverse strand, counting down.
AATTAAAGCCGCGCGGCGTCTAACGCCTGCATGACCGCGTCATGCGTTAGGAACTCGGGCAGGGCGATGCCATGCGGCGCGCCAGGCCCGTAGACGATGTTGAACGGGATACCAAAACGCCCGTTGGCTTTCAGGTAGCTGGAAATTGCAGGGTTGGACTGTGTCCAATCCCCGCGCATCGCCGCCACCCCGTCGGCCTGCAACGCGTCAGCCACCGGATTGCGGTCCAGCACGCGGGCTTTGTTGGCTTTGCAGGTCAGGCACCACGCGGCTGTGACATCAACAAAGATCACCTCATCTTTGGCCAGCGCCTTTGCGATCTCGGCCTCGTCAAATGCCAGCCAGTCGGCGCTTTGCTCTACGTGTTGCGGGGCAGGGTGCCACAAGGCCGGCACCATGATTGCGCCGATTACCAAGGTGACGGCCACCGCGCGGCTGGCGCGGGGCAGCTTCAACGCGGCCAAGGCGGCCACGATCAGCGCCAGCACCAAAACTGCGACGCCCCACCCCGATACCAGTGCCAAGACGGACGACAGCCAAAGCGCGGTCAGCGCCAACAGGCCCGCCATGAGCCACTTGATCCGCACCATCCAAACGCCGGGTTTGGGAAGCGCCTTCACCAGCGACGGGCGCAATGCCATCGCCAAGTAAGGTGCAGCCAGACCCAGCCCAAGTGCGGTGAAAATAACCACGGCCTCAAAGCCGCTTCCCGCCAGCGCAAAGGTCACCGCCGTCCCCAAGAACGGGGCGGAGCACGGGGTGGCGAGGACTGCGGCCAAGGCTCCCGTCGCAAAATCCCCCCATAGCCCCGTGCCGTTTTCGGCCTGCGCCATGGAGGTGTTCAGCCGTTGTGGCAGGGTGATCTCGAACATTCCGGCCATATTGGCGGCGAAGCCCGCGATAAGGGCGATCATCACACCCAAGAAGACCGGATTTTGGAACTGAACCCCCCAGCCGATTTGGCCACCGCCCGCGCGAATGGCCAGCAAGATCGCCACCAAGGCCCACATGAACGCCAGCACCCCAAGCGCGGACACCAGAAACCCCGCGCGGATACGGGCAGGACTTTGGTCGCGCGACTTCAGCGCGGAGGCGAATTTGATCGTCAGGACCGGTAGCACGCAGGGCATAATGTTCAGGATCAGCCCGCCAAGCAGCGCGATTGCAGCAATCCACCACAGGCTGGCCACACCGCTGGCGTCGGCCAAGGGGGTGGGGCTGGCGGTGTCCGCCGTGAAACGCGCCGCGCGCGGGCCGTCGGTCAGCGTGACTTCGAAAGGCGCCGTGTTTTCTGGCGCGCTGAGCACTGGAAGAACGGCAACCACAGAGGTGCGGTCGTTGCTATAGGTAAAACTGGGCGCACCGAATGCTGCGTCCGCACCCATGTTGGGGAACAGTTGAACGTTGCTGCCAAAGGGCTGCGCGCTGTCGACGGCGACCTGCAACTCGGATTTGTCGGGTGACAGCCAGTGCCGCGCGTTGCGCATGCCAGCCTCATCTAGCGCTACGGGAACGGTGGCCACTGCGTCTGCGATCTCAGTGGCGGATGCGGTGTCGATCCCGCCAGCACCTGCCAGCAAGGTCACCGATAGATCGAACATCTCTGGGATGCACAGCTCCGCGCAGACCAAGACGTTGCCAGTGACGTTCAGAACTGTCGTCTCGCCGGTCTCGTCCAGCACCACTTGGATCGGGAAGGTCACGTGCTTCTCGTAGCCGTAGTTCTCGATATCGAACGCCTCGAACCGCGTGGGAGCGGGGTACATGATCTCGCTGCTGCGCAGGTTGGCAGAGCTGCTCCAATCAAGGTCGGGCGCGTAGCCCACGGCGCCGGGGGCTTCCCAGTAGGTTTTCCACCCGTCCGCAAGATCAATCTGCAAAGCGACTGACAACGCGCCCGCGTTCGGCGCCACGGCGTTTTCCGCCGTAATCAGCCGCGCGGTCATCCGCTCGCTTTGATAGGCGAGGGAGGTGGCGGCAAAGGCGGGCGACACGGCTATGGAGAGCCAGAGGACGAGCAGGGAGGTCAATATTTTCATGGCCCTTTGGTCCCCTGATGCCCCGCCAAACGCAAGAGGTTTTGCGCTCTGTCACCGCCTCGTGATCGTCAACTGTTTGACAATCACCGCGCGGAACATCACGGTCCCGTTAACTTCTTTATCAGCCAAGGAACCCCGCCTGATGATCCGTTTTGCAATGTCGAGCGCCCTTGCGCTGTGCCTGTCCACCACCGCCATGTCCGCGCAGGAGATGAGCAAGGACGAGATGCGCGATTTCGTGCTGGAAACCATCCGCGACAATCCTGAGATCGTCATGGAAGCCATCCAGACGCTGCAAGCGCGCCAAGAGCAGTCGCAAGCGGATCAGGCGCAGGCCGTCTTGAGCGCCAACCGCACCGCGCTGGAGCAAGACCCGAACGCGCCTGTCGTGGGCAATCCCGACGGCGATGTGACCGTGGTGGAGTTTTTTGACTACAACTGCGGATATTGCCGCCGCACTTACTCCGACGTGCAAAACCTGCTTGGCTCCGACAGCAACCTGCGCTTGGTGCTGCGCGAATGGCCGATCCTTGGTGAGGAAAGCGTGTACGCCGCGCGTGCCGCTCTGGCCTCCCGCGCGCAAGGCAAATACGAGGAATTCCACAACGCATTGATGCAAAACAACGGCCGCGCCAACGAGGCCAGCGTACTGCGGATCGCCAAAGAACTGGGCATGGATACCGATCAACTGGTGCGCGACATGGATGCGCCGGAAGTTGCGGCGCACATCCAGACCAGCATGCAGCTGACACAAGCGTTGAACCTGAACGGCACGCCTGCGTTTATCTTCGGTGACCAGCTGGTGCCGGGTGCAATCGAGTTCGAGCAGATGCAGGCGCTTGTCGCTGAAATTCGCGACGCCGGTTAGATCGCAGACACACACGCCTTTTGGGCTTTCTTTTGGAAATTGTTGCGGCCTAGTGTCGGGCATCCTCTAGGCGTCAAATACGGAAGGGCGGGATCATGGCGAAAATTGCCATCAACGGGTTGGGGCGCATCGGGCGCTCCATTCTGCGTCTGTTAACCACGACACCTGCGGGCGACGGGTTCGAGATCGTCGCCCTCAACGACATCGCGCGGCCAGAGCTATGCGCCTATCTGCTCAAGCACGACAGCGTGTTCGGCCAGTATCCGGGCGATGTCACCTATGACGATACTTCCCTCACCATTAACGGCATCCGCTACCCGCTGACCGATACGCCCGATCTGTCGACCCTTAATTTGGCGGGCGTGGATTTGGTGCTGGAATGCACGGGCAAAGCCAGCACCCGCGAATTTGCGGCGCGTGGTTTGCAGGCGGGGGCGGCACGGGTGCTGATCTCTGGGCCATGCCCCACGGCAGATGAAACCGTCGTGCTTGGCGCGAATGACGCGGCGCTGACCGATCAAGAAATCATCTCCTGCGCGTCTTGTACCACCAATGCGCTGGCTCCCTTGGCGCGCGTTATTGACGACGCCTTCGGGCTGATCACCGCACATATGACAACGATCCACTGCTACACGGGGTCGCAACCCACGGTTGACGCCCCGCGCGGTGATCTGGTGCGTTCCCGCGCGGCGGCGCTGTCGATGGTGCCGACGACCACATCTGCGGGCAAGTTGACCGATCTGGTGTTGCCCGATCTGGCGGGGCGCATCTTTGCGACGTCGGTGCGGGTGCCCACGGCCTCCGTCTCTGCAATCGACATGAGCTTTCAGGCGCAAGAGCCTTTTACAGAAGAGAAAATCAACGACGTCCTGACGACAATTAAAGGCCAGATCATAGGCACCACGGACGAGCCGCTGGTGTCCTCGGACCTGCGCGCGCGGCCTGAAAGCATTGTCATGGCCTTGCCTGAAACCCATGTGACGCAATCGGGCGGTATGGCGCGGGTGTTCGGCTGGTATGACAATGAATGGGGGTTTTCGAACCGGATGATTGATCTTGCCCGCAAAATGACCTGAACCAATGACACAGATGTGAGTTTCTTAGTCATGATCAAAATGCTAGACGCTGCCCCAAACACTCAACAGAGCCAGAGGCCCTAACAACATGAGCATCAAACAATCCCGTCGTCTGTTTATTACCTCGGCAACAGCCGCTTTGGCCACGCCCACATTGCTGCGCGCGCAAACCGTCGCGACCCCTGTGGATGAGATCGGCCAAGAGCAAGAAACCCGTGGCGTCACTCGGAACGCCTCCAGCTTCCAGTACCAGAACTGGCAGGACCACTTTGACACGCTGGGCGTTGCCACAGTTGTGGCCGACACCACGTCGCGTGCGCTGCACTACTGGAACTCCGACGCGTCGGATTACCGCGTTTACGCGACCTCCGTGCCACGCCGTGAGGACCTGACCAAACGCGGCTACACCAAGATCGTGCGCAAGCGCGTCGGGCCGGATTGGACGCCAACCGCGAATATGATCAAAGAAGATCCGGACCTGTCCTACATGCCTCCCGGCCCAGGTAACCCGCTGGGCACGCACGCGATGTACCTGTCTTGGCCCGCGTATCTGATCCACGGCACCCACGACACCCGTAAGATCGGGCGCCGCTCGTCCTCGGGCTGCATCGGTCTTTACAACGAACAAATCGCCGAGCTGTTCAGCCTGTGCCCTGTCGGCACCCAAGTGCGCATCATATAAGCGACACGCACCCGCGTTTGATCGGCTAGCCCCAGACGGGCACGCCGATCACCATCGGGTGCAGCACCACCAAAGCGGTGTAAATAATCAAAGCCACCCCTGCGCGGATCAGCACCTTTGTGCCGCGCGCGGAGGCGGGAACAAGCGGACTGGTGCGAACCTGTGCCAGCAGTGCCTGCCACTGGTCGTCGCCCATCAGGCGGCGTTTACGTTTATCGACCAGCTTGGTGCCCATCGCGGCGAACCCCGCGAAAATGCCAAACAATATGACATGCGCCAGATTGCCGTTCGGCAGCAAATGCAGCATGGACCACGCCAACAATGCCATCAAAACCGGGTGCCGCGTCCAGCGCACGATGCCTGGGTGGGCGGGGTCAAACTGATCATTCCGTGCGCCCCCGAAGGAAAACGGATTTGGGCGGCCCACCGAAAACGCCAGCAAGACACACACCCCCAGCATTCCGGCCATAACGACATGATGCTGCCACGCGGCTTGCGACCACAGCAGCACGAAGGGCCCGTGCCCCGCTGCGGCAATCACCGCGGCCAGCATAACCAGCGATAGGGCGGAGTAGGCGGTGGTAAAGCCACGCTCCCCCAGCCGCGCCACCAGTGCTGCGCGTATTTTCGGGCGCACAGGGACAGAGTGGCTAATGAAAAAGGCAAGGATCACAGCGGCGTATTGAAGCCAAGTCATGCCGGTTTCTCATCCTTTGCGCGCATAAGCATCGGGCCGTAGGCTAACGCAAAGCCGCCAAAGCTTCCAAGCCAAAACAGGCCGGACAGGGTAAGCAACTCGGCCCGAAGCTCCGGCAGGTAGTCGGCGGCGATGCGTGTCATGATGGACACCACAAGGGAGAGGTAGATGAAGGTGGTCGCCGTATCCGCGTGGAGCACACGACCGGAGTGCCCCAAGGACGCGCGTGTCATCACGGCGAGCGTCATCATGCCAAGCGCCCCCGCCGTCCAGACGTGCAACGCCGTCGCCTGCGCCACCGCGTCGGGCACAAGGATCGCAGCAGCCGTTAAGGCTGCGCCAAGCGGGACGAACATATAGGCGAGGTGCAACACCCATACCAATGGCTCCGCGCTGGTGGCGGTGCCCTGCCAACGGGCGAGACGTATAAAGTGAAGCACTGCAATTGCCAGCAATGCCAAGCCCACCAAGAGATGCGCGGGCGCTGCCGTCCACGCCAGCAAGCTGGCGGCGGTGGCCGCAAGGGTGATCTTGTCGAAACGCTGCATTGGCGGCGTTGGCAGTTTCGTAGCACTCCGCTTGGTCAGCCAGTTGCGCGTGAACGACGGTATGATTTTGCCGCCGATCAGGCACACCAGCATTAACGCGACGGACAGGCCCAAGCGCAGCCCGAACCCTTGCGCCGCGTAGTCGCCCTGTGCCGCCTCGTAGTGGAACACCAGATTGGCAAAGATTAGGACGCCCACCAAGCCCAACACTGGAAGGTTGCGCCAGTTCTTGCCCGCCACGATCTCGCGCAGCACAACGCCCCATAAAGTCGCCAGAAAGCAAATGTCCGCCGCGACGACCAGCCAGACGGGCAGGGCGGCGGACATCACGATTGCCACACGCCCCATCACCCAGAGCAGCGCCAGCCCTGCCAAGCTCCATCCCACCACGGGCAGGCGGCCCGTCCAGTTGGGCACTGCGGTGAGCAGGAAGCCCGCGATCACGGCGCTGAGGTAGCCGAACAGAAACTCATGCGCGTGCCAAGTCACCGGATCGAACCGCGTTGGCAGCTCCATCAGGCCCGATAGCATAGCAATCCACATCGCCATCGCCACGGCTGCCCATAGGGCGGCAAGTGAAAACAGCGGGCGGAACCCGAAACTCAGGACGGCGGGGCCGCGCCATTGGCGCATTTGTTCGGCTGTGGTGGTTTTCATGGCATGTCCTCCGGCTCTGCTTCGTCCATCAGGTGACGCAGATGCCTTGCAAAGGCGAATGTTGCGGGCAGTCCAATAAGGCAGCCCAGAAGAATGGACCAAAAGGTGCTCAGCACTGGTAGACCGACCCACGTGCCGATCAGCGACGCGAAGAACACATTCACCGCCGCAGCGCCCGCCCCGAACGGGTAAAGGACCAGCGCGATTTGCCCCGTAGTCCAGCCGCGACGTGTCATTTGCGCATGACCAGATGATGCACCAAGCCAAGCGCTGCGATCAGCACCACCGAGGCAAGGCCAAACCAAAGCTCCGCCGTGGCGGATTGCGATTGCGGGATCGGGCGGTCGAACTGGCTGGCAACGGCGGGGGACGCGCACAGAATGAGAAGGAGGGAGGAAAGAAAACGCATGTCAGGTCTCCTGCGTTAAGCTGCGGTAAATGTCGGGGAGCGCACGGGTCAGCCGCGCAGGGTGGGGCAGCAAACTAAAGCCGCCGCGCCCGAAGATGCGGGCGAACCAGTCTTGCCCGTCCTCGTCGATGATCACGCCGTGCAAGGATTGCCCCGCACGGCGGGCCTCGCGGACGGCCATGCGGCTGTCCTCAATGCCGTGCTGCCCCTCGTAGTGGTCAAGGTCGTTGGGTTTGCCGTCCGTCAGCACAATCAGCAACTTACGCGCCGCTGGTTGTTCCGCCAGCATGGCGGAGGTGTGGCGGATTGCGGCGCCAAGCCGCGTGTAGTGACCGGGGCGCAGGGCGCAGATGTTGGCGGTGACGTCTGGGCCCATTTTGGTGTCGAACCCCTTGCAGCGCGTCAGAAAGATGCGGTCGCGCCGCAGGGACGAGAACCCCCATATGCCGAGCTGGTCCCCCGCCGCGTCGATCCCCGTGGCAAGGGACGCCAACGCCTCGCGGGAGACGTCGATCACGGATGTGTCGCCCACTGCCGCCTCGGTGGAGCGCGACGTGTCGATGAGGAACGCCACAGCCAAATCACGCTCTATCTGGCGGGCGGATTGCCAGATGCGGTCGCTGCCATGTCCGGTGGCGGCCAAATCCGCCTGCGTGGTAATCAGCGCGTCCAGATCCAGCTCTGTCCCGTCGATCTGGCGCGGGCGCAGGATGCGCCTCGGGCGTAAGCTCTCGAACTGGCGGCGCACCTCGCGGGTGCGGATGGCGTTCGGGGTGAATGTCTCGTTCGGGTCCGGTACGGCAGGCGCATCCAGAACGCGGCAATGCGCATCCATGTAGCTGCGGCTTTGGTGGTTCCATTCGGGATAGGTGAATTCCCCCGCCAGCTTTTCGTGGTCCGCGTCGGAGGGCGACAGGTCCAGATGCAGCCGCAACCGCGTCGCGGCGCGTTTGTCGACTTTGGACAGGGTGATGTTGTCCTGATCTTCTGCCGCCTTCTGGGCGTTCTCGTTGTCGTCATCATCGACGCTTCTGTTCAGGTTCATCGACTCGACCCATGACAGGATCGACTCGAACCGGTGCAGGATGAAGCTGTCTTTGCGGTTGGCCTCGTCGCGGTCTTGGCGGTGGCCAAGTTTGCGGGTGCTGGCGGCGGCGACGGGGGGCGCTGCTGCGGCGTCCTCCATATCGGGCGCGGCTGCGTCGCCGCGTTCTTGTGCGTCGAAGCGCAGCCAGAAGGGGACGGGCGCGATGGGCATATAATGGCGGTCGGTTGCTGTGTCTTGCACGGCTGCGGTGCCGCCGCACAGCTGGTCGCGCACGGCTTGCTCCATCGCGGCCTCGGCGGGGGGCAGGGTCAGTGTCGGGCGGGCCAGATGCGCCAGTTCGCACATCTTCACATAGGCATCGCGCAAGCCGGGGCAACGCGCGTAGGCGCGATCAGCGGCGGCGGCATTAAACCGAATCTGTGCACAGTCTCTCGCACGCAGATTGTCCGTCGGGGCGGGCAGGGCGTCGCAAGAAGCAGCAAGCGCCACGAGCCAGAAATAGGCGGCGCGGTTCAACGCACGGTCAGGGAAGGCGGCGATCATGGGTGGCAGGCGCAGGCGCGCGCCGTCAAAGCTTGCCACCCATTCTTTTTCGCGCTCCGTCCCCAGCTTGCGGCGCACCGATCTGCGGTGCGCCATAAGCGTGGCGGGGGCTTCGCTCAACTCGACGCTGGCCGCGCCGCCCAAGGCGCGAAACAGCACCGCGAGGCTGGGGCGCACATCGCTCAGATGCACCACCGCGTCAGGATAAACCTTATCCGCGCCAATGCCGCTGGCCATGTCGTGCCACAGGTTTCCTACGGTCTCCTCCGGCTCCATGAGGTCAAGCAGGTGCATCTGTCGTCCCCCTAGCCGTAGACCGTGGCAACAAGATCGCGCAGGGCGGTTTGCACGTCCTCATCGTCGCTTAGCGGTTCGATAATGGCGGCCTCAATCGCGTGGGTCACGTTCATGCCGCTGGCCATCAATGTGGCTGCATAGATCAGCAGCCGCGTGGACACGCCTTCCTCCAGATCCATGCCCGACAGCGTGCGGATATGCCCGCCGAGGCGCACCAGTTGGGCCGCGCGGTTACTGTCCAAGCCGCTTTCACTTGCCACAACGGCGGTTTCCAGATCGGGTTTCGGAAAGTCGAACGTCACCGACAAGAAGCGCTGGCGCGTGGACGGTTTCATCCGTTTGAGCACGTTTTGGTAGCCGGGGTTGTAGCTGGCGACCAGCATGAAGCCCTCCGGTGCCACCAACTCCTCGCCCGTGCGGTCGATCATCAAGGTGCGGCGGTTGTCGGTCAGCGGGTGCAGCACCACGGTGACGTCTTTGCGGGCCTCGATGATTTCATCAAGGTAGCAAATAGCGCCTTCGCGCACGGCGCGGGTCAATGGCCCATCGACCCAGACAGTTTGCCCGCCCTTCAGCAGGTAGCGCCCGATCAGGTCGGCCGCCGACAGGTCGTCGTGGCACGCGACGGTATAGAGCGGTTTGCCCAGTTTTGCGGCCATATGCTCCACAAAACGTGTTTTTCCGCAGCCGGTCGGCCCCTTCAAAAGAAGGGGTAAACCGTTTTCATGGGAGGTCTCGAACAGCTCGCACTCGCGGCCTGACGGCTGGTAGTACGGGGCCGAGACGGGGAGGGTGACGGTGTCTTTCATCACTTATTCCCCCGCCACAGTTGTTGCCAGACCCGGCTCGATGACCTCGCGTTTGCGCACGACGACGAGCGAGTAGATAAACAGAAACGCGCCGACCACTACACATGCCCCCGCGCCAAAGCGCATCAGGTAGAACACCGACAGGCTGTCTTGCACTTCCATGTAGTAGTCACCAACCACGCGCTGCATATGCGTCTGGATGGTGCCTGCAAATGTCAGCACGAAGGTCATGAATGCCATGCCGCCGGTCATCAGCCAGAAGCTCACCATGTTCAGCACTTGGTTATAGGGCTGGCGCTGGCGCAGAAGTGGCATCGCGTAGGTGAAGATCGCAAGGTTCAGGGCCACATAAGCGCCATAGAAAGCAAGGTGTCCGTGCGCCGCAGTGATCTGTGTGCCGTGGCTGTAGAAGTTGACGCCGTGCAACGTGTGCAAGAAGCCCCAAACCCCCGCGCCAAAGAAGGCGACGGTGCTGGACCCCAGAGACCAAAGAAGCGCGGCCTTGTTGGGGTGGTTGCGTTTGCCTTTCCACACCATAACGAAGGCGAAGCTCATCATCAGGAAGAACGGGATCACCTCGAAGGTGGAGAAGATGGACCCGACCCACTGCCAGTAGGACGGCAAGCCGATCCAGTAGAAGTGGTGCCCCGTGCCCAAAATGCCGGAGAACAGCGCGGTGGCGACGATGACGTAGAGCCATTTCTCGACAACCTCGCGGTCCACACCTGTCAGTTTCAGCAGCAAGAAGGCAAGGATGGCGGCCATGACCAATTCCCATGTGGCTTCCACCCACAGGTGAACCACAAACCACCAGTACATTTTGTCCAGAGACAGGTTGTCTGGGTTGATGAAGGCGAAAATCCACAACAGCGACAGCAGCCACAGGCCCATCAGCAAGACGTTGGTGATCGCGGTTTTCTTACCCGCCAGCACCGTCATGGAGATGTTGAACAAGAAGATCAGCGCCGCCACGAGGATGCCGAACTTGACCCAAAGCGGTTGCTCCAGAAATTCGCGCCCCCCATGGATGCCAACAAGGTAGCTGCCAACGGCGCCCAAGGTGCCGACCATCAGGATAATCAGCTGTAAATAGGCCAGCTTGGTTGAATACAGCTCCCGCTCCGACTCCTCGGGCACCAGAAAGTAGGCGGCCCCGAAGAATCCCAGCAGCAGCCAGACGATTAGCGCGTTGGTGTGGATCATACGGATGATGTTGAACGGCAGAAGCTCTGCCAAGAAGTTGGGTGAGACGTAGACCCACCCTGCGAGCAGGCCACCCGCCACCTGAATTCCGAACAGCGCCATCGCGCAGAGGAAATAGGCGTAGGCCACTTTTTGTGATTGGTATTTCATGTTGGGTACTCCTTAGCCCGCATCATTGGGCGGCCAGCCCTGTGTGTCGGTTTGGTCGGCCCACCGCAGGAACTCCGCAAGGCCGCGGACTTCTTCTTCGGTCAGGTCGAAGTTCGGCATCTGACGACGCCCTTCAATTCCGCTGGGTTGGCTTTCCATCCATGCTTGCAGCGTCTCGAACGCGTCTTCGGGATCATCCTGCACGCCCCATCGGGTCATGACATTTCCGACCTCAGGCGCGAAGTAGGCGCCTTCGCCGTGCAAAGAGTGGCAGTTAATGCAGGAGTGCCGCTCCCAGACATGCTTGCCCAAGATCACCTCTTCGGTGAGGGGCATTCCTGCGGTGGATACATCAACCACATATCTGTGGCTGTGGACGGACATAGCAATGAAGACGACGACGAAGAATATGGATCCCCCGTAGAAGATATTGCGCGCCCGTGATTTTGTTAAGATTTCAGCCATATTACGGCCCCCGTTCATCATTGGATGCCTCTTGTTTAGGCGCAATGACGCGTTTGGAGTTTGTGCCAGATCAACGTTCGCAGCGGATGTTGTCATAAACTGCAGCGTGAGAAGGGAGCAGCACGATGAAGCGCAAACGCTTGGATGATCCTGATTTACCGCTGGAGGATTTGATGGCCATGTGGCCGGAAACCATTCCGGTTTTCCTGCGTCACAAGATGCTATGTGTCGGCTGTCTGGTGAACCCGTTTCACACAGTCATAGACGCCTGCTTGGAATACGGGCTGAACGTGGACGACTTCTTTGACGAACTGGCAGAGGCGCTTAACCCCGCGCCCCAGTAAGCAGCACAAGCTCATGCGCCTTGAGGACGGTGATCCGCTTGCGCGCGCTGCTGACCAACCCCTGCTTTTCCCACGCGCTTAACATGCGGCTGACAGTGTGCAGCGTCGTGCCGGTCATCTCGGACAGGTCCTGACGGGTGATGGGGAAGTCGATTTCGATGCCGCCGTCCACTTTGCGACCGGTCTGGTTGATCAGCCGCAAAATAGCGCAGGCGATGCGCTGCTCTACCTGCTGGGTGGCCATCTCCACGACGCGGTTGTTCATGTCCTTCATCCGCGTGCCGACCGTTTTATAGGTTTCGGTCGCGAAGCCGTCATAGCGCGCCACGAAGTCATCCCACAGGTGCATGGGCCACGACAGCACAATCGATTCCGCGGCGGTGATCGCGGTGGCGGGGTAGGTGTCATGCCCCAAGGCTTTGGCGATGCCAAACAGCTGTCCCGTGGGGATGTGGAGCGCGATAACTTGCTCGCCCTCCGGTGTGATACGCACCACGCGCACATAGCCGTCCAGCAGCAAGAAAAAGCGGCCCGCGTCGAACCCTTCCTCGAAAACGGTCACGCCCTCATCGTAGCGGCGCGAGCTGGCCTGATCCAAGATTTCGCGAATTTCGCGCGCACTCAGCTTGGAGAAGGGCGGCAGGTCGGTCAGCAGGCTTTCGTCCAGTCGGACGTATGGTTTTCTTGCGGCTGTCATTGGGCCACCTTCCCACGATTTGGCGCGTTTCACCACGGTATTTGATTTAGATCAAGAGATTCCGCCGTTTTCTCTTGTCCCAGATCAATGTGCGCCCGTCGGCAGGCGCTATCCTTTGGGCAATTGTTGGAAAAGGACAAGACGCGATTGTAGGGAAGCCCCTCGACTTTGCAGCTGGAGACACACAAGACCAGCCGCCAGATTGAGAGCCCACAAAGGAGCGGCGAGAAACCGCGTTTAGTTGCAGTCACTTAGATGTCCGGAACGGCCCGCAATTAGCCACGCTACGACCGCAGCTAAATTACTGAACTGGAGACGGAAATGACTAAGTTTATTAACCCAGGCCTTAAATCCACAAGCCGGCGCAACGTGCTGCGCGGTTCTGTTCTCGCGGGTGCTGCAGCTATGACTGGGGCCGCGTCCTTTGCCGCCGCGCGCCGCACGCCAACTCCAAGCATCGCACCGTCGGCCCGCTTTATTGAGGCCGAGGCCCAAGCGCAGGTGCAAGCCGCCCCCGCTGATTTGTCGGGCTACACACGCGTCAAGCAAGAGATGGTCGCGCCGCCCTTCGCCCCTGTCCACGAGCAGGTCGCCACAGGCGGGCCGAAAATCATCGAAGTCTACATGGAAACCCAAGAACGCCTGATGGTTGTCGACGAAGACACGGGCGCCAGCATCTGGGCCCTTACATACGACGGCTATGTGCCTGGTCCGCTGATCATCTGCCACGAAGGCGACATGGTGGAGCTGACACTGCGCAACCCCGAAGACAGCCTGATGGAGCACAACATCGACTTCCACGCCTCCACAGGGGCGTTGGGCGGGGGTGGTTTAACCCACGTCTTCCCCGGTGAGGAAACTGTGCTGCGCTGGAAGGCCACGAAGGCTGGCGTGTTCACATATCACTGCGCCCCCGGTGGTGCGATGATCCCTTATCACGTCACCCACGGCATGAACGGCGCTGTTATGGTGCTGCCGCGCGACGGCTTGAAAGACAACGAGGGCAACCCGCTGCGCTACGACAGCATCGCCTACATCGGCGAGCAGGATTACTACCTGCCCAAAGACGAAGACGGCGAATTCCGGCAATACGAAGAGGCTGGCGAAGACTACGCCGACAGCTTGGAGGCCATGCGCACACTCACTCCGACACACAGCGTGTTCAACGGTGCGGTGGGCGCCCTGACAGGGGAAGCCGCCCTGAAGGCCAAAGTTGGTGAAACGGTTCTGATGATCCACAACCAAGCCAACCGCGACAGTCGACCCCACTTGATCGGCGGGCACGGGAACTTCGTCTGGGAAGCGGGCTCCTTTAATGATGCGCCTGCGACCAACATCGAAAGCTGGTTCATTCGTGGCGGCAGTGCAGGGGCAGCGATCTACACCTTCGAGCAACCCGGCGTTTATGCCTATGTGAACCACAACCTGATCGAGGCGGTTCTGCTTGGGGCCACAGCCCACTTCGTGGTCGACGGCGAATGGGACAACGAGCTGATGGAGCAGGTTGTCCCGCCACGCAGCTTCGCCACCTAACTGGAGAGCCTAAATGACACACGCCATCGCCAATTATGCACACTTCGAACAGCCATTGCTGAAATGGTCGCTCATGTTGCTGGCGGTGGCGGGTCTGGTTGGGGTTGTGCTTCACCCGCGCAGCCCCAATTCAGCCCCCATCCCCGTCATGGCCGAACAGGCCGTGATCATGCCAGACGGTCACGCGCTCTATGTGCAGAAATTTGAAGTCACCGTTGCCGAATGGAACGCCTGCCACGCACAGGGCGCGTGTTCGCAAGCGCTAAGGGCCAAAGGCAGCCACGCCGAGGCCGAGATGCCCGCTACGGGCCTATCCTATGTGGATGTCGGCGAATACCTTGCATGGATCAATGATGCCACCGGCGTCGCCTTCCGCCTGCCCACAATGGCGGAGTGGGAGCATATGGCCGCCGAAGTCCTGCCGCACGAGCCTGATCCCGTCTTCACCGATCCCGAACTCAGCTGGGCCGCCGCCTACCTGATGGAGCCGCAAACCAAGCGGACACTGCGCCCGCAAGGCAGCTTTAAGACAACGTCGCAGGGCATCGTTGATTTGAACGGAAGTGTCTGGGAATGGACGCAGGACTGTTACGCAGGGGCGTCTGAGGGGCAGGTGACGCAGGACCGTTGCCCTGCGTTCTTTGTCGGCGGGGAGCACATCGCCGCCATCCCTTATCTTGTGCGCGATCCCGCACGCGGGGGCTGCGCGGTCGGCTCCCCGCCCGCGCACCTTGGGATGCGGTTGGTGTCCGACCGCGCCGTGCGCTCCTAGGCCTCGGTGATCAGCTTGCTGATCTCCGCCACTTTCTCGGCGAGCAACGCACGGTCGCCGCGGGCTTCTACATTCAGGCGCAGCACGGGTTCCGTGTTCGACTGACGCAGGTTCACCCGCCAATCGCCGTAATCCAGTGATAGCCCGTCAAGGCGGTCCACGGATTTGGCATCCGGCAAATACCGCGCCTCAAACGCGTCGATCGCGGGCTGTTTGTCGTCCAGCTTGAAGTTGATCTCGCCGGACGAGGGGAACCGCGCCTGCATGTCCGCCACCAGTTCCGACAGCTTTTTGCCCGTCGTGCTCATGTGCTCAATCAGCAAAAGCCACGGGATCATGCCGCTGTCGCAATACATGAAGTCGCGGAAATAGTGGTGCGCCGACATCTCGCCGCCGTAGACCGCATCCACATCCCGCATCTTGGCTTTGATATGGCTGTGGCCGGATTGGGATGCCACGGCTTCGCCGCCACCGGCGTTCACCAGATCAAGCAGCGCCCAGATCACGCGCGGGTCGTGGATGATCTTGGCACCTTTGTGTTTGCTCAGGAACGCGCCCGCCAGCAGGCCCACGACGTATTCGCCGTCAATGAAGGTTCCGGTCTCGTCGAAGAAAAAGCAGCGGTCAAAATCGCCGTCCCACGCAACGCCCAAATCCGCGCCCTCGGCGCGCACCAGATCGGCGGTTTGCGCGCGGTTTTCTTCCAGCAAGGGGTTGGGAATACCGTTCGGGAATGTCTCGTCCGGTGTCAGATGCTGGCGCACGAACTCTATAGGCGGGTCCAGCTTTTCTGCGATCACCTCAAAGGCGGGGCCCGCGACGCCGTTGCCCGCGTTTACCACAACCTTCATGGGGCGCCATGTGCTGGTGTCCGCGAAGCTGGTCACACGTTCCGCATAGGCGTCGCGTGGGTTGCGGGTTTCCAGCGTGCCGCGCGCGCGTGTTGGGCCGAAGTCATCCGCCTCGACCAAGGCTTGGATTTCGCCCAAGCCGTCCGCAGATGAAATGGGCCGCGAGCCGCCGCGCACCATCTTGATGCCGTTGTAGTTTATCGGGTTATGCGATGCGGTGACCATCAACCCGCCGTCGGTCACAAAGCGGGTGGTGGCGAAGTAAACTTCCTCTGTGCCGCACAACCCCAGGTTGATCACGTTCACACCCTCGTCGCGCAAGCCCTCGCTAAGCTGCTCTGCCAAAGCCTTCGATGTGGGCCGGATGTCGTAGCCAATCACCACGTCGCGCGGCTTGAGGGACCGCGCGAACCCGCGCCCGATGCGGTAACAGATGTCTTCTGTCAATTCGTCGCCCAGACGGCCACGGACGTCGTAACTTTTGAAACAGGTCAGGGTACTCATAATCGTGCCTCTCTTTGTTGGCACTGACTTAACGCGTCCCGCGCGCTGGTCCAAGGGGACAGCGCAGCAAAAAGGCCCCGCTGCGTGCAACGGGGCCTTCATGTCATATCTCAAGCTGGGGTTAGCTTTTCGGCAACTCGCCGCGCCCGTGACCCGACATCCCGCCGGAGACCTCTTCCGTGGCCTCGCCAGAAAGCTCCTCGGGGAGGACTAGGTTCAGCACAATCGCGATCAAGGCGGCAGGCAGCAGCCCCGACGTCATCAGAATGCGCAGCGTGTCCGGCAGGTACTGAACCGCCTTCGGGTCCAGTTGCAGGCCAAGTCCCACCGACAGGGCAATCGCAAAGATCACCATGTTGCGCCGGTTCCACTTCACGTCCGACAACATGGAAATACCAGCCGCCACAACCATGCCGAACATCACGATCACACCGCCGCCCAGCACCTCGATAGGGATGGTGCGGATAACAGCGCCGACTTTAGGAACAAGCCCGCAGATGATCAGGAAGATGGCACCTATCGTCACCACGTGACGGCTCATTACGCCGGTCATGGCGATCAGGCCCACGTTCTGGCTGAAAGAGGTGTTCGGGAAGCCGCCGAAGACGCCTGCCACCGCAGAACCAAGACCGTCCGCATAGGTCGCACCGGAGATTTCCGCCTCTGTTGCCTCGCGCCCTGCGCCGCCTTTGGTGATGCCGGATACGTCGCCCACGGTCTCGACCGCAGAGACGAAGGCCATCAGGCAAAACCCGATAACGGCGGCAAAGCTCAGCTCGAACCCGTATTTGAACGGCATGGGCGCTTGGAACAGCGCCGCGCGGCCCCAACTGGTGGCGATCCCGTCCAAGGTGACCATGCCCATCAGCATTGCATAAAGGTAGCCTATGAAGATGCCGATCACGACGGCAGACACCGCCAGCATGCCTTTGGCATAGAACTTCAGCCCCAAGGTCACGAAGATCACGACCAAGGCCGCAGACCAGTTCAGCAAAGAGCCATATTCCGGCTTGTCGATGGCCGGAACGCCGCCAGCGGCGTATTGGATGCCGACCTTCACCAGTGCCAGACCGATCATCGTGACCACAAGGCCAGTCACCAAGGGCGGTAGGGCAAAGCGGATCTTGCCGATGAAGGTGGCAATGAATGTGTGAAACAACCCGCCGATGAGGACGCCGCCAAATAGCGCGGGCAGGGCGTCCACGCCTTTGCCAGCCACCAGCGGGATCATGATCGGGATGAACGCGAAGGACGTGCCTTGCACAATCGGCAGCCGCGCGCCCACGGGGCCAAGCCCGATGGTCTGGAACAGCGTCGCAACGCCCGCAAACAGCATCGACATCTGGATCAGGTAGGTCATGTCTGGAAAACCCTGCGCCCCCGCGTCAGAGCCAAAACCGAAGCCCGCCGCCCCCGCGATAATAATCGCGGGCGTCACGTTGGAGACGAACATCGCCAACACGTGCTGGATGCCCAGCGGAATGGCGCGGTGTAGCGCGGGTGTATAGTTCGGATCGCGCAGTTGCTCTGGCGTTCCTATGGATGTGTCTGTCATAACGTGTCTCCCCGTACGTCTGGTGTTGTGGCCGCACGGTATCGTGGGGCCGCCGTTCGGCGCGTTAGCCGCGCTCTATCATGACCGGATGTTCCAGCCTGAATTCTTCTAGGTTCGCGCCGTCGCCAATCCGGTCAACGACAGCAAACAACCCCGGCGCGTGCAGGGGGGTTAACACCCCATGCCATGTTCCTTTGTGAAAGTTGATGGCTTGGCCCGCCGCACTCAGGAATGCGGACACCTCACCCGGGGCGTTGCCCAAGTCTTGGGCGACAATGATCAAGAATGGCTCGAAACTCATCGGAATGAAGGCTTGCGAGCCTTGCGGGTGACGCTCCAGCAGTTTCAGCTGGTAGGGCAGCGTGCGCGGCTGGGCGTGAAAGATGCTCACCCCCGCGCGCCCGTCCTCAAAGTCCAGCGTGGCGCGGTCGTGAAAGCGCCCGCACATGCCTTCGTTAATGATTTTATCCGGGGAGCCCGCGCAATCGAGCACGTCGCCAAAGGGCGCGAAGGCTTCGGCAGTTAAAGGCGCTGTGCGGATTACCATGGCAGCTTCGCGTGGCGGTTCACGTCCTTATAGAGCAGGTAGCGAAACGGCCCGTCCCCCGTGGCGCGGCAGGCTTGCGGGCAGAACGCACGTAGCCACATGAAGTCGCCGGGACCGACCGACACCCAGTCGCGGTTCAGCAGGTATTCTGCCGTGCCCTCAATGACGTAAAGCCCATGCTCCATCACATGCGTTTCCTCGAACGGGATAAGCCCGCCGGGTTGGAAGGTGACGATGTTGACATGCATATCGTGGCGCAAATCGGTGGGCTCCACAAAGCGGGTGGTGGCCCATGCGCCGTTGGTGTCGGGCATGGCAATCGGGGCAACGGCGGCATCGGAGGTCACGAAGGCCTCTGGCGCGGCGATCCCGTCCGCTGGTTCATACCGTTTGCGCACCCAGTGGAAGGTGGCTTTCTTGTCAGTGCGGTTGTGCAGCGTCCAGCCTTCGCCCGCGGGCAGATAGGCGTAGCCGCCTTCATCCAAAGTATGTTTGCCTGCGCTGTTGCGCAGCTCAACTTGCCCTTCAACCACAAACAAAACGGCCTCGGCCTCAGGATTGCTTTCCGGCTGGTCGGAGCCGCCGCCGGGGGCGACTTCCATGATGTACTGCGAGAACGTCTCCGCAAAGCCCGAAAGGGGCCGCGCGATGATCCACGCGCGGCTACCCTGCCAATGCGGGATAAAGCTCGTCACGATATCGCGCATCACGCCTGCGGGCATGAAGGCGTAGGCCTCGGTAAAGATAGATGTGCCGGTCAGCTTGTCGGATTGCGACGGAAGGCCAGCGGGGGGAAGGGCATAGCTCATGGCAGTATTTCCTGTAGTCGAAGTTGCGCGATGCGCTCCACCTGTGTGCAGGCATGGGCGAACTCATCCGCGCTGTCGTTGTTGATACGCTGCTGAAACGCTTGCAGGATGCTGGCTTTGTCATTGTCGCGAACCGCAATAATGAATGGAAATCCGTGCTTTGCCACGTATTCGTCATTCAGGCGCGTGAACAACTGGCGCTCCTCGTCCGTCAGCGCATCAAGTCCCGCGCTGGCCTGCTCGGATGTGCTTTCTGCGGTCAGGCGCTTTGCGGCAGCAAGCTTGCCCGCCAAGTCGGGGTGCGCGTCCAGAACCTCCAGCCGTTCGGTGGTGCTGGCCGCGCGAAACGCCCGCGCCATCGCGTTCCACAAACCCTCGGCGCTGTCATGGGCGGGGCCCAGCTCCAACCCCCACGCGCGCTCCGCCACCCATGGGGAGTGCTCGAAGATGCCGCCGTAGGTGCTTATAAACGCGTCTTTTTCCATCGCAGAGGGGCGCTTTGCGACCGTCGCAGGATGCTCCGCCATCCAGTGCTGAGCGATCTGCTCACGGGTGGCGAACCACACACCGTCGTGGCCTTGGGCATATGCCAAGAACCGCTTCAGCGCCTGAATACGCCCCGGACGCCCGATCAGGCGACAATGCAGCCCGATGGACAGCATCTTGGGCGTGCCGTCTTCGCCTTCCTCATAAAGCGCGTCAAAGCTGTCACGCAGGTAGGTCTCGAACTGGTCGCCAGAGTTGAACCCCTGCGGCGTGGCAAAGCGCATGTCGTTACAGTCCAGCGTGTAGGGCACGATCAACTGGTCGCGGTCGCCCATACGCACATAATAGGGCAGGTCATCCGCGTAGCTGTCTGCCACATAGTCGAAGCCGCCGTGCTCCGCCACCAGTCGCACCGTGTTTTCAGAGCACCGTCCGGTGTACCAGCCGCGCGGCGGGGTGCCGACAACTTCGGTGTGCAGCTTGACGGCGGCGTCCAAGTCCACGCGCTCGTCCTCGGCGGTGTAATCCTTGTATTCAATCCACTTCAAACCGTGCGATGCGATTTCCCAACCGGCGTCTTTCATCGCGGCCACTTGCTCCGGCGCGCGCGCCAGCGAGGTGGCGACGCCGTAGACCGTTACGGGGATATCTTTCAAAAGGCGGTGCAGACGCCAGAAACCGGCCCGAGCGCCATATTCGTAGATCGATTCCATGTTCCAGTGGCGTTGGCCCTGCCACGCGGCGGCGCCTACGATTTCTGACAGAAACGCCTCCGAGGCGGCGTCACCATGCAGCACGCAATTCTCGCCACCTTCCTCATAATTAACGACGATTTGCACCGCAATCTTCGCGCCATTCGGCCAGTTGGCATTCGGCGGATTGGCCCCGTGGCCACGCATGTCACGCGCGTATCGTTTCATATAAGCTCTCCCCTGACTCTATCGCTATAGCATTTGACCGACCGTGTATTTCAAATTTTATTTGAAATAGTGCTTGGCCTTTCGCCACAGTTAATCGCTCCGGGCCGATGCGGCCAGCACCCTATTGCGCGGGCGGGGGCAGCTAGCACTTGCCGGACAAATCGCGCTGTGCTGTCATGGGCCATGATAAAAACCGACCAACCCGCCGCCTCGCCACTGCCCGACATCGGGCGGGTCACCTTTTGGGAACTCCTGCGCGCGTTGCGCGAAGGGTGGCGCGATTTCACCCGTGCGCCGCTGTACGGGCTTTTCTTTTCCGCGTTCTATGTGCTCTGCGGGGCGGGGTTAAGCTATTGGGGCGCGGGCACCTTCACATGGACGCTGGTGCTGGCGTTGGGCTTCCCGCTGGTCGCACCCTTTGCGGCTGTGGGCCTATATGAGGTCAGCCGCAGGCTGGAGGCGGAGGAGCCTTTGGGCTGGGTGTCCGTCCTCGCCGTTGTCTGGGCAGAACGCGGGCGGCAGTTGCCGTGGATCGGTGCGCTGCTGGTGATCATCTTGCTGTTCTGGAGCTTCTTCGCTCATATGTCGCTGGCGCTGTTCTTCGGCAATATGCAGCTGACCAATATCACAACCTCATGGGAAGTGTTCCTAACCCCCAACGGCCTCGCGCTTGTCGCGTTTGAGGTGCTTGTGGGCGGCTTGGTCGCGATGCTGACGTTTACCATCACCGTCGTGTCGATGCCTTTGTTGTTGGACCGCGAGTTAGACTTCATGACCGCCATGGGCGTCTCTATCCGCACGGTGCTGCACAACCGCGCTGTGATGCTGCTTTGGGCGGCGATCATCGCGGTTATGCTGCTGGTCGCAATGGTGCCGATGTTCTTGGGGTTGTTTCTGGCCTTGCCGGTGCTGGGCCACGCCACATGGCACATCTACCGCCGCGCGCTGTTTACGCCACTTAGGTAGTGGCGCACATGCGGTAAAAGCCGTCTAGCGCAGCATCGACATGCGCTTCGATCTGGGCGCGGGTGGGCTGCGGCAAGATGCCGGTCACGCGGCGGGTCTGTAAATCACCGATCAATAGATAGGAAAACCACAGCGCCGCTTGGTCGTCACTGGGCGGGGAGATCAATCCGGCGTCTGTCAGTCGCGCCATAAGCCGGACGACTTTCGGGAAGACCTGCGCGCGACCACCCTCCGAGATGGCGGCGCCCAGTTTTCCGCTGGTGTCAGAGGCGGCAGCGCGGTTCAGCGCGACAGACCGCTCCCCCATCAGCACACCCAAAAGCAGAACTCCAACTTGTCGCAATATGTCATCGGGCGGCGTTGGCGCGGCCAAGGCTTCGTCCAGTGCGCGGTTGGTCGTGGCGGCCTCGGCCTTGACGATCTCTAGAAACAACTGCTGCTTGTCGCCGTACCACCGGTAGAGGGTTTCATTCGACGCTTTCGCCGCCTTGGCGATGTTGAGCATCGACGCGCCCTCGTAGCCGCGCTTGCGCACGACCTCTAACGCGGCTTTCTCGATCTCCAGTTTGCGTTTGTCTTTGCGTTCTGCGCGCATGTCCGCCCCGCTTCCTTATCGGCAGTTAGCGAACATATATGTACGGTTGAGTAAAGATTTACGCAGCGTCAACTAAGCCGTCACCCGCCGCGCCAGAACCGAGGCGCGCACGAAGGCGGCGATGAAGGTCACGGTCATCAGCAACACAATCGTCGGGGCAGGGGCGCTGTCTATGAAGAAGCTGACGTAGACGCCAATGAAGGAACAGGCGGCGGCGACCAGCATTGACAGCCACAGCATGACACCGAAGCGCTTGGTCAGCAGGAAGGCAATCGCACCGGGGGCCACAAGAAACGCGATGGCAAGGATGATGCCCACCGCCTGAAGGGCGGCCACAACGGTCAGTGAGATTGCCGCCAAGGTGCCGAAATGCAAAGCGCGGACATGCAGCCCTTGGGCGCGGGCCTGTTGCTCGTCGAAGGATTGCAACAAAAGATCACGCCAGAACACTGCGATAAGCGCTGTGACCAGTACCGCGATCAGCCCCGTGGTCCACATATCCGAAGGCCCAACGCCCAGCATGTTGCCAAACAGGATGTGGTCCAGATGAACCTCGCTCTCGATCTTGGTGTACATAACGATCCCAAGGCCAAACATGCCCGAGAAGACAACACCCATGACCGTGTCACGCTTCACGCGGGAGTTCTCATCGATCCAGCCGGTCAGCCCCGCGCAGGCCATGCCCGCCGCGAAGGCGCCGACGCCAAAGGGCAGGCCCAGCACATAGGCCAGCACCACCCCCGGCAAGACAGCGTGGGAGATGGCATCGCCCATCAGCGACCACCCCTTGAGAACAAGGAAGCACGACAACAACCCCGCAGGGATAGCCAACATCACAGAGATCAGCAGCGCGTTCACCATGAAGGGGAACTGGAAGGGCATATACCACTCCATCACAAAGCCTCCTTCGCGCGGGCGCGCGCGGCCAGCAGCCCGTGTTTTGGGGCAAAGATGAACGCGGCAAGGAACAACACGGTTTGCAAGCACACGATCACGCCGCCCGTCGCCCCGTTGAGGAAGTAGCTGGCGTAGGCCCCGATGAACGACGACAGCGTGCCGATGGCCACCGCGATCATCAGCAACCGTGGGAAGCGGTCCGTCAGCAGGTAGGCGGTCGCCCCTGGCGTCACCACCATGGCGATTACCAAGAATGCACCCACGGTCTGCATCGCGGCCACGGTGCAGGCAGACAGCAGGGTAAAGAAAATCACCTTCAGCAACTCGGGCCGCAACCCGATGGAGCGTGCGTGGCTTTCGTCAAAGAACGTCACCATTAGGTCGCGCCACTTGGCCAGCAGCACCAGCAGCGACACGCCACCGATCAACGCCAGTTGCACCGTGTCCGCCGGGGAGATGGCAAGGATGTTGCCCATGATGATCGTCTGGATATTCACCGACGCAGGCGACAGGGAGATCATGAATAGCCCAAGCCCAAAGAAAGAGGTGAAGATCAGCCCGATAATGGCGTCCTCCTTCAATCCGGTGCGTTGGTTCAGAAACAACATAGACGCGCCCGCAAGCCCGCCCGCAAAGAACGCGCCAAGCGCGAAGGGCAGGCCCAGCATATAGGCCGCCGCCACACCGGGCACGATGCTATGGCTCAGCGCGTCGCCAATCAGCGACCAGCCTTTCAGCATCAGATAGGCGGACAGGAAGGCGCAGACCGCGCCCACCAAGGCCGACACCCACATGGCGTTGAGCATGTAGTTGTAGGTGAACGGCTCCCAAAGCGCGTCGATCATGGGGCGCCCGCCTCTTCTGTGTCCTCGTCGTCGTGATGGTCGTAGATGACAAACGGGCGTTCGTCGTCCGAGATCACCGTCAGGCGGCGCTTGTCTTCCTCGTCGTCGTGCAGGTCCGCGCCTTGCATCACGAAGTGACGCAGCACCCCACCAAAGGCCAGTTCAAGGTTCTGGCGGGTGAATATCTCGGGCGTCGGCCCATGCGCCAGCACGGTGCCTTTGATCAGGATCGTGCGGTCGCAAAACTCCGGCACAGAGCCAAGGTTGTGGGTGGAGACCAGCATCACGCGGCCCTCGTCACGCATTTCGCGCAGCAGCGCGATAATGGCATCCTCGGTTTGCACGTCTACGCCGGTGAACGGCTCGTCCAGCAGTACCACGCGGCTGTCTTGCGCCAAAGCACGCGCGAGGAACACGCGCTTCTTTTGCCCGCCGGATAATTCGCCGATCTGGCGGTGACGGAACTCCAGCATGTTGACCCGCTCTAACGCCTTCTCGACCATCTTGTGGTCCTCGGGGCGGGGAATGCGGAAGAACCCCATATGGCCATAGCGTCCCATCATCACCACATCTTCCACCAATACGGGGAATGTCCAGTCGACCTCCTCCGACTGGGGGACATAGGCCACCGTGTTGGCGCGCAGCGCGTCCCGCACGGTGCCGCCAAGGATGGAGATGTTGCCAGAGGACGTGGGCACAAACCCCATGATCGCCTTGAACAGCGTTGACTTGCCCGATCCGTTCACCCCCACAAGCGCGGCAATAGTGCCTTTGGGCAGAGAGAAGGACGCATCACGCAAGGCGGTATGCCCGTTGCGGTAGGTGACGGTGATCCCTTCGGCACACAGGCCGGCAGTGTCGTCAGGCAAGCTGCCAAAACTCATTTCTCTAAACCTTCCGCAATGGTTTCAACCGTGACCCGCAACAGGTCCAGATAGGTGGGCACCGGCCCGTCGGCGGTGCTGAGGCTATCCACGTATAGAACACCGCCATAAGCCGCGCCGGTTTCGCGTGAAATCTGCTCGGCAGGGGCAGCAGACACCGTGCTCTCGGAGAACACAACGCCAATGTCGTTGGCACGCACCGCGTCAATCAAATCGCGCACCTGCTTTGGCGTGCCCTGCGCGTCGGCATTGATCGGCCACAGGTATAGCTCTTTCAGCCCCAGATCGCGGGCAAGGTAGGAAAACGCGCCCTCAGACGTGACCAGCCAGCGCTTATCCTCGGGCAGGGCGTTGATGCGGTCCTTCAGGGGGGCAAGCACCTCTATGATTTCTGCCTTATAGGCCTCCGCGTTGGCGCGGTAGATCTCGGCGTTGGCCGCGTCATTTTGGGCAAAGGCATCGGCGATGTTGTCGACATAGATCAGCGCCGCGTCGACCGACATCCAAGCATGGGGGTTCGGCTTGCCGGAGTAGGGGCCTTTGGAAATGCCCATAGGCTCCACCCCGTCGGACACCACAGCAGACGGCACGTCGGAAAGGTTGCGGAAGAACTGCTCGAACCACAACTCCAGATTGAGGCCGTTCCACAGCACCAGATCGGCATCTTGCGCGCGCACAATGTCGCGTGGGGTGGGCTGGTAGTTGTGTATCTCCGCGCCGGGCTTGGTGATGCTTTCCACCACGGCCACGTCGCCCGCCACCCGCGTGGCCATATCCGCGATCACGGTGAAGGTGGTCACGGCTTTGAATTTATCGGCGGCGGTCGCGGGAAGGACATTCAAGGCAAGGGCAAGAACTGCGGGGATGGCAAAGCGCATGAGAGAGGGGTCCTGTCTGATGGTGCGATTAAGTCCCGTTCTATATGCGAGTCGTTTGCAACAAAGTCAAGCCAGTTGCGAATTGATCGCAATTAAGAGGCCCCCATCACCGCCAGCCACACTGTCGCGCCGCCGCAGCTCTGATCCTTTGCCACATGTGCCAACAGGCGAAAGCCATGCGCTCGCAACAGCTCGCGGTACTCAGTGGGGGCCAGACTTGCGTGGTAGAGGGGCTGCCCTTCGAACGTGCCGATGGTCTCACCACTCTCTGGGCCGCTGGTGAACATCAACGCGGTGCCCGCGTGGCTCAGCCGCGCGAAGGTGGAAAACATCTGGCGCTGGGCGTCAGGGGGCAGGTGGAAAAAGCTGTGCCACGCAAGAACGCCGTCGAATGTTCCCAAGGGGGGCAACGCACGCATATCGGCGGTGATCCAGTTTTGCTGCGGGAAGCGCGCGGCCGCGCGGGCCGTCATCGCCTGCGCCGCATCCACGCCGGTAATCTTGCAGCCTGCGTCCATAAGGTGCGCGGCGAGCGGCTGCCCCGTGCCGCAGCCAAGGTCCAGCACATGGGGCGCGCTGGGCGCGGTCGGCATGGCGTGCTTGAAACGGTCTATCCAGTCACACTCCATCCCGTTGCGGGTCCGCAGTCTGTCCCAAGCGGCGCTGTGGGTGCCGTAAAGCGCGGCCACGCGGTTGGCGCTGGGATCGGTCATCGCGTTAGTAGAGTTGCAGCCGCTGTTTAAGCTGGCGCAGGGTGTACTGCTTGTTGATCAGCCCCCAGTCGCCTTGCTGGAAATGTCGGTCTTGCGGCAGGCACCTGATACCGCACAGCTGGCGGCTGACGGCCTTGTCCGGCAGATTCACCCACAAACGCCCGCCAGGGGTGGCGATGAAGCCGATCAGCCCCTCGTCGATGTCCGCACTCAGGTCGGAATACGACGGCACCTCGCTGTCGGCGTCGTGATCATAGGCCCCATGCGTGTGGTAGGACGCCAGCGCCACAATTCCGCGCCCGCGAAACTCGTGCGGCAGGCAGCTGTCGGCGCTTCCCTTGCGCGGGCGGGTGGCGACAATCGCGCCGTCCTTGTTGCGCCCCAGCAGCCCGCAAAACTCGCGCCCCGTGCGAAAGCTGCGGCTTTGCAGCCCCGTCAACACCTGCTGGGCGGCGGCGCGTAGACGCTTGTCCTCCCCCAGTCGCAGGGTGTCGGCGTAGCTGCCGCCTGTGGCGGCGAGCAGCATCGCAAGGCTGAGGGCAATGTGTTTCATGGCCGTGACGCTACCCAGTCTATCCGCCCCTGTCCAATCAATCCCGCCGTGGCTAAGTTGCCGTCATAGAATCCCCCTGCAAGAGGTCTCTTCATGAGCTACGTCATCCCCCCCGCACCACAAGCCTCCGTCGCCGTCGCAGGGTCCTCCGACCGCTTCCCCGTGCGCCGCATCTTCTGCGTCGGGCGCAACTACGCGGAGCACATCCGCGAGATGGGCAACGACGAACGTGACCCGCCGTTCTATTTCACCAAGCCCGCCGACGCCGTGGTCGAAAGCGGCGCAAAGATGCCTTACCCCAAGGCCACCGAAGACCTGCACCATGAGGTGGAGCTGGTCCTAGCCATCGGCACGGGCGGCACCGACATTGCCGTGCAAGACGCCATGCAGCATGTGTGGGGTGCTGGTGTGGGTATCGACCTGACACGCCGCGACCTGCAAGCGGTGGCGAAAAAGGCAGGCAGGCCGTGGGATATGGCCAAAGGGTTCGATCAATCCGCCCCCATGGGGGCGCTGGTGCCGCTGGCCGAGGCCGGTTCGCTGAACTCTGGCAAAATCTGGATCACGGTAAACGGGGAGACCCGTCAAACCGGTGACCTATCAGAGATGATATGGCCCGCCGCCGATTGCGTGGCGCATCTGTCCACCTTGGTGGCGCTGGCACCGGGTGATCTGATCATGACCGGCACCCCCGCTGGTGTCAGTGCGGTCGGGCTGGGCGACGTGATGGAAGCAGGCGTCGACGGGCTTCCGTCCCTGACAGTAACCATCACCGCGCGGTGACGCGGGGTCTGCACTAAGGCCGCCGCGCAGATACCCTATTGCGCAGAGGGTGCGAACGGGGGAAAAAGCCCCCCGAACCTAAGGAAACCGACCCAAATGGCCCCTCTCGCCCCGCTTCAAACGCAAGGCCGCCCGGACGCAACGCGCGCCGCACGGTTATCCGTCGCTCCGATGATGGATTGGACCGACCGCCATTGCCGCTATTTTCACCGTCTGATTTCCAAGCAGGCGCTGCTCTATACTGAAATGGTGACGGCGCCGGCTTTGGTACGGGGCGGGGCGGTGCATTTGTTGGAGTTCTCTGAGCCGGAGCACCCTGTCGCTGTGCAGCTTGGCGGCTCTGACCCTGCGGAGTTGGCCGAGGCCGCAGCCCTGTGTGCACAGCGTGGCTACGACGAGATCAACCTGAACGTGGGCTGCCCGTCGGACCGTGTGCAGTCGGGCTTTTTCGGCGCGGTGTTGATGGAGCGCCCCGCGCTGGTGGCGGAGTGTGTGGCCGCCATGATCAAGGCGCAACCGGTTGAAGTCACGGTGAAATGCCGCATCGGTGTCGATGATCAATCGCCGGAGGTGATCCTGCCCGATTTCCTGAGCCGCATCCGTGATGCGGGCGTGGCGCGGGTGACGATCCACGCGCGCAAGGCGTGGTTGCAGGGGCTTAGCCCCAAGGAAAACCGCGACGTGCCGCCGCTGGATTACGACATCGTTCATGCGATGAAGGCGGCGTTCCCTGATATGCATATCTCGCTCAATGGCGGGCTGGCGACGCTGGAGGAGGGGCTGCCGCACCTTAGCACGTTGGACGGGTTGATGTATGGCCGCGCCGCTTATCACCAACCATGGGACATCCTGTCCGACGCCGACGAAAAGGTCTTTGATGCGGCCCCCCGAACCCACACCCGCGCGGACGTGGTGCAGCAGATGTTGCCCTATATCGACGATCACGTGGCGCGCGGTGGCAAGCTGGGGCAGGTGACACGCCATATGCTGGGCCTGTTCGCGGGCCAGCCCGGTGCGCGCAGCTGGCGGCGCACCCTGTCTGATAACGCCCACCGTGCGGGGGCGGGCAGTGCGCTGGTGCTGGAGGCGCTGGACGCGGTGCAGACCGCGCAGGAACCCGCTTGAACGAAAATAGTTGAAGTCCGTCCCACCGGCGGTGCCTTGGTTTTCGCAAGCTTGCCGTTGTGGTGCGCCCCATGAACGCGCTAACAGGCGGGGAGCGACGGGCCATCCTGCGCCCGCCCAACCTGAAAGCCCAACTGCCCTATGTCTGATCCGCGCATGAAACTGGTCTTGGTAACGCCCGAAATCCCCTACAACACGGGGGCAATTGGCCGGACCTGCGTGGCGCTTAATCTGGAGTTGATCCTGATCAAGCCCTACGGGTTTTCACTGGATGAAAAATCCGTCCGGCGTGCGGGGCAAGACTATTGGAAGCACGTCCAGCTTAGCGAATACGACGATTGGGCCAGCTTTTTGGCAGAGCGCCAGCCGCCCCGTGACGCCCTGTATTTCTTTGAAGAGCACGGCGCGCAAAGCGTCTATGAACCTGCGTTCCAAGAAGATGCGTATCTGGTCTTCGGGTGCGAATCCAAAGGCCTGCCTGCGGATGTTCTGGACGGCATGGACGACCGCGTGTTCCACCTGCCGATGCGCAACCCTATCGTGCGCTCGCTCAACCTTGCGAACGTTGCGACAGCGGTGATCTACCAAGCGATGCGCACGCAGCTTGGCGGCTAAGGCGCTACTTCAGGGGCGGTGTCTGGAACAGCCACACTTTCATGCCGCCATGCGGGATAGCGGGGCCTTGGCTCAGCGGCAGGCCGGTGGCCTGCGCCAACCCCGGCTCCGAGGTGACAATCGCCACGCGCCAGCCCGAAAACTGCGTCTTCATCGCCGTGCCGAGGCTCGCGTAGAGCGCATATAGCTGCTTTTTGTCCCCGATCCGCCCGCCGTAGGGCGGGTTCACGATGACGAGGCCCGCAGCGCCGTCGGGTCGCTTCAGTTCTGACAGCGGTTTGCACTGGAAGTCGCAGATAGCCGACAGCCCCGCGCGGTCCGCGTTGGCCACAGCACCTTTGAGCGTCCCCGCATCGCGGTCAGAGCCGAAGAACCGCGCAGGGCCCTTTACCACGCTGACCGCACGGCGCAGGGCCTTGTAGTCAACGGCGTCGAAACTCGCCAAGGTCTCGAACGCGAAACGGCGCGACCGTCCGGCTTGCAGCCCTTCGGCAATCTCTGCCGCCTCGATAACAAAGGTGCCGGAGCCGCACATCGGGTCCAACACCGGCTCCGCGCCGTCATAGCCCGCTTGCCGCAGGAACAGAGCCGCAAGGTTTTCGCGCATCGGCGCTTTGCCGACGGCTTCCTTGTGGCCGCGCTTGTGCAGGCTTTCGCCAGAGGTATCGACGCTCAGCGTGACGATGTTTTGCTCGATGCGCACCTTCAACGTGACCTCGCCGTCCGCCGACGGTTTCATGCCCGCCTTCAGCAACGCGCGCTCCACCCGCTCAATCGCGGCACCAGCGTGGTAAATCTTGGAGCGTTTGCACGTCGCCTCGACCCGCACCGTGGTGCCGGAATAAAACGTCTCGTCCCACGGGAATTCGTCGGCACGGTGGTCCAGCCCCGCAAGGCTCATCGCGCGAAAGCTACCGATGCGGGCCAGCACCTTGGTCGCCCCGCGCAGTTCCAGATTAAGCCGCCAGACATCCGCCCAGCCGCCCATCATGGTCACGCCCCCCGCGCCATATCGCGCGTCTTTGTAGCCCAATGCACGGAATTCTGGCAGCAAGGCAGGTTCTAACCCCGGAGGGGCCACGGCGAAAATCTCAAGATCTGTATCAGTCATGGCATGTCCATAGGGCCACTGGGGCGCGGGCGCTAGCCTATACGGGCCTTTCGGCCGCCACGTCGTTGCTTCAAGCGCCCCGCCCGTGACGGTAGCTCCTCCAGAAGCGCGGCGCGGGCTTCATTCGTCATCCGTGACCACGCGCCAATCTCGTCGATGGTGCGCAGACAGCCTGTACACAACCGCTCCGCCGGATGCACGATGCACACCTTAACGCAGGGGCTTTGCACCTCGTCGCGCTGCCAGATGTCGTCGCTCATGCGTTGTCCTTTATGTGGCGTATGCGGTCCAGTGCCCCTTGCAGGATAAACCCTGCGGCGACATGGTCGATCACCTCCGCGCGACGCTTTCGCGACGTATCCGCCTCCAGCAACGCGCGCTCCGCCGCCACGGTGGACAGGCGCTCGTCCCAATAGGTGATGGGCACATCTGTCAGTCGCGACAGGTTGCGCGCAAACGCGCGGGTCGATTGCACCCGCGGCCCCTCGGAGCCGTCCATATTCAACGGCAGCCCCAGCACGAGCCCCGCAACCCCGCGCTTTTCCATGATGGCAAGCAGGGCGGCGGCATCCACCCCGAACTTTTTGCGCTTGATCGTCTCCAAAGGCGTCGCCACCGACATGAAGCTGTCAGACACTGCAACCCCCAGCGTGACCGTGCCCAGATCAAGCCCGACAATCGGGCGCATCGGGGGCAGGGCGTCTAGAAACGCCGTGATGTCATCGTAAATTTCGCCCATATCAAACCCGCTCTTTGCTTGCCTCCAGATAGGCGCGGCAGCCCCCCAAAGTCCACTCAAGATGTTGTATTTGCGACCTCGCGACGCTGGTGTGTCGCAACTAGGCCGTGATATGCCGAAACCAGCGGGACGCGCCCCCCTGCGCTGGCGCAAAACGGGGGCAACGTGGCCGCCCACAAGGGGATCTTTCTATGAAACGCTATTCTGCCTTTGCGATCGCGCGCGAAGCGGTCCGGTTCCACTCCGGTTGGGAGCGCGCTTGGCGCTCTCCGACGCCGAAGAAGAAGTATAAGGTCATAATCGTGGGCGCAGGCGGGCACGGGCTGGCGACTGCCTATTACCTCGGCAAAAACCACGGCATCACTGACGTTGCCATTATCGAGAAGGGCTGGCTGGGCGGCGGGAACACGGGGCGTAACACCACGATTATCCGCTCGAATTACCTGCAAGACCCCTCCGCCGCGATCTACGAGAAGGCGCGCAGCCTCTACGAGACCATGAGCCAGGATTTGAACTACAACGTCATGTTCTCCCCGCGCGGGGTGCTGATGCTGGCGCAAACCCATCACGAGGTGCGCGGTTACCAGCGCACCGCCTATGCGAACGCGCTGCAAGGGGTGAAGACGGAATTCATCGGGCCAGAGCGGGTCAAGGAAATCTGCCCGATTATGAACATCGACGGCCCCCGCTATCCCGTGTTGGGCGGCCTGTTCCAAGCGCGCGGCGGCACCGCACGCCACGATGCGGTGGCATGGGGCTACGCGCGCGCCTGCTCGGACATGGGCATGGACATCATCCAGCAATGCGAGGTCACGGATGTGAAGCGTGCGGGCGGGCAGGTCACGGGCGTCTCCACCACCAAGGGCGACATCGACTGCGAAAAGCTGTGTATCGTCGTCGCAGGGAATTCCGGCCATGTGGCAGGGCTCGCAGGCTTCCGTCTGCCAATTGAATCCGTGGCGCTGCAGGCCTTGGTGTCGGAGCCGATCAAGCCCTGCATGGATATCGTCGTCATGGCCAACACCGTGCACGGGTACCTCAGCCAGTCCGACAAGGGGGAGATGGTCATCGGCGGCGGCACCGACGGCTACAACAACTACACCCAACGTGGCAGCTTCCAGCATGTCGAGGAAACCGTGCGCGCGCTGGTCGAGACGTTCCCCATGCTGTCGCGCCTCAAGATGCTGCGCCAGTGGGGCGGTATTGTCGATGTCACGGGCGACCGCTCCCCGATCCTGTCGAAAACACCGCTGGGCAATTGCTTCATCAACTGCGGTTGGGGCACTGGCGGCTTCAAGGCAATCCCCGGCTCTGGCTGGGCCATGGCGGAGCTGGTCGCCAAAGGGCATTCCCCGCTGACGGCCGAATTCGGCCTCGACCGCTTTAAAGAGGGACGCTTCATCGACGAAAGCGTCGCCGCAGGCGTGGCGCATTAGCATGGCGAGGCGGGGCGCGAAAAAATCTGGGAACCTTCTGGGCGCTCATCGGGTTGTGATGATGAAAAGAGACATCATAGGAGCCCCGACATGGCACATACAGACAACACAGAACGCACGAACACAACCACCACCACAACGACAAGCGGCGGTGCCGGCATGGGCGTTGTGGTCGGGGCCCTCATCGTGGTCGTCGGCGTTCTGGCCTATGTGGTCTTCTCCGGGTCGAACCCGTCGGCCAATGACGATGTTAGCATCACGATCGAGGGCGCTGGTGCCGCCGTCGAAGGTGCTGCTGATGCAGTTGAGGGTGCAGTGTCCGGCGAAGCCGGAAACTAAGCGTTTTCCCCCGCGTACCCTCGCTCTAGGGTCGGCCGTTCCTCCCTGCGGCCGACCCAAACCCGTCTTCCCTCCAAGACAGGCAAAGCTTAGCGCATGCGGCGCGCCTATTCAGGCTACCTCCCGCCGAGAATGGCCGCCGCACGCCACGCCCGTTGCGATAACAAGCGTAACTGGCACCATGAAGCCCTCACCAAAGGAGGTATCTTCATGTCTGACTACACAACCCCGAAATCCAATAGCAGCAGCACCGGCCTCGTGGTCGCCGCAGTCCTCATCGGCCTGTTCATCGTGGTCATCGCCATGCTCGGCTCCGGCACGGTCACGGAAGGCGACGCCATCGCGCCACCTGAAAACCTCGACGCGCCAGCCATCACCGCACCTGCGGCTGACGGCTAACACCCCAAATCAAATCTTCTTCCCCCAGCAGGGCGGGTGCCACGCGGTGCCCGCCCTAAGTGCGTTCATGCCAAGGAGTGCCCCATGCTGATTTTAGAATGCCCCTACTGCGGCATCCACGCCGAAGAGACGGAGCTGCACGCCGGTGGTCAGGCCCACATCAAGCGCGAAACCGTTGGTGCCGATGACGCCGCCTTCGAGGCCTATCTCTTCACCCGCGCCAACCCGCGCGGGGTGCATCTGGAACGCTGGCGTCACGTTAACGGCTGTGGCAAATGGTTCCACGCCGCACGCTCCACCACCACGCTGGAGGTCTTCGGCACATACCCCGCGCAAACCCTCACCCCGCCGGATGATATCCGCGCGGCCATAACCGCGAAACATCCCGATTGGAGCTTCGAAGGCTGGCAGGGCGCGACATGACCCCATCATTGCTTCCTAAATACCTCCCCCGGAGGGCCTGTTTCACCAAATTCCAAGGCTTGATCTCATGAGCACCAGACTGTCCACCGGCGGCCGCCTGCTAGATAAAACCAAACAGGTCACCTTTCAGTTCAACGGCAGGCGCCTGCGCGGCCTCCAAGGCGATACGCTCGCTTCGGCACTTTTGGCCAATGACCAGATGCTCATGGGGCGCTCGTTCAAATATCACCGCCCGCGCGGCGTTGTGGCCTCCGGCGCGGAGGAGCCGAACGGCTTGGTCAACCTCGGGCGCGGTGGCACCTTCGAGCCAAACGCCCGTGTCACCACGACGGAGCTCTTCGACGGGCTGACCGCAGAAAGTCAAAACCACTGGCCGTCGCTAGATTTCGACGTCGGGGTGCTCAACAACTACGCGTCGCGGTTCATGCCCGCAGGCTTCTACTACAAAACCTTCATGGCACCGGCGCCGGCGTGGAAACACCTGTTCGAGCCGCTGATCCGTCGCGCGGCGGGGCTGGGCAAAGCCCCCAAAGACCGCGACGCGGACCGCTACGAGCATTTCTACGCCTTCGTTGATGTGCTGGTCATAGGCGGCGGCATCGCGGGGCTGCAAGGCGCACGCGCGGCGGGGCAGGCCGGTGCCAAGGTGATGCTGGTGGAGCAGACGGCACATTGGGGCGGTCGCGCCCCTGTGGATGGCGTGGAGATCGACGGGCAGCCCGCCGACGCATGGGTCAAAAACACGCTGCAACAGCTTGAAAACATGGATAACGTCACGATCCGGTCCCGCACCATGGGCGCGGGGGTGTATGACCACGGCTACGCCTTGGCCTATGAGCGCCTCACCGATCACGCGCCCGCCCAAGACATACCGCGCCACCGGTTGTGGCGCATCCGTGCGGGGCAGATCATCACCGCTACCGGCGCGATAGAGCGCCCGCTGGCCTTCGCAGGCAACGATATTCCGGGCGTCATGCTGGCCTCGGCGGTGCGTGACTATGCCGTCAACTTTGCCGTCAGTCCGGGGGACCGCACCGTGGTCGTCACCAACAATGACGACGCCTACCGCACGGCGATCACCCTGAAGCAGGCAGGTCTGGAAATCCCCGTGATCCTTGACGCCCGCCCGAACGGCGGCGGCGCGTTGGCCGATCAGGCCCGCGCCTTGGGTGTTCGGGTCGAGAACGGTAAGGCCATTGCGTCCGTCAAAGGCGGCAAGCGCGTCACGGCGGTGGACATCTGCGCGCAGGCGGGCGAGGGCAGCGTGCTGGAGACAATCGACTGCGACGCGGTTGCCATGTCGGGCGGCTGGTCGCCGGTGGTGCATCTCTGGTCGCACTGTGGTGGCAAACTGCTTTGGGACGAGGGGGAGGCGCACTTCCGCCCCAACCCCGACGCGGCCCCCAAGGGGGCGCAGGGGCAGGATTTTGTGATCACCGCCGGCATCGCCAGCGGCGCGATGGACAGCGCTGCCGTGTTGGCCGACGCGACACAGGCGGGCAAGACCGCCGCCGTGCGTATGGGGCATATAGCCCCCGACATGGCCGCTCCAAAGGCGGACGCCGAGGAGCCCGCGCCCTTGCTGCCCGTTTGGAAGATGCCGCAAGGTGCCGGCTACAAGCTGCGCTCCAAAATGTGGCTCGACTTTCAAAACGACGTGAAAGTGTCCGACGTGCAACTTGCCGCGCAAGAGGGCTATGAGAGCGTGGAGCACACCAAGCGCTACACCACCATCGGCATGGCGACGGATCAAGGTAAGTTGAGCAACATCAACGGCTTGGCGATCTTGGCTGACAGTTTGAATGAAGCTATTCCCGCCGTTGGCACGACCACCTTCCGCCCGCCCTATACGCCCATCTCCATGGGCTCCATCGGGGGGGACGCATCGGGAGATTTGTTCCAGCCGGTCAATCAAACCCCGCTGCACCAGTGGGGCAGCGACAACGGCGCCTATTGGGAACCCGTGGGCCATTGGCGGCGCGCCTATTGCTACCAACGCGACGGCGAGACGGTGGAGCAAGCGGTTCACCGCGAGGTCTTGGCGACGCGCAACAGCCTTGGGCTGCTCGATGCGTCCACCTTGGGCAAAATCATCGTCAAAGGGCCGGACGCGGGTAAGTTCCTCGACATGATGTACACCAACATGATGTCCAACCTGAAGCAGGGCAAATGCCGCTACGGGCTGATGTGCACCGAAAACGGCTTCCTCACCGATGACGGGGTGGTGGCGCGGATCGACGAAGACACATGGCTGTGCCACACCACCACCGGCGGCGCGGCGCGTATCCACGCGCATATGGAAGAATGGCTGCAAACCGAATGGTGGGATTGGAAGGTCTATACCGTCAACGCGACCGAGCAATACGGCCAAATCGCCGTGGTCGGCCCCAATGCGCGGGCCGTGTTGGAGAAGCTGGGCGGCATGGATGTCTCCAAAGAGGCGCTTGGCTTCATGGAGTGGAAGGAAGGCCAGATCGGCGGCTTTGACGCCCGCGTCTTCCGCATATCGTTCTCGGGGGAGTTGTCGTTCGAGATCGCCGTGCCCGCCAGCCAGACCCGCGCGTTCTGGGACGCGCTGCATGCGGCAGGGGCGGAGTTTGACGCCACTGCCTACGGCACAGAGGCTTTGCACATTCTGCGCGCAGAGAAGGGGTTCATCATGATCGGGGACGAGACCGACGGCACAATCATCCCGCAGGATCTGGGCCTGCATTGGGCGCTCTCCAAGAAAAAGGACGACTACCTTGGCAAGCGCGCGCAGCAGCGCATCCACATGACCGACCCAGACCGCTGGCAGTTGGTGGGCTTGGAAACCACCGATGGCTCCACACTGCCGGACGGCGCTTATGCGGTGGCGGAAGGCGTGAACGCCAACGGTCAGCGCAACACGCAAGGGCGCGTTACCTCCACCTATCATTCGCCCACTTTGGGCAAGGGGATCGCCATGGGGCTGGTCTGGAACGGGCCGGAGCGCATGGGCGAGGTGATCAACTTCCCCATGCTGGATGGCACCAGCAAGACCGCCAAGATCGTCAGCCCCGTGTTCTATGACCCTGAAGGGAAGAAGCAAAATGTCTAATGCAGTCAGCGCCTTGCAAGGCGTCTCTTCAGCGGGATTTGCCACGGTGACGGAAGCCGGATTGCGCGGTATGATCACCCTGCGCGGCGACCACAATGCGGCGTCCTTGCGCCAAGCGGTGACAGACATTGTAGGCGTCGACATGCCCGAGGTGCGCCGGTGCACCCGCGCGGGTGAGCGCGCCGCCGCGTGGATGTCGCCCGACGAGCTGCTGATCATGGTCCCCTATGCTGACGCCCCCGACGTGGTGGCGCGCCTGAGCGCGGCGCTGGAGGGGATGCACGGATTGGCAGTTAACATGTCAGACGCCCGCGCGGTGTTCATGGTTGAAGGCACGGCCGAGGGCAGTGCCCGCGAGGTGTTGGCCAAGCTTGCGCCCGTCGATATGTCGCGCGCGGCGTTCACCCAAGGCATGTTCCGGCGCACCAGACTGGCGCAGGCGGCGGTGGCCTTCGGGGCGGTGGGGGACGATGCGTTCGAACTGATCTGCTTTCGCTCCGAGGCGCAGTATGTGTTCGACCTTCTGAGCATGTCAGCGAAATCCGGCTCACAGGTCGGGGTGTTCTGAGCCAAGGGACACAGCGCGGCGCGCCACGGAACCGGACCCCGACGCCATACGTTCGTTAAACGAGCCTTGACCCCGCGCCCTCGGGCGCTCAGTTATGGCACATCCGATTTTTCACGTCCAATTATAGGGGGCCCAGACAATGGCTTTTACACTTCCCGACCTTCCATACGCCCATGACGCACTGGCTGACGGCGGCATGTCCAAGGAGACGCTGGAGTATCACCACGACCTGCACCACAATGCTTATGTGACCAACGGCAACAAGGCCATTGAGGGCACAGAGTGGGATGGCAAATCCCTTGAAGAGATCATCGTCGGCACCTACGACAAATCCGCCGTGGCCCAAAGCGGCATCTTCAACAACATCTCCCAGCTGTGGAACCACAACCAGTTTTGGGAAATGATGAGCCCGGGTAAATCCGCGATGCCGTCCGAGCTGGAAGCCGCTTTGAAAGACAGCTTCGGCTCGGTCGAGAAATTCAAGGAAGAGTTCTCTGCGGCGGGCGCGGGTCAGTTCGGCTCCGGCTGGTGCTGGCTGGTTAAAGACGCGGACGGCGGCCTCAAGGTCACCAAGACAGAGAACGGCGTGAACCCGCTGTGCTTTGGCCAGACAACCTTGCTGGGCTGTGATGTTTGGGAGCACTCCTACTACATCGACTTCCGCAACAAGCGCCCCGTGTATTTGACCAACTTCCTCGACAATCTGGTCAACTGGGAAAACGTCGCGTCGCGCATGTGAGCAAAATGAGCACAGGCGATGCCTGTGCGCGAGATGATTTGAAAAGCCTCCCAAGCTGCCGCTTGGGGGGCTTTTGCGTGCTGTGCGGGCGGTGGCGAAGACGTGATTGGCGGTGTGTGTGCATCTCTGGCATGTATTTTTGAGTATTTTTAACCAGCTGGAGATGAGGGCATGCGCTACATTTTGAGCCTCGTGTTTTTTGCATGGGCCGCTGCTGCGGCGGCGGATATCGCGCCGCGCGCGGGCTGGGTGGTGATCGAGACCGAGAAGGCGCATGGCCAACTGATTGACGACGTGAAGGTGGCAGTGCGCGCGCATAACATGGGGGTGGTCACGCAGGCTGGCCCCACGGCGGCGGCGCGCGCACGCGGGATCAGTATTCCGGGCAACCGCGTGATTGGCGTGTTCAACAACCAGTTTGCGGTGCGCATCCTTGCGCTATCGACGGCGGCGATGATTGAAGCGCCGATCCGGATATATGTGACCGAGACCGAGACCGGCGCCACGGTGAGCTATAAAACGCCGTCGCTGGTGTTCGCGCCCTATATGGCGGAGGCGGGGCCGGATCTGGGGCGTGCGGCGGCGGAGTTGGACGCGGTTTTCATGTCCATTGCCCAAGCCGCAGCAGATTGATACCAGCAGCTAGCCCTGATCCCTAAGGAGAGCCCTATGCCGACCCCCAAACGTGCCGCTGATCTTTTGGCCGAGCGCCTATATGAGGCGGGGTGCCGCCATGCCTTCGGCATGCCTGGCGGAGAGGTTTTGACCTTGGTGGACGCCTTGCAGGCGGCGGGGATCGAGTTTGTGCTGTGCAAACATGAGAACGCGGCGGGGTTCATGGCCGAAGGTGCGCATCATATGACCGGCGCGCCCGCGATCTTGGTGGCGACGGTCGGCCCGGGGGCGATGAACGGTGTGAATGCGGTGGCCAACGCCCACCAAGAGCGGGTGCCGATGATTGTTCTGACGGGCTGCGTCGATGCCGATGAGGCGCTGACCTACACCCACCAAGTGCTGGACCACGGGTGCGTGTTCGCCGAGATCACCAAAGCCAGCTTCACCCTGACGGCCCAAGGTGCCGACACGGTGGCCGACAAGGCTGTGGGGATCGCCACAGAGGGGCGCGCGGGTCCGGTGCATATCGACGTGCCGATTACGGTGGCCGACAGCATGGCTGCGCCAAAGTTACGGCGGCGGGCAGCGGCCTCCGCCACGGCCCCTGCGGGAGCGGATCTGGCGCTGGCGCAAAGCTGGCTGGATGCGGCGGAGCGGCCGGTGATCATCGCGGGGCTTGATGTGATCTACGACGAGAGCCACGCCGCGCTACTGGCGTTTGCGCAGCGCTACGGCGCGCCGGTGATCACCACCTATAAGGCCAAAGGGGTGATTTCCGAGACCCACCCGCTGGCCTTGGGGGGGGCGGGGCTGTCGCCCTTGGCGGACAGCCATCTGGTGCCATTGGTGCGGGCGGCTGATCTGGTCATTTGCGTGGGCTACGACCCCATCGAGATGCGGCCCGGCTGGCGCGAGCTGTGGTCACCCGACGAGGTGCGGGTCATTGATATCACCGCCGCGCCGAACCACCATTACATGCATCAGGCAGGCCTCAGCTTTATCTGCGACACTGGCGCTGCGTTGCAGGCACTGACAGGGGCGGGCGCTGCGCGTGATACGTGGACCGGCGGCGAGATTGCGGCCTGCAAAGCGGGGCTGGCGGCGGCCTTCCCGCGTGACGAGCCGTGGGGACCCGGCGCGGTGGTTGCGGCGTGCCGCGATATGTTACCGCTTGATACCGTGGCCACGGTGGACAGCGGGGCGCACCGGATTTTGCTGTCGCAGATGTGGACCTGCACCGCGCCGCGCCAGCTTTTGCAATCCTCGGCGCTGTGCACCATGGGCTGTGCGGTGCCGCTGGCGATGGGGGCCAAATATGCGTCGCCGGAGCGCACTGTCGTGAGCTTTTCCGGCGACGCGGGGGCCTTGATGGTGGCGGGGGAATGGTCGACGGCGAAAGAGCACGGGCTGAACACGATTTTTGTCGTGTTTGTGGACCAATCGCTGTCTTTGATCGAGTTGAAGCAGCGCCAGCGACAGATGGCGAATGCGGGCGTTGACTTTATGGAGCATGATTTTGCCGCCATCGGGCGGGCCTTTGGCGGGCTGGGGTTCACTGTCCGGTCCCGCGACGAGCTGCGCGATGCCTTGACGGCGGCGCGTGATGCGGACACCTTCACCGTGATTGCAGCGGTGATTGCGCAAAAGGCCTATGACGGGCGGATATAGCGACGGCGCGGGTGTGGATCGGGATTAGATTTTAATGCCTCCGGCGGAGGTATTTGGGAAGCAGTGATAGGCAGGATTATGGCAGGGGCTTTGGACGGGGTGAAGGTGTTGGATCTGAGCCGAATTTTGGCGGGGCCGACCTGCACGCAGTTGTTGGGCGACTTGGGGGCCGAGGTCTGGAAGATCGAGAACCCGCGCTCTGGCGGGGACGACACGCGCAAATGGGGCCCCCCCTTCAAGGATGACCTAGAGGCGGCGCGGACGGATTTATCGGCGTATTTTATGTGCGCGAACCGCAACAAGCTATCGGTGAGCGTGGATATCGCCACGCCCGAAGGGCAGGCGGTGATCCACCAGATGGCGGCGCAGGCCGATGTGGTAATCGAGAACTTCAAGCCCGACGGGTTGACCAAATACGGGCTGGATCACGCGAGCCTGCTCAAGGCGCACCCGGGGGTGGTGTATTGCTCCATTTCCGGCTACGGGCAAACGGGGCCGAACCGCGCCAAGCCGGGCTATGATCTGATGGCGCAGGGCTTTGGCGGGATCATGTCCTTGACGGGTGAGCCGCGGGGGCGTCCGATGAAGGTGGGGGTCGGCATTGCCGACGTGATGTGCGGCATGTACGCCACTGTCGGCATTTTGGCGGCTTTGCGTCACCGCGACGCCACCGGCGAGGGGCAGCATGTGGACCTGTCGCTGGTGGACAGCCAGATCGCGTGGCTGATCAACGAAGGGGTTGCGCATTTGACCACCGGCCAGCCGCGCAAGCGCCAAGGCAACGAGCATGCGACCATCGTGCCATATCAGACGTTTGAGGCCTCCGACGGCCATGTTCTGGTGGCCGTGGGCAATGACAGCCAGTACCAGCGGTTTTGCGACTTCTTGGGGCGGCCTGACCTTGCCGAGACCCCTGATTTCGCGACCAACCCTGCGCGGATCGTGAACCGGACCAAGCTTCTCAAGATCCTTGAGGGGCTGATGGTGGAGCGCTCCATGTCGGAAATTATCGCGGGGTTAGAGGCGCGCAAGGTGCCAGTCGGGCCGGTGAATACATTGGAGCAGGTGTTCGCCTCGGAGCAGGTGGCGGCGCGCGAGATGAAGATCGAGATGGCGCGCGGCGACGTCGAAGGGGGTGCTGTCACGCTGATCGGCAACCCGCTGAAGCTGTCGAAGACGCCTGTGACCTACCGCCGCCCACCGCCGCATTTCGGTGAGGATACCGACGCGGTGTTGGCGTGGCTGCAATCGCAGGCAGGCGCGACGCCGGACTAGCGCTTGGGCCGGCGCAAACCGGCGTTAACGTTACAATAATGGTGTCAGAACGCGGGTAAGAAGAGCGAAAATCCGCCTGCTTGCCGCCAGAATGGCGGAAAATTGATCACCTATGCCCCACGCCACCTCACGTGTGCGTTATGAAGTTGCCGCGACAGTTTACCGGTGCCTAGTAATCGCTAAGACTCGGAAAACTGGGAAGGTTTCCCGGAGCATCATTAAAAGCGAGTTTATAGCATGTACCAAGACGTATTCGGGCAAGACACCACCATTACCTCCCGCGATGCGCTTGATGCGTGGAATGACACGCTGCTGGCCTTCATGGCGCATAGCGCGGCCACGCCCACGCATTTGGGCAAGGCCCTGACGCTGGATCCTGATTTCGCTTTGGGGCACGCGGTGAAGGGCATGTTCTACATGCTGCTGGGGCGGCGCGAGTTGAATGAGGTGGCCCGCGAGGCGCTTGGGCTGGCGGAGGCTGCGGCCCTGCTGACGGGTATCACCGCGCGCGAGCAGTCTTTTGTAAAGGCGTTGAAGGCGTTCTACGCAGGTGCGCAATCCGAAGCGATCCAGCATCTGGAAGATGTGCTGGCCGTGCACCCCGCAGACACGCTGGCCATGAAATTAAGCCACGCGATCCGTTTTGTTTTGGGCGACGGCAAGGGCATGCGCCAGTCGGTTGAGGCCGTGATGGGTGCATATGGGCCGGACCACGCGGGGCGCGGCTACCTGATGGGCTGCCACGCGTTCACCTTGGAAGAAACCGGCGAATACGCCCGCGCGGAAAGCGTGGGGCGGGCGGGGCTTGCGATTAGCGCAGATGACGCGTGGGGCCTGCACGCGGTGGCGCATGTCTACGACATGACGGGCAACGCGCAGGGCGGTCTGGCGTGGCTTGACGGGCGCGAGGCGGCTTGGGCACATTGCAACAACTTTCGCTATCACGTGTGGTGGCACAAGGCGCTGATGCATCTTGATCTGGGGCAGAATGATCTGGTTCTGGCGCTTTATGACACGGAGATTCGCGCGGATAAGACCGACGACTACCGCGATATCTCTAACGCAACATCGCTGTTGTCGCGGTTGGAGCTGAACGGCGTCGATGTGGGCGACCGCTGGGAAGAGCTGGCGGATCTGTCCGCCAACCGCACGGAAGACGGCTGCCTGATCTTTGCCGATTTGCACTATTTGCTGGCGTTGATCGGCGGGTCGCGCAAGCAGGCGATTGCCAAGCTGATGGGCCGTATGCACCGCGATGCCAAATCGGGACGCTTGGAGATGGACCGTTTGATTGCCAATCCGGGTCTGAGTGCCGCAGCGGGGCTGGAGGCTTTTGGTGAGGCCGATTTCCAGACCGCGTTTTTGAATTTATCACGGGCGCGCCACACCATGCAGAACGCCGGCGGCTCCCACGCGCAGCGCGATGTGTTCGAGCGTTTGACCATCGACGCGGGCATTCGCGCGGGCTTTCTGACCGAGGCCGAGACCATCCTGCGGGACCGTGTTCGCAAGCGGGCAGGGGTGGAGGA
The DNA here is from genome assembly GCF_900107015.1 of Litoreibacter albidus. Classification (GTDB taxonomy): domain Bacteria; phylum Pseudomonadota; class Alphaproteobacteria; order Rhodobacterales; family Rhodobacteraceae; genus Litoreibacter; species Litoreibacter albidus. The sequence goes on along the minus strand of NZ_FNOI01000003.1, from coordinate 215,715 downwards.
CGGCTACGCCGCCGCGCGTTTTTCGCTCATTTCCGAGGGGCGCGACGCAAGCTCTTGCACGGCCAGTGTACCTGCTGAATAAGCGCGCAAAAGAACTGGCGCAAAGAATATGACTATGGCTCCCTCCCCCTCCTTGTCGCAGGCCGCGACAAGCTTCGCAGCTAGCCCTGCGGCCTCCGGCACGTCCGGTGCAACGACCCGCGATCCGCGTCTCGACTTTTATCGCGGCATTGCGATGATCATCATCTTATTCGCCCACACTCCGGGCAATTTCTTCTCCAGCTGGATCCCCGCGCGGTGGGGCTTTTCCGACGCGACGGAGATCTTCGTTTTTTGTTCCGGCATGGCGTCGGCCATCGCGTTCGGGCGCACCTTTGACCGCGCGGGGTGGTTCCTTGGCACGGCGCGCGTGGGCTACCGCGTGTGGCAGGTGTATTGGGCGCATATCTGCATGTTTTTCACCATCGCCATGATGGTCGCGTGGTGGGACAGCTTTGGCATCTTCGAGACGGATTACATCAATTCCTTGAACCTTCCGCCGATTTTCGAGGGGCGCACCGGCTCTGACAGCGGCATTGTGACGACCACGGCTGACAATCTGATCGGGCTGTTCACCCTGACCTATGTGCCGAATTATTTTGACATTTTGCCGATGTATATGGCGATCTTGGTGATGATGCCGCTGATGATGGCGCTGAGCCGCGTCAACCTGTGGCTGGTCGCCGCGACTATCACTGTGCTGTGGTTCTTCGCCCAAGAGGGGCTTTTGATCTGGCTGGGGCTGGGTGACTTATGGTTGAGCCTTCCGGCGGAGCCGTGGTCCGACCGTCAGTGGTTTTTCAACCCGTTCGGCTGGCAGCTGATCTTCTTCACCGGTTTCGCGTTCATGCGGGGCTGGATACCTGCGCCGCCCGTCAAGCTGGCGCTGATCGTCCTCGCAGCGGTTATCGTGGTGGGAATCATCCCGCTGTCAAACATCGGTGTGCGCGCGGTGAGTCGTGAATGGTTCGGCGCGTTTGACGGCAATCCGGTGATCGACTGGCGCGTCGCCAACAAGCCGTTCATCGACAAATCGGGCTTTGGCATTCTGCGTTATGTCCACTTCCTCGCCGTGGCCTATCTGGCGTGGGTTGCGGCGGGTGTAGGCGGCCACCGCTTGATTGCGTCAGGCAGCAGTGCTGCGTCGAATGCATGGGGGCAGGTCGTGAAAATCATCATGAAGATCGGCCAGCAAAGTCTGGCGGTTTTCGTCTTCTCTATGCTGTTCGCACGGGTTGCGGGCTTTGCGATGGATCAGCTTGGCCGCGACACCGCCTTCGTGGTTTTGGTGAACCTCGTAGGCGTGGGCGCTTTGGTTGTGGTGGCGTATTTCGTGGGCTGGATCAAAGGCACACCTTGGAAACTCAAAACGGGGGCAGCAGCATGACTGTGTCACGTCGCTCATTTCTGACGATGATGGGGGCCGCCGCCTTGGCAAGCCCCGCCAACGCGATGCCCGTGTTCAAGGGGGAGGCGCAGCCGTTCTCCGTCGATTGGCTGAAGGCGGAGGCCAAGCGCCTTTCGGGCGAAGAGTTCCAGCCGATGCCGGAAGTCCCCGAGGCGTGGAAAAACCTCAGCTACGACCAATACAAAGCCTTGGTGTTCGACACCCAAAAGGCGCTCTGGGCGGACAGTGACCGCGCGTTCCAGATGGATTTCTTCCATCCCGGCCTCTACTTCCCGCGCCCGATCGAGATCAACATCGTGGAGGGCGACAGCGCCCGCACGCTGGGCTTTGATCTGTCGCTTTTCAAACGCCACGAGCAGTTCCCGCTGGAGCTGGTGGAGGGGGCGGGCGATCCCGCGCTTGGTTATTCCGGCCTGCGTCTGCGCCACGAGTTGCGCAAGCCGGGGCGGTTCGAGGAATTCATGGTGTTCCAAGGTGCGAGCTACTTCCGCGCCATCGGCACCGGCCAAAGCTACGGGCTGTCTGCGCGCGGTCTGGCGCTGAACACGGGCGACGAGCAGGGCGAGGAATTTCCCGAGTTTACGCGTTTCTGGGTCGAGGCCCCCACCGCTGACGCCACCACGGTCACCGTGCACGCGCTGCTTGACAGCCCGTCGACGACAGGGGCCTACAGCTTCCGCATCACACCAGGCAAACCGGCGAAGGTCGCGGTGGAGGCGACGCTTTACCCGCGCACCGATCTGGAGCACGTGGGCATCGCGCCGCTAACGTCGATGTTCCTGTTCGACCAAACCAACCGCGCCCGTTTCGATGACTTCCGCGAGGCGGTTCACGACAGCGAGGGCCTGTTGATCTGGAACGGCGCGGGGGAGATGCTTTGGCGGCCCTTGGCCAACCCGTCCAGCTTGCAGGTGTCGAGCTTTGTGGACGAGAGCCCGCGCGGCTTTGGCCTGATGCAGCGCGCCCGCGAGCCGGAGGATTTCGCCGATCTGGAAGCGCTCTACCACAACCGCCCGTCGCTGTGGATTACCCCGTCGCAGGATTGGGGCAACGGTGCGGTGACTTTGGTTGAGATCCCGTCTGACAAGGAAATCTACGACAATATCGTCGCCTACTGGCGCCCCCGCGCGCCCTTGGCCGCTGGTACGGAGCACAGCTTTAACTACGCGATGAGCTGGGGTGGGGAACCTGAGGACAAGCGCCCCGTGTCGCGCGTGCTCAACAGCCGGATCGGCAAGGGCTACGATAAGGATACGCCTTATGTGATCGTCGCGGTCGACTTTGACGACCACGAATTATTCGCGGAAGACCTTGAGGCGATCACGAAATTTGTCAGCACAAACCGTGGAACGGTGTCGGAAGGGATTTTGCAAAAAAATCCGGGAACCGGAGGCGTGCGACTGGCGTTTAAGTTTGAACCGGGGGAGGCCGAATTGGCGGAACTCAGGGTGCAATTGGTTAAGGACGGCAAATCATTGAGCGAAGTCTGGCTCTACAGGTGGACCGCGTGAGCATAATGCACACCAATATGTCTGCTGATGCGAATGCATCTATGATGCCACCGGAGATGCCTTTGGCGTTTCCGGTGCAAAACCTATCCGCCGAATACCGCGATGGCAGGGCGCCGGAGCTGGTCTCCACCCGCGCGACCTCCCTTTGGCGTTTGGCGACGTTTCTCCCCGCATTGATCACCACGGGCGGTCTGATCGCGGCCTTCACCAACTGGTTCGCCATCGGCGGCTTGTCGGTGTTCGAGGGGCTGCTGATCGCGCTGATCGCCTGCACATTTTTCTGGATATCGCTGTCCGTCTCCACAGTGACGGTCGGGCTGTTTCACATGATGCGCCCGCGCGCGGCAGGGGCCAAATTAGCGGCCCCCGCGCAGAACGTGGCGCTGTTGGTGCCTGCCTATAACGAAGTCCCGTGGGATGTTTTTGGCAATGCCTGCGCGATGTTGGAGGAACTCGACACCGCAGAGCATCCGCACAGCTACACGCTGTTTATCCTGTCCGACACCCGCAACGAGGAAATCGCGGAGCAGGAGCTGCGCGCGTTTGCGACCCTGCGCGCCAGCCTGCCGGATCACGTGGCGCTGCACTACCGCCGCCGCGTCGACAACGTGGACCGCAAGGTCGGAAATCTTGCCGACTGGGTGGAGCGTTGGGGCGGTGGCTACGACGCGATGTTGGTGCTGGACGCCGACAGCCTGATGTCGGGGCAGGCGATTATCAGCCTCACCGACGAGTTGGCGAATGACCCGTCCGCAGGGCTGATCCAAAGCTTCCCGCAACTCTTCGGGGCGGAGACATTGTTTGGCCGCGTCCAACAGTTCTCCAACACCATCTACGGTGCCGCGCTGGCCGAAGGTCTGGCCCGTTGGGCCGACCATGAGGGCAACTATTGGGGCCATAACGCCATCATCCGCACCGCCGCTTTTGCCTCCTGCGCGGGCCTGCCGCGTCTGGACACCTTCCGCTCCAAGGGGGCGTTGATCCTGAGCCACGATTTCGTCGAGGCCGGATTGCTGCGCCGCGCGGGCTGGGGCGTGCGCTTCGTGCCGCAAGTCAAAGGCAGCTACGAAGAGGTTCCCGCGACGCTGATCGACTACGTCCTGCGCGACCGCCGCTGGTGTCAGGGCAACCTGCAACACCTCAACATTCTGGGCTCCAAGGGGTTTCACCCTGTGACCCGTTTCCACCTGTTCCACGGCGCTATGGGCTATCTGCTGTCGCCCGCGTGGTTCGCCTTGCTGACCGTCTGGGCGCTGATCGGTAAGGGCGAAGAAGCCAATGTGATCCGCTACTTCACGGGCGAGAACCCGCAAGTCGCGTGGCCCGAAATGAGCAGCGTGAGCAACCTTGCCATTCTGGTGTTCATGTACGGCATGTTGCTGGCGCCGAAGTTCCTTGGGGCGGTGGCTTTGCTCGGCTCGGGTCCGGTTCTGCGCGATCTGGGCGGCGCGGGGCAGTTCGCCTTGTCGTTCATCACGGAGATCATCGTGTCGGTGCTCTACGCGCCCATTTTGATGGTGCAACAGACCATCGCCGTGGCCCGCACGTGGATCGGCTACACCGAAAACTGGACGCCGCAGGCCCGTCAGGGCGGTCTCTATCCTTGGACGACAGTGCTGAAGTTCCACGCGGTTGAAACCGTGGTTGGCACGTTGCTGTTCGCGGGGATATTCGCGGGCATCATCACGTTGTGGCTGCTGCCTATTGCGGTGTCCTTGGTGTTGGCGGTGCCGCTGTCGATGCTGAGCGGGGCGAAGCTGACGCGCTTCAAGTGGACGTCGCGCCAGCTGGGCACCGCAGAGGTGTTCAACGCCCCCAAGATCATCCAAAGCGCCAAGCGGGAGCGGTCGCGGATGCGCGCAGTTTTGGAAAACTCGGACGGTATTCCGGCGGAATAACGCCCCTTCAGGCGCGGGCGGTCACTTTACGACAGGCAACCCGCGCTTGATCCACCCCGGACCTGCACGCGATCCCAACATGCCTTCCGGCACGTCAATTATATTGGTGAACCCGGCCTCAGCCAACTGGTTGGAGACCCGTGCGGAGCGCACGCCGCGCGCGCAGATCAGCGCCACGGGGACATCCGGCGTGGCCACCGTCAGCGCGCGCAAAGCCTCGATAAAATCCGGCCTGCGCATATCCAACCGCTGCGCCCCCACGCCCGATCCGGTGCGCGCCCATTCGTCGGGGCGGCGGATATCGATCAAAGTGATTGCGCCAGCCACAGCCTGCGCATGGGCGGCGTCCGGCGTCAGCTCTGCGGCGGCGGAGCGTTCGGTGATCGCGTCATAAAACAAGTGCCGCCCGCCCGCCGCATAGAGCACGCCCCCCGCCACAAGGACCGCCCCGCCGGAAAGCAGCGCCCGCCGCGACAGGGTCGCCACTAGCTTTGGCCGCTGGCGTATTTCGCCACGATCCCAGCCGCGGCTTCTGGCGACACGACAGGGGGCACCAGCGTCAGCAACTGGCCGTCTGCGTCCAGCAGATAGAGAAAGCTGCCGTGGGCGTAGACGGGGCCATACTCCGGGTCGAAAAAGACTTCTTCTGTCTCGATCTGGTAGGCGTCATAGGCGACTTGCAACTGGTCCGGCGTTCCGGTCAGCCCGATGAAGTCGCTGTGGTGTTGCTTCAGGGCGGGGCCCATCGCGGCGACGGTGTCGCGCGCCGGATCGACGGTGATCATCACGGGCGTTACCGCGATGCCCTGCGCCGCCACCGCGTCCGCGATCTGCGCCATCAGGGGCAGGGCGGCGGAGCATATCTCGCGGCAGTTGGCGTAGCCGAAGAACAGCAATTGGGCGTTGCCTGCGGGGTCGACCTGCGTGCGCTGCGCGCCGGACTGGTCGGTCAACTCGAACGCGCCGCCCAGATTGAACGGCAGGGACGGTTGGTCCGCCAGCGCGGGCGACGCGCAAAGCAGTGCGGCCAAGAGGCTGTAGCGCATCACTCGAACAGCTCCTTGATCAGCGCCGCGTCTTTCTCCAGCCCCAGACCGAAATAGCCTGTCTCTGCGATATGCGCGTTCACGCGCGGGTCGCGGCGAAACCACGGGCCTTTGCCTTTGGCGTCCGGATGTTTGGCGGCCCAATCGGTGTTCCATGTGTTGGCTTTGGTCCAGTCCGTGCTGCCTGTCTCGCGGATTTTTTGGACGAGGAAGATGTTCTTGGCGCCTTGGATGTCTTCGTCTTCGATCAGAAGCCCGTCCACCTCCACGGATTTGCCGCAGAACGGCAGAAGGTCGATTGCCGCGCCCTGAAAGCCGCTTTGGGCGTTTTTGTTGGGGAACACCAATTCGCCGTCCTTGGCCCTGAGCAGGCCGATCTGTCGGCTTCCATCGCCGCAGTTATCGACGCAGTCGCCCGTGATCTCGCAGGTGATATCGACCACCTTGGCTTCGAAAAATGCGGGGGCCTCGGCGTAGAGGTTCCAGCTTTTCGCGGTGGAGCCTTCGGAGAAGTCAGCAGTAAACGCGGGGCTGGCGGCGACGAGTGCTAAGGCGGCGAGGCGGGAGAGGGTGCGGGCGCTCATGGTTTTGGCTCCGGAATGGCGAAGCCCGGCACGACACCGTAGTCTTCGTGGTTCAGGTTGGTGATGCCGTGGTCGGTGATGACCTCTTCCACGACCAGATAGTTCAACCCGTCGCGCTTGTAGAGCATGCCGTCGGCGGTGATCTCATGCGAGGCGAGGTTCAGGTTGGTGTCGCCAGAGGCGTTCTGGTCGTCGCCGTTGATCTTGAGGACCATATAGACCTCCCCGTCTTCGGCCAGCAGGCCCACAGGGATGCCCCCCGCAGAGCACCACAGCGCGCAGGTATGGTGGGCGGAGCCCACAACTGCGTCCGGCCCGCCCATGACGCCGGAGAAGTAACACCATGTGTCGATCACCTCGCCGGTGATCTGGATGCGCTCCCCCTCGGTGGCGCTGGCGGATGTCGCCAGACCGGCGGCAAGTAGGGGTGGGGCCAAGAGGCGAGAGAGTTTCATAGGCTGTGTCCTCCACTGATTCTTTGGCCCAGCGTAGCAAGACGGTTGGAAAAGACGGCATCACATCTTGGTCAGACGCTGCGCACGGTGGTGGAGGACGGGATTTTAGGTATTTATGAAGCAGTGATGGACTTAGCGGAGCGCGCCTTCGAGATGCTCGGTCAGGGCGGGCACCGTGTCGGTGATGGTCACGAAATCCAGTAGGCTTTGATCGGCGAAGCCTTGGGCCACGACGTGGCTGTTTAACGCGGCCAAGGGGTCCCAGTAGCCGTTGGTGTTGAGCAGAAAGATCGGCTTCTCGTGCAGGCCAAGCTGGCGCCATGTGAGCACCTCGAAGAACTCATCCAGCGAGCCCGCGCCACCGGGAAGGACCACAATGGCGTCGGAGTTCATATACATGACCTTTTTGCGCTCATGCATGGTTTCGGTCACGATGAAGGTGTTGAGGTCGCGCTTGCCGACCTCGCGCTGGAACAGATGCGTGGGGATCACGCCGAAGGTCTCCCCGCCTGCGGCCTGCGTCGCCTGCGCAACGGCCCCCATCAGCCCCACATCGCCCGCGCCGTAAACCAGCCGCCATGCCTTATCCGCCAAGACCTGCCCCAAATCGAGGGCGGCTTGCTTGAAGGCGGGGTCGTTGCCGAAACGGGACCCGCAATAGACGCAGACGGATTTGGCTTGGGACATGGGGGGCTCCTGACGCATAAGTGGCTTTGCCTTGTTCTATGGGGGCTGCTACGCTGCGACAACGCCTATCTCAGGAGGGCGTGGGGGAGAAGGAATTCGTGCATATGGCCAGTTGGTCGAAATTAAGCTTGAGCGGCACCGCGGCGGGCGCGGGGGCTGCGGTTGTGGTGATACTCCTGCTGGCGGGGGCCTATGTGGTGGTGCAGCCGCGCGGTGTGACACCGGATGCTGTGTCCGTGGGTGAGCCCGTCGTTGAGCCTGTCGCCGCCCCTGAGTTGCCAGTCGCGACGGTCGAGGAGGCCGTAGCGGATGCGGAGGTGCCAGGCTTCGACGTGGTGCAAGTGGCCCCCGACGGCAGCGGCGTGATTGCGGGAACGGCGGCGCCGGACCAGCCCGTGGTGTTCATACTTGACGGCGAAGAAATCGCGCGCAGCAGGGCGGACGCTTCCGGCAAGTTCGGGGCCGTGCTGGATTTTCCCGCCTCCGATGCGCCGCGTGCATTGTCGCTGATGAGTGCGCGCGCGGATGGGACCAGCGTGGCGTCGACGGGGACGGTGCTGATATCGCCCGTGCAGCCGCCAGCGCCTGAGGTGAGTGCCGCCCCGATGGTGGATGCGGCTGTGCCGGAGTCTGCTGCGCCAAAGAATGAGCCCGAGGATGCACAGGCGTCTGAGAGCGTTGATGCGCCTGCCGTGGTTCTGGCGGATGACAGCGGCATCTCCGTGCTGCAACCCGCGCCGCGACCTGCCACGCCGCGAAGCACCGCCGATGCGCCCGTGGTGGCGAATGTGGTGATCGACACGATTACTTACGATGACGCGGGTGCCGTGGCGCTCGCCGGACGCGGCGCGGAGGGGGGCTTTGTGCGGGTCTATCTGAACGACAAGCCGATCAAGACCACACGCATCGCCGAGAGCGGCGCTTGGGAGGCCCCGTTGCCGGATGTGGACGCAGGGGTGTACCGCCTACGCGTGGATGAGGTGGATGCGGGTGGTGCCGTGACCAGCCGCGTTGAGACACCGTTCCAGCGCGAAGCGGTGAGCGTTGCCACAGCCGTGCCGCAGGCGGCGAGGGCGGTGACGGTGCAGCCCGGATTTACCTTATGGGCGATTGCGCGCGACAGGTTCGGCGCGGGCGAGCAATATGTGCGGGTCTATGAGGCGAACCGTGATTTGATCCGTGATCCGGATTTGATCTACCCCGGTCAGGTTTTCGCGTTGCCAGAAGGCTAACGGGGGCGTGGGGGCACAAAGCGCGCCCCCACTGTTGCGTTACTTCAGCAGGGCCAAAAGCTGCTTTGCCGCGTCCTCAGACGAGGCAGGGTTTTGGCCTGTGACCAGCTTGCCGTCCGTCAGCACGAAGGATGCCCAGTCGTCGGCTTTCTGGTAATCGCCGCCATTGGCTTTCAACATGTCTTCTACAAGGAACGGCACCACGTCGGTGAGGCCCACAGCGTCTTCTTCCGTGTTGGTGAAGCCGGTGACGGCCTTACCGGACACGATCGGCTTGCCGTCGCGGCCCTTGGGGTGTTTGAAGATCGCGGGCGCGTGGCAGACTGCGCCAATCGGGCGGTCGCTTTGCGCGAAGGTTTCAAGCAGTTTGATGCTGTCCGTGTCCTCTGCCAGATCCCAAAGCGGGCCGTGGCCGCCGGGGTAGAAGATCGCGTCGTAGTCGTCGGCGTTGATTGTGGACAGAACGTGGGTGTTTGCCAGAACCTTCTGTGCCGCGTCGTCGGATTTGAAGCGCTTGGTGGCTTCGGTTTGCGCGCCGTCGGCGTCGCTGCTTGGGTCAAGCGGTGGCTGCCCGCCTTTGGGGGAGGCCAGCGTGATGTCAGCGCCCGCTTCTTGCAAGACGTAGTAGGGGGCGGCGAATTCTTCGAGCCAGAAACCGGTTTTCTTGCCGGTGTCGCCAAGTTTGTCGTGGGAGGTGAGGACCATGAGTATTTTCATCGGGCGTTCCTTTGTGTGTTTGCCAAGTCTGCGCGAGGGGCGCGTCAGCGCTGCCTGCCGTCGGGTGTACGCCCCACGTAGTGCCCAAATCCGAGATAGAAAGTGGTGGGAGGGCAAATTGATTGGCCGCGCGCATAAAAGCGGGGTTCCATAACTTTAACGTGAATATACCCCGCCAAGTTCAGTCGGATTGTGCGAATGGGGAGAGACCCTTGTGCACTGCAATCACAGATTAATCCGGTCTCGGCACTGGTCCTTGGAGCAGCTGGCCCCTAAGTTGCAGCCCTAGCCCGAGCAGAAAGCCCCAGCCACTATGGTCACCGAAGTATCCGACGCCCGTATGAAGCAGAACCTTAGTGAGGACGGCTTTCACGTCGTGCGCAAAGTTGTGCCTTACCTGTGGCCTGATGATCAGGCGTGGGTGAAGCGGCGGGTGGTGCTGGCGCTGGCGTTTTTGATCGTCTCCAAGCTGATCGCGGTGGGCACGCCCGTTTTGTACAAAGGCGCGGTCGATGCGCTGTCTGGCGACGCGAGCGACGCCGCATGGATGCTGGCCTTGGGGGCCGTCGGGCTTACGGTCGCCTACGGCGTGGCGCGCGTTATGAACATAGGCTTTCAGCAGTTGCGCGATGTGGTGTTCGCCTTGGTGGGGCAACGCGCGCTGCGGATGCTTGCGCTGGAGACGTTTACCCATATTCACCGATTGTCGATGCGCTATCACATCACCCGCAAAACCGGTGGGCTAAGCCGCATTGTGGAGCGCGGCGTGAAGGGCGTGGAGTTCTTGCTGCGCTTTTTGCTGTTCTCCATCGGGCCGCTGATCCTAGAGCTGTTGATGATCGCGGTGATTTTGGCATTTGTGTTTAATATCTGGTACTTGGTCGTGGTGTTCGGCACCATTGCACTCTACACATGGTTTACCTTCGCGGTGACCGAATGGCGTGTGAAGATCCGCAAACAGATGAACGACCAGGACACGGACGCCAACCAGAAGGCGATTGACAGCCTGTTGAACTTCGAGACGGTCAAGTATTTCGGCGCGGAGAAACGCGAGGCGGCGCGCTACGACGGCGCGATGGAAGGCTATGTGGCGGCGGCGTTGAAGACGTCTTATTCGCTGGCGTTTCTGAACTTCGGGCAGGCGGTGCTCATCACCGGCGGCTTGGTGACCGTGATGGTGTTGGCGGCCCTTGGTGTGCAGGACGGCAGCCTGACGGTGGGCGATTTCGTCATGGTGAACGCCTATATGATCCAGATCACCATGCCGCTGAACTTTCTGGGCACGGTATACCGCGAAATCCGCCAAGCTTTGGTCGATATGGGCGAGATGTTCGATCTGTTGGAGCAGCCCGCGGAGGTAAACGACAAACCGGATGCGCGGCCCTTGAAGGTGACTGACGGCGCGGTACGCTTGAGCGGCGTGGAGTTCGGCTATGATGCGGAGCGGCCAATCCTGAAGGGCGTCTCGCTCGAGGTGAAGGCGGGGCAGACGGTGGCCATTGTGGGGCCGTCCGGCTCTGGCAAGTCAACCATCGGGCGGCTGTTGTTTCGGTTCTACGATGTGAGCAGCGGCAGCCTGTCTATTGATGGTCAGGATGTGCGCGATGTGACGCAAGAAAGCCTGCATGATGCCATTGGCGTGGTGCCGCAAGACACGGTGCTGTTCAACGACACGATCCTCTATAACATCGCCTACGGCAAAGCCGATGCCACACGCGCCGAAATCGAGGGCGCAGCCCGCGCCGCCAAAATTCATGATTTCATCATGGATTTGCCCGACGGCTATGAGACCGCCGTGGGGGAGCGTGGCTTGAAACTGTCAGGCGGTGAAAAGCAGCGCGTGGGGATCGCGCGGACGTTGCTGAAAAACCCGCCGATCCTGCTGTTAGATGAAGCCACATCGGCGCTGGACACGGAAACCGAGGCGGATATCCAAAAGTCGCTGCAAGAGATGTCACAGGGACGCACGACATTGACGATTGCGCACCGTCTGTCGACGATTGCGGATGCGGATATGATTGTTGTGCTGGAGAACGGGATTGTGTCAGAGCAGGGGACGCATGAAGAACTGCTGTCGCGTGACGGGCGCTATGCATCCTTGTGGCAGCGACAACAGGCCGAAGATGCAGACGCGGCGTGACAGAGTTTCTTGGAAACTCTGACTACAAATCCTTGTAAAAGGATTTGCCGCCGCGTTTGAATTTAGTCGAAAATTACCGTCGGAAAGCCGACCACGATTTTGCCGCCATGGGCGGTGGCGTCGCCCATGCGGGCGGCGGGCTTGTTGTTGATCATCACCTTGGAGGACCCTTGGGTAATCGTATCGGGGGGGCCAACACACACGCACATGTCGCCGACAACGGCGGCTGGCACATTACCGATCAACACATTGGGGGCGCAGGGGCCGGAAATAGGGCCGCCGACATGCGGCTTCGGGCCGGGATCGATCATGGGGCAGACGTGATTGTCACCAAGACGGGCTGCTGGGGGCATATCCGGATCTCCTCCTAATTGATGCGGATCATCGCGCCGCGCACGATGGTTTCGCCGTCGGAGATAAGCGTCGATTCCTCGCCGCTGCCGCCAGTGAACGTTTTGGTGGCGTCTGCTTTGATGTCCGTCGCGTTCAAACGCAGCGTCTCGGCGGCAGCTGTCGTCACATTCTTGTCGGCCACGATGGTCACGTCGCCACCGCTATTGATGGTAACACCCTCTTGGCCGGACAGGTTCAGCTGGCCCATGGAGTTCACCGACAAGGACTGATGCGCGTTGATGCGCAGGTTGTCTTGGTCGGGGGTGATCACCAGATCGGGGGTGGTGGAGGGCGCTTTGGCCTCCCTTGGGTCCTCAATATGCACAACCAGCCCGCCGGGTGTCGTAATGACAAGGCGTCCTTGGGATTGGTCATAGCTGATATCGAGCGGTGTTTTGGTGCTCTGATCGGTCATAATACATCTCCTACAATACGCGTATCAAAGCAGAAAACATTGCGCGCATAAAGGGGAAAGGTTCACTTGCCGATCTGTGGCAGGCGCGAGGTGATGACGCCCGTGCCGCGTGTGGCCCCGCCGACTTTAACGAATTTCGATTTGGCGTTGGAGGTGTTTAACTGGTGAATCAAACGGTCCACGGACGGCCCCATCGCCACGCCGAGCGCCACCTTGCGCGACCCGCGCGTGCCCGTGGAAGACATAACAGACGCGATTTGCGCGCCTTGATGGGTCATCACAAAGACCGGTGCGCCCGAGGAGCCGAAATCGATATCGCAGGTGTAGTGCAGCACATCGGCGGCGGCGTGGGTCATTTTGCAGCCATCCTCCAGCGCAGGCACCTCGGTGCGGCCGCGCGCGTAGGACACCACCATTACGCGGTCATTGGCGGAGGGCTTTCTGTGCGTGCGAAAGGGCCGGATGGCGGCGTTGTTGATCGGGTGTTCCAACTCGATCACCGCGACATCGGTGGCGATTTCGGCGTAGCTGTTGGTGCCGCCGCCGTAGTCGTAATCGGGGTGCACGCGAAAGCGTTTGCCGCGGCGGGTGGCGGCGGCGCGACCTTGGCGGTAGCCCGCGCGAAAGGTGATTTGCTGCGCGTCGCGCAATGCTCCGGTGCGTTTGTCGTAGACGCAATGCGCGGCCGTCAGCACCAGTTTGGGCGAGATCAGCGCGCCGGTGCAAAATCCGGACCGCCCCAATTCAAGACGCCCGACCGCCTGCCAAGGGAGCACCTCGGACGGGGTATCCAATGCCTGATGCGGCGTGGCGTCTTTGGCTTGCGCGGGTAAGTGAGCCGTGAGCAAAGCCATGGATAACGCCAGTAGGCGGGGAAGGGAGCGCGCTGTCATGAGGCCAGAGTTAGGCGCTCATTTTGGCAGGATTACGGCCTCAGAGCGGCAATTGGTCGAGCAGGCGCGCGGCCTCTGCGTGGCAGTCGGCAAGCGTGCTGCGGTCCTCGCCGGGGTAGAAGCGCCCGCGGGTCGCGGTTGGCATGGGGGCGGGGGTTAGCACATGGATGCTCAGGCCCGATTTCGCGGTCTCGTCACGCCAGCTGGCGGCCATGCGCATTTGCGCGGCTTTGCTGAGACCATAAGCCCCGTGGAACTTATCTGCCTGCTCCGGATCATCGAAAAGCACCGCGTGACCCGCCTCGGCGGCTTTCAGCAGTGGCGTGGTGTTCAGGATTAACCGTGCGGTGGCGCGGACGTTGGTGGCCAGGGTTTTATCAAGGTCTTTGGCGTCGACATGTTCCATCGGCGCCAGCGGCGCGGCGTGGATGGCGGCGTGGACCAGCAGGTCCACATGGCCCCAACGGGTGTGGATGGAGTGGCAGATCTGCGCCATGGCGTCGTCATCGTTGATGTCGACGGGCACCAAAGTTGCGCTGCCGCCTTCAGCGGTGATGCGGTCGTCCAGCTCTTCCAGCCCGCCCACGGTGCGCGCCAGTGCGATCACATGGTATCCACGACGGCCAAGGTTTTCGGCCATTGCGGCCCCAAGGCCGCGCGACGCGCCGGTGACCAGCGCAATTTTTGAAGGTTGATCTGTCATGGGGCCTCTCGTGTCACTGTGGTGCGTCGGGATCAAGGGGGATGTTGGGTTCCGCGTCACGCAGCCGCGCCACGGCGGCGGCGCACATGCCGTACTCGAGCCATCCGCAGCCCTCGCAAATCTGGCTCAAGTCTTCGGGGGCCACACGGCTTTTAACCCGCTCCAATGCGTCCCCCCATGTGATCTGGTCGCCGTCTTTCAGGCCCAGTGCGGCGGCATGGGCCGCGTCAAGCGCGTCAATTCTGGCTTGGGAGGTGCAGCCCGTGCCGCGCCGTTTGGGGCAGGGGCCGCAAATGTCGTCGGCTTGCACCGTGACTTGCAGTATTTCGGCGTCGCCCGCAGGCGCGCGCAACCGGCCCACGACGATATCCGCCATGTTAGCGATAAAGGCGTCTGAGTAGCCTTTATTCTCAAAGCCGAGCGAGCAGAGGAAGTGATGGGGGCGGTAGCGGATCGGGGTTGTCATAGGGGGCTATGTTTCACCGAGAGCCTTGTTTTTCAAGCGTTGATTGCTTGACAAACGATGCTGCGCTGCCGAAAACAGGGCAAAGAATTAACGCTGAAGGAACAGCCATGACTCTGACACAAGCCACATTCGGTACCGACACGCTTTTGAAGAAAGCCCTGCTGGTTCTTGGCGGCTCCGCCTTGATCGCGGTTGCGGCGCAAATCTCCGTGCCCTTTTTCCCCGTCCCGTTGACCATGCAAACGCTGGCCATCTTGTTTGTGGGCCTGTCGTTCGGCTCCCGCTTGGGCGCTGCGACTGTGATCGCCTACCTTGTTGAAGGCGCGGCTGGCTTGCCAGTCTTCGCGAACGGCGGCTTCGGTCTGCTGCCATTGGTTGGCCCGACGGCTGGCTTCCTGTTCGGCTTCGTGCTGATGGCCTATGTGGCCGGTCTGGTGTCCGAGCGCTCCAAGAACGTCTTTGCAATGGCAGGCGGCGCGCTGCTGGCCTCCGCAGTTTTGTACATCCCAGGCGTTGCTTGGCCGATGTTCGGCGCAGAGCTGTTCGCGGTTGAAGGCAAATGGGTTGGCTCCTCCGCATCGTCGATCTGGACATATTGGGTAAGCCCGTTCCTGCTGGGTGATGCGGTTAAATCCGTGATTGCGGCCCTGCTGGTTGCTGGCGGCATGAAGGCCCTGACCAAGAAAGCCTAAGCGTTTGGCGGGGTCATCCCCGCCTTACAACACGATTTCAAGCGCCGCTCCCTATGCTGGGGGCGGCGTTTTTTGTTTGTCTCATCGGTAAATAAAAGAGGCGGCCGCCATGAAAAGCTATGTGGTCGCACGACACCAAGACAACGCTGGCGCATCTGGCAAGGGGGTCACCCTTGCCGCCTAAGTCACCGGTGACGGTGCGATGCTTGGACGGGTTGATAGGCCGCCAAGCGTGCTGTCACTGTTTTCAGTCTGGATCCGAGGACGGGGTTTAAACCGAATGCGTTAAGGCGGGGTAGCTGCGGCGTGCGCTGCTACTCCGCTGCTTTCAGCTCGAACCCCTGATTGATCTGGTCGGACGGCTTCACAGGGTAGTCGCCCGAGAAACACGCATCGCAGTATTGCGGCGACTTGGGGTCGCGGCCATTGGCCTGACCCACGGCGCGGTAAAGGCCGTCGAGCGAGATGAACTTGAGGCTATCAACACCCAAGTGATCGCGCATTTCGTCCTCCGACATGGTCGCTGCCAGCAGTTTTTCACGCTGCGGGGTGTCCACGCCGTAAAAGCAGGGCCACGCAGTCGGGGGCGACGCAATGCGGAAGTGAACTTCGGCAGCACCGGCATCAAGGATCATTTCCTTGATCTTGCGTGATGTGGTGCCGCGCACGACGCTATCGTCCACCAAGATCACCCGCTTGCCTTTGATCAGCGCGCGGTTGACGTTCAGCTTCAGGCGCACACCCATGTTGCGGATCTGCTCTGTCGGCTCAATAAACGTGCGGCCCATATATTGGTTGCGGATGATGCCCATCGCGTAGGGGATGCCGCTCTCCAGGCTGTATCCAATGGCGGCGGGGGTGCCGGAATCCGGCACAGGGCAGACCAGATCGGCCTCCACAGGGTTTTCCTTGGCCAACTCGCGGCCGATGTTTTCGCGGGTCTCATAAACAGAACGCCCGCCAAGGATCGAATCCGGGCGGGAGAAATAGACATGCTCAAAGATGCAGAACCGTGATTTGGCGGGGCGGAACGGATAATGGCTGGCGACCCCGTCCTTGGTGATCACCACCATCTCGCCCGGTTCGATTTCACGCACGAATTCGGCACCGATGATATCAAGCGCGCATGTCTCTGACGATAGCGCATAGCCGTCACCGACCTTGCCCAGCACCAGCGGGCGCACGCCCAGCGGGTCACGCACACCGATCAGTTTGGTGCGGGTCATGGCAACGACGGAGAACGCTCCCTCAACCTTGCGCAGGGCTTCTTCCATGCGGTCAGGGATGGTGCGGCCCATGGAGCGGGCCATCAGGTGGATGATACATTCGCTGTCGGAGGAGCTTTGGAAGATCGAGCCGCGCTCCACCAGTTCCTTGCGCAGGGCAAGGGCGTTGGTGATGTTGCCGTTATGCGCGATGGCCGCGCCACCCAGCGAGAAGTCGCCGTAGAAGGGCTGCACGTCACGGATCGCGGTCTGGCCCTTGTTGCCAGCAGTGGAGTAGCGCACGTGCCCGATCGACAGATCGCCGGGCAGGGTTTCCATCACCTTGTGGGACGTGAAGTTGTCACGGACGTAGCCAAAGCGGCGGGCCTGCTGGAAGCCGGCCTCCGCGTCGTAGGAGACGATGCCGCCTGCCTCTTGGCCACGGTGTTGCAGGGCGTGCAATCCGAGTGCCACAAAATTGGCAGCATCGGACGTTCCGATTACGCCAAACACGCCGCATTCTTCTTTGAGTTTATCATCGTCAAATGGGTTGGTGAGCCAAGGCTCAGGACTTTGGTCAAGGTCCGCTTGCGTCATTTGGGGCCGCTCCGAATCCGCGATACAGGAATATGACACTGGATAGGGGGTTTGTTCTGGGAAGTCACGGGCCATTGCCCCGTTGCGAGCGGAAGGGCCGCGTGGCATGACTTGGGCATGTCTCGTACCATCCTTTTCAACAAACCCCACGGGGTTTTGTCGCAATTCACCGACGGTCAGGCCCGTGCCACGCTGTCCGACTTCATTGACGTGCCCAAGGTTTATGCCGCGGGGCGGCTGGACCGCGACAGCGAGGGGCTGCTGGTTCTAACGGACGACGGCAAGCTGCAAGCCAAGATCGCGCACCCGAAGTACAAGGCAGAGAAAACCTACATGGTGCAGGTGGAGGGGGAGCCGGACGCGTCCGCGCTGGCCGCGCTGCGCGGGGGCGTGGTGCTCAAGGACGGGCGCACGCGTCCCGCCAAGGTCGAAGCCGTGGCACAGCCCGCGTGGCTGTGGCCCCGCGACCCGCCCGTGCGGGTACGCAAGACGGTGCCGGACAGCTGGCTCAAGATCGCCATCACCGAGGGGCGCAACCGTCAGGTGCGCCGGATGTGCGCCGCCGTGGGCCACCCGTGCCTGCGGCTGATCCGCGTGCAAATAGGGGCGTGGACGCTAGACGGCATCGACCCCGGCACATGGCGCGATGCGTGACGCGGCCCTAAAGCTGGCGCTGCTGCCGGTTTTGGCGCTGCAAGGGTGGCGGGCGCGCAAAGTGGCGCAGGTGCTGCCGGAGCCGGACGGCCCAAGGGCGGGGACTGTGGGGCAGGGGCCGGACCTGCGGCTGCTTATCGTCGGTGACAGCTCCGCCGCTGGGGTGGGGGTTGGCCATCAACGCGATGCCTTGGCAGGGCAACTGACACGGGTTCTGGCAGATACTCGCACCGTCACGTGGCGCCTGAACGGCGTCAGCGGCGCGACGACGGTGCAAACGCTCGGGCGGATCAAGGCGGAGGAGACGGGGCCGTTTGATGTCGCCGTCGTGGCGCTTGGGGTCAATGATATCACCAAAGGCGCATTTCTGCGGCCATGGTTGCGGGCGCAACGCGCGCTATGCGCGGAGCTGCAAGGGCGGCTTGGTTGCCGCTATGTGCTCGTCTCGGGATTGCCGCCGATGGCATCGTTCTGGCTGCTGCCGAACCCGCTGCGGTGGGTGCTGGCGGCGCAGGCGCGCCGTTGGGACCGCGCGTTGCATCATATGCTGGAGGGGATGGAAGGGTGTTATCACGTGAAGGCGGCGGAGCATCTTGCGCCCGATCAGATGGCCAAGGACGGGTTTCACCCGTCTGCCGAGACCTACACAATGTGGGCGGACGCGATCTTGAAACAGATGCGTCCGCTTTTGTAGTTTACTTCGCCGAAGAGAACATCTTGTGGACGTCGCGGAACGACATCAGGCGGCGGCTCTTCTCGTCCCAGAGTTGCAGGCCGACGGTCTTGATGCTTTCGCTGATCGACATGCGGTTGGCTTCTGCCAACTGGCGGTGATCGCGAAGAACCTCCGGCAGGCGGTAGAACGGGATACGCGAATACAGGTGGTGCACGTGGTGGATGCCGATGTTGGCAGAGAACCACGCCAGAACAGGTGGCAACACGTAGTGGGAGGAGCCGTGCAAAGCGGCCTCGTGAACCTGCCATTCTTCTTTGTGGTCCCAATGCGTTTCTTCGAACTGGTGCTGCACGTAGAACAGCCACACGCCCAGAACCGCCGCCATCATGGTGGACGGGATGAAGACCAACAGCAGGGGCATGATGCCGCCGAACCAGACGATAACGCCCAAGATCAGCGCGATGCCGACATTAGTACCCATCGCGGACAGCCAGTATTTCGCGCCCTTGGTCATGTAGCCGATTGGCAAACGCTGCTCGAAGAAGAACACATAGGCGGGGCCAACAAGGAACAGGGTCACAGGGTTGCGGTAGAGGCGGTATTTAAAGCGGCCCCATGCGGAGCGGGCCTTGTATTCTTCCACGGTCAGCGTGTCGATGTCGCCAAAGCCGCGCGCGTCAAGGTTGCCTGCAGCGCCGTGGTGGATGGCGTGGCTGCGGCGCCAGACGTCATATGGGGTGATGGTCAGGATGCCCAAGGCGCGGCCAACCCAGTCGCTTAGGGTGGAGTTGGAAAAGAAGGAGCCGTGCCCGCAGTCATGCTGGATGCAGAAGATACGGACCAAGAACAACCCGTTCACCAAGGCAAGGGCCACCGCCAGCCAATAGCTAACCGACAGCATCGCCCATGCAGCGGCCCAGATGCCAAGGAACGGCAGCAAGGTGACGGCCAGTTCAAAGCCGGATCGCGCGGGGTTGGGGTCGCGGTACTTCGCGAGATGGCGGATCCACACCTTTGCGGGTGCATCTGCGGGAAGGGTCAACGCCTCTGGCGCTACTCGGTCTTGGAACATACTGCTCTGTCCGTCTCTCTGGGGGCGGTTCCCACTAGCGATATAGCACTAGGTAGTTAACGCAAGTTTATTGATGGAAAGTGGCTATGCGTCAGATTGCCCTGCGGGCGCCGTGCAATGGCTGATCAGGTCTTCGTAGGTTCCGACGATCCAGCCTGGTGCGTCGGTGGGGATCACATCGTCCACGCCGTCCGACATCTGCGCCACAACCTTGGCTGTGCGCGAATCGTCGACCATCGGGATGGCCTGATCTGCGACCACGCGGTCGTAGATCACGAAGGCCACGATCACCAGCAACGCGCCGCGCGCCACGCCGAACAAGAAGCCCAAGCCCTGATCCAACCCGCCAAGAACGGAGCGTTGCACCGCGCCGGACAGGATCGGTGTGAAGATCGACACGATGACCAGCGCCACGGCAAAGACCAGCGCGAAGGCGGTGATCGTGGCGGGCTCGCAGCCCTCGATCAGGGTGTTGAGGTAGGGAATTTCTTTTGCAAGCGGAACGGCTTGCGGGGCAAAGATGAAGGCCACGACGGCGGCAGCAACCCAGCCAACGATGGACAAAATCTCGCGCACCATGCCGCGCGAATAGGCGAGGATCGCCGAGATAACGATGACCCCAGCGGCGACGCCATCAACAATCGTAAAACCTTCCATCTCGTCTCTCTCCTAGGGCGCCGGATCGGTGCCGAATAGTTCCTGCACGAATGTCGCCAAGTCTGGCATCGTGCGCAGTGTCATTCCGTCCACCCGAGGCAGCTTTTTCTGCTCGGGACCAATGGCGGAGGTAAACCCCAGTTTGGAGGCCTCTTTCAACCGGTTTTCGGCCTGCGTGACCTGCCTTAACGCACCAGACAGGCTAATTTCACCAAAAACCACTGATTCCGCGGGTAAAGATATGTCCTCACGGGCGGAAAGTAGCGCGGCGGCAACAGCCAGATCGGCGGCGGGTTCGTTCACACGCATGCCGCCCGCGACGTTCAAATAGACATCCAGCCCCGCGAAAGGCACGCCGCAGCGTGATTCCAACACCGCCAGAATGGTCGCCAGCCGCTGGCTATCAAGCCCCACCACCGTGCGCCGCGCCTGCGGGTTGGGGGAGGGCGATACGAGCGCTTGGATTTCGGTCAGCACGGGGCGCGAGCCCTCGATGCCGGAAAACACCACCGAGCCGGGGGCGGGTTTGTCGCGGTCGCTCAGAAACAGCGCGGAGGGGTTGGTGACCTCGGCCAAGCCGCGACCTGTCATCTCGAACACGCCGATTTCGTCGGCGGGGCCGAAGCGGTTCTTGACCGCACGCAGCACGCGGAACTGGTGCCCGCGTTCCCCTTCGAAATAAAGAACCGTGTCGACCATATGCTCCACCACTCGCGGGCCGGCCAACGCGCCCTCCTTGGTGACATGGCCCACAAGGATAATCGCGGTGCCGGTGCGCTTGGCAAAACTTACCAACTCATGGGAGGCGGCGCGGACCTGCGACACGGAGCCGGGGGCGCTGTCGACCTGATCGGACCACATGGTTTGAATGGAATCGATGATCACCAGCTTCGGGCGCTCTTTGTCCAAGGTGGTGAGGATGTCGCGCAAATTGGTCTCGGCGGCCAAGCGCACGGGGCTTTGGGACAGCTTCAGACGGGCCGCACGCATGCGAATTTGCTCGGCGGATTCCTCGCCGGACACATAGATCACATGCATCCCGTTGCGCGCGAACCGTGCGGCGACTTGCAACAAAAGCGTGGATTTGCCGATGCCGGGGTCACCGCCCACCAAGATGGCGGAGGCCTCCACAAGTCCGCCGCCTAAAACGCGGTCCATTTCGGCGACGCCCGACGCGGTGCGTGCGGGCGGGTCGTCCTTGGCGTTCAGGTCCGACAGCTCCAACGCCTTGCCCCGCATGGCGCCCAAGGATTTCTTGCCGGGGCCGGTGGTGAGCGGGGCTTCCTCAATGATGGAGTTCCACGCCTGACAGGCGTCACATTGGCCGGACCATTTGAAATGGGCGGCGCCGCATTCGGTGCATTTGTGCGTGGGTTGTTTTGCCATGACGGGTGTTTTCGCTCAGGCGGCGGCAGTGGGCAAGTTGGAACTGACAAATAATAGGTAAATGACTGTCAAAGCCATCGCGAGCTGAACCGCTGGCAATAGTTTGGACCACCGCGGGTCTGCCCAGATGGCGATGGGGGCCAGCAGCAGGTTGAGGGCCGTGCCAAGGAGAAACAACGCGTCGCTTCGTAGGGAGACAGCCGCCATGAACGCCAATGTGCCCAAGCACAGCCCAACGGCGTTCCACCGCAAAAGGCCTGTTGTGGTTACGGCGCGGTAGACCTGCCAAAGCAGGGCGCAGAAAATCAGCGCAGCGATCGCAATGCCGGACAGGATGGCTAGGAACGGCATGGTGCTACCTCGCAGCTTGGATGAGACCGAAAAACGTTAAACAGGCCGCAATGATATAAGCGAGAGACAGCAACCTCCATCATTTGCGCGCACTCATGAGTGACATGCCCAGCGAGGCGATGACGCAAGCGGTGAACAGGTATAGCCCCCATCCGGTTTCCACCCGCCCCACGCCAACGCCCTTCGCCAGCACGATGTAGAGCGCGATCAGGAAAATATCGGCCATCGCCAGCTTGCCCATCAGCGTGATGGCAGGCAACAGGCGCGGGGAGGCAAGGCGGAAGTGGATCAGCGCCAGCCCCACGGTTTTCAGGTAGGGTGCTACCAGCGCGAAGAAGGTGACGGCCAACGCCAGCAGCACATCCTTGGCCCAGAGCGTCTGGATGCCGGTCAGCACGGAGATTTCAGACAGAGAGAAGAACGGCAGCAACCCCGCCTTCAGCAAGGGCGCGGCCCACGCGATGGGGAACAGCACCAGAAGCGACAGGTTTGCGATCTTCAAAAACATAGGCGCACTCAACCGCGCTTTGCCGTGAACCTCAAGCGGTCAAAGGCTCAGATGGCGTTCTTCTCGGAGGTTTTGGGTTTCGGCAAGGGCACCACGTTCTCTGGCTCCGGCGCGTCGGCCATCTCGTAACCGATGAGTGGCAGGATTTCGGCCAGATCAGCCTCAAGACGTTGCATCTGCGCAGTGACGACGCTGTCCTCCACATTCACCTGTTGCGACCAACGCTTGAGGTCGGCGCAGGTCTGCTGGGCGAGGGCGATCTGTTCGCGGTAGTCTTCGATTTCGCGCTGGCGTTGACGCAGGAAGGTGCGGGCGCGCTCTACCTTCTCGTCGGAGTAGATTTTGGCGAGGTCACGGGATTCGTGGCTCATCTGCGCCGCAACCTCCAAAACGGAGGATTCCAGCGTGTGCAGGTCAGGGTGGTCGCGCATATGCATGATCCGCTCGCGCACGGAATCGAATTCCGACGAGAGGGAGAACAGCTCCTCTTTGTCGGCCTTATGGGCGGCAAGATAGGCGCGGGCGACGTCCTCCATCGACATGTGGAAGCTGCGGTGGGACTTCTCCAGCTCCAGGATGCGGCGGTTGGATGGCAGGTAAAAGCAGAGCGATACGGCCAAGGCCGCGAGGAAAAGCTGGGTGATCATCCCCGCGTAGGGCACGACGGTTTCGCCGTAGCTGGCAGTGAAGCTGAGCCAAGGGGCCAAGCCCACGGCGGCGGCCAGCGTGGCGCCGATCACAACACATGAGAAGAGAACCACAGCCACGAGGGCCACACGTTGAAAAAACTGCTGGAGTTGCAGCCAAGTCTGGTTTGCGCCAGTCATCTCAGACACCCCCCAAAGGTACTGGTTAAATAAAGGTAAATTTATAGTAGCGGAAAGCCGCCGATTGACCACGGGGAATTTTGTCCAAAATATGGCATGCTTTCAGAGGCATGCCGCAAAATCTTGATGTATGTGGTGGATTGTTCCCGCGCGGGAAACGATCCAGTGCTTAGTTAGTCCAGCTGGTCAATCAGATCGGTGAAGTAGAGATCGTCCATCCCAAGGTGGTGGCAAAACAGATAAGGCTCCAGCGCGGCGGCCCCGAGGGTGACGCGCTGCCCGTCGATGATCACGGGCTGGCCGGACAGGGCGCAAAGCTGCTCTGGCTGGGCGCCGCTTTTGGAATCAATGGCCGCTGCGGCGACGGGTGGCCCCGCGACGATTGCGATCTGTTTTACGGGGTGCTGCGTGTCGATTTGCGCCTCAGCCCCATCACGACTGAGGAAACCGCAAGGGGCAGGGATCGCCAGAAACAACGCGGGCTGGGTGCCGTCAAGCGACAGGGCGCAGCGCCCGTCTACGTCCATCAGGCTGTAGCTTTGCCCGTAGGCTTCGGCGGTCGTGACCAAGGCGTCCGCTTGCGCGGCGCTGGCACTTAGGGTCAGGGCGATAGCGGCAGCGACAGCTCTCATGTCATTTTCCAAAACCATACCTGCGTCCCCTTACTTCTATAGGTTGCGGCCCCGCCCTTGAGCGCCAGCGACGTGCCATTGAACACGTCGATGTGGTCGGTCTGGTCCCAGCCGTTCATGATGAACACAACGCCGTTGTTGTTCTTGAAGGTGTCAATGTTGTCGTTGATGCTGCCGGTCATCACTTTGCAGGTGACATGCGCGCCAAGCAGGGTGGGCTGCTCTTTCAAAACGTTTGCCAACTGCTGCGCCGCGCGGATGTGTCCAGGGGCGTGGTCTTTGAAGCGGTTGCGGTTGTAGCCGACACAGGTGCGCAAGCCCTTCATGGGGATTTTCACGCCGCTTTTGGTCAGCGCATCGCCCATGCGCATGGCGCATTGGTTGCGGAAAATGGCGGCGTCGCACACGTTGGTGCGCGCAGGGTGGTTGTCCCACAGGGTTTGAAATGTTGGCACGACGGGAATCCTTCGACAAAAATATATTGTTTAATGCCGGAAGGTTATGCTGTATTTTGCGGGCTGGTCAATGGCGTAAATGGGGCCTAGCGCACGGCCTCGATCGGGCCGTCCGCGCTGCCGGAAATGAACTGCGCCACGTAGGGGTCACCGGAGTTGTCCAGATCGGCCACAGGGCCTGTCCACTGGATGACGCCGTCGTGCAGCATCGCCACCTTATCGGCAATGGCACGCACCGAGGACATGTCGTGGGTGATGGTCATGGCGGTCGCGCCCATCTCCACCACTATCTCGCGGATCAGGTCGTTGATGACGCCGGACATGATCGGGTCGAGGCCGGTTGTGGGCTCGTCAAAGAAGATGATTTCCGGCTCTGCGGCGATGGCGCGGGCCAGCCCCACGCGCTTTTGCATGCCGCCCGACAGCTCTGCCGGAAAGCGGTCCGCGACATCGGGTTTCAGGCCCACGCGGCGCAGTTTCTCCACCGCAATAGCGCGGGCTTCCTCGGCGGGGCGCTTTAGGGAGCCGCGCATCAGGCGGAAGGCCACGTTTTGCCAGACGGGCAGGCTGTCGAACAATGCGCCGCCTTGGAACAGCATGCCAAACCGCGCCAGAAAGGCGTCTTTGTCGCCGCTGCGCGCGTCCTTGCCGTCGACCAGAATGGTGCCGCTGTCGGGCGTCACCAGCCCCAGCACCGACTTCAGCGCAATCGATTTGCCCGTGCCGGAGCCGCCGATGATCACCATGCTTTCGCCCTTGGGGATATGCAGGTTGACCCCGCGCAGAACGCGGTTGTCGCCAAAGGCTTTGTGGACGTTTTCCAAGCGGATCATGATGTAAAGAAAATCCCCGTCAGAATGAAGTTTGCCGCAAGGATCAGCACTGCTGCGGCCTCCACGGAGCCTTTGGTGGCTTTGCCCACCCCCATTGCCCCTCGACCGGAGTTCATGCCGTAGTAGCAGCCCATCAGCGTGGCGATGCCGCCGTTGACGGCGCCCTTGGCAAGCGACGTCATGATGTCGGAGGTCTCCAAGAAGTCGGCGGTGTTCTGCAGGTAGGTGGCGGAGTTAAAGTCCAGCGTGCCCACCGCCACGGCCCAGCCGCCCATGATGCCGATGATGTTGCCGACGGCGACCAGCGCGGGGACCACGATGATGCCTGCCAGCACGCGGGGCACGGTGAGGTATTTCATCGGGTGGGTCGACAGCGTCACAAGCGCGTCGATCTGCTCCGTCACCTTCATGGTGGCGATTTCCGCCGCGATGGAGGAGGTCACGCGCGCGGCGATCATCAGACCGACCATAACGGGGCCAAGTTCGCGCACGATGCCGATGGCGACGATCTGTGGCACCACGGCCTCCGCGCTGAAGCGCGCGCCGCCTGCGTAGATTTGCAACGCCAAGGCGCCACCGGTGAACAGCGTCGTCAGCCCGATAACGGGCAACGAAAAGTAGCCGACATTCATCAGCGCCGCGCCGAATTCCTTGAGATAGAACGGCGGGCGGATCATGTGGGCGAAGGTCTGTCCAGTAAAAATCGCCAAACGGCCCAACGCGGCCAGCGCCGACAGGGTCAGCGCGCCAAGGACGGCGATGGGCGTCAGAACACGGCTCACGCGTAGGACCGTGTGTAGCGGTGGCCAAGGGATGTCAGGATCTCATAGCCAATGGTGCCAGCCGCATCCGCCAATTGGTCAACGCTTTGCTGCGGGCCAAGGATGCTCAGGTGCGTGGGGACGTCATCCAGATGGGTTACGTCCACGGTGATCAGGTCCATCGACACGCGGCCCACAAGGGGGCAGGGGGTCTCGCCCGCATAAAGCGTGGCGGTGCTGGACATCGCGCGGATCAGCCCGTCGGCGTAGCCGCCCGAAACGGTGGCGATGACGCGTTTGCTGTCCGCGACGTAGGACTGCGCGTAGCCCACGGCCTCCCCCGGATCGACGGTGCGGGTCTGGATCACGGGCAGATCAAGGCCGACAACGGGTTTCGCGCCCGCAAATGGCAGCCCGCCATAAAGCCCAACGCCGGGGCGGGTCATGTCAAAGTGGTATTCGGGGCCAAGCAGGATGCCCCCCGTCGCCGCGAGCGAGCGCGGGGCGAGGATGCCAGCGGTCATGTCAAGAAATGCCTTAAGCTGGGCGGCGTTGGCGGGGTGGTCCGGCTCATCCGCGCAGGCCAGATGCGACATCACAAGGGTGGCGTCCTGGCTCATCGCAGGGGACCAGTCGCTGGCCTCAATGCCAAGGCGGTTCATGCCCGTGTCGAGCTGCAACCCGAAGGGGTGATCTGGCAGCTGCGACTGGTGGCGGGCGACTTGCTCGGGCGAATTCAGGAGCGGCACCGCGCCCAGATCGGACAGGGTTTGCGTCTCGCCGTCCATATGGCCGGAAAAGACGTAGATCACCGGATCAGGCCCAAGGGAGGCGCGCAGGGCGGTTGCCTCCTCTGCGGTGGCCACAAAGAATGTCCGCACGCCAGCCTCTGCCAACGCTTTGGACACGCGGCCCGCGCCCAGCCCGTAGCCGTCGGCTTTTACAACGGCGCCTGTGTCGGTGGCGGATTGGCGGTCCAGCGCGCGCCAGTTGTCCACCAGCGCGGTCAGGTCAATATGAAGCGTTCCAGTTCCCATAGGGTCTGGGTGAAACATGGGGGGGGGAAGGTCAAGGGGTTTCGATCCCCCGCGACGCTTCCCCGCTTTATTCCGCCGCCCGCAGGGTGCCCGACTTGGGGCCGCCCTTCGGGTCGTCGTTGTCGGCGGTTTTGCTGTCCAATGCCTCTAGGTCTTGGGCCGCCTTGGAGAGCTTTGCTTTTGCCGCCCTTAGCGTCTTTTGCGCGTCTTTCAGAACCGCGTCGCCGTCGCGCGTGGCGGGGGCGTCGGGGTCGGACCACAAGATCAGCGGGTCGCGGACCTTGCGCGCGCTTTTGTTCAGCGCCAGATCACGCGCAGTGCGCGACCCGCGCCCGCCCAAGGCACGCAATTGGCGTATGGACGCATAGGCCCCCATGGAGATCCACACCCGCAGCGCCAGCATGGCAGGGGTCAGCACCAACGTCAGCACGGTTGCCACGCCCAGCCCGAAGACCACCGCCGTTGCCAGCTGCTTCCACCACAGCGCGGTGGGGCTGTCGATGGAGTAGCCGCCGCCGAAGAAGTCGAGGCTGAGACCGAACATCATCGGTGCAAGGCCTGCCATTGTGGTGATGGTGGTCAGCAACACGGGGCGGATGCGGGCCTCTGCGGTGCGGGTGATCGCCTCCAGACGGGGCATGTAGCGGGAGTACTCTTGGTAGGTGTCGATCAACACAATGTTGTTATTGACCACGATCCCCGCAAGCGCGACGACCCCCGTGCCGGTCATGATGATGGAGAACGCCTGATCCATGACCAGCATCCCGATCAGCACGCCGGTGGTGGACAAGACTACCGCCAGCAGCACCAGAACGGAGTTGTAGAAGGAGTTGAACTGCGCCAGCAGGATCACGAACATCAGCCCAAGGGCGGCAAGGAAGGCGTTGCCAAGGAAGGCTTGGCTTTCGGCCTCTTCCTCGGTGTCGCCCGCCCATTCAAAGGTGACGGAGGCGGGCAGGGGCGTGTCGGTTTCCAGCCAGTCGGTCAGATAGGCGATACGCTCGTTCGGATTCATGATGTCGCCGTCAGCGTTGCGCAGGTCGGGGGCAACATCGGCCTTCACGTCGAAGTAGCGGGTTTGGTCCACGCGGTCGATCTGGCCCAGCTTTGCCACGGGTTTGCGGGTGATGAAGTTGGACAGCGGAATCAGCCCGTCCGGCGTGCGCACCTTGAGGTTGTCCAAGGTGGACAACACGCGGCTTTCTTCGGGCAGGCGGACGCGGATTTCGATTTCCTCGTCGGAGCTGTCGACGCGCATGGTGTCGAGCAGCAACCCACGGGTGACAAGCTGCACCATCGCGCCCACGGTGGCGACGTCGGCCTTGTAGCGGCCTGCGGCCTCCACATCGACGTCGATTTGCCAGTCGATACCGGGCAGGGGCAGGGTGTCCTCAATCGTGATCAGCCCGTCGGTGTCTTCGAACTTGGCGCGGGCGATGCGGGTGGCCTCTTGCAACTCATCCCAATTGTCGCCTTTCAGGCGCAGGTTCACCGGCTTGCCGCCTGCGGGGCCACGGTCCTGACTTAGGATTTCGGTATAGATGCCGGGAATGGCGTCCATCTTGGCCTGCATTTCGTCAAGGATATCCGTGTCGTCACGGCGCTTGCCCCATTCGGCCAGCTCAATCTGGATTTGCCCGATGGTGTCGAGCGGACCAGTTGCGCCGCCCGTGTTGGTGTCGAGCCCGCCTTCGCCCGCGAAGGCGAAGATCGAGTCGATGCCGTCAACGCTGGCAATCTGGTCTTCGACCTGCCGCACGAGACCGTCTTTTTCCTTGAGGCTCAGGTTGCCACGGGCGCGTACGTAAATGATCGCCTGCTCGGTCTCGGATTCCACGAAGAACTCGACGCCGTTGTTGTTGGCCGAGAAGGTCACGAAGGTCATCATCACGAAGGCCCCCACCGCGCCGATGGCTATCAGCGGCATGATCGGATTGCCCGCGATGAACTTGGTGAAATGCCCGAAGGCCGTGCGGCGGTAGCCCGCGTTGATGCGGCGGGCGCGGCGCGCACCGGACACGGACCCCATCGCGGCAGAGGCAAACATGGCGGCAAAGGTGAAGAACACCCCGCCAAAGACCATGACCCCGACGCCGCCTTGCCCGCGCGGGATGGGCAACAGGTAGCTGGGGTTCAGCAACTGCATGGCCGCGGTGAACAGCAAGATCATGGCAAGGGCGACCAACGCCAAGCGAAGGACGATGTGGAAGCCGCGCAGGAAGCCGGAGGCGCGGGTGATCATCCGCGAGATGCGGCCCGACACGCCGCCCATAACGGGCAGGTAGATCAGCGCCACGATCAACGACGCGGAGAGCACGAAGATCAGCGTGACCGGCAACATGCCCATAAATTCACCCGGAACACCCGGCCAGAACAGCATCGGCAGAAACGCACAAAGCGTGGTGGCGGTGGAGGACACGATGGGCCAGAACATGCGCTTCGCGGCGTCGGTATAGGCCTGCATCGGCCCCGCGCCCTCGTCGATGCGCTTGTCGGCGTATTCGACCACCACGATGGCCCCGTCCACCAGCATGCCTACGGCAAGGATCAGCCCGAACATCACGATGTTGGAGATGGAAATGCCCATGATGCCCAGCAAGATGAAGCACAACAGAAACGACGTCGGGATCGCGAAACCCACCAGCAGGGCGGAGCGTGTTCCGAGCGACGCCAAGACCACAATCATCACCAGCGCAATCGCCGTCAGGACGGAGCCTTCAAGCTGCTGCACCATGTTGTTCACGGTCTTCGACTGGTCCAGCGTGACGTCGACGCGAATGGCGTCGCGCAGTTCTTGCGGCCAGCCTTTTTGCACGTCGGCCACGGTGTCGCGCACCAGCTGCGCGGTGTCGATGATGTTGTAGCCCTTCCGCTTGACCACTTGCAGCGCCACGGTGTCATTGCCGTTGAAGCGCGCGGTGCCGGTGCGGTCCTCGAAGGTCAGGCGGATGTCGGCCAGCTCCCCCAATGTGACCACGCGGTCGCCATTGACCTTGATCGGC
Organism: Litoreibacter albidus; assembly: GCF_900107015.1. GTDB lineage: Bacteria > Pseudomonadota > Alphaproteobacteria > Rhodobacterales > Rhodobacteraceae > Litoreibacter > Litoreibacter albidus. Next base: position 185,783 of record NZ_FNOI01000003.1, on the reverse strand, counting down.
AGCTTGTAGACGTCGAGCGGCTCGTCGAAAGAGGCGGGGATTTTGACGGAGAACGCGCCTTGGTCGGTCTCCACTTCACCCGCCGCGATCAGCAGGTTGTTGCTGGTCACCACGTTGATCAACTCCCCCGCAGAGACGTTGTAGGCCTCCAGCGCCAAGGGGTCGATGATGACTTCCAGCATCTCGTCGCGCTGGCCTGCAAGGCCCGCTTCCAAGATCGGCGGCATGGCTTCGATCACGTCTTGCAGGTCTTTGGCGACCTTGGTGAGCGTGCGTTCCGGCAGGTCGCCCGACAGGGAGACGATGACAATCGGGAACTCGGAGAAGTTGATCTCGATAAGGTTGTACTGCTCCGCGCCGTCGGGGAATTCGGCCTGCGCCTGTCCCATCTTGTCGCGCACATCGGCGAGGATTTTGGTTTTGTCCCAGCCGAATTCGAACTCCATCGCCACGCCCGCGTAATTCTCGGCGGCGGTGCCGGACAGGGTTTTCAGCCCGTCGAGGTCTTGCAGCTTGGTCTCCATCACCTTGACCAACAACTTCTCGCTGTCCTCGGCGGAGATGCCGGGGAAGGGGACAGAGACGAAGAGCGCGGGAATTTCGATGTCCGGCTCCCCTTCCTTGGGCAGACCGGTATAGGCAAAGGCCCCGATCACCACCGACATCACAATGAAGGCGATGATCATGCGGGCCCGTTCGCTGGCCCAATCGACCATACCAGTCATGATTTCGATCCCGCGTAGGTCGCCTTGATCGCCACGCCGTCGGTGACGTAATCCTGCCCGACGGTGATGATCGACGCCTGTTCTGGCAGGCCCGACACCCACATGCCGTCGACGGTGTCGCGCAGGATGGTGATGGGCGTGAAGGCCGCCTTGTCGTCATCGGTGGCGATCTGGAGGCCCAGCGTGCCTTGGTCGTTCAACGTCAGCGCGGACGCGGGGACGAGGTGGGCTTTCTGCCCCTCCGCCCCGATCAGGATTTCGGCGGTTTGGCCGTCGCGCAACTGCAAGTCATCGTTGTCCACGGTAATTTCCACGCGAAAGGTGCGGGTTTCGGGGTCGGATGAGCGCGACATGAAGGTGACGCGCCCCTCCACGGTTTGGTTCGCGGTGGTACGCCCGCCAGCGCGCGCGCCCACGTCGACCTTGGCGACCTCGGTTTCGGGCACGAAGGCCACCAGTTTGATCGGGTTAAGCTGTATGACTGTGGCGCAGAGCCCGCCGGGCTGCATTAGGGCGCCAAGTTCTGCGGTATCGGTTTCCAGCAGGCCACCGAAGGGGGCGGTGATCCTAAGGCGGGCGATTTCGTTCTTCGCCGCCGCAATCGCGGCCTCTGCGGCCAAGATGCCGGCGCGGGCGCTTTCAACACCGGCGCGCGCGGTCTCTACTGTGGCGAGGGCGGATTGCACGGCGGCCTGCGTCCCTGCCACGCGGATGTCGGAGGCAAAGCCGTCAGCGGAGAGCTGTTTGGCGGCGTTGTCGTTGATCTGCGCTTCTTTCAAACGGGCTTCGGCCTCCAGCACGCGGCCTTGGGCTTCGGGCAGGCGGGCCTTGGCTTCGGGGTAGCGCGCCTGCGCTTCTGCCAGTGCCGATTGGCGGGTTCCGGGGGCGATCTCGCACAAAAGCTGGCCTGCCTCGACATATGCGCCCTTGCGCAGTGGCTCCGAGCTGACGAGGCCGGACGTCTCGGCGCGGACGTCAACTTGGCGGGCGGCTTCGGTGCGGCCGCGCAGCAGAACCGCGTTGTCGATGGCCTGCGCAGTCGAGCGCATGGCGACGACGGAGACGACGCGCGCGCCTTCTGCTTCTGGTTCTTCAGTTGTTTCAGCTGTCGTTTCGGTGGCCGTGGGGGGCGGGGTATCGCCGCCGTTGGCAAAGCCAAGCAAACGGTCGCGCTCAAACACAATAAGGTAGAGCGCGAGGGTCACCACGATTGCTGTGACGATCGAGAAGAAACGCATATATTTAATCCCTGTGCCGGACTCGGCTTCAAAAAATTGGGTCACGGCCAGGCAAATATCTAAACCGATCGGTTCAAAATACAGTTTATTTTTGAATTTCGCAAGAGGCTAAGGGTCGCAGCCATGCGCATGTGCTGTGCACAGCCAGCGTGGCCAAGCCCGCGCCGCGAATTCCTGCGTGCTTCATAGCAATGTGCCTTTGCACTTGGCAAGGTTTAACCCTTCGGGGTATGCCTCGCGGAACAGATACACGGAGAACACCTGTGAGCCAAACTGACAGCTTTATCGAAGAGGTGACCGAAGAGGTCCGCCGCGACCGTTTGTTTACCCTCATCAAGAAATGGGGCTGGGTTGCTGTTCTGGCCGTTTTGTTGATCGTTGGTGGCGCGGCCTACAATGAATACCGCAAAGCGACGGTGAAAGCGGAAGCGGAAGCATTCGGAGACACCCTGTTGGCTGGCATTGACGCTGACGACGCAGGCGCCACCTTGGGCAAGATCGAGGCCGCCAACCCGCAGCAAGCCGCGATTGCGGGCCATCTGGCCGCCGCAGACGCGCTTGCGGGGGACAACGCGGAGTTCGGCATTCAGCAACTCGACACGGTCATTGGCACCGAGGGCGCACCAGCCGTCTACACGGAACTGGCGCAGCTAAAGCGCGCATTGGCGTTGCCGCCGGAAACCCCCTTAGAAGAACGCCGCGCGGCGTTTGAAGCGCTGGCCGTGCCGGGGGCACCGTTTCAGCCGCTGGCCGAAGAACAACTGGCGCTGATTGCCGCAGAGACCGGCGACACGGACACCGCCGTCGAGATCCTGCGCGGGGTGCTGGCATCGGCCAAAATCACACCGGGGTTGCAACGTCGCGCGTCAGAGTTGATTGTGGCTCTGGGTGGCGAACTCGCAAGCGCCCAATAAGACACGCGAACGACATACGACGGACCAAATGACCGCGCCCACAAAAGCGCGGCAACGTACGACAAAAGAAGGGTCAGCAGGGGCTATGGGCATGAAATTTTCCAAGACTTCACTGACGAGCGTGGCGGTCTGCGCCTTGCTTGCACTGGGTGCATGTGGCGAAGAAGAGCTGGTGCTGGACGGCAAACGCTATGATGTGCGCGCCGGCCTTCCGGGTTCAGAGGATGCGGGCGGCGGGGTCGTGAACCTGACCAAGGAATTCCGCGCCCCTGCGCAAAAGAACTATTCCAGCTGGACACACCGCGGCGGGAACTCTGCCCATAAGGCGGCGCATCCGGCGCTGAACGCGACGCTGACCCCGATCTGGACCGCCAACATCGGCAAGGGCAACACCCGCAAGGGTCGCATCACCGCTGACCCGATTGTCGCGGGGGGGCGCATCTTCACGATGGACAGCGCGTCTATGGTTACGGCCACAGGCTCTGATGGGGCGACGCTCTGGAGCCGCGCGTTGACGCCAGCCACCGACAAAGAGGGCGACGCCACCGGCGGCGGCTTGGCCTTTGCGGATGGCACGATCTTTGCCACCACGGGCTTTGGCGAACTCTTCGCGATTGAGGCCACATCTGGGGCCGTGCAATGGCGCCAGAAGCTGGACGCGCCACTGACCTCCGCCCCGACAATTGACGGCGGGTTGGTCTATGTGGTCAGCCGCGACAGCCAAGCATGGGCGCTGGACACCAAGCAGGGCCGCATCAAGTGGCAATTGCCCGGCACGCCGTCGAACGCGGCGATTGCGGGCGGCTCCGGCCCCGCGATTGCGTCGCGGTTGGTGGTGTTCCCGTTCAGCTCCGGCGAATTGGCGGCCGCTTTGAAAAAATCGGGCATCCGTGTTTGGGGTTCCTCGGTCGCGGGCAAGCGCAAGGGCGTGGCTTATGCCACGATCTCCGACGTGACAGGCGACCCTGTGATCGACAACGGCGTTGTCTATGCGGGCAACCAGTCGGGCCGCGTTGTGGCGATGGAGGCCTCCTCTGGGGAGCGCATCTGGACCGCACGCGAAGGGACTTACTCGCCGGTTTGGCCGTCGGGGGACAGCGTGTTCTTGGTCTCTGACCAGAACGAGTTGCTGCGTCTGGACCGCGCCACCGGAGAGCGTATCTGGGGCGTGGAGCTGCCGTATTACACTGCCAAGAAGCTGCGCAAGCGTGATGAGATTTATGCTCACTACGGCCCCATCCTTGCGGGTGGCCGTCTGGTTGTGGCGTCCAACGACGGCAAAATCCGCAGCTACGACCCTGCGTCCGGTGCCCTTGTGGGGACGACGGATGTGAAGGGCGGCGCGGCCTCTGCACCGGCGATTGTGAACGGCACGCTTTACGTGATCACCGGCAAGGGGCAACTCGCCGCTTTCCGTTGACGGCATTTGCCTGTATGACGCGCGTCTGACCGTCCATCGGAGCTATTGTCATGTCTTTCACCCTCGCCATTGTTGGCCGTCCCAATGTTGGCAAATCCACGCTGTTTAACCGTCTGGTGGGCAAGCGCCTTGCGCTGGTCGATGACCAACCGGGTGTGACCCGCGACCTGCGCGAAGGCGCGGCGCGTCTGGGGGACTTGAAGTTCACCATCATCGACACCGCTGGTCTGGAAATGGCCACTGACGAGTCGCTGCAGGGCCGTATGCGGATGCTGACGGAGCGCGCTGTGGAAATGGCAGACGCCTGCCTGTTTATTATCGACGCGCGCGCGGGTGTTTTGCCTGCCGACGAGATTTTCGCCGACATCCTGCGCAAGAAGAATGCGCATGTGATCCTTGCCGCGAACAAGGCCGAGGGCAAGGCGGGTGAGGCCGGTTTGATGGAGGCCTATTCGCTTGGTCTGGGGGAGCCGCTGGGCCTGTCCGCAGAGCACGGCGAAGGCATGGCCGATCTGGCTTACGTGCTGCGCCCGCTGATTGATCTGGCAGAGGCCGCGCATGTGGACCACACGCCGTTGGTTGACGTTGATCTGACCGAAGAAGACGAGGAACTTGGCGAAGACGAGGTGGTTGAATACATCCCGCCAACCTCTTCAAAACCTTTGCAAATTGCCGTTGTTGGCCGCCCGAATGCGGGCAAGTCCACGTTGATTAACAAGATCCTTGGCGAAGAGCGTTTGCTGACTGGCCCTGAGGCTGGGATCACCCGCGATGCGATCTCCGTGATGACCGAATGGTCCGGCACGCCGATGCGGATTTTCGACACGGCGGGGATGCGCAAGAAGGCGAAAGTCCAAGACAAACTAGAGAAACTGTCGGTGTCTGACGGGCTGCGCGCGGTGAAATTTGCCGAAGTCGTGGTGGTTCTTCTGGACGTCGACATCCCGTTCGAGCAGCAGGATTTGCGCATCGCCGATCTGGCTGAACGCGAAGGCCGTGCAGTGGTTCTGGCCGTCAACAAGTGGGACACCGAAGGCGACAAGCAAGACAAGCTCAAGCAGTTGAAAGAACAGTTCACGCGGCTGTTGCCGCAGCTGCGCGGCGCGCCGTTGATCACTGTGTCCGCGCTGACGGGTCGGGGGCTGGAGCGTCTGCACGACGCCATTCTGGAAGCGCACCAAGTGTGGAACCGCCGTGTCAGCACGTCGGCGCTTAACCGCTGGCTGGTTGGCATGTTGGAGCAGCACCCGCCACCCGCGCCACAAGGCAAACGCATCAAACTGCGCTACATGACGCAAGTGAAGGCGCGGCCACCGGGATTCGTTGTGATGGCGTCGCACCCAGATTTGCTGCCCGCCAGCTACTCGCGCTATCTGGTGAACGGTCTGCGCGAAGACTTCGACATGCCGGGCACGCCGATCCGGTTGTTCATGCGGTCGCAAAACGAAGATAACCCTTTCAAGGGACGCAAGAAAGCGCCGCCGTCGAAGCTGCGTAAACACTTGTCTGGTCGCAAGACCTAGTCTGGGAAAAAGCAGAACCGCCGCTGGAATTGCGGCGGTTCGTGGAAACCTCACACCTGCTTTATGTTAAGAGGGTTTTCCTGGAATTAGAGCAGGACGGACCGGTCTCTAAAGTCACCATAGCACATTTTGGCTAGATTCGCGCCCCTCAATTGGCGAAGCTTGCGGCGACCCGCGCAAGGAGCCCGATGATGAGCTGGATTAAGACCATTCCCTATGATGAGGCCGACGCCCGCCTAAAGCCGCTGTACGACCGTGTGACGGGGCCGGATGGCAACGTAGACAACATCATGATGTCCCACTCCCTGAGGCCGCATTCGATGGAGGGGCATATGCTTCTCTATAAGAACTGTATCCACCATGCGTCGAACACCGTGCCCAAGTGGTTTTTGGAAACTATCGGAGTATATGTCAGCCTGTTGAATGGCTGTGACTACTGTGTAGAGCATCACTTTGCGGGGCTGCGCCGGTTGCTGGCGGATGACCTGCACGCCAATGAGATACGCGCAGCACTGGAAGCCCGCGCGCCGCAAGACACGCCGCTGGACGCATTGCACCACACCGGTTTGGCCTATGCGCAGAAGCTGACGGTTTCCGCCGCAAATATGATAGAGGCGGATGTAGCTGCGCTGCGCAATGCGGGGTGGGATGATGGGCAGATATTGGAGATCAACCAAGTAACCGCCTATTTCAACTACGCCAACCGCACGGTTCTGGGCTTGGGCTGCTCGCTAAAGGGTGATGTGCTGGGCCTGTCGCCTAACAATTCAGATGACCCTGACGATTGGGGGCATAGGTAGGCTGAGACAGGGGCGTTCTGGTGACTAATTGATATCAGCTATGCAGGCCAAAGCTGACCTTGCTCTCTGTTACTGGGTGCGCCTGAACGCCGCTGTTGCAAGCCCCATTGCCACCAACGCACCGCCACCGAGCCGTGAAAACCATGCCAACACCGATGGTCTTGAAATCTTGGCCCGTAGTTTGTCAGCCAAGAGCGCATAGGCTAGCGCGTTGATTGAAGCCAGCCCGACGAATGTGGCGATCAAGATTGCAAACTGCGGCAACAGAGGGCTTTCAACGACAACAAACTGGGGCACAAAAGCAATAAAGAACACGATAGACTTGGGATTGAGGGCTGTCACAGCCGCCGCGTGACCGAAAACGCTGGACGCTTTCGTCTCTGTCAGCGTTTCAAGGTCGCCCAACGAAGCCGTTGGAGCACTGCGAAAAAGTTTGACGCCCAAATAGATAAGATAGACGGCCCCCACCCACTTCAAAATGGTGAACAGAGTTGCCGACGCGAGCACCAAAGCACCTAGACCTGCAAGAGATGCTGACATTGCAATGAAGTCTCCCAACGCCACGCCGCCAACAGTTGCAAGCGCGACCCTCTTACCTTGGCTCATGGCATAGCTTAGCACGAGCAGGACCGTTGGGCCGGGAATGAGTAGAAGCGCAGTTGATGCCGCGACAAACGCTAGCCAAATTTGAAAATTCATTGAATTACCTTTCAAGACGTTCAATCAGCTAGCCATAGCATCAGCAGGCTGTAAATCACCTCATTGAGAGAAATCCGCGATGCAGCATCCGGCATTTTGAGCTAGAAGCAGACCTTCGCCGCACGTAAGATCAATGTCCGTTTAAGAGTTTGACCAACTCGTCAGGTAAGCTAAAGCGAAGGACGCAGCCCGACGTGACCTTGAATGCAATCCAGCCTTGGACACCTAGAACTCGCCGCCACCGCCGCCTTCGCCCTCTTGCCAAGGCTTGATCAGGTTGCCGAAGCGGGTGAAACGGCCCTCGAACGACAGCTCTACAGAGCCAATTGGCCCGTGACGCGCCTTGCCGATGATGACTTCGGCCTTACCGTGGCAGTGCGACATCTCGTTTTGCCAGTTCGCCATTTTCTCTAGCTCGTGGTCGGCGGGCTTTTCGCGTTCTTTGTAGTATTCCTCGCGGTACACGAACATCACGACGTCCGCATCCTGCTCGATCGAGCCGGATTCGCGAAGGTCGGACAGTTGCGGGCGCTTATCTTCGCGGCTCTCCACGTTCCGTGACAGCTGGGACAGCGCGATCACCGGAATGTTCAATTCCTTGGCGATGGCCTTCAGGCCTTGGGTGATTTCCGAGACCTCGTTCACGCGGCTGTCTTTGGCGGTCGCGGGGCGCACCAGCTGCAAATAGTCGATGATCAGCACATCGAGGCCATGGCTGCGTTTCAGGCGGCGTGCGCGGGCGGCAAGCTGCGAAATCGGCAGGGCAGGTGTGTCGTCGATGAACAGAGGGCAGGATTCCAGCGCCTTGGCCGCCTCCACGAAGCGGCGGAACTCCGTCTCGTTCATGTCGCCTTTGCGGATTTGCTCGGACGGCACCTCTGCGGCCTCGGACAGGACACGCGCGGCAAGCTGTTCGGCGCTCATCTCCAGTGAGAAGAAGCCGACCGCGCCGCCTTCAACAGCACCTTCCGTGCCGTCGTGGGTCTGGCCCTTCTTGTAGGCCTTGGCGACGTTGAACGCGATGTTGGTCGCCAGCGAGGTTTTCCCCATGGAGGGGCGTCCGGCGAGGATCAAAAGGTCCGAGCGGTGCAGGCCCCCCAGCTTTTTGTCCATATCAATCAAGCCGGTAGAGATACCCGCCAGACCGCCGTCGCGCTGGTAGGCAGCGTTGGCGACCTCCACGGCTTCGGTCACGGCTTTCAGGAAGCTTTGAAAGCCGCTTTCGGCTTGACCAGCCTCCGCCAGTGCATAGAGGCGCTGCTCCGCGTCGACGATCTGGCTGGAGGGATCACTTTCAGTGTCGACCTTACCGGCCTTCAGGGCAATTTCCTGACCCAGCTCGATCAGCTCTCGGCGGATCGCGAGGTCGTAGATCATCTGCGCGTAGTCACGCGCGGCAAAGGCGGAAATCGACGCGCCTTGCAGGCGCACCAGATAGGCGGGGCCGCCCAGCTCTTGCAGGCCCTCGTCGTCCTCAAAGTAGGGTTTCAACGTGACGGGAGAGACCAGCAGGTTTTTGTGGATGCGGGTCGCGGCGGTCTCGTAAATGCGGCGGTGTACGGGATCGAAGAAATGCTCCGCCGAGATGACGGAGGCCACGCGGTCGAACACGTCGTTGTTAGTCAGAATCGCGCCCAAAAGCTGCTGTTCGGCTTCAATGTTATGTGGCAACGCGCCAGCAGTATCGACATGCACAGATGCGCCTGGCCCTGGATTAGGCGCCGTACTCAAATCGTTCATTACAATCCCCTTGTCCCTGAGTAAGACCAATGACCGATCCCGCGAGAGGGATCAATCTGGATATCCTGTGGGTAACTTTTTTACGGAGCTTTACGTCGCTATATTGCGGCAAGGCGGTGCTTTGCGTCAACATGTAGACTGCGCGGCCCGAGATAACCCGCGCCGCATAACGCCACGGAACCTGCTTTGGCGCGGCGTGGAGCGGTGGTGGGCGTGCGGGCGCAAGGTTGCGCCCGCGACCGAGTCGTTACCCGTTTGCGGCTTGCCATTCGGCGGGGTTGCGCAGGAATTTTTCCACCTCTGCCAGCGTTTCCGCGTCGAAGGTTTCTTGTTCCTTGGCGACCGCCAAAACATCCCACCATGTGCACAAGGAATGCAGCGAAATGCCGTGTTGGCCCAGCCGTTCACGGGTGTCGGGGAAGATGTCGTAGAAGAAGATCACGGCCGTGTGCGCGCAGGTGGCGCCGGTCTCGCGGATGGCCTCCACGAAGCTGACCTTGGAGCCGCCGTCGGTGGTCATGTCCTCCACCAGCAGCACGCGCTGGCCTTCGGTCATCTCGCCCTCGATGCGGGCGTTGCGTCCGTAGCCTTTGGCCTTCTTGCGCACATAGGTCATCGGCAGGGCCATGCGCTCCGCGATCAGCGCCCCGAAGGGGATGCCCGCCGTTTCGCCGCCAGCGACGTTGTCGAAGGCCTCAAACCCCGCGTCGCGCATGATGGTGCAGGCCAGAAAATCCATCAGCGTGGTGCGTATCCGCGGGAAAGAGATCAGCTTGCGGCAATCCACATATGTGGGGGCCTTCTTGCCGGAGGCATGGGTGAAAGGCTCGCGGGCGTTGAAGTGAACCGCGCCAACCTCAAGCAGCATGGAGGCGGAGAGGCGGGCGATTTCTTCGCGGGTCGGGTAGGTGGTCGGGATCATATGGGTGGTCCTTGTGGCGGGCGGCGGATCCTCCGGAGGAGGTATTTAAGAAGCAGTGATAGGGTCGCTGACGCGCCAATGCAGCGGCATCTGCGGGTCGAATACGGTGACATCGCCCTGGGCGGTGGCGATATGGTCCGGATAGGTGACGGGATCCCCTTTGGTGAGCGTCAGCTTGGCCGTGTTGGGGGCCATCTTGTAGAAGGCGGGGCCGTTCAGCGAGGTGAAGCGCTCCAGTTTGTCTAGGGCGTTTTGCTGCTCGAAGACCTCGGCGAGGATCGACATGGTGTTGGTCGCGGTAAAGCAACCCGCGCAGCCGCAGGGCAGCAGTTTGTTGGCATCCGTGTGCGGCGCGCTGTCGGTGCCGAGAAAGAAGCTGTTGTCGCCAGAGGTTGCGGCGGCCACCAGCGCTTGGCGGTGCTCCTCGCGTTTGGCGACGGGGAGGCAGTAGTAATGCGGCTTGATGCCGCCTGCGAGGATATGGTTGCGGTTGATGACCAGATGGTGCGTGGTGATCGTGGCCGCGAGGGTATCGCCGCCTTCGCGCGCATAGTCCGCGCCTTGCTTGGTGGTGATATGCTCCATCACCACCCGCAGGCCGGGCACGGCGCGGCGGATCGGGTCGAGCACAGTGTCGATGAACACCGCTTCGCGGTCGAAGATGTCGACATCGGGGGAGGTGACCTCCCCGTGGACGCAGAGTGGCAGGCCGATTTGCGCCATGTTTTCCAGCACGCGTTGCACCTTGGAGAAATCCGCAACGCCGGAGGCGGAGTTGGTCGTGGCACCCGCCGGATACAGCTTCACGGCGTGGATCAGGCCGATTTCGGCGGCGGCGCGTAGGTCTTTGACGTCGGTATCCTCGGTCAGATAAAGCGTCATCAACGGTTGAAACTTGGAGTTGTCGGGCTTGGCCGACATGATCCGGTCACGGTATTCTGCCGCGTCCTTCGCGGTGACCACGGGCGGGATCAGGTTGGGCATGATGATGGCGCGGCCGAAATGGCGGGCGGTTTCGGGCAGCACTGCCTTGAGCATATCGCCGTCGCGCAGGTGCAAGTGCCAGTCATCGGGTTGGGTGATGGTCAAGCTGGTCATTGTGGGCCCCTTATGTCTGCGGGCGTGATTAGCGCGTCGGCGGCCCCAAGGCCAGAGGGGGCGGCGCGGTTGGTGCAAAAAGCAGCGATGGGTGTCGGCAAAAAAATGCGCGGGCGTCTGATTGGCGTGCTATTTCAGGTGCAGCGGGGGCTAGGTGTGGTAGCCACCGTGCCAACAAGCATGAACAGGGTGTGAGGGATCAGGCAGATGATGAAAGCGGTAGGGATCGGCGCGGCGCTGGTGATGATGGCGGGGTGCACCCCGACGAGCTACCTTGTGCCGGAGGTGAGCGAGCGCAACGCGGGGGACGTGGCGGGTTGCAAGGATTTGGGGCGCGTGCGCGGCATTCCGGGCGTTTACGGTGCGCTGCGCGAAATCGGCTTGAAGGACGCGCGACGTGCGGCGAAAGTGAAGGCCAAAGAGGTGGGCGGCAACGTGGTGGTGTTTGATCCGGTGGCCGAAGGCGAGACAGTTTATGAGCTCTCCGCGCAGGTATATGCCTGCTAAATCAGCAGTTTATTAATCAGGGTTGCGTTTGCTGCATTGCGGCAATGCGCAATTGGGCCTGCTCATATCCGGCGAGGGTTCCTATGTTTGTCTCAAGGCACGCAGGACGCGTGCACACAGATGGAGACGACAAATGGCCTATATCACCCACGCCCAACCGACCTCGCTGTTCGCCCGTATCGGCGATTTCTTCATGGCGATGTTCAACTCGATCGACCTTGCCGCCAGCGCCAATGCCCGTATCGCGCAGATGGAAAAGCTGAACGCCAAGTCTGACGAAGAGCTGTCCGCCATGGGCATGCGCCGCGAAGACATCGCACGTTACGTGTTCCGCGATATCTACCACATTTGACGACAACGCGCTTTGCGCTGCTTGTCATGATCAAACACAAATGGGCGCAGTTTGCGCCCATTTGTGTGTCTTGCTTACAGTTTTACAACTTTTCTAAGCGGACTGGAGCCTGCGCCGTTTCTTGAAGGCATTGGCGAAACGTTCCGCGCGATCTGCCTTGCCGCGCTCCGTCAGGTAGCTTTCCATCGCTTGGCGGTAGAGGTAGATGTCTTTGCGCGCCCGAATGGCGCGGTAGAAATCCAGTTCTGTCAGGGTGCCTGCGACGGCGCCTTCCATCACATCCTTCAGCACATTCATCCGGCTGAGCACCAGTGCGGACTTATGGCCAAGCCCCGCGCCTTTCAGGTGCACGACGTTGCGGCCTTTCAAGCGGTCCACGTGTTTGCGGTCGCCCTCATGGAAGTGGTCGTAGATCACATAGACCTGTGACGCGGCCTTGATCTGCTTGGCGGCGTCGGAATAGGGCAGGGACCAATCGGCTGCGCGGCCCTTGGCGAAGCGCTGCTCCCAACGGACCTTCTTTTCGTCCAGCGTGGTTTGCGGGGAGAAGGCGACCACAGTGGCCCCCGGTGCGAGGGAGGAGAAGGTGAGCGCGCCGAATGCGCCCATCGACGTGCCCACGAAGGCCACTTTCTTGAAGCCCTTGAAGAAGCCCTGATCGCGCAGCTCTTCGAGGTGGGCAATCAGATCCGCGTCGCGGAACCATGTGGGTTCTTGCGCATAGACGCCCAGATGCGAATAGCCGCGATCTGCGCAGAACTTCTGCGCCCAAGGCTCGCGGGCGTAGGCGTCGTTGCCAGCTTGCGACAGGTTGTCGAAGGACACGACCAACTGGTCCGGATCACGCTCCACGAAGGAGGCGGCATAGGTGCCGTGCGAATGGAACCAGCCGCGTTTGTCACCGCCTGGATAAATCTCGCGGTACCATGTGGGCGGGGCGAGGTCTTCCTCCAGCGCGTCGTTGGCGGGGCTGGGAGCGGGGAGTTCTGTCGCCTCTGCGGCCAGTTCTGCCTCTTGTTTGCGGCGGGCCTGCAGGTTGCCCATGGCGATCATCAGCGCCTCTGTCGCGGCGGCGCGGTCAGCCAGCTGGCTGCTGAGCTGGTCTTCGGTGCTAAGCGCCGTTTCCTCGTTCTCCAGATCTTTGGTTTGGAAGAAGTCTTTGCAATCGGGCATGAAGCGTTTCACCAGACGGCGGTTCTCGCGAGTCACTTGCTGCATCAGCCCCAAGCGTTCGCTGCGTGAGAACACGTCGCGTGACTTGATGGTGCCGGGGTGGTTCAAGGCGATCAACTCGCGGATCACCTCGCGGGTGTTGAAATCCGTACGTTCGCCCATCAGGGACAAGAGCTCCGACATCTCTGCCGAGAAGGTCTTGTTGGAGAAGCCTTCCATGACCCGCAGATCACGGGTGATGGGCATGCCCAGATGATGCGCGAAATCGCGAACCACATCGCCGTCCACCAGCCATTTGGGGCCGAAGGGGCGCACGATGATGTTTTCCTCGCCGAACATCTCCGCATAGGTGTTGAAGGTGTGCAGATAGTGCAGCCGGCGCTTGGCGTCATCAAGGAAGGCCTGACGGTCCGGCGGGATGCGGCTGTTCTTCAAAAGCTGCTTGTAGAGCGCTTCAAGGTAGCTGTCTTGGCGGCGGATGTAGCAAATCACCTTGGTGCGTTGCTTGAACTCTTCGGGGGCGGCTCCCGAAAGCTTGCGCGCGGTGTGCAGGTTGAACAGCATCTCGGAGGACGCGACATGCGTGACTTCGGGCGCGCCGTCAGCCTCGCGCAGCATGTCTTCCATCAACACGGTGGCATTGCCAGTGCGTGCGGAGGCCGCCAACTGGTTGTGCGCAATATGCGCCCGCCCTGTTGTCATGAAGTTCATACGCCCCGTGTCCCGCAACACTTGCGCGTTGTCGTTAAGGAAGTTTTGAAGCGATGTGGTCCCCGTTTTAGGTGACCCGATATGAAGCCATATCTTTCCCATGTGCTTTGCCCGCCTTGCCTGAGTTTATCATTTTCGGCCCCCTCGTTTTCCGGGGGGCGTTATGCCGCGCTTTTCCAAAAGCGCGTTTGCCGCGTTGAGTTTGCGGCGGAACACCGGACCATTGCCGGTGCTCAAAACCCGCTGCGCCAGATAGGCGATGAGCAGGGGATGCTTGTCCTCGGGAATGCGCAAGATCAACTCGCGCAGATAACGGCGAAAGTCGCGCCGCGCCCGAAGCATTTTGTAAAAACTGGTGCGTGTCAGCGTGCCATCTACGCAGGCCCCGACGACGGGCTTTAACAGTCCCATCTGGATCAGCCCCGACGCGATGCGGTGGCCTTGGAAGCGGCACTTCAGCTTGGTGATATTCGGCCCGCGAAACAGCGCCGCGTGCATGGCGTCCGGCGGCTCCAGCGGATCATAGAAGATGAACACGTCCTTGGCTTTGGCCACCATATCGGGGGCATAGCCGAAGTCGTTGTTATAGTTGCGCTTCCACGCCTTTTGGTAGCGTGTTTCCCACGACGTCACATCGCGGTCGAGCGTGGCTTGCGGGGAAATCGCCACAACCGTCGCACCGGGGCAGGCGGCGGAGAAGGCGCAGGCGGCATAGGCCCCCATCGACGCGCCATAGAACACGACCGTGTCGAACTGCGCGAAAAACTTCTCTTTTTTCAAGCGGTTGAAGAACGAAATCACGTCTTCGTCGCGGTACCATGTCCAGTCGTGGGCCATTAAGCCAAGGATTGACCAGCCCTGCTTTTGCACGAAGTCAAAGCCCCACGGCAGGCGGTTGCCATGCTCGAACACATGGTCGAGGTTCTCAAAGGTGACGATCAGCGTCTTGCCGGATTTCACGAAGAGGGCGGTGTGATCCGCGCCCAACTCCTCGAAAAATCCGTGCTCGTCGCCCATTGCGCGCAGTTCCGCGTTCCATGCGGCGCGGTCCATTTCCTCGGTCGGGGCCTTTAGGTCAATCACATCATTCATGCGGCCACCCGTTTGCGCAGGCCGGGGAACAGGTCGAGGGAGGGGGTGATCGCCTCCATCAAGGCGCGGCCGGTGTCGGTTTCCATGACGGCCTGAATTTGGTCGCGGTGCCATTGCACAGCGCGGTCATGCAGGCGGCCCAGTTTGGGGTCGCACACCAGATCTTCGTAGATGTCCTTCATCGCGCCCAGCTTGGGCTGGATCGAGACGTCATAGGTCTCATTGCGGTTCATATCTTCCCAGTAGTCCGCGCCGCGAATGCCCTCGCCAAAGGCGCGGCCACGGGCTGATTTCAGCAAGAAGCTTTCGCGCGTGCGCACGGCGTAGTGGTTGATCTGGCCCAGATCGTAGCTGATCGTTTTGCGGTTCATCCGCCAGCTGTTCTTGAAATAGCTCTCCGGCATGGGGGTGCCCGCAGGGCCGGCCCAGTTCAGCGCCGCCCAGTCATCGTTTGGAACCGATTTGGGGCGGTGGCAGCCTACAATATCGACCGCGTCCGTGCGGTGGATCGACTTGAAACCCCATGCTTGCGTTGGCTCGGGGCAATGCTCCGGCGCGGCGCGGCGCAGGGTTTCCGTTAGAAAACCATCGTGGAAGGCGGTGACATCGGCGCTGCCGAACAGCCGCCACGCCAGCGAGATACATTTGGCGTCGGGGGCTGCTGCGGTCAGGTCGCGGATGTTGCCGCTGCCTGCGTGAATGTTGACGAATTCATCCGCGTCAATCACCGCCACCCAGTCGTGATCCTTGTAGACCTGCTCTTTGGTCGACTTGCGGTAGGCGCGCACCTGATGCGAGGCACGCGCGCCCTCGCGCGCCGGATTGTGGCGCAGGGTGACGATACCCATGTTCGCAAGACGGCGCAGGATCTTGTCGGTGCCGTCTTCGCAGTCGTTGATGTAGACCAGAAAATGATCAAACCCGATCGACATGTGATAGGCCACCCACTCCAGAATGTAGGGGCCTTCGTTCTTCATACATGTCAGGATCAGGTGCTTTTGGGTCATCGCTTGTGCACCACCAACACTTGATCACGTTTGTCTTTGTGCCACTGCGCTTGGAAGATGAAGCAGCCGGAGAAGTCGGCGCGAAAGCCGTTCAACGCGTCTTGGATGTCGGGGTCGGGGTGGGCAAAGCCACCTTCACGCAGATAGTTTTGGAACAGCACTGCGGTGCGGGGATAGCCGGATTTTTCCAGCTGTTTTGGTTGGAACCGCAAATCCTCGATAATATAAAGCCCGCCCGATTTCAGCTTTGGAAACAGCGCGGTAAAGGCATGTTGCTGGTGGTGGGACGCATGGGACGCATCGTCGAGAACCACATCGAAGGGATCACTTTTGGCGGTGGCCCGCTCCAGCGTTTCAACGCTGTCGGACGTGGCGCGAATGGTCTTTAACCGCGCATCCTTGTCGCCCGCGAAACCGTCCGCATCAATGCCCGTCAGCTTGGCTTTGGACAGATACTCCAGCCACATCGCAACGGCGTCAGGCTCGCTCAGCCCCAAGAGGCCCATGTGAATAGCGCGGGTGCGCAGCGGGTTGAACAGCATCTGGTAGAGTTCGGTGAAGCGGTGCTTTCCACTGCCCTGATCCAAGCCGCGCGCGTCTGCCATGTCGGTCAGATTGACGATTCCGCGCCCTTTACGGTCTTCGTTGGTCACCTCGGGGATGGAGGTGCCAGGGATCATCTTCGCCTCTTTCGGCTTATGCGGGTTCGACTTTGGCAGCGGCGCGTCGGACGGCACGATCTTATGCTTGGTCAGAAGCTTGCCGATCAAGCTGTCAGGGTGCGGCTCGCCGTTTTCGCGCTCGATGATGCGCATGCGCATCCGGCGACCCCAGAAGTGGATGGAGAGCGTGTTGTCGGTGACATAATGGCTGAGGTCCATGTTCGGCTTCAGCATCATGCGACGCTTTTTGAAGCTGATCGGGAACAGCGCCTCTATCGGCATTGCGTATTTGTGCTCGCCGGTTTTGTGCAGGAAGTGGGTCAGCGCCTGCGGACCCCAAACGCCCCAAGATTGCTCCCCCACGTGGACGGGGTCGCCTGCGGCCTTCTTCTGGCGCATCTCCTCTTTCAGGTCTTCAGAGAACCAATCAGGGATCGCATATTCGTCAGACGTAAAGTCGATCAATCCGGCCAATGTATCGCTGTCAGCGGGCAGGCCAACAACGCCGTTGTTGATGTGGCGGTCGCTTTCCCAGCCGTGGAAGTGGCCGTTCGAGGTGGTGAAGCGCTTCACGCAATAGGCGTCGGTGTCGGCCCAAATCTGGTCGTCGGTTTTTGCCAGCATGTTGTAGCGCCACTTGTCCGCCTGCGGAGCAGGGGAGCCGGTGCGCTTGTGCGCGATGACGTTGCCGAGGGGCATGATCTCGTTCGCGTCGCAAATCTCGATCCCGTCGGGGATGTTGCCGACGTCGCCGTAGGTATACATTTTGACGTGGTGGCCCGCGTCGCGGAAGGACACGGCGCACAGTTGCTCCATGTAGGAAAGATTGCCGCCGATCCACAGCTGGGCAATTGCATAGTCTTTGGACACGTTATCTGCCTCTCATGAGCGAGTTCAATCTCCGCCCGTTTTTATGATTGTTTCGATTCTTACCGAGGAGAGGTTAAAACGCAAGGAAAAGTGATTCGTTTCACGGGGAAAACGGGTCGTAAGGGCAACAGGCGTCATATGAAAATCACACTCGTCACGACGATGCGCAATGAAGGGCCGCACCTGCCGGAATGGATCGCCCATCACCGCGCGGCGGGGGTGAGCGATTTCCTCGTCTATACCAACGATTGCGAGGACGGGACGGAGGCGTTGTTGAACCTGCTGCCTTGCGTCACGCATGTTCCGCTGGAGGATGGCAAAAAGCCCCCGCAATGGCGTGCCCTGAAGGCCGCTTGGGATCACCCGCTGGTGACGGGCGCGGATTGGGTTGCCTGTTTGGACTGTGATGAATTTATCAATTTAGACAGTGCGTTGCATGGCATAGCTGATCTGATAGATCAGGCGAATGCCGATATGATTTTACTGCCGTGGCGGCTATTCGGACACGCAGGTCACGCACATATGTCGGAGGAGCCGACGACCGCGCGGTTCACCCGCGCCGCCCCCGAAACCTTGCTGTATCCCGCGATCGGCAGCTACTTCAAATCTCTTTTTCGCCGTGACGGGCCGTTCCGCCAACTTGGCGTGCACCGCCCGAAGCAAAAGAACCCGACCCGCCACGCGCCGCCGCGCATTGTGGATGGCTCTGGCGCGGCGGTGCCGGACAGCTTGGCCGAGAACGACGGCCAGATCATGCATTGGGGCAAACCGATTGCCCGCGATCTGGTGCAGCTGAACCATTATTCCGTGCGCTCGGCCGCAGACTTCATGCTGAAGCGGGGGCGTGGCTTGCCAAACCACCAGCAAAAACAGATCGACCTGACGTATTGGGTGGAGCGGAATTTCAACACCGTCGAAGACCGGACAATTTCGCATATGGCCGCCGCAACGCAGGCCGTTTCGGCGGAATTTCTGGACATAGACGGGGTGGAGCAGGCGCAAGCCGCGTGCCGCGCGTGGCACCGCGCACGGTTCGAGGTGTTAATGCAGGAGCCGGAGGCGTTGAAGCTCTACGGGCGGTTATTGCTGGCGGAAGGGGCCGCGCATCTGCCGGATGCGGTGGCGCTCGACCTGATCACGCGCTATGGACGGGTCCATGGCTCAAACTGATATATATCTAAAGCGCGAACTGAATGTTGTTGAGGATCAAGGCCTTGTGGCGCTTGACTGTATCGGCTGGGAAGACCCCGTAGGCGGTATGGGGCTGCGGGTGTTCTTCAAGACCGGCACCACCTACGACCAGTTTGACCCCAAGGCCAGAGAGGGCTGCGCGGCCTTCTCGGAGGCGAAAATGATTAACGGCGGGCCGATGTTTATCGGCACCGCCGCCGCGCCCTCTGACCAGATCGACATGGCGCTGCAAAACGGGACTTTAACCCTTCCGGTACAGGCGCCGGAGACCGATTTATTCGAAGACATGAACGTCTGCATGGTCGAGCGGAACGGTGAGCCGATAGAGGTGATCGAGGATTGGCTGCGCTATCATGTGACGGGGCACGGGCTGCAAGCTGTGCTGATGATAGATCGCGAAAAACCCAATAAAGAGAGCGGGTTCGAGCGCAAATTTAAGAAGCTTGCGGCGGAGGTTGGCCTGCGCCGATTGGTGCATGTGAAGTCCCGCGCGCCACTGGGGCACGCGACGCTTCCGCCCGCGCATCACCCGTTCAACGCCCCCGATGCCCCCGGTAAGGACCGGATGGAGGAGCTGCCAAGCGATCCGCAGATTGCCCCACTGGCGGAGCTGTCGCTTTACGAATGGGCGAAATGGCGGTTCCTGAGCCGTGCGCGCGCGGTGATGAATCTGGATCTGACGGATTTACTGGTGCTTGACGCGACCCCATTTGAGGCGGTTCACGAAACCTCCGTCGGGGTCATTCAACTGATCGGGCAACGCATCTACCCGTGGCGGGTGCGTCCGAAAAAGAAGCCCAAATTTGGCGACCACATCTGCCGCCAGTTCGACAACCCGCGCGCCAATCGCCGTTGGTGCGTGGCCCCGTCACGGCTGGGCAGTGACAAGGTGTGGCGGTTCGTGCGTATCGTGGATGCGGAGCCACAACCCGATGAAACGATGGGGTTTTTGCGGGCGATGGCGATACGCCATCCGAAGAACTCCGCCGCTGAACTGGTGCCGAAAACTTCCCTGATTGAGGACGCGCATCTGCTGGAAATGGCCCGCGACATCTGGGACCACAAACCGGTGCGACCGCCCGAAAGCAAGATGGATGAGCCAGCGGGCAAGGCCAAGGATGGCGGGCGCACCGCGATCATCACCTGCATGAAAAACGAGGGGCCGTTCATCCTTGAATGGGTCGCCTATCACCGTGCGATCGGGGTGGATGACTTTCTTGTCTATACCAACGACTGCAACGACGGCACCGACGAGTTGCTGGACCTGCTGCAAGCGCGCGGCATCCTGCAACGCCGCGACAACAAGTTCGCGGGCACGGATTTGAAGCCCCAGCACTGGGCGCTGGACGCGGCAGGCCGTGAGGATGTGTTCAAGAACGCGGGCTGGGCGATTTCCATGGACGTTGATGAATTCATCAACATCCACGTGGGCGAGGGCAAGCTGGAGGATCTCTATAAGGCGGTTGGCGACGCCAACATGATTTCCCTGACGTGGCGTCTTTATGGGAACGCCGATGTGCATGAATACAAAGACGAATTTCTGATCAACCAGTTCACCCAATGCGCGCCGGAACTGTGCCGAAAGCCGCATCAGGCGTGGGGGTTCAAGACGCTGTTTCGCAACATCGGCATTTACAAAAAGATGGGTGTCCACCGGCCCAAGGGCCTGAAGCCGGACCTGTGGGACAAGATCAAATGGGTCAATGGCTCCGGCAAGCCGATGCCGAAGAAACTGATCCGCAACGGCTGGCGCTCGACGACCGACAGTTATGGTTATGATCTTGTGTCGCTGAACCACTATGCCGTGCGCTCCGCCGAGAGCTTTCTGGTCAAGCGCGACCGTGGGCGGGTGAACCACGTGGACCGAGATCAGGGGCTAAGCTACTGGTTTCGAATGAATAACAACTGGGAGTTCAACAACTCCGCCCAGACGAAGCTGCCGCTTGTGCAAGCGGAGTTTGACCGCTTGATGTCCGACCCAGAGCTGCGCGCCGCGCATGAGTATTCCGTGGGTAAGCACCGCGAAAAGATCGCGGAGCTGAAGGCGACGGACAACTACGCCAACTTCTACAAAGACCTGACCGGAAAGCGCATGGAAAACCTTGCCCGCATGCACAATTACTTCGGGGCCAACGTGTTTTTGGCGGGGCCGGATGTGGTGCCGGACGAGGTGGCGTTGATGGAAGATGTGCCGGAGGATTTCTTCTTTACCGTCGAGAAGGTCAAAACGACGCATTAGAGCCTGAGTGTTTTTGTTGGCGATGCCTTCCCATCATCTGCCAGCACTTGTACAGACGGGTAAATGTTTAATCTGAAACGCCATAAACAAACCATGCAAGGCCCCAAAAGCCTGCGCCGCGCTGCCGTTGTTCTGGCGGCGATGTGTCTGCTGCCGATGATTGCCGTGGCTTTGGCTGCTGTGACAGGCGGCAGCGACACGCTGCAACACTTGGCCAACACGGTGATGGGGCGCTACACCGCAACCACCGCGCTGCTGGTGTTGATGGTATCCATCGGCACGCTGTTACTGGGGACGGGGGCCGCGTGGCTGGTCACCATGGCCGAATTCCCCGGTCGTCGGGTGCTGGAAATCGCGCTGGTCATCCCGCTCGCGTTCCCCGCCTATGTTCTGGCCTATGCCTATACCCATCTTCTGGACCATCCGGGCATCGTGCAATCAACGCTGCGTGACGTTACGGGGTGGGGGCCGCGCGACTATTGGTTCCCCGAGATCCGCTCCCTCAGCGGGGCGGCGGTTATGCTGATCTTGGTGCTTTACCCCTATGTCTACCTGCTGGCCCGCGCCGCGTTCTTGCAGCAAAGTGCCACGTCTTTTCTGGCGGCGCGTGCTTTGGGCAAATCGCCGTGGCAGGCGTTCTTGCGGGTGTCGATCCCGATGGCGCGCCCAGCGATTGCGTCGGGTGTTTTGCTCACGGTGATGGAAACCATCGCCGACTTTGGCACCGTCGCTTATTTCGGGGTGCAAACCTTCGCCACAGGCATCTACACCAGCTGGTTCTCCTTGGGGGACCGCGCGGGAGCGGCGCAACTGGCGTCAGGCATTTTGGCGGTGGCGCTTGTTCTAGCGGTGTTGGAGCGGTCCAGCCGTGGCCGCGCAAAATACCACGACAGCTCCAAACACCAAGAGCCGATGGCCGCGATAGAGCTGAGCGGTTGGGCCAAATGGGGGGCCACCGCGCTCTGCGCCATTCCGGTTCTGCTGGGCTGGATCGTGCCCGGCACGGCGCTTTTGATCATGGGGTTCGGCGGGGAGCAGGACTTGCTCTCCCCGCGCTACCTTGGCTTTATATGGAACTCGGTCACCTTGGCGACGATCGCCGCCGTGGTCACGCTGATCGCGGCGGTCACACTGGGCTACTTGCAACGCCTGGACGACGGGCCGGTGTCGCGGCTGTCGTCCTCTATCGCGCGGCTCGGCTATGCGGTGCCGGGGGGCGTTATCGCGGTGGGCCTGATGGTGCCTTTTGCGAATTTCGACAACGCGCTGGACGCATGGATGCGTGCCACGTTCGATGTCTCCACGGGGCTGCTGATCACCGGCTCCATCTGGTTGCTGGTCGCCGCCTATATGATCCGCTTCCTTGCCGCCGCACTTGGCGCATATGAAGGCGGGCAGGTGGCGGTGAACGCCAATATGGACATGGCGTCCCGCGCCTTGGGGCAAACAGCCTTCGGCACCTTGCGCCGTGTGCACCTGCCGATCTTGCGGCCCAGCTTGCTCACTGCGCTTTTGATCGTGTTCGTGGATGTGATGAAAGAGCTGCCAGCCACCTTGATCCTGCGCCCGTTCAACTATGACACGCTGGCCGTGCAAGCCTACCGGCTGGCGTCGGACGAGCGGTTGGAGGGCGCGGCGGTGCCGTCTTTGGTGATCGTGGCCATTGGCCTTTTGCCCGTCATCTTGATCTGCCGCCAAGTCGGGCGCCGCTAATAGAGGCAATATAAAAGGCGCGGTGGTTGCCCACCGCGCCTTCCATGTGTGCCGGAATAGTCGGGAGACTTATTTCCAGCCAACCTGATTGAAGGTTTCCAGCGCCGCCGGAAGCTGCTTTGCCACGGCAGACAGGCTCACGTCGTCGGCTTTGAAATCACCCAGTTTCTGCACGGCGGATGTTGTTTCAACACCTTCCACGGCTGGGAATTCGTTGTTGCCGCCTGCGAAGTACTGCTGGGCCGAGTCGGACGCGAGGTATTCCAGGAACTTCACCGCGTTCTCTTTGTTGGGCGCATGCGCCGCAACGCCGCCGCCGGACAGG
The DNA here is from genome assembly GCF_900107015.1 of Litoreibacter albidus. Classification (GTDB taxonomy): domain Bacteria; phylum Pseudomonadota; class Alphaproteobacteria; order Rhodobacterales; family Rhodobacteraceae; genus Litoreibacter; species Litoreibacter albidus. The sequence continues at coordinate 162,862 of NZ_FNOI01000003.1, read as the reverse complement.
TTCACATGCGCGCCGTTACCGTCTTGGTCTGGGAACACCCAGCCGATTTTGTCGATCTCAGCGGTCACGCCGTCGACGTCTTGGCTCATCGCACGCGCGAAGTAGTAGGTGTTGGCAACCGCGATGCCGCACTCGCCGGAAATCACGCCGCGCAGCTGGTCCGTGTCACCGCCTTGTGGCTCACGCGCCATGTTGTCGACAACGCCCTGCGCCCAAGCCGTACCAGCCTCTGCGCCGTTGTTCTCGATGATCGAGGCCAGCAATGTCTGGTTGTAGGTGTTGGTGGAGGAGCGGATGCACACCAAACCTTTGTAGGCCGGATCAGCCAGATCGGCGTAGGTCGCTGGCGGGTTGGTGACGGTGGCTTTGTCGTAGAAGATGATGCGCGCACGCTGCGAGAAGCCAAACCACTGGTTGTCGCTGTCTTGCAGATTGGCGGGGATTCTTTCTTCCAACACCGCGCTGTCAGTCGCTTGCAGAACGCCCGCGTTCTTCGCGCGCTCTAGGCGGGAGGTGTCGACCGTGATCAAAACGTCGGCAGGGGAGTTCGCGCCCTCGGCTTCCATACGGGCGATCAGCTCGTCCGCCTTGCCCTCGATACGGTTGATCTTGATGCCGGTGGCTTTGGTGAAGTCGGAATACAGCTGCTCGTCGGTGTCATAATGGCGTGACGAATAGAGGTTAACTTCGCCCTCGGCGAATGCGGGCATGGCTGCGCCAAGGGTGGCGGCCAGAATAAGAGAGAAGGTTGCAGGCGTTTTGGTCATTTTAGCGATCCAGTTTAGGTTTTATTTCTTACTGTTTTGATTGGTTACTATAATCTGGCACGGATGCAAGGGTTTCTGACTAAAAAGATCGGAATAGACGGATCACCCCACCACGCATCAAAGCCGCACATGAAAAAGGGGCAGCCAACCGGCCGCCCCATCTCCTTATCTCTGATGTCGTGGCGTTTTAGAAAAACGCCTGAAGCCCCGTGACAGCCCGCCCCAGAATCAGCGCGTGCACGTCATGGGTGCCCTCATAGGTGTTCACCGTCTCAAGGTTCACCATATGGCGCATGATCTGGTAATCCTCCTGGATGCCGTTGCCGCCGTGCATATCCCGCGACATACGCGCTATATCCAGCGCCTTGCCGCAGTTGTTGCGCTTCACAAGGGAGATCATCTCAGGCGCGGCGCGGCCTTCGTCCATCAGGCGTCCGACACGCAGGGAGGACTGCATCCCGAGCGAGATCTCAGTCAGCATGTCCGCCAGTTTCTTTTGGAAAAGCTGCGTTTGCGCCAGCGGCTTGTTGAACTGCTTGCGGTCCAGCCCGTACTGACGCGCGGCGTGCATGCAGAACTCCGCAGCACCAAGAACGCCCCAAGAGATGCCATACCGCGCGCGGTTCAGGCAGCCGAACGGGCCTTTCAAGCCCTCGACATTCGGCAGCAAGGCGTCGTCGCCCACGGCCACGTCCTTCATCACGATCTCGCCGGTGGTGGAAGCCCGCAGCGACAGCTTGCCGCCGATCTTTGGCGCAGATAGCCCGTCCATGCCCTTGTCCAGCACGAAGCCACGGATTTTACCGCCGTGGGCCTCGGATTTGGCCCACACCACGAACACATCTGCGAAGGGGGCGTTGGAAATCCACATCTTCGCGCCGTTCAGCACATAGCCGCTGTCGGTTTTCTTGGCGACGGTTTTCATGCCCGCAGGGTCGGACCCCGCATCAGGTTCGGTCAGGCCAAAGCAGCCGATCAGGTCACCGGACGCAAGGCCGGGCAGGTATTTCTGGCGCTGCTCCTCGGAGCCGTAGGCATAGATCGGGTACATCACCAGCGACGATTGCACCGACATCATGGAGCGGTAGCCCGAATCGACCCGCTCGATCTCGCGCGCGACCAGCCCGTAGGTCACGTAAGACGCGCCCAAGCCGCCGTATTCCTCCGGCACAGTCAGCCCCAAAAGCCCCGCAGAGCCCATCGCCTTGAACATACCCGGATCCACGGTTTCCTCGCGGTAGGCCTCGATAACCTTCGGGGCCAGCTCTGTCTCGGCAAAGCTACGCGCCGCGTCGCGCAGCATGCGCTCGTCCTCGGTCAACTGGTCTTCCAGACGAAACGGGTCCTCCCAGTCGAAGCGGGCCATGTCCGGGGCGTCTTTCGCGGAAATAGGGGTAGTGACGTTCATCGGGGTAACTCCAGTGTTGCGATTTCGGTTAGACTATAGTCGCGCTTTGGGGGGGGCAATGCTTGACGACGCCACGTGTAGATGCAGCAATGCCGCACAGAGGAGAGCCGCATGATCCCATTGCCCAAATCCATCGACGAGACCATCGCGCTTCTGGGGCGCGAAAACTACATCTGTGGCAGGGCCTTGGCGACGGTGGTGTTCTTGTCACTGAAGCTGGGGCGTCCGATGTTCCTCGAAGGGGAGGCTGGCACCGGTAAAACCGAAATTGCCAAAGCCATCGCGGCGGCGCTTGGGCGGCGGCTGATCCGCTTGCAATGCTATGAAGGGCTTGATGCGTCCTCGGCTGTCTATGAGTGGAACTTCCCCGCCCAGATGGTCGCTATTCGCACCGCGGAGGCCACAGGCACCACAGACCGCAACGCCCTACAGGCAGAGCTGTTCTCCGACGACTACCTGACCGCACGACCCCTGCTTGAGGCGATGAAGCCCCAAGACGGCGGCCCGCCGGTTCTGCTGATCGACGAGTTGGACCGCACCGATGCCCCGTTCGAGGCCTATCTGATGGAAACCCTGTCGGATTTCCAAGTCACCATCCCAGAGCTCGGCACCGTCAAAGCGGCGGAGCCGCCCATCGTCATCCTGACCTCCAACCGCACCCGCGAAGTCCACGACGCGCTGAAACGCCGATGTCTCTACCACTGGGTCGATTACCCCGATTTCGAGCGCGAGATGGCCATCCTGCACGCCCGCGCACCAGAGGCCCAAGAGGCACTCAGCCGTGAAGTCGTGGGCTTCGTGCAGCGCTTGCGCAAGGAAGACCTGTTCAAATCTCCGGGTGTGGCGGAAACCATTGACTGGGCCAAATGTCTGCTCGCGCTCGATGTCATCGCCATGAGCCCCGAAGTCATCGCAGATACCCTCGGCGCGATTTTGAAATACCAAGACGACATCCAGAAAATTCAAGGCGCGGAGGCAAAACGCATCCTCGACGACGTGCGCGAAAGCCTCGCGTGACGCAGCTCTCTTCCCCCATCATTGCTTCAAAAATACCTCGGGGGTGTGGGGGCTGGCCCCCACGGCGGTCAGGCGCGCCCGCAGATGGCTGATTTCCCCCCGCTCGACATCCCCGACGACGGCAAGCTGGCGGACAATATCACATGGTTCGCCCGCGCTTTGCGCAACGCGGGGCTGCCTGTGGGGCCGGGGCGGGTCATCGACGCCATCCGCGCGGTGGAGGCCGCGAGCTTCACCCGCAAGGCCGACTTCTTCTACGTCCTGCAAGCCTGTTTCGTGTCGCGGGCAGAGCACCGCTTGATCTTTGCGCAGGTGTTTCGTCTGTTCTGGCGTGACCCGAACTATCTGGAGCATATGATCGCCGCACTCACGCCGATGATCCGAGGCGTCCAGGAGGAGCATAAAGCCAAGCCCGCCGAAAAACGCGCGGCGGAGGCTTTGCTGAACGGCGTTGATCGCAAGCTGCCAGACACCCCCGAGGAGGACAGCGAGGAGACGGAGATAGAGATCGACGCCGCGCGCACCATGTCGGGGGAGGAACGGCTGCGCTCGCTCGATTTCGAGTTGATGAGCAACAGCGAGATGGCCGCAGCCAAGCGCATGCTGGCCAAGCTGACCTTGCCGGTGAGGCCGCTGACTTCGCGGCGCACGCGGCTCAGCGCCAACGGCCCGATGATTGACGGCCCCGCCACATTGCGCAGCGCTATGCGCCAAGGTGGCGAGATGCAGAAATTCGCCCTCAAGACCCGCCGTCAGCGCTGGCCCAACCTCGTGGCGCTTTGCGATATCTCCGGCTCCATGTCGCAATATTCGCGCGCCGTGCTGCATTTCCTGCACGCGGTCAGCAACCAGAAGGGGGCGGGCTGGGCCAAGGTTCACGCCTTCACCTTTGGCACGCAATTGACAAATATTACCCGCCATCTGGCCACGCGAGATGTGGACGCGGCGCTGGCGGCGGCGGGGGCGCAGGCGCAGGACTGGGAGGGCGGCACCAAGATTGGCACATGCCTGCACCAGTTCAACTACGATTGGTCGCGCCGCGTCATGGGCGGCGGCGCGGTCGTGCTGCTGATCACCGACGGGCTGGACCGCGACGACCCGCAGGCGCTGGCCCAAGAGATGCGCCGCCTTCACCTGTCGGCCCGTAAGGTCATCTGGCTGAACCCCTTGCTCCGCTGGGAGGAATTCGCCCCGAAGGCGCGCGGCATCAAGGCCATGCTGCCCCATGTCGACAGCTTTCGCGCCGGCCACAACATTGCGGCGCTTGAGGCTTTGGCCGACGCCATCTCGCGCCCCGATGATGCGGGGGAGAAGGCCCGCCTTATGGCGCTGCTTTAACATCCGCAAAGGGGCAAGACCGCGCTTCTCCCGCGCCCTGATGTGGCCTACATTGATGGACGACCAGCGCGACGACCCGCTTTTGACAAGGATATGCCCGTGACCACTGACCTCAACGACATCCCCGCCATCGCGCTCGAGTGGCACCGCAGCGGCACCGGCGCAGCCTTGGCGACGGTGATTGAGACATGGGGCTCGGCCCCGCGCCCCGTCGGCTCGCAATTGGCGATTTCAGGGCAGGGGGACATCATGGGGTCGGTCTCTGGCGGCTGCGTTGAAGGCGCGGTGGTTGTCGAGGCGATGGATGCTCTGGACGATGGCCAGCCGCGTCTTTTGGAATACGGCGTGTCCGACGATGAGGCCTTTGCCGTAGGGCTTGCCTGTGGCGGCACCATTCGCGTGTTGGTGGAACCCGTGGGCGCGGCTTTGCCGCCGGCGCTGCTGGCGCAATTGGTGGCGGCGCGCGCCTCCGGCACGCCGGTGGCCTACACGGTGGACACCAAAACATGGGCGCGGGCACTGGATGGCCCTGACAGCTATCCGGACCGCTTTCGCGCCGACAAATCGGGGTTTGAGGGGGATATCTTCGTGGGCATCCACAACCCGCCGCTGCGCATGGCCGTCATCGGCGGCGTCCATATCGCGCAAAGCCTGATCCCCATGGCGCGCGCGGCGGGCTTCGCCCCCGTTTTGATCGACCCGCGCGAGGCCTTCGCCAGCGCCGCGCGCTTCCCTGACTCCGATCTGGTCCACGACTGGCCCGACGCGGCGCTTGATGCCTTCGGGATCGACACGCGCACCGCCGTGGTCACACTGACCCATGACCCCAAACTTGACGACCCCGCTATCCAAGCCGCGCTGAATTCGGACTGCTTCTATCTGGGGTGCCTCGGCTCCACCCGCACCCATGCCAAACGCGTTGCGCGGCTAGAGGAGGCGGGGTTCAGCGCCCCGCAACTTGCCCGCATTCACGCCCCTGTGGGCCTGAACATAGGGGCCAAATCCCCCGCCGAGATCGCGATCAGCATTATGGCGCAAGTCGTCCAAGCCCTGCGGCAAGGCTGATGGACTTCGGCCCCGTTCAAACAGAGCACGCCCTTGGCGCGATCCTTGCCCATTCCGTGGAGGTCGGCGGGCGGCGTTTGCGCAAAGGCGTGGTCTTGGAGCAGTCCCACATAGAGCAGCTCCTCGCCGCCAATCTGGCTGAGGTCACGGTGGCGCGCCTAGGGGATGATGACGTTCACGAAGACGATGCCGCTTTGGCACTCGCGCAGGCTTTGGTGCCGGACGCCGCTGCCGCCAACCTGCGGCTTGGGGCAGTGGGGACGGGGCGCTGCAACATCTTCGCTGATGCGGCAGGTGTCGCACAGATCGATGCCGCTGCGATTGATGCGCTCAACGCCATTCACCCTATGATCACGGTCTCCACGGTGCCAAAGCTGCACCGCATGGATGCGGGCGGCATGGTGGCGACGGTCAAGATCATCTCTTACGGCGTGCCAAAATCGGCACTGGCGCAAACCGAAGCCGCTGGCCGCGCTGCGCTGTCCCTTGCCACCGCCACAGCCAATCGCGTCAGCTATATTGAAACCACGCTGGCCGCGCCTGCCACCGGCAAGGGGGCGGATGTAATCGGCGCGCGGGTCGCGGCGCTTGGGGCTGCGATGGAGGCGCCCGCGTTTTGCCCCCATGAGGTCGCGGCCCTGTCGGACGCGCTGCGTCGCGCCACGGGGGACGTGATTTTGATCCTCACCGCCTCCGCGACGTCCGACACGCGTGACACCGCGCCGGAGGCATTGCGCCAAGCAGGGGGCACCGTCACGCATTTCGGCATGCCCGTTGATCCGGGCAATCTGCTGTTTTTGGGCGATCTGGATGGCACGCCTGTCATCGGGCTTCCGGGCTGCGCGCGCTCCCCCGCGCTCAATGGGGCGGACTGGGTGCTGGAGCGGGTGATCTGCGGCATCCCCGTCACGGGGCGCGATATCATGGGCATGGGGGTCGGCGGGTTGCTTAAGGAAATTCCCAGCAGGCCGCAGCCACGCAATCCGAACAGGCGCTAGCGCAAAGAAAAGCCCCGGCAATCCAAAGGGACGCCGGGGCTTTCTATAATCTTGGTTTGATGGCTCGACTTACGTCTTCAGCGGGCCAATCAGCATGATCATCTGGCGGCCTTCCATCTTGGGGAAGTTCTCCACCTTGCCGTGACCTTCGATGTCCGCAGCAACGCGTTCCAGCAGCTCACGGCCCAAGTTCAGGTGGGCCATCTCGCGGCCACGGAACCGCAGGGTAACCTTCACTTTGTCACCGGCTTCAAGGAACTTGAAGACATTGCGCATTTTCACATCGTAGTCGTTGGTGTCAGTGTTCGGGCGGAACTTGACCTCTTTGATCTCGATGATCTTTTGCTTCTTGCGGGCCTCGGCCTCTTTCTTCTGGGTTTCGTACTTGTACTTGCCGAAATCCATGATCTTGCAAACAGGCGGGTTGGCGTTGGGCGAAATCTCTACCAGATCAAGCCCGGCTTCGTCAGCCATGGCCATCGCACGGGCAGGCGTCACAACGCCCACGTTTTCACCGTCAGCGCCAATAAGGCGAATTTCATCAGAGCGGATGCGGTCGTTGACGCGCGGTCCGGTTTCGCGCACGGGGGGCGCATTATGTGGTCTGCGGGCTATGGCCTGAAGTCCTTCTTTGGTTTCAATTGTTTCGCGTAGACAAAATAGGGGGCGCGCGCCCGTCCTACAAGTCGCTTTTCCTTAAGACACGTATAGACGGGGAAAAACCCGAGCGAAACCCCGTTGTAACCCCCTTGGTGATCCCTTAGCTCCTCCCAGCAGGCGGGGGACACCCCTGCACAACCAAAGGGATAAAGAGATTATGCAACGTGGAATTATTGCGGGCGCCGTCGTCGCGCTTGTTGGTGTTGGCGGTTACGTCTTGTTGAACCAAGACGGCGACGCGATGGAAACAGTCAAAGGCGCGGCTGGCGAAGCCGCATCTGTCGTTGAGACCGCAGCCGAAGCCACAACCGAAGCCGCATCCGACGCGGCAACTGCAACGGCAGAAGTGGCGTCCGAAGCTGCAGACGCGACAACAGACGCAGTCGCCGCCGCAGCAGAGGCCACAACAGAGGCCGCAGCCGACGCCGTTGAGGCTGTTGCCGATACCGCAGCTGCCGCCGCAGAAGCCACAACCGAAGCCGCCGCTGACGCCGTGGACGCGGTGACGGACACGGCCAACAGCGCAGTTGAGGCTACAAACGAGGCCACAGCATCTGCAACAGACACAGCAACCGCCGCTGCTGACGCGACAACCGAGGCTGCGTCCGCTGCTGCAACGTCCGCAACAGACACCGCGACCGCTGCTGCTGACGCGACAACTGAGGCTGCGTCCGCTGCTGCAACGTCCGCAACAGACACCGCGACCGCTGCTGCTGACGCGACAACTGAGGCTGCGTCCGCTGCTGCAACGTCCGCAACAGATACAGCAACCGCTGCTGTTGACGCGACAACAGAGGCTGCGTCCGCTGCAACCGACACCGCCGCTGCGACCACCGAAGCGGCCGCAACGGAGACAACCGGCGCGATGGCGGGTATGGCCGAGTTGCTGACTGTTGACGGATTCGACTACGACAAAGTCGTTGAAATGGTTGATAACTCCGAACTCAGCGCGATCTCCAAGACGACGCTGAAAACCGGTCTGACCAAGGCGCAGGAAAATCCTGAAATGCTGGCTGGCGTTCTGGACAAGGTGAAAGCCGCGATGGGCATGTAAGCCCCCGCAGCGTCCAGCCCGCACTGGGCTGGGCACACAATGAAAACGCCGCGCCGGATTGCTCCGACGCGGCGTTTTTTATTGCTTAGCGTATATCGCGTTTAGCCGACGAAGGCTTTCTCAACCACATAGTGTTTCGGGTCGCTGTTCGCGCCTTCTTCAAGACCGAAGCCCTCGAAGATTTCCTTGAGGTCGGTGTTCAAACCCATAGAGCCGCAGACCATCGCACGGTCGGTTTCGGCTGTCATCGGCGGAACGCCAAGGTCGGTGAAAATCTCGCCGGAGCGCAGCTTGTCCGTTACGCGGCCCATCTTCGGGCTCTCTTCGCGGGTGGTGGTGGGGTAGTACACCAGCTTTTTCAGGTTCTCTTCGCCGATCAACTCGCCCAGCAATTCGTCGGTGCGGATCTCTTCGATCAGCTGACGGCCATATTCCAGCTCTGCCACTTCGCGGCAGGTGTGGGTGATGATCACCTCGTCGTAATCCTCATAGGTTTGCGGATCACGCAGCAAGGACGCGAAAGGGGCAAAGCCCGTGCCGGTGGCGAAGAACCACAAACGTTTTCCCGGAAGCAGGGCGTCATGCACCAAGGTGCCAACCGGCTTGGGGCGCAAGATGATCTCGTCGCCCACTTTGATGTGCTGCAACTTCGAGGTCAGCGGGCCGTCCTGCACCTTGATGGAATAGAACTCCAACTCTTCGTCCCACGACGGCGACGCGATGGAGTACGCACGCAGCAAGGGCTTTTGCTTACCGGTTTCAGGGTGCGGGTCGCCCATCAGGCCGATCATCACGAATTCGCCCGACCGGAAGCGCAAGGACGCAGGGCGCGTGACGCGGAAGGAAAACAGACGGTCCGTCCAATGCTTCACTTCGGTGACGGTCTGGGCGTCCGGCAGGGTCGGGACGGCTTTAACTGGTGCATTCATAGCGGCTACTTCATTCATGGCAATTGTCCGGCGAGGCATGTCGCCTCTCCGGCCTTTCTAGTGATCTTGGATCAAATGTTAAATGGGACGTTCAGCCGCGCAGGCGGGCTTGGTAGTTATGCGCTTTCCAGTCGGCCCGTGCGAGCCACTGGTCCTCGGGCTGGCGGGCGGCAAGGGCGTCGTCGATTTCGACCTCGTCAAAGCCCGACCGACGCGCCATCGCGTATTGGTCCGCCAGCACATGGCCCCGCGCACGCAGACGTCCGGTGAAGCCCATCAGCCGCAAACGCCGCGCAATGGTGAAGCCGCGCCCGTCGGCAGAGCTGGGAAAATCCACGCGGATCATCTCGATCTCTGCCATGCGGTTGGCAAGCCCCGCAGGGTCGGCGCTGGACGGCACATCCACGCAGCACGGCGTGTCATTGGCGGGCAGGTCCGCCAGATCGGTGAACCCGCGGTCCCAAGTGTCGGCGGCAAAGCCGCTGTCGGTGATGATCACGCTCATGCTGCGTTCCTTTGTCTGACGACTTTGCCATCCACGATGTGGATGCCGCATTCGGATTTGTCTTGGCCACGCCAGCGCCCCGCGCGCGGGTCTTCGCCCGGCTTGGTTTTGGTGGTGCACGGTGCGCATCCAAGGGACTGGAAGCCACGCGCGACCAGCGGGTGCTTGGGCAGGTTGTGCTCTTCGATATAGGCAACCAGTTTGGCGGCGTTCCAATCGGCAAGCGGGTTGATTTTGATCTTGCGGCCCGACTTCTCGTAGACCGGCAATTCCGCGCGGCTGCCGCTTTGGTAGCGCTTGCGGCCCGTGATCCACGCGTCATAGCCCTCCAGCGCGTCCTCCAGCGGCTGCGTCTTGCGCAGCGCACAGCAGGCGTCGGGGTCAATGGTGTGCAAGATGCCGTCGACGTCCTGCTCCAGCAGCTTCTCACGCGATGGTTTGACCACCTGCACGTTGGTCAGCCCCAGTTCTTCCGCCACATCCTTTTGATATTGCAGCGTTTCTGGAAACAGCATCTCCGTGTCGATGAACAGGATCGGTGTGTCGGGTGCGGTCTGGCTGATCATATGCAACAGCACAACGCTTTCCGCGCCGAAGCTGCTGACCATGGCAACCTTGCCCAGTTGTACGTCGTCCAGCGCGTGCTTCACGATGGTTTGCGGGTCGCTTTTGCGGTGCAATATGGCGCGGCGCTCGGCCAGTTCCTTAAGCGGCATTTGCTTTAGCCTCCGGATAAAGAGCGGCCTTGAACGGTGCCAAGCCAAGACGGCGATAGGCGTCGATAAAGCGCTCTGCGTCGTTTTCACGGTGCTCTAGATAGGCGCCGATCAGGCGCTCGATCGCGGGCACGATCTCGTCATAGGCGAAACCTGGCCCCGCGCGTTCACCCACGGCGGCGGTCTCTGTGTGGTCGCCGCCCAGCGTGATCTGGTAGTTCTCCACGCCCGCACGGTCCAAGCCCAAGATGCCGATGTGGCCCACATGGTGGTGGCCACAGGCGTTGATGCAGCCCGAGATTTTGATCTTCAGATCGCCAATTTCATGCTCCAGTTTCAACTCGTCGAAACGGGTCGCAATCTGCTGCGCCACAGGAATGGAGCGGGCCGTTGCCAGCGCGCAGTAGTCCATGCCGGGGCAGGCGATGATGTCGGAAATCTTGCCAATGTTCGCCGTCGCCAGATCAGCCGCCTTCAGGCGGGCATGGATCGCGGGAAGGTGCGATTTATGCACGTGGGGCAGGATAACATTCTGCTCGTGACTGATGCGAAGTTCGTTATGTGCAAATTCACGGGCAATCGCCGCCATCTCGCGCATTTGTGCGGAGGTCGCATCGCCGGGCGTCTGGCCGTGCTTTTTGATGGAGATCGACACGATGGAATATTCGTCGTTCTTATGCGCGGTCAGGTTGGTATCGGCCCAAGAGCGGAACACAGGATCGTTGTGATACGCATCCTTGAACGCGGCCACGGAGCCGGTGGTGAACTCGGGCAGGGCGAACTGTGCCTCGATCCCTTTCAGCATCTCCTGATCCACACCACCGAACTGTGGTTTCAGCAGCGCAAAGCGCTCCTCCACCAAGTCGCGGATGGTTTCAATCCCGTTCTCATGCACGGTGATCTTGATGCGGGCTTTGTATTTATTGTCGCGGCGGCCCAGCAGGTTGTAGACGCTGACGATGGCCTCGCAGTAGGGCAGCAGGTCCGCCTTAGGCAGGAACTCACGCAGCACTTTGCCGATCATTGGCGTGCGGCCCAAGCCGCCCCCCACGATGATCTCGTAGCCTTCAACACCGTCGCGGGTCAGCAAACGGATGCCGATGTCATGCGCCTTGATCACCGCACGGTCGTTCTTGGAGCCGGTCACGGCCAGCTTGAACTTACGCGGCAGGAACTGGAATTCTGGGTGATCCGTCGACCACTGGCGCAGCAGTTCAGCTGTCGGGCGCGGGTCCGCAACCTCGTCCTTGGCGGCACCGGCGAAATGGTCGGCGGTGACGTTGCGGATCGTGTTGCCTGACGTCTGGATGGCGTGCATGCCAACTTCGCCGAGCGCGTCCAGCATATCCGGCACGTCGCGCAGTTTTGGCCAGTTGTACTGGATGTTCTGACGGGTGGTGAAGTGGCCGTAGCCCTTGTCCCACTTGTCTGCCACATCGGCCAGCACGTCCATCTGGCCCGCGTTCAGCGTGCCATAAGGAATCGCCACGCGCAGCATGTAGGCGTGCAGTTGCAGGTACAGCCCGTTCATCAGGCGCAGCGGTTTGAACTCGTCTTCCGTCAGGGAGCCGTCGATGCGGCGCTCCACTTGCGCGCGAAACTGTGCGTTGCGTTCCGCGAGAAAGTCGCGGTCGAAGTCATTGTATTGATACATTAAACCAGCTCCGCCTGTTTGCCGTGGTTGTAGTTGGATGGCCCGCGTGTGCGGAACTCTTCGCGAAAATGTGTGGGCTGCGGCACGCCGTCCTCCAGCGCCACATCAATCAGGTAGACGCCAACAACCACATCCGCTTGAGAGCTGCCGTGCAGCACGCGCAGATCGCCGTGGGCGGCGTCCTCGATCACTTCGGCCTCGCTCAGCAGGCGCGACCAGCGGTCGTCAGCGGTAAGATAGACCACGTCGCCTTCCAGCAATGCGTTGGCGGTGACGACTTTTGGTGTAAATGGCTTGCTCATATCGCAGCCTCCATTTCGTGTTGTTGTGCGGCGGAGAGTGCCGCGCGTGGGGCGAGACCAAGGAAGACCAGCGCAGGGCCGGCCAGTTTGGCGTTTGTCAGTGTTGGCTCCAACTCGCCCAGTGTCGTGGCGAGGATGCGTTGCTCTGGGCGGGAGGCGTTTTCGATCACCGTCACCTGCGTCAGCGCGTCAGCGCCATGCATCAACAAGCGGCCTTGGATGAAACGGGCGGATTTTTTGCCCATGTAGATGGCGGCCACTTCCCCTTCGCGGGCAAGCGTTTTCCAGTCGTGATCGGCAAAGCCCTTGGTGTCATGACCCGTAATAAAGCGCACGCCGGAGTTGCGGCCGCGTTTTGTAAAGCTCTGGCCCAAGGCGGCAACAGCGGCAGAGGCGGAGGTAATCCCCGGCACAACGCTCCACGCGATACCCGCCGCGTCGCAGGCCGCGATTTCCTCATCAAGGCGGCCAAACATCGTAGGGTCGCCCGACTTCAAGCGCACCACATGCGCGCCGTCGCGGGCGTGGGTGACGATCATGTCGTTGATTGCGTCTTGCGTGACGGAGGGGCCGAAGCCTTCCTTGCCAGCCGACAGCATCACAGCCTCGCGGCGGGCCAGTTCCAGAATTTCCGGTGCCACAAGGCGGTCGTAGATAACGACATCCGCCGCATCCAAGGCCTTGCGGGCCTTCAACGTCAGCAAATCCGGATCACCGGGACCTGCGCCCACCAGCTCCACGCGGCCTTCTTTCGCGGATGCGTTCAGGTGTTTGTCCAGCAAGCTGTCCAGCGTGGAGGCGGCGGCGTCCTCGGTGGCGATGTCTTGCGCGTAATAGTCGGCCCAGAATTCGCGACGTTTCACGCCGAAGGGCAGGGCGTCGGCCTTGGCGCGGAATGCTTTGCCGATGCGGGCCATCAGGCCCAAGCGCGGCGACAGGCGCTCTTCGATGTCTTTCTTGATCGCGCGCGCCAGTACGGGGGCCGCGCCCTCGGTGCCGATCGCCACAACAACAGGATCGCGGTCGACCATTGCGGGGGTGATGAACTGGCTGTCTTGCAAGTTGTCGACCACGTTCACCAACGCGCCGTCGCGGTGCGCAAGGTCAGCCACGCGCGCGTCTTCCGCATCATCCTCGTTGGCCGCGTAGAACAAGCGCGCGCACAGCGCGTCGCCCGCTTCCATCGCGCGGTCAATCAGCGTCAGGCGGCCTTCGGCGGCCCAGTCCACGATTTCCGGTGCAGGCGTTTTGGCCACAACGGTCAGCTTTGCTTCGGTCTTCAGCAACAGGCGCAGTTTCGCCAAGGCGGCTTCGCCCCCGCCAGAGACAACGACGCGGCGGCCTTCAAGGGCCATAAAAATCGGGAAGTGCTTCATCGGGGCCGTCCTTCGTTTGCTTGCCCTCATACTTAGGAAAATTTCCTAATATTGCCTATCCATTTGCGAAGATAAGGAATAATGTTCCCTCACGGCGAAACCGTGGAACACATGTTCCGGAACGAAGGAAAAACAGGAATGGTAGCTCAGATAGACGCAATGGACCGGAACATCCTTGCGCAACTGCAAGAGGACGCCTCACAAAGTCTTGATGAAATTGCCCGAAAAACAGGCTCTTCTAAAACACCTGTGTGGAACAGAATCAAGAAATTACGCGCTGCAGGGGTGATCCGTCAGGACACCGTGGTCCTTGATCCGGAAAAGCTGGGGTTGGAGGCGTGTTTCTTCGTGTTGATCCGCACGTCGGAGCATGAAGGCGACTGGCAGGAGAAATTCCTGCACGCCCTACGCGCGCGGCCAGAGGTGCTGGAGGCGCACCGGTTGGCGGGCGACATCGACTATATTCTGAAGGTGCGCGTGGCCAATGCCCGCGCGTATGACGTGTTCTATCAGGCGTTGATTTCAGAGGTGCGTATCTTCAACGTGACCGCCTTGCTGTCGATGGAGGAGATCAAATCCACCACCGCCTTGCCCCTTTAACCTGCAAGCTGGCAGGGCTGGTGGGCGCGACTGCTGCTAAACTGCGGCGGTCGCATGGTGTCGGTGGGGCCGGTCTCCAGCACCCGTGCGCGCCCCGCCACGCTGGCCAACGCGATTTGCGCAATCAGGTCCGCTTTGATATCAGGGCTGACGATGCTCACGAGGCTGGGCAGCAGCTCGAACAACTCGTCCACCTCCGCGTCCTTACGGTCGCTTAAAAGCAGTGTTTTCACGAAGGGCGCCCGCTTCTCTGCCGATAGTGCCACTTGATGCGTGAGCCGCTCGCTCACGCGTTCGGTCATCACGATCAGGTCGAACCGCCACGCGCGCACATGCGCCGTGGCCATCATCACGCTTTCGCTGTTCACCACCTGAAAGCCGCGTTTGGTCAGGCATTGGTTAATGGTGTGATGGGTGGTCGGATCGTCGGAAAGAACAAGCGCTAGCATCGGGATCGGCCTCTGGGTCATGGGGGTGTTGCACCCGATGCTAGTGACCGATCCCTTAAGCCTATCCTAAGGCCCTGCGCTTTTTCGCTACTTTGTCATTGCGTCCAGCACGCGCACCCAAGACCGGATGCCCTTGTGGAAGCTCGACAGGTCGTACTTCTCGTTGGGGGAGTGCAGCTGGTCGTCGTCCTTGCCGAACCCGATCAACAGCGCGTCCATATCAAGGATATCCTTGAAGTGACCTGCAATCGGGATGGAGCCGCCGCAGCCCACGAAGGCCGCAGGGTTCGGCCACTCATCCGTCAACGCGGCGCGGGCCTGCTCGAAGGCAGGGTGCGCGGTCGACATCTCCGACGCGGAAGACGCGCCGTGGCCTTTGAATTCCACCGTGCAATCCTCTGGCAGTTGGCTTTGCACGAAAGCGCGGAAGCTTTCGCGCAGCTTCAGCGGGTCTTGCCCTGGCACCAAACGGAACGAGATTTTTGCCGAGGCTTGGGATGGCAGAACCGTCTTGAAACCGTCGCCTTGGTACCCGCCGGAGATCCCGTTGACCTCACAC
Organism: Litoreibacter albidus; assembly: GCF_900107015.1. Classification (GTDB taxonomy): domain Bacteria; phylum Pseudomonadota; class Alphaproteobacteria; order Rhodobacterales; family Rhodobacteraceae; genus Litoreibacter; species Litoreibacter albidus. The sequence continues at coordinate 147,465 of NZ_FNOI01000003.1, read as the reverse complement.
GTTGGGCGCGACCAGATCATTTCCAAACCCGTGCGACCGTCTTCGCCCGCAGGCACGCCAAGGCCGACTTCGCCAAGGAATTCCGCGTTCTCGAAGCCAAGGTCGTTCCACTGCTGGGCGATATCCGCAGGCAGCTCTTCCACGCCGTCGTAGAAGTTGGGCACCATGATCTTGCCCGAGGCGTCATGCAGGCTGGCGATGATCTTCGCCAGCACCCGCACAGGGTTGCGCGCGATGCCGCCATACATGCCGGAGTGCAGGTCTTTGTTGGGGCCGGTGATGGTCAGCTCCTCGCCCAGCAACCCGCGCAGGCGGGTGACGATGGCGGGGGTGCTGTCGCCGAACAGGCCGGTGTCGCAAATCAGCGCCACATCGGCCTTCAACTCGTCGGCGTTCTCTTTCATGAACGGCACCAATGACGGGGAGCCGCTTTCCTCTTCGCCCTCAAAGAACAGCGAAATTTTGGCGGGCAGGGTGCCATGCACCACTTTCCACGCGCGGCAGGCCTCCACGAAGGTCATCAGCTGCCCTTTGTCGTCGGAGGAGCCGCGTCCACGAATCACGGGGCCTTTGGCGGTCTCTTCCAGCGCGGGCTCGAAGGGGGGGCTGTTCCACAGGGCCAGCGGGTCAACAGGCTGCACGTCGTAATGGCCGTAGAACAGCACATGCGGGCCGTCGCCATCGGCGTGGGCCACAACCATCGGGTGGCCTGTTGTCGGGCGTTTGGAGACGTCAAAGCCAATGCTTTTCAGGTCATCAACCAGCCAGTCGGCGGCCGCGTCGCAGTCGCCTTTGTAGGCCGGATCGGTCGAGATCGACGGAATCCGCAAGAGTTCCAAAAGTCGTGCTACGGAAGATTCCAAATCTCCGTCCACCTGGTCCAAAACATTGTCCAGTGTCATCGTGTATCAACCCCCATGTTGAATTATGTGCGCGCTAGGTTAACATCCACGCGCCTGCTGTCCACCAACTAGGGCGCCGTTTAGGGCGCCGTTTTGCCGCGATCGAAACAATGGCAATTCCCGCTTGAGACTGGGGGCAATTTGGCGCGTAATGGCCGTCAACAATAAGCTATATATTGGGGTAATTTGCATGAGTTCTACTTTACGTTGCGGTGTCTTAGCGGGAATCATGGCTTGTGTCGGGGGCGCGGCCTTCGCCGATTCGCTGACTTACAAAGAGGCGCGCAAAGCAGTGCCCAAAGGCAACCGTATCGTGGCAGAGTTGCCCGACACCTCCTTCCTTGATGACAAGCAGCAAGCCATCGTTCTGTCGCTCAAAGACACGATCCCCTATTACGGCGCATTGGCGCTCAGCCCTGACGAGGGGCTGTTCGTGGAGTGGTTGAATGCCTCTGGCCAGCACCATTCATTGGACGCGGCACGCGCGGCGGCACTGGCGCATTGCAACTCTAACAAGAAAGCCGCCTCCGCCGCCTGCGTCGTGGTGCTGGAGGTATCGCCCAAGGGCGCGAAACCGGATGCGCCCCTGAGCCTGTCGGCGGAGGCCGCAGATGCGCTGCGCGGGGAGTACCGTAAGCTCAAAGGCATGAAGGCATTCGCGATCTCAAAAACCCAAGGCACCTTCGGCTTCACAGCTGGCGACGGCGCGCGCGCACTTGATGCCTGCGCCAAGGCGGGCGCTGGCGCGAAAGACTGCAAAGTCGTGGTGGCCGATTAGGCCGCCAGAGATCTGCGGGCAGGGCGGTTTCGTCGCCGATAGGGGGCAGATGTTCCCTATCTTGTTTGAGAAAATTCGGGGGGGCGGCAAATTGTAGCCTATTCGTGAGGCGACAAATTCGCTAAATGCGGTAGAACTGTTCTAATGCCACAGCAATAAAGGCTGCCAAACCTGTGACTTATGACTCTGCCCTAGACGCCGCCCTTCAACGTTTGCACGACGAAGGCCGCTACCGCACCTTCATTGATGTGGAGCGTGAGCGTGGCAACTTCCCGCACGCCGTCCGCACCAAGCCGGATGGCTCCACGCAGGATGTGACCATCTGGTGCGGTAACGACTATCTGGGCATGGGGCAGCATCCGGCAGTTCTGGACGCCATGCACGAGGCGATTGACGCCACGGGCGCTGGCTCCGGCGGCACACGCAACATCTCGGGCACGACCGTTTACCACAAACGTCTGGAGGCCGAACTGGCCGACCTGCACCGTAAAGACGCGGCCTTGCTGTTCACGTCGGCCTATATTGCCAATGACGCAACGCTGTCGACTTTGCCTAAACTTTTTCCTGGTCTGGTAATCCTCAGCGATAGCCTGAACCACGCCTCCATGATCGAGGGCATTCGCCGCAACGGCGGTGACAAGCGTATCTTCAGGCACAACGATCTGGACGATCTGCGCGCCCAACTGAAGGCGGTTCCGGCCAATGTGCCAAAGCTGATTGCCTTTGAAAGCATCTACTCCATGGACGGCGATTTCGCCCCCATTGAAGCCATTTTGGACATCGCCGACGAATACAACGCGCTGACCTATATCGACGAGGTCCACGCGGTCGGCATGTACGGCCCACGCGGCGCTGGTGTTGCAGAACGTGACGGTTTGATGGGGCGCATAGACATCATCAACGGCACGTTGGCCAAAGCTTACGGCGTGATGGGCGGCTACATCGCCGCGTCCGCTAAAATGTGTGACGCCATAAGATCTTACGCGCCGGGGTTCATCTTCACCACGTCCCTGCCACCAGCGGTTGCGGCGGGGGCTGCGGCCTCTGTGGCGCATCTGAAAACCGACACCGAATTGCGCAAGCGTCACCAAGACGGCGCGGCGGCGCTGAAGCTGCGGCTCAAGGGCCTTGGCTTGCCGCTGATCGACCACGGCTCGCACATTGTGCCGGTCCATGTGGGCGATCCGGTGAAGTGCAAAATGCTGTCGGACCGTTTGCTGGATGATCACGGTATCTACGTGCAGCCGATCAACTTCCCAACAGTGCCACGCGGCACGGAGCGGCTGCGCTTCACGCCGTCGCCTGTGCATGGCCCAGATCAGGTGGACGCCTTGGTTAACGCCTTGGACGGTCTCTGGTCCCACTGTGCGCTGAATCGCGCCGAGCTGGCAGGCTAAGCGCAATCTGCACTGCATAACCGTCTCGTGATGTGCTAATGTCGTTCCAATGCGGTCGCGTGGGGACGAATCGATTCCGCATTACTAGGGAATACTAAATAAAAGCGGGCAGGCGCATATGTTGGGGCGATACAGACAGCCCAAAGCGGAAGTAACCGAGGAGACTCGGGGGTTCGACGCATTCGAAATGCGCCTCGGCGACATGATGCGTGGCGAACGCGCGACCATGGGCAAATCGCTGCTCGACGTGCAGCGCGAGCTGAAAATCAAAGCCACCTACATCGCCGCCGTTGAAAACTCCGACCCGTCCGTATTCGAGACCGCTGGCTTCATCGCAGGCTACGTGCGCTCCTATGCGCGCTATCTGGGGATGGACCCCGATTGGGCGTTTGAGCGGTTTTGCAATGAAAGCGGCTTTTCCGGCGTGGAGGGGTTGTCCGGCATCTCCGCTGGTGGTCGCAAGGAAACGAAGCCCCGTAACCGCCCCAACGCGGGTGAGGACGCAATCGTGCGCCCCGTGGCGCCCTATGCCCCGTCGGGTGAAAGCATTTTCTCGAAGATTGAACCGGGGGCCATTGGGTCTATCGCGGTTCTCTTTGGGTTGATCGGGTTGATCGGCTACGGCGGCTATTCGGTCCTTCAAGAAATCCAGCGCGTGGAATTCGCGCCCGTTGATCAATCGCCAAGCCTGTCGACGGATGTGGCGGGCCTGTCGCCATCCTTGGGCCAACCGCCCGCGCAAAACGAGACCGCGACCGGATTTGTTGCCCCTGCGCCTGATGCGTTGGATCGGCTCTACCGCCCGCAAGCCCTTGAAGCACCAGTATTAACCGCGCGCGACGGTCCGATTGCGGCGCTTGATCCTAACTCTATCGGTGCGCTGGTGGATGAGCCTGATTACCGTCTGGCCACCGCCGCCGCACTCAGCCGCACCGCCACTGACGCGCCAGCGCCCACCACGCCGCAAGTTTTCGCGGAAAACGCGCCGGACGTTGTGCTATTTGCCACGCGCCCCGCATGGGTCCGCGTGTCAAACGCCGACGGCAGCGTGCTGTTCGAGAAGGTGCTTGATGCAGGCGAAACCTATGTGCTGCCCCTGACCGACGAGACACCAGTCCTGCGCGCAGGCAACTCCGGCTCCTTGTTCTTCAACGTCAAGGGCAAGACCTACGGCCCCGCCGGACCGGGCACATCCGTGGCCAAGAACGTGGCGCTTGGGGTTGAGGCAATTACCGAGAATTACGCCGTCGCAGACACCACGGAGCAGTTGTTGTCCGAGACGTTGACCGCCATGGCATCCGCCCCTGTGGCCGATCCGGACGCGCCGTCGACCGAGTAATCACCCGTTTATCGGGGGCGGCATGTTGCGACCCACCTAGGTGGTGGTTATATCCCTCATAACAGCAATGTTTTTATAAGGCGTGCAGCCATGTCCTCCCTTCATTCTATCCGCCCGTGGCGCCAGATCGACCGCCGCAAATCCCGCCAGATTATGGTCGGGAATGTGCCCGTCGGTGGCGATGCGCCGATCACCGTGCAGACGATGACCAACACCGATACGTCGGATGTTGCGGCGACTGTGGCGCAAATTCAGGCCTGTGCGGATGTGGGGGTCGACATCGTGCGCGTGTCCACGCCGGACGAAAGCTCCACCACCGCGTTGCGCGAAATCGTGAAGCAAAGCCCTGTGCCGATCGTCGCGGACATCCACTTTCACTACAAACGCGCCATCGAGGCCGCCGAGGCAGGGGCCGCGTGTCTGCGCATTAACCCAGGCAATATCGGTGACGCCTCCCGCGTGCGCGAGGTCATCAAGGCCGCGAAGGACCACGGCTGCTCCATCCGCATCGGGGTCAACGCCGGATCACTGGAAAAACACCTGCTCGACAAATACGCCGAACCATGCCCCGAAGCGATGATCGAGAGCGGCTTGGACCACATCAAGATTTTGCAAGACAACGACTTTCACGAGTTCAAGATCAGCTGCAAAGCCTCCGATGTCTTCCTCGCCGCCGCCGCCTATCAGGGGCTGGCCGAAGTCACCGACGCGCCAATTCACCTTGGCATCACGGAGGCGGGGGGGCTGACCTCCGGCACCATTAAATCCGCTATTGGCATGGGCAACCTGCTCTGGGCGGGCATCGGCGACACGATCCGCGTGTCCTTGTCGGCGGACCCCGTGGAGGAAGTCAAAGTCGGCTACGAGATTCTAAAATCTTTGGGCCTGCGCCATCGCGGCGTGAACATCATTTCCTGCCCCAGTTGTGCGCGCCAAGGCTTTGACGTGATCAAAACTGTCGAGACGCTGGAAAAACGTCTGGAGCACATCAAAACCCCGATGAGCCTGAGCATCATCGGCTGTGTGGTCAACGGCCCCGGCGAGGCGCTGATGACCGACGTGGGCTTCACGGGCGGCGGGGCTGGCTCCGGCATGGTTTATCTGGCGGGCAAGCAAAGCCACAAGCTGAACAACGACGAAATGGTCGATCACATCGTGGAGCAGGTCGAGGCCCGCGCCAGTGTGCTGGAGGCCAAAGCGGCGGCTGAGGCGGCTGAATAAATGCTGAAGTACATTTTGCTGGCACTGGTCGCTGTGGCGATCCTTGGCGCTATTTTCGTGCGTCTCCGACCGCTTAACCCAGATGATTACACTGGCCACCTTCAGGAAGGGTTCCCCACGGGGAACGTTGATTTTCCAGTGGAAAAAGCCGGTTCTTACCTGCAATCGGTCGATTTTACGCAGCCGGTGGATGAGGTTGCGGCAAAGCTGCGGGCCATTATCGAAGCCACCCCGCGCACCTCGCTCATGGCCGGATCGCTGGTGGCTGAGACCCCCGCGCTGATCGACAAAGCCACCTATGTGACGCGCTCCGCGCTGTGGGGATTTCCCGATGTGACAACGGTAGAAGTCGCCGTAACGAACAAGGGGGCTGCGGTCACGCTTTACGGGCGATTGGTCTACGGCAAGGCGGATATGGGCGTGAACAAAGCGCGCATCGAAGGGTGGCTGGAGCAGCTTAGCCAGTAACGCAGCTGGTTTTCATCTCCCGCCACATTGGCACATTTAGCGACATCTCGCAGCGGGCCATGAAGATGCGCCCGCCCACGTTCAGGCAGCGTTGCTCCCCCAACTCCACCCGACTTCCGGCTTTGTCGGTGCAATAGCACTCGACCGTTTTACCGGAGGGGGACGTCACGTCCGCGCTTGTTGGAAGGGCCAGCACGGTGAAAGCCGCTGCATATTTCCACATGTGCAGCATCTTAGCACACTTGACCCCACCACACCAAATGTCCATCAACGCGCCATGGTTCCATTAGATAGACTACAGCAAATCACCGAGCGCTTTGAGTATCTTGAAGCGCGGCTGGCCTCCGGTGACACCGAGGATTTCGCGGCAGTGTCGCGCGAGTACGCCGAGCTAAAGCCCGTCGCGGATGAAGTTGCGGATTACCGCCAACTGCTTGCCGACATCGACGAAGCCCGCGCGATGATGGATGATCCCGAAATGCGCGAGTTGGCGCAGGACGAGTTGCCAGAGCTGGAAGCCCGCCTGCCGAAAGCAGAGGACTCGATCAAGCTGGCGCTATTGCCCCGCGACGCCGCCGATGCGCGACCGGCCATGCTGGAAATTCGCCCCGGCACAGGGGGTGACGAGGCGGCGCTGTTCGCGGGTGACCTGCTTAACATGTATCGCCGTTACTCCGAAGCGCGGGGCTGGACGTTTGATCTTATCGAATACCAAGAAAGCGAACTTGGCGGCGTCAAGGCGGTGACGGCCCATATCAAGGGGCAAAACGTGTTTGCCCGCCTGAAATTCGAGAGCGGCGTGCACCGTGTGCAGCGCGTCCCTGTGACGGAAAGCGGCGGGCGGGTGCATACATCCGCCGCAACGGTCGCTGTTCTGCCAGAGGCGCAAGAGGTGGATATCGACATCCCCGCCAGCGACCTGCGGCTGGATACCATGCGGGCATCCGGGGCGGGGGGGCAGCACGTGAACACCACCGATTCCGCCGTGCGGATCACCCACATCCCGACTGGCATCATCGTTGTCAGCGCCGAGAAATCGCAACACCGCAACCGCGAAATCGCTATGCAGGTGATGCGCGCGCGCCTGTATGATCTGGAGCGCCAGAAGCTGGACGACGAACGCTCCGCCACGCGCAAAAGCCAGATCGGTACCGGTGACCGCTCTGAGCGGATTCGCACCTATAATTTCCCGCAAGGGCGCATGTCCGACCACCGGATCAACCTGACGCTGTATAAGCTGGATCAGGTGATGCAGGGCGATCTGGACGAAATTATTGACGCGCTAACCGCCGACGCCCAAGCGCAGATGCTGGCTGAACAAGGGCTATGAGTGACGCGCTGGCGTCGGCTGTTGTGCGGCTCTATGAGGCGGGCATTCCTGATCCGTCGGTGGAGGCCCGCAAGCTGGCCACGCTGGCTGAAGAGCAGGGCGTTGCCTTGGACAGCTTGGTCGCGCGCCGCGCGACGCATGAGCCGTTTTCGCATATCGCGGGGCGCCGTGCGTTCTGGAATCACGACTTCCATGTGACCGCCGATGTGCTGGACCCGCGCCCCGACACGGAAACGCTGGTTGAGACCGCCTTGAGCCTGCCTTTCGACAGGGTGCTGGATCTGGGCACGGGGTCGGGTTGCATCTTGTGTTCCTTACTGGCGGAGCGCCCGTCGACCACAGGTGTGGGCGCAGACATATCGGGCGCGGCGTTGAAGGTGGCGGCGCGCAATGCGCAGGTCACGCAAACCACGGACCGCGTGGTGTGGGTCGAGAGCGATTGGTTTGACGCGGTGGAGGGGGATTTCGATCTGATCGTGTCCAACCCGCCCTACATTACGGAAGCCGCTTACGCCGAACTGGACCCCACGGTGCAACGCTTCGAGCCGCGTATCGCGCTGACGCCCGGCGGGGACGGTCTGGCCCCGTACCGGCTGATCGCGCAATACGGGCCCGACTACCTGCGCGAGGACGGCTACGCCGTGCTAGAGATCGGCTATGATCAGGGCGACAGCGTGCAAGCGATGTTCAGGGCGGCGGGGTGGCGCGATGTGGCGTGCATCCCCGACTTGAACGGCAAAGACCGCGTAATCCGTGCAAAATCGCCAAAATAGCGTCAAAAGGGGCAATTTTCCGCGCCAAAGAGCAGAAACATCTTGCAAAGCACGGGTTTGGCTGCTTTTGTCCTCCGCAGTAGGAAGTTGGCGTTTTTGACGCCCCCTACGCTTAAGCCCAAAATAAGGTCTCAATCCTAATGTCACGGGGACACCGCGAGATAGAAGCGGTCAGGATTGATAACAGGACCAAAGCGCTAACGGCTGGAACCCAAAACTCATGAGATCAACGAAGTCCCGCTCGCGCGGAAAGAACCGTAATAACAACAATAACCGGTCCGGCGTTAACGTCGTCAATCGGGTGTTTGACAGCTCTGGCCCAGAAGGCAAAGTGCGCGGAACTCCGCAACAAATCATTGAGAAGTATCAACAATTGCACCGCGATGCACAGTTGTCCAATGACCGTGTTGCCGCCGAAAACTTCTCCCAACACGCAGAGCACTACGCGCGGATGCTTGGAGAAGCGATGAAAGAGCAAGAGGCGAAGCGTTTGGCCCATGAGGCCCAGCAGCAAGCCCAGCGTGAGCAGCAGCAAAAACGCGACCAGAACCGTGATCAGAATCAGAATCGCGATCAGGGTCAGAACCAGAATCGCGACCAGAACAACGAGCAACCGCGTGCCCGTAACGAGGACGCCAAGCCGGAAGCCGCCGCTGACACCATGTCGCCAGCCGCCCTTGCCGCCGCAGCCGAAGCCCGTGAGGGCGAGGGCGCACAGCCAGACGTGATTGACCTGTCCGAGAACGGCGACACGGCTGACAGCGGATTGGTGGAAACCGTGGAAGCCGCGCCAAAACCTGCGCGCAAGCCACGCACACGCAAACCCAAAGCGAAACCAACCGAGGAGGCCGCGGCCTCCAAGGACGAGACCCCAGCGGCTGAGTAATCAGTCGCGGGCGATCTCGCGGGCCAGCGCACAAAACGCTTCAAGCGACACTTGTTCTGCCCGCTCCGTGGGCGGAATACCTGCGGCGCGCAAGCGGTCTTCGATATCGGGGCCCATCACCTTCAAGGCAGCGCGCAGCATTTTACGGCGCTGATTGAACGCCGCGCCGACGACCCGCGACAAGATCGCGGCATCCGCCTCGAACCGCGGCTTTTCCAGCGCCTTTAGATGCACCACGGCGGAGTGGACTTTGGGGGCGGGCACGAAGGCCTCGGGCGGCAATTCCATGACAATCCGCGCATCGGCACGCCACTGCGCCAGCAGGGCCAAGCGCCCGTATTTCTTGGTGCCAGGGGCCGCCACAATGCGCTCCGCGACCTCTTTTTGGAACATCAGCGTCAGGCTTTGCCAGAACGGCGGCCAGTCCTTCGGGGTGAGCCAGCGGACCAGCAACTCCGTGCCGACATTATAGGGCAGGTTCGCCGCGACGCGGATCGGCGGGGTCAGGTGATCAAGCACGTTGACCTCCAGCGCGTCACCTTGGATGACGGTTAGCTGATCGGGGTAGGCGTCGGAGATTTTGGCCAATGCCGGCAGGCAGCGAGGGTCTTTCTCCACCGCCAGAACACGGCGTGCGCCTTCGGCCAGAAGGCCGCGCGTTAAACCGCCCGGACCGGGGCCGACCTCCAGCACATCGCAGCCCGACAGATCCCCCGCCTGACGGGCGATCTTGGCGGTCAGGTTCAGATCCAGCAGGAAGTTCTGGCCGAGGCTTTTCTTTGCTGACAAGTCATGCGTGCGGATCACCTCCGAGAGCGCGGGAAGTCCGTCTATTTGCGCCACGTGTCATGCTCCGTCGTTTTGAGTGTCGGCGTCATTGCCGTTTGCCCGCCATGTCCCACGCCATGCGAAGCGCCGCAATGGTGGAGGTCGGGTCCGCCACGCCTTTACCCGCGATATCAAAGGCGGTGCCGTGATCGGGGGAGGTGCGGATGAAGGGGAGGCCCAAGGTGACGTTGACGCCGCCCGCGAAATCAATGGTTTTGATCGGGATCAGCGCTTGGTCGTGGTACATGCAAATCGCCGCGTCGTAGCCTGCGCGGGCTTGGGCGTGAAACATGGTGTCGGCGCTCATCGGGCCAAAGAGCGTCATGCCGCCTTGCGCCAGCTGCTCCATCACGGGGGCAATGAGAGTGATTTCTTCGGTGCCCATCGCGCCGCCTTCGCCCGCGTGCGGGTTCAGGCCAGCGACGGCCAAGCGCGGGGCGGGAATGCCGAAATCGCGGATCAGCGCGGCCTCTGTGATGCGCAGGGTTTGCTCCAACAGATCAGCGGTGAGCGCGGTCGGGACGTCTGCCACAGGTATGTGGATGGTGACAGGGACCACGCGCAGGTCGGGGCAGGCGAGCATCATCACGACGTGATCTACGCCAGCCAATGCGGCGAGGTATTCGGTGTGGCCAGGGTAGGCGAAATTCGCGCCGTCCTTCAGAGCCTTCTTGTGGATTGGCAGGGTACACAGCGCGGAGGCTGCGCCGGAGGTCACCAAATCCACGCCGCGCGCGATGACGTCGATTACGCCTTGCGCGTTGCGCGGGTCGGGGTGGCCCGCGACCGCGTCGCCCTGAAAATCGTGGTGGATCAGTGGCAGCGATGGCTCCTGACCGGTCACCTGACTTGGGCAGGTGACTTCGGTGACAGGGGCGGTGACATGGCGGCGGTCGGCCAGAAGCACCATCGGCACCTCCGCGCGCAAGGCGTCAAAGGCCGTGTGCGCGATTTCAAGGCCGACCCCCGCAGGTTCGCCGCAGCTTACCACGACGGGGGCAGGGGTGCTCATTGCTCTACGATGATCGCGTCGGCGCGCAGCTCTTCCAGATAGCTGTCGGCAAAGGAGGTGATGCGCTGGTTGTAAAGCTGCTCGCGCAGTTGGCTGCGCAGGTCGATCTCTTCGCCGTTCTCGTCCAGCGGCAGATCAAGCGTCCGTCCGCAGAGCATCAGGTAGACCAGAAACTCCCCGTTTTGGCGGGTCAGCGCGGTTGAAACCTCGTTGCTGTCGAGCTTGGCAAGCTCTAGCGCGATGTCGCCCGGCACGTCGGCGGTGGGCAGAACTGTGCGTTCAAAATACTCCGCCGGAAGGTCTTTGGCGGGGGTATAGAGATCGTCGCAGGTGTCGTAACGGGTCTCGAATTCCTCGGCTTTGGCCAAAGTTTCCGGCGTGCGGCCACCCGGGAACAGGACGGTCGCGTATTCCAGCGCCTGAGTTTCCGGCGATGCGGCTTCGGTTTCTTCCAAACCGCGCAGCTGGAACAGGCCAACGGCGTTGCCAAGGCTAAGGGGGGGGCTGACTTCGCCCGGCGCAAGTGTGAGGACTGCGGCGCGAATTTGGGGCGGTACGTTGCCCAGCGGCAGCCATTCCAGACGGCCACCACGGCCACGTGTTGGCGAGGCGGAGTAGCGGCGGGCGGCTGCGCTGAACGCGGATTCGGAGGAGATGGTTTCAGACAGGCGCTGCGCCAAGGCCTGATTGCGTTCCGCCACAGGCGGGGCGAGGGGCAGCACGATTTCGGCCAAGAGCACACGTGCGCCGCCCGTGGTGCCTTGCAGGGCCAAAGCGCGGTCGATTTCAGGCTCCGTCACCTGACTGCGTGCGCCAAAGCGGCCTTGAACCAGTTCGCGCCAGGCTAGACCGGCGGCCACGAAGTCACGGAAGGTTTCGGGGGCGACGCCTGCTTGGCCGATTGCCTTGATAAACTCGTCAGCGCTAAGGTTGGCGCGGGCTGCGAATTCTTCCATGCCCTCAAGCACTTGTGCCTCTGCGGGGGTGATGCCCGCGCGCTCTGTCGCGGTGAGGCGCAGGCGATCATCGATCAGGCCTTTGCGGGCTTCGATTGTCGGGTTGCCCGGGGCGCGCAGGATGTTGAGGAACAATTCCCGCTGCTGCAATTCGTAGTTGGTGATGACCATGTCATTCACCGTGATCGCCGTCTGGAACAAACCTTGCTGCTGGGCATGGGCCGCCGGTGCCATGAAGGTCAGGGCGGCGAGTGTAAGGGCGAAAATTCGGGTTAGGCGTGCATGTATCGACATCATTAATTCTGCTCTGTTCTTATCCGTTGCACTGTCTGGCGAAGCTGGCCCCGCCGATCCCCCGCGCGCCGAAGCCCGCAAGTTGGACTGACAGATTGATGTCTGTCGTTGCCGACACACTAGTCGAAGTCGTGAAGCGGCGCGAGACCGAAAGGTCCATTTTCGCGCATTCGTTCTGGTAGCTCACGCCAAGGCCTGCCTCAGTGGTGCGATCATTCACAAAATCATAGCGCAGCTCACTGGATAAGGTCCAGTGCCGCGACACGCGGTAGGCACCTTCAAAGGCCAGTTCTGACGTGTCTGTTAACCGGTCCTCGGTCGGGTCGGCCTCAAGCCACGCGAAGGTGGAGGCCAGCTGGAAGGTATCTGTGGTCCAGCCCATACGCATTTCATTGCGCGCAAAGGAGAATTGATCGTCGAACACGGCGCGGTTGATCAGATCGAAGTTGTCACCGACTTTAAGTTGCGCCGCGACAAGCCAGTCGGACTTCGATCCGCTTAGCCCCGTGGAGGCGGAGAACTGGCCCAGATCGTCCCTGCGCAAAATGCGGCCCACCGTGAGGCCCAGCTTCCAGTCGGAATGGCTTTCGCGGGTGTAGGTCACGCCAAGGTTGATGCGGTTGCCTTGCTCGCGGGCGTCAGCGCCGGGGGCGCGGGAGAATTCGAAGATGTTGGCCTCATCGAACTCCGCAAGCAGGCTGTCCTCGTTATCGACCTCGCCGCTGACGCTGTTTTTCGCCATGACCAGCTGCACGACGGGTTCCAGCAGGTGATTGGCTAAGACGCCTTGCCGCAGCATCGGCCAGCGCCATTCCAGCATGGCGTAGGGGGTGACCTCTACGGTGTCATCGAAGGTGCGTGTCGGCGTGACGCTGGGTTGGCGAATTTTGTAGCCGTCAACGAACACCGCGCCTTCGGCGGCGAACATCATGCCGTTTTTCCAAACCCAGTCCCTGCGCCATTCCGCTGAGGTGGTCAGGCGGACCACGTCGCGTGCCAGCCCTGTGTTGGTGGCGTCGTTGTCGGCGCGGCGGTAGTGGCCGTGGGCTTGCGCGGTCAATGTCGCGATGCCGCCGATCATGGAGGGCGTGAAGCGGCGGATATAAGTTGCGTCGCCAACGATGGTTGGCAGGGTGCGGTTGTCGTCCTGATCGCGCAGGGATTTGTAGTGGATCAACTCCGCGCCGATGTATTCGTCGCGCTGCGCACGGTCCACGGAGATGGCGCTATCGAGGATGTCTTTGTCGGAGTAGCCGTAGAGCAGCAGGTAGCCGGGGTCGGAGACGACCTCCACATCGAACTTGCCGGTGAAGCCGCGACCGACGGCGAAGGTGCCGTCCGCGAACAGGTAGCTGCGGGTGTTGATGTTGGTCAGGTTGTCATCGGTGACCGCGCCGTTCAGCTCAATCTCCCCTCTGGAGAATTTCTGGCGGTAGCGGGCCTCCAACGTTTTGGCGCCCTTGCTGGTGAGCCACGGGGTCAAGGTCAGGTCCGCGTGGTCGCCCAAGGTGAAGAAATACGGTGTGCGCACACCGACGCCCAGATCCCCGTTGGAGCGGACCTCCGGCACCAGAAAACCGCTGGCGCGTTTTACTGTAGGGTCGGGCAGGCGCAGGTAGGGGGTGTAGAATACGGGGACGCCGAGCACGCGCAGGGAGGCCTCGTCGAAGTAGATCTGGCGTTCTTTGGCGTCGTGGACGACGCGTTTGGAGCGGATTTCCCACAGCGGCGTCGGATTGCTTTCGCAGATGTAGCAGCTAGAGGCGACGGTTTTGTAGAATTGGGTGTAGCGCCCTTCGGTGCGCCGGACTTCGGCGGCGGCAAGTTGCAACTGGCGGGCGTAGACGACGCGCGCGCTTTTCAGCACGCCGGACTGCAAATCGCCGGAGAGTTCGGCAAACTCGGCCGCGACCAGCGTGTCGCTGTCGTCGATAATGTAGATCGGGCCGGTGACGACCAGCGTGTCTGTCGTGCCGTTATAGGTGATGGATTGCGCGCGCAGGCGCACGCCGTCTTGCAGCACCTCTACATTGCCGGATGCACGGAGTTCTTGGGTGCCGTTTGCAAAGACGACGTTGTCGGCCACCAGACTTGCGGTGTCTGTGGCTTGCTGCTGCCCGAAGCTGGGGGCCGCAGCGCTTGCAGCCAGTAGTAGACCAAACAGGGCCGCACGCATGTCAGCCGTCCTCCGTATGCAACAATAGACCCAACGACATGAATATGCCCGCAAGCGGCGGGGCCCATGCTGCGACCAATACCGGTATTTGCCCGTTCTGGCCAAGCACCTGAGCGAAATTTCGCAAAAAGAATATGCCAAAGCCCATGAGCACGGCAAAGAGGACCATCAACCCCGTGCGCCCGAAACGGGTGTGGCGCATGGTGAAGCCAGCCCCGATCAGGACCATCGCGGCCAGCAAAACAGGGTTCGCCAGCTCCATATGCAGCCAAACGCGGTGTTGAAGCGCGGAGAATCCTGCGCGGTCCAACTGGCGGATGAATTTCGGCAATTCCCAAATGGAGATAGACGACGGGTTGCCGAAGCTGTCTCGGATTTGGTCACGGGTCAGGTCGGACGGGATCTCCAGCTTGGGGTGCAGCACCGCGCCGCTTTCGGGGTTTTCCAGATCCGCAAAGGTCCAGCGCTTGGCCTTGGAGAGCACCCATGTGCCCGGCTCCAACAGGGCCTCTGCCGCCTCAACACGGTATTTCAGGGTGCCGGTGACGTTGAAGCCGTAGAAGGTAACGCCAAAGAACCGCGTGCCGTCCAGATTGGAGCGGGCGGCGCGGATTACCACTTGGCCGCCTGCGCTGGCTTGGCGCAGCCACAGTCCTTCCTCGGAGACCGAGGAGACGGAGCCGCCGGTGTTGGCGTATTTACTAGAGACAACTTCGAACTTTTTAGAAGTTGCGGCGACAATCGGGTTCAGCACCGCCACGCCAAGTGCGCCAAACAGTAGCGCCGTCAGCACGGGGGCTGCCAAGGACCGCAAGGCGGATCGTCCGGAGGCGCGTGTCACCACCAGCTCTGACGTGCGGGCCAGTCCGAGGAACATGGTGATCGTCGCCAGCACCACCAACAAGGGCAGCATGCGGTACATGGTGTCGGGGGCGTTGAGCAGCGCCAGCTGCCCGGCCTCCATCACGCCGACTTGCTCATTGTCGAAGCGGCGCATCTGCTCGACCAGATCAATCAGCAACACGATGCCGAAGAACACGCCGAAGACCAACGTGAAAGACCACACAAACCGGCGGGCAAAATAGAGATCAAGCCTCATGCGGGTATCCCCTTGGGCGTGCGCCCACGTAATCGCCGCATGGAGGTGGAGTAGAGCAGCGCCGTGGCGATAAGGGCACCGACAAATGGCCCTGAATACGCCAGCCAGAACAGGGCCGCATCCTTGCGGGCGGCTTCCTCGGCGACGTTGGAGACCAGTTGTACCAGAATGATAAGCACCACGGCGATCACCACCTGACGCCACACCCCGAAGCGCGAAAACCCGCCCAGCATCAATGTCGCAAAGCCCATGAGCGGCACGATGATGGCCAGCAGGGATTTGGCGAAGCGGTCGTGGGCCTCGAACAAGAAGTCGGCAAGCTCGCCGCTGGCGGAGGCCAGATCTTCAGCGGTGGGGCTGAGGAGAACGGGCGTCGACAGTTCGCGCAGGTCGCGGTTGCGTGTGCCGCCTGATTTGATCAGGGCGCCAATGTCATAGGCGAAATCTGCGAAGGCCACCGTACTTAGGCGGCCCGTGTCGGGGCGGAAGGTTTGCGCCAAGCCGTCGCGCATCACCAGTCTCGGCCCCGTGTCGCCGCGCACCAGAAAGGCGCTTTTCGCGGTGTAGGTCACCACGGCCTCTGGGTCGCGGCTGTCCTCCAAGAACAGCTCCTCCAACTCACCCAGATCGGTGATGTTGCGGATATAGACGGAGATTTCGCCCGTCGGGTGCAAAAACTGGCCTTCCTTGAGGAATTGCGCGGTGATGTCTTTGGATATTTCCTGACTGCGCCCAGCCAGCTCAGAGCGGGCGGCTGGTACCAGAAAATGCGCAAGCACCGCGACCAGCAAGGCCACGATCAGCCCGAAGAATATTACCGGACGCCCGATCCTGAGCGCCGATGCGCCAGCGGTGTTCAGCACAACCATTTCCGAATCTGCGCTTAGGCGGTTTGTCACGTATACGGCGGCGACGAAGGCGGAAATCGGCAAAACGATCAGGATAACGTAGGGCAGGGTCAGCAGGGTGAATTCCAAAAACACCAAAGCGGACTGGCCGTCGCTGATTAGCTGGTCAAACAGCCCGATGGCGCGGTTTACCCAGTAAACCGACACTAAAACCAGTGAGAAGAAGCCGAACAGGACCAACAGCTGCGACAGCATGTATCTGTCGAATCGCGCCAAACCCTGTCCTCCCTAGTTGTTGATCGGCTTTTTAGCGCAAAATCTGGGGGCGGAACAGGGGGGTTCTGGTCATTGCCGTGCGCCCGCGCTAGCAATGGGGAAACCCTTCAACACAGGCAGACCCATGACAGCTTTGATCCCCGTAGACTTCGCCGCCACAGACATTGACGCCATCAAGGATTTGGAGGGGCGGCTGGCCATTTTCGTCCCGCCTGCCGGCACTTTGGACACGACCGCCAAACGGGTGAATCGCCTGACGCGCGGCTCCATCGCGCGGGCGGTGAACAGCGAGGCGTTCGAGAAACTTGAAGACGGCGACACATTGGTGCTGTCCTTCCCCGTGAACATCCCCGCCGAGGCGGTGATCATCGTGAAGCTGGCCCGCCGCCCGTCGGCGAGCGAGGCCCGCAAGGCGGGGGCGGCGTTGATCAAAGTCGGCGGGAAATCAAAGGTGACGGCGCTGTGCGGCAACCTGCGCCGCGCGCATGAACTGGCCTACGGCGCGTTGCTGCGCGGCTATGAATACACCGATCAGAAGACCGCAGAGGCCACGGCGCATGAGGGCATCGGGCTGATGGTCAACGCGCCTGACGACGTGAAAGAGGCCTTCAACGGCTTGGACGCGCTGGCCGAAGGTGTGTTCTTCACCCGCGATCTGGTGAACATGCCTGCCAACGTGCTGACCACAACAGAGTTCGCCAAGCAGTTGTCGGACTTGGAAAAACTGGGCCTGAAGGTTGAGGTCTTGGAAGAGGCCGAGCTGGAGAAGCTGGGCATGGGCTCGCTGTTGTGCGTGGGCCAAGGCTCCGACAGCCCGTCCAAGGTTGTTGTCATGGAATGGAACGGAGGCACCGAGGGCGAGAAGCCGTTCGCCTTTGTGGGTAAGGGCGTGGTCTTTGACACGGGCGGTATCTCCCTGAAGCCTGCGGGTGGCATGGAGGACATGACCATGGACATGGGCGGCGCGGGCGTTGTGGCTGGCGTTATGAAGGCGCTGGCGATGCGCAAGGCCAAGGCCAATGTCGTGGGGCTAGTGGGCTTGGTTGAGAACATGCCATCCGGCAACGCAGTGCGCCCGGGGGATGTAGTGACCTCCATGAAGGGGGACACCATCGAGGTGATCAACACCGACGCCGAGGGCCGTTTGGTGCTGGCGGATGTGCTCTGGTACGCGCAAGAGCGGTTCGAGCCGTTGGGCATGATCAACCTTGCGACGTTGACGGGGGCTATCATCATCGGCTTGGGCCATGAGAACGCGGGCGTGTTTTCCAACAATGACGCGCTGTCGAATGCGTTCCTGAAATCCGCCAATCTGGAGGAAGAGGGCGCGTGGCGCATGCCTATGGGCAAGGCGTATGACGACCAGTTGAAGTCGCGCATTGCGGATATGAAGAACGTGGGCGGACGCCCTGCGGGCTCCATCACGGCGGCGCAGTTCTTGCAGCGCTTTGTGAAGCCTGAAACGCCTTGGATCCACTTGGATATCGCTGGCGTGGCCTCTTTGAAAACGGACTCTGACTTTGCGCCCAAAGGGGCGACGGGCTGGGGCGTGCGGGCGCTTAACCGTCTGATCATGGACAACTTCGAGGGCGAATAACCATGGGCGCGGCCTTTTTCTATCACATGACCACGCAGCCTGTTGATGTGACCTTGCCCATGCTGTTGGGCAAGGCGCGCGGGGCGGGGTGGCGTGTGGCGGTGCGGGGCCGCGACGTTGCGCGATTGGATCATCTGGACCTCAAGCTATGGGAGGCCGCAGGCTTCCTAGCGCATGGACGTTCGGGTGGTCCGCATGACGCGGATCAGCCTATTTTGCTGACGGATGTGGACGCGGTGCCAAACGGGGCGACCTGTTTGGTTAGTCTGGACGGGGCGGATATATCGCCAGAGGAAGTCGGCGCGTCGGACAGGACGATGATCTTGTTTGACGGCAACGACGGGGACGCCGTGGCCCGCGCGCGCACCCAGTGGAAAGCGTTAACCACGGCGGGGTGCGCGGCCCAATATTGGTCACAAGAAACCGGACGTTGGGAAAAGAAAGCCGAAAGCGGCGAGAGTTAGCGTTCCAGAACCAAAGCGTCCGGCGTGATCTCCACACGGCCGAAGCGGCGCAGGTAAGACATGCCGAGGAGCGAGCTGTCGAGATCGCCCTCATTCACGAAGGCGCGCAGGCGGCCTTCGTCCAATTCCCCAAGACGTACATTCTCTAGGGTCACACGCGCGGTGCGCACTTCGCCGTTGGCGGTGCTGGCGCGGCCCCCGAAGATCAGCGCGTCGGTGTCGATGCCCACGCGCTCCGCGTCGCGTTGTGTCAGCACGACGCTGCTCGCGCCTGTGTCAACGATGAACTCAACCGGCACATCGCCCACGTGAAGCGTGAGGTGGAAATGCCCATCGGTGCGCACGGGGACCTCGATGCGGCCGTTTTCAAACGCGCTTTGACGGGGGAGGACGGTTTTCGACACGTCGCTCCACAGCCCGTAGGCGACGATGACGCCGACAAAGATGAACCCCCATAGCGCGGCTTGGCGGGCGACTTCGCCCATGCGCGCACGGTTGGAGATCAGGAAATACCCTGCGATCACTGATCCCAAGAGTACGAGGTAGATGAGGCGGCCTGTGTCTTCAGTATCCATGATGCATATATAGGGACAGGGTTATCCGCCTGCCACCACCCCGAATTCGCGCAAGCCATCCAGCACGAACTGCACCGACAGCGCGGCCAATAACATGCCCATCAGGCGGGTGATCACTTTGATGCCTGTGGCGCCAATCACGCGCTCCATAAGGCCAGCCATCAGGAACATCCCGAAGACGAGCGCCAACACGCCAAACATCACACCGTGGACGGCGGCGACGAAGGCCCAATCGCTGCCCGGCGTGCCGGTCAGCAGGATCATCGTTGCCAAGGCACCTGGGCCAGCGATAAGCGGCGTGGCCAGCGGGAACACAGATGGATCATCGTCCAGCGGGCCATCGGCCTGATCCTCGCGGCGCTGCGTGCGGCGCTCGAACAACATGTCGAGGGCGGTCACGAACAGTAAAACGCCGCCGGAAATCCGGAAGGCGGCCATGGAGATGCCGATGAATTCCAGCAAGGCTTCGCCCGCAAGGCCGAAGAGGGTGAGGATGCCAAAGGCCGTGAGGCAGGACCGGACGGCGATCCGCAAGCGTTGGTTGAAATTCAGCCCCGATGTCAGCGCGACGAAGAGCGGCGCGAGGCCGATCGGGTCGATGATAACAAACAACGTGACAAACGCGGTAATGGCGAAGCTGAGTTCCATGCTTTAACGCTCTGCTTTTTCTAGCTTTTCTTGCGCCTTTACCCACATGGATTCGGCGCGGTCCATGGCGTCCATGACCTCGGAATACTTCTTTTGCCAGACCGCACGTTTGTCGGCCATGTGGTCCTCATAGACCTTGGGGTCGCCAAGGCGTTTGGCCAGCTCGTCCTGCATCTCTGTCAATTTGACAACGCGGGCCTCGCATTTGCGAACCTCGGAGCGCATGGCAAGGATGTCGTCGCGGGACGCGACTTTGGCCTTGGGCTTTTCCTTTTGCGGCTTGTCCGGCGGGGCCAGCAGCAGCTTGCGGTAGCTGGGCAAATCGCCGTCGTATGGGTTCACGCGACCATCTTTGACCAGCCACAAGCGGTCCGCGACAAGCGACAGCAGGTGCATGTCGTGCGACACCAGAATGACTGCGCCGGAGTAGGCGGTCAGCGCTTGGACCAAGGCCTCGCGGCTCTCGATATCAAGGTGGTTTGTCGGCTCATCGAGGATCAGCAGATGCGGCGCGGGCAGGGTGGCGAGCAGCAGGGACAGGCGGGCCTTTTGCCCACCCGACAGACGCCCCACTTCGGTATCGGCTTGATCGGGACCAAGGCCGAAGCTGGCCAGACGGGCGCGCAGCTTGGCTTGACCTTCATGGGCGCGTTCGCGGATCAGGTGTTCCAGCGGTGTCTCGTCCACGAATAGCTCGTCGACTTGGTGCTGGGCAAAGAAGCCGATGCGCAGCTTGCTGGAGGTCGACATGCGGCCCCCCATAACTTCAAGGCGGCCCGATAACATCTTGGAAAGGGTGGATTTCCCTTCACCGTTGCGCCCCAGAAGGGCGATGCGGTCGTCTTGGTCGATGCGCAGGTTCAGGTTGCTCAGAATCGCCGTGCCGTCGTAGCCGACAGATGCGCTTTCGGTGCTGATAATGGGCGGGGACAGCTCTTCCGGCTCTGGGAAGGTGAAGACAACGCGGGCCGCATCTTCGGGCGCGGTGATGGTTTCCATCTTCTCCAGCATTTTGACGCGGGATTGGGCCTGCTTGGCTTTGGAGGCCTTGGCCTTGAAACGGTCCACGAAGGATTGCAGGTGCGCGCGTTGCAAGTCTTGCTTTTTGGCGGCGGCGGCTTGCACCGCGCGGCGGGCGGCGCGTTGACGGGCGAACTGGTCGTAGTTGCCGGAATAGAACGTCAGCTGCTTGTCTTCGAGGTGCAGGATGCCGTTGACGGAGCGGTTGAGCAATTCGCGGTCGTGCGAAATGATAATGACCGTATGCGGGTAGCGGGTCAGGTAGTGCTCCAGCCACAAAGCGCCCTCAAGGTCGAGGTAGTTGGTCGGCTCATCGAGAAGCAGCAGGTCGGGTTCCGCGAACAACACCGCCGCAAGCGCCACGCGCATCCGCCAGCCGCCCGAGAAGTCGGAGCAGGGCTGGTGTGTTTCAGCGGTGGTGAAACCAAGACCCACGAGGATGGAGGAGGCGCGCGCCTCGGCGGACCACGCGCTGATGTCGGCCAGACGGGTCTGGATTTCCGCGATGCGGTTCGGGTCGGTGGCGGTGTCCGCTTCCGCCATCAGGCTGGCGCGTTCCTTGTCCGCCGCCAATACCGTGTTCAGCAAAGAGACTTCGTTCGACGGAACCTCCTGCGCGATGCCGCCGATACGGGCGCGGTCGGGCATGGTGATGGTGCCGCTTTCCAGCGCCAACTCGCTGCGGATCAGCTTGAACAGGGTGGTTTTCCCCGTGCCGTTGCGGCCCACAAGGCCAACCTTGTGGCCAGTGGGAATATTGGCCGATGCCCCCTCAAAAAGAGAGCGACCTTCGACGGCGTAGCGGAGTTCTGAGATACTTAACATGCCCAAGCGTGTCGCCTATGCGGGCAGGGGTGTCAATTGGGCGCTTTTCATAAGCAGAGCACCATGCTAGGTGCGCCCCAAATTCACTCTAGTTCAAGGACCAGCATCATGGCTATCCAACGCACCTTCTCCATCATCAAACCAGACGCCACCAAGCGCAACCTGACCGGCAAGATCGCCGCCAAGTTCGAAGAAGCTGGCCTGCGCATCGTCGCATCCAAGCGCATCCAGCTGACACTGGCACAAGCACAGCAGTTCTACGGTGTGCACTCCGAGCGTCCTTTCTTTGGCGAATTGTGCGAGTTCATGATCTCCGAGCCGATCGTTGTTCAGGTTCTGGAAGGCGAAGACGCGATTGCTAAGAACCGCGAAGTTATGGGCGCAACAAACCCAGCTGACGCCGCAGAAGGCACCATCCGTAAAGAGTTCGCGCTGTCCATCGGCGAAAACTCCGTACACGGTTCCGACGCGCCAGAAACAGCAGCAGAAGAAATCGCGTTCTTCTTCTCCGGTCTCGAACTGGTCGGCTAAACCGCCTTTAAACGATTTAGGCCTGCGGCGAAGACATTCGGCGCGGGCTTTTTTGTGCGCACGTATTGCGTGACGTAAGGGAAGGTTTTGTGATTGATTTCGGGTGCTGCGATCAGGGCCAAAAATCCTGCGATTTAATTCTTTAATAATTTGGCAGAGTTAACGGCGTTTTCCGGTGCCAATTGCATCAAGTGTGGCTTCCCAAAAATGAGCGTCGGTGTTTTCGTTTCGTTTTTTTAACAAATCGAATGTGACGCGCAGCTTGTCTTTCTCCGCGCCTTTGCAATCGTTCCACGGGCGCCCTTGCAGCGCCATAACAAGCGCGTAGTAGGCGATGAAATGGGGGCGTTGGCCGTTGGCTAGAAGCTTGGCATAAGCGGCGTCCGGACCAATAGCGCGCAGCGCTTGAGCGGAGGTGATGCCAACAGCTGCAAGGCTTGCCTCATAGGCGGGGCCGAGATGGCGGATAGAGGAGACGGGGTCGGTCATGGCCTCATGAGTAGTCGAACTGCACGCCACTTAAAACGTATTTTAGAGGCTGGCCCAATCCGAAAAACCGGCGGGCGGTGTGGGGCGTGGCGACTTGGTTTCCTGCGGCTCTGGGCGCGGGGTTGGGGCAGGGGCTTCATAGGTCATTTTGTGACCTCCTTTTATAGGTTTTATGCTCGTTACCTAAACAAGTCACCACCGGTTTGCGGCGCAGGGGTGTCGGGAATGTGGCGGAATTATGACCGAGGATTCGGGGCAACTATGGGGTCACCGTATTTGCCGGAATCGGGGCCGTAGACGACTAGATATAGAATTGCGAGGGAATTATTTTCTAATTCTGGCCCATAATGAAAAAAATTCCCCACCGTTTTTAACCGTTTCGCATTGAGCATCCGCGACTCATTTGACAGAGTGTTAACAGTCTCGTGATGCGTCGTGAGGCTTGAGGCAGGTTTATTACCCCAAAGACCGCGAGCAGGGACAACCCTGCCGTAAATGACATCTCAATTTTCTAAGCAGCGTCTGTTTCGGCGACTGCATCTCTATGTGATACGGGGATACTTCATGACGACCAGGACCAATCGTTTTGCCACGGTGAAAGCACTTGTAGCAACGTCGGCCATTTGGGCAGGGCTCTTCGGGGGCGCGGCACCGGTTGAGGCCACGACCTTCACGACCACGGTTCCTGGAACGTCGATCACCTTGCCTGTGGGCTACCCCGAGGCGGGGGGGGTGGCGATCGTCATGACCGGTGTGAACGGGAACATCTACTACCAGTTCTCCGACCCCGCGAATGCTTTCAAGGGGTTCAACAACAGCCCCAACCGGCCAGAGCTTGGCGGCAACCCGTTTACTGTGAATGATCCTATCCCGCTGGATTGCGGATATTCGAGCTGCCGCGACTATTTCGGCGGCGACTTGGCGCGTGTTGATATTCGCTTCTCCGCGTATGATGGCGACACCCAACCGGGTGGCTTTGATAATAACGACATCACGCTGCGGTTGAACGGCTATGACGTGGGCAGCTGGTCGGGGTTCACGACAGAGCGCACCGATGACACCGGCACATCCAGCTTTGGCTTTGCCACGGGCTTTGGCAACAACACCTTCAACACCGGCTGGTTCGCCTCCACCGATCCCGGTTTGATGAACTCCCTGCTGGACACGGGCCCCACGGGGCAGACCACGATTCAAGTTTTCGATAGAGACCCCAACGACAACTACTGGGATTTCCAGCGCGGCCCCAGCTTGGGTAACCAAGACATCAAGACCGTCGCGCCGGGGATGACGATCGAGAAAACCGCGTCGCCTACGACTTACACCGAAGTCGGCGACGTCATCTCCTATGAGTTCGTGTTGAAGAACATCGGCTCCGTGCCGATTTCGAATGTCGGGGTGTCGGATGACAAGATTTCGGCGCAAGGGGGCAGTGTCACCTGCGACGACAACAATATTCCAGACAGCCCGTCGGGGGCGCCGCAACCGTTCCAGACGATCTGCCGCGGGACATACACCATTGAGCAAGCTGACATTGAGGCCGAGCAGGTGGTGAACATCGGGACTGCCTCGGGTACGCCGGAATCGGGTGTTCTGGGTGACGTCACTGACACGGCCACTGTGACAGGTCCGGCAGCCGTCCCGGCCATCACGTTGGTGAAAAGCACGACCCTGTCCGCGTTTGGTGCGGCGGGCACCACTGTGCCCTATACGTTTGATGTGGAGAACACCGGCAATGTGACGCTGACGGATGTCAAAGTCACGGACCCGAAAATCCCGAGCCTGTCGTGCACCGTCGCCACGATGCTGCCGGACGCCACCTACCAGTGCAGCGGCAATTACACCGTGTTGCAAAGCGATGTGGACAATTTCGCGGCGGGCACGCAGCTGCGCAACGATGCGGAAGTTACCGCCGATGCGGCTACGGGTGGTGTGGTGAGTGCGCCGTCCTTCGTGCTGCTGGACGGCCCAGCGGCGAACCCGTCGCTGACCATTAACAAACGCGCGTTGACGGCGAGCTACGACAGCGTGGGCGATATCGTCCAATACGCATTTGATGTGCGCAACACGGGCAATGTGACCTTCGCCTCTGCGCCGACGATTACCGACAGCCTTGGCATTCCGGTTACCTGCCCAACAGGCCCCGTTGCGCCGAACCAGTTGATCACCTGTACCGCAGAAACCGCCGTGACCCAGCCCGATATTGACGCGGGCAAGATCGACAACACGGCCACCGCCGCGATCACTGTCGCGGGCGTGCCCTTGTCGGAGACCTCTACCGCAACGGTCAACGCGACGCGCACCACGGGTCTGACTATGGTGAAACGTCTGGCGGCTGCCAGCCCCGCGAGCTTTGACGCGGGTGGCGAGACGCTGAGCTATGAATATGTGCTGACCAACACGGGCAATGTGACCTTGGATGCCGTGGGCGTGGTGGATGACAAAACGACCGTAAGTTGCCCCGCGACCGAGATCGCGCCGATGACGTCGATGACCTGCACCGCGACCTATGAGACGCTGCAATCGGATGTGAACGACGGCGGCGTGACGAACAAGGCCACCGCATCCGGCACGCCGCGTGGTGACGCCGTCGCAATTGAGAGCGATGAGCAGACGCTGACTGTTCCGGCCGTCCAGAACCCGTCGCTGCTGCTGGAGAAATCCGCAGGCGCGCCGACGCCAAGCTTCAGCGTGGGATCCACGATCACCTACACGTTTACGGTCACGAACGACGGCAACGTGGACAACGCGGGCCCGATTACCATTACGGACAGCAAACTTGGCGCACCGTTCGAATGTATCGCGGGGCCGTTGCTTGTGACGGACGCGCCGCAAAGTTGTTCGCGCGATTACACATTGACGGCGCAGGATTTGACATCGGGTCTGGTTGTTAATGACGCCACGGCCAGTGGTGACGGCGTGACCTCGCCAAGCGACGGGGCGACGGTATCGAATAGCGACACCCCAGAGGTGACGCTGACCAAATCCGCGTCCCCAAGCCCGATCCCAGCGGGCACGACCTCGGTAACCTATACGTTCACTGTGCAAAACACCGGCACGGCGCAATTGTTGAGGTCGTCGAACCCGATCACGATCAACGACCCGAAGGTCGGGGCGGTAGACTGCTCTGCCCAGCCACTTGTTTTGAACGCACCCTTCGCGATTGTTCCGGGGGGGAGCTTCGATTGTACCGCGACATACACGCTGACGCAGGCAGAGATTGACGCGGGCGAAGTGGTGAACACCGCAACGGCATCTTTCCCGTTCAATGACGGCTCCGGCGTGCAAACGGTTACGTCAAAGGCATCGACAGCCAAGACACCGATTGACGAAAATTTCCTGTTTACCTTCACAAAATCCGGCCCAGCCGCCTTCACAGCCGTGAATGAGACGCTGAACTACACGTTTGATGTGGAGAATACGGGCAATGTCACCATCAGATCTTTCGTGGTGACCGATGATTTGATCAGCGCGATCAGCTGCCCTGTGACCAGCTTGGCCCCGACCGAGTCCACGACCTGTACGGGCGCATATAATGTGACCCAAGCGGACGTAGACCTTGGCACGGTGTTGAACACCGCCAGTGTCACGGGGTCTTCGGCCTCGGGCAGCCAATTGACGCTTACCAGCAGCTCCACCGCGACGCGCGCAGTTCAACCGACTGACAGGCTGCTGAGCGTTGACAAGACTGCCAACCGCACGTCCTTCACGGCCGTGGGGCAGGAAATCATCTATGCCATCGAGGTCACCAACGACGGGCTGCAAACGCTCACCAACCTGACCGTAACCGATATTCTGGACGGCGCGTATAGCTGTAACATCCCGTCGCTGGCACCAGGTGTGTCGAGCAGCGCGTGTACGTTCACCCATGTCATCACCCAAGACGACATTGACGCGGGCGAGGTGGTGAACCTCGCGACGGCCTCCGGCGCTGGCGCGGACCCGAAGACATCTGGTTTGACGGTCCCAGGCCCTGCACGCAACGCCAGCTTCACCGCCGTAAAAGACGCGCTGTCCGGCTATACCGTGGCCACAGATTCCGTCACTTATCGCTTTACGGTCACCAACAACGGCAACGTACGTATCGCGGGTGTCGAAGTGTCTGACCGCGGCCAAACCTGCACCAGCATCGGCACGCTAGAGCCGGGCGAAGTGGACACATCGTGCGAATTCACGTTCCCCGTGACGCAAGACGACGTGGACCAAGGCAGCGTGACCAACACCGCAACGGTGACAGGGACGGGGGCCGACGGCACTCCTCTGACGCTGAACCCGCAAGAGACAGTGAACGGCCCGATTGAAAACGCCAAGCTGACCGTCAGCAAAAGCGAGGACGACGATTCCGGCAACTTCGGCCTGCCGGGCACGACGGAAGGCTTCACGATTTCGGTGACCAACGCGGGCAACGTGACGTTGGAAAACATCGCCGTTACCGACACTTTGATCGGCTTGAACTGCGTCGTGCCAACCCTTGCACCCGGTGCGACGGCGCTGACCTGCGAGCCTGTGGGCGGCGGCGCGGCGGTTCCGATGACAGGCACTTACACCATCCAGCAATCCGACGTGGACCGTGGGTCATTGACCAACACCGCCACCGCCAGCGGCACCTCCAAGAAGGGCACAACCGCGAGCGGGAATGCCGTGGTGGAACTGGACAGCCCTGTGCAAACCCGTTCCTTGGTTGTTGCGAAAACCAGCGATCTGGTGGGGAACTTCGACACAGTCGGGCAGACGATCACCTATAACTATGCGGTAACCAACAATGGCAATGTGACCTTGCCGAACGCGGTGTCGGTGAGTGACGACAAGCTGTCGACGGTTATTTGTGATGCATTGCCAGCGGGCGGTTTGGCCCCGAACGACGTCGTGAACTGCACCGCGACCTATGACATCGTGCAAGCCGACATCGACAGGGGTTTTATCACCAACACCGCCAGCGCCACGACCAGTTCGACGGCTGGTACGATCACGTCGCCCGACGCCATTTTGACCATCAATTCGGATCAGAACTTTGCGTTGACGTTGGACAAACGCCTGAAAAGCACCTCTGCGGCGAGCTTCGCTGCGAAGGATGAGACGTTGACCTACGAGTACCTCGTGACCAACTCCGGCAACACGACGATCACCGACGACATCACCGTAAACGATGACCGTTTTGGCACCGACTTGGTGTGTAGCGTTGTGGATCTTGCGCCCACCGAAGTTGCGACCTGCGAGCAACCATATACCACCACGCAAGGAGACGTGAACGACGGCGAAGTCACCAACATTGCGCAGGCCTATATCGGGCCGGATCTGGCGAATGCCACGACAGTGTCGAACACCGACAGCGTGACGGTGCCCGCGCTGCGTAACCCGCTGCTAGTCGTTGAAAAAAGGTTCCTGTCTGCAACGGGGCCGGTCGGCAACGAAGGGTTCTTCGAGAACCAAGAGCTGAGCTACGAGTTTGAGGTCACCAATGATGGCAACGTGTCAATTGCGATTGATGCGGCGACGTTGATTAACGACCCGAAGCTGGGGCCTTATACCTGTGTGGGCGCGTCGGGTGCTGCGGCGGTTCCAGCGGTGCTGGAGCCAACCGAGAGCTACACCTGTGTGGGAGCGACTTACACGGTTACCGCAAATGACATTGACCTTGGCTCTGCGGTGAACGTCGCAACCGCCAGAGGCACATTGCCGGACGGCGGCCCGATTGTGTCCGCGTCGTCGAGCACCAAATATCCATTGGACGCCAGTCCAGCTGTTTCAGTTCTGAAGCGGACGGAGCCAGCGTCCGGCGTGACATTCGCCGCGGTGGGTGACACAATCAATTACGTCTACGAGGTGACAAACACCGGTAACGTTGATCTCTCCTCGCCCGGAACGATAACGGACGACAAATTCCCAGGTGTCGCCATCCCGTGTGTTGATCCGTCGGGCGGCGTGTTCTCGCGGTTGGAGCTTGAGCCTGCAGAGATCGCGATTTGTACGCAAACCTACACAGTGACCCAAGAAGACCTTGACCGTGGGTCTGTGACCAACGTCGCCTCCGCGCTGACCGAGTTCGGCGGCGATCCTGTGCAGTCCGAGCCGCAGACCTTGAAGGTCGACGGTGACGTAGAGGCGCTGGTGGCGCTGACCAAAGAGGTCTCGCCCGCAACGGCGGCCTCCGCTGGCGACACGCTAACTTATACGCTGACGGCCACGGCCTCCGGCAATCAAACCATCCTTGGGGCCAGCATATCTGACCCTTTGATCCCGTCGCTGGCCTGTACGCAGGGGGCAAACTCTGTGACCAGCGCCGACCTTGACCCCAATGGGGACCCGCTGATCTGTACGGGCACTGTCACGGTGACCCAAGCGATGATCGACAACCAAGAGGTGCGCAACACTGCGTCGGTGCGCGGTGCGGCACCGAACGGGGACATCAAGACCGCCGACGCGTTGAACGTGCTGGCCGTAGATATGCCCAATGACGAGTTGACCGTGACCAAGCGCATCTCGCCGGAGCCAATCAACGGCACCGATCCGGCCTACACCCAACCGGGGCAAGTGGTGACGTTTGTGATCGAGGTGGAAAACACCGGCAACATCACTGTCGACAACATCGAAGTGACCGACGACCTGATCAGCGGCACCTGCGACGTTGGCACCTTGGCACCGGGCAAGAGCGATAACTCCTGTGTCTTCACGATCACCGTGCAGCAGCCCGAGGTGGACGCGGGGTCCTTCACGAATACCGCAACGGCCACCGGCACACCGCGCGCAGGCGCTGGCCCGACCACGGGCCAAGGCGACGTGTTGGTGGTTGGGCCGCCAGCAGAGCCAAGCTTGTCGTTCAACAAATCCGCGAATGTCACCGGTTTCACCACCGCAGGGGAGACGATCACCTACACCTTCACGGTGGCCAACACGGGTAACGTGACACTCTTCACGCAGCCCTTTGTGACTGACACGGCAATCCAAGCCGACCCGTTCGCATGTGGCACCATCCCTGCGGGCGGTCTTGCGCCGCAAGCCTTTGTGTCCTGTACCCGTGACTACATCGTCACGCAGGCAGACGTGGATGCGGGCAGCATCACCAACACGGCCAGCGTCGAGAATGATGAATCGCCGGTTCCGGCCCCGACGCCTGCCGACCCCACACCGCAAGCGTCCAGCGTGACGATCAACGCCACGCGGACGCCTGGTGTGAGCCTGACGAAAACGCCGTCCATCACGGCGGACGCGAAGGTCGACGACGAAATCGTATATACATACCGCGTGACCAACACGGGCAATGTGACACTTACCGATGTCACCGTGTCTGACACGCACGCAAGTGCGGGCGGCAGCAGCGCGCTGACGATTGCGGGCGATGTGCAGGTTGTTGACGCGGGCATCGCGGGCAACTCCACAGATGCGGCGGCAAACGGCGTTTGGGACAGCTTGGCACCGGGCGACGCGGTGGAGTTCACCGCACGCTACACCGTGACCCAAGCCGATGTGGACGCGAAACAAGTGCTGTCGAACACCGCGAGCGTGTCGACCACAAGCCCCGCAGGCACCACAGCGCCGACGGACAGCACGACGGTCAATGTGCCGGTTGAAGCCACCACCGCGGCCATCGTGGTCGAGAAAACCGTGCTGTCGAGCGAAGGCAGCGCGGCGGGCGACCTGGTCACCTTCCAGATCGACGTGCGCAACGCAGGCAACGTGACGCTGGATGCGCCGACGTTGGACGACGACCTGACCCGCAACGGCGGCGCGGCGCTGTCACTGACGACGCAGCCCCAATTGACCAGCGGGAATAACGCACCGGCCGCCACTTTGGATGTCGGGGAGACGTGGACATATCTTGCAACCTACAGGCTGGAGCAGGCCGACGTTGACGCGGGCGGGATCGACAACACCGTACTTGTGACGACTGCGGCCCCTGATAATACGCCTGTGCAGGACCGGTCCGGCAACGGGTTGCCCGGCGGGGATGACAGCCCGACGCCGTTCGACATTGACGTGACGCCTGCGATTTCTTCGGTGAAAACGATCACCTCCAACACGGTTGCAGTGGACGGGGTTGTGACCTTCGCGATCACGGTCAGCAATGACGGCAACGTGACGTTGAATTCGGTAAACGTCGTGGACACGCTGACCCGTAACGACGATGCGAACACGGTGTTGGCACTGGATGCGGCATTGGTTTTTGCGGGGGCTGACAAGGGCTCTGCCGTGGGAACACTGCTGCCGGGTGAAGTGGCGACATACACGGGCCGCTACACGCTAAAGCAAGACGACATTGATGCGGGCGGGATCAGCAACTCTGCGGCCGTGAGCGGCACTCCGTTGAACGGGGTACCGGTAACCGACACGTCGGATGACGGTGACACGGGGGCAGGGGACACGGGCAATGACCCGACCGTTCTTGTTATCCCTGAGGACCGCAAAATCAGCTTGGTGAAGAAGCTGGTTGACGGTGAAGACGAGAGCTTCACCGAGGACGGCCATGTGCTGCGCTATGAGTTCGTGGTCACCAACGACTCCAATGTGACGCTGACGGATACGATCACCATCACTGATGCGCTGATCACCGATGCGGGCGGCACGATCACCTGTCCGGCGCCCCCAGTGGCCCCTATGGCCAGCGTAAGCTGCTTTGGTGACTACACGGTGTTGCAATCGGACGTGGATGCGGGCGGCGTGAACAACTCTGCCACTGCGACCAGCGGCGCGACCACCAGCCCCGAAGCCACTCTGAATGTACCGGCGATCCAGACGCCTAAAATGGAGCTGCTGAAGGAAGCGGAGGAGGTGCGTCCAGAAGACTTCTTCACTACCGCGAAGATCACTTACACCTACACGGTGACCAATACGGGCAACGTGACAATCTTTGACCCGATCACTGTGACAGACAACCTGATCGACACAGTTGTCTGTCCGACACCGTTCCCGGCCGAGGGTATCGCGCCGGAAGGCACCTACATCTGTGAAGCGGAATATGAGGTGACGGCAGAGGACGTGGACATCGGGCAGGTCACCAACCGCGCCAGCGCGTCCGACGGGGCGACGATCAGCCCGACCGTGACTGAAACCATCCCCGACGCGGCAACACCGCTGCTGGAGATCACCAAAGTCGCAGAAGACGGCGCGACGTTTAGCGAAGTCGGCGACCCGATCAAATATACCTTCAGCGTTTTCAACGCGGGGACACGGGCGTTCGCCTCTGTGGTAACGGTATACGACGACCGTATCGGTGAGATTGTCTGCTTTGACCCTGACGCTGATCCGGCGAATGACCCAGACTTCCGCCCCGGCGAGACGTTGACCTGTGAGGGCACATATCGTGCCACGCAAGTTGATCTGGATGCGGGTGAAGTGACCAATGAGGCATATGCGCAGACGTTGTTTGGTGAAAACGACACGCCGTTGAGCTCCGCACCGATGAGTGTGACGGTCGATGCTGACCTGACACCTGAATTGTCCTTCACCAAGGTGGCTGCGCCGAACCCGTCCGGTCCGGCTGGCACGGATGTGACCTATACGTTCACCGTCACCAACACGGGCAACCAAACGCTGAAAACGGTCAGCGTGACGGATGTCGACTTCTTCCCGACGTTGAGCTGTAGCACGCCAGAATTGCTGCGGGGCGAGAGCCTTGAGTGCGAGGCGACCTACACCATCAGCCAAGATGACGTGGACGCTGGAAAAGTGGAAAACACGGCCACCGTTAAGGCGCTAACGCCATTGGGTACGGAGCTAAGCGAGACCGCCACAGAAACAACGGTCACACCTACGCCAAACCCGCTGATGTCGGTCGTGAAGTCGGCCAATGTGTCGCCATTCGGCGCGGTGGGCACATCGGTCACCTACACCTTTGATGTGAAGAACGACGGCAATGTGACCTTGTTCAACGTCGCTGTGGACGACAGCCTTGACGACGGCCCCGCCTGCGAAATTGCGCGGCTTGATGTCGGCACGACGGATGACAGTTGCACCTTCACGCTCGAGGTCACGCAGGAGATGGTCGACGCGGGGAGCCTGAGCAACACGGTGAACGTGACGGCCAAGGACCAACTCGGCAATGACGCGGACGCGACTGCCACCATCACCACCGACGGCCCGACGCGCGCACCTGCGCTGGAGGCCACGAAGGTGGCGAATTTCACCGGTGTCGAGGTGGACGATGTGATCAGCTACACGGTGCGCGTGGAGAACACGGGCAACGTCACCCTAGACGACGTGGCGCTGACCGACACCATGACCCGCAACCTGAACGGGCGTGTGGTCACCTTGGATAATCCTCTGGCGCTGGACGCGACAAGTGACACCGACGGCGATGGCCGCCTGGACGTGGACGAGACGTGGGTCTACACCGCGACCTACACGTTGACGCAGGCCGATTTGAACGCACAAGGCGTCTCAAACTCGGTGGTCGCGGCGGCTGTCGGGCCGGATGATGTCGCAGTGAATGACACATCCGACAACGGCAATGATGGTGACGGCAACACTGAGGACGACAAAACCGTGGTCTCCATCACGTCGGAGCCACGCCTTGTGGTCACCAAAGAGGTTGTCTCCGCTGGGGCGCTTGCGGGCGAGGACGTGGTGTTCCGCATCACGGCGGCCAACACCGGTAACGTCGATATCGACGAGGTGACAATTACCGACCAGTTGACCCGCGCAGACGGTGCCACATTGGCGCTGACTTCGGGGCCAACCCCAGTGGGCGACGGCACCTTTATTGGCGCTGGCACGCAAGTGATCTGGAACGCGACCTACACGTTGACCCAAGACGACATCGACGCGGGCGGCATATCCAACACCGCGACGGTGGCGGGCACGGGGCCTGACGATGAAGTGGTGTCTGACATATCGGCAGATAACGACCCGTTTGACGGCGATGTGGACCAAGACCCGACCGTGGTTGTGATCCCTGCAGCCCCTGCCATCGACGTGGTGAAACGGCTCGTGTCGGCGGATGAGCCCTTCGCGGGTGGTCTGGTCGAGTTCGCGATTGAGGTCACGAACACGGGCAACGTAAGCGTGAGCAACGTCGCCTTGGCAGAAAACCTGCGCCGTGCGGATGATGTGGCGCTGACACCAACCAGCCTCACATTCAGCAATGCGACATTGGACTCTGCCGAGGGCACGCTGCTTCCGACGGAAGTTGCGACCTATGCGGTGACCTACATCCTGACCCAAGAGGACGTCGACGCGGGCGGAGTGAGCAACTCTGTCACCGTAACCGCAACGGCCAATACGCCGACTGGGGATGCGCTGAGCGACGTGTCGCGCGATGATGACCCGAACGACGGCAACGATGTGGACGATCCAACCGTCGCGGTGATTGAGGCCGCGCCGTCAAACGACTTCACCAAAGTGGCGTCGGTGCCGGTTAACCTGTTCCCGATGGTGTATCAGGTGACCTTCACGCTGACCGCGACGAACACTGGCAACGTGACGCAATCCAGCTACCAGATTGTTGATGATCTAAGCGGGTTCGAAGGCTCTGCCGAGGTCTTGCGCGATGCGCCCTTCGGCATCACCGTGCGGGCCAATGGCTTCACCGACGGTGGCGCAAATGCGGCCTATGACGGGGCAGGCACCAGCACGACACTGAGCGGCACACCGACATTGGCACCGGGTGAGACGGGGACCGTCGAGATCGACGTGATCTACAGCACCGAAGGTGCAGGCGTTCCCGGTCTCAACGTGGCGAATTTGACCACTGACCTGCTGACAGCGCCGCAAGACGCCAGCGCAGGTGTGAGCGTGACGGATAGTGACGGGGATGGCGTGCCGGACACGTTGGAATCCTCCACCGCTGACCGTGACGGCGACGGCGTAGCCGATGCGGATGACTATGACCCGACGGGCTACTTCTACTGTCAGGACGACGGGCGCATTCTGTCGGGCGGCTCGGTCTCTGTGACGGGGCCGGCGGGCACGCAAACAGGCGTGGGTACCAGCAACTTCATCACCATTGTCAAAGACGGCACGGACGGTGAGTTCCAGTTCTTCGCAACGCGCGCAGGGACATACACAATCACGCCGACCTATCCGGCGTCGGGTGTTGCCTCGACCAGCCGCTTGGCCAATCCGGCCTTGGATGCCACGTCGTTGCTGCCTGCGAACCCTGCGTCCATCGGCTCGTCCGAGTTCGGCGCGACGGACCGCCTTGCGGACTTCACCGCTGGGGCGAACCCGTTCTACCTGAGCTTCGTGCTGGAGGCGGGCGACCCGTTCATTTTGAACAACAACATTCCGATGGAAAACTGCGCGGGCACGCCTGATCTTCAGGCGACCAAAGTGGCTGACCGTGACGCGGCGGTCTTTGGTGAGGCGGTGAACTTCTCGCTGACCTTCACCAACAACACGCCGTCGACGGTCACGAATGCCACTCTGGTCGACGTGTTGCCGGCGGGGATGCTCTATACCCCGAACACGGCGCGCGTAGACGGCGCGTTGGTTGAACCCAATGCAACGGGGCTGCGGCTGGAATGGCCGGGCCTGACGGTGGCGCCGGCGCAAACCATCACGCTGACCTTGTCGGCGCGGGTGGTGGCGAACGGGTCTTACGGCGAGCTGACCAACCGTGGCTTCTTGGCCAATGCGGCGGGGAACCCGATCTCGAACGTTGCCACCGCCACGGTGCGCGTGGAGCCGGAGCACGTCTTCGATTGCTCCGACATCATCGGCAAGGTCTTCGACGATAAAAACCAGAACGGCTACCAAGATCAGGGCGAGCCCGGTTTGGCTGGCGTGCGTCTTGCGACAGTCAAAGGCCAGCTAATCACCACCGACGCGCATGGTCGTTACCACGTGCCGTGTGCGGAGTTGCCGAAAGATATCGGCTCTAATTTCACGCTGAAGCTGGACACGCGGACCTTGCCCACGGGCTACCGTGTCACCACAGAGAACCCGCGGGTGATCCGTGTGACGGCCGGTAAATTCGCCAAGCTGAACTTCGGCGCGGCGCTGTCCAATGTGGTCGATATCGACCTGACCCGTGAGGCCTTCGTGGGGGCAACATCGGAACCGTCGCCTGCCTTGGAGAAGGGTGTGGAGGGGCTGATCGCGCGGATCAAATCGACGCCGTCGGTGCTGCGCCTCAGCTACATCCTGCGCGACGAAAGCAACAAACTTGCCAATGCACGGTTGAAAGCGGTGGAGGCTCTGGTGCGCGATCGTTGGCGCGGGGCCGGTCGCTACAAGCTTAACATCGAACGCAGCATCAAGCGCGTGCAGTAGGGGAGCAGGATTATGAACATGAACAAAACCTTACGCGCCATTTTGATCACCACGACCTCCCTGACATGGGCGGGTGTGGGTCATGCCCAAGAGGCGGATTTTGATACCAATTGTGCCTTGGTGAACGGTGTACTTCCGACCAATTGCACGCAGTCCAACGCCTCCGAAGTGGTGGCGGTGGAAAGCGGCGAGAACAACGAACTCGACCGTGGGAACTCTGCGGTCGGGGGGGACGGCTTCCTGATTTCCATCGACGGGGAGGCGGTTATCGGCGACACGCGCGTCGAAGATGCCGTGCGCAAAACCGACATCGCGCTGGCGGATGCGGATGTGCAAGTGAAGTTCGACGGGTTGGGCGCTGTGCCGCGCCTTGATCTGGTCGCCGTGGACCAAACTGCCGCGTTTGAAGCGGGCGATGTGGTCACATTCCGGTCGCGGACCAACTATCCGGCCTATCTGACGCGCGGCGATGTGCGCCTTGTCGACATCGGCCATCCGGCGGGCCCGAAAACGCTAAGCGTGGTGCCCGTACAGCCGAACGGCACGGTGTCTGTGACCATCCCAGAGGGTGACAACATCGTTGCGATCCACCGCGTCTACGACGCACGTGGCCGCTACAACGAGACAGAGCCATTGGGCATGGACGGCGGCGACGACCGAGGCGTGTTCGCCGAGGCCGAGGAGGGCAGCGACGCGACCCGTGTGCGCGGCATTCCGGTGTCGGGCGGCGCGGTAACCGTTTTCGGCAAAGGCGTGCGCCAAGGGGCCACTGTGCAGACCTTGGGCGAACGCGTGACACCGGCCCCAGACGGCAGCTTCGTGTTGCAGCGCATTCTGCCTGCGGGCGATCAGGATATTGACGTGCGGATCAACGGCGCGGGGCAGGACGTGTACCTGCAACGCTCTGTCGAAATCCCGCGCTCCGAATGGTTCGGGGTGGCGACGATTGATCTGACGTTCGGTTACCGCGAGGACGCGGGCAAGAACACGGCGGGCGGCTCTGCCGACAAGTATTACGACCGTGGGCGGCTGGCGTTCTACGTCAAAGGCAAAACGCAAAAGGGCTGGCAGATTACCGCGAGCGCCGACACCGGCGAAGACGACCTGAGCGAGATTTTCCGCAACCTCGACAAGAAAGACCCGCGCCACTTGCTGCTGCGGCTGGACAGCGACAAAGCCTATCCGGTCTACGGCGATGATAGCACCGTGGTGGAGGACGCACCGACCTCTGGCAAGTTCTACGTGAAGGCGGAGCGCGAGGGCAATTACGCCATGTGGGGCGACTATAAAGGTGAGATTGACGGTTCTCACTTCTTGCGCAACGAGCGCACGCTCTACGGTTTTCAAGGCCACGTGCAAACGCAAGAGACCACATCAAAGGGCGAGCCACGCGCGGAGCTGGACCTATACGCCGCACAGCCCGACACGCTTCCGGGGCGCGATGTATTTCGCGGCACGGGTGGTTCGGTTTACTTCCTGCAGCGTCAAGATTTGTCCATCGGCTCGGAAACCATCGCTATTGAGGTGCGCGACCCTGACACGGGGCGCATCACGAGCCGCGAGACGCTGGTTTACGGCCGCGACTACGACATCAACTATATCCAAGGTGTTGTTGTCCTGACGCGCCCGCTGACCGGCGCGACAGGTGGCGGCACGGTGATCACCAACCCGCTAGGCGAAAACACGGTGCAGCTGACGGTGAACTACGAATTCACCCCGACGGCAGGCACGATTGACGGCTATTCTTACGGCGGGCGGGCGCAGGTCTGGGCCTCCGACAACCTGCGCTTCGGTGCGACGGGTCTGGTGGAGCAAACCGACCTTGCCGACCAAACCGCATTCGGTGCGGACATGCGATACGAGATGTCGGACACCACCTTTGTGGAGCTGGAGTACGCCCGCACGGAGGGGCCGGGGTTCGGGTCGAGTTACTCCTCTGACGGGGGCTTGATCGTGACCAATACCTCCGCAGTGGGCGGCACGGGCGAGGCATATCTTGCGCGGGGACAGCTTGACCTGAAGGACATCAACCCTGATCTTGATGGCCAGTTGGGCGCGTATTACGAGAAACGGCGCGCAGGGTTCTCCACACTGGATTACCAGACGACCGTGGATGAAGAGCTGTTCGGTGTTTACGGTGAATTCGCCCCGTCAGAGCGGTTGTCCTACCGCCTGTACTACGATGATTTTACCGATGATTCCGGCAAAAAGGTTCGCGAGGGCGGTGTAGAGGTGACCTATAAGGTCAGCGACCGTCTGACCTATGACTTCGGGATCGAGCATGTCGATAAAGCAACGCCGGGTGGTGATGCTGACGAAACCGGCAAGCGTACGGATATGGCCGTGCGGGCCACGGTAACGGTTAACCCGAAACTGGAATATTCGCTGTTTGCGCAGGCGACTGTGTCGCGCTCCGGTGGCTTGGCACGCAATCACCGCGTGGGCGCTGGCGTTAAATACCAGTTCACGCCGAATTGGACGTTCGAGGGCGAAGTGTCCGACGGCTCGCGCGGGGTCGGGGCGCTGGCCTTGCTGTCCTATGACAATGGCGAGAACGGCAGCGCTTACTTCGGGTACACGCTTGATCCGGGCCGTTCGTTCGATGGTGTCACATTGTCCGGTAAGGATCGCGGGAAGTTCATCGTGGGCGGGGCGCGACAGCTGAGCCAAGCCGTCGATGTCTATGCGGAGAACACCTATGACCTGTTTGGGCAGCACCGCTCGCTGACCTCGACCTACGGGGTGAACTACGCGCGCTCCGAGTTCCTGCGCTACTCTGCGTCCGTAGAGGTGGGCCGCGTTGACGACACGAAGAATGGTGACTTCGACCGCACCGCGCTGTCCTTTGGCGTGCGCTACGAGAACCAAACTGGTGTGACAGGTGCCGCGCGTCTGGAGTACCGCCGTGATCGCGGGGTGTACACGAGTGGGGGAACCACGACCAACCGTGACGGGGACACCATCGCGCTGACCTCCACGCTGCGCTACAAGATCGACGAGGAACGTCGCCTGCTGTTCAGCTTCGACGGGACGTACACTGACACCGACGGATCGTCGCTGCCAGACGGCCGCTATGCGGAGTTGACCTTGGGCTACGCCTACCGCCCGATTGATAATGACCGCCTGAACGTCCTGTTCAAATACACCTACCTGCATGACCTGTACGGGCAGGAAATTGACGGAACCAACGATGCGGGCCCGCGTCAAAAGAGCCACGTGTTGTCGCTGGACGCGTCTTATGACGTTGACAGAAACTGGACTTTGGGCGGCAAAATTGGTGGCCGCTGGTCCAAAAGCGCACCGGACGCGATGACAGCCTTCCAAGACAATGATGCGCTGCTGTTGGTCGCCAACGCTCGCTATCACCTGACGCATAAGTGGGATGTGCTGCTGGAAGGCCGCGCGTTGCATGCGGAGCAGGCGGGCGTCACCGAGTACGGTTTGCTGGGGGCGGCGTACCGTCATATCGGGAACAACTACAAGGTCGGCGTTGGCTACAACTTCGGTACGTTTTCCGACGATTTGACGGACCTGACGTATGACGACAAAGGCATGTTCATCAACCTGATCGCCAAGTTCTAATGCGGCCCCCAGCCCCTCTGCGCGGCGGGGTTGGGGGGGCGTTTAGCGCTGTGACGGGCATGGAGTACCCGTGTCCCCTATGATAGGTCAGATGGACGGGCGCGTGCCCTTACTTTGGGATCGGAGCTCGTTATATGACCAAAACAACATCAGACCGCGAACGCCGGACCACCGTGGATGTGATCTTTGATCACCTGAACGACGAGATTTCGTCGATGCGGCTGCGCCCTGGCGACAAAATCTCCGAGGCGGAAATTGCGGCGCAGTTCGAAGTGTCGCGGCAACCCGTGCGTGACGCCTTCGCCAGACTTGAGAACCTTGACCTGATCGTGATCCGCCCACAAAGGGCGACGCGGGTGAAGGGGTTCTCCATGGCGGAGATCACCAAGTCGCGTTTCGTGCGCTATGCGGTGGAGGTCGAAGTGCTGCGCCGTGCGGCTGAAAATTGCGACGGGGTTGGCGCGGCCAAGTTGGACACAAACCTGTTGCAGCAAGCCGCCATCGTGGAGGCGGGTGACTACGCGGCGTTCGGCCTTTTGGACTATCAGTTTCACCAGATCATCTGTGACATCGCCAAGGCGCCCTTTGCCTTTGACGTGATCCAGAAAGAGAAGGGGCGGGTGGACAGGCTTTGCGTGCTGAGCCGCGACAAAGAGAACCGTATGGCGCTGTTGCTGGAGGATCACCGCGCGATTGCGGGGCTGATCAAATCCCACGACAGCGAGGGCGCGGTAAAAGCTGGCGCGTTGCACCTGTCACGCCTTGACGCAACGATAGAGACGATTTTAGCAGCGAACGACACCTATTTCGAGGACTGACGCGGGCGGGTGGCGTTGACAGTCTGACTATATATCAATAATTCTGGATATATGGATAACGACTCAGCCCTCGCAGCCTTTGCAGCCCTTAGCCAGTCAACGCGGCTGGATGTTTTTCGCCTTCTGGTCAAAGCCGGCGGGGGCGGGATGTCCGCGGGTGACATCAGTGACACTTTGAACGTTCGCCAGAACACCATGTCTGCAAACCTGTCGGTATTGGCGCGCTCCGGCCTGATCCGAAGCCAGCGCGAGGGCCGGACCATCCGATATTTCGCCGATATGGACGGGATGCGCGGATTGCTGGGATTCCTGATGGAAGACTGCTGCGGGGGCCGACCGGAGCTTTGCCAACCCGTCCTTAACGAACTTGGCTGCGCCTGCGAGGCCACGCCGTCAGATTTGAAAGCATAACATGACTGATACACCAAATGCCGCTGCGGCGGGCCTAGGTACTTTTGAGCGGTGGCTCTCTGTTTGGGTGGCGCTTGCCATTGGGGCGGGGCTGTTGCTGGGCAATATATTCCCGTCGCTGTTCACGGCTTTAGCCTCCATGGAGGTCGCCTCCGTCAACTTGCCCGTGGCGGTGCTGATCTGGGCCATGGTGTATCCAATGATGGTTGGGGTGGACTTTGGCGCGCTGCGGCAAGTTGGCGACAAGCCCAAAGGGTTGGTGGTGACGCTGGTGGTGAACTGGCTGATCAAGCCCTTCACCATGGCGGCGCTTGGGGTGTTGTTCTTCGAGTATGTCTTCGCCGATCTGATCGCACCAGAGGACGCACAGGCCTATCTGGCGGGGGTGATCCTACTGGGGGCCGCGCCGTGCACGGCGATGGTGTTCGTGTGGTCCAACCTGACGCGCGGCGACCCGACCTACACGCTGGTGCAGGTCAGTGTGAACGATGTGGTCATGGTCTTTGCCTTCGCGCCGATTGTCGCGTTCTTGCTGGGCGTGACCGACATCGTGGTGCCGTGGGACACGTTGCTGCTCTCGGTTGGGCTTTATGTCATGTTGCCGCTTTTGGCAGGCTATGTGACACGCCAGCGCCTTGTCGCAAAGGGTGGGGAGGCGGCGGTTGATGCGTTCAAGGCGCGCGTGCAGCCGTTTTCCATCGTGGGACTTCTGGTGACTGTGGTGCTGTTGTTCGGCTTCCAAGGGGAGGTGATCCTTGATCGTCCTCTGGTCATTGCGCTGATCGCTGTGCCGTTGCTGATCCAGACTTACGGCATCTTCTTTGTGGCCTACGGCGCGGCGCGAATCTGGGGTATTCCGTTTAACGTGGCGGCGCCTTGCGCGCTGATCGCGACCTCTAATTTCTTTGAGCTGGCGGTCGCCGTGGCCATCAGTTTGTTCGGGCTCGGCTCCGGCGCGGCACTGGCGACCGTCGTCGGTGTGCTGGTGGAGGTGCCGGTGATGCTGTCGCTGGTCGCCCTTGCCAACCGAACGCAGCATTGGTTCCCAACCGAGAAAGAAGCATCATGAGCATTGTCATTCACCATAACCCAGCCTGCGGAACATCGCGCAACGTATTGGCGATTATCGAGGCCTCGGGCGAAAAGCCCATTGTCATCGACTACCTGACGACGGGTTGGACCCGCCCACAATTGTTGGCGTTGTTTGCGGCGGCAAACCTGACACCGCGCATGGCGTTGAGGGAGACGAAGTCACCCGCGCAAGAGTTGGGGCTGCTTGATCCGTCCGTTGATGATGAGGCGCTGCTCGACGCCATGTTGGAGCATCCCGTTCTGGTGAACCGGCCGATCGTCTGCACACCCAAGGGGGTGCGGCTGTGCCGACCCAGCGAGGCGGTCTTGGAATTGCTCGACCAGCACCCGCCCGCCACCTTCACCAAAGAAGACGGCACGCCGTTGATCATGCCTGCCGAAGGTGCACCGTGAGCGACACACCCAATATGGATGAGGCGCATTTTCGCGTCATTGACCGCGACGCGCTGCTGACGCCGGAGCGTGCCACCCATGCGCCGCGTATTTTGCTCCTCTACGGCTCGCTCAGGGCGCGGTCGTTCAGTCGGCTGATGACGGAGGAGGCGGCGCGCGTCTTGGCGCGTTTGGGTGCGGAGACGCGCACCTTCTCGCCCTCAGGGCTGCCACTGCCGGATGACGCCGAGGCGGATCACCCGAAGGTGCAGGAGCTGCGCGATCTGGTGTCGTGGTCTGAAGGTATGGTCTGGTGCTCTCCGGAGCGGCACGGCGCGATGACAGGCATCATGAAAACCCAAATCGACTGGGTTCCGTTGTCGTTAGGCGGGGTGCGTCCGACGCAGGGCAAGACGCTTGCCGTGATGCAAGTGAGCGGCGGCTCACAAAGCTTCAATGCGGTGAATCAGCTGCGTATCCTTGGCCGTTGGATGCGGTTGCTGACAATCCCCAACCAGTCCTCCACCCCCAAGGCCTTTTTGGAGTTCGATGAGGCGGGCCGCATGAAGCCTTCGCCATTCTATGACCGGATGGTGGATGTGATGGAGGAGTTGGTGAAGTTTACCCTGCTCACCCGCGACAACAAAACCTGCCTGCTGGACCGTTATAGCGAGCGCAAGGAAACGGCGGCGCAGTTGTCTGCGCGCGTTAATCAAAAGTCAATTTGACGACACTGGGGCGGCGTCATAGCGGATTTTCGCCGTCCCTCGCGACGTCCAAGTGGCACGGACATTGACTTTGACGTTAAGCGCGACGAGCATTGCCCCCAGTTTTTCTTAGCGTGCCGGATTAGCATCACCATGACAGAGGAAGAGGCGCGCCGCATCGCGCAGGACTTTTTGGACCAGCAAGGCGACATGACGATGAGCGGCAATGTCGATGGGCTTATGGACTTCTGCGCCATCCCTTGCAGCATGGAAAGTGGGGAAGGGCGGGCCGTTGCCACGACCGAAGCCGAGATGCGCGCCATATGTAGCGACTTCATCAATAGACTTCGTGCCAAGCAGGTGACCCACATGGTACGCCGATGCTTGGAGGCGCTGTTCAAGGACGGGGATACGATTTGGGCCACCTATGAGACCCGCTACGTGGCGAAAGGCAACGTGTTCCCAGAGGCCCCCTATGGTGCTTTCGCCGTTCTAAGGCGGGTTAATGATCGTTGGCGGTTTAAGACTTTGCAGTTCGCGGTCAGCAGCGGCAGCCCCGTAAACGTCACCTTACGTGACTGGGCTCAGAGGCAAGAGCGCGAGTTGGCGGAGTTGGAGAAACTGGCAGCCAAAGCCTGATGAGCGCGGGGGCATTACGCTAGGCCGCTTTCGCCGCCGAGGGTGCCATGAAGGAGAAGTTTGTGGTGCCGTCATCGCAATTCACGTTGATCTGACCACCATGCGCCAGGGCGATTGACGACGCGATATAGAGGCCAAGCCCCAACCCTTCACCGCGCTCATCTGCGCCTCGCTGGAACGGGTTGAACAGCTTCT
The DNA here is from genome assembly GCF_900107015.1 of Litoreibacter albidus. Lineage (GTDB taxonomy): Bacteria > Pseudomonadota > Alphaproteobacteria > Rhodobacterales > Rhodobacteraceae > Litoreibacter > Litoreibacter albidus. The sequence goes on along the minus strand of NZ_FNOI01000003.1, from coordinate 103,714 downwards.
CGTGGAGTTCATCCGGCACTGGCTCACCTTGGTTTTCGACTTCGATCTTGAGGCCTTGTTCGCCGATCATACCGCGAACCGTGATGGGTGTATGCGGCGTTGCGTGACGCACGGCGTTTGACAGCAGGTTTGAAACCGCTTGCGCAACGCGCGGTGCATCGCAGCGGACGGAGCGGTCAAACGCCAAGTCGAGTTGAACATCGAGGTCGGGGGACGCCGCGCGGACCTCGTCGACGACTTGGGTAATCGCATCTGCAAGGGGGGCGTCGTCCGTGCAAGAAATGCGGATGCCGCCGCCCAGACGTGCCTTGGCATGAACCATCATGTTGTTAATGAGTTCGGTCATCCGGTACACGCTGGAGCGCATCATAGGCACGAGTTCACCCGCTCTGTCGGGCAATTGCTCTTTGCTCAGCAACCGGAAGCCGGAGTTCAGTGCGGCCACCGGATTACGCAGGTCGTGGCCCAAAACTGCGACAAATTCCTCTTGGGCGCGCGCCATTTCGCGCTCTTTTTCGACCAGTTTCTCCTGCGCCTCTAGCCGTTCCTCGGTTTCGAGGCTTTGCCCGATGAGGTCCGCAAACATTTCAAACATTGCTACGGCGCGTGGGTGCTTCACGTTGCGCGGCTCCGTATCGATCGCACAGAGCGTGCCGAAGAAGCTGCCATCGCTGCGGTGGATCGGGATGGAGGCATAGCTCACAATTCCGAATTTGGCGGCGATGGGGTGATTGCCATAGACTTCGTCGGTGGCGACGTCGTTGAACAGGACCTTTTCGGACGTTACGCGAACCGACTGGCAAAATGTCGACTGGATTTCAATCTCGTCGCCCTCGGCCAGCCCGAAGTTCACCTCGTCGACGGTGCGGCAGGCCACCCAGCGATCCGCCGTGACCCGCGCCACAGCCGCAAAACGCATGTTCGTCGCCAGCATGACCGTTTCGAGAATTGTAGTGACAAGCCCGCTGCCCGCAATCAGTTCAATATCGGACTGAAAGTCGTGCCCTCCGGACAAGTAGGCGGCGTGATCTTGTATGGTTGCCGGCAGGGAGGGGGTATCGTTCATTTTAGTCTCCGAATAAGTTTCGCCAGCGGCAACATCCCGAAATGTTCAACAAAGAAGCAAGATCACTTACTATGTTCGCAAAATGATTACAGAAAAGCGGCTGTGCTTTGCAACATCAAACGGGGAGAGCGGCGTCCTTGCGGGCGGCGCGCAGAGCGGCAAAGCCTAGGCAGTAATCGTGGGGACGCCCCTATAGGAAGACCCAACAAAGCTGCAAAGAACCTTAAACGGGTACGTTTCACATGACAATTTTGGAGGATTAACCTGGCCATGTAACCCATTCGCAAGAAAGGGGGAAATGGCTCCGACGGTAGGGATCGAACCTACGACCAATTGATTAACAGTCAACTGCTCTACCGCTGAGCTACGTCGGAACGGTGTGGGGCATATAGCAAGCGCGATTCCGGTCGTAAAGAGGGTTTTGCCTAAATAATTCAGATAACTGAAAAGCGGCTGACGGCACTGAGTGTTTCCTGTGGTTTTACCTGATTTCGCTCTGTTAAATCGATCAGGTGGGCGATGACATTTCTTTGGGCTGCGGGCAGCAACACGGGGTTTACGTCGGTGTAGATACGCGCGGTGAGCTCCTGCGGGGTGCTTGGGGCGGCGCGCAGGGCGTCCAGAATTTGGGATTCGCGCATTCGGCGATGTTTGATCAACTCCTGAACGCGGGCGGCAGGGGCCTCTATCGGGGCGCCGTGGCCGCTGTAATAGGTTTTGTCCCCAGAACGCGCGGCGAGCATATCAAGTGACGCCATGAAATCGGTCAAATGGCCGTCGGGGGGTGACACCATCGACGTGGCCCAACCCATCACCAGATCGCCACTGAACAGGGCCTCGCCCTCTGGCCAATGAAAGCACAGGTGATTCCCCATATGGCCGGGCGTATGCAGGGCCGTGAGGCTCCAGTCTGTACCTTGAACCTGCGCGCCATGCGCCAGTGTGACGTCCGGCAGAAACGACTCGTCGATGCCTTCACCGCCGCCCAGATCCGCGAAAGACGCCATGACAGGGGCTCGGCCCGCCTTGCTGGGGCCAAACCCGTAGACCCGCGCGCCGGTTATCTGTGCCAGTGTCATCGCTAGGGGGGAATGGTCGATGTGCGAGTGCGTCACCATAACATGGCTGATCCGCTGCTCCGCACTGAGCGCGTCCATTATCGACGCCAGATGGGCCTCGTCCGGCGGGCCGGGGTCGATCACAGCGATGTCGCGGGTGCCCAGCAAATAGGTATTCGTGCCGGTGTAGGTCATCGGTGACGCGTTGGGGGCAAGGATGCAGCGCAAGCCTTTGGCGAGCTGCACGGGCTTGCCCGGGGTGCGGGTGTCGGGCGTTGAGTGTGCTATCGCTCTTTTCCTTTGGTGCGAGGGGCCTTACGGTCGAAATCATGGCACGCTTCTCAATCAAACGCTACCTTCCGCGCAGCCTCTACGGGCGGGCGGCACTCATTTTGTTGGTCCCCATCGTTACCATCCAACTGGTGGTGTCCTTCGCGTTCATCCAGCGCCTTTACGAGGACGTGACGGCGCAGATGACGCAAAATATCTCGGTGGAGTTGCGCTTGCTGCTCGATATCGTTGAGGACGCTCCGACGCTGGAGGCCGCCCAAAAAGAAGTGCGCCAGACGGCAGAGGCGTTGGATATGGACGTAACCTTTCCGGGGGGAAGCGTTCAAGAGCGCCAGCGGTTCAGCGACCTGTCGGGGCGTGCGATCCGTGAAACGCTGGCGCAACAGTTCGCAGGCCTGCGCGCGGTGGATTTGGTGACGCAGGACAAAGCGGTGCAGGCGCGGCTGGAGACCTCCAAGGGTGATCTGGAAGTGTCGTTCTCGCGGCGGCGTGTGGCGGTGTCCAACCCGCATCAGTTGCTGGTGTTGATGTTGTTCACGGCCGTTTTGATGACTGTGATTTCTTACCTGTTTTTGCGCAACCAGTTGCGGCCTATCCGGCGGCTGGCCCGCGCGGCGGAGGCTTTCGGCAAGGGGCGCAACGAGCCGTACTACCCTGGCGGTGCCTCCGAGGTGCGCTCTGCGGGGGCGGCGTTTCTGAACATGCGCGCGCGGATCGAGCGCCAGATAGAGCAGCGCACGCTGATGTTGTCAGGGGTGAGCCATGACCTGCGCACGCCACTGACGCGGCTGAAGCTGGGATTGTCGATGCAGCCCGAAACCGAGGACACCAAAGACTTGATCGGCGACGTCGACGAGATGGAGCGGCTGATCGAGGCGTTCCTTGATTTTGCAAAGGCCGACGCCTTGGAAGAATTGGAGCGCGCGGACCCTGTTGCCTTGGTCCAAGATCTGGTTGCGAACGCGCAGCGCGCGGGCAAAGCGGTCACATGGGTCGGCGATGTGCCGGACGCGTTGTCGATGAAGGTGCGCCCGCTGTCGGTGCACCGTGCGGTGGAAAACCTGATCAACAACGCGGTGCGGTACGGGACGCGCGCGCAGGTCAGCGTCACCGTGCTGGAAAAAGCGCTGCGCATAAGCGTTGAGGACAACGGGCCAGGAATTCCCGAGGCCCGCCGCGAGCAGGCGGTCAAAGCGTTCTCCAGACTGGACGCATCACGCAACCAGAACGCGGGCTCCGGAGTGGGGTTGGGGTTGGCTATCGCGGCCGATGTCGCGCGCTCTCATGGGGGCACATTGCGACTGGGCGATAGTGAGGGCATGGGCGGCTTAAAGGCCGAGTTGGTCTTGCCGCGATAGGGGGTAGTGGTAGGCCCGGCAGGACTTGAACCCGCAACCAAAGCGTTATGAGCGCTCTGCTCTAACCAGTTGAGCTACAGGCCCACTAGGAACGGATGGCTACCAGACCGACGCGCCGCGTCAAGTCTCTATCCGCTGAATTGTGTCCGTGATCACAATCAAATACACATGCACGGGATTTGGTTAAGGAGTTGTTATGGACACGACATATCTGGTGAAGCGTTACGCGGTGGTGTCACTGCTTACAATGATCGCCGTCATCATCATCGGCTATCTTGTCGAGATGTTTTTCAACCACGATATCGGCTCTGTCGGCGGCATGATCGCGGTGTTCGTTCCCGCGATGGATGCGGGGCAGACCTATGTGCGGCGCGGGCACGGGAAGCCTGCCAACGGGTTCGCGTGGAAGGTGTCGGTGATCTTTCTGATCGTGAACGGCGCGATCGGGCTGGTGTTTATGGCGGCGTTGATACTGATCCTTGGCGGCGGAGGTGAATTGTTCGGTATCCTCTCCGAACTAGGTGTCGCGGTCTTGTCGATCATTATGGCGGTCGTGTTCATCATAATGCTGCTCGCCACGCGCTTTTTTTTCGGATTCGGCGCGAAAAACGAGCTTAAGATGCAAGAAAAACGGGCTGCGGAGAAGCAGCCATAGACTCGTGCACGCAGGCTTGCTAGTCCGACGCAACTCTAATCTGCTGCCGGATGTGACCCCATGACAAAGACCCCGAAGAACGGTTTGACCTACGCTGATGCTGGTGTGGACATTGATGCAGGCAACGCGCTGATCGACCGGATCAAGCCCGCCGCCGCTGCCACGAAACGCTCTGGCGTGATGGAAGGGTTGGGCGGCTTCGGCGCTTTGTTTGACCTGAAAGACGCGGGCTTCAAGGACCCGATTTTGGTGTCTGCCACGGACGGTGTGGGCACCAAGCTGCGCATCGCGATTGATACGGGGCATTATGACACCATCGGTGTAGATCTGGTCGCCATGTGTGTTAACGATCTGGTCTGCCAAGGGGCAGAGCCCTTGTTGTTCCTCGATTATTTCGCGACGGGCAAGCTGGACTTGGATACGGCCACCACCATCATCAACGGTATTGCGGCAGGCTGCGACGCCTCCGGCTGCGCGTTGATCGGTGGGGAGACGGCGGAGATGCCGGGCATGTATAGCGAGGGCGATTTTGACCTTGCGGGGTTCTCTGTCGGCGCGATGGAGCGCGGCACGGCCTTGCCAGCGGGTGTCGCTGAGGGCGACGTGTTACTTGGTTTGGCGTCGTCCGGTGTGCATTCCAACGGGTATTCTTTGGTGCGCAAAGTGGTCGAAGCCTCCGGTCACGGCTGGGATGACGCGGCACCATTCGCGGATGGCCAGTCGCTGGGCGAGGCGCTTTTGACACCGACACGCTTGTACGTGAAATCCGCATTGGCAGCAGTGCGGGCAGGGGGCGTTCATGCGTTGGCCCACATCACAGGTGGCGGCCTGACCGAGAACCTGCCGCGCGTTTTGCCTGAGGGGCTTGGCGCGGAGATTGATCTAGGCACATGGGAGTTGCCGGGCGTGTTCTCATGGATGGCTGGCATCGCGGGTATCGAAGAATCTGAGATGCTGAAGACCTTCAACTCGGGCATTGGCATGGTGTTGGCGGTGGACCCGCGCGCGGCGGAGGCTTTGACGTCCCTGTTGCAAGACAGCGGTGAAACTGTGTTCCGCATTGGCGCCGTAACCCCCGGCGAAGGGGTGCGCTACTCGGGCCGCCTGCTTTGAAAAAGGTTGCCGTCCTAGTCTCGGGTGGCGGCTCCAACATGCTGACCTTGTGTGACAGCATGGTGGGCGATCACCCTGCAAGGCCGGTCTTGGTCCTCTCGAACGATCCTGCCGCAAAAGGGCTGGAACGCGCGGCGGAGCGGGGCTTGGCTGTTGCTGCCGTTGATCATCGGCAATTTGGCAAGGACCGCACCGCGTTCGAGGCGGAGTTGATCAAACTGCTTGATGCGGCGTCCCCCGATATTATTTGCCTTGCGGGTTTCATGCGGGTGCTGACTGCCGGATTTGTGGAACGTTACGCGGGCCGGATGTTGAACATTCACCCCTCGCTTTTGCCGAAATACAAAGGCCTGAACACCCATGCCCGCGCGCTTGAGGCCGGCGATGCGGAGGCGGGATGCTCCGTTCATGTGGTCACGCCGGAGCTGGATGACGGCCCGATCCTTGGGCAGGCCCGCGTTACAGTGGCGCCGGATGAGACTGCGCAAAGCCTTGCGGCGAAGGTTTTGGTGCAAGAGCACCGTTTGTATCCAGCCGTGTTGCGCCGCTTCGCAGACGGTAAGCAGGGCCTGCTGGAGCTAACGTGACGCTGGTACTTCCCTTTTGCCCCAAAAGCGCCTATGAAAAGATAGGCTGGGGGCAGTCTACAAAAAACAACAACATCAAGAGATTACCCAAAGAACCTACATGCCAGCCAACATCATAACGATCACAACCACCGAAGAGCTTGCCGCGTTTTGTGAACGGGCCAAGTCTTCCCCTTACGTAACCGTCGATACAGAATTCCTGCGGGAGCGAACGTATTACGCGAAGCTGTGTTTGATCCAGTTGGCGGTTCCAGGTGATGATCGGAACGATGCGGTTCTGGTAGATCCGATTGCAGGCGCCGATATGTCGTTGGAGCCGCTTTATGATCTGTTCCGCGATGAGACCGTGGTGAAGGTCTTTCACGCCGCCCGACAGGACTTGGAAATTTTCTTTGTTGAGGGCGGGGTGATCCCGCATCCGCTGTTCGACACCCAAGTCGCGGCCATGGTTTGTGATTTTGGTGAGCAGGTCGGTTATGAGACCTTGGTGCGCAAGATCGTCAAATCCTCCGTCGACAAATCATCGCGGTTCACCGATTGGTCGCGCCGTCCGCTGAGCGATGCGCAAAAACTGTATGCCTTGGCCGATGTGACCCACCTGCGCGACATCTACGAATACCTGTCCAAACGGCTGGAGCGCACGGGGCGCAAGCCATGGGTTGAGGAAGAGATGGCTATTCTACGGGCGCCGGAAACGTATGTGGTCGACCCGAAGGATGCATGGCGTCGGGTCAAAGTACGCTCCAACGCGCCGAAGTTTTTGGCTATTGTGCGCGAGTTGGCGAAGTTCCGTGAAGCCTATGCGCAAGAGCGCAACGTACCGCGCAGCCGTGTTTACAAGGACGACGCTTTGCTGGAACTGGCATCGACCAAGCCCAAGGATGAGCGCGATATTGGCAAGTCTCGCCTGTTGCTGCGCGATGCGCGCAAAGGGCCGATCGCCGATGGTATTCTGGCGGCTGTCGCTGCTGGCGTTGCATGCCCGCCCGAAGATATGCCCAAAGTGCCTGCTGCACGGGATCGTTCCAACATGAATTCGGCCTTGGCCGACTTGCTGCGGGTAATGCTGAAGGCGAAGGCCGAGGAAGTGGGTATCGCGCAAAAGCTGATCGCAACGGCGTCTGATCTGGATGACATTGCGTTGGGCGGGCGCGACGTGCTGGCCCTTAAAGGCTGGCGCGCAGAAGTGTTCGGCGCGGACGCGCTGCGCCTCTGTGACGGTGAATTGGCGCTGTCCTGTGTCGGAAGTTCCGTAAAGATTATAGAGCTTTAAGCGTTACTCTTAACGCTTAACAGCCCGCCGATTGCTTTGCCCGATAACTGTAATTGTACGGACTTTGTTCAAGCGGTTGGTGGACACGGCTTTCGCGGCGATGATCTCGCGGGAGCGTTGCGTGCTTTGGCGCGTTTGATAGGGCGGCGGCGACACGCGGAACTCATAGGTGAGCGTGCTCAGGTCGTCGCGGTCGACTTCCAGCAGTTCGGCATTCCAGTAGCCTTGCAAGCCGGGAAGCCCCACAACGCGGATGATCGCACCCTCGGGCGTTGGCTCTACCTTCAGGGAAATGACCTGCGCCACGAAGGGGCGTGGATCGCGCAGTAAGGCCTCATCGGCGACTGCAACTGTTTCGGTGCGGTCGCGGCCAAACCAGTTGAAAGGGTTCACGCGAGAGTCGCGGATGCGCCCGCAAGCGGTGACGGTCAGGCTCACTGCCAGAATTGCCAAAATGGTACGTGTCATTGCTCGTATTCCTGCCTGCGGATCTATTTCCCACTGGAGTAGCCTACCAGAGCCGACTTGAAAAGTCCGCCTTGCACTGGACGACGCATCAACGGCGGGTTAACTGCGAAGGAACACTGATCGAAAGGCGCAAAGTCATGGCCCAAGAACCATTTGAAGAGGTCGTTGAGACCTTCGAATTCCTAGACGATTGGGAGGACCGTTACCGCCACGTGATCGACATGGGCAAAGCAATGGACCCGCTGGATGACGCGCTGAAGGTGCCCGCCACGAAGGTGGACGGATGCGCCAGCCAAGTGTGGCTGCACCCGAAGATCGAGCAGGGCATCCTGACCTTTGATGGCGAAAGCGATGCGATGATTGTGCGCGGCCTGATCGCGGTGCTGAAGGCGCTCTATTCCGGCTTGCCCGTGGCGGAGATCGGCAAGGTCGATGCGGTCGCGGAGCTGGGCCGTCTGGGGCTGAACGAGCACTTATCGGCGCAACGCTCCAACGGCGTGCGCGCGATGGTTGAGCGTTTGCGCCAAGTCGCTGCTGCGGCGGCCTAGCTAGGCTTGCGCCGCGAGCGCGGTTTCCAGATCCCCGTATCCTGTAAAGCGGTATTCATAGGCCAACCCCAAATAGTCAGCGCAGGCTTTGGCTTTGTCTTCTAGGGCGGGGTCGCGGATTTGCGCCTGATAGACCAGCTTTTCATAGTTGCCGAAGTACATGTCGCGCAGTTCGGGGTGGCGGTCTAACCCCAAAGGTTTCACCACAAAGGCATCGAACTGGCGGCACAGAAAATCCGTCAGGAAAAAGGATGTGACCTCTTCGCGGGCGGCGAATGCGGCGTTGCCCTCGTAAAAGCTGTAGCAATGGGGGCCTTCGACCATCTCCACGCCCATCTCGTCGCAGGCGGCTTTCAACTGTCCACCTGTGCCGCAGTCCGCATAGACGACGAATATCTTGTCGTAGCTGGCTTTGTGCTTTGCGACGGCAGCGCGGACGGCAGGCACGATCTTGTCGGGCGTGTTGTGCAAGATGGCTGGCAGGCAGGCGAGGGCCATATGCTCCCACCCACGGCTTTCCTTCACCGCCAGAATTTCCCGCGCCAGTGCCCCACAGGCGATGAGCAGCACGCGTCCGACGTCGCGCGGCGGCGCTAGGCCGTCATCCCTCAGGGTGGCGTCATCAGGTGTCGTCACGGTCGAGCCTCTTGTGCAAAGCGCGGATCAACAGGCCAGCCAACATCGCCAGTGGCAATAGCGCGGGGATGGCCTGCGCGGCGTGCCCTTGGGGCTGCATCTGCGAGAACACGAAAACGGTCAGACCAGCGGCGACGATGACATAGCACAAGATCAAGGCAAGGCGGGTAAAGGGCATGGCTAGATCCTTGAGAACGGCGGCACATGATTGCGCTGCAGCGCTGCAACGTCAAGCGCGGCCCCTCCCGCGCAAGCGCACGAAGGGCGTTTGTCGCCAGATCGCTTAGCCAGCAGCCAATTGGTTGTGCTTACGGGCCATGAAGTCTTTCGCGGTTTCAACCGCAACGGCCGCGTCGCGGCAGTATGCATCAGCGCCGATAGCTTTGCCGAACTCCTCGTTCAGTGGCGCGCCACCCACCAAGACGGTGTAGTTATCACGGACGCCCTTTTCCACCATCGTGTCGATCACGACTTTCATGTAAGGCATCGTGGTTGTCAGCAGGGCGGACATGCCGAGGATGTCGGGGTTCTCAGCTTCCATCGCCTCGAAATACGATTCGACAGAGTTGTTGATGCCAAGGTCGACGACCTCGAACCCCGCGCCTTCCATCATCATCCCGACAAGGTTTTTGCCGATGTCGTGGATATCGCCTTTGACTGTGCCGATGACCATTTTGCCGACACGCGGCGCGCCGGTTTCAATCAGCAGCGGCTTCAGGATGGCCATGCCGCCTTTCATTGCGTTCGCCGCCAACAGCACTTCTGGCACGAACAAGATACCATCGCGGAAGTCGTTGCCCACGATGGTCATGCCGCCAACCAGCGCTTTGGTCAGGATGTCATAGGGTTCCCACTTGCGTTCCAGCAGGATTTCGACGCCTTCCTCGATCTCTTCTTTGAGGCCGTCGTAGAGGTCGTCGAACATCTGCGCGACAAGCTCTTCGTCGTTGAGTTCCGACAGGATGATATCGTCTTCTTCGTCTGACATGGTTTAGAACTCCTAAACTCGCGCGGGTGCACTGTGGTCTTGCGTTAATAAACTGATGCGCCGACGGACCCTTTCGGGCGCGACGTTTTGCGACATAGCGGTAGCTGGCAACGACTTGCGCATCGTGATCTTCGTCTCATGGCTGGTCATATGACCGGCTTTTGCTTGATGTGGCGGCTATGTCCGTGCGCGGCGGCGGGTCACGCGCGGGGCAGGGCCCGCGCCGTCCGTGCCGTCGCTCTCGGACGAAAACCCGCCCAACCGTTCGGTGATCTGTTCCAGCGTGGGGCGCGGGCCGCGCGGACGTGTCTCCAGCGCTTCGCGCATGCTGCGCAAATGCTCTGGGGTTGTGCCGCAGCAGCCGCCAATGATGGTCGCACCTGAATCGCGGGCGAGACAGGCGTAATCCGCCATAAGCTCCGGCGTGCCGTCGTAATGGATGTGGCCGTCGTGGTACTTAGGGATGCCGGCGTTGCCTTTGGCAATGATCGGGATGCTGGTGTTTTCAAAGCCGAGCACCGTACGCAGCAAATCAGAAGAGCCAACGCCACAGTTCGCACCAAACGCCACAGGCGTCTGTGGCAAGCGGTCGGCCAACTGCGCCAAGCCGCCTGACGTCAGCCCCATCATGGTGCGTCCGGCGGTGTCAAAGCTCATTGTGCCACACCAAGGCATGCCTGCAAGGCGCGCGCCTTCACAGGCGGCTTTCAACTCTTCGGGGGCGGAAATGGTCTCTGACCACAGCACGTCCGCGCCGCCAGCCTTCAGGCCTTCGGCCTGCTCGTGAAACATCTCCACCGCGCTTTCGTGGGTGAGGGTGCCCATGGGCGCCATGATATCACCGGTCGGCCCCATGGAGCCCGCAACGATCACCGTGCGCCCAGATGCGTCCGCGACCTCTCGCCCGATTTCGGCGGCGAGGCGGTTTAATTCAAACACGCGATCCTGCGCGTCGTGCAACTTCATCCGCGACGCGTTGCCGCCGAAAGAGTTGGTTAGAAACAGGTCGGACCCGGCCTCCACGGCGTCGCTGTAGAGTTTGTGGATGCGATCAGGGTGATCCGCGTTCCACAACTCCGGCGCGTCGCCCGCGCTGAGACCCATGTTGAACAACTGCGTGCCAGTTGCACCGTCCGCAAGAATCCAGTCGCGTTCGGCGAGCATTTTGCTAAGGGCGTTGGTCTGGGTCATTAAGCTGTCCTGTTGTGAAGCGGAGTCCGTCAAGGCGCCTCTTCACACGCTACCGCAGATGAATCAAATTGATAATCATCATAATGATCATGAGCGCCTTGCGTTTGAAACCACGTTCTGCGGCCCTTGTCGTTGGGTGGGGCAGGGTAAACCAAAGAAAAAGGCTGCCGAATTTACTTCGGCAGCCTTAAACGTCGAATTTCGTCAAATTACAGCTCTGTCAGCAGCTGCGATTTGGCTTCGGCCATGAATTCCGCCATTTTGGCGCGGATCGTGGCCTCGTCGGCTTTGTCGCCAATATCGCCCGCGACTTTGCGGTATACGTCTTCATCGCCAGCTTCTTCAAAATCAGCGCGTACAACCTCTTTGGCATAAGCCGCGGCGTCGTCGCCGGATTTGCCCATCAGGTCCGCGGCCCATAGTCCCAGCAGTTTGTTGCGGCGGGCTTCTGCTTTGAACTGCATTTCTGCGTCATGGGCGAATTTGCTTTCAAACGCATTCTCGCGGTCATCAAACGTGGTCATGGGGGGCTCCTGTCAATATCTGTTACTCTTGATATGCCCATGCAAACCGACCAGCGCAAGGGGCTGCTGCGCAAGCGCTGCGAAGTGACGCGCTTCGCATTGCTTGTCTGACCGGCACGGGTGACGTATAGGCTGCGCTAACGAGGGGATGCGAGTCCCACCCCGCGCGGGACGCCGCGCCACAGGAGATGCTTATGGCACGCGGTAAGAAGATATACGAAGGCAAAGCGAAAACACTGTACGAAGGCCCAGAGCCAGGTACATTGATCCAGTACTTCAAGGATGACGCGACAGCGAATAACGCCGAAAAGCACGGTATCATCGAAGGCAAAGGCGTTTTGAACAACCGCCTGAGCGAGTTCTTTATGACAGGGCTTGGCCAGATCGGGGTGCCGACGCATTTCATCAAGCGCCTGAACATGCGCGAGCAACTCATCCGCGCCGTGGAAATTATCCCGCTTGAGGTCATCGTGCGCAACTACGCTGCTGGTTCGATGGCAAAGCGCCTTGGGATGGAAGAGGGCACAATGCTGCCGCGCCCCATCGTTGAGTTTTCTTACAAGGACGACTCGCTTGGTGATCCGCTGGTGCCAGAGGAATACATCATTGCCCTTGGCTGGGCGAGCCAGCAGGATTTGGACGACATCATTGCGCTGGCCTTGCGGGTGAATGACTTCATGTCGGGCGTTATGTACGGCGTTGGCATCAAGCTGATTGATTTCAAAATCGAAATTGGTCGCCAGTTTGACGGAGAATTCCAGCGCTTGATCGTTGCGGATGAAATCAGCCCCGATAGCTGCCGCCTTTGGGACATGGAGACCGGCGAAAAGCTGGACAAAGATGTGTTCCGCCGCGATCTTGGCAACTTGGCCGATGCTTATACGGAAGTGGCGCGGCGTTTGGGTGTTTTGCCCAACAACAACGCGCCTTTGGGTAAACCGACGCTTATCAACTGACGGAAACTGCGCTGTGATTAAAGATTTGCTCAACTCTATCGTCGCGCGGTTTCGCAGGCCGTTAGAGTTGGGCAGCGCCAAAGCCAATCAATTGGTACTGGACCAAATCGCGGAGCAGGGGGACGATGGCACCGAAGACCGCCATGTGCGCCACTTTGCCTACCCAAAGCGCGGTGCCCAGCCCGCAGGCCGCGACCGCGCGGTTGATCTGTTCGCGGAGGCCGGTCTTGAGGTCTCCGACACCCAATACCACAACGGCCTGATGGGCGAGCATCACGTGCCCGTCGCCACCGATGAATTTAACCAACTAACAAACGGCCTGCGCGAGGAATTTGCGCGTATGGGCTGGGAATATGACGGCTGGGAATGCGCCGTCTTAAAGAGCTGAGGGAGCTAAGATCATGAAAGCACGTGTTCATATCATGTTGAAAACCGGAGTGCTGGACCCGCAAGGCGAAGCGATCCGCCACGCGCTTGGAACCTTGGGGTTCAACGGGGTTGAAGGCGTTCGCCAAGGCAAAGTGATAGAGCTGGAACTGGCCGACGGCACAACGGAAGCCACGGTAAAAGACATGTGCGAAAAGCTGCTCGCGAACACGGTGATCGAAAGCTACACAATCGAGCTGTCCTAATGCGCGCCGCGGTTCTTCGCGACTACAACGCCCCGCTGTCCATAGAGGACGTGCCGGAGCCTGCGTGCCCCAATGACGGGGTTGTGCTGAAGGTTATGGCGTGCGGCGTGTGCCGCTCCGACTGGCACGGCTGGACCGGAGAACATCCGCGCGTAAAGCCGGGCCAGATTGGCGGGCACGAATACTGCGGTGAAGTTGTGGAAGTGGGGCCGCAAGCGACCCACAAGGTCGGCGACAAGCTGATTGCGCCGTTTATTCTGGCCTGCGGCACGTGCCCGTCGTGTCAGGAAGGGCATCAAAACACCTGCCCGAACCAGCGTCTTCCGGGATTCGTGGAGCCAGGGGCTTTCGCCGAATACGTAGCCGTTCCATTTGACCACAACCTGACACATCTGCCTGAAAACCTGTCGCCAACTGTCGCGGCGGGCCTAGGCTGCCGTGTGACGACGGCGTGGCACGCGCTGACCGGACGTGCGGCACTTCAACCCGGCGAATGGCTGGCCATCCATGGCACGGGCGGCATCGGGCTGTCCGCGTTGCTGCTGGGCGTGGCCATGGGCGCGCGGGTTGTTGTCGTGGATGTCGTTGAGGAAAAACTGATCCACGCCAAAGGGTTAGGGGCCGAAGCTTCCGTAAATGCGATGGACGGCGATGTTGCCGCCCGTATCAAAGACATCACCGATGGCGGGGCGCATGTGTCTATTGAGGCCTTGGGGCTGCCTGCGACCACAAACGCATCTATTGAGTGCCTGCGCCCCCTTGGCCGGCATGTGCAGGTGGGGATGCCCGTTGGCCATACCGCGACGATGGACATCAACATGAGTGCTGTCTACTTGGGCAATCTGGCCCTTTACGGCACGCGCGGCATGCCGCCGTGGAAATACCCAAGCCTACTCGCGCTGATCACGACAGGCCGCATTGACATGTCGCCGCTGATCGCGCGGGAAATTGCGCTGTCCGGTGTGTCGGACGAGCTTGCTGCCTTCAACGGGCCGACCCCTCCGGGCGTGGCCGTCATTACCGATTTTTTAAGCTAAAGGACCGCTCCGCCATGAAAGCTGCCGTCATCGTCTTCCCCGGGTCCAACTGCGACCGCGATCTAGCCGAAGGGTTCCGCGAAGCGGGCTTTGAGGTCTCTATGGTCTGGCACAAGGATACCGACCTGCCGCAAGGCTTGGATGTTATTGGCATTCCGGGCGGCTTTTCCTTCGGGGACTACCTGCGGTGCGGTGCCATTGCCGCGCAGTCGCCGATCTGCCGCGCCGTGGTGGATTTTGCCCATAAGGGCGGGCACGTTCTGGGATTCTGCAACGGCTTCCAAGTGCTGTGCGAAACTGGTCTGCTGCCGGGTGTGCTGATGCGCAACGCGGGTTTGAAGTTTGTGTGCCGCGAACAAACGCTGCGCGTCGATACGGCGGACAGCCCGTTCACCAATGCCTACACCAAGGGGGCGGAGATCATGGTGCCGATTGCGCACCACGATGGGAACTTTTCCGCCGACGCGGAATTGGTCGCGCGGTTGCGCGGCGAAGACCGGGTGGCGTTCAGCTATGTGGGCAACCCAAATGGCTCCGCAGGGGACATTGCAGGCATTCTAAGTGAAAACCGGCGTGTTTTGGGCATGATGCCCCATCCGGAGCGGGCGTGTGAAGGTATTCACGGCGGCACGGACGGGCTGGGCGTATTCAAATCTTTGACCGAGGTTTTGGCGCTGGCGTAAATTCGCCGACGGGTGCGCTTGAGAGTATGCAACCAAGCACCTAATCTAGCACCATGAAGACAACGCCCCCTTTCGGCGGAACCGAGCTGAAGCCGGTTCGGCCCGCACCGCGTCGGCCGCCCGTTAGGGCGGCGTGGCTTGTGCGCGGCGTTGTCGTTTTGTCTGTTGCTTTGGCGATCGGGATTATCTGGATCTCCAACCTGTGGCTGACGGATCGCTTCACCGAAAGTACGCGCACGCGCGGCGAAATCCGGCTGGCGCTCTATTCGAATGCAATCACGTCCGAATTGCAGCGAAACCGTGTGGTGCCGCTGCTGTTGTCGCGGGATCCGGTGATGATCTCCGCGCTGAACTCCAACGACTTTTCCGCCACCTCTCGCCGTCTGATTTCCTTTTCCGAGGAAATAGGCGCTGTCGGTTTGCGCTTGCTGGATCACGGTGGGGTTGTTGTGGCGTCGTCGAACCGCAACGAGTTGGGCGCGGCCTTTCGGAATTCGCCGTTCTTCGTGGATGCGTTGCGCACCAATGAAACGGTGTTCAACGCAACCCAATTAGAAAGCGGCGCGTTCAAATTCACCTATGCCCGCCGTATCGAATCGGAGAAGCAGGGCTTGGGCGTTATCGTGGTTGACGTGGACCTTCGCCAGTTCGAGACCCGTTGGAGATCGCCGTCCGAGGCGGTGCTGATCGCGGACTCCGAGGGGCAGATCGTTATTGCCACTGATCCGCGCTGGCGGGGCTCCAACATCTCCGAGGCGCTGGAGAACCGCGTGCCAGACAGCGCGTTGAACCGTGCGTTCGAGGCAACGGGTGGCCTGTTCGATATTGCCCAACCAGACGTTTATTTCCGCGGGGAGGCTGTGATGGAGATGGTCGGCCGCATCCCGTTTCGTGGCTGGCGGATCACCTCGTTCTCCACCTACGCAAGTGTGCGGGAACGGGTGAACGGTGTGCTGGCGATCGAGATTATGGCTTTCGCCATCCTGCTGGCCTTGGCGTTCTATGTGTTGTCGCGTCGCGCGCGGTCGCAGGCAGGGTTCTTCCGCCGTGAAAGCGAAGAGCTGCGCGCGTTGAACCTGCGCTTGAGCCGCGAAATCGCGGAGCGCCAGAAGGTCCAGAAAAACCTTGCCGTGGCCGAGCAGTCTTTG
This sequence comes from Litoreibacter albidus, assembly GCF_900107015.1. GTDB lineage: Bacteria > Pseudomonadota > Alphaproteobacteria > Rhodobacterales > Rhodobacteraceae > Litoreibacter > Litoreibacter albidus. Next base: position 87,502 of record NZ_FNOI01000003.1, on the reverse strand, counting down.
GCCCAGTCGCAAAAGCTTGCGGCACTTGGGGAGATGTCAGCTGCCGTGAGCCACGAGTTGAACCAACCGCTGGCGGCGATGAAGACCTATTTGGCAGGGGCCAAGCTTTTGCTGCAACGCCGCCGACCGGACGAGGCGCAAGCGTCGTTCCAGCGGATTGACGACCTGATCGACCGCATGGGCGCGATTACCAAGCAGTTAAAATCCTACGCGCGTAAGGGCAGCGACGATCTGGAACCGGTCGACCTGCGCGACGCCGTGCGCGGCTCTTTGTCGATGATGGAGCCACAGTTGAAACGCGGCGACGTCCGCGTGATTTCTACACTACCGGACGAGCCTGTTATGGTGCTTGGCGACCGTGTCCGGTTGGAGCAGGTGATTATTAACCTGTTCCGCAACGCGCTAGATGCGACCAAAGGCGTGGCGATGCCGCAGGTGGAGATATTGCTGAACTCCGGTGAAACCGCAGTGCTGAGCGTGCGTGACAACGGCGAGGGGCTGGAGAGCCTTAACGAGCTGTTCGAGCCATTCTACACCACCAAACAGCCCGGCGACGGTGTCGGGCTTGGGCTCGCGATCTCTTCTGGGATTGTGACTGACCTTGGCGGGCGGTTGACCGCGCGCAACGGCCAAGCGGGCGGGGCGGTGTTTGAAGTTCAACTGCCAATTCTGGGGCAAGAGGCGATAAAGACCCACCCCCCGACGGATTTGCCAAAACCAAAAGTTAAAATTGAGGCCGCCGAGTAGGCGACGACTGGAAATATAAGGAGCCGAAACTATGGCCAACGCCCTGAAGATTGCAATTGTTGACGACGAACATGACATGCGTCAGTCGATTTCCCAATGGCTGGCGCTGTCGGGCTACGACACTGAAACCTTTGCCAGCGCCGAAGAGGCGCTGAAAGGGATCGGCAATGATTACCCGGGTATCGTGGTGAGCGACATCAAGATGCCGGGCATGGACGGGATGCAGTTCCTGAAACGTTTGATGAGCCAAGATAGCGCCTTGCCGGTGATCATGATTACCGGCCACGGTGATGTGCCGATGGCGGTTGAGGCGATGCGCGTCGGGGCGTTTGATTTTCTCGAAAAGCCGTTCAACCCCGACCGTATGACGCAACTGGCCAAGCGCGCGACGATCTCGCGCCGTCTGACGCTCGACAACCGTGCGTTGCGTCGGGAGCTGTCGGACGGTGCTGCGCTGATGAAAAAGCTGATCGGCTCCTCGCCGGTGATGGAGCGGTTGCGCGAAGATATTCTTGATCTGGGGCAGGCCGATGGGCACGTGCTGATCGACGGCGAAACGGGGTCCGGCAAAACACTTACCGCGCATGCGTTGCATGCTGTGGGGCCGCGCGCAGGTAAGAAATTCGTGACCCTCAGCTGCGCCGCCTTTGACGAGGCGTCCTTGTCCAAGAAATTGTTCGAGCCTGTGACCGAGGGCGAAGAATTGCCATTGGTCGAGCAAGCCCGTGGCGGCACCTTGGTGCTGGAAGACATTGAGGCGCTACCAGAGACGCTGCAAGCGCGGCTCTTGCAGCTGATCAATGAGCAAGGCAGCCCTGCGGAGACGCGGATTATCGCGATCTGTAACACCCAAGAGCAGGGCAAAACCTGTGAGGATTTGATCCGCGCAGATCTGTTCTACCGCCTTGCCGCGATGAAAATCACCATCCCGCCGCTGCGCCAGCGCGGGGAGGACATCCTGACCCTGTTCAACCGCTTTGGTGAACAGTTCGGTGAGGAATACGGCTCTGACGCGCCGGAGGTCTCGGCGCAGGAGGCCGCGCAACTGTTGCAGGCCCCGTGGGCGGGCAATGTGCGCCAGCTGATCAACGTGGCGGAACGCGCGGTGCTGCAAAACCGCCGCGGGTCGGGATCCATCGCGTCGCTGCTGATGGCCGACAATTCCGAGATCGGGCCGGTTGTCACGACCGAAGGCAAGCCGTTGAAGGAATACGTCGAGGCGTTTGAGCGCATGCTGATCGACAACACCATGCGCCGGCACAAGGGCTCCATCGCGTCGGTGATGGAAGAACTGTGCCTCCCACGCCGCACGTTGAACGAGAAAATGGCCAAATACGGATTGCAACGCGCCGACTACGTATAAGTACCATCCAATAATCTCGCCTGCGCCCCTCCGTTATAAGGGGCGTAGGGGAGGGCGTGGGCACATGATCAGTAAAGTTATCCACACGGATATCGATTGCTCATTGTAATCTGTACGCAAACAATACTATGTGTTGTGGACGGCTCGGTGCCCCGCATAGGCGCATTGGACCGGTTAGAGTTTCACTGCAGCCACGCTCGAAGGACAAAACGAGCCTACGCACCGCAGGATTGACGGCCTTTTTGGCCATCGCCGCTGGCTCGCAAAACGCGCCGTGGCACCATTCGCAAGGCTTGCGCCACCAATTTTGGCCCGAGTCGGAGACAAGAACGCGATGAGACGCGACAGGCACAGCAACGAATACCGTGACGGGGGACACCCCGCGTCGCAGGTCGTTTTGCAGCCACGCGCGTCCAAGCTCGCCCAAACAAGACATCCCGCCACACCCAATGCGCCCCCTGGGGCCTCTATGATGTTGGCCAGATGCAATCGGAAAACATGGCTAAGAAAATGCTTATCGACGCCACCCACGCGGAAGAGACCCGCGTTGTGGTGGCAGACGGAAACAAAGTTGACGAGTTTGACTTTGAATCAGAAAACAAACGCCAGCTAGCTGGCAATATATACCTCGCAAAGGTGACCCGCGTTGAGCCGTCACTTCAGGCGGCCTTCGTGGACTATGGCGGAAATCGCCATGGCTTCTTGGCATATTCGGAAATTCACCCCGACTATTACCAAATCCCGATGGCTGACCGTCAGGCGCTGATCGACGAGGAACTTGAATACGCACGCCTTCAGGCGGAAGAGGACGAGAAGCCGAAGAAATCTTCGCGCTCTCGCTCGCGGCCGCGTTCGCGGTCCCAAAAGTCGAAGAATGACGATGCTGTCGTAACGGAAGAGGTCGCAGAAGCGGCACCATCCGATGCAGAAGCAACGCCCGCAGCGGCGGACAGCCTAGACGATGCGGCTGTCGCGAAACCCGCCGATGCAGAAACTGCTGACGCGCAAGCTCCCGCGGCTGACGAGGCTACGCCTGCGGCGACAGAGGCCGAAGTGGTTCCGGCCATTCCTGGCATGGATGTCGTTGATCTGGACGTCGATGCGGACGACAACGATGATGACGACGACGACGAGGAAGAAGCCTCCGCGTCTGAGAAAGACGAGAACATCGAAAGCGTCGCCCAAGAAGACGTAACCGAGGAAATCCGCCTGCCGCGCAAACCGCGCGCCAAACGGTACAAAATCCAAGAAGTTATCAAAGTGCGCCAAATCCTGTTGGTGCAGGTCGTCAAAGAAGAGCGCGGCAACAAAGGCGCAGCGCTGACGACATATCTGTCGCTGGCTGGCCGCTACTGCGTTCTGATGCCAAACACCGCGCGCGGTGGTGGCATTTCGCGCAAGATCACCAACCCTGCCGACCGTAAGAAGCTCAAGGAAATCGCCAATGAGATCGACGTGCCTTTGGGCGCCGGTCTGATCGTGCGTACGGCGGGCTCGCAACGGACCAAGTCCGAGATCAAGCGCGACTACGAATACCTACAACGTCAGTGGGAGCAGGTTCGTGAGTTGACCCTGAAGTCCATTGCGCCCGCGCAAATCTATGAAGAGGGCGACTTGATCAAGCGGTCAATCCGCGACCTCTACAATAAAGAAATCGATGAAGTGATCATCGAGGGCGAAGCAGGCTACCGCGTCGCCAAAGACTTCATGCGTATGATCATGCCGTCGCACGCGAAAAACGTGAAACGCTACACGGATCCTATGCCGTTGTTCGCGCGTCATCAGGTGGAATCCTACCTGTCCGGCATGTTCAACCCGACGGTGCAATTGCCATCGGGCGGCTACATCGTGATCGACACCACAGAGGCGCTTGTCGCTGTGGACGTGAACTCTGGCCGCGCAACGAAGGAAGGCTCCATTGAGCAAACCGCGTTGAAAACCAACCTTGAAGCTGCCGCCGAAGTGGCGCGTCAGGCACGCTTGCGCGACTTGGCCGGTTTGATCGTAATTGACTTCATCGACATGGATGAGCGCCGCAACAACAACGCGGTTGAGAAGCTGCTGAAAGACAAGTTGAAGACGGACCGCGCCCGCATCCAAGTGGGTCGCATTTCTGGCTTTGGTCTGTTGGAAATGTCGCGCCAGCGCCTGCGTCCGGGCATGTTGGAAGCCAGCACGCAGCCTTGTCCTTCGTGTCATGGCACGGGTCTGATCCGCTCTGACGACAGCCTTGCGCTGACGATCTTGCGCCAGTTGGAAGAAGAGGGCACGCGCAAGCGGTCCAAAGAGGTTTTGCTGAAAGCCCCGATTGCGGTCATCAACTACCTGATGAACGAAAAGCGCGAGCATCTGGCGCAGATCGAGAGCCGCTACAACATGGCGGTGCGCTTGGAAGCTGATGCCCATCTGGTCAGCCCTGACTACACGATCGAGAAGTTCAAAACCGCGACACGCGTGATCAATCCGGTTGCGTCGAACGTGGTGTCCATGGACAGCATCGACATGTCTGACATCGACGAGATGGAGGACGAAGAGGACGAAATGGCGGAAGCCGCCGAAGTGGCTGAGCAGACCACAGCGGAGACGCCAGAAGTCGAGTTGGACGAGAACGGCAACCCAAAAAAGAAGAAGCGCCGTCGTCGTCGGGGTGGCCGCGGCCGCTCCAAATCCTCGGCGCAGCGTTCCGAAGATGGGTCAACCGACGAAAACGGCGCTTCTAACGGCGAAGACGTGAAAGCGGCTGAAGACAAGTCGGGTGACGCGAAAGCCGACGATGCACTGCCGCAAAAGGCGGATGCGGAAGAGGTAAAGACCGAGGAGGGTGAGAAGCCGAAGAGCAAATCACGCTCGCGTAGCCGCTCCCGCTCCAAGTCGAAAACCGAGGAGGTCGCGCAGGCCGACGAGGCGAAGACCGCTGAGGTTGCTCCGGCACCTGAGGCTGTGAAAGCCGACGCGGGTGCAGAAGCGGATGCCGCGGAAAAGCCGGCTGAAGAAAAGCCGAAGAAAACCCGCACGCGGTCCCGTTCCAAGAAGGTGGTTGAGGCGGAAGCTGAGACCCCAGCAGCCGAGGCCGAGACCGCAGAGGCCGCTCCTGCTGAGAAGCCGAAGAAGCCACGTGCCCCTCGTAAAACGGCTGCGAAGCCAAAGACTACGAAAGCGAAAGCTGCCGAGGCCCCAGCGGAGAGCGTTGCCGAGCCGGTCGCCGCAGAGCCTGCGCCGGAAGTCTCCACAGAGGAAGCGCCAAAGCCGAAGCGGACGCGGACCCGTGTGTCCAAGCCGAAGCCGGTTGAGCCTGCGGAAGCGAGCGCTGAGGCTGCCCCCGAGGCAGAGGCTGAAAAGCCGAAGCGCAAGGGGTGGTGGTCGCTTGGTCGCTAGACGATAGGTGAATTGAATTGGAACAGGCCGGGCGATTGCCCGGCCTTTTTCATTTGCGTTTACGCTTGGGGGCGGACTGCGCTGCGGCCAACACATCTTGCGCCCTAAGCCATCCCGATGACCCGCGGGGCAGGGCCCCGACGGCGCGTGTTGCATGTATCTTTGCGTCGTCAAAGCGGCCCAGCACGGCGTAACGTTCGGCGGTGGCGACGGAAGCCATCGCGTTCTGGCCGTTCTTTGCGTGCGCCAGTGCCAGACTGCGCAACATCTGCGGATCATTCGGGTCACGCGACCGTGCGCGGATCAGGATTTTCAACGCCTGCTGCACCGCGCCGGAAGATCCTTGCGCCAGTAAGGCGCGACCCAAACCCGCCTCAATCAGCGGCTCGCGCGGGGCCAATGCGGCGGCCTTCTTGTAGGAGGCCACCGCCGCGTTGAACTGGCGTCCCTCCATCAGGATTTGCCCCATTAACTCGTGGTAATACGGATCGCGCGGTCGCATATTGAGCAGGCGGTTCATCTCTGCCGTGGCCTTCTTGAGGTTTGGTGTTTTGTGATAGGCGATTGCCCTGCGCAGGACTGCGATCTCCCCGTTGCCCTTGCTCTCACTGCGGCGCAGAACGTAGCGCGGGTTTCGCAAAAAACCGTTTAGCTTGGCAGACATGCGCGCGTACCAATAGCCTGCTTCCGGCGATGTTGGCTTGGCGCGGGACTTATAGCCTGCGACGTAGCCTTTGACCGCGCGCAGCCTGTCTTGGGTCAATGGATGGGTGCGCGCGTAGGGGTCTTGGCGACCTGGGCGCAGCGCTTCTTGACCGCGAAAAATTTGCAAGACATCAATCATCGCGGTGGGATCAATTCCGGCATTGGCCATGTAGCGCATGGCGGATTGATCGGCGGAGGATTCCTCCGCCCGTGTGTGCGAAAAGAACCGCCGCATCGCGGCGCTGCTTGTCCCTGCGGCCAGCCCCACGGCAGCGTCGCCGTTGCCACTGACCGCGGCGGCAGCGGCGAGCGCCATACCGATCGCCGTGACGCGCCCCGCAACCCGCGCATTTGTTGCGCGGCGTGTCAGGTGACCGTTCGCAATATGGGCCAGCTCGTGCGCGATGACGGATTGCAGCGCCTCTGGGCGGTCAAGCTTCATGATCAGGCCGGAGTGAATAAACACGTGATTTGCATCAACCACGAAGGCGTTTAGTTTCGGGTCGTTAATCACCAGAATGCGGATGCGACCCGCGCCAAACCCCGCTGCGCGCAGTATTGGTTTCGCCAACTGGCGCAGGGCCTGCTCGATCTCCGCGTCGCGGATCAGGCTCGCGGCTTGCGCGGTGGGGGCGGCAAGCAATCCGGCCCATAGCACCACCAGAAGGCTAAGAAGTTTCATGGCGGGATCCTTTCCAGCGATTGACCCCAGACGCGGGGGCTGCTTTGAAGCGTGAAACACCCCCAACCCTGCGAGGATATCATGCGAAGTTCAAGCCGTGGCGACGTCGATGCCTTCATTGTTATGGATGTGATGGAGCAGGCGCGGCGGTTGGAGCAGAGCGGGCGCTCCATCATCCACATGGAAGTTGGCCAACCCGGCACCCCCGCGCCAAAAGCTGCGCGCGTTGCCTTGGCGGACGCGATGGAGCGCGATGCGTTGGGCTACACTGTGGCGCTTGGCTTGCCGGAACTACGGGCAGGCATCGCCGCGCTTTATAAGGATTGGTACGGCGTCGATGTTGACCCCGCCCGCGTCGTGGTCACGGCTGGATCGTCAGCTGCGTTTGTGTTGGCGTTTACCGCGCTCTTTGATGCAGGCGACGCGGTTGGTGTCACGGAACCCGGATACCCGTCATACCGCCAAATTCTGAAGTCTCTCAGCCTGACCCCACGTGCGATCCCGACCCATGCGGCGGACAGACATGTGCCGCAGATGCCCCATGAAACACTTGCGGGGCTGATTGTGGCGTCGCCGGCGAACCCTACGGGCACCATGCTATCAAAAGAAGACCTGCGCGGATTGATTGAGCAGTGTGCGGCGACGGATACGGCGTTTATCTCGGACGAGATTTACCACGGCGTTCAATACGAGGGCCGCGCGGTGTCGGCGCTGGAGGTGTCGGACGATGTCTATGTCATCAACTCCTTCTCCAAGTATTTCTCCATGACGGGGTGGCGCTTGGGCTGGATGATCGTGCCGGAGGACCACATTCGCCGCATCGAACGCTTGGCACAGAATATGTTCATCTGCGCGCCGCACGCAGCGCAGATCGCAGCGCTCGGTGCTCTGAGCGCCCGTGACGAGACGGAAGCGATGCTAGAGGTTTACGCGGAGAACCGGCGCTTGATGTTGGAGGGCTTGCCGAAAGCAGGTTTCGACAAGATCGCGCCGCCTGACGGGGCTTTCTATATTTACGCCGACGTGTCGGAACTGACCCAAGACAGCCTTGCTTTCGCGGCTGAAATTTTGGAGCAAGCTGGAGTGGCCGTTACACCAGGGTTGGACTTTGATCCGGTGCGCGGGCACACGACGCTGCGCTTTTCCTACGCCCGCGCCACTGAGGATATCATTGAAGGTCTTCGACGGTTGACGGATTTCATGGCGGCACGCGGCTAATTCGCCGCTTCGCCACAGGCCTGAACCCTGATAGGGTTCGCGCAAAACAACGTCGGGTAAACTAATAAAGGGCGGTCATGAGCAGGCTGATCTCATTCACTTTGATGGCGTCTCTTTGGTGCATAGGGGCGGTTGGCAGCGCGGCGTCGCAAGACCTGCGTGCGCTTGCGCGTGTCGATATGGCCGCGTCCGGCATTGAGGACAGCCGCAGCACCACAATGCTGTCGCTGGCCTTGACGCAAGCCGTGCCGTACCGCGTGCAGGTTTTCGCGGAGCCGATGCGGATTGCGGTGGATTTTCGGGAGGTCGCGTTCGAGCCTGACGTGTCGGGCTTGGACAGGTCCGAGCGGGTGGTGGGGCTGCGCGCGGGGGTGATCCGCGACGGCTGGTCCCGTCTGGTGATCGAGCTTGCGGAACCCATGTTAGTCTCAGAGGCGGGGATGGCGACGGACCCGCAAGACGGTGACGCGGTTATCAAGATCGGCCTGAAGACCAGTAGCGCGGCAGAGTTCGAGGCACGCGCGGCATCCGACATTGCGGCGCTCAAGTCTTGGACACAGCCCGACCGGCTGCCCGAGGGCAACGCACGGTTGATGATCGTCGTTGATCCGGGGCACGGCGGCGTTGATCCGGGCGCGCAGCGCTCTGGGTTCGACGAAGCGGATTTGATGCTGCAATTCGCCCGCGAGTTGCGAGAACAATTGCTCCGCTCTGGCCGCTACGACGTGATCATGACGCGTGAGGATGACAGCTTCGTGTCCTTACCGCAGCGGGTGTCGCTGGCCCGTGCGGCAGGGGCGGATGCGTTTGTATCATTGCACGCTGACGCATTGGCACAGGGGCGCGCAACGGGTACCACGATTTATACGCTGTCAGAGGAAGCCTCTGACGAGGCATCGGCAGTTCTTGCGGAGCGTCAGGACCGCACCGACATTCTCGCGGGGGTCGACCTGACAGCGCAAGATGACCAGATCGCCACGGTCCTGATGGATTTGGCGCGGCACGAAACCGCGCCCCGCACGGATCGTTTGGCGGATGCGCTGGTCGGCGGGTTGAAAAATACGCTGGGTAAGCTTCATAAACGCCCACGGCTGGCCGCAGGGTTCTCGGTGCTGAAAGCGCCGGATATCCCATCGGTGTTGATCGAACTGGGCTTTATGTCGTCTCAAAGGGATCTGGACCGCCTGAATGATCCGGTCTGGCGCAGTCAGGCCGCGACGGGAATCCTCGACGCATTGGACCTTTGGGCGCTAGAGGACGCGGCAATCGCGGCGGGCAGAAAATAAGTCACGTGAAAAAGTGATCAGAACTGGCCGCTTTCGGCCTGTTTTCCCCATAGGGGCGTTTTGACGTTGGTGCAGACACAACATATATACAGGGCAACACGCTTCAGGGGGCACCGCTAATGCTGCGCGCGATTCTATCCTTTTTCGGGTCGATCTTCAGTCTGATTTGTATCGGCACCTTCGCGGTGGCGCTGCTTATCGGCGCGATCTTCTACATGTACGCGCGCGATTTGCCCGATACAGATCAGCTGGCACAATACACGCCGCCGACCATCAGCCGGATTTATTCCGGCGAGGGCGCATTGATTGACGAATTCGCGCAAGAACGCCGCTTGTTCGCGCCCGCCGATGAAATTCCCGATATGGTGAAGCAGGCTTTCATCTCCGCCGAAGACAAGTATTTCTATACCCACAAGGGCTATGATCCGCTGGGTATGGCGAAGGCCGCATTGGACGCGGCGCAGGGCGGACGCCTGCGCGGGGCCTCAACGATCACGCAGCAGGTGATGAAGAACTTCCTGCTCTCCGGCGACCGCTCCGCGGAGCGTAAGATCAAGGAATTGATCCTCGCGTCGCGGATTGAGGGCACGCTGAGCAAAGACAAAATTCTTGAGCTGTACCTGAATGAGATTTTCTTGGGTCAGAACAGCTTCGGCGTCGCGGCTGCGGCGCAGACCTACTTTAACAAGACGCTGTCCGAGCTTGAGATCGAAGAGGCGGCCTATCTCGCCGTTTTGCCCAAAGCGCCATCGCGCTACCACCCCGTACGTCAGGCAGAGCGCGCCATTGGGCGCCGGAATTTCGTGCTTCGCGAGATGTTCGAGAACGGCTACATCACAGAAGACCAATACCTAGAAGCGCGCGAAAAGCCTTTGGCCACCGTGCAAAGCGGCAGCTACGCAAACTTTAAATCCGATCTGCCAGACCGCGATTACTTTACCGATGAAATCCGCCGCCAGTTGTCAAAGGACTTTGGCGAAGAAGAATTCTTCGGCGGCGGTCTCACGATCCGCGCCACTCTGGACCGCGATTTGCAAGAGGAGGCTGCCAAATCCTTGCGCCGCGCATTGGAGGATTACGACCGTGGTCGCGGCGTTTTCCATCGGGTGCAAACCAAGATCGAGCCGGAAAAGCTGGCGAACGGTGCCTGGCGCGACGTGCTGGCCGAAACGACATTCCCGCGCGACATCGAAGGCTGGAAAGCGGCCGTTGTCCTTGGGTTGGACGGCGCTGACGCGACAGTGGGCGTTGAGGGTGTGGAGGAAACCGGCCGCATCCTTGGTGCGGACGTCAAATGGGCGCGTCCACGTCTTGAGGACGGCAAGCTGGGAAGCCGCGCATCATCGGCGGATAACCTGCTTGATGTCGGTGACGTCGTGCACGTGCGTGCCCGCGACGATGGCACATGGTCGCTGCGTCAGGTGCCGAAGGTGCAGGGCGGTTTCATGGCGATGGATGTGAACACTGGGCGCGTTCTGGCGATGCAGGGCGGGTTCTCTTACCAGCACTCGGTCTTTAACCGTGCCACGCAGGCCACGCGCCAGCCGGGTTCCAGCTTCAAGCCATTCGTTTATGCGGCGGCGCTGGACAGTGGGTTCTCGCCTAACACGATCGTCGTGGATGCCCCGATTGAGGTGAACACCCCGCAAGGATTGTGGCGCCCTAAAAACGCATCGAACCGCTTTTATGGCCCGTCGCCCGTGCGGACGGGGATCGAGCAGTCGCGCAACCTGATGACGATCCGTCTGGCGCAAGAAATCGGCATGGATACCGTCGCAAGCTACGCGGAACGCTTTGGCGTTTACGACGACATGAACCCGTTCTTGTCGAACGCGTTGGGTGCGCAGGAAACGACCTTGCTCAAGATGGTCACCGCCTATGCAATGTTCGCCAATGGCGGTGAGCGCGTGGAACCGACCTTAGTGGACCGCGTGCAAGACCGCTGGGGCCGCACCGTGTATCGCCATGACCAGCGGTCGTGCGACGATTGCCAATTGGCGTCACTTGAGGCAGATTTTGCGCCCGCTATCAAATCCAGCCGCGAGCGGGTCATGGATGCGATCACCGCTTACCAATTGACGTCGATGATGCAGGGTGTGGTGCAGCGCGGTACTGCGCGCAGGACGGTAAACCTGAGCGTTCCAACCGCTGGTAAGACGGGTACCACCAACGACGCGAAGGATGTTTGGTTCGTGGGCTTCACCTCCAACATCGTGGCGGGCTGCTACATCGGGTATGACCGCCCGACGGCACTTGGGCGCGGGGCGGGTGGCGGCACCACCTGTGGTCCGGTCTTCAACCGTTTCATGAAAAAGGCCACGGCTAAATACGGCGGCGGCAAGTTTGACGTGCCGGACGGCGGGTACTTCGTGAAGATCGACCGTTTCACAGGGGCGGTCCTGCCGTCCAACGCAAGCGGTGATCATGTGGTCGTCGAGTACTTCCGCAACGGTGAAGAGCCAGCATACGGACTGGGCGCGATCATCGACGGGGGCTTTGCAATGGGGTCCAACCTGAACCTGTTTAGCCGCGGCGGTAGCGATGTGAACGCCGTGACAGAGGTGACAACCTCAACTGGTAAAAAGGCGGTCATCCCGAAACGCGCGAACTTCGGCACACTAAGTGCGGGCGGCCTTTACTAACACAACCACCGCGCGCAAGCGGCTAAGCCTGCTTGCGCGCCGTTAGGCACTGGCCTATCACCTTGATCTACTCAAATTTGCAGGATCTTTCCCATGCGCGCGGACGCCCAAAACAACGTGGATGCCATCGAGAAATCACTGGCCTTGCTGCGCCAACGGATGGATTGGGAAACGGCAGCCTACCGTCTTGAAGAATTCGACGCGCGTGTTGAGGATCCAAACCTGTGGGACGATGCCGACGCGGCCCAGAAGTTGATGCGCGACCGCCAATCCCTTGTGGACGCCATCGACAGCTACAAAGCCATGAAGCAGGAGTTGGACGACAACATTGAGCTGATTGAACTGGGTGAATTGGAAGAGGACGACGATGTCGTCTCGGAGGCGGAAGCGGGTCTTGTCGCGCTAAAGACCCGCGCGGCGGCAGCGGAGCTGGAAGCCCTGCTGAACGGCGAGGCGGACGGCAACGACACGTTCCTAGAGATCAACGCAGGGGCTGGTGGTACAGAGTCGTGTGACTGGGCGTCGATGTTGTCGCGGATGTATACCCGCTGGGCTGAGAAGCGCGGCTACAAGGTCGAGTTGCAGTCGATGTCCGCAGGGGACGAGGCGGGTATCAAATCCGTGGCTTATAAGATCAGCGGGCATAACGCTTACGGCTGGCTCAAATCGGAGAGTGGCGTTCACCGTTTGGTGCGGATATCCCCGTTCGACAGCGCCGCGAAACGGCACACGTCCTTTAGCTCCGTCTGGGTCTATCCGGTGGTTGACGACAATATCGAGATTGAAGTGAACCCCTCCGATATCCGCATCGACACCTACCGCTCTTCTGGGGCGGGGGGGCAGCACGTGAACACGACCGATTCCGCCGTGCGGATTACTCACGAGCCGACGGGCATCGTTGTGACGTCCTCCGAGAAGTCGCAGCACCAGAACCGTGACATCGCCATGAAAGCGCTGAAATCACGGCTGTATCAGATCGAGCTGGATCGCCGTAATGCGGCGATCAACGAAGCGCATGAAAACAAGGGTGACGCGGGTTGGGGTAACCAAATCCGCTCTTACGTCTTGCAGCCTTACCAGATGGTAAAAGACCTGCGGACGAACCATGAGACCTCCGACACCAAAGGTGTGTTGGACGGTGATCTTGACGGGTTTATGGGGGCCACCTTGGCGATGGATGTGTCGGGCAAATCCCGTGCCGAGGCGCAGTCAGAGGACTAAGGGTCGCTCGGGCGCTCTTTCGGAGGCGACAGTGCGGTTAGCAGGGCGGCCAGCGCGCAAATTAATGCGGCGCACCACGCCACGGTAACGAAGGCCGCGTTGGATGCCGCAGCATGGCCCGGATCTTGCATGATCTCGCCGTAGCTTGCAGGCCCGTCCGCTGCGCCGTAGCCCACGGCCACGACACTCCCCATAATTGCGACGGCGATCAGGCTGGACATGCGGATAACCGCATTGTTCACGCCGGATGCGGTGCCAGTGGAGTTCGGGGCGACCGTGGCCATCACCGCCATCGACAAGGGGGCTACCAAAAGCCCCATGCCTATCCCCTGCAGGCACATGGCGGGCAGAACCGCGCCCCAGAAGTTCTGCGTTGGGATCACCAAGGCCAATATCGCGTACCCTGTCGCAAGGACGAGCGAACCCGCGATAAGCAACGGGTGGTGTCCGAACCGTTCCGCCATGCGGCCAGAGAAACCGGACAGCATTGCGATGAAGACCGAGAGGGGCGCATAGGCCGCAGAGGCAACCAATTCCGTCTCGCCCCAGCCGCCGATAACGATCATAGGCAAATACATGAGGATCGCGGCGAAGGAGAAGTAGATGGCGAAAGAGACGATGTTGGCAATGGTGAAGCAAGAGCTGTCAAACAAGGAAGGCGGCACCATCGGATGCGGGCTGTTCAACTGGATGCCGACGAAGCACGCCAATACAACAAGCCCGCCGACGCCGGTCATCATAGCCTGCCATGTAATCGCTTCTCCATGCTCCGCGCCGGTCAGGGCCCATGCGATGAGGCCAAGCCCTAGAACAGCCGTGACGCCGCCAATGACGTCGATGCCACGCTCTGGCTGGGAGTGGTCTTGGACGACTTTTGAGAACAAAAAGTAGAGTGCCAACAGACCCAAGGGGAAGTTCACGGCGAAAATCCACCGCCAGACATCATGGTCGCCCACAGTCAGCGCGACCCCGCCGATAATCGGGCCAAGTGCGGAGGTCACGGCGGCAGAGGCTGCCCAGATGCCGATGGCCTTACCGCGCTCCCCCTTGGGGTAGGCGCGGCTGATGAGCGCGAGTGAGCCGGGGACCATGAAAGCGGCGCCCAACCCTTGGACTGCGCGGGCCACGATTAGGAAGCTTGCGTTCGGGGCGAAGGCGCAGGCCATGGAGGCCAGCACAAACAGCGTGATGCCGGAGCCAAGCACACGCGCGAGCCCGAAACGGTCCCCCGCAGCGCCGCCGACAAGGATCAGCGCGCTCAGGCTCAGCATGTAGGCGTTAGAAATCCACTGCGCTTCAATCAAGGTCGCGCCCAGTGACATGCGCATGGCGGGCAGGGCGATGGCGACTATCGACCCGTCGATAAATCCCAAGGCCGATGCCAAGATAGCAGCAATCAGCAGGTAGGGGCGGTGTTCAGGTGCACACAAGGGTAGTGCCCTTGGATCAGCTTGGTCCAAGGGCGCTATATTCGTCATAAGCGCTAGGCTTTGGGTGTCTCAGCTGGGGCGGGCTGTTGCGCCACGCCCTTACCTTTGCCCGTGTTGAGCGGGTCGTCCTGACGCTGAACGGAACCCTCAAAGTGGGCGCCGCTTTCGATCGCGATGGTCTTGTGGATGATGTCGCCTTCAACACGTGCAGTCGAGGTGAGGCGCACTTTCAAGCCACGTACGCGGCCGATGACGCGGCCGTTGACCACAACATCGTCAGCAACGATTTCGCCTTTGATCACGGCTGTTTCGCCGACAGTCAGCAAGTGCGCGTGGATGTCGCCCTCTACGTTGCCCTCAACTTGGATGTCGCCGGTGCTTTTCATGTTGCCTGTGACCGTCAGGTCAGTGGACAGCAGCGATGGCGGCGCTTTCGGGCGCGGGGCAGAGGCGGCAAATTCTGGCTTTGGTGCAGGGCTGCCGGAGGTTGAAGAAGAAGTAGGTGCAGACTTCGCTGGGGCATCGGAGCCCTCAGTTGGTTTTGCGCTTGGGTCGTTGATTTTGCTTTTAGAAAACATCTCGTCCTGCCTTAATATAGGTCATCGGGTTGACCGGAGTTCCGTTAAGACGGACCTCGTAGTGAAGATGGGTGCCGGTGACACGGCCAGTGGCTCCCATATCACTGATACGGTCGCCACGCGATACCCTTTGACCGACTTTTACACGAATATTCGAGTTATGTGCATAGCGGGTTTCAATACCAAAGGCGTGTTTAATCTTTACGAGGCGACCATAACCGGACTGCCAGCCCGCGTGCGTGACGACGCCATCGGCTGTTGCATAGATGGGCGTGCCGCGCGCGCCAGCGAAATCTACGCCTGCGTGCATGCGTCGGCCAGCGCCTTTAGGATCCTTGCGGTACCCAAAGGGGGAGGTGAAGCGGAACGCGGCTTTGACCGGCATGGCGACTGGCGATTTGTCAGCAGCAATGCGGAACAGGTTGATCCGGTCGAGTTCCTTGAGCAAGCGATTTGCGCGGGTCGAGGTTTTGTCTGTGATGCTCCCACCGCCCGATGTGGACATGGTTGCGGGCAGCAATGGACCGCCTTGGCCGGAATAGCCACGGCGTACTTCACGCAGGATGCTTTCTGTGGGCATGCCCGCCGCGCGGAACATTTTGTCGAGCGGCTCCAGGGAGACGGTCACTGCCTCCTCCAGCCGCGTGAAAATCTGTTCGTTGCGGTCTTCGTTCATCTTCAGCGTGAAGCGCAGCTCGTCTGCGGTGCTGATGGCGTCTTTTGCATCGAGAGCGATCTGGTCGCGCTCTGCGGCGGTTTGCTCAAGTGCTTCAGTGAGGAACGCGACAGAACCATCTGACGCGCCGTTGGTGGCTAGAAGCGGGGAATCAGGGTTGGTTTCCGGGTTTAGCTGGGCCGTCAAAACCTCAGCTTCTTCACGCGCAGCGTCGCGGTCTTTCATCGTCTTGCGTAGGGTGGTCTGGATCACCTCAATGCCGGTTTCCAGCTCGTTGCGGCGATCTTCGGAGGCAAGCAGGGAGGACTGCATCTCGGAGATCTGCTCCAGCGCGACGTAGAAACGTGAATGCGCGGCGGCGGCTTCCATGGCGCGGTCGTCGCGCTCGTTCGACAGCGCGTTCAGACGTGCCTCATAGATTGCGCGTTCCCGCTGGGCCTGCTCACGCGCATTACCTGCGCTGATCGTGTCCATCAGGAAAATAGCGGTCACAACGAAGGTCCAACACGCAATTGCCGCGCCGCCAAAGATGATTCCGGCCTGTAGTGTCGGACGAAGGCGGATAAACCGTGTGCCTTCCTCTGACTTTAAGAAAAGGCGTTGCTCTGGCAGCTTGCGTTCGATCGCGTGATCTAACGCGCTGAAAAGACGTGTTTTCAAAGTTCTAGTTCCCGTGTTCCCCAAACATAAAAGCTAGCCAATGGTCCCCACCAATGGGCTAGCTCGGACTGCATAAGCCGTGGGGGGGAATCACGCAACAATTAAGCTCCCGCCGTCGGCAAGCACTTGCTATTTCCGCTTGTTTTGGCGGTATCTCGCCGATTCTGCGCATCTTAGCGCGCAGTGTCTTCGACCAAAGGCCAATAAAAATCGGGGGCAATGCCGGCTTCGGCGCGCTTTTCCTCGTTGAATGGCGGCTTGAGGGCGGCGTGGAAGTACTTGCGCACCAAGGCATGAAAGGTCGGGGTCGGATCAAGGTTGTTGCGGCCGCACAGGAAGTGGAACCACCGCGAGCCGTAGGCGACATGCGCGACCTCTTCGGCGTAGATGACTTCCAACGCGGCGACGGCGTCGGCATCTTTGGCCTGTTTGAACAGGCCGATCATCCCAGGTGTCACATCCAGCCCGCGTGCTTCCAGAACCATCGGCACGACCGCGAGCCGCCCCATGATATCGTCCTTGGTGTCCACGGCGGAAACCCACATGCCTGCATGTGCGGGCAACGCGCCGTAGTGGCTGCCGTGCCCGCGAAGGCAGGCCTCCATCAGGCTGAAGTGTTTCGACTCGTCATCGGCCGCTTGCACCCAGTCGTCGTAGAACCCCATCGGGAAGTCCACATCACCGAACCGCGCGATGACATCCCAGTGCAGGTCCACCGCGTTCAACTCGATATGGGCGATGGCATGCAGCATCGCGATGCGCCCCTCGGGTGTTCCGGGTTTGCGCATGGGGACGTCGCGCGGCGGCAGAAGTTCCGGCTGCGACGGGCGGGCAGGGTAGTCGGGTGGCTGCGCAGTCCCCAGCGGGATATCCCGCCCCGCCGCGCGGGCATCGCGCCAAACCTGCGCGTATTCGCGCGACAGGGCTGTCTTCTCGATCGGGTCGGCGGTTGTGAGGACCGTCATCGCCATGTCGCGCAGAGTTGGGGTCATTGGGCTTGTACGGCCTCTAACACGGTTTCGACATGGCCCGGCACGCGGACTTTGCGCCACTCTTGCAAGATCGTGCCGTCGGCGCTGATCAGGAAGGTGGAGCGCTCTATCCCCATGTAGGTTTTGCCGTACATGCTTTTTTCTTTCCAGACGCCGTACTGCTCACACACGTCGTGGTCTGCGTCGGAGGCCAGAATGATTCCCAGATTATGCTTGTCGCGGAATTTGTCGTGTTTGGCGGCGGTGTCTTTAGACACGCCGATGATCTCACAGCCAGCATCTTTGAATGCCTGCAAATGTTCGGTGAACCCGATGGCCTGCTTGGTACAGCCGGAGGTGTCGTCTTTCGGGTAAAAGTAGAGCACCACCATCGCGGGGCGCAGGGCGGATAGCGTCACACTGTCGCCGCCATCGCGCGGCAGGGTGAAATCTGGGGCCTTCTCGCCAACTTGTGTCATACCGGATCGGTCCTTTGATGTAGATTTGATGTGTCGCCAAGGGTAGGGCGCTGTATGTAAAGGTAAAGGCCCAAACGCAACCGTGTGCGGGTGCAATCAAGATGAGGTGGCATGGCCGACGACGCGCCGCAGTCAGATGACAAGCAGCTCCCCCCTGAGGCGAAAGCCGAAGAGGATGCGGAGCCTGTCGCTGCATCAACATTGCGCCGCCACCGCAAGCGCGGCGTGGTTGCGCACACGATGTCTGTCGTCAGCACGCTTACGCTCTTGGTGATTGTGCTGCTGATCGTGGCCGTGTTGTCGATGATGGGGCGCAGCATCGCGCTGCCGCAATGGGCCGTGGACCGTGTGGAGACGCGCGTGAACGCGGACCTAGACGGCGACAGGGTGGAGCTGGAGACGATATCCCTCGGCCTGCGAGACGAGGCATTCCGCCCCACGATCGACGTCACGGGGGTTGCGGTTTACAACTCTGACGACGCGCCCATTCTGGTTCTGCCAAAACTGCGCAGCAAGCTAGACACATCGGAACTTCTACTAGGGCGCATCAAGCTGGAAACGATTGAGCTGGAAGGCGCCAGCCTCGAACTGCACCGCGATAAGAACGGCCAGATAGAGCTGGCTTTCGGGGCGCAAATTGGCGGGGCGCAGGTCGAAGCGGGCTCCATGGGGGAGGTGCTGGCGCAGATCGACGACTGGCTGGGCGAGCCTTGGATGAAAGAGCTTGAGGTCGCCAGCGCTGAAGCCCTGACCATCCGTATGTCGGACGAGCGCACGGGTGACGTGACGGTGGTGGAGCAAGGCCAGTTAAAGCTCACGAACGAGGAACGGGTGATTGAACTCAACATCTCATTCCAGCTTGATCAGCCGAGTGGGCCTCCGGCGCAACTGTTTTTCTCCGCTGATAAAGCGAAAGGCAGTGAGGGCGCGCGGCTAGTCGGCAAGTTCACCGACCTACGTGCCCGCGATCTGGCGGCGCAGGTCTCTGCGCTGAACTTTCTGAACGTGCTAGACGCGCCCGCCTCTGGGTCATTGACGGCGGAGATCAGCGGCGACGGTCAAGTGGCAAGCCTCGCGGGCTCGCTTGATCTGGCGAAAGGGGAGTTGCGCCCGACGGAGCAATCCCAGCCCGTGCCATTCAACCACGCCAAAAGCTATCTGCGCTACGACGCTGCGACGGGGCGGTTGCTGTTCGACCAGATCACGCTCGATTCGCCGCAACTTCGGCTGACCGCCACCGGCCACGCCGATCTGCGCGATTTCAACGCGGGCATCCCCGAGACGTTGCTGGGGCAGCTGCGATTTAGCAACGTGCGCCTTGCGCCGGAGGGGATGTTTGAGGCGCCAGTAAGTTTCGAGAACGGCGCGCTGGACATGCGCTACCAGCCGAAAGCCTTGGCGCTAGATGTGGGGCAGTTGGTGTTGCGCAACGAGGGGGCGGAAATCGTCGCCAAGGGCGCGGTTAACGTTCTGCCCGAAGGCTGGGGCGTTTCGCTGGACGCAGGGATCGACCGGATCGACTACAAGCGCCTGATGGCGCTATGGCCTGAGAACGCCGTGGACAAAACGCGCGAATGGTTGGTTGAAAACGTACAAGGCGGCACCGTAGAGCGCGCCCATGCATCGCTGCGCGTGGTGCCGGAAAAGCCTGTCGCGGCGGCGGTGAGCTTTGATTTCAAGGATGCGCGGGTTCAGTATATCAAAACCTTGCCGCCAGTGGAGCAGGCGCACGGGTATGCCTCTATTTCTGGCAAGGCCTTCAACCTGAGCCTGAAAGAAGGCCATGTTACCGCCAAGGATGCTGGCGTCTTGGAGGCGGGCGGCTCCGTCATGGAAATTCCCGATATGACAGCCAAGCCAGCCGTTGGCGTGTTCGATCTGACGTTGAAAGGCCCTGTGTCGGCAGCACTGGTCTTGCTGGATGAGGAACCGTTCGAGTTCCTTGCCAAATCGGGATTGACGCCAGACGTGGCAACCGGACAAGCGCAGATCACCACCCGCTTGACCGTGCCACTGAAAGAACGTGTGCAAGTTGAGGATATCGGCTACGTCGTCGCCGCCGACGTGAGCGGCGTTGCCTCCGACACTTTGGTCAAGGGGCGCGCGTTGCGGTCGGACCAGATGGAAGTTCTGGCGGGGGGCGGTGCGTTGACCATCGGCGGCAAGGGGACCATCGACGGCGTGCCGATGGATGTGCTCTGGTCGCGTGAAATAGGCAAGGGAACCGGTAAGAACAGCCGCGTGGAAGGCACGATTGAACTGTCGCCAAGGATGCTCGACGTCTTCAATGTGGGCCTGCCCAAGGGCTCCGTCTCTGGTAAGGGATCAGCCAAAATGGACATCCGGTTGGCCGAAGGCGTGGCACCCGCCGCCAAGCTGACATCCGACCTGCGCGGCGTAGGGTTGAGCATTCCGGCCTTGGGCTGGAATAAATCGCGCGCGGCGACGGGCGGGTTGACGTTGGACCTGAAGATGGGCGACACGCCAAAGGTAAATAATGTCACGATCAACGCCAGCGGCTTGCAGGCCAGTGGCAACGTCACTTTGAAGCCTGCGGGGGGCGGGTTGGACCGCGCGATCTTCAGCCGGCTGAAGATTGCAGGCAAGTTGAACTCGCGGGTGGAGGTGATCGGGCGCGGGGCGAACAGTCAGCCGCAGGTGGTCATCAAGGGTGGCACGATTGATATCCGCAAGTTCGGCGTCACCACGGGCGGCAGCAGTGCGGGCGGCCCCCCCTTGGAGTTCGCATTGGACCGTTTGGTGGTGACAGATACGATCGCGCTCGATCAGTTTCGCGGCAGTTTTCGCAACGACAAGGGCATGGACGGCACCTTTAAGGCCAAGTTGAACGGCAAGGCCGCGATCACTGGCACGGTTATCCCGACGAACAAAGGACCGGCGGTGCGCATCCTTTCGGACAACGGCGGGCGGGTGATTTCCGCCACGGGGATTTTGGAGAACGTCAACGGCGGTAACATGTCGCTGACACTGCAACCGAACGGCAAACCAGGGCAATTTGATGGCGCACTCTCCATCACCAACGCCCGCGTGAAGAAAGCACCTGCCTTGGCTGACCTGCTGTCGGCCATAAGCGTCATTGGCTTGCTGGAACAACTCACCGGCGACGGGATTTTGTTTAGCAACACGGACGCCCGTTTCTTGTTGACGCCGGGGGGCGTGACGCTCAGAAGCTCCTCGGCCGTGGGGCCATCAATGGGGATTACCATGGACGGGGTGTTTAACACGACGACACGGCGCATGGACATGCGCGGTGTGGTGTCGCCGATTTACGCGGTCAACGGGCTGTTCGGGGCGCTGTTTGCCCCAAGGAAAGGCGAAGGGTTGTTCGGGTTTAACTACACGCTTCGCGGGTCGGCGGATGGCCCTAAGGTCGGGGTGAACCCTCTTTCGGTCCTGACGCCGGGTATTTTCCGCGAGATATTTCGCCAACCGGCCCCGAAGCTAAAGAACTAAGACAAAGAACTGAGACGTCTACATGAAGCTATCTGATTTCGATTTCGAGCTGCCGGAGCAGCTTATCGCCACACGCCCAGCGGTGCCGCGCAGCGCGTCGCGCTTGCTGGTGGCCACGCCGGATACGCTGGAGGACAAGGCCGTTACGGATCTGGGCGATTATCTGCGCGCGGGCGACGTTCTGGTGTTGAACGACACGAAGGTGATACCTGCACGATTGTTCGGCCACCGCGCGCGTGACGGCAACCTGTCGAAGATGGAGGTCACATTGCTGTCGCCCACAGTGGACGGCGCGTGGCGTGCGCTGGTCAAACCGCTGCGCAAAGTGCGCGACGGGGAAGTGATCACATTCGCGGCGGGGCTTGAGGCAGAAGTTATCTCACGCGCTGACGGGCAAGCCACGATGGTCTTTAACCGCGAGGGCCAAGCCTTCGACGACGCCTTGGCCGAGGCAGGGCAAATGCCGCTGCCGCCCTACATCGCGGCCAAACGTGCGGCGGATGCGCAGGACAAAACGGACTATCAAACCGTCTTCGCCAAAACCACCGGCGCGGTCGCGGCGCCCACGGCCTCGCTCCATTTTGACGAAGCTTTGCTGGCGAAGCTTGCGGCCAAGGGGGTCGAGTTCGCCGATGTGACGCTGCACGTCGGGGCGGGCACGTTTTTGCCAGTGAAGGTCGACGACGTCAAAACACACAAGATGCACGCCGAGTGGGGAAATGTGTCGGCGGAGGCGGCCAAGATCATCGCGACCGCCAAAGCCGAAGGACGCCGCGTCATCCCCGTGGGCACCACCGCGCTGCGCTTGATCGAGAGCGCGGCAACGGGGGCGGGCCAGATCGCGCCGTGGCAGGGCGAGACCGAGATATTTATCTACCCCGGTTATGCGTTCCAGATCGCCGATGCATTGATGACAAACTTCCATCTTCCAAAATCGACGTTGATGATGTTGGTCTCGGCCCTTATGGGGCAGCAACGGGTCTGCGAGATTTACGATCACGCCATCGCGCATGAGTATAGATTTTTCTCCTACGGGGACTCTTCGTTGCTCTTGCCGTAAGGTTTGACGCATGTGGACCTCATGACGTCGGAGCTGACGCAAAACTGCAAATGACCATGGGGTAGGCCGCTGTCACAGGGTCGCCCGCAAATAGGATTTGGATCGTAATATGTTTGAAGTCTTCAAATCCTCATGGGCTTTGCTGTTAGGAATGATGCTGTTGATGGTCGGCAACGGCCTGCAAGGCTCGCTGATCGGTGTGCGTGGCGACATCGAAGGGTTCACTACCTTCGAGCTGTCGTTGATCACTTCCGGCTATTTCCTTGGGTTTCTTGGCGGGTCGCGCATGGCGCCGAATATCATTCAGCGCGTGGGACACGTGCGGGTGTTTGCGGCGCTCGGGTCTTTCATTTCTGCTGTTTTGATTCTGTATCCGGCGGTCACCGACCCCATCGCGTGGGTCGTGCTGCGTGTGGTTATCGGGTTTTGCTTCTCCGGCGTATATGTCACCGCCGAAAGCTGGCTCAACAACTCGGCCTCCAATGACAACCGCGGGCAGGCGTTGTCGCTTTATATGATCGTGCAAATGGTCGGTATCGTGACCGCGCAGGGTTTGTTGAACGTGGCCGATCCAGGCGGGTTCATTTTGTTTGTGATCCCGTCGGTGCTGGTTTCGATCTCCTTTGCCCCGATTTTGCTCTCCGTCACGCCGACACCCGCGTTCGGCGCGACCCGCCAGCTTAGCTTTGCGGACCTCTACAAAATATCGCCGCTTGGCGTGATTGGGATGTTGATGCTGGGCGGGGTGTTCTCCGCGCAGTTCGGGATGTCAGCGGTTTACGGCACGCGTGCAGGGTTCAGCGTTGCGCAAATTTCGGTGTTCGTCTCGTCGATCTTTGTCGGTGCCATGGTGCTGCAATTCCCGATTGGCTGGCTGTCGGACCGTATGGATCGCCGCATTTTGATTTTAGGTGTCTCTGTAATAGCCACAACTGCGGCCACAATTGCGTGGCTGTTCGGGACACAGTTCTATGTGCTCTTGGCGTGCTCTTTCATTATTGGTGGGATGACAAACCCGCTCTACGCGCTGCTTATCGCCTACACCAACGACTATCTGGAACCAGAGGATATGGCGGGCGCATCAGGCGGTTTGCTGTTCGTGAACGGGCTGGGCGCGATCGCGGGTCCGGTTCTAACGGGTTGGCTGATGACGCAGTTCGGGGCGCAGGGGTTCTGGCTGATCATCATGGTGACAATGATGGCGACATCCGCTTACGCCGCCTTCCGCATGACGCGCCGCCCATCCGCCTACGCAGAAGAGAGCGAATACGAGGCAGTTCCATACGCCGCCGTTGGCCCGGGCTCCACGCCATTTATCGCTGAGATGGCGCAAGAGGTATACGTGGAGGCCGCCGAAGAAATCGCCGAAGCGGCGGAGGCCGAAGCAGAAGGTGTGGCCGAAGAGTCTTTAACCCGATGATCCTGAGAAAAAACGGTTGCGGTCTGCGCAGCAGTTTGTAACGCTTTGGTAACACTTGGGGACGGCGGCACAGGAGGATTTGCCATGTCTACACCTGAGGACGTCCTAAGCTACTGGCTGGACGAGCAAGGGGAAAAGGGTTGGTACGCGGGAGGTGAGGCGATTGACGCTGAAATCCGCGACCGATTTGAGCCACTTTGGCAACGCGCGCAGCAGGGCGGCTTGTCGATGTGGATGACCTATCCCAGTGGGGTTCTAGCCTATCTGATCTTAACGGACCAATTCCCGCGCAATATGTTTCGCGGCAGTGAGAAGGCCTTCTCCACCGACAGGCAGGCGTTGGCGGTTGCAAAGACGGCGATTAGCAAGAATTGGGATATGAAAATCGACGAACCGGCGCGGCAGTTTTTCTACATGCCGTTGATGCACTCCGAATGTGTCTCCGATCAGGAACGCTGCGTGCGGCTATTTTTGACCCGTATGCCCAAGGAGGGAAGCAGCAATCTGCTACATGCGCGGGCCCACCGAGAGGTCATCCGGCAGTTCGGGCGGTTCCCGTATCGAAATGATGCCCTTGACCGCCGCACCACACCGACCGAAAACGCCTACATCGAAGATGGCGGATATGGGTCGACCGTAGAATCCGTCAGAGCCGCAGTTTAAGGACTCTGAACACGTGAAATTTACTACTCGCCAACTGATGGCGGCGGCCTGCTTTGCATTGGCCGCCCCTGCGATGGGCGTCGCCGGACCTAAGGACGATATCCTTGTGATTGGTGACAGCATGCTGGAATGGCAAAGCTTCAAACGTGCCTCAATCCCGCATGTTTTGGCCAAGGAGACCAAACGCCGCGTGGAAAACCGTGCGGCCTCGGGGGCGAAGCTGTATTTGACGGGCGCACAAGGCAACAGCCGCAGTGTTATTCCGGCGCAATACACCAAGGGGGACTGGAACTGGGTTGTCGTCAACGGCGGGGCGAACGATCTGCTGGTGAAATGCGGCTGCAACCGTTGCAATAAAGTGCTCGATAAGCTGATCACCAAGGACGGGAAGGCCGGAATCCTGCCCGATCTGGCGGCGCGCATCCGGAAAGACGGCCCCAAAGTTATCTTGCTTGCGTACTATGAGGGCAATCAGCGTCCCAACCTGTTTTCGCGATGCGAGCGGGTCGTGCGTGAGCTGACCGATCGCCAGCGTGCGCTGGCAGCGCGATTGGAAGGGGTTGAACTGGTGCGAAGCAAGCCCGCAATCAATCCCGCCAACCGAAGCCACTTCGCCTTGGACGGCGTTCATCTGTCGCGCAAGGGTGCGCGGCGCGTGGGTATCCTGCTGGCGCGGTCGCTTGAGCAACTGGAAGCACGCCGCCCGCGCAGGTAGCTATGCGTCCCACGCATATGGCGCAGACCCAATCTTGCGTTGCGTTATGTGGTCGAAAAAACTAGTTTAGCGTTAAACTAGTTTAATTTCGTCTCGGGAGTGAGAACACATGGCCGCTAAATCCTTCGATATGATTGTCATCGGTGCAGGGCCGGGGGGCTATGTTGCCGCTATCCGTGGCGCCCAGCTGGGTCTTAACGTTGCCATTGTCGAGCGCGAGCACATGGGCGGGATTTGTCTGAACTGGGGCTGCATCCCAACCAAAGCGCTGCTGCGGTCCTCCGAAGTGTTCCACCTGATGGAGCGGGCCAAGGACTACGGCTTGAAGGCCGACAACATCGGATATGATCTGGATGCCGTGGTCAAACGCTCTCGCGGGGTGGCCAACCAGCTGTCGGGTGGCATCGGCCACCTGATGAAGAAGAACAAGATCACCACGATCATGGGCGAGGCCACGATCCCCGCAAAGGGCAAGGTGTCGGTCAAGACAGACAAGGGCACGGAAGAACTGACGGCGAAGAATATCATTGTCGCCACAGGTGCGCGGGCCCGTGAATTGCCAGGGCTGGAAGCTGACGGCGATCTGGTGTGGACCTATAAGCACGCGCTGACGCCAAAACGCATGCCGAAAAAGCTGCTGGTCATCGGATCCGGCGCAATCGGGATCGAATTCGCCAGCTTCTACAACACGCTTGGCTGCGACACGACGGTTGTGGAGGTCATGGACCGTATTTTGCCAGTTGAAGATGCGGAAATTTCCGCCTTCGCGAAAAAGCAATTCGTCAAACAAGGCATGAAGATCATGGAAAAAACCATGGTAAAACAGCTGGAGCGTGGCAAAGGCAAAGTGACCGCCCATATCGAAGCGAACGGCAAGGTTGAGAAGGTCGAGTTTGATACTGTGATCTCCGCTGTCGGCATCGTTGGCAACGTCGAGGGGCTGGGCCTTGAAGAGCTTGGCGTTAAGATTGACCGCACCCACGTCATTGTCGATGAGTACTGCCGCACGGGCGTTGAAGGCGTCTATGCGATCGGTGACATCGCTGGCGCCCCATGGCTGGCGCATAAAGCTTCGCATGAGGGCGTTGTGGTAGCCGAACTGATTGCGGGCCAGAAAGATGTGCACCCCGTGCGCCCCGAAGCCATCGCAGGCTGCACCTATTGCCACCCACAGGTGGCCTCCGTCGGGTTCACCGAGGAGAAGGCGAAAGAAGCCGGCTACAAAATCAAGGTTGGCCGGTTCCCGTTCATCGGCAACGGCAAGGCCATCGCCTTGGGCGAGTCGGAGGGCATGGTGAAAACCATCTTTGACGAGAAAACCGGAGAGCTTTTGGGTGCTCACATGGTCGGCGCGGAAGTGACGGAGCTGATCCAAGGCTACGTGGTTGGCCGTGCGCTGGAGACCACCGAGGAAGATCTGATGAACACGGTCTTCCCGCACCCGACCTTGTCCGAGATGATGCACGAATCTGTCCTCGACGCCTATGGCCGCGCCATCCACTTCTAGGATGGTCTGACCTGAAGGAGCCGCTATCGCGGCGCGAGATACTTTATTTGGCGCGCGGGGAAACCTGCGCGCCTTTATTGTGCGTATATGCGGATTGACGCGGGGGCAGATGCACCGCAGGACTGCCGCCATGGTTCCTGCGAAAACAAATTGGCCGCTTGTCTTTGCCCTGCTTGTCGCGGGGCTTTTTGCTGCTGCGCAGTTTGGCAAGCTCACGTTAACCTTGCCTGTCCTTCGCGAGACTTATGCCGAGGGCGGGGCCTTCGTGCCTGTTCTTATCTCAATCGTCGGCATGGTGGGCATTCTGCTTGGCGCGGTCGCTGGGGCCGTGGTGACGCGTATCGGCGTTGCGCGGTCACTTACCGGTGCGCTTGTGGCGGGCGGCGTTCTGTCGCTGATTGAGGCCACTTTGCCGAACATAACAGTGTTTGCGGGATTGCGCGCACTGGAGGGGCTATCTCACTTGGCGATTGTGGTGGCAGCCCCGACCTTGATGGCGAGCATCTCGGCGGAGAAAGACCGCCCTGTCGTGATGGGGATATGGGCCACATTCTTCGGCACCTCCATGGCGATCACTGCGCTGTTGTTGCCCTCGCTGATAGGGATAGGCGGCCTGCCGGCGGTGTTTGTGGCGCATGGGGTGGGGATGTTGATCATGGCGGTGCTTTTGTATCCGTTGCTGCCCGTGCACCGCATCGCGCAGCGGGTGCCTGTGTCTTATTTGGCGGAGCACCGCATTCTCTATTCGACACCGCGCCTCATCATCGCGGGCAGCGGGTTCGTTTGGTATACGATCCAATATATCGCCTTGCTGGCAGTGCTTCCGATCGCGCTAAATCTGCCGCTTTGGGCGATCACGGCAATTCCGTTGTTGAGCATCGTCGGGACGTTGTGGGGCGGGTTCTTGGGCAAACGTATAAGGCCGGATCAACTGGTGATGATCGGCTTCGCGCTCACCATCGCTGCGAGCGGCTTGGTGTATGTTGCAAGTCCTGCAATCTGGCCGCTGATGATCTTGTTCTTTGTGATGGCGATCATTCCTGCGGCGTCCTTTGCGGCAATCCCCTATTTTAATGCCGCCCCGACCGACAGGGCGCGCGCAACGGGCGGGATCGCCCAACTGGGCAATGTCGGCACAACGCTTGGCACGCCTATCTTTGTGTTGATTTTTGATCAAGCGGGCCTCGCGGGTGTGTGTCTGATCATCGGGCTGTTTTGTGGTGTAGGGATGATTTGCACTACGGTGTTGCGGTCAAAAATTAAATAAATTCGTGGATGTTCTTTTAATGTTCTGCTAACGCATTGGAACCTAGCATCAGACGCCTTATGTGTGGCGCAACGCATTTGGGATGGACCGCATGGCCGAGTTAAAGAACATTGAAGTGCGCGGCGCGCGCGAACACAATCTGAAGAACATCGACGTGGATATTCCGCGCGATCAACTGGTGGTTATTACCGGCTTATCGGGCTCAGGAAAGTCGTCGCTGGCATTTGACACGATCTATGCCGAGGGGCAGCGCCGCTATGTTGAATCGCTGTCGGCCTATGCGCGGCAGTTTCTGGACATGATGCAGAAACCGGATGTGGATCACATCTCCGGCCTGTCGCCTGCGATCTCGATTGAGCAGAAGACGACATCGAAAAACCCGCGCTCTACGGTGGGCACGGTCACCGAAATCTACGACTACATGCGCCTGCTGTTTGCGCGCGTTGGCACGCCTTACAGCCCCGCGACTGGCAAACCTATCGAGGCACAGCAAGTGCAAGATATGGTCGACCGCGTAATGGCGATGGAGGAGGGGACGCGCGGGTATCTGCTGGCCCCTATCATCCGCGACCGGAAGGGCGAATACCGCAAGGAATTTCTGGAACTGGCGAAGTCTGGCTTCCAGCGCGTCAAAGTCGACGGCGAATTCTACGAGTTGGACAATGTGCCGACTTTGGACAAGAAGTACCGCCACGACATCGACGTGGTGGTGGACCGTATCGTGGTGCGCGAAGGGTTAGAGACACGCCTTGCCGACAGTTTTCGCACGGCGCTGGATTTGGCCGACGGGATCACGATTCTTGAGACCGCGCCCAAGGATGGCGAACCGGAACGCATTACGTTCTCCGAGAAATTCGCCTGTCCTGTGTCCGGCTTCACGATCCCCGAGATCGAGCCGCGCTTGTTCTCGTTCAACGCGCCGTTTGGGGCCTGTCCGGAATGTGACGGGCTTGGGGTGGAGCTGTTCTTTGATGAACGGTTGGTCGTCCCTGATCAATCGCTGAAGCTCTACGACGGCGCCTTGGCCCCGTGGCGCAAGGGCAAGAGCCCCTATTTTTTGCAAACGATCGAAGCCATCGCCGCGCATTACGAATTTGACAAAAACACGCCTTGGAAAGATCTCGACGCGCATGTGAAGCAGGTGTTCCTTTATGGCTCCGGTGATGAAGAAATCCCGTTCCGCTACGACGAAGGCGGGCGCGTCTACCAAGTGACGCGCAGCTTTGAAGGGGTGATCCCCAACATGGAGCGCCGCTACCGCGAGACGGACAGCAACTGGATTCGCGAAGAGTTTGAACGGTATCAGAACAACCGCAAATGCGGTGTCTGTGACGGCTACCGTCTGCGTCCGGAAGCGCTTGCTGTTAAGATCGACAACCTCCACGCGGGGCAGGTGGTCGAGATGTCGATCAAGGAGGCGTTTGATTGGTGCGAGAACGTGCCAGAGACGCTGACCAGCCAGAAAAACGAGATCGCCAAAGCCATCCTTAAAGAAATCCGCGAACGGCTTGGATTCTTGAATAACGTGGGTCTTGAATACCTGACGCTGTCGCGCAACGCGGGTACATTGTCTGGCGGCGAGAGCCAGCGCATCCGGCTTGCGTCGCAGATCGGGTCCGGCCTGACCGGTGTTCTCTATGTGCTGGACGAGCCGTCTATCGGGTTGCACCAACGCGACAATGACCGCCTGTTAACGACGCTGAAAAACCTGCGCGATCAGGGAAATACCGTGATTGTGGTGGAACACGATGAGGAAGCGATCCGCGAGGCGGATTATGTCTTTGATATCGGACCAGGTGCCGGTGTTCACGGCGGTCAAGTCGTGGCGCATGGCACACCTGCCGAGGTTGCCGCCAGCGGATCCGTCACCGGCGACTACCTAACGGGCGTGCGGGAGATTCCGGTTAATCCGAAACGCCGCAAGGGCAACAAGAAGAAGCTGACGGTGGTGAAAGCGTCCGGCAACAACTTGCAGAACATCACCGTCGATTTCCCCCTTGGTAAATTTGTGTGCGTCACGGGTGTCTCAGGCGGCGGCAAGTCCACGTTGACGATTGAGACGTTGTTCAAAACAGCGTCCATGACGCTGAACGGCGCACGTCAAACGCCAGCCCCCTGCGAGACGATCAAGGGGCTTGAGCATCTGGATAAGGTCATCGACATCGACCAGCGCCCCATCGGGCGCACGCCGCGGTCAAACCCTGCGACCTACACGGGGGCGTTCACGCCTATCCGCGACTGGTTCGCGGGCATGCCAGAGTCTAAGGCACGCGGCTACAAACCGGGGCGTTTCAGCTTCAACGTCAAAGGTGGGCGGTGCGAGGCCTGTCAGGGCGACGGTGTGATCAAGATCGAGATGCACTTCCTGCCAGACGTCTACGTGGAATGCGAAACCTGCAAAGGTGCGCGCTATAACCGCGAAACCCTAGAGGTGAAGTTCAAAGGGAAATCCATCGCCGACGTACTGGATATGACCGTGGAGGACGCGCAGGAGTTCTTCAAGGCCGTGCCCTCTATCCGCGAAAAGATGGACGCACTGATGCGCGTGGGCCTTGGCTACATCAAGGTCGGCCAGCAGGCGACGACGCTCTCTGGTGGCGAAGCGCAGCGGGTAAAGCTGTCGAAGGAGTTGGCGAAACGCTCCACAGGCCGAACGCTCTACATTTTGGATGAGCCGACGACGGGCCTGCACTTTGAGGACGTTAAGAAACTGCTCGAAGTGCTGCATGAGCTGGTCGACCAAGGCAACACGGTGGTGGTGATTGAACACAACCTCGACGTGGTGAAAACCGCTGATCATATCATCGACATCGGTCCCGAAGGCGGTGATGGCGGCGGTACCGTTGTGGCCACTGGGACGCCGGAGAAAGTCGCGGAAGTGGAGGGGTCTTACACCGGCCACTACCTTAAGCCGATGTTGGAGGCCAAGAAGCCACTCAAAGGTGCGAAGAAGAAAGTGGCGGCGGAGTAAGGCCGAATGATATTTCGGCCCTGACGGAGATTTCCGCTGTCAGGGCCGTTTTTATCAGTCCGCCAGAACCGTTTTGATCTCCGCACCAGACTCCAACGTCTTGTGTACGGGGCATTTGTCCGCGATCTCGAGCAGGCGCTGGCGCTGCGCTTCGTCCAGATCGCCCTCCAGATGAATTTCACGGTTGAATCGGTCAATTTTGGACGGCCCGCCCGCATCTTGGGCGTGCATGGCGTTGTGGGTCACATCGACCCAAACGCGGGTCAGTGGCCATTTTTTGCGGCGCGCATACATGCGGATCGTCATGGACGTACACGCCCCGAGCCCCGAGGCCAGCAACCCGTAGGGGGACATCCCGCGGTTGGTGCCGCCATACGCCAGCGGCTCGTCCGCTTGAACGTGGTGAAACGGCCCCGCGTTAATGTCTTGCAAAAAACCGTCCGGATTGGATTCCGTGACTCGCACAACCCCTTCAGGCGCACCAATGGGCGGCGCGGGGGGGCGCAGGTCCAAGTCCTTTGAGGCCCAGCCTGCGATGACCGTCGCCACATACTCCGCATCTTCAGGGCGGGTGATCAGGTGATCCGCATGGCACAGCGTGACAAAGCTTTTCGGGTGCTTGGCGTGCTGGAAAATCTGCGCGGCGTTGTCGATGCTGACGGTGTCGTCCAGCGGCGCGTGCAGCACCAGAAGGGACATGTTCAGGTTGCGAATGGATTGCGCCAGATTTTCTGCGGAAACATCTTCCACGAAGTCCCGCCCGATCCGCACAGGGCGCCC
Organism: Litoreibacter albidus; assembly: GCF_900107015.1. Taxonomy (GTDB): domain Bacteria; phylum Pseudomonadota; class Alphaproteobacteria; order Rhodobacterales; family Rhodobacteraceae; genus Litoreibacter; species Litoreibacter albidus. The sequence goes on along the minus strand of NZ_FNOI01000003.1, from coordinate 55,612 downwards.
GCCCAGCATAACCTCACCAACGCCGTTCGACGCAATGGCTGACAGCGCATCGTCGAAGTTGTGCGTCACATGCGCCGGATCGAAAGGCGCGCCGATCGTTACCACCGCTTTGGCGGATCTGATCTGTGGGGCAGCCTTCAATATCGCTGCACCGCCGAGGGAGTGGCCGATCAGCAGGCTCGGGGCCATGCCGATGCTGTCCAGATGCGCGGCGGCCAGCAGCAAGTCGTCGACGTTCGACGTGAAGGTGGTGTTCTCGAACTCGCCGTCGGAATGCCCAAGGCCGGTGAAGTCGAACCGCATGACGGCAATGCCCATGCCCGCAAGGCGCGCGGAGATGCGTTTCGCTGCCGCGATATCCTTGGAACAGGTGAAGCAATGCGCGAACAGCGCGGTCGCCAGATGTGGCCCGTCCGGCATATCCAGACGTGCTGCCAGTGATGCACCGGAATGTCCGGTGAAATTTATACGCTCAATGCCCATGGTTCCGGCTCCTGCTCGGTGTGCTTGGTCTTAGAAGTGGAGGGATTGGTGCGTCCAAGCAAGGTTAGTGCTGTGATTGTCACGGCAAGGTGAGCAGTTGTGTCACCTTTGGCGTGTTTATGATGCGCCGGATGGATATTTTGTGATCAACTCAGGACTGTTAGGTTGGGGTATCTTGAAACCCGCTTTGACAACGCCGCGAATGCAACGAACAATCGTTGCGACATATCCTATAAATGCTGATGACGCGTCCCCGCGTGCGGCGGCCAACACTACGTTCATGAGGAGGCCCATAAATGAGCGAGGTCAAAGCCCAATACGAGGCCTACCCATATCCGGAACGCACGCCCGAGGATGAGGCGAAGCGGCTCATCACCGGATCGCCCTCACACCCGTTGGAGTTGGATCACCATCTCTTTGGTGGCGCGCGCGATTGGTCTGGCACGACGCGTATCCTTGTCGCTGGTGGCGGAACGGGCGACGCGCTGATCCAACTGGCGCAGGTTTTGACCACGGCGGGCAAGGCCTATGACATCACCTATATTGACCTGTCCACCGCATCGCGCGCCATCGCAGAAAACCGTGCAGAGGCGCGGGGGCTGACAGGCATCACGTTCATCACCGGCAGCCTGCTGGATGCCGCGAGCTATGGCCCGTTCGACTACATCGATTGCTGCGGCGTGCTGCACCATTTGCCGGAGCCGCAAGCGGGCTTTGATGCCTTGTCGGCTGCGCTCGCGCCCGACGGTGGTATTGGCCTCATGGTCTATGCGCCATACGGACGGGCGGGCGTTTACCCGTTGCAACAGGCCTTTGGCGCGTTGACGGCGGGGTTGCCACCTGAGGAGCGGTTGTCGCGTGCGAAGGCGATGTACAGCGCGTTGCCGCAAACCCACCCATTCAAACGCAACCCGCATTTGGTTGACCACGAGCAAAGCGATGCGGGGTTCTACGATCTGTTGCTCCACTCCCAAGACCGGCCTTACAGGATAGGCGAACTGACCACGTGCCTGACGTCAGCAGGCTTGGAATTCGCAGGGGTGCCGCACCCATTCCTGTATGACCTCAGCCGCTTTGCGCAACGCCCTGATGGTATGGAAGATATCGAAGCGATGGGATTAGCGGAAAAACTCGACGGAACCATTAAGACGCATGTGGTCTATGCACGACGGCAAGGCAGCGAGGCACCGCGCGCAGTGCAAAGCCAGCGTGCGGTGCCGCATTTGCGCGGCATGACAGGGCCAGCCTTGGCGAAAGCCGTGGCCACGCGCGGGCAGATACCAGTCACGCTGAACGGCCTTACACACAAGCTGGCTTTGCCGAAGCAGGCGGCTGCAATCTTGGCAGGGATAGACGGGCGCCGTGATCTGTCCGCTTTGCGGGCAGGGGCGGGGATTGATCCGTTGGCGTGGGCCGCGATCTGGCCGAAGACGTCGCGCAGCTTGGAGCAGTTCGGCCTGCTACTCTATTCGCGGCTTCTGATCTGAGGCCACAGAATTTCCATTTTGGAAACAATCATCTGGCGAAGCGCGTTCAACATTGCTAGCGTAGTGCAACTGAAAATCTGCGGGATCGAGCGATCATATGTCTAGCAAGCCTAAACCAACCAGCACCAAGAAAACCAAACGGTCCACGACCCGTGCCGCCAGCACGAAGCCGAAGGCTGCCGCGAAAACCGCAGCCAAACCCGCCGCCGCTGTGTCGGTGGTGACGGCCAAGACGGCAGAGCCTCAGACATCGCAAACAGCAACACCCGCAGGCGCCAAGCCGGATGCACCAGAGCTGACCAAGAAGGAAATGGTCGAGCGGATGGTCGCGGCCAGCGGCATGAAAAAAGGCGATGCCCGCCGTGCGTTGGAAGCCTCGATGGAGGCTGTCGCCCAAGCTCTGCGTGAGGGCTACAACCTGTCCTTGCCGCCGTTGGGCAAGATCAAGATCGCGCGCACGAAGGACACGCCGAACGGCAAAATGGTCGTCTTGCGTACCAAGCTTAAAGACCCTGCGAAGGCCGTGCCCAAAGACCCGCTTGCGGCGGCTACGGAGTAGCGCTAAACCGCCCGCCAACGGGTGATTAGCTCAGTGGTAGAGCGCTTCGTTCACATCGAAGATGTCAGGAGTTCAAATCTCTTATCACCCACCAGAATTCGGCGCGCCCCGCGATTCTCGCGTTGGGCGCGTTCTGCGTTTATGAGGTTTGTTCATGTCGGCTTCCCAGTACCCCGAGCTTTATATTTTGCGCCACGGCGAGACGGAGTGGAATGCGTCCGGCCGCATGCAAGGCCGGCTGCATTCGCCCCTGACACAGAAAGGCATCGCGCAGGCGCACGCCCAGCGGCGCATTCTGGAGCAGGTCGACCTTAGCGGCTTCGACGTGATTTGCAGCCCGCAGACCCGCGCGTTGCACACGGCCGTGGAAGTCTTTTCGCAGTCGCGGGCAGAGATTCGCACCGACCCGCTTTTGCGCGAGATCCACGCCGGAACATGGCAGGGCCGAATCCGCACAGAGCTGGAAATCACGGGTGACCCCAAGGCGACGGTGGACGGCCCCTTGGCCTTCTATGAACAGGCCGAGGGCGGGGAAGGGTTCAAAGCGCTGCAGACCCGCTGCCAGACATTCCTGGATAGCTTGGATGGGCCAGCCGTCCTTATTACGCACGGGATTACCTCGCGGATGTTGCGCGTGTTGGTGTTGGGCCACCCGATTGACGCAATGGTCGATTTGCCAGGTGGGCAGGGCGTTGTGTTCCATTTGAAAGACGGAGTTCAGGAGCTTCTGCAATAAAATTGCAAGAACTTGAAAACAGGCTTCGATTTGGGGTTGCAGTCGTCCCCATCTTTCCGGTATTCGGTCGCCAGTCGGGTCGTTAGCTCAGTTGGTAGAGCGCTTCGTTTACACCGAAGATGTCGGGAGTTCGAGCCTCTCACGACCCACCACGACTTCCCTCACATAGATAGATGATTTGCAGACAGGCCTGATATGGCGGTTGGCGTCTTCGCGATGCGCGGTCCGCTATGTGGTTGGCGGAAAACACGCTTTTCGGGGATTCGTTGCTCGTCGTGGGGTGGCGCGGAAACGGCGAGTTCTGGGGGCCAAATGTGGGGCAATCCCGTGGCAGAGAGCAGAAGGCAGGGCGCGCGGCCCGCCGATCGTCGCCCAAATTAAAAGAAATGTCGAAAATCGCAAAAGAGACCGTATCGCCGCTTGACGGGGGGCAGGTGGGGACATAATACCAGCCCACGCCTGAGGGTTCAGGCGTGCAGCGGGCGGTTGTAGCTCAGTTGGTTAGAGTACCGGCCTGTCACGCCGGGGGTCGCGGGTTCGAGTCCCGTCAACCGCGCCACTCTCCTCCCCTTATTAAACATGTTTGGCTATGTGGAGATGGCGCGCGCCTTTGGGTGGCGTTGCGCGTGCGGCAAGCAGGCGAGGGGCCAACCCCTCGCGCTCCCCGAGGTATTTATGAAGCAATGATGGGCTGGGCCGGAACTGGCCTAGCGCCGACGCCGCGAGACAAAGCGGGGCAGCATCGCGGAGAAGTCGCGCCCTAGGCCGTCTTCCTGCTCTACGAAGTCGGCGTATAGCTCCGTGGCGCGGGCCCCCATGGGGGTGTCTGCGTCAGATGCCTCCGCCGCCTGTTGGCTGAGGCGCAAGTCCTTCAGCATCAGCTCTGACGCGAAGCCAGGTGTGTAATCGTTGTCGGCTGGACTTTGCGGACCCACGCCGGGGGCGGGGCAATAGGCGTTCATCACCCATGAGTAGCCGGAGGACGTCGAAACCACGTCGAACATTTTTTGGCGATCAAGGCCGAGCTTATCCGCCAAGGCAAAGGCCTCACAGGTGCCGATCATTGTCACACCAAGGATCATGTTGTTACAAATCTTCGCCGCCTGCCCATTGCCCGAAGGGCCGCAATGCACGGCCTTCTGGCCCATAATGTCAAACAGCGGCGAGACGGCCGCGAAGCCCGCGTCAGAGCCGCCGGCCATAAAGGTCAACGTGCCGGCTGCTGCGCCGCCGATGCCGCCAGAGACGGGTGCATCGACAGCCATGAGGCCCGCCGCTGCCGCCATGTTCGCCACAGTGCGCGCGCTTTCCACGTCGACTGTGGAGCAGTCGAGGAACGTCGCCCCCTGCGTCATTGCGGGGATGACGTCGGCGGCGACGCTTTGCAAGATCGCGCCGTTTGGCAGCATGGTAATCACCACGTCCATATCTGCGGCCGCGCCAGTGACAGCATCCGCCGCGTGAACGCCCTCAGGCGGGGTGTTGGCGATGTCGAAGCCGGTGACCTCGTGGCCCGCCTTGGCCAGATTGGCGGCCATTGGTGCCCCCATGTTACCCAGTCCGATAAATCCGATTTTCATGGCATTTCCTTCCAGTTCAGCGCGGCATCCCCGAGGGGCATGAGCATGTGGGCGACATCCATATCCGTGACGGCGTCCGGCGTGTCGTGCGCCCATTTAGGGGTGCGGTCGCGGTCGATGATCGCGGCGCGGATGCCCTCGATAAAGTCGCCTTGCGCCACGGCACGGTAGGTGTAGCGAAATTCCTGATCCAAGGCTTGGCGCACAGAGTTGGCGGAGCGCAGCCTGCGGGTGATGGTCATCGCACAGGCCATTGCCAGCGGCGCATTCCGGTTAAGCGCGCGCAGGGCACCGCGTGCAAATTCGCTGTCGTCGGTGCTGAGCGAGCGCAGGATGTCGCCAAGGGTCTCGCCAGCAAAATGGCGGTCGATCTGCGGCAGAAGCGGCTCAAGCGTGCCACTTGGAGCAGGGGTGTCCAGCACCGGCACTATGCCCGTCTCGATCATCTGCGCCTTTAGGGCGGGCCAGTCGTCCTCTGGTGCGTAGGCGTCGGCGAAGCCTGCGAAAATGGCGTCCGCCGCGCCCATGCGGGTCGCGGTCATGCCCAGATATTCGCCTGTGCGACCGGGTGCCAAGGCCAGCATCAAAGAGCCGCCCACGTCGGGCACCAGCCCGATGCCGCATTCGGGCATCGCGATCTGGCTGCTGTCACCGACGATGCGCAGCGAGCCGTGACAGCCGACGCCAACGCCGCCGCCCATGGTGAAGCCTTGCAGGAAGCTAACGACGGGTTTGGGGTACTCGAAAATCTTGGCGTTCAAGCGGTATTCATCGCGCCAGAACTGCCGACCGTACTCAAAGTCGCCTTTCTGGCCGGAGGCATACATATCCGCGATGTCACCGCCGGAGCAGAACGCGCGGTCACCTTCCGCGTCGAGCAGGATCAGGTCGATATCGGCGTCGCGCCAATTGTCGAGTGCCGCCTCGATGGCGAGCACCATGTCGTAGGTCAAGGCGTTAAGCGCCTTTGGGCGCTGCAAGGTGATGCGGCCTGCGCGGCCCTCAATGCGGGTGGAGATGTCGCTCATCGGGCGATCATTTCACGCGAGACGATCATGCGCATGATCTCGTTCGTGCCTTCCAGAATCTGGTGGACTCGCAGGTCGCGAGCCAGCTTTTCGATGCCGTAATCCGCGAGGTAGCCGTAGCCGCCGTGCAGTTGCAGGCAGCCGTCCACGACACGTGATCCGGCCTCGGTGACGAATTTCTTGGCCATCGCGCAATGTTGCACCGCGTCGGGCGCGCCGGTGTCGAGCTTCCATGCGGCTTGGCGCAAGAAAGCGCGGGCGGCTTGCAGCTCAATCTCCATGTCCGCGAGGCGGAATTGCAGCGCTTGGAACTGGTTGATGGGTTTGCCGAAGGCGTTGCGCTCGGCCATATAGGCCAGCGTTTTGTCCAGCGCGGATTTCGCCGCGCCAAGGGAACACGCGGCGATGTTTAGTCGGCCCCCGTTCAGGCCCTGCATCGCATATGTGAAACCTTTGCCCTCAAGGCCTAGCAGGTTTTCGGATGGAACGTTGCAATTGTCCAATTGCACTTGGCGTGTTGGTTGTGCGCGCCAGCCCATTTTGTCCTCTAACCCGCCAAAGGAAAGCCCCTCTGCGCCGTCGTCGACAATCACCGCGGACACGCCCTTGGGGCCCGCGTCGCCGGTCCGCGACATGACGATGTAGGCGTCGGAGTATCCCCCACCAGAGATGAACGCCTTGGTGCCCGTCAGGGCAAATCCTTCGTTCGTGCGCTCGGCACGCGTTTTCAATGCGGCAGCGTCGGAGCCGGAGCCCGGCTCGGTCAGGCAGTAGGCAAAGAACGTCTCCATGCTCATGGCTTTCTCAAGGTATTTTTCCTTGAGCGCGTCGGAGCCGTTTTTGTCGATCATCGCGGCGCACATGTTGTGAATGGACAGAAAGGCCGCGACGGACGGGCAGGCCATCGACAGGGCCTCGAAGACCAGCGTGGCGTCTAGGCGCGACAGGCCGGAGCCGCCGCTTTCCTCTGAGACATAAAGACCGCCAAAGCCAAGCTCCGCCAAACGGGGCCATAGGTCTTTGGGGATGTTTTCGTCTTTTTCCCATTGGAGGGCGTTAGGGGCGATGAACTCGTCGCCAAAGGCTTTTGCCATGTCAAAAATGGCGGTTTGCTCATCGGATAGCGCGAAGTCCATGTCTTCCCTCCCTTGGAATTGAACGCGTGTTTAGTTTTGCGCCCCCGCTTTGAAAAAGCAAGGGCGCAAATTGTCTGCTTATTCCATGACGGGGATGGAGAACTCGCCGCCTTCTTTCATGCCGGATGGCCAGCGGGAGGTGACGGTTTTGGTGCGTGTGTAGAACTTGAACGCGTCGGGGCCGTGCTGGTTCAGATCGCCGAACATGGATTTCTTCCAGCCACCAAAGGTGTGGTAGGCCAGCGGCACAGGGATCGGCACGTTGATACCAACCATGCCGATGTTGATGCGGTTGGCGAAGTCACGGGCGGTGTCACCATCGCGCGTATAGATCGCGGTGCCGTTGCCGTATTCGTGGTCCATCGCCATCTTCAGCGCGTCTTCGTAGCTGTCGGCGCGCACAGTGGACAGAACCGGCCCGAAAATCTCGTGCTTGTAGATGTCCATGTCGGTGGTCACGCCGTCAAACAGGTGGGGGCCTACAAAGAATCCGTCCTCGTAGCCTTGCAGTTTGAAATCACGCCCGTCGACCACCAGCTTGGCGCCTTGGTCGATGCCGGTTTGAACCAGACGCTCAATGTTGGCCTTCGCGGCGGCAGTCACAACGGGGCCGTAATCCACGTCATTGCCAGAGGTGTATGGCCCGACTTTCAAGGCCTCCACTTTCGGGACCAGCTTCTCCAGCAGGCGGTCGGCGGTATCGTCACCCACGGCCACAGCCACGGAGATCGCCATGCAGCGTTCACCAGCAGCACCGTATCCCGCACCCACAAGCGCGTCGGCGGCTTGGTTCATGTCGGCGTCTGGCATGATGATCATGTGGTTCTTAGCACCGCCAAAGCACTGAACGCGCTTCCCGTTCGCGCAGCCGGTGCTGTAGATATATTCGGCAATCGGGGTGGAGCCCACGAAGCCCACGGACTGGATCACGTCATGGTGCAGGATCGCGTCCACTGCTTCCTTGTCGCCGTTTACAACCTGTAAGATACCTTTGGGCAGGCCAGCTTCTTCCATCAACTCGGCCAGCATCAGCGGGACGGAGGGATCACGCTCCGACGGTTTCAGGATAAACGCGTTGCCGCAGGCAATCGCAGGGGCAAACATCCACATCGGGATCATGGCGGGGAAGTTGAACGGGGTGATACCCGCCGTCACGCCCAAGGCTTGCTTCATCGAATACATGTCGATGCCGGGACCGGCGCTGTCGGTGTAGTCACCTTTCAACAGCTCGGGAGCGCCGATGCAGTATTCCACGACCTCAAGGCCGCGTTGCACGTCGCCAGCCGCGTCGGGCAGCGTTTTGCCGTGTTCGCGCGACAGCGCTTCGGCGAGCTTGTCCATGTCGCGGTTCAGCAAGGCCACGAATTTCATCATCACGCGCGCACGGCGTTGCGGGTTGACGGCGGCCCAAGCGGGCTGTGCGGCGGCAGCGATCTGCACCGCTTGGTCCATCTCATCTGCGGAGGCCAAAGGCACTTTCGCCTGAACTTCGCCGGTTGCAGGGTTGAACACATCGGCAAAGCGGCCGGATGTGCCTTTGACGTGGGCGCCGTTGATGTAGTGGGTAAGCTCTTGCATGGAATCCTCCTTGAGTTTCCGCGCCAGTTTATGCTTGCATTTATGCAATAAGAAGGGCCAATTTCCCAAAATCATTTTGCAAAAATGTAAGGGCTGAAATGGCTGAACCTAAGTGGGACGATCTGCGTGTTTTTCTGGCTGTGGCCCGCACCGAAAGCCTGTCCCGCGCTGGCAAAACCCTGCGCTTGGACCCCGCAACCGTGGGCAGGCGCGTGGCGCGGTTGGAGTCCGCGTTAGAGGCCGTGCTATTCATGAAGTCGCCGCAGGGCTACGCATTGACCCAGGCCGGTGCACGCCTTGTCGCGCGGGCGGAGGCGATAGAGACGGCCATGTTCAACGCCCAAGAGGATGTACTGGGCGGGGCGGAAACAATGACCGGCCAAATTCGCGTTGGCGCGCCTGACGGTTGCGCGAACTATCTGCTGCCGCAGGTCTGCGCGTCGATCTGCGCCGATAATCCGGGGTTGGAGGTGCAGATCGTCGCCTTGCCGCGCGTCTTCAACCTCTCCAAGCGGGAGGCGGATATGGCGATCACCGTGTCGCCGCCAACGGCGGGCAGGCTGACCAGCCAAAAACTTGCGGATTACCATCTGCATCTCATGGCCAGCCGAGACTATCTGGCGGCAGCGCCCGCCTTATCGAAGCTAGAGGACCTGAAAGACCACACCATTATCGGTTATATCTCCGACCTGATTTTCGACACGGAGCTGGATTACCTTTCTGAGATCGGCGGCCCGCGCACCAAATTCGCGTCGAACTCCGTCTCGGTTCAACTCAACTGGGCACGCGTCGGGTCGGGGCTGGTCATCGGTCACGACTTTGCGCTGCCCTTCGCGCCGGAGTTGACGCGCGTGCTCTCCGATCAATTCTCCCTCAAACGCAGTTTCTATCTGGTGCGCCACGCGGATGACCGGAACATCTCGCGGTTGGGGCTATTCGCCAAAGAGCTGGGCAAGCGCGTGCGCCAAGAAGTGGTGAGGCTGGAAGGCCGGACTTGACGCAAACCCAACCTTGCGACGACAGTGGGTGTATTGATCATTTTGTTGATACCCTAAAAGGAGATGCGCATATGTTGGTGAGCCAGATTTTGAAGCTGAAGGCGGATGACGGCGTTGTGACGATCGGACCGGCGGCCTCCGTTGCTGATGCGGCCAATATGTTATCGACCCGCAAGATCGGCTCGGTGGTTGTGTCCTCCGACAATAAAACCGCTCTGGGCATCCTGTCAGAGCGCGACATCGTGCGCGAAATCGGCAAGCGCGGGGCAGGCTGCCTTAGCGAGACAGTCGACAGCATGATGACCAAGAAGCTGGTCACCTGCACGTCCAGCGACCGCGCCGACAGCATCCTAAGCCAGATGACCGAAGGCCGTTTTCGCCACATGCCTGTTGTTGAGGGCGGTGAAATGATCGGCCTGATTACCTTGGGCGACGTCGTCAAAGCCCGCCTGAGCGAGCTGTCGATGGAGAAGGACGCCCTTGAAGGGATGATCATGGGGCACTGACGGCGAATGCCGTTAATCTCTGGTCGTGTTTTCAAGGATAATTACGCTTAAATTGCAACGATTTACGCGTCGTAGTTCCAGCACTACGATACGTTGTTAATAGCGAAGCGTTGGCATGTGGGGACGCCGAGTTGGGGCGCAATATCGCAATCGACTTGCAATCCTGCGCGCAATATTGTTGCGTTGCCCGACGGTAATACGAGCAAAGGCCCAACATATGCGTATTGGACTATACCCCGGAACATTCGACCCGATCACTCTGGGGCATTCCGACATTATCCGGCGGGCCTGCTCGCTGGTGGACCGTCTGGTAATTGGCGTCGCCATCAACCGCGACAAGGGCCCGTTGTTTTCCCTAGAGGAGCGCAGCGCCATGATAGAGGCAGAGTGCGCAGACATATCGGCGCAAACCGGCTGCGAGATTGTCGTTCACCCTTTCGAGAACCTGTTGATCCACTGCGCGCGCGACGTGGGTGCCAGCGTCATTATTCGCGGGCTGCGCGCGGTCGCGGACTTTGAATACGAGTACCAAATGGTCGGCATGAACCGCGCCATGGATAACAGCGTGGAGACCGTGTTCCTGATGGCAGAGGCGCAGCACCAAGCGATTGCGTCCAAGCTGGTCAAGGAAATCGCGCGTCTGGACGGTGATGTGTCCAAATTCGTAACCCCCGCGGTCAACGCCGCATTGCAAGACAGATTGCGCTAGCTTTGCCACCAACACCGGACCGTGCGGGCAGGGGTTTACACCGCTCGCAACTGGTCTAGTTTGTCGCCAAATCAAAACGCTTAGGAGCGCCTTACCAATGGCCGATATCAAAGATCCCGAAAACACCATCCTGATGGAACTCTCCGGTGGCACCGTCACTATCGAATTGCTGGCCGATGTCGCGCCGCTGCACACCGCACGTATGAAGGAGCTGGTTCGCTCCGGCGCCTATAACAACGTGGCCTTCCACCGCGTGATTGACGGTTTCATGGCGCAAACCGGCGACGTTGCGAACGGCAACATGGAAAAAGATTTCAACATCCGTTTGGCTGGCACAGGCGGTTCCGACATGCCTGACCTGCCTGCTGAGTTCTCCAAGCTGCCCCACGACCGTGGCACTATCGGCGCGGCGCGTTCGGCAAACCCGAACTCCGCGAACAGCCAGTTCTTCATCAACTTCTCTGACAACAGCTTCCTGAACGGCCAATACACTGTTTACGGTCGCGTCATTGAGGGCATGGAGCATGTTGACGCGATCCAGCGCGGCGAGCCACCAATGAACCCTGACCGTATGATCTCTGTTGTGGTTGCCGCTGACGCCGACGGCGCTGCTGGCCCAGCCGATGCTGCTGATGCAGATGGTGGCGACGGTGAGTAAGTATCTGGCAATCATCGCGGCCTTGGCTGCAAGCCCCGCGCTTGCAACCGGCTTGGAAATCGACATCTCTGGCAAGGCAAACGGCACGGTCGTGATCGACCTGTTCGAAGATGTCGCCCCGAAGCACGTGGAGCAAATAACCGCGCTTGCGGCTGAAGGCGCTTATAACGGCGTGGTGTTTCACCGCGTGATCGAAGGCTTCATGGCGCAAACCGGCGACGTGGAATTTGGCAAAGCCGGTGGGGACACGGCTGGCGCTGGCCGTGGCGGCTCCGACCGTCCCGACCTGCCTGCGGAATTCTCGGAGCTGAATTTCGAGCGCGGCATCGTCGGCATGGCCCGTAGCCAAAGCCCGAACTCTGCCAACAGTCAGTTCTTTATCATGTTTGACGAGGGCTCTTTCCTGAACGGTCAATACACCGTGGTGGGCAAAGTGACGTCCGGTATGGACGTGGTCGATGAGATCAAGCTTGGCACAGGCGGCAACGGCGCCGTCGTGGGCACGCCTGATCAGATGAAGGCCGTTCGCGTCACCGAGTAACGCGCCGATACCCCTCCGCGCTTTGTCGTGCGGGGGTGTTCTGGCTGCGAGGAACGGACCATGCTTCTTTGGGAGGAGTAAGCATGGTCCGTTTTTCATTCCATGCCTTAAGTATTGCTCCAGCTGGGCGCGCGCTTTTCTAAGAACGCGGTGATGCCCTCGTCTGTGTCCCCGTCCGACATGTTCACCGCCATAACCTCCGCCGTGAAGGCATATGCGTCGGCCACGCCCATCTGTGCTTGCTCATAGAACGCCTGCTTGCCGATGCGCACCGCCGTGCCAAGTTTCGCGGCGATGGTTTGGGCAAAGGCCATAGCGTCGGCATCCAGATCGCCAGAGGTCACGCGGTTGATCAGCCCCAACTCCTGCGCGCGCTGCGCCTCTATGAATTCACCGGTTGTTAGCATCTCGAACGCCTGTTTACGTGGAATATTCCGGCTTACGGCAACCATCGGGGTAGAGCAAAACAAGCCGATGTTGACCCCGTTCACCCCGAACTTCGTGCCCTCCGCCGCAATCGCCAGATCGCAGGTTGCAACCAACTGACACCCTGCCGCGGTGGCGATGCCGTGGGCTTGCGCGATAACCGGCTGCGGCAGGCTCTGTATCCGCGCCATCACGGCGGAGCAGCGGGTAAACAAGTCCACCCACGCGCTTTTGCCGCCGTCGTCCGCCTGACGGGCTGCTTGCATTTCCTTTAGATCATGCCCCGCGCAAAACACCTTGCCCGCGCCGTTCAGGATCACCACGCGGATTGCGTCGTCCTCCGCCACAGCGTCCAATGCCGTATGCAATGCCGCCAGCATCGCGTCCGATAGCGCGTTCAACTTGGCCGGATTGTTCAGTGTCAGGCGCGCCACCGGCCCGTCGTCGCTTCTCAAAACTAACGCGTCGTTCATCTTGCCATTCCATCCCTGATCTGGTCCGCTACGCCCAAAGCCTAGGACGTCACAGGGCAGGGGGGAAGTATGGAAGTGAAAATGGACAAGGCCGCATTGCAGGCCTTCTTGGAGCGTGATTTTCCGCAAGTTACCGATGATTTCGAGTTCGTGGAAATTGCGCCGCCATTTGTCACGATGGCCCTGTCCGCCTCTGATAAGCACCTCAGACCGGGGGGGACGGTTTCCGGCCCGTCGATGTTCGCGCTGGCAGATGTCTGCGCCTACTTTTGTATCCTGTCGGTGCTGGGGCCTGTGGCCTTGGCGGTGACCACCAATTGCTCGATCGACTTCATGCGTAAACCCGCGCCTGGGCGGCTTTTGTGCCGGATGGAACTGCTCAAGCTGGGGCGCGTGCTGGCGGTGACCGAAGGGCGGCTGTATTCTGAGAACGCGCCTGACAAGCTCGTGGCGCGGGCGTCTTTGACCTACTCAATCCCGCCGCAACGCTAGTCACGCGCATATAAAAAGACCGGGCGCAGGCGCCCGGCCAAGTTTGATCTCGACACGGACAGGGGAGTCGTGCCGAGCATCAGGAACTGGGTAAATCTGCTATGACAGCCAGAATCCGCGCCGTGCTTCAGCGTCGGTTTCTGCGCGGGTCAGCCCGACGTCGTGCAGCTGTTCATCTGTCAGCTGCTTCAGCGCACGTCGGCTGCGAGACGCCTCGTCCCAAGACATCAGCACAAACGCCAGTTTGACAGCAGCGCGCGCCGCTGGCGCAACAGTGGTGCGGGCAGTCAGGGCAGACAGGTCAAGCGAGAGCGGTTGTGTGAACGTTGCCATGGAAATGGCCTCCAATATTTGTATTGATACAATGCAGCGCTGTGGCTACAATATGAAGGTACAATTCAGAATTGTATGCGTCCACAGAAAGATTGTTATGAATACAATATGGTTTCCCGATCTCTCCAACGCGCAGGGGCCGAAGTACCTAACCTTGGCCGACGCGCTTCGCGACGCGATCCAGTCCGGCGATCTGGCGCGGGGCGAGAAGCTGCCGCCCGTGCGTGAGGTGGCGTATCAGTTGGGCATCACACCGGGCACCGTGGCGCGGGCCTATTCGCGGCTGGTGGATGCCGGTTGTCTGGAGGCCGTGGTGGGGCGGGGGACGTTCGTGACCCTCACGGCCCCAGATTATTCAGACAACCCGCGCGACTCCATGAGCCCGATCTTCGAGGACGCGATCGAGGTGGATTCCACCCCGCATAATTCGGGCGGCAGCAGCTACCGCGTGAATATGATCTCCCCGCATCTGCGCAACGTTGGCCAATCCGCCTTGATCAAGAAGCTGTTGGCCGAAATTGCCCAAGACCCGCCGTCAGGCGTTATGCACTATCCCAGCCGCGACGCGTCCAAGCCAGCCCGTCAAGCCGTCGCCCGCTGGCTTTCGGCCGCCCCCATCGGTCCGGTGACCGCGGAGGAGGTCATCCTGACCAATGGCGGGCAGAACGCCATCCTGCTGATCCTTCAGGCGCTGTTGCGCGGGCGTAAGCCCACCGTGCTTGTGGAGGATCTTGCCTATCCCGGTTTCCGCCGCGCGGCGGAGCTGCTTCGCGCCGATGTTGTGTCTGTCGCCACGGATAAAAACGGCCTCATCCCCGAAGCGTTGGAGGAGGCCGCCCGTGCCCATGATGCGCAAATCCTCTGCACCTCTCCGGAGGTTCATAATCCCACCTGCGGCTATACGCCTGAGGCACGACGGCGCGAGATTGTGGAGATCGCCAGACGCTTCAATTTCGACATTCTGGAGGATGATTGCTACCAGATGTCCGTCGCGCAAACGCCGTCCTACCGGATGTTGGCGCCGGAACGCAGCTGGTTCGTGGCGTCGCTCTCGAAAACGCTGACACCCGCCTTGCGGATCGGTTTCGCGGTGACGCCCCCCAACAAAAGCGCGGTGCTGCGCCGCGCGGCGGAGCATTCGTTTTTCGGTCTGGCCACGCCGTTGGCGGATCTTTGCAGCAAGTTACTCTCCCACCCTGACACCCCCAAGGTGATCGACGCGGTTCGGGTGGAGACGGGCAAATATGTGCGCGCTGCGGTGAACATCTTAGGGACTTATGATGTGAACTGGCGCGAGGATGTCCTGTTTCTGTGGCTCACCCTGCCGGAGGGCTGGCGCGCCAACGCATTTTGTCAGGCGGCGGAGGCGGAAGGGGTGCAAATCCGCTCCGCAGAGGATTATCAGGGGCGCACAGGCCCCACGTTGCATGCGGTTCGCATTGCGATCAACGCGGGCGTCAGCCTAAGCAGCTTCGAGGCGGCGATAGGCCGCTTGAAGGTTCTTTTGGACAACCCGCCGGAGCAGATAATGTCCTGAATTAATGGGGTAAACTGATACCTTATTTATAAGATGCTGTTTTTGCTAATTTAATTAGAGAAAACTGCCGTTGACTGTGCCCCCAATTCCACTAGAAACAGCCCATCCCAAGGGGCGTTTGCCCCATGGCCGTAATTCTTGAGGAAAACCCATGAAAACCTTTACCGCTACCCCTAGCGATATCGACAAGAAATGGATCCTGATCGACGCCGAAGGCGTTGTTCTGGGCCGTCTCGCGTCCATCGTTGCCATGCGCCTGCGTGGCAAGCACAAGCCGTCCTTCACTCCACACATGGACATGGGCGACAACGTGATCATCATCAACGCTGACAAAATCCAGTTGACTGGTAACAAGCGTGAGAAGCCAAACTACTGGCACACTGGCCACCCGGGCGGCATCAAGTCCCGTACGAACGCTGAGATCCTCGAGGGCAAGTACCCAGAGCGCGTTCTGACCCAAGCTGTTAAGCGCATGCTTCCAGGCGGTCCACTGTCGCGTCAGCAAATGACCAACCTGCGTGTATACGCATCGGCTGATCACCCGCACGAAGCTCAATCCCCTGAAGTTCTGGACGTCAAAGCCATGAACAAGAAAAACACGCGGAGCGCATAAGAATGGCTGACGAAATCAAATCCCTCGACGAGTTGAACACCGTCGCAGAAGGCGTCACCCCAGCAGAAGCTGTGGCAGAAGCTATCTCCCGTGAGCCAGTTCGTGACGATCTGGGCCGCTCCTACGCAACTGGTAAACGTAAAGACGCGATTGCGCGCGTTTGGATCAAGCCGGGTTCCGGCAAGGTTGTTGTGAACGGCAAAGAGCAGAACACATATTTCGCACGCCCTGTGCTGCAAATGATCCTGCGCCAGCCTTTCACAGTGTCCGGCACCGAAGATCAGTTCGACGTCTACGCAACTGTCAAAGGTGGCGGTCTGTCTGGTCAAGCTGGTGCGGTTAAGCACGGCATCTCCAAGGCGCTGCAACTCTACGATCCGTCCCTGCGTGGCGCCCTGAAAGCCGCCGGCTTCCTGACCCGCGACAGCCGCGTTGTTGAGCGTAAGAAATACGGTAAAGCGAAAGCCCGTAAGAGCTTCCAGTTCTCCAAGCGTTAAGCTTCGAGACCTTGCGAAATTGGAAAAGGCCACCCGACGCGGGTGGCCTTTTTTGTTGCTACTTCATTTGCGCGCGATTAACGAATACGCATGCAGGTCGACGTCGTGAATTCTAGATTTCTTTTTCGTCAAGAATGTCGCGAATTGGACCCGCAGTTCCCGATGAAATGATGTCCTCTAAGTCCTTTGGAAGCTGGGGGAGGTCTTTTATGGTTTTGCCGTTTCGGTTGGCGGAAAGCTCATTCTTCACGGCAGTTTGAAGCTTCCTTGCTGCTTGGATGAAGTCTCTGATCGCAAATTTTGCAGTCATAATTTGGATGAGCTTAGCGCGCCTGTCATTTCCGGTTAACGAGATCTCCTTTTCAGCTCGATCCAGAATAATTAAAGCTTGAGTTCCTGCTGCAATTGCATCCGATGCAATTTTGAAAACCATCGCGAGTTGGCTCATGGTCATTTTATGAACTTTTTTTGCAAGCGTCTCCATGGCGGCGGTTCCAGCGAGAATGGCGTCGATGTTGATGCCGTAGGCATAACGCATACCAGAGACTTCAGTTAAGCTCTTAAGAAGAGTCTTTATTTTCCCCTTAAAGGACATGGCGGTTACCTTGGCGCCGATCTCTTTCGAAATCTCTTTGACCTTTTCAAGCTTAGCATTCAGTTGTTTGGTTTCTTCCTCGGTCAAATCCGCGGTTATCAATTGTTCTTCGTTCATCAAAAGTCTCCATGAAATTATTGTCAGCACACCTCAAATAGGAAGCAGCTATAATTATGGTGACCTTTTTCTTCATGTGGATCAAGCTTCGGCTAATTGAGTTAGCTATCAGGCTCGATCAATCCTAATCCCCGCAGGTAAATCCCTATACCGGCCTCCAGCAAATCCTCCGGCGGGTAGGGCGCTTTGGAGCCGGGGGTACCGCGGGCGAAGAGCTCTACAACGCCGTGTGACATGGCCCAGATGTGGCTGGAGAACATCGTGGCGGGGGGGCGCTTGTCCTCTGGGATGTGCTCCGACAGCTTTAGCGCCGCTTGCTCCAGCACCCCGCGGGAGCGGTCAGCGGCGGTGGCCAGAACGGGGTTCGCCTGCAGGTTCACGCCGCTCTCGAACATCGCCATATAGTGCCCCGGAAACTTGCGGGCAAAGGCAAGGTAGGCGCGGCCCGTGGCCTCGAACGCCTTGAGCGCGGTGGGGTGTCCGTCCGCATAGGCATGCTCCATCAGGTCGCCAAAGATGCGGTGTCCCTGCAAGGCGCATTCCGCGATCAGCGCCTCGCGCCCCTCAAAGTGCCGGTAGACGGCGGCAGGGGTCACGCCCGCTAGTTTCGCAGCCTCCGCCACGGTGAAACCCGTTGGGCCCTTGTCCTCAATCAGCTTTAACGTCGCTTCAATCAGCGCCTGCTTGAGGTTGCCGTGGTGGTAGCCGCGTTTAGGCATTCGGCGACCACATATCCACGCCGCCGCAGATTTTGGCATCGGGCCGGATCGCCACGCTATCGTCCTTGTTGTCGTAATGGATGCTGTTCAGCACCTTGCGCAGCGCAGAAATCCGCGCGCGGCGCTTGTCGTCGGAGCGGATCACCGTCCAGCGGGCCTGCGGCGTGTCGGTTGCGGCAAACGTCTCTTCGATGGCCCGCGAATAGGCGTCCCATTTGCTCAGCCCCTCCACGTCGATGGAGGACAATTTCCACTGTTTCAGCTTGTCGCTTTCACGCGCCAGCATCCGGCGCAACTGCTCCGCCCGGCCTACATTCAGCCACAGCTTGATCAGGATAACCCCGTCATCCACCAACATCTTCTCGAAGTCGGGGGCTTGGGTGAAAAAGTGCTGACGCTCGCCGACAGAGCAAAAGCCGAACACGTCCTCCACCACGCCGCGATTGTACCAGCTGCGGTCAAACAGCGTGATCTGGCCCGCCGTTGGCAGGTGTTTGATGTAGCGCTGGAAATACCACTGGCCGCGCTCTTCCTCGGTCGGTTTGGACAGCGCCACCGTTTTGCAGACCCTCGGGTTCATGTTCTCGCGGAAGCGCTTGATCGTGCCACCCTTGCCGGAGGCATCGCGCCCCTCGAACACAATCGCAACGCGCTTGCCTTCTTTCTTGACCCAAGCTTGCAGCTTCATCAGCTCGATCTGCAGGCGCTCCATTGTGTCTTCGTAATCGTCGCGATCCATGCGCGTGTCATAGGGATAGCTTTGCGCCAGAATGTCGTTCTTGCCCGCGTTGCGGATGGCATCGCGCACGTTGTCAGGAATTTCTTCTTTATAGAACTTGGAGATAGCACCGTCGAAGGGCAGGGTCATGATGGCCTCGTTCGTCTGTTTTATGGGGTCACTATGGGGCCTAAGCCCCTCACAGGCCAGCGCGTTTTGCCAATCGGCGCAGGGCATCAAACGTGCGGGCCTGCGCGCTGTGGTGCGGCATGTGGCCGATACCGTTCAAGGTGGTCAGCCGCGCGGATTTCACCTGCTTGGACAGTGGCACCGCGTGGATCTCATAGCCCACCGTCTGATCCGCCGTCCCGTGGACGATTTCCACCGGCATTTTTAACTCGCCGTAGCGTTTCGACTGTTCGGTGATCTGCGGCAGCAGCGCGTTGACCATCGCGATGTTCACATTGACCTGCGACGGGCGCACAGCCAGCCCGATGCCGACGTGCTCCAGATAGCCCTCGGGAACAGGGTCGGGGGCAAAGATGTCGTCCAGCGCCTGATTGGCGCGGCGCTCGCCTGTATAGGCGGAGGCAATTGGCGTCAGCACATTGCGCCCGAAGGCGCTGCCCATGACGCGGTAGAACCGCGCAAGCTTGCCGTCCCAAGGGTTCGAGACACCCGAGATGATCAAAAGACCCGCCGTATCCGCCCCGTGCCGCAACCCGTAGGACAGCGCAACCGCGCCACCGTAGCTTTGCCCCACGACCAGCGGGCGTTTGGCGCCCACCATCTTGGCGGCGGCGTGGATCAGGTCGGCTTGCTCCGCCACGGTCTCCACGTCACCCGCGCGGGTCTTGATCCGGCCTGTGTAGCCATGGGCGGGGCGGTCGATTGCAATGAGGCGAAATTCCCCCTTCAGTTGCGGGATCATGGAGAAGGTGAAGTCTTTCCAGTTTGCGCCAGCCCCGTGGATCAAGATCACATCCGGCCCGCGCCCCTCCACGTAAACGTGCACAGGCGTGCCGTTGACGTCCAGAATGCGCCCTTCCGGCGGGAAGTCTTCGATGGCGGCTTCCGTACGCGACTGGATGCGTTTGTCCAGCACTGCGGCGCAGCCCGCCAAGGCCAGAATGGCCCCCCCAAAGAGCGCGAGCTTAAGCACCTATTCTGTCCAGATCGAAGGGCGTCGTCTGATAAATTTGGTTGATCCAGTTGCCGTAAAGCAGATGTGCGTGGCTGCGCCAGCGGTTCATCGGCTTTTGGGTCGGGTCGTCGTTCGGGTAGTAATTTGCGGGCACATCAATCGCCACGCCGGCCTCGACGTCGCGGTCGTATTCGTCCTTCAACGTGCCACTGTCATACTCGAAGTGGTTGAAAATATAGAGCGCGCGGTGATCGGGGTCTTCCACAAGGCACGGCCCGCTAACTTGGCTGCCCAAAAGGGTTTTCAGGCCATCTGCGGCATCAATCTCGTCTTGGCGCATCTCGGTCCAGCGCGACACGGGGATCACGCAATCGTCCGAAAACCCACGCAAATAAGGCGACGCCGCGTCCAGATTGCTGTGCCTGAAGCAGCCGAACAGTTTGGTGTCCAGGATGTGCTTTTTCACGCCGTGGAAGTAGTTAATCATCGCCATGCCGCCCCAGCACACGCCAAAGGTGGAATGCACATTGGTTTGCGTCCAGTCCATGACCTCGCGCAGCTCGTCCCAATAGGTCACCTCGTCAAACGGCAGATGCTCAATCGGGGCGCCGGTGATGATCAGCCCGTCAAACTTCTCGTGTTTGACCTCTTGGAAGGGGCGGTAGAACTCTTCCATATGCTCGGCTGCGGTGGTCTTGGTCTGGTGCTCCGACATGCGGATCAGCGACAGTTCGATCTGCAAGGGCGTGGCCCCGATCAAACGGGCAAACTGGTTCTCTGTCTGGATTTTCTTTGGCATCAGGTTCAGCAACGCGATGCGTAGCGGCCGGATGTCCTGAACCGCCGCCTGATCCTCGCTCATCACGCTTACGCCCTCGCGCGACAGCACGTCGTAGGCGGGCAGGGCAGAGGAGGGCAGTTTGATAGGCATAGAAAATGTCCGTTAGCTTGAGGCTTTGATACCTAGGGCGCTCACCCCTTGTTGCCAAGGGTGGCGGCGATCAACTCGTCGAGACCTTCGGGCGTCGTCACCTTGCCCAAGTCCACATGCGACACCTTGATGCCGAAGTTATCCGCCATCGCACGGTAACGCGGCTCGCGCTGCGAAATGGCGCGCGCATAGGTGAAGGTCATGAAGGCGTTCGGGTCCACGTCGCCCTCGGTACAATTGTGGGTGTCCAGATACTCCGCCCACAGCTCCTTTAGAAACTCCGGTCGGTAGCACATCGGTTTCGGCGCGGACTTAAAGCGGCGCACCAACTCGGCCTCATGATCGGCGGAACCCTCGATCCACACCATCAAATGGTTCTTGGCCAACTCGTTCAGCAGCGGGTCGTCCGGATTGAACGGGTCCACAACCTCACAGGTGGAGCCGCCGCTGTCGCACACAAAGTTGCTATAGCCATACAAATCCTCGGCGCGTTTGATGAAATGCGCCGTGTCATAAAGTGCCGCCACTTCGGCGCGGTGATGCTGGGCTTGGCGCGTTTGATATTCGGCAAAGCTAAGGCCGCCCAGCGTCGGATCGCCCGGTTTGCCCAGATAGGTCGACAGGGGCGACAGGTCCTCGAACGTTAGGTTCGACGCGATATAAATGCTGTCGGATCGCAAAAGCTCCGCCAGAAACGGGTCTTGCATGGCGCGGCGCTTGAAGTTGTCGGTGATGTATTCGCCCATGTAGCGCGTGCCGATACGGTAATCGGCGCTGTAGTGAAACCAGTCACCAGTGGCGCGCAACATGTTGGAAATATGCGTTTTTCCCAAGCCGGACATGCCGAAGAACAGCACCTTTTTGCCCTCGGCCTGCAGCCAGTCTTGCCCCGAATTATAGATCATCCAAATCGCTCCTTATCCCCGCGCAAATAGGTAGCGGGGCAAGGGCGCGCTTGCTAGGGGCGTTTGCGCAAAAAACCAAGGATGCGGCCATCCAACACCAGCAACCCCGCGGCCAACAGCGCAAAGCCAAGGTAGGCCCGTGGTGCCAGTGCCTCCCCCAAAACCAAGGCGCCCAGCACGATGGCGACAGGCGCGACCAGCAAGGTGCACAGCATCAGATTGCCGCTGCCCGCCATGCCCAGAATGCGGTAGTAAAGCAGATAAGCGAACGCCGTGGCGATGACCGCGTAATAGCCGATTGCCCCCCAAGCCGTCACACTGAGGTGCAGATCAGGCGCCCCGTCCACCATGAAGGCCATAGGCACCATGACCAGCGTGGACGCGGTCAACATCCCCGCTGACGCCACTTGCGGCGACAGCCCGTGTAGCCGTTTTCGCGCCCACGCACCGGCGAAGGCATAGGATAAAGTTCCCGCCAAAACAGCCAGTTGCGCGGTGGAGCGAATGTCGAATTGCAGCAGGTTTTCCAGCCCGATCGCCGTTGCGACCCCGAAGAAGCCCAGCAAAACGCCGACCGCGCGGTTCAGCGTCAACCGTTCATCCGCGAACAGCAAGGACGCCACCACCACGCCAAACACCGCCGTCGCCGCGTTCAAGATGGAGGTCAGCCCCGTCTCGATATATAGCTGCCCCCACGCCATCAGCGAGAAGGGGATGACGTTGTTCAACACCCCCATCAGCAAGAACGCGCCCCAGATTTTCGGGTCGCGCGGCACGGGCAATCTGCTGAGCGCGATGTAGCCCCACAGCACCAAGGTGGCCCAAAACACACGGTGCGCCACGGCGGTGATCACGGGCACTTCGTCCAAGGCAAGGCGGATCGACAGGAAAGAGCCGCCCCAGATCAAGGACAACAGCGCCATCTCGGCCCACGCGCGGGTGGTCATGGTTTTCTGAGCGTTCATGGCACCATCAAGCAGAGCTACCCGCCCCAAGGCGACCCGTAAACTGCGCTATCCATGAAAAAAGCGCCCGATCAATCTGACCGGACGCCCCTTCGCGTTAGAATTGCGAGAGTTTAGTAGCTGTAGCCAATTTTCAGGCCGACAGCGATGGCTTTGTTGTCGGTGAAGTTCGACGCCGTTGCGCCGGATGTCCCAAGAGTCGTCTGTGCGTTGCCAATCTTGATGTAACGCACGCCGCCGGAGACCTTCACGCCGCCGTTGGTGTAGCTGCCGCCTAGGCCAATGCTGATATTGCCATCTGTCGGGCCGAGGTTGGAGGAGAAGCCACCATTGGATTTTTCATACCCGAGGGATACCGCACCGGACCAGTTCTCGTTAAAGCGACGACCGATACCGATGTTATAGGTGATCGTGTCATCACGGTAAGAAACGAGGGACGGGTTGCCGGGCAAGAAGCCGTAAGCGGTTGGGGAGATGTCAAAATCGCTCCAGTCAACCCAACGCACCGAGCCAAACAGCAGGGTGTCAGGCGCGATACCTGTCTGGAAGTCCAAGTTAACAGACTGCGGTGTCTCCACATTGGTGGGGGATGTAACCGCAGCGGGGCCGGTTTCAACGGTGCTTAAGGAGTGCGCGATTTCGGACGAGTAGGTGAGAGCGACACGCAAGGCGATATCGGGGCGTTCGTACGCCGCACCTACAACATAGCCGACACCGTAATCTTTAGTCGCTTGCGCTGTATAGTTTGCAGCAAATGGAATGGACGCGATGGCCTCCAAGGACTGGTAACGCAGACCACCGTGAACAGACCAGTTCTCATCGATCTTGTAGCGCAAAAGGCCTGTAATCGCCTGCGATTCCAGTGTGGCTGTCGCACCGCGCGCGAAATATGTCGTCGCTGCCGGATAGTTCACATCCGCGCCGAACGGCTCATCATAGATAAGTGTAAACGACAGCTTATCGTTGAATTGATATTTATATGCCAAACCGACCAAGCTGTAGTCACCGGACATATTGCCGGACGAGCCGCTGCCGAATGGCACTGTCGCAGTCCCAGAAACGGTAGGCGACACGCTTCCGAAGGATAACTCAGCGTAGTTACCGGTCTCAAAAATTGGCGCGATGCTTTGACCCGAACGGTCGATCCCGCCTGCGGAGGCAAGTGACGTGCTGGCTGCGAGTGTAGCTGTGGCGCTAAGAAGTTTGTTCATGGTTTCCTCCCCGAAACACTTGAATGCTGCTTAACCCACCCTAGGGGCGAGTTTCCGCCTGCGTCAATTTGTGACCCAGCGTCACAGCTGAATTGGTGTTGAATTTTTCGACTTAGCCCGCAAGTCGTGGCGAAAAGCGCACATAGGGCTAGGCCATGGCGCGGTTGCGGCGGGATTCGGCGGCGATGTTCAGGTAGTTGGCCCCGAAAATGACCGCAGCCCCTATGAAGACCCACAGGTCAACCGCCTCGCTGAAAATCGCCACACCCAGAATCGCCACCAGCGGCAAGCGCATGAAATCCATAGGCATTACGATCACGGCGGGGCCGTGGCTCAGCGCGGTGGTCAGGCAGAAATGCGCGCCAAGGCCGGTGATGGACACCATCACAACCCACGGCAGCACCTGTAGCGACGGCCAAGCGACATCGCCGTCCCAACCCGCCGTCACGATCCCGAAAACAGCCTGCATAAGGGCCAGCCAGAACAGGATGCAGGTGATGGAATGATGTCGCGTCAGCCGCTTGGTGGCGATGGCGGACCCCGCGAATCCAAGTGCCGAACCCGCCGCGAAGGCCGATCCGATCTCGAAGTTTGCAAAATCGGGGCGGGCCACGATCAAGATGCCCACAAAGCCCACAATTGCCACAAAGATGCGCAGCGGCGTCAGGCGCTCCGACAAAAAGAACGGGGCCAGCAAGGCGACCCAAATCGGAGAGGAGAATTCCAGCGCCACCACCTGCGCCAAGGGGATCATGGTGATCGCGGCGAACCACAGGTTTTGTCCGGTGAAATGCGACAGGTTGCGCACGACATGCAGCCCGAAGTTGCGCGTGCTGATCTGGCCCAACGTGCCAGCCGCCCCGCCGATGACCAAAACCAACGCGATAGAGATGATAGAGCGGTAGGTCATCAGCTCGAACGTGTCCAACTCCACCGACACCATGCGCCCCGCGACCGCCATCGCAGAGAACGACAAGATGGCGCCAACCATCCACAAGGCCGCGAGCGGCATGTTTGACGAGGGGGTGAGAGTGGTCATGGGAGAAATGCTTTACCTTAGGGAATGGCCAAGGGGTGTCATGCGCACGCAGCTTTGTCAAAACGTAAAGGACCACCGAACGGTGCTCCCGCGCGGTGGTCCCGATCTTGTTAACTTTTGTGTCGCGGGGTTATTCCCACTCAATCGTGCCCGGAGGTTTCGATGTGATGTCATAGGTCACGCGGTTGATGCCCGGAACCTCGTTGATGATCCGCGTGGCGGTCTCGCCCAGAAAATCATGCTCGAACGGGTAGTAGTCCGCCGTCATGCCATCCACCGAGGTCACCGCACGCAGCGCACAAGCATAGTCATAGGTGCGCCCGTCGCCCATCACGCCAACCGTCTTGACCGGAAGGATCGCCACGAAAGCCTGCCAGATGTCATCGTACAAGCCATGCTTGCGGATCTGGTCGATGAACACCGCGTCCGCTTCGCGCAGGATTTCCAGCTTGGCGCGGGTGATCTCGCCGGGGCAGCGAATGGCAAGGCCAGGCCCGGGGAAGGGGTGGCGACCGATGAAAGATTGCGGCAGGCCCAGCTCGGCCCCAAGCGCGCGCACCTCGTCCTTAAACAGCTCGCGCAGCGGCTCCACCAGCTTCAGGCCCATCTTTTCGGGCAGGCCGCCCACGTTGTGGTGCGACTTGATGGTCACCGAAGGCCCGCCGGAAAAGCTGACGCTTTCAATGACGTCGGGGTATAGGGTGCCTTGGGCCAAGAACTTCGCGTCCTCGATCTCGTTGGCGTATTTCTGGAACACGTCGATGAACAGCTTGCCGATGATCTTGCGCTTGGTTTCTGGGTCGGACTGGCCGTCCAACTCGCCCAAGAACAAGTCCCGCTCGTCCGCGTGGATCAGCTTCATGTGGTAGTTGTCGCGGAACATCTTCACGACTTCTTCCGCCTCGTTCTTGCGCAGCAGGCCGTGGTCCACGAACACGCACGTCAGCTGGTCGCCGATGGCTTCATGTAGCAAAACCGCCGCGACAGAGCTGTCGACGCCGCCGGACAGGCCGCAGATCACGTGGGCGTCGCCCACCTGTTCGCGGATCGCGGCGATGGCTTGTTCGCGGTAGGCGCCCATGGTCCAGTCGCCGCTGAAACCCGCCATGCGCACGAAGTTCTCATAGAGCTTTGCGCCGTTCGGCGTGTGGTGCACTTCGGGGTGGAACTGCACCGCATAAAAGTTACGGCTGACGTCCGCTGTGATCGCGTAAGGCGCGTTGGGGGAGGTGCCGTAAACCTCGAAGCCCGGTGCAATTTTCGACACGTGGTCGCCGTGCGACATCCAGACCTGCTCTTTGTCGCCCTCAAACCAGCCTTGCAACAGCTCAAGTTCCCCGTGGGGAACCACATAGGCGCGGCCAAACTCGGCGGTGCCGTGGCCCCGCTCCACCAAGCCACCAAGGCCTTGCATCATAACCTGCTGGCCGTAGCAGATGCCCAGAATTGGAACGCCGAGATCATAAACACCCTCAGGCGGGCGCGGAGAGCCTTCGTCGATCACCGAGCATGGACCGCCCGAAAAGATCACGGCCTTCGGGGCGAACTCTGCCAGAAACGCGTCATCCACGTTTTGGTAGGGGTGAATTTCGCAGTACACGTTCAACTCGCGCAGGCGGCGCGCGATGAGTTGGGTGACCTGCGACCCGAAGTCGATGATCAGCAGTTTTTCGTGTGATGCGGCGGGGTCAATGAGATGATCTGTCATGCACGCTGATTATGAGTCTGCGGCCCATGTTGCAAGAGGCTCAGCGCCCCTAGATGCGGCCTTGGCGCGCATAATTGTACCCGCATGTCGCTTTTTCGCCGTAAGGGGCGGTTTCTGGCCTTGGTGTCGCGCGGCTTGCGCTAATCACTGACCTAACACATTGAGGGAGCTTGCCATGACCGACACAGCCACACCACGTAGACGGACACGCGGCGGCGGTGGAGCAGCGCGCCGCGCGGAGCGCACGGCGGTCTCGGTCGAGACGGCGAAGTTCATCGAGCGCAACATCCCCAATTTTGAAGTGCTGACCGAAGAGGCGCTGCAAATCATTGAGACCAATGCGGAGACCGTGCTGGCAGAAATCGGCGTCAACTTTGTCGATAACCCCTATGCGCTGGACCTGTGGCGCGAAGCGGGCGCGGAGATCGACGGGGAGCGGGTGCGCATCCCCCGCGGTCTGGCGCGTGAGCTGTGCAAAACCGCCCCGTCGATGATCACCCAACACGCCCGCAATCCGGAGCGCACGGTAGAAATCGGCGGTAACAACCTTGTGCTGGCCCCCGTTTACGGCCCGCCATTCGTGCGCGACGCAGAGGGCGGGCGGCGTTACGCGACGATGGAAGACTTCAACAAATTCGTAAAACTTGGCTACATGTCGAAGTGGCTGCACCATTCGGGCGGCACGGTGTGCGAGCCGACGGATGTCCCCGTGAATAAACGCCATTTGGACATGCTCTACGCGCATATGTCGCTGAGCGACAAGCCGTTCATGGGGTCGGTGACGGAGCCATCGCGGGCGCAGGATTCCGTTGATATGTGCGAGATCCTGTTCGGTGGTCTGGACGGGCGCACGGTGATGACGTCGCTGATCAACATCAACTCCCCCATGACATTTGATTCTGTGATGATGGGCGCGTTGGAGGTTTATGCGCGCGCTAATCAGGCGTGCATTATTTCCCCGTTCATTGTTGGTGGCGCTATGGCGCCGGTGTCTATCGCGGGTACGCTGACGCAGGTGCTGGCGGAAGTGTTGGCGGGCGTGGCCTACAGCCAGTTGGTGCGCAAAGGCGCACCGGTGATCTGCGGCGCGTTTGTGACCTCGATCGACATGAACTCCGGCGCACCGACATTCGGCACGCCTGAGGCGTCTCATGTCACGTATGGCGTTGGTCAATTGGTGCGCCGCCTTGGCCTGCCATACCGCTCTGCGGGGGCGTTCTGCGGCTCCAAACTGCCCGATGCGCAGGCCGCTTACGAGTCGGCAAACAGTTTGAATATGGGGTTAATGTCGGGCGTGAACTTCATGCTCCACAGCTGTGGCTGGCTGGAGGGCGGCTTGGTATCATCATTCGAGAAATTCGTGATGGATGCGGACCAGTTGGGCGTGCTGCACCACTTTGCAAAAGGGGTGAGCATGGACGACAACGCGCAAGCCATGGGGGCGATGCGCGAGGTCGGGCCGGGCGGGCACTATCTGGGCTGCGAGCACACGCAGAACAACTTCAAAACGGCGTTCTGGCGCTCCGATGTGTTTGATTACAAACCATTCGAGACATGGGCCGACGAAGGGGAGCGGGACACCGTGTCCCTTGCCACCGCGCGGGTGACCAAGATGCTGGGCGACTACCGCCAACCGCACCTTGATCCGAGCATTGACGAGGCGTTGCGCGCCTACGTGCGGGAGAAGAAAGACAGCATGCCGGATGCGTTCTCTTAGGGCGTATTGACCACCGTTGGGCGCCATCCCGGGCGTCCGGCGGGGCGTGTCGGGGCTGGCAGGGTGCGGCTC
This sequence comes from Litoreibacter albidus, assembly GCF_900107015.1. Taxonomy (GTDB): domain Bacteria; phylum Pseudomonadota; class Alphaproteobacteria; order Rhodobacterales; family Rhodobacteraceae; genus Litoreibacter; species Litoreibacter albidus. The sequence continues at coordinate 27,401 of NZ_FNOI01000003.1, read as the reverse complement.
TCGGCCATCAGTGCGATGAGCACTTCGATGTGTTTGTTGGCGCTATAGGTGCCGTCGCCCGCTAGGCGGGCCTGTTCTATCTGATCCTCTTGGTGAATGAGCGATTCCACAACCGTTTGCGGCGTGGCTGATTGCGCCTGTCCGGCGATGCGCTGCAAGTCGCGGGTGCGCCGGTAACTGCTGAGGCCGTGCCGCGCGGCGCGGACCAGAAGGCGGGGGCGGCGCAGGTCGGTGAGTTGGCGGGTCAGGTCTGTCATGGCGGGCTCCGAAGTTGTAATTTCCCCACCAATCTAGGTTAGCGCGCGCAGCCGTTGCGCTGATTTTTGCCGTGCGGACGGTGCTCGCACGACTGTTTACCCTTTGGAAACAAATTGGCGGATTTGGGCGGCGTGTTAACCATCTCGTAAGTAATGCAACTTCTAGTTGTGTGCGTTGCTTAGGGGCCAACGTGCCGCCTTTGCCCTACCGATCTAGGGGATAAAACATGATTTCTGCTGCCACGCCACAACCAGACAGTTTGTTGCCGAGTTGGATACCGAAAGCCGCCGTTCGCTATCTTATACATACCGAAAACGGACTTTCTTTCAGGGGGTTAGCGCGTCAGGAGGGGTGCCATCCCTCGACAGTGCTGCGGCAGGTGCGCCGGTTCGAGAACCGTCGCGATGACCCTCTTGTGGACGAGGCGCTTCGACGTCTGAGCAACCGCCTGAAAACCCAGAAAATGACCGATAGCACGCAAGGATCGCAAACTATGACCGCACATGCCCGTAACCATTCCGAAACCTATGTTAAGGCCAAATCTGCCGCCGTGGGGGGCAGCCCGTCGCTCTTGGACGACGAGGAGAAGCTGGGCCGTGAGGCGCGCCGCGTTTTGCGTCGCTTGTGCGAGACGGGCGCGGTTCTGGCGCTGGCGGGAGACATGGATAAGGCGGTGGTGCTGCGGTCGTTCAAGGACGGCCCGCCGACGCGCACCGCCGTTGTCACCCGCGACGTGGCGCAGGCGTTTGCGTTGAAAGACTGGATTAGCTGCACGCGCATGGGCCGTGTGGCCAGCTATACGATTACCTCCGTCGGGCGGAGCGCGTTGAAGCAATATCTGGCGCAGGACATGGCCCGCAAGCGGCGGGTGCGCGGCGCGCAGGACGGGTGCGATCCGTTCATTGGCGGCCCCAGCGGCGGCGCGGCGGATTGGGCCAACGGGATGACGCGCACAACCACGTCGGAAAGCCCGTTGGCGATGCTGGCGCGGCGGCGTGACAAAGACGGGCGCAGCTTTCTGACGCAGGATCTGGTGCAGGCGGGGGAACGGTTGCGCGAGGATTTTGAACTGGCGCAGATGGGGCAGGGTGCTGCCGGGCATTGGGAGCGCTTTATGGCGTCTGGTGACCGCTCCGAGATGGCGGGGGATGACAGCCTGCCGACAGCGTCGAAGGCAGCTCGGGAGCGTATATTGGCCGCGCTGGACGATCTGGGACCGGGTTTGAGTGATATCATCATGCGCTGCTGCTGCTTGCTGGAGGGGCTAGAGACCGCCGAGAAGCGCATGGGCTGGTCCGCGCGGTCGGGCAAGGTGGTGTTGCGTATCGCGTTGCAACGGCTTCAACGTCACTATGTAGACGAGAACGGGCACATGAATGCGATGATCGGGTAGCTGGTTTGCGGTGGTCGTGGTTGCACCTGCGACATGGGATCGTTTAGTGTTAAACCAAGTTTTGGCGGACACGCTAAGCCATCCCAACAGGAGCCTAAATCATGGCCACCCGCGACCTGAAGATACCGAGCCAGCGCCACCCCGAAAAGGCGAAGCGACCGGACAACGCCCAGCCGCGCAAGCCGGCATGGATCAGGGTGAAAGCGCCCGTTGGGGAAGGTTACAAAGAAACGCATAAAATCATGCGTGAACATAAGCTTACGACGGTTTGTGAAGAGGCCGGATGCCCCAACGTCGGGGAGTGTTGGAACCAAGGCCACGCCACGATGATGATCATGGGCGAGGTCTGCACGCGGGCGTGTACGTTCTGCAACATCGCCACCGGCAAGCCGCCAGAGGCTCTGGACGTGTTCGAGCCGGGCCGTGTTGCGGATGCGGTCAAGAAACTGGGGCTGAATCACGTTGTGATCACATCCGTCGACCGCGACGACATCGAGGACGGCGGGGCGGAGCATTTCGCCCAGACCATCCGTGCAGTGCGCCGCCAGTCACCAGGGACCACGATTGAAATTCTGACGCCAGACTTTATTCGCTGCGATCCCAGTGTGTTGGAAGTCGTTGTTAAGGCGAAACCCGACGTCTTCAACCACAATCTGGAAACTGTTCCGGGTCTGTATCCCGAGGTGCGGCCGGGTGCGCGGTATTTCCATTCGCTGCGTTTGTTGCAGCGGGTGAAAGAGTTGGACCCGACGATGTTCACCAAATCCGGAATCATGGTGGGGCTTGGCGAGGATCGCCAGTCCGTGATGCAGGTGATGGAAGACATGCGCGCGGCGGACATCGATTTCTTAACGATCGGGCAATATTTGCAGCCGACGCCGAAGCACCACCGCGTAGACCGCTTCGTGACGCCGGAAGAATTCGCGGCCTATGAGAAGGCGGCGTATGGCAAGGGGTTCTTGATGGTCTCCTCCACGCCGCTCACGCGGTCCAGCTACCATGCGGGCGACGATTTCGCGAAGCTGCGTGACGCGCGGTTGGCGAAGCTCGGTCGGGCTTAGGGATCAGACGGCTGGTCCGCCACGGCGGGGATGGCCTTTAGGTAGTCTACGATGGCCATGCGGTCTTCCTCGCTGAGGCGTGCCAGATTCTGCACGACGGACGCCATATGCCCGCCCGCACTGTCATAGTCGGGCGTGAGGCCGGTGGTGAAATACGCCATCAGATCAATGTCGGACCAGTCCAGCCCCGCAGGGGTGATGTTGGGGATGCGCCCTTTGCCGTTCGGGTTTGGCGCGCCCGCCAGCCAGCGGTCGCTGTTCAGGCCGCCCAAAGCGTTTCGTTCGGTGTGGCATTCGGTGCAATGGGCCAATGCCTCCGTCAGATAGGCCCCGCGCTGTAGAACCGGATCATCTGCGGTCACCGCAGGGCCGGTAGGCGCGCCGAAGAGCAGTTTCCAGCCCCCCAGACTGCGGCGGAGGTTGAAGGGGAACCCCACGTCGTGCGCCTTCGACGGGGTCGCATCCAAGGGCAGAGTTTGCATGAAGGCGTAGAGCGCTGCGATATCGGCGGGCGTTGCTTTTGCGTAGGCGGTGTAGGGGAAGGCGGGGTAGTAATGTGCGCCGTCGGGGCTGACGCCCGCTTGCACGGCGTTCGCGAACTCCAGCAGCGTCCAGCCGCCGATGCCTTGCTCTGACGGGCTGATATTGGGGGCGTAGAACGTACCAAAGTCGCTTGCGAAGGCCTGCCCGCCCGCGAGCAAGGGGGCGTCGCCTTCCTCCGCGTCGGGGGCCACATGGCAAGACGCACATCCGGCGGCCCAGAACACCTGCTCCCCTTGGATGTGGTCGGCGGGGGCCGTCACCAATGCGGTTTCAGTTGCGTGCGACAGCGGAGTGGGGGCCGTTAGCCACCACGCGGCACCGGCGCCCAGAAGGGCGACGGCGGCGAGGGATCGCTTAAGCATGGCTTATTTGGGTTCGCGGTAGACTTTATGGCAGGCACCGCAAGCGCCGCCGACACCGCCCATGGCGGACTGTAATCCGGCGAGGTCAGTGCCTGCCACCGCAGCGAGTGCCGTGGCGGCTGTGGCCAGATCATCGGATTTCGCGTCGAAATCGGCGCGGTCTTCCCAGATTTTCGGCAAGGCGCGGGAGCCATCAGCCGTCATCGCGTCGGAGCCTTCGGGCCAGAGCAGCGACTGATCGGTGCTGGCAAAGGCGGCGAGGTTGGCAGAGGCCAATGCAGCCAGCTCCGCGTTGTAGTCTGTTTTGCCTTTCGCCATATCACCTAGGACACCCAAGTTGATCGCGTAGTTTGCCATCAACCCGTGACGGGCCTGAATTTCTGGCGGCAGCTTGCTGTGGTCGGTGTCTGCGACGGCAAATCCTGCGGTGGCAAAGGTGAGGGCGGCGGCAATGGCGGGTTTTAACATAATGGCTCCTGTAAACGAGTTGGCTGACTTAACCTTACGTCAGTCCAGCTTGCCGTACAGAACGCCACACGTCCAATGCCGAAATTGTGAACGTAGCGAAAACTCGCTTAGAAACGCGGGACGCGGGGGGCGCGCTCCATTTTTGCCCATTCCGGCCAGCCCACATAGTGCTCGATAAGGGCGATGGCTATGCACAGGGCTATGAGCCCGACAAACAGCTTCACGCGGCGCTCCGACGGGGGGCGGCGCACCCACATCGACGCCCTGAGGAGCCAGCGGTAGTTCACGTAAAGCGGACCTTGCCGATATAGGGCAGGTTGCGGTTGCGTTGCGCGTAGTCGATGCCGTAACCGACGACAAATTCGTCGGGGATCTCGAAGCCTGTCCAAGTCGCCTTGATGTCGACCTCGCGGCGGGTGGGCTTATCCAGCAGGGCAATCGTCTCGATCCGCGCAGGGGAGCGGCTTTTGAGCAGGTGCATGACGTGCGACAGGGTGAAGCCCGTGTCGACGATGTCTTCCACCACGAGCACATCACGGCCGCCAATTTCGCCGCGCAAATCCTTCAGAATGCGGACCTCACGAGAGCTTTCCATGCCGTCGCCGTAGCTGGAGGCTTCGAGGAAGTCGACCTCTACAGGCAGGTCCAACTCGCGCACCAGATCGGCGATGAACACGAAGGAGCCGCGCAACAGACCCACGACGACCAGCTTGTCGGTATCGCCGAAGCGGCCCTGTATTTCGCGGGCAAGGGTTTCAATGCGGGCGGCGATAGACTTCGCCGAGATCAACTCGTCGATGACATAGGGCGGATGAGACATGTTATCCCCTTGAAATTTTTGTCCGGCTGGGGGACACCCCCCAGCAACTGATCGAGCAAGCAAAGCCCCTGACGCCTATGCCAAGCCACCGCGAAAAACGCAAGCTGCCCTATAGCGCTGACCAGATGTATTCTCTGGTCGCGGATGTGGCTGAATACCCAGAGTTTTTGCCGTGGTGTTCCGCCGCGCGCATCCGGTCGCGCACCCAAGAGGGCGCGGCAGAGGTGGTGCTGGCCGATCTGGTGATCAGCTTCAAAGTGTTCCGCGAACGATTTGGCAGCAAGGTGACGTTGTGGGCTGACGATATGAAGATCGACACCGAATATCTGGACGGCCCGTTCAAGTTCCTCAAAAGCACATGGGACTTCCGCGACGTTGAGGAGGGTGGCTGCGAGGTCGAGTTCTTCGTCGATTTCGAGTTTAAAAACCGTATCTTGCAAGGCGCTGCTGGGCTGTTCTTCAACGAGGCGATGCAGCGTATTGTGCGTGCGTTCGAGGGCCGCGCCGACACACTTTATGGTGCAAGTCGGTAACACAACTGGCCTGACCTTTGGTCAACCTGTTGATCTGAAAACAGGCACCCGACATCCTTCCGCTCATTAAAAGTGGGGCGAAAAGCCCCCGTGTAGTTAACGAGTGGTGACATAATGGAAGTGTTTTTCCAGATGCGGTTTTCCTATTGTGGAAAGCCTGGCGGATTGGTGCGTCGACGCGGTACAGCCGCGCGCGGGCTGACCGAGGCGGAAGTTTTAAGACAATTTGAGGTGTTGGAGCGTTTGACGTTGCCGTCCTTGCGCGATCAGGATGATCCGTCGTTCCGGCTGATTTTGCTGACCAGCGCGCGTATGCCGCAGGCGGGCAAGGACCACTTAATGTGGTTATTAAACCATTACCTGCCCGGACGCTCCCACGTCGAATATGCCCGCCCGATGATCCCGGGCCGCGTGTTTCGCCGCTATATGCAGGGGATTGGCCACGGGGAGGCACCCGTGGTGCAAACTCAAGTGTTGGAGGGTGACGCCTTCGGGCGGCGCTTCGTGCAAAAGCTGCGCGAACACGCGATTGAAAGCTGGGCCGCGACGCCAGAGAGCGGCGGCACCTTCATGTCGTTCAAGCGCGGCTTGAACCTGCGGCTGGAGCGTAGAAAACCCGTGGGGCTGGAGGTGATCACAGCGCCTGTGACGCCGTTCGGGCTGAGCTTGGTCGCGCGCCCGTCGGGGCGCTACAATCCCGCGTTGATAAATCCGGACGGCTTGGGCGTGAAGCTGCCGCATGTGTCGATCCGGACGCGGTCCTTGCATTGCATGAGGGCAGTGGGTGCGGATGACGTGGCAGACCTGCCGCCCGTGGAGGCGCGCATACTTGCGGAGGCACAGCAGGAATTCAGCGTCCTGCGTGCGGTGCACGCCATCCCCACGACCGAAGACCAGCGCCTCAAGGCGCCAGTCGATGTCAGCCACGTCGGGCGACTGCGTCGCAGCGCCTAGTAGCCGCGCCAGATCCAGCCGCCGCCGAAGATGCGGCTGGAGCCTTCGTCGTAGAACACGCAAGCCTGACCGGGGGAGACCCCTTCCTCCGGCGTGAGCAATTCGACCTCGGCCTCCGTGGCGGAGATCGGCCGGATGATCGCGGACGCAGGTGGACGGGTGGAGCGCACTTTCACGCCCACATGCCATTCGGCCTGACTGTCGAAGGGCGCGTCCCCAAGCCAGTTAATTTCACGCACCGGAATTTTGCGCGTGGCCAGCGCCTCTTTCGGGCCGACGACGACGTGCTTTTTGTCCACGTCGAGACTGACGACATAAAGCGGGGTTTCCAGCCCGCCGATGCCCAAGCCGCGGCGTTGGCCGATGGTGTAGTGGATCACGCCATTGTGGCGTCCCAGCACGGTGCCGTCCATATCGACCACATCGCCCGGCTCCCCCGCGCCGGGGCGCAGCTTTTCGATGACTGAGGCGTAGTCGCCATTGGGGACGAAACAGATGTCCTGACTGTCGGGCTTGTCCGCCACAGACAGCCCGTATTTCGCCGCCAGCGCACGGGTTTCCGCCTTGGAGGCGAGGTGGCCCAAGGGAAAGCGCAGGTATTCAAGCTGCTGCGGTGTGGTCGAGAACAGGAAATAGCTTTGGTCACGGTTGGCGTCGGCGGCGGAATGCAGCTCCGCGCCATTGTCGCCCGTTTTGCGCTGGATATAGTGCCCCGTGGCCATGCAATCCGCGTCCAGATCTTTGGCGGTTTCCAACAGGTCTTTGAATTTCACGCGCTCATTGCAACGGATGCAGGGCACGGGCGTTGCGCCGCCAAGGTAGCTGTCGGCGAATTCGTCAATGACCGCGTCTTTGAACACGTTTTCATAATCGAGCACGTAATGCGGAAAGCCCATGTCTTCGGCCACACGCCGCGCGTCGTGGATGTCGCGGCCGGCGCAGCACGCTCCTTTTTTGGCCAGCGCTGCCCCATGGTCATAAAGCTGCAAGGTGACGCCGACGACGTCGTAGCCTTCCTCGGCCAACTGCGCCGCAACCACAGAGCTGTCCACGCCTCCGGACATCGCGACAACGACGCGAGTCTCAGCGGGGGGCTTGGCAAAGCCAAGCGAATTCAGACGTCCAGGTGTCCAGTCCAATGCCATAGCGGCCTCCATCGGGGAATACGCAGAAATATAGGAAAATCTTAGCCAGTCACAAGACCATGCTTCACGTCCCCTTAAGGCATGCGTGCGTAACTTGGGAGGGAGATTAGGCCACGGGACGAATTTGTGATGTATCTGAAACGAGAAACCGGACCGCGCACGGTCACTTTGCCGGATGGCACCACGATGAGTCGCGCTGATCTGCCGGATAAAACAACCCGCCGGTGGGTGGCGAGGCGGAAAGCCTTGGTGGTGCACGGCGTTGAGTCAGGGCTGATTTCCGCGCGGGAGGCTTGCGAGATGTACGGCCTCTCGGAGGAGGAATTGACCGCATGGCGATCCGCCCTCGCGCATCATGGGGCGTCCGCATTACGGGCGACATCGTTGCAAAGCTACCGGAATAATAACGATTTGGACGAGACGCAGGGTTAACGGTAACTTCAAATTAACCTTTTGCATTTTAATGTTAACATACTTGAGGGGACGTATACCGGAGAACAAATAATGCGAGTGCTTCTCGTCGAAGACGATCCGACTACCGCCAAGTCCATCTCTATGATGCTGACCCACGCAAACCTGAATGTCTATTCCACCGATCTGGGGGAGGAAGGCATCGATTTGGCTAAGTTGTATGACTACGACTTAATCCTGCTAGACCTAAATTTACCCGATATGACGGGCCATGAGGTGCTGCGCCAGTTGCGGCAAGCCCGTATTGAGACGCCGATTTTGATTCTGTCTGGCGCCGACGACACGGACAGCAAGCTGAAAGGATTCGGGTTCGGCGCGGACGATTACTTAACCAAGCCATTCCACCGCGAAGAATTGGTTGCGCGTATTCACGCTATTATCCGCCGCTCCAAAGGGCATTCGCAGTCGATTATCCAAACGGGGCAGATTGCCGTGAACCTTGACGCGAAAACCGTGGATGTGAACGGCGCCCCCGTGCATTTGACGGGCAAAGAGTACCAGATGCTGGAACTGTTGAGCCTGCGTAAAGGCACGACCCTGACGAAAGAGATGTTCTTGAACCACCTTTACGGCGGGATGGACGAGCCGGAATTGAAGATCATCGACGTATTCATCTGCAAGCTGCGCAAGAAACTGGCGACTGCCACTGGCGGCGGAAGCAACATTGAGACGGTGTGGGGGCGGGGCTATGTTCTGCGCGATCCACAACCGATGACGCAGACGGAAGACCTGAAGCAGCTGGCTGTGAGCGGCTAAAGCACGGCGATAAGTGTGACGATGGAAAAGGCGTGCCCCGAGAAACGGGCGCGCCTTTTCATTTGGCCCGCACCACAGGAAAACGCCGGAAAGGCCACGACTTGGGGCTGGACGACTGGACGGCTTCGCCTTCTCGCCATATCAAGAACAGCGCGAGAAGTGAGGGCGATCCGTGGAACAAGCACCCAATGTGGAACAGATAGAGCCGAACGATCTGACAGAGGATCAAGCCAGCAGCGAGCTCGCGCGTTTGGCGGACGCATTGGCCCGCGCGAATGCGGATTACCACGGCAGGGACCAGCCCAAGATCAGCGACGCGGATTATGACGCGCTCAAGCGGCGCAACCTCGCGATTGAGCAAAGGTTTCCGGCGTTAAAACGCGACGATAGCCCCACCGAACAAATCGGCGGGCCGCTTGCGGAAGGGTTCTCGAAGATCCGGCATGAGGTGCGGATGCTGTCCTTGGGCAATGCCTTCGACGACAGCGATGTGACCGAATTTGACGCGCGTATTCGCAAATACCTCGGCCTTAGTGACACCGACGCGCTGAGCTACACAGCTGAGCCGAAGATCGACGGGCTGTCGCTATCGTTGCGTTATGAGGCGGGGCGGCTTGTCTCTGCGGCGACGCGTGGCGACGGCGGAGTTGGTGAGAATGTGACCGCCAACGCGAAAATGATCGCCAACATCCCGCAGCAGATATCCGGCGCGCCCGACGTGTTGGAGGTGCGCGGTGAGGTATACATGAGCCACGCGGATTTCGCGGCGCTGAACAAAGCGCAAGAGGCCGCCGGCGCGAAAGTCTTCGCCAACCCGCGAAACGCGGCCGCCGGATCGCTGCGCCAGTTGGATGCAAACGTCACCAAGGCGCGGCCTTTGGCCTTTTTCGCCTACGCGTGGGGGGCGGTGTCGGAACCGTTGGCCGACACACAAATGAAGGCCATCACGCGGTTGTCGGAGATGGGGTTTCAGACCAACCCGCTGACGCGCCTGTGCAAAGGCCCCGCTGAATTGGTGGCGCATTATGCGGATATTGAAGTCGCGCGGCCCGACTTGGGCTATGACATCGACGGGGTGGTCTACAAGGTAAACGATCTGGATTTGCAGCGCCGTCTTGGCTTCAGGTCGACGACACCGAGATGGGCAATCGCCCATAAATTCGCGGCAGAATTGGCGTGGACCCGTCTGGAGGCGATTGAGATACAGGTGGGGCGCACGGGGGCTTTGTCGCCCGTCGCGCGACTGCTTCCGGTGACGGTTGGGGGCGTGGTTGTCTCCAACGCGACGCTGCATAACGAGGATTACATCAAGGGTATCGACAGCAAGGGCGGGGAAATTCGCGGCGGCAAAGATATCCGCGAAGGCGATTTGGTGCAGGTCTACCGCGCGGGCGATGTGATCCCGAAAGTGGCGGATGTTGACCTGTCGCAACGGGCAGCGGACGCGGTGCCGTATGTGTTTCCCGATCTGTGCCCCGAATGTGGATCCGCCGCGATCCGCGAAGAAGGCGACGCGGTGCGGCGCTGCACGGGCGGGGTGATTTGCCCCGCGCAAGCCGTTGAGAAATTGAAGCATTTCGTCAGCCGTGGGGCGTTTGATATTGACGGTCTTGGCGCAAAGCAGGTGGAGGCATTCTACCACGACGATCAGTTGAGCGTGCGCGAACCGGCTGATATTTTCACGCTGCGCCAACGCGATGCCAAGGCGATGACCAAGCTGAAAAACCGCGACGGATGGGGTGATACCTCGGTCGGGAACCTGTTTGATGCGATTGATGAGCGGCGTAAGATACCGCTCAACCGGGTGATCTTCGCACTTGGCATCCGTCACGTCGGGGAGAGTGCGGCGAACCTTTTTGCCCGTCATTTCACGAATTGGGACGACTTCGAGCAAGCCGTGCGCGATGCCGCGCCGCAGTCCGGCCCCGCGTGGGATGATCTGCTGTCGATCGACGGGGTTGGCGCGGTGATGGCGGCGTCGCTGACGCAGGCCTTTGCACAAGAGGCAGAATACGCCTCAATCAAGCGGTTGGTCGACGAATTGGAGGTGCAACCGGTGGCGCGGCCCGCCACAGCGGACAGCCCCGTGGCTGGGCAAACCGTCGTGTTCACCGGCACGTTGGAGAAGATGAGCCGTGCGGAGGCAAAGGCGCGCGCCGAAGGGCTAGGGGCGAAAGTGTCCGGCAGCGTTTCGGCCAAAACCGACCTTCTGGTCGCGGGGCCGGGGGCGGGGTCCAAGGCCACGAAAGCGGCGTCCCTTGGGATCAAAGTGATTGATGAGGACGATTGGCTCGCCCTTATCGGGGACGCGTAGATCGCCGTGGCGGGGCGTCCTGAAATATTGTTTCCGCTGTTCAGCGCCCTTACGGAGTTGGACGGCGTCGGCCCGAAGATTGCCAAGAATTTTGAGCACTTGGCAATTGAGAAACCGCGTGATTTGATCTTCACCTTGCCATTGTCCGGCGTGGACCGTGCGGTCAAATCATCGGTACAAGACGCCGTTTTGCCCGGTGTGGTGACGGTTGAGGTCGAGATTGGCATGCATGTTCCGCCGCGCTCGCGGGGGCGTCCGTACCATGTGCATGTGCGCGACGAGAAGCTGGAATTCCGCTTGGTGTTCTTTCATGCGCATGGCGATTATCTGCAAAAGCAGTTGCCGACGGGGCAGCGACGCTTGGTGTCAGGCAAGGTCGAAATGTTCGACGGGGTGGCGCAAATGGTGCATCCCGATCATATGCTGCCTGTGGACCGCGCAGATGAAATCCCCGCGTTTGAACCTGTCTATCCACTGACCCACGGGGTCACGCAGCGGGTTTTCCACAAGGCGGCGCAGTCTGCGTTGCCGCGCATACCGGAGTTGGCGGAGTGGATTGATCCGGGGCAGAAGGCGAAAACCGGCTGGCCGGATTGGGCGGACGCCATTCGCGCCGCGCATAGGCCAACGGCGTTGGCCGATATCACCGCGACCCATCCCGTGCGGCAGCGCTTGGCTTACGACGAGTTTTTTGCGCATCAACTGACACTTGGGCTGGCGCGCGCAACCGTTCGCGCCAAACCCGGCGTGTCCAGCACGGCCACTGGGGCGTATCAATCGAAGGTTTTGGCGGCCTTGCCCTACAGCCCGACGGGCGCGCAGACCCGAGCAGTGGCGGAAATCGCGGCGGATATGGCGGCGCCGATCCGGATGAACCGGTTGCTGCAAGGCGACGTGGGGGCGGGCAAAACGCTGGTCGCCTTCATGGCATTGCTCGCGGCGGTGGAGGCCGGCGGGCAGGGCGTCATGATGGCCCCGACCGAGATTTTGGCGCGTCAGCATCATGAGAGTCTGGTCCCATTGGCGGCCGACGCTGGCGTCGTATTGGAGCTTCTGACCGGACGCGATAAAGGGACGGAGCGTGCGGCGAAGCTGGCGGCGCTGGCGGATGGGCGCATCCATGTTTTAGTGGGCACGCATGCAGTGTTCCAAAAAGATGTGGAGTTCCATGATCTTAGGCTTGCGGTGGTGGATGAGCAGCACCGCTTCGGGGTGAACCAACGCTCCGAGTTGGGGGCGAAGGGCCGCGCCGTTGACGTGCTGGTGATGACGGCTACACCGATCCCGCGCTCCTTGGCGTTGGCGCAATATGGCGACATGGATGTGTCGGTGTTGGACGAAAAACCACCAGGGCGCAAACCGATCACCACGGCGTCGGTGTCCACCGCGCGCCTTGACGAAGTCGTCTCCAAGCTGCGCGGCGTGATTGCTGAGGGCCGGCAGGCTTACTGGGTTTGCCCGTTGGTCGAGGAGAGCGAGCTGAGCGACAAAACCGCGGCAGAAGACCGGTTCAAAAGGTTGCGCGCCGCGTTGGGGGAAGATGTGGTCGGCCTTGTCCACGGGCAAATGCCACCCGCTGAGAAAGACGCGGCGATGGCCAAGTTCGTGGCGGGGGAGACCTCGGTGCTGGTCGCCACCACGGTGATCGAGGTGGGGGTGAACGTGCCCAACGCGACGGTGATGGTGATCGAGCGGGCGGAAACCTTTGGCCTTGCACAGTTACACCAATTGCGCGGGAGGGTCGGGCGCGGGGACGCGGCCTCCACCTGCTTGCTGCTGTTTCAAGACCCGTTAACCGAGACCGCCAAACGTCGTCTGCGCATCATGCGCGAGACGGAGGACGGGTTCCGGATATCGGAGGAAGACTTGGCCATTCGCGGGGCAGGGGATCTGATTGGCACCGCGCAAAGTGGTATGCCGCGTTTTCGCATCGCGGATATGGAAACCCAAACCGCACTGATGGAAGTCGCCCAAAGCGACGCCCGCAAACTTCTGGTGGATGATCCGTCGCTGACATCGCCGCGTGGAGAGGCGGCGCGTGTTCTTTTGTGGTTGATGGAACAAGACAAATCGATCCGTTTAATATCAATTGGTTAGCAGCTTTTCCCGCAGGCCCCTTACATTTTGTTCGCAAATGTTCTTAAAAAGTTCTTTACAGAACATGGTTAAAATGAGAACAAAGGCGCAACAGAAGCGTTTAAGAGCAGGGAGAGTTCACATGATCAAAGATTTTCGCGAGGTCCTTACCCGGTCCCCTAAAGCCTTGATGCACGATGCGGCCGGAATCGCATCCATCGGCGTGATGATGACGGTCGCCCTCTACCTTCCAACGCTATTCTAGGAGTTAACTGCCTGCTGTCTTTCGTCCAGCCTCGACCGGTTTTCTGTCCCGTTACCCGTCGGGGGATACGCAATGTCCCCAACTATGCCGACTGCCTCGGTGCGTATCACGACTGATGAGACTAGCTGACTGGCCGCTGCGTCCCGCCCGGACGTAGCGGCTTTTTTTATGCGCAGTTGGCGTTGCGTGCCTGTTCCATCGCCTCGACGGTTGCATCAAGGGCGAGCATGATTGACGCGTGGCGGTTCTTGAATTCTTTTGCGGGCAACAGCACCTTCAGGTCATCGAATGGCGCGTCAGGGGCAGGGCCGTCGGATTTCAGCATGGCCTTCAGCTGGCTTTGCGCGGCGCGGACTTCGGTTTCCGTGCGCCCCAAAATTGCGCCGCCCACAACGGAGGCCGCCGCTTGACCCAAGGCGCAGGCCTTCACGTCTTGCCCGAAGGCCGCGATGCGGTCGCCGTCCATGTCCAGATCCACGGTGACAGTCGAGCCGCACAACGGGGAGCGGCGTTTGACCGAAGCTTGTGGCGCATCAAGGCGGTCGGTCAGCGGAATATCCGCTGCCAGTGCCAGTATCTGCCCCGAGTAGAGCTTGATCAGATCGGTATTCTCAGACATTGACGCGCTCCTATCGGGCCTTTTCAACAAGGTCAGAACCATAGATAAGCCCTAGTGCGACGTTTGCAAAAGGTAAATCCCATGACCCGCTTCGATCCTGAAACACTGACCTATAACGACCAAGGGCTGCTGCCAGTGATCGCCCAAGACCACGCCAGCGGGGAGGTGCTGATGTTGGCATGGATGAACGCCGATGCAGTAGCACAAACGCTTGAGACGCGGAAAGTGACCTATTGGTCGCGGTCACGTCAGGCGTTTTGGATCAAGGGCGAGTCGTCCGGCCACACGCAGACGTTGATTGATCTGCGCGTGGATTGTGACCGCGACTGCCTGCTGGCGGTGGTGGAACAGGTCGGTCCGGCGTGTCACACCAATCGGCGCAGCTGCCTTTATACGTCCGTTGAGGACGGCACAGAACGCGAGTTGATGAAGCCCGAAAGCTAAAGCCCGACCATCGCGCGAATGTCTTCAGGGCGCAGGCCGTCATCGCGGTATTTGGCGATGGCGCGCGCGTCGTCGCGTTTGGCCAGACGCTTGCCCTCCGCGTCGCGGATCAAATCATGATGATGATAGGTGGGGACCGGAAGGCCTAGAACACGTTGTAGAACCACGTGAATCTTGCTCGCCTCGAACAAATCGCGGCCGCGCACCACATGGGTGATGCCCTGCGCTGCGTCGTCTAGCACGACCGACAGATGATACGATGTGCCCATATCGCGCCTGCACAGCACGACGTCGCCTATTGTGGTTAACAGATCTTCTTCGGTGAAGCGGATATGGCCCGTCTGGCCGTCGGGGCCTTGCCCAGTCTCAAGAAAAGCGAGAGCCTCCGGTTGGCTGAGCATGGTCGCAGCGCGCGCCATGTCTAGCCGAAGCGCGGCGTTTCCGGGGAAGGGCACGGCCCCGTCTTGCGAATGTCTGTGGCGGCAGGTGCCGGGATAGACGATCCCGTCCGGCCCCATAATAGGGGCACCGCCTTCTTGCGGGGCAGAGGCGGCCTCTTGGATATCGCGTCGATTGCAGGTGCAGTGAAACAGCAGCCCGAGCGCCCAAAGTTTGCGTAATGCCGCGTTGTAGAATTGCAAACGGTCCGATTGGCGCATGACGGGCTGGGGCCACGTGAGGCCAAGCCATGCCAAGTCGTCGTAAATCTGTGCCTCCCAGTGCGGGCGTGCGCGGCTTTGGTCGATGTCCTCAATCCGCAGCAGGAATTTGCCGCGATGTGCCTCGGCCATGTCCCGCGCCAGAAGCGCGGAATAGGCGTGCCCAAGGTGCAGCGGGCCCGTCGGGGACGGAGCAAATCGGGTGCGGTACGTCATGTGTTTGCGACCAGTTCGAGTATGCCGCCCACGGTGGCAAATTCCCTAGGCGTCGTGCAGCCGTGCATCATCAAGCCAGTCGGTCCAAGCCTGTTTCGCGCGGTCGGTGTACATCTTGTAGCGGGTGGCGCGGTTGCGGCGGCCCGTTTTGGCGTCCACTACTGGCGGGAATAACCCGAAGTTGATGTTCATCGGTTGGAAGGTTTTTGCCTCCGCGCCGCCGGTGATATGCGTCACCAAAGCGCCCATTGCGGTATCTGGTGACGGAACATCCAGCGTGTGGCCCAGCATTTCGGCCGCCGCGTAGCGCCCCGCCAAAAGGCCCATGGCGGCGGATTCCACGTATCCCTCAACGCCGGTGATTTGCCCTGCGAAGCGCAAATGTGGCTTCGATTTCAGACGCATCTGCCCGTCCAGCAATGTGGGGGAGTTGATAAATGTGTTGCGGTGGATGCCACCAAGTCTGGCGAACTCGGCCTCCTCCAGTCCAGGGATCATGCGTAAAACTTCCTTTTGCGCGCCGTATTTCATTTTGGTCTGGAAGCCGACGATGTTGAACAAAGTGCCCAAGGCGTTGTCGCGGCGCAGTTGCACGATGGCGTGGGCCTTAATGTCCGGCTGGTGCGGGTTGGTCAGGCCAACGGGCTTCATCGGGCCATAGCGCAAGGTTTCGCGGCCGCGATCCGCCATCACCTCAATCGGGAGGCAGCCGTCGAAATAGCCTGCGGTTTCACCTTCTTTGAATTCGGTCTTCTCGGCTGCCAAAAGCGCGTCGATGAAGGCCTCGTAGGTGTCTTTGTCCATCGGACAGTTGAGGTAGGCAGTGCGGTCCTCCTCCGTCTCGCCCTTGTCGTAGCGCGATTGGAACCACGCTTTGTCCATGTTGATGGTGTCGAAATAGATGATCGGCGCGATGGCGTCGAAGAAGGCCAGCGCGTCCTGTCCGGTCTCGGCGGCGATAGCGCTTGCCAAGCCGGGCGAGGTCAACGGCCCCGTGGCTATGATCCAGTTGCCGCTGGTGGGCAGCTCCTCGATCGGTTCGTAAGACACCGAGATATTCGGATGAGCCATGATCTTGGCAGTGACGGATTGCGCGAAGGGGTCGCGGTCCACGGCCAAGGCGCTGCCTGCGGGCAGGGCGTGTTTGTCGGCCATTTCCATGATGATGCCGCCCGCTTGTCGCATCTCCCAATGGAGGAGGCCCACGGCGTTCTGCTCACTGTCGTCGGAGCGGAAGGAGTTGGAGCACACCATTTCCGCCAGATCGCCCGTGCGGTGGGCGAAGGTTTCGACCTTCGGGCGCATTTCGTGGATGACCACTTTGACGCCCATGTTTGCGGCCTGCCAAGCGGCTTCAGAGCCTGCCATGCCGCCACCGATGATATTGAGGATGCTATCTGTCATGGGGCGGATGTAGCGCAGCGCGGGGGCAAGTACAAAGCAAAATGGCCGCCCTGTTGGGACGGCCATTCTAAACGTATCGGAAGGGGCTTAGCTTTCGTCGGTAACGACGTCGGTTGTCGCCTCCGCGTCACTGTCTTCTTCCCCTTGGTCGGCGATGTAGGCCACTGATACGACCTCTTCACCCTTGCCGGTGTTGAAGACCTTAACCCCACCCGCAGAGCGCGACCGGAAGGAGATGCCTTCGACAGGGCAGCGGATGGACTGGCCTTTGGATGTGGCCAGCATGATCTGGTCACTGGTCTCCACTGGGAAGGAGGCGATGATTTCGCCGCCGCGCATGGTTTTATCCATTGCCGTAACGCCCATGCCGCCGCGCCCGCGCACCGGATAATCATGCGAGGAGCTGAGCTTGCCTGCGCCGCCTTTGGTGATGGTGAGGATCAGATCCTCGAACGCGAACATCTCGTCATAGCGGTCCTGGCTGATATCGCCTGCGATAGCCTCTTCATCCTCTGCGTCAGCATCGTCCGCTAAGCCCATGACAGCGCGACGCATTTTAAGATATGCGGCGCGCTCTGCTGGATCAGCCTCGAAGTGGCGGATGATCGACATGGAGACGACGCGCTGGTTGTCCTGCAAACGGATACCGCGCACACCGGTGGAGCTGCGAGAGGAGAAGACGCGCACGTCGGTGGTCGGGAAGCGAATGCCGCGACCTGCGTTGGTGATGAGCATGACGTCATCGTTCTCATCGCAGATGCGGGCATTTACCAGTTCCACACCCTCCGGCAGTTTCATAGCGATCTTGCCGTTGCGCATAACGTTGGTGAAGTCCGACAGCGCGTTGCGGCGCACGTCGCCAGCGGTTGTGGCGAACATGATTTGCAGATCGCCCCATTCCTTCTCGTCGCGGTCCACAGGCATGATCGCCGCGATGGACACGCCAGTCGGGATTGGCAGGATGTTGACGATTGCCTTGCCTTTGGCGGTGCGGCCGCCTTGGGGCAGGCGCCATGTCTTCAGCTTGTAGGCCATGCCGTCGGTGGTGAAGAACAACAGCTGTGTGTGCGTATTGGCGACGAACAGCTGGGTGACGACATCGTCGTCCTTGGTGGACATGCCAGACAGGCCCTTGCCGCCGCGACGTTGCGCGCGGAATTCGGCAAGCGGCGTGCGTTTGATCCAGCCGGACTGGGTGATCGTGACGACCATGTCCTCTTTCTCGATCAGGTCTTCGTCTTCCATGTCGCCGGACCAGTCGACGATCTCCGTGCGACGTGGGACGGCAAACTGTTCTTTTACCTCGGTCAGCTCATCCGCGATGATGCCCATAATCCGCTCACGAGAGCGCAGGATGGCGAGGTATTCGGTGATCTTCTTGGCAAGTTCTTCCAGTTCGTCCGTAACCTCTTTCACGCCGATTTGTGTCAGGCGTTGCAGGCGCAGTTCCAGAATGGCACGGGCTTGGGTTTCGGACAGGTGGTAGGTGCCATCGTCGTTGACCGTGTGGGTCGGGTCGTCGATCAGCTTGATATATTGCGCGATGTCGGCGGCTGGCCACGCGCGGGTCATCAAGCGGCTGCGCGCTTCGGCAGCGTCGGTGGAGGATCGGATGGTCGCAACGATTTCGTCGATGTTGGTGACGGCCACGGCCAAGCCACACAAGATGTGGCTGCGTTCGCGGGCTTTGCGCAGCTCGAATGCGGTGCGGCGGGCCACCACTTCTTCGCGGAAGGCGATGAAGTTGGTCAGGAACGTGCGCAGGGTCAGCTGCTCCGGCTTGCCGCCGTTCAGCGCCAGCATGTTACAGGCAAAGCTGGTTTGCATGGGCGTGAAGCGGAACAATTGGTTCAGCACCACCTCTGCGGTGGCGTCGCGTTTCAACTCCACCACGACGCGGACGCCGACGCGGTCGGATTCGTCTTGGACGTGGCTGATGCCTTCGATCTTTTTGTCGCGTGCGGTTTCCGCTATCCGCTCGATCATCGTGGCCTTGTTCACCTGATACGGGATTTCGGTGATGATGATGGCAAAGCGGTCTTTGCGGATTTCTTCCACGTGGGTTTTGGAGCGCACGATGACCGAGCCGCGCCCCTCTGTATAAGCCTTGATCGCGCCGGAACGGCCAAGGATGATGCCGCCTGTCGGGAAATCGGGGGCGGGGACGTATTCCATCAACTGGTGCTCGTCCAGGTCTGGGCTTTCGATCAGCGCCAGCGTCGCGTCGATGACCTCGCCCAAGTTGTGGGGCGGGATGTTCGTGGCCATACCCACCGCGATACCGCCAGCGCCGTTGACCAGCATGTTGGGGAAGCGGGCGGGCAGAACGGAGGGTTCACGGTCCTTGCCATCGTAGTTGTCTTGGAAGTCGACTGTGTCTTTTTCGATATCCGCCAGCAGGGAACCTGCGGGCTTGTCCATGCGCACTTCTGTATAGCGCATCGCGGCGGGGTTATCGCCGTCCATGGAGCCGAAGTTGCCCTGACCATCAAGCAAAGGCAGCGACATGGAGAAATCCTGCGCCATACGCACCAACGCGTCATAGATCGCGCTGTCGCCGTGCGGGTGGTATTTACCCATGACGTCGCCGACGGGACGGGCAGATTTTTTGTACGACTTGTCGTGCGTGTTGCCGGTCTCATACATCGCATAAAGGATGCGGCGGTGCACCGGCTTCAGGCCGTCGCGCAGGTCGGGAATCGCCCGCGAGATAATCACACTCATCGCGTATTCGAGGAAGGAGGTCTTCATCTCGTCGGCAATGTTGATCTGCGGCCCGTCATGATGCATGCGGAACGGTGTGTTTTCGTCTTCGTTTTCAGGGGTTTCCGGCGTGTCGCTCACGGTGGGTCCGATCTCGATTTGGGTGCGCCTCAGGGCGTCTATATCTAGTTGGCGGCACTATAGACCAACCTAGGTTTAGGGTGCAATGGGGGCGGCGAGATTGACCGATTTAGCCGCCAATGGTCGCGTATTCTACGCGCTGCGCCGTGCGGCGGCGATCCACAGCCCTGCAAGAAACAGCGAGATAATCGCGTTCCAACCCGCCATAGAGATGCCTGCCAGCGCCCACGGGATTTCGTCGCAACGCACCATCGGGGCGGTCATGATTTGCTCCAGCAGCTGTTCCGGCGTCAGGTTGCTGATGTCGCCGGATGTGCAGCTTGTCGGGCCTTCCCACCATTTTTGCTCAACGCCTGCGTGAAATACACCGATCAGCCCTGTCGTGGCGGCGGCCAATGCGCCCAGCAGCGCCAGTGCACGACTGGGAAGCATAAGAAAGAGCGCACCAATCAAGAAGGCGGCGGCATGGGGCCAGCGCTGCCAAAGGCACATCTCGCAGGGAGCATAGCCAAGCAGTTGAAAGATAAACGCTCCCGCCAGCAGAAGGGCGGAGCCGCCAGCGGCGGTGATGACGATCTGGGTGCGTGACATACTTATAGGAACCTCACCAAGGCGAAACCTGCCAATAGGACGACGATAAATGCGGTGAACACCAGACCCAAGCGCTTTTCGATGAAGTTGCGGATCGGGTCGCCGAATTTCCACAAAAGGCCTGCAACGATAAAGAAGCGCGCGCCACGCGCGATGATGGACGTTACGATAAAGGTGCCAAGCGGCATGCCCGTCCAGCCCGACATGATGGTGATAACCTTGTAGGGAAAGGGCGTCATACCCGCGATCAGCACCGGCCAGAAGCCCATATCGTTAAAGCGGGAGTTGAACTCAAGTGCGGCGTCGCCTTTGCCAAGCGCCTCTAGGATGGGCCGTCCGATCTGCTCGAACGCGAGGGCGCCGATGGCGTAGCCCATCAAGCCGCCAATGACAGAGGCCGCCATAGCCACGCCAGCAATCAAAAACGCCTTGCTTGGGCGGGCGATGATCATCGGGATCATCAACAGGTCCGGCGGTATCGGAAAAAAGGAGCTTTCGGTGAATGCGACAATGACCAATGCCCACATAGCGTAGGGATGGTCCGCGAGGGACAGGGTCCAGTTATATAGCCGCTTCATGTTAATCCTGCTTCACCCGTATCGCGCCCGCTTATATCTGCCAGCTGCCATTGGGTCGTTTGCCTTCGGTGCATCATGGCCTTACTAACGCTGCAAGTCCAGTATGAGGAGCGCGAAATGCGTTGGAAAGGTCGGCGCAGCAGCCGCAACATAGAAGATAGGCGTATGCAGACCGGCCGACGCCGTGGTGGCAAGGCGGGCGGCATTGGCGGCGTCGGGTTGATCGCGGTCTTGGTGATTGGCTATTTCTTGGGTATCGACGTGACCCCGTTGCTGCAATCTGCGGGCGGCGGCGGAGGGCAGGTGGTGTCCACAGGTGGCCAGATCACCCAAGCCGACCAAGAGGCGGGCGCGTTCGTCTCCGTGGTGCTGGCCGACACAGAAGAAGTCTGGGACGAAATTTTCCAAGAACAGGTCGGGCGGCAGTATACCCCCGCGACGCTGGTGTTGTTCAAAGGCGCCACGCAAAGCCCCTGCGGCGGCGCATCCGGTGCATCGGGGCCGTTTTACTGCCCCGCGGACCGCAAGGCCTATCTGGATACCGAGTTTTTCACAACGCTGTCGCGCCGCCTTGGCGCGTCGGGTGATTTCGCGGCGGCCTATGTCGTTGCTCATGAGATCGCGCACCATGTCCAGAACGAGCTGGGCATTCTGGGGCAGGCCCACCGTATACGCCAGCAGGTAAGCCAAACGGAAAGCAACGCCATCTCTGTGCGGACCGAGTTGCAAGCCGATTGTCTGTCCGGCGTGTGGGCGCGGTACGCGCAGGCGCGGTTCAATTCCCTGGAAAGCGGCGACTTAGAGGAAGCGATCAACGCGGCCAAGCAGATCGGCGACGACACGTTGCAGCGCAACGCGGGCAAGCGCCCCAATCCGCACAGCTTCACCCATGGCACATCCGCGCAGCGCCAACGGTGGTTCGCAACCGGTTATGAGAACGCGACCATTCAAAGCTGCGACACGTTCTCCACAGACCGTCTTTAGTTTCGGTTAACGATTTATCAGTTCCCGCCTTCGGCATGACCAAAGGCGCGCGCAGGAGGGCCGATGGCTCTGGCAAGACACTTTGAGGCCCGCACCGAGCAGACGTTAAATGCTCTGTGCCGCCTATGCGCCTATGCGGGGGGGCTGGTGCTGGTGAGCGCGGCGTTAATCACCGTGGCCTCCGTGACTGGGCGCGCGTTTTTGTTTGCGGGACTTGGCCCTGTGCGCGGGGATTTCGAACTTGTGGAGATGAGCTGCGCCATCGCGATCTTCGCGTTCATGCCGTGGTGTCAGTTGAATCGCGGCCATGTGACCGTTGATGTGCTGTCCAACCGATTGCCGCCGCGCGCGCAGGCCGTGCTGGGCGCATTGGGTGATCTGGCCATTGCCGTTGTGTCTGGATTAATCCTGTGGCGGCTCTATCTGGGGTTCGCGGAGAAATTCCCCTACGGCTCTGACAGTTTTCGCAGCGCCTTCGCGATGGGGTCAAAGCCCTATTACCCCGAAACAACCTATGAGCTTGAGATGCCCGTGTGGATACCCTACGGCCTCTCCACCTTGGGGGCGGTGCTCTTCTTCGTGGTGAGCGTCTTTACGGTGTGGCGGGCGGTCAACTGGGTCATTGTCGGCGAAGAGGGTGAGCTGTGAGCGGGCTGGAGTTGGCGCTGTCCGGCTTCGGGCTGATGTTGCTGGGAATATTCCTGCGCATTCCAATCGGGGCCGCGATGTTCGCGTCGGGCTTTATCGGGACGTGGATCGTTCTGGGGCGGCCTACGGCGACGCTGAGCCAGATGAAAACCCTGACGTATGACACGTTCTCCAGCTACTCCCTGACGATTGTGCCGCTATTCTTGCTGATGGGGCAGTTCGCCACAAAGTCCGGCATGAGCGGGGCGTTGTTTAACGCGGCGTCGGACTGGTTGGGCCACCGCAAGGGCGGTGTGGCGATGGCGGCCGTGGGCGCTTGCGCGGGGTTCGGGGCGGTCTGTGGCTCCTCTCTCGCGACGGCGAGCACGATGGGACAGGTGGCCCTGCCGGAAATGCGCAAGCGCGGCTACTCTGACGCACTCAGCACGGGGGTGCTGGCGGCGGGGGGTACGTTGGGCATTTTGATTCCGCCATCTATTATCTTGGTGATTTACGCGATCCTGACCGAACAGAACCTAGTGAAAATGTTCATTGCGGCGCTGGTCCCGGGATTGCTCGCGGCATTTGGCTACATGGTGACCGTGGCGATCTATGTTCGCATCCGCCCTGACGCTGGACCGGTGGCGGCACGCAAGCCCCTTAGGGCGCGCATGAAGACGTTAGCGAAGGTGTGGCCGGTTGTGGCTATCTTCACCTTGGTTATGGGCGGCATTGCGGCGGATTGGAACTGGCTCAAACCCGGTGCGCAGGCTTTGTTCACTCCGACGGAAGGCGCCGCTGTGGGGGCGATTGCCACGGGCCTATACGGCGTGGCCACACGCAGTTTGGGGTGGGGGGCGTTCAAGGCGTCGATCCTGGAGACGGCGCAAGCCTCCGCCATGATCTTCTTTATTATCTTTGGCGCACAGGTGTTTAACGCGTTCTTGGCCTTCACCCAAGCTCCGCAGGCACTTGCCGATTGGGTGTCGCTGCAGGGCTACGCCCCCATGACGGTGCTGCTGGCGATGTTGCTGTGCTATCTGGTGTTTGGATGCGTGATGGACAGCCTGTCGATGATCCTGCTGACCATCCCGATATTCTTCCCGATCATCGAGACGCTGGATTTCGGCCTCACGTCAGAGCAAACGGCGATCTGGTTCGGCATATTGGCGTTGATCGTTGTGGAGGTCGGCTTGATCACGCCGCCCGTCGGAATGAACCTCTTCATCATCAACCAAGTCGGCGGCGACATCCCGATCACGCAAACCTACCGCGGTGTATTGCCGTTTGTGGCGTCAGATTTGGTGCGGGTGGTGGTGTTATTGATGTTCCCAAGCATCTCGCTCTGGCTAGTTGGGGTCATGTTTTAGGGGCGATTGCCGCCTTTTGAAAAATTCCCGGTGAAAACCGCGCGATAATGCGTTCCACGAATTGACGCGCCCGATTGCTTTGGCTACACCGCACGCACCTCTGGTGGCGACTACCGCGCCACCGAACGAGACAGGGGCCCGAGTGGTGGAATGGTAGACACGACAGATTCAAAATCTGTTGCCGCGAGGCGTGTCGGTTCGAGTCCGACCTCGGGTACCACGTCTCTCTGACCTTTACCGGCAGAGAGACCTGATCAACCTTCAATATTAGTCGAGAAGATCGCCGTCTGCTGGGTTCGGTTTGCCGGATATGGACCCGTTTATGTCTGAATGTTGGCGCAAATTTGCACTTAGAAACAATGCTCCCAATGTTGGCGTTATTGTTTCGGTTTTTAAGGTTAATGCGCCGGTTAATCTGCGCGTGCCGTTACGGAATGTCGCAGCTGCCCGAATCGAAAACGGGACTATTGAGTACCAATTCGGGACAATATTCGGGCACGAGCCGCATTGTTCGGTCGTTTCGGGCGGGGAAAGAATGGCGGCGAAACACCCTTACGCAACGGGAGGTAAGGGATTCCATACCCTTGTTGGGGCTGGCTGAGGACGTGCACACTTGGCAGAAATTCTTAACTCGAATTTTATTTAACCAATTGAATATAAATAAAATTGTTGAATTTTTTTGTCGCAAAAAGGCGGCCATCGGTGGGGTTTTGCGTTCAGTTTTCATGTTGGGAAACAATCCCGAAGGCCCTTCGTACCGAGACCGGAATATGACGAATTTGGGGCACCGCACGCAGATTAAGCTTTTGGGTCGCCGTGCGAGGCGGTATCAAAAACCACACCCATCTGGGGGGTGAAGACATAGGCCACGGGGGCGGCCACACGATAACGCATTCCTGCCGGATGCGAGGGACGTCGTGTGACTGCTTGCGTGCATCGTCCGTTGAGACGACTGGGTGCGTAAATTTCGTCACCGACTTTCGGGCTGCATAGCCCGACCATCCCCTTGTTTGGCACCGCGTTCTGGTGTGGCCGCTGTTTTTGGCGTCTTCACTCAACACTGGTGGAACTAACTGCATTGGCCTGGGGATTATTCATGGCAGAAGCGATTTTACTGATGGTTTTGATGATGGCGTTCAGCGCCCTCTATGCCGTTGGGTTGGTTTCACGCGTGTACGCTAAAGAGTTTAATTTTGTAGCGGGGGTCGGCTGTGTATCGACCGATGCCCGCGACGTCGTAGGAGACAAAGTGTAATGCCTAACGTTTTACTCACATTCGAAGACCTGCAAGCTGGTGATATCGTTAACGGTCAATATGCATCCGACGGGGTGACCATCAGCTCCGGCAGCTCGTCTAACCCTCCTATGGTATTCGATACCGACAATCCGACTGGCGGCGATTGGGACCTTGGTACCAGTAACCTCGGCAACGTGCTGATCTTGTCGGAAGACCGTGACAGCAACGATCCAGACGATAACGCAGGTGGCGGCAAGCTCATCTTCACCTTCGACGAGCCGTCCGAAGTGGTAAACTTCCGTGCGCTTGACGTGGAGGAGGGCGGCACCGTCCGTCTTTACAACGAAGCCGGTCAGTTGATCAAAACCGTGCAAATCTCCAACACGGGCAACAACGGCCAGACCACGGTCAACATCAACGCAGAGGGCGTTGCGCGCATGGAAGTGGAGCTATGTGGCTCCGGCGCGATCGACAACATTTGCTATGTCACACCAGAAGCCGCCGATGACCGCGACGGCATCGTTGAAGGCAGCGCGGGCAATGACATCATCGACGCTGGCTACGACGGCGACCCTGACGGCGACTTCATTGACGCGAACGACGAGATCATCGCAGGCGAAGGCCCGAACGATGACATCGTGGACGCTTTCGGCGGTGACGACACAATTTCTGCGGGCGAAGGCAATGACGACGTCTACGCCGGCTCCGGCGATGACACCGTTGACGGTGGCGCAGGCGATGACATCATCTACGGCGACAGCAACTACGGTGGCCAAACCGGCGGCACAACAGTACGCGAAAGCTTGAACTGGGACGAAGCCCCGAACTTCGGCCAGCACCACAACACCAACGGCTTCACGCAAGACACCGGCAACGTCGATGTCACCTTCTCAATCCTTTACGAGAACGGCAACGCCGACACGAAGTTTGAAACAAACGACCAGCTGGTCAGCGGCATCGACAGCGGCTCGGAAACCATCGAGAACAACAGCTCGCTTTACTCCGTCACCAATGGCGACAGCGGTCGTGCGAATTACGAGTTGGCCTTCTCCGATCCGGTCGAGAACGTTCAGTTCCGCATCAATGACATCGACGGCGACGGCGCTGTGCGCGTGCAGGCCTTCGACGCGAACAACAACCCTATCACTATCGAGCTCGACGCGGGCCGCTGCCTGACACTTTACAACACCGACGGCGTTCCAGGTGCGGATGCTGTGCGCTCCGACGGGGGCTATTCCTCCGACACCTCGCCGCATTACTCGGTTCTGGTAACCATTCCAGGCCCTGTGAGCCGGATTGAGATCCTGCACGACCAGATCGGTAACGAAAACTCCGGCATCAATGTCACGGATGTGTTCTTTGACGTGGACACTGTTGTCGAAGACAACGGCCCAGACGGCAACGACACGCTGCGCGGCGGTGCTGGCAACGACACCATCTACGGCGAGGGCGGCAATGACCGTCTGGAAGGCGGCGCGGGGAACGATACCCTCACGGGCGGTGACGGCATCGACACCATTCTTGGTGGCGCGGGGCGCGACACCATCATCGGTGGCAACGACGGCGATACCGTCGACGGCGGCACCACAGGCGACGATTATGACGTCTTGGACCTGACGGGCGAAGGCCTCTTCCGCGTGGTAAACGAAACGCTTGACGCCGACGGCGACAGCACCTCCGGCACGGTCGAATTCCTTGACACTGACGGCAATGTCACCGGCTCGCTAGAGTTCACCGAGATCGAGCAAATTCTGGGCGACCGCGTAAATCAAGGCCCCGACGCCAATGATGACACGGCCAACGTCGATGAGGACGACAGCGTCACCATCAATGTCTTGGGCAATGATACCGATCCTGAAAATGATGATCTGACCGTGATTGACGCAACTTCGCCAAACGGTGAAGTCGTGATCAACGCTGACGGCACAGTGACCTTCACGCCAGACGCCGATTTCAACGGTGAGACAACAATCACCTACACAATCGAAGATGAGGCCGGAAACACGGATACCGCAACAGTTGTGGTGACTGTTGAGGCTGTGAACGACGATCCGGTGGCGAACGATGATGCGGCGTCCACGAATGAGGACGAGGCGGTCACCATCGACGTGCTCGGCAACGACACTGATGTGGACGGCGATGACCTGACGGTCACCGACGCGACCAGCCCGAACGGCGATGTTGTGATCAACGCCGACGGCACGATCACCTTCACGCCTGCGCCTGACTTCAACGGCGACGCGACCATCACCTACACCGTCTCCGACGGCAACGGCGGCACCGACACGGCGACCGTGACGGTTGCGGTTGGCGCGGTCAACGACGGCCCCGACGCGATTGATGACACGGCCACCACCGACGAGGACACCCCCGTCGAGATCGCTGTGCTGGGCAATGACACCGATCCGG
>NZ_FNOI01000002.1 GCF_900107015.1 Litoreibacter albidus | reverse complement strand
GCGGAATTCGTCCGTCCGTTTCAGTCCCATAGTCAGTCCCCTTTGTTGAAGTAAATGCTATCAAAGGGCCGGCATCAAACCGCGACAGGTCCAGCTTCTTTCGCTAACTTCCAGCTGGTCTCTAATCCCGCCTGAAGCGTGTCGTAATTCTGCTCCTCGCGCAGCAAGTCGGCCAATGTGGTGACGGACGTGAGATGTGATTTCATCAATAGCGCCACGCAATGCGCCAAGCCATTCACCTTGCTTTCGATCCTGCTGGTCGAGCGTTTCTCTAAGGCATGCAATTCCTTGGCTGAGCTCTCGCAGGCTGTCACCAACCGTTCGACGGATGCGAGCAATTCGCGTTCCAATGCTGTCAGGGTCTGTGTCATCTAAGGTTCCTTGATCTCGATGCAGATGACCGGCGTCCCGGCCATCGTGCAGGTCTTCAATTCGGTCCGATTGGGGTCCAATGTCACCGATGTCAGCCCAGCCTGTTCGATCCGCGTCAGACCCAGCTCCTTCAGCTCCGAGCGCGTTATCAAACCTGTCCAAAGCCAACTCGCGATCAGCACCGTCACGATCCAGACTGACACCATCGCCACGATCACCCAAGGGGAGATCGTCAGCCAGCGGCGGATCGTCTCGCTCCGCCTCTCCAACTCGCTCTTGCTGTCGCTGAGAAAGAACCTGATATCGGTCTCGATTGTATGCAGCGCGCTGTTCGCAATGCTGCTGAAATCGCTCCTGAAGTTCTCCAGCTGAGATACCATCAAGGCGGCGTGGTCGCTCCGGATCGTTTCCAGGTCCGCGTTCAATTTCTCGGCGAGGCGGTTCGGCTTGCCAGTCGTCATGGAAAATCTCTCCTTTTAAGCGCCAGCGTTCGCCGGTGTCGGGGTCTTTTGCGGTGATGTAGTCTTTGCTGGCACGGGGGATGTCGAAACCCGCCTCAGATAGCGCATCGATCATGCTGGCGCGGTCGATGATGGTGCCGACGCTGATCTGATCGAGGATCCAATCGTGTAGCTCCTCGCGTCCCTGCGCGCGGGTTGGGTTTTCAATCGTCGCTCTCACTTCACGGGCGCGTTCTGGCTCCAAAGGGTCTGCCCAACCGTGGGTCTTGTTCATCAGGTCACGGAGGCTCGCAAAGGCGGTCTCATGTCCTGGCGGCGCGATGTTCAGCGCTTTGCCGGTGCCGAGTTCGAGGCGAGGCGTGCAGAAGTGCAGCTCGATATTGCCCTCATGCGAATGACGCACCCAGAGGCAGTCGTATTGATCCCTGTCCAGCCCGGCAAAGGCCAGAGCCTCAAATAGCTCAATGGCCTCTTGCTGGGCGTCGGGACTGGGATCATCGCTCTCAGTGAAGCTGATAACGCCTGCCGTGTAGCTCCACTTGTTGTGGCTCGCATCGATCAGATCGCGGGTCTGGTCTGGATTGCTGTGCAGCACCTCGGGCAATGGGTCGCGGATCTTGGTTTGGAGCTGGCCGTTGTCATCGCGGATCAGGTTGCGGCTCTCGTCATAGGCGAGAACCTCGCGCGCGGTCAGGTAGTCCACTGGGGCCGCACCGCCGCCCGTTCCAGTGGAGAAGAACGAAATGATCATTCGCCGTTCCCGCCTATGTGTGCCGCCACGATCTGTGCTAACTGCCGTTCGATGACCACCAGCTGAGCAGCGACCTTGAGCGCATCGATCTGGCTCGCGCGGCCGGATTTGACCGCGCTGTTGATCCAGCGGGAGATCTGATTGAGGTTGCCGCCGACACGGGCAATCGCAAAGGTCAGCTTCGGATCAACGCGAGGGACGGGCTTGCGTCGACGTGCGTCGGTCAGCCCCAAGGCCTCGCGCATCAGCGTGGCATTGGGCAGACCAGCGGCGCGCGCTTTGACCACAAGCGCCGCCTTTTCCGACGGGGTGCATCGAAAAATCACACTCTCGGAAAGGCCCTCTTTGACGCAGCTTGCGCGCGTCCGGTTGGGGTTTGAAGGGGAGGCTTGCCGCCCCTCACAAGTCCCGCCGATGTAATCGGTGGGTAACCTTGCTCTCTGCTCTTGGTGGGGATCGGTCGCACTCATGCCCTCAGCCCCGCCGCCTCGATTTCAGCAGGGCTAACTAGGTTTGCGGCCAGTAATGCGGTCACTTGGCCGGGTGTGATGTGGCGGCACAGTGGATGGCGGTCCATGACCCAGTCGGCCAAACCTTTGAGCAATTCGGCCTCTTTGGCTTTGCCCGCTTCTCGCGCCTCCTCAACGTCGTGAAGGTATTTCAGCCAACGGCCAGAGCTGAACCAATTGTCGGAGAAGCACACCTTGGATCGGGTGAAGCCTTCGCTCTCGGTGGCGTAGGCACGCACGGCTTCGTCAAGGTCTTTGGCGTCCACGCCGTCGGTCAGCGCTTGGCGGATTTGTGAAAGGCAAACCGCTTTGCCGCGAATGCGATCCTCGGGGTAGGCGGACAAAATCTTTTCTGAAATCTCATCCTCCACCGCCGCCACCTTCGCGTGCGAAGGATTTGGTTTTTGATATGGTTTATATCTGTTCTTATAGGATTTGCCCTCTGGGGCAGATGGCTTGCCCTCAGGGGCAAATGCATCATTTTCCCTTTCAGACGGATCGATTTGCCCATTGGGGCAAATGGAGTTGCCCAGGGCATACCAGCAGGTCCGATCATAGCGATCGTCGCTGAAATTGCCCTTGATGATCAGCTCCGCGCTGACCAGCTTTTCGAGCGCCGTGCGGATCTGCTTTTCGCTCAGATAGGGGAACAACTCACCAAAGGCCGAGATCGAATTGTAGGTCCAATACCGCCCGTCTCGAAGGTTACGGCGATTGGCTTGGTTCTTCTCGATCCAGAAGGCGATATTCTGGAAAATCACCGCTGCATTGAGGCCGACACGTCCGGCGATTTCGGGATCAAAGCTATGGCGGCTCATGAGTGGCCCCCGAAATACGCACAAACGTGCGAATTTTGTACAGGTTTTGTACGAGAAATCGGCCGTTTCAGCCGATTTCGGCCTGAAAGCCGACGGGACTTTCCGCACGCTTCCGCATAATGTCCTGTAAATAATCCATATTTTTCAGGTGTTTTTGGTGACCCCGGCAGGATTCGAACCTGCAACCTGCCCCTTAGGAGGGGGCTGCTCTATCCAGTTGAGCCACGGGGCCACGCGGTGTGTATTGCGTATTTGGCGCGGGGCAGGCAAGCCTAAACCCCTGCGCAGATGTTTCTTGGAGCCCAACCTCTTTAGCGCTATCATGTAGCGCAGCCCTAACTTTACGAGATACCCATTGGCAGAACGTTCCAGCCCCGAATACCGTCACCAACTCACGTTACGCGACGTGTCGGAGGCGTCCGGTGTCAGTGAGATGACGGTGAGCCGAGTGCTGCGAAACCGCGGGGAGGTTTCTGACAAAACCCGCGAAAAGGTGCTACTTGCGGCCCGCCAGCTTGGCTATGTGCCGAATAAGATTGCCGGGGCATTGGCCTCAAATAGGGTCAATCTTGTGGGCGTGATCATCCCGTCGCTGTCGAACATGGTGTTCCCTGAGGTGATGATGGGCATATCGAAGGTGTTTGATGACACCCCCCTGCAACCCGTTGTCGGAGTCACGGATTACCTGCCCGAGAAGGAAGAGAAAGTCATTTTCGAGATGCTATCGTGGCGGCCATCCGGCTTGATCGTAGCTGGCTTGGAACACACTGACGCGGCGCGCCGGATGATGGAGGCCGCTGGCGTTCCCATTGTGGAAATCATGGACGTGGATGGCCCTGCTGTGGATTCTGCCGTTGGCATCTCTCATACGCGCGCGGGACGGGAAACCGCCAAGGAAATCTTGAAGCGTGGCTACCGGAAAATCGGGTTTCTCGGAACCAAGATGCCGCTCGACCACCGCGCCCGCAAACGGTTCGAGGGGTTTGAAGCGGTGCTGCGTGAGAGCGGTCTGAGCCTTGAAGCCGAAGAATATTATTCGGGTGGCTCCGCCTTGGCCAAGGGGCGCGAGATGACCGCTAATATTTTGAAAACCAACAAGGACTTGGACTTTCTATACTACTCTAACGATATGATCGGGGCTGGCGGGCTGCTCTACTGCCTTGAGGCCGGCATTGATGTGCCCGGAAAACTAGGGCTGGCAGGGTTCAACGGCGTCGACCTGATCGACGGATTGCCGCGTAAATTGGCCACTATGGATAGCTGCCGCGTTGAAATCGGCAAGGCTGCCGCGCAGATCATCGCTAGCGAGGCCGAGGGCAAGCGCGACGCCACAGCGGAAAAACGCATCGAAATTTCGCCTATTTTTGCGCCGGGCGACACGCTGCGGGCGGCAACCTAGGCGTTACCTGCGCCTATGGCGGTGGCGTGCCAGCTCGCAGTTTAGCGTCGCGCCCAGCAGCACAACCCACGCGCTGATGTAGAACCACATCAACAACGCAATGACAGCGCCGATTGACCCGTACACTTCGTTATACTTGCCAAAGTTCGCCAAGTAGAGCGAGAATGCCCAAGACGCCGCGCCCCAGATGACCAAGGCGACCAGCGCCCCCGGCGACACCCACCCTGTTTTTAGGTGCGCTGTCTTATGGTTGGGCCCGAACCGGTAGATCATCCCTAGTCCAAGCACGACGGCCGTTGTGACCAAAACCCAGCGCAGGGCCTCAAAGGTTCGCTCGGCGAATTCACCTAACGGTAGAAAAGCCAAGACGATCGGAAAGATCACTATCCCTGTCAGCGCGACAAGGGACATGGCGATCAAGCAAACAGTCAACAGCAACGCCGCGTAGGTTCGACGCACGCCGGTGCGGTGCGGGGCCGAATAGACCGCGTTCAGCCCACGGATAAGCGCTGACACCCCCGCGCGAGTTGACCAAAGGGCTGCGCCGATGGACACCAGAGTGGTGTAGCCGAGCGTTGAATCATTGGCATTGATCAGTGCATCCACCTGCGCCTCGAACAGACGGAACGCATCGCCCGGGACGAAGCGTTGCAGCAAGGTCAATTGATCATCAATGAACACCGGATCGGAGAAGACACCCCATAGGGCAATCAGCGCCGCCAGCGCTGGAAAGATCGCCAGCATCGCATAGAAAGCAACGCCCGCCGAAATCAGGCTCAGATTACGCGCATCCATCGCGGCCAGCAGGTCACTGACCAACCGGTAAGCCTTAAACGCGTGGCGGACGGCTCCCACTGCTAACGGGACGGTTTCGGACCAGCGAAGTACCAGATCAGTAGGCCGATGACTGGCAGGAACAGGATCAACAAGATCCAGATCACTTTCTGAGCGGTCTCAATCCTGGTGTTTATGATTAGCGCAATCGCCCAAACATCAAGCGCGAACACCACAAGACCGAGTAGTGGGCTAAGACCCATTGAAAGCTCCTTTCGCATTTACCTATTAGCTAAAGGTAGGCGACCGTCAGCTGAATACCAAGCCTTTACGCCCCAAAGCCGCTTCGCCCGATTGAGACATAGGCACCGAAACCCGCCCGCTTCGCGTCTTTGGCGGAGTATATGTTGCGCAAATCCGCCATGCGAGGGGTTGCCATCTTCTTGGCCAACTTCTTTAGATCAAGCGCGCGGAACTCGTTCCATTCCGTCAGGATCACAAGCGCATCGGCGTTTTGCGCGGCTTTGTAGGGGTCGTCGACCCAGTTCACACCTGGTAGCAGGTCCTCGCCCTCGCGCAGGCCTTGCGGGTCAACCACGCGAACCTTGGCACCGCCGCCCACCAATGCGGGCACAATCGTTAGGGATGGCGCGTCGCGCATGTCATCGGTGTTGGGCTTGAACGTAACCCCAAGCACAGCCACCGTCTTGCCGTTGAATGTGCCTTCGCACAGGTCGCGCAGCTTCTCGATCATGCGAATTTTAACGGCTTCATTCACCCGCATCACCGTCTCTGTGATCTGCATAGGAACGGCGTGTTCTTGCCCGATCCGCGCCAGCGCGGAGGTGTCTTTGGGGAAGCATGACCCGCCGTAGCCCGGCCCCGCGTGCAAGAACTTGTTGCCGATGCGGCCATCCATGCCCATGCCGCGCGACACTTGCTTCACGTCCGCGCCGGTCTTTTCGCAAAGGGCTGCGATCTCGTTGATGAAGGTGATTTTCGTCGCAAGGAATGCATTCGCGGCGTATTTGATCATTTCCGCGCTTTCCAGATCCGTCGTGATGATGGGGAAATCACGTAGGTACAGTGGGCGGTAAACTTCGGCCATAACCTCTGCGGCGCGGTCACTTTGGACGCCAACAACAACGCGGTCGGGTTTCATAAAGTCGTCAATTGCGGCACCTTCGCGCAGAAACTCTGGGTTGGAAGCGACGTCAAACTGCAGGTCGGGCGCGGCCTTGCGGACCACCTGCTTCACCTGACGGTTCGTCCCCAAAGGCACGGTCGATTTGGTCACGATCACAGTATACGGATTTCCTGCCGCGGCGCAGGCCTTGGCGATGTCTTCGGCGGCCGCGTAAACAAACGACAAGTCCGCATGCCCGTCACCACGGCGCGTGGGGGTTCCCACGGCGATGAACACCGCCTCCGCGTCTTTGATCCCAGCGCTAAGGTCAGTTGTGAACGACAAGCGACCAGCCTCAACGTTCTTGGCCATCAAATCGCCCAAGCCCGGCTCATAGATCGGAACTTGGCCGCTGTTGAGCATTTCTATTTTGGACGGATCACGATCAACGCAAACAACATCATGGCCAAAATCCGAAAAACACACGCCAGACACCAGTCCAACGTAACCCGTGCCGATCATCGTGATTTTCATAGTACCCTCTTGAACAAACTTCCTGCGAAATGCGGAATCTTTGGCCAACTGTCAACGAAACGCCATCCCCCGCATCTGCACCCGTGGCGGACTGCGATCTTTGTGCGTCACATGGAATGCGCTAGCGCTTAGCGCCGGAAGACCTGCCCCCAGCCGCGTAGCGCCTCAATCACGTCGCGCAGTTGTGCGCCTTTCTCCGTGAGGCTGTATTCAACCCGCGGCGGCACCACGGGGTATACCTTACGGTCCACGATACCGTCCGCCTCCAACTCTCTCAGCTGCTTTGTCAAACTACGTTGGGTCACACTACCCACGCGGCGGGACAGCTCACTGAACCTCAGCGTTTCTTCCAGAAGGTGAAATATTATCAACCCCTTCCACTTACCGGAAATTTGCTCCAGCGCCGCCTCGACGGGGCAACCGTCGCTGCATCCATAGCTGTCAAAGCGATGGGGCGTCGGTGTTTTTACAGTATCCATATGGTGCCTATATGCTCGAAAGGTGCGTACTTGCATGTTGTATCCTGTCGCAGCATATGCGCTGTAATCGACCATTTGTCAAAAGGAGACGATACAATGTCATTAACCATTCTGGCACAAATCACCGCAGCGTCCGGCAAAGCCCCGCTGGTCCGCGAAGAGTTGGAAAAGCTAATCGAACCGACCCGCGCTGAGGACGGCTGCATTCAATATGACCTGCACACCGATAACGCGAACCCAGAGCTGTTCGTGTTCTACGAAACATGGGAAAGCCGCGATCTTTGGCAGGCGCATATGAACGCGCCACACCTCCAAGCATACGGCGCGGCCACCGATGGCGCCGTCGCCGACTTCACCCTCAACGAACTGACAAAACTCGCCTAAATCAGGCGCATAAGGACATAAAACATGAAAGCTGTAGGATATAAAAACGCCGGACCGCTGGACGGCGCAGGCGCTCTTGCTGACATCGAAGTGGACAAGCCAACCGCAACCGGCCGTGACTTACTCGTTCAGGTTCAAGCGGTCTCTGTTAACCCCGTGGACTACAAAATTCGCGCAAACCGCCCGCCGGAAGGCGATGAACACGCTATTCTAGGGTGGGACGCCGTCGGCGAAGTTGTCGAGGTGGGCAATGAAACGTCAATGTTCAAAGTTGGGGACGTGGTTTGGTACGCAGGTGCGATCGACCGCTCTGGCACAAACGCGGAATACCATCTTGTTGACGAACGGATCGTCGGCCGCAAACCCAGCAGTGTCACGGCCGCAGAAGCCGCGTCCCTACCACTGACCACGCTGACCGCTTACGAGATGCTGTTTGACCGTCTACGTGTCGCCGACCCCGTTCCGGGCGCAGCGCCTGCCGTTGTCATCATTGGCGGGTCGGGTGGCGTTGGATCAATCGCGATCCAACTTCTGCGCGCATTGACAGATATGACCGTCATCGCCACAGCGTCACGTCCTGAGACGCAAGACTGGGTGAAAGATCTGGGGGCGCACCACGTGCTCGACCACTCTAAACCGCTCACTCCGCAGATTGAGGCGCTTGGCATAGGCCAGCCGGGTTACGTGTTCTCCACAACCCACACGCATCAGTACATTGAGCAAATCGCCGAGTTTATCGCGCCACAGGGCCGTTTTGGTCTAATCGACGACCCTGAGTCGCTGAACATCATGCCGTTCAAAACAAAAGCGATCTCGACCCACTGGGAGTTGATGTTCACGCGCTCCTTGTTCGGCACAGCTGACATATCACGCCAGCATGACATCCTGAACGAAGTCGCCGATCTTATTGATGCGGGCAAAATTCGCTCCACAGCGACGCAGACGCTTGGAAAAATCGACGCAGCAACGCTGACACGCGCGCATGAGATACTGGAGACCAACAAAGCCAAGGGCAAACTGGTGCTCGAAGGCTTCTAAAACCAAACGGCGCGGGGGCAATCCTCGCGCCGATCCACCTTCTGAAGGATTCGCACTGCCGAAGGCAGAAAGCGATGCTAGCCGCCCCATTAAAGGAGCGGCTGCACATCACATTTCAAAACTAGAAAAGTGGTGAGCCCTGATGGGTTCGAACCATCGACCTACTGATTAAAAGTCAGTTGCTCTACCAACTGAGCTAAGGGCCCACTGAGGGTGCTATCTAGAAAGGTCGCCCCATGGGGTCAACCCCCAAATCTACGAGAATCTGCACCATCTCTTCCATTGTGCTTAAGCGAAGGTTATATCGCCCGTTATGCAACACGCAGATACCTCCCTCGGCCTGCCCTTCATGAAAATGCACGGGCTGGGCAATGACTTCGTGGTTATTGACCAACGAGGCAATAATATTCGTGTATCCGAATCCCTTGCGCGTGCTTTGGGGGACCGACATCGCGGCGTCGGATTCGACCAGCTTGCCGTACTAGATGACGTTACGGACGCTGACATCGGGCTAACTTTTTTTAATTCTGACGGTTCAACTGCGGGTGCTTGTGGCAATGCCACGCGCTGTGTCGCGCGATTCGAGATGGATCGACGGGGAATCACCTCCCTAAGCCTCAAGACAGAACGTGGCGTATTGCAGGCCGAAGAAGCTGGCGCTGGCCTGACGCGCGTAAACATGGGCGCGCCGCTTCTCGACTGGCGCGACGTGCCGCTGGCGCGTGAGATGGACACACTTGCGCTACCGATAGAGGGCGCGCCAACCGCAACTGGCATGGGCAACCCGCATTGCACGTTCTTTGTGGATGACGCCGAAGCGGTGGATCTCTCCACCTTCGGGCTCTCACATGAACATCACCCGCTATTTCCAGAGCGCACGAACGTGCAAGTGGCGCACGTCGTTGGCGACGACCACCTGCGCATGCGCGTGTGGGAACGGGGCGTTGGCGTCACGCTTGCCTCCGGCTCCTCTTCCTGTGCGACAGCAGTCGCCGCCGTGCGTCGCGGGCTCACTGGACCGCAGGTCCGTATTGATCTGGACGGCGGCCAGATCGATATCGACTGGCGGGACGACGGCGTTTGGATGACAGGCCCGACCGCCCACGTATTCACAGGCACGCTCACGCCAGAATTCTTGGCCACACTATGAAGCCGCCAATTTTTTCCACCCACGGGTGTCGCTTAAACGCCTATGAGACAGAAGCCATGCGTGACCTCACGCAGGGGCAGGACAATCTGGTCGTGGTGAACACCTGTGCCGTCACCGCAGAGGCTGTGCGCAAGGCCCGCCAAGACATCCGCAAGTTGCGCCGCGAAAACCCTGATGCCCGCTTGGTCGTCACTGGATGCGCCGCCCAGACGGAGCCGGAAACTTTCTCGAATATGGCCGAGGTCGACAACGTCATCGGCAATACCGAAAAGATGAACCGTGCGACGTGGGGCTTCCTGCCTGACACCGAAAAAGTGCAGGTCGACGATATCATGTCGGTTGAGGAAACCGCAGGCCACCTGATCGACGGCTTCGGCACCCGCGCTCGCGCTTATGTGCAGGTGCAAAATGGCTGCAATCACCGCTGCACCTTTTGCATCATCCCCTATGGTCGCGGCAATTCGCGCTCCGTCCCTGCGGGGGTGGTGGTCGATCAAATCAAACGTCTTGTCGATAAGGGCTACAACGAGGTTGTTCTAACAGGCGTAGACCTAACCTCGTGGGGCGCAGACTTGCCCGCGACCCCGCAGCTGGGTGATCTGGTTCTACGTATCCTCAAACTGGTGCCCGACCTGCCGCGGCTGCGGATATCGTCCATCGACTCAATCGAGGTCGACGAAGCCCTGATGCAAGCCATCGCGACAGAGCCCCGACTGATGCCGCATCTGCACCTGAGCTTGCAAGCCGGTGACGACATGATTCTTAAACGCATGAAACGCCGCCACCTGCGCGATGACGCGATCAAGTTTTGCGAGGACGCCCGCAAGCTGCGCCCCGATATGACCTATGGTGCCGACATCATCGCGGGGTTCCCGACGGAAACCGACGCCATGTTCGAAAACTCGCTTAAGCTGGTTGAGGATTGCGGCCTCACCTGGCTGCACGTCTTCCCGTATTCGGCGAGGAAAGGCACGCCAGCGGCGAAGATGCCTGCTGTGAACGGCACGCTTATCAAAGCGCGCGCCGCGCGACTCCGCGCTGCGGGTGAGGCGCAGGTTCAACGGCACCTTGCCGCGCAGATGGGTCAAAGCCACAACATTCTCATGGAAAACCCGCGCATGGGCCGGACCGAGCAGTTCACCGAAACCCTATTCGTCACGGATCAACCCGTTGGCCAAATAGTCCCCGCCCGCATCATCGGAGCCGAGGGCACGCAGCTGCGCGCATGAGCGCGATCCTCTACAGCTTTCGCCGCTGCCCTTACGCGATGCGGGCACGTCTTGCCATTCACGCCGCAGGCTTAACGCTAGAACATCGCGAAATTCTGCTGCGCGATAAAGCGCCGGAATTTCTGGCCGCCTCCCCCAAAGGAACGGTACCTGTCGTGGTCGCTGAAGGGACAGTGATAGAAGAAAGCCTTGATGTCATGCTGTGGGCCTTGGGGCAAAATGACCCCGAAAACTGGCTGCACGACCGCGACGCCAGCCTCAAGATGATCACGCACAACGACGGACCGTTTAAGCAAGCGCTCGACAGGTACAAATACGCAAACCGTCACGAGGACGGACCGGAAGTCTGGCGCGATACCGGCGCGCAAACGCTGGCCCACTACGACGCCACATTAAGCGAAACGCCGTTTCTTCTGGGGCAGGCCCCGCGTCTGGCGGATATGGCCATTTTCCCGTTTGTTCGCCAGTTCGCGAACACTGACCGTGCTTGGTTCGACGCCCAGCCATGGCCGCATCTGCAGAACTGGCTAAGCGCGCACCTAGAGTCCGAACGCTTTGCCGCAATCATGGTGAAGCGCCCAAAATGGCGGGCAGGTGACCCCGTGGTACTTGCACCCACGCTGGAACCTCGCCAAGGATAGCGCTATGCATCCGAACCCGTCTTTCCGCCAAGCCAGTCCGAACCGTAGTATCGGCTTCGCCCGTGAACGCGGTTTCGGCACTTTAGCGACAAACGGTGCGGACGGGCCCCTGACCGCGCATGTCCCGTTCCTGTTGTCAGAGGACGGCAAGCGAGCAGAGCTACACCTTATGCGCTCCAACCCCATCGCGCGGGCCAGTGCAGTGCCAACGAAGGCGGTCATCACTGTCACCGGCCCCGATAGCTACATCTCGCCCGACTGGTACCATGTCGCGGATCAGGTCCCCACTTGGAATTACGTCGCCATCCGGATCACCGGCACGCTTGTGCCCCTGCCCCATGATCAGCTGCACGCGCTACTAGACCGCCTGTCGACACATTTCGAGACCCAGCTTCTGCCAAAGGCGCCTTGGCACTCGGACAAGATGTCGGACGGCGTCATGGACAGGATGATGCGCCAGATATTGCCCTACCAGTTTGACGTATCCGACATCGACGGCACGTGGAAACTGGGGCAGAACAAACAACATGATGCCCGATTGAGCGCCGCTGACCATGTCGCCGCTTACGGTATCGGACAAGATACACCCACGCTCTGCGCGCTCATGCGTGGGGCAAATACGGAGATCCCAGAATGAAGCTCTTTTCAAGCCCGACTTCACCGTACGTTCGCAAAGTCCTCGTGATCTTGCGCGAGACAGGTCAACTCGCCGATGTTGAGCTAGCCGCTGCGGGCGGCACGCCGTTGAATCCGGGCACGATGCCACGCGACTTGAACCCCCTTGGTAAAATTCCGGCGCTTGCGCTGGACGACGGCCAACCGCTCTATGACAGCCGCGTCATTTGCCGGTTTTTCAATGAGCGTGCGAACGGCGACCTCTACGGCTCCGGCGACGCGACGTGGCAACTGCAAACCCTTGAAGCAACCGCTGACGGAATCCTCGATGCGGCGATTTTGATGGTCTATGAGGCCCGCGTGCGCCCTGACGACAAGCAATTCGCAGACTGGATTGAAGGTCAATGGCGCAAGGTCGACACAGCGCTTGATGCGCTGGAGGCGAGCTGGATGGACACCCTGAACGGCGACGCGCTGAACATCGGCCAAATTGCTGTGGGCTGCGCGCTAGCTTACATCGATTTCCGCCACGCAGATCGCAACTGGCGCGAAGGGCGTCCGAACCTTGCCGCATGGGAAGCCGAATTTGCCAAACGCGACAGCATGCTCGCGACCGTCCCACCAGCGGGCTGAACAATGGCGCAGATCACCCGAACAAACGACATTGCCACCTGCCACGATATCCGGCGGGTGGTGTTCATCGAAGGTCAGAATGTGCCAGAAGCCGAAGAGATCGACGGCGAAGACCCGAACTGCATCCAATACCTTGCCACCGTAAACGGCATCCCCACCGCAACAGCGCGAGTCAAGGCAACGGGCAAAACGGCGAAAATCCAGCGAGTGGCAGTTTTGGACGCCTACCGTGGCACGGGCCTCGGGGCGCAGCTCATGCGGTTCATTCTCGACGACGTTCGAGCTGAGTTCGACGAGGCACTTTTGGGCTCCCAAGTGCACGCCATCGGGTTCTACGAAAAGCTGGGCTTCAATGTCTTTGGCCCCGAATTCGACGACGCGGGCATCCCCCATCGGGAAATGTCATTGCGGCTTTAGGAGGCGAGCTTCAGTCTGAGCATCACAAAATGATACACGCGGGGTCCGCTATGAAAAATTCTTCAATGGCAATCAGGCTGACAGTTAGCGTGCTTTGCCTGTTTGTGGCCTCCGCAATCGGAGCCAGCTCAGAGCCGGTTTTGGAGGCGGTTCGCGGCATCGAGCGCGATCTAGGCGCGCGCGTCGGACTATACATGCACGACCTGCACACCGATGAGCAGATCACATACGCCGCACACGACCGCTTCCCCATGAACAGTACCTTCAAGCTTTTAGCCTGTGGCGCGCTCTTGAAGCGCGTGGAAGCTGGCGAAGCGGACTTGACCCAAACTGTTTCGTTACAGGGCATGGAGGTAGTGAGTTACTCACCCGCCATTAAAGAACATATGCGCAAAGGTAAGCGCGCCGTTTCCCTAAACGATGCTTGCGGCATGGTGCTGTCAGTCAGTGACAATACAGCTGCAAACATTGTTTTGTCGCAGATCGGTGGGCCAGATGGGCTCACCACCTTTTTGCGAAGCGTCGGGGATGAAAACACTCGTTTGGACAGATGGGAGCCCGCTATGAACGAGGCGATCCGCGCGACACGACAACACCGCATGCGATTGCAAATAGTGTCGGGGAGTTAATTCTAGGCAGCACGCTCTCTACGACCTCGCGAAGCACGCTGCGAGGATGGCTTTCACATCATAACGTGGCCGACGCCCTGTTCCGCGCCGCCCTTCCACCATCATGGACTATTGATGATCGTTCCGGTGCAGGGGGCTTCGGCTCTCGTTCCATCGTGGCTGTTTTATATCCGCCGAACAGAAAGCCGATACTCGCCGCGCTTTTCATGACGGAGACCAATGCCAGCTTCACCCACCGCAACGCGTCGATTGCACGTGTAGGCGCTGCGATCGTTGCACATACATCCGAAAACTAATCGACGGGCTTCTCACGCTCGCAACTGCCGATGTGCCTCGGCAACTGCAATCCCCGCCGAAATCGCCACGTTCAAGCTACGCCCACCCCCGGGCATGGCAATTTTCACGCGACCATCCACGGCGTCATGGACGTGCTCCGGCACGCCAGCACTCTCGCGCCCGACCATCAGACAATCCCCATGCTGGAACTCGAAATCCCACAAATCAGTGGCCCCCTTGGTGGTCAAAAGCACGAGACGGCCCGGCTTGTTTGCGTGAAACGCATCCCAGCTGTCATGGTGGTGAACGTCCGCGTGTTCGGCGTAATCCAAGGCCCGTGTTTTCAACAATTTTAGCGAAAACGGGAAGCCGCAGGGTTCAATCACGTGAACAGGCGCATTAAAACACACGCCCAAGCGCACCAAAGACCCCAAATTCGGGGCCAAATCGGGCTCAAACGCTGCAATTTGGACATACTGCGACAAATGGCTTCCTCTTCAGGTCATTCATGGGTGGACGCGAAGGGGACTTAGAATATATCTAGCCTCGATATCCTGCGCCCTTGGTGCGGATTCTTCAATTTACCGGCCGCACAAGCGGTCCGACAAGGGAGAAGTTCTCGTGTCCCACGCAGACGACCACAGCGGCGCAACCCGTCGCGACTTTCTGTACTACGCCACAGCTGGCGCTGGTGCGGTAACCGCAGGGGCCGCCGTTTGGCCTTTGGTGAACCAAATGAACCCATCGGCGGATGTGCAGGCCTTGGCCTCTATCGACGTTGACGTGTCCGGCATTGAGCCAGGCACTCAGCTGACCGTCAAATGGCTCGGTAAGCCGGTCTTTATCCGCCGCCGTACCACCGCAGAGATCGAGGAGGCCCGTTCGGTTTCTCTCTCGGATCTTCCGGACGCGGGCGCAGAGAACAACAACCTTGGCCCAGAAGCCGATGCTGAAGACCAGAACCGCTCGCTCGACGAAGATGGCGAATGGCTGGTCATGATCGGCGTTTGTACACACCTTGGCTGTGTGCCTTTGGGCGACGCTGGCGAGTTTGGCGGCTGGTTCTGCCCATGCCACGGGTCGCACTACGATACCGCCGGTCGCATTCGCAAAGGCCCTGCGCCGCGCAACATGCTGGTGCCTGTCGCTCAATTCACGTCGCCTGACGTGCTGAAACTCGGTTAAGGGAGAAACGATTATGGCTGGTATCCCACACGACCATTATGAGCCAAAGTCTGGCGGCGAAAAGTGGCTTCACACCCGCTTGCCGATTGTTGGCTTGCTCTACGACACCCTGATGATCCCTACTCCGAAGAACCTGAACTGGATGTGGATCTGGGG
Source organism: Litoreibacter albidus (assembly GCF_900107015.1). Lineage (GTDB taxonomy): Bacteria > Pseudomonadota > Alphaproteobacteria > Rhodobacterales > Rhodobacteraceae > Litoreibacter > Litoreibacter albidus. The sequence goes on along the minus strand of NZ_FNOI01000002.1, from coordinate 683,526 downwards.
CATTATCCTGACATTCTGCCTTGTGCTGCAAATCGTGACCGGCATCGTGCTGGCCATGCACTACACGCCGCATGTTGATCTGGCGTTCGCGTCGGTTGAACACATCATGCGTGACGTGAACGGCGGCTATATGCTGCGTTACCTGCACGCCAACGGCGCGTCGCTGTTCTTTGTGGCCGTTTACGCCCACATCTTCCGCGGCTTGTACTACGGCTCTTACAAGGCCCCACGTGAAATCACGTGGATTATCGGTATGATCATCTACCTCGCAATGATGGGCACCGCGTTCATGGGCTACGTGCTTCCATGGGGTCAGATGTCCTTCTGGGGCGCGACGGTTATCACCGGCCTGTTCGGCGCCATCCCTGGCGTTGGCGAAATGCTGCAAACTTGGCTGCTGGGCGGACCTGCAGTGGATAACGCGACGTTGAACCGCTTCTTCTCGCTGCACTATCTGCTGCCGTTCGTGATCGCCGGCCTTGTCGCCGTTCACATCTGGGCCTTCCACACCACGGGCAACAACAACCCAACTGGTGTTGAGGTACGTCGCACATCCAAAGAAGACGCGGCGAAAGACACGCTGCCATTCTGGCCTTACTTCGTGATCAAAGACTTGTTCGCACTGGGCGTTGTTATGATCGTGTTCTGGGCAGTCGTTGGCTTCATGCCAAACTACCTTGGCCACCCCGACAACTACATTGAGGCGAACGCGCTGGCGACACCTGCACACATCGTGCCGGAATGGTACTTCTTGCCGTTCTACGCGATCCTGCGCGCCTTCACCGCTGACGTTTGGGTTGTGCAACTGGTGTCCTTCGTGACCGGTGGCATCGTTGACGCCAAGTTCTTCGGTGTGGCTGCCATGTTCGGTGCGATTGCTGTGATGGCGCTGGCACCTTGGCTGGACACGTCGTCGGTTCGCTCCGGCCGTTACCGTCCGATGTTCAAATGGTGGTTCGCGCTGCTGTGCGTCGACTTCATCGTTCTGATGTGGGTTGGTGCCATGCCAACGGATGAGCCTTACGCCACGATCTCTTTGATCGCGTCCGCATACTGGTTTGGATACTTCTTGGTCATCCTGCCGCTGCTGGGTGTTATCGAGAAACCATTGGCGCGTCCTGCAACCATCGAGGAAGACTTCGATGCGCATTACCCAGCCAAGGGCAGCGACTCAGTCGCAGCTTCAGAGTAAGAGGAAGATACCAATGCTCAAGAAACTCTCACTCGTAGCCGTCTCGGCAGTTGCCTTCGCTTCCGGCGCATTTGCCGCCGGTGACGCGGGCCACACCCATGACGTGGATTTCTCGTACGAGGGGCCGTTTGGCACCTACGACCAGAACCAACTGCAACGCGGCCTGCAAGTCTACACCGAGGTTTGCTCGTCCTGCCACGGCCTGAAATTCGTGCCTATGCGTACGCTGGCAGACGAGGGCGGCCCAATGCTGCCCGAAGACCAGATGAAGGCTTACGCCAAAGCGTTCCCGATCAACGACGAGTTGGCCAACCCGCAGCTTTTCGACAAAGACCTCGAAGAGTACCGCACACTGAAGCCCACGGATAACTTCCCGGCTTTGGAATCCGCTAACGCACCTGACTTGTCCTTGATGGCCAAGGCACGCTCTGGCTTCCACGGTCCCTACGGTCTGGGGATCAACCAGTTTGTTAACGGTATCGGCGGCGCGGAATACATTGCGTCCATCCTGACTGGCTACACCGGTGAGGAAAAAGAGGAAGCTGGCACAACCTTCTACGAAAACACAGCCTTCCCGGGCGGCTGGATCGCCATGGCGCCACCGCTCTACGGTGACGACGTGGAGTACGCAGACGGCCACTCGGCAGACCTGCACCACGTCGCAGAAGACGTTGCAGCCTTCCTGCGCTGGACAGCAGAGCCACATCAGGACGCACGCAAGCGCACAGGCTTTGTTGCCGTGTTCTTCCTGATCATCCTGACAGTGCTGCTCTACCTGACCAACAAGCGTCTCTGGGCACCGATCAAGCGCAAAGGCTAAACCCTTCCGCAGAGTAATAAAAAGGCGCGTCCCTCGGGGCGCGCCTTTTTCGTTAGCAGAGCACTTAACCCCCCAGGTAGTCCCGCAGCACATCGGGCGGGGCATCCAAGAATGGCCCCGTAGGCACCGGCGCATGGGCAATCCCATCGGCCACCAGAGTTGTGCTCCCGTCCAACTGCCGCGCGTCTTTCGGGTCGTGCGTCACCATCAGCACGGTCAACCCGCGCTCGCGGGCGATCTCATCCATCAGCGCCAGCATCTCGGCCCGCAGTGCTGGCCCTAGCGCCGCAAATGGCTCATCCAGCACCATGATCGGCTTGTCGCGCAACAACACCCGCGCCAAGGCGACACGGCTTTGCTGGCCACCCGACAGCGCAGCAGGCTTGCGCGCGCCCATGCCGCTCAAGCCGACACGCGCCAAAGCATCCCTTACACGGTCCGTCTCTCGCGCGGAGAGCTTCAAACTGGGCTTCAGCCCCAAGCCTACATTCTGCGCAACTGTCAGATGCGGGAACAGATTGCTGTCCTGAAACACCATCGCAAGCGGTCGCTCCGCTGGGACCACATTTGAAATGTCACGTCCCTGCCACAGGATCCGGCCCGCAGTGATCGGCACGAACCCCGCCAGCGCGGACAGCAGCGTTGATTTGCCAGCGCCGGACGGCCCGATGACCGACACCTTAGCGCCCGCAGGCACTGAGAGGGCCGCTTTCAGCGCAAAATCCCCCTGCACGATTTCCACGTTCTCAAAGGTCAGCATTTACGCGCCCTCCACGGTCAAACAGCCAGAACAACGCCAAACTAAGCGCGAGCAGCACCAGCGCGGCGGCAAAGGCTTCCTGCATCCGGTAGGCTGTCATAAGGTTATACAGCGCCAACGGCAGCGTCGCATGGTTAGGGTCCGCAAACAGCGTAATCACCCCCAAGTCACCCATCGACAACGCGGCGGCCAACCCCGCGCCAAACCCCAAGGGGCGGCGCAAGCGCGGCAGGACGACAATGCGCAGCCTCGCCCAGCCCGTGAGGCCTAGCGACGCCGCCAAGCGCCCGTAGTCCGCCTCCACCTGCCGCAGCGCTGGCGACACGGCGCGGAGCGTAAACGGCAAGCTCATTGCGGCGTTCACCACCACGGTCACAGGTAAGGCCAGCAACACAGGGTCAACCCAACGATAGGTCAGGATGAACAACCCCGTCCCGATGACCAACGGGGATGCCGCGACTGAAAGATACCCCACAGCCTCCACTCCGCGCCCCCATTTTAGCGAGAGCAAGGCGAGAGAGAGCGCCATAACGACAGTAAGCCCCGCCGACAATACCGCGACCCATACTGACCGCCACGCAGCGCTTAGGATGTTGACCGATAACTCCGGCAGGCCGGGCAACCCCTTGGCGACAATCATCGCCAAAGGTGTAATCAGAAACAGCGCAACAACACCGATCGCAATGCCGTCCAGAACTCGTGATCCGTCATTACGGTACACCACGCGGTCCAAGCCCGCGCCCTGCCCTGACGGCACTGAAATAGCAAAGGAAGCAAGCGCCAGCCCTACGCAGATCACAAACTGAACCAATCCCAACAGCGCGGCCTTCGACAAATCGAAGTCGAAGCGGAAGGCCTGATAGATAGCTAACTCGATTGTCGTGGCTTTGGGGCCGCCGCCCAGCGCAAGTGCCACGGCGAAGCTCGTCGTGCAGATCAGGAAGATGACCATCACCACCCCCGGCAATACCTCGCGAAGCATTGGCCATTCCAGATGTCTTGCCATGTCGCGTGACGTGAATCCTAACGACTGCGCAAGCCGGAACCGCTCCGCCGGAATAGCGAGCCATCCTTGCAAGATTAATCGCGTGGCCAGCGGCAAGTTAAAAAATACATGTGCCAAGATGACACCGTGCCAGCCATAGATCGAAATAGGTTCTAATCCAGCCCAATTTAGCGTTTCTGATATGATACCGCTGCGCCCGTAGACGGCTAACAATCCCAGCACCGCGACTACAACGGGCAGGATAAACGGTGCCCCAAGAACGGTGAGCAGCAATGCGCGCCCACGGAACTGACGACGCGCCAATGCCCGAGCAACGGGGATCGCGCAAACCGCGCTCAGCACCGCCGACACAGCCGCCTGCCAAAGCGTAAACCGGACGGCGGACCAGTCGTTCTTGGTCAGTGCCGACAGCTCCTCCGCCCGCCAAGCTACCGCGCCAAGCGTTCCGAGCGTCAGCACCAACAGCAGGGCGACAACCGCCGCCCCGCCAAGGTTGGACAGGCTTATTGGCTGAACGCGCTCAGCCATTCTTCCAGCGCCGCATCGCGCAAGTCAGCTGCTTCATTCTCCGAATAGAACAGTGCCTTTTCCGGCATGTCCAATTTCTTAAAACCGTCCGGCAACTTGTCTGCATCCAGTTTTGCGGGGAAGGACCAGTTGGCCGTCGGGATCATAGTCTGGAACGTTTCCGACAGGACAAAATCCATGAATGCCTGTGCCAGTTCCGGCTGCGTGCTGGTTTTCACCTGCGCCGCCAGCTCCGTCATGAAGTAGTGGCCTTCTTCAAAAATCGCCGCGCGCTTGGTTTCATCGTCTTCCGCGATGATGTGGTAAGCGGGGGACGTCGTGTAGCTCAGCACCATGTCGGCTTCACCGTCGGTGAACATGCCGTAGCTTTCCGACCAACCTTTAGTCACGGTCAGCGTCTTGCGGGCCAGCTTGTTGAATGCTTCTTGGCTGTCATCGCCGTAAACGGACTTCACCCACAGCATCAGTGCTAAGCCCGAGATGGAACTACGTGGATCTTGCAGCACCACTTTCGTGTCTTCATCTGCCAGAAAGGCGTCAAAAGTCGTCGGCGCATTCCCCATTTTTTCCGTGTTGTAGATGAACGCGGTGTGACCCCAGTTGAACGGCAGGAACACGTCGTCCGTCCACTCTATCGGCAAGGTCATATCGCTCGTGTCTTGCCCGTGGGGCAAGAATAGACCCGTTTCGCGAGCCCTTTTGGTGACGTCAGTGTTCAAACCGATGACAACATCCGCCTTGGTGCGTTCGCCTTCCAACAACAGGCGCGGTAGCACGTCGCCAGCCACGTAACTTACGTCACAGGCGCATGTTTCCTCGAACGCGGCCTCGATCTTCGGACCGGGGCCCCATTCGCTCGTGAAGTAGTCTGGTGCATAGATCGTCAGCACTGGCTTCTCTTCGGCAAATGCCGCGGTGGCCAATGTGATCAGTCCTACGCTTAGAAGGGTCTTTTTCATCTCATTCCTCCAAAACGACGGACGGAGTCGGGAGTGAGAGCATCTCAAACCTTCCCTCCGCCGGTCTTAACCGGTTCAGGTTCAACGGGTCAGCATGCGCAATCTCAGCCGTTTTAGGCCCCCCGAGGTATCGTTGTATCTAAGCCCCATACCCTACATCGGCAAGGTGAAAGCTCTTGAGGGCGGCGTGGCGCACCGCTAGACCTCTGACAAAAGGGAGACGCCCCATGTCGATGAATAGCTTTGGCCATCTTTTCCGCGTGACCACTTGGGGCGAAAGCCACGGGCCGGCACTTGGCGCAACCGTCGACGGGTGCCCCCCTGGAGTGCCGCTCACGGCTGAGATGATCCAAGTCTGGCTCGACAAGCGCAAACCCGGCCAAAACAAATACACCACTCAGCGCCGCGAGGCGGATGAGGTGCGGATTCTGTCCGGCGTTTTTGAGGGAAAAACGACCGGTACTCCCATCCAGCTGATGATCGAGAACACGGACCAGCGTTCCAAAGATTACGGCGATATCATCGAGAAGTTCCGCCCCGGCCACGCAGACATCACTTACTGGACGAAATACGGCATCCGTGACTATCGCGGCGGAGGGCGGTCCTCGGCCCGCGAAACTGCAGCGCGTGTCGCCGCTGGCGGCGTTGCCCGCGAGGCCATCAAGATGCTAGCGCCGAGTCTAAAGATCATTGGCTACATGGTACAGATGGGTGAGCATAAGACTGACACCCGCGACATGGACCAGATTGAGCAAAACCCGTTTTGGGTGCCGGACGCGGACGCGGCATCAACCTGGGCCGACTATCTGGACGGTTTGCGCAAAACCGGAAGCTCCGTCGGTGCGATGATCGAGGTTATCGCGCAAGGCGCCCCAGCCGGTCTTGGCGCACCGGTTTACGCCAAGTTAGACACTGATTTGGCGTCGGCCATGATGTCTATCAACGCCGTCAAAGGCGTTGAGATCGGCGCAGGAATGCAGGCCGCGATGCTTACGGGTGAAGCCAATGCGGATGAGATCAGCATGGGGCCGGACGGGCCTGTTTACAGCTCCAACCACGCAGGTGGTATTCTAGGCGGTATTTCCACAGGTCAGGACATTGTGGTGCGGTTCGCGGTGAAACCGACAAGCTCGATCCTCACGACGCGCAAGACCATTACCAAGTCCGGCGAAGACACAGAGATCATCACGAAAGGCCGTCATGACCCCTGCGTCGGCATCCGCGCCGTGCCCGTGGGTGAGGCGATGATGGCTTGCGTGATCCTTGATCATCTGCTGCTTCACCGTGGTCAAATAGGCTCTAATCAAGGCAAAATCGGCTAAGCCTTCTGCTTGGACAGTTGAACAGCCAAGATGCCGCCCGCGATGATTAGAACGCCGATAAAGTCGACGACATTGATGCTCTCCCCAAGGAGCGCCGCAGCAATCGCGACACCGAATACTGGATTCAGGAAGTGGAAGGTCGACGCTTTGACCGCACCAACCCTGCCCACCAACATGAACCAGACCCATGTCGCCATCAGGCCCGGCACCAAGGTTGTGTAAACAAACGCCGCGATCCACGTGGGACTAAGGGTCACGTCCCATGTTTCCAGCGGCACCGCGAGGGCGAAGAGGCAGGCGGCGCCCACCAGCATTTGCAACCCGACGATCATCAAGACATTTCCGCCGGAAGCAGCCCCTTTCACGGACAGTGTCGCGAAGGTCAGGGCCATAGCGCCTGTCAGACAGAAGCCCACGCCAAGCAGGTCCACGCCGCCGTTGATCCGGCTTCCCATGATCAGCACCACGCCCGCGATCCCGGCAACCAGCCCGAAAATCCCAACCGCTGAAACGCGGTCCTTGAAGATGGCCCAGCCTACCAACGCCACCATAAGCGGCATTGTTGAAGCAATGATCGCCGCGAGGGACGCCTCGATCCATTGCATGGCGACGAAGTTGAGCCCCAAATACAGCGCGTTTTGGCAGATCCCGAATATCCACGTCGCACGCCACTGCGCGCGGCTTAAGCTCCAAGTCTGGCCAAGCGCCTTGGCTATGAGAATACCTAAAAGGCCCGATATCAGAAATCGCAGACTCAGCGAATACAGCGGCGGGGCGTCGGCCACGATGATGCGCGCAGACGTGAAGGCGCTTGACCACATCATGGCGAAGGCCAGCCCCATGAAAATTGCTTTGATGTCCACGCTGAATTCCTTGCCTGTGTCGCGGCACTCTCACGTGATTGCGCGCAAAAGAAAAGGGCCGCCCGAAGGCGACCCTTTAATCCGTCAACTGAACTGGCGATTAGCCGTTCACGCTGTCTTTCAGAGCTTTCGCAATGGTCATTTTAACCACTTTGTCAGCATCTTTGGAAATCTGCTCGCCAGTCGCTGGGTTGCGAACCATGCGTGCTGGACGTTCGCGGCAGTAGATTTTGCCAACGCCAGGCAAAGTTACTGCGCCGCCGCCGGAGACTTCGCGTGTGATGATTGCAATCAGACCGTCCAAAGCCGCACCAGCGCCTTTTTTGTCTGTGCCTGCTTCTTCAGCCAATGCTGCGACCAATTGTGTCTTGGTCATAGGTTTCGTTGCCATGAGCTCTGCTCCCTCTCTATTACCCCACCTTTGGGGTGTTATCGCGAGAACCTAACTGAATATTGAGGGGCCGCACAACAATTAGTGTGCCAAAACCCCTTCTTTTTCACGTTTTTTCGCAATTTCCCTAAGGTCAAAGGAAGGCTGTTTCCGCAAAACTGCGTAATTTGCGTGAATGTAGCCGCTCCAACGGCATTTCCCGCAGATGTTCCATCGCACGAATTCCAATCAGAAGGTGCCTTAAGACCTGTGTTTTATAGAAATCAGAGGCCATTCCGGGCAGTTTCAACTCCCCATGTAGCGGCTTGTCAGAGACACAAAGCAGCGTTCCATAGGGTACTCGGAACCGGAAGCCATTCGCGGCGATTGTGGCGCTTTCCATATCCAACGCGATTGCACGCGATTGGCTAAGCCGCTGCACGGGGCCGGATTGGTCGCGCAGTTCCCAGTTGCGGTTATCAATTGTCGCGACCGTCCCTGTCCGCATAATCCGTTTCAGGTCGAACCCTTCAAACTGGGTCACCTCCGCCACGCTTTTCTCCAGCGCGATTTGAATTTCCGCAAGCGCGGGGATCGGCACCCAAACGGGCAGGTCGTCGTCCAGCACGTGATCTTCGCGCAGATACGCGTGTGCCAGTACAAAATCCCCAAGGCTTTGCGAATTCCGCAAGCCCGCGCAGTGTCCCACCATTAACCATGCATGGGGACGCAAAACCGCGATGTGGTCGGTTGCGGTTTTCGCGTTTGATGGCCCAACACCAATATTAACCAAGGTGATACCGGAGCCGTGTTTGCGCTTCAGGTGATAGGTCGGCATCTGCGGCGTTTTCTCTGTCGCGGGGATCACGCCATCGGGGTCAGACAGGATGTGGTTCCCCGTGCTCACAAAACTGGTGTAACCGCTATCGGGGTCCGCCAGCATCTGCCTTGCGTAGGCTTCGAACTCTTCGACATAGAACTGGTAGTTGGTGAACAACACGTGGTTCTGGAAATGCTCCGGCTCCGTCGCGGTGTAATGCGACAGGCGCGCCAACGAGTAATCAATGCGTTGCGCAGTAAAGGGGGCCAAAGGTTCCGGCACGTCAGGCAGTTCCTGCAGCGTGCCATTCACGATATCATCATTGGTGGTCGCCAAATCGGGCACATCGAAAACATCCCGCAGCGTGAAATCCATCGCCCCGTCTTGCGGTACGGTCAGGTCAGATGCGTTCGCCACAGCGAAATGCATTGGCATCGGCGTCGTGGACACACCGATTTCTACCGAAACACCGTGATTATCGACCAGCAATTGAATCTGCTGCTCCAGATAGTAACGAAACAAATCCGGTCGCGTCACCGTCGTTGCGTAGGTTCCAGGTTTAGCCACGTGGCCGAAACTCAGACGGCTATCAATCTTCGCAAAGCTTTGCGTCGTCACCTTGATCTCGGGATAAAACGCGCGGTAGCGCTCCGCCGGCGGATTGCCAACAAGGCTCTCGCGGAAGCTATCGGTCAGGAAGTTAGCGGCCGAGTCATAAAGTTCGCAAAGCCGCTCTACCGCTGCTTTAGGGTCGCTAAACAACTCGGACGGCGGGGTATCAGGGGTGCGAATAGGGAGGTTGGCATAGGTGCCGATCATTGAGTTTCCTCTATCAAATCTGTCAGTTCAAATTTGGTCACATCCACCAGCCCCAAATCGGATAACCGAAGCGATGGAATGACCACAAGTGCCAGCAATGAATGCTGCATATAAGCGTTGTTCAGTGTGCATCCGCAGGCCTCCATCGCCGCGACCATCTGGTCCGCGTTGGCTGCGACGTCTCTTGCCGGTCGGTCAGACATAAGCCCCGCAATGGGCAATTCAACCAGAGCAAGCTCCGCGCCGTCCTTCCAAACGGTGACCCCGCCACCGACTTCTGCCAAGCGGTTCGCGGCCAGCGCCATCTGCGCACGGTCGGTGCCGACGACGATCATGTGATGGCTGTCATGCGCCACCGTAGAGGCCATCGCCATCGCACCCTCGTACCCGAACCCTTCGACCAAAGCGTTAACCACGTCACCTGTACCGCGATGACGCTCAACCAACGCTATTTGGCAAACGGCGTCCGTCGGCTCCAATAGACCCCGTTCAACGGGAATCGTGCGTTTCAATGCTTCCGTAGGGGCCTGATTTTCGACCACGCCAATTACTTTCGCTGTGACTGTTTGGGCCCCGTCTGGTCCTTTGATCTCGAAATCGGACGCCCCCAATTCACGGCCCAAGTGCACAGTTTGGCGGGCGTCGTCAGGCCAATCCAGATGCGGGCAGTTGACGATTATCTCACCGTCTTTCGCGACGGTTTTGCCTTGCGCGATCACACGCTCTACCGGCAACGCTCGCAGGTCGGACGTCACGATCAAATCCGCCCGGCGCCCCGGCGCGATTGAGCCAAGTTCCCGCTCCAACCCGAAATGCGTGGCGGTGTTGATCGTCGCCATCTGCAACGCGATCAGCGGATCACAACCGCATTCAATCGCATGCCGCACGACGCGGTTCATATGCCCGTCATTCACCAACGTGCCGGAGTGGCAATCGTCCGTGCACAAAATGAAGTTACGTGAATCCAGACCTTTCTCAGTAATCGCCGTGATCTGCGTTTCGACGTCATACCAAGCCGAGCCAAGCCGCATCATGGAGCGCATCCCTTGGCGCACCCGCGCGATCGCGTCTGCCTCACAGGTGCCCTCGTGATCATCCGCAGGGCCACCGGCTGCGTAGGCATGAAAATCAGGGCCAAGGTCAGGCGACGCATAATGCCCGCCCACTGTTTTTCCTGCGTTTTGCGTCGCGGCAATCTCCGCCAGCATTTGTTGGCTACCGTTCACCACGCCGGGGAAATTCATCATCTCCCCAAGTCCAATGATCCCCTGCCAAGTCATGGCTTCGGCCACATCTTCTGGGCCAATCTCATAGCCTGTCGTCTCTAACCCCGGAGCGGAGGGCGCGCAGCTTGGCATCTGCGTATATATCGAAATCGGCTGGATTAGAGCCTCATCATGCATGAGCTTCACGCCGCGAAGCCCTAAGACATTCGCGATCTCATGCGGGTCCGTGAACATGGTGGTTGTCCCGTGCGGAATTACCGCGCTGGCAAATTCGGCAGGCGTCAGCATACCGGATTCGATGTGCATATGTCCGTCGCACAGGCCGGGAATAAGGTAGCGTCCCGCCAACTCGATCACATCGGTATCTGGCCCGATACAATGACTAGCATCCGGCCCTACATAGGCAAATCGGCCCGCACTAATCGCGACTTGCCAGCCGTCCAGAACTTCGCGGGTGTGTACGTTAACTACTTTGCCGCCACGCAGAACCGTGTCCGCTGGGGCGCGTCCGGCCGCAACGGCAACCAAAGTCGCAGCGCTGTCGGCCCATGATTTAAGGGGTTGGTTTTCCATGTTCCAATTGTCCAGACTTTAAGCCGAGGTGCAAGGCGCAAAATTACTAGTCATACGCGCCCCGCCGTGGCTTACTCCCCCAAAGCGACGGAGGAATGACATGGACGGGACGCAGGCAAATATCGAGCATTGGGAAGAGCGGGTAGACCTAGCTGCCGCCTTTCGGTGGACAGCGCGCCTCAATATGCACGAAGGCGTGTCCAACCACTTCTCACTGGCCGTTAACGACGATGGCACAAAGTTTTTGATGAATCCCAATCAGGTTCATTTCTCGCGGATTAGCGCCTCCGACATGTTGCTTCTGGACGCCAATGACCCTGACGCGCTGAACAGTCCGAACGCGCCCGATCCAACCGCTTGGGGTCTGCATGGTGGACTGCACCGCTATTGCGCACACGCGCGTTGTGCTATGCATATCCACTCGATCCACGCGACTGTACTGGCATGCTTACAGGATAAGATCCTCCCTCCATTGGACCAAAACGCCGCGATGTTCTTCGACCGCCAAGTTGTTGATGACAGCTATGGCGGACTGGCATTCGAGGAGGAGGGCGAGCGCTGCGCCCAGCTGTTTACCGACCCGAAAAAGAAAGTCATGATCATGGGCAATCACGGCATCATGGTCATCGGTGACACCGTCGCGGAGACGTTCAACCGAATGTATTTCTTTGAACGCGCTTGCGAGGTCTACATCCGCGCCCTTCAAACGGGCCAACCCTTGTCTATTTTACCCGATGATATCGCTGCCAAGACAGCCGATGAGATAGAAAATTACCCTGAACAAGACATCCGCCACCTGGCAGAGCTGAAGGGTATTTTAGACGAAGAGGGGTCGAACTATGCGTCCTAGCTTCTCAATTGATGATGCCAGCGCGTGGACAAGCACGCGGCGGTTGGGACGGAAAAACAGGCTCTAACCCTGTGAAAAATCCCCTTTCCCGAGAGGCAGTCAACATGACCACCTATGGCCTGACCGAAGAACATCAAATGATCGCGGATACCGTCCGCAGCTTTGTAGAAAATGAAATCTACCCCCATGAGGAGCTGGTTGAGCGCACCGGCGAAGTTCCCGCAGAGATCGCGCAAGACATCAAACAAAAAACGCTCGATCTGGGCTTCTATGCCTGCAACTTTCCCGAAAGCGTTGGCTGCGCAGGCCTGAATCACGTTGAATTTGCGGTAGTAGAGCGTGAACTGGGGCGCGGCTCCATGGCGCTTAACCACTTTTTCGGCCGTCCGCAAAACATCCTCATGGCCTGCGAAGCGGAGCAAAAAGAACGCTACCTTATGCCTGCCGTCCGCGGCGAGCGAATGGACGCGCTAGCCATGACAGAGCCGGGGGCTGGTTCCGACATTCGCGGCATGAAATGTGCAGCCGTGCGCAGTGGCGGCGATTGGGTGGTGAACGGCACGAAGCACTTTATCTCCGGTGCGGAGCACGCCGATTTCTTCATTGTTTTCATCGCGACTGGTGAAGACGACACCCCGCGCGGCCGGAAAAAGCGGATCACGTCCTTCCTTGTCGACCGTGACACCCCAGGCTTTACCGTGCGCGACGGCTACAAATCTGTGTCGCACCGTGGCTACAAAAACATGATCCTTGATTTTGATGACTGCCGACTTCCCGATGCGCAGGTTCTGGGCGCTGTCGACGGTGGGTTCGAGGTCATGAACACGTGGCTCTACGCTACGCGGATTACAGTCGCCGCAATGTCGACGGGGCGCGCGCGCCGCGTGTTCGACTACGCCCTCAACTATGCGGCGGAGCGCGAGCAGTTCGGCCAGCCGATCGGCAAGTTTCAGGGCGTCAGCTTCCAGTTGGCCGATATGATCACAGAGATCGACGCCGCAGACCTGCTGACGCTCGCCGCCGCGGACCGGCTCGACAAGGGGCTGTCGTCGAACCGTGAAATCGCGTCCGCGAAACTCTATGCCACTGAAATGCTGTCTCGCGTGACCGATGCCGCTATCCAAATTCACGGCGGCATGGGGCTGATGGATGACTACCCGTTGGAACGGTTCTGGCGCGATGCGCGGGTGGAACGCATCTGGGACGGCACCTCCGAAATCCAACGCCATATTATCAGTCGCGATCTGTTGCGCGCTTTGGGGGCCTGAGCAATGAGCGACCTTTTTCGTCTTCTCAATCCGAAATCTCTCGCCGTCATCGGCGGCGGCACATGGGGCGAGGCCGTTCTGACGCAGGCCCAGAAGTTCGGATACTCGGGCAAGCTTCACGCCGTTCATCCGGTGAAGTCTGAAATCGCGGGCGTCAAAGCGTACCCAAGCGTGTTGCACATCCCCGAAGCGCCAGATGCCGCTTTTGTCGGCATCAACCGCGAAGCGACCATTGGCGCGGTGGAGCGGATGCGCAAGATTGGCGCGGGCGGCGCGGTCTGTTTTGCCTCCGGGTACGCAGAGGTCAGCGGCGAAGACGCGTCTGGCACCGATGCGCAGGCGCGGCTGCTTAAGGCTGCCGGTGACATGCCTATCCTTGGCCCCAACTGCTATGGCTTCGTCAATGCGCTGGACGGTGTGGCCGTCTGGCCGGATCAACACGGATGCACCCGCGTCGACACTGGCGTCGCGATCCTCACCCAGTCTTCGAACATATCGATTAACATGACAATGCAGGCGCGTGGATTGCCAATCGGCTACATGATCACCGCCGGAAATCAGGCCCAAACGACACAGGCCGATATTGCGTTGGCCCTACTTGATGACCCGCGTGTCACTGCTATCGGGCTGCATATCGAAGGGTTCGGCGATCTGAAACGTTGGGAGGCGCTCGCTGCCAAAGCCCATGCGAAATCCGTGCCGCTCGTCGCGCTGAAGGTCGGGAAATCGGCCCATGCGCAGGCCGCAACGATCAGCCACACAGCCTCTTTGGCGGGGGGGGATACGGCAGCGCAGGCGTTTTTGGATCGCCTTGGTATTTTGCGCGCACCCGACGTCCCAAGTTTCTTGGAGACCTTGAAACTGTTGCATGTGACGGGCCGCTTGGCGTCGAACCAAATCTCGTCAATCAGTTGTTCCGGCGGGGAGGCGTCTTTGGTTGCGGATATGGCCAGCCATCACGATTTGACGTTTCCAGAGCTAACACCCGCGCAGAAAGAGACCCTATTTAAGGGGCTGGGGCCTAAAGTCGCCCTTGCGAACCCTCTCGATTATCACACCTACATCTGGCGCGACGAGGACGCGATGACTGCTGCTTGGTCCGCAATGGCCGCGCCGCACATCGCAATAACCTTGGTCGTGCTCGACTATCCGCGCGGGGATATTTGCGACCCGTCCGATTGGGCGTGCGCGACAAACGCTGCCGTTAGGATGCGCAAAACCACGGGCCGCCCCGTCGCAGTAGCGGCCACTTTGGCGGAGCTAATGCCAGAGCATGTCGCCGCACATCTGTTAGCGAATGAGGTTGTTCCTTTCGCGGGTCTTAGCGAAGCGCTGAACGCCATCGCTGCGGCCTCTTCTGGGGTCCGCCCACCTGCCCCCAAGCCCGTTTTGCGTCATGAAATAGCGACGAATACCGAAACACTGTCGGAGTACGACGCAAAGGCCGAATTAGCGGCGCATGGGCTGAACGTTCCCAAGGCCATCCAAACAAATCATAGCGCCGCCGGATTGGACGCCTTAGCCTTCCCAGTGGTCGTCAAAGCCGAAGGCATGGCCCACAAATCGGACGTCGGCGGCGTGATCCTTGACTGCAACTCTTTCACCGACGTGCAGGTCGCGATGGAAAGCATGACGGACGCCACGTCTTTTCATGTGGAGGAAATGTGTGCGCCCGGCGCCGAACTGCTGGTTGGCGTTACGCAAGACCCTGCGCATGGCTACCTGCTCACCATAGGCGCGGGCGGCATCTTGGCGGAGCTACTGAACGACACAGAATCCGTCCTCATCCCCAGCGCCGCCGAAGACATAAAAACGGCTCTAACACGCCTGAAAATGTACCCTTTGCTGACAGGGTATCGTGGTGCGACCGCCTGCAATATGGATGCAATCGTTAATGCTATCCTAGCCATCCAAACATATGTCGTCTCCCAACCCAAGCCCGTTGCGGAGGTCGAAGTGAACCCGCTCATCTGCGGGCCGGACACCGCAATTGCCGTAGACGCTCTTATTCGGAGAACACTATGACCAGCCCCGTCAGAACCCGCCGCGAAGGCGGGATACTCGAAGTCACTTTAGATCGCCCAAAAGCCAACGCGATCGATCTTGCGACATCACGGGTCATGGGACAGGTCTTTGCGGATTTTCGCGACGATCCCGATCTGCGGGTGGCGATCATAACCGGTGCGGGGGGCAAATTTTTCTGCCCTGGCTGGGACCTCAAGGCCGCCGCAGAGGGTGACGCGGTCGATGGCGATTATGGCGTTGGGGGGTTCGGCGGCCTGCAAGAACTGCCCAACCTGAACAAACCTGTCATTGCCGCCGTTAACGGCATCGCCTGCGGCGGTGGGTTGGAGCTGGCATTGTCAGCCGACATCATATTGGCCGCTGATCACGCTACGTTTGCCTTGCCCGAAATCCGCTCCGGCACGGTCGCCGATGCCGCATCGGTCAAACTACCCAAGCGCATCCCCTACCATATTGCGATGGAACTACTGCTCACGGGCCGTTGGTTTGACGCCGAGGAGGCGCGGGGTTGGGGCATCGTGAACCACATCCATCCGGCCGATCAACTTATGGATCAGGCATGGGACATGGCGCGGCTGATCGCCTCCGGTCCGCCGTTAGTCTACGCCGCGATTAAGGAAATCGTGCGCGAGGCCGAGGATAAGAAATTCCAAGACACCATGGATCAGATCACCGGCAGCAAGTTTGAGACGGTAAAGCGGCTCTATTCCAGTGAGGACCAGCTTGAAGGCGCGAAAGCCTTTGCCGAAAAACGCGATCCCGTTTGGAAGGGCCGTTAAACGAATTCGCTGGCGGCGAAACCTTGCAAAAACAGGAGCGCGGTCAAGTCGCCATGGTTGACCCGCAGCTTGGCTTGCGCCTGCACGGTCGGCTTCGCGTGAAGCGCGACCCCTGCGCCCGCACGTTGCAACATGCCCAGATCATTCGCGCCGTCCCCCACGGCAATCACATCTGCGTCCGTCAAACCCAACCGCGCGGTGATTTCTTCCAAGGCTTGCACCTTCGCCTCGCGCCCCAAGATCGGCATCCCAACCTTGCCAGTCAGCTTGCCACCTTCCTCGATCAACGTGTTCGCGCGATTCTCGTCAAAACCCAGCGCCTGCGCCACAGCCGACGTGAACGCCGTGAACCCGCCCGACACCAACGCCGCATAAGCGCCATTGGCTTTCATCGTCGCCAGCAGCGTTTTTCCACCCGGCATATGGGTGATGCGCGTAGCTAAAACAGTGTCTATTACCGCTGAATCCAACCCTTCGAGCAACCCGACGCGTTCTTTCAGGGCCGCCTCGAAGTCCAGCTCCCCGTTCATTGCGCGCGCGGTGATATCGGCCACGCGCGGGCCGACACCGGCCTCGTCAGCTAATTCGTCGATACACTCTTGCTGGATCATTGTGCTGTCCATGTCAGCCAGCAACATCTTCTTGCGGCGTCCCTTCATCGGCTGGATCACCAGATCAATACCCAGCGCGTCACAGTCTTTCCAGACCTCGTCAAAATTCGCGGGCGCTGCCTCCAACGCGAACTCGGCTGCGACGTCCGGCATCAACCAGATCACATCCCCACCACCCCAAGCGTTACGCAAATTGGTCGCCAAGGACGCATCAAGTTTGGGGGCCGACGGGGCGCAAAGCAGGGTCACTACGAACATGGGCAGGTTTCCGATCGTGGTTGTGGGTGTCGCAAATAATCACTTAAGCGGCGCTATAGCGACGTTTTGGCTGTTGTGAAAGCCCGCCTCCTCCCTTAGTGACGCCAGTGGGACACCTCTCCCCAACGAGAGGCTATATATCTGTAAGGGTAGCAAAATGACCACGACACAACCGGCTGCAAAGCCGACGAATCCGCGTTTCTCCTCCGGCCCCTGTGCCAAACCCCCGACATTTACGCTCGATAAGCTGGCCGACGCCCCCTTGGGTCGCTCGCACCGTGCCGCTGTTGGCAAAGCGAAATTGCTTGCCGCCATCGAGACGACCCGCGATGTGCTTGGCATCCCTGCGGACTATAAAATCGGCATCGTGCCCGCCTCCGACACTGGCGCCTACGAAATGGCCATGTGGAACCTCCTGGGCGAACGCCCAGTCGAGATGCTCGCATGGGAAAGCTTCGGTTCCGGCTGGGTCACCGACGTTGTGAAGCAACTGAAGATCGACGCGAAAGTGACCACGGCCGACTATGGCGAGATCATCAACTTTGCCGATGTGAACTTTGACAACGACGTTTGCTTTACTTGGAACGGCACCACATCCGGCGTGCGCGTCCCATCTAAAGATGTGATCCCAGCGGACCGCGACGGCCTGACCCTGTGCGACGCCACATCGGCCGCTTTCGCGATGGACCTTCCTTGGGATCGCTTGGACGTCACCACATTCAGCTGGCAGAAAGTTCTGGGCGGCGAGGGCGGTCACGGCGTTATCATTCTGTCCCCGCGTGCCGTTGCGCGGTTGGAAAGCTACACGCCGGCATGGCCTCTGCCAAAAATCTTCCGCCTCACCAAAGGCGGCAAGCTGATCGACGGCATCTTTACCGGTGCGACGATCAACACCCCCTCCATGCTCTGCGTCGAAGATTACCTGTTTGCGCTGGATTGGGCCAAATCGGTTGGCGGCCTCAAAGGTCTCATCGCCCGCGCTGACGCCAATACTGGCGCGATCAATGATTTCGTGGCTGCGAACGACTGGATCGACTTCCTTGCCACGGACCCTGCGACACGCTCCAACACATCCGTGTGCCTGAAGTTCACCGACGACCGGATCACCGACGGCGCGGCATTCGCCAAGGCCATCGCCAAGCGTCTGGAAGCAGAGAACGTGGCCCTCGACATCGGCGCTTACCGCGACGCGCCTGCGGGTCTTCGCATCTGGTGCGGTGCCACAGTCGAGACTGCGGACATTGAAGCAATGCTTCCGTGGCTGGCCTATGCCTTCGAGCAAGAGATCAATTCCTAAGCCCATTTCGTGCCATACGCTTTGCCGACGCAAAGCAGACGTAATCATATCGCTAGAATAGGAGCCCAAAACCATGGCCCCCAAAGTACTCGTATCCGACAAACTGTCTGAAACCGCCGTCCAAATTTTCCGCGATCGCGGCATTGATGTGGACTTCATGCCAGAGCTTGGCAAAGACAAAGAGAAGCTGCTGTCGATCATCGACCAATATGACGGCCTCGCCATCCGGTCCGCGTCTAAAGCGACCGAAAAGCTGATCGCCGCCGCGACAAACCTTAAGGTCATCGGCCGCGCTGGTATCGGTGTTGATAACGTCGACATCCCCGCCGCATCAAAGAAGGGGATCATTGTTATGAACACCCCGTTCGGCAACATGATCACCACCGCAGAACACGCGATCGCGATGATGTTCGCGGTGGCGCGCCAGATCCCTGAAGCCTCCGCATCTACCCATGCGGGCAAGTGGGAAAAGTCGAAGTTCATGGGCGTTGAGCTGACCGGCAAGACACTTGGTGTGATCGGTGCAGGTAACATCGGTGGGATCGTGTGCGAGCGCGGTGTCGGCCTTAAAATGAAGGTCATCGCGTATGATCCCTTCCTCTCGGAAGAACGCGCGGAGAAACTGAACGTCACCAAAGTAGAGCTGGACGAGCTGTTCGAACGCTCCGATTTCATCACCCTGCACGTGCCTGCCACCGACAAAACACGCGGTATGATCTCGGCAGAAAACATTGCCAAGATGAAAGACGGCGTACGCATCATCAACTGCGCCCGTGGTGGCTTGGTTGACGAAGCCGCATTAGCCGACGCGCTGAAATCGGGCAAAGTTGCCGGTGCAGCTTTTGACGTGTTCGAGGTCGAACCCGCCACCGACAGCCCGCTGTTCAACCTGCCCAACGTCGTGTGTACACCGCACCTTGGCGCGGCAACCACCGAGGCGCAGGAAAACGTGGCCCTGCAAGTGGCAGAGCAAATGTCCGACTACCTACTGACAGGTGCTGTGACCAACGCCTTGAACATGCCGTCCGTGACAGCTGAGGAAGCGAAAGTCATGGGCCCTTGGGTGAAACTGGCGGAGCACCTTGGCGCCTTCATCGGTCAGATGACCGACGAAGTGATCAAGGAGATCCAGATCACCTACAACGGCACCGTGTCCCATATGAACCTGGAAGCCCTAAACTGTGCGGGCATCGCGGGCATCATGAAGGCCACCAACCCTGACGTGAACATGGTTTCGGCACAGGTCATCGCCAAAGAGCGCGGCGTTAAAATTTCAACCACGACGCAGGATAAGTCCGGCGTGTTTGATGGTTACGTCAAGTTGACCGTGGTGACAGACAAGCGCGAACGCTCCATCGCGGGGACGGTTTTCTCGGACGGGAAGCCGCGTTTCATCCAGATCAAAGGCATCAACATCGACGCCGAGATCGGGGAACACATGGTCTACACCACCAACAAAGACGTTCCCGGCATCATCGGCACCTTAGGGCAAACCATGGGCGAGAATGGCGTGAACATCGCGAACTTCACCTTGGGCCGCGAGTCGTCGGGCAATGGTGCAATCGCGCTGCTCTATGTCGACAGCCCCGTGCCAGCCGACGTCCTGCAAAAGCTGCGCGATACCGGCATGTTCAACCAAGTGAAAACGCTGAGCTTCGACGTGGCATAAACCACCGCGCGATTGCTGGAAATGACGCCGTCACCCCCATGGGTGGCGGCGTTTTTCGTAGCGTTAGTCCTGACGAATGACGCCGGTGATTGCAGCGGCTACAAGAGCGGTCACGATCCAACCAATGGACTTGGCAAACCACCGCACCCACCACGCAATTTTCCCCAAGGGGGAGCGCGACGTTGACGGGGCCCAAGCACTTTCCTGCCCGAAATTCACCAGCGGAATAACTACATCCGCCGCATACGCGAAGGCGTTGAAGGTCTCCCAATCCTGTCCGGCCTGACCCGGTGTCGACCAGAACACCGCGGGATTTTCAGCATGGGTCTCCGTCGCATCAACCCAGTCCTTCGACACCAATATCGGGGCCGCGTTCGGGGCCATGTCCCCTGCCCGCCACGTGCTTTCAAAGAAGAAACCCAGCCCGACAACCAGCGCAACCGCGACCACCACCGCGCGGCCGGGACGATACCCGTAGCCAATGCTCCACCGCAGAAAATCATCTGCGACACGTGACATCCCGCGCACGATCGACGGTGCGCCACGGGCCTCCATCAGTCTGCGGTTCTCGGCCCTAAGCAGGCGCTCCTTGCGCATCAAAACCGTCCGCGCGTCATTTCGGTGCCCAAGCTCCTGAAGCACTGCGGCAAGCTGCTCGTAAGGCTGCGACGTGAACGGCATATCATCCGGCGTGCGGGCCAGCCAATCCAGCCGCGCGTTGATATTTGTATCCGCATGGCGAGAGAAATCTGTGTACCTGAAACCGTCCAGCCGCACAGGGTATGCCGAACCCGGCCCCACGGGCTCGTCGCGGAAGCGTGCTGCTTCAGCACCCGCAAAATTTACGATCCCGCGGGGAATGTGATTGTCCGCCAGATACAGAATTCCGTTGACCTTCGCCCGCGCAAGGCTGACAGCCATATCGCGACCATGCTCCTCCGACGGATCAAAAACGGGTGTGGAGGCGATCGGGTCCTGCGGCAGCGAGATCAGCGTGTTGGTGAGAAAGAAGTCATGATCAACCCGCGCCGACGAAAAGAACAACAGCCCTGTTGCGTGTAGCTCGGTCACCTTTTCTGCGTAGGGGTAATTGCCAAGAAAAACTGACCCTTCCACACGGAGGGATGGTGCGAAAATCGCGTCTTGTCTGGGGCTCCGGATCGTCGCGTCGCAAATTTGCAGATCGCCACTGATGCGCGCGCCCGCGATTGATATCTCGCCCTCGATGACACAGCCCGCCCTGATATAAACCGAGCCGGAGAACGACGCGTTGTCTGCCGATAGGCCCGTCAAGCTACATCCGGACAAATGCAAGCCGCGAAGGCGTGCGTTGACCAGGTTGATCGGCGCGCGCAGGTGGCAGTGGGATAGGGAAATGTCACGTTCGCAATCGCAGCCCTGAAGGTCTAGCGTGCCGCTGATCCACGCGCCGCGAAGGCGGATACCTTTGTCATGCAGCGCATCAAACCGCAGGAGCAGATGCCGGATCAATTCCGCCCTTATGACCCGATCAGGATCATCGGAGGGCGGCAGCTCCCCATCGCCGACGCTGGTGCGTTCTGGGTTTGCGGCATCGTCGATAAGCTTTTGTTCAGCGGCGGAAAACGGGCTAAATGCGTCTAAAGAATTCATATCCGAACCGTCGCACGCAGGATGTCGGCAAGCAAGGAAAAGGCACAGCTGTAGATCTGGGACAAAAAAGACTCAGGTCCCCTTGAGGAGCACGGACAGGGTTTACAGCACGCAAGCAGATGTGATCCCGTCGACACCATGAGTAAACGCTATCTTCCCTATTGGATCACTCTTGGCATTCTTATCGCCACCGCCGCCATTCTGCTTTGGATGGGCCGGATTCCGATGTGCAAATGCGGCTACATCAAGCTGCTGCACCTAGAGACGATGAGTTCAGAGAACTCGCAACACATGATGGATTGGTACACCCCGTCACATGTGTTGCACGGTTTCATCTTCTACGCCGTGTTGTGGCTATTTGCCCGCCGGATCGACATCGGCTGGCGGCTGGCAATCGCCACGCTGATCGAAGCTGTTTGGGAGGTACTCGAGAACACCGACGCCGTGATCAACCGCTACCGCGAGGTGACGATTGCGCTGGATTACTACGGCGACAGCGTCCTGAACTCCGTTTGCGATATTCTGGCGATGTGGTTCGGGTTCTGGCTGTCCAGACGCGTTCCCGTCTGGGTTAGCGTCGCCATCGTCATCATCGCAGAGGTTGTGGTTATCGCCGCCATCCGTGACGGGTTGGCGCTGAACATCATCATGCTCTTGTATCCGCTGGATGCGATACGCGAGTGGCAGGCCGCCGGCTAAACCTGATAATAATCGCGGTACCATTCCACGAACTTGGCCACCCCATCGCGCACGTTGGTTTTGGGCTGATAGCCGGTAAGCCGTTTTAAGAGCGCCACATCGGCCCATGTCGCTGGCACGTCGCCGGGCTGCATATCCATGTAGTTCTTCTGCGCTTCTTTTCCGGTCGCATCCTCGATTGCCTCGATAAAGGCCATCAATTGCACCGGTTCCCCGTTGCCGATGTTGACCGCACGCCAAGGTGCCACGGAGGACAAGCTATCCCCCTCTTCAATCTCGCTTGCGTCGCTCGGGCGAACGGGGGGCGTGTCGATCAAAAGCCGGATGCCTTCGACCAGATCGTCAATGTAGGTAAAATCGCGGCTCATATCCCCGTGGTTATAGACGTCGATCGGGTCACCGTTCAGCGTTGCCTTGGTGAACTTGATCGGTGCCATATCGGGGCGACCCCAAGGGCCATAGACAGTAAAGAACCGGAACATCGTGACTGGCATGTCGTAGAGATGCGCGTAGGAATGGGCCATCGCCTCATTCGCCTTCTTGGTCGCGGCATAAAAGCTCATCTGCGTGTCGACCTTATGCGTCTCCTCGTAGGGCATCGCGGTGTTCGCGCCGTAGATGGACGATGTGGACGCCATCAACAAATGCGCGCAAGGGTGCGCCCGAACGGCCTCCAAGACGTTGAATGCGCCGATAAGGTTTGCGTCTACATAGGCCCGCGGGTTCTCAATAGACCAGCGCACACCAGCTTGCGCCGCAAGGTGCACCACAACGTCCGGCCTGTGCTGCTCCATGATATCCATGACCGCGCCGTCCGTCTCCAACAGCCCCTCGATTGGCGTGAAGTTCGGAGATTGAGACAGCATCTGGTGGCGGCGCTTCTTCAAATTAACGTCGTAGTAATCCGACATGCCATCGAACCCCACCACCTTGAAGCCATCGGCCAGCAGGCGCGCGGCCACGTGGTAGCCGATAAATCCGGCCGAACCGGTCACCAAAGCAGTGCGTTGCGTCGCTGTCATTGTCTAAACTCCAGATTGCTTGTGCTTACGTCTTCGATATTGGCCTACAGGTCAAACCGGAAAATAATGCGGCATTCCGCGCGTTCTATGCTTGGCACCTGTTTCGCTTGCATTTCAGGCGCGTGGTGACCAACTGTAGCTCAACCAATTGAAAGCCCTCCCCTATGAACATCCTGAGCTCTTTTTTTAAAGGTAAGAAGGCGCCCAAAAAGGACCAGCCGCACCGCAAAGCCGCGGCCTACCCCAGCCCCGAAACCCCGCAGTTCATCGTTGGGGACTTGCACGGCAATCTTGACCTGCTGGAGCATATTCTAGAGCAGATCGACCACGTTATTGGCACGCTTGAAGTGCGTGACCCCAAACTGGTTTTCGTGGGCGATTACATTGATCGCGGCCCGTCCAGTGCCGCCGTCCTGAAACGGCTCTATGAGTTGTCGACCGAGTTTTCAGACAACGTGACCTGCATATTAGGCAATCATGAGCAAATGATGCTGGATTTCATGGAGGCCCCCGAAGCCCGCCACGCCCGATGGTTTCGCAACGGCGCCGCCGAAACCTTGGCCAGTTTCGGGATTGCGTTGCCTGCGGAACCTGATTGGCCTGCCACCGCGAACGCGGTCGCCATGGCTTTGCGTGGACAGTTGGGGGACCCGATGGAGGATTGGATCCGGTCGATGCCGACATCCATCAAAACAGGCAACCTT
This sequence comes from Litoreibacter albidus, assembly GCF_900107015.1. Taxonomy (GTDB): domain Bacteria; phylum Pseudomonadota; class Alphaproteobacteria; order Rhodobacterales; family Rhodobacteraceae; genus Litoreibacter; species Litoreibacter albidus. The sequence goes on along the minus strand of NZ_FNOI01000002.1, from coordinate 659,454 downwards.
CTGATCACCCACGCTGGCACCGACCCGGGCCGCGCCATTGATGATCAATCACCGCGTGTTTTGCTTTGGGGACATCCTGAGTTCCTGACGCGCACCCGCACCGACGGCCATTGGGTCGCACATGGGCACACGGTTATGGAAAACGCCGTATGCGCCGATGGCCGCATCTCCATTGACACGGGCGCTTATTCCAGCGGCTGCCTCACGGCCGCCGTCGTTTTACCCGATGGAACGGTGGAGTTTTTGCAAACGACCGCGCCCCGCGAAGCGCAATAACTTTGTCTTTTGCAACGCAACGTCACCACTGTCATTCGGTCTGTTTGCGGTAAGCTTCGGCCAACACTTACGGGAGACCTATAATGTCTGAAATCATGATCCTAAGCGGCGCGCGCACCGCCATCGGCACCTTTGGCGGCGCACTTGCAGGGACGCCACCCATCGACCTAGGCGCTGCGGTGTCCAAAGCCGCGATGGAACGCGCAGGCGTGGACCCCGCGCAGATCGGGCACGTCGCATTTGGTCACGTCATCAACACCGAACCGCGCGACATGTATCTGTCGCGCGCGGCCGCTATGCAGGCGGGCATCCCTGACACAGTGCCGGCGATGAACGTGAACCGTCTTTGTGGCTCTGGCGTTCAGGCGATTGTATCGATCATCCAATCCCTGATGCTGGGCGACGCCGAGTTCGGCCTTGCGGGCGGCGCAGAGAACATGAGCCGCGCCCCCTACATCATGCCCCAAACCCGCTGGGGCCAGAAAATGGGCGATGCCCAAGCCCAAGACATGATGCTCGGCGCGTTAAACTGCCCGTTCGGAACGGGCCACATGGGCATCACTGCTGAGAACGTCGCATCGGAGCATGGCATCACCCGCGAGGCGCAAGACGCCTTTGCCTTGGAAAGTCAAACCAGAGCCGCCCGCGCGATCGAGGCGGGATATTTCAAGGACCAGATCGTCCCTGTCGAGGTCCGCGTGAAACGCGACATGGTGGCCTTCGATACGGATGAGCACCCCAAAGCGACCTCGTTAGACGTGCTGTCCGGCTTGCGCGCCGTGTTCCAAAAAGACGGCACCGTGACGGCTGGCAATGCGTCAGGCATCAACGACGGGGCGGGCGCACTCGTTCTTGCGACGGAGGCCGCCGCCAAAGCATCGGGCCTAACGCCCCGCGCACGCATCATCGGCTACGCCCACGCGGGCGTGCGCCCAGAGGTCATGGGGATCGGTCCTGTGCCCGCCGTGCAAAACCTGCTGAAAAAGACCGGCCTCAAGGCCAGCGACTTTGATGTAATCGAATCCAACGAGGCTTTCGCCGCGCAAGCGCTAGCGGTCAGCCAAGAACTGGGTTTTGATCCCGACCAAGTAAATCCGAACGGTGGTGCCATTGCCTTGGGCCATCCCGTCGGTGCAACAGGTGCGATCATCACCGTGAAGGCACTGCATGAGCTGGAACGCATTGGCGGTTCCAAGGCGCTGATCACAATGTGTATTGGCGGCGGTCAGGGTGTCGCATTGGCGATTGAGCGGGTCTGATCACTCAGCAAAGATAGTGGTGCCCGCGGCGCGTCCGTGGGCATCAATCACCCGCACCTGCACATAGCCTCGCCCAGCGGGCGTCAGGTCAGCTTGGCGTGTCCAGCTGTTTGTCAGCACCGGCGCACCGTCTTGCAGCCATGTAAACGGTGCCACCCCATCCCGAATTTGCACCGTCACAGCGCCACCGCGCAGCGCAACGCGCGCACCGTTCGGCGGGAAGGCCACTTTGGGATGATCTTGCGCAACACCGCGACGCTCCGTGCGACTTGTGAACCGCTGCAAAGGCAAGGGCAGCGCCGCGTTGCCGACCAAAAGCGCATCGCGCGGAGGTGCTGCCAAGGGATTGCTTTGACCCGCCACGCGGTCAAAAGCTTGGAAAAGCAAAGGCGCCGCCAACTCCCCGCCGAACGCGCCAGGAACCGGCGTTCCATCCGCCCGCCCCATCCAGACGCCAATCACATAGCGCCCATCGTAGCCAATCGCCCATGCATCGCGATGCCCGTAGGACGTGCCCGTCTTGAATGCGATGTCTTTTCCAGACGCTAGGTTCGGCCGCGGCACGCCCTTCAAGATATCGCCCAGATACCAGCTAGCCTTTTTACTGATCACCGGTGGCAGCGGCACAATTTCCGCCTGCGTCACTGCAAGCCGCTTGGGCGCATCTGGCTGGGCGATGGCTGCATATATCTGAACGAGTTCCGCCAAGCTCAACCCCAACCCGCCCAGCGCGATGGCCAATCCGGCTTTGTCGCCCGCAAGCTGCGGCGACAGCCCTGCCTGCCTGAGCTTCGCAATCAAGTTGGCGGGACCGAGACGGTCCAAGACACTCACCACTGGCAAATTCAAAGAGAGTTGCAGCGCCTCGCGCACGCGGATGTCGCCACGAAACTCACCATCAAAGTTTTGCGGTGCGTAGGAGCCGAATTGCAGAGGCCGGTCCGATATCAGCGTTTCAGGGTGGATTAGAGCCTGATCAAACCCCATCCCGTAGATCAATGGCTTTAACGTGGAACCGGGGGAGCGCCGCGCCTGCGTCATATCAATGAACCCGCCGCGCCGGTCATTGGCGTAATTCGCCGAGCCAACGGAGGAGAGGATTTCGCCTGATCCGTGATCGGCCACAACAATGGCCACCGACAGGTGCCGCCCTCCATCCGCCACAGCTTTAGCCGCAAGTTGCTCCATCGCGGTTTGCAACTCGGCGTCTAAGGTCGTGCGGATCAACTGCCCGCCCCCTGTGCTGTGCAAACGGTCGGCGGCGTGGGGGGCCAGCGCCTTGAAGTCGCGGCGCGTCGCGGCCAACCTTTGGCCGATAACCGTTTCCGCAGGCAACGCGCCTGAAGCAACCAACCGTTCCAAAACCCTGTCGCGAGCCTGCGCCGCACGCTTGGGAAACCTATCGGGCCTGCGGGCTTCGGGGGACTGTGGTAGCGCTATGAGCAACGCAATCTGCGACGGCGTTAGACGATGAGGTTCCTTTTGGTAATAGGCCAGACTTGCCGCTCTCAACCCTTCCAAATTCCCCCCATACGGCGCACGCGCGAGGTAGAGAGAGAGGATTTGATCCTTGCTCAATTGCCGTTCCAACGCGGTGGCGAGACGGATTTGGCGCAGCTTTCCAGCCCAAGATCCGGTGCCGCTTTCCTCCAACAGCCGCGCGACCTGCATCGTCAATGTCGATCCACCGGACACCACGTGGCCATTCCACGCGGCTTGTGCGACCGCCCGAAGCATCGCCAGCACGTCAACGCCCTTGTGGCGATAGAATCGCTTGTCCTCGAACCGGATCAGGAGCCGCAAAAACTCTGGATCAACGTCAGCGATAGAGGTCGTCAGCCGCCAACGGTCGTCTGAGGTTTGAAACGACCGCAGCAACGCGCCGTTACGATCAACGACTTCCACACCGGTCTCTATCGTCAAAGCAGGAAGCGTCGTGCGGTCTATCCAGTCATCAAAACCGTCGCGCCCGAGCGCACCGACCCACAGCGCGACGGTCGCAACCCCAAGGGCGCGCGCTAGGTTCACTGTGCCGCAACCTCCACTCGGCCTTCATCTGTCCGCGCACGGTAGAAGGGGCGGTACATGTCTTCCACACTTGCCGCTGGATGATGGTACTCGCCCGGCGCGACAGCGCGCAGGATGTAGGCCAGCTGGAATTCCTTTGTGCCGTAGTGGTCCACTGCCGCCAAAAAGCGGTCATCGCGAAACTCGGAGTTGCGAACGTTTGCGTCGGTATCCAGCCAAGGCAACGCCTTGACGTCACCACTGCGCAGCAAGTTGGGATTGTCGATCTCGAACCCAGCAGGCAGCGGGTCACTAACCATCAAACGCGCCTCACCTGTCGCAAGGGGGATGACCGTCAGAACCGCGACCAAAGGCGTGCCGGACGTCACGCGACGAGCGTCGACGGGATTGCCGTCCAGATCGTAGTAGTCACGTTTGATGCGGTACCCGTTGCCACCCGCTGCTACAGGCTCATCCGACACACCGAACGCAGTCAGCGTCACGGTGGTTTCCTCACCAGATGCGTTGGAGATTTCGACAGGCTCGCCGGCCTCCTCATCCAGCACCTTTACCAAGGGGCCGGAGACGCTTTCGCCATTCAAAGACAGGCCTGACATCGGGCGGTCCAGCAAGGCGTTCGCCGCAAGCAACGTCCACACGGATTCTTGCGTGGAACGTCCGACGACCTCCCCTATGGACGGCGCAATTCTAGCGCTTAGTTGCGATATGTTCATCACTGATGAGCCAGCCTCCACGGCAAGCGTCAGAACCGCAGCCGTATCCCGCAGGTCGGTGCCATAATCATCACGCCAGACTTGCGCGTCATCGGGTGCCTTATCCAGCAAGGTTGCGGCGCGGCGGAACATGGCGTCGGCACGCGTTGGATCACCGTAGGATGCAAGGGCCGCACCAAGCTGCGCCACCGCCAATGCGGTCGCAAAATTATTCGCTTTCGTATCAGCGTAATACCGAAGATCGCCGATAGACGCCGCGCCCTCGCGCGCCAGAACCAGCATCGCATAAGCCAGTCCTTCGCCGCCATTCTCGAAGTCAGACGCGCTGTTCACCTGATTGCGCAGGTTGTTGATGGCCTGCCTAAAGGCAATATCGGGAACGTCGTGCCCTGTCGCCTTGGCGCGGCTCAAGAAGTCTGTGACATAGGCATCAAGCCACAAGTCGCCACGATCCGGCCGCCATAAGCCGAAGGCACCGTTTGACGCCTGATTGGTCAAAACCAGAGAGATCGACTGGCTAATCCGCTCCGCGATACCATCGCGATTTTCCAGCCCCATCGCGCTAGCGACTTGGTCCAGATAAAGCAGCGGCAGCGCTTTGGACGTCACCTGTTCGGTGCAGCCGTAAGGATATTTGTCCAGCGCATTCAGCAGCCCCGGAACATCGAATTGTGCCAACGGACCAGCCGCCAACGTGACCGAAGCGGAGCCTTTCACGAAACCCGCGAACGCGTTCTGATCCAGAGTGAACGTGCCGCCAGACGCCAGTGCGAATTGGCTGCGCCGTTGGATAACGGGGTCGTTGCGCCGCACATCGATGCGGTGGGACTGGGACAGCCTTCGCCCGTCCGGCAGTGTCAGCACCACATCGACCGCCACCGCATCTGCGCCGGTGACTACAAACGGCACTGTGAGCCGTGTGGTGCCTTGTTCAGTAACGGACACCGACGTCGGAACCTGCCTCACAAGCCGCGCGCCCAAGGCCGTTACCGACAATGGCATGTCACCCGTCGGCCCATCTGCGTGAACAATTTCCAACATCAGCTGGCTGCTGTCATTTGGAGCCATGAAGCGGGGGAGTGTCGCGCTCACAACGACGGGGTCGCGCACGAGAACCTCTGCATCGGCCTCCCCGACGCCGTCCTCCGACCAAACGACCGCCATGAGGCGGACAGACCCATTGAACGCAGGCAACTCAAAGTTGGTTTCCACCACCCCATCGGCACCCACTTGAAGTGGGCCCGCGACATAGGCGACAAGGTCTTCAGTCGGTGGCTTGGACTGCGCACGCAGTTGCGCGCCCGCATCCCCGCCGGAGCGCACCGTGCCCAAGGCCCCTGATGTGCCGTCAATCAAACGCCCGTAGACATCGCGAATTGCCATGCCAAGTTTGCGCTGCCCGAAGTAGTGCTCTGATGCCTGTGGCGGCGTGAAGCCCGTCAGGTTCAAGATGCCCTGATCAACAGCCGCAATCATCGCGTAGGTGTCCCCCTTCACGTTGTCCACGATAAGACGTGCGTTCAAAGGACCGCGTGGCGCAGCCTCCCCGACGGTATCGAACCGTGCGGAAAGTTTGCCGTCTTCGGGTTCCACTGCCGCATGGGACAGCCCCAAAGCCCGTGTAGGGTTTTGACCAGCCGCCACATCCATCGGGCGAAGAACCGACGCGGACACGTAGGCACCGCTGCCCCACTCGTCCGTCACGGGTAGGGTAATCAGGTTCTCACCTTCCGTGACTTCAACAGCTTTCATATCAACCAAGCGGTTTGACATTACCGTCACTAAAGCCGTGCCGGCGTAGCGTGACACAACGCGCAGCGTTGCTGTGTCGCCAGCGGAATAGAGCTCCTTATCCAAAGAGGCTTCTAGGAGGTCGGGCGTTTGGGCCGCATTGGCGCTGGCGTACCATCCGGCGTTGAAGCTCATGGAGGTCGCCACATATGGCCCGTCAGTGCGCTCCACCTTGATTTCGTACTCACCCCATTTGACGGGCGCGCTGATCTGCAAAGGTGCACCCGCCGTTAATGTGGCGTCGCCGCTCGCGATCTGGCTGCGGCTTGTCACAGGATCCCAGTACCAGTTGCCGTAGTTGGAGTACCACTGGTACTCCGTCCGGACGCGGTTGATGGTCCAGCGGACTTGCATGTCCTGCGTCTGCAAATCGGGTGCCAAGGCCACGACCCTGAAACTGGCTTCGCTATTTTCCGATAACACGCCGTCAAAGTCCGGCTTCACCCCGATCAAAGGCTTATCAAGTGATAATGCACGGGTGATCCGGCGTTCAATGGGGCGGTTCGATCCTTCGCGCACGCGCGCGATGATCTGCGCCTCTAAGGGTTGCATGACCTCCGCCAACTCCGGCACCTCCAGCGTGGCATTTGCCAGCCCGTTTGTGTCTGTGCGCACGCCTGATCCGAAACCACTGCGGGTCGTGCGAAATGGCGCATCGTGTCGCCCGAAGCGGTACCCCGCGAACCCGTCGAGCGACGTCGCGGCGCGCAGGATCATGTCGCCCTCTACCGCCAAATCAGCGCCCGGCGCGCCAAACAAATACCGTGCCTCAATGCCAAGCGTGGCGGCAGCACCCGCCGTGGCGATAGGTCCATCCGGTAGGCTCAGCGTTGCGTCGATCCGCTCCGGCAAAAAGTCCTCCACCAGCAGGTTTTGCGTCGACAGCGCTGGCGCGTCGGGGTCGGCATAAATCGCAAGCGTCCACGTCCCGCGCGGCACTTCCGTGCCCAGTGGCAAAGCGAACATCCGCCCGCCAGCGCCCACGTCTGCCTGTGTCACCCGCGCATATTCCACGCCGTCGGGACGGGTAAGAACAGCCGTCAGCGACAGGTCATCAATGGCCTTGGCGGTACCGTCACGTGCCAAGGCTAGCGCGTTGACCACCTCTCCCGCACGGTAAGCGCCACGTTCGGTCGTCACGAACAGATCAACCGGCTTGGCCGCAGGGCGTCCTTCGACGCCACGGTCTGACAGGTCAAATTCAGGATCGCGCAATGACAGGAACGCGAAGTCGTCGCCTTGCTGGACCGTCAGCAGGCCCGGCGCGGCGGCGCCGACGCCGCGCACCAAACCCGGATCAAATCGCGCGTAACCCTGCGCATCTGTCTCGATTGTGTCCAACACCTCGTTTGCGCGGGAGATCAAAGACACCGACACCCCCGACTTGGGCGCCACGTCCGACAGCCCGCGCACGAAAACATGCATGCCGTCGACGCCTTCCATGCTGGTCAGCCCAAGGTCGCTGATGACAAACCATTGAGTGGCCCCAGCAGACCTATCCGAAGACGGCCCAGGCACCGAGGCCTGCAAGGCATAGACGCCCGGTTTCATCTGCCCCACAATGTCGGACATCGGCAGGCGGGTTGTGATGTCTTTGTTAAGCTCGGACTGGACGTCGCCAGACCCTTTCCAAACCTCGACCCCCATGGAGCGCGAAAACTCCTGCTCCCCATAATAGCTGAGCGGCTTGGCGAAGAAGTCGCTTTGCATTGTGCGCAGGATGTTGCGGTCGGACACTTTGTAGAGCGTCAAATCAACCTTATCCGCGTTCACCGCGACAACCGGCAGGGCGGCATCCCCGCTGCTTGGCAGAATGTAGGACCGTCCTGGAAAGCGAACGGACGGCGTGCGGTCCCGCACGTATTGGGTGATTTCAACCGGCTTTTGCAGCACCTCGCCGGACGCCGCGGGCAACCCTTGGCGAAGCGTGATGCGGTAGCGTTCCCCGTGGGTCAGACCCGCAACGCACAGCTGTCGGTCTTGGGCTTCAACGCTGGCACCTTCGATTTGGGACTGCACGAACGGCGCGTAATCCACGGTTTTCGATAGGTCTTCGGAAAAGGCGACGCAGATACGCGGCTCCTTCGCATCGCTTTCAACCTGCGTGTCGGCGACATTGAAGCCAAACAACTTTACCACACGGTCCAAGGCGTCTTGTGTGTCGGTTCTGGGCTGCAGGGATTGCGCAAGCCGCAGGGGTGCGATGGCGTCACGGCCACGGTTGTTCCGCTCCATGGCACGGGAAACGAGTGTCAGCGCATTTACGGACATCGCTGCATTCGGAGCACGCAGGTAGGCATTGATCGACGCGGACAGATAGCGGCGGTTGTAATCGCGCCGCTTCTTGCTGTTCGCCTTTGCCGCAGCCGCCGCATCGCGCGCGAACTGCTCCCACAGGTCGGAGCGATCATCGACCGTCAAGGCCGCCCCCATAAACCGCATAGCAACTTCGGGCTTTCCCTCGTTACGTGCGTTGCGGGCCGCGTCCACGAATTGGTCTACAGTGAAGGCGTTGGCGGCGAAACGGCTCGTCATCGTCGCGGCTTGCGTATAGGCCGCCTCCACATCGCGCTTCTCCAAGAATGGCGCCTGCGCGTTCTGCGACTTTGCAAGTTGCAGCTCATTGGTCGTCGCAGTGCTCACTTTAACGGAAATAGCCCCCTCAAAAGGTTCGCTCTGGGTGATGCTGGATTTGGGGAAGCACGCCTTCGACTTCGTGTTGAAGGTAAACGCTTGGCAGGCGGGGTCCGTCAGACACGCGCGTGTGCAGGCTTTGAAGTTAGTATCGAAGATATTCGCGAGGTCGCTGCCATAAAAATCAACATCATTCGACAACGTCATGCGCCGTTCAGGGATCAAACCGTCAGCCAGCGCCAGTGTTGTTGTCACTGCAAAAATCAGGCCTGCCGACACAATGCGAAAAATCATAACAACCTCTTAATCTAAAATCGTCGCAAGGCTCGCACAGGGTCGCTGAGTCGCGCAAGCCAATCACGTTAAGCGGGTTTTCACCAAGTTCCGCAAATCTGTGGGCAGGACAGCAGGTGGCGATTCGATGGCAGCGGAACATTCCTTGGCGGAACAAGACATCAGGCAAGAACGCCGCGCGCGCTTATCTGCGGAGCGGCTGCTGGAGCAAAAGCAAGCCGAATTGACCGCTGCCAACAGGAAGCTCTCTGCCCATGCGTTGGACCTAAGCGGTCAGATTGTGACCCAGCGCCGTGTGGTTAAAGAACTGGAGGGCCAGAACACCCGCGTCGAGAAGGATTTACAGGCGGCAAATCACAAGGTCGTCGCGGTGGAACGGCTGTTATGGGACGCGATTGATACCATCCACGACGGCTTCGCGCTGTTCGACGCCAACCTGAAGTTGATCGCAGCCAACCCCCCATATCTGGCCGCCTTTGAGGGGGCAGGAAGCGTCGGCCCCGGCAGCTTTTATGGCGATATCATCGACCTGTGCATCGACGAGGGGATCGTGGATTTGAACGGACAAGATCCAGACGAATGGCACGCGATGATGCTCTCGCGGTGGTCGCCCATGCAGATAGAGCCCCTGACCCTTCGCTTCTGGAATGGAATCTACGTTAAGATGATGGACCGGCGCACCTCCGACGGCGGGGTGGTTTCGATGGTTCTCAACATCACCGATAACGTCCTAAGGGAGGGCGAATTGCGTGATGCCCGCGATAAAGCACAGGCTGCGGATCGCGCCAAATCAGCGTTCTTGGCAAAAATGAGCCACGAGCTGCGCACCCCGATGAACGGTGTCGTCGGCATGGCGGAGCTTCTGATGGAAAACGGGCTTGATGAGGAAAGCACCCTCTATGCGCAAACCATCCACAGTTCCGGCGAGGCATTACTGGAGATCATCAACGACGTGCTCGATTTCTCCAAGATCGAGGCGGAGAAAATTCAGCTGAAGCCACTGCCGTTCGATCTGGAACTTTTGGTCCAAGATGTAGGGCGGATCGTGCAGCCAACTGTTCAGCAAAAGGGGCTCGATTTCCAGATCGACTACGATCAGTACCTGCCATCAGACTACATCGGCGACGCGGGTCGCATCCGCCAAATTCTGACCAACCTTGTGGGTAATGCAGTGAAGTTCACCGATTCCGGTCACGTGATGGTGCGGGTGGTCGGCATTGTGGATGACGAAGCCCAACAGTGCCAACTGCATTTTACGGTCGAAGACAGCGGACTTGGCGTGGAGGCGTCAATGGTCGACCACATCTTTGGTGAATTTAACCAGATCGAAGACGAGGCGAACCGGAAATACGAGGGTACCGGACTGGGGCTGTCTATCAGCCGTAAACTCGTTGAGTTGATGGGCGGCGAGGTGTGGATCAACAGCGTTAAGGGCGAAGGCGCATGTTTCGGCTTCCAGATCACCCTGTCCGTCGTCTCCCCCGCACAATCCGCACCCGCGATGATCCCCCGCAATTTCAAGACCGCAATTGTTATTGAACCAAACCCGATGGACTTGGACATCCTAACCCGACAGATGACCCTATTGGGGCTAGAATTCACCATCCTTCCAAATGCCGCCACCCCGCGGAGGCTCCTGACACCAGACATCATATTCGTCAGCCACACAGCAAACAGCGTAGCAGATGTTGAGACTATGCAGGCGCAGTTTCCAGGCGTGCCCGTGGTAGCGATGCTAGTCACCGCTGATCCATTGCAAGTGCCCGATGGCGTGGCGACGTTGCGCAAACCGTTTCGTCGTGAGGACCTGTTCAACTGTATTCAGGCCGCGCCAAAGCCAGCCGCCCGCCCGCTGCAAATTTTGGCCGCAGAAGACAACAAAACCAACCAGCTTGTCTTTCGCAAGATGCTGAAGGACCTAAGCGTTGACCTGACGCTGGTTCAAAACGGTGTGGAGGCCGTGGACGCATTCAAAGCAGGCGAATTCGATCTGGTATTCATGGATATCTCCATGCCGGAGATGGACGGCATGGAAGCCAGCCGGATCATTCGCCAGTGTGAACAGGATCGTGGCACGCCCCCCGTGCCGATCATCGCGATGACAGCCCATGCAATGGGCGGCGACGAGGAACGCATAAAAGAGGCGGGTCTAAGCCACTACCTAACCAAACCTCTAAAGAAGGATAAAATCCACGATCTGATTAGAGAGCTAACATCCGATGCGACCGCTACAAACTGACGTTTAGATAAACGCGGGGCTGATGCGGATATGGCCCGTGTTTAAACCGTTCCAGTTCAGGATCGGGCCGTGCATCCGCTTTCGCGCCATCGGGTGGTTGGCGTCCAGCACGCCGTATTTCACCAAAAGCGCCGCGATTGCGGCTTCGGCGGCGCGGGTGCCGCCATCCACAATTTTAAGCGCCATGCCCAAGCCTTGCTCCGGCAGGATCGCCACGAACACGGCTTCCGCACCGGTCTTAATCGCAACTTTTCCGTCCATCGCGCGCATCAATTCAGTGCAAGCGCGCCCCTCGCCCGCGACCAAGTCGGGATGTGCCCGCATGGCGTCTACCAAACGCGTCGCGGCCTGCGCACGCACACCTGTGCCCGATGGCTTAGCCATACGTGCCATTGCCCGCGCCAGCCCCGTCACAGAGGTCGAGAAATTCGGGGCGGAGCACCCGTCGATGCCGTAGAATTCCGCTGTCTCACCCGTCATCTCCTCAAAAGATGCGCGCGCCGCGCGTTGCACGGGATGATCGACCTCCCCGTATTCGGAACCCGTCCCGAGGTGCTTGTTCAGCGTCAGAAAACCGGAGTGTTTGCCAGAGCAGTTGTTGTGAATTTGGCAAGGTTCCTTGCCAGCCCGCACCAGTGCTTCATGAGCGTCTTTATCGGATGGTTTTTGCGGACCACACCGAAAATCGGAAACCGACAACCCCAGATCGTTGAGCCAAACCTGCACACGGTCTGTGTGGATCGCGGCGCCCTGATGGGATGCGCAAGACAGCGCCAGATGCTCCGGCGTCAGCCCGTAGGCGTCGGCGGCCCCGCTTTCGATCAGCGGAAGGGCCTGTAACATCTTGCAAGACGACCTTGGGTAGATCACCTTTTCGTCATCACCCCAAGATTCGACCACTTGACCGTCCGCATCGCAGACCACCGCATGGCCCATATGTTGTGACTCAAGCAGGTCGCCCCGCCAGATTTCGACCATAGGGATGGGTTGTGTCATAGACGCCTCCTTCTAAAGCGAAAATCCGCCAATAAGCCTTTCCCAACACATGCATTGTGGGCTATCGTTTGGCAATCGAGATAATAACAGTGTGTCGGCACAAATTGAATCCGCCAAGGATCGTTCGGCACACAAGAGGCAGAAAAACAGCTGGAGCTGTGAGATACATGAAAAATATGCTGCAAAGCATGGCCCTAAGCACGGCCCTCGTACTGGCCACTGGCCCCCTTTCCGCGCAGGAACAGTCAACAAACCGCGTTGCGTCCAAAACGGACTGGAGCGTTTTTGTCGAAGATAACCCGACACAATGTTGGATCGTTTCTAGCCCCAAAGAAGTTGTGAACACCAAAGGTGGCCGCGTCGTTGCTGTGACCCGTGGCGACACCTTGATGTTCGTCAGCTACTGGCCTGGTGCCGGCAAGCTTGGCGAAGTCTCCTTCACCGGCGGCTACCCCTATCCGGATGGCGCCACAGTCAGCCTTGAGATTGGCGGCAGCACATTTGAGCTGTTCACCAGCAACGAAACGGCGTGGGCCCCGACCCCTGCCGACGACAACAAAATCATCTCTGCGATGAAGCGCGGCTCTAGCGCGGTTGTCACCGGCGTGTCGAAGCGCGGCACAACGACGAAAGACTCCTTCTCCCTGCTCGGCTTCACCGCCGCGCTAGAGGACGCATCGAAGCGCTGCGGCGGGTAGTTTAGACAAATTTTTCAAAGTTAAGGGGTCGGCTGCCAAGGCCTCTTAACTTTTCCACACTAAGACCGGGGTAACCGGCCAACAGGCAGCACCATATGACGACTCCCAACACCACCCCGATCCGCCTTCCCGCTTCCAAGAAGGTTACCGCCGTCCGGCTGTCACCCGCAGGGCTTAGCGTCGGCACACCTCTCATGACCAGTTCAGGCGAGCAGTTTGTGGAGGATTTGAAGGCAGGTGACCGCGTCCTAACCAAAGACCTTGGCATGCAAACCGTGAAATGCGTGGCATTCAGGGATGTTGACCTGATCGCGCAGGCTGCCAGATCCCCCATTCATATCCCTGCAGGAACCTTTGGCGGCGACCGCCCATGTGCCGATCTTTATCTTGCGCCCGATCAACGGATCGCGTTGCGCCACCAAATGTTCGACGTGCTTTTCTCCGCCCGGGAGGTGCTCGTTTCGGCCAAAGACCTGATCGGCATTGGCAACGTGCGCCAAGTCGAAGGGTTGCGCGCGGTGACTTATGTGTCGCTAGGCTTCCTGCAAAGCCATCTACTATATTGTGGGAACATGGCGGTTGATCTTGGCCCCACGGGACAGCCCGGTTCGCGCCCTGCCCTTTCCGCTGAGGAAGCACGTCTTGCGTGTGGCCTTGTGCGCCCCCAAGTCGTACCTGAACAGAACTCCTACGGTTTCCCTTTACACTGATTTAGTGTATTCGGCGGCCTTCCCGCTCTCAGTGAGGCTCCGATGTCAGCGACTGCTCCGATCACACAAGACCTAGTGACCATTCCCCGCAAACTGCCCGACAGTGCGCGGACCAACTTGATTGGGCTTACCCGCGATCAGCTGCGCAACGCTTTGATTGAAGCCGGGACACCCGAAAAGCAGTCTAAAATGCGGGCCGGTCAGGTCTGGCAATGGCTCTACCAAAAGGGCGTGCGCGACTTTGACAGCATGACAAACCTGTCGAAAGACTACCGTGCGCTGCTTGCCGGCAAGTTCGAAATTTCCCTGCCCGAGGTTGTGACCCGTCAGGTTAGCACAGACGGCACCCGCAAATATCTGGTGCGGATTGCGGGCGGTCACGAAGTAGAAGTCGTCTACATTCCCGAAGAAGATCGCGGCACGCTGTGTATCTCCAGCCAAGTCGGTTGCACGCTCACCTGCTCCTTCTGCCACACTGGGACACAAAAACTGGTACGTAATCTGACAGCTGGTGAGATTATTGGCCAAGTCATGTTGGCCCGCGACGACTTGGGCGAGTGGCCGGAACCAGGCCACAATCCAAACGACGAGGCCCGCCGCAAACTGTCCAACATCGTTTTGATGGGCATGGGGGAGCCGCTCTACAATTTCGAGAACGTGCGCGACGCGATGAAAATCGCGATGGACCCGGAGGGCATCAGCCTGTCACGCCGCCGCATCACACTTTCAACATCCGGCGTGGTTCCCGAGATCGCCCGGACCGCACAAGAAATTGGCTGTCTGCTGGCGGTTTCTTTCCACGCGACGACTGACGAAGTGCGCGACACCCTGGTGCCGATTAACAAGAAATGGAACATTGAGGAACTGCTGGGCGCGTTACGCGCATATCCAAAAGCGTCCAATAGCGAACGAATCACGTTCGAATATGTGATGCTGAAGGGCGTGAACGACACAGATGAAGATGCGCATCGACTGGTCGAACTGATCAAGGGCATTCCGGCAAAGATCAACCTGATCCCGTTCAACGAATGGCCCGGCGCCCCTTATGAGCGTTCATCGAATAACCGCATCCGCGCGTTTTCCGAGATCGTATATCAAGCCGGTTATGCATCACCTGTGCGCAAACCACGTGGCGAGGACATCATGGCCGCCTGCGGTCAATTGAAATCCGCGACGGAACGCGCCCGCAAGTCGCGCAAGCAGATCGAAAGCGAAGCCGGACTTCCTGACGCCTAGAAAAAGGCGCTAAACGTAGAAAAGGCGCCCGATTACTCGGACGCCTTTTCAAAAACTTGGTTTAGCGTGCGCTTAGGAAGAAGCAGCTGCAGCAGCCAGAACCAGGAACAGCAGTGGGATCAGAATGCCACCAGCCGAAGAAGAAGTCGTTGCTTCGATAATTGGCTCTTCGATGATCGGGTCAGACAAGCTGCCAGCGAAAGCAGAAGAAGCAGCAACAGTGAAAGCGGCGGCAAGTACGATTTTTTTCATCTCTATATATCCTTCCAAGACACGTCTGCTGAACCCAGACTATCCGGTCCATTCACAGACACCCAAGACAGTATCTCGTTACCTCCTATAACCAAGATTCTTCGCTCAACACAATGGGAGGATGAGGCAGGCCTGTGTCGAACCGACAAAATGTCGTCAAATAAGCAACACTTGAGTGCCCACTTTTGCCTTGGCGTAAACCTCGGCGATGTGCTCATTGAACAAGCCGATGCAGCCGTTCGAGGATTTGCGCCCGATTTTGCGCGTATCATGGGTCCCGTGGATCCGGTAATACGTCCACGTCAGGTAGAGCGCGTGCGTGCCAAGTGGATTGTCAGGTCCGGCGGGCACAAACGGCGGCCAGTCGGGGTTCCGCCTTAACATCGCCGGGGTTGGGCTCCATGTTGGGCCGTCAACTTTGCGGATGATGCTTGTCCGGCCGCGTCGGGTCAAATCCTCTGACTGAGGCACGGAAGACGGGTAAAGCTTGTATCCGCCATCTTCTGTCCACATGTGCAAAGCGCGGCTGTCGATATCGACCAAAATCGCGCCTTTCCTGAGATTGCTGAAGTAAGGCTGCCACTCTAGCGACCGAAAACTCGACACATTGCGGTTCACAACATCGGTCACATCGCGTTCAACCACATCGCTACTGGCGATGGACTGCGCAATCGCGGGCGAGGCCAAGCCGGTCGCCGCTGCCCCTGCGGAAAGAATAAAGTTGCGGCGATTTAGGCCGATCAATTTCGTATTGCTCACGGAACTACCCTCCTAAAGTAAATACACTCTATGTTAATATGGCGAGAATGCCTCAATCACAAATCAAACCATCTAGTGATCGGCCATTTTACACCACTGCGTTTGAACAGCCCTACGGATCGGTTTAAGGATTGTCAAAATTCTAAGGAATAATTGGCATGGCTAGACTACTCCTCATCCTAACTTCAGCGTTTCTGGCGCTGGCTGCATGTACCCCAATCGGCCCAACCGTCGGTCCGGACGGCAAACCATTGCCGCGCGTTTACCGCATCAAGGCGAACGACACGGCGAAAATTCAGTTCCGCGTACTCGATTCAGTGAACGCCCTGCGGGTTGCCGCTGGTCGTAACGCACTGGAATTGGACAGCAAGTTGACTGCTGCTGCGGCAACGCACTCGCGCGATATGTCGGTTCAAAACCGCCCTTGGCATTTTGGCTCTGACGGGTCGTCCCCGCTGGATCGCGTGGCACGCACTGGCTACGAAGGTCAGATGATCGGCGAAAACATCTCGGAGACTTACGAGAATGAAACCGAAACAGTTGCCGCGTGGATGGAGACCCCGCCGACGCGCGAGGTGATCCTGTCCCCACGCGCCAACAAGTTGGGCTTTTCTTGGTACCAAGAACCAAACGGCAAAATCTGGTGGACGATGGTAACGGGCAGCTAAGGCTGCCCGCTTACGGGAATATGTCGATGACTGTTCCGTCTTTTACCATCGCGTAAAGCTGGCGCATTTCGCGGTTCGTTACAGCGATACATCCCGCGGTCCAATCTGGGCCGCGTTTTCCTTTTTTGTTCGGCTGGCCGTGGATGAAAATATCACCACCCGGCGATTTGCCGTGAGACGCCGCGAAGGCCTTATCGGCCGCGTTCGGGTAGGAAATCCCCAATGACAGATAGAACGAACTATTCGGGTTGCGCTTATCAATGGTGTAGCGCCCTTCGGGTGTGCGACCGTCGCCTTCGAACTGCTTATGGCCCGTCGCGCCAAATCCCAACTCAACGTCGTAGGACTTCAGCAGGCGGTTTCCGTGGAACACACGCAGCAGCCGCTGGCTTTTGAAAATTTCCACTTTCGTGACCTCAGGGCCATTATAAGTCGCAAACTTCGACGAACAGGCCGAAAGAACAAGTACACAGGCCAGCAACAGGCCCCGCAAAACTACCAAACGCATCAAAGTTACCATCCCGTTTTTTTCCGGTTATAGCGCAAAAACTACGTGCCGAAATCCATTAAGTTGGTCGTCACACCGATGTGTTATCAGCCTCAAGCAGCGCATTTAGCCCGCTGCGGTAATCGGGGTAGAGCAAGCGGACGCCGAGTTCTGTTTTGATCAGGTCGTTTCTGACCCGTTTCGATTCCGCGTAAAAGCTTCGTGCCATAGGTGACATCCCCGCACTCTCGAACGGTACGGCCTCCGGCAATGGCAGGCCCAACAGCTTTGCCGCGTAACCGATCACATCTTGCGGTGGCGCGGCGTCGTCATCGCAAAGATTGTAGACCGCGCCCGCGTTTGGTTGGCGAATTGACGCCTCCAAAACTTGCGCAATATCGTCGACGTGAATGCGACTAAAAACCTGATTCTCTTTGATAATCCGACGCGCAGTTCCCTTTCTCACCTTCGAGAAAGGGCCACGACCGGGACCGTATATTCCTGCAAGCCGGAAGATGTGAAGCGGCAGGCCAGTCTCCGCCGCCAATTCGTGCCATCCCGCCTCTGCCTCCACCCTAAGCTGACCGCGTTTTGTGGAGGGCGATAGCGGCGTCGTCTCGTCGACCCAGCCGCCATTATGGTCGCCGTAAACACCAGTGGTGGACAGGTAACCGACCCATTCAAGTTGCCCCGCAACCTTTGCAATTTCATCGCGCAATGCGTGCAGTACTGGGTCGCCATCGTCATTAGGGCCCGCCGAAATCAGCACGTGCGTGGCCTTTGACAGGTGTTCGCCCATATCAAACCCCGGCCAGACGACAGATTGCACGCCTTCTGCTTGTAGCGCCTGTGCTTTGTCAGCGGACCTAGTGGTGCCAGTGACCGTCCAGCCTTTTTGCAGAAGCAACGGCGATAAGGCGCGGGCAGAATAACCGTGCCCGAAACTTAACAGATGCGGCATTAGGATAACCTTTCTACGGCCCAGCGGGCGGCGTCGGCGACGGCGACGTCCGGATCATTAAGATGCTGCTGCGCATGCGCGACAAGGGCAGGGTTGCCGGAGTTCCCGATCGCGTAAAGCACGTTTCGTATAAAACGATCACGCCCGATACGCTTGATGGGAGAACCTGAAAACTTCAGCCGGAATTCAGCGTCGTCTAGCCCCGCGAGGTCGGCTAACTTCGGGGCGCGCAATTCATCCCGTGCCGCATAGCGCATTTCTGTCGCGTCCTGCGCAAACTTGTTCCACGGGCACACGGCAAGGCAATCATCGCAGCCGTAGATGTGGTTGCCCATCCGTTCGCGCAAGTCTTCGGCAACAGGCCCCTTATGCTCGATCGTCAGATAGGAAATGCACCGGCGGGCATCCAGTTGGAACGGGGCAGGGAAGGCACTCGTCGGGCAAATATCCAAGCAAGCTGTGCAGCTACCGCAATTGTCAGTTTGGGCGATATCAGGGTCTAATTCTAGAGTTGTGAAAATCGCGCCAAGGAAAAACCAATTCCCCAGATCACGCGACAGAAGGTTCGTATGCTTGCCCTGCCAACCCAGTCCTGCGGCGGCAGCGAGAGGTTTTTCCATAACCGGAGCGGTGTCTACGAACACCTTTATCTCCACATCCTCCGCTTGCTCAATCAGCCAGCGACCAACGCGCTTGAGACGCTTTTTGACTAGATCATGGTAGTCTTTGTTCTGCGCGTAGACCGAGATCGCAGCGCTATCGCGATGCGTGAGTATCTCCAGCGGGTCCTGATCGGGGGTGTAGACCTCAGCAAGCATGATCACCGATCGCGCTTCGGGCCACAGTGCGGCAGGGTTGGCGCGCCACGTCATACGCTCCGCCATCCACCCCATCTGGCCGTGGCGCCCATCATCCACATATGCCTTCAGGCGCTCCGGTGCCTGCGGTATCGCATCGGGCCGACAAACACCCATTTTCGCAAAGCCTTCCGCAAGCGCCTGCGCTTGGAGCTTGTCTTTTAAGCTCAAAAATCGAGGTCCGCGTAATGCGGCGGCTGGATGAAACCCGGAACCTGATCCGCAAGAATGGACCGGAACGCTGGCCGCGATTTAATTTTGGCGTACCAGTCTTTAACGTTCGCGTTGCGGTTCCAATCAACGTCACGAATATAGTCTAAACAAGAGAAATGCGCAGCCGCGGTAAAGTCCGCGAGACTCAACTGATCACCGCCAAGCCAGCGGCGCTGGTCCAGCAACCAGCCCATATAGTCGATGTGATATTTGATCTTCTGCGCGCCCAACTTAACATTGCGGCTTTCAGGATACCCCTGACCCATAATCTTTTTGTTCACGCGCTCATACAGAAGCTTCGACGTCACTTCTTGGTGAAACTTGTCGTCAAACCAGAAAATCAGCCGCCGAACCTCTGCGCGGTCCTCGGGTTTCTTGGGCAGCAAGGCGGGCTCTGGAATCACTTCTTCCAGATACTCGCAGATCGCTTGGCTCTCGCTCAACGTTTGGCTGTCAATCTTCAGGATCGGCACCTTGCCAGCAGGATTGCGCTGCATGAAGTCGGTATTCTGTTCCCAGTAGCGTTCTTCAACCAGTTCAACCTCGACCTTTTTTTCGGCCAGGACGAGGCGCACCTTGCGACAGAAAGGGGAAAGGGGGGCGTGATAGAGGCGGTTCATCGCATTATCCATTGGGAGAGAACAGTTTGAATGTCATGGCAACCTTGCACGAATTTATCAACCTTCGAAACAGGCGTTGCGCCCGTCGGCACGGATCGTAGCCGCGCCAGCGGCAATAGATCGCGCACGTTTTTGGATATAAGCCGTCGGATTTTTCGCTGAACGTTGCTTCGGGTTCGGGAGTATCGCAGCGAGCAGGGAGGCTTGGCGCATGGTCAGATCCTTCGCGTCCACACCGAAATACCAAGGTGCCGCAGCGCCCACACCGAACACCCCTTCGTCAAATTCCGCGACGTTCATGTAAACCTCAAGCACACGCTTTTTGCTCCAAATCGCCTCGACAATCGGGGTGATCGCGGCCTCTAGCGCCTTTCGGGTCCAGTTCCGGCCATGCCACAAGAACACGTTCTTGACGGTTTGCTGCGATATTGTGGAGGCCCCCCGACCGCCACCGTCCTCCAGCGCATCACGGATCGCGGCCATGTCGAAGCCCCAGTGATTGCAGAAATTGGCATCCTCAGCGGCGACGATGGCGTTGGCCATATGCGGCGAAATGCTTTCGATATCACGCCATTCGCGGCGGGTTTCATCCAGCCGCCACGTCTCCGAGAAAATGTAGATCGTGGTCGGCGGATTCACGAAGGCATAGAGCGCCACGATCAGGACAGTAAACAGCAGCGCGACCATCAGCAGTCGCCAGCCCCAGCGCACCGCCAATATCGGCGCAACACCGATCCACCAGAAAATCGACCTTTTGGGCTGCGCCTTCGGTGCCGGTTTCGTCCGCTTACGCGGTTTCTTTGCTGCCTTTGCCATATCGTTGTTCTATCGCGATTGAGGACGTGGTCAAAGGCTTGTCACGCGCTGGGTTAACGGCAGGTCACGCTTGTGATCAGCTCGGAACGGTCGATGTCGATTGTGAGCCGGTCAGGACTGAAATCCATTGTGATCACATCGTCCGGACGCAGCACACGGGCGGTGCTTGGCAGATCAATGGTGTCGAGCACAGATGCCCGCTTTCCCAGCAGCTCATAGTAGTTCTCAGCGCCACAACGCGGCTCGCCGTCAAACTCGGCCGGATCAGTAAATTCGTCGCCGCACGCAGCCAGCAACACGAGGAGGGGGATAAGGAATCGCATTCCAGCGGTTTAGTGCCTCAGCGCTTGCAGGGCAAACCTTAGCCAATTGATTTCGGCGGAACTATGCGCGAGATTGCCCCGAACTCATCATTGAAGGATCTCCCCATATGCGTACGAGAGCTGCTGTCGCCGTCCAAGCCGGAAAACCGCTGGAAATTATGGATGTGAACCTAGACGGCCCACGTGAGGGCGAGGTTCTGGTTGAAATGAAGGCCACGGGCATTTGCCACACGGACGAATTCACCAAATCTGGTGCTGACCCTGAGGGGCTGTTCCCTGCAATTCTTGGCCATGAAGGTGCGGGTGTTGTTGTCGACGTGGGCCCCGGCGTCACTACACTGAAGAAGGGGGATCACGTCATCCCGCTCTACACGCCGGAATGCCGTGAGTGTGAATACTGTCTGAACCCGAAAACCAACTTGTGCCAGTCCATCCGCACCACGCAGGGGCAGGGGCTAATGCCTGACGGCACGTCGCGGTTTAGCACGCTCGATGGCGACCCGATTCTGCATTACATGGGGTGCTCCACCTTCGCGAACCACTCCGTGGTGCCCGAAATTGCGCTGGCGAAGGTCCGCGAGGACGCGCCGTTCGACAAGATCTGCTACATCGGCTGCGGCGTCACAACCGGGATCGGCGCGGTCATCAACACAGCAAAAGTGGAAATCGGCTCCCGCGCAATCGTGTTCGGATTGGGCGGCATTGGCCTTAACGTCATCCAAGGGCTGCGCCTTGCAGGGGCTGACCAAATCGTCGGCGTTGATCTGAACCCATCCAAAGTAGAAATGGCCACGCGGTTTGGCATGACTGACTTCGTGAACCCGTCGGAGGTGGACGGCGATCTGGTGGCCTACCTCGTGGCCCTTACGAAAGGCGGCGCGGATTACACCTTCGACGCGACTGGCAACGTCAGCGTTATGCGTACCGCGCTTGAAGCCGCGCACAAAGGCTGGGGCGAATCCATCATCATCGGGGTTGCGCCTGCTGGTGCAGAAATCAGCACCCGCCCGTTCCAGTTGGTGACGGGCCGCAGCTGGCGCGGGACTGCGTTTGGTGGCGCGCGCGGGCGCACGGATGTGCCAAAAATTGTGGATTGGTACATGGAAGGAAAAATCGAGATCGACCCGATGATCACCCACACCATGGGCCTTGAAGACATCAATAAAGGGTTCGATCTGATGCATTCGGGCGAGTCTATCCGCTCGGTCGTGCTCTACTAGATCAAGGGTTATGAGGGCGGCTTCTGGTCGCCCTCAACCGTCCGCGTTAAACGCCGTAACGGGCCAGAAACATCTCGACAGCGCCGTCAATGATCCGGTCAACTTGGGCCTTCGTAGGCTTTTCGATGATGTTGAAAACCATCTTCACAAAAATCTCTGACTTTACCAGCTCTTGAAACTGCATCGCTGCAAGCTCGATATCGTCGATTTTCAGCTCGCCGCGCGCGCAGGCATGTTCAAAGTAGGCGCTAAGGCGGTCTTCCAACAACTTGGGGCCGGACAAGTAAAACTCTCGACCCAACTCTGGAAAGCGGTCAGATTCCGCGACGCAGATACGGAAAATACGTTGGGCGAAGTTGGAAGTCAGCAACTCCATCATTTTGTGCGCCGTCGTCGTCAGCATTTCCCGAACAGGCACATCGGGCGCATCGACTTGCAACGCTCGCTCCGCTTGCGACGCGCATTCCTGCTTTGCCACCTCAATGAATAGAATTCGCTTGTCTGGAAAGTAGCTATAGAGCGTCGCCTTGGAAACATTCGCCTCTTTCGCGATCAGGTCAACACTTGCGCCTTCAAAGCCTTGAGCTAGAAAAACGTCGCGTGCGCCCGCGATCACTTGGTCATATTTTCGACCGCGCTTTATTTCAGGTGTGCTTCCGTCCAAGTCAGTGTCTCCCGCCACTTTCTGCTTATATAGACCATCCAGTTTAGTTTCGGCAACAACTGCCGCAGGGTTAAGGGCGGACTTCGCAGCCCGCCCCGATCAGCAACCAAAGTAGGGGGGAGCTACCGGTCGCGATCAGGCTTGCGGCTTGCCAGATCGTGTCCGGCCAAGGTTCCGCAGGCATTTGGGCGCGCATCAGCGCTGTGCACAGGCTGCGCGCATACATTTCCGGTGTTCACATGACGCGCCTGCGCGTCCTTGCTGACGGTCGCGCCGTGCTCTGGGTAGGTCAGGGTGGGAAAGTAGACAAACGACGGGCCGCCACCTGCCAGCGCAGGGCTAGCAAAGGCGATTATAGCGGCGATGATGGCAGGCTTGAGAATAGTCATGGTTTCGATCCTTAAAAAGTAAACCGTTCGGTTCATATTTTCCATCTAAACCGAGTCGTTTAGATATTCAAGTCACTTATGAACTAATCAGTTTAGTTTTCGAAGGGCTTGAAACTTACCCCAACCCGTGTACCTTAGAATAATTCTAAACTTGGAGTTCACATGCTTCCGTCCATCAGCTTCCGCCGTCGCTTCACCGACCTGTCCGAACAAGAAGTTCTCGCCCTCGCCATATCCTCAGAGGAGGATGACGCGCGCATTTATCGTGGCTATGCGGAACGCCTGCGCGACGACTTCGCGGCGACTGCCGAGATTTTTGACGTCATGGCCGCAGAAGAAGACACCCACCGTAAGATGCTGATTGACCTACACAAGAAGCGGTTCGGCGAGGTCATCCCGCTTTTGCGGCGCGAACACGTGGCAGGCTTCTATGCGCGTGCGCCTATCTGGTTAGTCGAAAACCTGGGCTTGGAAAAAATCCGCGAGCAGGCGGCACAGATGGAGCGCGATGCGCAGCGGTTCTACGAGTTGGCCGCGACGCGCACCCAAGACGCCGACACCCGCAAGCTGTTGGGCGATCTCGCTGCCGCAGAAGCAGGTCATGAGCAGCAAGCAACCGACCTGGCCGCAAAAATTGACGGCCAGACGTTGGAGACCGAAGACAAGGAAGCGCACCGCCAGTTTGTCCTGACGTGGGTACAGCCTGGGCTGGCCGGCCTGATGGACGGGTCGGTTTCAACCTTGGCACCGATTTTTGCGGCCGCGTTTGCGACGGGAAACACGTGGGACACCTTCCTAGTTGGATTGGCGGCGTCTGTGGGGGCCGGTATCTCCATGGGGTTCACAGAAGCAGCGTCGGATGACGGTCAATTGTCGGGCCGTGGCTCCCCATGGAAGCGCGGCTTTGCCTCTGGCATCATGACCACCATCGGCGGACTCGGTCATGCCTTGCCATATCTGATCACTGACTTCTGGACCGCGACAACCATCGCCGTGATCGTTGTGTTTATTGAGCTGTGGGCCATCGCGTGGATTCAAAACCGCTTTATGGAGACGCCATTTTTCAGGGCTGCGATGCAAGTCGTTCTGGGCGGCGCACTTGTGCTGGCGGCGGGTGTTTTGATCGGCAGCGGCTAAGCGGCTTTTGCGCCCCCCGAGACCATGCTATCGGGGGGTACAATGTTGGAAATATTCTTAAAAACACTGCCGTTTTTCGCTGTTATCGGCGTAGGGTACTGGGCCGGTCGCGTGAAGTTTTTCACGCCCGAGGCCACAGGCTATCTGACAAAGTTCGTCTTCTACTTCGCGCTATCTGCCATGCTGTTCCGATTTTCGGCCAACCTAGAGTTGGCGGAGATACTGGATTGGTCCTATATCGGCGCATACTTCTGGGCGACCGCGCTCCTCTATGTTGTGGTCACCGTCGTTGCGTTGATCCGAAAACGCCCCATAGAGGAAGCCGCCATCGAGGCGCAGTGCGGCGTCATCGGCAACGTCGGCTTTCTGGGTGTGCCGATGCTGGTCCTGTTAATGGGTGAAAAGGCCATCGGGCCTGTGATGTTGTCTTTAGCCGTCGACCTGATCTTCTTTGGTAGCCTCGTCGTGATCTTGATCACAGGTTCGCGCGAGGGTCGCATGTCTTTCAGCGTCTTGCAAACTGTGGGCCTTGGGTTGGTGAAGAACCCGATGATCGTATCCTCAGTTCTTGGCTTTGCTTGGTCAGCTTCCGCCATGCCCATTCCTGATCCTCTCAACGAATTCTTATTCATTCTGGGGGGCGCAGCAACGCCCGGAGCCTTGTTCGCGATCGGCGCATCGCTCGCCTCCAAATCTGCGGAGCGGATGGAAGTGGCGTCTTGGCTGTCGTTTTGCAAGCTGGCGCTGCACCCCGCCTTCGTTGCCGTTTCCGCCCTTTGGCTTTTCTCGGTGGATCCTTACGCGGCATCCGTGATGGTCGCCGCCGCCGCTTTGCCAGTCGCGGGCAACGTTTACATGATAGCCCAACATTACGGGGTTGCCCCGACACGGGTATCCGCCAGTATTTTGATTTCAACCGCCGTCAGCATCCTTACCGTTTCATTAATCATCGGTTGGGTAAGTTAAGGAGACACCATGAAAACGATTTCGGAAAACGCCTGCTTTGGTGGGGTTCAGGGGGTTTATTCGCACCGGTCCGACAGCTGCGACTGCGATATGACGTTCGGCCTGTTCCTTCCCGCGGAGGCGAAAGACGGCCCCGTGCCTGTCTTGTGGTACCTGTCCGGCCTGACGTGCACGCATGAAAACGCAATGGTGAAAGCCGCAGCCCAAGGCTGGGCCGCTGAACAAGGCATCGCCCTGATTTTTCCCGATACATCACCACGCGGCGAAGGCGTCGCAGATGACGACGCATACGATCTGGGTCAGGGCGCGGGGTTCTATGTAAACGCGACCCAAAAACCGTGGGCGCCACATTTTCAGATGTACGACTACGTCACCAAGGATTTAACGGATCTTGTGCTGAAGGAATTCCCGATTGATGGCGCGCGTCAGGCGATCACAGGACATTCCATGGGCGGACACGGCGCGCTGACCATGGCAATGAAGGAAGCTGGCCGTTTTACCAGCGTATCCGCCTTCGCCCCCATCTGTAACCCGACGGGATCCGACTGGGGCAAAAAGCAACTGACCGCATATTTAGGGTCTGACGAAGCGGCATGGGCAAGCCATGACGCCAGCCTTCTGATGGCGGAGCGTGGATTTGATGGGCCTGTCCTGATTGACGTGGGAACGAAAGACCAGTTCCTTGATCTGCTTAAACCCGAAACCCTAGCGAGCGCTGCTGCACAACGTCGGCAAGAGCTGACGTTCCGGATGCAGCCGGGCTACGACCACTCTTACTTCTTCGTATCTACCTTCATCGAAGATCACATCACCTTCCACGCAGAGGCGTTGTACGCATGATAAAAGCGGTTATTTTTGACATCGGCAACGTGCTGATCGAGTGGAACCCCGAACGCTTCTACGACAGCGCCATCGGCGAGGAGCGTCGCAAAGCCATGTTCGCGGCGGTGGATTTGCACGGCATGAACGACAAGGTCGACATGGGGCAGCCGTTCAAGGAAACGATCTACGAGACTGCCGAAGCCTATCCAGAATGGCGTGATGAGATACGGATGTGGCACGATCACTGGATCGAGATGGCATCGCCGACGATAGACCACTCGGTAAAACTGCTCCGTGCTCTTCGGGCGAAAGGGGTGCCCGTTTTCGCGCTTACCAACTTCGGGATCGGCAGCTTTGACTACGCAGAAACCATTTACAGCTATCTGGGTGAATTCGACCGGCGCTACATCTCTGGCCATATGCAGGTGATCAAGCCGGACCCTAAAATATACCAGATGCTGGAAGACGACTGCGGGCACGCACCCGAGACACTGCTGTTCGCAGACGACCGTGCGGATAATATTGACATGGCGCGGTCACGTGGCTGGAACGCACATTTGTTTGAGAACCCGCAGGGCTGGGCAGAGTGTCTGGTGTCACATGGGCTATTAACTGCTGAGGAGGCGACGGCGTGAGTATCAAGATAATCGGATTTGAAGATGGTGAAGCAGCCCTGAGGTGGGAAGGCCTCACGGACGCTTTCGCGCACGGCCACACACTGCCAAAGGCAGAGATCGGCGATACCTTTCTCTACCGCACACCTGACACATTGCTGTCGCGCTCCGCTTGGATCGACGGGTTGGGCGTTGCTGTGAAGTCAGCTACGATTTTTCCGGAGAACAAGACCAAGGGACTGCCCGCCGTAAACGGCTCCGTCTCGGTGTTTTCGGATGCAACCGGAGAGCTGGAAGCGCTCGTCGATTTCCACCTTGTGACGAAGTGGAAAACAGTCGGCGACAGCCTCTATGCAGCCAAGCTGCTGGCAAACCCCAACCCAGAAACAATTCTGGTTGTGGGCACCGGCTCCGTTGCGGCGAACATGATAGAGGCGTACCGCAGCGCCTTTCCGGGCGCGCGCTACATCGTTTGGGGCAGGAACACGGATTACGCAGCCAAATTCGCCGCATCCCACAACGCCACGGGCGTGGCTGATTTGCGCGAGGCGGTTCAGCAGGCGCAGATCATCTGCACCGCCACCATGACCACAGACCCAATCATTCAGGGCGAATGGCTACAGCCCGGTCAGCACCTAGACCTGATCGGCGCCTATCGCCCCGACATGCGCGAAGTGGATGACGTGGCCCTTCTACGCGCCAAGCTGTTCGTGGACAGCTTTGAGACAACCCTTGATCACATTGGGGAGCTTAAAATCCCGCTCGCCTCCGGCGCAATCAAACGTGACCATGTCTTGGGGGACTACTACGATCCGTCCAAGTTCCAACGCGCGGCAGACGACATCACCATTTGTAAGAATGGCGGCGGCGCGCATCTCGATCTGATGACATGCCGCTACATTCTGGATCAGTGGAAGCCAGCGTAGTTTTATCCGCACAACAGGTTGGTGCGGCCTATGCTGGCTGCGCCGACCACGGTTTCTCGCGGACGGGCAGATGCACGATTGCGCTGAACGCGCCGACGCCTACGCCAATCCACCAAACAAGCGTGTAATCGCCGGTGATATCGTAAAGCTTGCCACCCAGCCAAACCCCTAAAAAAGACCCTAACTGGTGGGAAAAGAACACGATCCCGTAAAGCGTCCCCATGTAGCGAAGCCCGTAGATATGCGCGACCAGACCGGATGTCAGCGGAACCGTGGCCAGCCACAGGCTGCCCATAGCAAGGCTAAATATGATCACCGTTGTCGGCGTCATAGGCACCAAGATAAACCACGCTGCGACGATCGTGCGGCCCGTATAGATCGCGGCGAGCAGGTACTTTTTGGAATACCTCTTACCAAGATAGCCCGCCAAAATCGTGCCCCCGATGTTCGCCACCCCGATCAACGCGATTGATAATGCACCCAGCGCCGAAGTCGTGGTAATCCCCATGCCTGCGAGCATGCCGCCGCTAGAAATGGGGCCGCACACCTCCGTGATGAAGGCAGGAAAATGCGCGGTTACAAAGGCCAACTGATAGCCGCATGAAAAGAAGCCCAAGAAGATCATGGTGTAGGACGGATCTTTGAACGCACGCTTCAGCACGGTGCCCAAGCTTTCCTCTAGCTCCGTCCGTGTCGCGGCAGGTGCCCGCATGAACGGCAGCGCCAACAACGACAGCAACATCACCGCCGCGAAGATGATAAAGACAGTCTGCCAGGGGAAGTACCCTAGCAGTAACTCCGCCGCAGGGGCGCCGAAAACCTGCCCCGCGGACCCCGCCGCGGTGGCTATGCCCAGCGCCATTGAGCGATTTTCATCGGACGTCGCACGCCCGACCATCGCTAGGATCACGCCGAACCCCGTGCCCGCGATACCGAACCCGACCAATATCTCATAGAACTGATGCGCCCCGGGCGTGATTGCGAAGGACGACAAAACCAAGCCCGCAGCATAAAGAAGCGCACCCAGTACAATAGCCTTCCGGTCGCCCAGCTTCTCCGCGATCGCCCCGAAAATAGGCTGCCCGATCCCCCAAGCGAGGTTTTGAATGGCGATGGCGAGACTGAACTCCGCGCGCGGCCAGCCAAACTCCTCCCCAATGGGGATCTGGAAGACGCCGAAACTGGCGCGAATGGAGAACCCCAGCATCATAATGATGCACCCAACAATAAGAACGGGCGTGAAAAGCGGGGTGCGTGACTGGTCCATCAGGCGACCGTCATGGAATTTCCGGTTTGCGTCAATTCAGAATTATTGCGACACGAGGTAAGCAATATTGATGAGACGGACCGGAATGCTTCTATCAGACGCCTACACCGCCAAAGTTGAAGCGGGTGAGATCAACGCCGATGCGGCGCAGATAGAAGCGCTGCCATTCTTTGACGAGGTGGCCCGGCAGATGACTGCCCCCCCGAGCAAGAAGAAGCTTTTTGGGCTTTTCGGAAGCGACGCCGAGCCTGTGAAAGGCCTCTATCTATGGGGTGGTGTCGGGCGCGGAAAATCCATGATGATGGATTTGTTTTTTGAAACCGCGCCAGAGCCGCGAAAGCGCCGCGTCCACTTTCACGCGTTCATGCAAGAAGTGCATAGCGCGTTGCACGAAGCCCGAAAATCCGGCGTCGATGATGCAATCAAACCGGTGGCTGACGACATCGCCGCAGGCGTCAGGCTTTTGTGCTTCGACGAGATGCAAATCACCGACATCACAGATGCAATGATCGTCGGGCGGTTGTTTGAAAGCCTGTTTGCCAGCGGCGTCGTGATTGTCACCACCTCCAACAGGGTACCCGACGATTTGTACAGAAACGGGCTTAACCGCGATCTGTTCGTGCCATTTATAGAGCTGCTGAAGGACCGTCTAACCGTTCACGAATTAGCGTCGGAAACCGACTACCGCCAAGATAGACTGCAAGGGGAGCAGGTTTACTTCTCGCCTGCTAACGCTGTCGCTAAGGCGAAAATATCGGACATTTGGCACAGCCTCACGGGCGGAGAGGCCGCGCCGCTTACGCTTCGCGTCAAAGGGCGTGACGTCCTGCTTCCTGAATTCAGGAACGGGATCGCGCGGGCAAGCTTTTTCGACCTGTGCGGCCAACCCCTAGGAGCCGGTGATTACCTAGCCATCGCGGAGAAGGTGCGCGTGCTGATCCTTGAAAACATCCCCTGCCTGTCACGGGATAATTTCAACGAGGCAAAGCGTTTCGTCACGCTGATAGATGCTCTTTATGAAGCAAATATCCGTCTGATCTGCTCCGCTGCGGCAGAGCCTGAACGGCTATATCTGGAGGGCGAAGGAGTCTTCGAGTTTGAGCGCACCGCCTCGCGTCTGCGCGAGATGCAGGCTGCGGATTGGGGTACAGAGCACGGAGACGATTAAGCGTTTTCCCGCAACACGTTGCCTGCCAAATAGAGTGACCCACAAATCAGGATGCGCGCAGTCGGATCGGTCGCGGTGATGCTTTGAATTGCCGCCAAAACTGTGTCCGCTTCTGTCGCCTGCAATCCGGCCTTGCGCGCGGCTTTCGCGGTTTCCTCGGCCGACAACGTCGCTTGCTCCCCCGGTATCGCGACTGCGTGCAAGGTTGTCGCGACATTGGCCAACGGCGTCATGTATCCCACGACATCTTTGGTGTTGAGCATCCCGCAGATCAAATGCGTGGGCTTAGGTGGAAGCGTCTTCAACACGTCCGCCAATGCGTTTCCTGCAGCTGGATTGTGACCACCATCAAGCCACAGCTCCGCATTGCCCGCAGCGTCAACCAACGGCCCCAACGCTAACCGCTGCATCCGCGCAGGCCAAACGGCCTCGGTCATAGCAGCCTCGCACGCGGCGTCATTGAGGCCAAGATGCCGTAGCACAGCCAGCGCGGCACCCGCATTTTGAATTTGATGTGCGCCCAGTAGCGCAGGCAAGGGCAAGTCCATCAGGCCGCGTTCATCTTGAAAGATGAGACGACCCCGTTCTTCCCAGACATGCCAATGCTGCCCGTAGGCCAGCAGCGGTGCACCGAGCTTGGCCGCCTGCGCCTCGATCACATCTATCGCCTCGTCGGGTTGTGGCCCCACGACGCAAGGAACGCCACGCTTGATAATTCCCGCTTTCTCAAACGCGATCTTTGCGAGCGTGTCACCGAGGAAGCTTTCGTGGTCGATAGAGATCGGTGTGATCACCGTAACCTCTGGCTTGGCAATCACATTGGTCGCGTCAAGACGCCCGCCCAGACCGACTTCAAGCAGCGTGAAATCGGCTCTAACACGGCTGAAAGCAAGCAAAGCCGCAACGGTCGTTATCTCAAAATACGTGATCGAGTCGGGTCCGTTGGACGTATAGCATTCGTCCAGAACTTCCGTCAGATGCGCCTCTGAAATCTGCTCCCCTGCTAGCCGGATACGCTCGTGAAAGCGGGCTAAATGGGGGGAGGTATAGGCGTGGACAGATTTGCCGCCGCCTTCCAGCCCCGCACGGATCATCGCCTGCGTGGAGCCTTTGCCGTTGGTCCCTGCAATATGGATCACGGGCGGCAGTTTCTGCTCTGGATGATCCAGCGTTGCCAGCAAGCGCCAGACGCGATCCAACGTCAGGTCGATAATCTTCGGGTGAAGCGCCATCATCCGGTCGAGGATGGCGTCGCTGGTGTTGCTCACTTGGCGGGTTCCGCTGGCTCAGCCTCAGCCACCGGTTCCGGCGCGGGTAGGTCACCCTGAACGGCAGGGGGCATGCCCATCAGCATACGGATAATCGTGACGAGTTCGCCCTTCATATCCTTCCGGTGCGTGACACGATCCAACATGCCGTGATCCAGCAGGTATTCAGCCCGCTGAAAACCCTCAGGCAGCTTTTCACGGATTGTTTGTTCAATCACCCGCGCGCCTGCGAAGCCGATCAGCGCGTTTGGCTCAGCGATCTGAACATCGCCCAGCATCGCATAGGAGGCCGTGACCCCGCCTGTGGTCGGGTGTGTCAGAACGACGATATAGGGCAGCCCTGCTTCTTTCAGCATCTCGACCGCAATCGTGGTGCGTGGCATCTGCATCAGGCCAAGAATGCCTTCCTGCATACGTGCGCCACCCGCGGCGGAGAACAGCACCAACGGGCGACCAGTTTCAATCGCACGCTCTGCCGCTGCGATAATCGCGTTGCCGACATACATGCTCATGGACCCGCCCATGAAGCTAAAGTCCTGTCCAGCGGCCACGATCGGCGTGCGCAGGATTTCACCCTCAACAACCAGCATTGCTTCTTTTTCGCCGGTTTTCTTGACCGCCGCTTTCATGCGGTCAGGGTATTTTTTCTGGTCTTTGAAGTGCAGCGGATCCGCGACAGGCGCTGGCACGTCAACTTCGGAGAATATCCCGCCGTCAAACATCGCCTTAAAGCGGTCGCGCGCAGTGATCGCCATGTGGTGATTACAGCTCGTGCATACGTTCAGATTGTCCGACAGCTCTCTGTGGAACAGCATGGTCCCACACTCGTCGCATTTGGTCCAAAGGTTCTCTGGAACCTCCCGACGCGAAAATAGCGAATTGATCGTTGGCCGGACGTAGTTCGAAATCCAGTTCATGAGGCTCTGCTCCCGTTGCTTACGTCCAGATAATCGCGAGGCGTGGAAATTGCAATCAACGCAGCACGCGACGGATCACGGCCCAGATCACGATTAGAACGACGATATCCAGCATAATGTAGTTCAACAGGATCGACGTGTCGCTCATCGTGAAGGGCGCGTGGAAAAGCGCAAGACCCGACAACTCCCCCGGGATGCCAATGAGCAGCAAGGCGACGAAGTTGTTGGCGAAATGAAGCCCCATTGCGGCGGCCAGACTGCCAGTCAGGCGCGTGAGGTCTGCCGCGATAACCCCGAACAGCGTGGTGGCAAAAACAATCGACGCCGCAAGCGTTGGGTCAATTGTGTTGTCGTAGTGCCCCAAACCGAACACAAGGGACGGCAGCACCATCCAGATGAACGGGTTCTTAAACCGTGCTGCAAGTTGCTGTTGAAAATACCCGCGAAAGACCAGCTCCTCCGACGTGGTTTGAATGAACAACAGCGGCACGGCCCAAACTAAATGCTTGGCCCAAACGCCAAACTCCAGGTTGGGCTTGTAGTTCACGACGCCGAACATCCGCTCAACCGCGAACAGAATGATATTCGCGACGGCAAGAACCGCGATGGCGATCATGAAGTTTCGAAGAAACCCCGATCCTGCGCCAAATAGTGACAGCGGACCACGCCAGTGCCACGCGGCCATAACAAACGCCGCAAGCCCCATTGGTATAAACGTCGTCAGAATGATCGCCATTTGCCCTGGCGAAATGCCGTTTGCGTTCAACAGCGAAAAGGCGTCCATCCCTGCAAGCTCAGGGAAAAAATACGCCAGCGGCTTGATCGCAAACTTTAGAACGGCGGCAGCCCCCAAGGCGTAGACCATAACACCGGTGACGGTTGCAGCCAGTATTCGCCAGAATGCGGGGTAGGCGCGTGCAGGGGCGATGAAGCCCTCAAAGGCCGGAGTTCTAAGCATGCCAAAGCGCCTCTTGGTAATTTTATGTCACGATATCGCTGGAAAACCTGCGACGCAATCGCGCTTGTGCCCGTAGGGCTTGCGCTTTATTCCATTTTGCAACGCGTTTGAGGGAGCCAGCCATGCTTAAGAAACCCACCGACAAAACCAACATGCCAAGCCGCCACGTGACGGAAGGCCCCTCAAGGGCGCCGCACCGGTCCTATTTCTACGCAATGGGCCTTGGTGATGAGGAAATTCACCAGCCATTCGTAGGCGTTGCGACCTGCTGGAACGAAGCTGCGCCCTGCAACATTTCGCTGAACCGACAGGCGCAAGCCGTGAAGCTGGGTGTTAAGCAGGGCAACGGCACCCCGCGCGAATTTACGACAATCACCGTAACCGACGGTATTGCGATGGGTCATGAGGGCATGCGGTCCTCTTTGGCGTCGCGCGAGGCCATTGCGGACACGGTAGAGCTGACCATGCGCGGCCACTGCTACGATGCGATTGTGGGCCTTGCTGGATGTGACAAATCCCTGCCGGGTATGATGATGGCGATGATCCGCCTCAACACGCCGTCCGTGTTTATCTACGGTGGCTCCATCCTTCCAGGTCGGTTGAACGGCAAGGACGTTACTGTCCAAGACGTGTTCGAAGCCGTGGGCGAGCATCAAGCAGGCAACATGTCGGACGAGGCCCTGCGCACGCTGGAACGTGTTGCATGCCCGTCCGCTGGTGCGTGCGGTGGTCAATTCACTGCCAACACCATGGCCTGTGTGTCCGAGGCAATCGGTTTGGCCCTGCCAAACTCCGCAGGTGCGCCGGCCCCGTATGAAAGCCGCGACCACTACTCCATCGCGTCGGGTCAAGCCGTGATGAACCTGCTGGAAAAGAACATCCGTGCGCGTGACATCGTAACGCTTGAAAGCTTGCAGAACGCCGCGCGCGTCGTGGCCTGCACCGGTGGCTCCACTAACGCTGGCCTGCATTTGCCAGCAATGGCGCATGAAGCTGGCATCGACTTTGACTTGGATGACGTCTGCGAAATCTTCCGCGACACACCTTATTTCGTCGACCTGAAGCCAGGTGGTCAGTACGTGGCGAAGGATTTGTACGAAGCAGGCGGCGTGCCGGTGATCATGAAAGAGCTGCGCAAGGCTGGCCTGATCAACGAAGACTGCATGACGGCTACCGGATATTCCATCGGCGAAGAAATCGACCGCGTATCATTGGAAGCAGACGGCAAGGTCATCTACTCCATCGGTGAACCACTTTCCAAAACTGGCGGCGTTGTTGGCCTGAAAGGCAACCTCGCACCAGAAGGCGCGATTGTTAAGGTCGCTGGCATGTCCTCCCAACACCAAATGTTTACTGGCCCTGCACGTGTGTTCGAGTGCGAAGAAGACGCCTTTGAAGCCGTGCAAAAGCGCGAGTACGAAGAAGGCGAAGTGCTGGTTATCCGCAACGAAGGCCCAGCAGGCGGCCCCGGCATGCGCGAAATGCTGGCAACGACTGCTGCATTGTCTGGTCAAGGCATGGGTAAAAAGGTGGCCCTGATCACGGACGGCCGCTTCTCCGGCGCGACCCGCGGGTTCTGCGTGGGCCACGTCGGCCCCGAGGCTGCGCACGGCGGTCCGATTGCCTTGATCGAAAATGGCGATGTGATCACGCTGAACGCCATTGAAGGCGAGATCAGCGTTGACCTGACCGACGAGGTGCTTGCGGAGCGCAAGGCAAACTGGAAAGGCCCGCGTCAAACGATCTATGCATCAGGTGCGTTGTGGAAGTATTCACAGCTTGTAGGCTCCGCCAAATTGGGCGCCTGCACGCATCCGGGCGCGCGTGACGAAAAACACATCTACATGGACCTCTGATTAGTGCGTCCTTGGAGTGTACTTGCGTCGGCCACGCTAGGGTTGATGGCTTGCGGGGAAAACCCGCTGGCCAACTTCACCGCCGTCGGCCCGAATGACGCCCTGTCTGAAATCACCGTGACGTCAGACAGGGTCGTTTTGCGCGGCCCTACTGGATTTTGCGTTGATCCGAAGTCGTCCAACCACAACCCCGCCAAAGCTTTCATCGTCTTTGGCAATTGCGCGGCGATTGCCGGTGACGACGAACTGCCCCAACCATTTGTCACAGCAATTGCCACCGCCACGGTGCATCCCGCTGACAAAAAGGGGCCAAGCATCAGCCAGTCGTCCGTGGCATTGGCGGATTTCTTTGAAACCGATGCGGGCAAGGCCTCGCTCAGCGCGTCCAACACGCCCGACAGCGTCGACATTCTTGACAGTTTCAGCCGGAACGGCGCGTTCTTCGTACATGCGCGCGACACGTCTGCCCCCACGACACCCGGCGCGGATAACACTTATTGGCGCGGCTACTTTGACGTGAAGAATTCCGTCGTGGCGCTGTCGGTCATTGGCCTGAAAGGCGCCCCCGTAAGCAGCACCGAGGGGCTTCAAACCCTGTACGACTTTGCCAACGCGTTGCTGGAGGACCAGCCCGTCACCAAAACCCCTGCCACCGCTACCACGTCCTAGGCTGTTGCAGCCACGGGACTGTTTCGCCGTTTATTTCGCTGAAACCATTGTTTGCAATATAGAAACAGTGGTAGCGCTGTAGAGCCAAGTAGATAGGACTGTCTGAAGACCATGATGGATCGGTTGCGAGAATTTGTACGGCGGCGTTTGCACCGCCGGACCTTGCGCCGCTGGGAAGCTGCCGTACGCGACGCGGAGACCATTGATTTGTCGCTGCTGCGCCACCTGCGCACGCAAGCCCGCCAGATGCGTCGCCGCGTTGATCAGGTGACCCATATGGCCGATGCGCGCCTCACGCTGCCGCGAATCGGCTCCAACGCGATCCGTAAACCTGCGCAGTCTGATTGGGCGCACCGACCCGAACTGTGGCGCGGTCCTGTTTCGCCAACTGGCGTGGCTGCGGTAGAAAGCCGGACGCGCATCGGAAACTCAGCCACGATTTACCATGACTGCCAGATCTCCGAACTGACGCTGCGCCAAGTCCGTAACACCCGCGAAGGGGATCTTGCGCCGTTTGGCCTTCGTATGGACGTGTTCAAATTTGACGGCAGTTTCCTTAGCCTTGTGCTGGACCTGCCGGAGAGCGCCAC
The DNA here is from genome assembly GCF_900107015.1 of Litoreibacter albidus. Taxonomy (GTDB): domain Bacteria; phylum Pseudomonadota; class Alphaproteobacteria; order Rhodobacterales; family Rhodobacteraceae; genus Litoreibacter; species Litoreibacter albidus. The sequence goes on along the minus strand of NZ_FNOI01000002.1, from coordinate 623,193 downwards.
GGACGGGCTGCGCAAGAACCACATTTTACGCATGGACACGGAAGTCGAAAGCGAGAAGCCGCTAGAGATTTTTGCACGGCTGAACATCAAATACGGCCCCAACGTCGAACAAGTTGTGCGCGAGCTGCCGCTGGATGGCTCCGAAATGATGGTTGAATTCGACTTGGCCCACACAAAGATCAGCGAACGCCGTTTGGAGCGCATCTGGATGGATCTTATTTTTGAGGGTCCGGAGATGAACGAGATCAACCTGCGCGATATCACGTTCAGCCGCCGCCCACGCGCCGATTTCTAAGGAATACGCCAATGAGCAATGTCATCCTTACCAAGACCCGCATTCAGGCCGGAATTTACGAGGCGGTCCTGACCGCCCAGACCGACGACAACTACCACCCCGACCTTGTCGCGCTACATCTGGAACAAGAATTAGACGGCCTGTCCGTCACCGAGGATCAGAGCCTTGGCAACACATGGCACGTGCGGTTCACCATCCCGCGCGAGGTTCTGACAGATGGCGTCCAAACATTCCTGATTAACGAGAAATCGACAGGCGACACGCTGGACAGCTTTGCAATCGTGACGGGTGAGGTTCTCTCCGATGACATTCGCGCCGAAATGGATTTGCTTCGTGCAGAACTCGATATGTTGAAAAAGGCGTTCCGCCGGCATTGCGTTGAAACAACCTGACGCAACAAAGCTTTGCATGACGCCGCGTTTTGCGTGACGTGCGCGTAAGGCTGGGTAATGTGACTTCGAACGTTGGAGGACTTTCATGACAACTTACCCGCACCTTTTGGCCCCGCTCGACCTTGGCTTTACCACCTTAAAGAACCGCGTTCTCATGGGGTCAATGCACACCGGCCTTGAGGAAACCAAAGACTGGAACCGCGTCGCCGAATTCTACGCGGAACGCGCACGGGGCGGGGTCGCTTTGATGGTCACAGGCGGCATGGCGCCAAACCGTGAAGGCGGCGTTTTTCCCGGCGCAGCTGGGCTGTTTTCAGACGATGACATTGCCAACCACCGGATCGTGACTGACCGCGTACACGGTGCGGGGGGCAAGATCGCAATGCAGGTTTTGCACGCGGGGCGATATGCATACAGCCCAGAATGCGTGAGCGCCTCCGCAATCAAATCGCCGATCTCTCCGTTTCCGCCGAAGGAGTTGGATGAGGCTGGCATTGAAAAGCAGATCGCCGACATCGCGACCGCTGCCAGCCGCGCCAAAGACGCTGGCTATGACGGCGTCGAAATTATGGGTTCTGAAGGATACTTCCTGAACCAGTTCCTCGTGACGCACACCAACAAACGCGAAGACCGTTGGGGCGGCTCTTATGAAAACCGCATGCGGTTGCCGGTTGAGGTCGTGAAGCGCGTGCGCGCAGCCGTTGGCGCTGAATTCATCGTTATCTACCGCCTCAGCATGATTGACTTGATCCCGAACGGATCCAGCTGGGAAGAGGTTGTGCTGCTGGCCAAGGAGATCGAGAAAGCGGGCGCCACAATTATCAACACGGGCATAGGCTGGCACGAAGCGCGCATTCCCACGATCGCGACCTCCGTCCCGCGCCGTGCATTCACGTGGGTGACAAAGAAGCTGATGGGTGAAGTGTCGATCCCGATCATCACCTCAAACCGCATCAACACGCCGGAAGTCGGCGAAGACGTCTTGGCCGATGGTTGCGCGGATATGGTGTCCATGGCCCGCCCATTCCTTGCGGACCCCCATTTCGTTGCGAAAGCAGCGGCGGGCCGCAGCGCCGAAATCGCGCCTTGTATCGCGTGCAACCAAGCCTGCCTTGACCACACCTTTAGCGGCAAGATGAGCACCTGCCTTGTGAACCCCAAGGCCTGCTTCGAGACGGAGCTTCTGGTCGAACCCGCCACCAATGTGAAAACCGTGGCCGTCGTCGGTGCAGGACCAGCAGGCTTGTCGACAGCCTTGACCGCAGCGGACCGCGGGCATGCCGTTACCCTGTTCGACAAAGCTGCGGAGCTAGGTGGCCAGCTGAACATGGCCAAGAAAATTCCGGGCAAAGAGGAGTTCTTTGGGCTGGTAGACTGGTACCGCACGATGGTTTCCAAAAGCGCGATTGATGTGCAGCTTGGTACCGAAGCCACCGCCGACTTACTCGCCGGTTTTGACGAGGTTGTCATCGCCACTGGCGTTGCCCCGCGTGACACCCAAATCGCTGGGCAGGATGGCCCAAACGTGCTGTCTTATATCGACGTGCTGCGCGGCGGCGCAAAGGTTGGTAAGCGCGTGGCGATCATAGGCGCAGGCGGTATCGGCTTTGACGTGGCCGAGTTTCTAACAACGGATGACAGCCCGACCGTCGATCTCGACGCATGGATGGCAGAATGGGGCGTCACCGACCCAGAAGCCAAGCGCGGCGGCTTGGCCGACGGCGGCCCGAAGCCCGAACCGGCGGTGCGTCACGTCACCCTGCTCCAACGCAAGTCCGAGAAGCTAGGCAAACGGTTGGGTAAAACCACCGGCTGGATTCACCGCGCCGCTTTACAGATGAAAAACGTCGAGATGATTGGCGGCGTGAACTACGAACGGATCGACGCGCAGGGGCTGCATGTGTCCGACGGTGAGGCGCGGGAGAACCCGCGCGTGATCGAAGTGGACACCATCGTGATGTGCGCCGGTCAGGTGCCGATGCGCGCGTTGGCCGACGAACTGGAGGCCGCAGGCCGCGTCCCCCATGTGATCGGCGGCGCTGATGTAGCCGCAGAACTGGACGCCAAACGTGCGATTAACCAAGGCACCCGATTGGCTGCATCACTATGACCTACGAGTGGCATCATTTTGAGCTGGGAGACCCCAAATTGGGGGCCTTCCTTGATGCCAACGTGCCGCATATCGCGGCAGCTGCATTAACGCAGCCTGAAACACGACCGCGCTGCGATCGCTTGGGGGACGGCGTGATATTGAACCTGCGCGGCGTCAATATGAACGAGGGTCAGGAGGTCGACGATATGGTGTCACTTCGCCTGTGGGTCACTTCGGGCATGGTTGTCACTGTTCGCGTTCGCCGCATTTTTGCGCTCGACGATATTCGCCGGAAAATTGCCGACGGCGCCGGGCCGGACACCGTGGGAGAATTTCTAACCGCGCTGGTCACCGGTCTGACTGACCGCATTGAAGCCACCGCGCTCCGTCTGTCGTCTGCAACCGACGACATTGAAGATGACATATTGGACGGTAAGTCCGCACATGCACCAAAGCTCAGCCCGCTGCGCCACTCCACAATCAAGCTGCGCCGATACATCGGGCCGCAGCGCGATGCATTGGCGAAACTGGCGACACTCGACACGCCAGCCCTGACGGACTCGGACCGCCAGCATCTTCGCGAACCGGCGAACCGCATGGCATTGGCTGTGGAAACACTTGATGCCGTGCGCGACAGGTTGGTGGGCTTGCAGGATCATTTGGATACGCAGGTGTCACTCAGCCAAGGGCGCAACGGCTACGTTCTGTCCGTCATTGCCGGAATATTCCTGCCACTGGGCTTCCTGACGGGTCTGTTCGGTATGAATGTCGCGGGCCTACCGGGCACGGATTGGCCCTTGGCGTTTGCCGCATTATGTGGTGCGATGGTCGCAGTTACTGTGGCGCTGATTGCCGTGTTTAAGTGGCTCGACTGGATATAAAACCTGTTCGGAAACGCCTGTTTACCTGTTTCCATGCCCTCAACGATCCCTACATATTCCCCTGAATCGTCCAACAGACATCGCATTCCTGCCCCAATTGGTCCCGATAACGGCTCAAACGTCATGAGTTATTGAGGTATCCGAATGGACCGACTGACCGAAATGGAAGCATTTGCCACTGTGGTGGACCAAGGGGGGTTTACCGACGCTGCCCGCAAGATGGGGATTTCCAAATCCGCCGTCTCGAAGCACGTCTCCTCCCTTGAAACACGCCTTGGTGCGCGGCTTCTGAACCGTACGACACGGCGCGTCAGCCCTACCGAGATCGGACTTGCCTACTACGACCGCGCACGCCGCGTCCTGAATGATGCTGGCGAGGCAGACGCGCTGGTATCATCAATGCAAAGCGCGCCGTCTGGGCTGCTACGTATCTCGGTTGCGACAGACTTCGGGGTCAATCACATGTCCCCGATTTTGGGCGATTTCCTTGTGGATTACCCCGATATCACCGTGAATATGGTTCTCAACAACCGCTTTGTGGAGCTGATTTCGGAGGGTTTCGATCTTGCAATTCGCATCGGCGAAATGGAAGACAGCTCGCTCCGTGCGCGCAAATTGACAGAAACAACGAAGCGTCTGATCGCTTCGCCTGCCTACTTCGAACAGTTCGGTCGCCCCGAAAAGATCGACGATCTGAACAACCACAAATTACTGCATTATTCCAACCAGTCGGCTGGGAACGTGTGGAAGATCACTGCCCCATCTGGCGAGAAACGCCAAGTGCGCACGCAGGGCTGGCTGACGGTGAATGACGGCCAATCGCTTTTGAACGCATGTGTTTCAGGACTTGGTATCGCGTATCTGCCAAGCTTCCTTTACGCCGACGCCCTGCGCCAAGGTTTGGTGGAAGAAGCCATGCCAGAGCTTCCGAAAGAGACACAAGGCATCTACGCCGTCTACCCGCCGGGCCGCTACACGCAGCCCAAGGTGCGAACGTTCATCGACTTCCTTGTCGAAGCGTTCAAAGAAAAAGGCCCAGAGGTCTGGACCAACTAAGCGACGAATTTTCCCCGATGTTTGGCAGCATCACTGTTGGGTCGAGGTGATAATCACCTCGACCCTTCTGTTTAAGGTCCGCCCTTCTTCCGTCAGGTTGCTGGCGCGGGGGGATAGGTAGCCAACCCCCTCAGCTTCGATCTGTCTGCTCGGGATGTCGAACTCAGACCGCAGACGTGCCGCCACGGATTGCGCCCGTTTGCGCGACAGGCTGACATTGCCGTCCAACGACCCTTCCGCGTCGGTGTGGCCAACCAAGGCTACGCGAATAGTTGGGTTCTCTTTCAGGTATCCGGCCAAGTCGACCAGCGACAAAAACTTGCCCTCGCCCAATGCCGAAGAGCCAGTGTTGAACTCCAAATCGTCAAGAACCGCATGCCCGTCGCGTAAAAGGACCTCCACCACGGAGCCGAACTTAACGCTGGGCACGGAAGGGGCGATCTGGGCGACTTTACCGCCGGACTTTGCAGTCAGGGATGTGGCATCAGGACTGCCCATCAACACCATTTGAACAAAGGCGCTATCCGCGCCGCGGCTCACAAACAAACTCACATATTCCGGTACCGCGCCGCCCAGACGCTGTGCGGACAGGAACCGGAAGTCGCCCAAGTCGACATGCATCAAAGGTTCTGGCAGAACCTCAGTGGTAAAGCGGAAATCGAAGCCGCCGCAAATATCAGTTGTGCATTCGTACAACAGCTCGAACCCCGACGCCTCCAACTGTTGGCGCAGACTGTCCATGACCAAAAGGGACGTCCCAACACCCACATCCACCCGCCATGCACGGGTGATTTGGCGCCCTTCGGCAACAAGCGTTTGCACAAAGCCGTCCGCGTAGGGGCCGACTGGCAGCTTGTAGCTTTCGAATTCCTCGGTTTGCGAAAAGGTTTCCGTGGCAGGGCCGGGGAAGCTCAACGTCAACTCGGCTGCGGCTGGCGTCGCCAACAAAACGCCTAGCACACAAAGATAAAGGTAGCGGGTCATCTATGAGCCGCGTGGTATTCCGCGTTCGGCCGCATATCCACGGCAGAGGCCATTCGGTTTGTCATGTTAAAGAAGCTGGCCACTGACGCGATGTCCCAAATATCGCGGTCGCTGAACCCAACCTGGCGCAGCGCGTCACGGTCCGATTCTTCGATCCGGTAACTGGCTTCTGTCATCTGAACGGCGAAATCAAGCATGGCGCGTTGGCGCGCGTCTAACGGGGCCACGCGGTAGTTCATCACCAGCGCCTCGCCCAGCGCGGGGTCTCCCGACAACTGGCGCACTGCTGCGCCGTGAGCCACAAGGCAATAAAAGCATTTATTCACAGAAGACACCGCGACGGCGATCATCTCGCGTTCCAGCTTGGACAGGTTGCTGTCGCCAAGCATCAGATCATTATACATGCCGGTGAAGGCATCCAGCTTTACAGGATCAAAAGCGTAAGACTGCAAGACGTTGGGGACCATTCCCAGCTTTTCGGTGCAAATGTCAAAATACTTCTGCGTCGCCTCGGGCAGCGGGTCAGCCATCGGAAGATCAAGCGCGGTCACGGGTGTGTTTGTCACGGGGCAGGGCCTTTCAGGGTTTGATGCGGTAATGATACCGACCAACGACCGACATGCCCAGAGAGCTATAGAGCGATTGCGCCGCGACGTTTGATCCGGTCGTCACCAATGAAAAGTGGGTCGCGCCCTGCGCTTTCGCCCAATGCGCCGCCGCATGCATCATGCTCCGCGCCAACCCGTGGCGGCGGTAGTCTGGCAGCACCTCCACCGCGTGAACCATTGCTGTTGTGCCGTGCATCGCGACAAAGGCGCAGCCCGCCGCACGGTCCGATATGCGGCCAAGGATTGATGTTTTGGGTCCCGTAACGCGCTCCATAACCGCGATCCGTCCTGCGCCTATGCCGCCTTCGGCCCAAACGTCCTTCATAATTTGCAAAGGCGGCCAGATATCAAACGCGGTGACGGGTGGCACTTCCTCCTCAAAAATGGGCCCGAAAAAGAGGATGGACGGGTCAATGACTTGGTAGCCCAGTCCGTCCAAAATGGAGTCTAATCCGCCGTCTTCCTCCCTTAATGAGAACAGCGCCGATTGTTCGAGCGCCCTCATCGCAGATACGGCATCCGCCACATCACTTTGCTCAACAGCCCCCACCGGACGCGCGGCAGAGACGCGCTTGCCGCCGCCTTGCCCGTCGCGGATCAACCATGGGCCAACGCGGGTTTCTAGGGCTGCGGGCCACGTCGCATCCACGACGTCAAAGAGATCACTTATGTTCAACGCCAAGAGCCTTTGCGAGTTGTTCAATGACTGATTTCAGCCGCACAGGGTCAGTCCCGCGCGCAACAATGTTGCTGCCAAACACCCCGTCGATCTGGAACGGGTATGAGCCCAACGAGATATCAGGGTTCCCATCCGCCAAAGCGCCGAGCGGCCCCGCGATGTCGCCTTCGCCAATAAACACCCGCAACGTTTCCGATAGCAGCGGTTTTCCGCCTGACAACGTGGCGATGACTGTCGCGACCATAGCGTGAAACACTTTTGGGACGCCGGCCATGACATGCACATTCCCGATACTGAAACCTGGCGCGATGGACACCGGATTGTCGATCAACGTTGCGCCATCTGGAATACGCGCCATCCGCTTACGCGCGTCGTTGAACTCCTTGCCTTGCTCCGCGTAATGCGCCGCCAGCAGGTCGCGGGCATCATCGCGCACACCAACATCTGCGCCAAACGCGGCCCCGACGGCATCGGCGGTGATATCGTCGTGGGTGGGCCCAATGCCACCAGACGTGAATACATGATCATAGCGTGCACTAAGCGCCCTTACCGCGTCGACGATGTGATCATGTTCGTCTGAGACTACGCGCGCCTCCTTCAGATCGATACCAGCGGCAGTCAGCGCACAGGCCAGATGGTTGGTATTGGTGTCCTTTGTGCGGCCCGACAATATTTCGTCCCCGATAACAAGCATGGCGGCGGTGGGGTTGGGCATGGTGTTATCCTTGATTGGCTACTCCCTTTCGGTATAGGCCCCGCTTATGCGCTTTCAAACCCCACTTGTCCCCGCGCGGCTCATCCGCCGCTACAAACGCTTCCTTGCCGATGTCGTGCTGGAAGATACCGGGCAGGAGGTTACCGCGCACTGCCCCAACCCCGGTGCCATGCTGGGGCTGAAAGACGAGGGGCTGCGCATCTGGCTGGAACCCAACGACGATCCCAAGAAAAAGCTGAAGTACGGTTGGCGGGTCGCGGAGCTTTCGGGGGGTGATTTTGCCTGTATAGACACTGGAATTCCCAATCACGTGGTGAAGGAAGCGCTGTTGGCGCGACATGTCCCAGAACTGTCAGCCTACCATAGCGTAAAGCCCGAAGTAGCTTATGGCACGGGCAGTCGCGTGGACTTCCTGCTGTCGCAAGACGGGCTTCCAAACGCTTATGTCGAAGTGAAAAGCGTAACACTGCGCCGTGATGAAACATTGGCGGAGTTTCCGGATTGCGTCACCATCCGCGGCGCCAAACATTTGCGGGAACTCAGTCAAATCGCTGAGAACGGCGCGCGTGCCGTGATGCTGTACCTACTTAGCCGCACCGATTGTTCCGAACTGAAGATTGCCGCAGACTTAGATCCTAACTACGCCCAAGCCTTCGATATCGCCCGTGCCCGTGGCGTGGAGATGCTATGTTATGCCTGCGATATTTCGCCGGAGGGCATGACACTAACGAGCGCGCTTCCGGTTGATCCATCCCCGCAAGCTGGCCCAAGGGTGGTCTAACGCTAAATCGCGCCTTATATGTGCGAAAAGAAAACATCGGAGTGACCCGTGGACGACAAAACGCACAAAGGCCGCATCACCAAGCAAGGCATCCGCATCTATGACGAAGCGGACTTTGCAGGCATGGCAAAAGCAGGCGAGTTGGCTGCGCAAATCCTCGACAGCATGGTCGACCTTGTGAAACCGGGTACCACGACAGAAGCGCTCGATGCCGCTATCACGAAGATGGTGAATGACGCGGGCTCCACCTCGGCCACGATTGGCTACAAGGGCTACCAGCACGCCAGCTGCATCAGCGTGAACCATGTGGTCTGCCACGGCATTCCCGGTCCTAAGCTGCTCAAAGATGGCGACATCCTGAACATCGACGTCACGGTCATCGTAGATGGGTGGTTCGGTGACACCAGCCGCATGTATGTCGCCGGAAAGCCGAACCGCAAAGCGGAGCGCCTTATTCAGGTGACACATGACGCGTTGTTTGAAGGCATCATGGCGGTGAAGCCCGGAAACACCTTTGGTGACATCGGGCATGCGATCCAGAAGTACGTAGAGGGCCACCGCATGTCCGTCGTGCGCGACTTTTGCGGCCACGGTCTGGGCCGCGTCTTCCACGCCCCACCGAACGTGTTGCACTACGGTCGCCCCGGCACCGGCTCTATTCTGGAGGAGGGCATGTTCTTCACCATTGAGCCGATGGTTAACCTTGGTCGTCCAGAGACAAAGGTGCTTGCCGATGACTGGACAGCCGTGACCAGAGACAAATCCCTGTCAGCCCAGTTTGAGCATTCAATCGGGGTTACGGCGGACGGGTGCCAGATCTTCACGCTGTCCCCCAACGGGAAGTTTCACCCTACATATTAGGGCGCTTAACCCACAATTAAGTCGAATCGAATGAACTGGCGCTATGACATTGCACCAGACTCATATGAATGACGCCTTGCCGGGACTCCAACCGCACCGCATTTCCATCCCGCGCGCAGTGCGCGCAGAACAACATGGCCACAGGCAACGGGTTAGGGATCGATTTTTGAAAGCTGGTTGCGATGCAACGCTGGATTCCGACCTGCTGGAACTGGTTCTGTTTCGCGCTATCCCAAGGCGGGAGGTTCATAGTTTGGCGCGGCGTCTACTGGCGACATTCGGGGACTTTAACGGCGTTATCGCGGCCTCAGCCAATAGACTGGCAGCGGTACAAGGCGTGGGCACCAGCGTCATACAGGAGCTGAAAATCGTCGAGGCAGCCGCGCAGAAAATGGCCCGCAGCAAGGTGATGCACCGCGACGTGCTGTCGTCATGGGATGCGCTTTTAGAATACTGCCGCACCAAGATGGCGCGCATGGAACGTGAACAGTTTCGAGTGTTGTTCTTAGACCGCCGCAACAGGTTGGTCGCCGATGAAGCACTTCAAACGGGAACGGTGGATCATGTCCCCGTCTACCCACGGGAAGTGGTGAAACGTGCGTTAGAGCTTAACGCAAGCGCGCTCATCCTCGTCCATAACCACCCGTCTGGCGACGCCACACCATCGGATGAGGACATCGCCATGACACGCCAGATCGCGACCGGCGCCGAAACACTGGGGTTGAGCTTGCATGACCACCTGATCATCGGGGCCGCGGGGAACTACTCGTTCCGCTCTCACGGGTTGATCTGAGGTTATTTAACCCAAACCTCTACACGCCTGTTAATCGCGCGGCCCCACTCCGTGTCGTCACACGCCATTGGAAGCGCCTCCCCAAAGGCATCAGGCCGCACCGTCACGCGCTTGAAATCGGCGTCCGGCGCCGCCTCCTTCAGTAGACGAAGTACGGATCGGGCGCGTTTCTTGGACAAAGACAGGTTCGGCCCAGCGGGGCCTTCGCCGTCGCTAAACCCGACAAGCAACAGGTCGCGATTGTTAAATGCACCCGTCTCCAGCGCGCGGGCAAGGCGGATGATGTTTTCTTCCGACTGGACGTCCAGCCGCGTGCCGCCGGTAAACCGGAACGTCGTGGACAGTCGGTCGCGCTCACGCAGGGCTTCCACCATCCGTTGCAGGTCTTCTAGTGACACCTCCGGCCCAGCCTGCGAAATTGCATGGGCCAACCTGTCACCTTGATCATCAAAACTTGTTTTGGTGATGGCCTGGTCCACAAACCCCGCCCTGCGAATTACTAAATCGGCAGCGGGGTCTTGGGTGAAATCCAGAAACTCCCGCGCGATAAGGGGCAACCGGCGGGCTGGCGTGTATAGCATCAGTGGTAGCGTCAGCGGGTAATCTTCCGCCCGCAATGCGGCAAGGGTCGCACTCGTTTCAAACCCGCAAGCCCCCGCTACACGCATCGGAACTGCATTGCCTGTCTCACTGAGGGTCGTCAAACCAATGGCGAACGTGTCATCCGCAACACTGTCGGCCACATCTTGGAGCAACGTATGATGCGTTGCACCCGCTCCGATAGTGCTATCGCTTTGTGCCAACACACGGTCTTCAAAAGTCTCTAGTAATCCCGATTCCGGCATCGGCAGATGACGGACGATCGGGACATCGGGCCCACCAATATCGGACCACCGCGTCGCTTGTCCCGACAAGGCCGCCGCCATTTGATCCAGTGAAAGGCTCCGCAACGGCTGGCCCGGCGCTGTGACCGCGACGATCCCGTCCAAGGCAACTACGCGCGCACGCCGCCCTTTCAACAAGTCACCGGACGCCGCTGTTCTAGCCATCGAAACCTCGGATTTCCGCGGCTCACGCAAGACCATCGCGATGTCCGCCTCTTCGGCGATCAGGTCGGCATATCCTTCCGCCGTGGTCCCCGATGACAACTCGAAACGCGCTTGAATGCGTTCTTGGTCGCTCAACACAAAGGTTGATTGCCGCTCATCCGTGACTTCACGCACAACAGATAGCTCGTTGCGGATGGCGAAAGCTTGGATAAGCGCGGGGATCAAAACCTCCGCCATGCGGTTCGCGCCAGAGAAGCGCACATCGGCGACAAACGCGTTCAGATCAGGGCATCCCGGTCCGTCGCAAGTCACACCCCCACCATCAAGGGTTAACGGCCCGTAAATCGTCTCAACGCGGTAAAACTCACCATCATAGGTCAGCAATGTGCCTTCGATCTGGATCGCGCCATCGCGTGACGTTAGCTGCACATCATTCGCAACCGCCATCGCTGCGGACGCACAAAGCAAGGTTGCCGCCCAGATACCACGCCAGAAAAATCGCAAGAGAGTGCCCGCCTTAATACTGCGAAAGCTGCAGGTCCTGAAGAACGTTCTTCAGTTCAAGACTTTCACCAATTGCGTCACATCCTAGCCCTTTCAGCCTCAGATCGTAAGTGGCCGCAGGTTCCCCCGGAACGCCCCTGCGCACACGGGCTTCGTGGCCGGATCTACAGTTGGATGCCGTGACAGGCGCCAGTACGGACAGTCGAACAACGCCAGATGCCGTCTGGGTATCCATGCGGCTGGAGAAGACGTGCAGCACAGAGCCCTTCGCGTCAACCGACTGGCCAAGATGCATCAGCGTGCCGTCCAGCGCCTTCGGTGCCTTGGCCACCAACGCGCCCGGATCGACGCCATCCCACTGCAAGGCCACACGCGCATAGTTGCGCGCGTCCGGCACTTCGGCATCAGCCGACAGGACCGTGCCGTCAGACAAATATACCTTGACCACCGCATCTGCGGTGAGTGCGGGCAGGAGCAGATCAAGCTCTCCGGTCATGGGCATGGGTACGGTAAACGAGAGACCTTCGTGTTCCAGCCGGACCATATCGTATGGGATGCACGGGGCGGAGACCCTGACGGCCAGCATCGCATCAATAGCAACCGCCATCGACAGCGACGGGCCGCATGCGCTCCCGAAGTTAGAGATATTCGCCTGCCGCATCACCATATCCGCAACCGGTGCCATAGCATCATGCACGGGCATGGAGACTGGCGTGAACGCCTCGGCATCCAGCGCGGCACCTTGCGGTATATCGGGAGAAGGAAGGGCCATTTTTGGTAGCGGCGGGGTGATCGCCGCAACAACACTCTCGGCCACCGCGGGGGATGCGACACCACACCACGCGGCCAACACCACGTTTCTTATTATTCTGCTCATCTGCCTGCCTTGCCGAGTATTCTCGTTACAATGTGCAGTCAGCGTAGCAGAATAACGGCCTTAGCGGAACAGGGGTATTTTACCCCTTAGCCAATCTCACCGTGGCAGTGTTTGAACTTTTTACCAGAGCCGCACGGGCAGGGGGAGTTGCGTCCCGGATTTCCCCAAGTGGTCTGGTCATTCTCATCAAAGCCAGGTGCTGCGACGCCCTCGTGTTCCGCCTCCAACTCCTCAACGGCGGCACCGCCGTTTTGCTGGGCTAGGAACTGCTGCATCAACTGCTCTTGTTCTTCCTCGGACAGCGGACGTACCTTCGACAGTTTCTCCGTCACATCGACGCGCAGGCTATCGAGCATGCCTTCAAACAACTGGAAGCTTTCGGTTTTGTATTCATTCAGCGGATCGCGTTGCGCATAGCCACGGAACCCGACAACCGAACGCAGGTGCTCCAGCTTCAGCAAGTGGTCGCGCCACTTGCCGTCGATGGTTTGCAGCAGGAATTGCTTTTCGATGTTGCGCATCTGCTCTGGGCCGAAGTCTGCGGCCTTCTTAGCCATAAACTTGTCGGACTCGTCATACAGACGCTCACGGATATCGCCGTCATCGACGCCTTCTTCCTCCGCCCAAGCGATGACCGGAACGTCGAGCCCGAGGGTCTCCATCACCGCGACATACAGGCCTTGGGTATCCCACTGGTCTGCATAGGATTTCGCGGGGATGTATTGGTCGACCAGATCGTCAATCACCTGATGACGCATATCTTGGGTAATCTCGCCGACGTCTTCGGCTTCCATGATTTCCATACGCTGGCCGAAGATGGCTTTGCGCTGGTCGTTCATCACGTCATCAAACTTCAAAAGTTGTTTGCGAATGTCGAAGTTGCGGCCTTCCACCTTGGCTTGGGCCTTCTCCAACGACTTGTTCACCCATGGGTGCGCAATTGCTTCGCCTTCTTTCATGCCCAGAGTGGACAGCATCTTATCCAGACGTTCAGACCCGAAAATGCGCATCAGGTCATCTTCCAATGACAGGAAGAAGCTGGAGCGGCCCGGATCGCCTTGACGGCCGGAACGACCACGCAGCTGGTTATCGATGCGGCGGCTTTCGTGGCGCTCTGTTGCCAGAACGTAAAGGCCACCGGCGGCTTTAACTTCTTCTTCGGCTTTGGATTGCTCCGCCTCGATGCGTGCGCGAATGGCCTCTGGATCGCCCTCAGGGTCTGCTTCCAACGCGTCCATGATCTTCATCTCGACGTTGCCGCCAAGCTTGATGTCGGTACCGCGACCCGCCATGTTGGTGGCAATGGTCACCGCACCCAACATGCCTGCGTTGCCCACGATTTCGGCTTCGCGTTCGTGCAAGCGCGCGTTCAGCACGTTGTGCGGTACGCCGGCTTGTTCCAGCAGTTGCGACAGAAATTCGGACTTCTCAATAGAGGTCGTGCCGACCAGAACCGGCTGCCCCGTAGCGTGCGCGGTTTTGATTTCCTCGACGATCGCTTCGTATTTCTCTTTGGCCGTGCGGTAGATCGCATCATGCTCATCAATACGGGCGATTGGCTTGTTGGTTGGCATCTCAACCACGCCCAAGCCGTAGATTTCCGAAAATTCTTCGGCCTCGGTCGCGGCGGTACCAGTCATGCCGGACAGGCGATCATACAGACGGAAGTAGTTTTGGAACGTGACCGAAGCCAACGTGATGTTCTCAGGCTGGATCGCGCAGCCTTCTTTTGCCTCAATGGCCTGATGCAAACCGCCAGACAAGCGGCGACCCGCCATCATGCGGCCCGTGAACTCATCAACCAGCACAACCTCGTCGTTGCGCACCATGTAGTCTTTGTCTTTGTGGAACGCTTTGTGGGCCTTCAACGCCTCGGTGACGTGGTGGACAAGCGATGTGCTTTCCGGATCGTAGAGCGACTGTTCTTCCGGCAGAAGCTCCATTTCGCGCAGGCGGGTTTCCAGAAAATCGTTGCCTTCGTCAGTGATCGTGACAACGCGGGTTTTCTCATCAAGCTTGTAGTGTTCCTCGGTCAGTTCCGGGATCAGCTTGTCGATGGTGATGTAAAGCTCTGAGCGATCTTCCGAGGGGCCGGAAATGATCAGCGGCGTGCGTGCTTCGTCGATCAGGATCGAGTCTACCTCATCCACAACCGCAAAGTTATGGCCGCGCTGCGCCATTTCGTCCAAGTTGGAGCGCATGTTGTCGCGCAGATAGTCAAAACCCAGCTCATTATTGGTCGCATAGGTGATGTCAGCCGCGTAGGCGGCCCGCTTTTCTTCGTCAGGCTGCTGCGGATACACGACGCCCGTGGTCAAACCCAAGGCCGCATAGACCTTGCCCATCCATTCGGAGTCGCGCTTCGCAAGATAGTCGTTCACGGTTACGATGTGGACGCCCTTACCAGACAAGGCGTTCAGATACGCGGGGAAGGTAGCCACAAGGGTCTTACCCTCACCGGTTTTCATCTCGGCGATGTTGCCTTGGTGAAGGAAGATACCACCCATCACTTGGGTATCGAAGGCACGAAGGCCCAGCGCGCGCCGCGCCGCTTCACGCACGTTCGCGAAGGCTTCGGGCAACAGATCATCAAGGCTTTCGCCGGATTGCGCGCGCATGGAAAGCTGCTCTGTGCGCTGTTTGATCTCGTCATCGCTGAGGGCTTCGAACTCCGCCTCCAGCGCGTTGACCTTTGCCACCAACGGCCGGACAGCCTTTACTTTGCGGTCGTTCGGCGTTCCGAAGACCTTTTTCGTAATGGTACCCAAACCCAGCATATTTCCGCGCCTTTTGTGATGGCTAACAATTTAGTGTCTGGCTCCACCTTGCCCCTTACGCCGCCGCATCATATCTCGACAGCTAAGACAAGACGCGCCTCAGACCTCTTGGCGATGTAAGGGCCGTGTCTATTAGTGTCAACGCTGCGCCCCCGTGCAGCCCCTGAGGAGACAGATAATATGGGCAAATTTTCAACACTTCTGCGTGCAACCGGCCTTGCCGTCACCGTCGCAATGCCAGCGATGCCTGCACTTGCGCAGGACGCAAAGACCGTCATGGCAACCGTGAATGGCACTGACATCACGCTTGGTCACATGATCGCGCTGCAAGAGCGCCTGCCAGAACAGTACAAACAATTGGAAGATGCAGTTCTTTTTGAGGGCATTTTGGATCAATTGATCCAGCAAACCGCTCTGAGCCAAGAGATGGAGAAAGATCTGTCGGGCGCGATCGAGCTTAGCAAAGAGAACGAAATTCGCGCGTTCCTTGCGGGCGAACTGCTGGCCAAGATTGGCACCGCCGACCTTGACGAGTCCGCGATCCAAGACGCCTACAAGGCCCGTTACGCCGAAGGTGAGCCAGAAACCGAATTCAGCGCGTCCCACATTCTTGTCGAGACCGAAGAGGAAGCCAAAGAGCTGGTGACCCTTCTGGAAGGCGACGTCGACTTTGCAGAGCTTGCGAAAGAAAAATCGACTGGCCCAAGCGGCCCGAGCGGCGGTTCTTTGGGTTGGTTTGGCAAAGGCGCGATGGTCCCAGAGTTTGAACAAGCCGTTGTGGCGCTTGAAGATGGTGCCGTGTCCGAGCCTGTCCAAACCCAATTCGGCTGGCATGTTATCAAGCGCAATGAGAGCCGCATCAAAGAAGCCCCCGCGCTGGACGATGTCCGCGACGAGATTGAGCGTGAGCTGCGCGCAAAAGCCATCGATGACGAAATAAACCGCCTTACGGACGCGGCAGACGTCACCCGTGTAGAGGTAGCTGTTGATCCGACAGCCATCCGCAATGTAGGCCTGTTGTCGAAGTAACCGACACAAGGTCTGCCATCATGGCCAAGATTACCAAAGTATCCCCCCTTGCACCCAAGGGGGGCTTCCCCCAGCTACCCAATATCGACGGCGTGCGCTTTTCGACCGTCGCTGCGGGCGTCAAATACGCCGGACGCACCGACGTGATGCTGGCCCATGTCGACGCGGGCAGCACAATCGCGGGCGCGTTCACACGATCCTCCACACGGTCTGCACCTGTCCTTGACTGCCAAGCGAAGCTGGGCCGCGTCGAGGATGACAACAAAGGTTTCGCTTTTCTGGTGAACTCCGGAAACTCCAACGCCTTTACCGGTCGCGTAGGCGTTGAAGCTGTGGAGGCGATCACCAGCGCCACGGCCAAAACCTTGGGCCTTCCTGTGTCTCACATCTATACATCATCCACTGGCGTCATCGGGGAGCCATTGCCCCACGCCAAGATCACGGCGGCCTTGGATGATCTCGCCGCCACTCTAAGCGCGGACGCCATCGAAGACGCGGCGCGCGCCATCATGACCACCGATACTTTCGCCAAGGGGGCAACAGCCACCTGCGAAATCGGTGGCGTAGAGGTCACCGTGGCGGGCATCGCTAAAGGCTCCGGCATGATCGCGCCGGATATGGCAACGATGCTGGTCTACATTTTCACGGACGCCAAAATAAGCCAGCTTGGCCTTCAAGAGATGGTGTCGCGCCTGAATGAGGACACGTTCAACGCCATCACCGTGGACAGCGACACCTCCACCTCCGACAGCCTGCTGGTTGCCGCAACGGGCACATCCGGCGCAATTGCCGACGACAACGAAACCTTTGAACGCACTTTGGGCGTTGTGATGAAAGACCTTGCCCACCAAGTGGTGCGCGACGGAGAGGGGGCAACCAAATTTGTCGAAATCCACGTCGAAGGCGCAACAGACAACGTTGATGCCCGCAAGGTCGCCATGTCCATTGCCAACTCCCCCTTGGTTAAAACAGCTATCGCTGGAGAGGATCCGAACTGGGGTCGCGTCGTTATGGCCGTCGGTAAATCGGGCGCACATGCAGATCGCGACACGCTGTCGATCTGGTTCGGCGATGTTCTTGTGGCCAAGGATGGTTGGGTGTCGCCCGACTACGTCGAAGCCGACGCTGCCGCCCATATGAAGGGCGAAGATCTACGCATCCGCGTCGATCTGGGGCTTGGCGCAGGTCATAGCACGGTTTGGACCTGTGACCTGACGCATGGCTACATCGAAATCAACGCGGACTACCGGTCGTGAAGACCGTCCTTGTTTCTGCCGTCGCCTTGATCGACGCAGACGGTCGGGTGCTGCTGGCGCAGCGCCCCGCCGGCAAGTCGATGGCTGGCCTTTGGGAGTTTCCTGGCGGCAAAGTGGAACAGGGGGAGACGCCAGAGCAGGCATTGATCCGTGAGCTACAGGAAGAACTGGGAATTAACACGTGGCAAAGCTGCTTGGCCCCGCTGACTTTCGCCAGCCACAGCTACGATGACTTTCACCTGTTGATGCCATTGTTCGCGTGCCGGAAATGGGAGGGCATCCCGACCCCGCAAGAGGGCCAAACATTGGAATGGGCACGCCCGAACGCGCTGAAAAACTACCCGATGCCCCCTGCCGACATTCCGCTGATCCCGATTTTACGAGACTGGCTATAGGGTTACAGAATTCCAAAAATTGATTTGGTTTTTTTGTGGCGCACGGGGAAAACCTAGGTAGAATCCCCCTCAATTAACTTTGGGGGAAGTTACTATGCTACGTACCGTGACAATCGGCAGCTGCGTTTCTATTCAGGGCATCTTCGTGAAGGCGCTTGAAAACGGATTTATCCGCATCAAGGTCGACAACAACACTTATGACGGTCGCCCTATCGTCCAGCGCACGGGCTAGACCCACCCTTTCAGGTTATCATCAATGACTTGGGCCAGCGCCGCGATATGCGCTGGGTCATCGTTCAGGCACGGGATGTAGGTAAACTGCTCGCCGCCTGCTTCCTCGAAACTTTCCTTGATCTCTTCGTTGATCTCCTCAAGCGTCTCGATGCAATCCGCAGAGAACGCAGGCGCAATTACGGCGATTTTTTTCTTACCGCTCTCGGCCAGTCGGGCCACTTCTTCTACAGTGTAGGGCTTTAGCCATTCCTCACGACCAAAAACCGACTGGAAAGTCGTGATGATGTCCGTGTCCGCCCAGCCCAGCCGTTCCTTCAGCAGGCGCGTGGTTTTCTGGCATTGGCAGTGATACGGGTCGCCCTCCATCAAATACCGGATCGGCATTCCGTGGTAAGAGCACACCAGCACATCAGGCCGCTCAATCCCCGCGTAAGCCTTCTCCACCGATTGGGCTAAGGCTTCAATATAGGCCTCATTCTCGAAGTACGCCGGAACAGTGCGCGAGGAAGGTTGCCACTTTTCATCCATAAGGGCGCGGAAGAATTCGTCGTTTGCCGTCGCGGAGGTTGCGCCCGCGTAATGCGGATAAAGCGGGAAGAACACGATCTTGTCGCATCCTTTTGCGATCAATTCTTTGACCTTGGATTTGGTCGACGGGTTGCCATAGCGCATGCAGAAATCAACCTCGACATTGTCGCCGTATTTGTCACGCATGACCTTCTTCAAGGCTGCAGTTTGCTCCTTGGTGATCGTCAGAAGCGGGCTCTCGCCCTTGTCGTGGTTCCAGATGCTTTTGTACGCCTCACCGGACGCGAAGGGGCGTTTCGTCAAAATGATGAGTTGCAGCAGGGGCTGCCACTTCCACGATGCGATATCGACAACCCGTTTGTCCGACAGGAATTCATTCAGATACCGGCGCATCGGCCAGTAGGTGTAGTCGTCCGGCGTGCCAAGGTTGGCAACCAGCACGCCCACCTTGCCGAATTTCACCTTGGGGTGGTCTGCGTCAGCATGTGGCAACGGTGTTGGGTTCATCATCTGCATATTCCTTATTTGTCGTCACCATTAACCGGTTTCGCGTCTTGCCCCAACTCGGTCGTGTTTAAAAAATCCGCCAGTCGGGTCGAGGCCGACCCAGGTTGCAGAGGTTTCTGCTGCGATTCAGACGGGGCCCATCCGGTCAGGAAGATCATCTCAAACGTTGCCGTGACCCGATCCGCGTCCAAAGCGTAGTGTTCTGAATATATACGGGCCATTTGCGTAAATAGATCACGTGGTGGCGGTGTTTTTTGCCGATCCATCAACGCATTGCCCTCGCCCATCGCCCGCAAGTCCCGCAGCAAGGCCATAGGAGAGCCGTAGCTCACACTCCTTTTGGAGCTGTCAGCCACTGGCAAAGCAAGCCCTGCGCGTTGCAGTAAGCCGCCCAGATCGCGGATTTCGCCCATTGGCGCAACGCGCGGTGCCAGCCCACCGGAAAGCGCTGCTTCGGCCTCCGACAACGCGGCGCGGAGCTCCACAAGGGTTTGCCCACCCAGAAAGGCTCCGATGAACAGGCCATCGGGCTTCAACGCGCGGCGGCACTGCACCAATTGGCCAACAGGATCATTCGCCCAATGAAGCCCCATCGCATGGATCACCAGATCGTGCGCGCCAACCTCTAGCGCCACAACATCATCATCGGGAACCACCACCGCATTGGGGAAGGCCTGCGCCCAATACTCGGGGTGGCCCGTCACAATCGCAGGTGACGTAAACGACCTGTTAACGTCGATCAGTCTTTCTTGAACCTCGAACAGTGCCTCGTCATGCAAGAACATGGCGGGCCCTTGTGCTCTGGCCCGCGCACGTTGTCGCTGCAAGGCTTCACGGTCTGTTAGGGGGCGGGGTTGGGACACGATAGAACTCCTACGGCTCAGACGCCGCTACTTAGAGGAAACGCATGAAATTGCAATCCGCGCTTCGGCTGATCTACCCGCCACAGTGCCTGACCTGCGGCGCAGCGGTAGAGGACGATCTGTCGCTATGCGGCGCGTGTTGGCGCGAAACCCACTTCATTCAGGGTCTCACGTGTAAAACCTGCGGCCTACCGTTGCCAGGGACTGATCGGGGCACGGACATTCAGTGCGATGACTGCATGACCATCGCCCGCCCGTGGCACCGCGGGGCGGCAGCCATGCTCTACCGCGGGAAGGGGCGCGACATCGTGTTGCGGTTAAAACATGGGGACCGCACCGATCTGGCAAGACCTGCTGCGCATTGGATGGTCCGCGTGGCACCGCCGTTGGACGCTGATACAGTAGTGGTGCCCGTTCCCCTTCACTGGCTCCGGCGTGTAAAAAGGCGCTACAACCAGTCTGCGTTACTGGCGAAAGTTGTGGCGGAGACACTGGGGGTGACCTACCTGCCCGATCCGCTTTTACGGCAACGGATGACGGATACGCTGGACGGAAAGTCGCGCGACAGCCGGTTTGCGGCATTGGACGGCGCCATCATCCCCCACCCCAAAAGAGGAACGCAGCTAACAGGGCGGTCGGTGCTACTGGTTGATGACGTCATGACATCCGGCGCCACCTTGGCCGCCTGCGCCGAAGCCTGCGTTACAGCTGGCGCACGGCAAGTTGACGTGCTGGTCCTAGCGCGCGTGACGAAAGATGACTAGTTAAGGCGTCAACACACCAGTCAGAAGGACATTCTCATGGCAACTGTCGAAATCTACACATCTGCGACTTGCGGATACTGCCACGCCGCGAAACGCCTGTTGGCCCAAAAAGGTGTCTCCTACGACGAGACCGATGTTAGCCGCGACTCCGGCAAGAAAGCCGCGATGATCCAGCGGGCAAATGGTGGCCGGACCGTTCCGCAGATTTTCATCAACGACAAGCATGTCGGCGGCTACGACGACCTCAACGCGCTAGACCGCGCGGGCAAGCTTGATGCATTGCTGAAATAACTCCCCGCCCTCGGTAGACAATCCAAGTCAGAGTTTACCGAGGGCACCACCGCTATACCGCAAGACTGGCTCACAGCGGGCAAGTATTTCTGGACCCACGGGCCGATCTGGCTATGGTCTGCGCAAGACTAAACCCGAGACGTTGCGAGGACGCGACAGCGTGTCCGACGATCTTTTTTCACCGTCCCCAAGCACTTGCGACTTATGGCAGAGAACAAAAATCAAATCGCTGTAACACTCTTTGGAGAGTTGTTCATGGCCGACCAACTTGCGCGGAACCGGTTGAGCAAAGCGCTGCCCAAAGGAATGGAGCTGTCCCACTTCACCATGCTGAACCACCTCTACCAGCTGACGGAGCCACGCACGCCCGCACAACTGGCGAAAAGCTTTGCCCTGACGCGCGGCGCCCTTACCAACACGCTGGCAAAGCTGGAGTGGGCTGGGCACATCCACATTTCACCGGACTGGGACGATGCACGTCGCAAACAAGTTGTGATCAGCCCCGCAGGTCGCCGTGCGCGTGACACGGCGCTGGACTCGGTCGCCCCCATGATCCTTGCAATCATTGACCGCGTCGGAAGCGACAAGGTGCGGGACGCAATTCCCGTCCTTCGAGAATTGCGCCGCTGCCTTGCCGAAGACTAGCTGGGTTTAGTGCTGGCCGTCACATAGTTCACGGACAAGTCGCGATCCGACAGGGACCAGCTCCAAGCTATCGGGTTGAACACGAAGCCTTTGCGGTCAACAGGGTTGAGACCGGCGTTTGATATCAACTCAAACAGCTCATCCGGCGTGATAAACTTGTTCCATTCATGTGTGCCCTTTGGCAGCCAGCGCATGATGTGTTCCGCCCCGATGATCGCCATCATAAAGCTTTTCGGGTTTCGGTTGATGGTAGAGCACACCATCAGGCCCCCGGGTTTTAGGAGTGTTTGGCATGCCGTCAGATACGCAAGCGGGTCGGCCACATGCTCTACGACTTCCATATTCAGAACGACGTCGAACTGCTCCCCCGCTTCGGCCATCGCCTCTGCGGTGGTGTGGCGGTAATCAATGGTTAACCCCGATTGCACCGCGTGGACTTGGGCCACAGGAATATTTCCACCGGCCGCATCTGCGCCGACTACGTCGGCACCCAGCCGCGCCATAGGCTCTGACAACAGCCCGCCCCCGCACCCGATATCAAGGATGCGAAGCCCCTCGAACGGTAGCGAAGCGTCCAGATCACGATCATACTCCGCCGCTATCTGACTTGTGATATAGTCCAGACGGCACGGGTTAAGCATATGCAGCGGCTTGAATTTACCGTTGAGGTCCCACCATTCTGCGGCCATGGCCTCGAACTTTGCGATTTCGGAGGGGTCGACTGTAGAAGTATTCATGTGCAGACTCGCCTATAACTTGGACACATTCGGGCATGGCGCCCAGCGCTTTGCAGACTATATAGGGCTCTATGGACAGATCGTCAGGACAAAACCGCGCGGTTGCGCATCTCTACCCCCCGATTGACGCCTTCGACCAAAGAATACTGGACGTGGGCGACGGTCACAGAGTGTATGTGGAGCAATGCGGAAACCCGAACGGCATCCCCGTTGTGGTACTTCACGGCGGACCTGGGGGCGGTTGCTCCCCTGCGATGCGGCGATATTTTGACCCAAGCGTTTACCGGATTGTCTTATTTGATCAGCGCGGCTGTGGCCGGTCCCGCCCGCATGCCAGCGTGGAGAACAACACCACCCAGCACCTGATCAACGACATCGAACTGATCCGCGTAGATTTGGGCATCGAAAAGTGGATCATCTTCGGTGGCAGCTGGGGGGCCACACTGTCGTTGCTGTATGCGCAAAGCCACCCCACCCGTGCGGAGCATCTGGTGCTACGCGGCGTTTTCCTGATGACCCAAGCGGAGCTGGACTGGTTCTACGGCGGCGGCGCTGGGCAGTTCTTCCCCGAGCAATGGGCGCTGTTTTCCGATCTGATTCCGCTGGCGGAGCAAGACGACATGATCGGCGCGTATCACCGCCGGTTGTTTTCCGGCGATACCCCGCAAGAAACGCGCTATGCGCGTGCTTGGGCGGGATGGGAAAATGCACTGGCGGCGCTTCGGGTCAATCACCCCGTTGGACATGCGCCAGCTGATTATGCCCGCGCATTCGCACGGCTAGAGAACCACTATTTCACCCATCGCGGTTTTCTGGACAGCGACGACCAAATCATCGCCAACCGCAAAACCATTGAGCATATCCCAGCCGATATTGTGCAGGGTCGCTACGATATGATCTGCCCGCCCGTGTCTGCGTACAGGCTGGCAAATGGGTGGCGAAATGCCAATCTGCGGATGATTGCGGCGTCTGGTCATGCGCTGTCTGAACCCGCCATCACCGCCGAACTTGTGCGAATAATGAACAACTTACGCGGCCAATACGCATAATTGAGACCCAGCGCCGTAAAAATGGGGCAATTTCGGCGCTACGGGTTTACAGGCCGCGCTCAGGCGTTAATCTCAGGAACTCTTAGTAATGATTGGGATGTAAAAAACGCCAGTGGCCGGACTCGCAAAGATCATCCTTCAAAGACTGTTGCTCGGGATCGCAACGCTTTTCGCCGTTTCCATAATCATCTTTGTCGCCGTCAATGCGCTTCCTGGAGATTTTGCCCAATCCATCCTTGGACAAGGGGCAACGCCTGAATCCGTGGCCGCAATCAGGGAACAGCTCGGCCTGAATGAAGGCCCTGTCACCAGATACCTGAAATGGCTGGTTGCCGCGATCCAAGGCGATCTTGGTGTTCCTATGTCACAGGCATTGTTCCAATCCTTCACCGGATCAAGCACTGGTGGCGACGTTATCACCGTTTTTGAGCAGATCGTCCCGCGCCTGAAAAACACGTTGTTTCTTGCGGGCGTGAGTGCCGCCATTTCGGTGCCGCTAGCGGTTACGCTTGGCATTTTGACTGCGCTTTACCGCAACACTGCGTTTGACAAGGCGATGAACGTCACGACCCTGTCAGCAATTTCCAGCCCCGAGTTCTTCCTAGCCTACATCCTGATCCTGTTCCTTGCCGTGCTGAACCCAGTGTTCCCGTCGCTGTCGAACATCTTCCCCGGAATGGAGTTCAGCGACCGGTTGAACAAAACCATGCTCCCCGCGCTCACGCTCACCTTGGCCGTCACCGCGCAGATGATGCGCATGACACGGGCCGCGATTATCAACCTTCTGGCGTCGCCCTATATCGAGATGGCACGGCTAAAAGGTCTGTCGCCAATGCGTGTGATCGTGAAGCACGCACTACCGAACGCGCTTGCGCCGATCATCACCGTTGTTGCGCTGAACCTTGCGTATCTGGTCACCGGTGTTGTCGTGGTGGAGGTCGTTTTCGTCTATCCGGGCATCGGCCAACTGTTCGTGGATAGTGTTAAAATTCGCGACATCCCCGTGGTGCAGGCCTGCTGCCTGATCTTTGCTGCGGTCTACATCCTCCTCAACCTGACGGCGGATATCTTGTCCATTATTTCCAACCCACGCCTGAGGCATCCCAAATGAACGCATTAATTTGGATTGTAGGTGGGGTACTACTGCTGCTCGCCCTTGGGTGGGCATTTCGCTTCGCCGCGCAAAAGCTGACGGGCAACAAGCCCTACTTTCGCGATATGCCTCTTGGCGTGGCGTTCGGCTATGTGTTTGCTGCCGCCGCGCTGCTGTTCAGCGTTTGGTACTTCTTCCAACCGCAGGCAGTGAACGACATCCCGCAACCTGGGGTGATCTTCTTCCGTTGGGCGGTGATCGGCCTGCTCGGCTTCGCGGCAGCGTCTTGGCTGTTTCGCACGGTGTTTCGCAATGTCGGGTCGGAGGGCAGCAAGAAGTTGTTCCGCTCGATGCCGTTGACTGCGGCCTTCGGCATTATGATCATTATCGCCTACGCGTTCGTGTCAATCTTCGCGGGCTTCATCGCCCCCTATGGTCAGGAAGAAATTCTAGGCTCTGCCAATGTCGTTGCGGGCGGCAACCCTGCCTTGGGTGGTAACCCCGAATTCCCGCTAGGTACTGACCAAATCGGGCGAGACATTTTAAGCCGCCTGATTTACGGGGCGCAGAACACAGTCGGCATCGCGTTTGTCACCACTTGCCTCGCATTCCTGTTAGGCGGCACGCTCGGATTTCTGGCTGCGGTGTTGGGCGGCTGGCTGGACCAGTTGCTGTCGCGCATGGTCGACGCGCTGATGGCCATCCCTTCTTTGATTTTCTCGCTGCTGTTAATGACAATCGCCACGGCATGGGCCGGAAGTGAGGCGTGGCTGGTTACCGTGTACATGATCTTCATCATCGCCGTGATCGACAGCACGCGGGTCTTCCGCCTATCACGCGCAGTGGGGCAAAGCATCGTGGTGATGGATTATATCGAGGCTGCGAAACTGCGCGGCGAAGGCATGGGATACCTGATTTTCCGTGAAATCCTGCCAAACGCGCTTGCACCACTGTTAGCCGAATTCGGCCTTCGCTTTTGCTTTGTCTTCCTGACGATTGCGTCCCTCAGCTTCCTTGGTGTGGGTATTCAGCCGCCCAAGGCTGACTGGGGCACTATGGTTCGGGATCTATCGCAATTTATCAACTTCGCGGCTTTCGCACCGAACGTTGCCGTCACACCGCTCTTGGCCGCCGGCGCCATCGCGCTACTCACTGTGGCCGTGAACTTCGTCGTCGACTGGATGCTTCATAAATCGTCGGGGCTAAAAGAATGAGCGATCTGCTGCTAAAAATCCGTGACCTGAAGATCGAAGGCCGGTCGGATGAGACATGGAACCCGATTATCAACGGCATTGATGTCGACCTGAAACGCGGCGAAGTCCTTGGTATGATCGGGGAGTCTGGCGCAGGCAAATCCACGGTTGGCCTCGCCTCCATGGGGTATACCCGCGATGGTGTACGAATAAGCAATGGCTCTGTAGAATTCGATGGCGTCGATCTTGTCACGGCCTCCGCCTCAACCAAGCGCGCGTTGCTTGGTAAGCGCATCGCTTACGTCGCGCAGTCCGCCGCCGCCAGCTTCAACCCAGCGCATAAGCTTATCGACCAGCACACCGAAGGCCCCGTTCAGCACGGTGTCTCTAGCCGCGCAGAAAGTGAACTCGACGGCATAGAGCTATATCGCCGTCTTCGTCTGCCAGATCCTGAAGAAATCGGCTTCCGCTACCCGCACCAAGTGTCCGGCGGGCAGCTTCAACGTGCCATGACAGCCATGGCCATGGCTTGCCGTCCGGACCTGATCATCTTTGACGAGCCGACGACGGCGCTCGACGTGACGACACAGATTGAGGTGCTCGCCTCCATCCGCGATATCGTGGAGCAGTTCGACACCGCCGCGATCTACATCACCCATGATTTGGCCGTCGTGGCCCAGATGGCTGATAAGATCAAAGTGCTGCTCAAAGGCGACGAAGTCGAGGAGGCCGACACGCACACGATGCTGTCGGCGCCACAGGAAGAGTACACCAAGTCGCTGTGGGCGGTACGCAGCTTCGAGCGCCCCGCGAAACCCGCGATCAACACCAGCGCAACGCCCGTTGTCAGCGTGCGCAATGTCACAGCAGCCTATGGCACCGTCGATGTGCTGCACGACGTCAGCTTTGACATTCATGCGGGTCGCACGGTTGCCGTGGTTGGAGAATCCGGTTCAGGTAAGTCAACGGCTGCGCGCTGCATCACGGGGCTTTTGCCGCCACGGATCGGGCACGTGGAGTTTGACGGCCAGCAACTGCCGTTAAGTTACAAGCAACGCGACAAGAGCCAGCTTCGCCAAGCGCAAATGATCTATCAGATGGCCGACACCGCCCTTAACCCGCGCAAAAGCATCGGGGAAACGATCGGGCGGCCCGTTGAATTCTACATGGGGCTGACCGGCCGCGAGAAGCGCAAACGGGTTGAGGAATTGCTGGCTGAGATTGAGCTGGAACCGACCGAGTACTTCAACCGCCTGCCATCGGAGTTATCCGGCGGCCAGAAGCAACGCATCGGTATTGCCCGCGCGCTTGCAGCAGAGCCGAAGTTCATTATCTGCGACGAGGTGACATCAGCCCTAGACCAGCTTGTGGCGGAAGGGATCTTGCGCCTGCTCGCCAAACTGCAGGACGAATTGGGGCTGAGCTATATGTTCATCACCCACGATCTGGCCACCGTGCGCTCCATCGCGGATGAGGTGGTTGTGATGAAAGAAGGCAAGGTCGTTGAGCAGGGTCCGAAGAAGGAAATGTTCAAACCCCCGCACCACCCCTACACCGATCTTTTGCTTAGCTCCGTGCCTGAAATGGATCCGGACTGGCTTACCAATCTTCTGCAGGAACGCGGAGTTGATAACATCGGCGACGCAGCTGCTGATAAGATGTAACACGAATCGCCCCACCGAAAGGGGCCGATAAAAATGCGGAACAACCGCTTCTATAAATAATCAACTGGGAGACACTCATGTCACAAATTTCAAGACGCAGCCTACTAAAGACGGGCGTAGCCGCTGGCGTTCTATCCGCGACCGGCCTGCCCCTCCGCGCACAGGCCAAGAAAGGCGGCCGCCTTCGCCTTGGTATCGCTGGGGCCAACACATCCGACAGCTGGGATGGCCGCACGCACTCTGACAGCTTCATGATCATGTGCGCCCACGGCGCCGTGTTTGATTGCCTGACGGAAATTGGCGCTGACGGTCAGCTCAAGGGTGAGCTCGCGGAAAGCTGGGAAGCCTCTGCCGACGCCAAAGTTTGGACTTTCAAACTGCGTCAGGGCGTGACGTTCCACAACGGCAAAGCGTTCGGCGCCGACGACGTGATCGAGTCGCTGGGCATGCACACTGCCGAAGGGGCCAAGTCCGCCGCCAAACCAATCGTTTCCGCGATCTCCGAGATGAAGAAGATCAACGACCACGAAATCGAAATGACGCTGGCTGCTGGCAACGCCGACTTCCCGTTCCTGCTGTCGGATTACCACATCCTGATGTTCCCAGCTGGCCAAGTCGATGAAGCCATCGCCAAGGGCATCGGCACAGGATTGTACCAAGTCGAATCCTTCGACCCAGGTGTTCGTTTTGTCGGTAAGCGCTATGCGGACCACTACAAAGGTGACGCTGCGGGCCACTTCGACGAAGTTGAAGTCATCGCGATCAACGACTCCTCTGCGCGGATGAACGCGTTGATGACTGGCCAAGTTGATGCCGTTAACCGTGTTGATGTGAAAACAGAAGCGCTGTTGAAGGCCAACCCGATGGTCACGATCATGGAAGTGACGGGCAACCAGCACTTCACCTTCCCGATGCAAACAGGCACTGGCCCGTTCGACGACCTGAACGTGCGCAAAGCGTTGAAGCACGGTGTAAACCGTGAAGAGCTGGTCGATAAGATCCTGCAAGGCCACGGTAAGGTTGCAAACGACCACCCGATCGGGCCTGCAAACCAGTACTACGCGGACGATCTGGAGCAAAACTCCTACGATCCGGACAAGGCCAAGTTCTACCTGAAAGAGGCTGGCCTAGACAGCTTGGACGTTGACCTCTCCGCTGCGAACGCTGCGTTCTCGGGCGCGGTTGATGCGGCTCAGCTATACCAAGCATCTGCCAAATCTGCTGGCATCAACATCAACGTGGTTCAAGAGCCGGATGATGGCTACTGGTCCAACGTATGGCTGAAAAAGTCGTGGTGTGCGTGCTACTGGTCTGGCCGTGCGACTGAGGATTGGATGTTCTCCAGCGCCTATGAAACCGGCGTTCCTTGGAACGATACTGGCTGGGAAAACGCCCGCTTCCAAGAATTGCTGCTGGCTGCCCGTGCGGAACTCGACTCCGCCAAGCGTCGTGAGCAGTACCACGAGATGCAGATGATCATGTCCCAAGAGGGCGGCACAGTGGTTCCGATGTACGCCAACTACGTTGACGCGCATTCGTCCAAACTGACGAACTCTGGCACCACAGGTAACGTGTTCCAGATGGACAGCTCCCGCTTTATGGAGCGTTGGTGGTTCGCGTAAGCCCCGCCAATTAAAGATAGAGAAACGCCCCGTCCAATTGGCGGGGCGTTTTTACATTATATTGTTCATTTCAGCATGCAACTTACAACAAATTGTGGCAGCCCATACAAAAATGAGTCGACTCAGTTAGTTAGGTATGGAATCAATAAGGCGCTCATGGATTCGTGGTCCAGAGCGCCTAAACCGTCGGTGACCGACGGAAGTCTTTATCAGACAACGTGAGATTTTCACGCATGTTGGACTCCGTCAAGTGTCATTCGACATTCTGAAGACAATCTTGTTCAAGGACAGCATAATGAACTACTATATCTATAAAGATACGATTGGTGACTGGCGTTGGAATCTCAAAGCTTCTAACGGCCGCATTGTTGCAGATTCTGCTGAAGGCTATCGGAATAAATCCGACTGCTTAAATGGCATATCACTTGTAAAAGGCTCGTCATCAGCGCCTGTTTACGAATAGTTGCTTATTTAGTGAGAAACGCCCCGTCCAATTGGCGGGGCGTTTTTCGTTGATTAGGCTGTTGGTGCTGCGCGCTCGGCGTCACGCTTCTTCCAAGTGCGGTTCATGACGACGTACATTACAGCCACACCACATAAGAACGCGCCGCCGCTGACAGAGGCCAAAACACCCAAATTGCTAATATCCATTTTCTTCTCCAGTTAAACTACCTGAAGAAAGGGTTAATTTCGGATTGGGGCGGTTTTTAGACCGGTTTGCGGCCCCCACGGAAACAAAACTTGCAGACTCAGTCGTCTTACCCTATATCCCCCTCAACAGCGGCGCGCTGGTTTCCACCCCCAGCGCCCACCGGGAAACATCAACGGGCCGCGCGCCCGTTTTTTTGTGCCTCAAAGGATACTATGTCTGACCTAATCGCCAAAGCCGCCATCGACCGCCGTCTGGCCGAGATCGCCCAACCCGTTATCGAGGATCTGGGTTATGAACTCGTGCGGATGCGTTTGCTCACCGGCAAGACCGACATCGTGCAAGTGATGGCCGAAAAGCCTGAGGGCGGCATCGAAGTTGATGACTGCGCCAAGATTTCGACCGCCTTGTCAGCCATCTTCGACGTCGAAGACCCGGTGTCGGGCGAATACACCCTAGAAGTGTCCAGCCCTGGGATTGATCGCCCGTTAACGCGTCTTAAAGATTTTGACATGTGGAACGGCTACGAAGCAAAGATCGAAACCGAAGAATTGATCGACGGCCGCCGCCGCTTCAAGGGGCAACTGGCGGGCACTGAAGGTGACGAAGTTCTGATCACCATCGAAGAAGGCACGATCGGGCTGAAATTTGAATGGCTCACTGACGCGAAACTTGTCCTGACTGACGAGCTGATCCGCGACGTACTTAAAAACCGCAAAGACGCGGGCGAAATTGACGAAACCCAATTCGACGAAGTTCAACAAATCGTCGATGGTGAAGGAGACGACTAATGGCAATTACTTCAGCCAACCAACTCGAGCTGTTGCAAACAGCAGAGGCCGTGGCCCGCGAGAAGATGATCGACCCAGAACTGGTCGTCGAAGCGATGGAAGAATCCCTCGCTCGCGCTGCCAAATCACGCTACGGCGCTGAGCTGGACATCCGCGTTTCCATCGACCGCAAAACCGGTAAGGCGACATTCACCCGCGTGCGCACTGTTGTCGAAGACGACATGATCGAAAACGACCGCGCCGAATTGAACGTCGAAGACGCCAAGGACTACCTTGATGACCCGAAAGTCGGCGACACGATCGTTGACGAAGTACCGCCAGTGGAAATGGGCCGCATCGCCGCTCAATCCGCAAAGCAGGTCATCTTGCAGAAAGTCCGCGAAGCGGAACGTGACAGCCAGTACGAAGAATTCAAAGACCGCGCCGGCACGATCATCAACGGTCAGGTCAAACGCGAAGAGTACGGCAACGTCATCGTCGACATCGGTCGTGGCGAAGCGATTTTGCGCCGTAACGAGAAAATCGGCCGCGAAAGCTACCGCCCGAACGACCGCATCCGCGTCTACATCAAAGACGTGCGCCGCGAAGTGCGTGGCCCGCAGGTCTTCCTGTCGCGCACCGATCCGCAATTCATGGCAGAGCTGTTCAAAATGGAAGTGCCGGAAATCTATGATGGCATCATCCAGATCAAAGCCGTGGCCCGTGATCCGGGTTCGCGCGCGAAGATCGCTGTTATCTCTAACGACAGCTCCATCGACCCTGTCGGCGCCTGCGTTGGTATGCGTGGTTCGCGTGTTCAGGCCGTTGTGAACGAGCTGCAAGGCGAGAAGATCGACATCATCCCATGGAACGAAGACCAGCCGACATTCTTGGTGAACGCGCTTCAGCCTGCTGAAGTCACCAAAGTGGTTCTGGACGAAGAAGCAGAACGTATCGAGGTTGTCGTTCCGGAAGAGCAGTTGTCCTTGGCAATTGGTCGTCGTGGCCAAAACGTGCGCCTTGCGTCGCAGCTGACCGGCCTCGACATCGACATCATGACAGAAGCAGAAGAATCTGCGCGCCGTCAGGCTGAATTCGAAGTCCGCACCAAGCTGTTCATGGACACGCTGGACCTTGATGAATTCTTCGCGCAATTGCTTGTGTCCGAAGGCTTCACCTCTTTGGAAGAAGTGGCCTACGTCGAAGTTGACGAACTGCTGGTCATCGATGGTGTTGACAACGACACCGCATCCGAGTTGCAGGCCCGTGCCCGTGACTATCTGGAAGCTGCTGCGAAGAAGGCGTTGGAAACAGCGCGTGAACTGGGTGCAGAAGACAGCCTCATTGAATTCGACGGCCTGACACCACAAATGGTGGAAGCACTGGCGAAGGACGACGTGAAAACGCTGGAAGACTTTGCAACCTGCGCTGACTGGGAGCTGGCCGGTGGCTGGACCACAGTAAATGGCGAGCGTTCAAAGGATGACGGCGTTCTGGAGCCCTTCGACGTGTCGCTTGAGGAAGCGCAGAAAATGGTTATGACCGCCCGTATCCAGCTTGGTTGGGTAGACCCCGCCGAACTGGCGTCCGAAGACGAAGAGTCTGACGATGTTGCGGAAGAAGCTGCGGAGGCTGAGGCCTGATCTCAGGCCTCAGGGATCCCGGCATGAGCCGCGGCGGTCAGGAAAAAGAGCAAAACGGCCCGGAGCGACGTTGTATCGCTACGGGAGAGCTGCACGACCCAGCTTTGATGATCCGTTTTGTGGTTGGGCCGGAAGGTCAGGCCGTACCAGACGTTCGCAACAAATTGCCAGGCCGTGGCATTTGGGTGAGCGCCGACAAGGACGCCTTGCAAAAGGCGATCAAAACAAAAGCGTTCTCGCGCTCTGCCAAAGAGCAAGTGAGCGTGCCAGACGGACTGTTTGAGCAAACGGAAAAGTTGCTGGCACGTCGGTTGGTTGATCTAATCTCGCTCGCGCGTAAGGCGGGGCAGGCGGTCACTGGCTACGAGAAGGTAAAGAGCCTGTTAGAGAATGAGCGCGCAACGCTCTTGGTGCAGGCAAGTGACGGGTCCGAGCGAGGCAAATCGAAGCTTCATTCGCCCCCCGGAAAAGACGTATTTATTGGCTGTTTGACCTCTCAGGAATTGGGTTTGGCTTTCGGTCGGGAAAGTGTGATACATGGCGCCTTAACGGCAGGTGGCCTCAGCAGACAGATCAAAGCTGAGGGAATCAGGCTGAAAGGTGTCCGCGGACATAGCGGCGGAAAAAAATCCCGCCCGAAAGGAAAAGACGACGCATGAGCGATAGTGACGGTAAAAAACCCCTTGGCCTTAAAGGCGCACGTCCCGGCAACGTGAAGCAAAGCTTCAGCCACGGGCGCACCAAGAACGTGGTGGTGGAAACCAAACGCAAGCGCGTAGTGGTGCCTAAACCCGGTGGCGCGAAGCCATCCATTACGGGATCCCCTTCGGTGGGTGATCCTTCCAAACGTCCTGCCGGCATCTCCGACGCAGAAATGGAACGCCGCATGAAGGCGCTTCAGGCTGCTAAAGAGCAAGAGGCAGCCGACATTGAGCGCCGCGCACGCGAAGAGGCGGAGCAACAAGCCCGTCGCGAACGCCGCCGCGCCGAAGCAGAAGCGAAAGCCGACGAGGAGAGAGAGCGCGAAAACGCTCTGAAGGCCAAGGCTGAAGAAGAAGCACGCAAAATTCGCGAAGCAGAAGAAGCCAAAGCCCGCGCCGCAGCACCTGCGGCAGCGCCACCTGCGGCAGCAGCCCCCGGTGAACCAGCCGTGGCACCATCCGGCCCACGTGGCGGCGGCAAAGCTGCGCCAACACCTGCACGCCGCGATCGTGACGACCGCGACAACAAGAACGCCAAGAACCGCAACGACGACGCGCGCCGCTCTGGCAAGCTGACGTTGAACCAAGCGCTTCGCGGCGGCGACGGTCGCCACAAATCCATGGCCGCAATGAAGCGTAAGCAAGAGCGTGCCCGTCAAAAGGCGATGGGCGGCTCTGTTGAGCGCGAAAAAATCGTGCGTGACGTTAAGTTGCCAGAAGTCATCGTTGTGTCCGAATTGGCCAACCGCATGGCGGAACGCGTATCCGACGTTGTGAAAGCGCTGATGACCAACGGCATCATGGCAACACAAACGCAGTCCATCGACGCCGACACCGCAGAGCTGATCATCGAAGAGTTCGGCCACAAAGTTGTTCGCGTATCTGACTCCGATGTTGAAGACATCATCACGGAAGTCTTGGACGACGAAAAAGACCTGCAGCCTCGCGCGCCAGTGATCACCATCATGGGCCACGTTGACCACGGTAAAACCTCGTTGCTCGACGCCATCCGCAACGCCCGCGTTACTGCAGGCGAAGCTGGCGGCATCACGCAGCACATTGGTGCCTATCAAGTCGACCAAGACGGCAGCTTGCTGACATTCCTCGACACACCAGGTCACGCGGCGTTTACGTCCATGCGTGCCCGCGGTGCTCAGGTTACCGACATCGTGGTTCTGGTTGTAGCTGCTGACGACGCCGTCATGCCGCAAACAATCGAAGCAATTCACCATGCCAAGGCAGCCGGTGTGCCGATGATTGTTGCGATCAACAAAGTCGACAAACACGACGCCAACCCCGACAAAGTCCGCACCGACCTGCTTCAACATGAAGTGATCGTTGAGAAAATGTCTGGTGACGTACAAGACGTTGAAGTCTCCGCGACGACTGGCCAAGGCCTGGACACTCTGCTGGAAGCCATCGCGCTTCAGTCGGAAATTCTGGAACTGAAAGCCAACCCAGATCGCGCCGCCTCTGGCGCTGTGATCGAGGCGCAGCTTGACGTGGGCCGTGGTCCTGTAGCGACTGTTCTGGTTCAGAACGGCACCCTGCGCAAAGGCGACATCTTCGTTGTTGGTGAGCAATACGGTAAGGTTCGCGCCCTGATCGACGATCAAGGCAACCGCATCGACGAAGCTGGCCCATCTGTCCCTGTCGAGGTTCTTGGCCTCAACGGTACACCAGAAGCCGGCGACGTTCTGAACGTGGTCGAAACAGAGGCTCAGGCGCGTGAAATCGCTGAATACCGCGAGAAAGCCGCTAAGGACAAACGCGCTGCCGCTGGCGCCGCGACCACCCTTGAGCAGCTGATGGCCAAAGCCAAGGACGACGAAAGCCTGACCGAGATGCCAATCTTGGTTAAGACCGACGTTCAGGGTTCCGCTGAAGCGATCGTTCAAGCGATGGAGAAAATCGGCAACGACGAAGTTCGCGTTCGCGTGTTGCACTCCGGTGTTGGCGCGATCACAGAAAGCGACATCGGCCTTGCGGAAGCCTCCGGCGCACCTGTCTTCGGCTTTAATGTTCGGGCCAATGCCTCTGCACGTAACACGGCTAACCAGAAGGGCGTGGAAATCCGGTACTACTCGGTCATCTATGACCTTGTGGATGACGTGAAGAAAGCGGCCTCCGGCCTGCTTTCCGCAGAGATCAAGGAAACCTTCATCGGTTACGCCGCGATCAAAGAGGTCTTCAAGGTTACCGGCGTCGGCAAAGTTGCTGGTTGTATCGTGACCGAAGGCGTGGCGCGTCGCTCTGCTGGTGTGCGTCTGCTCCGCGACAACGTGGTTATCCACGAAGGCACGCTGAAAACACTGAAGCGCTTCAAGGACGAAGTTGCAGAGGTTCAGTCCGGTCAAGAATGCGGCATGGCCTTTGAGGCATATGACGACATCCGCGCGGATGACGTGATCGAAATCTTCACGCGTGAAGAAGTCGAGCGTAACCTCGAATAATTTCGCCAACATAAATTCGAAAAGGCCCCGCGCAGAAATGCCGGGGCCTTTTTCATGTCAGATGCTTTGCGCCGATCCGCTTCCGTGACTATATGTTTCCAAGAAACACAGGAGAGCAGCATGTCCGACGACAAATTCCCCGGCTGGCACGGCACAACGATCATCGGCGTTCGCAAAGGTGGCAAAGTCGTTATCGCAGGTGACGGGCAGGTGTCCGTAGGCCAAACCGTCATGAAGGGCACCGCGCGCAAAGTTCGCCGCCTGTCCCCCGGTGGTATGGATGTCGTCGCTGGCTTCGCTGGATCAACCGCTGACGCCTTTACGCTGTTGGAACGCTTGGAAAGCAAGCTGGAAGCCGTCCCCGGCCAGTTGGCCCGCGCTGCGGTGGAACTGGCGAAGGATTGGCGCACGGACAAGTACCTGAAAAACCTTGAAGCAATGCTAATCGTCACCGATGGCAAGGATCTGTTCGTTATCACCGGTGCTGGCGACGTACTGGAGCCAGAACACGACATCGCCGCAATCGGCTCCGGCGGGAACTTTGCGTTGGCCGCTGGGCGCGCCATGATGGACACGGACAAGGATGCAGAAGCCATCGCACGGGACGCCATGAAAATCGCATCCGATATCTGCGTCTACACCAACGGCAATCTGACTGTGGAGAGCGTAAATGAGTGATGGCGTATCCCGCGATGACCTTCGCGCTGCTGTCGCCTCAGGCGTCTTGGATGAGGCCCAAGCCAGCAAGCTGATGATCCTGTCGGATCAGCGCCAGGGCTACCGCGCCAACATGATTGGCGACGACGAGCCGTTCGAGCTGTTCAAAGGGTTTGCCGAAATATTCGTGACCGTGGGGCTAGGCTTGCTGATGTCGGGCCTTATCGGGCTCACCGCCATCTTCGGGCAGGTGACTTTGATCCCCGCTATTGCCATGCTGATCTCCGTCGCGCTGGCGTTTTACTTTACCAAAAAGAGGCGGATGTCGCTGCCATCCATCGCGCTTTGCATTGCGTTTGCATCAACGCTTGGGCTGGCAGTGGTCGCGGCGATCATAGGTGATTACGGCCAATTCTCTCCACTCAAGACAGTGATCCTCGGGCTTGTCGGCATGGTAGGCATGTTGGCCTATTACCGCGTGTTCAGATTGCCGTTTGCCATGTTCACGCTGGGTGTGTTCGGGATCATAACCATCATCGGCGGTGTTGAATTCCTGTTTCCGGGCAATGCGCCTGCCAACGCAAACTTAACTGATTACTTTGACCTCCGCCGCCAGCCGCATTTGGCGCTTGGCACTTTGGTGTTTGGTGTCTGCGCCTTTTTCGGCGCACTTTGGTTCGACCTGCAGGACCCTCACCGCGTTAGCCGAAAGTCAGCATCGGCCTTCTGGCTCCACATCCTCGCGGCACCCGCGTTGGTTAATACGTTGGTTATGTCGAACTATCAGATGGGGGGATCTGTCGGCACAGCCTTAGCAATCCTAGTCCTTGCGTTATTCACACTGCTTGCGATCATCATCGACCGGCGCAGCTTTCTAACAGCGGGCCTGATCTATATGGGACTGCTTCTTGGCAGCGCCATCGACGAGGCGGGCACGCAGTGGGCACCTATTTTGACAATGCTAGTGCTTGGCCTGTTTGTGACGTCGCTCGGCGCGTTCTGGACCCAGACACGCGCATGGCTTCTGGGCGCATTACCGGACTTCCCTGGAAAACACCGCCTGCCGCCTTTCGAGGACGGGCTGGCGGTGTCAGAATAGTTACAGCTTGGCGACACCCAGCGGCACGTTGAACTTCTCGCACCAAATCCAGACTTCGTTGTAGTCGTCCGGGTTAATGCCAGCAGGGATTTTGTAAGACGATGCGCCGTTCAGTGACTTCAACGGCCCCATCAAGGTTTTTGGATCATAGCCATTTTTGCCCAGCGCCACTTTCGGATCAGGGGCACCATCGAAGGTAAAATCGCCCATCAACTCCACAGTGCCGCCAGAGCCGGACTTCACCAACTCCGCACGTCCGGTCGTTTTGTGGTTGCTGGCGCCTTTGAATTTTCCAATTCTCCCGTGACCGCCCGCGAACGCAGGAAGCGCGGCTACAGTGGATACGGCGACGGCGCCACGTAAGATAGCTCTTCGAGAAATCATGGGATGCTCCTTTGGTTAAAGTGATAGGAGGAGTATTCGGCGAAAATTTCAATTCGGGAAGCCCTCACACGCAAACGTCAACCGTCGTGACAGCCCCCTTAAAGTTGCGAGCCTTCGATCATAGGTCTACAACGTTCCCAAAGCTAAAAGGATGCACCGTGACCGACCTGACCCCCCGCGAGATCGTCTCTGAACTGGACCGTTTTATCATTGGCCAGAACGATGCCAAACGCGCGGTAGCCGTGGCCTTACGCAACCGTTGGCGGCGCAAGCAGTTGGCCGATGACCTGCGTGACGAAGTTTATCCGAAGAACATTTTGATGATCGGACCAACGGGCGTCGGCAAAACCGAAATCTCTCGCCGTTTGGCCAAACTGGCGCGCGCGCCGTTCCTGAAGGTAGAGGCCACCAAGTTCACCGAAGTTGGCTATGTGGGGCGCGATGTTGAGCAAATCGTGCGCGATTTGGTCGACGCCGCGATCATCACCACCCGCGAACACATGCGCGAAGACGTTACCGCCGCCGCAAAGCTGGCCGCAGAGGAACGCGTGTTGGACGCCTTGGCCGGCCCCGACGCCCGCGAGGGTACGCGAGAGATGTTCCGCAAGAAATTGCGCGACGGCGTGCTGGACGACAAAGAAATTGAACTGGATATCGCAGACGCCAGCGGCGGCAACCCGTTCCAGATGTTCGAGGTTCCTGGCCAGCCCGGAATGGGTGGCGGCCCCGGCATGATGAACCTTGGCGACCTGTTTGGTAAGGCCATGGGCGGTAAAACCACCAAGCGTAAGCTGAAGGTCGCGGACTCCTACGACGTCCTTGTCGCGGAAGAGGCGGACAAGCTGTTGGACCAAGAAACAGTAACTGAAAATGCGATCGAGGCCGTGGAGCAAAACGGTATCGTTTTTCTGGACGAGATCGACAAAGTCTGCGCGCGCGCCGACGCGCGTGGTGCCGACGTCAGCCGCGAAGGTGTTCAGCGCGACCTGCTGCCGCTAATCGAAGGCACCACGGTTTCAACCAAATACGGGCCGGTTAAGACCGACCACGTGTTGTTTATTGCGTCAGGTGCGTTCCACATCGCCAAGCCTTCGGATTTGCTGCCAGAGCTTCAGGGCCGCCTTCCAATTCGGGTAGAGCTGCGCGCACTGACAGAAGAAGACTTCGTGCGTATCCTGACCGAAACCGACAACGCGCTGACCCGCCAATACACCGCATTGATGGGCACCGAGGAGGTCACCGTGACCTTCACAGACGACGGCATCGCCGCCTTGGCGCGGATTGCGGCGGAGGTGAACCAATCCGTTGAGAACATCGGCGCACGCAGGCTTTACACGGTTATGGAGCGTGTATTTGAGGAGCTTAGCTTCTCTGCCCCTGACCGCGCGGGCGATGAAGTTGTTGTAGATGCAGATTTTGTCGGTAAACATCTAGGGGAGCTGAGCAAGTCAGCGGATCTCAGTAGGTACATGTTGTAGACAAATGAATGTAAAGCTCCTCCTTGTTGTCGCGGCAGTCCTGCTTTCGGCTTGCGCCCACAAGGGGGGGCTGGCGCGGATACCGGCGGGGGAGCAGGCCGCCACGATCCGGCCCGTTTTCTTTTCCACAACACGGCAGACAGACGAGTTACCGTTTGGAACCTTGCGTTCTCGGGTGTCGCAATACGGGCTGATTGATGTCTCCATCCCCCCGTCACATGAGGCGGGCCAGATAGAGTTTCCCAACAGGGAACCTGACCCCCAGAAGCACTTCTTGGTCGCGGCCACCGACGCCTACCGCGACGCAGGCGAAATGCGGGCGAACCTGAACAAAGCGCTGGCGGCGCAGAAGCCGAAGAACCGCGACGTCGTTATCTTTGTGCATGGGTTCAACAACCGCTTCAGTGACGGCATCTACCGCATTGCGCAGATGAGCCACGATCTTGGGCTGCCCGGCGTCGTGGCGTCCTATTCATGGCCATCCGCTGGAAACCCGCTGAACTACGCCTACGACCGTGACAGCGCCTTGTTCGCCAGAGACGGATTGCGCCGCTTGATCGAGGAAGTCACCAAATCCAACGCTGACAAGGTCATCCTAGTCGCTCACTCCCTTGGCTCTATGGTCACGATGGAAACCCTTCGCGAACTCAGCGTGTCGGGTAAAACGGGAGTTCTGAACCAGATTGACGGCGTCGTCCTAATGGCGCCGGATTTGGATCTAGACCTTTTCAAAACGCAGGCTGATGCGATCGGCGACTTGCCTGAGCCCTTCATCATCTTTTCGTCCAAGAAAGACCGCGCGCTGCGCTTGATCGAGCAGCTAACAGGCCAGAAGAACCGCCTAGGTCGTCTAGAGGATGTCAGTGAAATCGCGGATTACGACATCACATATATCGACGTCACGGCCTATAGCGAGGGCGGGTTGAATCATTTCCCGAATGCGCAATCGCCCGCGCTTTTACAGCTGCTAGGTGGCATACCTGATCTGGACACCGCGCTATCTGGTGACGGCGGGCGGCGCGGACTGCTGCCCGGCACAGTGTTGACCGTCCAGAATGCGACAGCCCTGATCCTATCACCGGTGGCGAGCCGCTAGTGAACACCCTTCGGTTTATTCGGGAAAACCTAAGCTGGCTCAGTGCTGGGCTGGTTTTGACGTTCTCGTCGTCCTTTGGACAGACTTTCTTTCTATCCATTTTTGCCGGTGAAATCCGTGCGGAGTTCAGCCTGACTCACGCCCAATGGGGCGGAATTTATATGCTCGGCACGTTGTGTTCGGCGGTGGCGATGGTCTGGGTTGGCGGGCTTACGGATCATTTCAGGGTGCGTGTTCTTGGGCCCAGTGTTCTGCTGGTTCTTAGTCTGGCCTGTATATCAATGGCGCTTGTGTCCTCCGTGCCCATGCTGATTGCACTTATTTTCGTACTACGCCTGATGGGGCAGGGCATGTCCAGCCATGTCGCCAGCACCGCTATGGCGCGTTGGTTCGTGGCGGCGCGTGGTCGCGCGCTGGCCGTCGCCAGCTTCGGGTTCTCCATCGCAGAGGCGACGCTGCCAATCCTGTTTGTTGGCCTTATGGCGTTCGTTGGATGGCGCAGCACATGGCTGGTCGCCGCTGGCGCGCTGGTTGTCATCGCGCCAGTGATCTTCTTGCTGCTTAAGCAAGAACGCACGCCGCAATCGTCGGCAACGGACAACCAGATCGCTGGGATGAATGACCGCCACTGGACACGGTGGGAAGTGCTGAAGTCGCCATTGTTCTGGATGGTCGCGCCGGTTCTGATAGGTCCACCTGCATTCGGCACAGCATTCTTTTTCTTGCAGGTGCATTTGGCGGAGGTCAAAGGCTGGAGCCACTTCGATCTTGTCCGCCTGTTCCCCGTCTACACCGGCATGTCTATCTGCGCGATGCTGGCATCGGGATTTGCCATCGACCGGTTTGGCACTGGTCGCATCATGGCCGTTTACACCTTGCCGCTGGCCATCGGGTTTCTGATTTTCTCGCAAAGCACCACACTGCTCGGCGGCGCTATAGGGATCGCCTTCTTTGCGATGACGTCAGGGATGCAGGCTACGCTTCCTTCCGCCTTCTGGGCAGAGTTTTTTGGCACCCGTCACCTAGGAAGCATTAAAGCGATGGCGACATCTATCATGGTGTTCGGCTCCGCAGTGGGGCCGGGGTTGACGGGATTGGTGATTGATTTGGGCGTGGATTACAGCCGCCAGATGGTTTGGGTCTCCGCCTACATGGTGGCTGCCACGCTGATCGCATACGTTGGTCTTCGCACGGCGCGCGCCGCGCTATCGCGTGCGCCGCAGGTAGACGTAGTAAGCGCCTGATCCACCATGTTTCAGGCTGGCCTGCGCTATCTGCAAGATATGGGGCTTTAGCGGATGTTGTTGAAACCATTGCGGGACCTGATGGCGCAACACACCTAGTCTCGTAGGTATCGGCCCGTTGTCATCGCGGCTTTTGCCCTTGCCCGTGATCACCAAAACCAAGCGCTTTCCCTGCGCATGTGCATCCAGAATGAAGCGGTTGAGGCGAGGGTGCGCTTGCTCCAAGGTCATCCCGTGCAAATCCAGACGCGCCTCCGGGCTAAGCTTGCCCTGCTTCAAACGGGTGAAGGCTTTCTTATCCATCGCAACATGCGCCTTGGACAACTGGTGATCCAAGCTTGGCGCTAAATTGTTTTTGGGGATTTTTGCCGCAGCCCGCTCACCAATTTTGAACGACTTTATAGAGCGCGGGGAAACTGGGTCCGGCACCTTCGTTTTTATCGGTTTATCGGCAAGTTTAGCCTTCGCGCGCACGGTCATCGGGATTGCGGTTTCCGTAACGCGCGCCCAAAGCTCTTGCTCCTCGGGTCTTAGGTTTCTCTTGCCGCGTTTCATCAGGTCATCCCCCAGGGACGAGGGTGTATGCGGTTTGGATCGGCATCAGCGACACAAGGCGGCCCTTATCGCGGATGCGGCCAGCCGCCCGACCAGCCTTATCGCCCGTGCCGTAATAGATGTCCGCGCGTTGCGCGCCCTTGATGGCAGACCCCGTGTCCTGCGCGATCATCAGGCGTTTCAGCGGTTTCGCACCGGCTTTTTCAATCCAGATAGGCCCGCCCAAAAGATTGTACTTTGGATCGACCGCAATGGACCGCATCGGCGTAATGGACCTGTTCATCGCACCCAAAGGGCCCTTGTCGGCGGGCACCTCAGAGACTTCGCGGAAGAACACATACGACGGGTTGTGTCGCAGCAACTCCGCCCCATCAACTGGGTTCCGCTTGACCCAGTTGCGGATGACTTGCGCGGAGACTTGGTGCGGCTCATAGATGCCGCGCCTGATCAACTCCCGGCCGATGGACTTATATTCATGGCCGTTCTTACCACCATAGCCCACACGCATCGCGCCACCCTCAGCCAACTTCACGCGGCCGGAGCCTTGCACCTGCAGGAAAAACTTCTCTACCGGATCATCAATCCAAACGAGTTCCAGCCCACGCCCTTCTAGTAGGCCAAGCTCCTCGATCTCACGACGGGAACTCCACGTGGTGCCATTTCGGACTTCGGGTGGTTTGCTGTGCAATGGATACTGATAAGGCCCACCACGAGTGCGGGAGCCGCGCAGCTCCGGCTCGAAGTACCCCGTGAATAGCGCTGGTTCATCGCCGTTAATCAGGACGGGTCGAAAGAACAGCTCAAAGAACGTGCGGGCGGAGGGTTGGCTTGTTGCCAACGCGCAGAGCGTGGCCCACTCGGGATCTTTGATATCGGCACAAGTGTTCAGAAATACGGAAAGTGCGGCGCTGTGGTCGTCGTCCTGCCAGCCGTCCAAATCCTCAAACTTAAGGATTTCGTAAGTGGGCGCGGCATCGGCCGCGTCGGGGCTCATTGCCAGTCCCAACGCGAGAAATACTGCTGCCCACCGGACATGCCTCATTCCCCAGTTGCGACCAGTTGCCAGTTCGGATCGTCGCTGCCCATGATGCGCGCAAAGGTCCAGATGTCTTTGACGCGCTTGATTGCGTTTGGATCGCCTTCAACAATGTCGCCAGCGGAGTCGCGCACAACAGAAGTCAGCTCACCCACGAATTTGACCTTCAGCTCACCTTCATTCGTGTCCTTGTCAAACTCGGCATCGAGCAGCGTCATCTCCCGAACGCCTACAAAGTTCGCCTGTACCAGCAGGCCTTCTTTCTCGCGTTGCTCAATCACTTGTTCAAACGCTTCCAGAACGTCACCGGACAAGAACGGGGCTATGTCGTCGATCTCGCCCAGTTCGAACGCCATTAGGATCATCTCATAGGCGCCGCGTGCGCCACCAAGAAAGTCACTGACACCAAAGGACGGATCAACGCGCTTCATATCAGCCAAGGCCTTGGCCGCAGGGCTGTTTTCGTCCACGTGATCGGTGATGTCGCGGTCAGTGCCGCCGTCGATGACTTCGAACTTTTGACGCGCTTGCTGCGCCGCGTCCGTAGGTGTCGGCATTGGCAACGGCGGCTTCTCGAAGCCTTCACGCGTGCCCAGCACCGATTTCAGCTTCAGGATAAGAAAGACGGCGATGCCCGCCAAAACTAGAAGTTCGATCATATTGTGCTCTGCAACGCCTCTGTGTGCCGGAAAGTTGGCAAATTGGAACTCAGGCTCTTATGTAGGTGCTAGAAGGACACAAGTCCACAAGACGCGCTAACAGGAACAGGCTTTTGCTATGTGGTTATTCTTACTATTCGTCTCGATCCCAATCGTAGAGATCGCCCTGTTCATTCAGGTCGGTGGCTGGTTGGGACTATGGCCCACACTGGCTATCGTGGTGTTAACAGCGATCATGGGGACTTTTCTTGTGCGCGCCCAAGGACTTATGGCGATCACTAACATCCGATCGAACCTTCAAGAATTCCAAGACCCAACAGAATCTTTGGCGCACGGTGCGATGATCCTCGCCTCCGGCCTTTTACTACTTACCCCAGGGTTTTTTACTGATGCCGTCGGGTTCGCGCTGCTCGTGCCGCCAGTACGGCTGGCCTTGTTCCGCTGGTTACGGAGCAAGGTTAAAGTGCAAAGCTTCGTCCAAACCGACTACCGCCGCGAACCACGACCAGCTGACAACGGCGGGGTCATTGACGGGGAGTTTTCGGAGCTGGACG
The DNA here is from genome assembly GCF_900107015.1 of Litoreibacter albidus. Taxonomy (GTDB): domain Bacteria; phylum Pseudomonadota; class Alphaproteobacteria; order Rhodobacterales; family Rhodobacteraceae; genus Litoreibacter; species Litoreibacter albidus. The sequence continues at coordinate 579,001 of NZ_FNOI01000002.1, read as the reverse complement.
ACGACGCGCCTCGCCCGACCCATACGCCACCTTCGGGCTGGACACGGCATTGAGTTGAGGCGAACGTGACGACCTGTTAAGCACATGCCAAGTTAGTTTACCGCTTTAAGGAGACGCCTAAGATGGCCGAAGAAAATGGCGCGGCACCAACCGCCCCTACACCACCCCGCATGCAAGTTTTGGCTCAGTTCATCAAGGACATGTCCTTCGAGAACATCGCCGCCCAAAAGGGCCTAGGCGAAGGCGACCAGACGCCGGATATTCAGGTTCAGGTTAACCTCGACGCTAAAAAGCGTGGTGAAGAAAACCAGTTCGAGGTTTCCACCAAGCTGGAAGTCACTGCGAAAACGACTGGCGAAGGCAAACCGATCTTTTTGATGGAGCTGGAATATACCGGCATCTTCAAAGTTGAGAACGTACCGGAAGAGCAGCTTCACCCCTACCTGATGATCGAATGCCCACGCATGTTGTTCCCATACCTGCGCCGCATCGTGTCAGACGTAACCCGTGACGGTGGCTTCCCGCCGCTGAACTTGGAAACCATTGATTTCCTTGCGCTTTACCGCAACGAGCTGGCCCGCCGCGCGCAGGCAGAGGCTGCAACCAAAACCGCAGACGCGTAGTCTACGAGTTCCAAACAGCCGCGCCGCCCAGCTTTGCCACAAAGGCCTCATGGGCGGCGCGTTCTTCCTCGGTAATCCGTGAAGGAAGGGGCGTCGGCCGCGCCGTGGCCCGCCAAGCAGGTGCGGACTGATCCTGCCCGTCGTTGTGACCTGTTGGCGCCAACACCAGATCCGGCTGCCGACCACCGATCAGCTCCAGATAGACCTCCGCCAGAATTTCACTGTCAAGCAACGCGCCGTGCTTCTCACGCGCAGAGTTGTCGATCCCAAAACGACGGCACAACGCATCAAGCGTAGCTGGCGATCCGGGGAAACGCTTACGGGCAATTGCGAGCGTATCAAGCGCCTGAGAGTTGGGAAGGAGCCGGAAGCCAGCCCAACCCAGTTCCGCATTGAGGAATTTCATATCAAAGGCGGCGTTGTGGATGACCATTGTGGCATCGCCGACGAAGTCCAAGAAGTCTTGGCCCACCTTTTTGAACACAGGTTTGTCGCGCAGGAATTCGTCACCTAACCCGTGCACCTCGAACGCGCCCTGTGGCATGGCCCGCTCTGGATTGATGTATTGATGGTAAACCTTGCCCGTTGGCATATGGTTGTACAGTTCCACCGCACCGATTTCTACGATGCGGTCCCCTTCGCCCGGCTCAAAACCGGTGGTTTCTGTATCCAGTACGATTTCACGCATGTTTTGCCCTCAATTCTTTGACCAGAGATGTCACATCCGCTTTGGTGCCTTCAAGGGTCAAAGTCTCGATTACATAGTCAGCCCGTTGCCGCTTCTCATCGTCGGGCAGTTGCTTGGCTCGTATCGCTTTGAACATGTCCGGCGTCATGGTCCCGCGCGCCATAACGCGGTCATACTGAACATCTTCGGGCGCAGTAACGACAAGCACTGCATCGACCTGATCTTCTGCACCCGTCTCAAACAGCAATGGGATGTCCAGCACTACCAAACCTGCTGTCCGGTTTTCCTTTAAAAAGCCCACTCGGCTGGCACGCACAAGTGGATGCACGGCTTCCTCAATAGCTGCAAGCACGACGGAATCGCCTGAGATGGCCTGTTTCATCGCATCGCGGTCAGCGATGCCTTGCCTCACGAAACTGGGGTCAATCGCGGCTAGGGCAGCCAATGCCCCCCCGTCAGGGCCATAAAGCACCGCTACAGCCTGATCAGCGTCCCAGACCGGTACACCCAAGTCACGAAACATCTGGGCCGTCGTCGATTTACCCATCCCGATGGAGCCAGTCAGCCCCAGCACAAAGCAGCGGTTCGTCATGCCAACACGGCACGGCGCAGTTCTGCGTCGACTTGCGGCGCACGACCAAACCACCGCTCAAACCCCGGAACGGCTTGGTGAAGCAGCATCCCGAGACCATCGACCGTGTAGCAGCCGCGTTCCTTGGCTTGTGCAAGAAGGGGGGTAATTAGCGGGCTATAGACGATATCCGTGACCAGAGTTTTCGGCGTCAGCTCATCAAGTTTGAACTTCAACTCCTCTTTGCCGGTCATCCCAAGCGCTGTTGTGTTCACCAAGGTTGTCGCTTCATCAAGGTGGCTTGCTGCCTGCGTCCAATCGACAACCTTAATCTTCCCACCAAAATGCGCTTTCAACGCATCGGCGCGGGCGCGGGTGCGGTTGGTCAGGATAATCTCCGGCACCTTCTCATGGAGCAAGGCCGCGACGATTGCGCGCGCTGCACCGCCTGCGCCAAGCACAAGAGCCGGACCGGCTTTCGGATCCCAACCGGGTGCTTCCTGCTTCAAGTTGGCAATGAACCCCAACCCATCCGTGTTATCAGCATGCAGTTTACCGTCGCTTTGAAAGGTCAGCGTGTTGGCTGCGCCAATCAGCGCGGCCCTGTCGGAAATGACATCTGCCAGATCCAGCACGCTTTCCTTATGGGGCAGGGTGATGTTCACCCCCCGAAAGCCCATCTTTGGCAGGTTATTCAAAACATGAGGCAGGTTGGCGCTGGAAACGTCCATCGGGATGTAATGTCCCTTGATCCCGTAGCGTTGCAGCCAATGTCCATGAAGGACAGGCGACTTGCTTTGCACGATGGGCTGGCCAATTACGCCTGCCAAAAGAATGGTGTCGCTGGTCATCCGTCTATCGCTCCCGACATAGTAAGGTAACCTAACACATCTAGTAATGGCATTCCGAGCACCGTGAAATAGTCCCCGTCCACCCGAGCGAAAAGCCGCGCGCCTTCGGCTTCTATCTGGTATCCACCGACACAATGGCGAATGTCTTCCCAGTTTCGGGCAACATAGCTCTCTATATAGTCGGGGCTCAATATACGCACGGTTAACCGGACTTGGCCCACGGTGCGCCACACCGGCTTGGCGTCTTCATATATCACCACAGCGGACAACAACTTGTGCTGCTTGCCCGACATTTGGCTGAGTTGCGCAATGGCATCCTCAGCCGTGACAGGTTTTGACAAGATAGCACCCCCAACCTCAAGGACCTGATCGCTGCCAATAACCAAGGCTTCCGGATGCTGCTGCGCCACACGGCGCGCTTTGAATTCCGCCAAAGCATCTGCAACATCACGTGGGGGCGCGTCCTCTGCCAGCAGAGACGCTTTAATGCTATCTTCATCTATCCGCGCCAGCTTGGAAGTGAAGTCTACACCTGCTTGGCGCAACATCGCCTGCCGTGTTTCGGAGCCTGATGCTAGAATTATGGGGCGGGTCATGTGGATAACTCTGAGGGAAAGCTAAGGGATATATATTGCGGTAACCTGAGCTTATCCACCGCGTTTGCTGAACTCGGGCATATTACCCACACTGTTAGGATTCTGGCCCTACGTTTATCCCTTGGGGATTGGCCAAATCATGCATGTGAGTGGTTTCGCTGAAGGCAATTTGATCCCGTATTTATCCCCAGATTCTTACCGAGACGGTATTTCATTTAACTATATGTAAATAAACAATAATATGTGAAGTGAAAGTATCTGTGCAGAAGTTCAAACTCGTGATCAATCACCAGTGGACAAGTATTTGATCCACACTATCCACTGTACCTACTAACAACATCATCTTTTCTTTCTTCTTTAATTATTTAAGAAGGATAAAAGAGAGCGAGGCGCATATGAGCGATTTTCTGGCACAGATCTATCCTTGGACCAAAAGTCTGCATGTCATCTCTGTCATCTCTTGGATGGCAGGTCTGTTCTACCTTCCACGCTTGTTCGTGCATCATACAGAGAAGGTTCAGATTGGTTCGGAAACCGACGCGCTCTTCAAGATGATGGAGCGCAAGCTGTTTCGGTTGATCATGAACCCCGCGATGATCAGCACGTGGGTCTTTGGTTTAGCTTTGGTGTTCACACCGGGGATTGTCGATTGGTCGGATGTCTGGCCATGGGTAAAAGCGGGCGCGGTGCTTGGAATGACGGGTTTCCACCATTGGTTGCAAGCGCGACTTGGTGAGTTTGCCGCAGGAAAGAACACGCGCACGGGTAGGACTTACCGGCTGATGAACGAGGTTCCGACGGTGCTGATGATCGCGATTGTCGTCATGGTTATCGCGCGGCCATTCTGAAGCGGATTGACTCAACACGTCCTGATTGATACCCAACGCCCTTAGCGGCCGTCCGGCTGCGCTGAATCCCTAAGAAATACATTACCGCACTGGCCTCGTTGCCACCTGAATTGGGTGATCCCTCATGTCCGAAGATAAGATTAATCTCGCCGACCTCAAAAAAATCAGCCCCGCCGAGCTGGTTGCGATGGCTGAGGAGCTTGAGATTGAAAACGCCTCCACGATGCGGAAAGGGGATATCATGTTCTCGATCCTCAAGGAGCACTCTGAGGATGGTTGGGAAGTCAGTGGCGACGGTGTTCTGGAAGTGCTTCAGGACGGTTTCGGCTTCCTGCGCTCGCCTGAGGCGAACTACCTGCCAGGCCCAGATGATATCTACGTATCGCCGGAAATGATCCGTAAGCATTCCTTGCGCACGGGTGACACAGTTGAAGGCGTGATGAGCGCCCCAGGAGAGAATGAGCGTTATTTTGCGATTACATCTGTGACGCAGATTAACTTCGAAGACCCTGAAAAAGCGCGTCACAAGGTGTCTTTTGACAACCTAACGCCGCTCTACCCTGATGAGCGACTGACGATGGAGTTGAAAGACCCAACGATCAAAGACCGCTCCGCACGGATTATCGACTTGGTTGCGCCGATCGGTAAGGGGCAGCGGTCCTTGATCGTGGCGCCACCGCGGACGGGTAAGACCGTTTTGCTGCAAAATATCGCCAAGTCTATCGAAGAGAACCATCCGGAATGCTATTTGATCGTTCTGCTGATCGACGAGCGTCCGGAAGAAGTTACCGACATGCAGCGCACCGTTAAGGGTGAAGTTGTGAGCTCTACTTTTGATGAGCCAGCAACCCGCCACGTCGGTGTGTCCGAAATGGTGATCGAGAAGGCGAAACGTCTGGTAGAACATAAACGCGACGTTGTGATCCTGCTCGACTCCATCACCCGCTTGGGCCGTGCGTTCAACACAGTGGTGCCGTCCTCGGGTAAAGTTTTGACCGGTGGTGTGGATGCGAACGCGCTACAGCGTCCGAAGCGCTTCTTCGGGGCTGCACGTAACATCGAGGAAGGTGGCTCTTTGACGATCATCGCAACGGCGCTGATCGATACTGGGTCGCGGATGGATGAAGTCATCTTTGAAGAGTTCAAAGGGACCGGTAACTCTGAAATCGTCCTTGATCGCAAAGTGGCGGATAAACGGGTCTTCCCTGCGATGGATATTCTCAAGTCCGGTACGCGTAAGGAAGAGTTGTTGGTCGATAAGAACGACTTGCAAAAGACCTTTGTTCTGCGCCGTATCTTGAACCCAATGGGCACGACAGATGCGATTGAGTTCTTGCTTGGCAAGCTGAAGCAAACCAAGTCAAACGACGATTTCTTCGATTCAATGAACACCTAATTTCTGTTTAAAAACAGAAAGGTAATGGAATATGGACACTATATTCGCCCTCGCAACTGCGCGGGGTAGATCAGGCGTTTCTATTGTCAGGTTATCAGGCCCAATGGCCTTTGAGGCCGCGCATCAGCTGACGAAAAGGGAAATTCCCGTACGAAAACCTGTGTTGGCAGAAGTCGTCGACGCGGCGGGTGAGCTTGTCGATCAAGCACTTGTGCTGGGCTTTGCGGAGGGCGGGAGCTTCACTGGCGAGGCAGTCATCGAATTCCAACTTCACGGCAGCCCAGCAATCATCGCCGCTGTGCTTGGCCTGCTAGGGGACATTGACGGCTTGCGCTTGGCCGAGCCAGGCGAATTTACACGCAGGGCGATGCAAAACGGATGTTTGGATTTGGCGCAGGTCGAAGGCTTGGCAGATCTAATCGACGCGGAAACCGAAGCGCAGAGGCGGCAAGCGGTTAAGGTCTTTAGCGGTGCATTGGGCGAAAAAGCTGAAGCATGGCGGAAGGATTTAATCCGCGCTGCGGCCTTGCTAGAAGCCACGATCGATTTTGCTGACGAGGATGTGCCGGTCGATGTATCGCCAGAGGTTCAAGATCTCACCGGCGGCGTGCGGCAAGAGCTTGATAAGACCGCTGAAGGTGTGGGAGCGGCAGAGCGTATCCGTGACGGTTTCGAGATCGCCATCGTCGGACCACCCAATATCGGAAAGTCCACGCTTCTCAATATGTTAGCAGGTCGTGAGGCGGCGATCACCTCCTCTGTTGCAGGGACAACGCGTGATATCATTGAGGTCCGTATGGACCTTAGGGGGTTGCCTGTTACGTTCCTTGATACAGCGGGGCTGCGTGACACTGATGATGAGGTCGAAGGAATTGGCATCAGCCGTGCGGTTGCACGGGCGGAGACCGCTGACTTGAGGGTATTCTTGCTAGACGGATCGGGTAGTGATGTTGCGTTGGCTAAGCAAGCTGACGACATTGTGGTTCAGGGAAAGTCGGATCAAAGTGGGGCGGGTGTTTCAGGGCTAACCGGTGAAGGCGTGCCGGAGCTGCTAGACCGCGCTTACGCGGTATTGGAATCCCGTGCGGCTGGAGCAGGTTTGGCGATACGAGAGCGCCATCGCGTGGCGCTGGTGAAAGCCTCTGTCGCCCTTAGTGCGTGCGATGAAGAACTGCGATTCGGGATGGATCGCGCGGAGATCGCGGCAGAAGAACTTAGAACCGCTGTGCGAGCCCTTGAAAGTATGATAGGCCGTGTCGATGTTGAGTCCGTCTTGGATGAGATATTCGCAAGTTTCTGTTTAGGTAAGTAGGAGTGTTTCACGTGAAACATTCGTCGTTTGACGTAGTGGTGATTGGCGGCGGGCATGCCGGAACCGAGGCAGCACATGCCGCGGCCCGAACAGGTGCGCGTACCGCGTTGGTTACCCAAAAAGCCGAAACCATTGGCGTTATGTCGTGTAATCCTGCTATCGGCGGGCTCGGAAAAGGGCACTTAGTGCGTGAAATCGATGCCTTGGACGGTATTATGGGCCGCGCGGCCGACGCCGCGGGCATTCAATTCCGGCTTTTGAACAGACGGAAGGGCCCAGCAGTTCAAGGCCCGCGGGCGCAAGCCGATCGAGCGCTGTACCGACAGGCGATTCAGTCATTTATCTCAGAGCAGGAAAACCTCTCGGTTGTGGAGGGCGAGGTCGCCGACCTCATTATGGATAATGAAACTGTTCGCGGCGTTGTCCTAGCGGACGGGTCGCAGATTACGGCTGGCGCTGTTGTTCTGACCGCGGGCACATTCCTGCGGGGCGTTATCCACATCGGGGACGTATCCCGCCCTGGTGGTCGTATTGGCGATTCGCCTGTAGTGAAGTTGGCGGAGCGCATCGACGGGTTTGGCGTCGATATGGGTCGATTGAAGACGGGAACCCCCCCTAGGTTAGCAAGTGACAGTATTAATTGGTCAATATTGGAGATGCAGCCCGGGGATGATGAGCCGGAGTTGTTCTCGTTTCTGTCGAAATCTGCCACTGCTCGGCAAATCTCCTGTGGGATCACTCACACCAATGAGCGGACGCACGACCTGATTCGCGAAAATCTGGAACGTTCTGCGATGTATGGCGGCCATATCGACGGCGTTGGTCCGCGGTATTGCCCATCTATCGAAGATAAAGTGGTTCGGTTTGCGGATAAGACGTCGCATCAAGTTTTTCTTGAGCCAGAGGGCTTGGACAGCAATTCGGTTTACCCGAATGGTATCTCAACGTCTTTGCCGATTGATGTTCAGGAGAGCTATGTCCAGTCGATTCAAGGACTTGAGGGTGCGAAGATCCTGCAGCCGGGCTATGCAATCGAGTACGACTATGTTGACCCGAGGGCGTTAACCAGAACCTTAGAGCTTCGGGTTGCACCGGGTTTGTTCCTTGCAGGGCAAATTAACGGGACCACCGGCTATGAAGAAGCCGGCGCGCAGGGTTTGATTGCGGGTATCAACGCTGCTCGCAAATCTCAGGGACTTGATGATTTCATCATCAGCCGTTCAGAGGCGTATATCGGCGTCATGATCGACGATCTGATTTCTCGAGGGGTACAGGAACCCTACCGGATGTTCACGTCGCGAGCGGAGTACCGTATGTCACTCCGCGCGGATAATGCTGACCAGAGGTTGACTGATAAGGGGATTCAAGTCGGATGTGTCGGTTCTGTTCGTCGTAACCAGTTTGAGGTGAAGAAATCTAAACTGACGAAGCTGCGGTCGAGTATGGAGGCTGTTTGCCTCTCCCCTCAAGAAGCGGAGCGCGCGGGGCTTTCTGTTAAGAAAGACGGTAAACGTAGGACGGCTTTCGAGCTACTGTCCTTTCCTGACATTACTGTGGATGACATCAGGCCACTTCTTCCGCCTGAAGATACAGTTGAGCCCGAGATCGTTACTCAAATCTCTAGAGACGCGCTTTACGCGAGTTATATCGAGCGGCAGACGAGGGATGCCGAGACCTTGCAGCGGGATGAAGCCGTTGTAATTCCTATAGATTTTGATTTTACGGAGCTTACGGGTTTATCAAACGAGCTTAAGGCGAAGCTATCTAAGGCGCGACCTGAGACGCTAGCGCAGGCAGCGAAGGTGGACGGCGTAACGCCAGCCGCACTTACTTTGATCTTAGGGCGCCTGAAGGTTTTGAAGGCACGCGTTGGATAGTATGACTGATAAAGAACTGTTCGCTGACCAACAAAATGTTTCACGTGAAACACTAGAGCGGCTTCAAACATATGAAAATGTCCTGAGAAAATGGACCTCTAAAATTAACTTGGTTGCGAGATCGACAGTTGACTCGGTCTGGTCACGGCATTTCTTGGACTCCGCGCAGGTTTTCGATGCAATACCTCAGGGAAGCGAAAACCTGAGCGATTTCGGCTCCGGTGGTGGATTTCCAGGACTGGTGATCGCCGCGATAGCGGCCGAAAAGCTTCCAAACCTCAGCGTATCATTGATTGAGTCGGATGTCCGAAAGGCTTCTTTTTTGTCAACGGCGGCACGAGAAATGGGGTTAACAGTAAACATCCATGCGAAGCGGGTAGAGGACATAGCGCCGTTGTCATCTGATGTGGTCACAGCAAGGGCGCTCGCGCCGCTCGCGGATCTGTTTATCATGACGGAGCGACACCTAAGGCCTGATGGGACGGGCTTGTTTTTAAAGGGCGAACAGCATCTAACGGAGCTAGACAGGGCGTCAAAGGTGTGGGAATTTGACGTAACGACGCAGCAGAGCAAAACAAACCCATCCTCTGCGCTTCTAACAATAAAGAAATTAAAGCGAGCGGCATAAATGGCGACTAAGCCACCAAAAATCATCTCTGTCGCAAACCAAAAAGGCGGCGTTGGCAAGACGACAACGACCATAAACCTGGGCGCTTCACTGGCGGCTAAAGGGATGAAAGTCGCTATTATTGACTTGGACCCTCAGGGAAACGCGTCGACTGGGCTTGGCGTGGACCACTCGGACCGCCAGAAAACGACGTATGACTTACTGCTGAACGAAACGCCGCTGAGCGAGATACTCAGAGAAACCGCTGTACCGGGCCTCCTGATTTCCCCAGCAAACTCTGACCTAAGCTCTGCCGATATTGAACTGGTGTCGACGGCGCGACGAATATTCCTCATCAACGATGCCTTAGCTGGGCCGGATGTGGACGCGCTTGGCTTGGACTATATTCTGATTGATTGCCCACCTTCATTGAACCTTCTGACGTTAAACGCCATGGTTGCGTCAGATTCAGTTCTTGTGCCCCTTCAGGCGGAATTTTTTGCGTTAGAGGGGTTGTCCCAACTGATGCTTTCAATTCGTGAGATTAGGGAAACCGCAAACAAGCGGCTTCGCATGGAAGGTGTTGTGCTCACCATGTATGATAGGCGCAACAACTTGTGCCATCAAGTCGAGTTGGACGTGCGCGAGAACCTTCGTGAGTTGGTTTTCAAAACAATGATTCCGCGGAATGTTCGGCTTAGTGAGGCACCGTCTTACGGTTTGCCGGTGATAAACTACGACCCGAGCTCGCTTGGGGCGGTCGCCTACAAGTCACTAGCGACAGAAATTCTTAAACGGCACAGACTTCAGGACGGAGCTTAAAATGGTGGAAAAACGTGGTTTGGGGCGCGGCTTATCCGCATTGATGGCGGATATTGATGTGGCTACGCCGTCTAAGTCAGAGAGCAGTTCAGGTGTCGGTGAACGCATCGTTCCGATTGAACGGATCGAGCCGAACCCGGACCAGCCGCGCCGTGATTTTGTAAAAGAGAACCTGGAAGAGCTGGCAGAATCGCTCCGCACGAAGGGTATCATTCAGCCCCTGATCGTTCGTGTCCATCCTAAGCATGCGGACAGGTTTGAGATTGTCGCAGGGGAGCGGCGGTGGCGCGCAGCGCAAATGGCGCAACTTCATGAAGTGCCTGTGGTTTTGCGCGAACTCAACGACACGGAAGTCCTTGAAATTGCGATTATCGAGAACATCCAGCGGGCGGATCTGAACCCTGTCGAAGAGGCGATGGGCTACCGTCAACTGCAAGATAAATTTGGTCACACCCAAGAGCAGCTTGCCAGCGCCCTTGGTAAAAGCCGGAGCCATATCGCGAATTTGATGCGGCTGCTAAATTTGCCTGATGATGTCGTTTTGCTTTTAAGGCAGGGGGATCTGACGATCGGGCACGCGCGCGCGCTGATCACGACGGACAACGCGAGCGAGCTCGCCCGTAAGGTGGTGAAAAACGGGTTATCTGTTCGCGAAACGGAGCGGTTGGCGAAGGTTGGCTTGGCTGGCCCAAAGGCCGTAAAGCCAAAGGCCCAGAAAGAAAAAGACGCTGATACTAAGGCGTTGGAGGGCGATCTGTCGGCGACTTTGAAGATGCCAGTTAGCATCGATCACAAAGCGGGCACCGAAGGTGGGCGAATTACCATCAGCTACAAAGACTTTGAGCAACTAGACGAGCTGTGCCGCATATTGGCAGGAAACTAGCGGCGTTACGCCAGTAATCTTGCCAATATAGAGTTCAGCAGTATACGCGAATTCGCGGGTACCGCTATGCGTCCGGCATTCGCGACTAGGTGGCCAGATTCGGACAACTCGTTGATTTTATTTGATGAAATAGCATTTACATCTAAGCTATATAGCCGATCTAAGTCACAGCCTTCGGCTAGCCTGAGGGACATTAGAAGATACTCTAAGGCCTGCTCTTCTTTTGAGAGCGCGTTTTTGACACTTTCACCATTTCCACGCGAACTGACTTCGTCCAGCCATTTGGTTGGCGCCAGATAGGTCTCCGTCGCGTAGCGCGCACCGTTTGCATCAAAACGTCCGTGCGCACCTGGGCCGACGCCGACGTAATCGCCGCCACGCCAATATACAAGGTTATGGCGCGATTCTTGACCCGCTTTGGCGTGATTAGACACTTCATATGCGGAAAAGCCGTGTTGTTCGGTCAGGTCTTGAGTGATCTCGAAGAGATCAGCGGACAAATCTTCGCTTGGCAGCCCGGCAAGCCCCCCGCGTGCAAACCGGTCGCCAAAGGCAGTGCCATCCTCAATGGTCAGTTGATAGAGAGACAGGTGGTCCGCTGCCATATCAAGCGCACGGGTAAGCTCCGCTTCCCAGTCGCGGGCGGTTTGATCCTGACGTGCATAGATTAGATCGAAACTGACGCGTTCAAAAATATTCCTCGCTACATCAAAGGCTTGCTCTGCCTCTTTAACAGTGTGGAGCCTGCCTAAGCGTCTGAGGTCGGGGTCGTTTAGAGCCTGAATGCCCATAGATATACGGTTGACGCCCGCGAGCTGAAACCCTCGAAACCGAGAGGCTTCTACTGAGGTAGGGTTCGCTTCAAGCGTGACCTCTATGTCATTGGTACACCGCCAGTTTTTCCGTATACGCCCAATAATTGCATCAACCGTTTCGGGCAGCATCAAGCTTGGCGTGCCACCACCGAAGAAAATGGTGCTGACGATGCGGTCAGGCGTAACCGCGGCCAGCCGGTCTAATTCGCTCAAATAGGCTCTAACCCACGCGGTTTGGTCCACATTCTTCGAGACGTGGCTGTTAAAATCACAATAGGGGCATTTTGCCTGACAGAACGGCCAATGGACGTAGACGCCAAAGCCGGCGCGTTGCCAGTTCTCAGGATTCAAAGGCTTTTACCAGTTTGGCAAAGGCCTTGGCGCGGTGACTGATCTTGTTTTTCTCCCAACGGTCCATCTCGCCAAATGTGATGTCGTAGCCGTTGGGCTTGAAGATCGGGTCGTAGCCGTGCCCTTGATCGCCGCGCATTGGCCAAACCAGTTGGCCTGCCATGGTTCCCGCGAATACCTCGTCGTGGCCATCGGGCCATGCCAAAACGAGCGTGGCGCAGAAACGGGCGGTCCAAGGGGCCGGCGCACCGGTTTTGATGACCTCATCATGAGTTCTCGTCATAGCGAGCACGAAGTCGCGGCCGTTCGGTGTTTCTGACCAGTCGGCTGTATAGACGCCGGGCGCGCCGTTTAGGCAGTCAACCTCGATCCCACTGTCGTCGGCCAACGCCGGTAAACCTGTGGCCTTTGCCGCAGCGTGCGCTTTGATCCGCGCGTTACCAGCAAAGGTCGTTTCGGTTTCATCGGGTTCTGGCAGGCTGTGATCTGCGGCTGACGTGACTTTGATGCCGTAAGGTTCTAGTAGCGCCGAAATTTCTTCCAGTTTGCCCGCGTTGTGGGTCGCCACCAGCAACGTATCGCCAGTAAATTTCCGCATGACTTAGCCCTCAACAGCTGCTTTTTGTGCGGCGGTCAGCTCCGCGACGCCTTTTTCCGCAAGATCCATCAACTGGTTCAGCTCGGCGCGGCTGAATGTTGCGCCTTCGGCTGATCCTTGGACCTCAATCAGGCCCATGCTGCCGGTCATGACAAAATTGGCGTCTGTTCCGGCGTCGCTGTCCTCTGGGTAGTCCAGATCAAGAACCGGCTGGCCCGCGTAGATGCCACAGCTGACCGCTGCAACGTGATCGGTAAGGGGGTCGGTTTTGATGTCGCCAGCCTTCATCAGGGCGTTAACGGCCAAGCGAAGGGCGACCCAACCGCCAGTGATCGACGCGCAGCGTGTTCCGCCGTCGGCTTGGATGACATCACAATCAACGACGATCTGACGCTCGCCCATGGCAACGCGATCAACGCCAGCACGCAAAGAACGACCGATAAGGCGCTGAATTTCCTGCGTGCGACCTGATTGGCCGCGTTTGGCTTCGCGATTCATCCGCGTGTGCGTCGCACGGGGCAGCATGCCGTATTCGGCAGTCACCCAGCCCAGGCCCGAATTGCGCAAGAAGGATGGAACGCGCTCATCAACTGATGCGGTGCACAAAACATGCGTATCGCCGCACTTAATCAAACAAGAACCCTCCGCGTGGCGGGTCACATTGGTTTCGATTGTGATGGAACGCATTTCGTCAAGCTGGCGGCCAGAGGGGCGCATGGCAATTCTCCTGTTGGAACGGGTCCAGATACCCTTGTGATACGCTAGGTTGCAAGCCACATTGACGGATGAGACCACCGCGAGAGAAGTAGGACTATGACCCAGGATACCTCTTTGTCCCAAATGAATGCCCGTAGCCGTGAGGTTTTTCAACGGATTGTGGAATCGTACCTGTCCAGTGGGGAGCCAGTTGGCTCCAGAACGTTGACGCGCACATTATCCGAAAGTGTGAGCGCTGCGACTATTAGAAACGTGATGCAAGACCTTGAGATGTTGGGGCTTCTGGATAGCCCGCATGTCTCTGCGGGGCGCATTCCAACGCAAGCCGGTTTGCGGATGTTTGTCGACGGATTGCTAGAGATGGACGAGGTCACGCATCAAGACCGCGAAAAGCTGGATGCGACGCTGGGCAGCAACGACCGCGATGTGGGGGTGATGCTCGACAGGATCGGTTCTGCGCTGTCGGGGTTGACCCACGGGGCCAGCCTCGTGCTGACACCGAAGCATGAAGCACCGATTAAACATATTGAGTTCGTCAGTCTGGCAGCGGAGCGGGCGCTGGTCGTGCTGGTCTTCGCCGATGGCCACGTGGAAAACCGCGTGTTCACCCCGCCCATCGGGCAAACACCGTCATCCATGCGGGAGGCGGCGAACTTCCTTAATGCGCTCGCCGTTGGCTCTACCATCTCAGAACTGCGCGGGCGCATCGCCAACGAAATCAAATCGCGCCGACAAGAGTTGGACGTTCTGGCGCAGGATCTTGTCGAAACGGGATTGGCCGTTTGGGAAAATGAGGGCGAGCCGATCGAGCGACTTATCGTGCGCGGTAGATCGAATCTGATCGAGAGCGCGGAGGATTCAAGCGCGCTGGAGCGGGTGCGTGCGCTGTTTGACGACCTAGAGCGTAAGCGTGACATTGCCGAATTTCTGGAGTTGACCGACGCAGGCGACGGTGTGCGCATTTTTATTGGCTCTGAGAACAAACTCTTTTCACTTTCGGGTTCCTCTTTGGTGGTCTCTCCCTATATGAACTCTGATCGTAAGATCATCGGCGCAGTGGGCGTGATTGGCCCGACACGACTGAACTACGGGCGTATCGTGCCCATCGTGAATTATACGGCGCAGATGGTTGGTAAACTGATTTCGGACGGCGGGTAGAGGTACAAATGTCTGACGCGAACAAAGAAGATGATTTCCAAACAGATCACTTGGAGGCCATGGCCGAAGAGACTGTAGATATCATGGAAGAAAATGATGAACTGCAGGCGCTGATTGAAGAGCGCGACATGCTGAAAGACCGCCTCCTGCGCACGATGGCTGACGTTGAAAACACACGCAAACGTGGGGAGCGCGACCGCCGTGAAGCAGAGCAGTATGGCGGCACGAAGTTGGCTAAAGATATGCTGCCGGTCTATGACAACCTACGCCGTGCGCTGGACGCCGCTGACGACGCACAGCGCGAAGCGGCGAAAGCCGTCTTCGAGGGTGTAGAGCTTACGCTGCGTGAATTGATCCACGTTTTCGGCAAACACAAGATCGAACCAGTTGTTCCCGAAGTGGGCGACCGCTTTGACCCACAACTGCACCAAGCGATGTTTGAAGCACCGCTACCAGGCACCAAAGCCGGTGACATCATCCAAGTGATGGCCGAAGGCTTCCTGTTGCACGACCGCTTGCTGCGGCCCGCACAGGTCGGGGTTTCCTCAACCCCCGCTTAAGTCTTTCAATTCGTAAAGTAACTGCAAGGCCTCGCGCGGCGTTAATTCGTCGGGCGAGATTTCTTTTAGTCGGTCGTCGGCGGGCGACGTTTTTGCGACTGGTTTCGGTGCAGGCGCGGATGCGAACAACGGCAGGTCGTCGATCAACGCTTTCTGGCGCGCCCCGCCTTCACGTTCCCCTTTTTCCAGTTGTTCTAGCACCACGCGCGCCCGATCAATCACCGATGATGGCAGGCCCGCCAGCTTTGCGACCTGCACCCCGTAGGATCGGTCGGCGGCGCCGCGCTTTACTTCGTGCAGGAAGATAACGTCACCGTCCCATTCTTTCACGGTAACCGTGGCGTTCTCCACGCCGGGAAGCTTGCCAGCAAGGGCGGTTAACTCGTGATAGTGCGTCGCAAACAGGGCACGGCAGGTGTTCGTGGCGTGCAAATGTTCAAGCGTGGCCCATGCGATCGAAAGGCCGTCGTAAGTTGCGGTGCCGCGGCCGATCTCATCAAGGATGACCAAGGCCCGTTCGTCTGCTTGGTTCAGGATGGCGGCCGTTTCGACCATTTCCACCATAAAGGTAGAGCGCCCGCGCGCCAGATCATCGGACGCGCCGACGCGGCTGAACAGCTGTGAAACCAATCCGATGTGGGCAGAGTCAGCAGGCACATAAGACCCTATTTGGGCCAAAAGAGCGATAATCGCGTTCTGCCGCAAAAACGTCGACTTACCTGCCATGTTGGGACCGGTGAGCAGCCAAATACTGGACGCGTTCGCTGCAGCAGACAAATCGCACCCGTTCGCGATGAACGGTGCGGCACCTTGATCTTTCAACGCCTTCTCAACCACGGGGTGGCGGCCGCCTGTGATGGCAAAGGCACGTGAATCGTCGATTTTGGGGCGGACCCAATCCTCTGACGCGGCCAAGTCAGCGAGTGCCGCGAATACGTCGATCTGTGATAGCGCGCCGGCAGCAGCGAAGAGGTTCGCGCTGACGTCCAGCACGCGGGCGCATAGGTCTGTGAACACCTGCAATTCTATAGCGGTGGCGCGACCGCCAGCGTTCAGAATCTTCGTTTCAAGTTCCGACAGCTCTAGGGTTGTGAACCGGATTGCGTTGGCGGTGGTCTGGCGGTGCATGAAGTGATCCGACAGGGGCGGGGCCAGCATCTTCTCGGCATGGGCCGCCGTTGTTTCAATAAAGTAGCCCAAAACGTTGTTATGCTTGATCTTCAATGCAGAAATGCCCGTTTCGGCGGCGTACTGTGCCTGACGTTCTGCGATGATCTTGCGGCCGTCGTCGCGGAGTTGACGCATCTCATCAAGCTCCGCGTGGTAGCCCGATGCTACGAACCCGCCATCCCGCGCAAGCAAGGGCACTTCCGCGTTCAACGTTTGTTGCAGTAAACCAAGAATATCGTCGTGCCCGCCAAGGTCAGTGACAGCGCGCTCCACCGCTGGGGCCAAACGAGCGTCGGAAAGCATTTTATGCAGTGTTAGACACTGTTCTAGCCCTGTCCGAAGCGACACCAAGTCCCTAGGGCCGCCCCTATTCACGGCGATCCGTGACAAAGCCCGATCCATGTCCGGCACTTTGCGCAAGGCATCGCGCAGGTCGGTGCGCAGGCTTGCAGCGGTGGAGAATGCCTCAACGGCATCAAGTCGATCCTGAAGCTCGCTCAGGTCAGTGGAGGGGCTCGAGAGCTTTCTGTCAAGAAGACGCCCACCGCCCGCCGTTAGCGTCCTGTCAATTGTGTCGAGCAGAGAACCTTTACGTGATCCGCTAAGCGTTTGTGAAAGCTCCAGATTTCGGCGGGTAGCCCCGTCGATCTGCAT
Source organism: Litoreibacter albidus (assembly GCF_900107015.1). Classification (GTDB taxonomy): domain Bacteria; phylum Pseudomonadota; class Alphaproteobacteria; order Rhodobacterales; family Rhodobacteraceae; genus Litoreibacter; species Litoreibacter albidus. The sequence continues at coordinate 561,904 of NZ_FNOI01000002.1, read as the reverse complement.
TACTCGGTTGGCGGCTTCGCGTACCGGTGGTCGCAATAAGGGCAGCTTACCTTTCTGGGTGATATCTAAGTAATCGACCAACGCCCCAAGCGCAGCTATTTCAGAGCGCGAGAATGTCCCGAATGCGTCCAGAGATCCGACCGAATAGAGACTAATAAGGCGTTTTTCGGCAGATGTACTGTCGAAACTGCCTTTACTCAGCGGTGTGATGGCAGAGCCTGTTTCATCCACAATCGGCGACAGCTCGTCGAAGTCGGAATCAGACACCAAGATTTCGCTTGGGGCTAGCCGTGCCAGCTCCGGCGACAGGCGCATGCGGGAACAGGGGCCTGCACGCATGTCACCGGTTGAGATATCAACCCATGCGATCGCGCCCTCACCACGGATTTCGGAGTACGCCGCCAGAAAATTATGGCGGCGGGGTTCCAGCAAGCTGTCTTCGGTTAACGTGCCTGGCGTAACCAACCGTACAACGTCGCGTTTGACGACGGACTTTGACCCGCGCTTTTTGGCCTCGGCGGGGCTTTCCAGTTGTTCCCCAACGGCGACCCGAAACCCTTTGCGGATTAGGGTTAACAGGTAATTCTCCGCCGCGTGGAAGGGCACGCCACACATCGGGATGTCATTGCCCAAGTGCTTGCCGCGTTTGGTTAACGCAATATCAAGCGCTTCCGCCGCTGCGACCGCATCGTCGAAGAACAACTCATAAAAGTCACCCATCCGATAGAAGAGTAGCGCGTCAGGATACTGGGCTTTGATGTCCAGATATTGCGCCATCATTGGCGTTACGGATGCATTAGCGACGTTCAAGACTTCACCCCTGGTGTTTGCGCGAATTCTAAAGGTCCGTGCGGGGGGGCGAAACCCCGAATTCCAAGGCGTGTTGTCGAGCGGCTGCAAGCTGGCTATCTTTGGCGTTGGCTCAAGGGAGAAACCGTTCATGTCAAAGAAAAACCGCGTCACCGATGAAGAGGCACTATCCTACCATTTGGAGCCGACGCCGGGGAAGTTAGAGATCAACGCTTCCACCCCGATGGCGACGCAGCGCGACCTTAGTTTGGCATACTCACCCGGTGTCGCCGTTCCAGTAGAGGCAATCGCCGAAAACCCAGAACTGGCGTATGACTATACGACCAAAGGCAACATGGTGGCGGTGATTTCAAACGGCACCGCGATCCTTGGCCTTGGCAATCTGGGGGCGCTCGCCTCTAAGCCGGTGATGGAAGGTAAGTCGGTTCTGTTTAAGCGGTTCGCTGACGTGAATTCCATTGATCTGGAGTTGGATACCGAAGATCCGGACGAATTCATTAACGCAGTCCGATTGATGGGGCCCAGCTTTGGCGGCATCAACCTGGAGGACATCAAGGCGCCGGAATGTTTCATAATTGAGCAACGGCTGCGTGAAGAAATGGACATCCCCGTCTTCCACGATGACCAGCATGGCACTGCCGTGATTTGCGCTGCCGGGCTGCTGAATGCGCTGCACTTAACTGGCAAGAAAATCGAGGACTGCAAGATTGTTTTGAACGGGGCAGGCGCTGCGGGCATTGCGTGTATTGAGCTGATTAAGGCCATGGGTGCCAAGCATGACAACTGTATTGTATGCGACACGAAAGGCGTGATCTTCCAAGGCCGCACCGAGGGCATGAACCAGTGGAAGTCCGCGCACGCCGCGAACACGAAGGAGCGCACGCTTGAAGAGGCGATGACTGGCGCTGACGTTTTCCTTGGCGTATCGGCAAAGGGCGCGGTCACGCAGGACATGGTGAAGTCGATGGCGGACAACCCCGTTATCTTTGCGATGGCGAACCCTGATCCGGAAATCACGCCAGAGGACGCGCATGAGGTGCGGCCGGACGCGATTGTGGCCACTGGCCGATCCGACTACCCGAACCAAGTAAACAACGTGCTGTGCTTCCCGTATCTGTTTCGCGGCGCGCTAGACATTCGCGCCCGCACGATCAACGACGCGATGAAAATTGCCTGCGCAGAGGCGCTTGCGAAGCTGGCGCGAGAAGACGTGCCCGACGAAGTCGCGGTGGCTTACGGGCAAAAACTGACGTTCGGCCGCGACTACATTATCCCTACGCCCTTTGACCCGCGGTTGATCTACACGATCCCGCCTGCGGTGGCGCAGGCCGGTATCGAGACGGGCGTGTCTCGCAAGGCTATCGTAGATTTTGACGCCTACACCGTGGCCTTGCGATCCCGTATGGACCCCACGGCGTCCATGCTGGAAGGCCTGCACAACCGCGCCAGAACGAAGAACGCCCGCATGATCTTTGCGGAGGGTGATGATATTCGGGTGCTGCGTGCGGCTGTGTCCTACCAGCGGTCTGGTCTGGGTCAGGCCTTGGTTGTCGGTCGTGAAGATGACGTTAAGGAAAAGCTAACGGCAGCTGGGTTAGCGGACGCATACCGCGAGCTCACCATTGTGAATGCCCGCAACACGGAGCATTTGGAGACGTACCGCTCGTTCCTCTACAGTCGGCTCCAGCGCAAGGGATATGACGCGCAGGACGTGCATCGGCTAGCGTCCCGAGACCGGCATGTTTTCTCCGCGCTTATGTTGGCGCACGGGCACGGGGACGGGTTGATCACGGGTGCTACACGAAAATCAGCGCATGTGCTTGAGTTGCTCAACCACGTGCTGGACGTGTCCCCAAAGGACGGCGCCGTGGGCGTCACCGCACTGCTGCGCAACGGTCGGATCGTTTTGATCGCGGATACTTTGGTTCACGAATGGCCGGATGAGAACACACTGGCGGATATTGCGGAGCGCGGCGCGGCGACGGCACGGTCCCTTGGTTTGGAGCCGCGCGTTGCCTTCGTTAGCTTCTCTACCTTTGGCTATCCGGTAAGTGAGCGCGCCGAGAAAATGCATATTGCACCTAAGGTGCTGGATAGTCGCGGCGTTGACTTCGAGTATGACGGCGAAATGACCGTTGACGTGGCCATGAACCCCGATGTGCTGGCGCAGTATCCATTTTGCAGACTGTCCGGACCGGCGAATGTGTTGGTTGTGCCAGCACGGCATTCCTCGTCGATTTCGGTGAAATTGATGCAGGAAATGGGCGGCGCGACGGTTATTGGCCCGATTCTAAGCGGCGTCGATCATCCTGTTCAGATCTGTTCCACAACGTCGTCCACGAACGACATTCTTAACATGGCGGTCATGGCGGCATGTAACGTCGGATAAAAAAAGAAGCGCCCGATTTGGGCGCTTCCTTATTTAGTTTTTCATGTCGGCCCAGAAGGATTTGACCTTCGAGAAGAAGCTGGTGAGGAGGGGGTTGTTCTCCTCGCTTAGCTTCTCAAACTCCCGTAGCAGTTCCTTTTGCTTGCTGGTCAGGTTGACCGGCGTCTCTACCGCAAGCTCGATGAACATGTCACCGGTGCCGCCGCCGCGCAGCGCTGGCATGCCTTTTGCGCGCAGGCGCATCTGGCGTCCCGACTGGCTACCAGCGGGAACCTTCACGCGAGAGCGTCCGCCGTCGATAGTAGGGACTTCCACGTCGCCACCGATGGCCGCCGTCGCCATGGAAACAGGCACGCGGCAGAACAGGTCGATACCGTCGCGTTGGAACAACTCGTGCTCTGCAACTTCGATGAAGATGTAGAGGTCGCCGGATGGTCCGCCACGCAAACCGGCCTCACCCTCGCCGGAGAGGCGAATGCGAGTGCCCGTTTCGACACCAGCAGGAATGTTAACGCTCAGGGAGCGCTCTTTTTCCTCGCGACCAGAACCGCCGCAGGTGCGGCATGGGTTTTTAATAATCTGGCCGACGCCAGAGCAGGTCGGGCAGGTGCGCTCCACGGTGAAGAAACCCTGTTGCGCGCGAACTTTGCCCATGCCGGAACATGTCGGGCAGGTTTGCGGTTCAGCGCCACCTTCAGCGCCCGATCCATCACAACTGTTGCACGACACGGAGGTCGGGACGGTGATGGCCTTTTGCAGACCGAGGAATGCGTCTTCCAAGGAGATACGCAGATTGTAGCGTAAGTCGGAGCCGCGCGAGGCGCGTTGACGGCCACCGCGCTGCGCGCCGCCGCCCATAAAGTCGCCAAACAGGTCTTCGAAAACATCGGAGAACGCGGATGAGAAATCACCGTTGCCGCCCTGACGTTGACCGCCGCCCATTCCGCCTTCGAATGCGGCGTGGCCATAACGGTCATAAGCCGCCTTCTTGTCGGCGTCCTTCAGGACTTCGTAGGCTTCGTTTGCTTCTTTGAATTGGGATTCCGCGTTTGGATTGTCGGAATTCCGATCCGGATGCAGCTCTTTGGCCTTCTTGCGATAAGCTTTCTTCAACTCATCTGCGGAAGCGCCGCGGTCAGCACCTAGTACTTCGTAATAATCACGTTTTGCCATGGATCAACCTTCCAAAACTAGATCACTGAAACATGCTGACCGGCCCGTATTTTCGGGCCGGTCTTCCGTGTCAGGACCCGGCATCATTAGCCGCGTTTGTTGTTGTCCAAATCTTCGAAGTCCGCATCCACGATGTCTTCGTCAACACCGCGCATATCGTCGGGCTCTTCAGTTGGCTCTGCGGCAGCAGCTTCTTCTTGCTGCGACTTGTAGATCGCTTCGCCCAGCTTCATCGCTGCGTCTGTCAGGTTCTGGATGCCGCCTTTGATTTTGGCAGCGTCTTCCGAGTCCATAGTTTCTTCGAGGGCTTTGAGGGCCAGCTCGATGACTTCCACTGTGGAGCCGTCAACCTTATCGCCGTGCTCTTCCAGCGACTTCTTGGTGCTGTGGATCAGGCTTTCGGCTTGGTTGGTCGATTCAACCAGCTCACGACGTTCCGCATCCGCGTCAGCGTTAGCTTCCGCGTCTTTCACCATTTGCTCGATGTCATCATCGGACAGACCGCCAGAAGCTTGGATCGTGATCTTTTGCTCTTTGCCGGTACCTTTGTCTTTGGCCCCAACTTCAACGATGCCGTTGGCGTCGATGTCAAAAGTAACCTCGATCTGCGGCATGCCGCGTGGCGCCGGTGGGATGCTTTCCAGGTTGAACTGGCCCAGCATCTTGTTGTCGGCGGCCATCTCACGCTCCCCTTGGAACACCCGCAACGTCACAGCGTTTTGGTTGTCTTCGGCGGTCGAGAAGATTTGCGACTTCTTGGTCGGGATCGTTGTGTTGCGGTCGATCAGGCGTGTGAACACACCACCAAGGGTTTCGATACCCAAGGACAGTGGCGTCACGTCGAGAAGAACAACGTCCTTCACATCGCCTTGCAGAACACCAGCTTGAATGGCTGCGCCCATGGCGACAACTTCATCAGGGTTCACGCCTTTGTTGGCTTCACGACCGAAGAACTTGGACACCTCTTCGATAACCTTAGGCATACGGGTCATACCGCCAACCAACACGACTTCGTCGACGTCGGAGGTGGACAGGCCCGCATCTTTCAACGCGGCTTGGCAAGGTTTGATCGAGGCTTTGATCAGGTCGGAGACAAGGCTTTCCAGTTTAGCGCGTGTCAGCTTCATGACCATGTGCAGCGGTTGGCCGCCTTTAGGGTCCATAGAGATAAACGGCTGGTTGATCTCTGTTTGCTGGGACGAGGACAACTCAATTTTGGCTTTCTCGGCAGCTTCTTTCAGACGCTGCAGCGCCATCTTGTCTTTCTTCAGGTCAACGCCGTTCTCTTTTTTGAACTCGTCGGCAAGATAGGACACGATGCGCATGTCGAAGTCTTCACCACCAAGGAACGTGTCACCGTTGGTGGACTTAACTTCGAACAGGCCGTCGTCGATTTCCAGAATGGTTACGTCGAACGTACCGCCACCAAGGTCATAGACCGCGATGGTTTGCGTTTCTTTTTTGTCGAGGCCGTAAGCCAACGCAGCAGCTGTCGGCTCGTTGATAATGCGCAGCACTTCAAGGCCAGCAATTTTGCCGGCGTCCTTTGTTGCCTGGCGCTGGGCGTCGTTGAAGTAGGCAGGGACCGTGATCACGGCTTGCGTAACGTCTTCGCCGAGGTAGCTTTCAGCGGTTTCTTTCATCTTTTGCAGGATGAATGCCGAGATCTGGGACGGGCTGTACTTCTCGCCCTTCGCGGAGACCCAAGCGTCGCCGTTGCCGCCATCGACAACCTCGAACGGAAGGTTCTTTTTGTCTTTGGCAATGTGCTTGTCGTCAGCACGACGGCCAATCAGGCGTTTCACGCCGAAAATTGTGTTGTTCGGGTTCGTAACAGCCTGCCGTTTGGCGGCCTGACCAACCAGACGCTCATCGTCTGTGAAGGCTACGATAGATGGGGTTGTGCGTGCGCCCTCTGCGTTCTCAATAACGCGAGGCTGAGAGCCGTCCATGATGGCGACACAAGAGTTTGTTGTACCAAGGTCGATACCGATAACTTTAGCCATGAGCTAGGTCCTTTCGTCGAGGCGATGTTGAGGAGGGCAGGCCCAATATGGCTCCTGCGCTCCGATCCCAAAATTGAACCGGGGGCATAGCCCCATCGGAATTCGAAGCGTATATAAGGCTGGGCCCCTAGTGCTGCAAGGCGCAGGGCAGTCCTAATCTCTCAAAATAGTGAGAAAGGCGGCTGAAAGGCGCGTGGAGGCGAATATGAGTGATCATTTTACCAAACCGACACCAAATCTTGTGGTCAGGGGGGTCGAAGTTTTCGAGCAACTGCTGGACGACGCGAAGCAACGGGCGTTGCTAGACGACCTACGGGACGTCGTGACGGCGGCCCCGCTTTTTGTGCCCACCACCAGCCGTGGCAAAGACATGTCGGTTCGTATGACATCGGCAGGGAAATTCGGTTGGGTGTCCGACCGGAACGGGTACCGCTACGACGCCTGCCATCCGCGCGGAATGGCGTGGCCCGACATCCCGGACAGCGTGATGGATATCTGGCACGCGTTGGGCCCCAGTGAGCGCGCGCCGGACTGTTGTTTGGTTAACTTCTACGACGCGGACGCGCGAATGGGTTTGCACCAAGATCGCGACGAGGCCGACTTCTCGTGGCCTGTCATCTCCATCTCTTTGGGTGACGATGCTTTGTTTCGGATCGGCAATGAAACACGGGGCGGCAAGACGGAAAGCATCTGGCTGCGCTCTGGTGATGTACTGGTCATGGGCGGCGCCGCGCGGCTGACTTACCACGGCGTTGACCGGATCAAGGCCGGAACGTCGCTTTTGCTGCCCAAGGGCGGGCGTATCAACTTGACGTTGCGTGTGGTGACCTAACGACCAGCGCTCCAGCTGATGGAGGCATGTCGGCGCGCTTTGAATTCGCCCATCAGGCCCAGCATGATCAGTGTGATGGATACGATCAGCGGATAGCTGACCGAACTGAAATGCGGGTTATAGTTGATGAACGCATAGCCGCGTGCTTGGTCGATGCAGTGAAACAGCGGGTTCCAGTCAAAGAACGCCAACATTGAGGATGGCATGCTGTTGGCCACGAACATTTTGCCCGACGCGACCATATTGGCACGGCTATAGACCGTTGATGCGATGGACGCGAACCCAGGGAACCATGGTTTAATGGCGAGAAAGACCATCCCCACGGAAACGCCAGAAAACCACGAGAGCAGGAACATACCGATCGTGCCGATTGGGTCGTTGATCTCGATAGGGTGCCACGCGACGTGGACTAGAAACAGGATCAAAACCGCCGATAAGGTTTGAATGTAAAGCGCGGACAGCGCGGCGGATGCAATGGCAATCGCTGTGTTCATCGGGGCATGTTTCATCATGGCGGAGGTCGGCCCCTCGGACCCCATGATCGCGCCAACGGCTTTGGTATGTGTCAGAAACAGGAAAATGCCGGACAGCAGGTAAAGGATGAAGTCCCCGCGAATGGCCGTGCCGCGAAGCCCCAGAATGGAAAACATCAGGTAGAACGCTGCAACCATGATCACGGTGGTCATCATGTTCATCGCGAGGCCGATCACCGCGTTGCGGTGGGACTTGCGAACATGGCGCACGGTGCTGACGTAAATCAGATCCGCCAGCCCAATGGCTGACCGGAAGTGCGTGTTGCGTTCTTCGGTTCTGAACATTTGTGCAAACCTGCTTTGCCTACGGCCGGTGCTACTGATCCTTAGATGCCAGAAAACTTGCCGATCCGTTATCAAGCAAGCATAAGAAAGCCCAAGTGTGAAATCAATTATCCGGCAGGAGAGCGGCTGTGGACTATAACAAGATGGCAACGGTGTTTCGGGAGCTGGCATTGGAAGCTGGCGACAAGATCATGGAAATCTACGACGCCGACGACTTCGAGGTGCGGGCGAAATCCGATGATAGCCCGGTTACCGCCGCGGATGAGGCCGCTGACGCGCTAATATCTGCCGGTATTCGCGCGGCTTTCCCTAACGTCTTGTTGGTCACGGAAGAGCAGGCGGATACCCATGGCGAAAGCGCGTCGAATTTCATCATCGTGGACCCGTTGGACGGGACAAAGGAATTCATCAAGCGGCGCGGCGACTTCACTGTAAACATTGCCTACGTAGAGAACGGCATACCCGTTCGCGGGGTGGTCTACGCGCCGGCCAAAGGCCGCATGTTCTATACCGGTGCAGATGGCCAAACGGTGGAGGAGGTTGGACCCTTTGATCGTAAGAAACAGGGTCTAACAAAGCCTATTCGCGTGAAAACACCCGATAATGCCTCGCTGGTGGTTGTAGCGTCCAAGTCGCACCGCGATCAGGCCACAGATGACTATATCTCAAAGTACCAGACCACAGACATGACTGGCGCGGGATCATCGTTGAAGTTCTGCCTTGTTGCCGCTGGGGAGGCTGATTTGTACCCCAGATTGGGCCGCACGATGGAGTGGGACACCGCTGCAGGGCATGCCGTTTTGAACGGCGCTGGCGGTGCTGTCGTGCGCTTTGACGATCATTCGCCGCTGACATACGGCAAGCCGATCTACGAGAACCCGTTCTTTATCGCATACGCCCCTGGCGTTGAATTGAAGTCCGCCTGATGTCGGTCACAATCATTATACCCGCCCGCTATGCCTCCACCCGTTACCCGGGAAAGCCGCTCGTGACTTTGACAGGCGCAACGGGCGAGGCACGCAGCCTGATTGAGCGATCATGGCTTGCCGCGAAATCCGTGGCTGGCGTCGACCGCGTTGTTGTTGCGACCGACGATGACCGCATCAAAGCCGCCGCAGAGGGTTTCGGGGCAGAGGTGGTCATGACCTCATCCGATTGTTTCAACGGAACGGAACGCTGCGCCGACGCCTTGCCGCTGCTAGGTGAGGAGCCGGAGATCGTCGTTAACCTGCAAGGCGATGCGCCGCTGACACCGTCTTGGTTTGTCGAAGACTTGATTGCGGGCCTGCGCGGTGCGCCTGACGCGGCCTGTGCTACTCCCGTATTGCGATGTGACGGGCGGGCATTGAACGGCTTTCTCGAGGATCGCCGCCATGGTCGTGTTGGCGGCACCACGGCAGTTTTCGCACAAGACATGTCCGCGTTGTTTTTCTCTAAAGAGGTTATTCCTTTTACGTCGAATACATACTCTAACAACGCCCAAACCCCCGTTTTTCATCATGTCGGTGTTTATGCTTACCGACCAGACGCGTTGCGCGATTACGCGACTTGGCCAGTTGGCCCGCTAGAGCAGTTGGAAGGATTGGAGCAGCTTCGCTTCCTTGAAAACAGCCGCAAGATTTTGTGCGTAGAAGTAGAAGCCCGGGGACGTCAGTTTTGGGAGTTGAACAACCCTGAAGACGTTCCCCGCTTGGAGGCGATGCTGTCGGAGATGGGTCACCCATGACGACACCCTTGGTCAGTGTGGTCGTTGTCAGCAGGCACCGACCGCATGACCTACGCCGGTGCGTCCGCGCGCTGGACTTTCAGACGTACCGGAACTTTGAGCTTATTCTGGTCACTGACGCTGAGACGGCCAAAAGTCTGAGCAGCTTAGCGCCGACTGATCGGTTGAAGAGCGCGATCTGCGCGGAAGCTAACATATCCAAGGCGCGCAACCTTGGCGTGATGCTGGCGGCTGGCGATGTTGCCGCTTTCATCGACGACGACGCAATTGCGGAGCCAACGTGGTTGGCGCGACTCGTTGCGCCGTTCACCACGCCCGAGGTTGCTGCATCTGGCGGGTTTGTGCGGGGCAGAAACGGTATAAGCCTCCAGTGGCAGGCCGAAGAAATAGCCCCTGATGGCGAAAGCTTGCCGATCAGGCTGAGCGGACATAGCGCCCAAATCATGACCGCTGGGCGAGCCATAAAGACGCAAGGAACCAATTGCGCATTTCGCCGTGATACGCTGATTGCACTGGGCGGATTTGACGAAAACTACCGCTTCTATCTGGACGAAACCGATGTGAACCTGCGCATCGCACAGGCCGGATTTAGCACCGCGATCGTGCCCGACGCGGAGGTCCAACACGGCTACGCCCCGTCACCTATGCGTGGGCGGGATAGACGGCCAAAGTCGCTGTTCGAGATCGGCGCGAGCCAAGCTTACTTCGTGCAAAAATACGGTAGGCCGGACAGCGACCTTGATGCGCTGCGACGTCGCCAATCCAAGCGGCTCGACACAGGGCTTGTGCGTGGAATCCTAGAGCCTTGTGATGTTTTGCGCTTAAAAAGAGACTTGGAGGCGGGAATAGCGCAGGGCCGGACACGCCAACAAAAGCCCGCACCGCCACGGCAAAATGCGCCTGACTTTAAGCCATTTGCCAGCAAGGAAAACCTACCAGCACATCGGTATGTGTCAGGCCACTGGAGCGAGCGACGGAGCATTTACAATCGGGCGAAAGCATTGTCTGACGCGGGAACACCCTGCACCGCGATTGTGCTGAGCCGGACGGCCTTGTTTCACCGGCGGTGGTTTCACTCAGACGGCTTTTGGGTTCAGTCGGGGGGAATATTTGGAAAGTCTTCCCGTTCCCAACCGTTGTGGTCATGGTATCGGCTTTCGGAGCGCGTTAAAGTGGAGCAACACCTGCTCGATGTGACGCGCTAGGCCACGCGAATGGGTCACAGTTTTGTCAGAGTGTTGATGTGTATATAGTAAGACGTTCTGAGTTTGAGTAGTATCGGTCGAAAAGTAGGGCACATCACATGAAGCGTAAGGTTACGAAAGCGGTCTTTCCGGTAGCTGGTCTGGGAACGCGATTCCTGCCTGCGACGAAGTCCATCCCGAAAGAGATCATGACGCTGGTTGACCGGCCCCTGATCCAATACGCGATTGATGAGGCGCGGGCCGCTGGCATCAAAGAGTTCATCTTTGTGACATCTCGCGGGAAGGGCGCGTTGGAGGATTACTTCGACCACGCACCTGAGCTTGAGAATACGCTGCGTAAGAAGGGCAAGAAGGAGCTTCTTGCCACGTTGAAGAACACCAACATGGATAGCGGCGCGATTGCGTATATCCGGCAGCACAAGGCGCTGGGCCTTGGGCATGCTGTGTGGTGCGCGCGGCGCCTGATCGGTAACGAGCCGTTCGCGGTTATTCTGCCTGATGACGTTATCGCGGCGGAAAAGCCGTGCCTTCAACAAATGGTCGAAGCCTACGACGAGACCGGCGGCTGCATGGTTGCCGCGATGGAAGTCCCACCTGAAAAGGCATCGGCCTACGGCGTCTTGGATATCAAGGAAGATATGGGGTCCATGGTGTCGGTACGTGGCATGGTGGAAAAACCGTCTGTGGAGGATGCGCCCTCAAACCTCGCGGTGATTGGTCGCTACATTTTGACGCCTAAGGTTTTGAACAACCTTAACAAGATCAAACAAGGCGCAGGCGGTGAAATCCAACTGACTGATGCGATTGCTCAGGAAATTCAGGCTGACCGCGATGTGTACGGCTACCGGTTCCGCGGGCAGCGCTTTGACTGCGGCTCCAAAGCTGGCTACCTACAGGCAACTGTTGCGTTTGGTCTGGCCCGTCCGGAACTGCGCGAGGAGCTGTCCAGCTATCTGGATGAAATGGCGGCCGTGCGCAAAGCGGCCGAATAACCAAGGGACCGTTTATGGCAAATGTGCTGGTTACCGGTGGAGCGGGCTATATCGGCTCGCACGCCTGTAAGGTTTTGGCGGCTGCGGGCCATACGCCGATAACATATGATAACCTATGCACTGGCTGGGAAGATGCGGTGAAATTCGGCCCGTTCGAGGCTGGCGATCTGTTGGACCGCCCACGTCTTGATGCGGTGTTTGCGCAGTATAATCCCGTCGCCGTCATGCACTTCGCTGCGTTAAGCCAGGTGGGGGAGTCAGTAACTGACCCCGGGTTGTATTGGCGCAATAACGTTGGCGGATCGCTGAACTTGATAGAAGCGGCCACCGCAGCTGGCTGCGAAAACTTCGTGTTCTCATCGACGTGTGCCACCTATGGCGACCAAGATGGCGTGACGCTGACAGAAGACACAGCACAGCATCCGATCAATGCATACGGTGCCTCCAAGCGTGCGGTCGAAGATATTTTGCGCAATTTTGAGCATAGCCACGGGTTACGGCACGTTATTTTCCGGTACTTCAACGTCGCGGGTGCAGATCCTGCCGGCGAGATCGGCGAATTTCATCAGCCAGAGACGCACCTGATCCCGCTTATGCTGGATGCGATTGACGGAAAACGGCCAGCGCTGACGGTATTTGGAACCGATTACGATACGCCGGATGGAACCTGCATCCGTGACTATGTCCACGTGATGGATTTAGTCGAAGCGCACGTGAAGGGCTTGGAATGGCTGATCGACGGCGGTGCCCCAGCTGTGTTTAACCTAGGCACAGGGAGCGGCTTTTCTGTTCGCGAAGTGATTGACCACAGCCGCGCGGTGACCAACAAATCCGTGCCGATCGTCGAGGGTGCCCGCCGCGCAGGTGATTGCACAAAGCTGGTTTCGGGCAGTGATCGCGCGATGTCGGAGCTGGGCTGGACGCCGTCCCGATCAACATTGGAGGCGATGATCACTGATGCATGGCGTTGGCACCAGAACGGACATTACGACAAATAGGGACCATCCCGTCGTTTTGGACATTACACGGCTTGCGTCGCGCGTGGGCCGTGGTCCGCTGACGGGCGTCGACCGAGTGGAACTCGCCTATCTGAACTGGTGCCTGCAGGACGTCTCCGTGCCCTTTTACTGCCTCGCCAGAATATCGGGGGGCTACGCGCTTTTGGACCGCGAAGGGGCTTTGGTTTTCCGCTCAAAGCTTTTGGGGGCGCTGCCGTGGGGGCCGTCTGATCTGCGGGCAAGGGTTAGCATGAAGCTGCCCAAGGGACGACGCGCGGCGGAATCGGATTTGCGGCGGCTGTCAATCGAGCGCTCTGGTCGGCAGGGGCCGCCGGAAATATCGCTACCGAACGGCGTATATCTGAACACCGGTCACTCCAATCTAAGCAAGGCAACGCTTGCCGGAATGCGCGATTCCGGACTGAAGGTCGCGACCTTGATCCATGATATGATCCCCCTAGATTGGCCGCAGTTCCAACGCGACGGGACTGTGCAGTCGTTTGAAGACAAGATGCGCCGCGCGGCAGACTATAGTGACCTTGTTATCGCAAATTCGTGGCACACGCAGACCCGTGTTAAACACTACTTTGATGGCTGGGGCGCACAGGCTGAGTATGTAACCGCGTTTCTGGGCGCTGATCCAATGAGGGCGGAAGTTGCTGAAAGTGCCAGTGTTAGACCCTACTTTGTGGCCCTGGGAACGATCGAACCTCGTAAAAATCACGCGTTCCTTTTGGATATCTGGGAACAGCTCAAAGCAGACCATCCAACTAACCAGCTACCCGAACTGCACATCGTCGGCCGGCGCGGTTGGAAGAATGAGGACGTGTTTAAGCGCCTGGATCAGTTGAAGGGCAACGGCTGGCTGTTTGAACACAACAACATGCAGGATGCGGAGGTGAGGCGACTTCTATCAGGCTCTCACGGATTGCTTTTCCCATCGCTTGCAGAGGGGTTTGGCCTCCCGTCAATTGAGGCGGCGCAACTTGGCGTTCCGGTGATATGTGGCGATCTTGCCATCCACCGCGAGGTGTTGGGCGACTACCCCGTTTACGCAGACCTGCAAGACATATACCTTTGGAAAAAAACAATACTTGAGCAGGCAGAGCAGAGGCAGAAAGACCTCGTCCACGCGCACATAGCGAAGTCCCCAAAGATCCCGACTTGGTCGGAGCATTTTGATGCCGTTAATGAGGCGATGGGCAATTTGCTATAAGACGTGTCGTGAGAGGTGACAGAAGATGGGTCTCCTGAAATCATATCGCCTTCGCATGGAGCGGAAGCGTTGGCGCTGGCGGGCAGTCCGCAAGCGGAGGGAACTTGCGTCTATAAAGAACCGCACGGAGCAGATTGCTAAGTCCGATATCATTGTGTTCTGCACCCTTCGCAACGAAGCCGTCCGTATCCCATATTTCCTGAAGTACTACCGCGAATTGGGTGTCGATCATTTCATATTTGTCGACAACGGTTCCGACGACGGTACCGCAGACTATCTGGCGACCCAGCCTGACGTCACCCTGTTCAGCACGCCAAGCAGCTACAAACGGTCGCGGTTCGGGGTCGACTGGATCAACTGGCTGCTGCGAAAGTACGGCCACGGTCACTGGACGCTGGTTTTGGATGTAGACGAGTTTTTCGTGTACCCGTTCTGCGATACGCGCCCGATCAAGGCGCTTACAGATTGGCTTGATGCGTCGTCGGTAAAGTCGTTCGGCACTCTGCTTCTGGACATGTACCCGAAAGGCCCGATCGACTCCGTGCGTTACGAGGTGGGTGCTGATCCTTTTGAGCATTTGCATTGGTTCGACAGCGGCAACTATTCGATCAAGAAAAACGACAAATACGGGAACCTGTGGATTCAGGGCGGTCCTCGCCACGGGCCTTCTTCGCAGACCACCCTGAGCGCGCACCGGCCTTGAATAAGGTGCCGCTGGTGCGCTGGGACCGTAGCTATGCCTATGTGAGTTCAACCCACATGCTTCTGCCGCGTGGGTTGAACCTTGTTTACGACGAGTGGGGCGGGGAGAAGACATCGGGGTGCTTGCTGCACGCGAAGTTCCTGGAGACCATGTCGTCGAAGTCCAAGGAAGAGCTTCAGCGCAAAGAGCATTTTGCCAACAGCTATGAATACAAGGCCTACCACAGTGGGCTTTCGGAAGACCCAGATTTGTGGTGCAAATGGTCTGAAAAGTACATCAACTGGCGTCAGTTGGAGATTTTGGGCCTGATGTCCAAGGGGAACTGGGCATGAGCGTTGGCTTTGTCATGTTGGTGCATGAGGCGCTGGACCGCGCGGCACAGGTGGCGCGGCACTGGTCGGAGCACGGCAAGCCGGTGGTGATCCACGTTGATAAGCGTGTCGACGGGCCGAACTACGAGTATTTTCAGCAAAAATTGGCGGACCTAGGCAACGTCCGCTTCTCAGAACGGCACGCTTGCGAGTGGGGCAACTGGTCTATCGTTGGCGCTACGCAATCCGCCTGCGAGTTGATGCTGGAGGCGTTCCCCGACGTGCGTCACGTCTACCTGTCCAGTGGGTCGTGCATGCCGCTTAGGCCGGTTGAGGAGATACAAAGCTATCTTGATGACCGCCCGCGTACCGATTTCATTGAGTCCGTTACAACTGACGAAGTGGACTGGACCGTTGGCGGGTTGGATCAGGAACGGTTCACGTTGCGGTTCCCGTTTTCTTGGAAACGGCAGCGCCGCTTGTTCGACGGCTATGTTGATCTTCAGCGAAAGCTGAAGCTGTCGCGGCACATCCCCGAAGGCTTAACGCCGCATTTGGGCTCGCAATGGTGGTGCCTGACCCGTCAAACGCTGTCGGCTATTCTACAAGATCCGCGCCGCGCCGAGTTCGATCGTTACTTCAAGCGGGTCTGGATTCCGGATGAAAGCTACTTTCAAAGCCTCGCGCGACTTTATTCCACGCAGATTGAAAGCCGATCGCTGACGCTGTCCAAGTTCGACTTTCAGGGCAAGCCGCATGTTTTCTACGATGACCACTTGCAGCTCTTGCGGCGCTCCGATTGCTTTGTTGCGCGTAAGATATGGCCGCGCGCCGAACGCCTGTACCGTGAATTCCTTGTCCCCAAATCTCGCGCGCAGGTCATGGCCGAACCGAACCCCTTGAAGATTGACCGCCTGTTCAGCCGCGCGACGGAGCGGCGCACGCGCGGTCGCGCAGGGTTATATATGCAAGGCAGATACCCGAACGACGGGTGGGAAAATGGCAAGACCGGCGGACGGTACTCGGTGTTTGAGGGCTTCACGGATCTGTTTGAGGATTTCGAGGGGTGGATTGCGCGGCGTACGGGGAACCGTGTGCATGGCAACCTGTTCGCTGCAGATAGGGTCCAGTTTGCCGGCGGAGATGCCTTCTACAATGGCGCCCTCAGCGATAGCGCCCCACTGCGAGAGTATAATCCGCAAGGCTTCTTAACGAACCTGATCTGGAACACCCGTGGGGAGCATCAATGCTTCCAGTTTGGACCAGCGGACGATCAAGGGATATCGAGTTTTCTGGCGTCTGATCGAAATGCGCAGATTTCAATTATATCGGGCGCTTGGGCCATACCGCTGTTTCATTCCAATCGGAACTTCGCGGAGCTACGCAAAGAAGCGGCCAATCTACAGCGCATTGAGGCGGCGCACCTAGACCTTCTGCGGCTTGGAATAACCAAGGCTCGCGTGCGCATCTGGAGCCTTGCAGAGTTCATTGAAAACCCGATGGAAAACCTTCAGCTAATCCTTGACGAGATCGGCGGCATTGGCCAGCGTCGGCTGTCTGAAGTACCAGTGATGGCCGACCTAACCGGATTTGGTCAGTTTCTACAAAACCTTAAAAACCAAGGTATGAGCCCGCATTTAATGGGCGACTTTCCTGTCATCCAAGACAGCACGGATAAACCTCAGGGCAGGCGCCCGTATTTGGTGAAATAGATTATGAGCAAGCCTTTCGAATACTTCGTTGTTTTTGCCGAAATGCGCACCGGCTCCAACTTCCTTGAAGCAAGCCTGAACGAATTTCCGGACCTTCACTGCTATGGCGAAGCCTACAACCCTCACTTCGTGGGTCATCATAACAAGGATGCTCTGTTCGGCGTCGATATGGCCCAGCGGGAGATTTCACCGCTATCGCTGATCGAGCGCATGAAAGAAAACACCGACGGCTTTCCGGGGTTCCGGTTTTTTAACGACCATGACCCGCGTGTCATGGCGCATGTGCTGGCTGACCCGAAATGCGCGAAGATTATTCTGACGCGCAACCCGCTCGACAGCTATGTGTCACTCAAGATTGCGGCGCAGACAGGGCAGTGGAAACTGTCCGACATGAAGCAACGCAGGTCGGCCACAGTGGAGTTCGACCGCGAAGAGTTTGAGCAGCACTTAGCCGCCAAGAAACTGTTCCAACTGGACATACTCAAGGGGATGCAAGTGTCCGGCCAAACTGGCTTCTATGTTGCTTATGAAGACATTGGCGACGTAGATGTGATCAACGGTATGGCGCGGTTTATCGGATCCCAAGAGCAGATAAATTCGACACCCAATTCTGTTAAGAAGCAAAACCCCAGCGGGCTGGAAGACAAGGTGACGAACTACACCCAGATGGTCAAAGATCTGGCGGGTATTGATCACTTCTCACTGTCGGACACGCCCAACTTTGAACCACGTCGTGGCCCGGGTGTGCCGGGGTTCTACCTTGCCGCTGAGGCGCCGATTTTGTTTATCCCCGTCGCCGCCGCGCCAAAGCAGTCGGTGCTGGGTTGGCTTGCTGATATTGACGGGGTCACGGAAGAACACCTGCACACGAACCTGTCCCAGAAATCGTTGCGCCAATGGAAACGCGGCAATCCCGGGCATCGCAGCTTTACCGTGATACGGCACCCGCTGGAGCGGGCGCACAGGGTTTTTTGCGAATACATCGTCCCCAAAAGAGAAGACAACTTCGCTGACCCGCGCAAGGTTATGCGCAACAAGTACGGCATTTCTGTTCCGGGTCAGGGTGATTTGGAAGGTTACACCAAGCTTGAGCACCGCGCGGCGTTTGCAAATTTCTTGGAATTTCTCAAAGGTAACTTGGCGGGGCAAACGAGCGTTCGCATTGATGCGGTCTGGGCCACTCAATCGGCGTTGCTGCAGGGTGCGGCGGGTGTCGTTTTGCCCGATGTTATCCTACGGGAGGGAGAAATATCAGCCGGCTTGGTGGCACTGGCGCAATCGCTGGGCTTGGAGGCGGGCGCGCTCGAGGTTGAGCCAGAAGCGGGGCCGTTTGCCTTGGCCGACATTTACGACAAAGAGCTGGAAAAGCTGTCGATGGCAGCCTACCGCAAGGACTATATCAACTTCGGGTTTGGCGCGTGGGACGAAGGCTAAGCCGCCTTCGATTCCGCAACTTCAGTCAGGATCGCGTGCAGCGCGGTTGCGTCCGTGTTGGACCGCAACTTGGTGCACACGTCGCTGTTGCGCATCGTGCGTGATACCAGCGCCAACGCTTTCAGGTGGTTCACCCCAGCGGTTTCCGGTGCGAACAGGGCGAAAAACAAGTCGACTGGATGACGATCAGCGGAATCGAAATCTAACGGGCGCTCTACCCGCAAGAACACGGATACGACCTTATCTAGGTCTTTCACCCGCGCGTGGGGCAACGCCACCCCATGGCCCACACCTGTTGGGCCAAGGGATTCGCGTTCAAGAAGGGCTTCCAGCGCCAAATCGGTCGGAATTCCATGTGCGGTACACGCAATTTCAGAGATCTCCTGAAAGAGGCGTTTTTTGCTTGTGACAGCCGAAACAGTTTTCACTGCCGACTGAGTCAGGATTTCCGAGATTTGCATAGCCTGCTCTCTGAACATGGCCGTTGATGGCCTATTTAGCTGCTTGCGGGGTCAATCCAGCCTATGTTGCCATCCTCGCGCATGTACACGACGTTGACGTTTTTGTTTCCCTCGTTGCGGAACACTAGCACAGGTGCCCCCGCAATTTCCATCTGCATCACGGCTTCCCCAACCGAGATCGAAGGGATATTTGTTTCCATTTCTGCAACGATGATTGGCTGCAGGTTTTCGGGCTCTGAATCTTCTGACTCCCCGCTTGCGGCAAGGATATAGGAGGAAGCACCCGAAAGTTCAACTGGTTGTGACCTCTCCTTGTGGTGGTCCTTGAGGCGACGTTTGTAGCGCCGGAGTTGCTTGTCCATTTTCTCGACACACTGGTCGAGAGCGGCATAGATTTCGGTGCTATGGCCGCGCGCTTGTGTCGTTAATCCGGTGCTAAGGTGCACGATGGCCTCACAAACATATTCATGAGCGCTTTTGGAGAAGATGACCGTAGCGTCAGTGGGGCGACCTGCATACTTATCCAGAGTGCTGCCCAGCTCTGTGCGCACGTGTGTTTGCAGCGCTTCGCCGATGTCTATCTGTTTGCCTGTGATTTGGTACCGCATGGCGTCTCCTTGTTCGTTTATTGGGGGGAATCACCGACCAAAATCCTAAGGTCTTGGCCGGATTTGGATTGAGTGTCTGGTATCGCCCGAGGGTGCGGGACGTTTCCGTTTCGAGGTTTGCGCAAGGCAAGACCAAAGCCTGGGGCTGTCGATCACTCATTGACCCCATTTGGCGACGAGGGACGGCCTTGTGTCAATCAAATAGATGCACGGGCACCGTTTTTTGATTTGGGCAATTTTAGTTAATACGGAAATCTTGGCCAAGATAAACGCGGCGCACGTTTTCGTCTTTGACGACTTCGTCGGTGGTTCCGCTCATCAAAACGTGGCCGTCGTGCAAAATGTATGCGCGGTCCACAATTTCTAGTGTTTCTCGCACGTTATGGTCGGTTATCAGCACGCCAATACCCCGTTTTTTAAGGTCGGCGACAAGCCCCCTGATTTCGCCAACGGCGATCGGGTCTACGCCCGCAAACGGTTCATCAAGGAGGAGGTATTTTGGATCGGCGGCAAGGCATCGAGCAATTTCGGCGCGGCGGCGTTCCCCGCCGGACAGCGATAATGCGGGCGCACGGCGCAGGTGTACGATGGAAAATTCGCTGAGCAGCTCTTCCAAGCGTTCGCGACGTTTGGTGCGGTTTCTAATGGAAATCTCTAGAATCGCCAGAATGTTGTCTTCGACGCTGAGACCGCGAAAGATCGACATTTCCTGTGGCAGATACCCGATTCCCAGCTTGGCGCGGCGATACATCGGCAGCAGTGTCACATCGCGCCCGTCGATTGTCACCGTGCCAGCTTCGGGCGTTACCAAGCCTGCGATGGAGTAAAAGCAGGTCGTTTTGCCTGATCCGTTAGGGCCAAGCAGGGCCACAACCTCACCGCGTGCCAATTCGATCGACACATCGCGGATAACGGGGCGGCGCTTGTAGTTCTTGCGCAGCCCCGTAACCTTCAGACCGGACGAGCCTTCTTTGACGTTCAGGTTAGGCGCATCGCTCATCTTTAGTTTCCGCCAGTGCGGAAAATCGTGCGCACGCGGCCGGACATTCGGCCAGAGCCAGTGTTTAGGTCCACGGTAAGCTTCTCGCCCGATAGCGCATTGACGCCTTGGGTCAGGATCACGTTGCCCGTCATTACGATATTCGCCGCATCAACAGAGTATACGGCTTTCTCTGCTTCGGCGGCTTCCGCACCGTTGACCAGCGTGACGCTGCCTGTGGCGATGAGCTGGTCAATGCGACCCGTGGCTTCGCCGTTTTCGGTTGCGTACTGCACCTGCACGCGGCTCGCGCTCAATCGCATTTCACCTTGGCCCGCGACAACGTTGCCGCTGAAGACAGCGCTGCCCGTGGTTTGATCTACCGTGAGTTCGTCGGCGGTGATTTCAACGGGTAGGGATGCGTCATGCTTCAAGCCGCCAAACGCGACAGAGGCCCCTTGGGCGTGGGCCATTCCGCCAATCAAAAGGAGGGCTAGCGCCGCCGCGGCGGCAAATCTGGATACGATTGTCATAATTACCCTCTACTCTTTCGGAACATATATCAGCTTCACGCCATTCTTGAAAACAAGAACCTGTGTGTCGCCATCTGTTGTCAGTGTCATGGAACCTGCTGACAACCGCCCCGCAGGACCGCGACCCGACACAGCGCCCGGCGCGTCGATTTTCGTGTCTTTAAGGCTGGCAGTCAGGTTCTCGGTCTCGAGGCTGTAGCCTGTGGAGGTCGAAACCCGCACCCGGCCTTCCATATCAAGCACCCCACCGTTGCCGTCGTAAACCGCTTGGTCTGCAATGAGGCCGTAGGATGGGCCGTCTTGGGATTCGATCCTCGCGACCACTTTTTGGATGGTAAGGCGGCGCAAATCGGTCAGGTCAGGCAGGGCGCTTTCTGCGTCTACGGTGATTGCAGAGCCATCGCTGGTCGTGCCGGAAAAACGGGGCGACGTCAGCGTCTGCTCGCGCGCGATTTTCTCGATATCAATGTCGGCAAAAGGGATCGCATCTGACGGGTCCAGTGTCCGAGAGAACAAGAACATTGTCGACAGCAGGCCAAGCGCGACCAAGGGAAAGATAACCTTTGCCCAGAGCACGAAGCGCGAATACCTGTTGTCGACGCGGGCCATACGCTAAGCGACGCCAGCGCGAAGGCAGTCATGGATGTGCAAGATGCCCAGTGGCGGGCCACCGTTTCCCGCCTTGGTTACGAACAGACAGGTGATTTTGCGGTCGTTCATGTTCGCCACTGCGGTTTCTGCCAGCGCGTCAGGCGCGATGGTTTTTGGATTGGCGGTCATCACTTCTGCCGCTGTCATATCCAGCAGGCCTTTCATGTGCCGTCGCAAGTCACCGTCGGTGATAATCCCTGCCAAGTCGCCATTCGGGGCGGTGACACCCACAACTCCGAAGCCCTTTTGGCTGATGGCAATCAGGACGTCGGACATAGGTGCTTCCATCGCAATGAGCGGAAGCTCCGTCCCTGAGTGCATCAGGTCAGCAACCTTCGACAAACGCGCGCCGAGCTTGCCACCGGGGTGGAAGTCGCGGAAGTTTTCCGGTGTGAAATGACGATGCTCCATCAGCGCGATTGCAAGGGCGTCGCCCAAGGCCAGCGTCATAGTGGTGGAGGTCGTTGGGACAACTCCTGTGTCGCAGGCCTCCTCCGCCTTTGGAAGGATGAGTGCGACGTCGGATTGTTTGATCAATGTGCTGTCAGGGCGGCTTGCCACGCCGATCATCGGAATGCTGAACCGCCGCGTGTAGGCGATGACGTCAGCCAGCTCTGGCGTTTCGCCGGAGTTCGACAGGATCAGTGCCACGTCACCTTGGGCCATCATGCCCAAGTCGCCGTGACTAGCCTCTGCGGGATGGACGAAATGCGCGGGCGTTCCGGTGGATGCCAGTGTCGCGGCGATCTTGCGGGCAACATGTCCGGATTTACCCATGCCACATATGATAACGCGGCCAGTTGCGCCAAGCATCAAATCAACAGCCTTTGCAAAGCTGTCGTCCAAGCTATCCGCAAGGAGTTCCAGCGCTGCGGCCTCGCGGGCGATCACGCGGCGACCGATGTTAATGAATGTGTCTGATGATGTTTTGTTTTTCATAGGTGCTATCTAGTGCGCGAAAATGTCAATTTCAGGCCAACCGGCCAAATCCAGCCGAGCGCGGGTCGGCAAGAAGTCAAAGCAGCTTTGCGCCAATTCCGTTCGGTCTTCCCGATCAAGCATCCGGTCGAGTTCGACCTTTAGCTTATGGAGGTGCAAAACATCGGATGCGGCGTAGTCTTGCTGCGCCTTGGTTAGCGTGGGGGCCCCCCAATCGCTGGATTGCTGTTGCTTGGACACGTCAACGGTGACCAACTCTTGCAACAGGTTTTTCAGGCCGTGGCGGTCAGTGTAGGTTCTCACAAGTTTGGATGCGATTTTTGTGCAGTACACAGGTGCCGCGAGCGCGCCGAACGCGTTATACATCGCCGCGATATCGAAGCGGCCATAGTGGAACAGCTTCAGCGTGTCGGGATCTTCAAGCAACTTCGACAGGTTCGGGGCGTCGGTCTGCCCCTTCGCTATCTGCACAAGGTGGGCATTGCCATCGCCGCCTGACAATTGCACGACGCACAGCCTGTCGCGGTGCGGATGCAGGCCCATTGTTTCGCAATCAATCGCCACGACAGGGCCAAGGTTCAGATCGTCAGGCAGGTCGTTTTGGTGCAGGAAATTGGCCACGCGCAGGGCTCCCATCGAATTGTTAAAGCGGGATAGGCCGTTTAGGCGTGATATTCAATAACGCTGATCTGCGCGGCGGCTTTTGTCCGCCGTCGCAAGGTACCACTGTTTAGGTGGCGTCTACCTTGCGACGGCTCATCAGCTTGCGCACCAATATGAAGAACAGCGGTACGAAGATAATGCCAAGAACGGTCCCTGTAATCGTCCCGCCAAGGACTGCCGCGCCGACGGATTGACGTCCGCCCGACCCTGCGCCCGATGACAACACCAGTGGCACAACCCCAAGTGAGAATGCCAAGGACGTCATGATGATTGGCCGGAACCGCTGACGTGCAGCGGACAAGACCGCGTCGTAGAGGTTCTTGCCGCTATCGACCTGATCGCGTGCGAATTCCACAATGAGGATGGCGTTCTTCCCCGTAAGCCCGATGACGGTCAGCAGACCAACTTGGAAAAACACGCCGTTCTGGAAGCCGAAGTTCCATGCGGTGAAGAGCGTTCCCAAAATGCCGACGGGCATAGCTAGCATGACCGAAAACGGGATCGACCAGCTCTCGTAGAGTGCAGCGAGGCAGAAGAAAATAGCGGCAAGGGACAGTGCGTAAAGCATCGGCGCTTGCGAGCCGGATTCGCGCTCCTCTAGTGACAACCCCGTCCACGCCACGGAGAAGCCGGGCATGTCTTCGACAAAGCTTTCGATTTCCAACATGGCCTCGCCCGTAGCCACACCCGGTGCGGGCGAGCCTTGGATTTGCATGGCGGGCGTGCCGTTGTAGCGTGTCAGCCCCTGCGGGCCGTACACCCAACGTTCGCTTGAGAAGTTGGAGAACGGAACCAATTCACCCGCGGAGTTGCGAACCCGCCAGCGCTGCAGATCGGACGGGGTGGCGCGGGACTCCGCCTCACCTTGCACGTAGACGCGTTTGGTACGGCCGTTGTCGTTGAAGTCGTTCACATATGTGCCCGCCATCGCAATGGCCAAAGTGTTGCCTACGTTTGACGGAGAGACGCCCATCGCGCCAGCGGCACGCCAGTCGATGTCCAGTTTGAACTGGGTCGCGTCCTCTAGTCCGGAAGGCCGTGCCGACGCGATAAGTGGGCTTTGTGCCGCTCTGCCCAGCACCTGATTGCGCGCTTCCAATAGCTGCTCATGCGACTGGCCGCCCTGCGCCTGAAGATAGAAGTCAAAGCCCGACACGTTGCCAAGCTCTGTCACCGCTGGCGGCACGATCGGGAAAGCCATGGCTTCCTGAATGCCCATCATAACGGGGAAGGCGCGACCAGCGAGGGCTTGCACCGATTGTCCGGGGTTTGGTCGGTCTTCCCAGTCCTTGAGACGGACGAAGGCTAGGCCGTTATTCTGGCCGGCACCGCTGAAAGAAAAGCCTACTACGCTGAACACGGAATCGACGTTGTCGGCTTCTGTATTCAGAAAGTGGTCTTGGATTTGCTGCGTTGCCTTCAGCGTGTTTTCTGAGGTGGAGCCGGATGGCCCCTGAACCAGCGCCAGCATGATGCCTTGATCCTCGTCGGGCAGAAAGCCTGTGGGGGTCTGCAAGAAGAGCCAAGCGATGCCCGCACCCATGAGAGCGTAAACCATCAGCATACGAAGTGGGCGACGGATGACGAAGTTCACTGTCCAGCCGTAACCGCCAGCCAGTTTGTCAAAGGCGCGGTTGAACCAGCCAAACGGCCCGCGTGCCGTGTGCTGCGTGTCCTTGCTTTTCAGTAACGTTGCGCAAAGCGCAGGCGTCAATGTCAGGGCCACCAGAACAGACAGCATCATCGCTGATACGATCGTCACCGAAAACTGGCGGTAGATAACGCCGGTGGACCCGCCGAAGAATGCCATTGGTACGAATA
This sequence comes from Litoreibacter albidus, assembly GCF_900107015.1. Classification (GTDB taxonomy): domain Bacteria; phylum Pseudomonadota; class Alphaproteobacteria; order Rhodobacterales; family Rhodobacteraceae; genus Litoreibacter; species Litoreibacter albidus. The sequence continues at coordinate 536,924 of NZ_FNOI01000002.1, read as the reverse complement.
CGGCTGAAATAACGAGCGCAATCCCGACCAAGGCGCCTGTGATTTGGTCCATGGATTTGCGGGTGGCTTCGCGGGGGGAAAGGCCCTCTTCCTCCATGATGCGCTCGACGTTTTCGACCACCACGATGGCGTCATCCACAAGAAGGCCGATCGCCAAGACCATGGCCAGCATGGTCAGAACGTTAATGGTGAAGCCAAAGGCCGCCAGGATTCCGAAGGTACCAAGGATAACAACAGGAACGGCCAGCGTGGGGATCAGCGTGGCGCGCAGGTTCTGCAGGAACAAAAGCATCACGAAGAACACCAGAACGATGGCCTCCATTAATGTTTTCTGAACCTCGTGGATGGAGATTTCGATGAATGGCGTGGTGTCATATGGAATGACGTAGGACATGCCTTCGGGGAAGAACTCGGAGTACTCCTCGATTAGCTCCCGCACCAGTTTGGAGGTGTCGAGCGCGTTGGCCCCTGGTGCTAGCTGAACGGCCATGCCCGACGCGGGGTTTCCGTTGTACTTGGCGATTGCCATGTAGTTTTCAGCGCCAATCTCTACGCGCGCGACGTCTTCCAACAACACAAGGCCGCCGTCCGCCTCAGAGCGCAGGATGATGTTGCGGAAGTCTTCGGGCGTTTCCAGTAGCGATTGAGCGGTGATGGTGGCGGTAAACGCCTGACCGTCCGGCGCAGGGAGAGAGCCGAAAGAGCCTGCCGAAATTTGCGCGTTGTGCGACGACACCGAAGAGACAACATCGGATGGCGTCATGTCGAAGGCGGCAAGTTTCGACGGATCGAGCCAAATCCGCATCGCGTATTTCGCGCCAAACACCTGTGTCCCCCCCACGCCTTCGATCCGGCTGAAGGCGTCCACAAGGTTGGAGTTCAAATAGTCTGACAGGTCGGCCTGATCCAAGCTGCCGTCTTCGGAGATCAGACCGATGACCATCAAGAACCCGGCAGAGGATTTCTGCACCGTCACACCTTGGCGCTGCACCGCTTCGGGCAGTAGCGCGGTGGCCTGCGAGAGTTTATTCTGCACCTGAACTTGCGCAATGTCAGGGTCTGTTCCTGTTTCGAATGTCAGCGTGATCGTCGCGGACCCCGACGATGTCGACGAGGACGAAACGTAGCGCATCCCGTCGAGGCCGGTCATCTGCTGCTCAATGATCTGCGTGACTGTGTTTGCTACCGTTTCGGCCGATGCACCCGGGTAAGTTGCATTGATGGCGACAGATGGCGGTGCGATCTGCGGGTATTGCGCGACTGGCAGCGATACCATGGACAGAAGGCCGATGCCCATAATGAGGATCGAAATCACCCATGCAAAAATAGGGCGGTCAATGAAGAAACGGGCCATGGGATACTCTCAGATCTGAGCTTAGTTGTTTTCAGCAGGGGCCTCTGCGGCCCCCTGTTCTTGCGGGGTGACGGTGGCACCAGCGGCGGTCTTTTGCAGCCCCGAGACGATAACCCGCTCTTTTTCGGCGACACCCGCAGTCACCACCCAGTGGTTCCCTTGGTCACGCAGCACCGTGAGCTTCCGCTGCTCGACCACGTTGTCAGCATTCACGACAAGCGCCATCGGCTCCCCGCGGCGGTCACGGGAAACGGCTTGTTGTGGCACGAGGATCGCATTTTTCACGACACCTTGCGGCATATCAACTTGCACGTACATGCCGGGCAGGAGGAAGCCGTCAGGGTTGGGGAAGGACAGGCGCAGCACAATGGTGCCGGTGTCTTCTTTCACATGGGGTTCAGCGGCGGACAACTCGCCTTGATGCTCGTAGGTGGTGCCGTCAGCCAACTTCAATTCCACGATTTGGCCCAATTCCTCGGCAAATTTCGCGCCACCATCCGCGCGGCGCCAGCGCAGCATGTCAGCGGCGGCCTGCGTCACGTCGACGTGGACAGGATCAAGCGCGCGGATCGTTGTCAGTGGCGTCGCTTGGCCCGATGTGACCAAGGCGCCCGGGCTGACGTCGCTGAGGCCTGCAATGCCCGCAATGGGGGCGCGGATGGCCGTGCGCTCCAGATCAATCTCTGTAGCCAGAACTTGTGCCTCAGCGACCTTAACGCTCGCCAGTGCAATTTCGCGTGCGGAGACTGCGTTATCCAAGTTCTGTTGAGAGACGACGTTTCTTGCCTTCAATGCCTGTTGGCGGCCCAATTCACGTTCTGCTGATTTCAGAGAAGCGTTGGCTTGTGCCAATTGCGCCTCGGCAGAGGCTTTTTGCGCTTCGTAGGATGCTGAGTCGATGCGGTAGAGCAGATCGCCTTTTGCGACGGGGCGGCCTTCCACATAAAGCCGCTCGCGAATAATTCCGTTCACTTGCGGGCGGACCTCTGCTTCGGACGAGGCGGCGACACGACCCGGAAGCGGCGCGGTCAATGTCACGTCGCTTGCCTCAAGCGTCACAACAGTGACGGGCGTCGGCGGTGGTCCGTCTTGGGCGGTTGCTGCCATTGGAAGGGCAAGCGCAAGGATAAACGCGGCCGACAAACCGCTGATACGTGCGAAGGAAGTACGAGGCATCGAGGATGGCTCCAGTGGATAGACCGATCAGCGGATCAGTGATGAAACAGTAATGGCTTGCGCGACATGCTACCTGCCGCGACGACGGCAAAAAACACACTTGCGCTGCAATTAAGGAAACCCGATAGTTTTGTAAAGTATGGCGGGCTGTGCGATGGCGCACATCCAAGGTTTGATAGCAGGCATTATGAGCAGTGACACATCGCCCGCCGAGGGCGAGCTATGCGGCAGGACGCGGCGTGGACGACCCCCGCAAATGGATACAAGCGCGCGGGAGGCGGCAATTTTGCGGGCGACTGCGCAGTTGCTGCTGGAGGTGCCCTTCGACGATGTCACGATGGCGGCGATCGCCAGTCGCACAGGCATGTCGAAGCGTACGGTTTATGCACACTTCAAAAGCCGCGAAGAATTGTTGATTCGCGCAATCGTGGATATTTCGCGGACGATTTTTTTGCCGCTTAGCGCAGAAGACTTGCAGCGACCGTTGCGGGACCGCCTGTCCCTTCTCTTGCGCATCAATGCGCCACCCGGAAGCGAGGCGACCAAATTGGAGTTTTTGCGCTCCATCATCGCGAAGGCGCAGACATATCCAGTGCTCGCCCAGCAGCTCTATGCCAACGGGCGTGGTGCCTTGATGGGTTATGTGAGTGCGGAGCTATCCCGTGCCGTTGAGGCGGGGGAGATCATGCTTGACCCGAAGGAGGTGGACCTCGCCGCAGACATGTTGCTGGATATGACGTTCGAGAATATCCTGTTTCCATTGCTCCACCCCAGCGACCCACGGCTCGACGACGCTGCGGTGGCGCGGCGCAGGGAGCTAGCGATCACCATTTTCCTAAGGGGGTGCGCGCCATAGTCGCGGCGCGTTATTTTGCTTCTTCAACCGCGATCTTGGCCATTTCCAGAATGGCGTCACGGGTATCTGCGACAGCGATGAAGCGGGCGTTGTGACAGAATTTCGCGCCTTTCACGCCGGACGCATCTTCCAACGCAGCATCGGTTAAACCGGCCCAGGCGGCGGGAAGGTCCGCGCGTTGCTCGAACGTGTCGTTCGACAGTTTGATCCCGTTAAGGGTCCAGTCCCCGCCGCGCGGGTTAACAACGAACAAGATGTGATCGGCCTCTGCTTTTTCGAGGGCGGAGCGGTAAGGCATGCCCATCGGTAGCTCTAGGATTGCGGAATCGCCCGCATCGGCAATGGCGTTCATCACAAGATCTTGCGCACGATACTTGGCCGCAAGGTTCTGCACAAAAGCCTCAATGAAGCTGCGCGCGATTGGCAGTGCCGCGTGAAACGCGTCATCGTCGGCAGTCGGCGATGGGTCGTCGAAGACGGGCTTCAAGCTGCCTAGAAGGGAGGGCAGTGTCAAAATGGAAAGCGGCCCGGCGACAGATGGCTCCATAGCGCCGTTATCCAATAGGTCGATTGGCAGCACGAACTTGGTGTCAAACGAGGTATGGATTGCGTCAACGTCGGCTTCAGGAACACCCATCGCGGCGAGGTAAGCCCGGCCGTAATGCGCCCAGATCAAACCGAAAGAGCTGAATGGCTGGCCGTCTTCGCGAAGCGGATTAGGCCGCTGATGATGATCGAATATCTGCGCCTCCGCGTCAAAGTCACGGCCGACGTCATAAATGATCCGCCCTGCCGCTGGCGTTAAAAGCTCCGCATCCCGCGTCCGCAATAGATCCGCTTGCGGGAAAAGCTGCGTCAGGATGACGGATGACATCAGTTCATCCGCGTGAAAGCCGCCCGAGTGGGTGACGAGTTGGGTGACAGTCATGGCGGAGCTCCAAGCGGTTGGGAGGGGTGTTGTTCGCGGCTTCTACGCACATAGTCGCCGGAGGGCAAACCGCCGGATCGGCTGGACCGCGATGGGGTGAACTTTGTGTTCGTCTTAAATTTGGGGAAGCAGCAGTGACTGCCTTGCGATCCCTCGCTTGAGGTCAATCGGGTTCATACCCGCAGCGACAGCCTTCATTCCTTCTTTGATAATGGCTTGGGCCAGAACAGTCGCGGTGGTTGTACCATCGCCTGCTTTATCGTCGGTGAACGATGCGACATCCTTGACCAGCTGAGCACCCATATTTTCAAATGGGTCAGACAGTTCAATTTCTTTGGCCATGGTTACACCTTCCTTCGTGATATGCGGCGCACCATAGGGCTTGTCGATCACCACGTTGCGCCCTTTGCGCCCGCGCCGACAGAGACAACCTCGCCTTCCTAAGGTTTGTTTTTGGCGCTTTCAGGAATGATCAGACTACCGGATGTTTTTTCGTTGCTTTCAATGCAACGCACGAGGACACGTTCATGGAGGGGGGAAAACGTCATGGGAATGCTCCTTCTTGAGATTTCCGGTATAGGTAGCGTGCGTAGAAATGCATTGGCACTCGACACACCTGAGTGCCAATGCTATCGAGGTGGCTATAAAAGTAGACCTCTGCAAGTGGCTGCTGAACTTTATTTCTTTTGGAAAACTCGCTCCAAGTATCAACGCCAAACGGCTGGCCTTGCTGTCTTACTTCACCTTCTTACCTGCAATCGAGATTGCAGGTTTTCCAGCGTTGGAGTTCGCCGTTGCGGAGACTTTCGGCTTTTCTTGCTTTGGTTTCTTGGCTTCTCTGTTGCTGTTTTTACCTTTGGCCATTGTCTGTCCTTCCAAAATGTAGCGACCCAATGCCATATTGACTGAGCGAGGCTACGGTACGCATCACGCGCCAGTTACAGACGCGCAATGAATCTTTCTGTGGGCCTATATGGGACGCAGCGGAGTTGTGCCCGCTTGGTCCAACACTTGTTGTTGCCCGCGTGATACGGTCGTGACAGGTGACCCAAACAATGCGTTTGCAACAGCGAAATCCTCGACCGTATCAATCTCGGTCCATTTCATCCCTGTGATGTCCAGCGCGTGAAACGGTACCCCTTTACCGATTAGCCGGGCGTAGGCTGCTTCATAATACTCCTGCGCATTCGCGGCGCTTTGCATCATCTCCTTCAGCTCGGCGAATACCAGTGGACCTGTAACAGCGCTAATTTTTTCAATTCCAATGGATTCACCTAGTGCCTTGATAGGGTCGACTGTTTTACCAATCTCGCAAACCCGCATTTGGCCATCCGTGATGACTTTCACCTCCTCATCGGCCAGCGCAATGTTGCGGTCGATGCACAGGACGTTCGGCAAATCGCTATCGACTAATTCACGCAGAATTCTGGTGTCAAACACCACATCTGCGTCGAATTTTATGAACTCGGCAGTTCCTACAACCGCTGAAGCAAGCATCAGGGAATAGCCGGTGTTAGTGTCACGATACCGGTCGTTAATTACATAGGTAACGCGGATCCCGCGAAAGGCCTTGTCGACGAACTGTTTAATTTCGTCCGCGCGGTGGCCCAGCACCAAAACGAATTGGGAGATCCCGCAGCTTAGGCAATTGCGGATCATACGCTCCAAGATGACAGAGCCGCCAACAGACAGCAGGCTTTTTGCGCTTTCGTCCGTTAACGGTCTGAGGCGGGATCCGATGCCAGCGGCAAGAATAACGGCCATAGGTGGGCGGTTGTTTTCGTATTTCATATACTTTGGTCCTTTAATCATCAGCGATGCTGAAAATTATTTCTGAATTGAAAGCTTGTGGTTCGCGTCAAGATTTCTGCCGCGTTGCCATGATTTGAAGGTGCCCCAAAACACCTGACTAGCGGCAAAGATCCACAGCATCGGTGTGAGCTGATCAAAGATCAGCGCCGCTGACAGCATGAAGACGAACACGCCTTCGTCAAAGGCGAAGAGCTTGGGCTGTTCTTTCAAGAACCACCTGACATTTGCCACGACACCAAAGCCTAGACCGGCCACAGGGTCCTTCCGTTCCAGGCGTGCTATCTTAGCGGGATAGTCAGGATCGTGCGCTGTCTCGATCTCAAGTGCGACATACTTCACATATCCACGCAGCCCGTAGAACGCGATACCAATCAGGACAAGGAACACGGGCACCACACTGAGCGATTGCGCGTAAGCGGCATAACCCGCTGCCCCGAACCAAAGCGTGACCTGCACCTGATCTGTGAGGCGATCAAAGTAGCTGCCAACAGGGGAGGACACCTTCCGGTAACGCGCCATTTGGCCGTCCATACAGTCAAGAATATGACTGAGATGGATCAGAATGGCTGCAACCAAGAACCAGCCAGAGCCACCGGTCAAAATGCAAAAGGTCGCAGCGACCGCGACAGCAAAGGATAAGGCAGTGATCCGGTTCGGCGTCAGCGATGGAATGTCCACGGCCCAATAATTAGCAACGATCCCAAGGGGCGCTGTAACAAACGACGACCACCATTCATCATTCTTGGTTTTCGTCGCCCAAAGTCGTGCTGCTTTGTCTATCATTATATGATCGCAATCCGCTTATGCGTCCCAAGTGCCGACAAGATTGGCTTGGATATCTTTGGCTGGATGGGGGCGACAACATCGGCGGCTTTTGCCTGAAGTTCGAGCAGGACGTCCCTTAGTGTACTGACAAAGAACTGGGTATCATGATCTGACAGTTCGCCGATGTTGCCGACCTGAAAGACTTTTCCGGCAAAACAGCCCTTACCTTCATAGATAATGATTGATTTCTCGCGTAGCTTGTCACGCAGATCACGTACCGAGATTGACGGCGGCACTTTAACGGTCGTCAGGATCGCGCACATGTTCGCCTCATCCAGAACGAATTCAAGGTTGAGTTTGCGCATCCCCAATCGAAGCTGATCCGCGCGCGCACGGATGCGGGCGAAACGAGTGGCGACACCTTCGGATAGAATGTTGGCCAGCGCTTGATCTAGAGCGAAAAACAGCGGGACAGCGGGCGTGTTGGGTGTCTGGCTATGGTCCTTGAGGAAACGATAGAATGTCGCGAGGTTCAGATATGTCGTCTTTGGGGCATGCAGTTTCAGCTTTTTAAACTGTTTCTTGCGCCCGATCACAAACGACAAACCGGGATAAGATCCAATTGCCTTGGAGCTTGAACTGGAACAAAAGGCGATATTACAACGCTCCATATCAACAACTTCGGCCCCAACAGAACTGACGCCATCCACGACAAAGATCGCGCCATGCGTCTTTGCCAGTGTACCGATCGCGGCAAGCGGGTTCAGCATGCCTGAACATGTCTCGTGATGGACCATCGCGACGACATCAATCTTATGGGTCGCAAGGTAGGCCGCGATCTGGTCCGTATCGAACGGGATGCCCCAAGGCTGTTGCAGCAGATGAGTGCGGGCGTTGTGAATAAGCGAGGTTTTGTACAACCGTTCCCCAAACTCGCCATTCGATAGGATCAGAATCGCGCCGGTCCCTACGACAGAAGACAAGATAGCTTCATTTGCGGCAGTCCCTGACCCAGTGATAACAACGGCACGGTAGCGGTTGCGTTTTCTGATCTCAAACAGGGTGAGCAGCTTTTGCTCTATGCTCGCCAGAAGACTATCAAAGTCGGGTTCGCGGTGGCAAATGTCTTCTTTGCAGATCGCATTGCGAAGGGAAGCGGCCACATTGACAGGGCCGGGGGTGAACAGCAGGTATTTGTCCAAAACAAGTTCAATCTTCTTCGACCTCATGCCCTTGGACGCAAAGCCGCTACGCCCATGATATCTCCACGTGCGAGGAACGCGCGTGAACACCGAGAGGGCACAAATCGATTTCGAAGACACAGCCTGAGAAGATGCCGTGGATTTGGCGTCCCAAAATTGAACGCGGGCAGAACTGAAAATGACTTTATTCCACACGTGTTGCGGATTGGGCCACCATTGCGCGCTGAAACTAACGCCCTGTTGGCCCCAAAAATATTCGAATTTCGTGGTAGACAGACAAGGTGCGCTGAAGCAGGTAACCTTGTCGCGTATTGGCTGCGATCCTGTCTGACCGCGGAGCTGTATAAGTACAGAGCAAAACCGCAAATAGCAAGCGACCTATGCGGCGCTTGACTGGGCGCGCTCCTGCACCTAGGCCACAGGCCTAATGGCCAAACTCATGCCACTCAGTGATCTTGCACCACGTTATGACGGTTTGCTATGCGACATCTGGGGTGTTCTGCACAACGGCATCGCCGCTTTTCCTGACGCAATTGATACCCTTTGCAAATATCGGGCGCAGGGCGGGATTGTCATTCTGATCACCAACGCTCCGCGGTCAAACCAAGTTATCTATCCGCAGTTGACTAAGCTGGGCGTCCCGCGCGAGGCATTTGATTTGATTGTCACGTCCGGCGATGTGACCAGGTCGCTGTTGCAAAAACGGCCCGACACGCCTTTGTTCCACTTCGGTCCAGAGCGCGACAAGTCGATCCTGGAAGGCCGGACACACCAAATGGTCAGTAGTAAGGACGCCAAGCTGTGCCTACTGACAGGCCCTTTGAACGATGGGATCGAAAGCGTTGAAATCTACGAGCGCATATTGTTGGAAATGCGTGACAATGATGTATATATGATCTGCGCCAATCCTGATTTGGTCGTGAAAAGCGGAAACCGCATTGTGATCTGTGCGGGATCAATCGCGCAGCTTTACGCAAAATTGGGCGGCAAAGTCACTTATGCTGGCAAGCCAGAGGCACCAATATATCAAGCGGCCATAGCGCAAATGACCATTGCTGCGGGGCGAACTCTTTCAAAAAATCGAATACTTGTCGTGGGTGATGGCTTGCCGACAGATATCAAAGGGGCTGCCCAAAACGGGTTTGCCGCCTACTTTGTCGCGGGTGGCATTCATGCCATCGACACGGGTGACTTGAAAACCACCGAGACGTCAGCGCGTGCTTATGACGTTATCAGGCATCAGTTTACCGATCTCAAACTTGCCGGTATCTGCGACCATTTGAGCTGGTTCTGAACGAAGAAGATAAAGCGGCGATCACTCCTTCTAGCCATCGTCACAAGAAGTTTCACCTTACTCCCTTAGGTCGCAATGTGACGAAACCCTCAATTGGTGCAGCTGCGGCGAATTCACACTTCGTCCGCGTTGCGGCCGTACGCTCAGTCCAAAATGCTGCAGGATGTACGAACGACGGCTTTCAGGAAGGCTGCTTGTCAGATTTCGCATCGAAGGAATGTCTGCAATGGGCCGTCCCTACTGGAGGGGGGGTGAGGTCAGCAGGTGAATATGCCGCGATTGATATAACGGCGGCTTCGAGCCCATTTTGACCGATGCTGCGAGTTGGATCAATATCAGCTCTCCTGTCTTTGAAGCCACCTCCATACTGATAAATTGCGGCCGAGGATCGGAACACCATCGCCCGCGCTCTCAATTGGAACTACTGGACTCGATCCTATTTGCTTGGTCTTTCAAGGTACCGCAAAAAAGTCAGCTGTGCGAAAAAGGATGTCGCAACAGATCGCAAAAGCAGTGCAACCAAGATAGCTGTGGTCGCCATACCCCATTGCGGCGGGATGTTGAAAATATTGCCAGAACTAGTGAATGCGACAGCTGCCCCAATGGACATCGCTAGGATTATTGCAGCGAGAACAGCGCCGTCAAACCAATTGCGCCACCCAAATCTGGGTATTTTGGCGTCTTTGCCCCAACCGAATTTCCAATAATTGTCATAGGCGAGAAACCCATCCGGCAAGCTTCGTAAGCGCTTGTTTTTACGAAAATCAGCTTCCATTTTTTGAATATCCAAATGGGTTGCCTCTACCCAGCCAAGAAGAAATATGAGGACAAGAAATGGCACCATCACTGCGATGGCTACCGCTAATGGTTCGCCAAAACTAAATAGGATGAAACCTGCTAAGAGCACCATGAGAGGAGGCGAGGCCGGACCTGCGGTTATGGATGTAAGTGGAGCATGCGCCCATGGGTTGCGAAACACCTACAAATTTAGAGCAAATAGTAAAAAGACGGCACAAAAAAACGCCAACGGCCCCCAAACGAAGGCGGACCAGCCGTTCATCGACAATTCGAACCCGCAAAAAAACAGAATTGAAAGACTTGTTCCCAAGAGTGAAAGCATGAGTGCTTCTATTTTTGGTAAAAGCGGGACGTAAACCACACGCCGGCGCGGGGATGTTTCGCTATTTTCAGTCAAGGCCGAATCCTCGTTTCATTATATATCCAAACTCCTCTTGGTCGGCGGTTTGCAAATACTCAAGCCCTTCAAGAGGACCCATGTGCTGAATCGGATGCCAGTCGGGATCATAGAACACTTGAGGTACGGCAAGAAATGAGCGCGCGTGCGCTTTGGCGCTCTCAACCAACCCGCTCCTATCGAGACCACTTGAAATAAACCAGCCGACCAGAACGGCAACGCCACTAACAGCAGCACCGATCACCAATGCCGGCGCTGTGACGACGCCGCCAAACAGCCATCACCCCTATCATTAAAGCTGTTGCAACAATGGTTGAAATAACTGTCGTCGCAACCAGAACTGTCAAATCAATGAACAGGTCTGATAAGAATTTTTCCCCGTCTTGAGACATCCAAGAAGCCACTTCGACAAGTCCGCCGAAAACCAAAAAGATCCCGCCTGTGCCCCTGAAAGGAGGACCTGCCGCACTTCTCAAAGCGTCGGAGGCGCTGCGCGCGACAGCACCTGCGTTCACCACCGCGATGGATGACGCCGGATAATATGTCGCCGACATAAAGACCCGCAACCCTGCGTAACCTTTGAATGAAATGATTTTTCGGCCTTGAACGATTGATACTTTACTCGTGTCCGTCACCCAAATTTCGCGCAAAAACACGCCACGCAGACGTAATTTGTCGACAGCAGATAGTGTCGAGAGGCGCTGGCCCCCGATAGCCTGAAAAATTTGCTCCAGTCTTATCCCCAGGGACAAGGCCGCACGCGCACACCTGCCGCCCAATGCAGCCATGACAGATGGTTCACTGTCAAAATTGACGTCAAATGCACCGGCTAAATCCTCCGACAGCGTGATGATTTGATCAGGCGTCAGTTCTTCCAAGTTTAACGTTCCGACAGGTAGATTTGCTGATGGAATGGTGAGTGTGTAGACGGCCTCTCCATCGCCGCCCGCCGCCGCGTAATCATTGGCGGTCCTCTGCCGGTCTTGTTGCTCAAGCTCTGCAAGCCGGCGCTCATATACAGGGCGCATTGTTGACATCGTGTCAGGATGGACAATCATCTGCCTAAGACTGGCGAGCAGAGGGTCTTCAACAACCTGCTGTTGCGTCTCTCTGAGCCCGATAAGCGTCCTAACGTCTTCAGGAAAGTTCGGTTCGCCAACGTCGATTTGGTCAAATATCGCCTGAGGGGCTATGCCCGTCCCAGCAAGCTCCAACGCGTTCGTTGTGCCCTCAATCGAATTGGGATGCCGATGAATTTCACCAACAGGTAATACTTCGGTCGGTTGGCCGTTCACCAACCCTCGTAGCATTAATCGACTTTGGATATCCTCAGGCAAATCGCAAAGGAACAAGTTCGCCGTATCACAGTTGCAGACCCCTTGCCCACGTTCATAATCAGTATTGCCCACGTCTAACGACGACGATTAGAACGGGAGGGCATCCGATGCAGGAATACGTGATCTACCGCAGAGTCTCGACGAAGGAACAAGGCAAGAGCGGCCTCGGCCTCGGCCTTGAAGCCCAGCAGCGCGACATCGATCTCTATTTACAGAATTACTCCGACGTCCCTTTCGAAATACTTGGCACGTTCACGGACGTACTGTCCGGTGGTAACAACGACCGCCCCGAACTGGCCAAGGCGATGGAACTGGCGCGGAAGACAGGTGCAGAATTGCTCGTGTCCAAACTGGACCGTCTGAGCCGCAAGGTGTCCTTCATTGCACAACTCATGGAAGACAAGCGCATCACGTTCCGTGTGGCATCCATGCCGACCGCAGATGCGTTCAGCTTCACATCTATGCAGCCCTTGCAGAGCAAGAGCGCCGTTTCATATCTCTACGGACCAAGGCGGCATTGAAAGAAGCCAAGGCGCGTGGCGTCAAGTTGGGTGGTCTGCGCGACAAGACAATGAAGCGCAACGAAGTGGTGAAGGCGAACGCCAATGATCGTGCCGAACGTATCCGCGCAATCATCATGCCGATGCGTGACTCCAAGAAGACCGTGCGCGACATCGCAGCCGCATTGAACGCAGCCAACGACCAGACAGCCCGTTGCGGCGTGTGGGGACCATCTACCGTCAAAGCAACCATTAGACCGCCTAACGGCGGCTGATAACGCCGCCAGTCACGGCCAAACACTCACGCCGAAATAACTTCTGACTTTCTCCGCAACACGGTTCGGGCGGTGGTGAAAATACCTATTACCCCTAACCAAAGGACTACCCCATGAACACAATCTGCGTCTTCGAAGACTGCACCGACCACATCATTTTCGTCCCAACGACCAACATCAACTACATCTGCGGAACTACAGATGAATATTCACAAATAACACTCAAGAGCGGCGTAAAGCTGGACGTCAGTCAGGATGTCTACTCTGTTCTCCTTAGGATGAACGGCTGAAACACAAAGGTCCTGCCCTGCCAACACATCGGCAGGTCATCGCCCCCCCGCGTCAGCGGTAATATTATCGTAAGTCATTAAAATAATAAACTAAATACGGGTCCCGCGTAGGGAGTACCCCCATCGCTGCAATGAGGCGGGTAGCAGCCGGGCGCCTGCTGTCGATATGGAATTTTCCGCATCAGCAAAACAGGTATCGCATTGCCCGAAATGTGTGCAAAATTTCAAACCTAATTGTCAGCCGATCGCATCTTGCTGCGCAGGCCCTACTGTTTCCAGTTAACGGAAGGGGAGTAGGGGCCTCTGTAGAGCGATGGGGGGTGGTAGCTGCTCCCATGGCATGGAAAGGCTTTTGTGAGCATGAGCTTTGCTCATATTAAGCGCTCGAAACGCTTCAGATCTCGATTGAAGCTTTTATCGAAGTCGTTGGGTAGATCGAAGGTTACGATATGGGTGACGGTATGTGGGTTTTCATATGTACCACCGTGATCGGTTCCGATGAGGGCGATGAGGCTGTCGAGTGTATCAGGGAATTCGACCAGTTTTATCAGGTTCTGGCCCAATGCGTTGAGCAATAAGTCGCGTAATGCCTCACCCTCCTCTGGGACTTGCGTGAAGCTGAGTATCTCTTCGTGGTCAACGGCGGTTACCAGTATGTCGCGCATGAGGACGCAACAGTCGTAGATTTCCTCGGCATCACCTGCAACGCTCGGAGCGCCAAAGCTGTCTGTAAGTCGGTGGAGAATGCTGACTAGTGGTCCAAGCAAGCTTCCCATGACATGAGTTCGCTCCACAATGAAATCGATAAAGTCTTCAAGCTGAACGCGAGGCAATGGTTTGTAGGTTTGGCCAGACTGAAGGTTCTTGAGTCTCTTAAACTGCGGACCGTTCAGATGCCGAAGTAACTCTGCGGCAAGCCTCCACTCCCATCCGGTCGGTCGATCCAGAGCAATTCGTTGAACAATCGCTGGGCAGCCTTCTAAGAAGGGGTAGCGAGACATCTCAAGATCGTGACGCATTTGCTCACCGCGAGTACCTAGCTCACGCAAAACCCAATCCTCATGCTCCTTGCGCCACGCAACGAGAAGCTCTGGTGGAAATTGAGCTTCATCTCGATCGATTTGACCATGGCAGTTTCTACACAACCAAATACCATTTGTAATGGATGATCGAGTCATGTCGGACATCGATGGATCGTATCGAACAGCACCGGACTTGGCTCCCATTATGTGAGCCGCTTCGCCGATTGTTGTCGATTTTTCTGGATTGCTGTTGGGTGGGACTGTGTGAGCACGACAATCAGGGTTCGAACATTGGTAACGTGCTCAACGCCCAAGAGTATCCACTGTCTGTTTGTTAAAGCTTGGGCTTGTCATTGTGCGTTCCAAGTAAGGCGCTGTTGTTAGAGCCAGTTTGAACCAGATACCGGAACGTTACCAGACCAGATTCGCACCCTCAAAAGCGCCCTCTACCCGAAATTCTTCAATGATTACGGGGAATATGGTGCCCAGGAGAGGACTCGAACCTCCACGTCCATACAGACACCAGCACCTGAAGCTGGCGCGTCTACCATTCCGCCACCTGGGCACAGGTGTTGGTGCGCGGTGATTAGGTCGGTGCGGCGCAGGTGTCAACGGGATTCGCTGTTTTCTAGGAATGTTTGTTACGGATTATCGCTGTCCAAGGCGTTAGAACTACGAAAAGCGCCTTGTCGGGCGTATTTTGGCTGGGTAAACCCAATGCAGCCAGCCTTGAAGGGAAGTACCATGTCGAAGCTCGTCACTATTTACGGCGGATCAGGTTTTGTTGGGCGCTATGTTGCGCGTCGCATGGCCAAAGAAGGCTGGCGGGTTCGTGTCGCTGTGCGCCGCCCAAACGAGGCGATCTTTGTGAAGCCCTACGGCACGGTAGGCCAAGTAGAACCGATCCTATGCAACATCCGCGACGACACATCGGTCGCAGCCGCCATGCGCGGGGCGGACGCGGTTGTGAATTGCGTGGGCATTTTGGCACCTTCCGGCAAGAATAAATTCGACGCGGTCCAGCACGAGGGCGCGGAGCGCGTGGCGCGCATTGCGGCACAGAACGGCGTTGGGCGATTGGTCCAGATTTCTGCGATTGGCGCAGACTTGGAAAGTGACAGCGACTATTCGCAAACCAAGGCGCTGGGTGAAGAGGGCGTTTTGCAAAACTTCCCCAATGCCGTGATCTTGCGCCCATCCGTTGTGTTTGGCGCTGAAGACGGCTTTTTCAACCGTTTCGCCGCAATGTCGCGGTTCGGCCCAGTGCTGCCGCTTGTCGGGGCGGAAACCAAGTTTCAGCCAGTCTATGTGGACGATGTCGCGCAAGCCGCGGTCAAAGGTGTGCTGGGGCAAGCGACGCCCGGTATTTATGAATTGGGCGGGCCAGAGGTTGCGACCCTGCGTGAGCTGGTTCAGTCCATGCTTGATGTCGTGCGCCGCCGCCGGCTGGTCGTGAACATCCCATTCTTCGCTGCGCGCCTTATGGGGGGTGCGTTTGACCTGCTGTCCACGCTCAGCGGTGGTTTGATTTCGGGTCCGGTGACCAAGGATCAGGTGCGCAATCTTGCCAAAGATAACGTTGTGACTGGTGAAGTGAAAACCTTCGCCGATCTGGGAATTGAGCCAACGTCGTTTGAAGTGATTATACCGCAATACCTATGGCGCTTCCGCCCCGCAGGTCAGTACGACGCGATTAAGGAATCGGCGCAAAACCTGCGGACGGGTCAGGAATAGGCAAAAGCCAGTAGCGCGATGCCAAGGAATATCCGGTAGATCACGTAAGGCGTGAAGCTAACCGATTTCAGGAGGCGCATCATAAGTGACAGCGCCAATAGGGCCGCGACGAATGCGAACGCTGCGGCGATAGCACTGTCCTTGGCCAGCTGCATGTCAGCCGTGCCGAGAACGTCTGCGCCCAAGGCCGCGCCGGATGCGATGATTGTCGGGATCGACATTAGCATTGAAAGTTTCGCCGCATCCTCCCGTGCATAGCCGAGTTGGCGCGCGCCCGAGATTGTTGCGCCAGACCGGGACGTGCCGGGTATTAGCGCAATGGCTTGCCACAGCCCCATGATGAATGCGTCCTTCGTGGACCAGTCGGGCGCTGTCTTCATTGTGGCGCCCTTTTGGTCGACCCAGTAAAGTACCAAGCCGAAAATCAGCATGGTCCACCCAATCAGCGCGACGGAGCGCAGCAACGCGTCTATGCCCGTGAGCTTCAAGATCAGCCCGAAGATGACGACAGGAATGGTTGCAATCGCCAAATGGAAGGCAAGGCGCGCACCTTGGGTGTCTACCTTGCCCCGCACCAACCGGCCCATGCCGCCAGCGGCAATTCGGACGTCGGCCCAGAAGAACAAGATCACCGCAAATAATGTGCCAATATGCACCGCGACGTCGATGGCCTGTCCTTGATCCTGCATGCCGGTCAGGCTTGGAAGCAGTATGAGATGACCAGATGAGGAGACGGGCAAGAACTCCGTGAGGCCCTGAATTAGGGCGACTAGGATTAGTTGAAATAGGGACATCTGCGGCGCCTCGAATCAGTTTCGGCCAACCTAAGGACAGGTGAAAAAATGAGAAGGGGATAAATAGGTAACTTATGCTGACTTATATTTTGGATATCTGGCAAAAATTCTTTCCAAAGAGCGCGAAAAATGAATAATAGGTCAGCATGGGTGACTTTTCTTTTCTAAAGACCCAATTTACACAAGAATTTCAGATTGGGAGAATTAACATGGCCAAGCAGCGTATGTTGCAGTTTGTGAACGTAGATCGGGATATGCCGGAGAAGCGGCCCCCGAACTTGCGCGCGCAAGATTTCGGCGAGATCTATGCAGAATATGCGACTGCGAAGGCTGAAGAGCAAGCTGGGCGGTGCAGTCAGTGCGGTGTTCCGTATTGCCAATCCCATTGCCCGTTGCACAACAACATCCCCGATTGGCTGCGCATGACCGCCGAAGGGCGCCTGCAAGAAGCTTACGAGATTTCGCAGGCAACGAACACGTTTCCCGAAATCTGCGGCCGTATCTGCCCGCAAGACCGTCTTTGCGAAGGCAACTGCGTTATCGAGCAGTCCGGCCACGGCACGGTCACCATCGGCGCGGTAGAGAAGTACATTACAGATACGGCGTGGGAAAACGGTTGGGTAAAGCCCGCCGCCCCGAAAGTTGAGCGCCCCGAGAGTGTCGGCATCATCGGTGCTGGCCCCGGTGGTTTGGCTGCGGCTGACATGCTGCGCCGTCAAGGCGTGCAGGTGACAGTGTATGATCGGTACGACCGCGCAGGCGGCCTGCTGACGTATGGCATCCCAGGGTTCAAGCTGGAGAAAGACGTCGTCATGAAGCGCGTTGACCAGTTGGAGCAGGGCGGCGTGACCTTCAAGATGAACTGCAACGTCGGGGAGGATGTATCCTTTGCCGAATTGCAGAACACGCATGACGCCATCCTGATTGCGACAGGTGTTTACAAGTCGCGCGACCTACCCGCGCCGGGTGTTGGCGCGCAGGGTATCGTGCGCGCGATTGATTTCCTCACGGCCTCCAACCGCAAAAGCTTTGGCGACGCTGTGCCAGAATTCGACAGCGGCGAGTTGAACGCAGAGGGTAAGCGCGTTGTTGTGATCGGCGGCGGTGATACCGCTATGGACTGCCTGCGCACGTCGATCCGCCAAGGTGCCACATCGGTGAAATGTCTCTACCGCCGCGACAAGGCAAACATGCCCGGTTCGCAGCGTGAAGTCGCCAACGCCGAGGAAGAAGGCGTAGAGTTTGTTTGGTTGTCCGCCCCTAAAGGTTTTGCCGGTGATACGGTCGAGGGTGTGATGGTCTCCAAAATGCGCCTTGGCGCGCCGGATGCATCCGGTCGCCAAAGCCCGGAGATTATTGAAGGCGCTGACTACGTCGAAGACGCCGACCTTGTTATCATGGCGCTTGGCTTCGAGCCTGAGGCCCTGCCGACGCTTTGGGATGTGCCTGAATTGGAGGTGACCCGTTGGGGGACCGTGAAGGCAGATTTCCGCACACATGAGACATCTTTGAAGGGCGTATACGCCTGCGGCGACATTCAGCGTGGCGCTAGCCTAGTTGTTTGGGCTATTCGTGACGGGCGCGAAGCTGCCGAAGCGATCATGGATCAAATCAATGCAGCGGCGCAGGTAGCTGCCGAGTGATCTATGACCGATCAAAAGAAACTGCTGGAGTTCGAGCTCCTGCACGACGCGCACCCGCTTCGGATCGAATCCGCAGCAGGATCGTCGCCGTGCTTGATCGTGAGCTTCACCAGTGTTGGTCAGGAACGCGACAAGTGGCCGCCGAAGGAATTCGTTGGTCTTGCGTCGCAGGATGGCCAGAACCACGTCATCTGCATCACGGATATCTCACGCAGTTGGATGAACTCCAAGGGGATGTCCAACTTGGTGCTGACCACAATCAGCGACTACGTGTTGAAGCACGGAATAACCAAAGTCATGGCGATCGGCACCAGTATGGGCGCATTCAACGCGCTGGTACTGGGCCGCAAGATGCCATTGGCGCGGATCATTTGTTTCACGCCGCAGTACTCGGTGCATCCCGATGTGATGCCAGAGGAAAAGCGCTGGTGGTGGTTTCGCAAGCAGATCAAGGTTTGGCCATTCAAGAAAATGGACAAGCTGCCCGATCCGCCCGTTCCGATCTACATGTTTCACGGCGACACGCCGGACGAGCGCATGCATTGGGAGCGGTTTCCAACCGCATCCAACCTGCGCCACTATATTTTCAAGGGTGCCGACCACAATTTCGTTCGCAACCTGAAGGGCGCGAACACGCTGCGCAATATCGTGATGGCGGCGATCAACGATCGTCCGGGCCGCATGGGCAAGGTGGTCCAGCGCGCGGGCGGTTTGCGGCGCGAGGACTACGCGGATTACGCGCTGGCAGAAGCACATTTCGAAGCGCGCAAGCCGCGGAAACGGCCCGCGTCGCTGGACGACTGAATTCCCCAAAAACTGCCGCCAGCTATGCGACTGCATCTAGTCGGCGTTTTGTCGGGCAACACTCTACATCTCAAACACTTGTTGGGTCGGCGGAGCTGCCCCAACCCATAAACATTCCCCTAATGAGGAGCCTTTACCATGACCACATATGATGACGCTTGGGTTGCCCGTGAGGAAGAAAAGCGCCGCTGGATGGCGGAGAACTCGCTCTACCGCGATGAAGACGAACACGCGTCTTGTGGTGTTGGCCTTGTCGTATCTATCGACGGTAAGAAATCCCGCAAGGTCGTAGAGAATGGGATCAACGCGCTAAAGGCAATCTGGCACCGCGGCGCTGTCGACGCTGACGGCAAAACCGGTGACGGTGCCGGTATCCATGTGCAAATTCCGGTCGAGTTTTTCTACGACCAGATTGAGCGCACGGGCCACAAGCCCAACAAGGATCAGATGATCGCCGTGGGGCAGGTGTTTTTGCCGCGCACGGACCACGGCGCGCAGGAAACCTGCCGGACCATCATCGAGACGGAAGTCTTGCGCATGGGCTACAACATTTACGGTTGGCGCCACGTGCCTGTGAACATCCAAGTGTTGGGTGAGAAAGCCAACGCGACACGTCCTGAGATCGAGCAGATCCTGATCTCCAACTCCAAAGGTGTTGAGGAAGAAGACTTCGAGCGCGACTTGTATGTTATCCGCCGCCGCATCGAGAAAGCGGCTTTGGCCGCACAGGTGCCGACACTGTATCTGGCGTCGCTGTCCTGCCGGTCCATCATCTACAAGGGCATGATGCTGGCGCAGGACGTGGCCGAGTTCTACCCGGACCTGATGGATGAACGGTTCGAATCCGCGTTCGCGATTTACCACCAGCGTTACTCCACCAATACGTTCCCGCAGTGGTGGTTGGCCCAGCCATTCCGCATGCTGGCGCATAACGGCGAAATCAACACGTTGAAGGGCAACCTGAACTGGATGAAGTCGCACGAAATCCGCATGGCCTCCGCCGCATTCGAGGACCGTGCGGAGGACATCAAACCAATCGTTCCGGGTGGTTCTTCCGACTCCGCTGCGTTGGATGCGGTGTTCGAGGTTATGGTGCGCGCAGGACGGTCCGCGCCTATGGCGAAAACCATGCTGGTGCCAGAGTCGTGGTCCAAGCAAGCGGTCGAGATGCCGAAGGCATGGCAGGACATGTATTCCTACTGCAACTCCGTGATTGAACCATGGGACGGCCCAGCCGCGCTGGCAATGACCGACGGGCGCTGGGTCTGTGCGGGCTTGGATCGCAATGGGCTGCGCCCGATGCGTTATGCCGTGACTGGGGACGGGCTGCTGATCGCAGGTTCCGAGACCGGCATGGTGCCATTTGACGAAGCGACCGTGCGCGAAAAAGGCGCCTTGGGGCCGGGTCAAATGATCGGTGTTCACATGGGCAAGGGTGAGTTGTACCACGACGAAGAGCTGAAGGACAAAATGTCCGCAGCGCTGCCATTCGGTGAATGGGTCGGCAAGATCACTGATCTGGAAGAGATCACCCTGAACGTAGAGGAAAAGCCGCTGTTTACCGGCGAAGAGCTGCGTAAACGCCAGATAGCTGCGGGCTATTCGATTGAAGAGTTGGAGCAAATCCTCGCGCCGATGGCTGATGACGGCAAGGAAACACTCGCGTCTATGGGGGATGATACGCCGTCCGCGGTGCTGTCCAAGAAATATCGCCCACTGAGCCATTTCTTTCGCCAGAACTTTAGTCAGGTGACCAACCCGCCGATCGACAGCCTGCGCGAATTCCGCGTGATGAGCCTGAAAACGCGTTTCGGCAACTTGAAGAACGTGTTGGACGAAGACTCGTCGCAGACCGAAATTTTGGTGCTCGACAGTCCGTTTATCGGCAACGTGCAGTTTGAAAAACTGGTTGAGCAGTTCAACGCGAACATGGTCACGATTGACTGCACATTTGATGCCAAAAACGATCAGGGTGACCTGCGCGCCGCGCTGGATCGTATCCGCAATGAAGCCGAAGACGCTGTGCGTTCCGGCGCGGGGCACTTGGTATTGACCGATCAGGGCCAGAACGAAGACCGCATTGGCGTTCCGATGATCCTCGCTACATCTGCCGTGCACAGCTGGTTGACGCGCAAAGGTCTGCGGACATTCTGTTCGCTGAACGTGCGCTCCGCAGAGTGCATCGACCCGCATTACTTTGCGGTTCTGATCGGCTGTGGTGCGACGACTGTGAACGCCTATCTGGCCGAAGACTCGCTGGCGGACCGCATTGATCGCGGCTTGCTTGAGGGCACTTTGACAGAGGCCGTTGCGAAGTACCGCAATGCGATTGACCAAGGCCTGCTCAAGATCATGGCGAAGATGGGGATCTCTGTGATCTCTTCCTACCGTGGGGGTCTGAACTTTGAGGCTGTCGGGCTGTCGCGCGCGATGGTGGCGGAATTCTTCCCAGGTATGCAGTCACGCATTTCCGGTATCGGCATCAACGGTATCCAGACCAAAGCAGCGGCAGTTCACGCCACTGGCTGGGCGGGTGAGACGGCGGTTCTGCCTATCGGCGGCTTCTATAAGTCGCGTCGGTCTGGCGAGAAGCACGCGTGGGAAGCGCAAACAATGCACATGTTGCAGGCCGCGTGTAACCGCGCCTCCTACGATATGTGGAAGCAGTACAGCCAGACGATGAAGGCAAACCCGCCCATTCACCTGCGTGACCTGCTGGATATCAAATCCTTGGGTGAGCCTATCTCGGTGGACGAGGTGGAATCCATCACGTCGATCCGCAAGCGCTTTGTGACACCGGGCATGTCTTTGGGTGCGTTGTCGCCGGAGGCGCATAAAACGCTGAACGTCGCTATGAACCGCATCGGCGCAAAATCCGACAGTGGCGAAGGCGGTGAAGACCCCGCGCACTTCGTGCCGGAGCCGAATGGCGACAACCCCTCTGCGAAAATCAAGCAGGTGGCCTCTGGCCGCTTTGGCGTGACGGCGGAGTATCTAAACCACTGTGAAGAGCTGGAAATCAAGGTCGCCCAAGGGGCGAAACCGGGTGAAGGCGGGCAGCTTCCGGGTATGAAGGTCACGGACCTGATTGCGCGGCTGCGGCACTCCACCAAGGGTGTCACGTTGATTTCACCGCCGCCGCATCACGATATCTACTCCATCGAGGATTTGGCCCAACTGATCTATGATCTGAAGCAGATCAACCCACGCTGCAAAGTGACTGTGAAATTGGTTGCCGCGTCCGGCGTTGGGACGATTGCGGCGGGTGTTGCGAAGGCAAAGGCCGACGTGATCCTGATTTCCGGCCACAACGGCGGCACGGGTGCATCGCCCGCAACGTCGATCAAATACGCTGGGCTGCCGTGGGAAATGGGCCTGACAGAGGCGCACCAAGTTCTGGCGATGAACAACCTGCGCGGGCGCGTGACATTGCGCACCGACGGTGGCTTGCGGACGGGCCGTGATATCGTCATGGCGGCTATGATGGGTGCCGAGGAGTACGGCATTGGCACAGCGGCGCTTATCGCTATGGGCTGCATCATGGTGCGCCAGTGCCAATCGAACACTTGCCCCGTGGGCGTGTGTACGCAAGACCAAGCGTTGCGCGATAAGTTCACGGGCAATGCCGATAAGGTTGTGAACCTTATCACCTTCTACGCAACCGAGGTGCGCGAGATTCTGGCATCTATCGGCGCGCGCTCGTTGGATGATGTTATCGGTCGTGCGGACTTACTGACGCAGGTGTCGCGTGGGTCTGCCCACCTTGACGACCTTGACCTGAACCCGCTGCTGATCACTGTGGATGGCGCTGACCGGATCGTCTACGACCGCTCCAAAGCGCGCAATGCCGTTCCGGACACGCTGGACGCGCAGATCGTGAATGACGCGCAGCCGTTCTTCAACGACGGTGAGAAAATGCAGCTGTCTTATGCGGTGCAGAATACGCTTCGTACCATCGGGACACGGGCGTCTAGCCATATCGTTCAGCGGTTCGGCATGCGCAACGACTTGCAGGATGACCATTTGACGGTGCGTCTGTCTGGTTCCGCGGGTCAATCGCTCGGCGCGTTCGCGGCACCTGGTCTGAAGCTTGAAGTCTTTGGCGATGCCAATGACTACGTGGGTAAAGGTCTGTCCGGTGGTCGTATCGTGGTGCGCCCTGCGCAAGCCAGCCCGTTGAAGGCGGACGACAACACGATCATCGGAAACACTGTTCTGTACGGTGCGACTGCGGGCCATCTGTTTGCCGCCGGTCGCGCGGGGGAGCGCTTTGGCGTTCGCAACTCAGGCGCGAAAGTCGTGATTGAGGGCTGTGGCACCAACGGTTGTGAATACATGACAGGCGGTGTCGCGGTTATTCTGGGCTCCATTGGCGCGAACTTCGGGGCAGGTATGACGGGCGGTATGGCCTATCTCTATGACCCTGAAAACAATTCGGCCCCGCTGATCAACATGGAAACTCTGGTGACTTGCCCAGTGACCGTTGATTACTGGGAAGCAGAACTGAAGGGCTTGATCGAAGAGCACCTGCGCGAGACAGGCAGCGCGAAAGCGGCTTTGATTCTGCAGGACTGGGATCTGGAGAAATCGAACTTCGTGCAGATTTGCCCGAAAGAGATGTTGATCCACATTCCGGCCCCGTTGAGCCTTGAGGACCAAGCTATTCCAGCAGAATAGATGACGCGAAAAAGGGCGGGAATAATCTTCCCGCCCTTTTCACTACAAGACTGTGGTTACTTCGGTTCGCAGTCGCCGCCAGCGGCGCATTGTTCAATTGCTTCGATGTACTCATCGGCCGGATTTGAAAATGCGAAGGCGTAGCAAGGATCAACGCTAAAGATCAGCTCTTCCTCGGTTTGAAGAACATATGCCAAGTAATCCGTCTTGGGCGACACGCGGGCGCACCATGGGCCTACGCAGCTTAGGGCGAGGGTCACGGCCACCTCTACGTCGTCGGTAAACCCGTCACCGGTGAGCAGCTTGCCTGTGAACTGCGTCGGGATGCGGGCCTCGACAGGTGGGGCGTTCACGTCCGGCACTTTCTTCACGTCAAAGTCGAACTCGCCATGCAGAATGACGAAGCTTTCCTCTGCGTTGGCGACGGCGTTATACGCCGCAACGGGGTGGGTTGCAGAGCAGGATAGGGCACTCGCGGGACCGGCGACGACGGCAAGAGCCGTGGCCGCTATGGTGAGGTGTTTGATCATAGGCTGATCTTACAGGAGTGGCCGGAATGCTTCGATCACTTTAGCGTAGACGTCCCGCTTGAACGGCACGATGTTGCCGAGCAATGTTTCAGTGTCCATCCAGCGCCATTCGGTGAACTCCGGTATGTCTGTCTCGATGTTGATGTCGGCGTCCGTGCCGTTGAAGCGCAAAAGGAACCACTTTTGCTTCTGACCGCGAAATCGGCCTTTCCAGATATTCGGCACAAGATCGTGCGGCAGATCGTAGGGCACCCAGTCGTCGGTTTGTCCTTCAACGGTGACCATCTCGGCGGGAACACCGGTTTCTTCCTCTAGCTCGCGCAGGGCAGCAACCTCAGGGGCCTCCCCTTTGTCGATGCCGCCTTGGGGCATTTGCCACGCGGCGACGTCGCTGTCCTTGCGTTGGGCCGCAAAAATCAAGCCATCTTTGTTCACGAGCATAATCCCTACGCAGGGGCGGTAGGGCAGTTTGGCGATGTCTTCTGGGGTCATGGCGAATGGAGGGCGGGGGTGGCCCCGCCCACTCCTTTATTTGTCAGCGGGGGCCAAGGCGCTCAGGCCTTTCAGAACATCCAGCGCGTAGGCCAGCTGGTAGTCCTGCTTGCGCAGTTTGGCGACTTCTTCGGCTTTGGTGCGTTCCGCTTCTAGCAGCGTGCGCTCGTCTTCCGAGATGCTGTCATTGTTGCTGAGCGAGCCGCGCAGGTCAGCCTCGGAACGGCTGTTGCGCTTTGTTTCTTCCTCGGTCTCTTCCTCCGCCGGCTGGCGGGGCGGTTGCACCACGATGATGTCCGGCGATACGCCAAGCGCCTGAATAGAGCGGCCCGACGGCGTGTAGTAACGCGATGTGGTCAGGCGCATAGCGCCGTCACCACGGACAGGCACAACTGTTTGCACGGAGCCTTTGCCGAAGCTCTTTTCGCCAACGACAACCGCACGGCGGTGATCTTGCAGCGCGCCTGCGACGATCTCGGACGCAGAGGCGGAGCCGCCGTTGATCAGCACAACAATGGGTTTACCGTTGGACAAGTCGCCCTCTGTCGCGTTGTAGCGTTCACTGTCGCGCGGGTTGCGACCGCGTGTCGATACGATTTCACCCTTATCAAGGAAGGCGTCAGACACGGCGATGGCTTGCGTCAGCAGGCCGCCTGGGTTGTTGCGCAGGTCAAGGACGATGCCGTTAATCTTATCTTCGCCACCAGCTTCTTTGATCTGTTCGGCCAAGCCTTCTTTCAGGTTCGGGAATGTCTGGCGGTTGAACGTCGTCACCCGCAACACAACAGAGTCGCCCTCAATGCGCGAGCGCACCGCAGTCAGCTTGATGGTGTCGCGCACAATGGAGACCTCGAACGGCTCATCCACGCCTTCGCGTACGACGGTCAGCAGAATTTCCGAACCAACTGGCCCGCGCATCATTTCTACAGCGTCTTCCAAGGTCAGGCCCAACAGGCTGGTGCCGTCGACAGAAGTAATAAAGTCACCGGATTCCATACCGGCCTCGTCTGCGGGGGTGCCATCCATGGGCGAGACAACTTTGACGTAGCCGTCTTCCTGCGTGACTTCGATGCCTAGGCCGCCGAACTCGCCGGATGTCTGTGTGCGCATGTCGTCGAAGTCTTTGGGCGGCAGGTAGGAGGAATGCGGGTCGAGCGACGTCAGCATGCCGTTGATAGCGGCTTCGATCAGGTCTGCCTCATCCACGTCTTCCACATATTGGGCGCGGATGCGCTCGAATATATCGCCGAACAGGTCGAGCTGCTCATAGACGGTGGACTTCTTTTCCGCCTCTTGCGCGATCAGAGGGCCGGCGAATTGCGTGGTCACCAGAATACTCGTGGCGGTACCCAGCGTGGCTGCCATCAGAAATTTTTTCATGCGGACGTCATTCCTTGTTGGTGGCGAACCAAGTGGCCGGATCGACCGGCTCGTCGCCTTGTCTAAGTTCTATATAAAGCGTCTCTTGTTGATTGCCGCCACTCCCTTTGGCCGCCGTGATCAAAAAAGCGTCAGGATTCGGGGTCAAACCACCCATTAAGCCAACGGGGGCACCTTGATCTAGGACTTCACCGACCTCCCCAAAGGTTTGGCCGAGGCCCGCCAGAATCAGCAAAAACCCTTTGCTTGGCTCCAGAATGACCACGTTGCCGTAGTCCAACAGGGGCCCTGCATAGCGTAAGGTAGCGGGCCACGGGGCGGTGACCAGTGATTGCGCGCGCGTGGCGATGACGATGCCGGGCCGTTTTACGCCTGCGGCGTCGGTTTCGTTGAAGCGGTGCAGCAATGTACCAGATACCGGCAGCGCAAGCGTGCCTTTTGCGGCTTCAAAATCGGCGGGGTTGTTCAGGTCGGTGGGGTTCAGGTCCGTTAGGCCGGAGGCAAAGCTTTGCAATGTGTCGCTACTTTCGACCAGCGCGCGCATTTGGGTGGCGTCCGACGTGAAGCTGCGCGGCAGGTCCACGCGGTCCGCCACAGCCTTTGACAGCGCGGAGCGAGCGGTTTGCACTTCGGCGAGCGAGGTTGTCAGCTGGGTCGCAGCGCTTTGCTGCAAGCTGCGAATGTCGCGAACTTCCTCCAGTTGATTGCGCAGCACTAAGGCCTCGCTCTGCAGGGCGGGGGTCACTTCGGACAAGATCATGCCCGACCGTGCTGTGCCGATTGCGCCCGTCGGGTGCATCATCAGCAGTGGCGCGGGGGAGGTTCCGATGGTTTGCAAAATTCCCAGCAGACGGGACAGGCGGTCGCGCTTTGCCTCGAAGACAAGCGCGATGCTGCGTTCTTGGATAGACGCGCGGCGTAAACCTTCGCGCAGGGCGGACAGGCCCTCCTCATAGGCGCGGACCGTTTCAGTCAGGGCGCCCACGCGGTCGGACGCGCTTTCGGCGGCGACAAGGCTGTCAGCCGCGTGGTCAAGCATCTGGCTCGCCCGCTTGGCGGTCGTGATCGGATCGCTTTGGGCAACCGCTGGGCTGGTCGTTGCCAGCAGCAAGAGGGCGACAAGCAGCTGCTTCATGATTGGATCAGTGACACTCCGGTCATTTCGTCTGGTTGAGGCAGGCCCATCAGTTCCAGAAGTGTTGGGGCAAGATCCGCGAGCCTCCCGTCGCGCAGGGATGCGCCTTTCGGACCACCATGAAGGATCACCGGTACAAGGTTGGTGGTATGCGCGGTGTGCGGCCCGCCTGTCACAGGGTCGACCATGGTTTCGCAATTGCCGTGGTCCGCGGTCACGATGATCGCGCCACCAACGGCGTCGAGCGCCGAAATGGCTTGTGTTAGACCCTTATCGACGGCTTCGCAGGCGGCGATAGCAGCCCCAAGATCGCCAGTGTGGCCGACCATATCGGGGTTCGCAAAGTTCACGACAATGAGGTCGTATTGCTGTTCAATCGCACTTACCAAATCGGCGGTGACTTCTTCAGATGACATCTCAGGTTGCAGGTCATAGGTCGCCACTTTCGGGCTTTTCGGCATGTGCCGGTCCTCGCCGGTTTCCGGTAACTCTTTACCGCCGTTGAGGAAGAACGTGACATGCGGGTATTTTTCCGTCTCCGCCACGCGAAACTGGCGCAGCCCGTGATCCGCGACCCAGCTGCCGAGTGTGTTGTGGATTTTCTTTTTCGGGAAAACCGTCGTCATGAATGCGTTATGGGCGGTGGAGTAATCAACCATCCCCAAGCACGCGGACAGCTTCGGGCGGGCGGCAATGTCGAACGCATCAAACGCAGGGTCGGCAATGGCTGACAGAATTTCGCGGGCGCGGTCGGCCCGGAAGTTCAGACAAAACACGCCGTCACCGTCGTTTGCACCTGTGTAGTTGCCAATAACGGTCGGGAGGATGAACTCGTCGGTGCTGTCTTGGGTATAAGACGCCTCAATCGCGGATGTTGCAGTGGCGGCGGTCTGTCCTTTGCCAAGGATCATAGCGGTATAGGCCTGCTCCACGCGGTCCCAGCGGGTGTCCCGATCCAATGCGTAGTACCGGCCGGATACCGACACGATATTCACGTCGTCAGGCAGCTCGCGCTCCAGCGTTTCGATATAGCCGAGCGCGGATTTCGGGGCGACATCACGACCGTCAGTAATGGCATGCAGCACGGTTGGAACACCTGCCGCGCTAAGCGCTTTCGCGGCGGCGATGATATGCGTGATGTGGCCATGTACGCCGCCGTCGGATGCGACGCCCATCAGGTGCGCGGTTCCGTTGGTGTCTTTCAATTTGGCGATGAAAGCTTGCAGTGCTGCTTCGTTTTGGAAGGTGTCTTGCTCAATCGCGAGATCAATTTGCCCAAGGTCCATAGCCACCACGCGGCCTGCACCGATGTTGGTGTGCCCCACTTCGGAGTTCCCCATTTGCCCTTTCGGCAACCCCACGTCCGGCCCGTGGGTGATTAGGGTCGCGCTGGGGTCGGTCGCCATCAGTCGGTCAAACGTTGGCGTGTTGGCCAGTGCGGGTGCGTTGGCCTCGGTGGTTTCGGACAACCCCCAGCCATCAAGAATACAAAGAACAACTGGTTTGGGCGTGGTCATTGTGCAAGCTCGCTATTGGTCTCCCCTCTTCTACGGGGCGCGGGCATTGGCTTCAACCAAAGCCTTTGGGTCGGCGTCTTTCGGCGGGCTTTTGAGGGATGGTCAACCGGATCATTGCAAACATGCGCCATAGGCGTAGGCGCGCCAGTACGCCGAGCGCTGCGCCGCGCGCGCGCCATGTGGTTAGCTTAGGCGAAGAGAGAACGCGCGGCACGTGACCGACCACCGACAGCGGCATCGCGAGCGCCCGCAAAATCCAAAGAACAGTTGGCTTCCCGTCGGAATTGTGAACGCCATGTAGCTCCGCTGTTATACGGTTCCATTTGGCGCGTAGCTCCGTCCACGTGGTCCGACAGGGGTGGTATACGATCATGTCCGGCTGATAGGTGATCTTGTAGCCGAGGGCGGTGGCGCGCCGGCCCCAATCAAGGTCTTCCGACAGGTCCGCGCGAAATGGGCCGACGTGGTTGAAGACGTTCATACTGGTCGCCAGATTTGCGGTGACGGAGAACTGCATCTCCTCAATGTAGCGGCGTTGGTTGAAGGCGAAGACCTGTTCGAACGCAGTAACGCCGTTCGCGTGTGACTGAGTAAGCCTGACGTCGCCGCCTGTGATGTCCGCCTCTCGGGCGGCTCGGATCGCTTGCGTTAGGAAGTCGGGGGCTGGGGTGCAATCGCTATCTGTGAAGATCAGGATGTTGGTCACGGCTGACTGCACACCGACGTTTCGGGCGTTGGCAGCCCCAGCGGTTGCCTCATATAGGAAGCGAGTATTTTGATGAAGATCGGGGAAAACTGCAGGAAGCGGAGGAGTGCCGTTGTCGACCACGATAAACTCCACCTTGCTTCGTTCGTCACACCTATCAAGGGCGCGAAGGCAGGCCGAAAGGCGTGTCGCGTCGTTGTGGTGGGGGATGATAACGGTGGCCAAGGGCGCCATCAGCGACGCCCGGCATTCTTGGCTGGCACACCTGCGACGACCTCGCCGGTGGCGACGATGCCGCGCACCACCGCGCCCGCAGCGACCACTGCGTTTGACCCGATACGCGACCCCGGCAGAATGATTGCGCCTGCGCCGATCCAAACATTGTCACCAATGTGAATACTGGCCTCGTCCATCGTTTGATCGGACACGGGCGTACCATCGCGGAAACGGTAGTTCGCGGCGGTAAGTAGAACGTTCGGGCCAAGCAACAAATCGTCGCCCGCGTCGATCCGGCCGGAATGCGGCCCTGCCCAGATGAAGCATCCGGCGCCGACGTGCGCACGCGCGCCAAGGCTAATGCGGGACGGGTTAGCAAACTGGCTTGTCGGACTGATGGCCGCGTTCGGACCTGTTGTGATAGACCGGCGCGGAATGACGTGCGTTTGGTTGTAATGGTTCAGCAGCTTTAATGCGTGAAGGTAGGCCCGCGGGTCTACCACGGAGAGCAGAAAACGAGAGAGCCTTATTTTATGGGTGAGACGCTGTTTGGTTTGCAACAGGCTCGGCGGGAGTTCGGCGTCAAACACGTCAGGCGCCCCCTTTGCCATGGTGGCGACACCCGTTGAGCACAACCCCGAGGCAAGTCGAATGCTCCGCAATAGTGCGTTCTGCTATGTCCACGTCTGCACGCGTCGAGACATCTGCCCGCGCAACCAATAAGGCGCAATCGGCCAGCGCCAACCCCGCCACCGCGTCATCCATTGGTGAGAGCGCAGCAAGATCAAGGAGCGTGATGTCAGGCGCGAAATCGCGATCTATATGATCCAGAAGGGCTGCGGTTTTTGCGTGTGCCAACCGCTCCGCCGCATCGTCCATCGGGGTGGGGTTCAGGCTAAGTCCTAGGTTGTCACCAATGCGCAGACAGGTGCTGTCAAAATTGCGCCGATGTCCCAACAGGACTGAAAAACGCGGGCCTGCGGCATGCAGATCAAAGAGTCGGATCAGGCTTGGATGTCGTAGGTTTAAATCGAGAACCATGACCCGAAGGTCACTTTGGCGGGCCAGACTTAGAGCCAGATTGGCGGTCACGGTGGAGCTGCCGCACCCCCGCGTTGGCGCGGTGATGGCAACACGCTTGTGACCCGCCGCGCGCATGTGGCTCAGCATACGGGTTCTTAGCTGGTCGTAGGGCGCGGATTGAGGGCTGGGTTTCGCGGACTTGATGTGGTGGCGCGACAAGGCGACGGGGTCCAATGTCGTTTCTGTCAAGCGGAGCCAGCTTTTCGAGGGATCCGAAATCGGCGTCGAACTGACGGGATCGGTGCCCTGCGTAGACTCACGCTGGGCCGCACGCAACAACTCATCGGTGTTTGGGATGTGCTCCAAGTGTGTCTCCTAACTTAGACTTGGCCCGAGATCGGGAAGGGTTGCAAAGGGGACCAGCCCTAGGGTGCGGTGCAGATCGCTGGGGCGCCGCAACCGTGCGTCGAACTTGATCCGCAATACCAAAACCACGCCAGCCGCTGCTAGGGCAGCGAGCAGAATGACGCCGTGGAGAATGTCGCGCATGCTATCTTCACCGCGACCGAGGAGGTTTGCGTCTTCCACGACCTTGAGGCGAATGCGGTTGGCCAAATGCTTACTTTGCGCTGTGGAGAGGGCGTCATGAGCGACCGTGCTGGCGAAGCTCGCGGCGTCAAACGCTTGTTCCAACTGTCTTGTGACAGCAGCGTACTGAACTTGACCAGCGATCTGCGCGTCTAGGTCTAGCACGCGCTGCATCATCGGTTGCATGGGCTTCGGGGTTGGCGCGTTTGTTGCGGCGGTGCGTTGCGCCTGCTCGATACGCGCGCGGATCAGGCGAACCTTCGGGTGGAGGTCTGAGTACAAGCTACGCGCGGCCGCGAGATCAGCGGCTAGCTTGGTTAACGCAGGGCTTTCTTGCGCCGTCTGGGTCTCGTGCGTGCGCAGCGTTGCGCGTGCCAAGGCGGCCTGTTCGCGCAATGTGTCGAGTTGCGACGTTGGTGCGTTGCTTCTGTGTGTCGCAAGGGCGTCTTGCGCATGCGAAAGCTTAATCTGACTGTCGCTTAAACGATCCTGCAAACGACTAAGGGCGGCAGCCATCTGCTTTGCCTGAAGCGTGTCGCTAATCTCCACCCCGCGTTTGGAGAGCGTTTGCACCAAGGCTACCGATTCCTGCGCTGCTGGCTTTGTTGCTGTTACGTATAGATAGGTCGGCTTGTCCCGCGATGTCTGCACATCCAGCGTGTAGGTTTCGACACTATCGCTACCCCCTATTTCTGCGGTTAATGCGTGGATTACGCTTTGGATGTGCTGCACTTCTTCCGAAGTGCGCTGGGCTTTAGGTGAGCCGGTTAAGCCCACTTGCCGTTCCAGAACGAGGCGCGCCGCCGCCGTGTGCTCTATCGGGATGTGGCGAAGCCCCAGCCAGCCGAATGATGCCGCTATGATGGCAACCGTTATTGCTATGGGTAGGTTGCGAAGCACCTGAAACCGCCAATATCCCCATTCCACCATCCGCCCGACTCGTCCAACTGTTGATACAAATTTCCATCGTCAATCAGACCTTTGAAAACTTAAGACATAATTAATTCATCTCAGTTCTTCTTGTCTGAGCTCGTGCATTTTGTGTGCGGTTTGAAACAAGGTAGGAGGCAGATGACGTATGGATGCTCGGGCGACGAATCATTTTAAGGATGCCCAACCGGTGGGTGCGTGTGGGCAATCGACCCCCCCAGCACAGCAATCAAAAAGGGCGTGGTACCGTGGCGGTTGGAAGCGTCGGCTGGATATTTTTCTGGTCGTTCTGACGTCGCCAATATCGGTGCCACTCATCTTAGTATCCGCGCTTTTGGTGGTGCTCGACGGGGGCCCCGCGTTCTATGCGCAACCACGGGTTGGCCAAGGCGGGCGGATGTTCAGGTTGCTAAAACTTCGCACCATGCGCGTGAGGGCGGAGCAGCAGTTGATGGAAATCCTGATGCAAGATCCGAAGGCCGCGATGGAGTGGCAAACGACACATAAGTTGCGTTTTGATCCGCGTATCACGCGCATTGGGCGCTTTCTGCGCGCCACGTCACTGGATGAGCTGCCGCAGCTTTGGAACGTTCTTCGTGGTGACATGTCTCTGGTGGGGCCTCGTCCCATATTGCGAGAGCAAATCATCATGTATGCGGGCACGGCATACTTCAAGTTTCGGCCAGGTTTGACAGGCCCTTGGCAGGTGTTTGGACGCAACGACCAGAGTTTTACAGCACGCGCGAAATACGACGCCCTTTATGAACGCCAGCATGGGTTTTTATACGATCTGTCCCTTATTGCGCGTACTGTTGGCGTGGTCCTCTGGGGGACGGGGCGTTGAGGCTGTTTGGCTGGCTAGCGACCTTGGCGTGCTGCCTTTCGGGGCCGGTTCTGGGGTCTAGCTATGTGCTGAAGTCGGGCGATCTTTTGCGGATTGAGGTGATGGAAGACGCCAGCCTAAACCGCAATGCCTTGGTGCTGCCCGATGGGACAATAGCGTTCCCTATGGTGGGGCAAGTTCGGGCGGCGGGGCTTACATTGGGTCAGCTTCGGGACGGGCTGACAGCAGAGTTGGCGCCCCAGTTTTCGCAACGCCCAAGCTTGCATGTTGCGGTGGCATCCCTTGCCAAACGCAAAGCCGCGCGGGTGGTGACTGCAGCCCCGTCTGCCGAAAAGCTGATCACCGTTTTCGGAATGGGGGAACTGGTAAAGCCCGGAAGGGTGCAGGTGCGTCCCGGCACGTCCCTGATGCAGTTTTTGGCCCAAGCGGGCGGCACCACCAGCTATGCCGCAATGAAGCGTGTTCAGGTTCGCAGGACGGCCGATGCCAGCGGGCAGGTGACAACGTACCGCGTGAACGTGGCTAAATTGATGCGCGGCAGCGGACAGAGTTTCCCGCTGGCGGCGGGTGATGTCGTCATCGTGCCAGAGCGAAAGCTGTTTGAGTGATCCGCGAGGCGTTAGCGCTTGCGATTACATGCGCCTGCACTGGCGCTACTTTTGCACAGGACTATGGCGGTTTTCGCGCTGAACTTACTTTGGGGATTGGAGCCGTTCTGGACAGCGACCCTGATTTGAATGGGATCAAACGATCAGGCGTGGCGGGGCTCGGGACAGCGGGGCTGACCATGTCGTCGAAAACGCGCACACAGGCGTTGAAGTTTCAGCTTGATGCCAAGCGAAACACGGCGGCGGGCACGCAGGTAAAAAGCCGCCTTTCATATAGCCGAGCGACGAAGTCTAGCCAGTTCGATGCTTCAGTCGTCAGCGCGCGTTTGCCTGTCGGAGATTTCACAACTGCTGGCTTAGAGCCATCCGGCAGCGTTGACCTTGCGGCCCATGCATCGGGCGTTCGTACTCAGCAAGGCAACGTTCGGTTCATGACTGGGATCAAACGACCGTTCGGGACCAAGTTCACTTACACCATCACCCGCCGCAAGACTGATGGCATGACCGTCATCCGTGGTACGCGGCAGAAACTTGAGTTTGGGGTGAATGCTCGGCTGAACAGGCGCGCGATTTTGCGGGGGGTATTGGGCGGCGACCGCTTGCGCGTCGTGGGGTCTACGCCCGTGACACACACCAAAACTCGCGTTGGCGTTGGCGTGACCTTTAGGCCAAGTAAACTTTTGACGCTGGAGTTTGATGTAGGGAGCGGACGGTTTCGCGATGATGCTGCGAACATAGCCGGCATGGAATGGAGGGTCGCCGCTACGCGGCAGGGGCGCGTCGGCGATGTTTTTGCTTACGCGTCGTCGGAGCAACTTGCACAGGGAAGACTGGATCAGTTGCAGTTCGGGCTGACCCGCGCCACCGAACATCACAAGTTTAGTGTCGCGGTCGGGCTAGCGAGGCTCGCGGTGAATTCCAGCGAACCGACGATTGATTTGCGCTATAGCGCGACAGCCGCGCGAAGCCGTTTGGACATCGCGCTGTCGCGTGATTTCTCCGGATCGGATGAGAGTGGCGAGACGCGAATTGCCACGAAGTTTGATGTCGGATTGTCACGGCGGATCGGCGCACGCGGGGCGCTTGATTTGTCGGTCTCATATTTGAAAACGGATGCGACAGCCTTGGCAGGAAAGCGCAGCGCAACGCACATTGGTGCTGTCTACCGGTTGAGATTGCGCGAAGATTGGGGGCTCGTGCTTGGTGGTCAACGGCGCACACGGCGCGACGAGACGGGGCATCGGGTGGGATCAAATTCTGTGCACGTCACGTTCGAGCGTCGGTTTAAAGGGGGGCTTTAAAAATGGTGTATGTGTTGGCGGTGTCGTCAGGCGGAGGGCATTGGCAGCAACTACGGTTGCTCTCTAAGGCATTTGATGGGGCCAAAGTCACCTATGCCTGCAGTGCGGATGTCGGCGATGAGACGGTGCTACAACTGCCGGACTGCAACCTCAAAACCCCGTTTCGGTTGGTGAGAACTTTGATCGGAGCGTGCCAAATTCTGTGGCGTGTACGGCCTGACGTCATAGTTTCAACGGGTGCAGCGCCGGGTGTTTTGGTGCTCATCCTCGGAAAATGTGTGGGGTGCCGCACAGTCTGGATCGACTCGGTGGCGAACGTGCAACGGATGTCACTGTCAGGCCGCGTGGCGCGACGCTTTAGCGACCTGTGGATGACGCAATGGAAACCGGTGGCGCTGAAAACCGGCGCAACTTATGCGGGCGCGGTCCTATGATTTTTGTGACGGTTGGCACGCAACTGCCATTCCCGAGGTTAGTGGATTTCATGGCGCGGTGGGCAAGTGTGAAAACTGAACGCGTCGTGTTTCAAACCGGCCAAGCGCATGGGCTGGTTGGGTTCGAAGCCCACGGGGATTTGCCGATACGTCGATTTGAACAAACGGTAGATGACGCGCGAATAATCGTGTCGCATGCCGGAATTGGAACAGTTCTGGCGGCCCAGTTCGCAGGTAAGCCGATTATAATTGTACCCCGCCGTGCGGCGCTGGCGGAGCACCGAAACAATCATCAATGCGCAACTGCGCAAGCGCTGGAGGGGCGGGCTGGACTGCGGGTAGCGTGGGAGGTGGAGGATTTACCGCCCTTGCTGGCCTCGGCTTGCGAGGTGCCGCAACACGGGACGAACCCGCGTTGCGACAGTCTCGTGGATAGGGTGCGGAGTTTCGTTTCAGCCTGAGCCTGCGGTTATACTTAAGTGCCCGAGGAAAGACCGTGCAAAGCCCTGAGGATGGCGGGAATAGGTTCAAACTGACGCCGAACGATATGTTGGATGAGCTTGGCCCAGCCGAAGGCATAGGCCACTGGTAATCGCATCGGATGAAAGCTAGCCATGAACAACATCCGCGCACGGTGCTTGTGATACGCTGATAGCCGCGACGGCCCGCGCTGTAGTGTGGGGGAGCCGATGGACGCACCGGCATGGTGGTAGATTGTTGCACCGGGGCAAATCGTAAGTGGAAGCTGATCGCGCTGCTGGGCCCAGTGGACCTCCTCATAGTATAGGAAATACTGCTCCGGCATCGGGCCGGCTTGCGCGATGAAGTCTCGCGAAGCGACCATGCTGGCCCCCGATATGAAATCCAAATACGCGGCAGCGGGCAGTTGCGTGCGGGACGGGTCGCGCCCGATGTTGAGGTTACGCGTGGCGCCAGTCCAACGGTTTACCTGCCCCCCGTCGATCTGAATTTGTCCGCTGTTGTTTGCATAAACAATCCGGCTTCCTAACAGCGCGAAGGGCAAAGGTGCGGTCGCCAGCAGCGCTGGAGTTTCAGGCGGTACGGTGCAGTCAGGGTTTAAGATCCAGACCCGATCCAGCGTCTTGTCCGCCATGATGTGGGTCAACCCGATGTTAACACCCGCAGCGAACCCGCGGTTATCCGCAGCTTGAATTAAGGTGAGATCAAGGCTTTGCCCCGCAGCCCAACTGTTGATTTGGCGCGTTGTTGCGTCACTGGAAGCGTTGTCCACAATGACCACTTTTAGCTGAACGTTCGTGGCTTCGGCCAAGCTTTTCAGGCAGGCGGTGATATGTCGCTCGGAGTTGAAGGTGACGATGATGCACCCCATCCGGACAGTCATGCGGGGACCCTTGGAAACCGCGTAAATCGCGGCGGTGCACGGCTTGGGGTTGTCTTGGATTGGACGATGGCGGGTTCCAGCATCCAAAGGCCAGCGCCAAAGAGGAAGAACACATACGAGAAGATCGACGTCCATATGTGGACGGTGCACAGGGTAAACGTGAGGCCTGTGAAGCAAATCACCCAAGCCAAGCGCAGGCCCCGACTTTCAGCGGGGATTGGGGCGAACAGAACCCTGAGTAGACCGGAAAGATATGCGGCGGCGAACAACACAAAACCGGGCACCCCATAGCGGAGTGCGATCACCAGCCAGAAGTTGTCGATACTGCCTGAATGCATGAAAGGCGGGCGGATCCAGTCGTTCAACCCGATGCCAAAGGTGGGGTTCTGCCACACGTTCACCATACCCCACTCAAAGATGAGCCCGCGCCAGTATGCGTTATGTGCAGAGAACGTGGCGTAGCTGAAAAATACCCGAACAGGTGTTCGGTTAGAGGCGAGGTCGATCAGCACGTAAGCGATGCAACATAGGCCGATTAACACGAACCAACGCGTGCGGCCCTCGGCCCACGTGTAGGCCCAGATGATCAACAGAAGTTGGAGCAGAACAGAAAGGAAGGCGCCGCTCGACAGCGCCAAAAAGCTGGCAAGAACACCGGAGGATAGCCCGACCAAGCGACACCAGAGCGGCCAGCACCCCCTTGTTCCGATAAAGACGAGGGCGGTGAGCGTGGAGGCGAACAACCCGTAGTGGATCGGATGTGCAAAGAGGGTTTGCGCGCGTTCCAAGCCAAGCCGTGGTGGGATCGAGACACTCGCCACAGAATTCAAACCCGGAATAGCGTCGATAAGTGTGATAAGCGCGGGCTGCCCCGTTAAGCTTTCTACAATGGCGAAGGGCAAGGACAGCATGACAATCACAAGGATCACCTTGATCGTCGCACGAAGTTGCGCGGCGCAGCGGATATAGGTCCTCGCGATAAGGTAGCCGCCAAGCAGTTCCAGCAGCAGGACGCCGGTGTTTTCCAGCGCATGGGTGGGGGAGGTTTGCGTAAACGCAAGGCCAGCCCAACAGATGAAACCCACAAACAGAAGATCGGTAGAGGCGGCTTTTCGATCACTACTTTGGAAGTAGCGGATCAGTAGGGGAACGAACACGAGCGCAAGGACCGTGCGCAGGCTGGTCATTTGTAACGGGCCTAGCGTGTAGCGCACGGGCAGTGCGACCGCTGCCAAGTAAAGGACGACCACGGGGGACAGTTCTTTGTTTTCTGGGCAAGTTCTAGGGTCGGGCATGGCTAACCTGCGGTGTCTGGTGGCCGCAGGATCGTCGGGATTGGATAACGGAAGGTTAACGGTGGTCAGCGCGATAAACAGCACGGCGTTAACCAGAGATTCATAGACTTTTAGGTAAATGGTAGCGGGCCCTCGAGGCTCAGCTCCAGAACGGGGCGATTGTGAGGGTTTGAGGATGCATCGCTTTAATCACAGTTTAGGCGACGAGATCACGACCCTGTCCTGCCAAAATGCAGGCACACCTCTTGAAGACCTGTCACGGGCTCCGGCTGCCGCACCCCTGAAGGCGCGGCGTCGGGGCCTGAACAGGCTGCAATGGCTTAGACGAATTCTGGTCGCGTCAAAACGCGCGGTCTGTGTTCGCGTTTTCGGGATGGATATTCACCCCACGGCGGAGCTGTCCTTGTCCGCCCGCCTTGATCGTACCTTTCCTATAGGCGTTCACATCGGTGCCAAAAGCTATGTCGCATTTGACGCGTGCATCCTAAGCCATGACCGGACGCGTGGCCTCTATGCGCATACGCGTATCGGGTCGAATTGCTTTGTTGGTGCGCGCTCCATCGTGTTGCCGGGGGTCTGCGTCGGCGATGGGGCAATTATCGCTGCAGGGGCCGTTGTCACCAAGGACGTGCCCGCGCGGTCCATCGCTGCGGGCAATCCGGCACAGATCATCCGGCGCGATATAGCCACCGGCGCTTTTGGGCGGTTGAAAAACGCGGATGATCTGGAGGCAGCTTTGGCGCGCGACCAGTTGACCTAGCGGTTGCGGTCGCAGCCCGCGTCGCCGCGCAACACCCTACCGCACTGTGCTATGGGGGCTTTAGATGACAACCACATGCATGAGACGTTTCGCACCTATCGGGGCGCTCTGCGGTGTTGTGCCTTTTAGTGCGCCCCTTTCGGTCGACGTTTGAAAGAGGGTCAGATGACAATACTATTGGGATTGGCTTTAACGCAGCAGGGCGTGCGAGACAGCACACCCTTTGTTCCGGCGACGCAAGTTACATTGGACAGCTTCAGTCGCGACAAAACGCTGTTCGACAGCGGCGCTGCCTTCGGGCGTAACACCGCTGACATCCCGCTAAGGGGGACAGGAACGGCGGGGGAGGTCGTGCAGCTTCGCCTGATCCGCGACGATGGGACGGTGACGCCTTGGACCGACGCCGCAACCATCGGGCCGGATGGCAATTGGAGTGCGGTGGCGTCTCACGCGCGGCACCCCGCGTGGATCACCCCCCAAGTGCGGATCAAATCGGAACCCGCGACGGGCGCCGCAAGCGCCTACCGTTTCGGCGTGGGTCACGTTGTGGCGCTATGGGGTCAATCGGAGGTGGTGCGCATTCGGTCCGTGGCGCATGACAAATTGCCTGCGGAAACCTTGCTGGCCGACGATATGGTGCAAATGATTTGGACCGATGGCGCGCCCGTGGTGAAGCATCTGAGCGACGCCGACCGGCATACGGCGGCGGTGGCTGCGATGGCGAATGTGTTCATGGCGGAGCGGCCAGATGACAAGGTGGCCATCGTCTTTCACGCCATCTCAGGCACCGGATTACGCCAACTTGTGGATGATGGCGATGCTGCGCGCAGTTGGGCGGATGACGCCGCGCTGCATGCTTTCGCGACGGCTGATGGCCAGCATGTGGGTCTACCAGCCATGTCTTGGTTCGCGTCTCCCGGCGCACTGGGAGACAACTTCGACGATGCGTTCTTCCCGCTCTTCACTGGAAGAACTCTGGACGGGACCGCGGTCACGTTCCCAAGTCAGATCACCTACGGTACGGGGGGCAGCTACACGGCGGATCACTGGTTCGGAGAGTTCTACGACCCCGCACACACGCGTTGGGTCCCCTTTGGCCCACATCGGTTTGATATTGGGGAGGACATGCAAAATGCGACCGTTACTGCGGTTGGCGCGGAGCACGATAACCTGCGCAACAAGCAGGCGGCGCGACAAGCGTGGCGTAATATGGTGGTCAACCAACATGCGGGCGACTGGTTTCTGCCCATGGGGTTGGAGCCACTGGCTTATCGCAACGGCGTGGCGGACGGCGCGGGGGGCTGGATCGACCAAAGCCACCCTGCGGACGATCACGACGACGGCGCAGCACTTTATGCCCGCCTAACGGCCCATGCAGTGTTGCAGGCCGCAGGCCTGACCGGATGGAGCGTCCCCGAATTCAACATGTGCACATGGGAGCCGTCAGGGGCCTACGTCGAAGTGTGGTCAAGCGCGGGGCCGATCACCACGCTTCGAGAAGCGCGTAGCGAGCTTCCTTTGGGATCAACGTACGCACATTGGACGGATGTGTTCGGTTGGCAAATCAATGGCGTACCCGCGACGCGAGCGGAGTTGTCCGCCGGCCGCGTCCGTATCTATCCGGAGGCGGGTGCGTTTACCGCCACTGACATGATCAGTTTCGGCGAAGGCGGGGGGACGGGTGCCGTTAAGTTTCCCGAGGACCTCTATGCCGAGACGTATAAAAACCTGCCGATGGTTGACGTTGGGGCTGCGCGTGTCGAGGGGATTGGTGTGCGACCGCTCCCACAGGCGTCGGTGCTGGCGAACACGCTGATCGCGGCCGAGCCGTCGTTCACCACTGGCCCCTCAGGCCCGCATTTCAAGGATACAGTGTCATTGGGCGCGGGGGTTGGGTCAATCCAGTTTGCGCTTGATGTCGCGATGACCGTGCCACCGTCCGGTTCGCGGACTTTGATGACGACGACGGGTAATTACCTAAAGCTGGAAGTTCTGCCGAGTGGCTCCCTTAGGGTGCGCGTGCGCGACGCGGATGGGGTTGTGAAGGTTAACAACGTGCAAACGGGGTCCGGTGTGATCACAAGTATGGCACGGGCGCGGGTGGTTCTGGCGATCGACATGGCGGTAGGCTTCACGGGGATCTGGGTGAACGAAACACTCGTAATGGATGAGGTATTTGCGCCGGGGTCGGGTCTGTTGCCAAACAACAGGATCCTGTTGCTTTTGGCGACGGCGAACGGCTCCTACCAAGTGGAGGGGACCGTGCACCAATTGTCGGTGTGGAAAGACAGCACCGACGACGGCAGCGACCCATCAGGGGGCAGTTATAAAACGCTGGTTGGACCTGCGGCGACGGTCAACGCGGACGCGTGGAAGCTGGGGGCCGACGCAATTTAAGGGTATCCCGAGAGGTCCAATGTGCCGTCGGTGATCTGCGCCAAGCGTTTGTTGCTGTCGCGGAACCTCGTGGCGAAGTGAGCGGCCACATAGTCGCTGACGGGACGGTGGTGGAGCAATGACCGTGCGGCCTTGGACCGCGCGGCAACACCCAACGCACGGTACATCCAACCCGGCTCCCGCGTGAGGGCGACCGCGGGGGCGGGGTTGAGCGTGCTGACGCGTGTTTGGTTTAGCCGTCGCACTACTGGTGCCAACGCCTGTGGCAGCGACGCGCCTACTCGTTGCGTATCTTGGGCCTCTAGGCGCGGCATGGTGTGGCCCAGCTTTTCGGACAAATTCGCCAGTGCGAGATCGGGCGCGTTAGTCAGCTGCTCAAAGGTGAGAACGTGCACATTCCTGAACAGGCTTTGGTATAGGCTGACAAGCCTGTCGTAGCAGAAATGTGCGAGCTCGAAGCCGGGATAGCCGAACCCTTCAGGCCCCGCGAAGAACGCCGCGTGGGACAGCGTGCCGCCGCGTTGGAGATACTGCATGTAGACCGAGGGCAGTATGCTCATCTGGGACCGCACACATATGACAATGTGAGCGTCTGGTGCGATTTGATGTAGGCGATGCGCGACGGTGGCGCTTTGGCGGCCTCCGAAGAATGGATGTCCCGACAGGGTTTCGGAGGTCAGAATTGTGCAAGACTTAGCAGGTGCCGACCGTTGGCGGACTGTGATGGCGGCCTGCGCTGGCGCGGGGTCAAAATCGAGATCATGGGGGCGGAGTATCAGCTGGTCGATTTCTTGATGGTCCAGCAAGGGCGCGAAACCCATTTGCGGCACAAATACCCGTCGCTGCAGCCAAGTGCTTGCTGTTTTGTGGTACCCTATATGTACTGCTAACGTCATGCGGTGGCGGGTCTGACAGGGCTGTTGGGGCGTTGCAGGTGCATGATCCATCCCCCGAGGCAGAGCAGTGCGGCGAACGTCGGCTGGCCAGCTATGATCAGCGTCGTGGCACCAAGCGCCAGCGCGGCTTGTGTCACCGGAAAGGCACCGCGATGCCCGACGAGAATGC
Source organism: Litoreibacter albidus (assembly GCF_900107015.1). Lineage (GTDB taxonomy): Bacteria > Pseudomonadota > Alphaproteobacteria > Rhodobacterales > Rhodobacteraceae > Litoreibacter > Litoreibacter albidus. The sequence goes on along the minus strand of NZ_FNOI01000002.1, from coordinate 494,682 downwards.
CGACCAATAGCCCTATACCCTCCGCTAGAACGGCGAGGCTCAACAAGCTTTGGACTGAGCCGCCGTGCGATAACGTCAGCCATATAATTGGTGCCATAAGGAGCCTTGGCAGATTGGCCAACGGCGGAAGGTACGTGCGCCCCTGCGCCAGCGCTGCGGTTGAGAGCGCGGACTTTGGCAGGCGGGTTGCAGCGAGGCAGCTTAGCAATGGAATTAGTGTCACGAGCGGCGTGAAGCCCGCGCCCAACGCGGGCACGGCAAGGGGGACGGTGAGAGCCAAAAATGCCGCCAAAGACGCGCCGAGCAGGAACGACGCACCTAACGCATTGTCCGATTTTTGGCGCAGTCTTGGCAGGTGATAGGCTTGCAGGCAACGCGCTCCGATCAGGGCCGGGGTAAGGGTTAATGTAAAACCCATCGCCAGCAATCCCATTTCTTCTAAGCCAAGCCGCGCGCCCGCGATGAATTTCTCCGCGTGCAGCACGGTGAACATCAACGCGCCGTTCAGCGCGAGCGGTAGACCGTACCACACGGCGTGCGCAGTAATCGCTGGAGTGAAGGCGAACCGGTACCGGCAACGCGCGGTTGCATGCGAGGTCAGCACGGTCGCGCAGGCCTGTAGCAGCAACACATAGAGCATGCTTTCGGGGCCGTCATTCAACGCTATGATTGGTCCCAGTGCCAAGAGTGAGACTGCAGCAGGGACACATAACGTCAAGATCTGCGGCATGTGAATTTGGTGTCGCTGCGCCCTGTAGGGGTCCAGATGAATTAGCCCCAAGATCAGGGGCACGGCGGCTGCCGATTGGAAGGCAGGTGCTGCGGAAGGTGTGTTCAGTAGCTGTGCTAGGGGCGCGGCGCAGAGCAGGACTAACCCCGCGCCCACCACTCCGCGCGCACAATGGACCATGTGCAGCGCCGCTTGGAGTTTGCGCGTGTTGCCACGTTCGTGGCTGACGATGAACTGAGGCAGGCCAAGGGTCGTGACCATCTCTGCCCCCGCGACAAGGATCGCGATACCCACCGCAATTGCGTAATGCTCCGGCCCCAAAAGACGTGCCAGCATGAGATTACGCGCCAGCGTGGCAGCGGCTGTAATGCCGTGACCGGATAGCAAAGTGGCAATGCGGATCAATGAGTGGCTCCAAGCTAACTTTACGAGCCATTAACCACTTAGGTGTTTAACGGCAGGTAAATGTGTCTTGGAAAGCGGAGCGCGATTGCCTGATAAACTTTCAAAAGTGTTGAACGGCGACCTCTGTGCGGGCTGTGGTGGCTGCGCTGCGGTCGCACCGAACGCCGTGTCAATGCGCATGACCAAAGACGGCTTCTTGCGCCCGCACTTTACCCGTCGGTTGCAGCACTCAGAGCAGCGCCGGATCGCGCAAATTTGCCCCAGTGTTGGGCAAGAGTGCGAAGCGGGCGGACGCGTGAATGACCCGAACTGGGGGCCGTATGTGTCGGCAAGTCTCGGCTTCTCCGTCGACCCTGTGTTGCGGCGTCGCGCGGCGTCGGGCGGGGCGTTGTCAGGGTATCTGATCGCGCTTCTTAAAGGTGGTCACGTGGACGGGATCATCCAGATTAAGGCCGACCCCAACGACCCGATGGCCAATATCACGACGATTTCGACAACGACCGACGACATCCTTGAAGCATCCGGATCGCGGTATGCGCCGTCCAGTCCACTGGATAGCCTCAACCAATTGCGCGGCGACGGGCGGCGGTATGCCTTCGTGGGCAAGCCATGCGATGTGTCGGCGCTTGCGACGCTTCGCCAAATTGACCCAGAAGTCCGGTCGATGGTCCCCGTGCTGGTGTCATTTATGTGCGCGGGGGTGCCATCGTTGGATGCGGGCGCTTCCTTACTCAGGCTCATGGGGGTGGAGGCGCGGGATGTCACGACTTTCCGGCACCGTGCCGATGGATGGCCGGGCCGCGCAACGGCTCGCTTGCAAAGCGGGAAGACCGTTAGCTTAAGTTACAGCCAAAGCTGGGGCGATGTGCTGTCCAAGGCTGTTCAACATCGCTGCAAAATTTGCGCCGACGGGAGCGGAGTGTTTGCCGACATCATTTTTGCCGACGCTTGGGAAGCGGACAGCGATGGATATCCCGACTTTGAAGACAGGCCGGGGCAAAGCCTTATTCTAGCGCGGACAGCTTTGGGCCAATCCCTTCTTCTGGCGGCGCAGGGGCCAGGGGATCTTGAGGTGTCGACTTATGACTTGAACGATCTTGAGCAGGTACAGCCCGGGCAGGTACGGCGGCGGCGGGTTCTTTTGGCACGGCTCGCGGCACTTTGGATTATGGGGCGCCCCATCCCGCACTACCGTGGGATGGGGCTTTGGGCGATGAGTCGCAGCGCCCCCGCGACGGAGGTCATTCGCAATTTTGCGGGCATGATCCGACGCACTGTGCGCTTTTCGATCAAAGGGGATAAGCCATGTTGAAAGTCGGTATGCTGTTCTACGCCACGAATTCCGACAATTTGGGGGTAGGTGCGTTGACCGTATCCCAGATCGAGATTCTGCGCGGCATCTCGCGGGCGACAGGAATTGAAATCGCGATCACTGTGTTTGACTGGGAAGGCGCGCGGGCGCCTTATGTGGGTGGGGCCGATGTGTCGGTGGTGTACCTGAACGGTCAGGTGATGAAGAACCCAAGGCGGGTTATTTCCATGTTTCGGACCTGCGATGTGGTGCTGGATATCGGCGCAGGCGACAGCTTTGCCGACGTTTACGGCGCGGCTCGTCTGAACCGGATGATCTACCTGAAATATCTACTGTATCTGTCGCGACGCCCCGTCGTGTTGGCGCCGCAAACCTTTGGGCCGTTCAAGTCTTGGCTGGCGCGGCCTTTCGCGCGGGACCTGATAAAGCGGGCCATGCTGGTCGCCACACGTGACGATGAGTCCACGCGCAGGCTTCGTGCGTTGGGGGTGACGCGCCCTGTGATTACGGCGTCGGACGTTGCGTTGTGCCTGCCTGCCGAAGGGCGCGCGCCAACGTGGAGCAGGCCGTCCATCGGGTTGAATGTGTCGGGCTTGTTGATGGGTGGCGGCTACACAGGCCAAAATCAATTCCAGTTGAAGGCAGACTACGCGGCGACCGTGCGCGATCTTATTGGCGCGTTACTGGCATTGCCGGATAGGCCGGACGTGGTGTTGGTGCCCCATGTTATCAGCCCGTCCGCCCCCGCCGAGGATGATATGGCCGCAGCCTTGGCGTTGCAGGCGCAGTTTCCCGACGTGACGGTTGCGCCGTCCTTCGCAACGCCGGGGAGCGCGAAGGCCTATATCGCAAGCTTGGACTTTTTCGCGGGTGCGCGCATGCACGCATGCATCGCCGCGTTTTCCAGCGATGTGGCGGTGGTGCCGATGGCGTATAGCGGGAAGTTTGAAGGGTTGTTCGGGGCGCTTGGCTACGATGCAACGTTGGATTGCCGCGTTTTGGGTCAGGGCGACTTGGTGCGGTCTGTCGTGAACGGATATCACAACCGTAAGGCGCTGGCGCGTCAGGTGCGCATTGCGCGATTGGTCGGGGTGGACCGCTTGCGTGAGTACGTGGACGCGCTGGCCCGTGTGATCAGTGAAGTGGCGTTACGCAAGCGGACCGGTGACCAAGCGCTGGTGGCGGCGGGGCACCGGTGGCGTGCGATGGATGAACGGCTTTAGACCGCTACCAAAGGGATAAAATCGCGGCGGCGGTGGTGCCGCTGGACAGGACTTTGGCGGCGCGAATGGGCAACATGCTGCCCGCAGGAATAGCCTCAAAGGTGACAACGTCGCCGTCGGCCATCTGCACCGACAACGCGCCGGATTGACCGATGTACAACGCGCGGCTGACGTGGGGCAGCTCTGCGGTGTCGTTCGGAATGACGGTACTGGCAGAGCGCGCGGGGGAGATCGGGGTGGTCGGGAATGCCGAAAAACTATCCATGAAATGCGTATCCTGTTGCAAAGAGAAGTTGGCACGCCTTTTGGCAGAGCCGCCTTAACAACTGGTAATACCGCCGACCGCTAAACGCGGTGGTATGGGGAGCCGGACTGGATCGACGCCGCGCGGTAGAGTTGTTCGCAAAGCATGACGCGGGCCAGCATGTGCGGCCACACCATTTTGCCAAATGACAGGGACGTATCGGCCTGCGCGCGCAGCTGTTTGCTCAGCCCGTCGGCGCCGCCGATAATGAACGCCAGATCGCTTGTGCCCTGATCACGCCAGTTGCCCATCATGTCGGCAAACTCTGGTGAGGTCATGACTTTGCCGCGTTCGTCCATGGCGCAAATCTTTGCGCCTTTGGGGATAGCGCGTTCCAGCAACGCGGCCTCCGCAGTGGGGCCGCCGCCTTTCTTGTCCTCCAACTCCATGATCTGGGCAGGCCCCAGCCCCAAGTTGCGCCCCGTGCGGTCGAACCGCTGCAGGTAGTCCTTGATCAGGTCAAGTTCTGGCCCCGCCCGAAGGCGGCCAATTGCGCAGATCGTGACCTTCACCGTTTCTCTCTAGTCGAGTTCTGCGGTGCCGCCAGGCAACCACATTTTCTCTAGCTGATAGAACTCGCGGACCTCTGGACGGAAGATGTGGACAACCACATCACCAGTGTCGAGCAGAACCCAATCGCCTTGGGCCTTGCCTTCCATCTTCGAGAACCGGCCGAAGTCCTGCTTGATCGTGTCAGACAGCTTTTCCGCTAGCGCGGTAACCTGACGTGTCGAGCGGCCAGAGCAGACGACCATATAGTCGGCAATCTGAGAGCGCCCGCGCAGGTCAATCTGCACCAGCTCTTCGGCTTTCTCTTCTTCAAGAAATCCTACGATCCGCGCCAGCAGTTCTTCGCTGGTGCCCGGGTCTTTTTCAGGGGCCTGTTTGGCCGATGAAGTGGCGGCGTCTGCGGCCACGTTTGAATGTTGAGACAGAGCTCAAACCTCCTGTGTAAGCGCCAAGGGTTGGCGCATCATGCTTATAAGATAGCAGTGTGACGATAAAATCTCAATCCGCGCGAATACATGGCCGTGACAACATATTCAAGCCGTAGCGCCGCGCAGCTGCGCCGCAACGCTGCGGAATCGCGGAAAAGTGCCAGAAAGTCACTGAATCCAGCCCTAAACAAGACTGCCAAAGATGCGATCGGCGTGCTCTTTCAGGTATATGCGCAGCCACGCGGTGAATCGCTGAGGGTGTTGGTCAACCTCAGTTACAAGATCGAAAACACTGATCCAGCGAATATCCATGACCTCATCCGGGTTTAGATTTGCGGCTAGATCGTCCGGCGCTTCGGCCATGAAGACATCCACCACCTCATGCTCCGTCAGTCCGTGACCGACGTCCGCGCGGTACTCCAGATGGTCGCGGAATACTGGGTCCAGCCCCGTGATGCCCAGCTCTTCATCAAGCCGGCGGATGGCACAGTCTAGCGGCACCTCGTCCCAAAGGGGATGGGTGCAGCAGGTGTTCGCCCACAGGCCCGGGGTATGATACTTTGATAGGGCGCGTTGCTGGATCAGCACTTTGTCGCGGCGCATCACGAACACCGACACGGCTTTGTGGCGCAGCCCGTCTTGGTGAACCTTCAATTTCTCAACAGGGGTCAACGTCCCGTCGACCCAAGCGGGGATCATGTTCATGTTGGCCATCGTGGTTTAGCTCCGCAACGCGGGAAGCCCGACGCCCGTGCACTGAAATCCGCCGTCAACCGCGATGGTCTGGCCTGTCACGAAACTGGCTTTGGGCGAGCAGAGAAAGGCGATGACGTTGGCGATTTCTACCTCGGTGCCGTAACGGTTGAGCGGGATGGCGTCATGATATGCGTCGATAATATCTTGGCTATGAACCGCCATCGCGAGCTTCGTGCGCACGGGGCCGGGGGCCACGCAATTCGCGCGGACGCCAAACTCACCAAGTTCCACCGCCTGCTGCTGGGTTAACTGGATGACGCCGGCCTTCGAGGTGCCATAGGCCACACGCAAGGTGGAGGCGCGGAGCCCCGAGATACTTGCGATGTTAACGATGCTCCCCCGCGTCTCTTTCAAAGCTGGCGCTGCCGCTTGGGTGCACAGGAAGACCCCGTCGAGGTTCGTGGCCATAACGGCGCGCCAGCGCTCGAAGTCGGTTTCGGCGATAGGGCCGAAGTCTGCGATGCCCGCGTTGTTCACCAAGTGGTCAATGCGGCCAAATGCTTTGGTCGTCTCCGCGATCATGGTCGCCACGTCGTCCGGTTTGGATACGTCCAATGCCAAGGGAAGCACGCCCTCAAGGTCTGCGGCGGCGTCGGTCAGGGCGGGGGCATCCCTATCTACCATCACAACAGCCACGCCTTCCTCCAAAAGCAGTTTGGTCGTGGCCAAACCGATCCCACGGGCGGCCCCCGTTACGATAGCGACGCGTTTCGACATGGTGTTGGCTCCGTTGGTTTGGGGTGTCCGTAGTGTCCTACCCCAGCGTTCACAGTTTGGCGAGGTGGCGGCAAATTGACCCGCCTGACCTGATTTCTACATTTTTTAGCAGCAATCACGATGCTATGCTTATATTATGATCAAGAAGAAATTCACCAAAGGAACCATAGCCATGAAATTTGCCGCAATCGCAGCAGTTACCACAGCCCTCCTCGCCGCGCCGGCCTTCGCTGAAGGCGACGCCGAAGCCGGCGAGAAAACGTTCAAGAAATGTAAGTCCTGCCACATGATCGTCGATGGCGACAATGCTATCGTCAAAGGCGGCAAGACAGGCCCGAACCTGTTCGGTCTCCCGGGTCAGGTCGTTGCGGCGGCAGATTTCAAATATGGTAATTCCATCATGGAAGTAAACGAGACTGGTCTGGTCTGGGATGAGGCGGAATTCATTGAATACGTCGCGAACCCGAAAGACTGGCTGAAAGCCAAGCTGGACGATCCAAAGGCGAAATCCAAGATGTCCTTCAAGCTGAAGAAAGCAGAAGACGCTGCTGACATCTGGGCCTACTTGGTCTCCGTTAGCCCAGAAAGCTGATAGCTACCTTATTGTCAGGTGAATGCGGCGGCCCTTCGGGGTCGCCGTTTTCGTTTCTGGGGTGCGATTAGTCCGGCAGGTTTGGCGGCTCGTTGTTGAGCATCTTCACTTCACGCTGCGGGAACGGGATGGAGATGTTATTCTCTTGGAACGCATCCCAAAGCGCCAGATACACATTGCCGCGAATGTTGGTCAGCCCCTGCGTGGGGTCGCGTATCCAGAAACGCAGAATGTAGTCGACCGAGCTGTCGCCAAACCCCACGATGTGGCACACAGGCGCCTTGAACGTCAGTACCCGTTCAACCCCCTGCGCGGCCTCGATTGCCAGCTTGCGAACCGTGTGGGGATCGTCGCCATAAGCCGTTCCAAAGAAGATATCGAGCCGCACAAAATCGTTGGAATGCGACCAGTTCACCACTTGATTGGTGATTAGGTCTTCGTTCGGAATTAGATATTCCTTCCCATCGCGGGTAACGACGGACGCGTAGCGCGCTCCCAGCGTGTTGATCCAGCCAAAGGTCTCGCCCAAGGAAATCACATCCCCCGGTTTGATCGACTTATCGAGCAGAATAATGACGCCCGACACGAGGTTGGACACGACCTTTTGCAAACCAAAACCAAGGCCGACGCCAATGGCACCGGACAGCACGGCCAGACCGGTTAGGTCAATGCCAATGGCTTTAACGCCGATGTAGAAGGCGATGCCGTAGAAGGCCAGTTGCAGCACTTTGACGATAAGCACCCGCATCGACGGCGAGATTTCCTCGTTCGACTGGATGCGCTTGGAGGTTGTGGTGGTGAAAAATCGCGCGACCACAATCAAAACGCCCAAAATGACGATCGCTTGTATGATCAGCAGCAGCGACAGCCGGAACTCGCCCGCCTCAATGGAGGCGCGATCAAGCAGCCGTGCGGCGTCGGAGGTGAGGCCCAGAATATGCAGCGTCACATAGGTCCACGCGCCGTAGCGCACAGTGCGCCGTAGCACCTTGGAGCGGATCAAGCGGGTGAGGAACACCACGAAGAGCCACGCCGTCGCCAAGGTCGCGATGATGCCCAAAACATAGGATCGGCTGGGCCAGGTGAATTCGCGCATTAGCGCCACGGCGATCCACAGAAGGATAACGAAGAAGATTGGCCGGAGCCGCTGGTGCACGACGACAAGGATACGCATGCGCCACTTTGGCCAGCCTTCACGGGTTGCCATCCAGTTGCGAATGCGTGGCCCCAAAATTGCGCGCAGCACGTGGGCCAGCGCCCAAAGCCCGAGCGCAATCCCGATTTGGTAAGCGTTCCAAGGCCGTAGCATTGATGCCGCAAAGATTTCAGCCTGCGAAAACAGCATCTGCCCGAAGTCCACCAAGTCTGACACGGGTTGGGTCGCAAGATCAGGCACCAACTCTGGCGAAGATACGGCTTCATTCGGCTTTAGGGGGCTGCTTTCAACTACGCTGTCATGGTTTGCCATGCGGCCCCCTTCGTGTGAATTTTCAAATCCTCGCACGCGCGGTGAAAACCCGCAAGCGCTGGACCTTGCGAGACTCAAGCTGCGCGTGTATCTGCATGTATATGACGCTTGTGTTTGACATCGACGACCGCGCTCGGCTGCGCGAACGCTTCTACGGCGCGACCTTTTCGGTGCTTGCGCACCTATAAACGCGCGTTTTCCGTCAGCCTATCCAACTCATTCATTACGGGAGAGGACCATCATGTCCCCCAAGACGCTCTACGACAAAATCTGGGATGCCCACGTCGCCCATGAAGCCGAAGACGGCACCTGCCTGCTCTACATCGACCGCCACCTTGTTCACGAAGTGACAAGCCCGCAGGCTTTTGAAGGCCTGCGGATGGCGAACCGCAGTGTCCACGCGCCTGACAAAACGATTGCGGTGCCTGATCACAACGTGCCGACCACGCTGGACCGCGCCAACGCGAAAACCATGACCGAAGACAGCCGTGTTCAGGTTGAAGCGCTTGATAAGAACGCCAAGGAATTTGGCCTGCACTACTACCCCGTGTCCGACGTGCGCCAAGGTATCGTGCACATCGTTGGGCCGGAGCAGGGTTGGACCCTTCCGGGCATGACGGTTGTGTGCGGCGACAGCCACACCGCAACGCACGGAGCCTTCGGCTCCCTCGCGCATGGTATCGGCACATCCGAGGTGGAGCACGTGCTGGCGACGCAAACGCTGATCCAGAAGAAGTCTAAGAACATGAAGGTCGAAATCACCGGCAAACTACGCCCGGGTGTGACCGCCAAGGACATCACCATGTCCGTCATCGGTGAAACCGGCACTGCTGGTGGTACAGGCTACGTGATTGAATACTGTGGTGAGGCGATCCGCGATTTGTCGATGGAAGGTCGCATGACGGTTTGCAACATGGCAATCGAAGGCGGCGCACGCGCTGGTTTGATCGCGCCTGACCAGACCACATATGATTATTGCATGGGCCGCCCGCACGCACCAAAAGGTGCGGCGTGGGAAGCTGCGGTTGCCTACTGGAAGACGCTCTTCACTGACGAAGGCGCGCATTTTGATAAGGTTATCACCCTTAAGGGCGAAGATATCGCGCCGTCCGTTACGTGGGGCACGTCCCCCGAAGACGTACTGCCAATCACCGCTGTTGTTCCGTCGCCCACGGATTATCAAGGCGGTAAGGTTGAGGCAGTTCAACGCTCCCTCGATTATATGGGCCTGACTCCCGGCATGCCGCTCTCAGAAATTGAGATCGACACCGTCTTTATCGGGTCCTGCACCAACGGTCGCATTGAGGATTTGCGCGCAGCTGCCGCAATCCTGAAGGGCAAAAAGATCAAGGACGGGCTGCGGGCGATGATCGTTCCGGGCTCCGGTTTGGTGCGTGCGCAGGCGGAAGAAGAAGGCTTGGCCGACATCTTCAAAGAGGCCGGTTTTGAATGGCGTCTGGCAGGGTGTTCCATGTGTCTCGCGATGAACCCCGACCAACTGGCCGAGGGTGAGCGCTGCGCCTCCACCTCCAACCGTAATTTCGAGGGCCGTCAGGGCTACAAAGGCCGGACTCACTTGGTGTCCCCTGGCATGGCGGCTGCGGCTGCAATCACCGGTAAACTCACTGACGTTCGGGAGATGATGTAATGGATAAGTTCGAAACACTCACCGGCATCGCCGCACCTATGCCGCTGGTTAACATCGACACCGATATGATCATCCCCAAGCAGTTCTTGAAAACCATCAAGCGCTCCGGCCTTGGGGCGAACCTGTTCGACGAGATGCGCTTTGACCGTCAAGGCAACGAGATTGCGGACTTCGTTCTCAACAAGCCGCAGTACCGCGAAGCAGAGATTTTGGTGGCAGGCGATAACTTTGGCTGTGGCTCCTCGCGGGAGCACGCGCCGTGGGCCATCAAAGATTTCGGCATTCGCTGCGTGATTGCGCCGAGCTATGCGGACATCTTCTACAACAATTGCTTCAAGAACGGCATCTTGCCGATCGTCCTGCCGCAGGAACAGGTCGATGCAGTTATGAAGGACGCCGAGAAAGGCGCCAACGCGCGCGTTTCGATTGATCTGAATGCTCAGACCGTGACCCTGTCCGACGGGGAGGTGTTCAGCTTCGAAGTCGACAGCTTCAAGAAGCACTGCCTGATGAATGGCCTTGATGACATTGGCCTGACCTTGGAAAAGGTCGACAGTGTCAAAGCGTTTGAGGCAAAAGCCAGCGCTGCCCGTCCTTGGGTCTAAGCGACTAAAAAGCTCAGATAGTGGCCAGCCTCGGATCGTGGGGCTGGCCACTTCCGTTAAAATCTCGGGCGCAGTACCTGCCCCGCGCGGCGCCAATCGTTAACCCTAGGCCACCACCAGATACCGCCTTCCGGCACAGTAATGCCATGTTTCATCCCAGATATAGATGGTTTGACGCGAGCCTAGTCTAGATACGCTTGTGGGTGTTTTACACTGACACAAGAATACCACGGAATCTCCCAATAAAATCCCTCAGTCTTATCAGATGGTTGAAGGAGATAGTGAATCTAGGCAAAACTGAGGCGAAAATGAGGCACCTTTCGGCACAAGCCAAAGGATCATCTTTCTGGGATAGGGTTCGGCAAAGCATCGGATCCACTCGGGTTGAGGGGTTTATCGACGTGTTATCACGCCTAACAGGCGCGGTCGCCCGAGCAATGTTTGCCGTGCTGTTGATCTGCACGCCGTCCTTATTGCTACCGGGAGTGACGCAAGACACAACGCAGATGGTTGTGTTGATCGGCCTTTTCGCGGGCCTGATTACGCTCATTGAATACAGCTCCACCTATCCGTGCCTCATCGAATTCCGTAACGCGCCGCCGTTTAACCGCGTGCGCTTCCTGTCGCTGTTTGTGACGGTGTTCTTGCTGTCGATCATCTTCCGTGGCCTCTATGAGCCAACAACGCTGACGCGCTTTGTGCAGGCTATCGGGCACCTCGTGGGGTACGTCATCGACTTCCCCTATAGCCCTGTGCGCCTGATCATGCTGCTGGTCCCCGACCAGAGCAACATCGAGCACATGAATATCATGCGCGCAGCCGTTGGCTTAAGCTACCTTGTGTCGTTGCTTACTTTGGCGGTGTTCATAATCGTGCTGCGCGTCATGGGGTGGCCGAACCGCACGCAGGCTTTCAACTTCTGGACCAACTTGCCAACATTCGACCCGACAATGGGCGCGGATGTGGTGACGCGCCTTAATCGCGACGCACGCTTTAACATTGCGTTAGGGTTCTTCCTGCCATTCTTGACCCCCGCCGTGGCGAGTTCCGCTTCGGGGTTGTTCAATGCGTCGATGATGGAATCGCCGCAGACATTGGTTTGGATGATTTCCATATGGGCCTTCCTTCCCGCAAGCCTGTTCATGCGCGGCATCGCGATGAACCGCATCGCCGACATGATCGACGAAAAGCGGATGCGTGGCGCACGCGCTGTTGCAGCTGGATTGCTGCCAGCCTGATCGGCGTTCTGGCCGCTTCGCAGGTCGCGGCGGCGGATACTTACCGGATCATGAGCTATCACACCGGCCTGTCCCGCGACGGGCCGGCTTTGCTTGTACGCGACTTGATGGACGGTAAGGCGCGCGATGATCTAGCCCGCGTCGCGGCGCTGGCCCCCGACATCGCGGTTTTGCAGAACGTTGATTATGACCACGACCTGATTGCCGTCTCACTTATCCAGAAAGCTTTGGCGGACCTAGGCCATGCCATGCCCCACGGCTTCACCGCCCGCCCCAACACGGGGCGGGACAGTGGCATTGATCTGGACCGGAACGGCAAGCTCGGGGAGCCGCGCGATATGCTCGGCTACGGGCAGTTTGCAGGGCAAGGGGGCATGCTGTTGCTGTCGCGTTTCCCGTTGGTCGCTGACGGCACGACAGATCTAAGCCAGCTGCTATGGCGCGATGCCCCCATGCCGGACCTGCCCGCCGACGAGTATTTCGCAGCGCCAGTTCTGGACGTTCTGCCGCTTCATTCCGTCGGTGCATGGGATGTCGGGGTTGAGACTCCCCGCGGCGTTCTTCGGGTTCTCACATCCCACGCCACGACGCCCGTGTTCGACGGGCCGGAGGACCGCAACGGCTTGCGAAACGCGGCGGAGCTCCGGTTCTGGCGTCACTACATAGAGCAGCCCCAGATTGCCGACGCGCCGTTCGTCCTTCTCGGCACATTCAATAGCGATCTCGACGCGGGGGAGGGGCATAAGCCGCCGCTCCGCGCGTTGCTCCAGCATCCGTTGCTTACCGATCCCGAACCGACGTGGGCGGGGGATAAGATGACGGCGCATTGGTCCAACGGTCTTCAACTACGTGTGGACTATGTCTTACCCTCACGTCGCCTTGGCGTTAGGGCAGCAAAAGTTGAACGGACGCCGCAAACTGACAGCGTGTCGCGGCATTACCCCGTTATCGTGGACGTCGTCTGGCAATGACGCCGCGATTGCGTCCAAAAGGGGCGTGGGCGTGAACTCCGGCAATACCGCTTCGAAGTGATCCGGCATCATCCGGTGCGGAGTCTGCCACAGGTAACGGGTTTCCAGCAGGGACGCCGCCATCGGCCAAAAAGGTTGCGCGATCTTAAGCGGCCACCATGGCATTTTGCGCGCCGTCAAACTGCGCCCAATGACGTCTTGCAAAGCTTGATGCAATTCGTGACCGGTCAACGTGTAGCCGGGGAAGTTCACCTCGAAGAACTGCGGCAGATCCTCTGACCTGTCGCAGAGCATAACCGCAGCATCCGCCAAATCATGTAGGAACGCCCAAGCGTGTGGGGTGTCCATGTCGCCCGGATAGGTGAACGTGCCTTTGGACAGTTTCGCGGTGACGATCTTGTCGTACCAGTTTCCGCTGGCCATCGTGTCGATGAAATCCCCAGCACGCAGGACGATGGTTTTAACGCCAGCATCGCGGTAGGCCAGCTCCATCGTTTGCCGGACTGCGCCCAATGTTCCTGTCGGACGCTGCGGCGTGTCCTGTCTTAACTGCGCAGGCATGTTTGCGCCGTAGTTGTAGACATTGCCGGGAATAAGAACCGTCGCGCCAGTGTCTTTGGCGGTGTTTATCACTTGTTCGGTCATCGCGGGGACCAGACGTTCCCAATTAGGGTAGGCGGGGTTCCAGGCGTTCACGATCACATCCGCGCCCCATGCTGCATCGGGCAGGCTGTCCGTGTTGCGGTCAAAGCGCCTGACGTTCCAATTCGCCCACGAAAAGGCTGTCGCGGCATTGCGCCCGAACCGCCCGCTGGCACCAAGAATGAGTACAGTTTTGGTCATGTGAAAGAGCCTCTCCGATGACGACAGGAGCATGGTTGCGCATACAAAAATGAAATGGAATTGCCAAAATTCGGGGGTCTGATATTCATAAATGAATGGATAGAATTGATCGCCTTGACTGGACGCTGATCCAAACCTTCCTCGCGGTGGCGGCTGAAGGCTCCCTCTCAGGGGCTGCGAGGGCGTTGGGGGTTAGCCAGCCGACCTTGGGCCGACAGGTCCGCGCGATGGAAGAACAACTCGGTATCACCCTGTTCTACCGCCAATCTAAAGGCCTCCGTCTGAGCGCTGAAGGCGAGGCTTTAATGCCGTATGCGACGGCGATGTCAAACGCGGCGTCCGGTCTGGCGACTATCGCGGCTGGCCATGACAATTCCTTGCAGGGCACTGTTCGCATCACGGCCAGTGAGTTCACCGCGATGTATTCCCTGCCGCCCATTTTGGCGCGTTTGCGCAGTGACCATCCGGACATCCAGATAGAGCTGAACGCGACCGACCTGAGCGAAAACCTGTTGTTCCGCGAAGCCGATATCGCGGTCCGCATGTACCGCCCCACGCAGCTGGAGGTGGTGACGAAGAAGCTGGGGGTGTTAAAGCTCGGGTTCTTCGCTGCCAAGAGCTATCTTGACCAGCGGTGTGCGCCGTCTTCCGTGGACGAGTTAATGCAGCACGATTTGCTGGGCTACGACCGGTCGGAACGGTTTATTCGCGCGGCGGCAAAGATGGGTTGGCAGCTGTCCCGTGACGATTTCGCCTTCCGGTGCGACTCCCAACAAGTGCATTGCGAGATGATCCGCATGGGTGCAGGTATCGGTGTTATGGCCTGCGCATTAGGTGCAAAACTCCCTGATGTAGAGCCTGTTTTGCCCGATTTTCCGGTGCCCGGATTGGAACTGTGGCTGACCACGCATGAGGCAGTGCGCCACACGCCGCGTGTCGCCGCGGTTTGGAAGGTTCTGGAGGACGGTTTGCGACCGGAGTTGTCGCAAGACAGCACGATCCCGATCATGCATTCGCCCTAGCAACCTTGACCCCATAAGCCCTGCGCGATACCCCGCTATAGACCCCATTTTTGACGGAGCGCATTCCATGTCCAACCCATCCATCCTGATCCTGCCGGGCGACGGCATTGGCCCCGAAGTCATGGCGCAAGTGACGCGCATCATTGACTGGTTCGGCGAAAAGCGTGACCTGAAATTTGACGTCGAAACCGATCTGGTCGGCGGTGCGGCTTACGACAAACACGGCGTTCCGCTGGCGGATGAAACCATGGCCCGCGCTATGGAAGTCGACGCGGTTTTGCTTGGTGCGGTCGGTGGCCCAAAGTACGACGATCTGGATTTCTCCGTGAAGCCGGAGCGCGGCCTTCTGCGCCTGCGCAAGGAAATGGACCTGTTTTCCAACCTGCGCCCTGCGCAATGCTTTGACGCGCTGGCTGACTTCTCGTCGTTGAAGAAAGACATCGTGTCCGGCCTAGACATTATGATCGTGCGGGAACTGACCTCCGGCGTCTATTTCGGGGAGCCACGCGGCATCCACAAAGAAGGCAATGAGCGCGTGGGCATCAACACCCAACGCTACACCGAGTCCGAGATCGCCCGCGTGGCCCGCTCCGCATTTGAGTTGGCCCGCAAACGCGGCAATAAGGTCTGCTCGATGGAGAAAGCCAACGTCATGGAATCCGGCATTCTGTGGCGCGACGTGGTGCAGGAAATCCACGACGCGGAATACCCCGACGTAGAGCTGTCGCACATGTATGCCGACAACGGCGCGATGCAGCTTGTACGCGCCCCAAAGCAGTTCGACGTCATTGTGACCGACAACCTGTTCGGCGACGTGCTGTCGGATTGCGCGGCGATGCTCACAGGCTCCCTTGGGATGCTGCCTTCCGCGTCGCTTGGCCTGCCAAACGCCGACGGCCGCCCGAAAGCACTCTACGAACCCGTGCACGGCTCTGCACCGGACATCACAGGTCAAGGCAAGGCGAACCCGATCGCATGCATTCTTAGCTTCGCGATGGCGCTGCGCTACTCGTTCGATCAGGGCGCGGAAGCGACACGCCTTGAAAAAGCGGTTGAGAAGGTTCTGGCAGACGGCGCGCGCACCGCAGATCTGATGGGCCCAGAAGGCGGCACGCCGGTGTCGACAACGCAAATGGGCGATGTCATTCTGGAGGCGCTGGACGCCAGCCTGTAGGAGAGACCAAATGACCCCGAACGCAAAAGGCGCATTGCTTGCACTGGTGGCGTTCGGGGTATTCTCCACCCACGACGTGGTTATCAAAGTATTAGGCGCAACCTATTCGCCCATACAAATCGTATTCTTTTCGGTCTTGTTCAGCTTTCCCCTCGCCACGATGTGGCTGCTACGTGACCAAACCAGCGGCACCTTGATCCCGCGACACCCCTACTGGATGATGGCCCGCACAATTGCCGCTGTGATCACCGGTTTCTCGGCGTTCTATGCGTTCTCCGTGCTGCCGTTGGCCCAAGTTTACGCCATCATTTTCGCATCTCCGTTGCTTATTACCGTGCTTGCCATTCCTGTTCTGGGTGAAGAGGTGCGGCTGCGCCGTTGGCTCGCTGTTTTGGTCGGGCTTTGCGGGGTCCTTGTGGTGCTGCGCCCCGGTCAAACTGACCTTGGCCTTGGTCATCTGGCCGCACTTGCCTGCGCCGTCGCGGGGGCGTTCGCCTCGGTCATCGTGCGCAAGATCGGGCGGGAGGAGCGCACGGTCGTCATAATGCTCTATCCGATGATGGCGAACTTTCTGGTGATGGGCGCGCTGCTACCAACCGTCTATGTGCCCATGCCGATTGAGGACTTGGGCCGCATCGCCATCGTCGCGGTATTCGCTTGGATTGCGGGCCGCTTCCTGATCGGGGCCTATAACGCTGGCGAGGCCGTCATCGTCGCCCCGATGCAATACAGCCAGATACTTTGGGCCACCGCGTACGGGGCCTTCTTCTTCGCGGAGTACCCCGATATAGGCACCTTGATCGGGTCGTCGATCATCATCGCAAGTGGTCTCTACATCGTGCTCCGCGAAAGCCGCTCCAAGACATCCAACACGCCCGTTTTGCGCACCAGATCACGACCGGAAACCGGCACGTCCCTGCGGATCGGACCGTCGCTCTGGCCGCGCCAGATCAGGCGTAATCCGCCGAAGAGCTAGGACCCGCTTTGTACGGTGGTGACAGCTTCTTCACTCTGACCAGCGCCGAGAAAATAGGGCTGGTACTGCTATCGTTGGGCCTGTCCGCCGTTTTCCTATTCGTTACTTGGCTAGCCAGTCGCAGGTTCTCGCTGCCCGTCCGCATCGGGATTGCCCTGACCCTGCTCGCGGTATTCATCTGGCTCTCGCCACAGGTCTACTATCAATATTACCGAATGATTATCGACGGGCTACCCGCCCAGATCGTCATTAAGCGCCCCGTGGGTCTCCTAGAGTTGGCACGCACACTTGCCTTTCAGCGGGACGCTAGCTTGGCCGCCCACAGTCAAGGTATCTTGGGGTGGGCGCTTATCGGGGTCGCAGCACTCCGACGCCGACGGGGCGCATAGAGTTTGCGCGCGGTGCAGACCTCGCGTAGTCAATTGGGATGAACCAAACGCCGCCCCTTTTCGTGACGAATTTCAACCGGAACTTTACCGGCGTCTCCGCGACTGCGGCGGGCGTTGTGCGCGCGCAGGCCGTCAACGGTCATATGCGCCTCGTGGGTCAACCGTTGCCGGGTTGCCCTGATCCAATCACGCTGAAACAGGCGCGGAACTTGTGTCGTAACGCGCCTGACGGGCTGCCCTTCGCGATCTGGCACGTTCGCCGCAACACCGAGATGCGCGCCGCGATCTGGGCGCGTGATGTCCTTCGTCTACCCATCTGCATCGTATTCACCTCCGCCGCTCAGCGTCGCCATTCGGCGTTTCCGCGATGGCTAATCTCGCGCATGGACGCGGTGATAGCAACGACGGACGTGGCTGCGGAGTACGTCCCACATGTGCGTGCGGTGGTCCCACACGGGGTGGACACGGCAATGTTTCGCCCCGCTGAGGACCGTGCGGCGGCATGGGCAGCCACGGGCTTCCCGGGTAAGCGGGGTATCGCCACGGTTGGCCGCATCCGCCCTGAAAAAGGGACCGACCAGTTCGTTGACGCGATGATCCGCGTTTTGCCTGACCATCCTGACACCACAGCACTGGTTATCGGGCGGGCAGGCGGCGCACATGATGCATTCCTTGAGGATTTGAAGGCGCGCGTGGCAACCGCCGAACTGACGGACAGATTGCTGTTTTTGGGTGAGTTAGAGCCTGATCGCTTGCCCCAAATTTTACGCGGCCTCAGCCTCCTTGTGCCACTTCCACGTTACGAAGGGTACGGGATGACACCATTAGAGGCGATGGCCTCCGCCGTGCCATTCGTCGCCACCGACACGGGTTATTTTCGCGCATTCAGCGCCCAAGGTACCGCTGGGCGGGTCGTGCCATTGGGGGACGTCGACGGCGCGGTGGCTGAGGTGCAGGCGGTGCTGCGCGACCCTGATGCCCTCTCGCAGATGTCGACGCGTGCACTTTCAGTGGCGCGGAACAGCTATGGAATTCAGACCGAAGTTGATGGCATAGAGGCCGTCTACCAACAGCTCTGGGACAAGGCGTAGATCGTGACTGAAACATTTATCATCCACTTGGAGCGCGCCTCGGCGCGCCGCCCCCACGTCGATGCGATGGTGCAGAAATCGCCCTATCCTGCGCAGATTTGGCCGGCCTGTGACGGTGCCAAGATGGACCCCGCAGAGCGCGCCAACCTGATCGCAGACGCCGCAGTGTTCCAGCCCGCCTATCCGTTTGCGCTGTCTATGGGCGAAGTCGGGTGCTTTGAGAGCCACCGTAGCGTGTGGCGTCATGTGGTTGAGAACCGGATCGAAAGCGCGCTGATCCTAGAGGACGACGTCGCGATTGACGTCGCTGCGTTTCGCGACGCGGTGGAACTCGCGCAAAGCCACGTGGCGGAGCTTGGGTACATCCAGTTTCAGGTGCGCACCGTCAAGGCGCCGTTCGCCGTGGTGTCACAGGCGGGGCCATTGGCTTTGATCCGACCACAGGTCGTGCCACTTCGGACCTCCGCCCAATTGGTAAGTCTTGCCGCCGCGCAACGCCTTCTGGCGGCGTCGGAGCAGATCGACCGCCCTGTGGACGGGTTTTTGCAAATGTTTTGGGAGACCGGCGTGCACCCGCATTGCGTGGTGCCCTCTGGCGTGTCCGACCTCACCGCGGAGGCGGGCGGAAGCACCGTGTCGTGCAAGCGTACGCTGTGGCAAAAGCTGATCGCGGCGGCAAAGCGGTGGACCTACCGCAGCCAGATTGCCACGCTATCGCGCACGCGCGGTTAGGCGGACGCCAGCTTGTACATGGAATTGTTGCGGGTCCGCCCGACCAACACATAGCCCCGCGCCGCAAACGCGGCAGTACAGCCCGGATAATCGGCATCGGGGTAGGGATGCTCTATGACAATCCGGCGCGGCAACAGCGTCTCGGGTACAGCCTCCAGAAACGGCACCAGCGCTTTGTCCTCGTGGCCCTCAATGTCGACTTTCAGCCCGTAGATCTCGGTAATTGCGTGTTCTTGCAACAGGGCATCAAGGCAACGCACGGGCATCTCGCCGTCGGGTGTTTCCTCAACCGCGACGATGGCCAGATCGTCTTTGCGAATTTGCAGATCACCGCGCCCCTCTTGATCACTCACGGCGCAATGCAGCACGGTCAGGTTATCAAGCCCGCTGGCGTTCGCATTCCACGTCAGGCGGTCCACCATCAGGGGGTTTGCATCCACGGCAAAGGTCCGACCCTTCGGGGCGGATCGCGCCATGGGTTGCGCATAAAGTCCGATGTTGCAGCCAAGATCGACAAAATTGGCGGTGGCTGGCGCGTCCTTAATAAGAAAGTCCAAATCTTCGGCGTTGTAGGCGGGGTTCAGAAGCAGCCCGTATTCAATCAGGTTGTTTTCCCCACGAATGCGGTAGGCACAGTCGCGGAAGTGTATGTCGAGCTTCCCACGCCCTGCCGCCAGCACCATCGACGTCCAAGTGCCGCGAAACACACCGCGCTTCAGCGGGGACGATTTACCAACTTTGATCATCGCGCGCTGCACCGCGTTGGGTGCGAAGTGCCCGAACGGCAGTTGATCGTCGGCGTCGTCGAGATTGCGCTCCTTGCCACTAAGGCTGCGCCAGATACCCGATCCCGTGCTACGTGTTGCTGATTTTGAATTCACTGGGATGTCTCCGGTAAACGGCTTTGTGCCGGTCTGAAATTGTAAATCATGAAGATGAGCGTAAATACCGCCCTTATTGATCAAGTCATCATGCGGGCCGCTTTCGGCCAGCGTGCCGTGATCCAGAACCAGTATCTGGTCGGCATCGCGCACGGTGGACAGGCGGTGGGCGATCACCAGCGTCGTGCGCCCTTTTGAGAGCCGCTCCAGCGCTTTCTGGACGACCTTTTCAGATTCGGCATCCAAGGCGCTTGTGGCCTCGTCCAGCAACAGAATCGGTGTATCACGCAGCAAGGCGCGCGCGATGGCGACACGCTGGCGTTGGCCCCCCGACAGGTTGCTGCCGCGAGGTCCGACCTGCGTTTCCAACCCATCCGGCAGGTTCTTCAGGAAGTCGCTAACATGTGCATCGTCTAGCACCTGCTTCAGGCGGGCCTCGTCAACGTCGTCGCGCCCCAACAGGATATTCTCGCGCAGGGTTTCATCGAACAAGAGCGCGTCTTGGGACACGACGGAAAACAGGCCGCGAAGCTGGGACAGCGGCATGTCCTTGATGTCGACGCCGCCGATCAGGATCTTTCCGTCCGCTGGGTCAACCAGCCGCGTCAGCACGTTGAACACGGTGCTTTTGCCCGCGCCCGACGATCCCACGAGCGCGGTCGTGGTTCCGGATTTCGCGTCGAAGCTGAGACCGTTCAACACGGCCTTGTCCCCGTAGGAAAGTGCTACGCCATTGAACGAAATGGAGGACCCGTCGAGCGGCACGTCAGTGTCCGCTTGCTCCACGACGGCGGGTTTGGTGTCGAACAACCCGAAAATGCGGCTCAGGCTCGCGATCATCATTTCCCAATAGCCCAGAACCCCGCCCAACCGGCGCATCGGCTGGAAGGCCAGCGACATTGCCGTGAAGAAGCTCATGAACTGGCCAATGGTCTTTTCGCCCGCGATGATTTGCGGCCCGCCATAAAGCAGCACGCAGAAAAAGCCGAAGCCCACTGCGAAATCAACAAGCGCTGGCACGGTGGCTTGCCCGATGGTGGTTTTGACCGTCGCCTTGACCCAAGTATCTGACAGACCTTCAAAATTATCTGCCTGATAGTCTTCCATCCGGTTCAATTTGATCGGCGTTATACCGTGAAAAACCTCGTCCAGACGGGTGGTGCGTTTGCCCGCCACATCGCGCAGGTAGTTGGATTTACGGCGCACGTAGCGCTGCACCAGCAGGCTTGGGATTACCAGCATCGGCGCGCCGATGATGGCAACCAGCGTCCATTTCCAGTCAATCGACAAAGCAACACCCAGCAGCGACAGCAAGGCAATCAGATCGCGGCCTGCACTCACCAAAATCATGTTCCACAAGGTCTGGATCGCGGTGACATCGCCTTGAACCCGCTCAATCATGGAGCCGGGTGAGGTGCGCGAGTGGAACGCGTTATCCAGTGTCAAAGTGTGGCGTAAAAGGTCCACCTGCACCTCGGTAGACGCCCGAAAGGACACGCCGGTCAGGATGCTTTTGTGGATAATTCCGGTGACGCCACGGACAGCGAACAGTGCGAATATCCCGATACCAACCCACCAGATCGCGCTTGACTGCCCCTCGACGAATACAAGGTCGAACATCGGCTGCAGCATGTAGCTTAGCGCGCCCAGCGTGCTGCCCTCTATGACCATAAACACGAACGCCAATAGAAACAGCGGCCAATGCCGCCGCAGGTAGCCGCGCCATAAGCGGGCGAAGAGCTGTCGCCCGTTTTGGGTCGACTGGGCCAAATCTAGGTCTGAAGGTGTATTCAAGAATTGGCTCGCATATGGCTACTTCACCGAACTGTGTAGCGTAGGAACGACGCTTGCGGCAAGGCTAGTGCAACATCCCCCTTTCGCATCGGCCCTCAAAAGAGTATCAGGCCCCGTCTGAAACACGACCTATAGAAGGATCAAAGGGATCATGGGTTACAAAATCGTCATCGTAGGAGCCACGGGCAACGTGGGTCGCGAGATGCTGAACATTCTGGATGAACGTCAGTTCCCAGTGGACGCAATCGAGGCGTTGGCCTCCCGTCGCTCGATCGGCACCGAAGTCACCTTCGGCGAGAAAACCCTGAAGACCAAAGACCTTGATACCTTCGATTTTACCGGCTGGGACATTGCGCTGTTTGCTGTGGGTTCCGAGGCGACGAAGAAATACGCACCAAAAGCGGCTGCGGCTGGTTGCGTCGTGATCGATAACTCGTCGCTGTACCGCTACGACCCTGACGTGCCTTTGGTGGTTCCGGAAGTGAACCCAGAAGCCGTGACCGGTTACACCAAGAAAAACATCATCGCGAACCCCAACTGCTCTACGGCTCAGATGGTTGTGGCGTTGAAGCCGCTGCACGACCGCGCCCGCATTAAGCGCGTTGTTGTGTCGACCTACCAATCGGTATCTGGCGCGGGCAAAGAGGCTATCGACGAGCTGTGGGATCAAACCAAGTCGATCTACAACCCCGTCGACAACAAGCCACCGTCGAAGTTCACCAAGCAGATCGCGTTCAACGTGATCCCGCATATCGATGTATTCATGGAAGACGGCTCCACGAAAGAAGAGTGGAAAATGGTCGTTGAAACCAAGAAAATCATCGACAAGGACATTAAGGTCACCGCGACTTGCGTGCGCGTTCCTGTGTTTGTGGGCCACGCGGAATCGATCAACATCGAGTTTGAGGACCACCTTGACGAAGACGAAGCCCGCGACATCCTGCGCGAAGCCCCAGGCGTTATGGTTATCGATAAGCGCGAAGACGGCGGCTACGTGACCCCGATCGAATGCGTTGGCGATTTCGCGACGTTCATTTCGCGCATCCGTCAGGACAGCACCATCGACAACGGCCTGAACCTGTGGTGCGTCAGCGATAACTTGCGCAAGGGCGCGGCCCTGAATGCAGTGCAAATCGCCGAAACGCTGGGCACGCGTTGCTTGAAAAAAGGCTAGGCTTGCAAAGCCTCTCCTGACACGAAACATTGGGCCTCAGATCAATTGATTTGAGGCCCTTTTTCATGCTCCGCTCCCTAGCCATTTCCGCTGTTCTCCTATCCTCCGCTGCGTATGCGGAGGACTTCACCGTTGTGGCCCCCGTGTCTGCCGTCACGGTCTATCCGCAAGGTGCCACTGTCACGCGGGTGATCAGCGCGGACCTGCCGCAGGGCAGGCACCGCATTTTGCTGCCCTACACCCCATCCCACAACACCCCGCCGCGGCTACAGGCACCGGAGGGTGTCGTGATCGGCGCGATGGAGGTTTTGAATAACTACCTGACCGACCCGAAGGCGGCTTACACACCAGAACAAGCTGCCGCGGCCGAACGGGTGGACGCCGCACAAGAAGCGCTGCAAGCCTTGGAGGACGTGGTCGTGCGCGGCCAAGCTGTGGTAGAGGCACAAGGTGCCAAGAATGCGTATCTGCGTACCTTAACCGGTGCAGCCCTAACAGGGGCTGACGCTGACGCGATGCGCGCAGCCAGCAACATGGTCGCCGAAGAACTGGAGAAGGCTTGGCGCGATCAATACGCCGCTTCTGTGAAGCTTCGCGCCGACGAGAAGGCGCGCGATGAGGCGCGAAAAGTTATGCAACAGGCCGAAGAAGACCTGAAGCGCCTTGCTCCCCCAAGTGGTGCCGTCACGATGCTGGCGGTGACGGTAGAAGCGGCCTCAGCGGGTGCGGTGGAACTGTCGCTCGATAGTTTGATCGTGAACGCTGGGTGGCATGCAGACTATGACCTGAACCTAACACGCGGAGAGGATGCAATCATCGCGATGGAGCGCAAAGTCGTAATGCACCAATCGTCGGGCGAACTGTGGTCCGATATTGATCTGACGCTGTCCACCGCAAACCCCTTTGCGCAAGTCGTCCCGACGTCGCCGTATCCGTCGCGGGCATTTCTTCAGTCAAAAGGGAAAGCCTCCTTCGCCACAAGTAGAGCGGCCCCGCAGCCAGAGCTAACCGCTGATCTTATGCGCGGCGGCGTCGCCGCAGATGAAGCGCCAGTGATCACCGCCACTGCCGTGATCGACGGTCTCTCCGTGACGTATGACTACCCCGAACCCGTCAGTCTCGCGTCGGGCGGGGGAGAGTTGATCCTCGCCCTCGACGATTTTACCTTTGACGCCCGCGAGTTCAACCGCGCGGCCCCGCGCTATGACCAGACTGCGTTCCTGATGGCGGAGTTCACCAACTCCACGCAAGAACCCTTCCTGCCGGGGCAGGCGTCCGTATCGCGTGACGGCGTCTTTGTGGGGCGGACGAGTTTGCCACTGGTCTCCGCAGGCGACAAGGCGGAGGTGTCATTTGGCACCCTTGAAGGCCTGCGCCTCGACTATAAACTGCTCGACAACAACACGGGCGACCGTGGCTTCCTGACCTCCAGCAGCACGCGCATTCAGCAGATGGAATTCTCGGTGGAAAACCTGTTGGACACGACGGAAGAGGTGCAGACTATCTTCGCGCTGCCCTACGCTGAGGAAGAGGATCTTAGCATCTCGCTCACCTCCCGTCCGTCGCCGGACGAGAGGGACTTCGAGCAAAAACGCGGCGTCTCCGTTTGGAACCTTGAAGTTGGCCCGGGCGAGACAAAAACAGTCCGCGTCAATGTGGAAATGGACTGGCCCGAAGGCCAGCAATTGCATTGGCAGCCTTAAGACTTAGACCTGTTTGAAACCGTGTTCTGGGGTGTAATGCTCCAGACCACCTTCGCCGATGTCGGTCCACAGACCGTGCAGGCTCAGTTTGCCTTTCTCAAGCGCGTCCGCGACGAACGGGAAGCCTGCAAGGTTCTCTAGCGAGACCTTCACGGCTTCCTTCTCCAGCGCCCTGCGCCGGTCGTCCTCGTTTTCGATATCCTTGACCCGCTCGTATCCGGGGCGCAGGATTTCGATCCAACGACCGATGAAGCTGGTCTTTTCGGCCAGCTCCGGCGCGTGGCCGGAACACATGTCGTTGCATCCCGCGACGCCGCCGCAGTTGGAGTGCCCGAGCACGATGATATGCGCGACCTTCAATGCGTTGACGGCATATTCAATCGCGGCGGATGTCCCGTGGTGTTCGCCGTCGGGGTTAAAAGGCGGCACAAGGTTGGCAATGTTGCGGTGGATGAAGAACTCGCCCTGCTCGGCGCCGAAAATCGACGTCACATGAACGCGGCTGTCGCAGCAGGAAATAACCATGGCGCGCGGATTTTGTCCGTTGTCCGCCAAGTTCCGGTACCACGGTTCGTTGTCGGCATAGGTGGTGGCCTTCCAGCCATGGTAACGGGTGATCAGGTATGATGGCAGCGGTTTGACTGTCGGCATAACGTGGCTCCTATGATTTGGACCTATGTAGTGACAATTGACATGAAATTCGAGTGATAATCGGTTTCGCATGAAAGAGTTTCTTCAGCTTCCCCAGCAAGTGTTGCCACGTGTTTTAAGGGGGCACGTGAAATGGGGTACAGTATGCAAGATGTGGTGAAACTGGAGTTGCGCGAACCAGTGCGGGTTGATCCTGACCGTCTGGTCGAGCTCTGCGTTGCGATGGGGGAAATGCGCGCGGAGGTGTTGATAACCACCACGATGGAAGACCTCGCCAAGGGGATGGTCGAGGTCGAAGACGCGTACCTGTCGCATGACATGGTAACACTTGTGCACCGCGCTGATGCGCTGGTGGCGACGGCCAACAAGATCGGAATGACCACGTTTTCGCGGGTGGCAGATGACGTCGCCGTTTGTGCGCGCGATTGCGGTGGGGTCGCCTTGGCCGCGACCTTGAACAGGTTGCGCCGTATCGCGGACCGCTCCTTGAGTGCGGTGTGGGATATGCAAGACTTGCCGGGGTAGACTGCCGTTTGTCCCACGCGTGTACTTGCAGAATACGCTGCAAACAGTAGGCTGTGCGCGCAGCAGCAAGGCAATCAATATGTTAGACTACACACGGCTTAAATTCGCCGCGTCCAGCGATGGCGCGGTTCCCCTCTTTGCGTTGGACGCAGATAATCTGTCGGCATGGCTCGAAGGCCAAACGCCCACGGTGCAAAACTGGGTAAAGGCGCAGGGCTTCAACGCCAACGTCGGCTCTGTCTGCGTGGTGCCCGACGCAGATGGCGCGATCGGTATCGCACTGGCGGGACTTGGCGATGATACAGCCCGCGCGCGCGGACGTTTCGCTATGGCATCCGTCGCATCCGCCTTGCCAGCTGGTAGATACAGAATCGCAACGGACCACGCGCAAGATGATCTGGAAGAGCACGCGTTGGGCTGGCTCTTGTCGCAATACACCTTCGAGACGTACCGTGACCAGCCGCCCCACGCGGCGCAGTTAGTCTGCCCCGACACGTTGGATCGGAGCCGTATCGAAAATATTGCTGCGGGGGAGGCGTTGACCCGCGACCTCATCAACACGCCCGCATCCGATATGGGGCCGGACAAGCTAGAAGCGGCCGCGCGCCAATTAGCGGACGCGCATGGTGCGGCGATCAACGTGATCACGGGCGATGCGCTGATTGAGCAAAACTTCCCCATGATCCACACCGTCGGTCGGGCCTCCGCCACGCCGCCGCGCTTGATTGACATCACATGGGGCACAACTGGACCGACGCTGGCCTTGGTCGGCAAGGGCGTTTGTTTTGATACCGGCGGTCTGAACATCAAGTCCGGCGCCTCCATGGGCCTGATGAAAAAGGACATGGGCGGCGCTGCCACGGTGTTGGGTCTAGCTCATATGATCATGGCGCTGGGGCTGAATCTTCAACTCCGCGTGCTGATCCCTGCCGTGGAAAACGCCATCGACGGCTCCGCCTTCCGCCCGCAGGATATCCTGACATCGCGCAAGGGCCTCACGGTCGAAATCAACAACACTGACGCCGAAGGTCGCTTGGTTCTGGCCGACGCGCTGGCGCTGGCGGATGAAACACCGCCCGATTTGATGATCTGCATGGCGACCCTGACTGGGGCCGCGCGGGTCGCTGTCGGCCCCGATATCTCGCCGTTTTTCACGGACGACGTGCCTTTCGCGGATGCGCTGCGCGCAGGTGCGCGAACCGCGCGCGACCCCGTGTGGGAAATGCCGTTCCACGCCCCCTACGAGCCGTTGATAGAACCGGGCATCGCGGACCTTGATAACGCGCCCAAAGGTGGCTTTGCGGGGACGATCACCGCGGCGCTGTTCTTGCGTAGATTCGTCTCTAACACGGCGCGATTTGCACATTTTGACATCTACGGCTGGCAACCAACCGCACAGCCCGCACGCCCCAAAGGCGGTGTTGGCATGGGCGCACGGGCGATCCTCGCGGCGCTGCCCAAGGCGCTGAACCTATGAGGAACGACCCGCGAACAACGCCCGCGAACGGCCGCATCGCCGCCAGCTATCTGCGCGGCGAGGTGGAGGCCCCGAATTACACCGACGGGGAAATGGCGCAATGCGGGGCCGCGTTCGCCGACATCACTGGCAAGCCTGAGGGGCGGCGCACGTCGCAACTGATCTACGGCGATTTGTTCAACGTGTTGG
Organism: Litoreibacter albidus; assembly: GCF_900107015.1. GTDB lineage: Bacteria > Pseudomonadota > Alphaproteobacteria > Rhodobacterales > Rhodobacteraceae > Litoreibacter > Litoreibacter albidus. Next base: position 467,154 of record NZ_FNOI01000002.1, on the reverse strand, counting down.
AGCGCCGCAACGGCTTTGCTTTCGGGCAGGCGATGCACGATGGCTATTGCGGCTATGTGCAGGATAACCTTCTTGACCGGCCGCATGATGCGGACCACTGGGTCGCCATGCCCTGCACCCACATCTATCCCGGTCCGAACATGAAGCTGATGAACAACGGTGCGCTCTACCTTGGCTCCGTGGTGCAGGTGATGGAGCAGGAAGGCACGTGGTCGCGCCTGTCCAACGGTGGCTACGTGCCGTCGATGCACTTGTTGCCCGACGCACAGCGCATGAACGATCCCGTTGCCGTGGCTGACTTGCATATGGGCACGCCGTATCTGTGGGGCGGGGCAACGCGTCACGGCATTGACTGCTCCGGTCTGGTGCAGATCGCGATGCGCAGTTGTGGCATGTCCTGCCCGCGTGACAGCGATATGCAGGAAGCCGACTTAGGCCACCCTGTTCAGCTAGAGGACGCGCGGCGCGGTGATCTGGTGTTCTGGGACGGGCACGTCGCGTGGGTGTCGGGCGACAATATGATCCTGCACGCCAACGCCTATCACATGGCCGTCGCTTACGAGCCGTTATCCGATGCTATCGCGCGGATCGAGGCCGCAGGCGGCGGGCCTGTCACCTCCATCAAAAGGCTTTAATCAACGGCGCGGATCATCTTTTTCTCAAGAACGCGCAGCACTTGGCGCAGCTCCGCGCCGCGCTTCAGGATGCGCCCGTCCATGCCAATGACCGCATAGGTTTGCTGCTTGGTCGCCAGCTTGGGACGTTTCTCGATGCGGTAGATCGGGTGCTCTGCCGCGCGCCGGAAAATAGAGAACACTGCGACATCCTTTTGCATGGCGATGCCGTAGTCGCGCCACTCCCCCGCTGCGACCATGCGGCCATAGACGGTCAGGATATCGCCCAGCTCCCGCCGTTGAAACGCGACCTTGTCGGACTGGCTCGGGCGGAAGGGAATGGGCGCATTTTGGTTCATATCTATATGTTGGGCCGCGCTCGGCCTCGAATCAAGTCTTGCCTTTAAAAAGCCGTGTGATGACCCGCGCATAACCACGCTTCGCCCCTGATGTCGCCCCAGTTGCTTGCGATACACAACCTGTAGCGAGTGAGAACTCAAGCTCGACACGGTGTGATCAGCCCCCACCCAGATCGCCGTGTCGAGTGCTACGTGAATAAGAGCCCCCGGTCTGAATTTCAGGCCGGGGGTTTCCCGTTCCGGTGCGCGGATGCCGCTAAGAGAACCTGTCGCGCAGGATATTTTTTTGGACTTTCCCCATCGTATTTCGGGGCAATTCGTCGACAATCAGCAAGCGCCGCGGGTGTTTGAAGCTGGCAAGCGATGCGCCGACGGCTTCCATTATGGCAGGGATATCAGGCGTTTGTCCGTCTTGTGCGACCAAAATACCCAGCACAGATTCGCCAAAGTCCGCATCCGGCACGCCAATCACAGCGCTTTCCAGCACGGCGGGCTGCGCGTCCAACACCAACTCCACCTCTTTGGGGTAGATGTTGTACCCGCCAGAGATGATCAAATCCTTATTTCGCCCCACGATATGAACATAGCCGTCCGCGTCACGGCGCCCTAAGTCGCCTGTGATGAAGTACCCGTCGGCGCGTAGTTCTGCGGCGGTCTTGTCCGGCATTTGCCAATAGCCTTGAAACACGTTGTCGCCGCGCACCTCTATTTGGCCAATTTCCCCGCCCGGCAGGGTCTCACCGGTTTCGGGGTCGGTAATCTTCAACTCCACACCGGGCAGGGGGTGACCTACGGTGCCCGCGCGCCGCTCCCCGTTGTAGGGGTTCGACGTGTTCATATTGGTTTCGGTCATGCCGTACCGTTCCAGAATGCGGTGGCCCGTGCGCTGCTCAAACTGCACGTGGGTTTCGGCCAGCAAGGGGGCGGAGCCGGAGATGAACACCCGCATACCCGCCGTCAAAGTGGCATCGAACCGCGCGTCTTGCAGCAGCCGTGTGTAGAAGGTCGGCACGCCCATCAGGCTGGTCGCGCGGGGCATCCACGCGATCAGCGCATCCACGTCCAACTTCGGCATAAACACCATGCTGCCGCCCGCGATCAGTGTCACATTGACCGCCACAAACAGCCCGTGCGTGTGAAAGATCGGCAAGGCATGCAGCAGAACATCCGCGTTCGTGAACTGCCATTCGGACGATAGGGTTTCGGCATTGGACAGCAGGTTTCGCTGGCTCAACATCGCCCCTTTGGAGCGGCCCGTCGTGCCGGATGTGTAGAGCAGCGCGGCAAGGTCACCGTCACCACGCGGTGTCGTTGCCAGCACAGTCGGCATCGGCGCGGCGGCGTCCATCAGCGTGCCCGTGCTGTCCGCGTTCAACGTCAAAAGGGCGGCGCTCAGGCGGTGCGCGATAGGCGCGATTTGCGCTTCGGCACCTCCGTCGCAGATGATCAACGCAGCGCCGCTGTCCTCAAAGAAATAGGCCACCTCTTGTGCGGTGTAGGCCGTGTTGAGCGGCAAGAACACCAGCCCCGATTGGGCGCAGGCGGCATATATGGCAAGGCATTCCGGCGACTTTTCAACCTGCACGGCGATCCTGTCACCCGCCTTTAGCCCCAGTCCCGCGAACACATGCCCGAACTGCGCAGCCACGGCCAGAAATGCCGCGTGGGTCAATATTTTGCCGTCGGGCAGATGTAGAAACGCGGTGTCCTTGCCGGCGTGGCGGCCGAACAGGCGATCATAGAGCGGGTTTGTCACTGAAGGTCTCTTCATATGTGGGGTTAGGGCACCATAAAGGTCAGCGATGCCCAGATGGAAAGCCAAGCGGGGGTCGTGGCGGGATCACCTTCCTCCAGCGGTAAAAGCGCCACCGCGTCGACCAGATATTCGTGACCGCTTAGAACCTCGAATGATCCCACGCCCTGCGCATCCGTGCGGTGCAAAGTGATCTTCACCTCGCCGTCTGGCGCCTTGTCAAACAACTCTATCTGGGCGTCCGCGCGGGGTGCGCCATCCATCAAAACCTTCACGCGAAACGTGCCGGCGGGGTCGGTGTAGGGATTGTTGAGCGCGACGATCTCCGTCTTCAGTCCGACCTCTTGATCCGCCCCTTGGCCATGGCCCACTGCTACAAGACTTTTGGCGTAGCGGCGGTAGCGTTCGGTGAACCGCTCCGTCGGGAGGCCGCGGTCAACGTGGCTTTGCACGGCCCACTCAAAGTCTTTGTGCTTGGCGAACTTGGTGAATTTTTCCAAGCCCTTATAGGTCAGAAGGTTGTCGCTGGTCTCATGCACAATAGTCACCAGCCCTTCATCCGCGACACTCATGTTCAGCGCAGGCGTGTCGCCCAAACGCCCCGTCACGGGCTGGGTTCGTTCCGCAGTCACCAAGTCAAACCGTTCAAAACGGTTGGGATTGAACGCATAGGATGCGCCGCCAAACTTCTCGCCAACCCGAAGTTGAGCTTGAACCTTAGCGTCTTTCTGGGTCACGTATGCTTCAGGTGAAATCCAGAATTCGTGGGCATGTGCGACGGACGCCCATAAAGTCACAGCGACAACAGTGAAAAAGCGGCGGGGCAACATGATATTTCCTTTGAAAAACCTATCCTACATGCTGGTGCAACTGGCGGTGATGTCAATGCTCGCGGTGATCACGATGGCGCAGCCATCCGCCGCGCATGAAATACGGCCCGCCATTGCAGATGTCACACTGACAGACACCACCGTGGAACTGTCAATCCGCCTTACCGCAGAGCCGCTGATCGCAGGCATCGACCTTGAAGGCCTCGAAGACACTGACGAAGCCCCACAGGCGGAGCAGCACGACGCCCTGCGCGCCTTGCCCCCGACGGAGTTATCCGCGCGGCTACAGCAGGCTTGGCCTGACATCGCGAAAAACCTGTCGGTTATGGCGGGTGAGACCCCCGTCGCGGTGGAACTCACCAGCGTCGAAGTGGCGGACCAGCCCAACGTTGAACTCCCTCGTGATACGACGGTTGTTTTGACAGGCGCGTTGCCTGCCGATGGCAGTGACGTGCGCGCGGGTTGGCGCGCGGCGAATGGTCCGCTTATCGTGCGCCAAGCGGGTGGCGGTGACGAGGCCTACGCGGGCTATCTGGAGGGTGGGGCGCTCAGTGCGCCGCTGCCGCGTGCAGGGGTTGCCACCGAAAGCGCCGTCTCGGTGTTCATCCGCTACATTGGCGTCGGCTTCGACCACATCATCCCCAAAGGTCTCGACCATATCCTGTTTGTCTTGGGCCTGTTCTTCCTGTCGCTGCATTTGCGTCCGCTGATCACCCAGGTCACGGTTTTCACGGTGGCGCACACCATCACGCTGGCCCTCGCCAGCCTTGGCTACGTGTCGGTGAACCCCGCCATTGTGGAGCCCCTCATCGCCGCATCAATCGTCTATGTCGCGGTTGAAAACATCTTCACCAGCCGCGTCACGTGGTGGCGCCCTATCGTGATTTTCGCGTTCGGTTTGCTGCACGGCATGGGCTTTGCCTCCGTCTTGAGTGACTTCGGCCTTGCGCCGGGTCGCTTTGTGGCGGGGCTTATCGGCTTCAATGTCGGGGTAGAGGTCGGGCAACTTACCGTCATCGCGCTGGCCTTCCTCGCGGTCGGTCTGTGGTTTGGCAAAAAGCCGTGGTACCGCGCGTGCATTGCCATCCCTGCGTCGGTGTTCATCGCCATTATCGGGGCCTACTGGGCGATTGAGCGGGTATTCCTCTAAATGGCCCCCCCCGCGCCCAAGCCGAACACCCTCCTTGCGATCATGTCCAAGCTGGGGGCCGTTGCCTTCTTTATGGGCATGGCGACCTTGATCAAAATCGCCTCCGTCCGCATTCCGCCGGGGGAGACGGTGTTCTTTCGTTCCTTCTTCGGCCTGCCCATCATCCTCGTCTGGATCGCCACACGGGGGGAGCTGCGCACGGGGCTGAAAACCGACAACCCGCTTGGCCACTTCTGGCGCGGGTTGGTTGGGGTTACGGCAATGGCGATGGGCTTCGCGGCACTCGGCCTCTTGCCCCTGTCAGAGGTCAAAGCCATCCAATACGCGCAACCGGTTCTGGTGGTCATCTTCGCGGCCATGTTTTTGGGTGAACAGGTCCGCGCCTTCCGCCTGACTGCCGTGGCTTTGGGAATGATCGGGGTGCTGATCATCATGTCGCCGCGCCTCACTGCTTTCGCGGACGGCAGCGCCAACCCCTATCTGGCGCTTGGGGCAGTTCTCGCCTTCGGCTCCGCTATCGGGGCGGCGCTGGCGCATGTGTTCGTGCGTAAGCTCACCATGTCCGAACCCACCTCCGCCATCGTGTTCTGGTTCTCGGTCACCGCGTCCACGCTGTCACTACTGACGCTGCCGTTCGGCTGGGTCTGGCCGACTGCGACGGAATGGGCGGTGCTGGTCGGCGCGGGGCTGTGTGGCGGGATTGGCCAGATATTCCTCACATCTAGCTACCGCTACGCGGATGCGTCCGTGGTGGCACCGTTCGAATACTTCTCGATCTTGTTGGCCCTTGGCATCGGGTATTTCGTATTTGAGGAGGTGCCAACAGTCGTGATGCTTGGCGGCATCGCGCTGATCGTCTGTGCGGGTATCTTGATTATCTGGCGGGAGGGCAAGCTGGGCAAAGACCGCAAGCAAGCCCGCAAAGTCATGACGCCGCAGGGGTAGGGCGATGGACGCATTGTTGCCGCTTGGGATCGCTGGGGCGTATCTGGGTCTCGTTAATTTCGTGACGTTCTTTCTCTTTGCCTTCGACAAGCGGCGGTCGCGCACGCGCGGACGTCGAATCCGCGAGTCCAATTTGTTAATGTGGTCGGCTGTCGGCGGGACACCCGCTGCCAAGCTTGGTCAACGCTGGCTGCGGCATAAGACCGTGAAACAGCCCTTTGCGCGGCAGTTGAACTTGATCCTCCTCGCCCAAGCTATCGCGTTGGTTTTTATAGCGTTTCCACAGGTGCGCAGGCTTCTGTGGGACGCTGTTGATTTGGCAAAATCGTGGCTTTAACGGCGGCTGCGCAGGCGGGCCTCCATTTTGTGTGCAAAATGTGTTAGGGTCGCCCCACATCACATCAAAGGAGACACTTGCATGAGACACGTCCTCGACAAGCCATCCACGTCGTCAGCCCAAACCGGAATGCGCCACGCCTTTGCGTTCCAGCTGAACGAGATGCCCAGCGCCGCAACCCTCGCCCTTCAGCGCCGCAAAAAGGCCGCACCGAAGGAATCGGTACGGCCTCAGCAGTATTCCAGAATTGAGCGCGGGATCAGGGCTTAGGCCCGCACCAGCTTCTCGTAGCCTTCTGCGATGTCGCGCGCGATTGCGCCGACTTCAAAGTTGTAGTCGCCGATGGAGCCGACAGGCGTCACTTCGGCGGCGGTGCCCGTTAGCCAGCACTGCTCGAAGCCTTCCAGCTCCTCGGGCATGATGTGGCGCTCATGGACCGTGATCTGGCGGTCCTTTAACATGCCCACGACCGTTTGACGGGTGATGCCGTTCAAGAAGCAGTCAGGCTTTGGCGTGTGAACTTCGCCGTCTTTCACGAAGAACATGTTCGCGCCTGTCGCCTCGGCCACATAGCCGCGATAGTCGAACATCATCGCGTCGGAGCAGCCTTTGGCCTCCGCCGCGTGTTTGGACATGGTGCAGATCATGTAAAGGCCTGATGCCTTGGCGAAGCACGGGATGGTCTCGGGCGATGGGCGTTTCCACTTTGAGATGTCCAGTTTCGCGCCTTTCATCTTGGCGTCGCCGTAGTAAGCACCCCATTCCCACGCGGCCACGGCCATGCGCACTGGGTTCTTCGCCGAAGCGACACCCATGTCTTCACCCGCGCCGCGCCAGCACACCACGCGCACATAGGCGTCGGTCAGGTTGTTGGCTTTCAGCACTTCGTATTTGGCCGCTTCGATCTCGTCCACGGTGTAGGGGATCGGCATGTCGAGCTGGTCGCCCGAATAAAGCAAGCGTTCGGAGTGCTTGCGGCTTTCGAAGATTTTGCCGCTGTAGCAGCGCTCGCCCTCAAAGACGGAGGAGGCGTAATGCAGCCCGTGGGTCAGGATGTGGACGTTGGCGCTGCGCCAGTCCACCAGCTTGCCATCCATCCAGATGACGCCGTCGCGATCGTCATATCCACCAGCCATTACCTTCATCCTTTTCCATTTGTTGCGTGGTATACGCCCGTTTCGGACATAATATTTCATTAAAGTCAGGATTCGCTACCATTCGATACTTGGAAAGTCAACAAGGCTGACATAAACTGTCTCAAAGCAAGACGGCGGGAGCGACTGAATGTCAGATCGAGGGACGGGTCAAACACATACGAGCGGCGAAAGCCTGCTATTTCTGACAGACGACCAGCTGCGGCGCGGGATTGAGGCTATGTTCTTCGCCTACCGTGGTTTTACTGCCGACCCCGACCGCATCTTGCAGCAATACGCCTATGGCCGCGCTCACCACCGCGCCATTCACTTCATCAAACGCAGCCCCGGCAATACGGTCAACAACCTGCTCGATATTCTGGGTGTCACCAAACAGTCTTTGAACCGTGTGCTCCGCGCGCTGATCGCCGACGGTTTGGTCGAAAGCCGCGTCGGCAAGCAAGACCGTCGTGAACGCCACCTCTATTTGACCGAAACGGGTCAGGAGCTGGAAAAAGAGCTCTCTGAGGCCCAGCGTGGCCGCATGCGCGCCGCATACCGCGATGCCGGCCCAGAGGCTGTTGCGGGCTTCAGACAAGTGCTAGAACAAATCATGGATCCTGAAATGCGCAGGCATTTCCAGACATTTAAGGAGGGTTCATAGATGGCCTTGTCTCAGAACGACGCCCATTTGCTCATCGTCGACGACGATGAACGCATCCGCAAACTGATCCAGCAATTCCTCAGCCGCAACGGCTTCTGGACGACCTCAGCGCGGGATGCCGACCACGCGCGTCGCTTGCTGGAAGGTTTGGATTTTGACCTGATCGTCATGGATGTGATGATGCCGGGCGACGACGGGATTACCTTCACGCGGGAACTGCGCCAAACTCGCGACACGCCGATCCTGCTTTTGACGGCCAAAGGCGAAAGCAGTGACCGGATTTCCGGCCTTGAGGCGGGCGCGGATGACTACCTGCCGAAACCATTCGAGCCAAAGGAACTGCTGCTGCGCATCAACGCCATCCTGCGCCGCGTGCCAAACTCCGAAGACGTGGTAGAGGCCCCCAAATCCCTAACGCTGGGCGATATTCGCTATGACATCGAACGCGGTGAGATGTGGCGGAACGAGGAACTGATCCGTCTGACCGCCACCGAGGTGGCGCTGATGAAAATCTTCTCGATCAATCCTGGTGAGCCGGTCAGCCGTGCCAAGCTGGTGGAAGATTTGGGCCGCGACCGTGGTCAGGCCCAAGAACGCGCCGTGGATGTGCAAATCACCCGCCTGCGTCGCAAGATCGAAGCCGACCCGAAGCAGCCGCGTTACCTGCAAACGGTGCGCGGCTCCGGCTACATGCTTGCACCTGATTAAGGATCGCCCATGACAACCGCATTGATCACCCACACTGACTGCTTGCAACATGTCACGCCCTCCGGTCACCCCGAACGCGTTGACCGTCTTATGGCGATCTACGCCGCGCTGGATGCGTTGGGTGATGACGGGCTGATCCGCGTCGATGCCCCGATGGGCACGGACGCCGACATTCTTCGCGTCCACCCGCAGGCGCACATCGACGCGATTACCGCCGCCGCGCCGGACAGCGGCTCGCGCGCATTGGACGCGGACACGCATATGTCGGCGGGGTCGCTCACCGCGGCTTACCGCGGTGTCGGTGCCATGACGAAGGCCGTCGATATGGTGCTCGGTGGGGAGGTGCAGAACGCGTTCGCCGCCATGCGCCCGCCGGGTCACCACGCGGAAAAGCAGACGCCTATGGGCTTTTGCCTCTTTGGCAATATCGCCATCGCGGCCAAACACGCGCTGGATGTGCACGGATTAAGCCGCGTTGCCGTCGTTGACTTTGATGTCCACCACGGCAATGGCACGCAAGATCTGCTGTGGGACGAGGACAGGGCGCTGTTCATCTCCAGCCACCAGATGCCGCTCTATCCTGGCTCCGGCGCGGCCCATGAGACGGGCGCGTCCGGCAACATCTTGAACGTGCCTTTGGCCGCGCACTCCGGCGGCGCGGAGTTGCGCGACGTCTACGAGCGCGTGATCCTCCCCGCTCTCAATGACTACAAGCCAGAGCTGGTTTTGATCTCGGCAGGGTTCGACGCGCACCGCAATGATCCGCTGGCCAATCTCAATTGGGACGAGGCCGATTTTGTCTGGGCCACGCAGGCCCTGTACGACGTCGCCGATACCCACGCGCAAGGCCGTGTTGTCTCGACTCTGGAGGGCGGATATGATCTTGATGCCCTTGCCGCGTCCACACGCGCGCATCTGGAAGTTTTGATCAAGCGGGGCACCCATGGCTGACATGAAAGTAGACGAAATGAGCTTCGAGCAGGCAATGTCCGAGCTTGAGCAGGTTGTTGGCCAACTGGAACGCGGCGACGTGCCGCTGGAAGATAGCATCAAGCTTTATGAACGCGGTGCGGAACTGAAAAAGCGCTGCGAGACGAAGCTGAAAGAGGCTGAGGAAAAGGTGGCGCAAATTACCCTAAGCAGGGATGGCCAGCCAAGCGGTACGACACCAGTCGAAGGCCTGTAATCCGATGTTTCAAGCGGCCCTGACCGACGCGCAAACCCGCGTGCAAGCGGCGCTTGATGCGTCGATGAAGCCGCTCGATGGCATCATCGCCGACGCCATGCGCTACACCTGCACGGGCGGCAAGCGGCTGCGGGCGTTCCTTGTGATGGAAAGCGCGCGCCTACACGGCGCACCCACGGATGTGGCCGATCAAACCGCCGCCGCCATCGAGATGATTCACGCTTACAGCCTTGTCCACGACGACTTGCCCTGCATGGACAATGACGATCTGCGGCGCGGAATGCCAACGGTCCACATCCAGTGGGATGAACCCACGGCGGTACTCACGGGCGACGCCTTGCAAACCCTCGCGTTTGAGGTGCTGGCCGATCTCGACGTCGCGCCGGACCGACGTTTGGCGCTGATCTCTACCATGGCAAAGGCCGCTGGCGCCTCTGGCATGGTCCTTGGTCAAGCGTTGGACATCGCGGCTGAATCCGCGCCCACACCGCTCACGCTCGATGAAATAACCCGCCTTCAGGCCGGCAAAACCGGCGCGCTGATCGAATGGTCCGCGCAGGCGGGTGCGCTGCTCTCTGGGGCCGATCCCGCGCCGCTGCGCGACTATTCCAACGCCCTTGGGCTTGCCTTTCAGATAGCCGATGACATCTTGGATATTGAGGGCGACGCGGCAAAAGCGGGAAAACGCCTGCAAAAAGACGCGGACGCTGGTAAGGCGACATTTGTGTCGTTGCTTGGTATGGTGGGCGCGAAAAAACGCGCAGAGGAGCTGGTTGTGCGTGCGTGCGATGCCCTTTCCCCTTATGGCGACGAGGCAGACAACCTAAAAGCAGCGGCGCGGTTCGTGATCGACCGCGATACGTGAAGGACAAACAGATGAGCGATAGACCGCAAACGCCCCTGCTTGATCGGGTGAACACACCCGCCGACATGAAAGGTATGTCCGACGCGGAGCTGGCACAGCTCGCGCATGAGTTGCGGTTGGAGACAGTGTTTTCCGTCTCAGAAACCGGCGGCCACCTTGGCGCTGGCCTTGGTGTGGTTGAAATGACTGTCGCGATCCATGCCGTCTTCGATGCCCCTAAGGATCGCCTGATTTGGGATGTGTCGCACCAGTGCTATCCGCATAAAATCATCACCGGACGCCGCGACCGTATGCGCACGATCCGCCAGAAAGACGGCCTGTCCGGCTTCACCAAGCGCAGCGAGTCGCCCTACGATCCGTTTGGTGCGGCGCATAGCTCCACCTCCATTTCCGCAGCCCTAGGTATGGCCGTCGCCCGTGATCTTGGCGGCGCGCCGGAGCACGGTTTGGGCGATTGCATCGCCGTGATCGGCGACGGCTCCATCAGCGCGGGCATGGCATTCGAGGCCATGAACAACGCGGGCCATTTGAAAAAGCGGATGATCGTGATCCTCAACGACAACGACATGTCGATCGCGCCGCCCACTGGTGCCATGTCGTCCTACCTGTCGCGCCTCTATGCGGGTGCGCCGTTCCAAGAATTCAAAGCCGCCGCCAAAGGTGCCGTGTCCTTGCTGCCGCCGCCCTTCCAGGAAGGTGCGCGCCGCGCCAAGGAGCTGCTGAAATCCGCAACCGTCGGCGGTACGTTGTTTGAGGAGCTTGGCTTCTCCTACGTCGGTCCAATTGACGGCCACGACATGGACCAGCTTTTGGCCGTGCTGCGCACCGTGAAATTACGCGCCGACGGGCCGGTCCTGATCCATGCGATCACCAAAAAAGGCAAAGGCTATGCCCCCGCCGAAAATGCCGCCGACGGTGGCCACGCTACGGCGAAGTTCGACTTCGTCACGGGCAAACAAAAGAAGGCCCCCTCCAACGCGCCCAGCTACACTTCCGTGTTCGGCAAAGCGCTGGTAGAGCACGCCGCCGAAGACAGCAAAATCGTCGCCGTGTCCGCCGCGATGCCGGATGGCACCGGCCTTGGCCTGATGGCGGAGCGCTATCCCTCCCGCACCTTCGATGTGGGCATTGCGGAGCAACACGCCGTCACATTCGCCGCCGGTTTGGCGGCGGGCGGTATGAAGCCGTTCTGCGCGATCTACTCGACCTTCCTGCAACGCGGCTACGACCAGATCGTCCACGACGTGGCCTTGCAAGGCCTGCCTGTCCGCTTCCCGATTGACCGCGCTGGCTTGGTCGGTGCTGACGGGGCCACGCATGCGGGCAGCTTTGACATCGCGTTTATGACGAACCTGCCCGGGATGGTGGTGATGGCCGCCGCAGACGAGGCGGAGTTGGTCCATATGGTTGCCACAGCCGTGGCCTATGACGATGGCCCCATCGCCTTCCGCTACCCGCGTGGCGAAGGTGTCGGCGTTGAGATGCCGGAGAAGGGCGAAGTCCTGGAGATCGGCAAATCCCGCTTGATCCAAGAGGGCAATCGCGTCGCGCTCCTGTCCTTCGGCACCCGCCTGTCAGAGGTGATGACAGCCGCCGAGAACCTTGCCGCCAAAGGCATCACGCCCACCATTATCGATGCCCGTTTCGCCAAGCCGTTGGACGAGGACGCGATCCTGAACCTTGCGCGCAACCACGAGGCATTGATCACCATTGAGGAAGGCGCCGTCGGCGGCTTCGGCTCTCACGTCGCGCAGCTTTTGGCCGACAATGCGGTGTTTGACGCGGGCCTGAAATATCGCTCCATGGTGTTCCCCGATATCTTCATCGACCAAGCCAGCCCCGCCGACATGTACGCTGCCGCCGCGATGAACGCACCGCAGATCGAGGCCAAGGTTCTGGAGACTTTGGGCATCGCAGACATCGCGACCCGCCGCGCCTAGCTGCGGGCTTTTATCAGCCGCTCAATCTCGTTCAGCCGCGCCATCACGTCGTCGCGGTAGCTGTCGGTTGCCGCGTGCTCTTCCTCCGAATGGGCGTTCTGCATTGAGTTCACGATCAGGCCGACCAATAGGTTCACCACCGCAAATGTCGTCACCAGAATGAACGGCAAGAAGAAGGCCCACGCGTAGGGGTACACCTCCATCACGGGGCGCACGATGCCCATGGACCACGACTCCAGCGTCATGACTTGGAACAGCGTGTAGCCTGATAGCGCAAGGTTGCCGAACCACTCCGGGAAGGCCGCGCCGAACAGTTTCGTGGAGACCACCGCGCCGATGTAGAACAGCAGCGCCATCAGCAAAAACACCGATGCCATGCCGGGCAGGGCGGTCACCAGCCCCTCCACCACGCGCCGCATGGACGGGGCGACCGATAGCACCCGCAGAAGGCGCAACACCCGCAACGCCCGCAGCACCGAGAACGCGCCGGTCCCCGGCACCAGCGCGATGCCGACAATGAAGAAATCGAACAGGTTCCAGCCACGCCGGAAGAACCCCGTGCCTTGCGCGAACAGCTTCGCGGCCAGTTCCACCACGAAAATCGCCAAGCAAATGCTATCGAGCGCGAGGATCAGCGGCGCCGCCTGCGCCATCACAGGCTCCACCGTTTCTAGTCCCAAAATGACCGCGTTAAACAGGATGACGCCTAGGATGAAGTTTCGGGTAAGTGGGCGTTCCAGAAAAAGTTGCGTTTGCGCGCGCAGGGACATAAAGGCTCCGTTTATGGGTTTCAGCCCATATGGGGTTTTGTGAACTGCGCAACAAGCTCAACATGCGACGACCAGCGGAATTGATCCACCGGCTGCACCCAATCTAGGCGGTATCCGCCGTCGATGAGGATTTTGGCGTCGCGGGCAAAGCTGATCGGGTTGCACGACACTGCCGCGATCCGCTTCACACCGCTTTGCGCCAATTCAATCGTCTGGGCCTCCGCGCCTGCGCGCGGCGGGTCGATGATCACCGCATCTGTCTTGCGCAATTCTTGTGGCAGCAACGGGCGGCGGAACAGGTCGCGGGTCTCGGATTTCACCTTCTTCAACCCCGTTGCCATACGCCATCCGGCATCCAGCGCCGCGATCAGCGACGCTTCGCCTTCCAGCGCCCAGACTTCGGCTTTCTCGGCGGCGGGCAGGGTGAAGGTGCCGCAACCTGCGAACAGATCCACCACTTGTTTGGCGTCGCCCAAGATGTCGCGCACCGCGTCGGACAGCGCTTGTTGCCCGTGGTCCGTCGCTTGCAAAAATGCGCCGGGTGGCAGGGTGACTTTCCCCGCGCCGAAAATTTGGAACGGCGGCACGCGGGTCGCAACGGCTTCGCCGTCCCAGCTGAGGCGGGCCAGCTTATGACGCTCCACCAGCGCCGACATTTCCAAAATGCTCTGCGGCTCCAGCGGTTTGGCGTCACGGACGTCGATATCTAGGCCGGAGCCGGACAAAGTGACCACCAGCCCGACCGTGCTCTTGCGGGACGCGGCGGCGACGGTCAACTCCTCCAGCATCGGGATCGCCGCGATGATTGCGGGGTCCAGCAGTTTGCAGTCGGGCACTTCGATCAGCGCGTCAGAGCCGCGCCCGAAAAAGCCGACCATCGCGCCCTTCTTGGTGCGCCGCCCGTGCAACGTGGCGCGGCGGCGCGATTGCGCGGGGGAGGTCACGATAGGGCGGATGTCCGTCTCGATGCCCCGCGCGGACAGGCCCAGCCGGACAACATCGGTTTTCCAATCGGCGACAAACGCGTCGCTGGCGTGTTGCATCGCGCAGCCGCCGCAGCTTTTGAAATGGCGGCAAGGTGCTGCCACACGGTCGGCGGAGGGCGTCACGATGCGACCATCCTCGACCACCTCGTTTGGCAAGGTCCGTGGGATCGGTGCGCCCGTCTCCGGCACGCCCTCGCCCTTGTGGTTCAGTCGCAAAATGGTCTGTGTCATGGGTGCTTACTCGGCTGCTTCGGCTATGCCTATAAACCCGCCGGACTGTCGCCGCCAGTAGCGCGCGTAAAGTCCGTTCTTTTCCAGCAGGGCGCTGTGGGTGCCGTCCTCGACAATGCGCCCCGCCTCCAGCACTACAATCCGGTCCATGCGGGCGATGGTGCTTAGCCGGTGGGCGATGGCGATGACGGTTTTGCCGACCATCGCGTTCTCCAACGCGGTCTGGATCAGGGCTTCCACTTCGCTGTCCAGCGCGCTTGTGGCTTCGTCCAGCACAAGGATCGGTGCGTCTTTCAACAGGGCGCGGGCCAAGGCAATGCGCTGCCGCTGTCCGCCCGATAGTTTCACGCCGCGTTCCCCCAAATGGGCGTCGTATCCGGTGCGCCCTTTGTGGTCTTCAAGCTCCAGAATGAACTCATGCGCCTCGGCGCGGCGGGCGGCGTCGATCATCTCTTCCTCGGACGCATCGGGGCGGCCATAAAGAATGTTGTCGCGGGCGGAGCGGTTGAACATCGCCGTCTCCTGCGTGACCATCCCAATCCGCTGGCGCAGGCTTTCCTGCGTCACAGCCGATACGTTCTGATCATCAATGCGCACGGCACCCGTCTCGGTATCATAGAGCCGCAAAAGCAGGCTAACCAACGTTGATTTCCCTGCCCCCGACGCGCCAACCAGCCCCAGCTTTTCGCCGGGTTTGATGGCAAGCGTGACATCGTCGATGCCGCCGCCCGCGTCGCGCCCATAGCGGAAGGTAACCTTGTCAAACAGCACCGCGCCCTCAGGCACGCTCAGCGCTTTGGCGTCGTGTTTGTCCAGCAAGGCATGTGGTGGCGTTAGGGTGCGCATGCCGTCCTCGACCTCCCCGATATTGGCGTACATCGCCATGAGCGAGAAGCTGACCCAACCCGTCATCTGCGCGATGCGGATCGAAATGGCCCCCGCCGCCGCGATGTCGCCGGTGGTCGCAATGCCGGACTGCCACAGCATAACCGTGCCGCCGATCAGCATCACAGGCAAAATCCCCGCCGTCGTCATCAACGCAAAGCGAAAGCCCGTGGACAGGCGGCCAAATTCCAACGCGCGGTCACGCAGAACGGCCATCGCGTCCAGCGCCGACTGGTCCTCGAATTTGGAATGTCCAAACAGCTTCACCGTTTTGATGTTGGTGATCGTGTCCACCACTTGGCCTGTGACCATGGTGCGCGCGCCCGCTCGTGCCGCAGACCGCTTGCGGATGCGCGGCATGAACCAGCGGATCATCAGGATATAGCCGACCAGCCAAACCGCCAGCGCAACCGCGACCCAGCCGCTGATCGTGCCCAGCAACAGCACCGATCCTACGATCGACGCCAGCGCGAAGGCCACCACGTTGATCGTCTCCGCCGTCACTTCCGTCAGGGCGCGGGCGGTCTGCATCTGCTTTTGCGCAATGCGCCCCGCGAAGTCGCTGTCGAAGTAATCAACCGAGTGCCCCAAGGTCCAACGGTGCAGGCGGCTTTGGATCAACGGGTAGATGTTCGGCGGCACCACGATGCCGTTGAACGCCGCGCTCATCCCGAAAAACAGCGGGCGCATGATCACGAAGAAGCCCACAAACATCAGCACCAGCGGCCAGTTCTGCACAAAGAACGCCTGCGGCCCCGTGATGGCGGCGGCGTCGATCACCCAGCCCAGCATTAGCGCGGTCACCGCTTCCATAGCCCCCGCCAACGCCGAGAACACCGCCGCCAATATCAGCACCGGCCACGCCCCCGACAGGCACCATTTGCAAAACGCCCACAACGTGCGTGGCGGCGGCGTACCGGCCTCCGCGAAGGGGTCAATACTGTCGCCCAACCGGCGCAACACCGGCTCGAAGGTGCTTAGAAAACGGCTCATAAATCTGTCTCATCCGTGTTTAGAAATCCGCCCGACTGGCGCGCCCAGAACCCAGCATATAGCCCGCCTTTCGCCAATAGCGCGCTGTGGCTGCCTTGTTCGGCGATTTTGCCGCCGTCCAGCACCACAATGCGGTCCATATGGGCGATGGTGCTCAGGCGGTGGGCAATGGCGATAACGGTTTTGCCCTCCATCACACCATACAGCGTGTCTTGGATTGCGGCCTCCACCTCGCTGTCCAGCGCGCTGGTGGCTTCGTCCAACACCAAGATCGGGGCGTTCTTCAAAATCACCCGCGCTAGCCCGATCCGCTGGCGTTGCCCGCCCGACAGCTTCACCCCGCGCTCCCCCACATGGGCGTCATAGCCGGTGCGCCCTTCGGGGTCGGATAGGTCCAGAATAAACTCATGCGCCTCCGCGCGTTTGGCGGCCTCGATCATCTCGGCCTCCGTCGCGTCGGGGCGGCCATAAAGGATGTTGTCGCGCACGGATCGGTGCAACAACGAACTGTCTTGGCTCACCATGCCCGTCACCTGCCGCAGGCTGTCTTGCGTAACGCCAGTGATGTCCTGCCCGTCAATTTCGATCACGCCCCCCTCGGGGTCGTAAAAGCGCAGCAGCAGCTTAACCAACGTCGATTTGCCCGCGCCGGATCGCCCGATCAGCCCGACTTTCTCGCCCGCCCCAATCTTGAGCGACAGTGCGTCCAACCCGCCCTGATTGCGCCCGTAGTGGTGCGTCAGCGCTTTGAACTCGACCTCGCCCGCCCTTAGCGCCAAAGGCTGCGCCTGTTCGGCGTCCACCAATGCGATGGGCTGTGCGATGGTCTCCATACCTTCCGACACCACGCCTAGGGAGCGGAAGAACGACGACAATGCCCACATGATCCAGCCGGTCATTGCGTTCAGCCGAAGTGTCAAAGCCGTGGCCGCCGCAACCGCCCCGACGCTGGCACTGCCCTGCGCCCAGAGCCAGATCGCCCAGCCCACGACGCCGACAATCAGCAAGCCGTTCAGCGCGACCAACATCACGTCCATGATGGTAAAAATACGCATCTCGCGCGCAAAGGTCTGGCGGGTTTGCTCAATCGCTTCCTTGGCGAAGCGCAATTCCCCTTCATGGTGGGCAAAAAGCTTGACCGAATGAATGTTGCTGTAGCTGTCCACCACGCGCCCCGTGGTCATCGACCGCGCGTCGGAGGAGGCCTTGGACGCAGGCCCCACGCGCTTCATCGTCCACATCACCAAACACGCATACAGCCCCAGCCAAACGACCAGCGGGATCGCCAGTCGCGGATCCGCTTGCGTCAGCAAGACGAACGCGCCAACGGCATAGGCCAGTGAGAAGGTGATCGCGTCAAACACCTGAAACACCGCCTCACCAGCGGCGGGAGGCGCTTGCATAATGCGGTTGGCAATGCGCCCTGCAAAGTCGTTCTCGAACCAGCCGACGGACTGGCGCAGCACGTGCTTATGCGCGCGCCAGCGGAACAAGGTGCCGTAGTTCGGCAAGATGGCATTGTTCAAAATGCCCACGTCCGCGGCTTGGATCAGGGGGCGTATAATCAGGATGAACACGGCCGCCAGAACAAGCTCCGTGCCGTATTGCGCCAGCACCTGCGCGGGGTCGCCGCTGGACAGCACATCCACGACGCGGCCCATGTAGTAGATCAGGCCAACCTCGACCGTCGCCACCATCAGCGACAATATCGCGGCCCACACGAAGACCTTCTTGAACGGTTGTGAATAGGACCACAAAAACGCCCACAGCTTTTGCGGCGGGGCGTCAACTTCGTCGTAAGGCCCGTAGGGGTCTACCAAATTCTCTAAAAACCGGAACATCAAAACCTCGATTTCGGCCCCGTTAATCTAGGCCGTGACTTATATGAAAATCATCACGGCAGAGCTGGCCAGCGCAAGGGCCATCACCGTCATGAAGCCGCGCCACCACGCGGGGCGGGTCATAAGCACCGCCAACAAAGACCCCGCAAAGGTCCAGAACAGGCACACAAACAGGTTAATGCCCGAAAACGCCGTGCCCAGCCGGACCGCATCCGCAGCGGGCGACAAGCCGATAGCATACCCCGAGGACGCGGCCATAGCGACCACCCAAATCTTCGGGTTCACCCATTGGAATAACACGGCCTCAACAAAGGTAAACGGCCTATCGCGCCCCTCGGCTTGCGGCCCTCTGGTGGAGCGAAACAGCTTCCACGCCATCCACAAAATCCACCCTGCCGCGAGGCACTTTAGCGTAAAGGTCAATGCAGGCTGCGCCAGCAGCAACGCGCCCACGCCAAAGCCCGTCAGTGCCGACGTAATACCAACCCCCGCCGCCACACCCAAAACATGCGGCAACGTGCGCTTGAACCCGAACCGCGCGCCGGAGGTGGTAAGCAAAATGACATTTGGACCCGGCGAA
Organism: Litoreibacter albidus; assembly: GCF_900107015.1. Lineage (GTDB taxonomy): Bacteria > Pseudomonadota > Alphaproteobacteria > Rhodobacterales > Rhodobacteraceae > Litoreibacter > Litoreibacter albidus. Next base: position 448,384 of record NZ_FNOI01000002.1, on the reverse strand, counting down.
AACAGCCCGAAAAACACAAAGGCGTAAAGCGGGTCAAAATTCATCGAAGCAACTCCGCCTTGCCTAGGGTAAAGCCCGACGCGATCCACCGCGCTTCCAGCTCTTTCAGCCGCGCGCCAAGGGCGGGGCCCGTTACCTGTGGCATGAGATCAGCCGCTTTCACAGGAAAAACCGCACCTGCTCCGGCCGCGATGTCGTCGTCCATTCCCGCACTTAAGGGCTGCTCGAACAATGCGCCGCGCAGTAATGCGATGTCCAAGGCGCGCGCTGCGCCGTGGCGGTAGGCAATTTCTGCCAGCCCCATGTCCGCGCCGATCAGGTCGCGCAGAAGCGCGATTTCAGTGGCGTCCGCGTTGGACAGCCGCCACTGCTCTTTCAAGCCCAAACCGCCCAAACACGCCGCGCGCCGCGTCATGCGCGGCGCGCGCCCAGCTTCCAGATGCACCAAGATCGGCAGGGCTTTCGCATCGGCACCCGTCATCACGCGCGCCAAAATTCCGGCCTGCGCCATGGCGGCGACGGCTGGTGCGGGGTCCGGCGCGGCAAGCAGTTTCTTCATCTCCGCGCCCACGCGCTCCGCCGACAATTGCGCCAACCCGTCCGCTCCTGCGGCACAGGCCGCCAGCCCGTCGGCGTCCAAGCCCTGCGCCGCGTCGCCATACCACGCGTGAAACCGGAAAAAGCGCAAGATCCGCAGATAATCCTCCGCAATTCGCGCCCCCGCGTCACCGATGAAGCGCAGGCGACGTGCGTGCAAGTCTGGCAAGCCCCCAACAGGGTCGCTGACGGCGCCGTGCCGATCCGCATAAAGGGCGTTCATCGTGAAGTCGCGCCGCGCCGCGTCCACCTGCATGGACGTGGAAAACGCGACATTCGCGTGCCGCCCGTCGGTGTCCACATCCGCGCGAAATGTGGTGATCTCATGCGCGATGCCACCCGACACCACCGTGACCGTGCCGTGCTCGATCCCCGTCGGGATGACCTTCAGGTCAGCCGCTTTCGCCGCTGCGCTCACGCGGTCGGGGGTGGCGGCGGTCGTAATATCGATATCTGCCACGGGGGCATCCAGCAGCGCGTTGCGCACGCAGCCGCCCACGAAATACGCGGTCTCTCCGGTCGCCTCCAGCGCGTCAAACACCGCTTGCGTGGCGGCGGCGCTGAGCCAGTTTCCCGTGATCCGCGTCACGCGCGCACCTGTTCGGCCAAGGACCGCAGCATTCGCGCCGTGGCCCCCCAAATGTAGTAGGGGCCGTAGGGCACCACAAAATAATGGCGCGTTCTGCCGCGCCAGCGGCGGCCTTCGATCACGTAATTTCGGGTATCCAAAACGTGCTCCAACGGCACGGTAAACACTTCCGCCACCTCGCCCGCCTCGGGCACTGGGGTGAACGGTCCGTCGATGATCGCCACATGCGGCGTCACCTGAAAGCTGGTCACCGTTTCATGCGACGGCAATGTGCCGATCAGGCGCACCTGATTGCGGTCTAGGCCGATCTCTTCCTCCGCTTCGCGCAGGGCCGTCGTCGCCAGCGTCTCGTCGCCGTCGCGTTTGCCGCCGGGGAATGCGATTTGGCCGGGGTGGTGCTTCAACGCGGAGGACCGCTTGGTCAGCACCAATTGCGCGCCATCTGTCGATGGCATCAGCGCGACCAGAACCGCCGCGTCGCGCAACACGCGCCCTTCCGGCAGCGTCACGTCAGGGTTCAGGTCGAAATCGGAAGAGGCCGCGCCCGGTTTCCCCAGCGCGGCCTCCAGTTTTTCGATCAGGTCACTGCCCGTCATCAGAGGTCTCGGCCTCGAATCCAACGGTGTTCGGGTCCATCACGTAATGGGCGCCGCAGAATTGGCAGTCCGCCGTCAGCGATCCGTCTTCCTTGGTCATGTGGCCAAGGTCGCGGGCCGAATAGATCGACAGGCTTTGACGCACCTTTTCCTCGGAGCAGGTGCAGCCGAATTTGACCGGTTGGGTGTCATAGACGACGGGCCGTTCTTCGTGAAACAGGCGGAACAACAGGTCTGTCGGTGCCACGCTCGGGCCGATCAATTCCAGCTCCTCCACCGTGCTCAGCAGCATGTTGGCGCGGTTCCAGTTTTCCGCTTCGTCGCCGTCCAGAATGTCCTCGGCTGCCAGCAACCCATCGTCGCCGATCGCATCGTCCTTCGCCATCAATGGCGAGGCCTTGGGCATATGTTGCAGCATCAACCCGCCCGCGCGCCAGCTTTCGTCAGCCCCCGGTTCGGTGGAGCGCCCGTAGGTCAGCGAAAACTTCGTCGGCAACTGCTCCGACTGGGCAAAATACGTCTCCGCACAGGCCGCAAGGCTGCCCCCCGCCAAAGGCGTGATGCCTTGGTAAGGTTTCATGTCGTTGCCTTGGTCGATCAGAATGGCAAAGAATCCCTTTCCGATCTGGCTGAACGGGTCCGCGTCAAGGTCGATGGTCTCCGCGTCGTAACTCGCATACGCGCGAATACGGGCAGGCTCGCCGTCTTCCGTCGGGCCGTAGTAATCGGTCGCGATCAGCCGCAAAGGACCGTCGCCGCGGATTTGCAGCGACAGCTTCCAACGCAGCTTGACCGTCTGTCCGATCATCGCCGTCAGCAAGGCGGCTTCGGCCACCATTGCTTCCACCAAAGGTGGATAGTCATGTTGTTCCAGCACACTGTCCAGCACGCCATCCAACCGCGCGATGCGGCCACGGATGTCGATATTGTCCAACTGGAAGGGCAGGACGGTGTCGTCCCACGCGATTTTTTGTCCAAGGGTCATGGGGTTTCCTTACGCCTAGGGGCTTGGCATACCGCGTCTACATAGGCGCGACAATCCATTCCCCAAGGGGTATGTGCGTAATACATGACGGAGTTGCACAATGATCAGACGTTTTGGCGAGAGATATGAACACGGCAAACCCTACCGCTTGCGCCCTGGTGCCTACGCCATTTTGTGGAATGGCGTTGATCTGCTGACCACAGTTCAAGGTCGCGATGTCCCTGATGTACAGCTGCCCGGCGGTGGTGTTGACGCGGGCGAACACCCGATCCCCGCGCTCCACCGCGAGGTAATGGAGGAGACCGGCTGGACCATGACCGCCCCCCGCAAATTGGGTGCCTTTCGCCGGTTCGTTTACATGCCGGAATATGGCTATTGGGCCGAAAAGCTTTGCAGCGTTTATATCGCGCGCCCCGTGATGCAGCGCAGCCAACCGCTGGAGCCGGACCACGAAGCCGTGTGGATGTCGCCCACGGACGCCGCGCAGCTGCTTGGCAATGACGGCGACCGTCATTTCGTGAAAACCCTGTTTGGGCTGTAGCTTTTCCGCGCAGCGCTGTCATGCGCAAGGCCCGTCATAGTCAAACACCAGTATTGACACGTCGTCGCCGAAATCGCTGGTCTTGGTGTGGGCTTGTAATGTCTCCAGAAGGCGGTCCATCATCACTGGGGCGGGCATGTCCCGCGCGGCGTCTAGGAAGGAGTTCAGCCCATCTTCTTCCAGCATCACCCCCGCTGGGTTCTCTGCTTCCGTGATGCCATCTGAATGCAGGATCACGCGGTCACCCGGCTTTAGCTGCGTCTCGAATGACGTGAACTCCGCCTTGGGAATCAGCCCGACTGGCATGCCGCCGTCACCCAGCAGCGCAATTGCCTGCCCGCGGCGTTGCAGGACCGGATGCGGGTGCCCTGCCTGCACGGTGCGCATCAGCCCTGATTGCAGGTCAACGATGCTCAGCGCGATGGTGAAATAATGCTCCGTCTCCAATTCCCTCAGCAGTAACTCGTTCAGATCGCTGACGGTTTCCGCCGGATCGCGCGCAACAAACTTGCCGTCCCCAACCCTGCGCAGCGCCATATTCTGGCTGGGGGTGAACCCGCTCAGGTATCCCGCAAGGCGGGCAGTCATCAGCGCAGACGTCACCCCGTGGCCGGACACATCCAGCGAGAACAGGCCAATCTGATGGCGACTTACCCGAAAATATCCGACCAAATCGCCGCCCACATGGCCACTGGGCGTCAGGTTCAGGCCGATTTTCCCTTCCGGAAACTGGATGTCCGTGTCGCGGACCAGTGACTGCTGCAGGTGACGCGCCTCCGACAGGTCGTGGTTCAGGGCGTCGTACAGCTTTTCGATCCGTTTTAACGTGGAATTTACGATCTCGTTCTTGTCGATCAGCGCGGCCTGCATACGCAGCACCCGTTCCCCCGCGCGCAGCCGTGCGCGCAATTCCCCTGACGTGACGGGCTTTGTCAGGAAATCATCCGCGCCGGAGTTCAAGCCTTCCGCCACCTCATCGCTGCTGCCTTTGCTGGTTAACAGAATGAAGTAGCCGTAGTTGCTTTGCCCTAAGTTGCGGAACGCGCGGCAAAATTCTGGGCCGGACATTTCGGGCATCATCCAGTCACTTAGGATAAGGGACACGTCGTGGTCCGTGCAGATTTTCAGCCCTTCTGCCGCAGAATCCGCCTCCCAAACCTCGTACCCCCATTTGCGCAATCGCGTGGCCAGCAGCCGCCGCTGCATGCGGCTGTCATCGACCACCAAAACCCGTTGTGGCACGTCAGGGTTGGTGTCGCTGACGCCCTCCCAATCCAGTGCGGGCTGTGACGTGTGATCAGGGTCAAACTGGGGCGACGGTACAGAATTAAGCATGGGCCTAACTGAGGGCCAAACACTTAAGAGAGGATGAAGCCTCCAATTGGAATTACTACAATTCTAGCAATCATATTTCCTTAACGACTGGCGCTCATGCTGCCCGCATCAAGATTTAACGCGAAGGGGATGTGATGCTGGATTGGTCGCGGGTCGACGCGTTGAAAGCCGATTTGGGGGAGGAGGATTTCGATGAAATCGTCGCCCTTTTTCTGGAGGAGGTAGAGGAGAAATTATCCGACCTGACATCATCAGGCGCCAATAATCACGACGCTGATCTGCACTTTCTAAAGGGCAGCGCGGCGAACCTCGGGTTCGAGCAGTTTCGCGCCACCTGCGAGCAGATGGAGCACCAGCCCGATCAATTCGCGGCAGGGCAATTGCAGTCGGTTTATCAGCAGTCCAAATCCGCATTTCTGGCGGGAAAGGGGGTCTAAATCAGAAAATCCGCCAACACGTCGTCGTTGGTGATGTCGCGGTGCTCGAACCCGCCTTCGGTCATGGACTGGAACAGGCGCGCGAAAGCGTCAGGCTCCTTCGTCTCGATCCCGATCAGGACGGAGCCGAAGTTGCGGGCCGACTTTTTCAGGTACTCGAACCGCGCGATGTCGTCGTCGGGGCCAAGCAGGGCCAGAAAATCTTTCAACGCGCCGGGGCGTTGGGGCATGCGAAGGATCAGGTACTTCTTTAGGCCGGCGTACCGCTGCGCACGTTCTTTCACTTCCGGTAGGCGCTCAAAGTCGAAGTTGCCGCCGGATGTCACGCACACGATGGTCTTACCTTTGATGTCCTGCGCCAAGTCGTCCAAGGCGTCGATCACCAGCGCGCCTGCGGGTTCCAGCACGATGCCTTCGATGTTGAGCAGTTTGATCATGGTGCCGCAAATGCGGTTTTCCGGCGCCAGCAAAACGTGGGCGGGGTCGACGTCTTTCAACACCTCAAAGGTGTGCGCCCCGATCCGCGCAACGGCCGCGCCGTCCACGAAGGTGTCAATATGGGGCAGCGTCACCGGCTTGCCCTGCGCCAGCGCCGCCGTCAGCGATGCGCCGCCTGCGGGTTCGACATAGCGGAAGGAAATGCCAGCCGCGCTGTCGGTGAAATACCGCGTCACACCGGCGGACAGACCACCACCGCCAACGGGCAACAGCAACATGTCAGGCGGGGTGCCCAGCTCTGCCTCGATCTCCACCGCGACGGAGGCCTGTCCCTCGATCACATCAGGATCGTCAAACGGTGACAGGAAATGCGCGCCAATGTCCGCGCAGTGGTCTTGCGCGGCGCGAAGGGTCTGGTCGAAGTAATCACCCGTCAGCCGGATTTTCACGAAGTCACCGCCAAAGGCGCGGGTCTTCTCGATCTTTTGCTGCGGCGTGGTGATCGGCATGAACACTTCACCGGTGACGCCGAAATGGCGGCAGGCAAAGGCGAAGCCTTGGGCGTGGTTGCCCGCACTTGCGCAGACAAAGTTGCGCTGGTCGGGGTGGCTTACGCGCCGTTTCGACATCGCATTGAACGCGCCGCGAATCTTGTAGGACCGCACCGGCGACAGGTCTTCGCGCTTCAGATAAATCTGCGCGCCGTAGCGGTCCGACAGGTATTCGTTCAACTGAAGGGGCGTCGGCTCAAACAGGGCGCGCATCGCATCGGTGGCGGCGCGGGCGGCGTCGGTAAAGGCGCTCATTTCGACATCGGCGGGATGGAGCGGAAGATGGCGACGAGCCAGCCCGTGCCGATCAGGATCAGCAGCCATGAGGTCACCACTCCGATCAGGCTGTGGAGCAGCATGTTTGCCCCCATAAGGCCCGCCAATAGCATGGAGGGCAGCACCAACAGGATGGTGGTCACGACGGCCAGAATGGCCAGCACCCAGATAGATTTGTCGCGCGCGCCGACCCATGCCTGCACCAAGGACAACACTTGGCCCGCCGCAGTTGCCGGAAGCGCCGCGCCGACGCGCAGCAACAACCACGTCATCAGGAAGGTGCTGATCAGCGGCAGGGCGATCATCGACACCAGCAAGGGCAGATGCATGATGACCATATTTTCAAGGATGTTTAGGATCAGGCCAGCCCCGCCGACCACAACCACCACCAACAGCACGGTGATCAGGAAGTTGCTGAACGGCAGGCCTTTCAGCGATGGCACCACCCCGCGCGGGGTGTCGGCGCCCAGGCAAAAGCGGCTCCAGATCAGGGACACCCATGCGGCGGCCATGACGTTGATCACCAAGGACAGCATGGTGAAGGTGGCGGTTAAGGCGGGCATCTGCCCCTCGGCGTCGGGGCGCACATCGCCGCCGCTTACCGGTTGGCCGACCAGAAGCGCGCCAAGGATCAGCACCAAAACGCTGGCGCCAACCCAGACAACCGCCGTCAGCCGCAGGGCCGTGGGGAGGTTGTCAAACAGCTGCTTGAGCCCGTAAACGTAGAAGTTGATCGCTTGCTGCATAGTGCCGAGTGCCCGCTATTTCGCCCGTCGTATTCGTTGTCCAGACCCTGCGGTCAAACGGCACTGGGGTCAATCAAGACCATGCACGCCCTTGCACCCCTGTGACATTGCCGCTATCGCCGTTGGCGACCTTTAGCTTAGCCGGAGACGCCCAAATGTCCGCCCCCAAAAAAGTAGTGCTCGCCTATTCCGGTGGCCTTGATACCTCGATCATCCTGAAATGGTTGCAGACGGAATATAACTGCGAAGTCGTGACCTTCACCGCCGACCTTGGCCAAGGCGAGGAGCTGGAGCCAGCGCGCAAGAAGGCCGAGCTGCTGGGGATCAAGCCCGAGAATATCTTCATCGAAGACGTTCGCGAGGAATTCGTGCGCGACTTCGTGTTCCCGATGTTCCGCGCCAACGCGCTTTACGAGGGGCTGTATCTGCTGGGCACCTCCATCGCGCGCCCGCTGATTTCCAAGCGGTTGGTCGAGATCGCCGCCGAAACCGGCGCGGATGCTGTGGCGCACGGCGCGACGGGCAAAGGCAACGACCAAGTCCGGTTCGAGCTGGCCGCCTACGCGCTGAACCCCGACATCAAAGTGATCGCCCCGTGGCGCGAGTGGGATTTGTCCTCGCGCACCAAGCTGATCGAATTCGCGGAGCAGCACCAGATCCCGATCGCCACGGACAAACGCGGCGAAGCCCCGTTCTCCGTGGACGCGAACCTGTTGCACACATCCTCCGAAGGCAAAGTGCTGGAAGACCCAGGCGTAGAAGCGCCCGATTACGTCTACCAGCGCACAGTTCATCCAGAGGACGCGCCGGACGAGCCGGAAATGGTGGAAATCGGCTTCGAGGCTGGCGACGCGGTGTCGATCAACGGCGAAGCCATGTCGCCTGCCACGATCCTGACCAAGCTGAACGAGCTGGGCGGCAAGCACGGCTGTGGCCGTCTTGATCTGGTTGAGGGCCGTTTCGTCGGCATGAAGTCACGCGGCATCTACGAGACACCGGGCGGCACATTGTTGTTGGAAGCGCACCGCGGGATCGAGTCGATCACGCTGGACCGCGGCGCGGCGCACCTCAAAGATGAGCTGATGCCAAAATACGCAGAGCTGATCTACAACGGTTTCTGGTACTCGCCAGAGCGCGAAATGCTGCAAGCGTTGATCGACGAAAGCCAGAAGCACGTGACCGGAACCGTGCGCCTCAAGCTCTACAAAGGCTCCGCGCGCACCGTGGCGCGTTGGTCGGATCATTCCTTGTATTCCGAAGCGCATGTGACCTTCGAGGAAGACGCAGGCGCTTACGACCAAACGGATGCGGCAGGGTTCATTCAGCTGAACGCGCTGCGGTTGAAGCTGTTGGCAGCCCGCGACAAGCGTTTGAAGTCCTAATAAAAAACGGCGCCCCGATGTTGGTCGGGGCGCCGCTGAAACTGAATACTCGTTACGAACCTATTTGGCCGTGATGACCTTCATCACCAGCTTGCCGTCGGGCTTGATCGGGCCGTCCTCTTTGGCGCCCAATGTGTACTCAAACCCGCCCGTTACCATGCCGCCTTTTTCGGCGTGAACCATCAGCATCAGCATGTCGCCGGACGCCACTGGCTCGGTCAGGATCGCGACCACGTCGTCATTGTCGCCCATCCGCAAGGGGGCGTAGCCAACGACAGGGCCGGGCTTCATTTCGGCGTCTGTGCGGTGGACGACCAGCCAGCCGTTTTCGCCAGCGGTGACGGAAGCGGCCGAGACGATCCCGTTCGAGACATCTTGATCCATGGCGTTCACCATCGGCGTTGGCGCGTGGCCGTCGGCCAATGCGGCGCTGGTAATCATAAGGGCGGCGGCGGTCGTAGTGATGAGGAATTTCATGTGTCGTAGCTCCTTTGTCTCACGCCCAAAGATTGGGAGTGTTTAGTAGACACGGACCTTGGCGCGCAGAAGTTTCAGAGTTTCGTGAAAAAACTTCGCGGTTTCCACCCGACGCACTGGTAACCCATGGGTTACCTTGGACGAATTGCCGTTAACTATCTTCGGTTGATCTGGCTGAATATTCCCGCCCAGCGTTTACAGGTGTTGCTGAACGGTAAATCTAATCGGATCAAAACCCCGCGTTTTATGAGGTGATTAGCAGTTTGCGTGCTTTCAGCGCGTCGTAATGCGGCAAGGCCTCTTGGCATAGTTTTGCGGCGTCGCTGGACAATTCGGGCAGCGGTCCCTCCGCCCCTGCGAAGCCGGTGGAGCGGTGAACCGCCCCGTACCAATGCGACGCCCAAACCCCGTCGAAGGGCTTCGGCCCCGCAGGCCAATGCAGCATAGACGCATCAAACGGCAGGTCGATCGCATCGCATAAAACCCGCAGGGCCGCCTCAGGGTTTTCGCGAATGTCGTGGCTGTCGATCACCAAGCCGCCGATCTTGTCGTAGAGCGCGGTTTGCTGGACATAGCCTATATCCTCCAGCGTCGGGTTCTCGCGCTTGGCGGCGTAGCTGGCGATGACGCGGGCGGGGTGGCGGATCAGGTGAACGTTGACGCAATCCTGCGTCCAGTCCAGCGGCACGCCGTCCAGCATGTGATGCGGCATGTGCTTCATATACCGGTGCTGTGCGGGGTCCGCCGCGCAGGCTGCGGCGACCTGCTTGGGGTCGGTCTCTTGCGACGCGATAACCTCCGCGCCCATCGGGTGTGTCAGCCCCGTGGCATGCAGGTAGGCACCGTAAAACGGCTCGTCCACGGCGGTGAAGTCAGGGCGGTTGCCGAAGCTATACATCATCGCCGTCGACAGATTGCGCGGACCGGACCACATGGCGATTTTCATGGGGCTGTGCTTTCGATTAACTCTTTGTAAAGCGCCCGAAGGCGCGTTGTGACGGGGCCAAGCTCCCCCGTGCCAATCACGCGCCCGTCGATTTCGGACACGGGTGTTTGCGCGCCGAATGTGCCGGTCAAAAACGCCTCCTCGGCGGCATAGGTGTCCACAAGGGAGAAGTTGCGTTCATAGCACGGAATGCCGTTGGCATGGCACAGGTCGATGACCTTCTGGCGGGTGATGCCGTTCATGCAGTAGTCGCCCGTTGACGTCCAAACCGCGCCTTTCTTGACGATGAAGAAGTTGCAGGCGTTGGTGGTGTTCACGAAGCCGTTCACGTCCAGCATCAGCGCCTCGTCGGCGCCAGCTTTTTCGGCGGCGATGCAGGCAAGGATGCAGTTCAGCTTACTGTGGGAATTGAGCTTCGGGTCTTGCGTCATGGGCAAGCCGCGCAGGTGCGGCACCGTGGCCAGCCGGATCGGGCGGGGCAGTTTGGGTTTGGAATGCTCCATGATGATCACGAACGTCGGGCCGGACCGTGACAGGGCAGGGTGCTGGAACGGGCGGTGCTTGACCCCGCGCGTGACCATCAGGCGGGCGTGGGCGTCGGTGGTCATGCCGTTGGCCTCGCGAGTTTGCTCCAGCGCGGCGATGACGCCGTCGCGGTCCATGCCGATGTCCAGATCAATGGCTTTGGCGGCCTCGAACAGACGGTCGATGTGTTCGTCCACGAAGGCCCATGTGCCATTATAAAGGCGGAGCCCCTCCCAAACGCCGTCCCCCAGCATGAAGCCGCTGTCATAGACGGACACCGTGGCCTCGGCCTTGGGTTTCAACTGGCCATCCACGTAGATCAAAATCTTGTCGTTGCGGGCGTCTTCCTCGGCTTGGTGGGTGGTTTGGTGATCAGTCATATAGGGCCTCCTGTTGAGCGGGACTAAAGCGCGAAAGTTCTGCGGGGGCCAGAAAAATACACGGCAAGCTTAGGGGATTCCCAAACGGCTTGGTCTTGGCTATTAATCGGGGATATTATTCCTATTAGCCAAAGGGCATTTTACAATGAGTGAGAGTTTACCAGCGGACGCAAAGCCGTTCGAGTTTACCGGGAACGCCAAAGAATGGTTCGGCATCTGGATCGTTAACCTGCTTTTGAGCATCGTGACGCTGGGGATTTACTCGGCTTGGGCCAAAGTCCGCACGAAGAAGTATTTTCACAACCACACCTACGTCGAAGGCCGCAACTTCGACTACCACGCCACAGGCAAACAAATCCTGATCGGTCGTTTGATCGTGATTGCCGCGGTGGTGGTGTTTCAGATTATCACTGCGATCCTGCCCGCCTTGGGCCTGATCTTGCTGATCGGGTTGCTGTTCGCCTACCCGTGGCTGATCGTGCGCTCCATGATTTTTAATGCGCGAATGACCAGCTTTTCCAACGTGCGGTTCGGGTTTGTGGGCACTGTCGGGCAGGCGTTTATGACGTTCCTTGTGTACCCGCTGCTCATGGCGCTGACGCTTTATACGACCTTCCCGATCTGGGATCGCGCGATGAAGCGCTTCTCAATCGACAACCACAAGCTGGGTCAGGCGAAGTTCAAAATGGATGCGGCCCTTGGGCCGTTCTACAAGGCGTTCCTTGTGGCCATCGCGTGGATCATCGTTACAGGGCTTATCGGCGTCTTGCTGACAGGGTTCAACTTTGCAGAGTTCGCATATGCCATGGAGAGTATGGACAATGATCCCGGTCAAGGGGCTGCCATTGTAGGCCTGTTCTACCTGCTGTTCTTCATTGCCTTCCTGCCCGCCGCGTTCATCTACCAAGCGATGACCCGAAATGTCGTTTACAACAACACAACCTTGGAAGGCGGCCACCGTTTCGCGTCCAATGTGACCGCGCCGCAATTGTTGTGGCTGGCCGTGACGAATATGATCGTCGTGGTGTTCACGTTGTTCCTGATGCTGCCTTGGGCGCAGGTGCGGATGTCGCGCTATCTGGCGTCGCACACGGGCTTTATTCCGGGCGGCTCCATGGATGACTTCGTGACCCAGCAGCAAGAAGCTGGCGGCGCAATCGGGGATGCCTACACCGACCTTGAAGGCATCGACGTCGGCCTGCCGATCTAAGCCAATGAGAAACGCGCCGCATCTTCCGGGCCTTCGTGGCCACGCATTTGCGGCGCGTTCCTCGTACCGCCAACCCGCGCGACTTGTCACACGCGAGGGCGGCGAAGACCTTTGGGTCGATATGCAAAACGACGAGCGTGCGGTGCTGGCCAGCGCCTATCTGTCGGATTTGGTGATTGACCCGCCGCTGGGCAGCGCCCCGCGCAAAGTGACCTTCCCCGACGGGGCGGTGTTCGAAACCACGGACCACGCCGCGATTGAGGCCTTAACCGGCCAGACGCGGGGATCACTGCTGCATCACTACGAGGGCTTCAATTCCCGCCTGTTCGGCGTGGTGGCCCTGTGCTTGGCCGCGGCGTGGGTGCTGTGGCGCTACGGGTTGGACATCATGGCCGCCGCCGCGATTGCCGTGACCCCGCCCGCCGTGATTGAGCAGATTGACGTGGGCACCATGCAGACCATGGATTTCACCATGGCCGCGCCCTCCAAACTAACCGACACCCAAAAGCGCGACGTGGAAAAGGTGTACCGACGCTTGGTGAACGCCTTGCCGGACGATGTGCGCCGCACGCACAGCTTTGAATTGCTGTTCCGCGATGTGCCAGGCATGGGGCCGAACGCCTTCGCCTTGCCGGGCGGCACGATGTTGATGACAGACGCCTTCGTGAAGGACTTCCCCGACACGGACGTGATGGCGGGCGTGCTGGGCCACGAGATCGGGCATGTGGTGGAGCAGCACGGGCTGAAACGGATTTACCGGTCGCTGAGCATGTATGTTCTGATCGCCTTCCTTGCGGGGGACGTCGGGCCGATCCTTGAGGATGTGGTGCTGGAGGGGAACGTGCTGCTGTCGCTGTCGTTCAGCCGCGCGCAGGAAACCGAGGCCGACGAATTCGGGCTGAAGCTGTCGAAGGCCTCCGGTTTCGATCCTGCGGGTCTGAAGCGCTTCTTCAAGGAGTTGGACGGCAGATTTGGCGATAGCGAGCCGCCGCAATGGAAGTCCACCCACCCCTCCAGTGCGGCGCGGGTCGAGGCGATCGACGCCTATATCGACGGGCTTTGATCACGTCACCTCACGACGACTTTAGTTGATTTGGGGCGCGGGCGGTGTAGCTCTCAGCGCATCCGCACCCCTTTAGGAGAGCCCCATGCACCTAACCGACACGCTGTTGCGCAGCGCCGCGATCCTTGCCGTTACCTCAATCGGCACCTTGTCCGCCCAACAGGCCGAGGCCGCGAAAATTACCGTGGCGGGGGGCTGCTTCTGGTGCGTGGAAAGTGACTTCGAGACGGTCAAAGGCGTGAACGAAGTGGTCTCCGGCTTTACCGGCGGACGGGTCAAGAACCCCAGCTACAAGCAGGTTGTGGGCGGCGGCACGGGCCATCTGGAAGCGGTGGAGATCGACTACGACCCGTCCAAAATCGACCCGAAGGCGCTTTATGATCTGTTCTTTCGCTCCGTTGACCCAACGGATGCGGGCGGGCAGTTTTGCGACCGTGGCGAAAGCTACGCCACCGCAATTTTCGTGAGCAGCGCGGCGGAGCGCAAGGCGGCGGAAGCCTCCAAGGCGGACGCGGAGGCGGCGCTGGGCCAGAAGATCGTGACCCCTATCCGCGACGCGGCGACCTTCTATCCGGCGGAGGCCTATCATCAGGATTACTACAAGCAGGACAAGATCATCATCACGCGGTTCGGCCCGCGCTCCAAGGCGGTGGCGTACAAGAAGTACCGCGACGCCTGTGGCCGCGATCAGCGGGTGAAACAGCTATGGGGCAAAGCCGCGCCCTTTGCCCACTAACGCTTAGCGCGCCGCGCTTAGTAGAATAGCGCGGCGTTGTTGGTCAGGATGATCTGGATCGCGTAGATGCCCAGAAGGGCGACGACGGGGCTTAGATCAATCCCGCCCATTTGCGGCAGCATGCGGCGGATCGGGCCGTAGAGCGGCTCCAGCAGGCGGTTCAGCCCGTCCCAGATTTGGGCGACGACAGGCTGGCGGATGTTGAGGACGCCGAAACTGATAAGCCAGCTCATGATGAAATGAATGATGATCACTGTGCGGACCACGCCGAGGATCATCATCAGGATTTGGAACAGGCTTGTCATTCAGGCACTCCGCTTAAAGGTTGCGGACTAGGTAAGCGCGGTGGCCCCTACGCGCAAGGTGTGACGCGATGTCTTGGTTGACGTTGGTGCCAATTAGGGCATGTGTCGGCGCAACGAAGGAGTCGACATGTTTCCATTTATCCGCCTGATTTATCAATTTTTCCGCCACCGGAATGACGCGCCTTTGGGGCCGCTCGACACGCATGTGTCCCACCACATTTGCTGGCCTTGGGATCTGGACCTGTGGCGCGAGCTGAACAACGGGCGGACGCTGACCATTTACGATCTGGGGCGGTTGCCGCTGGCCGGTCGTGTCGGGCTGATCAAGGTGCTGAAGGCAAACGGTTGGGGGCTGACGATGGCGGGGGCCTCGGTGCGGTATCGCCGCCGCGTGCGCATGTTTGACCGCATTGAGATGCGGTCGCGGGCAGTGTGCTGGGACGACAAGTTTTTGTATCTGGAGCAGTCCATGCGGGTACGCGGCGAAGCCACGTCGCATGTGTTGTACCGCTCTGCCGTGACGGGCAAAAACGGCATCGTCCCACCGCAACAGGTTATGGGCGCGCTGGAACTGTCGATGGATACGCCGGAAACGCCCGCTTGGATAAAGGCGTGGATCGAGGCCGAATCTACCCGTCCGTGGCCGCCATTTTAGGTTCTGGTTTACGTTTACGTCAATTTTTCAAGGTAAGTTATTCCTTGCTTCACGTCGCCCGATGGCCGTAGGTCAAGGGTGACAAACTAGGAATTTTGACGATATGGCGACGTCTGCGACCAAGCGTATTTGGGGCTGGTTTATGTTCGATTGGGCCTCCCAACCGTATAATACCTTGCTTTTGACGTTCATTTTCGGCCCTTTCTTCGCCGAGGTCGTGACCAATCAATACATGCTTGGCGGCATGTCGGAAAAGCTTGCCAAAGCCAACGCGCAAAGCCTGTGGGGTTGGGCGCTGACGATTTCCGGCCTGCTTATCGCGTTCTCCGCCCCGGTGCTGGGGGCCGTGGCCGACAGCACCGGCCGCCGGATGCCGTTTATCTGGGTGTTCTCGCTGCTTTATGTCATCGGCGCGGCTGGCACATGGCTGGCGGACCCCCAAGGGTTTCACCTGCCGTTGGTCATGGGGCTGTTCATCGTCGGATTGGTCGGCATGGAGTTCGCCACGATCTTCACCAACGCGATGTTACCCGAACTGGGCACCCGCGAAGAGATCGGGCGCATCTCCGGCTCCGGCTGGGCAATGGGGTATCTGGGCGGCTTTCTGGCGCTGATCCTTGCCTTGGTTTTTCTGGCGGAGAACAGCCAAGGGCGCACGTTGATCGGCATTGCACCGCTGGGCGGATTGGACCCCGCCGCGCGGGAGGGCACACGTTTTGTTGGGGTGTTCTCGGCCTTGTGGTTCATTGTTTTCATGGTGCCGTTCTTCGTTTGGGTCCGCGACCCCAAAGACCGGCCCGTGCGCACCAAAGGCGTTATCACCGCGGGGTTGCGCAGCCTTGTGCGCACGATTCGCAAATTGCCGCAAAGCCCGAGCCTTGCGAGCTATCTCGGCTCCTCCATGCTGTACCGCGACGCGTTGAACGGCATGTATACCTTCGGCGGCGTCTACGCCGTGGGTGTGCTGGACTGGAGCGTTGTGGACGTCGGCGTGTTCGGCATTCTAGCGGTGATCGCGGGCGCGTTGGCGGCCTATGTGGGCGGTCGGGCGGACAGCCGCAAAGGGCCGAAGCCAGTGATCCTTGTGTCGATTTTCTGGCTGATCATTGCCGCGATTTCCATCGTGATGATCACGCCGACTTCGATCTACGGCGTGCCGGTTTCGGACGCGGGCCTGATCGCGGGGCGCACGGCGTCTGACATTGCGTTTTATCTGGCGGGTATTCTGGTGGGCGCTGCGGGCGGGACCATTCAATCCGCGTCGCGCACGATGATGGTGCGCCAAGCCAACCCGCACCGCATGACCGAGGCCTTCGGCCTTTATGCGCTGGCGGGTAAGGCGACGTCTTTCCTGGCGCCGGGGTTGATCGCCTTGGTGACGATGATCACGGGATCGCAACGGATTGGCGTGACTCCGCTTATCGGGCTCTTTCTTTTGGGGCTGGTCCTGTTACTCTGGGTGAAACCAGACGGAGAGGACGACGCAGTATGGGATTCCGACATCTGATAGGGGCGGCATTGGCGGTGGTCTGCATGGCCGGAACCGCCAGCGCAGAAAAGCTGGCCAAGCAGTACTTCGGCGCCCAGCGGGATGGCTCTGCCCAGAAAGCGGCGGCCTATGGATCCTACGCCAAAGGTTGCGCCGCCGGCTTGGTACAAATGCCCGAAACCGGCCCCACGTGGCAATCCATGCGCCTGTCGCGCAACCGCAACTGGGGCCATCCGGACCTGATCGACTTTTCCGTTAAGCTGAGCCGCGTTGCCGTCAAACAAGGCTGGAAGGGCTTGTACTTCGGCGACTTCTCGCAGCCACGGGGCGGCCCGATGCTGACGGGGCACCGCAGCCACCAATTGGGGTTGGACGCTGACATCTGGATGAACCCTGTTGGCCGCGTGAACCTGAACCGCAACCAGCGCGAAAACATCTCGGCGATTTCGATGCGTCGGGCGGGCGGGGCATTTGTGAACGACAAATGGACCCGCGCGCACCATGAAATTCTGAAAGCCGCGGCAAGCGACCCGCGCGTTGCACGTATCTTTGTGTTCCCCGGCGCGAAGGTGCAGATGTGCAAAGACGAGAAGGCGCGCAGCAAACGCAAGCGCGCTTGGCTGCGTAAAATCCGGCCTTGGTGGGGGCACCACTACCATTTTCACGTGCGCCTGAGCTGCCCCAAAGGCTCTCGCGGGTGTGTTGACCAAGCGCCACCGCCACCGGGCGACGGGTGCGCGGATGCGCAGCAGTGGGTGAACAACATCCTGAACCCACCGCCCCCACCGAAAAACCCACCTAAAGCCACCGCCAAAAAACGCGGTGAATTGCGGTTAGCGGATTTGCCAAAAGCATGTGTTGGCGTTCTGAACTCCAAGTAGCTGTTGCTGCTGTCTGGCTGACTGCGGGGGCTGCGGGGGCGCAGTCGCTGGAGTTCGTGAGCCGGTATGTGTGGAATGATCCTGTGGACGGGTTCGGCGGGTTTTCGTCACTGGAGCTGACGCGCGATGGCACCAGCTTTACCACGACGTCGGACAAAGGGATGATCGCGGAGGGGCGGATCGTGCGCGATGGCGGGCGTATTCGCGGCGTCGATAACCTGCGGTTCGAGCGGATACAAAACACCGACGGTGCCCCGCTGCGCAGCTACCGCACCGACGCCGAAGGGCTGGCGATTGCGCCGGACGGGACGATCTATATTTCGTTCGAGGGGACGCACCGCGTCTTGGCGTATGACAGCACCCAAGGCGCGGCGAAGGCCCTGCCGGAGCTGCCTTGGCGCAGCACTTTGCAAAGCAATTCGTCGCTGGAGGCTTTGGCGATTGACGGCGCGGGGGTGCTTTACACCATGCCGGAACGGTCTGGCGATCTGAACCGTCCGTTCCCTGTGTTTCGCCTGCGCAACGGACGCTGGGACCGAGCCTTGAGCATCCCGCGCCGCGACGGGTTTCTGCCCGTGGGGGCGGACTTCGGCCCCGACGGGCGGCTGTATCTGCTGGAGCGGGAGCTTGCGGGACTGAACGGGTTTGCGTCGCGGGTGCGCAGCTTCAAGCTGGAGCGCAACGCGCTGAGCGATGAGCGCGAGATTTTGCGCACCACGCCGGGCACGCATGACAATTTGGAAGGTCTGGCGGTGTGGGCCACCCCCGAAGGGGTGATCCGTGTGACGATGATATCCGACGACAACTTCAAGTTTTTCCAGCGCACAGAGCTGGTGGAGTACCGTCTGGTGCAGTGAGCCTAGGTGTTGGCCTGATGCGCGTCGATGATGGCGATGGCTTCTTCGGCGGTTTCCACGAAGTGGAACAGCTCCAGATCTTCGGCGGCGATGGTGCCTGCCTCTGACAGGGCGTCCCAGTTAATGATAGAGCGCCAGAACATCTCCCCGAACAGCACGAACGGCACGCGTTGCATGCGGCCGGTCTGGATCAAGGTCAGGGCCTCGAAGGTTTCATCCAGCGTGCCGAAGCCGCCCGGGAACACGGTGACCGCGCTGGCGCGCATCAGGAAGTGCATCTTGCGGATCGCGAAGTAGTGGAAGTTGAAGCATAGCTCCGGCGTGACGTATTCGTTCGGGGCCTGCTCGTGCGGCAGCACGATGTTTAGACCGACGGAGCGCCCGCCTGCATCCAGCGCACCACGGTTGCCTGCTTCCATAACGCCGGGGCCGCCGCCGGTGCAGATCACGTTGCGCGTCCCGTCGGAGCGCGCGGTCATGATCTGCGCAAAACGACGGGCCTCTTCATAGT
Organism: Litoreibacter albidus; assembly: GCF_900107015.1. GTDB lineage: Bacteria > Pseudomonadota > Alphaproteobacteria > Rhodobacterales > Rhodobacteraceae > Litoreibacter > Litoreibacter albidus. The sequence continues at coordinate 429,876 of NZ_FNOI01000002.1, read as the reverse complement.
ATTTTGACAGCTCCGCCAATGTGGAGGTGCGGGCGGTGGACTTCTTGGCGGGCTCTGGGATGCGGGCGCCGCCGAACAGAACGATTGTCGACTCGATGCCGGCCTCGTCCATCATCAGCTGGGGTTTCAGCAGTTCCAGTTGCAACCGCACGGGGCGCAGCTCGTCGCGGCACATGAAGTCGTTGTCGGTAAACGCAAGGGCATAGGCAGGGGACCGCGTTTGCGGCGTGTCGGGGATCTGCTTGACCTCCTCCATGTCCTGCCGAGAGTGGCGCATGGGGTGCTTGCGGTTGTCGTCTTTCATATCGTCTGCCTCTTCATTGCGCGTGTGCGTCTTTTTGGTCTATAGGCGATCAACCGTTGAAACCAGACACGATTGAGGGAACCGCATATGTCCAACGCTCAGCTAGAGACTGCTATCGAGGCCGCTTGGGAGGCACGTGACACGATTACGCCCGCCACAACCGGCGAAACACGTGACGCTATCGAAGATACGCTGAACGCGCTGGACAGCGGCAAGCTGCGCGTGGCGGAGAAGCAGGACGACGGGTCTTGGCACGTAAACCAGTGGGCCAAGAAGGCCGTTCTGCTGGGCTTCCGCATCAAAGATATGGAGCAGCAAGACGGCGGCCCGCAAGGCGCTGGCTGGTGGGACAAGGTCGACAGCAAGTTCAAAGGCTGGGGCGACAGCCAGTGGAAAGCCGCAGGTTTTCGCGCTGTGCCGAACTGCATCGTGCGCAAATCTGCCTACATCGCGCCGGGCGTGGTGTTGATGCCGTCCTTCGTGAACCTTGGGGCCCACGTCGAAGAGGGCACGATGGTTGATACATGGGCCACGGTTGGCTCCTGCGCGCAGATCGGCAAGAACGTGCACCTGTCCGGCGGTGTTGGTATCGGCGGCGTTTTGGAGCCTATGCAGGCTGGCCCGACGATCATTGAGGACAACTGCTTCATCGGCGCGCGTTCCGAAGTTGTTGAAGGCTGCATCGTGCGCGAAGGCGCGGTTTTGGGCATGGGCGTGTTTATCGGCCAATCCACCAAGATCGTGGACCGCGAAACCGGCGAAGTGATGTACGGCGAAGTGCCGCCTTACTCGGTGGTTGTTGCGGGCTCCATGCCGTCGAAAAACGGTGTGAACCTGTACTGCGCCGTGATCGTGAAGCGGGTGGACGCCAAGACGCGCTCCAAGACCGGCATCAACGAGTTGCTGCGCGACTAAGCGGCCTAGCGGGCCGTGCCAAACCATTTTGCGCGAAGGCGGTCATATTCACCGTTTTCGCGTATTCTTAGCAGGCTTTGGTCAATCTGCTCGCGCAAGGGGCTGCCGGTTGGGAGCGCCATCGCGTAGTTTTCCGGCTTGAACGTGCGCTCTATCAGGCGCGCGTTCCCGTACCCGTCATTGGCGGCGTAATAGGCGAGGATCGGTTTGTCGAAGAACACCGCGTCCAACTCGCCTTCGCTGAACGTATCTAACATTTCGTCCAGATCGTCGTAGCTGGCGTGCTGCATGTCGCGGGCCGAGAGGAACGCGCTGGCGGTGGAGCCTGTGACGGTGCCGACGCGCTTGCCTTCCAGATCGGACAGCGACTCGACGCTGTTTTGCAGGGCGGTGACGGTCATGGTGGCGGTGATCTGCGCCACAAAGATCGACACCACGAACAAAGATCCCACAACAAGGACCACGGCGAAGAAACGACCGGGCCGTGACTGGGGGATCCGTTCCTCAAACCCGCCGTTCACCACAAGGTTGAGTGCCCACCAAAAGGCCGGAAACATGGCGTCGCGGGCAGGGCGGTCGAAGTAACCGGCGCGGCCCCGCTCGAACACCCACATGAGCATGCCGCCACCAAAGAGCAGCGCCGCGGCAGCCAAGAGGGACAGGGCGATATCGCGGGTCACCAACGCGGAGAGCAGGGCGCTGCCTTGCTCATCATTGGGGACCATGATCTGGAGGCCGCTGTCGAAAATGGGCTTGGTGAAGTCCATTTTGGCTTCGCGCTCTGCGGTGACGGAAATATTGGCGATCGCGCCGTCCGCCGCGCCGCTGGTCACGAGGTCAAGCATCCCGCCAAAGCTGTTGGCGCGTTGGTAGGTGTATTCCAAGCCCAAATCCTTGGCGACCATTTCCCATAGCTCGATGGCGAACCCCGTGTCGCGGCCATTGTTTTCCATGGAGAAGGGGGCGCGGGTCACGGTGGCGATGGTCAGCGGGTCTTGCGCCGACGCGGCGAGCGGCATGAGCAGCAACAGGGCAGTGAGAAGAGCGCGCATTTGGGTCGCCTTGTGGATGGTATCTGGGTGACGCTGTAGATGGACCGTGAAGGCACATAATTGCAAGTGGCTTGACTCCTCACTGCGATTGAGAGAACCGGAGGCCAAAAGCTAAAAGGACAGGTCGTGGTCAAGGAAAAGTCGAAACACCAAGTTTACACCCTGCTGATCGAAGTGGGCCGCAAGGACGGGGACGGGCTTCCGGAGCATGCGTCGGGTGCGGCGTTGATGTGCTATTCCAGCGGTGTGGATGAGGCGGAAGCCGTGCGCGAAACCGTGGCCTTGATGAAGCAGGCCGGTTTGGCTCCGTTGGATGTGACGGGCTACGGGTCGCTGAATGACCGTTTGGCGGAAGGTCATGACATTGAGGACGAAGAGCGGGCGTTGATGCAGCGCGCGCTGGACGAGAACTCTGTCGTCGTGGCGCAGACTACGGCGTTCTATGAGGGTGGCAGCAACTAGTTGTGGAAACCGGTGCGGTATTCGGTGGCAAAACAGCGGGCTTCAGCGTCGCTTAGCACGTAGCCGTCGGTCGCGCCTGTTTTGTGCAGGGCGGACACCTCGCAGCGGCCGATGGCCAGCGGCGCGGGGGAGTCGAGTTGCAGTTGATACATGCGGTCGGATTTGCGCGTCTCATAGTGGCCGACCTTGGTGCCGTCGTTCAGCGCCCAGACTGGAACCATGATGGTTTCTTCCCCGAACAGATATTCTGCGATGACGGAGGAGATGACGATCTTTTGCTCCGGCGCCAGCACCAGATCCTGATCCAGCCCAAAGTAAGGCGCGCGGATCATGAAGGAGTTGCGCGGCGCATCCGTGGTCAGCACGTGGCGCACCGTGGTGGTTTGCCCCTGCGCGTTCAGCACCAAAGCACCGGCTTTGAGTTCGTCAATGCGACGCGGCCCATCGGGGGAGGCCACACGCGTGTGGGCCATCATACCCGTGTTGGCGGGCGCCTGCGGAAGATCGTTGATATTGGAGAACGCGGTTTGAACATCCGCGCCGTAGGTCGTGCGATCATTCGCCCGCATGGCAATTCGTTCGGACATGGCAAAACGGCCAAAATCTGCGGCCTGCCCTTCCAGTTTTACACTTACACGTTTCATTCGTTACTACCCCACACATGGTCAACATGACCTTTGCATGGATAAGAAGTAGCGCCCGTTGGTGCCCAAAGCATGTGCAATGCGTGGTCATTCCGTGGAACAATCACGGCATTGTTGCCATATTTGGGTGTAATCCTAAGCGGCATAACCCTGTGCCATGAGAACTTGCGCCTCATAGCCCTTCAAAGATGTTCGCGCCGCGGCGCCGTACCCATGTCCTGTCATGGGGTCAATCTCGGGGAAAATAGTGCAGATTTCGTGAATCACGTCATGCTCGAAGCTTTGCAGGGATTGCGGCCCCGGCAAGAAGCTTTCTGTTGCAAGGCCCTCGGAGTAGATCACCTGATGCGTGTCGAACAGGATGTGCACGTAAGTCACCTCGCGCAGGGTGGTGTCACGGCGCACGGTTTTGTCGTTGATCAGGTCTTTGGCGGCGACCAGCACCTCTTTGGAGCCAAAGAGAACCTCGGCCATCTCATCGGTGATCAGGACGCGGTGTTGCGGCGACACCGACAGGGTGCCGTGATCGCCGAATGCGCCTGCCTCGATGCGGATCGGGGCCAGCGCGGCGGTGGCATCCACGGTGCGCGAGCCGATCCAGCGCACGGGCTGCGGGCCGTCGTCCTTGGTGGTCACCAGATCACCGGGCTGGAGCTGCTCCACCTGCCGCAGACCGGAGGGGGTTTGCACCAAGGTGCCTGCCACAAAGCAGGGAATCGTGTTGACCGTCACGAAGGCGGTATCGGACACGCCTGCGGAGTTCTCAGTCGTATAGGTGAAGCTGACTTCCTCGATATCGAGGTCGTTTTCATAGCCGAATGTGCCGTCCGCGTTCAGGGTGACCTGCGCGCCGCTCGCCAATGTCACGGTGCTGCCCGCGGTGACGGCCTGCCCGTTGATGTGGGTGATGGTCAGCGTGCCGCCATCGCCCTCCACATCGTTGGCGAGCACATCAAACGTCGTACTGCCGTTCTGGACCACGTCGTAGTCGTCATCATAGGCCAACACATCGCTTTGGATGGAGCCGCCGGCGATGAGCAGGTTACTGTCGTAGTTGCTGTCGGCCACGTCGGCGATACCGATGCGGATGGAGTTCACCACGCCGGGATTAACGTTCAGCGTCAGCGTGAGCGTCACCGTGAAGCCGTCCATTTCGGTGTTGTAGTCGTCGTTCGAATTGTTCTGGAACAGGTTCATGTTGTTGGTGGCGTTGACGTTGCCGATGTCGCTATCGCCGTCCCCTACCGCCAAGGACACGGGCGCGCCGTTGACCCAGACGCCCACAAGGTCGTTGTAGATCGAGTTGACGTACTCTGGGTATTCCTCTGAGGAATAGATGAATTGGATCGACATAGTGTCGCCTTCGGGGATGAAGTCGACCGTCAGGATGGACGCGTCATAGGTGTTGGTACCCGCCAACGCGTTGAACTGCGCGTCGTTGTTTGGGCCGCGCGTGTTGGTGGAGGTGTTGGTGTCTTGGTTGGCCTGCCCGCGCGAGTTGGTGAAGTGGCTGGCACGGCCGGTGGACAGGATCACACCGGTGTCGGATGGCGTCGCGCCGGGCGCGACGCTGTCGCCGTTGTAGTAGATACCGGATGACTGCGACCACCCCGAATAGGATGCGCCGACCACGGTCGCGCCGTTGCCGAATATTTCGTTGGCCATCTGCACCGCAGACGCGCCCTCGTTGATCGGAAGTTCCGATGCTGCAACCATTACTGCCTCCGTATCCGGAGATCAGGCAAGCGTAGACACAAAGGGGAAAGACACTCCCCCGATATAAACTGGAACTCTGTAAACTTACGCTCGAACGGCCCTTTTGCGGACCGCATACCCTGCCTCGGGCTTAATATTATTAAATCTTTGTTAACGCGCAGCTTCACGTCGAGGGAAGGTTTTTTTGGCCAGCGCCGTGATTTGCCCGAATTTTAGCCATAATTTCAAAGAGCCTGTTGCGATTGCGCCGCACCTTGCGGGCGCGGTAGAAGGGGGCAAATTGAGCGGAGAACGACATGACCCCACCCATCGACCCCGTTGACCTCACGGCAAAGCTGGTGCGCTGCGCCTCGGTAACCCCCGCGGAAGGCGGCGCGCTTGTGACCTTGCAAACGCTGCTGGAAGGCGCAGGATTTGACTGCACGCGGGTGGACCGCGGCGAGGTGTCGAACCTGTTTGCCCGCTGGGGCGACAAGGGCCACGCCCGCAGCTTCGGCTTTAACGGGCACACGGATGTGGTGCCCGTGGGCGACGTGGCGGCGTGGACGGTGGACCCGTTTGGCGCAGAAATTAAGGACGGCTACCTTTATGGGCGCGGCGCAACGGACATGAAATCCGGCGTGGCTGCCTTTGCTGCTGCGGCGGTGGATTACGTGACCAACACGCCGCCGGACGGCGCGATCATCCTGACCATCACCGGCGACGAGGAGGGCGTGGCGGTGGACGGCACCGTGGCGCTTTTGGAGTGGATGGACGCCCAAGGCGAGGCGATGAGCGCCTGCCTTGTGGGTGAGCCGACGTGCCCCAACGAGATGGGGGAGATGATGAAGATCGGGCGGCGTGGCTCCATGACCGCCTATTTCACCGTTAAAGGGGTGCAGGGGCATGCCGCCTACCCGCACCGTGCGCTAAACCCCGTGCCGGTGTTGGCGCGGCTGGTCGACCGCTTGGCGTCACATGTGCTGGACGAGGGGACGGACCACTTCGATGCCTCCACGCTGGCTGTCACGACGATTGACACGGGCAACGCGGCCAACAACGTCATCCCTGCGGAGTGCCGCGCCACGGTGAACATCCGGTTTAACGACGACCACAGTTCCGACAGCTTGATTGCGTGGCTGCGCGGGGAGGCGGACAAGATTGCACGCGAGAGCGGTGCCACGGTTGAGATGACCACCCAAGTGTCGGGCGAAAGCTTCGTGACCCCACCGGGCGAATTGTCCGCGATGGTTGCCAAAAGCGTAGAGGCGGAGACCGGCGTTGTGCCGGAGATGTCGACATCGGGCGGGACGTCGGACGCGCGGTTCGTCAAGAACCACTGCCCCGTGGTGGAGTTCGGGCTGGTGGGCAAAACCATGCACCAAGTGGATGAGCGGGTGATGGTGGAGCAGGTGCATCAGTTGAAGGGTATCTACACCCGGATTTTGCAGGACTATTTTGCGTAAAACCCTAGTTGTCATGGTGAAAGAGCCGCATCCCGGCCGTGTTAAAACGCGGCTGGGGCGGGATTTGGGTATGGTCGGGGCCGCGTGGTGGTTTCGCCATCAGACGCGCAGCTTGCTGCGTCGCTTGCGTGACCCGCGCTGGGACTTGGTGTTGGCCGTCGCGCCGGACGCCGAGGGGCTGGCATCGCGGGTGTGGCCTGCGGACCTGCCGCGCTGGGCGCAGGGGCGCGGCGATCTGGGCGACCGGATGGGGGCTGCCTTCGACGCGATGCCGGAAGGCCCCGTGTGCATCATTGGTGCGGACATCCCCGAGGTGACGCGGCCGCGTATTGCCAAAGCCTTCGCGGAGTTGGGCCGCAGTGACGCGGTGTTCGGCCCCGCGCCGGACGGCGGGTTCTGGCTGGTGGGGCTCAAGCGGTTGCGCCGACATGCGGGGCTGTTTGACGGGGTGCGCTGGTCCACAGAGCACGCGCTGGCCGACAGTGTTGCGTCTTTACAGGGGGCGCGGGTGGCCTATGTCGATACCCTAAGGGACGTCGACACTGTGGCGGACCTAGGCGCTTTGAATATTTATGCCAAGATGAAGCAATGACGTCCCGCGCGGGGCATGCTAGGCGGTATCCATGAAAAACCTTCCCACCAAAGCCGATATCTTGTCCTTTATCGAGGACAATCCCACGAAAACCAACAAGCGCGACATCGCCCGCGCCTTCGGGATCAAGGGGGCTGCGCGGATTGACCTGAAGCGCATGCTCAAGGAGCTGCAAAACGAGGGGCATCTGGAGAAGCGGCGCAAGACCTACCGCGAGGATGGCGCGTTGCCGCCAGTGTCGGTGTGCCGTGTCACGGGCGCAGATGGCGACGGCGACTTGTTCTTAGAGCCGGTAGAGGCGGGCGACACGCCGCCGCGCGTGCTGTTCATTGACAAGGACGGCGATCCGGCCTTGGCCGAGGGCGACCGCGTGCTGTGCCGCCTGACCAAGGTGACGGGCGAGGATTACGCCTATGAGGCGCGGCTGATCCGCCGCATTGCGGGAAGCCCTGACAAGATACTGGGCATTTTCCGCGCAGGGGCGGATGGCGGGCGCGTGACGCCAATCGACAAGGGCGACGGCAAGGAATGGCGGGTGCCTGCGGGCGCTATGTCCGGCGCGAAGGACGGCGAGTTGGTAGAGGCGGAGCAAACTGGCCCCAAATCACGCATGGGCTTGCCCGTGGCCCGCATTCTGGCGCGTCTGGGCGACCCGAACGGGCCGCGCGCGGTATCCCTGATCGCCATTCACCAGCACGGCATCCCTGATGCCTTCCCTGAGGATGTGGTGGCGGAGGCCGAGGCCGCGAAGCCAGTGGCGCTGGGCAAACGCGAGGACCTGCGCGACCTGCCCTTGGTAACCATCGACCCCAGCGACGCGCGCGACCATGACGACGCGTGCTATGCCCATGCGGATGATGACCCGAAGAACAAGGGCGGGCATGTTGTGTGGGTCGCCATTGCGGATGTGGCGCATTACGTCACGCCCGGTTCCAAGCTGGATATAGAGGCGCGCAAGCGCGGCAATTCTACCTACTTCCCCGACCGCGTGGTGCCGATGCTGCCGGACGCATTGTCGGGTGATCTGTGCTCGTTGCATGAGGGGGTGGAACGCCCCTGCATGGCGGTGCGCATGGTACTGAGTGCGGACGGCACGAAGCTGTCGCACCGGTTTACGCGCGGGTTAATGCGCTCCCCCGCGGCGCTGAACTATGAGGAAGTGCAAGAGGGCCAGGACGGCACTCCGAACGACAAGGTGGCGCCCTTGATGGAGGGGGTGATTGCGCCGCTGTTTGCCGCCTATGAGGCGTTGAAGACCGCGCGGGAGCATCGGCAACCGCTGGAGCTGGACCTGCCGGAGCGCAAAATCGCGATGGACGACGCGGGCAAGGTCACGTCCGTGGCCTTCCGCGACCGGCTGGACGCGCATAAGCTGATTGAAGAGTTCATGGTGCTGGCGAATGTCTGCGCCGCGGAGGAGCTGAAAGCGCGTAACACGCCGCTGTTGTACCGTGTTCACGAGGAACCCAGCCCCGAAAAGCTGGAGACCCTACGCGAGATTGTGCAAGCCAGTGGCCTGAGGCTGGCCAAGGGGCAAGTGCTGCAAACGCGGCATCTGAACCGGCTGCTGGAGCAGGCGGCGGGCACCGATCAGGCGGAGTTGATCAACATCTCCGCGCTACGGTCGATGACGCAGGCGTATTACGGCCCGCAAAACTTCGGGCACTTCGGGCTGGCGTTGCGCGACTATGCGCATTTCACGTCGCCCATCCGTCGCTATGCGGATTTGATTGTGCACCGTGCGCTGATCTCGGCCCATAAGTTCGGCAAGGATGGTTTGGTCGATGATGACCTGAAGTCCACGGGCGAGCATATTTCGATGACGGAGCGGCGCTCCATGGTGGCGGAGCGGGACACGACCGACCGCTATCTGGCGGCCTATCTGGCGGACCGTGTGGGCACCGAGATGGAGGGCCGCGTGAGCGGGATCGCCAAGTTCGGGATGTTTGTGAAGCTGGATGGCTCCGGTGCGGACGGGTTGATCCCGATTGGCACGTTGGGGCGGGAATACTTTGCCTATGACCGCGACGCGCAGACCCTGCGCGGCGAGAAGTCCGGCGTGGTTATTGGCCTAGGTGCGCGGGTTTTGACGCGTTTGGCGGAGGCCACGCCGATCACCGGCGGATTGGTGCTGGAACTGCTGGAGCTAGAGGGCAAAGCCTTGCCGCAAACGGGCGGGCGCGGGCGTGGCGGGTCACCCGAAGGGCGTAAGACCGGCAAATTCAAAGCCAAAGGCGCCAAGCTGAAGAAGAAGCTGAAACGCAAGCGCACGTAGCTTTCCTCGGCTTGGGAATCTGGGTAGACTGTTTCCAAATCGAGAACACGAGCAGGTGTCCAACATGAGATATTTTGGTGCGGCTATCGCGGCCATTTTCCTGACGCAGGGCGCTGACGCGACCGAGGCGTCGAAGCGGCCAATGGTGCGCCCTGATCTGGGCGCGACTGTGGTGCAGGCAGGGTTGATTATTGCGCCGACAACCTCCGCATTTGCGGTGGAGCGATCGCTGCGTCCACGGCTGCGCGGCGTGGTCCGCGAGGCCGCGCCAGCGGGTGCGCCACCGGTAGAGCTGGCGGTATCGAACGCGCGGTTCGAGGCTTGGGTGAGAGCGTTTCGCCCGCGTGCCATGTCGCAAGGGATATCGGGCGCCACCTTCGACGCGGCGTTTCGTGGCGTGCGCTATGATCCGGACGTGATCAAGCGCGACCGCAACCAGTCGGAATTCAGCAAAACGCTTTGGGAGTATCTGGACAGCGCTGCCAGCGACGTACGCATTGCCAACGGCAAGGCGGCGCTTGCCAAGCACCGCGCGACGCTGGACCGGATCGAGGCGCGCTACGGCGTCGACAAGGAAGTCGTCGCCGCCGTGTGGGGGCTGGAGAGCGCGTATGGCACGTTCAAAGGCTCCAGCGATCTGGTGGGCTCGCTTGGGACGCTGGCGTTCGACGCGCGGCGCGCCAAGTTCTTTGAGCAGCAGTTGATCGCCGCGTTGCAGATTTTGCAGGCGGGGGATGTGGCCCCGCGCGGGATGACCGGATCTTGGGCGGGGGCGATGGGGCACACGCAGTTTATGCCGACGTCCTATCTGGATTACGCGGTGGATTTCACCGGCGATGGCAAACGTGACATCTGGGGCGATGATCCGACGGATGCGCTGGCCTCCACCGCCAACTATCTGGCGAAATTCGGTTGGGTCAAAGGCCAGCCGTGGGGCGTTGAGGTGCGGGTGCCCAGCGGGTTCGATTACGCGTTGGCGGACCGCAAGATTATGAAATCCCCCGCCCAGTGGGGCGCGATGGGGATCAAGGGCATGGACGGGCAAACGGTGCCGAACCACGGGCAGGCGTCCATTTTGCTGCCGGCAGGGGCCAAGGGGGCCGCGTTCATGATTTTCAAGAACTTCGCGGTGATCGAGCGGTACAACACCGCCGATGCCTATGTGATCGGGGTGGGGCATCTGTCGGATCGGCTGAAGGGCAAACCCGCGATCCAGTCGGACTGGCCGCGCGGGGACCGCGCGTTGAAGTTCGCGGAACGCAAGGAGATGCAACAACTTCTGACGGCCAAGGGCTTTGACACCAAGAAGATCGACGGCAAGATCGGCCCGCTGACGATTGAGGCGGTGCGCGGGTTCCAGCGCTCTGTCGGGTTGGTGCCGGACGGGTATGCGTCTTTGGATATATTAAAGCGGCTGCGGTAGCCGGTGGTAGGTTTGACATGAAACGACTGGATGGAAAATCGGCGCTGATCACAGGTGCTGCGCGTGGCATCGGGCGCGGCTTTGCCGAGGCGTATATCGCCGAGGGCGCCACTGTGGCGATTGCTGATGTGAATCTTGAGGCTGCCGAGGCCGCCGCCAAGGACATTGGCTCTGCGGCCTATGCCGTGGAGATGGACGTGACCCGCCAAGACAGCATCGACGCCGCGATTGCGGCGGTGGTGGAGCGTGCGGGGAAGCTGGACATCTTGATCAACAACGCGGCGCTGTTTGACGCGTCGCGGACGGTCGATATCACACGCGCCAGCTATGAGAAGCTTTACGCGGTGAATGTGGCGGGGACGTTGTTCACCTTGCAAGCTGCGGCGCGGCAGATGATCGCGCAGGGGCATGGCGGAAAGATCATCAACATGGCGTCGCAAGCGGGCCGTCGTGGCGAGGCTTTGGTCGCCGTTTACTGCTCCACCAAGGCGGCGGTGATATCGCTGACGCAGTCGGCGGGGCTGGATTTGATCGAGCACGGGATCAACGTCAACGCCATCGCGCCGGGCGTGGTGGACGGGGCGCATTGGGAGCACGTGGACGCGATGTTCGCCAAGCTGGAGGGCAAGCCGCTGGGCCAGAAGAAGGCCGAAGTTGAGGCAGGCGTGCCTGCGGGCCGCTTCGCGGTGCCTGCGGATCTTACGGGGATGGCTGTGTTCTTGGCGTCACCCGACGCAGATTACATCGTATCCCAGACGTATAACGTCGATGGCGGCCAGTGGATGAGCTGACCGCCCGCCTAGGCGTGCGGCTTGTTCAGCACTAGGAAGGTCATCATGCCCATGGGCGGCAGGGCCTTGCGCTCCACCAATGCCAGATCGGGCTGACCGAGTACGGTTTCAATCGCAAAGTCGGAGTGCCACCCCAAGATGTTGGCGAAGGGCGCGGAGAGCTTCTCGACCCGCGCCAGAAAGCCGGTTTGGCGGGCGAAGTGGTTGGTGATCACGATGTTCCCGCCGGGTTTGCAGACGCGGGCCATTTCCGACATCACGCGGTCCGGCTCCGGCACCACGGAGATGATGTGCATGGCGGCGACGGTGTCAAAGCTGTTGTCGGCAAAATCCAGATAGCGCGCATCCATCTGGCGAAGCTCTTGCACGTTGTTCAAGCCAAGCTCGCTGACCTTGGTGCGGGCCTTGCGCAGCATCTCGTCGCTGAAGTCGATGCCCGTGACGTTCAGGTCTGCGCGGTAGTGGGGCAGCGCCAATCCGGTGCCGACGCCAACCTCCAGCGTGGTTTCGCCGTTCTGAGAGTTGATAAAGTCCACGGCCGCGCGCCGTCCCGCTTTGGTGATCGCGCCGAATGTCTTGTCATAGACCGGAGCCCACCGCGCGTATGAATTCTTGACTGCGCTAAGTTCCATGCTGTGTCCTTCTGGGTCTTAAATTGAGTGGGTAATTATGGGCCAGCTTGTCGCGCCGAGGTGAACGTTTCGTGACGTTCACGCGGCTCGCGCGCGGGGGCTGGGGGTGATGTGAGTTAGGGCAAACGTGGGGCCGCCGTGCAAATGGGTTGGTTCAAAATCTGCGTCATGGTCCTACCGCGGCTGTTCAGGTTTGGTCGCAATTGACCGTTAGATAGTCGTTTACTACCCTAGGCGTCGTCAACATCACATCAAAATATTCTGCGCGCTGGGGCGCACGGCAAATTCTTGCGGAAGGCACTCGGGGTTGGGGCGGTGTGAAGTCTTCGTTGCGGCCCGTGACGCAGGGTTTTCGTCCCTAAAGCAACGTTTTTGAGCTTGAAGGGGCCAGAATTGCCGCTTTGCAGCGAATAGGCTGGCTTTTGTAGGGCGGGTGCGTTAGGCCGCGCGCAAACACTCCTTACAAGGTTAGTCTAATGGACCTTCGCAATATTGCGATTATCGCTCACGTTGACCACGGCAAAACGACGCTGGTGGATGAAATGCTTAAGCAATCTGGCTCGTTCCGCGAGAACCAGGCTGTGGCCGAACGCGCCATGGACAGTAACGATCTGGAACGCGAACGCGGGATTACGATTCTTGCCAAAGCCACCTCGGTGGAGTGGAAGGGCATTCGTATGAACATCGTCGACACCCCTGGCCACGCCGATTTCGGCGGCGAGGTGGAGCGCATCCTGTCCATGGTGGACGGTGTTGTGCTGCTGGTGGACGCGGCGGAAGGCCCGATGCCACAAACCAAATTCGTGACCTCCAAAGCGCTGGCCTTGGGCCTGCGCCCGATTGTGGTCCTGAACAAGGTCGACAAAGGCGACGCCGAGCCGGATCGCGCGCTGGACGAGTGCTTCGACCTTTTCGCCAGCCTTGACGCCACCGACGAGCAGTTGGACTTCCCGTCCATGTACGCCTCTGGCCGCTCCGGCTGGGCCGATATGGAACTTGACGGTCCGCGCAAAGACCTGTCCGCGCTGCTGGACCTGATCGTTGAGCACGTGCCTGCGCCTAAGCAAGTTGAAAAACGCGACCAGCCGTTTTCCATGCTGGCCACCACATTGGGTGCTGACCCGTTCATTGGTCGTTTGCTGACAGGCCGCGTTGAAACCGGCACGCTGAAAGTCGGCGAGACGGTTAAAGCATTGTCGCGTGACGGCACAAAGATCGAGCAGTTCCGCGCCACCAAAATTCTGGCCGCACGCGGTCTGGCGCAAGAGCCTATCGAGGTTGCGGAAGCCGGCGACATCGTTTCGCTTGCCGGTATGACCAAAGCGACGGTTGCGGATACCCTGTGTTCGGTGGACGTGAACGACGCGATCCCTGCGCAACCGATTGACCCGCCAACCATCACCGTGACCTTTGGCATCAACGACAGCCCGCTGGCTGGCAAGGACGGCAAGAAAGTGCAGTCGCGCGTTATCCGTGACCGCCTGATGAAAGAAGCTGAATCCAACGTTGCGATCAAGATCACCGACACCCCTGGCGGCGACGCCTTTGAGGTTGCCGGTCGTGGCGAATTGCAAATGGGCGTTCTGATCGAGAACATGCGCCGCGAAGGGTTCGAGCTGTCGATCTCGCGCCCGCAGGTTTTGTTCCAAGACATCGACGGCGTGCGTCATGAGCCGATAGAGGAAGTCACCATTGACGTGGATGACGAGTATTCCGGCGTGGTCATCGAGAAGCTGACAGGCACCCGCAAGGGCGACCTGACAGAGATGAAAGCCGCCGGCGCTGGCAAGACCCGCATCATCGCCCACGTTCCTTCGCGTGGCCTGATCGGCTACCACGGTGAGTTCCTGACCGACACACGCGGCACCGGTGTTCTGAACCGCGTGTTCCAAGAATGGGCGCCACATAAAGGCGACATCCCTGGCCGTCGTGCGGGCGTTCTGATTTCCATGGAGAGCGGCGTGTCCGTGGCCTACGCGATCTTCAACCTTGAGGACCGCGGCAAGTTCTTCATCGGCAGCCAAGAGGCCGTTTACCAAGGCATGATCATCGGCGAGCATTCGCGCGAGAACGATCTCGAAGTGAACCCGTTGAAAGGCAAGAAGCTGACCAACGTGCGGGCCTCTGGCACGGACGAGGCTGTGCGCCTGACGACGCCTGTGCGCATGTCGCTGGAAGAGGCGATTGCCTACATCGACAACGACGAGTTGGTTGAGGTTACGCCGAACGCCATCCGTCTGCGCAAACGTCACCTTGACCCACACGAGCGCAAACGCGCGTCGCGTTCGGCTTAAGGGAACGGCGATAATTTGATGAGAGGCCTCGGCAGATATGCCGGGGCCTTTTTCATATGCGGGGTGCAGGGCGTGTGCTTTCCAAAGGGTGCAATCTCGGGCAAACTGGCTGCATAGTTTTTGGAGTTTCATAATGCGCCTACACCGAATTGCCCTTGTATTGATGCTGCCCTTGGCGGCTTGTCTTGATGTTGAATCCGATGTGACCGTTGGGGAAGACGAAGTCATCAGCGCGGACACGACGATGATTTTGGGGCGTCAACTGTTTGACATGATGCAGATGATGGGTCCGCAGGGCGCGGCCCTGTGCCCCGCCGATGCGGAGCGCGTCGAGACGCCGGAGACCGTCTCATGCAAAAGCCGCGAGACGATGACGATCGACGAGGCGATCGAGCAGGCCAACACCGCCAAGAAGGATGACCCGTTCCTGAGCGAGATGGAGTTCGCCAAGCTGGACGACGAACGGCTGAAAATATCTCTGCCGCTGGATTTTGAGAACATTGAGGGCAAGCCGTCCGAGCTGACCGACGACAACCCGATGTTCAGCATGATTACGGGGGGATTGGAGGGCTCCGAGATTGTGATGCGCTTGCGTGCGTTGGAGATTGAAAGCTCCAACGGGACGATTTCCGAGGACCGGACGATGGTTGAACTGGTGATCCCGACGGTTGAGATTTTGCAGCCGTCGCAGACCCTGCCCAAGACATTTGACGTGGTTTTGAAGTACCGCGACTGCGGGTTTTTCGGCTGCTGACGGAATTTGAGTATTTGTGACCAAATGGAGATGGGGGCTCCGCGCTGCCCTCAGCGTTGCAGGTCGAGACAGGTTTTACGGCGGGCGGGCAGCACGAATGCCGCGCCTGCGGCGTAGAGCTTCGCCACGTAATCCGGATCATCGCTGCGCAAAATGAGCAAGCCGGGCGCGGTGCCGATGATCGCGATATCTGGCGGGATGCGGGTGCCTTTGGGCACCGCTGCCGTCGCGATTGAACCGGTCAGCATTGCGGCGAGGGCCAAGGCGAGCCATGCGGCGGCGATGGTTGATATGATCAGGAACGGGCGCATTCAGTAGTCATATATGTGCTCCACCCGCATCTGGTTCGGTGCGGGCGCGACGTCGAGCAGTTGGTCGGTTTTTGTGGCGATCAGCACGCGGGACCGGTCGGGAAAGCCAACGCGAGGGGTGACGGAGAGCACGTTCAACCTGTCTGGCAGGAAGGCGTTTGCGGGGGCGTCGAGACTGATCAGAATGTCATCATTGCCCGCGATCTCGGCAATGCGGGCCCGCGGGTTATTCACGCGGAGCTTTTCGACGAGTTTGGTGAAGGTGCGGTAGCGGGGGACTTCGGCGATTATGGTATCACCCGTGCCGGAGATTACGGTGATTTCGGGATAGGTCTCTAGATAGTCGGGCGTGACGCCTTGGAGGGCAATGCGCATGGTTAGCTCATCCGCGCCCACCGCGCCGGCGGCCTTGGCAATGACGCGGGCGTAGGCGGCTTTGGCCTTCCATTCGATGCCAAGCGCGATGCGGCGCTCAAGGGACCGGATGCCTTCTGTGGGCGCGGCCATGAGTTTGGCGTGCCAGCCGTTGAAGTCGTATTTGTACCACGGGGTTTCTTGCAGGAAGGTGGCGTAGTCGGCGGCCATTGCTGCCTCCACCTTGTCTTGCGGGGAGGTGCTGGCGGTCCAAGAGACGATGCGCCCGATGGTTTCCTCATAGGCGGCTTTGAATAACATCTCCAGCGTGAAGCTGGCGCCGATGGTGTAGATCGTCAGTTTGGCATCCACGCCTGCCGCGCCCAGCTCATCCGCTTTCGGCGTTAGCGCGCAAAGCGATGACCAAAAGCCTGTGATGGCTGTGGTGTAGGGGAAGCCATGCGGCGGGGCGCTGCGCAAGACCTCCGCGTAGCCCTCGTAAGCGTAGACGATGTACCATTCGGGGTAGGTCAGATAGGTGCGTGCCTCCGCGCGTTGCCATGCGGGGTCGGTGATATGCGCGGCCTCGGCTTGTTCCAGCGGTGTGCCGCGGCACATGGTTTCGGTGTAGGCGATGGGGGTGGCGATCAGCAAGATCAGCGCCAGAAACGCCAGCCCGAGCCATTTGAGAAACCGCTTCATTTGCGGCCAAAATACGCGCAGGCCAGCGCGAAACCGCCAAGGAAAAGATGCGGGATGTTTGCGGCGAGTTTGATAAGGAAGCTGGAGTATTCATAAAAGCCGTAGATCAGGATGCCCGCGTCCAAGAACCCCGACCCCGTGGCAAGGCCAAGCAGCCCGTCGACGAAATAGAGCGCGCCGAAATAGGTGAGGAATGTGCGGCTGGCGCGGTGCGAGATCAACGCTGCCGCAAGTGCCCAAAGCGCGGAGGCGATGTGGAGCAGGTCGTCGAACACGTCGAGCGCGAAAATGCCAAAGGCGTAGCCTTGGTCGTCGATGATGCCAGGGATCGGCAGGTAGTTCAGCGACGCGGCGATCAGCAACGCGATGAAGTATCCGAAGGTGACAAGGCGTAAAGTGGTCATGGGATTAGGCCCTTACCATATAGGTGTCCCACATTGCGTGGCGGAACAGGTTGGTGGGATCCATGGCGCGTTTCTTGGCCACGAAGGGGCGCAGGCCGGGGTAGGCGCGGATCATTTGGTCGGGCCGTGCGTGTAGGCGGTAAGGCAGATAGTAGCTGCCGCCCAGATCAAGCGTACGGTCGATGAGTTCTTGGGTCATGCGCCTCATGTCTTCTTCCGCGCGGTGGGTCTTTTCCTGAGAGAACAGCATCACGCAGGCTATGCGGTCTGCGGGGGCGTAGCTAAGCCAGCTTTCGCCGTCTTGGGCCACATAGCGCAGGGTAATGTTGAGCAGATCCTGATAGCTTGACGGGATGATGTCGCGGCAGGCGCTGACCCAGCCCGCGAATTTCTCAGGGGCGATGAAATATTCGTGCAAGATATCAGTGCGGGTGTCGTCGCGGTCGTCGAGCGTGATCACCGGCTCGTTCAGTAGGGTGTTGCGGGTCGTCTCTGCGCCGCCAATCCACGGGCCCAGCCCTGCCTCGAACCACCAGCGGCGGTGCTTCGCGCTGTCGGAGCCAAGCTGCCCGCGAAAGATTGACCGCGCAGCCTTTGACATGAAGCCGGAGCCACGCGCGGCGGGCAGGTCGCTTTGGTCTTGGGTGGGGCGGTAGGTGATCATCACCGCCTGCTCAAAGAACCGATCCTTGCTGACATCAAGGCGCCCGTAGGCCATTTGCACGCCAGAGGCCCCTTTGACCGCCTGCACAAAGCGCGTGCCGAATTGCGCGGCATCCATTTTCTCGAAGGTGGGTTTCAGACGGGTGTTGGCGACCATCTTGACAGTCAAGTCGGTGATCACGCCGAGCAGGCCATAGCCGCCCATCGCGGCAAAGAATATGTCGGCGTTTTCCTCGCGCGAGCAAGTGACCAGAGTGCCATCCGCCAGCATCATCCGGAGGGATAGCACCGTGGCCCCCATGCCGGAATAGGGCGTCGGCCAGCCGTGCGCGTTGACCGCAAATGTGGCGGCGACGCTGAAGTCGTTGTTGGATTGCATCACGGCGGGGGAGTAGCCTTCGGCGTCCAGCTTGGCGATGACGGTGGACCAGCGGGTGCCTGCGCCGCAGCGATAGGTCATGGCGGTTTTGTCGAGTTCGACCCATTCGTCGGCCACTGTGAGGGTGGTGCCCGCGACGGCCATGCTTTGCCCGCCCATGGAATGGCGCGCAGCAGATGCGATGACGGGACGGCCTGAGCGTTTCGCGTCTGCAAGCTCCGCCCTGAGGGTGCTTATCTGGGGCGCGTTGAAGCGTTCGGTCAGGGTCAGGTGCTTGGCGACGCGGGTCGGGGACAGCTCCGACGCATCGTTCAGGATCAGCGGGTCGCCGGACACGGTGCCAAGCAACCGGCCCGACGGGTCAGGGGTCGTGTAGTATTTGCGGGTTACATATGCGCCCGCCAATGCGCCGGTGCCGAGCAAAAATGCGCGTCTTGTGTTGCTCATCCTAATCCTCTGTCCCCGATTGGTGCTGATCCGCGTCGCCTACCAAAGGGGCGCGGACTCTATAAGGGTTGGAGGCAGGTTAAGGGGTTTGCGCGCCGTTGGCAAAAGCCGTTGCTCAAGCGCGCTAAGACGCCTTTTTCAGCGCGTTTTCTGCGGCGTCGCTGCGCAGAAAAACAGGGCGGTCCGGCGTTGACTGATCGGGCTGGTAGGCATAGCCGCCCGTGTCGAAGTCGCGGATTTGCGCCGGCTTGGTCAGGCGGTTCTGAATGATGAAGCGGGCCATCGCACCGCGTGCCTGTTTTGCGTAGAAGCTGACGATCTTGGGGCCGCCGGGTTTGTCCTCGTAGAACTGCGGGGTGACGACGTTCAGCGACAGGGCGTCGGGCTGAACCGCGCCGAAGTATTCCTGACTGGCGCAGTTGATCAATGTGTCTGTACCTTGCGCCTCGGCTTGCGCGTTCAACGCCTCGCTGATCGTGCTGCCCCAGTAATCATAGAGCGACTTGCCGCGCGCGGTCTTCAGGCGGCTGCCCATCTCCAAGCGGTAGGGCTGGATCGCATCAAGCGGTTTGAGTAACCCGTAAAGCCCCGACAGGATGCGCAGGTGGTCCTGCGCAAATGTGACTTCGTCGCCGTCGAGGCTTTTCGCCTCCAGCCCCGTGTAGGTGTCGCCCGCGAAGATATACATCGCAGCTTTGGAATTGTCGGCGGTGCTTTTGTCCGCAAAGCTTTGGAAGCGGTCGCGGTTCAGCGTCGCCAGGTTCTCAGAGATATGCATCAACTTGCGAAGATCATCCACCGACAGATCACGCGCAACCTGCGCCAACTCATTGGCCTGCGCCTGAAATTCCGGCGTCGTCGGGGTGACGTCTACGGCGGACATGTCGAGCTTCTTGGCGGGGGAAATGACGGTCAGCATATGCGGTCTCCTTTGGGGATCAATGTAGTGGTCAGCGCATGAGCCTCAAGAGGCTTTCAGCACATTCAGGAATGCCTCACCAAAACGTTCCGTGCGTCGCTCCCCTAAAATGCGGGCCATGGAGCCGGTGTCGCTGGGTTTGATTTCGGCCACCTTGGCGATCAGGGAGGCGGAACAGCTAAGCGGCTTGTCATAGCCATCCGGTCCGCGGGACAGGTTCGCCTGCGCCTCTAGCAACTGATCGTAGAGCGCGCCGCTCTCGCGCCCCGCCAGCTTGCGACGGGTGGGGTGTAGTTCCGGCGCGGGGGCACCGTTAATCACCTCTAGAAAGGCCGCCCCGAAGCTTTCGAGCTTCTTTGCACCAACGCCGGAAATGCGGGCGAACTCGTCGAGCGTCGCAGGGCGGGTTTCGGCCATCTCGATCAGGGTTTTGTCGTTGAAGATTACATAAGCCGGCGCGCGCGCCGCTTCTGCAAAGGCGCGGCGTTTGGCCTTTAGCGCCGACAGCAACGGCGCGTCTTCGTCGGACACCAGCGTTTTGACGGCGGGGCGGTTCGCGCCCTTGCGGATGGTGTCCTTGCGCAGGGTGATCGTCGCCTCGTCGCGCAGAATGGGGCGGGCGGATTGGGTCATGCGGAACGCCCCGTGGCGCGATGGATCGGGGCGGATCAGGTCGCGCCCCATCATCTGGCGGAACACCGCCTGCCAGCCGCGTTTGTCGTATTCGCCGCCGATGCCGAAGGTCGGCAATTCGTCATGGCCACGCGCCTTCACCTTGTCGGTGGAGTTGCCCAGCAGGATGTCGATCAAATGCCCAGCACCAAAGTATTCGCCGGTCCGCAAGATTGCGGAAAGCGCTTTGCGCACGGCAACGGTGCCGTCGAACGTTTCAGGCGCCTTCTCGCAGAGGTCGCAGTTGCCGCAGGTGATGTCGGTGTCGCCGAAGTATTCCAGCAGGGGCGCGCGGCGGCACTCCAGTGCCTCCGCCAGACCCAAAAGCGCGTTCAGGCGGGCGTGGTCGGCGGCTTTGCGGTCGTCGGGGGCCAAGCCTTCGTCGATCTGTTGTCGACGATAGCGGATGTCGTCGGGCCCATAGAGCGTCAGCGTGTCGGCAGGGGTGCCGTCGCGCCCTGCGCGGCCGATTTCTTGGTAGTAGCTTTCCACCGATTTCGGCAGGTCGGCGTGGGCGACCCAGCGGATGTCGGGCTTGTCGACGCCCATCCCGAAGGCCACGGTTGCTACAACGATCAACCCGTCCTCTTGGGAGAAACGCCGCTCCACCTCGCGGCGATCATCGGGGTCCATACCGCCGTGGTAGTGGCAGGCAGAATGCCCCGCCTCGCGCAGGGCTTGCGCCAGCGTTTCTGTTTTTGCGCGGGTGCCGCAGTAGACGATGCCAGCCTGATCGCGGCGCGCAGCTGCGAAGTCCAGAATTTGGCGGCGCGGACCGTCTTTGACGTCAAAGGCCAGATGGAGGTTTGGCCGGTCAAACCCTTGCATGAAGGTTTCGGGCTGTTCGCCGTCGAACAGGCGGGTGACCATTTCTTCGCGGGTTTCGGCGTCGGCTGTGGCGGTGAAGGCCGCCAGTGGTACGTTCAAGGCGCGCCGCAGCTCGCCGATGCGCAGATAATCGGGGCGGAAGTCGTGGCCCCATTGGCTGACGCAATGCGCCTCGTCCACGGCAATCATCGTGCAATTGGCGCGGGCCAGCATGTCGCGGGTGCCGCTGGAGGCCAGCCGTTCCGGTGCGATATAGAGCAGTTTCAACGACCCGCTGCGCAAGGCATCAAAGACAAGGTCGCTTTCTTCTTCGGTGTTGCCAGAGGTCAGCGCCCCCGCCGACACACCCGCCGCCCGAAGGGAGCGCACTTGGTCGCGCATCAACGCAATAAGCGGGGAGATCACGACGGTTAGCCCGTCCCGGGCAAGGGCGGGAAGTTGGAAACACAGCGACTTGCCTCCGCCGGTTGGCATGATGGCGAGCGTGTTTTTACCCCCACAGACGGCATCCACAATATCACGTTGGCCGGGGCGGAATTCGTCGAATCCAAAGATATCGGCCAGCAGCTTTTGCGGGTCATTCATGTGGGTCATGCCTATTTTGGTTTTATGCTCGATTTTGGCGAAATCTCCCATATTTTGCTTGTGCAAACAATCCCCGACACCACCAGATGTAGTCATCATTTTTGCGAGTGATTTGCAACTAGCCCTGCAAGTACTTACATATAGGCCACGAAGAGGTTAAAGCCTCGCTACCGTACTTATTAAAAGGAGGTCCTTGGATGACCTTTCTAAAAACGACAACTTTTGCGCTTTTCACATTGGCGAGCGCCTCTACTGCCTTGGCACAGGAAGTGACACTACGTTTCCAGCACTTCGTGTCCCCCAAGTCGGCGAACCCAACTTATTTTATGCAGCCTTGGGCCGAGAAGATCGAGAAGGACTCTGGCGGTCGCATCAAGGTTGAACTTTACCCTTTCATGCAGCTGGGCGGCAAAGCCCCGAACCAGTTTGACCTGATCAGCGACGGCGCGATTGACGGCGGCTGGGTGATCCCCGGATACCAGCCCGGTCGCTTCCCAGAGGCGGAAGCGCTGGAGCTGCCGTTCATGACCACCAAGTCCGGCGAAGAGGCGTCGATTGCCGCTTGGAAATTCACCCAAAAATACCTGATGGATGACTTCAAAGACGTCCACGTGATTGCCGCGCACATGCACGGCCCCGGTCTGGTGCACAAGAAAGGCCCGTCGATCAAAACGGTAGAGGACTTCAAAGGCCTCAAACTGCGCGGCCCGTCGCGCCCCGCGACGCTGTTGCTGGACAAGATGGGCGCCACGCCAATCGGCATGCCCGTACCTGCCTTCCCCGAGGCCTTGGCCAAAGGTGTGGTCGATGGTGGCGTGATCACTTGGGAAATGTCGCCGTCGTTGAAGCTGGACGAATTGACCGACAGCCACACCGATGTGGCAGGCGATCAGGCGCTTTATAACCTCTATTTCATCTGGGCGATGAATAAGGACAAATACAACAGCCTGCCTGCGGATCTTCAGGCGGTGCTTGACGCCAACTCCGGCGAATATGCGTCCGGTTGGGCGGGGCGTGCCCATGACGAGGGCGATGTTGTTGGCAAACAGGTGATGGTCGCTGACGGCAACGAAATCGGGGTGTTGTCCGCGGAAGAAACCGCCCGTATGAAAGCGCTTGGCGAAGAGGTCACGGCCGAATGGATCGTCGAGGCCACCGAGAAAGGTCTTGATGGCGCGGCCCTTGTGAAAGACGCGCAGGCGTTCGTCGCCGAGAGCAAGTAATTACCCGTGTAAAGAGTATGTTACCCAGCCGCCCCGATCCTGTCGGGGCGGTTTTTTTATGCCCTAAGTGTCGGCAACGCCTAGGAAGGTGATGTGGGTGGAGCCGTATTTCTTATGCTCCAGCACGTTAAATCCCTGCGGTGCGGCCTGCGGGGTTTCTTCCTCCCAGACGATCAGCGCGTCATCCGCGATCCAGCCTTGTTCCTTGGCGCAGGTCAGGGCCTTTGCGCCAAGGTCTTTGCCGTAAGGCGGGTCAAGGAACACCAAGTCGAAGGGCTTGTACGGGTTGGCCGCCAGACGCGTGGCGTCCCATGTCAGAGCGTTGGTGACTTCCGCCGCGCGCAGCTTGGCAATGTTCTTGCTTAGGATTTTGTAGCCCGCGCGCCCCTTCTCGATAAAGCACACTTGCGCGGCCCCGCGGGACAGAGCTTCCAGCCCCAAAGCACCGGTTCCCGCGAACAGATCCAGCACACGTGCGCCGTCCAGCGGATCCCCGAAGCGACCGCCGCCCAGCACGTTGAACAGGCTTTCGCGGATGCGGTCGGTGGTCGGGCGCAGGTGTCCCGCCTCATCGCCCTTGCCAACAGGCGTCAGGGCAATGGAGCGGTGGATGCCGCCGATGATCCTCATTTCAGCAGGGCTTTCATATCGGTGTCGGGGTCGGCCACAGCATCCGCAGAGGGACTTTTGCCCGCCGCGATCAGCCGTTTGGCGATCATGAAGTTGCGCGGGTCGTTCATCGCGTCAACGGCCAGCAGGATATCGCCCTTGTAGTACCAGTAGGACACCGCGTCGTCGGTGTGGCGCACGGCGATTTTGTCGTAGCCGGTGTTCAGCCCCGCGATTTGCAGCTTCACGTCATACTGATCGGACCAGAACCACGGCATCGGCACGTAGTCCTTGCCCGCGCCCATGATGTTTTCGGCAACCAGTTCGGCTTGGTCGATGGCGTTCTGCACAGACTCCAGCCGGATCCGCCCACCCTGCCACGGGAAGGAGGCGCAGTCGCCCGCTGCCCAGATGTTCGGGTCGGAGGTGCGGCCATGCGCGTCGGTCTCGATGCCGTTGTTGATGGTCAGCCCTGCGTTCGCCGCCAAGGCGTCACCGGGGGTGATGCCAACACCGACGATGACCAAATCCACGTCCATCTGGCTGCCGTCGGTCAGGCGCGCGCCGCTGACATGGGTTTCGCCCAGCAGCCGGTCGAGGCCGATACCTTCGCGGACATCGACGCCATGCGCCTCGTGCAGTTTGCGAAAGTAGCCCGACGTCTCTGGTGCTGCGACCCGTTGCAAGATGCGGTCGGCCATCTCGATTACCGTGACCTCAAGCCCCATCTTTGAGGCCACCGCAGCGGCCTCCAGCCCGATGTAGCCACCGCCGACAATCAACGCACGTTTTCCGGGGGCCATGTCCGCGCCCATCGCGTCCACGTCGTCCAGACTGCGAACCACATGCACGCCGTTAAGCGCGCCGCCGATGCTCGCGGGCAGGTGGCGCGGGTTTGATCCCGTCGTCAGGGCCAGTTGGTCATACGACAGCGTCTCCCCCGCAAGGCTTACCGTTTTGGCGGCGGGGTCGATCTTGGTCACCGGCGCGCCAAGGCGCAGGGTGATGTTCTGGTCGTCGTAAAATTTCTCCGGTCGCAAGAACAGGCGCTCTTTCTCCATGTCGCCCAGCAGGTAAGCCTTGGACAGCGGCGGGCGCTGGTAGGGGGGCACAGCCTCCGCACCGATCAGCGTGATATCACCGTCGAAGCCTGAATTGCGCAGCTTGGCTGTTAAAGATGATCCGGCTTGGCCGGCCCCGATCACAATAATATGGCTCATTCAGATTGCCTTCTTCTGGTCTAGCGTTCGCGGGGAGCCTATATGCAGGAGGAACCATAACTCAATCAGGGAATATGACATGGCGATATCTACTGGCGACACGCTGCCCGACGTAAACCTTATCCGCCTTGGGGCTGAAGGCCCCGAAGCGGTTTCACTGTCCAGCCTGACCAAGGGCCGCAAGGTCGTGATTTTCGCGGTTCCCGGGGCTTACACCCCCACATGTTCCTCCGCGCATGTGCCAAGCTTCATTCGCACCAAGGGTGATTTTGACGCCAAAGGCGTGGACGAAATCATCTGCGTATCGGTGAATGACCCCTTTGTGATGAACGCATGGGGCGAGGCCACTGGCGCCACCGAGGCTGGCTTGACCATGCTGTCCGACGCAGGGTCCGAATTCACCAAAGCCATCGGTATGGACTTTGACGCGCCACCCGCTGGCTTGATCGCACGCTCCAAGCGGTACGCGATGTATGCTGAGGACGGCGTGGTGAAGGTGCTGCAAGCCGAAGAAAACCCAGGCGCTTGCGACGTATCCGGCGGCGAGGCGCTGCTCGACAGCCTCTAAAACACCAAGACCAAAAGCGAAGGCCCTGCCGGATAATGGCAGGGCCTTTTGCGTTACGACGATTCTGCGATGATCGTGCGCGTTGGGAACGGGATGTTGATATCCGCCTCATCCAGCGCCTCTTTCACCTTGCGGGTCATGTCGGCCTTGAAGGCAAAGTATTCTGTCCGGTCGCACCAGACACGCACCAGAAAATCAACCGAGCTGCCGCCGAGGTTCGTTACCTGAATAAACGGCTCTGGGTCGGCGTGGGCGCGGTCGTCGGCCATGATGGTACTCAAAATAACCTCCTCCGCCTTGGCGAGGTTCACGCCGTAGCCCACGCCAAACGTCCATTCCGCGCGGCGCGTTGGATAGACGGAGTAGTTGACGATCGTGTTGCCCCACACTTCGGAGTTCGGGACGATCACTTGGGTGTTCGACAGCGACGCCATCTCCACATAGTTCAGCGTTACATCCTTCACGGTGCCGCTCTTGTCGTTAATCTCGACGAAATCCCCGACCTTGATCGGCCGGAACAAGATCAGCATCACCCCTGCCGCCACGTTGGACAGCGTGCCTTGCAGCGCCAAGCCAATCGCCAAACCTGCGGCACCAATCGCCGCGACCATGGATGTGGTCTGGATGCCAAAGGTGTTGAGGACGAACAAAATGGCGAAGGCCATGATGACGTAGCGGGCGATGTTGGACAGGAAGTTGAACAGTGTGTCGTCCAGCTTCGCATGGGTCTCGCCAATGGTGCGGATGCGGCGGCTGGCCCAGCCGGACACCACAAGAGCGATGACCAGAATGACAATCGCGCTGGCAAGGCTGCCAACAACGGATACAATCATGTCTAGGGTGAGGTAGTCGGCAACGCTTTTGCCGTTCCAAACTTCGGTATTCAGTAGGTCTTCCACGTTATTTTCTCGCAATCAGTCCGTTTCCCGCGCCAGCAAAATGTCTGTCAGGGAAAAACGGGGCTATATCTTGCCGAGCGTGCGACCCCTAAGGAACACGGGACCTGCTTTTCCGCATGGGTTGCGGCACGGGGTACCAACTCTGCGGGAGGCTGGAAGGTTCCCGACTTTTATGAATTATTTTTGCAGGCGCTTACGGATCGACCGTAGAGGCGGTTTTCTTGAAGGGGCCGTAGTCCGTCAGCACCTCTATATCTTCATCCACGGCGGCGCTTTCGGCGTGTAAAAACTGCTGCACCGCGTCGCGAAACGCGTCGTCGGCGATCCAGTGCAGGGAATGCGTGGCGATCGGCAAATAGCCCCGCGCCAGTTTGTGTGCCCCCTGCGCACCGGCCTCGACGCGGGTGATGCCGTGCCTGATCGCCCAGTCAATGGCTTGGTAGTAACACAGCTCGAAATGCAGGCAGGGGTGATCCTCGATGCAGCCCCAGTAGCGGCCATAAAGCGTGTCGCGCCCGATAAAATTCAGCGCCCCCGCGATGTAATGCCCGTCCCGTTCCGCCAAAAGCAACAGCATGTCGTCGCGCAAGCTCTCCTGCGCCGCGTCAAAGAACGCGCGGGTCAGGTAGGGCGTGCCCCATTTGCGCGCGCCGGTGTCTTGGTAGAACGTCCAGAAGGCATCCCAATGCTCCGGCTGGATCTGGTCACCCGTCAGCGCGTGGATGGTGCCGCCAAACTCCGCTGCCTGCGCGCGCTCCCTGCGGATGTTCTTACGTTTTCGCGCAGACAGGGAGGCAAGGAAGTCGTCAAAGCTGTTGTAGCCGTTCGAGACCCAGTGAAACTGCTGGCTCAGGCGCGGCATCAGCCCCATTTGCGTCCCAGCCTCGGCCTCCTCTTCGGTGCAAAAGGTGATGTGCAGCGACGATACGTGGTTCTGCGCGGCCAGTTGCACAGCGCCCTGCACCAATGCGGATTGCGCCAATGCAGCGTGGGCGGGCTTCACCAAAAGCCTGCGCCCTGTGGCTGGCGTGTGCGGGACCGCCATTTGCAACTTGGGGTAGTAGTCGCCGCCCGCGCGCTCATAGGCCTGCGCCCAATTGTGGTCGAAGATGTATTCGCCCTGCGAATGGTTTTTCGCATAAAGCGGGGCCGCGCCGATCAGGCTGCCGTTTTGCCGTGCCAGAAGGTACTGCGGCTGCCACCCTGTTCCTGCCCCGACGGAGCCCGATTGCTCCAGCGCCAGCAAAAAGCGGTGTGTGGTGAACGGGTCAATGGGGCGGCCATCCGCGGCCTCAGGGCAGGCGCAGGCGTCCCAATCGGCGGCGTCGACGTGGCTCAGGCTGGGGATCACACTGATCTCCACCTGCGTTTGCGTCATGTCTTCGGTCCCGTCATCCATGACTGTAAGATGGGTGTTCAGGGGGCAGGGTCAAGCGGGGATAAACCCCTCGAAGGTGATGTTCTGCGCAATAGCGAGGGCGGCGTCGGCTTGCGCTTGCGATTTGATCGTCCAGCACAAGATGGCGGCACCCTCGGCTTTCAGCTCCGCAACGCGCGGGCGCTGCAGATCATGGGCTTCATGAGAGATAAAGCACGACCCACTCGCGGCGTAATCAGGAATGTCGCGCAGGTGGTCACAAACCCGCGCGGGCAGGGGCGCCCAATCCTCGGGGTCATAGCTGCTGGTCACCAGCCCGCGGGGTCGGTCGGGGGCCAGCTGCGCCAACGCCTTGGTGGAATGCGGGTTGAATGACATCAACGCCGCCTCCCCCTGATAGCCGCGAAGAGCATCCGCGACGGCCCGTTCCAACGGGCCGATGTTTGGCCCCATCGCGCCGTCTTGGTCCTTCAGCTCGATCAACAGCGGGACGCGCCCGTCGACCAGATCCAGCACCGCAGGAAGGTCAAAGATCGTGTCACTGCTATCCGTCAACGTCATGCCCCGCACCACATCTGCGGTGCGGGTCTGGATCGCGCCGCGTTCGCCGGTCAGGCGGGCCATGTCGTAGTCATGAAACACCATCGCTTCCGCATCGGAGGACAGTTGCACATCCAGTTCGATCCCGTAGCCGCCAGTGATAGCGGCCTCAAAGGCAGAGAGGGAGTTTTCAATCACCCCCTTCGATCTGTCGTGCAGCCCGCGGTGCGTAATCGGACGCTCAAAGAACGCGGCGGGCAGGGTCACGGCTTGATCTGGAAAATGCCTTCGATCTCGACGGCAACGTTGAAGGGCAACGCGCCAGCGCTGACGGCGGAGCGCGCATGTTTTCCGGCATCGCCCAACGCATCAACGAAGAAGTCTGACGCGCCGTTGATCACTTTGGGTTGCTCGGTGAAATCGGGGGTGGAGTTCACGAAGCCCGTCAGTTTGACAACGCGCACCAGACGGCTCAGGTCGCCGCCGCAGGCTGCTTTCAGTTGGGCGAGCAGTGAAATTGCGCAGGTGCGCGCAGCGGCAGCACCCTGTACGGCAGTCAGGTCCGCGCCAACTTTGCCGGTGATAAAACCGTCTTCGTTCTGGCTGATCTGGCCGGAAATGTAGACCGTGTCGCCAGTCACCACGTATGGCACGTAATTGGCGGCGGGGGCGGGGGCGTCGGGCAGGGTGACGCCCATTTCGGCAAGGCGGGTTTCGTGATGCGACATGATGATCTCCGTTCAGGTCTCGCGGAAGGCGCGATTGAAGTAATCGGTAAAAGGTTTCAGCAGATATGTCATCGGTGATCTGTCGGCCGTGCGAATGAACCCGTCAACCGGCATACCCGGCACAAGGTCAACGTCGCCTAGCCGGTCCATTTCTCCGTCTTTCAGGGTCATCTCCACGCGGTAATAGCTGCGGCCCGTCGTGTCGTCGCGGAAGGCATCGCCAGAGATCGACGACACTGTGCCAAATACCTCAGGCGTGGTTCGCGCGTCGAATGTGGAGAAGCGCAGCGTCACATCCTGCCCCAGATACACCTCATCCACGTGAATAGGCTCCACCTCGCCGGTGATAACCATCGGGCGGTCTTGCGGCACGATGAACATCAGGGCCTCGGCGGGTTGGATCACGGCGCGTTCGGCGAACACCGTCAGCCCGAAGATCAGCCCCGAAACCGGCGCGGTGATGTCCAGTCGCGACAGGCGTTCGCGCAGGGACAAGCGTTGTTCTCGCAACTCGAACTCGCGGTATTGCAGGTCGCGCAGCTGGGTGATGGCGTCTTCTTTGCGCTGCGTTGCCAGCCGCAAAATATCCAAGTCAATCTCGGTAATGCGGCCCTCATTTTCCGCGACGGAGGCAGTTAACTCACCCACCGTTCCGCGCAGGCGGGCATCTTCGCGGCGCAGCGCCAGAACGCGGCTGGTTTGCGCAAGCCCTTTATCAAGCAGCCCTTGCTGCGCTGTTAGCTCTTCTTGCAGCAGCGCCAGCTGTGTCTCCAAGGCTTGTTGCTGCGCGCGCACGCCGTCCACTTGGTTGCCGATCTGGGCTTTGCGTTTTTCCAGCTGTTCTATGGATTGCGCGGCGGAGCTTTGGCGCGTGGCAAACAGCCGTTCTTGGCCTTGGGTCAGTTCCAGAAGCTGGGGGCGGGTTTTGCTGGCGTCCAGAAGGATAGGGTCGAAGGTAATCGCCGCCGCGTCGTCGCGTTCGGCTTTCAGCCGACCGTTGCGGGCGATGATCTCGAAAAGCTGGCCCTCCACGATCAGCAGCTCGGACCGTAGGCGGGTATCATCAAGGCGCACCAACACGTCGCCCTTCTCCACCCGCTGCCCTTCGCGCACCGCCACTTCAGAGACCACGCCGCCGTCAGGGTGCTGCAAAACCTGCCGGTTCTGGTCGACTTCGATACGGCCCGGCGCGATGATCGCCCCCGCGATGTTGGCCTGCACCGCCCATATGCCGAAGCCCCCCAGCAGGATCAGCAGGGCCAGCAGGCCCAATGTGATAGGTGCGCGGGCGGACCATTTTTTCGCGTCACTCATGTCACACCTCCCGGTTTGCTGGTCTCGGTGATGGTCTTGTGGTTGGCGACGGTGCCTTTGAGGATTTCGTCGCGCGGCCCGAAGGCGCGGCGCTGGCCTTGCTCCAACACCATCAAAAACTCGCATTCGGCGATGGCCGACGGGCGGTGCGCCATGATGATCACCGATCCGCCATCGGCTTTCACCGCGCGAATGGCGGTGTTGAGCGCAAGGGAGCCGTCATTGTCGAGGTTTGAATTCGGCTCGTCCAGCACCAGCAAAACGGGGTCACCGTAAAGCGCGCGGGCCAGCCCGATGCGTTGCAACTCCCCGCCGGACAGACGCCCACGGGTCGCTGATATTTGCGTGTCGTAGCCATGTGGCTGGCGCAAAATTAGCTCATGGGCGTCGGCCTTTTGTGCCGCTTTAATGATCGCGGCAGGGTCGGCGTTTTGTTGTAGCCGCGCAATGTTCTCGCCAATTGTGCCGTCAAACAGGGTCACCTTCTGGGGCAGGTATCCGATGTGGCTGCCCAGCGTGTCGGGATCGTATTGGTCCAGTGCCGCACCGCCCAGCCGAATTTTGCCGCCTGCCGTGGGCCAGATGCCCGTTAGCGCCTTGGCCAAGGTTGATTTGCCTGCGCCCGACGGCCCGATCACGCCCATGGCTTGGCCTGCAGGCAGATCAAAAGATATCATGCGCAATGTGGCCTGCCGTTCCCCTGCGGGGATGACGGTGACTTGCTCCCCGCGCAGGTGCGCCTCGGGGCGGGGCAGCGGGGTACGTTTGGGTAAGTTGGCGACTTCCGAAAGCAGGGCCTTCAAGCTGTCCCACCCCATTTTCGCGCGCTGCACCAAGGCCCATTGGCCGATCGCCATTTCTACGGGGGCAAGGGCGCGGCCCAGCAGGATGGAGCCCGCAATCATCGCGCCCGCCGTCATCTCGTTTTGCAGCACCAGATAGGCGCCAAGCCCCAGCATCGCCGACTGCAAAAACAGCCGCAGCGTTTTGGTGGTCGCGGTGATCGCCCCCGCGCGGTCCGATTTCTGCATGGATTTGAACAGCGATTCCGAGCGTAGTTTTTGCCAGCGGTCAAAGCTGGCTTCGCGCATGCCAAGTCCCGCGATGATCTCGGTCTCGTCCATGATCTCATCGGACAGGCGGTTGGCTTGCAGCCCGGACAGCCCTGCCTCCATCTGCGGCTGGCGGGTCATGCGTTGGTTCACCACGGTCAGCACGATCAGCAATGCGCCACCGGCCACGGCAAGATAGCCAAGCCACGGGTGGAAAATGAAGATCGCGGCCAAGAAAAACGGCGTCCACGGCATGTCGAACAGCGCCAGCAGCGCGGGGGAGGACAGCAGCGTTTGCACCGCCTCCAGATCGCGCAAGCCCGTGTTGTTGTCGCCGGACTTTGGCATCAGGTTGGTCTTGCGCAGCATCGCGGAGAACACGCGCCGGTCCAGCTTGTCTTGAAAGCGCGCGCCGATCCGCGACAGGATGCGCCCACGGGCGTAATCCAGAAGGCCCATCATCGCATAAAGGAAAACCACCAGTATCGACAGCGCGGCCAATGTCTCCTCGGAGCGCGAGCCGAGCACGCGGTCATAGACCTGCAACATGTAAAGCGGGCCAGTCAGCATCAGCAGGTTGACGAAGATACTGAACACAAAGGCAGCAATGAAAAGCGGGCGGCTTTCGCGACGGGCGGCGCGCAGCTCTGCGGTGCCAAGGTGGTTTGGTTCTTTTCTCATAGGTTTTGTAGTAACCTCATTTTGCGTAAACTACGCCACTGTTGTGCAACCGTTTGGTGAAAACGACGCAAGATTGTGCCTTTCAGTCCTCTATGACCAAAAGATTGAGAACACGTGGCTTGAACAACTGGTGATTTGCAAAATTCGCCCATATAGCGCCATATTCGTGCTCTGGCAGACCCTAACGTGGGAAAGATGGATAGAATGCTAAATGTTTTGATCAAACGTCTCTGTGCCGTTTCGCTGGCTGTTGCGGTCGCCGGCTGCACTGCGGCGCCCATCGGCGTGGGCGTGAACGACCCGATTGAGACGCAAAACCGTGGCACGCATTCGGTTAACCGCGCCATTGATAAAGCCTTCGTTAGCCCCGCCTCCAAAGGCTACGGCAAGGCGCTGCCGATGCCTGTGCGCACGGGGGTGTCCAACTTTGCATCCAACCTGAATTTGCCGGGGCAGGTGCTCAACAACCTGCTGCAATTCCGCATTGAGAACGCGGGGCACAACGCGTTCCGTTTCTTGGTAAACACGACCTTCGGCTTCGGTGGCGTGCTGGACGTGGCGACCGACGCGGGGCTGGACAACCGCTTCACTGATTTTGGCGAAACGCTGCACGTTTGGGGCGCACCAGAGGGTGCGTATCTGGAGTTGCCGTTGGTTGGTCCGTCCACGGAACGCCACGCGGCTGGCCGCATCGTGGATCTGCTGATGAACCCGCTGAACTTCGGCGCGGAAGGCTCTTTGAAGACGGCCGCGACGGGCGCCAGTGTCGCTGCACGATTTGGTGATCGCTACCAGTATTCGGATTTGATCGATTCTGTCCTATATGAGAGCGAGGACAGCTACTCCCAAGCGCGGCTTTTGTATCTGCAAAGCCGCCGCTTCAAGCTTTCGGGCGGGGCGCAGCCTGATTACATTGACCCCTATGAGGACGTCTACGGAAATGAATAACAAGTTTTCCCGCCGCGCAGTTGTCGCAAGCCTTGCTGCGCTCACACTGCCACTTCCCGCTTTTGCACTCTCCGGCTCAGCCGCGGAGTCCTTGGTGAACGCCGCCGTGGCCGACATCAACAAGATCATCGCGTCCGGCAAATCGGAGCGTGCGATGCAAAGCGATTTTCAGCGTGTGTTTGAACGCTACGCTGATGTGAACATCATCGCGCTGACCACGCTTGGCCCTGCGCGCCGCTCTGCCAGCAAGGCAGAGGTGTCCGCATTCGTGAAGGCCTTCAAAGGCTACTTCACCCGCAAATACGGCAAGCGGTTCCACGAATTCGTGGGTGGTCAGATCATCGTCGAAGGCTCCCGCGCGTCCAAAAGCAACGTGGAGGTTCAGTCGACCGCCAAGCTGCGCGGGTCCGCGCCGTTCAAGGTGACGTGGTTGGTGTCGGATAAGTCCGGCAGCCCGAAGATCTTCAATATCATCATTGAAGGCGTGAACACGCTGACCTCCGAGCGGGCCGAAATCGGCGCGATGCTCGATAAGCGCCGCGGCGATATCGGCGCGCTGACCGCCGACCTTAACAAGCTGGGTTAATTCCCGCCCAACAACTTGCCGAGCAGACTTCCCACATCGCGGATGATCTGCTCGGTGACGTTCTCCAGATTTTGCTGACCATTGCCGTTCCCGCGTGGACGCTGCGCCACTTGGGGTTGCTGCACAGGCTCTGGCCGTGACACGCGCGGCGGCTTGGCTGGGCGGATCATTGGCAGCGGCTCCGCCGGCAGCCCAGACGTCACCCGCGTCATGGTTTCGCGCCAGATATCCGCAGGAAGCCCGCCGCCCGTCACGCCTTTCAAAGGCGTGTTGTCGTCGTAGCCCATCCAGACCCCCACCACATATTGCGCGGTGAAGCCGATGAACCACGCGTCTTTCGCTGCGCTGGTTGTGCCGGTTTTGCCCGCGACTTCGCGGTCATCCAGTTTGGCGCGTTTGCCTGTGCCGTCGTTCACGGCGCGGAACATCATATAGGTCAGCTGGTTCGCGGCGCTCTCGGTAATAACGCGCTCGCCGTAGCCGCCGTCCTGCCCCAAAAGCGGGTCACTGTCGCCTTTAAGGCGCAACTCGCGGATGCCATAGGGCGACACCGCGCGCCCGCCGTTCAGAATGCCCGCATATGCGCCGGTCATTTCCAGTAGCGTGCTTTCAGACGCGCCGAGCGCCAGTGCGGGGCCATCGGCCAGCTCGTTGTCGATGCCGAACCGCTCCGCCACGTCGCGCACTTTTTCGCGCCCGACGGCCTCGGATACGCTGACCGCGACCGTGTTGATCGACTGTGCCAGCGCATCGGTCAGGGTCATGTCACCCTTGAAGTTGCGGGTGTAGTTTTCGGGGCACCAATTGCCGGAGCCCGGCGTGTTGATGCAGATCTTTTTGTCTTCAACTACGGAATCGTACTGGAAGCCCAAGTCCATCGCGGCGGCGTAAACGAAGGGTTTGAACGCGGAGCCGGTTTGCCGTTTGGCCTGTACCGCGCGGTTGAACGCGCCGGACACTTTGGACTGACGCCCCCCCACCATCGCGCGCACAGCACCGTCGGCAGACATCACCACAATCGCGGCCTGCGCCTTGGAGCTTTTGCTCACCTTGTTCTCGAAAACGTAGTCCAACGCGTCTTCCGCAGCCTTTTGCAACTGCGTGTCAAAGGTGGAGCGGATCACCACGTCCTCTGTCGTCTCGCTCGACAGGAAGCCGGGGGCGGTGTCCATCACCCAATCAACGAAGTACCCACCGGCGCGCGCTTGCGCGGCTTTGGACAGGGTTGCAGGCGCGACATTCGCGGCAGCCTCGTCGGCAGAGGTAATATAGTCCTGTTCGCGCATCAGCTTCAGAACCGTGGCGGCGCGGTCTTGGGCGCGTTGCAGGTCGTTGGTTGGCGAATAGACCGACGGCGCTTTCAGCAGGCCCGCCAACATGGCGGCTTCTGGGATGCTGACCTGCGCGGCGCTGCGTCCGAAATACAGCTGCGCCGCCGCCTCAAAGCCGCGCGCGCCGCCGCCCAGATAGGCGCGGTTCAGGTAAATAGACAGGATATCGTTCTTGGAATACTTGGCTTCCATCGCCATCGAATACAGCGCCTCCTTGCCTTTGCGGGCAAGGGTGGTGCGGCGGCAGTCCGCCTCGTATTCGGTTTCGTTTTTCCATTTTGTCGGGTCGAACGCGACGCCAAGGCACAGCAGCTTGGCTGTTTGTTGCGTCAGCGTGGAGCCGCCGTTGCCCTTCCACGGCTTGCGGCCTTCGCGCATGTTGATGCGCATGGCCGACGCGATGCCGCGCGGGGAAATGCCAAGGTGCCAGTAGAACCGTTTGTCCTCTGTGGCGACGACAGCATTCTTCAGGGCAGGGGCCACGGACTCCGCACGGATCGCGCCGCCAAAGTTATCGCCGCGCCACGAGAACACGACGTTCTCGCGGTCCAATAGGGTCACAGACCCGCGTGTCCGCCCGTCCAGCAGTTGCTCCACCGGTGGCAATTGCGCGTAGGTATAGGCGACGGCCGCCGCCAGCAGGATGGCGCCAACGGCGGTGATCCGCCATGTCAGCCGCCAGATCAGCCGCAGGGTCCAGATAAACGGGAACAGGATCCACCCGATGAGGCCACGCTTTTTGGGCGCAGTCTTGCGCTTGGTCACGCGCGGCTTCGGCTTCGTAGCCTTCGGTTTGGGTTTCGCTGGCGCTTTGGTGTAGCGCTTATCGGCCACCAAGGTGGGCTTTTTACGTCCGGAGTTGCTCATGTACCTGCGCTTCAAAGCTGCTTTTTGTTCCCCTCAATATAGGTCGGGACGATCCGGATGTGGAGGGGGAGTCTCGTCACCATCGGTCTCAATTTTGCTCAATAATGTAGCAACGGCTAAAAATTGTGCAAAAAATAATGCCGCAAGGCAGCAATTCGCTCAAAAACAGGGCCGCTTCCGTTGCTGTGGCCCGCTCTAACGACTGTTCTGGCGTCAGACATGCCTCGGGTTGTGGGGCGGAAGCGAAGGGGAAGACAGTGAAACTGATCATTGCAGCAATCAAGCCGTTCAAGCTGGAGGAGGTCCGCGAAGCACTGACCGCCATCGGCGTGCGCGGGATGATGGTGACAGAGATTAAGGGCTTTGGCTCGCAGTCCGGTCACACCGAAATTTACCGCGGCGCTGAATACGCCGTGAACTTTGTGCCGAAGGTGAAGCTGGAGATCGCGGTGTCCGCCGCGATGGCCGATCAGGTCGTCGAGACGATCGCCACCACCGCCAAGACCGACAAAATCGGCGACGGCAAAATTCTGGTGCTGGACGTGACGCATGCCGTCCGCGTGCGCACCGGCGAAACAAACGAAGATGCGCTGTAAGGCGTCGCAAAGGGGAATTGACCAATGAAACTCACTAGAACTCTGCCCGTTGTTGCCGCGCTTGCCGCGTTGCCAACGATGGGTCTGGCCCAAGACGCGGAGGTCCTTCCGATCTCCTCCGAGGTCGGCTTTATCTTTAACACCTTCATGTTCCTTGTGGCGGGCTTCCTCGTCTTCTGGATGGCGGCTGGTTTCGCCATGCTGGAGGCCGGTTTGGTGCGCTCCAAAAACGTGGCCATGCAGCTGACCAAGAACATCGCGTTGTTCTCGCTCGCGGCGATTGCCTACTACCTGATCGGCTATAACCTGATGTACCCAGGCGACGGTTGGACCATCGACGGCATCCTCGGCGCGTTCTCGACCGCTAGCTTGGAGCCCGTTGGCATGGAAGGTGCGACGCCTGATCTGACCTATTCGTCCGTCGGCGCTGACTTCTTCTTCCAGCTGATGTTCTGCGCCACGACGGCATCAATCGTGTCCGGCACCTTGGCAGAGCGCATCAAGCTGTGGCCGTTCTTGTTCTTCGTTATCGTGCTCACAGCCTTCATCTACCCGATCCAAGCCTCTTGGAAATGGGGCGGCGGATTTCTGGCTCCGGGCATCGACGGCGTGATCGACTTCCAAGACTTCGCGGGGTCCACAGTTGTGCACTCTGTCGGGGGCTGGGCCGCATTGGCTGGCGCGCTGATCCTCGGGCCACGTCTGGGCAAATACAAAGAAGGCCGCACGGTTCCCTTCATGGGCTCCAACCTGCCATTGGCCACGCTGGGGACGTTCATCCTGTGG
This sequence comes from Litoreibacter albidus, assembly GCF_900107015.1. Taxonomy (GTDB): domain Bacteria; phylum Pseudomonadota; class Alphaproteobacteria; order Rhodobacterales; family Rhodobacteraceae; genus Litoreibacter; species Litoreibacter albidus. The sequence continues at coordinate 392,987 of NZ_FNOI01000002.1, read as the reverse complement.
CTCGGTTGGTTCGGCTTTAACGGCGGCTCGCAGCTGTACATGAACACAGCGGGTCAAGTCGGCGACATCAGCCGCATCTTTGCCAACACCAACACGGCTGCGGCCGGTGGCGCGGTTGCGGCACTGATCCTGACGCAGCTGCTCTATAAGAAGGTCGACCTGACGATGGTGCTCAACGGCGCGCTTGCCGGTCTGGTGTCCATCACCGCAGAGCCGCTGACCCCGTCCTTGGGTGCAGCAACGCTGATCGGCGCGGTGGGCGGTGTGATCGTGGTCTTCGCGGTGCCGTTCCTCGACAAGCTGAAAATCGACGACGTGGTCGGCGCCATTCCGGTGCACCTCTTCGCCGGTATCTGGGGCACAATCGCGGTTGTCTTCACCAACAGCGCGGCCAACCTCGGGGTGCAGCTCTACTCAATCCTCGTGGTCGGTGTGTTCACCTTCGTTGTCTCCGGCGTGATCTGGTTCATCCTCAAATCCACAGTCGGTATCCGTGTGACCGAGGAAGAGGAAGTCATGGGCCTCGACATGGCAGAGCTGGGCATGGAAGCCTATCCAGAGTTCACCAACTAAGCTCCGAGCCAACACTCAAAGACCAAGCCCGGACCGGAAACGGTTCGGGCTTTTTCGTTGGGCCCAACACCCACCGCGCGTCTGTAGCTTTGGAGGTCCGCTATGCGGGCAGAGTTGCCGTTCGCAGTGCGAGAGATGGGTGGCCGCTTTGAGGAATCTGTTCTTGGATTGTTGCAATGCGTGAGGTTGCGCGGAAACGCAAAAGGGTGAAAAACTACTTATGGGTAGAGACGCGCCCACTCCAACTTTGGCGGTTTTTTCGTGTTTGCATCAATGGTTGACGGTGTAGAACAAAATGAGTACTTCTAGCGGTGACTAAATACGCCTAACCGAATTGCACGAGTGAGCAGGATTTCTCCGCCGCGTGGCGCACCTGACGGTATAATCGGGAACAGACGGAACTTAATGGTTCTGTCACAACAGGTATAATTTCGCACTGCCTAAGGCTTTAACGCGCACCGCGCATTTTAGGCATTCCGTATAGAGATAACCTCGCTTTCTGCTGACGTGCAGGACGCGGGGTTTTTCGTAGCCCCATAGGTCTTTCCTGTGGGGTCTTTTGCGTTTGTATGAACGCTTCTCAAGCACAGGAATAGCTGATGCTGGAAACCCTCGTTCTCGGGTTTCTGGGCAGTCTCTTGGCGAGTGCCATATGGCACTTTATCGCCAAGTGGTTTGACCAGAAGTAACCCGCTAGCTTCCCCCTTTTTGAACTGACCAGTAGTTTTCTGGCAACGGATTCCGGTGCATGGGAGAGTTGCGTCTTGTGACATGGTAAGTTGACATTCGTCATCAGGCAGAAACTCAGTAGGTATGTGCTCCTAACTGCCGTCCAACTACCTTGAACCAGCCACAAAAAAAGGCGCACCCAAACGGATGCGCCCTTCGTTCAGTCGATGTGACCGACAGCTTAGATAGTTTCTTTGATCCAGCCGTCAAAGGCGGACTTGGGGGCAGCGCCCACTTTGTTCGAGACGACTTCGCCGTCTTTGAACATGAACAGGGCCGGAATGGAGCGCACGCCGACGGCGGCGGCGGCATTCGGGTTTTCGTCGATGTTCACTTTGACGATCTTAACCTTGCCTTCGTATTCGGCAGACAACTCTTCCAGAGCTGGCCCGATTTGTTTGCAAGGACCGCACCATTCGGCCCAGAAATCGACCATGACAGGAATGTCCGAGTTGCGGACTTCGGCATCGAATGTTGCATCAGTTGCTGCGACGGTGGCCATGTGTTCAGCCCTCCAAAATGTGTGTGATTGACGTTGACCAGAACCTAGGTACCCCAGCCAGTGGCGTCAAGATGTATGGGCAGCCCCTAGGGCCAACCTCACGATGTCGTGTGGGAGGGGCATTAACTGCGCCGATTGCGTCCAAAGGATTGCTACCTCTACAGTTTTTTCCGGATAGAGCTGCTCCAGCATTTCCAGATAGGCCCCCATCTGGGCCAAAATACCGGACGGCGTTTTTTCCGGCGTGTCGGGGACGACCACATTCGACTTGAAATCCACCGCGAGGATTCGGTCCGGCCCGATGATCAGCCGGTCGATGGTGCCAAGCATGGATTGCCCGCCCAGTGACGGCAGTTTGGCGGTCAGGGTGACCTCCGCCAGCGCGTCGCGGGCAAAGATGTGGGCCAGCGCGGGCGTGTCGACCACGCGTTGCGCCAGCGGGAACAAATCCTCCTCAAAGGGGCCATAGCGGCCCAAACGGTTCGCCAGATCCATCGGGTCTTCGGCGTGGGGCAGGTGCTCTAGCAAGCGATGCAGCACCGTGCCGCGCAGCTTTGCGTCCTCTTCCGACAGCGCGGTGCCGCTTGGGTCCGGCAGGGCCTTAGCCCCGTTCAGCTTGGACGGCGACATAGGCTCCGAAGTGGCGGGCGGCGGCGGCGCGTTGGACAGCACCCAGTCGGGCAACGCCGCGCGCACAACTGCGGCTTCTGCCGCCCGCGGGCCGAGGTCTTGCGGCCAGTCCAGATGCGCGACGCGCCCGTCGTCGGCCCCAAGGGCTGCCATTCCGGCCTCCGCCACCGCGTACCAGCCGCCGTCCTCGAACTTGGCGGGCTTGCCCGCGCCGCAAATGATCAGCCAGCTTTCCGCCCGCGTCATCGCCACGTAAAGCAGCCGCATCCGTTCTTCGCGTTGGCGGGCTTTGATCTCGTCGCTTAGCTGCACCTGCACCTGCGGCATGTCTTTGGCGGAGACCTTCCAGAAAGCCACGCCGTCGTGGTTCAGGATGTCGTCGCGCACGGAATTCGCCACCTGTCCGGTGTCCGGCAGGATCACAATCGGTGCTTCCAGCCCCTTGGCCCCGTGCACGGTCATGACGCGGATGGCGTTGCCCGCGCTGTCCATCTGGCGCTTGATCGTGACCTCATCACGCGCGAGCCATTCCAGAAACCCCGTCAGCGACGGGATGTCCGCCCGCTCATAAGCCATCGCCTGATCCAGCAAGGCGGCGATGCCTTCGTCCGCCTCCACACCAAGGCGCGACAGCAATTTGTTGCGCCCGTCGTGATGGGTCAGGGCGCGTTCCAACAGATCATAGGGCCGCAGGTAGTCGGCGTTGTCGCGCAGGTCGCGCAGCATGTCATAGATCGGCTTGAACCGCGCTTTCTGACGTTCCAGCGCCCCGCGCAGATATTTCTCGCGCCCATGGGCCAGATCAAACAGCTCCGCCTCCGACAATCCGCACAGCGGTGAGCGCAGGACCGCCGCAAGCGACAAATCATCCTCCGGCGTCGCCAGATACCGCATCAACGCGGTGAGGTCTTTCACCCCGAGTTCCGCCCCGATCCGCAGCCTGTCCGCGCCCGCCATGGGCAGGCCCAAGTCTTTGCAGGCGCGAATGATCTCGTGAAATAGCGTCGATCTGCGCTGCACAAGGATCAGGAAATCCCCCGCCTCGATCCGGCGCGTCACCTGCTCGTCTCGCCCGTCTACGCGCTTCACTTCGGTGATCTGCCCATGCAGCAGTCGGTCCTTGATCGTGGCCGCGATCTGTCGCGCCAGAATGACCGAATGGTGGTCGTCGCCCACCGTATCAACCGGATCGAACCAGTCTTTGTTGTCGGCCTTCTCGGTCTCCTCGATCCAGTCCCATAGGTCCACACGGCCAGGCAGGTCTTGCTTGAACGCGACGTGCTCCACACGGTCGCCCATGCCGCGCTTCAGGTCGCCGGTAAAGCTGGCGTCAACCAGATCCAGCACCGCCTTGGAGGACCGGAACGAATGCAGCAAATCCTGCCGTTTCAGCGGATGGCCAATGGCAGATAGCGCCTCGTCGAAGTGGGCGCGCATCGCTTCAAAGGCGTCAGGGTCTGCGCCTTGGAATGAGTAAATCGACTGCTTTTGGTCCCCCACCACGAAGATGGTGCGCTCCGTGTCGGCGCGCGCGCCTTGGCCTGCGGTGAATTCCTGCGCCAACAGGCGCACCACATCCCACTGACGCGGTGCGGTGTCTTGGGCTTCGTCAACCAAGATGTGGTCAATGCCGCCGTCCAAACGGAACAACACCCACGCCGCAACGCTGGGGTCGGTCAGCAAGGCGCGGGCTTTCAATATCAGGTCGTCAAAGTCCAGCCACGCGCGGCCCTGTTTATGCGCCTCTAGGCGCGGCAGGTAGGCCTGCGCAAACCGGTGCAGCGCCGCGTTTTTGGCGTGCGCGGAGAGGGCCAGTCGTAACGGACGGGCTTCCGACACGCGCATACGCAGTGCGTCAAAAGGGTCTAACAAGGCGCCAAGCGCCTCTTTCGCGCCTTTCGTCGGGGGGTAGCCCTTGGGCAACCCCGCCGACTTGCCGGACGCCCCAAGGAACAGTTTTTCAAACTGTGCCAACAGTGCGAGGCTTGGCGCCGTGCAATCCAGCAGCGACAGACTTTGCCCCAATTGCACGTCCGATTTGCCTGTGCAGCCTTGCAAGACTGCGCCGACGTCGCGCAGTAATTCCGCCTCACCGCCGTGGAATACGGATTGCAAAATAACGTCTTCCGATATGCTCGCGTCCAGCCCGCCCGCGGCCTTCAGGGCGTCGTCGCTCAACGCGTCGGCGAACAGCTCTTTGCGGCCCAAAAGCTCCTGCAAAAATCCGTCCATCTCCGCACCGCTGAAGTGCTGTGCGAAAGCGGCCATGGCGTTAGGCGCGTGTAAGGCGACCTCCTCCATCACGTCTTCGCGCAGGGCTTTGGCGGCGCGGTCGTCCATTTCCGCAAAGGCCGGCGACACCCCAGCCTCCAACGGGAAGCGGCGCAAAAGTGACGCGCAGAACGAGTGGATGGTCTGGATTTTCAACCCGCCTGGCGTCTCGATCGCCTTGGCAAACAGCCGCCGTGCGTCGGCCAGAACCTGCGGCGCGATCTCTGATGCGCCCAAGGCCGTCAGGCTGTCGCGCAGCTTGCTGTCGGGCATCATCGCCCAATCGCCAAGCCGCTGGAACAGGCGGTTTTGCATCTCCGAGGCGGCGGCCTTGGTATAGGTCAGGCACAAAATGCGCTGCGGCGGCACCCCGTCCAACAACAGGCGGGCCACGCGGTCGGTCAGCACCCGCGTTTTGCCCGATCCCGCATTCGCCGCCAACCATGTGGAGGCCTTGGGATCAGCGGCTGCGACCTGCGCCGCCGTGGCTGCGTCGCGCTTCATTGGCCCACCTCCATCGTCACAGCATCATCCGTTTCATCCCATTCGCCAAAGCGCGCAAGGTGGTCATAGTTCTGCTCCCACCGCGTCTCAAACACCGCGCGCCGTGCGGAAAACCCCTTATCCGGTTCCAGATAGGCGCTGATCAACGTCGTCAGCTCCTCCCAGATTTTGTCCAGATCGCCATGCTCGAACCGGTCCCCCTCCTGCCGAGGGTCAGAGCCGAGGCCGATGTAATCCGCCGCAAGCACTTTGCGCCTGATTAGACCCTTAAAACCGTCCCTATCTGCAATTGCGGCCAGTAGCGGCAGCTGCTTGTTGAAATGCTCCCGCTGCGGTTTGCTGGGCAGTGTTCCGGTCTTGTAATCGTATAGGATCAACGCGCCGTCGGGGGCCTCGTCAATGCGGTCGGCACGGCCTTCCAAGGTGAAGTCCAACCCGTCTAGCGCCACGGCGCCCTTATCCTCTTGGCGCAGAGGGCGGGCAAATTGGCGGCGGGTATGCTCGGTGTCGATGAACCACGGCGCAACCCGCGCCAGCTTGGCTTGCCACATCGCACGGGTCGCAGGCCACGGCACCATCTCGTCAAACACGTCGTCCGCCATCTTGATCAGCAGCTCCACCGCGTTGTCGGGCAGGTGCGCCGCCGTATCTTTCGCAAAGCGGTCCAACACCTCGTGCAGGGCCAACCCGCGCAGCGGCGCGTCGGCGGCGGCGTGAAGCGCATCAAGCGGGCGCAGCCGCAGCACATAGCGGGCGTAAACCGTGTAAGGGTCGCGGATCAGGGTTTCGATCTGGGTGACCGGCAGCTTCTTCGGGCGGGCCTCCACAGGTGGCACGGGGGAGGGGCGCCGCGCAGGCGGCACGTCACTGCGCGGGTGATCGAGCGCCGCCGCCAAGGCGATCCACTCCGCGCCGCGTGCTTTCATATCGGCCAGCGCTTGGGTGCCGTCCCCGTCCAACCCGCCAAGCAGGTTGGTCAGTCGGTTAATCCAGCGCGACGGCACGGTTTCGGCCTCCGCGTTGCGTTTGGCGCGGGTCAGCCAGACCTCGGGCGCGGCCACCGCCTGTTGGAAGTCATGCGCCGATAGCCCGATGCGGCGATCCGGCAAAAGCAGCCCCGCGTCGCGCCGCATCTGCCGGTTGAGCCATGGATCAGGGCTGGGAAGCTCCGGCCAAACGCCGTCATTCAACCCCGCCAGGATCACCATGTCAGCGCCTTGAACCCGCGCCTCCAACGTACCCCAAATCATGATCCCCGTGTGCGGCGCATTCGGGTCGCGGACCTCGTGGCGGTTCAGCACAAAGTGGATCAGGTCGCCGTAATCCGCGCAGCTCATCTCCCCGCCCGCATCGGCGGCGTCGCGCAATTCGGTGACGGCTTTGGTGGCCTCCTCGCCCGTGGCTTTTTCCCATAAGGTGCCAGCCCCACCCGCATCCGGCCCCGCGCACAGCTGCTCGGTTAGGGCGACGTGGCGCTCCAGAAGGTCGGGCAACGGTGCGGCGGCGCAGGCGGCAAGGGCGTCCAATGCATCCCAAAGCCAGTTGATCCAGCCTTGCGTGTCCTCGTCCGACTTGCGCGCCGCGGCCCATGTCAACGCGTCCGCGCGCGTGGGGAATGGTGGCCCGCCGCGCAACAACTCCAGCTCCATATCGCGGGTGTGTTTCAGGTGGCGGCCACGGACGGCATGCGCCACCAGCGGGTGCTTGAGTAACGCCAACAGTTTGTCAGACGGCAGCTTGCGGCCCATCAGTTCAGCGGTTTGGCGCAGCAACCGCCCGCTCGGGGATTGCGGCAACGGAATGCCCGCACTGTCGTCCGGCTCAATCCCCCAGCGTTGCAGGGCGGCGGTCACTTGCCGCGTCAACATCCGGTCCGGCGAGATCAGCGCAGCACTGCGCCCGTCCTGCGCCGCCTTGCGCAAGCGCAGTGCAATGGCCAGCGCTTCGTGGCGCGGTGTGGGGGCCTCGATCAGCGTGACCGCGCGGGTGGCCTCGGCCAAATCGCGCAGTTTAGGGCCTTCCGACAACCATTCATCGGTGACAGGCGCGGGCCGCATGGCAAGGGAAATCAAAGCATTGCGCGCGGCCGAGGCCGGGCGTGCCGTGTCCCACAACGGCACATCGTTCCGTGTTAGATCAAGCGCGCGCAGCAGCGCATGAAAACGGTATTGCGGGTGGTCCTCGCTGGTCAGATCATCATCCAGCTGCGTCCACACGTGGTCCGGCATATCGGTGTCGAACCCCGGCAAGATCAACGCGCCCTGCGGCAGTTTGGCGACCGCTTCCATCAGCAGCCGCGTGGTGCCGCGCGATCCGGTAGAGCCCGCGATGATCACAGGATGCGCAGGCGGGTTGGTGTGCCACCGCGCAATCAGCGCCTTCACGACAACACGTTGGCGCGCTTCCGCATTCAGCGGCGCGTCGTCACCGAAAAACTTCGTCACCAGTTTCAAAAACTTCTGGCTGCGTTCCCAATGGGCGGAGTGACGCTCCACGTCCAGCTCCCCCAGCGCGTCAGGGTGGACGCCTTCGCCCTGCATTTCCTCCATCAAGCCGGCAAGACTGTCGGCCAGATCAAACGTATGGGACCGCGCGGCAAAGTCCCGCTCTGCCTCAATCAATCCGCGCACCAGTTGCGCCAATTCCAGCCGCCGCACCAACGGGTTCACCGCATCGGGAAAGTCGCGGCCAATGTCATCGCGGCCCAAATCCGTGACCAGCCGCAGCTTCGGCAGAAAGCGTGCGCCTTTCTTGGCGAACAGGCTGCGAATCCGGCGCTGCATCCGGCTGGTGTTCACGAACAACTCTACATGCGCCATCTCATGCGGCGCGGCGTCTGTCATCCGCGTGCAAAGCCCGTCGACCAAGGCCGCAGGAAAATCCACGCCCATCGGCAGGGCGAAAACGCGGCTACGGTCTGACGGGTCAAACATCGGCATGTCGCTCCAGCATTTGCTCGGCCAACGCGATGCCTTGCGGTGTTCCCACATCGGCCCAGTATCCGGGGTATTCGACGCCGTAAATCTGCTGCCCGTCCAGCATTTTGTCCCACAGCAGGTTCAGCGAAAAACAGGTTTCGTCAATCTCGGCCAGCCCGTCCGTGTGCAGCACCTGCGCGCCGGTATAGACCATGCCGTCAGGGCTGCGCGTCAATCGCCCCTGCGCGTCCGCCGCGAAGTTTCCGGAGCGGGTGTAGCCCACCGTGCGCGCCAGCGGCACCAGCAGCAGCAACGCGCCCATGTCGTCCGGTCGCCAAGCGTCTTGCAGGCAGTCGAGCGGGTTTGGCCCCGCCCAAACCGCATCCGAATTCAAGGTAAACACGGGCGCGGCCCCCAACTCTGGCAAGGCTGCTTTCAATCCGCCGCCAGTGTCCAATATCTCCGGCTGCTCCACCCGCAGCGTGGCGTTGGGGTGCGCTCGCAAATGCGCCGCCACCATGTCCGCCTTATAGTGCGCGTTAACCACGGCACGCACGCCTGCTGCGTGGGTCGCGGACAGCGCGTGATCCAGCAACGCCCGCCCCGCGACCTTGATCAGCGGCTTCGGTCGGTCCTGCGTTAAGGCCCCCATGCGGGTGCCAAATCCAGCGGCAAAGATCATGGCTGCGCTCGGCTTATGCATCGGCGGCGGCCTTGATGCGCGCAATGATGTCCGCGTCCGGCGCGGGCACGTGGTCCTCGATAAAGGCGCGCAGTTCTGTCAGTTCGGGGTGCTGCAAATCATCCATCAAATTGCGCCAGACGCGGGGCATCAGATCAGGGTAGTTTGGCTTGCCATCCCGCACGCATAGTCGTGCAAAGACGCCCAGAATACGCAGGTTGCGCTGTGCGGAGCACGCCGCATACCCCGCGCGAAACGCGTGGTCCTCCACGCCCGTGTTGGCGATGTAATAGTCCAGCATCGCGCGTTGCACATCATCGCTGACATCGCGGCGCGCGTCTTTCAGCAGCGACGCCAGATCATAGGCCGGATGGCCCAGCATCGCGTCTTGAAAGTCCAGCAACCCCACACGCGCAGCGCCTTCGCGCATCGGCAACCACAGCAGGTTCTCCGCATGGTAATCCCGTTGGACCATCACCGGTTGTCCGGTCATTAACCGCGCCAACATATCCGCGACCAATGCGTCATAAGTTTTACTCAAACTATCGTTGGTCGGCGCGCCGGTGACGTTGGGCAGGTACCATTCGGTGACCAGCCGCGCGGTCCCCGACATCGCGGCGGCGTCGTAGGGCGCAAGTGGTGGCGGGCTAGCGTTTTGCGCCACAATCAACGCGTCGACTGCGGCTTGATAAAGTGTGGTTTCCAGCTCCGGCTTGTCCTCTAAAACCCGCGCGAACAGGTCGTCGCCCAGATCTTCAAGCAGCAAGAACCCCTGCACGGCGTCCTCGGCGTAGACCGTCGGGGCGCTGAGCCCCTGCGCGGCTAGATGTTTGGCGATTTTGACAAACGGGCGTACGTCTTCACCCTTCTGGGGAGGGGCGTCCATCAGCACGGCGGCCGGCATCCCTTCCGCTGCGACGCGGTCGTATTTGCGGTTTGATGCATCGCCGGCCAGCGGGCTGAGGCGCGCGTGTTTCCAGTCGGTTGTCGCCAGAAAGTCCGCGGCAAGGGCGGTGCGGGATTTGGTCATGTCGCAGATGTCTCCATCGCCTGCTCAAGGCGGGTTATCAGGTCGCGCGGCCCCGTGATTTCGACGTGCCGGCGGTCGTAATCCGTGGGGTGCGGGGTCAGCGTCAGGCAGGTGGCCGCGTCGGGGCGCATGTCGCCCAGCCGGTCCGGCCATTCGATCAGGCACATGGCGGCTTCAAAGGCTTGGTCCAGCCCTAGTTCGATCAACTCGTCGGGGTTGCCCAGCCGGTACAGGTCTGCGTGCCAGACATCAAGCACGCCCAGATCGTAGGTTTGCACCAGCGTGAATGTGGGGGATGGCACGTCCTCAATGGCGCCGTTTTTCGCCATGAGCGTCTGTATCACGCTGCGCGCGAAGAAGCTTTTGCCCGCGCCCACCGGCCCGTTCAACAACACGCACAGGCCCGGCTGGGCCAGCGCTGCAAAGGCGCGGGCCAACTGGGCGGTGGCGTCGATGGAGGCCAGATCGGCGGACCATGTGGACCGCTCGGATACAGCGTCGGAGCAGGGAGGGGTGGGCAGTGTCATGGCGCGCAGTCTTACGCCAACGGGCACTGCCTTCAAGCGTTCATCAGGAAGAAACCGCCGTAAGTTGCGTTGTTTGTGGCGGTGGTGTCGCCGTGCGCTGGCAACGGGTGAAGGCCACAAGCGTCGCGCCGCCCGCCAGGGGTTGGAACCGGCAGGTCACCACCAGCCCGTTGGTCAGCGTTGCGGTGTCGGTCCATTCGGACCGGTCGCCGCGCTGGGTCACAAAATCCCGCGCGTCGCCCCAGATCGGTGTCGGAACGCTGTTGGCCTGCCACAGCTTTGAGGCGTCGGTGATCGTCAGTTGATCAAGTGCTGCTTCGGGGTCGGCGTCCCACAGCGTGTCATAGGCGGCGTTGGTCATGCAAATCACCCCGTCATCGGCGAACAGCGCCAAGGCTTCCGGCAGGTGATCCAGCATCGTTTGGTTCAACGCCAGTTCGCGGCGGAATTTTCGGGTCAGGCTCATCTCTGCGGTGATATCTTCAAGCAGGAAGGCCACGGCCCCTTGCGGGTGTGGCTGGCCGGTCACGCGGTAGGTTTGGCCGGTGGGCAGGGTCCATGTTTCGCAGTAGCTGCCATCGGCGGCGGATTGCTCCAGTTCGGTGATTTTCTTGCGCCAATCGGCAAAGTCGCGGCGTTCCGGCAGGATGCGCTTTTCGCGCAACTGGTTGACGAAGTCGTATAGTGTCGGTCGCGCGGCCAGCCATTGCGGCTCCAGACTGGTCAGGTCCGTCAGGGCGGGGTTGAACATCATCAGCGCCCTTGAACGGTCAAAGATCGCAAGCCCGATTGGCAGCGTGGCGAAGGTCTGCGTGAGGGTTTGCATGAAGCTGCGCAGGGATTCCTCCGCCTTCACGGTGGCATCGACATCAACGGCGAAGTTGATGGTGCCGGTGTCGCTGCCAAAGCGTGTCACCTCAAAGGTTTTCTGCCCCCCTGATTTCATCACCAAGGTGGAGCGCTTGCTTTGCGGCGCGGCACCTGCTGGGGTGACTGGCCCGCCGGTAAACAGGCGGGTGGGCGGCCACAGGTTGGCACCATGTTCCACGTCCGCGTCCTGCGCGGTGGCGGCGTAGGTCTGGTTGATCCAGTCGACGGTGCCGTCCGCAGTTTCGCGCCACGACAGGTAGGGCGCGGAGTCGGTGCTGGCTCGCAACACCGCGACTTCGGAGGCAACGGCGGCGGCGTGGTCGCTATCGACCAGTATTTTGCGCGAAAGCGGGGCCTCAAGGCCAGACAATTGCAGCTTCAAGTTGCCGCCTTTTACCTCCACGTGCAATGTCGCGGGGCCGTTCTTGACCACCTCGCACAGGGTAAATTTCGCCCCGCGCGGTGCGGCTTCCGACAGGCGGGTTTGCAGGTCGGGAAACACGCCTGACAAGCGGTCAATCAGCTGGTGGTAAATGTCCTCGTCAAGGTCTTCCAAGCTTAGGGAGCGCCGCGCATGGGGGCAGGCGCCCACCAGTTCGCGGTTGTGAAAGTGGAATTCCAATTGACGATTGGCGGCTTGCTGGGGCGGCTTGAAAAGGCGGGTCCACGAATAGAACGCCATCGCGCCCAAAAGTGCGCCCAGCAGCAGCGTCACCGCGAATTCAACGAATAGATGTGCCATCACTGCCGCCCTTAATGCTGACATTGCCATGCCGACACACTGACCGCAGAGTCATTAATTCTTGATTAAATCTGAATTGGTTTGTTCTCGCCCAGCGGTTTTGACGGCCCGCCGTTGGGCTCCAGAATGGCGTCGATGGGCCAGATCACTTCGGCAATCGCGCCGTAGTGCGGCTCGGCGGGGTCTCTGGAGCGGCCGGAGCCATTGGCGAAGCTTACCCGAGCGCCGGACCGCTCCAGCAGCGTTTTGGCGATGAACAGCCCCAGCCCCATACCCTCATATTCGGGGCGGGAGGCATCCTTTTCACGCCGCCCGCCACGCTTGATGAACGGGTCGCCGATCCGGCCCAGCAGGTCGTAGGGGTAGCCTGGCCCGTCGTCGATCACTCGCACGGTCACCGTGTCTTGGGTCCATTTGGTTTCCACCCACACATGGTCCGCCGCGAAATCCACCGCGTTTTGCACAAGGTTGCGCACGCCGTGGATCACCTCCGGCAGGCGGTAGGCGCTGGGGTCTGTGGTGTCGCCTTCCGCGTCAAATTGAAAGTGCAGTTCCTTGCCGCGGTTCGCGTGGGGTTCGGCGGCTTCCTTAATCACCGACCTAAGCGGCGCGGTGCGCAGGTGCAGATCGTCTTTGCCCGCCCGCCCCATGGAGCGCAGAATGTCGCGGCAGCGGTCGGCCTGATCGCGGATCAGCGCCGCATCTTCGCGCAAAACGGGGTCTTCCAACTCGTCGTATAGCTCGGAGCTGGCAAGCTTGATCGTCGCCAGCGGTGTGCCCAGCTCATGCGCGGCGGCGGCGATCACGCCGCCAAGGTCGGTCAGCTTTTGCTCGCGGGATAGGGCCATCTGCGTGGCCAGCAGGGCTTTGCTCATGGATGTGGTCTCGGCGGTGACCCGTGCGGCGTAGATGCCCAGAAAGCCGATGCCGATCACCATAGCGACCCAGAACCCCGCGACGAACAACTGCGGCATGCGCAACACGAAGCCAAGGTCGCTGCGCAGCGGGATGTAGAAAAACACCAGCAAGCTGACGAACACCACCGCCAACCCGCCAAGGAAAAACGTGGACCCCGCCCGCAGCGTCATCGCGGAGACCGTGACAGGGGCCAGCATCAGCAGGGCAAAGGGGTTGTTCAACCCGCCGGTCAGATACAGCAGCAATGCCAGCTGGCTGATGTCGAACAGCAGGGTAATCAGCACCTCGCGCTCTGGCAGGCGGCGGTTTTCGGGGTAGACGACTTGGGCGACGATGATCGTCAGAACCAACGCGCCGATGGCCATGAAGCAGGGGCCAAGCGCTATGTGCAGCCCAAGGTACAGGTTGGCCACGCCAATGGCGCTGATCTGGCCGACCACGGCAAACCACCGCAAAATAATTAGCGTGCGCAGCCGGACAACGCCGTCACGTGGGCCACCGGAGGTCAGGCCAAGGGAGGTGTCTACCATCTCGAAGATGTGAGTGTCAGCGTCATAATGACTGATTGATACATGGGCCGAGATAGTGGATCAACTCGGGCAATGAAATTCACCCTCGGAGTCGCCTGATGAACAAGATTTACCCCGTCGCCGCAATCGGTCTGGTCGTCGCAATGCTGGGCGGCACCGCTGCGTATGTGATGATGAACAAGGGCGGCGACGACAAGTTCGCGTCCTGTAGCTCCTCTGCGGTGGCTGGCGGCGATATTGGCGGCCCGTTCGAGTTGGTCAGCGAAACCGGTGAGACCGTGACAAACACCGACGTCATCACCGACCCGACGCTGGTTTACTTCGGCTATACCTTCTGCCCTGATGTCTGCCCGCTGGATGCCGCCCGCAACGCGGAGGCGCTGGACGTGCTGGAGGAGCGCGGCATCAACGCAAACGCGCTGTTCATCACCATCGATCCGGAGCGCGACAGCCCAGAAGTGGTAGCGGAATACACCGATGTGATGCACCCCAGAATGCTGGGCCTCACAGGGTCGCCTCAGCAGGTAAAAGCCGCGTCGCAGGCCTATAAGACCTACTACAAAAAGCAGGCGGGTGATCCGGAATATTACCTCGTGGACCATTCCACCTTCACCTATCTGGTGCTGCCAGAGTCCGGTTTCGTGGAATTCTTCCGCCGCGACGACAGCCCTGAGAAAATCGCCGACGCTGTGGCGTGTTACGCGCAGGCTGGCAGCTAGGCCAGAAACGCGTAACGCGGTAACATTTGACGCGCCCTTGCATGCAACCTACATCTTGTAGCGGAGCAGCAATTCGGGGAATTTGCCATGGCTGAGAACGCGCTAAAAGAAATCGGCGAGGACAACACCCTGTTGCTGGTCGATGACGACGAACCCTTTTTGCGCCGTCTTGCCCGCGCCATGGAAAAGCGCGGGTTCGCCCCCGAAACCGCCGAAACAGTTGCGGCAGGCCGCGCCATCGCGACGGCCCGCCCCCCCGCCTATGCGGTGATTGACTTGCGGCTGGGCGACGGCAACGGCCTTGATGTGGTGGAGGTCCTCCGAGAGAAGCGCCCCGACGCCAAAATCGTTGTGCTCACAGGATACGGCGCGATTGCTACGGCTGTGGCTGCGGTCAAAATCGGGGCGACGGATTACCTGTCCAAACCCGCTGACGCCAATGACGTCACCAACGCGCTGCTGGCCACGGGCGATGAATTGCCCCCGCCACCCGAAAACCCGATGTCGGCGGACCGCGTGCGGTGGGAACATATCCAGCGTGTGTATGAGCTGTGCGACCGCAACGTCTCGGAGACCGCGCGCCGCCTGAGCATGCACCGCCGGACGTTGCAACGCATCCTCGCCAAGCGGTCGCCCAAATGAGGTATGCGTTAGGACTTGGTGTGGCCATGTTGCTGACGGCCTGCGCGCCGTCGGCCCCCACGGCCCCGCGCGCAACGCCGATCCCCTACACGCTCGATAGCAACGGCGTTCAACTGGTGAACCGTGCCCAGCGAATTGATTTCGGGCGCACGGATCATTCCACCATCCCCGCCATGACCAAACTTGTGGGCCAGCCGCCCGCAGCCCCGCGCGACTGTGCGCAGGGCCGTCAGGCCGTTGACTGGCCCGACGGCACCACGCTGGTTTTCGCCGCAGGCGCGTTGCGCGGCTGGGCCAATGCTCAGGGGCAGGCGGGGGTTAGCTGCTAAGCAGCCCCGCCACCATCGCCGCCAGTGCCACCGCGTGGATCAGCATGATCGCGCGGTCGTTCCAAAGCACCCCGACGGCGAACCATCCCACCAACCCGACGACGAACAAATAGACGTTCAACGGAGTCATCCCGAAGGCTGTGGTGGCATAGCCCGCGATCTGGATCAGGGACGCCGCCCATTTCAGGGCAAAGGTGGCGGCCTCGGCGTTCGGGCGTTTGGCGGCAAGGGTTACCATAGGTCCCGCCCGTAGCGTTCCGCGCGGCGTGTGCTGTGGTCATACTGCGGTCTGCGCGACCGAGGCGTGTGACGGTCGGAGTGCTCTTTCAGGTGGTCAGGAAATTCGGACCGGCGCATCAGGGCGGCGTGTAGGCTTCGTGCGATTAAGTCGAACATGGTTATAGTCCTTCTATGAAGTGATGCCTCATATTGCGTCTCTTGCCTTTGCTATGCACGTCAGTATGATTTCATACATGTTAGCTGAACTATCATATCTGTAATGGACTGGCGCGATATCCCGTCGCTTGCCGCGCTCAAGGCGTTTGAGGCCACGGCGCGGCTCAGCAGCTTTTCCGCTGCCGCGCGGGAGTTGAACGTGACCCATGCGGCGATCTCCCAGCATGTGCGGGCGCTGGAGGCGGAGTTCGGTTGCGAGCTGGTGTTTCGTCAAGGGGCAGGCATGGGGCTGACCGACGCGGGGCGCAGCCTTGCGCTGTCGCTGGGCGAGGGGTTCGCCACCATCGCATCCGGCGTGCGCGACATCCGCGCGTTGCGCCACGACCGCCCGCTGATCGTCGGCATGACCCCGACGTTTGCAGAGAACTGGTTAATGCCACGTATTGGTGGCTTCTGGACCCAGCATCCCGACATAGAGGTGACGTTGCAGCCATCCTTCGCGGTGGTCGATATGCGCCGCGACGGGCTGGATTTGACCATCCGCTACGGTCACGGCATCTGGCCCGGACTGGATGTAGAGCTGCTGGTGAACGCCAACTACGTGGTCGTCGGCGCGCCGGAGTTGGCGGCCAAGGCGGTGGGCGCGTCTATGCGCGACCTCTGCAGTTTCCCGTGGGTGTTCGAAACCAACCGGCTGGAGCAACGCGTCTGGGCACAGGAGGTGGGGCTGGATCTGTCCGCCACATCGGTCAGCAATGTGCCGACCAATTCGCTGGTGCTGTCGGCGGCGCGGGCGGGTGTCGGGCTGTCGATACAGGCGCGGGCACTGGTGGAGGGCGATTTGGCCAAGGGCAATCTGATGTGCCTGCACGAGGCGCCGTTGTCGTCTTTGGGCTACTACCTAGTCACGCGCCGCGTGCCGCGCTCCGACGCGCTCAAAACCTTTATCAGGTGGCTGAAAACGGCGGCGGGGTGACGCGGCGGTCAATGCTAATCGCCTCAAATCCCCACGACTTTTGATGCGATTAAATTAACCGGATGCAAATAGGTGTAAACGCAGCATCCGGCATAGTGTTCTGGCGTGGCATAGGATGGTTAACGCCCGCTACGGTGCAGCGGGAGGAAAGTAACCCATGGGTTACCCCTAAAGCGCGGCGGAGAGGGTCTCGAAGCGGTGCAAAAACTCTGCCTTTACCTGCATCGGCGGGCGCGGCACCAGCTTGGCGGGCAGGGGTGCATCGGCGTTTGGCTTGCCGAAAAACTTGTTGCTTTCCTCCACTGAGAACCCCGCAATTTGCGTCGCCTCCAGCCATGCGGACAGCTTGTCGGCCTTCTTGATCTGCTTTTTCACGGCCACCGGAATGGCGGCAGGCAGCCCGAAACGGATGTGGATCGCGGCGGCGAGCCGGTCGTCCAGCACGGCGTAGTCCGGCCCCACCGCGTTCTTCACCGGCGAGATCATATCGCCGATCACATACTCGGGCGCGTCATGCAGCAGCGCGGCCAACTGCCATTTGACCGGCGCATTCGGGTTTGCGGCGGAATAAAGCTGCTCCACCAGAACGGAATGCTCCGCCACGGAATAGGCGAATTCGCCCATGGTTTGCCCGTTCCAACGCGCGACGAAGGCCAGCCCGTGGGCGATGTCCTCTATCTCTATGTCCATCGGAGTCGGGTCCAGCAGGTCCAGCCTGCGGCCGGACAACATACGTTGCCATGCTCTGGGTTGTTTCTTCACGCGCTGCCCACCTTTCCGTGATCACTTGGAACCTCGTGACCTTTTTAGGGTTGTACCCCCGAAGGAGAAAACGATGAAACCGCTTTTTACTGCCGCCGCCCTACTTCTGAGCACCTTGCCTGCTGTCGCGCAAGATGATGCCGTCTGTATGCCAACGGACGAAATGGAAGCCGCTTTGGTCGATTGGTACGACGAAACCCCTGCCGTGATGGACGACGACGGTACGATCGTCTGGGCCTCCGGCATTGGCGGGTCTTGGACCGTGGTAAGCTACAACGAGAACGGCACAAGCTGCGCCTTGGCGCAGGGCGACAACTGGACGCCCAACATGGACGCCGGTTCTTTGGTCGCCGGATTGCCTTACGGCCAAGGCTAGCCGTCCCGCGCCCCATTGAGATTGCGCCCATTAACTGCTACGCGGAGCGCAAATTCCCATGAGGACATTAGGAAATGGCTAACGACTATATCGTCAAAGACATCAATCTGGCTGACTTTGGCCGCAAAGAACTCGACATCGCAGAAACCGAAATGCCGGGCCTGATGGCCCTGCGTGAAGAGTTCGGCGAAAGCAAGCCGCTGGCTGGCTCGCGGATCGTGGGCTCCTTGCATATGACCATCCAGACCGCCGTGCTGATCGAAACGCTGGTCGCTTTGGGCGCCGACGTGCGCTGGGCGTCTTGCAACATCTTCTCCACACAAGATCACGCCGCTGCGGCCATCGCGGCTGGCGGCACGCCCGTGTTCGCGATCAAAGGCCAAAGCCTTGAGGAGCACTGGGACTACCTCGACAAATCCTTCATGTTCCCTGAAGGCCCGAACCTGATCCTTGACGATGGCGGCGACGCCACGCTCTACATCCTGTTGGGTGCGCGTATCGAGGGCGGCGAAGAATTCGGCGTTGCGACCTCCGAGGAAGAAGTCGCCATTCAGGCGCAAATCAAAAAGCGTATGGAAGCCAGCCCGGGTTGGTTCACCAAGATGCGCGACCAGATCAAAGGTGTCTCCGAGGAGACAACGACCGGCGTTCACCGCCTCTATGATCTGGTGAAGAAAGGCCAGCTGCCGTTCCCAGCGATCAACGTGAACGACAGCGTGACCAAGTCCAAGTTTGACAACAAATACGGTTGTAAGGAATCGCTGGTCGACGGCATCCGCCGCGCCACGGACACCATGATGGCCGGTAAAGTTGCTGTGGTCATGGGCTACGGCGACGTTGGCAAAGGCTCCGCCGCATCCCTGCGCGGTGCTGGTGCGCGTGTGAAGGTCACCGAAGTTGACCCGATCTGCGCCCTGCAAGCCGCTATGGACGGGTTCGAGGTTGTGCTGCTGGAGGACGCGTTGTCCACCGCTGACATCTTCATCACCACCACGGGCAACAAGGATGTGATCCGCATCGAGCACATGCGCGAGATGAAGGATATGGCCATCGTCGGCAACATCGGCCACTTCGACAATGAAATCCAAGTCGCCGCGCTGAAGAACCACAAGTGGACCAACATCAAAGAACAGGTCGACATGATCGAGATGCCATCCGGCAACCGCTTGATCCTGCTGTCCGAGGGCCGTTTGCTGAACCTTGGCAACGCCACGGGCCACCCGTCCTTCGTGATGTCCGCCTCCTTCACCAACCAAGTGCTGGCGCAGATGGAGCTTTGGACCAACAACGACGCGTATAACAACGAGGTCTACATCCTGCCCAAGCATCTGGACGAGAAAGTCGCGCGTTTGCACCTTGATCGCATCGGCGTGAAACTGTCGAAGCTGGACAAAGAGCAGGCCGACTATATCGGCGTGTCGCCTGACGGCCCGTTCAAGCCAGAGCACTACCGTTACTAGGGTCGCGGGTTGAAAGCCCATCCCGCGATGACGGCCTTTCGGGTCGTCTTGAGTATTCTAAGCGCCACCGTAGCCTTTGCTGCGGTGGCGTTTGGCGTTCATTGGGCCTTTACCGACCCAAGCAGCCCGTTGCCGCGCGAATGGAACCCGTTGCGCGAATTGGTGGTGACCGATCCCGTGACGCCGGTGACGCATTTCAAGCTGCGGCGGGTCTTGGATGACCCTGACATCTGCCTGCAAGTCTTGGCGCAAGGCGGGCGCTACCAATCAATGCCGCCACTGGTGGAGGGGGAGCGCTGCGGCATCGCCAACCGTGTCGATCTGTCCGGCGTGGGGGCTGCGCGACTGCGCGCGGTCGAGACCTCTTGCGAGACCGCCCTCAGGGTCGCGATGTGGGAACAGCACGGCGTGCAACCGGCGGCAGAGGCGCATTTCGGGCAGGGTGTCAAAGAATTGCGCCACATCGGCAGCTACAATTGCCGCCCTATCCGCGGGGCGAGAACACGGATGAGCACCCATGCCACCGCGGCCTCCATTGATATACGCGGCGTGGTTCTGGCCGATGGGACGCGGATTGATCTGCTGTCGGGCTGGACCGGCCCGCCCGCCCAAAAAGCGTTCTTCCAAGAGTTGCGCGATAGCGGGTGCCAGTGGTTCTCCACTGTGCTGGGTCCGGAGTATAACGCGCTGCACGCCGACCACTTCCACATGCAAAACAACGGCTGGGGGACCTGCCGCTAGGCCCATTGTCGCCTGCGGGGAAAAGTCACTGCATTTTTCCTTTGGATTGGCTGATTTAGCCAGTATTGTCCGCTTCAAGGCCCGTTTTGACGGGCTGTAACAGGGGCAGTTGGCCCGAACATTGGTGGGAGATATTTCAATGGGAAAACGTGACGAGTTGATCGCAATCTATGCGGACGATCTGAAAAACAAATGCAACATGACGCCCGATATGGATCTGTTGACGAAAGTCACAATCGGTTGCGGCCCTGCAATCTACAACGCAGACGCATCCACAGTTGCTGGCAGCCAAGCCGAGGAACTGGAAACTGTTAAGAACAACTTCCTGATCAAAAAGCTGGGCCTGTCCGACAGCCCGCAGCTGATGGAAGCCATCAATTCGGTCATCGAAGTATACGGCAAGTCCGAGCGCAACAAATACCGCGCGGTCGTCTACTACATGCTGACCAAGCACTTCAACAAAGAGTCCGTGTACGGCTAAGCCGCACCACAGGCTGACGCGATCTGAACGCCCGCCGATTTTCGCGCGGGCGTTTTCTGTTCCCCGAGGGGTGCGGAAAATTTGACAGGAATGGGGTTCGAATTGCGCGCAGAGTTTGTTTGCAATGCCGCCGCGCCGTCGCTACCCATAAGCATGCCGAGCCAGTAGGGCCGGATCCAGTTTCCAAGACACGTGGTGCGAGTAACCAAACACGTGGGGTAGAAGGGGGTTCCGGGGGGTCGGAACCCTCTTTTCATTTTGGCGGTCGGGTGGCGGTTACTCGAAGTATTCCGAATGCTTTTGCTGAATGCGGTCCACCACTGTGTCGAGCCGCGCAAGGTGCTGGCGAATGACGGTTTCCAACGCGGCGGCGTCGCCGTCGTCCAGCGCCGCAATCATGCGGGTGTGATCGGCGAGCAGGATTTCCATTTCAGTGGGCTCCGCCAGCGACAGGCTGCACAGGCGGTCGACTTTGGACTTCATCTCCGAGATCGTCTCGAACGCCAGCTCAAATCCCGCCCCGACGCAGAGGCTTTTGTGAAACTCATAGTCCAGCTCGTGAAACAGCACGGTGTCTTTGGCGGCGACGCTGGCGGCTTGGCGCTTCATGTTTTCGCGAATGTCCGACGTGTCGATGTCTGGCCACTTGTGGATAGCGTTGCGCAGCACCTCCACCTCTATCGCGGTGCGCACAAAGCGGGCGTGCGAAATCTCTGGCATGGAAAACTTGCGCACCACCGTGGCCTTTTGCGGGCGGATCAACAGCAGCCCCAAATTGCCCAACCGCGCGAAGGCGTCGCGCACGGGTTGGCGCGAGACAGAGAACTTGCTGGCGATCTCCGCCTCGGAAATCTTGGTGCCCGGCATCAGCTCCAATGTCACGATCTCGTGGTGCAACGCCTCGAAGACCTCATCCACATTGGTGCGGCGCTCCGCTGCGTTTGTTAGCTGTGTCATGTCGTTGTCCCACCATAGAATTGACGGCTACGTATACCAGAAGCCACGGTGAATCTACCGCCGCCCGTGACCTCTGGCTGACCTCTGTTTGATCAATCGTAAAGCGACGGGAGCCAGAGCGACACCTGCGGCACGAAGGTGACCAGAAGCAGCGCGCCCAAGATGGCGACGTAGAACGGCCAGATTGATTTCAACGCCTGCTCGATCTTGATTTTGCCCACGGCGCAGCCGACGAAGAGACAGGTGCCGACGGGGGGCGTGCACAGGCCCAGCCCGAGGTTGATCAACATCATGATGCCGAACTGCGTCGGGTCCATGCCCAAGCCCTTTGCGATGGGCAGGAAGATCGGTGTGCAGATCAGGATCAGCGCGGCCATGTCCATGATCATCCCGAGGATCAGCAAAATCAGGTTGATCATCAGCAGGATCATGATCGGGTTGTCAGAGATCGACACCAGCAAGGTGCTGAGCTTGGCCGGAACCTGATAGAGCGCCAGCAGGTAGGCGAAAGAGCTGGCGAAGGCGATGAGGATCATCACCATTGCCGTCGTGCGCACCGCGCCCGTGACGGATCTCACGAAGGACTGCCAGCTAAGGTCACGGTAGTAGAACTTGGTTAGCAGCACCGCGTAGATGGCGCCGAAGGCACCGGATTCCGTGACGGTGAAGACGCCCGACAGGGTGCCGCCTACGATGATCACCGCCGTCATGAAACCGGGGATGGCGTCGGCCGCACTGCGCCCAACCTCGCCCCAACCGGGGAATGGCTCTGACGGGTAGTTGTGCTTGATCGACAGGATGTAGGCGGCGATGGCGAGGCAGACGCACATCAAGATGCCGGGGATGACGCCCGCCAAGAACAGCTTGGACACGGAGATGCCGCCACCAGCAGCCACTGCGAAGATGATCATGTTGTGGCTGGGCGGGATCACGATGCCCGCGATGGAGGAGGTCACGGTGACGTTGACCGCGAAGTCGGGGCGGTAGCCGCGTTCCTTCATCACAGGGATCAGCAGCGAGCCAAGCGCGGAGATATCCGCGACGGCGGAGCCGGAGATGCCACCGAACAGCATGCTGGAGAAGATGTTGACCATCGCCAAGCCACCCTTGAGGTGGCCGACCAAGGCCGACGCCAGCTTGACCAAGCGGCGGGCAATGCCGCCGTGAAGCATGATCTCACCCGCGAAGACGAAGAAGGGGATCGCCAGCAGCGAGAAGACCGACACGCCCGCCGTCGCCCGCTGGAAGGTGATGAGAAGGGGGAAGCCTTCGTACCAGAAGGCCGCAGCGGCGGCGATACCCATGGCGAATGCAACAGGTGCGCCGATCACGACGCCCACGCCAAAGACGCAAAGAAGAATAGCTAGTCCCACGCTTAGAGGTCCTTCAAGTCAGCTTCAGGCGACCACGCCCGAAAAGTAAGAATACGAATGAGCCCGCGAGAGCCGGAGAAGATAAAGATCAGCGCGCCGCAGGAAGTGATTGCCAGAGTGCGGAAGCTTTCTGGAATTTCGAGCATGGGCAGGGCAGTGTCCCACCCGAATTTCATCAGCGTGATCCCTGCGATCAGCATGATGGCCCCGAATGCGGCGAGCATGAGGTCGATGGCGACCATCACGACTTTCTGGATGGTGAAAGGCATCATGTCACGAAACAGCGCGACGCCGATGTGCGTGTCCTCGCGCACACCTGCCGCAGCACCAAGGAAGGCGATGTAGCAGATCAGCAGCAGGGCCAGTTGCTCCACCCACGTGGGGGTCACGTTGAGCACGTAGCGCCCGAAGACCAGCCAGCCGAAGGTGGTGACCAAGGTGACAAGCGCGAGCGACGAGATGAGGATGCAAAAAGACCGTGCCCAGTCCAAGACCTGCTCTAACCGTCGAATGAAGGGGGATTGGTCGGACATCACAGTCTCCGCGCTGATGGGGTATGGGGTGTTGAGGTGCAAAAGGCCCGCCGCACAAGAGATACAGCGGGCCAATTGTCAGCAGGTCACATTAGTCCGCGTTGCGGATCATGTTGACCAGATCGGTCAGCTCCGGATTGGCTGCAAGGAAGCCGTCGTAGACGGGCGCCATAGCGGCCTGGAACGGGCCTTTGTCGGCGATTGTGTTCACAATCGTGCCGCCTGCTTTGACTGTTTCCATGCTTGCGGCTTCGCGGGCCTGCCACAGCTCACGCTGTTTTACGGCGCTGTTCTGGCCTGCTTCTTTCAGGATCGCTTGCTGCTCCGGTGTCATTTTCTCCCAAGTTTTTAGGCTCATGCACAGGCATTCCGGAATGATCAGGTGCTCTGTCAGAGAGTAGTACTTGGCGACCTCGTAGTGGTTGGTCGACTCGTAGGAGGGCGGGTTGTTTTCCGCGCCATCCACAACGCTGGTTTTGATCGACTGGTAGACCTCGCCGAACGCCATTGGCGTCGCGTTGCCGTCCATGGATTCAACCATTTTGACGAAGAGGTCGTTGCTCATGACGCGGATTTTCAGGCCCTCAACGTCAGCCGGCGTGTTGATCGGCGTCTTGGAGTTGTAGAAGGAGCGCGCGCCCGCATCGTACCAACCGAGCGGCACCATGCCTTTTTTCATCATGCCAGCGCCGATGGCTTCGCCAACTTCGCCGTCCATCAGCTTGTACATCTGCGGGATGCTTTTGAAGATGAAGGGCAGGGACACGACGTTGGTTTCAGGCACTGACTGGCCCATTGGCCCAAGGCTGAATTCACCGAAGTCGATCACGCCAAGACGGATCTGCTCGATGGCGTCAGGTTGGTTGCCCAGCACGCCGTTATGATAGGTTTTGCCGGTGATTTCGCCGTTTGTCTTCTCGGCCACTTCGGCCATGAAGGATTCCATCGCGATGGACACGGGGTAGTCTTCGACGTGGATGTTCCAGCCGCGCAGTTCGGCGGCGCTGGCCGTTGTTGCGGCAACGGCAAGGCAGCCGCCTACAACCGCGCTGGCCACTGTTGTGTTAAACTTTGAGATAAATGTCATTCGATCCTCCCTGATCGTCTGGTTTTATGTGCGGGTCATCGCTGGCTTGGCAGATTTCCTCCTCTGCCAAGGGCGTGTTAATCGCATAATGTATTCTAGTATACCAATTAGAATTTTGCGTCAATTTATTTGAGTTGTGCCTTACGGCGAAGGGCTTTGGAGGTGCACGGGAGACGTGAGCACGCGCAAAGACGGCGCTGGCGGACGGCGATTCGTCCTTCTCTGCGGCGTGTAAGTCTTGCTGCGTGTGGGGTGGCGGGGTTAGAGGCCGCCCATTTTGCGGATCATCGCCCATTCGTCGGCTGTGACGGGCTGCACCGACAGGCGGGAGCTTTTGACCAGCGCCATCTCGTCAAAGCGCCCGTCGGCCTTGATGTCCGCGAGGGTGACACCGGTTTTCAGCGGCTCCACGGCCTTGATGTTGACGCATTCCCAGCGGTCATCATCGGTGGTGCTGTCTTGGTGCGCCTCGGCGCAGACCTCCACGATGCCGACGATCTCGCGGTCTTTTTGGGAGTGGTAGAAGAAGCCGAGGTCCCCCAGCTTCATCTCCCGCATGAAGTTGCGGGCTTGGTAGTTGCGCACGCCGTCCCATTCCTCGCCCGCGTCGCCTTTGGCAACCTGCTGGTCCCAAGACCATGTGGAGGGCTCCGATTTGAACAGCCAGTAGCGCATCAGCCGATCACCTTGTTCCACTGCTCCAACCGCACCTCGGAGAAGAGACCGGCCTTGGCATAGGGATCGGCGGCCGCCCATGCATGGGCGGCGTTCATATCGGGCAGATCAAGCACCACGAGGGAGCCGTACATATCGCCGCTTTCATCAAGAAACGGGCCAGCCTGCACCACGCATCCCGACGACTTCAGATAAGCCACATGCGCGTCACGGTTGGCTTTGCGCGTCTCCAAGTGATCGGGTTTATCGGTGCAGATCAGTGCGATAAGCATATGGCCATTCCTTTGTCAGCGGGCGCGACAGGAGCAAAGACAGCGCCTGTTGCAGTGTTAAGTCCCCTTCTACCATCCCTGCTACCATTTTGGCGATGGGCATATCTACGCCTTTGGTCTCGGCCAGCTTCACAATGGCGCGCGCGGTGTGGCGGCCCTCGGTGGTGGCGGTGGGCGCGGGGCCTTTTCCGCCTAGCGATAGACCGAAGGAGAAGTTGCGCGATTGCGCGGATGTGCAGGTCAGCGCCAAATCGCCGAAGCCCGCCAGACCGGCAAGGGTTTCCGGCTTGGCCCCCATCGCGACGGCCATGCGCAGCATTTCCGCCATGCCGCGTGTCATCAGGGCGGCGCGTGCGCTTTCCCCAAGCCCCGCGCCGATACAGATGCCGCAGGCAATGGCGATCACGTTCTTGAGCGCCCCGCCAAGTTCCGCGCCGATGGGATCGTCGGACAGGTAAAGGCGCAGCGTGTCGGTGGACAGTGTTTCTTGCAGGTCCGCGCCCGTGTCGCTTCGCGTGGCGATGACCAGCGCCGTGGGCAGGCCGCGCGCGATGTCGGCGGCGAAGCTGGGTCCGGTCAGAATGGCGGAGGGCGCGTCGAGCAGATCGTCGATGATCGCGGTGGGGCCGCGTCCGCTGGCGAGGTCCACACCCTTGCTGCACGCGACAGCGGCCTTCGGGGTGGGGCGGGTTTGCTCCAGATACCCCGACAGCGCCTGCATAGGCACAGCCAGCAGCAGGATATCGTCGCGCGTCACGTTCAACTCGGTGGCCAGCGTGATGCTTTCGGGGATCGGCACGCCTTTCAGGCGCGGGTTGTCGCGGCTGCTGCGGAAGGCATCGACGTTGCGGCCCACAAGCGTGACCTCGCGCCCAGCCATATCGAGCGCGACAGCGAGTGCGGAGCCGAACGCCCCTGCGCCAGCGACGGTGATCTTGCTCATGCCTTTGCTCCTTTTTTGCCGGATCCCAGCATGGCGGGGGCGGCGGTGTCCAGCGGCCAGCGCGGACGCGCGGCGAGAGCCAGATCGTCTATCAGGCCAAGGCGGAACCGCTCCATCCCCGCCCATGCGATCATGGCGGCGTTATCGGTGCACAGCTTTAGCGGCGGCGCGGTGAAGCGCACGCCGTGGTCCGTGGCCAGCGCCTGCAGGCTGGCGCGTATGGTTTGGTTGGCGGCGACGCCACCGGCGACGGCGATGGCGGGGGCCTTGGGTTCAAGTTCGAGATAGAGCGCCAAGGCGCGGCGGGTCTTCTCTGCCAGCACGTCGGTGACGGCGGCTTGGAAGCTGGCGGACAGGTTGGCCTGATCTTGCGGGTGCAGCCCGCCTTGCGCCCCAACCAACGCATCGCGGGCACGCAGGGCTGCGGTCTTGAGGCCGGAGAAGGACATATCGCAGCCGTCGCGGTCCAGCATGGGGCGGGGCAGCTTGTGGGATTTCGCATCGCCGGATTTTGCGGCATGTTCAATCGACGGGCCGCCGGGTTGGGGAAGGCCGATGAGCTTGGCGACCTTGTCAAATGCCTCTCCCGGGGCGTCGTCGATGGTGCCGCCGAGGCGTTGAAATTTGGTCGCGGAATGGGCGATCAGGAACTGGCAGTGACCGCCGGAGACCAGCAGCATCAGGTAGGGAAACTCCAACTGATCGGTCAGGCGCGGCGTCAAGGCGTGCCCCGCCAGATGGTTCACCCCGATAAGGGGCTTGCCAGCCCCTGCGGCCAGCCCCTTGGCGCACATCACGCCGGACATGACACCGCCGATCAGGCCAGGGCCAGCGGTGACGGCGATGGCGTCTATATCGGCCAAGGACAGGGTGGACGTTGCAAGGGCGGCCTCCACCATCACATCCAGCTTTTCGGCGTGGGCGCGGGCTGCGATTTCAGGCACCACGCCGCCGAAGTCGGCATGCAGGTCTGTCTGGCCGAACACCTCGTTCGACAGGATTTCGGGCGGTTGGCCGTCAGTGTGGCGGACCACGGCGGCTGCGGTGTCATCACAGCTGCTTTCGATGCCTAGGATGGTGAGGGTTTTTGCCAAGGGTTCGGCCTGTTGTGCGGGGCTTTGGCAACGGGTAACACCTTTGGCATGGCCCAGACAATCCCACCCCCCGTGCTTCTGACGCGGCCCTTGGCGGCTGCGACGCGCTTTGCCGCCGAATTGGACGCGCCGGTGATCTTGTCGCCGTTGATGGAAACCGTGTTTCTTGATTTCGCCCCCTTGGAGCAAGCGCCGGATGCGGTGGTTTTCACCTCGGAGAACGGCGTGCGCGGATTTGTGCGCGGCCACGCATGGCGCGGGCGGGCGTTTTGCGTGGGCGGCAGAACCGCAGCGGAGGCTGAGGGCGCTGGGTTCGACGCGGAAAGTGCGGATGGCGATTTGCGCGACTTGAACCGGCTGCTGGCGGCACGCGCCGAAGGGCTGCGCCTTGTGCATCCGCGCGGGCGGCATGTTGCGGGCGATGTGGACATGGGGGCCACGCCCCTGACCGTCTATGAGCAACGCCCGCTGGCCCTATCGGCAGAGGCACGCGGCGTGCTGCGAACGGAGGGCACGGTTATCGTGCCGTTGTTTTCCCCGCGAAGCGTGGCGCTGTTTGCGAAACAGTTAACGGGTGACGAGGTTGCGGCGCTGCATGTCATTGTGATCAGCGACGCAGCGGCAGAGGTGGCGCGGAGCGCTGGTCTGACCGTGGCGCGGGTAGCGGATGCGCCAGATGCCGTGGCGATGTTACACGCCATTCAGGACGCCCGAGGGTAGGTGTTCTGCTTGAGCGTTAGCGGGCTGTTGGTCTAAGGTCAGACGTGGCGGCCCATATTTTAGAGAGTCGCCCCGCGATTGAAGCGAAAAGGAATATGCGCTTGGCCCGTAAGAAGAATACCCCGTCCAAGACTGGTGCAACCGATGCAAAAGCGGGGTCGTCAAAAGCTGGCGCGATATCCGGCGTTGTAAAAGGCGCGGAATTTGACGAGTTGGACGCCGCGATGGCCGACACCAAGGTGGAGGGCGTGGCGCTAGGCGGGCCGGAAGATGCGCCTGAAGACGGTGTGGCGCAGGATGTCGAGGTGGATACGGCTTCGAATGAGTCTGAGTCTGAGCCGGAGTCTGAGCCAGAGGACGTGCCGGAGGCGGAGATCGTCGAGGACATGCCTGAAGATAAGGGCGATGAGAAGCCCGAAGCCAGGCCCGAAGCAGAGCCTGTGATCACGGCCCCGATTGTGCCCACCCCGCCCACCGTGGTGGAGCGGCGCGGCGGCTTTTGGGCGACGTTGATGGGCGGCGCCTTGGCGGCGGTGATCGGCTTTGGCGGGGCGATCTATTTCAAAGCGGCGGAGTGGCCGATTTTCAACGACGGCGCTGACGTCGACGCGATGTTCGTAGAGCAGGCCAAAACCATTGCCGCCCTGCAAGCCGCGTTGGACGTGGCGCAGACCAACAGCGTGACCGCCGACGAAGCGCTAGGCGCGCGTATCGACGCGCTGCCGACCCAAAGCGCCGCGCCATTGCCAGACGATGTGCAAGCCATGCTGGACGCGCAGCGCGCCGAGATGGAAGCGCTGGAGGCCAATCTGGAAAAGATGCGGTCCCTGACGCAAGACCAGATCGCCACCGCGCAGGCACAACAGGAAAGCGCCGCCGAAGCTGAAGCGCGTGTGAAGGCAAGGGGCGCGCTGAACGCGCTGCGATCCGCCCTAGAGACGGGCGCGCCCTATGCGTCCGTGATCCCAGACATTGCCGCCGCGACCAACGTGCCGGACGTGCTGAGCGCCAACGCGGAGACGGGCATTCCAACCGCCGCCGCCGTGGAGGGCCAGTTTGCGGACGGTGCGCGTGCGGCCTTATCGGCGTCATTGAAGGCTACGGCGGGCGACAGCACGACGGAGCGTTTGACGTTCTTCTTGAAGGACCAGCTTGGTGCGCGCTCCTTGACGCCGCGCGACGGGGATGACCCTGACGCGGTGTTGTCCCGCGCCGAAGCTGCGACGAAAGCCGGTGATCTGGACACTGCTTTGACAACGATTGACGCCCTGCCGGAGGCCGGTCGGGCCAAGCTGGACGATTGGGCGGGTGTCGCGGCGACGCGGCGTGATGCGCTTGTCGCATTTGAAGGTCTCACAGACGCGCTGAACGCGAATTAGGATAGTTATATGCTTTGGTCTCTTATTAAAATTCTGCTGTTTGTGGGCGTCATCGTGGCAATCACTTGGGGCTTGGGCATGTTGCTGGAAACCAGCGGCGGTGTGCGGGTCTCGGTGGCCAACACGGAGTTCACCTTCACCCCGTTGATGACCATTCTGGGCCTTGTCGCGATGCTGGCGGCGTTTTGGGTTTTGCTCAAGGTCATCGGACTGCTGAGCGCCACGTTCCATTTCCTGAACGGCGACGAGACCGCGATCAGCCGCTACTTCACCCGTAACCGCGAGCGCAAAGGCTTTGAGGCTTTGGCGGATGGGCTGATGGCGGTGGCGTCCGGCGAAGGCCGCACCGCGATGGCGAAGGCGGCGAAAGCGGAGAAATATCTGGCCCGCCCCGAGTTGACCAACCTTCTGGCCGCGCAGGCGGCTGAGACGGCGGGCGACAGCAAGAAGGCGCAAGAGGTTTACAAACGTCTGCTGACCGACGAGCGCACGCGCTTTGTCGGGGTGCGCGGGATCATGAAGCAGAAGCTGGCGGAGGGCGACACAGACACTGCGCTGAAGCTGGCGGAGAAAGCGTTTGCGCTGAAGCCGAAACATGAAGACACGCAAGACGTGCTGCTGTCGCTGCAAGCGAAGTCCGAGGATTGGACCGGCGCGCGCAAGACGCTGAACGCGAAGCTGAAGCACGGCAGCCTGCCACGCGACGTGCACCGCCGCCGTGACGCGGTGCTGGCCTTGTCGGAGGCAAAGGACGTGATGTTGGAGGGCTCCAGCATTGAGGCGCGCGAAACCGCGATCGAGGCCAACCGCCTGTCGCCGGATCTGATCCCTGCCGCGGTTCTGGCCGCGCGGGGCTATATCGAGCAGGGCAAACCGAAATACGCGGCCCGTGTGATCAAGAAGGCATGGGGCGCGCAGCCGCATCCCGATCTGGCCGCCGTCTTTGCCGAGATTGCCCCTGACGAGTCGCCGGAGGCGCGTATCAAACGGTTCAGCGTGTTGACGCGGGTATCGCCGGAGCATGCGGAAACCAAGATGCTGCTGGCAGAGCTGAACATTGCCGCCGAAGACTTCCCCGCCGCGCGTCGCGCTATCGGGGATTTAGTCGAGACCGCGCCGACCGCACGGGTACTGACGATCATGGCGGCGGTGGAACGCGGCGAGGGTGCCGACGACGCCGTGGTGCGCGGCTGGCTGACGCGGGCTTTGTCGGCACCGCGCGGTCCGCAATGGGTCTGCGAGAAGTGCCAGAACGTGCATGCGCATTGGGCGCCGACCTGCGCGGGCTGCGGCAGCTTGGACACGCTAAGCTGGACGGATGCGCCGGAAACCTCAGTCTCTATGCCAGCCGGTACGGCGATGTTGCCGCTGATTGTCGGGGCGTTGGATAACACGCCCGACGCGCCTGCGGCGGAGGACGCCGAAGTGGTTCCTGACCACGAGGTGATCGTCGTGGAGCTGGATGATGATGCGGCCGAAAAAGCTGCGGATCAGGGGCAAAAATAACACTTCCCCCACGGCGCACAGGGTGCTATTTCCCGCGCCGAAGCCCCATTAGCTCAGCTGGTAGAGCAGGTCCTTCGTAAGGACAAGGTCGGCGGTTCAAGTCCGTCATGGGGCACCAGTTTGCTGCACAATTTGACCGATGGTATGCGATACGCCCTTCTTTAAGGGGTTTTCGGTGATCCTTTGCCTCACAGTGGTTTCTGTCAACCGGCTTGGTCCCCTAGCGGCTCTTAAGTAGTTGTCGCGGGTGTGAGGTGGGGGTGCCCCCACCTCTGCGTGTTTAGAAATTCAGCGTCGCGCTGATTTTGACGGACCGGCCCGGCTCGTTGAGTGGCACGACCGTGCCGTACTCTTGGCCGTAGGTGGCGCGGCTGGCGTAGCTTGCGTCGAACATGTTGTTGATCTCGCCGCGGAGGGACAGGTTCTTTACCCGGCTTGGCTTATACTCAACAAATGCGTTCACCACCTCGTAGGAGGGCAAGGCCGGACCATTTCCACCAGCAGAGCTATAGGTGTTGGTTTCCTCCAGCACGATCTGCGCGTCTGCCCCGAAGGTGAGGCCATGATGCGGCAGGGCGTGCACGGCCTCAATGGTGATGATTTCGCCGATGGGGGTGGTCAGGTAATTGCCGGTGTAGGAATCCGCGACGCGCCCTTCGATTTCTGTGTCGATGTTCGCGTAACCCAGCCGCAGGAAGCCGTTATCCCAGTTGTAGCCGAACCCCAGCTCGAACCCGCGAGAGGTGAAGCTGGTGGTGCCGTCTGGCCCGCCGCTATAGGACGGTGTCCGCGCGTTATCTACGTCGGTTTTAAACAGCTTACCCTTCACATCCCAGTGGCCAAAGTCGGCCCGCGCCGAGACGAACAGGTTATCGGATGTGGCCGCCTCTATGCCGTCCGTGGGGTAGGTCCATGCGGGGTTCATGATAAAGTTTTCGGCCAGCGTTACCCCGCCCCAAACATGGGAGTAGCCCGCGCTGAGGGTGACGACGTCGTTGAGGTCAAACTCACCGCTGATGTTACCGGACAGGCCGTTGTCGTTAGACTTGGTGCCGTCTATGCCGGTGTGCCTTTGAAAGTCGGCGCGCCCGCCGAACGACACGCGCGCGCGGTCCGACAGGTCCAAGCGCGCTTGCGCGAAAATGCCGATGTTGCTGGATTTCTCCGACGGGGTTTGCGTGGCTGAGGCGGAGCGGTAGTCCAGCTCCGCCTGATCGGAATAGAAGTCGAGCCCCGCCGTGACAGAGCCGCCGTCCAACGCGAACCGGTTTTTAATCGAGCCATTGAAGCTTTGTGTGGTGCCACGGCTGGTTTGGCTTGTCTCCACGATATCCAGATCAGTGGCACTATAGGCCAGCGTGACGGTCGGATCCCAGATGCCACCCAGCTGGTCGTTGCTGTAGGTGAATACCACGTTCTCACGGGACAAGTCGTAATTGCGGGTCAGCGGCACGGGGCGCCCGCCGATGATCTGCCCGATGTTGGCGCGGTAGGGGCGGGCTTCGTCGTCGTTGACCTTCTCGTAGGACAACTCAAACCGGTGGCCGGTGTCCGTGGTGTAGGCAGCCTTGGCCAAGCCACTGAACATGCCGGTGCCGGAACCGATGATATCGAGATCATCGCCATCTTTGCGCAGGCCCCCGTTCGCAACCTTGAAGAAGCCGAGGTATTCGAAGTTGCCATTGCGCCCGTAAAGGGACGTGCTGTTGGTAAACACGTTGCCGTTGCTGTCGTATTCGCCTTTGACGAAACCGCCGAATGTCAGGTCTGGGTCCAGCAGGTCAGCAACATCTTTGGTTTCATAGGCGACGGAGCCGGCAAGCGCGCCGGGACCGGCATCCGCCGCCGCTACACCGGGTTCGATGCGGACGGCTTTCAGCAGGGCCGGATCAATGAGGGTTGTCGCATTGTGGTGGAAGATTTTGTTGTTCTGGCGGGAGCCGTCGATAGACACCGACAGGTTCGTTTCCTCCACCCCATTTACATAGAGTTTCTGAGATGCGGGGATGGAGCTGCCAACGGCGACGGATGGCTCACTTTTGTAGAGATCCTGTAGGTCGGCGGGGTTCTGACGCTCTATGTCTTCGGCGGTGACGTCGACCGAGGTTTCAGCGCTGACGCCTAGGGTGATTGTGTTGAGTTCAAACGGCTCACCGGACTGCGCGAATGCGCCGGTCGCGGCCAGACCCGTGGAGGTCAGAATAAATATGGGAAGGGTCTTCATGGTGCGGCACCTTATACGCAGGAAGTGGAGGTATAGGTTGCTGGGGCGTCGTCGCCTTGGCTGCCGAGAGTTAGGGGGTCGTGGGTTGATTTGGCGCTGGGGTTACCCAGCGGCTGGTGTGGACCAATCAAGCCCAGTGATTTGTTCGCGGAACGCGAATTTTTCGAGATGACTGTCGATGACGCGGTGGGCCATGGCGGTGTCTTCGGCGCTGTTAAGGTCGAATTCCACGGTCAGCACATCGTCGTCTGCCTTCAGCGTTGCCGTACCAAGCGAGAACTCTGCGCGGCCGGAATGGGTGTCATGCTCGACGGTAATTTTATGCGCAAAATGCTTGCAAAGCTGTTGCAGGTATTTGGAGCTATTCGCCGTCTCAACCCGTCCAATTGTCTTGGGCATGTGGGTCTCCTTGAGTAACTGATTAAAAGAGTAAGGAATCTCTGGACACCACATATGGCAGGTTCTAAGGAAGGTCAAATCGTTAACGCAAAGCCAAGCCACCCCAGCCAAACGGGTCCGGTGCTAGCCATGCAGCATGACAGGAGTTGTCCTATGCTAAAGCAGCTAGCCGTTGTTCTTATTGGGCTTTCCAGCCCAGCCATCGCACAAACCGTTGAGGTGGAAACCTTCACAGGCTCCGTGAGTGTCGAGGCGAGCCCCGACAAGATCGCCGTGTTCGACCTTGCGGCGATGGACACATTGCAGGCCTTGGGCGTCGCGGTCGACGGCTTGGTTTCGCCGGTCTATCTGCCCTATCTGGAAAGCGCGGCGACGGGCACCACCGCCGTGGGATCACTATTCGAGCCGGATTTCGAGGCGGTGAACGCCATGCAGCCGGACCTGATTATTGCGGGCGGGCGGTCGTCCGAGCAGGTGCCGGAACTGGCCAAAATTGCGCCGACACTCGACATGACAATCTATGATGACGTCGTTGGCGAAGGGTTGGCGCGACTGGAAGCTTACGGTGCCATTTTTGACAAGGCAGATGAGGCGGCCGCGTTGAAGGCGGGTTTTGAGGCTCAACTTCAAGCGACCAAGGATGCGGTGGCGGATAAGGGCACGGCGCTGATCGTGATGACCAACGGGCCAAAGGTGTCGACCTACGGTGTCGGTGGGCGCTTTGGCTGGCTGCATAGCGCGTTGGACCTGCCGGAGGCCGTGGACGGGGTGGCGCAATCCACCCACGGCGAGGCGGTCAGCTTCGAATTTATTCGCGATGCCAACCCTGACATTCTGCTGATCGTCGACCGTCTCGCTGCCATCGGGACGGACGGCGATAATGCCAAGGCGACGCTTGATAACGCGCTGGTTCATGAGACAAAGGCGTGGGCGAACGGCAATGTGCTTTATCTGAATCCCGCCCCGATTTACATCGCAGGGGGCGGCATCCAGTCTATGACGCAAACCCTGAAAGACATCGAATCCGCGTTCTGAGGCGACTAGGTGCTCCGCGTTTTCTGGGCGGCGTTTGCGCTGCTAATCTTGTGTCTGTTGTCGCTTGGCGTCGGGGTCATTGATCTGACCGCCGACGCCAAGGCGTGGCAGGTGCTGGTGATCAGTCGCGTGCCGCGCACCATCGCGGTGCTTATCACGGGTGCGGGGCTGGCCATTTGCGGGGCGATTATGCAGATGCTGGTGCGCAACCGGTTTGTGGAGCCGATGACGTCGGGCACAGGGCAAGGCGCAGCTTTGGGTATCTTGCTGGTGACGTTGTTCGCGCCGCAGGCCTCCATCTTTGTGAAGATGGTGCTGGCCTCTGCGACGGCGTTGGGAAGTAGCCTTGGTTTTCTTGCCATCGTGCGCCGCCTGCCACCGACGCAGCCGCTGCTGGTGCCCTTGGTGGGCATTATTTACGGGGGCATCATCGGGGCAGGGGTCACCTATGTCGCGTTTCAGGCGGACTTGTTGCAATACATCGATGTTTGGATGAACGGAGAATTCTCTGGCGTTTTGCAGGGGCGTTACGAGTTGTTGTGGGTCGCCGCCATTGTCGCCGCCGCCAGTTACTTTGCAGCCGACCAGTTTGCAATTGTTGGCATGGGGCGAGTGGCCAGCGTGAACCTTGGCTTGAACTACGGTCAGGTTGTGCTCATCGGGCTGGTGGCCATATCGGTTGTGACCGCGTTGACCGTGGTGACTGTCGGAATGATCCCGTTTGTGGGGCTGGTGGTGCCGAACATCATTTCGCGCCTCTACGGTGAAAACCTGCGCACCACCTTGCCCGTGACTGCCTTCACGGGGGCGGCTTTCGTGTTGGCGAGCGATATTCTGGGCCGGTTGCTGCGCTACCCTTATGAGATACCGGTTGGCACCGTGTTCGGGATTATCGGGACAGGGGTGTTTCTGTGGCTGCTGTACGTTCCGAGGCGTCATGTACCCTAGGCGTTTAATCGGTTTAGCGGCGGTGCTGGCGATCTGCGTTGCGGGGTATATGACCCTTGGGGCGCAGGGCAGCTGGGGGTTTGTCCTGCCGTTTCGGGGCGCAAAGCTGGCGGCGTTGCTACTGGTGGCATTGGCTGTTCCGACATCCACGGTGTTGTTTCAAACGATTACTCAGAACCGAATTCTGACGCCCTCCATCATGGGGTTTGACGCGCTGTATGTGCTGATACTGACGGCCTTGATTTTCGTGCTGGGCGGGCAGGAGTACGTGCGGCTGCCTGTGATCGGGCAGTTCGTTCTGAACGTGGGGCTGCTGATGGGGGCGGCGCTGGTGCTGTTCGGCACGCTGCTGTCGCAAGCCCGCCAAGACATAATGCGGATGATCCTGACGGGGATCATATTCGGGGTGCTGTTTCGTGCGGTCACGGGTTTTCTACAACGCATGATTGACCCGAACGAGTACGCGGTGGTGCAGGTGAATTCCTACGCACGGTTTGGCCGGATCGAGACTGACCTGCTGCTGATTGCAGCGGTCCTTGCGGGCATCGCCTTGGCATTTGCGTGGCGCATGCGGCACCGGCTGGACGTGTTGGAGCTTGGGCACGATACGGCGACGAATTTGGGGGAAACCCCGCAGAGGGCAACGTTGCAGGTTTTGGTAATCGTCGCGGCTTTGGTGTCGGTGTCGACGGCCTTGGTCGGGCCGATTGTGTTCCTTGGACTGCTGGTGGTGAGCCTTGCGCATCAAGTCACCCCCGCCGCGCGCCACGCGGTTTTGCTGCCCTGCGCCGTGTTGATCTGCGCGATCACCTTGATCGGGGGGCAGACGGTTTTGGAGCGGGTTCTGGCGTTGTCGACGCCGCTTTCGGTGGTGATCGACCTGCTCGGCGGGGCGGTGTTCTTGGGGTTACTTCTAAAGGGGATGAGCAGGTGATTAAGGTCTCTCATGTGACGCACCGGATTGGCGGGGCCACGATCCTGTCTGATGTCAGTGTCGAGCTGGCAGCGGGTGGGGTGACCGCGCTGATCGGGCCTAACGGCGCGGGCAAGTCGACGTTGCTGTCCCTTATTGCGCGGCTGATCCCGCTGCAAAGCGGGTCGATCACGGTGGATGATCTGACCATCGGGGCCTGTCCGTCGGATGTACTGGCGCGCAAACTGGCGATCCTGCCGCAGAGTGCGGATGCGGCGCCGCGTCTGACGGTGCGCGATTTGGTCAGCTTTGGGCGCTACCCTTACCACAAGGGGCGCGGCACGGAGGAAGACGCGCAGATCGTGGCGCAGACGTTGCACCGGTTCGGGTTGAATGATCTGGCAGGCCGACAGCTGGACACGCTGTCGGGCGGGCAACGCCAGCGGGCACAGGTGGCGATGATCCATGCGCAAAGCACCGATTATGTGCTGCTGGATGAGCCGTTGAACAACCTTGATATCGCGGCGTCGCGGTCGTTGATGCGGATGTTGCGGGCGCTTGGGCGCACGGTGGTGATCGTGCTGCACGACATCAACTACGCCAGCAGCTATGCGGATCAGATCGTGGCTATGAAGGATGGCCGCATTCACGCGGTCGGCACACCTGCTGACGTGGTGACAGAAGACTTGCTGGCGGATGTTTTCGGGACGCGGGCGACCGTGCATCAGATCGACGGGCGGCCTTTGGTTCAGGTGTAGGTTAGAGGCGGTGCCCCTAACCTAAGTGTTCTGTGGTAACTGCTCGCTTATTCAGCCGCCGCGCGTTTGGGCAAGACCCAATCGGGGCGGGCGAAGTGGCAGGTGTAACCGTTGGGCAGGCGCTCCAGATAATCCTGATGCTCTGGCTCCGCTTCCCAGAAGTCGCCAACCGGCTCTACCTCTGTCACGACCTTGCCGGGCCAGAGGCCGGAGGCATCCACGTCCGCGATCGTGTCCAGCGCCACGGCTTTTTGGTCCTCGTCCACGTAGTAGATCGCGGAGCGGTAAGACATGCCGCGGTCGTTGCCTTGGCGGTTTTCTGTGGTCGGGTCGTGGATCTGGAAGAAGAACTCCAGCAGCTGGCGGTAGCTGATGATGTCGGGATCAAATGTGATCTCGATCCCCTCGGCGTGGGTGCCGTGGTCGCGGTATGTCGCGTTTTGCACGTCGCCGCCGGTGTAGCCGACACGGGTAGAGATCACGCCATGTTTCTTACGGATCAGGTCTTGCATACCCCAAAAGCAGCCGCCTGCGAGTACAGCACGAGTTGTCATTCTACTTCCTCCACTTGGTTCAGTAAGTCGCCGTAGCCTTCCGCGACCATGTTGTCACGATGGATAAACCGCAGGCTGGCGGAGTTGATGCAGTAGCGCAGCCCGCCACGGTCGGCGGGGCCGTCCGGAAACACGTGGCCCAAGTGGCTATCGCCGTGCAGGGAACGCACTTCGGTGCGCACCATGCCGAGGGTGTCGTCAGTGTGTTCCGTCACGTGCTCGGTGACGATAGGCTTGGTGAAGCTTGGCCAGCCGCAGCCGGCATCGTATTTGTCGGAGGAGGCAAACAGCGGCTCACCCGAGACGATATCAACGTAGATGCCAGGTTCCTTATTGTCATTCAGGGGGCCGGTGAACGCGCGCTCCGTGCCGCTTTCCTGAGTGACGCGGTATTGTTCGGGGGACAGCTTGGATATGGCTTCGTCGGATTTTGCGTACTTCATTGCGCGGCTCCTAGGGTGTTTGTCGTTGGTTGTACCGAAAGTAGGGGCTTGGCGTCTGATTTACCATTCTGCCATTTCAAGAGTTTGTGACCGGCCCCTCATGGCCCCACATATCGGGGCACTAAGTGGCTCGAATTCGGGCGCGGGGATTGGTGAGAATCAGGCTATACTTAGGCAGTTGAATGTCAGAGTTGTATTATTATAGCGCTATATACGGCTTTTTTGACCTGATAGAGTCGAAAAAGTATCATGACTTGAAAAAATGGTATTGGCTGACGCAAGGCGAACCCAGCACCATAGGACTACGGAATTAATTGACCGTGATTTCAGGGAGGAAAACATGAAATCTCTTCGCAATACCGCGTTGGGCTTGGCCCTTGGTGTAGCTGGCGCTTCTGTCGCAGCCGCCGGCGAGCTGACAATCGCAACTGTAAACAACGGCCACATGGTCGAAATGCAAAAATTCACCCCGGAGTTTGAAGCCGCCAACCCCGGCATCACCCTGAACTGGGTGACTTTGGACGAAGGCACCCTGCGGTCCCGCGTCACAACGGACATCACCACCAAGGGTGGCCAGTTCGACGTTATGACAATCGGCATGTATGAAGCGCCGATCTGGGGCGCACGCGGTTGGCTGGAAGAGCTGACGTTCGACGCTGAGTACGATGTTGAGGACATCCTGCCAGCGATGCGCGGCGGTTTGAGCCATGAAGGCAAACTGTACGCGGCACCGTTCTACGGCGAATCGTCGATGATCATGTACCGCAAGGACCTGGTCGACGCGGCTGGCATGACAATCGAGGACAACCCGACTTGGGACCACGTTCGCGAAGTTGCCAAAGCGATCACCAACAAAGACGAAGGCGTTTACGGCATCTGCCTGCGCGGCAAGCCGGGCTGGGGCGACAACATGGCGTTCATCACGACCATGGCGAACTC
The DNA here is from genome assembly GCF_900107015.1 of Litoreibacter albidus. Classification (GTDB taxonomy): domain Bacteria; phylum Pseudomonadota; class Alphaproteobacteria; order Rhodobacterales; family Rhodobacteraceae; genus Litoreibacter; species Litoreibacter albidus. Next base: position 353,927 of record NZ_FNOI01000002.1, on the reverse strand, counting down.
CTTCGGTGCGCAGTGGTTTAACGAAGACTGGACACCAGCGCTGGATTCCGCCGCATGGAATGACGCTGTGACCTTCTATGTTGATATGCTGAATGAATCGGGCCCTCCCGGCTCTGAAGGTAACTCGTTCAACGAGATTCTTGCTTTGATCAACGAAGGCAAATGCGGCATGTGGATTGACGCGACGATTGCGGCATCCTTCGTGACCGACCCTGCGCAGTCCAAAGTTGCAGACAAGATCGCCTTCGCTCAATCGCCACAAAAAGCGACCACCAAAGGTGCAAACTGGCTGTGGGCATGGTCCTTGGCTGTACCGGCTGGCACCAAGCAAAGCGAAGACGCGAAAACCTTCGTAGAGTGGGCGACTTCCAAAGCCTACATCGAAATGGTTGCTGAAAAGAACGGTTGGGGCGCCGTGCCGACAGGCACACGTCAGTCGACATACGACAACCCGAACTTCCAAGAAGCTGCCACCTTTGACGAAGCAGAGCTGAAAGCCATTCTGTCGGCGAACCCAGAAGACAGCACCCTGAACCCATCCCCATATGTGGGCGTTCAGTTCGCTGCGATCCCTGAGTTCCAAGCGATTGGTACGGCTGTTGGTCAGCAAATGACCGACGCTTTGGCAGGCAACATCACGGTTGAAGAAGCCTTGGCGAACAGCCAAGCGGCTGCGGACCGTGAGATGAAGAAAGCCGGCTACTACTAAGCCCAGGCACCCGTAGGGTGGGGCAACCCCCACCCTACATTCAAGATCCGTGAGGCGGACAACGTGCCGCCTTACCCATCCCCGCTATACCCCGCCCAACCAAGGGACATACCCATGAACCCGACACTTGTTAGATGGCTTCAGGCCCCCAGCATTTTCGTGCTGTTGTTGTGGATGATCGTGCCGCTGAGCATGACGGTCTACTTCTCTACCATCCGGTACAACCTTCTGTACCCAGAGCGGACGGGCTTTATCGGGCTTGATAACTACCGGTTCTTTGCGACGGACCCGTCGTTTGGTCCCGCGCTGATCAACACGCTGATCCTTGTGGGGTCCGTTCTGGTGATCACCATCGTTCTGGGTCTGGCGATTTCCATTCTGATCGACCGCCCGTTTCGGGGCCGCGGCATTGCCCGCGTGATGCTGATCTCTCCGTTTTTCATTATGCCAACCGTGTCGGCGCTGGTTTGGAAAAACATGCTGATGGACCCCAACAACGGGTTGTTCGCGGCGTTTTCCCAAGCGCTTGGATTGCAGCCCGTTGAGTGGCTGGCACAATACCCGCTGTTTTCCATCATCGTAATGGTCAGCTGGCAGTGGACGCCTTTTGCAATCCTGATTTTCATGACCTCGCTGCAATCTCAAGATCAAGAGCAGAAGGAGGCCGCCACTTTGGACGGCGCTGGCTTCTGGTCCCAGTTCTGGAACCTGACGCTGCCGCATCTTGCGCGCCCCATTTCTATCGTGCTGCTGATCCAGATGATCTTTCACCTGTCGATCTTCGCCGAGATTTTCGTGACCACCTCCGGTGGGCCGGGCGTGTCGTCAACCAACCTGACATACCTGATCTACATCCAGTCGCAGCAAGCCTTTGACGTGGGCGTTGCCTCTGCCGGTGGTGTCTTTGCAATCATCCTCGCCAACATTGTCGCGCTGTTCCTGATCCGCGCCGTTGGCAAAACATTGACGGTGTAATCATGACAGATAGACAACGCCAAATCTGGATCGACCGCGCCGCTGTTACGGCTGCCTGGATCGCCGCGCTCGTGTTCTTCTTCCCGATCTTCTGGATGGTTTTGACCAGCTTCAAGACCGAAGGGCAGGCCATTCAAGTGCCCCCTCTGTTGATCTTTGAGCCGACCTTGGAGAACTATCTGGAAATCCAAGAGCGCACGAACTACGCAAAATTCGCCATGAACTCTGTCGTGACTGCGTTTGGCGGCACCTTGCTGGCGCTTTTGATCGCTGTGCCATCGGCCTATGCGATGGCCTTCAACACAACGCACCGCACCAAAGACGTGCTGATGTGGATGCTGTCGACCAAAATGTTGCCAGCGGTTGGCGTGATGATGCCGATCTACTTTCTGGCGCAGAAGTTTGACCTGTTCGACACGCGCACCTTGCTGGTGGTCATCTATGCGATGATGAACCTGCCGATCGTGATGCTGATCTTGTTCAACTACTTCCGCGAAATCCCGAAGGAAATTCTGGAAGCCTCGCGGATGGACGGCACATCAACCTTTAACGAAATCCGCCAGATCGTGCTGCCGCTGGCGTGGGGCGGGATCGCCTCCACCGCGTTGCTGTCGATTATCTTGTGCTGGAACGAAGCGTTCTGGTCGATCGTTCTGACCACCACGGACGCCAGCACGCTGACCGCCTTTGTGGCATCTTTCCAAGCACCGGAGGGTCTGTTCTGGGCCAAGGTTTCCGCTGTGTCGACGCTGGCTTGCGCGCCCATCGTGGTGTTCGGCTGGATGGCGCAAAAGCAGCTGGTGCAAGGCTTGACCTTCGGGGCGGTGAAGTAATGTCGATTATCCAACCGGAAATCGAAGTCGTTGATCGCGCCACGCAAAGCGTGCGCTATCTGGAGCACGGCTGGCCCACGGAGTTGTGCCGCTGGCACAGCCACCGCGAGTACGAGCTGCACCTGATCACCGCCACCCGTGGCAAGGCTTTTGTCGGGGATTATATCGGTGACTTTAGCGCTGGCGCGTTGTTCCTGACCGGCCCCAACCTACCGCACAACTGGATCACCGACGAGGTTTATAAAAAGCCCGTCGAGGTGCGCGACATGATGGTGCAATTCAGTCAGGGCAGCTTGGACCGCCTCGCCACCGCGTTCCCAGAGTTTTTGGACCTGCGGCCAATGCTGACGCTGGCCCAGTCGGGCATCGAGTTCGTCGGCTTTAACCCGACGTTCGCCAAGGGGCATCTAGAGGCGATCCGCGATTCCAAAGGGCCGGAACGCATTGTTGCGCTGCTGCGCTTCTTGATCCGCGTGAACGAGCATGCCGAAAAGAAAGCGCTGTCTGTGATGAAGATTGTGCAGCCCGAGGGCAGCAGCAAGCAGACGCGGATTGCGGATGTGATCAACCATATCGTCGCGAATTATGCTGATGACATTTCGGTGGAGCTTGCGGCGCAAAGGGCGCGCATGAGTGCGACCTCATTTTCGCGCAACTTTCAGGCTGTTACCGGCCACCGTTTCGTGGAGTTTGTGAACCGCGTACGTATCGGGCAAGCCTGCGGGATGCTTTATGCGACGGACGAGCCGATCTCCTCAATTTGCTACGACGTGGGGTTTCAGAACCTTGCCAATTTCAACCGCCAGTTTTTGAAGATGAAGGACATGACGCCTTCGTCCTACCGCGAGTTTGCGCGGCGGGAACTGGTTTCTAACGGGGCGCGTGCGTCATGAATAAACCTAGCCAAGCGGCCCTTTATACCACCACTTACGACCGGACGGCCTGTGCTGTTGGCATGGTTCATTTGGGGTTTGGCGCGTTTCACCGCGCCCATCAGGCCCAATATGTGGACGACATGATGGAGGCCACCGGCGATCTGCGCTGGGGCATCGCCACAGTAAACTTGCGGGCTGCTGAGGCGGAAAGCTTCGCGCAGCACTCGGCAGAGGCGGATGGGTATATCATCAAGTCCATCTCACCCGACGGGCAAGTGAGCTTTCGCCGTGTGCGGTCGCATGTGGCCTTCGAGGACTGGAGCAAGAACGCAGCTGACGCAGAGGCGCTGCTAGCATTGCCAAGCGTTCACGTCGTTACGATCACGGTAACCGAGAGCGGGTATTACACCGACGACGCGGGCGCGTTGAACCCGTCTGATCCCACAATTTCGGCGGAAGTGGCTGGCGGCGATCCCACGACAGTCTACGCCTATCTGGCGGCAGGGCTACGGGCGCGCATGGCGGCGGGCGGCGAAGCGATTACCATTTTGTGCTGCGACAACATTCGCGAGAATGGAATCAAGCTTCGGGCGAACTTTCTGGCGTATCTTGCGCTGCGCGACGACGCGGACCTGACGGCATGGGTGGCGGCGAATGTGACGTTTCCCTGCTCGATGGTGGACAGGATTACCCCGCGCAGCACTACTGATCTGCATGCCGAAATCAAAGCGCTGTTTGGCGCTGACGCGGGATCGCCAGTGATTGCCGAAAGCTTCGTTCAATGGGTGCTGGAGGATGACTTTGCGGGCGTGATGCCGGACTTGGCCGCTGCGGGCGTGACCGTCACGCCGAACGTTCACCCGTTCGAGGAAGCCAAGATACGCATCTTGAATGGCGGCCACACCTGCCTGACGTATATGGCGGCGCTGCGTGGATTGAAAACCTTTGACGCCGCGATGCATGACCCAGAGTTGAAGGCACATTTCTGGGCCTATGAGCGGGACGAAGTATTGCCCGCGCTGACGCTGGACCTGCCGTTCGACCGTGCCGCCTATCTGCAAAGCATTGCGGACCGCTTCGGCAACGCCGCCATCGCGGACTCTGTGGAGCGTATTTGTGCCGATGGTATGGCCAAATTCCCGATTTTCATCCGGCCCACGCTGGAAGGCTGCTTTGAGCAGGGGATCATCCCCCATGCAGGGCTGCGGTCGGTCGCAAGCTGGTATGTCTTTGCCAAGCACACAGCTGCGGGGCAGATGCCGTTTACCTACCTTGAGCCAAGCTGGAACACGCTTCACGCTATGTTGCAGGGCGATTCCGGACTGGACGCCTTTTGCACATCGCGACTTCTTTGGGCGGATATGCCTGAACGCTTTCAAGACTTCTCCACCGCCCTGCGCGGCGCAATCACAGAAATGGAGCTAACATGGCCGGTTTAACAATTCGCAATCTGGTGAAACGTTATGGCGACGTGCAGGTCATGCACGGGGTCGACCTTGATATTGAGGACGGCGAGTTCGTTGTGTTCGTGGGGCCGTCGGGCTGTGGTAAATCCACGCTGCTGCGCATGATCGCGGGCTTGGAGGAAATCTCTGACGGGACGGTGTCCATTGGCGACCGTGAAGTGAACGATGTGGCCCCGTCCAAGCGTGGCGTGGCGATGGTGTTCCAGACCTACGCGCTTTACCCGCATATGACGGTCTATGAAAATATGGCTTTCGGGTTGCGACAGGCCAAGACGCCGAAGGACGAAATCGACCGCCGCGTGACCTCTGCCGCAGAGGTTTTGCAGATCAACGACTATCTGGAGCGCAGCCCGCGCAACCTGTCGGGCGGTCAGCGCCAGCGCGTTGCAATTGGCCGTGCCATCGTTCGCGACCCAGAGGTGTTTTTGTTCGATGAGCCGTTGTCCAATCTGGACGCATCTTTGCGCGTTCAGACCCGACTGGAGATTGCACGCCTGCACGAGCGTTTGAAGTCGACGATGATCTATGTGACGCACGACCAAGTCGAAGCAATGACCTTGGCAGACAAAATCGTGGTGCTGCGCGATGGGCGAGTGGAGCAGGTGGGCTCCCCGATTGAGCTGTACGAGCGGCCCGCAAATTCATTTGTGGCGCAATTTATCGGCAGCCCACAGATGAACTTCTTCACGGGTGGCGATGTCGCCACGGGGCCTGCGGGTTATGTGGACGGCGACACGCTGGGCATCCGTCCGGAGCATCTGATTGCCTGTGACGCGGGCGCTGCACTGGTGTCGGGCAAGCTGGAGCTGGTGGAGCAGTTGGGCGAATACGCGCTGGCGCATCTGATCACAGCTCAAGGTTCGGAATTCATCGCCAAAATGGAGAAACCGCCAGCAGAAGCCTATGGCGACACGCTGCATTTCACCGCGATCCCAGAGCGTTTGCACGTCTTTTCGCCGGATGGGCTTTCTAAACGCGGTTGAGGCCTTGACCTTCCAGTTAATGGAAGCCCCATATTGCGAGTCCCTGACACTTTTCAGAGGTCTCGCAATATGGCGACGTCCCAAAGTCTATCGTTCGAAATTGAAGGCCTGTCTTGCGCGTCCTGCGTGGGGCGGGCGGAGCGTGCGTTGCAATCGGTGCCGGGCGTTGCGGCTGCTGGGGTTAACCTTGCAACATCGCGCGCGGAGGTAACTTGGGATGGCGCTGATGCTGCCCCTCTGACGGCAGCACTGGACGCGGCGGGCTACCCAGCGGTGACACAGAGCGCGCAGTTTAGCGTGGACGGCATGACATGCGCCTCCTGCGTCGGGCGGGCAGAACGCGCGGTGCTGGCCTTGCAAGGCGTCGTCGCGGCATCGGTTAATCTAGCGACCTCTACCGCCTCGGTGACATGGCTCAAGGGCAGCCAGCGAACGGAGGATGTGGCCCGCGCGATGACTGCGGCGGGCTACCCCGCGACCGCATTGGACGCGGGCAACAACACCCCAACCATTGACGACAAACGCGAGGCGGAGGCGCAGGCTTTGTGGCGCGACACGCTTATTGCTTCGGCACTGACGTTGCCGGTGTTTGTGTTGGAGATGGGCAGCCACTTTGTCCCGGGAATGGCGGATTTGGTGGCGCGGACCATCGGGCAACCCGCGAGCTGGATGTTGCAATGGGTGTTGGTCACACTGGTCCTGGCATGGCCGGGGCAGCGCTTTTTCAGGGAGGGTTTTCCGGCCTTGTTGCGCGGCGCGCCAGAGATGAATGCGCTAGTGGCATTGGGAACCTCGGCGGCGTGGCTGTTTTCGACGGTGGCCTTGTTCGCACCACTTCTGCTGCCAGCGGGCAGCCGGAACGTGTATTTCGAGGCGGCGGCGGTCATCGTGACGCTGATCCTCGTGGGGCGTTGGCTGGAAGCGCGGGCTAAGGTGCAAACGGGTTCGGCCATACGGTCCTTGCTGGGGCTGCAGCCCACCGTGGTTGATGTGCGGCGTGGCGACGACTGGGTGGAGGTACCGATCTCGGAAATCACCAGTGGCGACATTGTTCTGGTCCGCCCCGGCGCGCGCATCGCGACCGATGGCGATGTGGTGGAGGGGCAATCCTTCGTTGATGAAAGCATGATAACGGGGGAGCCGGTTCCGGTGAGCCACGGTATCGGTGATACGGTAATTGGCGGTACGGTCAATGGCACGGGGGCGTTGCAGGTAAAGGCAACAGCCGTCGGGGGCGACACTGTTCTAGCGGGCATTGTGCGCATGGTGGAGCAGGCGCAGGGCGCCAAACTGCCGATTCAAGCCACGGTGGACCAAGTCGTGCGCTGGTTTGTGCCAGCGGTTTTGCTGGCGGCGAGCGCGACGGTTGTGGCGTGGTTGGTCTTTGGGCCGACGCTGAGCCACGCGTTGGTTGCTGGGGTCTCCGTGCTTATTGTGGCCTGCCCATGTGCCATGGGGTTGGCCACGCCTACCTCCGTCATGGTCGGTACGGGGCGGGCGGCTGAGCTTGGTGTGTTGTTTCGCAAAGGCTCCGCATTGCAGACCCTATCACAGGCGAAAACGGTGGCTTTTGACAAAACAGGAACGCTGACGGAGGGGCGCCCAGAGGTTACCAATTTGCAGGTCGTAGAAGGCCAGAGTGAGGTGGACGTGCTTGCGAAAGTTGCCGCGGTGGAAGCGGTGTCCGAGCATCCGATTTCCGCAGCTATCGTACGCGATGCGCAGGCGCGTGGCTTGGACATCCTGAGCGCCACGGATGTGGCGTCGATCACGGGGTTGGGGCTGCGCGGGCGTGTGGGTGGCAGCGAGGTTTTGGTCGGCGCGGACCGTCTCATGGTGCGAGAGGGCATTGATCTGGGCACGTTCGCCGCGCAGGCGGACGAATGGGCGAAAGAGGCCAAGACACCCGTGTTCATCGCGTTGGACGGTGTGATCGCTGGTGCGATTGCCGTGGCGGATCCCATCAAGCCCGAGGCGGCGGACCTCGTGTCTAAATTGGGCGAAATGGGCATTCAGGTGGCTATGATCACCGGTGACACGCAGCACACGGCAGATGCGGTAGCGCGTAAGATCGGTATTCAGACGGTGGTTGCAGGCGTGATGCCGGACGGCAAGGCCGACGCGATAGCAGAGTTGAAAAAGTCCGGCACACTCGCCTTTGTCGGGGACGGGATCAACGATGCGCCTGCGCTGGCGGCGGCTGACGTTGGGGTTGCGGTTGGCACTGGGACGGACGTGGCGATTGAGACGGCGGATGTGGTGCTGATGTCTGGGGCGCTTTCGGGTGTTTTGCGTGCTATCGAGATGAGCGGACGGACCATGCGCAATATCCGCCAGAACCTGTTTTGGGCATTCGCGTATAACACCGCACTTATCCCCGTTGCGGCGGGTATTCTTTATCCGGCTTGGGGCGTGCTGATGTCACCGATGTTGGCGGCAGGGGCAATGGCGCTATCCAGCGTTTTCGTGGTTAGCAACGCGCTGCGGTTACGGCGCATGGGAGATATGTCATGAACATCGGCGACGCCGCAAAACGGGCAGGGTTGCCTGCAAAAACCATTCGCTACTACGAGGACATCAAGCTGATCCGGCCCGACCGTGATGCCAACGGCTACCGCGCGTTCAACGACAAGGATTTGCACAAACTGACATTCCTGAGCCGCGCACGCGCGCTTGGGTTTACGATTGAGAACTGCCGCGCGCTGTTGGCGTTGTGGGAAGATCAGTCACGGGCCAGCGCTGACGTGAAACGGATCGCGGGAGAGCATCTGGCCGAGATCGACCGTAAGATCGCGGACCTGCAATCCATGCGCGACACGTTGGGCAGCCTTGTGCAAAATTGTGCGGGCGACGGGCGGCCAGACTGCCCGATCCTGCGCGGCCTAGAGGAGCCTAGATAATCGTTAGGGCGGTGTTCACAGAGTATTGCCAAACCGTTTCTTCGTCTGTTTGATGCTTTGGTGACGGCTAAGATTGGCCGCGGGTTCCAAAGGATGATTGGCGATGCAGACACCCCAGAAAACAAGCTATGATGTGGTTATCGTGGGGGGGGCTATGTACGGCTCCTCGGTCGCGTGGTGGTTGTCGCGCAATCCGGATTTTGACGGCTCTATCCTCGTGGTGGAGCGCGACCCCACGTATGAGTTTTCGTCGACGTCGCACACCAACAGCTGCATCCGCCAACAGTTTTCTGCGGAAGTGAACATCAAGATTTCGCAGTTCGGGGCCGAGTTTATTCATGGCTTTCAAGAGTTTATGCAAGATGATGAAGCGCCGGAGATCGTTTTGCAAAGCTACGGCTACCTGTATCTAGCTGACAACGAAGCGTTCGCCGCCACGCTGAAGGACAGCCAGAAAACCCAGCAACGGTTGGGGGCGGGGACCAAGTATATGACGGCGGATGAAATTCACGCCGCCTATCCGTTTTACAACCTAGACGGGATCATTGGCGGCAATCACAACCTGATCAACGAGGGTTACTTTGACGGCGGCACCATTTTTGATTGGTGGCGGCGAAAGGCGCGCGCCCAAGGGGCGGAGTACCTACACAACGAAGTGCTGGAGATAACCAAAAACGCAACGGGCGACCGTATCGAAAGCGTCACTTTGGCGTCGGGTGATGTGGTGTCCTGTGGCATGTTGGTAAACTGCTCTGGCCCGCGCGGGGCGCACACCGCACGTATGGCTGGCTTGGACATTCCGGTGGAGCCGCGCAAGCGCTACACCTTCATCTTCTCGGCCCAGACGCCGTTGGACCGCGACCTTCCGCTGACCATCGACCCTAGCGGCGTTCACATGCGTAGCGAGGGGAAATACTATCTTGCGGGGTGCCCACCTGACGATGACCCAGCGGTGGAGTTTGATGACTTCGTGCAGGATCATTCGATTTGGGAGGAGAAAGTCTGGCCTACCCTTGCCAACCGCGTGCCCGCGTTTGAGGCGATCAAGTTGATGAACTCATGGGCGGGGCATTACGATTACAACGTGTTTGACCAAAACGCGATTATCGGTCCGCACACGCGGGTCAGCAACTTTATCTTCGTGAACGGCTTCTCTGGGCACGGGTTGCAGCAAAGCCCTGCGATGGGGCGCGGTGTTGCGGAGTGGATCACCTACGGGGAGTACCGGTCGCTTGACCTGTCGTCGTTCGGGTTCGAGCGGATCGAGAACCGCGACACCTTTGTGGAGCGCGCAGTGATCTAGAACGCGGTGTTGTCGCCACCTTTCAGGGCCAGCTTCGCGCGGGCCTCTGCGGGGGTGGCGGCGCGACGGCCCAAGCCTTCGATAATCTCACGTGCCTTGGTGACCTGCGCCGCGCTGGACGGCGCGAGCACGCCTTTCTCCAACCAGATGGAATCCTCCAAACCGACCCTAACATTGCCACCTTGCGCGGCAGAGATCGCGGCGATTGGCATTTGGTGACGTCCTGCGCCCAGCACTGACCAGACGTATTCATCGCCAAACAGGCGGTCGGCGGTGCGCTTCATGTGGGCCACATCGTCGGGGTGTGGGCCGATGCCACCCAGCAGGCCGAACACGGTTTGGATCAGCAACGGGCCGCTAACTTTACCCGCGTCGCGGAAATGCGCGAGGTTATAGAGGTGGGCGGTGTCGTAGCATTCAAACTCGAACCGCGTTCCGGCACTTTGAAGCGTATCTAGAACAAAGCCGATATCTTGGAAGGTGTTGCGAAAAATGATGTCGTGGTTGCCTAGATAATCGGCCTCCCACTGGTGGTTCAGATTGGGGAAGCGGGACAGCATTCCGAACAGCCCGAAGTTCATTGACCCCATGTTGAGTGAGGCCAGTTCCGGCTGCCAGTGTTCCGCAGGGCGCACGCGTTCCTGCACGGTCATGGTGGGTGCGCCGCCGGTCGTGATGTTAATCACCACATCGGCCCGCGCCTTGATCGCGCCAAGGATTGGGGCGAAGGCCTCCGGGCTTTGGTCTGGGGCGCCTGTTTCGGGATTTCGGGCGTGCAGGTGAACAATGGCGGCGCCCGCCTCGGCGGCATCTACAGCTGCGTCAACGATTTGTTCCGGCGTGACAGGTAGGGCCTCTGACATGGTGGGCGTGTGAATCGCGCCGGTGATGGCGGCAGTGATGATAACGGGATCAGACATTGCGGGACTCCTTTTCGCTGATACTGTCGCAGGGAACGGGTTCAGGGAAGGGATAGCTGTGGATTTAGGGTTGAAGGGCCACCGTGTGATCGTGACAGCAGGGGCCAGCGGTATCGGGCGCGCTATCGCAGACGCGTTTCGCAGCGAGGGCGCGGTTGTGACGGTCTGCGACGTGGATGAGGCTGCGTTGGCGACGGTGGAGGGAATGGCGGCGGCGAAGGTCGACGTGGCGGACCGTGATGCCGTAGCCGCGTTCATGGCGCAGTCTATTGAGGCCATGGGCGGGCTGGACTGTCTGGTGAACAACGCAGGGATCGCGGGGCCAACCGGCGGGGTAGAGGACATCGCGCCTGATGGTTGGGACGACACATTGGCGGTTTGCCTTACGTCCCAGTTCAACACCACCCGCTGCGCGGTTGACGCGCTGAAGGCGAGCGGAAACGCGTCAATCCTGAACCTGTCGTCGCTTGCGGGCCGCGTGGGGTTTGCGATGCGCAGCCCTTACGCTGCGGCCAAATGGGGGGTGATCGGGTTTACCAAGTCTTTGGCGCTGGAGTTGGGGCCGCATGGTATTCGTGCCAACGCCATATTGCCGGGGTTGGTCGCGGGGGACCGTCAGCGCCGCGTTTTGGAAGCCAAATCGCAGCGGCTGGGCCAAACGTTTGAGGAGACCGAGGCGCAGGCGTTTTCCCACGTGTCGATAAAGGAATACGTGACCCCGCAACAGATTGCCGACCAGTGCTTGTTTCTTGCCTCCTATCGGGGGCGAACGACGTCTGGGCAGGCGATCTCAATCTGCGGGGACACGCAAAAGCTGGCCTAGGCGGCGACAGCGGCCCTCGCTTTGCCGATCATCAATGCGGCCTGCGCGGCCTCACGGCCCTTTGTTACGAAATGCTCGCTATAAATGGCCATGTGATGCGGGGTCTCTTGGAAATGGTGCGGTGTCAGGGATACCGACAGCACAGGCACGCCAGAGTCGAGCCCCGCGCGCATCAACCCGTCGACAACGGCTTGCGCCACGAAGTCATGCCGGTAGATCCCGCCGTCCACGACCAGCGCGGCGCATGCTACGGCGGCGTAATTTCCCGTGGACGCCAGATCGCGGGCGAGCAGGGGCATCTCGAATGCGCCGGGCACATCGAAGACGTCGACTTGAGACGCGGGGATTAATTCGCAGAAACCTTCCAACGCTCGGTCAACAATATCCGAGTGCCAGTTGGCTTTGACGAACGCGTATCGGGTGGGTGTCATAGTGATTTCTCCTTATAGCAACGACACGTCACCCAAGGCGATCACGGGCAAACAGCCCCCATGCGGGGGCCATATGCTCGTTCTCTTTCATCCGGACTATGACCGTCGGCTCAGGAGTCGCACCTGATCTGCTGACCCTTTCGCGGTGGAAAGGCGCTCGCGGGCTTACGGGTGTGACCCGCTTACCGCCGGTGGGGAATTTCGCCCCGCCCTGAGAACAGCCCCAAGATGCAGGGCTGTTGCGGGGCGTGCAAGCGTAAATACGCCCTAGGAGGCCGCGCGTGCGACCATCCCGAACAAATCGCGTGGATCGTCGGGGTCGGCCAACATGTCCAATTCGACAAATGTGTCGTGGTGGGCCAACTGATCATGGATATAGCGCAGGGCGGAGAAGTCTTCTGTGGCAAATCCAACCGAGTCGAACAGGGTGATTTGCTTGTCATCGCGTCGCCCTTCGGCCTGCCCAAGCATTACGCGCCAAAGCTCGGTCACGGGATGGTCGTCGTCAAGCTGCTGAATTTCGCCCTCAACGCGGGTTTGCGGCGGGTACTCCACGAAGATGTCCGAGCGCAGCAGGATGTCGCGGTGCAGTTCCGTCTTGCCGGGGCAGTCGCCGCCGATGGCGTTGATGTGCACGCCCGCGCCAACCATATTGTCGGTCAGGATGGTCGCGCATTGTTTGTCGGCAGTGCAGGTGGTGATGATTTGCGCTCCTGCGACCGCATCCTCGGGGGAGGTGCAGGAAATGACCTCAAGCCCCGTCGCCGCGAGGTTCTTGGCGGCCTTGGCGGTCGCGTCGGGGTCGATATCATAGAGGCGCACTGTGTCGATGCCGACAATGGTTTTGAAGGCGAGCGCTTGGAATTCACATTGCGCCCCGTTGCCGATCATCGCCATGGTTTTGGAACCTTTGGGTGCCAGATATTTAGCCACCAGCGCAGAGGTTGCGGCGGTGCGCAATGCCGTCAGGATTGTCATTTCCGACAATAGGATCGGGTAGCCATTGTCCACGCGCGCCAACACGCCGAACGCGGTCACCGTCTGGAAGCCGCGCGCCATGTTGGCGGGGTGGCCGTTCACGTATTTGAAGCCGTAGCTTTCGCCATCAGAGGTTGGCATCAGCTCAATTACGCCCTCCTCAGAATGGGCGGCCACGCGCGGAGTTTTGTCAAACAACTCCCACCGTTTGAAATCTGCCTCGATGTAGTCGGCGATCTCCGCGATCATCTGCGCGGGGCCGATTTTGTTTACCAGCTTCATCATGTTGTCGACTGACACGAAGGGGACGAGAGCGAGTTTTGAAGGTGTCGTCATAGTATCATTCTTTCTGTTCTGGGCGGGGCTGGATCAGAAACGCCGCGTTTGACGGTCGAGCACTTTGCGGCCCATCAGGCTGGCGCAAAGATCGACCATCAGGCTTGCGGTGCGGCCGCGTTCATCAAGGAACGGGTTCAGCTCCACCATGTCGAGGGATGTGACGAGACCGCTGTCGCAGAGCATTTCCATGACCAAATGCGCCTCGCGGAAGGTTGCGCCACCGGGGACAGTGGTGCCGACTGCTGGCGCGATGGATGGCTCCAGAAAGTCCACATCAAGGGAGACATGTAGCGCGCCGTCAGCTGCGCGCACGCGCTCTAGGAAGGCGCGCAACGGGGCGGCGATGCCGTGCTCGTCAATGGCGCGCATGTCGCTGACGTCGACGCTGTTTGCATCAAGTGCGGCGTTCTCTGCCGGATCGACGGAGCGAATGCCAAGCATGCAAAGGTTAGCCGGATCAATTGGCGCGGCGAGTTTCGGGTAAGCCTCGAAACCGGGCAGCCCGCTGAAGTACGCCACAGGGGTGCCGTGCAGGTTGCCGCTGGTTGTTGTCTCTAGCGTGTGGAAATCGGGATGCGCGTCGAGCCAGAGTACGAAGAGCGGGCGGTCGTGTTGCTGCCAGTGGCGCGCCACGCCGGGCACCGTGCCGATGGAGAGGCTATGGTCCCCGCCAAGAAAAATCGGCATCTCGGACGTCTGGGCGGCATCGAAAGCGGCCTGTTCCAACGCGACGGCCCACGCCACCGTTTGTGGCAGATCGTGGATAGCGGCGTTCTTGTGCGTGACGTTTTGCAGCGGCTCATGCGCGACGTTTCCGAGGTCACTGACCTCATGTCCAAGGTCGCGCAGGGTCTCGGCCAGGCGTGCGGTGCGGTAGGCATCGGGGCCCATCACGCAGCCAGGTTGGCTGGCGCCGGATTGAACGGGGGCGCCGATGAGTGTGCAAGTTTTCGAGGTCATTCCGCTCTCCTTTTGGTGTTTCGGCGATGGTAGGCAGATGCTTCGACATTTGCGACAATCACTATGTAAAATATGTGCGATTAAATTATCATTTTGTTATATCCCTTTGCTAATTTGACTAGTAATTTGAATGCATGGATACAACAGACCAAAAGTTGATAGCGCTTCTTAAGCGCGACGGCAGGGCATCGGTGACGACGCTTGCGGGGGAGTTGGGCGTCTCGCGGGTGACGGTGCAAACGCGCATGGATCGCATGCGCCGCGACGGCACGATCCGGCGCTTTACCGTCGAGATGGGCGCAGGCGAGGCGGATGACCTGATCCATGCGATTATGATGATTGAGGTGAAGGGCGCCCAAACGGCGACGGTTATCAAACAGCTCCGCCGTATGCCCGAAATCGTTGATCTTCACACCACCAATGGAGTTTGGGATTTGGTGGCGCATATAGAGACCGCGAGCCTGCCAGATTTTGACCGTGTGCTGCGTCAGGTGCGTGAAGTTCAAGCTGTGACTGGCAGCGAAACATCCTTGCTGTTGGACCGCGCGCGCGGTTAGGGAAAACTCCGGACAATTCTATTTGTTAACCGGTGTTTCAATCGAACCTGCTTTAGTCCCCGCGTAACACTTCACGGGGACACTATGGCCGACAACACCCGCCCGATCATCATCAAACGTAAGAAAGTTGTCGGCGGCGGGGGGCACCACGGCGGCGCGTGGAAGGTGGCTTACGCCGACTTTGTGACCGCCATGATGGCGTTCTTTATGCTGATGTGGCTTTTGAACGCGACGACAGAAAAGCAGCGCAAAGGCCTGGCCGACTACTTCACCCCAACCATCGCTGTCGCGCGGGTGTCCGGCGGCGGGGACGGTGCGTTTGGCGGGGATTCGATCATGATTAAGGGTCGTTTGCCACAATCCGGCCAAGGCGGAATGCCGACAATCCCGACCGAAGAGAGCGATGAAGAGCGCGCATTGGCGGAACAGGATGAGCTGACCTTCGAGAAGCTTGCAACCGGCATCGTTGGCAAAGGCGGTGACAGCCTGATTAAAGAAATGGCGCTTGAGCACATTATAACTGATGTCACTGATGAGGGGCTCGTAGTTGAGGTGTTCGACCTGGAAGGCGCGCCATTGTTTGACCCACGAACCGGACAGCCCAATTCGGTGCTGCGCGAGATTGCCAAAATGCTGGTTGAGGTCTTCTCATTGGTGGGCAACCGTGTCGCTATCGCCAGCCACTCAAGTGCCTATCCTAGCGTGATCCGTGAAAACCCTGCGTGGGATCTGACAACGACACGTGCGCATCACACCAGAGAGTTGATGGAGAGGTATGGGCTTGAGACCGGTCGGCTGGAGCGGGTTACAGGGTTCGGAGAAAGCAAACCGCTGCTGAAGGACCCAATGGCGCTGCGGAACAACCGGCTGGAGGTTGTACTGCTGCGGTCTGATCGCTGAAGCGATGCAAATCTACCTTCAATTTTACCTGTTAGCGCGCTGTTAAGGCAGCGCCCCCATAGTGAGCGCTAAGACATATGCTGCAGAAAGGCGCAAAATGACAATTTCATCCTCCTTAAACGCTGGCGTGGCCGGCCTTGCGGCCAACGCGAGCCGCCTTTCGACCATTTCCGACAATATCGCCAACTCGGGGACGAACGGATACAAGCGGGCGAATACTGAGTTTCACTCGATGGTTATATCGAACGGCCGTGGCAGTTATTCGGCGGGCGGGGTGCGGGTCACCACACAACGGTTGATTGATCAGGCGGGATCGCTGTTAACCACGAACAACTCCACCGACTTGGCGGTTCGTGGGCGCGGGTTTCTTCCCATTACCACAGAGTCAGCGGTCAATCTGCAGGGCGAAGATATTCCGTTCCGGTTGGCCACCACCGGGTCATTCCGCACAGACTCCCAAGGGTTTTTGACGACTGATACGGGGATGGTTCTGATGGGGTGGCCCGCGGATTCTGATGGAACGGTTCCGACCTTCCCGCGCGATACAGCTGACGGCCTTCGCCCGATTCAGATCAACGCGAACCAGTTCGCAGGCGAGCCTACGACCCGCATGGGCTTGGGTGTGAACCTACCCGCGACCGAGACCGAAGCGGGGGCCAGCGGGGAAACATTGGAACTTTCGGTTGAGTATTTTGATAATCTAGGCACGTCGCAAAACTTGCTGGTCACCTATACGCCGGTGGTTCCTGCCTCGGGCGCGTCCAACCAGTGGACAATGGAAATGCGCGACTCCGCAAGCGGGGGCGCGGTCGTGGGAGAATACACCATGACCTTCGATGCCACCCGTGGCAGTGGCGGCACGTTGGCGTCCGTGACGCGGACATCGGCTGTCGGCGGGGACTATGATCCGGTCACGGGCAGTTTTCCGGTTACGCTCGACGGCGGACCTTTAGAAATCACCATCGGGGAGCTGGGATCAGGGGCCGGGGTGACGCAACTGTCCGACAGTTTCGCACCGACCCAGATCACCAAAGACGGATCGCCAGTGGGCAATATGACGTCGGTGGAGGTGGATGCCAACGGATACGTGCAAGCGACCTTCGATATCGGGATTACCCGCACGATCTACCAAATCCCGCTTGTTGACCTGCCCAACCCGAACGGCATGACCGCGATGGATAACCAAACCTATGTTCCGTCAAATGACAGCGGGTCGTTTTTCCTTTGGGACGCGGGCGATGGCCCAACGGGCGACATTGTTGGCTACGCGTTAGAGGAATCGACGACGGATGTGGCGGGCGAGTTAACTGCGCTGATCCAGACCCAACGGGCGTATTCGTCAAACGCCAAGGTCATCCAAACCGTTGATGAGATGCTGCAAGAAACAACAAACATCAAACGTTAATTTGCGTAGTGAAGGACCACTCCGATGAGCATATCCGCATCCCTCTCCAACGCGCTGTCTGGCCTGAACGCGGTGTCGCGCGCGGCTGAACTTGTGTCGGCCAACGTGGCGAATTCGATGACCGAGGGCTACGGTCGGCGGGAGCTATCCCTGAGTGCGGAAACAGTCGGCGGTCGCGGCGCGGGCGTGCGCGTCAACGGGGTTGAGCGGATCGTGAACGAAGCTGCGGTCGCTGACAGGCGATTAGCGGAAGCGGAGTTGGGGTACCATGATGCGCGTGCGCAAGTGCTGACGCGCGTGGAGCAGGTCATAGGAGCCCCCAACTCTGACGCGTCGCTGTCGGCTTTTGTTGACAGGTTTGAGCAAAGCCTCATCACCGCGGCGGCAAACCCATCTAGTAGCACGATGCTAAGCCGCGTCGTGGATAGTGCGGTTGGCTTGGCACGAAAAATCAACGAGATATCTGGACGGATTCAACAAGAACGCCAAGTCGCTGACGGATCAATTTCGACACAAGTGGAGCAGCTGAATACTGCGCTTTTGGATGTTGATCGGTTGAACAGGGAAATCCGAAAGCAGGTCAACTCCGGCGGTGACCCATCGGGCCTTATGGATCAGCGCCAACGGGCTGTCGACGAGATCGGGACGTTCATCCGAGTACAGGCCGTACCGCGCGAACACGGTCAAATTGCTTTGCTGACGCCAAATGGCACAACCCTCGTAGATTACCAAGCGGCGACGTTTACCTTCACGGCGACCAACCTGATCACGCCGGATATGACACTTGCCAGCGGCGCAGTGTCTGACTTGCAAATTATTGGCGCCTCAAGCGTAAATGGTAGCCCGCTTGAAGCAATTTCCGGTGGTTCTCTGGCGGCGGCCTTTGCCCTGAGAGACGATGATCTACCTAGGATTCAATCTAACTTGGACGCCTTGTCGAGAGACCTCATCGAGCGGGCGAATGCTGCTGACCCCACACTATTAGCGGGAGAGGCTGGGCTATTCACGGATGCGGGCGGCGCCCTAGACCCGTTGTTGGAGGCGGGGCTTGCGTCACGACTTTCGGTTAATTCGGCTGTTTTGATCGAGCAGGGCGGCGCAGTCTGGAGATTACGCGATGGCTTGAATGCGGCAACCGCTGGCCCCGCTTCGGCCAATGACATTTTGAACGCATACAGAACGTCGATATCCGGCGCGCGTCTGCCCTCCAGTGGTGTGGGCTTCGACGCTGGTTCCAGCTCCGCATTGGCAGGGCAGTTCTTGTCGCAGGTTGGGTTAGACCGACAGGCATCGGTTGAAAGGCAAGGGTTTGAAGCGGCACGTGTTCAAGCCTTCCGCGACGCAGAGCAGGCGGGTGGCGTCGATACGGACCATGAAATGCAAAAGCTACTATTGATTGAGCGAAGTTACGCGGCAAACGCAAAGGTCATTCAAGCCGTCGACGAAATGCTCCAATCGCTGCTGAGGATATAACATGAACTACAGTAGTATTAGCGATTTAGGACAAAGCATGATGCTGCGGCGCCAAGGTGCCGGGTTGAAGACGACGCTCGCTCATTTGACAAATGAGCTGACCACGGGGGAGCGGTCTGATCTGAGCGGCCATGTCCGTGGGGAGTTTGGCCCCTTGGCGGGGTTGGAGCGGTCCCTACGCAGGCTTGATGGTTTTGCCCTCGGGCGGGAATCTGTCGACCTTCGCGTGACAGGAATCCAAACAAGCCTAGAGGCCATGCAGGGCGCAATTTCGACGTTCGGGACCGACATGCTCGCCGCAGCCAGCCTAGAGCAATCAGACGTGCTTGATGCCAAGCTGGCCAGTGCGGCTAGTCGGTTAAGCCAGGTCACTGCGTATCTGAACACGCAGCTTTCGGGCGAGTTCCTGTTTTCGGGCGTGGCGACGCGCCAGCAACCGCTTCCGGACGGAGCAACTATCCTAAGCCATGTGCGCAGCATAGCAAGTGGCTCTAGTGGACCGGCAGATTTCATGACCCAAATAGACGCCTGGTTTGGTGATGCGGGCGGCGGATTCGAGACGCTGGTTTACGGTGGGGACGCAGTGGCGCAATCGGGGATCGCGTTGTCGGACACGCTGTCTGTCGGTTTGCCGTTCAAAGCCGATGATGCCGCCTTTCGTGCAACTTTGAAAAACCTGGCAATTGCGGCGGTGATCTCGGAGGGAGGGGTCGCTGTGACCGCCGCCGAGAAGCGCAGTCTGGTGTCAGACGCCGGGTTGGCCATGATTGCGGCCGAGAAAGCGTTGATCGATATGCAGCGCGATACGGGGGTGACACAGGGGTTGATCTTGGAGGCCAGCATAGCAGGCGGCGTTGAGCGGGCTGTTCTGGAGGCGGCCAAGTCGAAGATAACGGGCGTCGATCAATACGAAGCCGCGAGCGCGTTGGAAGCCGTGCAATTTCAAGTTGAGGCGCTTTATGTGCTGACCGCGCGGACGTCTCAACTGCGGTTGATGGATTATCTGCGATGATCCGGGCCGCGCTGTTCCTGCTGATCTTGCTTGTCCCGTCTGTCGGGTTAGGCTCCAGCGTTAGGTTGAAAGATCTGGTCGAATTCGATGGCGTACGTGGCAATGACTTGGTTGGCTACGGGTTGGTCGTGGGCCTGAACGGGACGGGGGACGGGCTGCGAAACTCCCCTTTCACCGAAGAGATGATGATCAACATCTTGGAGCGTCTGGGCGTCAACGTCGGCGGAGAGCAGTTTCGCCCTAAAAACGTTGCAGCCGTATTGGTGACCGCGACATTGCCCGCATTCAGCCGCACAGGCGGTAAGGTCGATGTCACAGTTTCGGCAATTGGCGACGCGAAAAGCTTGCTAGGCGGCACGTTAATTATGACGCCACTTAATGCGGCAGATGGCGACGTGTACGTTGTCGCGCAGGGTACAGTCATTGCCGGTGGAGTGTCGGCAGAAGGCGACGCGGCCCGGGTTGTGCACGGGGTTCCCACAGCGGGAATTGTCCCTGCCGGCGGGCGCGTGGAGCGCGAAGTGGAATTCGACTTCACACAGCTGTCGAGCCTGCGAATGGCACTACGCACGCCCGATTTCTCCACTGCAGAAAAGATTGAGAAGGCTGTGAACGTGGCTTTAGGGCGACCGGCGGCATTGATGCTGGATTCGGGGACGGTGGAGTTGAATATTGATGCCACAGGAATGCGATCGCCCGCCCATGTTCTGAGCCGAATTGAGAACATCATTGTGGCACCAGAACGTCGGGCGCGCGTGGTCATTGATCAGCGCTCCGGCACGATTGTGATGGACGAAAACGTGCGGATATCCCGCGTTGCCGTTGCGCAAGGCAACCTCACGTTAACAATCGAAGAGGCACCGATTGTCATTCAGCCCAACCCATTTAGCGAGGGCGAGACCGTGGTTGTACCGCGAACAGCTGCAACGCTGGAGGAAGATGAGGGAACTGGCCTTGCCGAAATTCCACCGGGGGCCACTCTGAGAGATGTCATTTCAGGGCTCAATGCCCTTGGCGTCAAGCCAATGGCGATGATTGATATCCTCAAAAGCATCAAAGCTGCCGGCGCGCTGCACGCTGAGTTTATAGTCCAGTAGTGTCGATGCGAGGCGTCCTCTGTTGCGATGGGCCGCCACCGGTGTCGCAACTTGTTCGTGACGCTTCCAGTGTCAGATGGGTATAGGTTGTCACGTTTGAGTGATTGCTCAAAGCTCATCTTGAGTGATCACTCAAGTTATCCCATATGCACGTCATGGCCCGATGACGGGGCAGCATTGAGTGAGGGAGCGCGGAAAAATCGAAAGAATTACGGCCTCTCTGATCAGCCGTCATAGTTTCGTGCGCGCCTTTGTTCCTTGAAATTTGACTACATCAGGAATGACTTATGACCAATTTTACAGTTCACACCGAAGATTCAGCTCCAGAAGCCTCGAAAGAGTTTGTGGCTAAATCCATCGCGGCAAATGGGCGCTTGCCAGGCCTCCACGGTGTCATGGCCGAAGCGCCTGGTTTGTTGGAAGGGTATCAAAAACTCCACGAGTTGTTTTTGGACTCGAGCTTCGACAAAGACGAATTGACTGTCGTTTGGCAGGCGATCAACGTTGAAAACGACTGTCATTACTGCGTGCCTGCACACACAGGTATCGCGAAAATGATGAAGGTAGACGACGACATCACCGAAGCACTGCGAAACGAGACGCCATTGCCGAATGCGCGCTTGGAAGCGCTGCGGACCTTCACACTGCAGTTGGTTCGTGATCGCGGTTATGTGTCGGACGACAACGTGCAGGCGTTTCTGGACGCGGGCTATACGCAGCGCAACATCCTTGAGGTCATCCTCGGTTATAGCCAAAAGATTATGTCGAACTACACAAACCATTTGGCGAAAACACCTGTCGACAAGGTGTTTGAGAAGTTTGCCTGGTCGCGCGACGACGCAGCTGCTTAACGATACGCGTGGCCTCTCAGGGGGCCACGCGCCTTCTCCGCAAGTTAAATCTGGCACTGGTTGCTGATCGACAGCCGTGCGCATTATACATGGTCTCCATGACCGTTTATCCTGAATAGGGAATTACCATGACCGACCAACCCCTTCGAATTGATATTATTTCGGATGTAATGTGTCCGTGGTGCGTCATTGGATATCGCCAATTATCCCGTGCCTTGGAGCAAACCGGCGTGGCACATGAAATTCAGTGGCACCCTTTTGAACTGAACCCGCAAATGCCCGCCGAGGGGCAAAACATGCGCGAGCATATTGCCGAGAAATACGGGTCGACGCCGGAGCAGTCCGCGCAAAGCCGCGCGCAAATGACCGCGCTTGGTGACGAATTGGAGTTCGAATTTAGCTGGGATAGCGACTTCCGGATGCACAACACTTTCAACACGCATCAATTGCTGCACTGGGCGGGAGAGCTGAGCCGGAAGCACGAGCTAAAGCAAGCGTTGTTCAAGGCCCATTTTACCGATTGTCGAAACCTTTCCGATAATGCGGTTCTTAACGATATTGCTGGCGAGATAGGGTTAGACCGCGAAGAGGCGGCAGCGGTTCTTGATGACCAGCGTTTTGCACAGGCCGTCCGAGACGCTGAGACGTTCTGGACGCAACAGGGCATTCAAGGTGTGCCAGCAGTCGTGTTTGACCGCAAACATCTGGTTACTGGCGCGCAGGGTGTGGACAACTATGTAAGTATTTTACGCCAGTTGGCGCCATAAGAGGTATGAAACCATGACGCGTGCCAGCCCTTACGATCGCGACAGAACGCTAGATGCCGCGATGTCATTGTTCTGGAATAAGGGCTATCACGCGACGTCACTGAAAGATCTGGAAGCTGCGTTAAACATGAAGCCCGGCAGCATCTACGCTGCGTTCAAGAGCAAAGAGAATTTGTACCTTCTGGCTTTGCAGGCTTACTTCGAGCGGTCGCGACAGGCGTTTCGAGATATGCTTGCGCAAAGTTCCTCACCGCTGCGTGGACTTGCCGATCATCTGCGCGGCTTTGCGTTATTGCCGGAAGCGGACGCCACGCGGCAGGCGTGCATGTTGACCAAGACGATTGTCGACACGAAGTCCACGGACCCATTGATTGCCGAGAGATCACGGGAATATCTGGAAGGTATCAGGCTGGAGATTGCGGCCGGATTCGAAGCCGCGAAAATCGCCGGTGAGCTTGGCCCGCAAGCTGATCCGAACCGGCTGGCGCGTCGCTATCAAGCGAATGTCGCGGCGCTGCGGTTAGAGTTGCATCAGGGCACGAATTCGGCCGATTTGCATGATCTGGCCGAGGACATGGCGGGTGAGGTTGAAGCGTTGCGGGTGTAAAACTGGCCGGCGATGACGGACGCTGCTGTTATCGCGTCAGTGCGTTTCCAAGAACGTCATCAGACGTTGTTCCGCCGCGAATAGCCCTCTCATCTGGGTGGGCTTCAGGTCGATTTGGGCGCGGCTCGCCAAGTCGATTACAGCTGGGTGAATGTAGCTGTTTCTCGCCACTGTCGGCGTGTTGTGCAATCGCTTAGCTGCTGCATCCGCCATGTCTTTAATGCTCGGGCTGCCTTTTTCTGCACATTCGAATGCGGCCAGTGTACCTGCCCATGTTCGGAATGCTTTGGCTGTGATGCCCGCCTGTCCGGCCGCGTCGGATAAGTATTCATTCAGTTTTTGCGAAGAGATTGTGTGATCCGCGCCGTCATCGTCCGACCACGACAGTAGTGTCGCACCGGAAAGGTCACTCACTTTGTGTAGCAGCCTCTGAAGCTTGCGGTCGGTGATTGTCTGCCGAACTTTTTTGCCGCCTTTCGCGGTGAAGCTCAGCCGGATGCTATCGTCCGACATCCTTAGGTGGCGGCGTTTTAGCGTTAACGCGCCGTAACTACCGTTCTCACGCGCGTAGGAAGGATTTCCGACACGCAACGACGTGCGGTCGATCAACATGACGGCAGCGGCCAGAGCGAACTCTTCGTCTCCTGGGGACAAGGCGATATCCCTATCCGCACGTCGGCGAATTGATGGGAGCGCGGCCCCGAAGGCCGGAAGCTGTTCAAATTTGGTTTCCGCCTGAGCGGCAGACCAGTCGGGGTGGTATCTGTACTGTTTGCGCTTTCGCGCGTCGCGGCCTGTGGCTTGAATGTGACCGAGTTCAAGCGCGCAAATCCAGACGTCTTCGTACGCTGGCGGGACGGCGAGAGCTTCAATCCGTTGACGCTCTTCTCCGCGCGCGATGGTGGTCCCGTCGGGCGCGGTGTAGGTGAACCCGCGTCCGCAGCGGCGCCGCGAGATGCCGGGATCAGCATCCGATACGTAGACCAAGCCCGCTGTCATGTCGTCTTTACTTCCGATGCGAGTTTGAGAACCGCGTCGCCGTCGTCTTGCTTTATGTAGAGAGCTGGATCGTCTTTGGTGCCGTTGCGCGTAACCTCAGAACCTTTGATCGTGCGAGTTGTCTTCTCCGAGAACACAGACTGAACGGTGCCTGATGCGCTCCCGTTTCCCCAGTCCCATTTCACGGTGTCGCCTTCGCTGATGTTGCTCATATCCAACTCCTTTTGAGGTTCGATCGCGCGGAGACCGATATGTACAAACGTGCTTAACGTCTCGAAGGTTCCGCAAAGGGAGGAAGCGACCCGAAGGCCACGTGACGCGGGGGAATGCCGCACAGGCAGGTTGAAATAAACACGATAAGAACATACCATGAACACATGGCTCAAAAATCAATCAACGAAAAGCTGGCGATTCTAAGCGACGCCGCAAAATACGATGCGTCATGCGCGTCGTCGGGTTCCACAAAGCGGGACTCCAGCGATGGCAGAGGACTCGGATCGAACACCGGCTCGGGCATATGTCACTCTTACGCCCCGGACGGGCGATGCATCAGTTTACTAAAAATCCTGATGACGAACTTCTGCATCTACGATTGTGTGTATTGCGTTAATCGCGTGTCGTCGAATGTGGAGCGCGCGCGGTTTTCCGTCGATGAAGTTGTGAAGCTGACAATCGACTTCTACCGACGCAATTACATCGAAGGGCTGTTTTTATCGTCCGGCATTATCCGGTCGCCTGACAAGACGATGGAGGACATGGTCCGTATTGCAAGGAAGCTGCGGGAAGAGGAAAATTTTCGCGGTTATATCCACCTGAAGACGATCCCCGACGCTGCGCCCGAACTGATAGCGGAGGCAGGTCGGTTGGCGGACCGTCTATCGATAAACGTCGAATTGCCGACGGACCAAGCCGTGAAGGAATACGCGCCCGAGAAAAGTCCGGATCAAATCCGGAAAGCAATGGCTGACGTCAAGCTGCGCCAGATCGCGAGTAAAGACCGATCTCACACGGGCAAACGCCCGCCAAAGTTTGCGCCTGCGGGCCAGTCGACCCAAGTGATCATCGGGGCCGATGGCGCAAACGATGCGACCATTCTGGG
This sequence comes from Litoreibacter albidus, assembly GCF_900107015.1. Lineage (GTDB taxonomy): Bacteria > Pseudomonadota > Alphaproteobacteria > Rhodobacterales > Rhodobacteraceae > Litoreibacter > Litoreibacter albidus. Next base: position 328,665 of record NZ_FNOI01000002.1, on the reverse strand, counting down.
CCAGTCAACGCGGCTATATGGTTCCTACGGCTTGAAGCGAGTATATTACTCGGCGTTTAGTCCGATCCCGGACGCATCGTCGCGCCTCCCGCTGGTTAGCCCGCCGTTGCAGCGTGAGCATCGTTTGTACCAAGCGGACTGGTTGCTGCGGTTCTACGACTTTCAGCTGCACGAGATTACGGACACAGCGCTGGGCGGCAACCTTGATCTGGACATCGACCCAAAGCTCGCATGGGCTTTGGCGCACCGAGAAGGGTTTCCGGTCGACGTAAACTCTGCCTCCCGCGAGATGCTGCTGCGAGTTCCTGGTTTTGGGGTGAAAACGGTCAACCGCATCATCGCGACGCGCCGTCACCGCACCTTGCGCTACGAGGATATTGCGCGACTTGGGGCGTCCTTGAAGAAGGCGCGTGTGTTTATTACGGCCAAAGGTTGGACACCGGGGGGGCTGACGGACAGCGCCGACTTGCGCGGGTTGTTCGCGCCCCCACCAGAGCAGCTTAGTCTATTCTAATGAAGCGGATTGTACTGCCTCGGCTGGGAGTGGACACCGCTTGGCGCGATGCGGCGCGCGCTTGTCTCGCGGCGGGAATGTCGCCGCGTGATGTGACGTTCGGCCAAGGCGCGGCAGGCGGTTTATTTGATGAGGTTTCTGCGCCACCCGTTGTGGACGACAGCCGCCTGAGCGTGCCCAAATCATTTGTGTCTTTGGCGCGGGCTGTCGTGTGGCATACTGATGCGGACCGGTTTGATCGGCTTTATAGCTGCCTGTACCGGCTGCAACGCGAACGCGGGTTGATGCAGGATCGCGCGGACCCATTGGTGCAATCGCTGCGTGCTATGGAGAAGGCGGTCTACCGATGTCAGCATAAAATGAAGGCGTTTGTTCGGTTTCGCGAGATTGGAGATCCTGAAGCGGAGCGCCGCAGTTTTGCCGCGTGGTTCGAGCCGACGCATCACACCATGGAGCCAACAGCAACGTTCTTCGTCAAGCGCTTTGCGGATATGGATTGGCGAATTGTGACGCCAGACGTCACGGCGATTTTTGAGGGCGGCGTGTTGCGGTTCGCAGTGGACTTGCCGAAGCCGGATTTGCGCGAAGATGCTCACGAAGACCTTTGGACCACGTATTTCTGCAACATCTTCAATCCAGCTCGGTTGAAGGTAAACGCGATGACGTCCGAGATGCCGAAGAAGTACTGGAAAAATCTTCCAGAGGCGGCCGCGATCCCAAGGCTGATCGCCGAGGCCCCCGCACGGGCACGCGCTATGGCGGAAGCCGCACCAACCTTGCCGCCAGTACGCGCAGCCAAGGTGCAGAGTGCAGCCACACGTGGGGCGCATTGGGATGGGCCGCAGAGCGGTTTTGCCGCTGCACTGGCGTCGTGCCAGCGCTGTCCGCTGCACGCACAGGCGACGCAGGTTGTTGCGGGATGTGGGCCGGACAAGGCCGCGTTGATGATCGTTGGGGAGCAGCCGGGGGACATTGAAGACCTGCACGGCAGGCCGTTCATAGGGCCTGCCGGTCAGGTGCTGGGGCAGGCTATGCAGCATGTGGGATTGGAACGGGACCGCGTATACCTGACCAACGCGGTGAAGCATTTCAAACACGTCGTGCGCGGCAAAAGGCGTATTCACCAGACGCCTGCCAGCGATGAGGTCGAGCATTGCCGCCTCTGGCTTGATACGGAGCTTTTGCGCGTTCAACCGAAGCTCGTAGTCGCGCTCGGTGCCACGGCTGCGATGGCGCTGACGGGGCGGAAGGGTCCGATAAGCGGGCGTCGCGGCAAGGTCGAAGCAGGGCGCGACGGGGTGCCAGTTTTGATCACGTATCATCCGGCGTATATTTTGCGCCTGCCTGACACTGCTGCACAGTCAACGGCCCGTGACGTTCTGATGCGCGATTTGGCAGAGGCAAAGGCTTTGGTTGCGGAGTAAGCTTCAAAGGAATTGTAAAAATTCGGGAGCAATATCCGTAGCCCCCGCGTTTGGTTAGGTGAATCTTAGGAGACGACATTGATTAAACGTGTATTGCACAAGATTGCCCTTATCGCCGAACGCGGTTTTGACCGTGTGTTTCACAGGCCGACCAGCGGACGAGAAATCGACCCCTACATAGGCTATGCAACCCAGCAGCATGTCATTGTGCGGGGGCGAGTCCTTGGCAGTTTGCGCAGTTACGACGTGGCGGATGGTCAATCCAGATGGGGCAACTTTCGCCGGATGCTTGACCTGTTTTTTACCAATGAAGTTGCGGATGTGACGGTGTGCTCTGACGCCACGAAGGCGCAAACCGATGAGGAGGGCTACTTCACATTGGTGCTACCTGCTGATGAGCGCGAGGGGTGGAGTACCGAATATGTGCACGTCGAGGGGCGGGCTGAAGCGGTCCCGTGCCCCGTGTTTGCGCCGCGCGCAGATGCAAGGTTCATCGTCATTTCAGATATTGATGACACGATGATAGAGACCGGTGCCTATTCTCTGCTTCGCAATCTATTCACTACATTCACCGGAAACACCAAGACGCGACATGCCTACACAGACGCGATTTCGCTGACGACGTGGTTGTCCGCGGGCGGTCGCAATCCGGTGTTCTATGTTAGCTCCTCACCTTGGAACATGCATGGCTTCTTGCAACGGGTATTCGCGAATACTGGTCTGATCGCGGGGCCGATGTTCCTTCGCGATCTCGGTCTAAGCGACACCCAATTCATCACTGAGGGGCATGGAGACCACAAAGGCGCGAGCATCGACCACATCTTGAACGCCTATCCTGATTTGCCTGCGATCTTGTTGGGAGACACCGGCCAGCATGACGCGAAAATCTACCATGCCGCAATCGAACGTCACGGTGACCGTATCGCAGCAGTAGGTTTGCGCGCGCCGGGGCCAGGGATGGATGCGGTTGATTTAACTGATTTAGATCAGTTGCTTGCCACTAAAAGGCTCGCTTTCGCTGCGCCATCTTTTGACGGTTTTCAGGAGCGACTGATTAAGGCGCGGCCCGACCTGTTCGCGACGCCCGATAGCACTGCGACAGTCCGTTAGGGCAGCCTAGAGCAACCCTAACGAGGTTTTTAACCTGAAGACTTTTCTGGAATGACCCTAGAAGTCCAAATTCTCAACGCTCAACGCGTTCGTTTGGATGAAGTCGCGGCGTGGCTCTACCACGTCACCCATCAACTTGGTGAAGATGTCGTCAGCCTCAGCGATGTCCTCGATCTTGACCTGCAACAAGGTGCGGGCATCTGGGTCTAGGGTCGTTTCCCACAGCTGGTCGGGGTTCATCTCGCCCAGACCTTTGTAGCGTTGCAGGGACAGCCCTTTTTCGCCTTCTTCCAAGATGGATTGCAGCAGATCAATCGGGCCGAAGACGGGTTGCTCGCGGTCCTTGCGAACCAGTTTTGCGGGCTTGGCGTAGGTGTCTTGTAGGCTAGTGGTGAGTTGACCTAGGCGACGCGCCTCTCCGGAGCGCAGAACGCCACCATCAAGAATACGGACCTCGTCCACGCCGCGCAGGACACGCCAGAGACGGATGCCTTTGTCCTGCGTGGGCCGGCCCTGCCAGCCTTTTTCATACTCAAGGGCGATGAGGTCCAGACGTTCAGCGACTGTGTTTGCAACGCCTTGCAGGTCTTGGTCGACTTGGCCCGCCATGAACGCACCGGCGATGGCTGATTGTTCCAGAATGTGTTGCGGATAATGCGTGGGGAAAGCCTGCAAAATGCGGCGTACGGTGCGGGCTTCCTCAATGACGCGGCGCAGGTCCATGCCGGTGATTTCCTCGCCGGAATCCAGCTTCAGAACAGCACCTTCGACACCCTGCTCAATGAGGTAATCCTCCATTGAAGCCTGATCCTTCAGGTAAACTTCGGAGCGCCCGCGTGCCACTTTATAGAGCGGGGGTTGCGCGATGTAGAGGTGCCCTTGCTCAATCAGCTCCGGCATCTGGCGGTAGAAGAAGGTCAGCAGCAATGTGCGGATGTGCGCGCCGTCGACGTCAGCATCAGTCATGATGACGATCTTGTGGTAGCGCAGCTTGGAGATGTCGAATTCGTCCCGGCCGATTCCGGTGCCGAGCGCCATCACCATGTTGCCGATTTCCTGGCTGCCCAACATACGATCAAAGCGGGCTCGTTCCACGTTGAGGATTTTACCCTTCAGCGGCAGGATTGCTTGTGTTTGGCGGTCGCGCCCCGTCTGTGCGGAACCACCAGCCGAGTCCCCCTCCACCAAAAATACTTCGGTTTTTGACGGATCTTTGTCGGAGCAGTCTTTTAGCTTTGAAGACAAAAAGTTCATGTCCATCGGGTTTTTACGTCGGGTAAGCTCGCGCGCTTTGCGTGCTGCCTCGCGTGCCTGAGCAGCCTCGACGATTTTGGAAACGATCACCCGCGCCTCGTTCGGGTTCTCCTCGAACCATTCCGCCAACTTCTCGTTCATCAACCCCTCAACGGCTGGGCGGACCTCGGAGGACACCAGCTTGTCTTTAGTCTGGGAGGAGAACTTCGGATCAGGGACTTTGACGGACAGAACGCAAGTCAGCCCTTCGCGTGCGTCGTCGCCCGTGAAGGTCACTTTTTCTTTTTTCGCGATGCCGGAGCTTTGCGCATAGGCGTTGATCGTGCGCGTCAGCGCGCCACGGAAGCCCGCCATGTGAGTGCCGCCATCGCGCTGCGGAATGTTGTTGGTAAACGGCAGCACCATTTCGTTGTAGCTGTCATTCCACCACATGGCGACTTCGACGCCGATGTCGTCCTTCTCGCCGACCACGTAGATCGGCTCTGCCATCACCGAGGATTTGGAGCGGTCGAGGTATTTGACAAACTCTTTGACGCCACCTTCGTAAAACAGCTCCGTGCGCAGGGCTTCTGCGGGGCGTTCGTCTTCCAAGATGATGCGCACGCCGGAGTTCAGGAAGGCAAGCTCACGCAGGCGCTTCTCCAGTGTCTCGAACACGTAATCACGGTTGGAGAATGTCTCCAAGGAGGCCATGAAGCGGACCTCGGTGCCCGTGCGGTCCGTCGGACCGACGACTTCAAGGTGCTTGACCGTGTCGCCGTGCTCAAACCTTGCGATGTGTTCCTTGCCCTCGCGCCAGATGCGTAGCTCCAGCCAGTTGGACAGCGCGTTAACCACGGAAACCCCAACGCCGTGCAGGCCGCCTGAGACCTTGTAGGAGTTGCTGTCGAATTTACCACCAGCGTGCAGTTGGGTCATGATCACTTCGGCTGCGGACACGCCTTCTTCTTCGTGAATGCCGACAGGGATGCCGCGCCCGTTGTCACTGACCGAAACGGAACCATCGGCATGAATTTTTACGTTAACGGCGTCTGCATGTCCGGCTAACGCTTCGTCAATTCCGTTGTCCACGACCTCATAAACCATGTGGTGCAAGCCGGAGCCGTCATCGGTATCCCCGATGTACATTCCAGGGCGCTTTCGAACGGCTTCTAAGCCTTTGAGAACTTTGATGGAATCTGCGCCGTATTCGGCTTGTTTTTCTTGCTCTTCGGACATGAGTTATTTCCCGCTTAAGTTGGGCCAAATATAGGCTTTTTGCTGGGGGATGTCACGCGATTGACGCAAGATATCGTGGTCGGCACAGCACTATGCGCGGGGATCCACTACCGTGGGAAAGTGGCTGCGATATAGCATTCAAATCAGCTCACTGCGATGACTGCCGCGACGCCAATCAAGAGCCAACCCGCGATGGTATTCATCCGCTTAAGCGCGCTTGGTGACTTCAGCACGCCTCTGACGCGATCTACCGAGACGGCGAGTATAAGATTGCCGATAAGGGGAACCAGAAAGCTTAAGCCGCAGATTGCAGCGATGTCCCAAGGCGTCACTTTGGTTAAGTCGAAGAAGCCCGGCAGCACCCCCATGTAGAACAGAACGGCCTTCGGGTTGGAGATGATGACGATAAGCCCCGCCACGAAACCTGCCCACATGCCAGGACGCGTAAGGGCGGAGTTTTCGGGTAATTTCGCGTCCGCGTTCCGGATCAAAAGCACCCCCATTACCAGAAACATTGCGACTGCGACCCACCGCAGGGCATCCATAAACCAGCCGGCTTGATCAACGATCCACGTCACCCCAAGGATCGCAATAAGTGGCCAGATCACATCCCCGACCACCACGCCAAGCGCCAGCGGCCACGCCGCGTGAAAGCCGCCAGACATAGAGCGAGCCAGAAGTGCGACCCACACAGGGCCCGGGGTCAGGAATAGGACGAACAACCCGCCCGCGTAGAATAGAAGTTCAACTGGTGTGATTGTCATCTGGTCAGCCCACTTTAGCGAAGGTTACTGAAAGGTTACTTTGGAGGCGCCGTTATCGTCCGATACTTCAAGGTGCTGCGCACGGTCGGCAAGCTCAGCGAACAACTCCGCGCCGGTTCCGGTCATCCACGCCTGTGCCTTGAGCGCACAGATCTCATCATAAAGCGCCGCGCGACGATCGGCGTCCAGGTGGGCCGCAACCTCGTCCAAGAGTATGATTGGAGCGGCACCAAAGTCTTCGGATAGCGCCCGCGCATTTGCCAAGATGAGGGAGAGCAGTAACGCTTTCTGTTCCCCCGTAGAGCACTGCTTTGCTTCGATGTTCTTCGCTGTGTAAATGGCTTTCAGATCGACACGGTGAGGGCCGACAAGCGTTCTGCCCGCGCGTAGGTCTGTCGATCTGGAGGCTTGGAAGGCGGCGAGCAACGCCTCGGCGCTGTCAAGAAAATCGCCGTCATCTGGGGCCTCAATGGATAGGTCGGCGGTGGGGAACGACGTCTGGGCGTTTTGCATGGCGGATTGCAACCGAGCCAATGCGTTCGCCCTGTTGGCGATGATCTGTGCGCCTGCATCGGCCATTTGGGTTTCTAGAGCCCCGTACCACATTGGGTCGCGGACCATGTCCTTGAGCAAGCGGTTACGCTCTCGCATCGCCTTTTCATAGGTAACGGATGCTTCGGCATGTTTAGGCTCAAAGCTTAGGGTGATGCGGTCCAGAAAGCGGCGACGCCCTTCCGCACCCTCAAGCCACAAACGATCCATCGCCGGGATCAGCCACACGACACGTGCGATGCGTCCCAAAGCAACTTGGGGCGCGGTTTTCTCATCAATGCTGACTGTCCGGTTCCCACCAGCCTCCGCGCGGGTTTCCAACTCGTGGGTTTGGCCAAGGCTGTGCAGAAGCGCTGATACCTTCCAGCCCACGGCTTCTGGTGCGCGGGCGATTTCATCGGCCTTGGCGCGGCGTAAGCCACGGCCTGGAGAGAGCATCGAAATCGCCTCTAGGATGTTGGTTTTTCCAGCGCCATTGGAGCCGAAAATCGCTACTGGTCGATCGTCAAGCTGCAGCTCCACCCTGCGGTGGGACCTGAAATGGGATAAAGCTAGCGCGGAAAGGTACAGTCCCGCCATGAGCGCGGGTTAAACGCGCATCGGCATCACGACGTAGACCGCAGATTGGTCATTGCCTTCACGCATCAAGGTTGGGTCGCCCGCTGAGTTAAACATGAAAACAGCGTTCTCACGGTCGACTTGGCCTGCGATCTCTAACAAGTACTTGGCGTTGAAGCCGATCTCCAGCGCCTCGTCGCTATAGGCAACGGCGAGCTCTTCCTCCGCAGCACCGCTGTCGGGGGCATTGACGGACAGGACCAAACGATCCTCGCTTAGCGACAGCTTAACGGCGCGCGACCTTTCGGACGAAACGGTCGCCACACGGTCCACGGCTTTTGCAAACTCTGTGGCGTCCACCTCCAACTTGCGCGTGTTTCCCTGCGGGATAACGCGCGTGTAATCTGGGAATGTGCCGTCAATGACCTTGGATGTCAGCGTGATAGCGGGGGTCGCAAAGCGAATTTTGGTCTCGGAAACGGACACCGCGATTTGCATGTCGTCGTCTTCAAGCAGTTTGCGAAGCTCTGCCACTGTTTTGCGTGGCACAATGACGCCGGGCATATCTGAGGCGCCGTCCGGCAAGTCGGCGTCAATGCGGGCCAAACGGTGCCCGTCGGTCGCGACGCAGCGCAACACCTTGCCGCCGTCAGCGTCAGAGATGTGCATGTAGACGCCGTTCAGATAATACCGTGTTTCTTCGGTCGAGATCGCGAATTTGGACTTGTCGAACAAGCGGCGCAACATCGGGGCTGGTGCGGAGAAGTTCGACTGGTATTCGGACGTCGCCATAACGGGGAAGTCTTCTTTTGGCAGTGTCGCCAAGGAGAAGTTCGAGCGGCCGGCTTCTACGGTCAACCGCCCTGTCGCCCCGTCGTCCGTAAGAGAAACGAGCGCGCCATCAGGCAGCTTGCGCACAATTTCATGCAAGGTGGTCGCGGATACCGTGGTTGCACCGGCGCGTTCAACTTGCGCGGGGGCTTTGTCGACAACTTCGATATCAAGGTCGGTCGCGCGGAACGTCACATCGTTACCTTCGGCTTCGATCAGGACGTTGGCCAGAATAGGGATGGTGTTACGGCGCTCGACAACTGATTGAGCTTGGCTCACAGCCTTGAGCAGGGCGCTGCGCTCGACACTGATTTTCATATCCGTCCCTCTTTGGAAGATAGCTGGGGCGGAGAAGGTATCCTCTCCGCCCGCTTATGCAAACATTTTGTTGAAAAGTCCGCTTTTATCGCGGGATCGTCAAGGCAATTAGGCTTCGAGCATGCGACGAAGTAGCTCCGCATCCTCGGCAACCTGACTGTCTTGCGCTTTTAGCTCGTCAATTTTGCGAACCGCGTGGATGACCGTGGTGTGATCGCGGTTGCCGAAACGCTTCCCGATTTCAGGGTAGGAGCGTTGGGTCAGCAATTTTGCCAACCACATGGCCATCTGACGGGGGCGCGCAATGTTCCGTGACCGTTTTGGCGACAGCAGGTCGGACATGCGCACGTTGTAGTAGTCGCAGGTTTTGCGCATGATTTCGTCCATCGTCACCTTGCGGTCGGACTGGCGCAGAATGTCGGCGAGGCTTTCTTGGGCCATCTCCAGCGTGATCTCGCGGCCAACCAGTGAGGCCAGCGCGAACAGTCGTGTCAACGCACCCTCTAGGACACGCACGTTGTTGGAAATGCGGTGCGCCAAGAATTCCAGCACGCCATCAGTGATTTTCAGCTCCTGATACTGCGCGCGGTACTGCTCGACCTTTTGCTGTAAGATGCCAAGGCGCAGTTCGTAGTCGGTTGGGTGCAAATCCACGACCAGCCCCCACTGCAGCCGCGACCGAATGCGTTCTTCCAAGCCGTCGATCTCGCCAGGTGCGCGATCTGCGGAGATGATGATCTGCTTTTGCTGATCAATCAGCGCGTTAAACGTGTGGAAGAATTCATCTTGCGTGCTGTCTTTGCCAGCGATGAACTGGACGTCATCCACCATGAGCACGTCGACCGAGCGAAACAGGCTTTTGAAGTCCATCATTTGACGGTCGCGCAGCGCTTGGATGAAGCGGTACATGAACTGTTCTGCGGACAAGTAGACAACTTTGAGTTCGGGAGAGCGGGTCTGTAGCTCCCAAGCGATAGCGTGCATCAGGTGGGTTTTACCAAGGCCAACACCGCCGTAGAGGAACAGAGGGTTGAAGCTGACCGGACCACCTTCGGCGACGCGGCGTGAGGCGGCATGCGCCAGTTCGTTGGGTTTCCCGACAACGAAACGGTCAAACGTAAAGCGCTTGTCGAGAGGGGCGCCAATCACGGGATCGTCGGACGGCGTTGCGGCCTGAACAGGTTTTGGCGCAGCGGTTTGTCCGGACTTCGAGATGGTGGTCGTGGCAGGTGCTGCAGTTTTCACCGGGCGATTGCTCTGAACCGAGAACTTCAGGCGGTCAACGGATTCACCAAGCTTGTCAAACTGGCGAAGAATTTCGTCGCCGAAGTTGCGAGAGACCCAGTCCCCCTGAAAGCTGGTTTGCACACCAAATTCAGCGACGCCACCGTCGCAAGAAATGAAAGTTAGTGGTTCAATCCAAGTTTGGTAGTTGTTCTTACCAATAGTAGTTTGCAGCGTTTCACGCGCTTGCCCCCAAGTGTCGTTCGTCATCTTTTACCCGTTCCGCAGATCAGGATTGCCCCCATGGCAACCCGTGGGACTTCCAGCCATTAAGCCCCCCCCGATGTTTTTCCTGATCCAAGTCGCCTTCGAAGCCCTCGGCTACATTGAACAGATCCACGTGGTGCGCTCCCTCGGCAAGGGAAGCGTGAACCGCAAGCGCTGCGTTCATAGAACGCGCACCGGACCTGCAAATAAACAAGAGCTGGGACGGCAGAACGTTGCCCAGTGCCTCATTCATTTCTTCAACGAACCGCGGATTTACGGACATATCCGGATACCTACACCACTCGATTGTTAAAACCGAACGATTTAGGATCGACAGGTCAGGTTTCCCCACAAAAGACCATTCGGCTTTTGTCCTGACGTCGATGAGCACTGCTGTAGGGTTCTTTTCTAAAAGGTCCCAAGCCTGTACCGGCCGCAAGTCTTGCACAGCCGAACTGGTGTTCGTGCTCATTCCATGTCCCCCCGAGACGAAGTGAATCGCTCAATATGGATAGCGACTGGATAGGGCATGTCGCAACTTATCTTCGCGCTTGACTCATACTTAGTACGATCTCGAATCTAACCGTGGCGCAAAAGCCGCGCCCCAAGGATCGGGCACAAAAAAACGCGCCGATAAGGGCGCGTTCTAGAAAATCTTAACTGTAATCAGTTGTAACCGGATCAGCCGATGGCTTTGACCCGCGATGACAGGCGCGACATTTTGCGTGCCGCTGTGTTCTTGTGCATCACGCCTTTGGAGACGCCGCGCATCAGTTCAGACTGAGCAGCTTTGAGCGCGTCTTTAGCGACGGAAGAATCACCACCAGTGATTGCTTCTTCAACTGTGCGCAGGAACGTGCGGATGCGCGAGCGACGTGCTTTGTTTACTTCGGTGCGGCGCTCTGTTTGGCGCGCGCGCTTTTTAGCTTGAGGCGAATTTGCCATACGTAAGGACCCCGATGGTTCGGTGTGAAAATCTGAGAATGCGCTTCTAGGACCGACTCGCCTTCAAGTCAACGCTCTAATTGGCATTACTTGTCGCGGAACTGCGGTTCGCGCTTTTCTATAAAGGCTGCCATACCCTCTGCTTGGTCTTCTGTCGCAAAAAGGGAGTGGAAAACCCGACGCTCGAACAGCAATCCTTCGTTGAGTGTTGTCTCGTAGCTGCGGTTCACCGATTCTTTGATGGCAACGGTGGCGAGCGCAGATTTTTCAGCAATCTTTCCGGCTGCGGCCATGGCCTCGTTGATCAGTTTTTTCGCCGGTACGACACGGCTTACCAGTCCAGAGCGCTCAGCTTCTTCGGCGTCCATGAAACGTCCGGTCAGGTTCATATCCATGGCTTTCGACTTGCCAACAAAGCGTGTCAGGCGTTGCGAGCCGCCCAAACCTGCCATGACGCCAAGGTTGATTTCCGGCTGCCCAAACTTTGCGGTGTCTGATGCGATAATGAAGTCGCACATCATCGCCAACTCGCACCCACCGCCCAAGGCATAGCCTGAGACCGCGGCGATAATGGGTTTGCGTACCCGCATGAAAGTGTTCGGAAATTCCGAGAAGAGGTCGCCGCCGAACACGTCGACGAAGGACTTTTCGGCCATCTCAGTTATATCTGCGCCAGCTGCGAATGCCTTTTCAGAGCCGGTAATGACGATGCAGCGCACCTTCTTGTTGGTGCCCGCGTCCGTCAGTGCTTGCGAGAGTTCAGATAGCAACGTCGCATTGAGCGCGTTCAATGCGTCAGGGCGATTCAGTTTGATCAGCGCGATATGCTCTTCAATTTCAACAATAATTGTCTTGAATGCCATGATGTACCTCATTGCTAGCAGGTCATGAGACGTAGCATGTTCACGCCGAGGTTCAATTCATCTTTGACATTTGGGGCAGTAAAAACTGGAACGCCCCGACTGAACAACACGGAAAATGTTGGTGCCGCACTCATTCCGACACGGCGCTCCTTCGCGGTCGTACACAGCAAAATTATGCTGAAAATAACCCAGCTCACCGTTGGTTTGCCGATGGTCGCGCAGGGAGGAACCTCCCGATTCTATGGCTTCCTCCAAGACATCCCGAATGGCGGGGACGAGGCTTGCAACGCGTGCGGCGCTCAAGTTTGAGGCTTTGCGCTTCGGTGAGATGCCAGTGCGAAACAGAACCTCGCAGACGTAAATGTTGCCTAAGCCGGAGACGACTCGTTGATCCAGCAGCGCGGTTTTGATCGGGGATGACTTCTTTTTCAGGGCTTCGACCAAATACGGTGCGTTGAACGAATTCCCCAAGGGCTCCGGACCCAATTTGTTAAGGAGCCAGTGATTCTCGACCTCAGCCGTCGGTGTTAAATCCATGGCGCCGAACCTGCGAGCATCATTGAACGCAATTCTCGTGCCGTCCTGTAAGTGAAATACAACATGGTCGTGCTTTTGGGCCACAGGTGGCTCATGATGGAACTGCGCCGTCGGTGCTTCGTCAATTTGCATTCGGCCCGACATTCCCAAGTGGATGATCAAAGTCTCCGCGCTATCCAGATCAACTAAGATGTATTTGGAACGTCGACGCAGTGCGGTGACTGTCTTTCCTTGAAGCCGGCCCGTCATATTCGGGGGGAATGGCCAGCGCAGGTCGGGCCGGTTGACCTCCACCCGTGCCATGACACGCCCCTCCATATGGGGTTGCAGGCCGCGCCTGACAGTTTCGACTTCTGGTAGTTCTGGCATCGCGCACCCTCATTCGTCCTTTGGGTCGCATTGTAACCCGCCAAGCTAGACCTATAAGAAAGGGTGAGATTGTAAGGACCGCAAGAACAGATGGCTGAAGATTCGCAAAAAACCACCCACTTCGGGTTCACGGACGTCCCAGAAAACCAGAAGGCTGGGATGGTACATGGCGTGTTCACGAACGTGGCCTCGAAGTATGACATCATGAATGACGTGATGTCGGTGGGCATTCACCGCATTTGGAAAGATGCGATGATGGACTGGCTGGCCCCGCGAGCGGGACAGCGGCTGCTGGACGTGGCCGGCGGCACGGGCGACGTGTCTTTCCGGTTCTTGGCGCGGGCCGGTGACGCGGATGCAGTCGTTCTGGATATGACGGAATCGATGCTGGTCGAAGGGCGCAAGCGCGCGGAAGCATCGTCCCTAGCGGACCGCCTTGATTGGGTCGTCGGCGATGCAATGGCATTGCCGTTCGAGGATAACAGTTTCGACGTGTATACAATCAGCTTTGGTATACGGAACGTCACTCGTATCGCAGATGCCCTAAGCGAAGCTTACCGTGTGTTGCGGCCTGGTGGTCGGTTGATGGTTCTGGAGTTTTCTCAATTGCCCAATCCGATGATGCAAAAAGCTTATGATCTGTATTCCTTCAACGTTATCCCCAAAATGGGGAAGGTGATCGCAGGCGACAGTGAAAGCTACCAATACCTTGTCGAATCGATCCGACAATTCCCTGACCAAGACACCTTTGCCGGGATGATACGCGCGGCTGGCTTCGAGAACGTGAGCTACCGCAATATGACGTTGGGCGTTGCGGCGTTGCACGCGGGTTGGAAGATCTAGATGCGCGGGCCGCACAACGTTTGGCGACTTATCCGAACCGGCGCTACACTAGAGCGGACGGGCGCGATGAACCTGGCGCTTGATGCGTTTGACGCTCCTGCACCTTTGCGTTTGGTGGCGCGCGTCATGGCTTGGCCGTTCAAGTGGTTGGGCCACAAGGGAGACCCTTCGATGCCGCCGGCTGTGCGTGCTTTGTCGGCATTGGGACCCGCGTACATCAAGTTTGGACAGGTTCTATCGACACGCCCCGACGTGGTTGGTGACGAGCTGGCGCTACAGTTGCGCGTATTACAAGATAAGCTCCCGCCGTTTCCAACAGCCTATGCGATCGCGACAGTTGAGGAGGAGCTGGGCGCGTCGCTGGCGACGATTTTTTCAGAGTTTTCCGAGCCCGTCGCGGCCGCATCCATTGCGCAAGTGCATAAGGCGCGCCTTAAAGAGACAGGCGAAGAGGTCGCCGTCAAAATCCTGCGTCCGGGCATTGAAAAGGCATTCCGAAAGGATATCGACGCGTTCTATTTCGCAGCTTCTATGATTGAGTTGCTGTCCCCGTCATCGCGTCGCTTACACCCGACTGAAGTGATTAAGCATTTCGACGGCGTTGTGCGCGGGGAGCTTGATCTGCGGATGGAAGCTGCCGCCGCTGGTGAATATGCCGCAAAGACGGCTGGCGATGTTGGCTTCGTCGTACCCAAGACACATTTCTTCCATTCTGCTGAGCGTGTCATGACAATGGAGTGGGCAGAGGGAATCGCTTTCGGTGACGTGGAGGCAATTGACGCTGCCGGCCATGATCGGAAGCTCCTTGGCGAACGCGTCTTGCAGTTGTTCTTGAGGCAGGCCCTGAACGACGGTTATTTTCACGCCGACATGCATCAAGGGAACCTAAAGGTCAGCCCCTCCGGCGACATAATCGCCTATGATTTTGGCATTATGGGGCGCATTGATGAATACACCCGCCGCGCTTATGCGGAAATTCTCATCGGGTTTATCCGCAAGGACTACCGCCGTGTTGCCGAGGTTCACTTTGAGGCCGGATACGTGCCTGCAGACCGTGATATCGATGATTTTGCACAGGCGCTGCGCGCGGTGGGTGAGCCAATTTTCGGGATGAACGCCACGCAAATCTCAATGGCTCATTTGCTTGCCTACCTTTTTGAGGTGACGGAGCGTTTTGGCATGGAGACGAGAACCGAGCTGATCCTGCTGCAACGCACGATGGTCGTTGTCGAGGGGGTTGCACGGACCATGCATCCGGAAATCAACATCTGGCAAGTTGCTCAGCCAGTGGTTGAAGACTACATCAAAGAAAATGTTGGACCGAAAGCCTTACTGCGCGATTTGGTCTCGACCGTACAGGTCTTGGGCCGTTTCGGGCCGAAGCTTCCAAAATTGATGGAAACAGCGCTGAACCAGTCTCACGACAGTGAGAGAGCAATACGGAAGGACCAGCCGAATGGTCGGCTGATCGGTTTTATGTGGGGTATTGGGGTTGCTGCGGCAGCTTGGGTGGTATGGCTTCTACTATCGTAGGCCGGTGACCAGAGACGTGGGGTGAATTGCGCCGCCCTTAACCACCACTACGGCGGTTTGATCGACTGTGCGGATCTCCGAAACGCGGGTGAAAATATCCGGCACATGACTGTCGATCTGCTCATCTTTAGAAAAGGCTTCCACTTCGAAGCTGTATGTACCGCTGGCTAGGGGTTGCCCGCTGCTGCCCACACCCGCCCAGCTGATTGGCTGGTCAGAGACTGGGATACTAACCCGCTGTACCTCGCTGCCGGCTTCATTTGTTACGACCAATTCGGCGCGTTCCGCGTGTTTAGGTGGATTCGCGACCAACTCAATGGGTGCTCCATCAAAGTGTGCAGGCGCTGCTATGCGGGCATCCATGCCGACCCAGCTCGCCATATCGCCAAGACTAGAAGCCAGAAGCTGAGACGCCAGAGCGCTTAGTAGGTCGTTAGTTTTTACTTGCTGCTCAACACCCGAAAAGGTTGCCAATTGAGTGGCAAAGTCCTGCGAATCGAGCGGATTGAGCGGGTCTTGGTTCTCCATCTGCGCGGTCAGCATCGTGATGAACGTTTCAAAGTCGGAACTCAGAACGCTGTGAGCAGTGGGGGCGGGGGCCGCTTCAGCGCCGCTAAATTGTGGTGATGAGACTACGTCCATGATGGTGTTTCCTTACAGCCTTAAATCTAGACTCGTGGTTGTTCCGTCGATTTGCAGGTGCACTTCGGGCGGGGAGCTTACTGGCGTGGTTTCATTGGTTTTGCTGGAGGGGGCATCCAATAGGTCGTCCGCGTCACGACTTTCCTTTCGAAAGCTGAAACTGGCGCCGTCATATCCAATGTCTGAGAAATCGGTTTCGAGTTGGTTCGTGTTACGGCGCATTAAGTCGAGCACCTCGGGTTTTTCGGAGAAAACAGTTACCACGATGCCACCATCCTTGGGTGAGAGAACGATGCGCAGGCGCCCCAACTCTTCAGGATCGAGGCGGATTTCGACACTGCGCTCGTCTGAGGCTTCCACCGCAACACATATTTGCGCGCTAATGTGTTGCGGCAAGTGAGGCTGATGTGGCTGCTGGTGTTGCGGAGTTGCAATCGCTGTACTTTGGCTGGCGACAGCC
This sequence comes from Litoreibacter albidus, assembly GCF_900107015.1. GTDB lineage: Bacteria > Pseudomonadota > Alphaproteobacteria > Rhodobacterales > Rhodobacteraceae > Litoreibacter > Litoreibacter albidus. The sequence goes on along the minus strand of NZ_FNOI01000002.1, from coordinate 312,439 downwards.
ATCGACGTACTAAATATCAAGCCCTGTTCAGGTTCAACGCGAGGCTGCCCCACACTTTCAGTAAGACTCTTGGTGGGAGGGGGGCGTAGGAAATTTTCCAGATTCTGTTCTTTATTGACCAGTATGTTCACTTGATCGCCGCTGGGCGCCGCCGTTGGTGTTATAGGTGAAGTCGCCCTATGGTGGCTTCTCACGGTAAGCCTGTGCAGCAGTTGTGCTTGTGGGGCGCCTCGCGTGGCGGTGGGGCGCGGCGCAGAAGCATGTTGCTGGGGGAGGGAAGCGAAGAGCATTGAACCTTGCGGCTTAGGCCGGGCAGTCGTCAACTCAGGTGAAGCGTTAGGTTGCTCAGTCAAAGACACCGGTGGCGCAAATTGGGGGGATTGATGAGGCGAGGTTGACCGTGTCTCAACGTGTAAAGCCTGAAGTGCAGGGCGTTTCGGAAAGTGACGGGGCGGAGAGCTGGCTGCAACCTGAGTCACCCCGTCTTCCGAAACACCGGAGGTGCTTCTCTGTGTAGAGTCGAGTTCTTGCCCCGAGCGTGAGGCGCTCGCAGGAAGCACTTCAGCTACATCCTGAATAACAGGGGGGAGATGTACCGGGCGATCGACGGCTTTATCCGTGAAAATTTGTGGTGCGACATCAGGCCGAGTTCGATGAGCCGCACCAGTATCTAATAGGTGACGGGTGGGGGGCGTCTTTGAATTCTGGTCGCTTCTACTTGTAGTTGGCGCACTTGCGACCGTTGCTTCGTTGCTCACCTGACGGCCTAACTTTTCGATGCCCAACGAAGGCGCGCCACGGGCGATGTCGTCGGAAGGCTTTGATCGCGCCAAGGGCAGAGTAGTTGTTGGTTGCGACAAGGGCGCTGTAAAGCCCTCCTTAGAGAGGTTCTTCAGTTGCGGTACATTTGATCGCGAGGTTGTAGATGCCGAGTGACTGCTCGTGTTTGGTTCTCGATGCGGCGGTGGCGTCGCTGTATCCGGCATTTGTTGCGAAAAGAGTATGTTGCCTGGGTCGGCAAGGCGGATTAGCCTCGCGATTACCTCCAGCGGACTGACTAAGGCAGTTGTCGTCATTTGTGACTGCTGCTTCGGCTCTACCAGCTCAGGACCTATCAGTGTCTCAAACACGTCTGGTGTGATCTCGTTAGAGACCTCAATAGAAGGTTGTTCCGCCCTATGAGGCGGAGACCCGCTTTCTGCACTCGTCTGTATTGGAGGAAGGTTCATGATGCTGGGTTTATTCTCGCTCAGTTAGCAAGAACAATGTCAGACATGAGTTACTCAATCTTTACTACTGCCCAATAAATATTCTCAGGTCGCTTTTGCCGGAGAACCTTATGAATGATTTAGCAACTATTCGCCCTGCCGCTGCGCCAGTCGGCAAGCACAAGCCACCTGAAATGCATGACGTTGCCCAAAGTCTTGAGAGAGCATTCCTGGCTGAGATGTTGTCATTTATGGGCGTGAAAGAAATGTCAGGAGAGTTCGGCGGTGGTGCGGGGGAGGAGCAGTTTCAAACGTTTCTTCGGGATGCTCATGCAAAGCTTATTGTAGAGAAAGGTGGCTTAGGTCTGAGCGGCCATTTTTTGAAAAACTTGAAAGGTAAATGATTTGGGTATTTACTCGAAACAAAGCCCGTCTGCTCGTCTGTTGAAAGTCTTGGAGCGAGAGCAAGACACACTGACCGCGGGGGCGCTAGACGATATCGCAGACGCATTGGCGGACAAAGAAGAGGCATTGCAGGACTTCTATGCCGCGCGGGACGGAAGGTCCGAAGTCGAGCTAAGAAACTTGCGAATAAAATTTGAGCAGAATCAGCAATTGTACCGCGCTGTACAGGCTGGGTTTCAGGCTGCAAACGAACGTTTGATGGGCTTTCTAAATCCCGATCTACACTTGAAAACATACAATAGAAGCGGCTCGATGGGTTGCTTCAATCGGGGGCTGACCGATCGAAAATTTTAGGCTTGGGTATTTAAAAACTTATCGAAGGCACACGTGACCTTTAGCTGCCCGTTAGGGAATTCCACGCCAGATGGGAGCGCATCCCACCAACGGGGTGGCGCGAGTTTGACTGAGGTTAACACACGCAAAAGTCAAAATGACTCTTCAAGCCGTGCTGCATGGCTAAAATCCGGCGCTTAAAAGCGCTGCTCAAGAGGAAACGATATGTCAAGTATTCTTACAAACAATGGCGCAATGGTCGCGTTGCAGACTTTGAAGTCAATTAACTCGAACTTGCTGCAAACCCAATCTGAAATTTCAACTGGCAAATCTGTCGCGTCAGCAAAAGACAACTCGGCGTTATGGGCGATTTCAAAAGTTATGGAGTCAGACGTTAAAGGTTTTAACGCGATTTCGGAAAGCTTGGCGCTTGGCGAATCTACTGTGGCGGTCGCCCGACAGGGCGCGGAAACCGTGACGGACTTGCTTACCCAAATTAAAGGAAAGGTCGTTTCCGCCCAAGAAGAGAATGTGGACCGTGAAAAAATCCAAACTGACATCGACGCACTGACGTCGCAGATAAAGTCTGTCGTCGGGGCTGCACAATTCAACGGTCTGAATATGTTGAAAGGCACCGACTCGGTCGACATTCTTTCGTCGCTGGACCGCTTGGGAGATGGGACAGTATCTGCATCCAATATATCGATTGCCCGCGCAGACTTATCTGACAGCGCTGGCACCTACGGCACTGGTACGTCACTGTCGGCAAATGCGACGGCATCAGCTGGACCGATTGCAAACACCGGCACAACCGAGGCAATCACGTTCGCGAACAGTAGTGACATGTCGGGCGACAACTTCCAAATCACCGTAGCCGGTTCCACATTGAACTTTACCGCTGGTACTTTCCTAGCGTCTGATACGGAAGAACTCGCGATTGATCAAATTGCCGGGCAGATCAATGCGCTGGGTCTCGAGGGTATCAGTGCCGCGCGCAACGGAAGCGATCTTGAAATCACATCGACGCGCGCATTTGAAGCGGTGGACCTGACGTTCTCCGGTTCGCCAGTCGTGGATGGAACTGCGGAAATCGCCGAGCGTGCCGAAAACGTGACGTTCTCGGCGGTTGCGAAAGTCAATGCGGGGGACGGATATCGTGTCACCATCGGCAGTGATGTCGCCACCTATATAGCGGGCGAGGGTGAAACATTCGAGGACGTCGCTAACGGGTTGAAGGCAGCGATTGATACCGCGGGCATCGACGGAATTACGACGCGCGTAACCACCAATGACGCAGGTGCAAAGGTACTGAAAATTGACAACGACAGCGCGTCATCTATTGCGACGTTTACAGCTGTAGGCGCGCAAGACGGTACAGCCTCTGGAGGCTTGTTTGGCCTAGGGAGTATTGACGTGACCAGCTCTCAAGGGGCGGATGCGGCACTTGGGAACGTCGAGGTCTTGATACAAAACTCCATTGATGCCGCCGCTGAATTCGGTTCAGCGCAAGGTCGAATTGAGACTCAGTCAGAATTTGTCGGCAAACTGACAGACTCGCTGAAATCCGGCATCGGTACCCTTGTGGATGCAGATATGGAGGAAGCCTCAGCGCGCTTGCAGGCCTTGCAGGTTCAGCAACAACTCGGCGTCCAGGCCTTGTCGATCGCGAACCAGGCGCCACAGAGTATTTTGTCGCTATTCCGCTAACGTGAATGAGGACGGGGCGCCGATGTGGTCGCCTCGTCAACTTTAAATCAATCTAGGTGTCCAAATGAATTCAACGCAACAGGCAATCTCTGCGTATGGTAAAGAGAATACTCACCTTCGAACACACCGCGGGATCGAAGCAGAAGTTTTCGCACAGGTCACCCGCGCGATTACTCTAGCGTCCGGCGATAAGAAACACGGGTTTCCCAAACTGGCGGCGGCGCTGCACTCAAACCGTCGCCTCTGGAGAGCATTAGCCTCCGACGTTTCAAACGCCGAAAACGCGCTTCCCGCAGATATGAGGGCCAGGGTGTTTTATCTCTCGGAGTTTGTGAATGAGCAGACAGGAAAAGTTTTAAGGGGGGATGCCACGGTCGATGCTCTTAGGGAGGTTAATATGTCTATAATGCGGGGCCTGAACATGGAGGCTACCAGCACGTGACGGGTCTAGTCTTAAAGCTAGGGCCAAAGGAACGGGTTCTTATCAACGGTGTTGTCGTCGAGAATGGTGAACGTCGTGGACGCATAAATATACTGACACCTGACGCAAAAATTCTGCGGCTCAAGGATGCAATTCACCCTGACGAAGCCACCACTCCAGTTCGCAGGGTTTGCTATCTCCTGCAATTAATTCTCTCCGGAGACTTAACGCAGCAGGACGGAAGAAAAGAGGTGTTAAGAACGATTGAGAAACTCAGTTATGCTTTTTTGGATAGTGATAGCCGCCGAATACTCGATGTGTCGACCGACCACATTCTGAAAGACCAGTTCTACCCTGCCCTCAAGTCCCTTCGAATGCTCTTGTCACGCGAGGCGAGGCTACTGGGCGCAGGTGCCCAATGACGTTCTCGCCAGTCATTCCCCAGTCCGGTTTGCTAGGTTGGACATTCTTGTCGCGCACCTTGGAGGCCCAGAAAGATAATTTCATGAAATCAGGGGCGCCTAATCGTGAGGCCGAGGCTTTTCGCGAACGCATTTCGTCGGTTAAGACTGCTGATGACCTTGTTGGTGACCGCGAGCTCTTGTCGGTTGCACTAACCGCGTTTGGCTTGGAAGATGACCTGAATAACACGTTTCTGGTAAAAAAAGTACTATCGGACGGTTCCTTTTCAGAAGATGCATTAGCAAACCGATTTTCAGATAAACGCTATCTGGAATTCACGAAAGCCTTTGGTTTTGGAGATTTCGATGTTCCGCGCACCCAGCTTAGCGATTTTTCTGAAGAAATCATCTCGAAGTATATTGACCAGAAGTTTGAACGGGCAGTGGGCGACCAGGACGAAAGCTTGCGATTGGCATTAAGTCTCGATCAATCCATTGGCGAGATCGTTAACAAGGAAGCAACCGAAGCGACGAAGTGGTTTTCGGTTCTGGGGAACCCACCGCTGAAGTCAATTTTCGATACTGCATTTTTCTTGCCACCGGCATTCTCAAACCTATCTTTAGATCGGCAGGTGGATTTTTTAAAATCTGAAGTTCTGTCTAAGCTCGATGGCGAGAGCATCGACATCTTCAAGGAACAGTCTAGCGTTGATAGATTGAGAACCAAGTTTTTGCTGGCGAGTCAGCTCAACAATCAAACTGTGAAAACTGGCGCTTCGACAGCGTTAAGTTTGTTGCGGAACGGCCTCAAGCTTTCTTTCTGACTATATCAACAGCCTTTCACTTTGGGGAAACTGCCTGTTTTTAAGGGTATTCACGGTCTGTGTCGGCGTTACCGTGCGCGTTTGGCACCTCCCCTCCACTGCTCCCTCGCTGGCTAGTATACTGTTGTGCCTATTGCCCATTTAGGCAATCCTCTAGTTGAGAGTATGACGATTGGATGGAGGGTGACGTTCTATTCGACAAAAACGCTTCTATCTTAGGGCGAACGGAAATTGCGTGATCAATTGTGGCGTCGCTTCCGAGATCATACAATCCGGACTGTATCAAGGTTTGAGACTCTTCATATGTGGTGATCGCGCTCCGCGTTTGTGAGAGCAGCTCGAGCTCATCCGTGGATGCTGCTCCGGGAAGGCTACGCGATACGGATTTCGATACATCGATCGCAGGGAATCGCCCCCGCTCAGCGATGTTCCGAGACAATACAACGTGGCCATCGAGCACGCCTCTCATTACGTCCGCGACCGGGCCATCCATGTCTGTGCCCTGAAGTAAGACAGAAAAAATAGCGGTAATATCTCCTTTCCCGATTGGCCCAGGGCCCGCCCTTTCGCTCAAACTCATAAGTTCTTGAGTAATAGAGGGTGGAAAGCCCCCCAAACTCGCGGTCTCACCTGTCGTGAGCGCAATCTCTCGATGAGCCTCGGCGAATCGCGTGACAGAGTCTGCCAGCAAAAGGACGTGTGCGCCTTCATCCCTGAAATATTCGGCAACAGCCATGCCGACCCAAGCTGCCTTTCGACGGATCATCGCGGATTTGTCCGAGGTGGCAGCGATGATAACCGCGCGCTGTAACCCCTCCTTTCCAAGGGTGTCCTCTATGAAGTCGCGAACCTCCCGACCGCGCTCCCCGATCAAAGTGATGATGACGACGTCCGCCTGAACACCCTTGGCAAGATCGGCGATGAGCGTGGATTTTCCCACACCGGAACCTGAAAAAATACCTAGGCGTTGCCCTCGAACCAGCGGCAGAAGCGTGTCAAAAGCAGCGATTTTCGTTGGTAGGCGACCCCCGAAGCGTTTTCTCAGCGTGGGTGTGGGTGGGGGCGATTTTAATGGCACTTCTGCTGACCCCGTGATGAGCGGCATTCCGTCCAGCGGGCGCATAAAAGGGTCAATGACTCGACCGAGCCAGCTGACGTGCGGCATGATCCGTAGTGCCCCGTGGTGAGATACCCGATCGTTAACAGCAACCCCGTCGACACCGCTTTCGGGCAGGACGTCCAGAGCCCCCTTTTGAACACTTAAAACTTCACCGTAGACCGTGAGGCCTGAATTTTTATGTAGGGTCACTAAGTCGCCAACGCGCGCGGCCGACGATAATCCACGAACCCTGACGACGCCCGCGGAAGTTGATGTCACAAAGCCCTCCCTCGCGTAACGAGGAATTTCACCAAAGGCGGATATCATCTGATTAAAATTTTGAGACAAGTTTCTACTCTTCTTGGTCCGATTACTTTTTCTAAACGAATGGCTCTTAAGACAAGATGTACACACTTGATGGGAGAACCCCTGATGTTCAAAAATTTACCTTTATTGCAGACAGCCGGATTTTTGGCACAACACGCAACGGCAAGTCAGAAGGTGATCTCTACCAATATCGCTAACGTGGATACGCCAAATTATACACCTCGCGAAGTTTCAAAATTCACTGATGAAATGATACAAACACGTCATGAATTGACTTGGGGTACCACACGGACGGGACATATTCAGGCCGATCATCATGCAGATATTTTTCCCGTCTCTCATAAGTTGGCGTGGGAGACGAAGCCGAACGGTAATTCAGTTTCGCTTGAGGGCGAAATTTTGAAGTCAATTGATGTCGAGCGACAGCACTCCAAAGCGATCACGATATATCAGCACTCGGTCGATCTACTGAAAATGTCGATCGGTCGCGGACGGTAATGGGAAATGAGTGAAATTTCACAAAGTTTGGCCATATCGGCAAGCGGTATGCGGGCCCATGCAGCGCGCCTCCGATTGACATCCGAAAACCTAGCGAACGTCAACACCCCTGGATATCGTCGCAAAGTTACTTCCTTCGAGCAAGAGTTTAAAGTCGGCGAAGCAACCGGTTTGGTCCGAAAGGGCAAGACCAATTTGGATCAGAGCGAGCTCCCCAAAATTCACGACCCATCGCACCCGCTGGCGGATGCAGGAGGATATATTCAAGGCTCCAATGTGAATTTGATGATTGAGATCGCTGACGCGCGTGAAGCGCAACGAAGCTATGAGGCCAACCTCAAGATGTTTGAGCAGACACGCAAAATGTCTAGTGCCTTGCTAGATATCCTGAGGCGTTAAACCTAGAAACTTACAAGGATAATCCAGAATGGATATTTCTACTACGATCGCGCACCGCGCATATGAAGCGGCCAAACTTGGAACAAGCCCGAGCGCAGATACGCCCGTAGGTCGGGCGGCTCAGCAGTTCGCCGATGTGGTCGCAATGGGCGAGCAGGTCGCAATGCAATCGATGACATCAAACGGCGATCCGCACAAATTGGTAGAGGCGTTGACCCAGTCCGAATTGGCCGTCCAAACTGCTGTAAGTGCGCGCGACAAGGTTGTTGAGGCTTATCAAGAAATTCTTCGGATGCCTGTTTGATGCTTGGCGAAGCTGAATTTTTCGATGTGATGCGGCAGGGGCTGTGGGTGGCTGTCGTCATCTCCGGACCGATATTAGCCGTCGCGTTGGGCGTCGGGCTGTTGATTGGCCTCTTTCAGGCGCTGACATCAATTCAAGAAATGACGTTAACCTTTGTCCCCAAAGTCGGTGCAATTCTTGCGACGTTCTGGATGTCGATGAGCTTCATGACCAAACACCTCATGATGTTTTGGTCTGGCACAATCATTCCAATAATTGTGGGGGGCTAGTGATGAGTAATTCCGTCTATACGACGCTAACCCGTCAGTCCGGCCTGATGAATGAGATGCGCGTTGTGGCCAACAATATAGCTAACCTTGCCACAACCGGGTTTCGGGCCGAAAGCGCCATTTTCTCAGAATTCGTGATGCCGTTGGGCGTAGGTAACGACAGCATATCAATGGCGCGCGCAAACGCGCACCAGACGAATTACCACCAAGGGTCCTTGACGCAAACAGGCGGGGCTTTCGATCTCGGAATTAACGGTGACGGGTTCTTTCAGGTGCAGACCCCTGATGGGGTAAGGCTGACGCGCGCAGGGGCTTTTAGTCTGAGCGCAGAGGGTGAACTGGTTTCACCTGATGGAAGTTTGCTTTTGGATGTCGGGGGCGCGCCGATGTTTGCCCCTGCCGACGCTGGTCCGATCAGTATTTCTGCCGATGGGACATTGTCAGCGGGCGGACATCCGGTGGCACAGATTGGGTTAGTTCTGCCGACCGATCTGACGACGCTTGTGCGCGAGGGCGGCGTGAAATTCAAAACAAATTCTGACCTTCTGCCCGCTGATAACGCCACGATAAGCCAAGGTTTCTTGGAGTCTTCGAATGTCGATGCTGTTGGGCAAATAGCGCGCATGATCGAAGTTCAGCGGTCATACGAGATGGGGCAGTCATTCCTAGAGAAAGAAGATGAACGACTTCGCTCAATCATGACATTGGTCGGCGGTCGATAACGAAAGGACAACAACATGAATGCCCTCAAAATTGCAGCAACGGGTATGGCTGCGCAACAATCTCGCGTCGACGTTATCTCTAATAATTTAGCGAACATGTCGACGACTGGTTACAACGCGCGTCGCGCCGAGTTTGCCGATCTGCACTATCAGCAGCTGACGCGTGCAGGCAGCATCAATGCGGCTGATGGAACATTGGTGCCGGCCGGCGTTCAGATGGGGCTAGGCGTCCGTGCGACAGCGGTGTCTGTGAACGTGGCGCAGGGCGCGCTGTCGCAGACCGGTGGGGATCTAGACTTGGCCGTTGAAGGGCGTGGCTACCTTGAGGTTGCTTTGCCATCCGGCGTTTCGGGCTACACTCGCGACGGCGGTTTGAAACGGACAGGCGATGGCCTGTTGGTGACATCTGATGGATTTCCCGTGGTTCCAAACATCACGATTCCCGAAGATGCACGTTCCATTTCGGTCAATCCCGAGGGAGAGGTGTTCGCCTACTTCGTGGACCGCGTTGAGCCTGAGCAGCTTGGCCAACTCACGCTCGCAGGCTTCACGAATGAAAAAGGGCTCGAGGCGATAGGGAGCAACCTGTTCGTCGAAACCGGTGCCTCTGGAGGGGCGGTTGTCGGCACTGCTGGCGAAAGCGGTTTGGGACGGTTCCGGCACGGCTATCTAGAGGATTCTTCAGTCGATGCCGTCCGTGAAGTAACGGAACTAATCGAGGCGCAACGTGGTTACGAACTGAACGCCAAGGTCATCACGGCTGCTGATCAAATGCTTAGCGCGACAACGCAAATCCGATGATCAGATATGCGAGTGCCGTTGTTTTGCTGACAGCCCTCTCTGCTGCCGCAGCCGCAGCGCAGACTGTCGTGCCAGAGCATACGTTGCGCCCCGGTCATATGGTAACGGCGGAAGATATACGCATTTCCGAACGGTCGTTGAATGGCACATATTCGAACGTATCGCAGGTGATTGGTCAGGAGGTGCAACGGGTTCTCTACCGTGGTCGGCCGTTACAGGCGGGCGACGTTGGCCCAAGGGCGCTTGTCCATCGGAACGACATCGTCACGCTAATTTATAAAACCGGTACGTTGAACATCGCCACTGAGGGGCGCGCGCTCGGGCGGGGGGCGGTCGGGGATACTTTGCGAGTTCTGAACCTTGTGTCAAAAAATACAGTTTTGGGCCATGTAAGTGATTTGGCCGAAGTAACGGTAAGTGGAAAGTAGATTTGATGAGCCAAACTCGTGCCATTCAGGGACTGGCTTTGTTCGCCATGCTAGCCGCATGTGGGCGCTTGGAAGATGTCGGAAAGCCACCGGAAATTAGTGCGATTGCCAATACTAACGAGCATTATGCGATGATGCGGGTTCCAGTTCCGAAATCTTCCGAACCCGAGTTGGCGACAGACAGTGCATCGCTATGGGAGTCTGGTCGAAATTCACTGCTTGGAAACCAGAGGGCGGAGCAGGTTGGCGATATCGTAACAGTGGTTGTTGAGATTGATGAACGCGCAGAAATCTCCAACAGCAGCTCGCGAGGGAGATCCGGATCCGAAAATTTAGAGCTGCCTTCGCTTTTGGGAATCCCGCAGCGTGTGAACGAAATATTACCCGACGGGGCGTCGCTGGATACTGCAGTTTCGACCAATTCATCCAGCTCGTCTTCTGGCGACGGTACGATCAAGCGGAAAGAAAAGTTCTCCATTCGGGTCGCTGCGACTGTCGTAGACGTCTTGCAAAATGGTGTCTTGAGTATCGAAGGTTCGCAGGAAGTGCGGGTCAATTTCGAGCTACGTGAGCTGTTGGTTAGCGGATACGTGCGACCCGCTGACATAAACAGAAAAAATGAGGTGTCATATGACCGTATCGCGGCTGCGAGAATTTCATATGGCGGGCGAGGGCAGATTACAGATGTGCAGCAGCCCCGTTACGGTCAGCAAATTGCTGATATCGTATTGCCATTTTAGGAGTTTGATTTGGGCGCCTTGATACCAGTTTTATTGCTTGTTTTGGGTTTGGCAGCGGGCGTTGGGGCAGGTTTTTTTCTTCGTCCTGCTCCTCCAGAACCTCCGACGGCTTCTTCTGTGGATGAGGGGCCGGCGGAGGCCGCAGCACCCCTAAAGGCGGCCGAACCGGTGGAGGTGGAGCTTAGTTTCGTCAAGATTAACAATCAGTTTGTCGTTCCAGTCATCAAAGATGATCTGGTGTCGGCGCTCGTCGTGTTGTCACTAAGTTTGGAGGTGCCCGCTGTTGATACCAGCGCGATTTATGACAGGGAGCCAAAGTTGCGCGACGCGTTTCTTCAGGTCCTGTTTGACCACGCATATTTGGGCGGATTTGACGGCGTTTATACCGCGTCAACAGCGATGGATACGCTTCGCAGTTCGTTGCTCGCGAGTGCTCGAAGGGTCGCAGGTGAAAACGTGTCTGACGTTCTGATCACTGACATTGTTCGACAGGATATGTAGCTTATTCAGTTTTTGCAGCGGCTCTAGCCGCCTCGAGCCGACCAAATGATTTTTTCAACTGTTGGCGTGCGTTCCGCAGATCTGATTGAAGCTCGAACACAAGGCGCATCAGTCTTCGCGCTTCGGCTTCCCGCCATTTTAAATGGTTGCTCCAAGCATGGGATTGTTCGAAGCTCGTGGAATCATCGCTCAAAGGCTGCTCAAATTTGCGAAGTTTAGATACCTGCGCTTCTAAGGCGGCGACCTTGGTACGTATCACATTGAACGCGGATTGATCCCTTTGGTAAGCGGCATTGAGCAGCGGAACAAGCTTGGCGATACTCACTTCGTATTTCTCCGAGAGGTGTTCATCGATTGCGCAAAGCGGATAGCAGCGGCGACTGCGCGAAAGTTTTCAGGCCAAATTTCTTTCCCGACATCAATGTGCGCATAGAGCGACCGAGCGGTGGGTGGGTCACTGTGAATAGGTACCGATGCTGCGTGTGCTACCTCCCGAATGCGCGCGGCGATTTCGTCTACGCCCTTCGCCACGCAAATTGGCGCATTAGGGCTGTTTGCGTCCCACTTCAATGCAACGGCATAGTGGGTGGGGTTAACAATCACGACCGCTGCCTCGGGGACATCCGCTAGCATTTGATTCATGGCAATCTCGTAACCGCGTTGCCGGCGCGCCTGTTTGTTGTGAGGATCGCCTTCGGCCTCTTTGCTCTCGTCCTCCACCTCCTTTCTAGTCATGCGGTGTTTTCGGTGGTGTTCTGAAACTTGCCACAAGTAATCTATCCCACCGACGAGCAGGGACATCCCGAGTATGATTGTCAGAAATGACAGAATTTGCAGGCCTAGCAGAGCTGAGATCTGCGACGGCTCAAGGCTTATGACGTGCAACATATCGGGAAAGGTGGAGCGTAGAAACAAAATCATGAGCAAGCTCACGACCACCAGCTTGAGTGCAGATTTCAAAAATTCGAAAAGCCCAGATGCCCCGTACTTATTCTTTACGGACGCGATAGGCGATATTTTGTTGAGCTTGGGCTGAATTTTGGACGGCGCAAAGGTGAACGCCTGTTGGCCGAGCAAGCTCAGCAAAACCGCAATTGCAGGTATGCTAAACAGAGGCAGCAATGAAGATATGCCGACTTCTTTCATTAGCCCGGCCAATGTGACGCTGTCTGTCGTGCCATCGATGGCGATAAATGCAGCTGGGTCCGATAGGAGGTGGCTTAGCTTGGAGGCGGCGTCTAGCAAAGTCGTCGGTCCAAGTATGGTTAACGCTAAAATCAATCCAAGATATGCGGCGGAGGCATTCAGGTCAGCTGATTTGGGAATCTGTCCTTTCTTTCGGGCGTCTTGCAGCTTCTTAGGTGTTGCCTCATGTGACTTCTCTCCGCTCTCCGCCGGTTCCGCCATTTAAAAACCAGACCCTTCGGGGCTGCTGATACGCATAAAAAAGCGACCCCAAACAGTAAGTATGAACGGACTTGAGAGCATCAGCAGTAGGAGGCCCCCGTAGCTAATTGCAGGGGCGCCAACCAGCGCGACCATCAGTTGTGGCATTGCTTTGTTTATTGCGCCTAGTCCCAGGTTGTAGATTAAAGATGCCAACACAAAAGGACCGGCCAAGCTAAAACCTAGCCCGAACGTGTGGCTTATGTTGCTAATGGCCCACTCCGCAGTCGGTCCGGGGACCGGCCAAACGCCGGTTGGAAAGCTGTGATATGAGTGGAGAAATAGTTCAACGACGCGGATGTGCAGCCCGAGCATGACCGCGAAACACAGTCCCGATACGACAAAGAACGTGCTGAACGCGGGTTGCGGATCGGCTCCCAGTCCCCCACCGAAGAACTGGGACAGCGACGTCGACTGCGCCGCTATTGTACCAGCTATCTGAAGCACAAAAACGGTTAGACGAAAGACAAAGCCGACAAGTAAGCCGGACACGATTTCCGGCCCGATTAACGCAACCCAATCTTGTCGGTTAGAGATCTGCGCTAGAGTGGGCCAAATTAGCGGTGCCAATATCGCTGAGAAGGCGAGCGTAGCGCCTAGCTTTATGCGCATCGGTACGGCCTTCTCCCCAAACGCAGGGAGGAAGGCCATGGCGGCGCCGACGCGCAGAACGATAAGGGAGGCCGTCCAAACGTTTTGTTCGGACATCAGTACTGGCAAAGAATCGAGCATTATGCGGCCACTACGCCGACAATGGCGGGCCGCCCATCTTGGGCTATTTCTTCGTAGGAGAAAATTGGCGTGTCTATGCCACGACTGACGAGAAGCAGCCGCAAAAAGCGACGACGTTGCACAGACGTGACCACGGCTGGAAAGACGCCGGTCTCGTTCAGGTGGCCCAATTTTTGCGAAACCCCGTCGGCTAGACGGCTGTAGTCCTCGGGTGGTAGCGCAATCTCGGAAGGTAAACCCTCAGGGATAGCGTATTGGGTGAACAACTCCTCCCACTCAGGGGACAGTTGCAACAACGGAAGCGAGCCATCATCCCGTTTAAGATCAGCGAATAGTTGTGCGCCTAATCTCTGCCTCGTGTGTTCACACAGGGCTTCCGCGGTCGAGTGAATGGAGCGGCCTTCAGCAATACTCTCAAGAATGACCGGAAGGTTCCGGATTGATATGCGCTCATCGAGCAGCAGTCTAAGAACCTGTAGAAGTGTTTCCATCGACACACGTTCAGGGATCAGTTCATCCAGTATTTTTCGATTAATTTCGTTGCGTTTGGTGTCGGAAAGATTGGTGAACTCGTCAAGAATACGTCGTAGGCTGCGCATGCTAAGCAAACGCGAAAAATTGGTTTTAACGACTTCCAGAAGATGCGTCGCAAGTATCTCAGGGGGGGCGACAACAGTGCAGCCGGCCATTGCAGCATCTTCTTTTGATTTGCGACTGATCCATTTTGCGGGCGCGCCATACACCGGCTCTTTTACCACTTCACCTTCAACGGCGTCCGGATCGTGTGGCGGAAGTAGCGCTAACACGGAGTCGGGATGCAATGTGTCCTCCGCTTTGACCACGCCATGTATGCGGATGCGGTATCCCCCCGATTTCAGCGAAGCGTCATCCGTTAGCCGAATTTCCGGAAGAACCAGCCCGAAACTGCTGGCGACGTGGTTGCGCATATTGCCGATGCGGGTCTCTAAGCCGGTGGTTGGGTCAAGTGCCATCATCACCAAGTCGGGCGAAAATTCGACATGTATTTCATCCAGATCCAAGATGTCGCCCATGGATTTTTCTGGTATTTTCGTGACGGGGGGAGAGGGTATCACTGCCGGCTTTAGATCCAGTTTTCGTTTGAAATGATACGCGGAGGCAAGAAGCGTTAAAGCCCCCAAAAGGAAGGGGACGAAGGGCAAGCCCGGGACCAACGCGAAAAACACCATGAGAACACCGACTGTCGCCAACGCTGCTGGGTGTCGTCCCAGCTGCTCCACCAGTGCGATATCCGTTGCGCCGCTTGTGCCACCGCGGGCGAGCAAGAGCGCTGTGGCGATAGAGATGATGACTGCTGGAATTTGTGTGACCAGACCGTCGCCAACGGTAAGGATCGCATAGGTTTCGAAGGCCAACCCTAACGGCATGCCGTGGGCAGCGACGCCAATGATTAATCCCATGACAAGGTTAAGCATCGTGATTAACAAACCCGCCACCGCATCGCCCTTCACGAACTTGGACGCGCCATCAAGGGACCCGAAGAAAGTCGTTTCCGCTTGTTCACGCTCCCTTCGGGTTTTGGCCTCGGTGTGATCGATTGCACCTGCTGACATGTCACTGTCGATTGCAAGTTGCTTGCCAGGCATCGCGTCTAAAGCGAAGCGGGCGCCGACCTCAGCCATTCGCGTGGCGCCCTTCGTGATCACAATGAAGTTTACAATAAGCAGGACGGAGAAGACGACCAACCCGAGGTAGACACTGCCGCTCATCACGAAGTTGGCAAACCCTTCAATGACATGCCCCGCGGCGCCCGTTCCTGTATGCCCTTCGCCAATGATAAGTTTCGTGGATGATACATTAAGTGACAGCCGCAGCATTAAAGATGCCAAAAGAATTGTCGGGAACGACGAAAAATCAAGCGGGCGTTCCAGGAACAATGTTGTGGTGAACATCAAAATGGCAACGCCAAAAGACGCCGCTAACCCAAGGTCTAGAACCCACGCGGGCATCGGCAAGATCATCATCACGATGACCGCCATCAATGCCACCGCAAGAAGGACAGTTGGTTGGAATTTCAGTTTCATCGTTGACGTTGGCCTGGCTCTGTTTGCCCCGTCCATAGGCAGGGTGCGTGCAAATCAGTTTAGGTTAAAAGTGCATAACGATATGTTAAGCGGTCTGTTCTTTACCCGTTCAAGGGGGCGCTGGTCCAAGCGTGCTGACAACCTGCTCCCGCAGATCCTTGCTGGTTTTCAAAATAGCGCTTGCAGCGGCGATCGTGGTCGGCTCGTCAGGCAATGCTCGTGGGCGGGCCGGACCCGCAGGTGCAGTCGATGCGTTAACTTGTGGGGGGTGGTCGCGCTTGGTGCTTCCTTTTTTGCCCGAAAAATCGCGGGACAGCTCGTCCATACCCGCAGCGGTTAAGCGGTCGGCAATCTCCTGAACGGCGCTTTGTTGAAGATAGGTTTGTGCGCCGTCATGGCCTAGGTTCAAAGCGAATTTAGCTACGTCGATATCGCGGCCTTTCGCGATAATTTGCGACACCGTGAAGCCGATCAAGTCCTTCCGGTCTTGATCTGCCTCTAGTTCCATAGCCGATGCAATTGCATCTGTATAATTCCCTCGAAATGCCGATACACGCACCAAAGCCTTTTCAATTTCAATAGCCTCCGGCGTGCCCGCTTGTTGTCTTGCAAACGATCTCGCGACAATAAGAATATCATTGGAAATCGCGAGGTTTTGATCAATTGTCCGGTTGATTAAAGCAACAAGCGCCATCGGTGTTTCCGCGTTGCTTTGGGCCACTAGCGCTTCTAGTTCGGGAATACTCGAATCGGCGAGATTACTTGCGGGATTGGGGTATTGAGGATCTGCATCGGTGTGATTGGAGATCATGTTCTTGATTACGCCCGCGGCGACACCGTTTTCGTCATCGTGCAGTCGCGATATTAGCTTCGGCCCGAGAATTGTTCGTAGATGGTGTGGAAGGCGCGAGAAGGCCTCGGCGACGATTTTCCCCTGAGGTTCGGAGATGGCGGCGTCTGTGCGCCCAAGAAGGGCAGCCCAGAGAGACATGGTCCCCTCACAGCCATTCGCCGGTAGGTCTAACGAGATTTTTCTACCGCTTTCGCCGTCTAGTAGTCTTGAGACAACAGTTAGAAAATTAGCGTCATAGGTGTCTTGATCGAAAGCCACGATGCTTGCCCGCGCTTCTGCGCCCATCGCGAAAAATAAATATAGTCGCGTTAAATGGAGGGCGCTGGATTGGTCCGTGACGTCGAACTCCATGACCGTATCGCGTCGAAGCCGCCCAAGTTGATCGGCGAAGCTTTCGTCTGTTCCCCAATTTTGAATATCGCCATAGTGTTCGGGCGGACATTGGGGCGGTGTTGGAATGGACGGTGCGTTGCGCTGATTAGCGCGTTCCGCCGCGGATGTAGTCCTGATCCGCTCGACTGCGTGCGGCTCATCGAACAGCTGCTGTGCGGCTGCGGGGCGCGTGGCACTGGGTGGCGCCGGAACAAGCAGGTCTTGCGTGGCGGCTTTTGCCAAACGCTGGGTCAGGGTTTTCCTCAAAGCATTGATGGATGCCGATGTGGCGCTTTGCATAACAAAGCCATCCGGTTCGGGCCAGACTAAGCGCGTGTCTTGTGGGGGTACGTCAACCTCGACGTCATCTACGGTATCGGTGATATCAACCATGATGCCACCGCGCTCTACAGCAGCTACTTGAACCTTGCAGGTACAATCAAGCGTCAATTCGATGCCATCTGGCAGCGCCCTTATCTCAGTCACTCTTTCGCGGGGTATAAAGGTGAACGTGTCGGCGGTGTCGAAACTAGAGGTCCAGCCTGTCACCTTGATGGTTACCTTGTTCCCATTCCGCGATTGGGTCCATTGTTGAGTCTGGCCAGTATATAAAACAAGACGTGAAAATGTGCTGTGCTCACCGGACTTGATTTTCGCAGGTTTGCCCAACACAAAAGTTGGTAGACTCAACATTATCAGAAGGATCAAGAGCCTCACGCAGCTTCCTTGCGCGCCCCCTTAAGGGCGTCTTCAAGTTCGGAGTAGCTAGGGCGAAGGGCGCTCGGCGTATTTTGGCGCCCGACTTCGATGCACATGTTGGTGGAGTGCATATGTAGGTTGGCGACCAAAACCTCGCGGATAAGCAATTGGAAGTGACTTTCATCCTCAATCACCATTTTGATCTTTGCGGCGAACGGACCCACAAAACCGTAGGCCAGATAAACGCCGAGAAAGGTGCCGACCAAGGCGCCACCAATCAGCTTGCCAAGGATTTCAGGCGGCTGATCGATTGAGCCCATCGTTTTGATGATGCCTAGAACGGCCGCAACGATGCCTAGCGCAGGTAGGCCGTCAGCGAGGGTCTGCATCGCGTGACTGGAATGCATTGCATGATGTGAATTGCCCTCGATCCGTTTTTCCAACACCTCCTCGACCTGGTGAGGGTCGTCATAGTTCATCCCAGCAGAGCGTAGGGTGTCACAGATCAGGTTAACCGACTCTCTATCGGCCAGGATGCGGGGGTAGGTATTGAAAATATCGGATTCGTCGGGCGCTTCGATGTGGGGCTCCAGCTCCACTGGGCTTCTCCGAGCAACGCGCAGGAGCTCGGACAGCAAGCAAAGCAGATCCTGATAGTCCTGCTTCTTCCATTTTGGCCCTTTAAATACTTTGCCTATGTCCTTCACAGTGTGTTTGACGCTTGAAAAATCGTTACTGATGAGAAAGGAGCCGACGGCCGCGCCCCCAATCATCGTGAATTCAAAAGGAAGGGACTTGAGAATGATCTCCATCTTGCCGCCGGCGGCAAGGTAGCCGCCGAAGACCATGACAAGAACAACGACTATGCCTACTATTCCAACCATTATTTCAACTCACTCACTGGGCGCGTTCGCATTTCTGCCGGCGAGAACAACGCTAACAGCGTAAGCCTTCTCAGCGCTTAAGGCGGATAGAATTCCGGCGGCTGATGCGGGCGGCATCTCTCCCAGAAAGCCAGCAGCGAACTCCGCGCTCATCTGCTCAAACAGTTGTGCCGCGGCCTTTGGCTTCATCGATTGGTACACGCTGGTAAGCTGTCCGATGTCATCAAGCGAGGCGCTGCTGACATCGTTTATGGTCTCCGCGAGGCGGTGCTCGGCATCCTCGACACGGGCAAGGTTTGCCATGACGTCGGCCTCCATTTTCGCCAGCACCAACTGGCGTTCGGACTGTTGGGCCTCGACCTCGTCTTGTTGCGCAGCGCGCGTTTTAAGCATCTCCATCAACGCAGCGGTTTCTGCGTCAGTCATGCATTGAGCGGGCTCTGCGTCTGATGCGAATATGTCACCGTCTGCGGGGCTGGAGGCAACTGCAATCCCGATGGAGCCGAGCCGCAAGCTGCCGGAAGCCAATAACATGACAAAGATTAGCGTCAGAACTCCCTTGATTGACCGAGAAGATTTTACCGATGCCATTAGGAAGCCCTCCGCGTCGCAGTTCTCACAAAAACGTTGACGTCATCCGGTAGTGGCGCCGTTGGCGAGGCCGGTGCGACCTCTGTATTATCAGGTGGTGGTGAAGCGGTTTGGATAATGCCGTCGTCTTCTGGAAGGTCTTGCAACGCAGCGATCATTAGCTCCAAGCGATCCGAGACACGCGCCGCCGCTTCCGTCTTTTCAGCCAGTTTTTGCGCAGATTCCCCCGCCGTTTCTTGGGCTGAGGTCAGAACCTCCGTCATCTCGTCAACTTGACGCGACATAATGGCGATGGCGGACCCCAAATCTTGATCCAAGCCCTTAAGCTTGGACAACTTACGGGACAGCACGAAGCAGTAAACGGATGCGAATACGGCGCCTAATCCGAGCAGAATGTCAGATAAAAATTCCAATTTTAGCCCTCACGAAAATACGAATTCAGTTATCAACAGGTCACGAACGTGGCCGGTCCCCGTCACGATTTGAACCCTTCTCAACATCTGCGCCCGTAGTCTTATCAAGGACGCTGGGTTTTCCAGCTCACTTAGGTCCACAGCGCGCAGATAGCCGTTCAACACGTCCAGAATTCTGGGCATTAGGGTGGCGACATCTTCCGATCGCTCCGGCGCGACTTCTAGTTCAGCGCGAAAGCGAAGCTGGCGCGACCCTGACTTGCCAACGGTTACGACAATCGGCTCCAACGGAACGAAGCGAATTGCTGGAAGAGGCTCCGTCGGGACGAATTCAGTGACCTCGTGTTCGATGGTTTTAGGCGCGAACAACATTCCAGAGTAAACGACGAAGAACGCGCCGCCGCCTCCCAGCAGTGCCAGAACAAAGCCGATAATCAGTCCCTTTTTCCCTTTTTTGGGTGGAGGTGCTTCAACATCTTCGGTCATTCGATTCTCGCCAATTTTTTTCAGCTATAGCGTGTAATCGACTAACCGATTGTTAAGGCTGATCACTTTAAGTGGCTGTCAGCGGGTCAGAATGACTCGCCTAAAGAAAGGTTCTGCCGTGCAGCCACTCCAACAGATTTGGAACGCATTGGATCCGATTAAACGTGCGACGGTCATCGGGTCGGTCGTCTTGGTTGTGTTGGGCGTACTTTTTCTCACGCGCCTCGCCGCGACGCCAAACATGGGGCTTCTTTATAGTGGTCTCTCCCCAAGTGCGGCCGGGGAAATTATTGACCAGTTAGAGGCGCAGGACGTTCGTTACGAAGTCAGGGGAGGCGCGCTTTATGTGGACGAGGCGCGGCGCGACCACTTACGTTTAACGCTGGCTGGGGCAGGACTTCCGGCGAACGGCGGTGAAGGGTATGAATTGCTGGATGGGCTCAGCGGCTTCGGAACAACGTCCCAGATGTTTGATGCCGCGTACTTACGCGCGAAAGAGGGGGAGTTGGCGCGGACGATTGTTGCAAACGCCCAGATTAGTGCCGCACGGGTGCATATCGCGCAGATGTCCCAAAGCCCCTTCCGTCGCTCCAGCCAGCCAACCGCCTCAGTGTCTATTCGTGGCAATGGTGGGCAAATCTCTGATGCCACTGCGGAAGCCATTCGCTTTCTTGTGGCGTCTGCTGTGGCGAGCCTTCGGCCAGAAGATGTATCTATCATAAACGCGGATTTAGGGCAGGTCATGGCGCAGGCAGGTGCTGAGACGCCCGTCCGAACAGCCCTCGCGCATGGCGCGCGCCTTAAGCAGAATGTGGAGCGGCTGATTCTGGCGCGGACTGGCGTCGGCGGCGCGGTCATTGAGGTCAACGTTGATACGCTCACCGACGCGGAAACAATTCTGGAGCGCAAGTTTGATCCGGAAAGCCGCGTTGCGATCAGCACGAATACTCAAGAGACTACGAGTTCAACCAAGAACCAAGGCGGCGGGGGGGTGACGGTCGCCAGCAATCTGCCGGAGGGCGGGGGCCAAGGCGGCTCGGAGCAATCGGGGCAAAACTCCGACACGCGTGAAATCGTAAACTACGAAGTGTCTGAAACTACGCGCGAGGTGCGCCGCGTCGCCGGCTCTATAAAGCGGATTACAGTGGCAGTGCTGGTCGGTGGGACAATGCGCGTCGACGACACGGGAGCGGAGGTGTGGGAGCCCCGAAGCGCCGACGAGCTGCTGGCCTTAGAGGCGCTGGTCAAATCCGCTATCGGGTTTGATGAGGCGCGCGGGGATTCCGTTACCTTGCGCTCAATGGATTTGTCGTCAGACGCCGCGTTGGTTGAAACGCCTGACAACGGGTGGATGACTTCGCGACCGCTGGACATCATGCGCCTGATCCAAATTGGGGTCGCAGCTTTCGTTGTTCTGGCTTTGGGTATGTTCGTCCTTCGCCCCATGCTATTGGCGGCTAAGACGGCGGCCCCCTTGAATGAGGTACCTGCACCCGACCTGTTGGCGGGGCCGCAAGCCGACGACCTGCTGGCCGCCACGGGGCAAGCCACACCCGCACAAATCGCCCCGCCTCGCGGGGGCACTCAGGATCTGCCCGCGGTGGTGCAGGGCCAGTCGCCGACCGTTATCGAACATGAAGATCCCGTAGAACGATTGAAGGCGCTGATCGACGAGCGACAGGATGAGACTGTTGAAGTCCTTAAAAGCTGGATCGAAGAGCCGGAAGCGACGGTCCAATGAGCGGCACGCCATTTCTAGAGGATTTCGCATCGCAGGAACGGAGTGCGGGGCAGAGCGCGGCTGGTACGCCGACGCAAGCAGAGCTTCGCGCGTCGTTTGATGACGGCTATAAATGCGGCTGGCAAGATGGTGGCGCCGCCGCGCAAAGCAAGGATCAAGAGGTGCGAGACGCCATGTCATCCGCGCTTCAGGCGATGAATTTTACGTATTTTGAGGCGCGTCAACATGCGTTGCAGTCGGTGCGACCGGTCCTTGAGGCGATGGTCAACGCAGTGCTGCCACAGGTGTTGGCTCAAAGCCTTGGCGGGCGTGTCATTGAAGTTCTGGAGGTTGCCTCCAAGTCGGTTGAGCCCTCGGTCACCATCACTTGCGCACCTGATAGTGAGGCGATGCTGAGCGCGTTGGTCGCGGATGTTGTCAAGTTTCCGGTCACTATTAACACCGAGCCAACGCTGACGACCTCGCAAGCTTTAATCGCGTTCGACGACGGGCAGACCTCTGTTGATCTGGACGCAACGCTTCAGGCGCTGCGCGACTGCATCACCAATTTCTACGACACGACCGACATGAAGGAGGCGGAACATGCCTGAGCCGATAAACCCAACAGGAGATATTTTGCAGGGCGTGAATGTGGACCTGCGCGTCTGCGTTGGCTCTGCATCGCCGACGATCAAGGAGTTAATGGCGCTGAGCCCCGATTCAGTCTTGTCGTTGGACACAACCATCGACGACCCCGTAGAGCTATACGTAGGCGAAAAGCTGGTTGCGCGTGGATTTCTCGAAAGCTCTCAAGACGCGGAAAACGGTGGCTTATCAGTGCGCCTTACTGCCGTGGGTGATATGGCGACGGGCTTAAAGTGACTTACACCAAAGCAGTTCTTATCGTGGCTGTTGCCCTCGCCGGGACCGCGCTTGGTGCATCGCCGAGCGTCGCGCAAGATATAGCCATTTCGCTGGGGGACGAGACGACTTTAAGTGCCCGCGCGATGCAACTTATTGCGCTCATGACCGTCCTAAGCCTCGCGCCGGGAATTGCGATCATGATCACGTGTTTTCCGTTCGTGGTCACTGTTTTATCTATCCTGCGGCAAGCCATCGGCTTGCAAGCTGCACCGCCAAACATGCTTATCGTCAGTCTGGCGCTGTTCCTAACCTACTTCGTGATGGACCCCGTTTTTACGGAAAGCTGGCAGGTCGGTTTGAAGCCGCTGAACGATGGCATCCTAACCGTTGAGCAGGCGATTCCCAAGGCATTAGAGCCGTTTCGCGGGTTCATGGCGGCGCGGGTCGATGTGGACACTTTTTTCATGCTGTCGGAGCTTCGCCCAGAGCAGGCAGGGGATGGAACACCCGCCACTGCTTCGCTGTCGGTCTTAATCCCGTCTTTTATGTTGAGCGAGATTGAGCGTGCCTTTCAGATTGGTTTTCTGGTGTTCCTTCCGTTTCTCATCATCGATCTGGTGGTATCTGCGGTGCTCATGTCGATGGGGATGATGATGGTCCCACCCGCCATCGTGTCATTGCCATTCAAGCTGGCCTTTTTTGTCGTGGCAGATGGGTGGAGCCTCATTTCAAGTGCCCTAGTCAGGAGTTATTCATAGTGGCCCAATCAGTGAACCCCGCGCCGCCCGCCGACGAGATCCACCCGACACCAGCGCAGGTGAAGAAAGCCCGCATGCTGGTTTCAATGCTTGGTGCAGATTTCGCAAAGACCTCGCGGCACCCGTTTTTCCGCGAGTTGGCGCAAACTGCGGTCCAGCCACTGGAGCAAGCCGCTACGGTGCCGGATTTGAGTGCCGCATTGGCAAAACTGGTGCGGCGACTTGGCGACGCGAAAGCTCCTCAAAGGCCTGCGGAACGGATAGAGGTCGCGCATCAGGCCGAGGATCGCCACGATCCGGCGCGGCGACAAGACGCGCGGGGGGATATCATGGCGCAGCACCCGGCCTTGATCGCAAAGCATTTGGTGACATTACCCACATCAGCCCAGCTGGAGGCGCTCCGAAAACTGCGCGGGCCGACGGCCAGACAAGTGGCTGCATATGTGGCGGAGATGAAAACATAGGCGCGGGCAGCGCCGTTTTTGCATGGCGCGAGGCCAAGGTGCCATGTCAAAAGCATGTATGGTTGAACGCATTGATACAGAGATTCTCATCGTCGGCGGGGGGCCCGCAGGGTTGGCGACGGCATCAGCCTTACCAGAAGGGACATCCTCAGTTCTGGTGCACCAAGATCGGGAAATCGGGCAGCCGGTGCGCACGTCAGGTGGATGCTGGATGCGGGATGTCGACCGCCTCGGGCTTCCGGCTGAGCTCGCACACCCTGTCACCTGCGCGGACATATATTCGGACTACGAGCATCTTACGCTGGATATGTCGTCTGACCCTGTCGGGGTGCTGGATGTGACGGGCCTTTATCGTTGGCTGGCTCACCAGTCGAAGGCGGAAATTCGCTGCGCGACAAAATACCTGCGCACGCAGCGTGAGGGCGGGTTGTATGTATCGCGTATGCGCGAAGGTAAGCGTGAATACGAGGTCGCATCGCGGGTTATCGTGGATGCGTCCGGCTGGCATTCGTCTGTTTTGAAAAGTCTCCAGCTTGGCGCAGCGCCCGTGCGCCGCGGTATCGGGATCGAGTATGAGTATCCCGCGCCCGCGCATGACCCGAACCGTGCGGCTCTGTTCTTCGGCTCTGCCGTTCCAACGGGCTACGGCTGGGCGTTTCCGACGACGTCGGGCGCGTTGCGCCTTGGGGTTGGATTAATTGAACCGGACTCAGATGCTTCCCCTAAAGACTTGATGCGTGACTTTTTAGAGAGCGGCGGGCTTGACCGCATGGGCCTGCCCGTGCCCACCAATTTTCACGTGAACGCGGGCATTCTGCCGTCCACGCCCTTCGCGCCGAACCTCGTTTTCGGCAAAGTGATCCGCGTGGGGGATAGTGCGAATATGGCGACGCCGACGTTGGGTGAAGGCATCCGAATTTGCATTGAGCAGGGCCGCGCTTTGGGCGCGGCGTTGGGCGCACGGTCGCCTACTGCATTAAAACGCTGGGAGCGGGATGTCCGGCGAACGCTGGCGCTTCAGTACAAAATCGGGTTCGCGGCAAACAAGCGTGCGGCGGCCTACACGCCCGATGACTGGGATAGATCAGTGGTGCGCATGAAGACCTTGCCGCCGGAAGAGCTACTGCGGTTCTTTCGCAACGACTTTTCTGCCCGAATGATCGCACGCAGGGGCGCACAGGCATTCGGACGCAAGTTGTCGCGCACCTTGCTTGGCCGTTAACCTATGTGTTTCTCGCCGCGTTTTACGGCCAGTTTGATCTGCTTCTGTCGCTCGCGAAAACGCTCTTTATCCTCGGCGCTGGTCTCGTCCACGCACTGGTGGCAGCTCACGCCTAACTCGTAGCTGTCACGGCGCAGGTCTTCGGGTTGCAATGGGCGACGGCAGGCGTAGCACAGCTTTAGGTCGCCCTCCTTCAACCCGTGCCCAACCGAGACACGTCCGTCAAAAACGAAGCATTCGCCGTCCCAAGTGCTGTTCTCTTCGGGCACTTCTTCCAGATACTTCAGAATGCCACCCTGCAGGTGGTAGACGTCTTCAACCCCTTGTCCCAACAGATAGTTTGTCGATTTTTCGCAACGGATACCGCCAGTGCAAAACATGGCGACCCGCTTGTTATGGAAGCGATCTTTGTTGGCCTCCCACCATGCGGGAAACTCGCCGAAGCTTTTGGTCATCGGGTCAATCGCGCCCTGAAAGGTGCCGATGGCCACTTCATAATCGTTGCGGGTGTCGATCACGGCCACGTCCTCGGACTGAATCAGTTCGTTCCAGTCCTCGGGCTTCACATAATGGCCCGTGCGCGCAAGCGGGTCGACGTCGGGTTGGCCCATCGTCACGATCTCCCGCTTCAGGCGGACCTTCATGCGGTTGAACGGCATTTCCGAGGCCGTGGATTCCTTGTGCTCCAACTCGGCGCAGCCGGGTAGGGACCGCAGATGCGCCAGCAGGGCGTCGATGCCCGCACGGTTGCCTGCGACGGTGCCGTTTATTCCCTCCTTCGCCACCAACAGCGTACCGCGAACGCCTTCGCGCTCGCAAAGCTCAACAATGGCGGGGCGCAGACCGTCTGGGTCTGCGAAGCGGGTGAAGTGATAGAGTGCTGCAACTGTAAACATAAGGAGGCTTTACGACCGCGGGAATGCAGGATCAAGTGCGGGCTGTTGACGCAAGGCAAGCATACGCCTAGCAAGTTCAGGCAAAATCCCGGGAGGATGAAACATGCGCGCAACCGACGAAGCCTTGATCGTCATCGACGTTCAAAACGATTTTTGTCCGGGTGGCGCCCTTGCTGTCGCAGGCGGCGATGAGATCGTCGGCGGGATCAATGCGTTGATGTCCGAGTTCCATAACGTTGTTTTGACCCAAGATTGGCACCCCATAGGGCATTCCTCCTTCGCATCATCTCACGCGGATCAGGAACCGTTTTCGGTGACGACAATGCCCTACGGCCCACAGGTTTTGTGGCCGGATCACTGCGTTCAAGGGAGTGGTGGTGCTGAATTTCACAGCGAGCTGCGCACAGATGCCGCGCAAATGATCGTGCGTAAGGGCTTTAACCCAGCGGTCGACAGCTACTCCGCGTTTTTTGAGAATGATCGCACGACGCCTACCGGCCTAGAGGGGTACTTGCGCACGCGCGGTGTCAAGAAACTGACGATGGTCGGCTTGGCTTTGGATTTTTGCGTGAATTTTTCTGCGGTGGACGGCGCCAATCTGGGCTTTCACGTAACTGTGGAGCAAGATCTCTGCCGCGCGATCGACTTGGATGGCTCGCTTGAAGGTGCGTTAACTGGAATGACGGATGCTGGAGTGCAGCTAAATGGTTGATATTGCGTCGCGGGTTTATAACCACAAATGGAAGATTGACCCGATTGTGCGATCCCTGATCGACACTGACTTTTACAAGCTGCTGATGTGCCAATCGGTGTTTCGCAACAAGCGTGATACCAATGTGACTTTTTCGCTGATCAACCGCAGCAAGGATATCCGGCTGGCGGAACTGGTCGATGAGGGGGAGTTGCGCGAGCAGTTGGATCACATCCGGTCGCTGTCACTGTCACGCGGCGAAAGCACGTTTTTGCGCGGCAATACGTTCTACGGCAAACGCCAGATGTTCCGCCCCGACTTTATGGAGTGGTTCGAGAACGTCTCCATGCCCGCGTACCACCTTGAAAAGCGCGATGGTCAGTATGAGCTGACCTTCGAGGGCAAGTGGCCTGAGGTCATGTTGTGGGAAATTCCCGCTCTGGCCGTGCTGATGGAACTGCGCTCGCGGGCTGTGTTGAAAGACATGGGGCGTTTTGAGTTACAGGTGCTTTACGCGCGCGCCATGACGCGGCTTTGGGAAAAGGTCGAAAAGTTGCAGGGCGTTGATGACCTGCGCTTGGCCGACTTCGGGACGCGCCGTCGCCACAGCTTCATGTGGCAGGACTGGTGCGTGCAGGCGATGCAGGAAGGGCTGGGGCAAAAGTTCGTCGGCACGTCTAACTGCCTTATCGCGATGCGTCGGGAGGTGGAGGCCATCGGCACCAACGCGCATGAATTGCCGATGGTGTATTCCGCCCTTGCCGACAGTGACGACGCCCTGCGTCAAGCCCCTTATGACGTGCTGGCCGATTGGCACGAAGAGCATGAGGGAAACCTGCGCATCATTCTGCCGGATACATACGGCACCGACGGTTTCCTTGCGGGTGCGCCAGACTGGCTGGCGGGATGGACGGGCATCCGCATTGATAGCGGTGATCCTGCCGAGGGGGCGGAGCGCGCTATCGGTTGGTGGAAATCACGCGGCGAGGATCCAACGAAGAAGTTGGTGATTTTCTCGGACGGTCTGGACGTCGACAAAATCGTTGAGCTGCAATCGCAGTTTCGCGGGCGGGTACGGGTTTCGTTTGGTTGGGGCACGCTGTTGACCAACGATTTCCGTGGACTGGTCCCCGATAACGGGCTGTCGCCGTTTTCGTTGGTCTGCAAGGCGGTGTCGGCGAATGGTCGCCCGACGGTCAAGCTGTCGGATAACCCGCGTAAAGCCATGGGCCCCGCCGCAGAGATCGCGCGTTACAAACGCGTGTTCGGGGTGGGGGAGCAGGAAGACATCGACGTCGTCGTCTAATCGTCGTCGGTGACTTTGCCGCGCAGGTTTTTGACTTCGCCGCGCTGCTTCTTGCTGGCAATCCTGCGTCGTTGAGAGCCAAGCGTCGGGCGGGTTTTAATCCGGCGTTTAGGTGTTTCCAAAGCTTTGAGGATCAGATCGCGCAGACGTGTTTCTGCAAGGTCGCGGTTTCTGGCCTGTGATCTTGTGTCCTGCACGAAGATGATCAGCGCGCCCTCTGTTGTCCAGCGACGCCCCGCAAGCCGCTTCAGGCGGGCTTTGACGGGGGCGGTCAGGTTCGGAGAGCGCTCTGCCTCGAACCTAAGTTCGACGGCAGTAGCAACCTTATTGACGTTCTGCCCGCCCGGCCCTTGGGCGCGGGTGAAGCTTTCGGTCAGTTCCCAGTCTTCGATGGTTATGGTGTCGTTCACGCGGATCATGGGGCATTACTACCCCATGATCCGTTGCGTGAACACGTCAGATTAAGGTTTGCCCTTACCCTTGTATGGTTTCGCGCCAGCGCCTTTGCCGACGCGCGGCTTGGCTTTCCCACCCGGAGGTGTGAAGCGCTTTGATGTGTCGTTCGGGCTTGCGGCCGGACGTTTGCCTGCAGGCTTGCCGCCATCTGCCTTGCTGAAGGGCTTCTTGCCGCCCGGTTTTTTGTCGAACCGTGGCTTGTCGCCGTCTGCTTTTTTGAACGGCTTATCGCCATCGGTCTTGCGGAACGGTTTGTCACCGTCGGCCTTCTTGAACGGTTTCTTACCACCTGGCTTTTTGTCGTACGCTGGTTTGTCGCCGTATGGTTTCTTGTCGCCCTTTTTCTCGTATGGCTTCTTTTCGTACGGTTTTTTGTCACCGGCAGGACGTGGTTTATGACCTGTCACAGCACCGTCAGGTCGTGCGTCACTGATGCGCTTTCCGTTGCGTGGTTGCTCTGTTGCTGCGGGACGTGGTGGCGTGTCGAAGTCGCCGCGGTGAGGCTTTTTATCATACGGCTTCTTGTCGTAGGGTTTCTTCTCGTATGGCTTTTTGCCACCTTCTGGGCGCGGCATGGACGTGAAGTCAGGGGCCTTGTCCAAGCGTGTGACAATCGCGCCGTCTTCCAGCTTCATGCCCTCACCCAAGGCGCGCAAGAAGCCCTCTTCGCTGGATTTCAAAATCTCCACGAAGCTGGCGTTTTGCTGGATACGGATCGCGCCGATGTCGTCTTTTGTCAGGTCGCCGGCACGGCACATCGCGGGCAGCAACCAACGTGGCTCCGCGTTGTCCTTACGGCCAACCGAGATGGAGAACCAAACGCTCGCGCCAAAGGCGGGGCGGGCTTTCGGCGCGTCAGAGCTGGCTGGTGCCAGATCCTCTGGTGCGGATTGGCGTTCGCGGAACAGGCGGGTGTACGCGGTGGCGACTTGCTCTGGCGAGAAACGCTCGACCAGCTTTGTAACCAAACCGGCCTCGCTGTCGGTCGCGGTGTCGGTCCAGACCGGATCATTGAACAACCGCTCCTCGTCGCGTGCATTCACGTCGTCGGCTGATGGCGCTTCGCCCCACTCGGCCTTGACCTTGGCGCCTTGCAGCAGGCGCTCCGCTTTGCGGCGCATTTTGGCGGGAACGATCAACGCACTGACGCCTTTGCGACCCGCACGGCCTGTACGCCCTGAGCGGTGCAACAGCGTCTCATGGTTGTTCGGTAGTTCCGCGTGGATAACCAATTCAAGGTTCGGCAGGTCGATTCCGCGCGCCGCAACGTCCGTTGCCACACATACACGGGCACGCCCGTCGCGCAGCGATTGCAGGGCGTGGGTCCGCTCGTTCTGGCTCAATTCACCAGACAGCGCCACGACGGAAAAGCCACGGTTGGAGAAGCGCGTCGTCAGGCGGTTCACCATCGCGCGGGTATTGCAGAACACGATTGCGTTCGGGGCTTCGTAGTAGCGCAAAACGTTGATCAGGCTATTTTCGGCGTCGCGGGGGGCGACAGCCATAGCGCGGTATTCAATGTCCGAGTGCTGGCTGTTTTCGGCCTTCGTCGTGACGCGAACCGCGTCTTTCTGGTAGCTTTTTGCCAGCTTGGCGATGGATGCAGGAACCGTCGCGGAGAACATCAGCGTGCGGCGGGTTTCCGGCGCTTCGGACAGGATAAACTCCAAATCCTCGCGGAACCCGAGGTCCAGCATTTCGTCGGCTTCGTCCAACACCACAGCGCGTGCTTCGCTCAGATCGATAGAGCCGCGTTGGATGTGGTCGCGCAAACGACCAGGTGTTGCGACGACGATATGCGCGCCACGGTCCAAGGCACGGCGCTCATCGCGCATATCCATGCCGCCCACGCAGGACGCCACAACAGCGCCAGCCTTGGCGTAGAGCCACATCAACTCGCGCTTAACCTGCAAGGCCAGTTCGCGGGTGGGGGCAATGATCAGCGCCAAAGGCGCGGCGGCGCGGTCGAATTTCAGCGCGTCGCCCAGCAAGGTGGGGGCGATAGCCAAGCCGAACGCCACGGTCTTGCCGGAGCCGGTTTGCGCGGACACCAGCAGGTCGGCGTCGCCGTACTCTGTGTTGGTCACTTCAGTTTGGACGGGAGTCAGGTCGGTGTAGCCGCGCTCTGTAAGCGCGTCTTGAATAGTTTGTATCACGGGTCACTCTTTTCTGGTCAGGGCGGGAAAGAAAACGGCAGCCACCCCTATTTGGCCACCAAACGCGGCCCGTGCCCTGAGAGCGCACCGCAAGTGGGCCGCAATACGCTGCTTGGGCACCGTTGTATAGGGGGTGCGTTCAATCGGCCCGGAAGTTATGGTTCGCGCTCGCAACAGGAGACATCGAAATGATCGAAAGAATTGGAACCGGCCCGCGCGCAAGCAAGGTCGTGAAGCACAACGGCGTGGCCTACATCAGCGGGCAAGTCGGCGAGGGTCAAGGTATCAAGGAGCAGACCGAGGAGTGCTTGCGCCGCGTAGACGAGATGCTGGAATTGGCAGGGTCTTCGCGCGAGAAGATGCTGCGTGCGACCATTTGGCTTGCGCATATGTCCGACTTCGCGGGGCTGAACGAAGTGTGGAATGCATGGGTGCCGGACGGGCACGCGCCAGCGCGGGCCTGCGGCGAGGCGCGTTTGGCGCGGCCAGAGTTGCTGGTGGAAATCATCGTGGACGCAGCTTGCGACTGAATGAGCGAAAATCAGTGAACAAAAGAAAGGGCGCCCACAGCACGGGGCGCCCTTTCCGAGATCTGATGGAGGTGGGTCAGGTTGATCCTGAGACCGATACCTCGGTGTGAGTAAGGGGGCTGCCCCTAGACACGCACCTCCGTACCTTGCCCGACACGTTGCTCCAATATCACTCTAGACATGGACACCTCCTTTCAATGGTTGCTGTTGAATAGAAAGGTGCCACATCTTGTGGATAACTCAAGTATTTTCTACGCGATTTTGTGTGAAAGTTTTCCGACAATGATCCGGAACGGGATCAGCGCGATCAATGCAATCGCCAGTTTGACCCCCCAATCCGCAATCGCGAGTGACACCCATAGCGGCAGAACAGGGCCTTGACCCAGAAGCGGAACGCCTTCCCAAGCCCATGAA
This sequence comes from Litoreibacter albidus, assembly GCF_900107015.1. Lineage (GTDB taxonomy): Bacteria > Pseudomonadota > Alphaproteobacteria > Rhodobacterales > Rhodobacteraceae > Litoreibacter > Litoreibacter albidus. The sequence goes on along the minus strand of NZ_FNOI01000002.1, from coordinate 281,036 downwards.
ATTGCGTCGTTATTGGCCGTGCCGAACAGGGTGATGAAGGCTGCAAAGGCGATGGTGAAGAACAAGGTCGTGTCAACGATTGAGCCTATAAGCGTCGAGGCCAAAGGTGCTTTCCACCACTGGCCTTCGCGCAAGCGGTCAAAAATCGACACGTCCAAAAGTTGTGCAGTCAGGAAGGCGATCGCGGATGCCACGGCGATGCGCAGCGGTACGGCGGGGCCATATTCCAACATGATCTGCGACCCGATCAGCGAACAGATGATGCCCACAATAAACCCTGCAAAGACCACACGCCGCGCGGCGGAGACGCCGTAGACGCGGTTCATCACATCGGTGATCAGGAAGGCGATAGGATAGGTGAAGGCGCCCCATGTTAGCCAATCCCCGAAAAGGTACTGAACAAGGACGTTGGAGGCCACAACAGTGATGGCCATGGCAAGGATGCCAGGAAGAAGACGTGTCATAATGTAATTCCGTTTTGACAAGGTAGCGGAGACTTGAAGTTCGAGGGCCGCATTTAAGGGAGCGGTTAGGGGCTGGCAAGCGATATATAGCCGCGCGCAGACTTCGCTCTTGTGACGTGGCGTGCTCTTGTCGCGATGCGCGCTACGCGGGGCGCAACCCCGTTTCGACCAACATCCCGCGCCGTTTGGCCTCGTAGTAGTAGCCGCGCGAGTACCATTTTACAGCTTCGTCAAAGCTACCATCGGACAAGAGCCACGCGCCGCGCAGATATTTGACCGCGTACTTCAGGTTGGTCTCGGCATCGAGCAGGCTCTCGGGTGGGCCGCGATGCCCCATGGTGCGGGCGGTGGCGGGCAGGATTTGCATCAAGCCATAGTAGGGGCCGTTGCGGGCCTCGGGGCGGTGGGTGCTTTCGCGGATGATCTGGCGATGCACCAAGGCGCGCGGGACGTCGTAGAAATCCGCGTAGTTGTTGATCAGCAAGCGCAGCTCTGGCGTTTCGTTCGGATGGAGCGGGATACGCTGGGACTGCTGGGTGGGCTCCTGCGGTGCGGCGCCGGAGCAACCGGCGACGGCCAGCGACAGAAAGATGAGGAATGCGCGTATCATGCTAAAAGCAATACCCGTCGTATGCGGGGCTGCCAAGCGCGGCGGCGCGGGGTCGGCGGGTTGCCGCTAAACGCCAGCGGCCACAATCGCATCCGCCAGAACTGGCACGGATTGCGCATTTAGGCCCGCGATGTTCATGCGGCTGTCGGATACCATATAAACCCCGTGGTTTTCGCGCATCTGTGCGACCTGCGCTTCAGTTGCACCCAAGCGGGAGAACATGCCACGGTGCTGCGCCAGAAAGTCGAACCGGTCCGAATTAGTCCGCTTGCGCAGCGCGTCGGCCAAGTTTTGCCGCAGGGCGAGCATGCCCGTGCGGATACCGTCCAGCTCCTCCAACCAATCCGCGCGCAGCGCGTCGTCGCCCAGAACCAGCGTCACCAACCGCGCCCCATGATCGGGCGGGAAGGAATAGTTTTGGCGGTTCAGATGCGCCAAGGTGCCTTGGGTCAGCGCCGTCTTTGATGGGTCTTGGGAGACGGCCATCAAAACGCCTGCGCGTTCGCGGTATATCCCGAAGTTCTTTGAGCAGCTGGCTGCGATTAGCATTTCCGGTTGGGTTTTTGCCAAGTGGCGCGGGCCAAAGGCGTCCGCGTCCAAGCCGTCGCCGAAGCCTTGGTAGGCGATGTCGACAAAGGGGATCAACTGCTTAGCCTTTAACAGATACGCCACCTCCTGCCACTGGCTTGCGGTCAGGTTGGCGCCCGTAGGATTGTGGCAGCAGCCGTGCAACAGCACCACATCCCCCGGCTTGGCGGCGTCCAGATCGGTAAGCATGCCCCCGAAGTCGACGCCGCGCGTGGTGGCGTCAAAATAGCGGTATTCAGCCATTGGCATGCCAAGATAGCGGATGATCGACGGGTGGTTGGGCCATGTTGGCGCAGACAGCCAGACCGTGGCACTAGGCGACGCCATTTTGATAAGTTCCAGCGCTTGCCGAATGGCCCCTGTGCCACCAGGCGTGGCGGCTGCGGCGACCTGATCGGGGGCTGCGGCGGTGCCAAGCACCAGTTCGCGCATTGCGTTGTGGTAGCCGACGTCGCCCGCAAGGCCCGTGTAGCTTTTGGTGGTCTCGGTTTCCCACAACATCTGTTCGGCCGCTTTCACAGCCCGCATCACAGGCGTTTCGCCTAACGCGTTCTTATAGACGCCGACGCCTAGGTCGATCTTGTCGTCTCGTGGGTCATCGCGGTAGGCGGCCATGAGCGACAGAATTTTGTCTGCGGGCTGGGCCGTCAGCGCCTCGAACATTATCCGGTCTCCACGGCGAGCTGTTCAAACTGGCCCCACTCTGCCCAAGACCCGTCATACAGCGCGTGGTTCCGGTTGCCGATCCGCTCCAGCGCGAGGCTTAGGATTGCCGCTGTGACGCCGGACCCGCAGGTGGTGATAACCGGCTTCGACAGATCAACCTTCGCGTCATGGAACACTTCGCGTAGCTCCGAGACGGATTTCATCGTGCCATCCGCGTTCAATACCGATTTATACGGCAGATTCTGCGAGTTCGGGATGTGCCCCGCGCGCAGGCCTTTGCGCGGCTCCGGCTCTTCGCCTTTGAAGCGGGGGGCGCCACGGGCGTCCAGTATGGTGTGGTCGCCCAGCTTAGAGGCTGCGGCCACTTGTGTTACGTCGCGCACCAATGGTGCTTGGCGATGAATGGTGATGTGGCGTTCCTTGTGTACGGGAGGCAGATCTTCGGTCGGGCGGCCCTCCGCGATCCACTTGGGGTAGCCGCCGTCCAGCACCGCGACATCGGTTTTGCCCATGAGCCGGTAAAGCCACCACACCCGCGCGGCGGAGAACAGGCCCGCGCCATCATAGACAACGATCTGGTGGCCGTCGCCCACGCCAAGCGCGCGGGAGCGGGACATGAATTTTTCCACCGGCGGCGCCATATGCGGCAGGGCGGAGCGCGTGTCGCTGATCTCGTCAATGTCAAAGAAGCGCGCGTTGGGGATGTGCCCGCGGTCGTATTCGGCGCGGCCGTCACGGTTCATATCGGGCAGATACCAAGACGCGTCAATGATGCGCAGATCGGGATCATTGAGGTGATCCTCCAGCCATTTGGTGGATACAAGCGTCTTGGGATCGTCAGTCATTGCACAGCCTCCGAGCGGAATTGCCTTTTGGTAGACCTGTGATGGGGCAGAGGCAAGTGCGGGCTATTATGTTTGGTGTCGGGAGGGGGGAACCGCCGCGCCGCCAGTCGGCTTTGACGCGTAAATGACTCCCCTAGCAGTGCCAGGGGATTGTGTTCGAAGGTGGTAACCCCGAAGCTGCACATATGGCGAACGAAGTAGAATTCTCTTTCAACGCACTGCCGGAGCCCGCGCGACGGCACATTCGGGTCTTTCAAATACATCAGTTTCTTGATCGGTTTGCTATGGGGCTCACGGTGGCCGTAGTTGCGCTGGCGCTGGCAGATCGCGGCATGGACCTTTTCCAGATTTCGCTTCTGTTCGGGGTCTACTCAATCACCACGATGGCGATGGAACTCCCGTTCGGCGGCTTGGCCGATAACATCGGGCGCAAACCGGTATTTCTGGCGGCGGTCGTCGCCAGCTTGATGTCGCTGGCGCTGTTCCTGTTTGCCAGTGATTTCTACGTTTTGGCTATGTCATTTGCGTTCATAGGGTTTGGGCGCGCACTACGGTCAGGTACGCTGGATGCGTGGTTCGTTGAGACGTTTAAAGCCAACGCGCCAAATGTGGATGTCCAACCCGCGCTTGCCAAAGCGCAGTGGGCCAATTCCATGGGCTTGGCTGTCGGGGCCGTTTTGGGTGGCGTCTTGCCCGACGCATTTGGTTCGGCCGGTCAAAGGTATGGATTAAGCATCTATGACGCTTCCTATGCCGCAAGCTTTGCTGTGATGGTTGGCGTGTTGATTTACACCATATTCGCCATCGATGAGAAACCGCGCCCGCTTAGCCCAAGCGCGCTCAAGCACGGGTTCGCAAACGTCCCGTCGGTGATCACAGGGGCCGGTCTCCTTGCGTTGAAACACCCTACGCTCTTAGTGCTTCTAACGGCCCTAGCGTTCTTCATAATGGCAACCAATCCCGTCGAAGTGATCTGGCCAACATACGCCAAACCAATGTTGGATCAGAGCTACGCAAATACTGCGATTGGCGCCCTGACGGCCTGCTACTTTTTCTCAATAGCGTTTGGTGCATCACTGTCCCCCTACATCAGCCGGATATTCAAGCGGCGCCACGCGATCACACTTGCCGCAGTTTTCGCGTGTCTCGCGGCTGTTCAGGTGGCACTGGCGATGCAAGGCAGCATCGGCGGGTTTGTAGGCGCATTCATTGCGTACTCCATCCTGCTTGGCGTAAGTGAAACACCTGCCAGCAGCATCCTGCATAAATGTGTGGAAGATCGGCAGAGGTCGACAATGCTGTCTCTGCGGTCCCTGATACAACAGCTGGGGGCGGCGTTGGGGTTGGTTTTGGTAGGAGCCATGGTCGAGGTTTATTCCACACCTGTTGCATGGATTTTCGGCGCGGGTTTTCTGGGCGTAGCAGCGATTTTGGTCGGTGTGCTTGCGATGCGGCTAAGGACGATGCCAAGATAGCTGACCTTCATCCCGAAGCCCGTCTCTACCGGTTTTCCTTCATCAAACGCGCTTTGGAGCGTTGCCAGTCGCGTTTCGCCGACGTCTCGCGTTTATCGTGGAGCTTTTTACCCTTTGCGATACCGATTTTGATCTTCGCGCGGCCTTTGTGGTTGAAGTACAAAACCATCGGCACCAGCGTCATGCCCTCACGCTGGGTGGCGGACCAAAGCTTGGCCAGTTCTTTTTGCTTTACCAACAGCTTGCGGCGGCGGCGTTCCTCGTGCTGGAACGTTTTTGCCTGCTCGTAGGGGGGGAAGTAGCTGTTTACCAACCACAGCTCGCCCTCTTCAACGGCGGCGTAGCTTTCAGCGATCTGGGCTTGGCCGGTGCGCAGGGATTTAACCTCGGACCCTTCCAGCAGAATGCCGCACTCGAGGTCATCCTCGATTGCATAGTCAAAGCGGGCGCGGCGGTTCTCCGACACGACTTTGTAGTTCCGCTCTTCAGCTGTTTTGGGTTTCTTGGCCATAGTGGTCTCTAGGTAGGGAGGGCGCGTCTTGGGGTCAATCCCAAGAGCAAATTTGATCACACGGTGTCAAACACCGACCAGTTCATCGCCAAAGACAGCTGCTCCAACGCGATGGTGCCCAGCAGCGAGTTGCCAAAGCTGTTCAACCCCGGCGCCCAGACCGCGACAGAGGCCACGCCGGGCACAATCGCCAGAATGCCGCCGCTGACGCCGCTTTTGCCCGGGAAGCCGACGCGGTAGGCGAATTCGCCAGAGCCATCGTAGTGCCCGCAGGTCATCATCAAGGCGTTGATGCTGCGCACGTGGCGATTCGCGATCATCTCGTCCTCGGGGTTCAAGCCTGCCAAGAAACGCCCCGCGCGGGCAAGTTGCTGGCAGTTCAGCTCTATGGCGCATTGGTGGAAATAGGTGCCGAGGGTTAGCTCGCACTCGTGGTAGAGGTTGTCGGTGGATTTCAGGAAATGGGCCAGCGACCAATTGCGATCTCCGGTCAGGTTTTCCGAGCGCGCCATGTCTTCGTTGATATATATGTCGGCATCACCCACGGCGTAGCGCACGAATTGCACGATCTCAGCCAGTGTTTCCTTCGGGGTGCGTCCTCCGATCAGCGCGTCGGTCACAACAATAGCGCCCGCGTTCACGAAAGGATTGCGCGGCTTGCCGCCGCCCAGCTCCAGATCGACGACCGAGTTGAAGGCGTTGCTGGTCGGCTCACGCCCCACACGGCTCCACAACCCGTCGCCGTAGCGGCCAAGCGCCATCGCCAAGGAAAACGCCTTGGAGATGCTTTGCATGGAAAAGCGGGTGGTGACGTCGCCGCAACTGAATTGCTGCCCGTTGGCAAGGCAGACCGACATGGCGAATTGGTTGGGGTCTACGGTCGCCAGCTCTGGGATGTAGTTCGCGACAAGGCCCTTGTCGGGGGCCTTGCGCATATATTTTTCGATCCGTGATAGCGTGTCTTCAAGCATCTTCGATCCTTTGCAATTGGGGATCATAGAAAACGAAGAAGGCTAGTTGATTAGCCCAGCGTAGACCATTGCGTCCTTGATGGCGGCCTTGGTGCTATCCTCTAGCGTGGTCAGAGGGGAGCGCACGGCTTCGTCGCATTTGCCAAGCAGCGACACGCCATATTTTGCGCCCACAAGACCCGGCTCTGTGAAGATCGCGTTGTGTAGGGGCATCAGGCGGTCCTGATAAGTCAGGGCTGTTTTGTAATCGCCCTCGGCCATCGCGTTCTGGAACTCCGCGCACAGGCGCGGCGCCACATTGGCGGTGACCGAAATGCACCCGACGGAGCCATGCGCGTGTGCGCCCAAGGCCGTCGCGTCCTCGGCAGAGAACTGCAAGAAGTCGGTGCCACAGGTGATGCGTTGCTGAGAGACCCGCGCGATGTCGGCGGTCGAGTCTTTAACGCCGATGATCATCGGGTGCTTAGCCAAGGTGCCCATCGTTGCAGGTGTCATGTCGATGACGGACCGTGCGGGGATGTTGTAGATGATGATCGGCAGGCCACAATCTGCCGCCGCAGTGAAATGCGCGATCAATCCGCGTTGGGTCGGCTTGTTGTAGTAAGGCGTGACCACAAGCGCCGCGTCCGCGCCGACTTCTTTTGCGTGCTGCACAAGGCGCACGGTTTCGGCGGTATTGTTGGAGCCCGCGCCTGCAATGACCGGAACCCGACCGGCAGCGGCTTTCACCACGGCCTCGACCACGGCGTCGTGCTCGTCGTGGCTCACGGTTGGGCTTTCGCCTGTCGTGCCCATCGGAACCAGCCCGTGAGAGCCTTGCTCGATGTGCCATTCAACCAAGTGTTTGAGCGCGTCAAAATCCACTGCGCCGTTTTTGAACGGCGTGACCAGTGCGGGCATTGAGCCTTTGAACATGACACGTTCTCCTTTGATTAAGATGTCTGTTTGTCCGGATACCGTTGGCGGAACGCCGCTGCAAGGGGGTTGATAGCATCTAAGTGAGTTGCAAGGCGCGACAGCCGACTTAGGTAATGCATGTGAGTCGGATGAAAGGTTGGCTGTGTTCGCAAGGGTTTTGGGTGCTGTTTTAACGGTCTGGATAGGCTGTGTGGGCGGCGTGGCGGCACAAGACAGGTCGCCGTTTGCCAAGGCCGTGGCAAACGCGGGCGCGCGAGACTGGGACAGGGTGAACGCGACCCGCGCCACGCTGACTGATCCGGTGCAGCGCGAGGTGCTGGACTGGATGCGGATGCGCGGACGGCAGGGTAGCTTCGCCGAGTGCGTCGACTTCCTGACCCGAAACAGCGATTGGCCAGGGTTGCCGCTGCTGCAACTGCGTTGCGAATATTCGATTCCGCGCGATGGCGCTGACCCGCAGACTGTTTTGGACTTCTTCAACAACACCATCCCGCAGACGGGCACAGGCTCCTTGCGGTTGATCGAGGCGCTGACGGCCACAGGCCAGCGCGACGAGGCTGTGCAAGAAGCACGCCGCGCGTGGCAAGTTTTCAACTTGGCGCAGGTGGAGCACTCCACATTTCTAGAACGCCATGGTGACGCCCTGAAAGACTTGCACACCGTGCGTCTGGACATGCTGTTGTGGCGTGGTGAGGAAACCGCCGCCCGCCGCATGTTTGAGTTGGTGTCCGAGGATTGGGTGACACTTGCGAACGCCCGACTGACCCTGCGTAACCGTGGGAACGGTGTTGATGCGATGATTACGGCAGTGCCAGCGGCGCTCGCCGAAGATGCGGGCCTCGCCTATGAGCGCTTCTTGTGGCGCGCACGCAAGGGTCGTGTGGACGACGCGGTAGAGGTGCTGTTGCAGCGCTCCCTCTCCGTGCAGGATTTGGGGCGTCCGGTCGAATGGGCAAACCGCAGGCGGTCGCTTGCGCGCCAGCTCATGCGCGACGGAAAGCACGCGCAGGCCTACGCCGTAGCATCGCAGCATTTTCTGACGGCGGGGTCCGACTACGCCGATCTGGAATGGCTCGCGGGGTTCATCGCACTGCGCAAGCTGGACGCGCCAAAGCAGGCACTGGCGCATTTCAACAACTTCCAAGCGGCGGTTGAGACACCGATTTCCCTCGGGCGGGCAGGCTATTGGCTGGGTCGCGCCTACGAGGCTGACGGCGCAGAAGACGTGGCGAAAGCCGCCTATGAGTTCGGGGCGCTTTACCAGTCGTCGTTCTACGGCCAGCTGGCCGCTGAACGCGCCAACGTGCCACGTGACCCGAAGATGACGGGCGGCGAGAAATTCCCCGACTGGCGCGACGCGACGTTTACTAAATCCACCGTCTTCAAGGCTGCGGTAAAGCTGCACGAAGCAGGCCTGCGCAGTTTGGCCGAGCGGTTCTTGGTGCATCTGGCTGAAAGCCAGTCGCGCACCTCTATCGGCCAGATGATTGATATGGCCTTGGAGTGGAACGAACCGCATATCGCGCTGATGTTGGCTAAGGAGGCAGCGCGCCAAGGGTTCGAGATATACCACGGCTACTTCCCGCTTGCGGTGCCGCAAGGCGTGGCGATGGAGGTTCCAGAGGAGTTCGCACTGGCCATTGCGCGGCGCGAAAGCGAGTTTGACCCCGTAGTGGTCAGCGGCGCGGGGGCGCGTGGGCTAATGCAGCTGATGCCAGCCACGGCGCAGGAAGTCGCCGGTGAATTAGGTGAGGACTTCGCACTTTCACGGCTGACCGAGGATCCGCTCTACAATGCCCGTCTCGGTACGGCGTATCTGCACGGCCTGTCAGAGCGTTTCAGGGGCAATCCGGTGCTGATGTCTATCGGCTATAACGCGGGCCCCAGTCGGGCGGAGCGCTGGCCGGAGCTGTTTGGCGACCCGCGCAGCGAAGATGTCGATGTCATCGACTGGATCGAAGGAATTCCGTTCCGCGAAACCCGCAACTACGTCATGCGCGTCACAGAAAGCTTTGCTCCCTATAGGGCGCGGCTCAACGGTAAGGTCGACAACATCAAGCTGAGCGCCCAGCTCAAGCAGTAGCGCGGCGCGCGCGCCATAGGGTGAAAATGCCCGCAGCAATCACCAGGCCCGCGCCGATCACCACGTTGATGCGCAGGTCTTCGTTGAACACCAGAAGTCCGATGACGGCAACAAACACCAAGTGCAGATAGGCGAAGGGCTGCACGGCGGAGGCTTCTGCGATCTCGTAGGTCTTGATCAGCAGGTAGTGCCCAGATGCGCCGGTGATGCATAGCCCCAGCATCCAGAGCCAGTCGCGCGGCGCCATAGGCTCCCAAAACCAGATGCCCACCAGCGATATCGCTACGGCCCCCGCAATGCCGGTCCAGAAAAAGCTGGTCTCAGCGGTGTCCTTGCGCGCGGCGTAGCGCGTCAGCAACGTGTAAAGCGCGAACAGCAGCGCCGCGGTCACAGCGATCAGCGCATAGGGGCTGAACACCCCGCCGCTGGGCTGCAAGATGATCATCACGCCCACAAATCCCACGCCAATCGCGGCCCATCGGTAAAGCCCGACTTTCTCTCCCAAAATGGGGCCAGATAGCGCGGCGACAATCAGCGGGTAGGATATGAACACGGCCATGCTTTCGATCAAGCCAAGCAAGGTGAACGCCGCGACCATCACGCAAATCTCCAGCGCTAGAAGGACGCCCCTGAAGGCCTGCAAAACCGGCTGTCGCGTACGGGCGACCAGCGCAATGGAGCCTGCCCGCTTGGCGGATACCGTCAGCACGAACGCCGCGAAGAACCAGTAGCGGATCATCACAACCATGAGGACATTGTATTCCCCTGCCAAGTACCGCGACAGCCCGTCTTGGACGGCGAAGATGAACATGGTGAGGATCATCAACAGAATGCCACGCTTGGTGTCGGTGCTGCTCATCTCAGGCGGCCCACGCTCATGTGGCGTTTGCGCCCGAAGCCTTTGACGCGCGACACATCAAAGCCCGCGTCGTCAAGGCTGCGGCGCACGTGACCGGCGGCGGTGTAAGTGGCAAAAGTGCCGCCCGTTGCTGTGTGGCGACCGACTTGGGCCATCAACTCCGGCGACCAGAGTTCAGGGTTCTTGGCAGGGGAAAATCCGTCCAGAAACCACGCGTCCGCCTTGCCATCCCAAGCGGCCAACGTGTCACGCGCGTCCCCGATGATGATATCGGCGTGCAGCCTGTCGGTGCGTATGCTGGTGGCTGGCCAATGGTCCAACAGCGGGGCAGGGTCGAGGGTCGGGAACGCCTTCAACGCGGTCTCAATATCGGCGCGCCCCATCGGATAGGCCTCAAAGCTGGTGAAATGCAACGTGCCCGCGCCCCTATGCGCGTCAAGCGCGGTAAGCATGGACAGGCCCGTGCCAAAGCCCAGCTCCGCGATGTGGAACCCGTCGCGGTAGCGGGCGGGCAGGTCATTGCCCGCGAGGAATACGTGGCGGGTCTCGTCCAGACCGCCCGCAAGGGAGAAGTAAGGGTCGTCAAACCGCGTCGAGACGGGGATCACGCCGTCGCGCCATTCTAGGTGTGCTGTCTGGTCGCTCATGTCGCTTTGCCTTAGGTTCCCACCGAGCGACACTGAGCAAAGGGGGCAATCTTGTCCAGAGCAGAAGTAACGGTGCTAGGCGCAGGTATCTTTGGCCTGTCGGTGGCGTGGGCCTGCGTGCGGCGTGGCGCACGGGTACGGGTGATTGATCCGAACGGCGTGGCTGCCGGATCGTCGGGTGGTATTGTGGGGGCGCTGGCCCCGCATACGCCGGAGCGTTGGACTGACAAGAAACAGTTCCAACTGGATAGCCTGCTGATGGCAAAAGACTTTTGGGACGACGTGGCCCGAGCCTCCGGTCTGCCCACGGGATACGGGCGCCTCGGGCGCCTTCAACCCGTGGCGGATGAGGCAGCGCTGGCCTTGGCGAAACTTCGCGCGGGGTCCGCGCGCACGCTTTGGGGCGATGCGGCGGAATGGCGGGTGGAAGCCGCGCCCGACGGGTGGTGTCCGACGGCCCCCATGGGGCAGGTGATCTTCGACACGCTCTCCGCACGCCTGCACCCGCGTCAGGCTTGCTTGGCCTTGGCAGGGGCGATCGTGGAGATGGGCGGGGAGATCATGCGCGACGGCGCGCAGGAGGGTGCGGTCGTCCATGCGACAGGTGTCGCGGGGCTCGCGTCCATGTCCGCACAGCATACACGGGAGGTTGGCAACGGCGTCAAAGGGCAGGCGGTGCTGCTGGACTACGCGGCAGATGGTCTGCCGCAGCTGTATTTCGACGGTTTACACGTGGTGCCCCATGCGGACGGTACGGTCGCGATCGGCTCCACGTCGGAGCGATACTTCGAGGCGCCCGCGTCTACCGATGCGCAGCTTGATGACGTCCTCGCGCGGGCGGTGGCTGGCGTGCCACTGCTTGGCGAGGCCAAGATCATCGCGCGGTGGGCCGGAGTACGCCCGCGCGCACGGACCCGCGCCCCGATGCTGGGCCAGCACCCGTTCGAGAAGGGTGCCTATGTCGTCAACGGCGGCTTCAAGATCGGCTTCGGCATGGCGCCGAAAATTGCTCAGGTCATGGCCGATTTGGTGTTGGACGGCGTCGATCACATACCGCCGGACTTTCAGGCGGAAAAATCGCTCTGAGGCGCCGTTCCATGGCTTTGCCGTTGCAAATGGTCTCGCTCTGCTCAAAGACTGCTCACGGGAAGAAACGGAGGGTCCGATGACACAACGACATGGCGGCGCAATTCTGGCGGAGCAGCTGAAAATCCAAGGTGTGACGCGGGTGTATTCGGTGCCGGGGGAAAGCTTTCTAGCAGCGCTGGACGGGCTTTATGAGAGTGACATTCAGAATGTGGTATGCCGCCAAGAAGGCGGCGCGGCCATGATGGCGGAGGCCCATGGCAAGCTCACCGGACGCCCGGGCGTTGCCTTTGTCACCCGTGGGCCGGGTGCCACCAACGCGTCCTCGGGGCTGCATGTGGCGATGCAAGACAGCACGCCAATGATTTTGTTCGTAGGGCAGATCGCCCGCGCCCACCGCGACCGCGAGGCCTTTCAAGAGGTTGATTACCGCCAGATGTTTGGCGGCTTGGTCAAATGGGTGGCCCAGATCGACCAGACGGACCGCCTGCCGGAATACATCGCCCGCGCGTTCCAGATTGCGCAATCCGGACGTCCCGGTCCGGTGGTTCTGGCGCTGCCCGAAGACATGCTGTCGGCAATGACCGACGTCGCCGACAGACCAGCCGCGCAGCCGGCCCGCGCAATGCCTGCGCCCGCTGATGTGGCTCGCATCGTGCAGATGCTGGGGCAGGCTAAGCGGCCTTTGGTTGTGGCGGGCGGTCCCGGCTGGTCTGCGCAAGCTGCCGCCGACATGCAGCGCTTTGCCGAGGGGATGGACCTGCCGGTTGCTGTCCCATTTCGCCGCCAAGACTACGTTAACAATGACAGTGCGCACTATGCGGGGGATCTTGGCGTTGGCATGAACCCTGCGCTGGCAAAGCGCTTGAAAGACGCGGATCTGCTGCTGGTCATTGGCGCGCGGGTTGGCGACATTCTGACGGATGGCTACACGTTGCTAAACCCGTCAAATCTGGGGAAGACCTTAATCCACGCGCACCCCAGCCCCGACGAGCCGGGGCACGTCTACGCTCCGGATTTCGCTTTGGCATGCGATAGCGAGGCGCTGATTGCGGCGCTGGCGGACGCTGGCGGGCGGGCGGGCGACTGGGCCGGTTGGCGCGCGCAGGCCCGCGCCGACTATGAGGTGTGGCAGACACCAAAGGAGACACCGGGCCCTGTCAAAATGGAGCAAGTCATCGGGTGGATGTCCGAAAATTTGCCGCATGACGCGATCCTGACGAACGGGGCAGGCAACTACGCGGCCTTTGTGCATCGCTACTACCGCTTTCGCAGCTATAAGACGCAGGTTGCTCCCACCTCCGGCTCCATGGGCTACGGCTTTCCCGCGTCAATCGCGGCGAAGCTCGCGCACCCAGAGCGCACGGTCATTTGCTTCGCGGGCGATGGCTGTTTCCAGATGACCTGCAACGAGATGTCCACCGCGATCCAGCATGGCGCGGCGGTGATTGTGATTGTCGTGAACAACGGCAAGTATGGAACCATTCGCATGCACCAAGAGAAAACATACCCCGGTCGCGTGTCAGGCACGATGATTGCCAACCCCGACTTCGCAGCCCTTGCGCGGGCGTATGGCGGGTATGGGCAAACTGTGACCCGCACCGAAGATTTCGCCGCGGCGTTCAAGCAAGCGCAGGCGGCGGGAGTGTTATCTGTGATTGAGCTGCAACTCGACGACGAGGTGCTGTCGACCGGTATGACGCTTTCCGAGACACGGGCGATTGGCGAGAGCGCAAACTAACGGTCCTTCAGGGGGCACACGCAGTCCCCCTGAAGCAACCGAAGACACTCTGGAAGAGGCTTCACCTTGGACGGCCATCGGGTTTCCACCCTGTACCGCCCCGCCAATAAAGCGGGTATTGGTTTCATCTTGGTTAAAATATTCCCGCCGGAGGCATCTCAGTTATCAACACACGCGCAAGTCGCGGTGAAGGAGCCTCCGGCGGGAATATTTCTGCCAAGATGAAGCACGCGATTAGTGCATCTAAGGCGGGCGTGTTAAGCTTAATGCAAGGTTAGTATTCGACGCCGATTTGCGCTTTGATGCCGGAGCGGAACGGGTGTTTGACCAGCTCCATTTCTGTGACAAGATCGGCGATCTCGATCAACTCGTCCTTGGCGTTACGGCCGGTCAAAACCACATGTGTCATGTCGGGCTTTTCCTCGGCGAGGAACGACACGACCTCGTTAATGTCGATGTAGTCGTATCGCAGCGCTATGTTGATTTCGTCGAGCAACACCATGTGGTTGGACGGGTCGCGGATTAGCTCTTTGGCCTTCGACCAAGCGGCTTGCGCCATCTCTATATCGCGGGATTTATCTTGGGTTTCCCATGTGAAGCCCTCGCCCATTGTGTGAAACTCGCAGGTGTCGGAAAACTTGCCAAGGATCAGGTCGCGCTCACCGGTACTCATGCCGCCCTTGATGAACTGGACAACGGCGCATTTCATGTCGTGCGCGATACAGCGGAAAATCATTCCGAACGCGGCGGAGCTTTTGCCCTTTCCCTTGCCAGTGTGGACAATGATCAAGCCACGTTTATCGGTTTTCGTGGCCATGATCTTGTCGCGCGCGGCCTTCTTCTTGGCCATTTTTGTGGCGTGACGGGACAGGTCTTCTGGGGTGTCGTGGGTCATGGTGCGCTCCGGATGTCTGTTGCTTTAACCTGAAAGAGCATGGCGGGTGATGCAAGCTTTAAGGTGGTAGGGCTTTGTTAACTGGTCTGCCGTTAAGGTGGTGCGGTTGTCATCGTTAAATGGGGTCTTCATGCGGTTTTTCTTTCTCGCCACGTTGGGCTTGGCGTCGGCCTGTGCTGCGCCGGGCATCAGCGTGATGGGCGGGCAGACGCGTGTCGCGCGCGTTGGGGAATACAGCTTTACCGTTCACCATAAAGGGAGCCGCGCCGAGGCGTACCGCACCAACGTTATGGCCCGCCCGCAAGCGCGCGAGGTATTCGCCGCAGGGGCCACAGCGATTGAGCAGGTGACGGGCTGCCGCGTTGTACGCAGTTCTGTGCGGGGGGATGTTGCGCTGATACAGGGTGACTTGTTGTGCTAATGTCATAGTAGCCCGTCGATCAGTGCCCGGGCGGAGTTGGATTTAGGCGACCATAGTCCGCGCTCGATCGCCTCCTTCAGGCGCTCCGCCATTTCGCGCAGCGCGGCGGGGTTGTGTTCAGCGATGAAGTCACGCGTGTCGTCGTCTTCCAGATAGGCCTGATGCACCAGATCGAAGTGATGCGACTTGGCCGCGCCCGTCGTGGCCGCAAATGCGAAGAGGTAGTCCAATGACGCCGCCATCTCGAAGGCGCCCTTGTAGCCGTGGCGCTTCACACCTTCGATCCACTTCGGGTTCACCACGCGGGAACGCACAACGCGCCCTATTTCATCCTCCAGCGTGCGGATGACGGGACGTTCCGGGCGGGAGTGATCATTGTGGTAAATCGGGCGGGCTTGGCCTTGGATCGTCTCAATTGCCGCGGCGGCTCCACCTTCGAATTGATAGTAATCGTCGCTGTCCAGAATGTCGTGTTCGCGGTTGTCCTGGTTTTGCACAACCCCTTCGACCTGTCCCAAGCGGGCCTCGAACCCTGCGCGGTCACGGGTGCCTTCGGACCCTTTGCCGTAGGCGTAGCTGCCCCATTCCAGATAGGCCTCGGCGAGGTCGGATTTGTCCGCCCACAGACGCTCGTCGATCATTGCTTGCAGACCCGCGCCGTAGGCACCGGGTTTCGACCCGAAGACGCGGTGGCTTTGCCCTTCCGCGCGGAAGCGTGTGGCGGCGGGGTTGTCGGCGTCCGGCTCGTCCAGCTCCATCACCGCGCGCGCGGCGCTGTCTACCAGCGCGATCAGCTGTGGGAACGCGTCGCGGAAGAAGCCGGAGACGCGCAGCGTGACATCCACACGTGGGCGGCCCAGCACGCCCATAGGCAGGATTTCAAAGCCGGTGACGCGGCGGTTGGCGGCGTCCCATTTAGGTTTGCACCCCATCAGCGCCAAGGCCTGCGCGATGTCGTCGCCGCCGGTGCGCATGTTGGCCGTGCCCCAAGCGTTCAGCAGCAAAGCGCGTGGCCAGTCGCCGTGGGTTTGCAGGTGTTTTTCAATTAGCAGGTTCGCGGATTTCCACCCCAATGCCCAAGCGGTCGGAGTGGGAACCGCACGGCTATCGACGGAGAAAAAGTTGCGCCCCGTTGGCAGCACATCCATTCGTCCGCGGGTCGGGGCGCCGGAGGGCGCCGGGGCGACGAAGTGCCCCTTGAGGGCGCTGAGAAGGCCCGCCCCCTCCATAGGTCCACAGGCCGCGACAGTCGGGGACACGTGGTCGCGGATGTGATCCATGACGGCCGCGCTTGCGAGCCCCGGGGGCGTTTCGCCCTCCATCATCCGAACGGCTAAATCCTCAAGCCGCTCCACCGTGTCACCGGTGCTTCGCCATGTGCCACCCGTGAGCGTGTCAGGGCGGGGGCCTGTCCAAGGCGCCGCCAATTCAGCGGACAGGGGATCGAACCCCAGCTCCAGATCATCGGCCAAAGCACGGATGATTGACGCGTCAGCGCCCTTGCCGTCGCCGCGCGCCACGCGGGTCAAGGCGATGGTCAGATCGCGGGCTTGCTCAGCTTCGGGCGACACGCCAAATACGTGCAGCCCGTCGCGGATTTGCGCCTCTTTCAACTCGCACAGATAGGCGTCAAGCTTGGCCAGATCGCCGTCCTCATCCCCACAGAACCCGACGTCTTCCGAGAGCCCCGTGGCGGACGTCATGGACAGGATTTCGCGGCGCAAGTATTCGATCCGGCGCGGGTCCACGCCTGCGGCCTCATAGTACTCGTCGACCAAGGCCTCCAAGTCTTTCAGCGGCCCGTAGGTCTCTGCCCGCGTCATCGGCGGCGTCAGGTGGTCAATGATCACCGCTTGCGCACGGCGCTTGGCTTGGGTGCCTTCGCCGGGGTCATTGACGATAAACGGGTAGACGTGTGGCATCGGGCCAAGCACGGCTTCGGGCCAACATTCTTCCGAGAGAGCCACGGCTTTTCCGGGCAGCCATTCGAGGTTGCCGTGTTTGCCCATGTGAACGATGGCATGTGCGCCAAACTCATGGCGTAGCCAGAAGTAAAAGGCGAGGTAGTTGTGCGGCGGCACCAGATCAGGGGAATGATAGGTGTCGGTCGGATCGATGTTATACCCGCGCGCGGGTTGCAGGCCGACGACGGCGTTGCCAAACTTGTGGATGGACAACTTGAAGTGGGTGCCGTCAAAGAACGGATCGGTCTCTGGTTTCCCCCAGCGATCCTCCATTTGCTGACGCAGCGCGTAGGGCAGTGCCATGTACTCCGCGCGGTAAGCCTCCAGCGACAAGGCTTCGCCGCCCTCTCTGTCGGCGCGGTCTGTCAGCCAGTTTGTTGGGCCCGCCATGATGCGATCCATCAAGGCTTTACTGTCCTCAGGCGCGCCCTCAACGGTGTAGCCTTCACCAGCCAAAAGCTCCAAAACATGCGCAGTGGCGGCGGGCGTGTCCAAGCCCACCCCATTGGCCAAGCGCCCGTCTTTATTTGGGTAGTTGGCAAGGATCAGCGCGACCTTGCGCTCCGCCGTTTTTGCGCGGCGCAGCTTTGCCCAATTGGCGGCCAGATCGGCGACAAACTGGATGCGGTCGCCGCGCGCGCGGTAGGCGGCAATCGCGCATTCGGTGGCGTCGTCGAAATAGGCCTCGCCCTTGAAGCTTACCGCACGCGACAGGATGCGCCCGTCAACTTCGGGCAGGGCTACATTCATCGCGATGTCACGGCCGGACAAGCCTGTTAACCCGTCGGCCCACGCCTCCTCGGAGGAGCCTGAGAAGATCACCTGAAAAATGGGGGCCTGATTGGCGAAGTCTGCGGCCAGCGGGTTGAACGCCTCCGCGTCGCCCTGATGCGGGGAGCCGGTGGCGAAGGAGGTCGCATTCAAAATGACATCCGGCGGGGCCTGCAAAAACAACCTCTCCAAAGTGGCGAGGCTGATAGGGTCTTTCAAGGACGCCAGAAAGATCGGCAACGGGTTCATCCCTGCGCGCAGCAGCGATTTCACCAACCGGTTGACGGGGTTCAGCCCCGCGCCTTGCACGAGCGCACGGTAGAAAACCAGCGGCACAATTGGCGCATCTGGCGTCCATGCCGCCTGCGCGGCACTCAGGTCGGCGATGCCCGCGCCGGGCCAGTAGACGCCCGCGCGCAGCAGGGGTGCTGCGGGGGAAGGGCGCTCCGCATCCGTGATCATGGCTTGGGCGTAGTTCAGGAAGTTCTCGGTGTTGGCAGGCCCGCCTTCCACCAGATAGGCCCAAAGCGCGTCATAGTCCGCGTCGGATACCGTGGACAGGCCGCGTAGCTCCGCGTCGGGTTTGTCGTCCCCCGGCAGTAAGACAAGCGGCACGCCTGCGTCGTGCAGATGTGCCGCGTATTGCTCCGCCCCGTACTTCCAGTAGCCAACCCCGCCCAGCACGCGTGCAATCACAAGTTTGGATTTCACCGCGCAGGCCTCGATATGCAGATCGACCGACATCGGATGTAGCAGATGCATCATGGAGGCAAGGCGCAGCGTCGGGGGCGAAGACAACTCGCCCCGCGCGGCTGACAGCGCGGCCAGCTCCGTATCGGCGGCAGAGATAAACACTACGTCGGCGGGCGTTTGGCCTAAATCAACGGGTTCTTTCCCGTCGTCGATGCTTCCGGGGGTGGCGGCAAGAAGGTGCATTATATGCCTCCAATGGGCAGCGGCGTGTTAGGGGGCAACCGACAGGGGCTTTTCCATGAAGACGCTGCTCTTGTTTTCCGTATAGTCACCAAAGGGGCCGCAGATCGTGAAGCCGTGCTTGGCGTAAAGCTTGTGCGCCGCGTGCAGCAAATCGCCCGTTTCCAGCTTGAGGTCTTTGAGCCCCAAATCGCGCGCCTGTGCTTCGATTGCGTTCAGGACTGCCGAGGCCACGCCTTTTCCACGGCCGGCTTCGGCGGTGAACATAGATTTCACTTCGCCGTAATCGCCCATGACTTTGAACGCGCCGCATCCCAAAACGGCATCGCCGTCGCGGGCGGCGAAGAAATGGACCTCCGGCACACATAGCGCGTCGATGGACAGGTAGTGATTGTCCTCGGGCGGGAACAAGGATTCCATCAGCGCATGGCTGGCGTGCAGCAGCGCGGTGACCTGTGGGTCACGGGGGTCACCGCGCTCGACGATCATACCTGCAACGCCGCTTCGATGGCGGCTTGGTCCAGTCCGGCCTGACCGATCACCACCAGACGCGTCTCGCGTGGGTCCGCGCCGAACGGGCGATCATAATAGGTATCAACGCGCGGCCCAACAGCCTGAAGCGTCAGGCGCAGGGGCTTGCCCTCTATCGCCGCAAAGCCCTTGAGGCGCAAAATGTCATGGGCGCGGATCACGTCGGCGACCTGAGCGGCGAACGCCTTTTGGTCGGTGATCTCGCCAAGTGTCACAACAAAGGACTGGAAGTCATCGTGGCTGTGGTCATGCGCGTGATGATGGTCGTCGTGATGGTCATCATCGTGATCGTGGTGGTGGTGATGCACCTCGTGGCGGGCTTCCAGATCGGCCTCCGCGCCAATGCCTTGGCCCAGCAATACGTCGACAGGCAGTTTGCCCATCGAGGTGCGCACCACCTGCACGCCGTCGCGACTGTCGGCCTTCAGCTTGCTGACAAGCGCGTCCGTTTCCGCGTCGCCTAAAAGGTCCGACTTGTTCACAACAATCATATCGGCGCAGGCGATCTGGTCCTCGAACAGTTCCGACAGTGGTGTCTCGTGGTCAAGATTGTCGTCCTGCTTGCGCTGCGCATCTACGGCGGCAACGTTATGGGCAAAACGGCCCTCCGAGACGGCTTTGCCGTCCACCACTGTCACAACACCGTCGACCGTGACCTTGGTGGAAATATCCGGCCAGTTGAAGGCGCGGATCAGCGGTTGCGGCAGGGCAAGGCCGGAGGTTTCGATCACGATGTGATCGGGTTTGACGTCACGGTCCAGCAGCTTGGCCATTGTGGGGATGAAGTCGTCGGCGACGGTGCAGCAGATGCAGCCGTTGGACAGTTCCATAATGTCATCTTCGGTGCAGGTTTCGTCGCCGCAGCCTTTGAGGATGTCGCCGTCCACACCAAGATCCCCAAATTCGTTGATGATCAGGGCAATGCGCTTGCCGTTGGCGTTTTCCAGCATGTGCCGGATGAGGGTGGTTTTTCCGGCCCCAAGGAAGCCGGTCACCACAGTTGCGGGTATCTTTTGCATAAAGTTAATCCTGTTTCAGCTTCGTCCAGAACCACGCGCAGCACAGGCCGAGGGTGGTCCAAGTCAAAGCGGTTGCGGCCAGAGATGCGCCAGCGAAATGTGCGGCCAGTTCGGGCGCGGCAAAGCCGAAGTAAGTATCAAGGCGGGGGGCACCGATGATGTGGGGCGCAAACAGCAACACCACGGCTACGGCAATCGGCAACACCCCGCGCCCGAAGGCGATCAAGCCAAGCGCGCTGGCGGTGAATATCACCGTCATGGCCCACCAAAGCTGGCGTGGCACAACCTCGGGGCCCGGTGTGGCGGGCAATTGCGGCGGCATGCCCATCGCAGGGGCAAGCTGGAACGCGATGAAGCCGCAAAGCCCCCAGATCACCCCTGAACGTACGGTGGTTTTGTGCCCGTAACGTTCTGCCAAGGCGAAGGCCGCGACCAAGAAGAAGGCATAGCCGGTAAAGACCACGACGCTAAAGGCCGCAGGCATGATGTGACGCGCCGGATCCTCTAGGATCGAGGGGCTGCCAGCGTCAGATTGGGGGGAACCGTCCACCGCGAAGTGGGTCCGTTCACCAGATTCGTAAAGCTCGCCTTCCATCACCATTGGAATGACAGCCCACAGGTTAATGATCGCCGCGAAGAGCCCCGCCACGATCCCAGCGAACACCGCGCTGGTCAAAATATGTTTAAGCATGGCTTAGTGGCAGGGAAACGCCATGGCGTGGCGCATATCGTGGGAGCTGTCGTGCATGACGGTCGCTTGTGCGAAGCCAGCGGAGAACAACAAAACTGCGCCCAGCATAACTGCGCCGATGATGCCCAGAAGGCCTTGGTCTGCTGCGTCGGATTTTTGCGCAATTGCTGCGACTTTAACTTGATCGTTCATTCTTTATCTCCTTGCCCCGTCACACCCGACGGGAGGGGTTTCACGACGCATGGCTGGTCTCCTGGCTCGCGGGTCGATGCATCCTGCCGCCTTCCCAGATTTCTCCAGTGGCTCGGTTGGCAGGGTGCTCACCGCATACAGTCGCGGGGGCGGCTTCGGATTTGCGTCCCTAATTGGGTCACACTTACCGAATTCCCATTTTTCCCCACTGTGCTTTGCACGTCGCGGGGAACCATGCTTGGCAACAATGCTTCATGGGTGGCTTGCGGGTCAAGGTCCATTCCGACAGGCCACGTGCATTTCGCGGCACCGCGATATAAGCGAAAACCCGCAACATCTTGGGGATAACCCTGCAAATCCGGCCATATGCAGTGGTTTGGCGTTGACTCGGTGGGGCAGGGTTCAAACAATAGCCCACTAAACCCCGATTCCCGCGAGGCCCGCATTGCGCTTCTCTAAACTCAGACTGAACGGCTTCAAAAGCTTTGTGGACCCCACAGAGCTGGTGATTGCGGACGGGCTAACGGGTGTTGTGGGGCCAAACGGCTGCGGCAAATCCAACTTGCTGGAGGCCCTGCGCTGGGTCATGGGGGAGAACCGCGCCAAGTCGATGCGCGGCTCCGGCATGGAGGATGTGATCTTCGCGGGGGCGTCATCGCGCCCCGCCCGCAACTTCGCCGAAGTGTCCTTGCATATCGACAACTCCGAACGGTTGGCGCCCGCGGGTTTCAACGATCTGGATACGCTTGAAATCATCCGCCGCATCACGCGCGACGCGGGCTCAGCTTATAAAACCAACGGCAAGGACGTACGGGCGCGCGACGTGCAAATGCTGTTCGCAGATGCCTCCACCGGTGCCCATTCCCCCGCGCTTGTGCGGCAGGGTCAAATCTCCGAACTGATCAACGCCCGCCCCAAAGCCCGCCGCCGTATTCTGGAAGAGGCGGCTGGCATCTCCGGCCTGTACCAGCGTCGTCACGAGGCGGAACTGAAACTGAACGGTGCCGAAACCAACCTGTCGCGGGTTGATGACGTGATTGAACAACTCGCTACGCAACTGGCGCAACTGGCCCGCCAAGCGCGCCAAGCCGCCCGCTACCGCGAAATCGGGGAGGAGTTGCGCAAGTCCGAGGGCATGTTGCTCTACCGTCGTTGGAAAGAGGCGGAAGAGGCGAACCTCGCCGCCAGTCAGATACTGACAGAGCGCACCAAGCTGGCCGCTGCCGCCGAAGCGCAGGTGCGCGAAGTGGCAAAACTGCGCCAAGGCATGGAAGACGCCCTGCCGCCGCTGCGTGAGGAAGAAGCCGTCGCCGCCGCCATTTTGCAGCGCTTGCAAGTGCAGCGCGATACGCTGGCGGATCAAGAACGCCAAGCGCAGCAAACGATTGATACCCTGACGTCGCGCATCGACCAGTTGGCGCGCGATATAGAGCGTGAAACGGCGCTGAACCGCGATGCGGGCGAAACCATTGAGCGGCTTGAGTGGGAGGCGCGCGAGATCGCCAAAGCCTCCGAAGGGCATGTTGAAAAACTCGACGCCGCCGCGACGCAGGCCCGCGAGGCAGCGACCGTTTTGCAAGACCGCGAAACCCAGTTGGCGGAGCACACCGAAGACGTGGCGCGTCTTGCCGCGCGTCACCAGTCGGCGCACCGCCTGCGTGAAGACGCCGCCAAAACGTTGCAGCGCTACGAGGATGAGGCAACGAAGGCCCGCGCTTCCGTCGACCATGCGCAAGCCACCGCAACCAACGCCGACACCGCTTTGATCGCTGCCCAAACCGCGCTGTCGCAAGCCTCTGTTCAGGTGGAGAAATCTGACGCTGACCTGAGTGCCGCAGAGATCGCCCGTTCCGATGCACAGAACCGCGAAAGCGACGCCCGCTCGCAGCGCTCCGAGGCGGAAGGCGAGGCCAACGCCCTGCGTGCGGAGGCCACCGCACTGTCCCGTCTGGTGGACCGCGACACGTCGGAGCAAGGCCAGCTTCTCGACGTTGTGCAAGTCAAGGCGGGTTACGAGAAAGCACTGGGCGCGGCCTTGGCCGATGACCTGCGCGCGCCGCAAATCGAAGACGATGAGATCACAGGTTGGGCAAAGCTCGCGCCGTACGATCAGCCGCAGCGCTTGCCGGATGGCGTCAACCCGCTGACCACCTACGTGACGATCCCCGATGTGCTGGCGCGCCGCATGTCGCAGGTCGGTTTGGTCGACGCGGACGCAGGCAACCGCCTGCAACCTGATCTGCTGCCAGGGCAGCGCTTGGTCTCTGTCGAGGGCGATGTCTGGCGGTGGGACGGCTTTCGCACCGGCGCCGATGATGCGCCCTCCGCCGCCGCGATGCGCCTGCAACAGCTCAACCGTCTTGAGGAGCTGAAGCAAGCCTTGGAAGGGGCTACCGCCCGCGCCGATGGGGCCCGTCAGGCCCATGAAATGCTCACCGATGAGCTGGCCCAAGCAGCCCAAGCCGACCGCGACGCCCGCGAGGCCCGCAAAAATGCCGACCGCGCGATGGCGGATGCCTCGCGCGCCGTGTCCCGCGCGGAGGGCGAGAAGTCGATCGCCACCGGACGCGTCGAAAGCTTGGAATTGGCCGTGACCCGCTACGAGGAAGAGGCGATGGCGGCCCGCGAACGCCTGCGCGAGGCGGACAAAGGCGTGGCCGATCTGGGGGATCTGGAATCGGCGCGTGCCGAGGTCGAAGACGTCAAGATGACCGTCGAAGCCTCCCGCATGACCATGCTGGCCAAGCGGTCTTCGCACGACGAATTGCGCCGCGAGGGCGAAGCCCGCACCAAGCGGAGCCAAGAAATCACCACCGAAATCAGCGGCTGGAAGTACCGTCTGGAAACCGCTGAAAAACGCATTGGTGAGCTGGAAGAGCGCAAGGCGACGTCAGAGGTCGAGCTGAAAGATGCCTCGGCAGCGCCAGCCGAACTGGCCGCTAAACGCGATGAATTAGGCGCCGCAATCGAAGAGGCGGAGGAGCGCCGCAAGATAGCGGCCGACAACTTGGTCGAATCCGAAACGGCGCTACGCGAAGGGTTGCAAACTGAGCGCGACGCGGAGCGCGAAGCCTCCGAGGCCCGCGAAGCCCGCGCCCGCGCCGAGGCCCGCGCCGAAGCCGCAAAAGAGACCGTGACCTACGCCGTGGACCGCATTCAGGAAGAGGTGGAAACCACGCCGCAAGCACTACTCGAAACCTTGGATACCAACCCCGAGGACATGCCGCCGTCCGATAAAATTGAGGCTGACGTGAACCGGCTGAAACGGCAACGCGATGCATTGGGCGCGGTCAACCTGCGGGCCGAGGAAGACGCCAAAGAAGTCGCCGAAGAACATGACACGCTGGCCAATGAAAAGCGCGACCTGGAAGCCGCGATATCCGCGCTGCGCACCGGCATTGCGTCTTTGAACAAAGAAGGCCGCGAACGTCTGTTAACTGCGTTTGAAGAGGTGAACACCAGTTTCGCCACGCTCTTCAAGCACCTGTTTGGCGGCGGCGAAGCAAAGCTGGTTATGGTCGAAAGCGACGATCCGTTGGAAGCCGGTCTGGAAATTATGTGCATGCCGCCGGGCAAGAAATTGTCGACACTTTCGTTGCTCTCGGGTGGGGAGCAAACGTTGACCGCATTGGCACTTATTTTTGCGGTGTTCCTTGCGAACCCAGCACCTATTTGTGTGCTCGACGAGGTTGACGCGCCGTTGGACGATGCCAACGTCACGCGTTTTTGTGACCTCTTGGACGAAATGGCCCGCCGCACCGATACCCGCTTTTTGATCATCACCCACCACGCTGTGACGATGGCGCGCATGGACCGTTTGTTCGGGGTTACAATGGCGGAATTAGGCGTATCGCAGCTGGTTTCCGTGGACCTGAAAAAAGCCGAGCAGCTGGTTGCCTGATCATTCTTAGAGAAACAAAAAAGGCGCATACGATGAACGCATGCGCCTTAAATCCCTAATGTGATCGGCCTAGACTTTAAAGTCTTCCAATGTCTTGCCGGAAGCCAAAGCATCCTTCAGCCACAGCGGGCGCGCGCCGCGGCCAGCCCATGTTTTGCTGGCGTCATCGGGGTGACGATACGCGGCTTTCGCAGGCTTTTTCGCTGCTGCTTTAGGCTCCGACGTGGCTTTGCCCGTCAATTCATCCAGTGAAAAACCCAACTCCTTGGCCTTGGCTTTTATAGCCGCAAGCGCTTGCGTTTTTTGCTTCTTGTCGTGGCGATCGATTGCTTTTTCGACGCGAAGTTTCAGAGATTTCAGTTCTGCCAATGACAGTGATTTCAGATCGACTTTTGCCATAGTGTTATATTTAGCTCCCCAGCTATGTGAATGGGAAGCTTGTTAGAACATTATTTTGTCAAAACCAAGGAAATCATGCACTAGAGCTTTTTTAACAGCGCCAGCGTTGGCCACGCATCTGCCGCGAAACCAAGGCGTTTCTGCTCTGCTTGCACGGCCGCGCGGGTGCCAGATCCTAAAATGCCGTCTATTTTTCCAACGTCATGCCCGCGTGCTGCCAATTTCTTTTGCAGTAATTTCATGTTGGCATCCGATAGGCTCGGGCTTGGGTTCCCCGCGTCGTAAACCGGCGCGCCGGAAAGGCGGGTGGCAAAATAGGCGGCAGTGGTCACGTAGACAAAACTTTGGTTCCACTCAAAATAGGTTTGAAAATTCGGATAGGCCAGAAACGCTGGGCCATCTTTGCCCATCGGCAAAAGGATCGAACCCGCTCCGCCTTCAAAGCTCCCTGCACGCGCACGAACCCCCATGGCGGCCCACTCCTGAACTGACAGCGTGGTGTTTAATCCGGTCTTGGACCAATCCATTTTTTCGGGCACTTGAACTTCTTGCAGCCAAGGCTCCCCCGCGTTCCAACCCAAGGATTGCAGCATTTTTGCGCCCGACAAAAGCGCATCTGGCGCGGAGGTTTTTAGGCTAACTTTGCCATCTCCGTCGCCATCAACGCCGTTGGCGATGATATCTTCAGGCAGCATTTGGACCATTCCAATTTCACCCGCCCATGCGCCCTGGGTCGTTTTCGGGTCAAAATTTCCACGCTCGAATAACTCAAGTGCGGCAAAAATTTGCGGGCGAAATAACTCTGGGCGGCGGCAATCATGGCTTAGGGTAAGCAGGGCGTTCAGCGTGTTGAAATCCCCCTGAACCGCGCCGTAATCTGTCTCAAGTGCCCAAAACGCCAGCAACACACCCGCCGGAACGCCGTATTCACGCTCCGCTTTTGCAAAGACGGAGGCGTATTTTTTTGCATTCGCACGACCTTTGTTAATGCGGGATTTGGAAATGACGCGGCGCGAAAAATCAATGAAGTCGCGTTTGAAGACGCCTTGCGATCTGTCGGCCTTCAACACTTTTGGGTCTTGGCGGGCGGATGCAAAAAAGCGGTCGACGGTGGCTGCGGAATGGCCTTTCGCGACGGCCTCGTTTTTCAAGCCACCGATAAAATCGCCCCAACTTCCGCCGCACGCAGCATGGGCCGCAGGCGAAGCGAGGCATAGGGTCAGGGCAAGGGCAAGGTGGCGCATTTTGATCTCCGAGGCATTATTCCGAGGCCAACCTATGCAATCACCCCCCAGAGGACAACGAACACAAGCGTGAGCGCCCATGTGCGCCACAAACCCGACACTGCGGCGTCGATGTCATCGGGGCCGACATCGCGTCGACCCTCAGGATTTACATAC
Organism: Litoreibacter albidus; assembly: GCF_900107015.1. Taxonomy (GTDB): domain Bacteria; phylum Pseudomonadota; class Alphaproteobacteria; order Rhodobacterales; family Rhodobacteraceae; genus Litoreibacter; species Litoreibacter albidus. The sequence goes on along the minus strand of NZ_FNOI01000002.1, from coordinate 254,455 downwards.
GGCTCGTCGCGCATTTGGCCGTCGTAGCTGCGCGGTCCCGACAGGGCGACACCCAACACGCTGGCCATAGCGGCCTCCGGCCAGCCCGCGTTGGGCGACCGGTGCAAAGCCGCGTCGCGGGCCGCAAGGCGCATCGCGTCTGGGCGCAGGTGCGCGGCTGCAATTAATATGGCCGTCAGGCGAGCAGCGGGCCAGTTGACCAAATCGTCCAAGCGCGCGGCAGCCCAGCCAAACGCCTCGTAGCGGGGCGTGCGGTAGCCGATCATGCTGTCTGCGGTGTTGATCGCCTTGTAGGTCAGCAGTCCTGGTAGGCCGAGCAGCGCAAACCAGAAGACAGGGGCCACAACGCCGTCACTCAGGTTTTCGGCGGAGCTCTCGATTGCGCCACGTGCAACGCCGGACCGGTCCAGCGCCTTGACGTCGCGCCCGACGATGCGCGCCACCATCATGCGCCCGTCGCCAAGGCTCAGGCGCAGCGCACGGGACACGTCGGCCACATGGTCGGCCAAGGACCGCTGCGCAATCAAGACGGCCCCGATCAGAATTTCCGCGATAGGGCCAAGGCCCGCAAAAATCGCGCCGATGATCCATGCACCCAAGGTTAGCCCCGCCACCAGCAACATGCCTTTGGCGCGGCGATCCTTGCCACTGTTCAGGCGGACCTCCAGATAGGAAATCGCGCGCCCGATCAGAACGGCGGGATGCGGGACGCGGTCCCAAAGCCACTTCGGCTCGCCCAGCAGGGCATCCAGCAGCATGGCAAGCGCGACATTCATAGCGCCGCTTCCAGCTGCGCCCATTGGTGCGGGGCGGGCAGCCCAAGGCGCAACCAGCGGTCAGAGTAGGGAAAGATGCGCGACCACACGTGGCCCTTGGCCAGCCTGTCCTGCCACAGCGCAGCGTCGCCCACGTCATAAAGGCGAAACAGCGTGGTGCCGCCAACGACCTTGGCACCAGCTTTGGCCATAAGCGCATCCAGCCGCGCCGCATCTGTCGTCAGGCGCGCGCGGGTGGCGTCCGCCCAAGCGGTGTCGCGCAAGGCGCGGGCACCGATTTCCAGCGCGGGCCCCGATGCGGCCCACGGGCCGATCTCTACGCGGATTTTCGCGGCGATATCCGGCGTGGTGATAGCAAAGCCAAGGCGCAGCCCTGCAAGACCCCAGAACTTGCCAAAGCTTTTCATGACCACCGTGTCGCCACGGCTCGCCAGATCAACGTGACTTTGCGCGGGGCAGACGTCGCAAAAGCTCTCATCAATCACCGCTGGGCCGCGCAGGTCACCGGCGTCCCAGAGTTTGCCGTCGGGGTTGTTGGGGTGGACCAGAACCCGCAGGTCCGCAGCGCCGTCCAAGACGGGAACCCCTTGGGCGCGGAACGCGGCGGCGTGCTCATTGTACGTCGGGGTAGGTATGGCAACGGACTGAGCACGCAGCACATGGGGCATGGCCGCGATCAGGGCCGATGCGCCGTGGGCCGGAACGATCTCCGCCCCCTCAGGCACATGCCAAAACGCCCGCGCCGCATGGATCAGGCGGTCGTGGGCGGCGCGGTCGGGCAGGGCGGTCCAAGCGTTTTGGGTGATTTCGCCCACGGGGTAGGGCACGGGGTTAATGCCGGTCGACAGGTCCAGCCAGTCGCCGCGCATGCCGCCGTAACATGCGGCAGCAGCGTCCAGCCCGCCGCCGTGATCGCGCGGGTTCTCAGTCATCGGAGGGTAAGGGCGGGTGGCGGGTCGCGAAGTGGCCCTTGATGGCTTGCGGCCACTGTTTGTAAGGCACTTGGCCGGTTTCGCTTTGGGCGTGCAGGCTGGCGTATTCCACGACGGCTTCGGCGGCCTCCACGGATGGGTCAAACTCGCCCACCGTGTAGTTCAGCTTGCCCGGCCCTTGGATGGCTACGTTGCAGCCGCGCGCGCAGCCCATCAGGCAGGAATGCCTGCGGGTGCGCACATCTGCGGTGCCTTCTGCGGCGGCTTCTATCAGGTCCGCAAAGGTTTCGCCGTCGGTCACGCCGGGGGCGCGGGCCTCCCAATCGTCACGTTTGCAGGTGTCGCAGATGGTGATCCATGTGGTCATGCGTGTGTCTCGTGCCTCATCTATTTAGACGCCCATCAAGCGGAAAATGGCCAAAGACGCAAGAAGCAGGTCATTCGTTTTGAATGACCGCCAGTTTGTTAACCTTTCGTTAGGGTATCTGGGTGCACAAGTCAGGTGTCCCCAGCTCAGGGACCAAAAACACTAAATTAGTATCAGTAATAAGTATCAGTAACGGGAAGTGTACCGGCCTGTGTGCGGTCATGGTCGGAGAAACATATGGATATTCTCATTGTCGAAAATGGCAGTGGTCTAGGGCAGCTCTGGGCGGACCATGTTGGTCGGCTTGGGTGTGAAGTTGCGCTGGTGCATTGTCAAAAGGACGCGGAAGCCTTGCTGCGACAGCAGGATTTCGACGTTTTGGTTATAAACTTGGACCTTCACCCGCGCTCGGGTGATGCGTCAGCTATCGCCGATTACGCCAGCTACCGTCGCCCGAATGCGAAGGTGGTGTGCGTGACAAGCGATAGCTTCTTCTCGGATGGCTCCATCTTTCGCTACATGCCGAACGCATGTGCGATGGTGCCGCCGAACACGCAGCCGTCGGACCTTGCCGCCTTGGTCGAGTATCACGCGCGGTAGCGATTAGCCCCGCCCGTGGGGTTCGTGCCAATCCAGGACGGGGTTGGTGGGGATGATGCGGTTCGGGTTAATCGTCTCGTGGCTGTAATGGTAGTGGCGCACGATGTGGTTGAAGTTCACGGTCTCCGCCACGCCGTCCCATTGGTACAGCTCACGGGTGTAGGCCCACAGGTTGGGGTAGTCGATGATCCGCTTGCGGTTGCACTTGAAGTGCAGGTGATACACCAGATCAAAGCGCACCAAGGTGGTGAAAAGCCGCCAATCCGCCTCCGTCACGGTGTCGCCCATCAGGTAGCGGTTTTCGCCCAGATGCGCCTCCAGCCAGTCCAAGCTGTCGAACAACGGACCCACCGCCGCGTCATAGGCGGATTGCGTCGTGGCGAAACCGGCCTTGTAGACGCCGTTGTTCACCGTCGTGTAAATCCGTTCGTTTATCGGCTCTATCGCGTCGCGCAGGGCTTCGGGCCAGAAGTCATCCGTGTTGCCTGTCAGGCCATCAAAGGCGGAGTTGAACATGCGGATGATTTCCGAGGATTCGTTACTCACGATCGTCTCGCGCTTGGTGTCCCATAGAATGGGCACTGTGACGCGGCCGGAAATTGACGGGTCTGCTTTCAGGTAAATGTCGCGGGCAAAAGGCAGCCCATAGAGCCGGTCGCCGGTGGCGCCGTGGTCGTCTGTCTCAAAGCTCCAGCCGTCGCCCAACATGTCGGGATGGACAACCGAGACGTCGATCAGGCTTTCCAGGCCCTTCAGCTTGCGGAAGATCAGCGCACGGTGCGCCCAAGGGCACGCGTGGGACACATAGAGGTGGTATCGCCCCGCTTCCGGCGGGAAGTCGCCGTCTGGCGTGATCCAGTTGCGAAAGGCCGCGGTGGACCGTTTGAACGCGCCGCCTGTCGATTTTGTATCATACCATGTGTCGTGCCAAACACCGTTTACCAACTGACCCAAACCTTCATCCTCCTTGGCTGCGTTCGGTCCACAGCTATGGGCTAAAGTCGTATGCGTCACCTCGCGCAGGTGCACAGAAACTGCGCATGGGCCGGTTTTGGTCGCTGTCGCGCCGCTTCCCCCCATTGCGGCATCGCGTCCCTGCCCATATACCTGCGAGTCACGACGAGGGCTTTTGCCCAGAGAGGTTGGCGGCCTTCGGATCGACCCAGATAGGGGATCCACCGGCTGCATCGTCAAGGTGCGGGCAGTTGCCCCAATCTCTCCACCTATGGAAGTTTGGATGAAAGGCGCTGCTATGACACGGAAACTCTTCACCTTAACCTTGCTGCTTCTGGCGGCTCCTGCGTCGGCCCACGTGGGCCATGTCGGCGAATATGCGGGCCACGATCACTGGGTTGCGGGCGCGGCCTTGGGCGCGGCTTTGGCGGTGTCCATCTGGGGTGTGCTGAAGGGCAAGAAGCGCAAAGACCAGACCGAGGTCGAAGCCCAAGACGACACCGAAGAGGAAACCGCATGAGCAAAGTCGGTGTGATGATTTGCGGCCACGGATCGCGCTCTCAGGCGGCGGTCGACCAGTTTTCTGTTCTGGCCGAAAAATTGCCCGACTACCTGCCGCCCGAATGGCCTGTCGAATACGGCTACCTTGAGTTCGCAAACCCTGTGATCCGCGACGGCTTGGACAAGCTGCGCGCGCAGGGCTGCGACAAGATTTTGGCCGTTCCGGGGATGCTTTTCGCCGCGATGCACTCCAAGAACGACATCCCGACCGTGCTCAACACCTACGCCGCGAAGCATGGCGTGGACATCAGCTATGGCCGCGAGTTGGGCGTTGACCCGAAGATGATCGCCGCCGCTGGTGCACGTATCCAACAGGCCGTGGATGCCGCCAACGCGGTGAAGCATGTCCCGAACGAAGAAACCTGCCTTGTCGTCATCGGGCGCGGGGCCTCCGACCCGGACGCGAACGGCAACGTGTCGAAAATTGCGCGGATGCTGCACGAAGGCATGGGCTTTGGCTGGGTCGAGGTAGGCTACTCCGGCGTTACCTTCCCACTGGTGGAGCCCTGCCTGACCCACGCGGCCAAGCTGGGCTATAAACGCATCGTGGTGTTCCCCTACTTCTTGTTCACCGGCATCCTGATTGACCGCATCTATGGCTTCACCGACCAAGTCGCGACGCAGCATCCGGATATCGAATTCGTCAAAGCGGGCTACCTGAACGATCACGCGCAGGTGCTCGAAACCTTCGCGGAGCGTATCAAGGAACAGATGGGCAGCACCCCGCCGCCAAACTGCGGCGTCTGTCAGTACCGCACCCAAGTTCTCGCGATTGAGGGCCAAGAGGTCCAAACCATTGCCCCCAAAGACCACCCCGCCTTCGGCGACGTGCCGCCGCCCACCTGCGTGCTGTGCAAATACCGTGTGCAGGTTTTGGGCTTTGAAGGTGAGGTCGGCGCGGTGCAGGAATCGCATCACCACCACGTGGAGGGCCAAGGCGCCAACGCCCCCGGCTCCAACGTCGAGGACTGCGATCTGTGCGATACCTTCTGCACCGGCATGTGCCGTCTGGAATTGCCGGGCCACCACCACCACCATCATCACCACGACCATGCGCATGACCACGCACATGATCACGGGCACCACCACCACCATCATCATGACCACGACCACGGGCATGATCACCACCACGCCCCGTACCCCCACGCCATGCATCCGCATGGACCGGAATCGGCGCGGAAGGCGAAAATCTAGCTTATGCGCCCTTATGAGAAAGACCCCTCCGCGATCTACGCGCAAAGCTTTGCCACCGTCCGCGCGGAGGCCAATCTGGACCGTTTCCCAAACGGTCTGGACCGCCTTGCCATCCGCGTGATCCACGCCTGCGGCATGGTGGAAATCGCGGACCGTCTGGCCTTTACCGATGACGCTTATTTCGCGGGTCATCACGCGCTAGCAGCTGGCAAGCCGATCCTGTGCGATTGCGAGATGGTCGGGGCGGGAATTATCCGGCGCTACCTGCCAAGCGATAACGAGGTCATTGTGACCCTCAACGATCCCAGCACGCCGGACCGCGCCCGGCAGATCGGCAACACCCGATCCGCCGCCGCCGTGGAGCTGTGGGAGCCGCATATCGCGGGCGCAGTGGTCGCCATCGGCAACGCCCCGACGGCGCTGTTTCACTTGCTCGATCTGATCGACAAAGGCTTCCCCAAACCCGCCGTGATCCTTGGTTTCCCCGTAGGCTTCGTCGGCGCGGCTGAATCCAAGGCGGAGCTTGCGGCCAATCCGCGTGGCTGCGAATTCGTGGCACTGCGCGGGCGTAAGGGTGGCTCCGCCATCGCGTCGGCGGCGGTCAATGCCCTTGCCGCTGGTCTGCCGGAGGTGCAATCGTGAACGATAAATGGCTCCATATCGTGGGTATCGGTGAGGACGGCATGGGCGGCCTCACCCCTGTCACCCGCACCGTTGTTGAAACCGCCGAAGTGATCATCGGCGGTGATCGTCATCATCAGCTGTCCGAGAGCGTCACTGCCACCCGCGTGGCGTGGCCATCGCCTTTTAACGCGCTGATCGAGACCCTCGAAAGCTACCGTGGGAAACGCGTCGTCGTGCTGGCCACGGGCGATCCGCTTTGGTTCTCCGTCGGCGCGCGCATCGGGCGCTCCATTGATCCCTCGGAAATCGTCTACCACCCGCAACTCTCCGCCTTCCAACTGACGGCGGCCCGCATGGGCTGGAGCCTTGCGGATGTCGAAACCCTCACCGTGCATGGTCGCCCCGTGCATCAGATGGTAGCCTTCATCCAGCCTGACCAGCGCCTGATCATTCTGACCACTGGCGCAGAAACGCCGGCGCAAATCGCGCAATTCCTGACGGAACGCGGCTTCGGCAAATCGCAGATGACCGTGCTGGCCTCCATGGGGGGCGACAAAGAGCAACGTTTCGACGGCACCGCCGCCGATTGGGCACATGAGGTTCCCGCGTTCAACACCCTCGCCGTGCAATGTATCGCGGCCCCCAACGCCGCGCTTTTGCCGCGTGTTCCGGGGTTGGGCGACGATCTGTTTCAATCCGACGGCACCATGACCAAGCAAGAGGTTCGCGCCGCGACCGTGGCCAAACTGATGCCGATGCGCGGGGCGCTGCTTTGGGATATCGGCACCGGTTCAGGCTCTGTCGCTATCGAATGGATGCGCGCGGCCCGCTACGCCCGCGCCACCGGCATTGAACCCCGTGCCGACCGCCGCGCAATGGCGGCAGAAAACGCGCTGGCCCTCGGTGCGCCAAAGCTGGAGCTGATCGACGGCCAAGTCCCCGCAGCCCTGCAAGGGCTCGACGCGCCTGACGCCATTTTCATCGGCGGCGGCCTCAGCGAGGAAGTCTTCGACATCGCGTGGGACAAGCTGCGCCCGTTGGGCCGTTTGGTGGCCAATGCCGTGACGTTGGAAAGCGAGGCGATCTTGATCGGCTTGCACAAGAAGTACGGCGGCGACTTGGTGAAAATCAGCGTGCAGCGGGCGGAACCCGTGGGCCGCCTAACCGGCTGGCGTCCCTCCATGACCGTCACGCAGTGGAGCTTGGTGAAGCGATGAGCGGCACACTCTACGGTGTCGGCCTTGGCCCCGGTGATCCTGAGCTAATCACCATCAAAGCCGCGCGGCTGATCGAAACCGCGACAACCATCGCCTACCCGACGCTGGCAGGCGGTGACAGTTTCGCGCGCGCGATTGCGGCGGGGCTGATCCGCGAGGGCACACGCGAAATCCGCATGGATGTCCCCATGAGCACCGAACGCCAACCCGCTCAAGACGCCTATGACACCGGTGCCGCAGAAATCGCCGCTATTCTGGCCGCTGGCGAAGATGTCGTGTGCCTGTGCGAGGGCGATCCGTTCTTTTACGGCTCTTTCATGTATCTGCACGCCCGCCTGACGGCGGCGCATGACGTCGAGATCATCCCTGGCGTCACCTCCGTCACCGCCTGCGCCGCCCGTGCCGCGATGCCGCTGGCCGCCCGCAATGAGCGCCTGACGATCCTGCCCGGCCCATTGCCGGAGGCAGAGCTGCGCACACGTATTGAAGGCGCTGAAAGCGTCGTCATCATGAAGGTCGGGCGGCATTTGCCAAAGATCCGCGCCGTGATTGATGATCTGGGCCTGACGGATCAGGCCATGTATGTGGAGCGCGCGACCCTGCCCGAAGAGGTGGTGCTGCCATTGTCCCAAGCGCCTGAACAGGCCCCGTATTTTTCTATAATTCTGTTGACCAAAGGGGCCGATCCATGGCTGTAAAACCCGTCGTCCTGTGCCTCAACCGCGCGGGGGAGGCCACCGCGCACCGCATCGCTAGACTGCTGGATGCCCCCGTTCACGGGCGCGAGGATCGCGTCGATCAGGCCGATGTGTTCTTCGCCAACGCGCTTGATCACACGCGCCTGTTGTTCCAAGCAGGCACGCCGGTTGTCGGCGTCTGCGCCTCGGGCATCCTGATCCGCGCCGTGGCCCCCGTGCTGGCCGATAAAACCACTGAACCACCCGTGCTCTCCGTCTCCGACGACGGGGCGGTGATTGTGCCGTTGCTGGGTGGCCACCGCGGGGCGAACCGCATGGCGGCGCTAATCGCCAAGGCGATGGACGCCACCGCCGCCGTCACCACCGCAGGCGACGTCGCGTTGGGCGTCGCACTGGACGAGCCGCCATTGGGCTACCGCCTCGCCAACCCCGAGAACGCCAAAGACGTCATGGCCAAGCTTTTGTCCGGCGCGGGTGCCACCGTGATAGGCAACGCGCCTTGGCTGGCAGACCTGCCCAAAGGTGACGCCGTCACCATCGCCTGCACCACCGCGCCGGCCACGGCGGACCTTGTGTTTCACCCCCAGCAAGTCACGCTGGGCGTCGGCTGTGCGCGCAACTGTGCGCCGGAAGAATTGCACGATCTGGTTATGAAAACCCTAAGTGACGCCAACATCGCGCCCGCCGCGCTCAAGGCGATCTATACGCTCGACCTCAAGGCGGATGAACCCGCCGTCCACGCCCTGTCCCGCGCCTTTGATATCCCCGTGCGCGTCTTTGATGCCGCCGCGCTGGAATCTGAGACCCCCCGCCTAGAAAACCCGTCCGATGTGGTGTTCGCGGAGGTCGGCACCCACGGCGTTTCCGAAGCCGCCGCCCTGGCGGGCGCTGGCGCGGAGGGCAAGCTCATAGCCCCGAAACAGAAAACCAAGAACGCCACCTGCGCCGTTGCTTTGGCCCCGCAGCCTATCACCGAATTGCGCGGTCGCGCGCGCGGCAAGCTGTCGATCATCGGCATCGGTCCGGGGCAGCATTCTTGGCGCACGCCCGAAGCCTCCCAACTGGTGAACGAGGCCGAAGAACTCGTGGGCTACGGCCTTTATATCGACCTGCTTGGCCCGCTGGGCTACGGCAAACAGCGCTCCGATTTCCCGCTCGGTGGCGAAGAAGACCGTTGCCGTTACGCGCTGGAACGCGCAGGCGAGGGGCGCAATGTGGCGCTCATCTGCTCCGGCGATGCGGGCATCTACGCGATGGGCGCGCTGGTGTTTGAACTGCTGGACCGCAGCGCCGAAGAGCTTGGCGTCAGTGATGCCGCCCGCCGCGTGGAGGTTGTCTCCACCCCTGGCGTGTCCGCCTTGCAAGGCGCCGCTGCCCGCGCGGGTGCGCCCTTGGGCCATGATTTCTGCGCCATCTCTTTGTCGGATCTTCTGACCCCGCGCGAGGACATCGTCAAACGCCTGCACGCCGCCGCTGAAGGCGACTTCGTGATCGCCTTCTACAACCCCGTTTCCATGCGCCGCCGCACGCTTCTGGCGGAGGCACGCGACATCCTTTTGCAGCACCGCCCCGCCGACACGCCGGTTATGCTGGCGTCGTCTTTGGGCCGCCCCGAAGAACATGTGCGCTACCGCCGTTTGGACGCATTGGAGGTCGATGAGGTCGACATGCTGACCGTCGTGCTCATCGGCTCCAGCAACTCCAAACTGGCGCAACTGGGCGAAGGCCCCCGCATGTACACCCCGCGCGGCTATGCGCGCAAAATTGATGGCGACTTGGCCAAAACAGGGACTTCAGAATGACCGTTTACTTTATTGGTGCAGGGCCCGGTGATCCTGAACTCCTGACCTTGAAGGCGCAGAAAACCATCGCGCGCTGCCCCGTCTGCCTCTACGCGGGCTCGCTGGTGCCGGAGCAAGTCGTCGCGGGCGCGCCTGAAGATGCGCGTGTTATGGACACCGCGCCGATGACCTTGGATGACACCCACGCGGAAATCGTCGCGGCCCACGCCAAGGGTCAAGACGTGGCCCGCGTCCATTCCGGTGATCCGTCGCTTTACGGCGCAATCGCGGAGCAGATCCGCCGCTTGAAAGCCGAAGGCATCCCATACGAAATCATCCCCGGTGTGCCCGCCTACGCCGCCGCTGCTGCCGCCTTGGGGCAGGAGCTAACCGTGCCGGAGATCGCGCAATCCATCGTGCTGACCCGCATGTCGATGAAATCGACCTCCATGCCCGCAGGGGAAACGCTGGAAAACTTCGCCCGCACGGGGGCCACTTTGGCGATCCATCTGGGCATCCGTGCGCTGCGCGAGATAGAGCGCCAGTTGATCCCTTACTACGGCGAAGACTGCCCCGTGATCGTGGCCTACCGCGCCTCTTGGCCGGATGAATTGTATCTTCGTGGCACCTTGAAAGACATCCGCGAGAAGGTCCGTGCGGAGAAGATCACCCGCACCGCGCTGATCCTCGTCGGCCCCGCTTTGGCCGAGGTGAAAGACTTCCGCGACAGCGCGCTTTACGATCCCGAGACGCCGCATGTTCTGCGCCCGAAAGTGAAAGCTTCATAAAACTGTCCTAAAAACTTGATGTTAACGGGTTCCAAGCTCAATATCCTTAGAGGGACTGAAAAAGGAATCGCTGCCATGATCGAGTTTTTGCCCAAAGATGTCGCTGACGGACTTGCCACGGCACGGCTGCGCGCGGCGAAAAAGCGGACGCGGTTGCGGGTTCAATCCGGCGACGAAATGATCCCCTTGGTCCGTCTGACGGCCACCGATTTTGCGATAGAACTGGACGTCGCACCGCGCTTGCGGGGCCTTGTCGACATCTACGACGGAACGCGCCACCTGTATCAGGCGCTGGTCGTGGCCACCTCGGTGGAAGACGACGTTATGGTGTTTGAATTCAAGCGCAACACAGCGTCCGCCGCTGGCCCCGCACTGGATTTCGTCCGTGACGAGGCCGCGCCTGTTGCCTTGTTGGGCAGCCGCTAAAGCTCCGCCAGCAACCACGCGCTGAACGCTTTGGCACTGTCGCTGAGCGGCGCTGCACCCTCCACCAACCAATAGGCCCGCGCCGACGGCAATTCGAAAGGATGCACGCGCATCAACTCCCCGCGCTCCATCGCGGTGCGGCTGGTCAGCGCGTCCCCCAAGGCCACGCCTTGCCCGTATTTTGCGGCCATTTCCATGATTTGCAGGTCTTGAAACACGATGCCTTGTGTCACGCCATCGTCCGCCGCGCCGCCCGCAGCACTTAGCCAGCGTTGCCAGTCCTGACGGTTATCAAGGTGCAGGATCGGCATGCGCGATAGGGCCGCCGTGTCGGTCACTGTCTGCCCGCCCATCAACGATGGCGCGGCGACGGGAAAGAAGCCGACACCCATCAACTTGGTTGACCCGACAGGCACCTCGTCCGGTAACAGAAAGCTGATGTAGAGGTCGTTGCGCCGTGCGCCCAGATCGCCGTAGCGCCGTGGCGTGTTGATCCGCAGCACCACGCCGGGGTGCTTTGCCAGAAAGCCGCCGATCCGCGGGGCCAGCCAGCTTGCGGCAAAGCCCGATGCGACATTCACCGTCAGCGCCCCCGATACCGCCTCCGTCTGCGAGGCACGCGCCAGAACCTCCAAGGCGGGGCCGATTTCGGCCACGTAATGCCGGGCGCGCTCCGTCAGGCGCACACCGCGCCCTTCGCGCCGGATCAGGGTAAAGCCCAACTGCTCCTCCAGCGCCTTCAATTTATGGCTGATCGCGGATTGCGTCACCGCCAGCGCATCCGCCGTGGCCGTCACGGAGCCGGTGCGCGCCAAGGTCAGAAGCGCCATCAGCGCGGAGGTGGATGGAATAGACATATGAAAATGCCTCATGTAATCTGTGAGTATTAATCGTATGACATGAGAGATTTTGCAGGTCAAACTTGGCGCTACACTTCGCACAGGGGACGCACGCATATGGACGCCAGCTTTTCACGTCGCAAATTGGTCACGCCGCAAGAATTGCGGGCCTTGAACGCGCGCTCTGACCTGAAGGGCGGGGTGCAAATGGCCAGCCATCTGGGCGCAATCGCGGTGGCGGTCATCGCCCACGCGCAGGCGATGGGCACGCCTTGGGTCTGGTTAACGGGGCTGGCGCTCGGGGTGCTGCTGAACTTCCTTTATGCGGCTCAACACGAGTTGAGCCACGCCACGGTTTTCAAAACCCGCAAGCTGAACGAGATCTTCGGCCGCATCATCGGCTTCATCCAGATATTCCCCCGCGATTTTGACCAAGTCATGCATTTCGCGCATCACACCTACACCCAAGATTGGGAACGCGACGGCGAACTCGTCCGCGCGCCCTACACGCTGACCAGCTACCTTTTGTGGCTGAGCGGGATCACCTATTGGCGCAACCGGATCACCGGCAACATCCGCCGCGCCCGTGGCATCATTCTGGAACCCTACATCCGCGCGGAGGAGGAGGCCAAGGTGATCACAGAGGCCCGCGTTCACCTTGCGCTTTATGCGTTGATCGCGGTGCTGTCCGTCGCGGCGGGCAACTGGGTCGCGCTTACGTTCTGGCTGCTGCCGATGGTGTTGACCAAGCCAATTCACCAGCTACAAAACACGATTGAGCATCTGGGCCTCAGTCATGAGGACGATATTCTAGAGAACACGCGCTCCACCCGCACCAACGCACTGATCCGCTGGCTCTGCTGGCAGATGCCCTATCACACCGCGCATCACGTCTTCCCGGCCGTGCCGTTTTGGAAGCTGCGTGAATTGAACGCCAAGATCGAAGCGCAGGCCGGTGAGGTGCACCGCATGGGCTGGATCGAATTCCAGATCGAGGTGATCAGAAAGCTGATGGCCAAAGACGAAAGCCAATACCCCATGGATGAGGTCTGGGTCGTGCCCCTGACAGGGGGCCGCACCGCGCGGATACCCGCAGAATGAGGCGGCTTCAGACCTACACCTCCCTTTGGGCGATGCAGCCGCACGACCCGTCCGGCGTCAAACTGCCCTATGATCAGGTCTGCGAGATGGTCGCGGGGGCCGGGTTCGACGGCATGGCGATTGATCTGGGCGCGTCCGATGTTGCGGTGGCCCACGCCGTCCGCCCGCATATGGAGCGCCATAACCTGACGCCCCTTATCGTGGCCTTCCCGAAGACTATCGACAGCTTGGAAGACACGCTGAAGATGGCGAAGGATTTCGGCGCGCCGTTTGTGGATGTGATCGGGCAGGTCATGCCCATAGCGCTCGATGATATGGTGCCGGTGATAGAGACGTGGATTGAAATGGCCGACAAGATCGGCATGCCGATCCAGTTTGAAACCCACCGCAACTGCATCACCAACGACCTTTATACCATGCTGCAACTCTTGGACCGCATCCCAGAAATGCGCGTCTGCGCCGACCTGAGCCATTACGTCGTGGACCGCGAGTTCTGGTTTCCCCTGTCGGATCACGATATGGGGCTGATTACCCGCGTGTTGGAGCGGTCCGACAGTTTTCAGGGGCGGGTGGCCTCGCGGCAGCAAATCCAGTTGCCGCTGGATTTCCCGCAGCATCAAAAGTGGGTGGAGCTGTTCAAAGGATGGTGGCGCGAAGGCATGGCAAGCTGGTGCGACCGCAACGCCACCGGCGATTGTATCTTCCTGAGCGAGCTTGGCCCCCCAGAATACGCCATGACCGACGCGACCGGTCGCGAGATGTCCAATCGGTGGGAGGAAGCGCAGAAAATTAAGTCGTGGGTCGAAGATATATGGGCCGACGTCAGCTCTGCCGAAGATTCTTCTCCAAAGTAGCGCATCTGTCGAATAATTGACGCGTCACCTGTACGCCGCGCCATGCATCAACAAGAACATTTCTGAACAGCCTTCCTATGCTGCTTCCAAATCAGCACGCATACGGAGACCTGCCATGATCCAGACACCCTACCTCCTCTTCCTCGGCGACGCGCCGGATGCCCTGTCCGCCAAAGTTGCCCAAGGCATCAAAGATTGGCGTCCGGAAAACGCAGTGGGCCAGTTTCGCATGGAAGGCTGTGGCACCACCGTCGGCCTGACCGATATGACCCTGCAAGAAGGCTTGGACGCGGGCGCGAAAACGTTGGTGATCGGTGTCGCGAACCGTGGCGGCTATATCTCCGACGCATGGAAGGCTGTCCTCGTGGAGGCGCTGAGCATGGGCTACGATATCGCGTCGGGCTTGCACAACCTGCTGCGCGACGAGGATGAAATCCAACGCGCCTCCAAGGTACACGGCGGCACGCTGCACGATGTGCGCATCCCGTCCGTCGCCTACCCAATCGCCAATGGTGTGAAACGTACCGGCAAGCGCTGTTTGGCGGTGGGCACGGATTGCTCTGTGGGCAAAATGTACACGGGTCTTTGCATGGACGCGGAAATGGTCAAGCGCGGGATGAAATCAACGTTCCGCCCGACGGGTCAAACCGGCATCCTGATCACCGGCGGCGGTGTGCCGCTGGATGCGGTGATTGCGGATTTCATGGCGGGGGCTGTTGAGTATCTGACCCCCGACAACGACGCGGATCACTGGGATCACATCGAGGGGCAGGGCTCCCTCTACCACGTGTCCTATTCCGGCGTGACCATGGCACTGATCCACGGCGGCCAGCCAGATGCGCTGGTGCTTTGTCACGAGCCAACCCGCACCCACATGCGCGGCCTGCCCGACTATCAACAGCCGTCGCTGGAAACCCTGCGTGACACGGCCTTGACCATGGCGAAGGTCGCAAACCCCGCTTGTGTGGTTGCAGGCATTTCCATTAACACCCAGCATATGGCCGAGGATGACGCGCGCGCTTACCTCAAAGAGGTCGAAGACCGCATGGGCCTGCCCACCACCGATCCGTTCCGCTTCGGGGCAGAGCGCCTCGTGGATGCGCTTGAAGCATTGTAACTAAAAGGAGAGCCGCGCCATGAGCATCACAGTCACCAAGGATGTGTTCCAGCTGGCGGAGGTGTTTACCATCTCGCGCGGCTCTCGCACCGAAGCCCAAGTTCTCACCGCCCGCGTCGACCGTGACGGCGTGGTTGGGCAAGGCGAATGCGTCCCCTACGCCCGCTACGGCGAAACGCTGGATTCCGTGATTGAGGAAATCCTGTCCCTTCCGTCCGAGATCACCCGCGCCGCGTTGCAAGGCGCCCTGCCAGCGGGCGCGGCACGCAACGCCGTGGATTGCGCGCTGTGGGATTGGGAGGCTAAGTCCAAGGGTGTGCGCGTGTGGGACATTTTGGGCTTGCCCGAACCCAAGCCGGAAATCACGGCCTACACCCTGTCGCTGGGGGAGCCCGACGCCATGGAAGCCAGCGCCCGCAAGAACAGCGACCGCCCGTTGCTCAAAATCAAGCTGGGCACACCCGATGACATGCCCCGCTTGGAAGCCGTGCGCCGTGGCGCACCGGACACGCCGATCATCATCGATGCGAACGAAGGCTGGACGGCCGAGGTCTACACCGAACTGGCCCCGCATCTGGTGCGTCTCGGGGTGAAGCTGGTGGAGCAGCCGCTGCCCGCAGGGGCCGACGATATGCTCTCCGAAATCGCCCGCCCGCTGCCCGTCTGCGCAGATGAGGCCTGCCACGACCGCGCGTCCCTGCCGTCCTTGAAGGGCAAATATGACGTGATCAACATCAAGCTGGACAAGGCCGGTGGCCTGACCGAAGCGCTCGCGCTGAAAGACGCAGGGTTGGCGCAGGGCTACGGTGTGATGGTCGGCTGTATGGTCGGGTCTTCTCTGGCGATGGCGCCCGCCACGATTTTGGCGCAAGGCGTGGCCTACACCGACCTTGACGGGCCGCTACTTCTGGCCGAAGACCGCAAGGCACCTTTGAATTTTGACGAGGCTGGCGTTCACGCGCCCAAGCCCGAGCTATGGGGATAACGACATGAGCCGCACCGTATATGTGAACGGGGAATATTTGCCCGAAGAAGACGCGAAAGTTTCCGTATTTGATCGCGGCTTCCTGTTTGCCGATGCGGTGTATGAGGTGACGTCGATCCTCGACGGGAAGATACTTGCCTTTGATGGTCACGCGGCACGGCTGAAGCGGTCGCTTGATGAATTGCAAATGAAGAACCCGATCTCCACGGAGGACCTGCTGGAGGTTCACCGCGAGTTGGTGAAACGCAACGATCTGGCCGAAGGTATGATCTACCTGCAGATTTCACGCGGCAATCCCGGTGATCGTGACTTTGCCTTCCCGTCCGAGGATGTGACGCCAACGATTGTGCTGTTCACCCAAACGGCGAACCTGCTCAATAGCCCGAAGATTGCGACGGGCATGAAGGTCATCTCCGTCGATGACCAACGCTGGGCGCGCCGCGATATCAAAACGACGCAGCTTTTGTTTCCATCGATGGCGAAAATGATGGCCAAAGCTGCGGGTGTCGATGACGCGTGGCTGGTTGAGGACGGGCATGTGACCGAAGGCAGCTCCAACAACGCCTACATCGTGAAGGACGGTAAGATCATCACCCGCCACCTCGGGTCCGAGATTTTGCATGGCATCACCCGTGCTGCGGTTCTGGCCTACGCCGAGGCGGCGCAGATGCAAATTGAAGAACGCCCTTTCACGATTGAAGAGGCCAAGACCGCTGATGAGGCGTTTATCACTTCGGCGTCTACATTCGTGATGCCGGTTGTCGAGGTTGACGGGGTGATGCTGGGTGACGGGAAGCCAGGGAAGTCAGCCGCGCGTTTGCGCGAAATCTACCTCGAAGAAAGCATGAAGCAGGCGCTGTAGGGCGCGGTCAAATTCTCCCAGAGAATTTGGGACCAGACTTTCTATGAAAGTCTGGTTAAGCCTCATTACTTTTTCTCGCTGCCATCCCAGCCTAAGATCGTCATGAGTTCTTGACGGAACATATGCGCCCGTCCGGAAAAGCGCGACGGCGCGTTTGTCAGCTTCATGTGAAGCGCTGCGGCTTGCGACGTGGTCAGCGCGGCGTAATCCACTTCACCCACGTTCCACGCCGCCAACCGGTGCTCGATAGAACGCAAAAGCTGTTGGTTCGGGCCTGCCGCGACAGGTGTGCCTAACGCGAGCAGGCTTGCAACAAGCGCAGCGCGGATCATTTGCGGCCGAACAGCGATTTGAGCAAGCTGTCCCCCAAAACCGCGCCGATGTTGCCACGAATTTGCGCAGGTGTCTTGTTGCTATGCAGCAGGTGGTTGATGTGCACAACCTGCGCACGGGTCAGCCCGTCGACGTCCACGTCGCTGTAGCCCCATGTCGGCAGCTCGTTTTTCAGGTGGTCACGCATGGGCGACTGGCTGGCAGCGGCGGGTAGGGCCAGTGCGGCCAATGTTGCGGTCAGGATCAGGCGTTTCATCTGGGTCTCCTTTAAGCGTCGAGTGTAGCACAGCTGCGGGCAAGCCCCAATTCACAGTTATGTGGCGTCTTTATGCGCAACCTCGAAGGCTGCTTTCTGACTGTCACTGGCATCGGTCTGATGCGCCTCGCGCCATGCGTCGAATGGCATGCCGTAGAATTCTTCACGCGCCTCGGCTTTGGTCATCTCGATGCCGCGCTCGTTTGCGGCTTCCTGATACCAGCGGCTCAGGCAGTTGCGACAAAACCCTGCGAGGTTCATCATGTCGATATTCTGAACATCCGTGCGCCGTTGCAGGTGCGCTTGTAGGGTGCGGAAGGCGGCGGCTTCCAGTTCCAGCTTTGTTTGGGCGTCCATTGTCTGCGTTCCTTCAGGGCTGTGTCGGGCAAATGCGGCAGTTCGAAGCGGCGAGGGCCGTATAGGCTGCATGTAGGATGCGCCGCGCGGATTTGCCAACTTTTGCAGCCACTTGTTGTTTTGACTGTTACAATTCTGCGCAGAATACCCTTCAATAAGAGGAAGCGCCAGTTGCGGTGGGGTGCGAATTCCGTCATATGATACCGCTAACATTCGCTGGCCGAGGGACTGAGATGAAAAGAAGACTACGTAAAGTAAAGATAGTGGCCACTCTTGGACCGGCGTCTAACGATTATGAAATGATCCGCGCCCTGTTCGAGGCTGGCGCAGATGTGTTCCGTTTGAACATGTCGCACGGCGATCACAGCGAAATCCGCGTGCGCCACGAAATTATCCGCCAGATCGAAAAAGACACCGGCCGCCCGATCTCCATTCTGGCCGACCTTCAGGGGCCAAAGCTGCGTGTCGGCGTTTTTGCCAATGGCGAGGAGGAGCTGGTTGTCGGCGCGCCGTTCCGTCTGGACCTTGATGACGCAGAGGGTGACGCCACCCGCGTGCAGCTGCCACACACCGAAATTTTCGCCGCGCTGGAGCCCGGCTCCAGCTTGCTGGTGAACGACGGCAAAATCCGCTTGAAGGTCAAAGACTGCGGCAAGGATTTCGCGAACTGCGAAGTCGTTGTGGGGGGCACGATCTCCAACCGTAAGGGCGTGAACGTGCCCGATGTGCTGCTGCCGCTGGCGGCTTTGTCCGACAAGGACCGCAAGGATTTGGAATTCGTCTGCCAGCTTGGCGTGGACTGGCTGGCGCTGTCCTTCGTGCAGCGCCCCGAAGATGTGGCGGAAGCCCGCGCGCTGGCCGATGGCCGTGCAGCCATCTTGTCGAAAATCGAAAAGCCTGCGGCGGTCGAAGCCTTCGACGAAATTCTGGCCGTGTCTGACGGCATCATGGTCGCCCGTGGCGACTTGGGCGTGGAGCTTCCGGTGCAAAATGTGCCGCCGATCCAGAAGCGCCTGATCCGCCGCTGCCGTAAGGTGGCCAAGCCGGTGATCGTCGCGACGCAAATGCTGGAATCGATGATCGACAGCCCGATCCCGACCCGCGCCGAAGTCTCTGACGTGGCGACGGCTATCTATGAGGGCACGGATGCGATCATGTTGTCCGCAGAATCCGCGGCGGGGAGCTACCCGATCGAGGCGGTGACCACGATGAACAACGTGGCCATCGAGGTCGAGAATGACCCGAACTATCTGGAAATCATCGCGGCCCAACGCGGCGGCAAGAAAACCACCGTGGCCGACGGGATCGTTGTGGCGGCGCGCGAGATTGCAGAAACCACCAACATCAAGGCCATTTGCTGCTTCACCCAGTCCGGCACGACCGCGCTGCTGGTGTCGCGCGAACGCCCCCATGTTCCGATCATCGCCCTGACGCCGCTTGTTGGCACCGCACGCCGTCTGGCACTGAGCTGGGGCACACACTGCGTGCTGACCTTCGGCAAGGTGGAGCGGTTCAAAACCGCCGTTGTCAGCGCCGCCCGTGCCGCGCGCGAGGACGGTTTTGCCAGCGAGGAAGATCAGATCGTCGTCACCGCCGGTGTGCCGTTCAACCAGCCTGGAACCACCAACATTCTTCGCGTAGCGCCTTGCGAGGAAAGGTTGATTTACAGCTCTGATCCTGAGTAGATAAGCGCATTCCTATTGTAGGAGGCGATTTTGGATTACGATCTTATTCTTGTGTTGGGCATCGTTATCGGGGTGCTCACCATACCGGCCATGCTGTCGGCGTTCCTTGATGGCGGTGCGCCACGTGTTGCGGCTGTCGCAGCCGTGATCTCCGGCGGGATGATCGTCTATGCACTCTACAATGTGCCTGGTGGCTATGTGATTTCGGACTTGCCGGAGGTTTTCACCAAGGTCGTTGCAAGGTTTGTGCGCTAAAGCGGCCACAAACCGGAATCCTAGGCTTGCAACGGGGGCGCTTTGGCCCTACGACACGCGCTCAACCCGTGCGTCCGGCGAATGGCATGCCGAGTCGCGCGTAATACCACTCGTATCTTTAAGGAGATGGAAATGCCGAAGATGAAGACGAAATCAGGCGCTAAGAAGCGCTTCTCGATGACGGCCTCCGGCCGCGTCAAAGCGGGTCAAGCGGGCAAACGCCACGGCATGATCAAGCGCTCCACCAAGTTTATCCGCACCGCGCGCGGCACGACAATTCTCTGCGCAGCAGATGAAAAAATCGTGAAAAAATACATGCCATACGCGCGCTAAGGAGAATTTGATATGTCCAGAGTTACATCCGGCGTCGTAACCCACGCACGCCACAAGAAAATCATCAAAGCCGCTAAAGGCTACCAAGGTCGCCGCAAGAACACCTTCCGCGTTGCAACGCAGGCGGTCGACAAGGCGAACCAATACGCGACCCGTGACCGCAAGAACCGCAAGCGCAACTTCCGCGCGCTGTGGATCCAACGGATCAACGCTGGTTGCCGCGCAATCGACGAAGCACTGACATACTCGCGCTTCATCAACGGCCTGACATTGGCTGGCATCGAAGTTGACCGCAAAGTGCTGGCTGACTTGGCTGTGAACGAGCCTGACGCATTCGCGGTAGTGGTCGAAAAAGCGAAAGCCGCACTGGCTTAAGAATACACTCATCTGGATGACAGATGTGTTTTGCGCCGTTCTAGGAAACTAGGGCGGCGTTTTTCGTTTTGGGGTGGTTTTGTGCCAGTTGTTGCCAACGGGGGCGCGGCGCACTACTAAATGTGGTGTAGCGCGTATCAGTTTAACGATTACCCATCGGAGGCCAGCATGAACCTCACCCGTCTTGTGTATTACAGCCAGCGGAACCCGTCCGAGCATATGGACGTGACGGCGCTGGTGGAGACCTGCAAGCGCACCAACGCCCGCACCAATCTAACCGGATTTTTGCACTATAACGGCGATCACTTCATTCAGGTTGTGGAGGGTGGTCGGCTGGAGGTGTCGGCCCTGCTTTTGCGGATCATGCGCGACCCTCGGCATTCCAACATCATCATCATGTCGTTTGGCGACGTGCGGGAGCGGATGTTCCCCGATCACCCGATGGGGCTGCATCAGGGGATGACGGCGCAGACGCGCAAGGCCTTCTTGCGCTATTTCAGCACCGCGCAGGTCAACCCCGAAACCGTGAACGTCGACAATCTGCTGGACGCCCTGCAAGACCTGTCGCTGGAGGCCGCGCCGACCAAGCTCACGATTTCCGTGTAGCGCGTTTCAGCCGGTCGCATTCTGTTCTGAGCCGCGCCGTCTGCGCGTCCGCGCTTTGTGAACGGCGGCGCAGTTTCGCAAGCTCCGCCCCCAAGGCGCGCACCTCCCGTTTGCCGTCACCCAAGTAACGTTCGCGTGCAAGGTAGAAGCCGATAGCGCCACTGGCGCTCATCGCGAACAGCAAGATCAGGAAGTTAAGCATGATACGTCCTTGGCTTAATTGCGGGCGTCATCGCGCAGCACAACAAATTCCACGCGGCGGTTGCGGTCGTCGTCGGTGCTGCCGCCTTGGGACAGCGGGGTGCGCGCGCCAAAGCCCACGGGCTCGAACTGGGTGATGTCCAGCCCGAGCTGCGCCAAGGCGTTCATCGTGCTGTCGGCGCGTTTCCAACTGATGTCGAAGTTGATCAGGTCGCTGCCCGTGGTGTCGGAGTGGCCGGTGATCTGGATACGCGCCTCGGGGCAGGCGTTGGCCATGCGGCCCAGCCGCGACAGGCGCACAAGGTCCGCGCCGCTCAGCTCCGCGCTGCCGATGCCGAAATAAAAGGTCGCGTTGTTGGTGATTTGGCGTAACTCGGTGATGCAATCCGGCGCGGCGGGCACAGGCGCAGGAGCGGGGGCTGGCGCAGGTGGCGCGATCACTGCGGCGGCTTGCACCACGGGCAAGGCAATCGGCTCCGGCGTGGGGACGGGCAGGGCAACCTCTGCGACTTCCGGTTCAGGCTCCGGCGTTGGGGGTGGCGCTGGGACGATGACCGCGACGGGGGCAGGCGCGTTAACGCGTTGCATGGCGATGAAGGACAGCGCGCAGACCAGCATGAACGCAAGGGCGGCGATGATCGCCGTTCGCTCGAAATCAGCCTTGGCCAGCGCGGGGTCGCGGCGGTAACCGTGGGTCCGCCATAGGGTTTTGGCGTGAAAAACTGCCGCCTTAAGTCTCGTTAACAATACCATCTACTTACTCACTCTGTACTCGTACTACCGATAAAATGTCACCGTCGTTGCGTTCGTGGATTTCTGAATGTCGATCTGGATGCCAAGGGTTTTGGCGACGTCGCGCAGGGTCGCTTCGTTCTGGGATAGGGAAACCTGGGCGCTTTCGTCGTCAATGGACAGGGTTAACCCCAGCTCGACAACGCTGTGTTGCAGCACCGCCTTGATGCGGTGGGCGTAAACAGTGGCCTGCATTGCTTTCCCCAGTGCGTGCTGCAAAAATCAGCAGCCGTCGGGCGTATACGTACACACATTATTTTGTGTTTTGAACCTTCATCAGCGCTTGGTTTGGTAAATCCGCCACATTTCACGCCTGTGAGTCCCTTGGGCCACGCCCCGCCGTGTACTTGCAATCGTGCCGACTGGCGGATAGCAGAACGGTAACACCAAATCGGGGGCCGTCATGGACGATCTGAAAGCCAAGTATCTTACTCAAATTGCCGACGCGGCAGATGAATCCACGCTGGAGGATCTGCGGGTCGCGGCCTTGGGCAAAAAAGGCGAGATCAGCCTGCGCATGCGCGAGCTGGGCAAGATGACACCGGAGGAGCGCCAAGTCGCTGGCCCCGCGCTGAACGCGCTGAAAGACGAAGTGAATTCGGCGCTGGTCGCCAAGAAGGCCGGACTGGCCGACGCCGCCCTTGATGCGCGCCTGCGCACCGAATGGCTGGATGTGACCTTGCCCGGCCGTGGGCGCCCCGCGGGCACCATTCACCCGATCAGCCAAGTGGCCGAGGAAGTGTCCGCGATCTTTGCCGATCTGGGATTTGCCGTGGCCGAAGGCCCGCAGGTCGAGGACGACTGGCACAACTTTGACGCGCTCAACATTCCAAGCCATCACCCCGCACGCGGTGAGATGGACACCTTCTACATGAGCCGCGCCGAAGGTGATGAACGTCCGCCGCACGTGCTGCGCACGCATACCTCGCCAGTGCAAATCCGCTCCATGCAAGAGCAGGGCGCGCCCATCCGCATCATCTGTCCGGGCCGCGTGTACCGCGCCGACTACGACCAGACCCACACCCCGATGTTCCATCAGGTGGAAGGCTTGGCGATCGACACGGACATCTCCATGGCGAACCTGAAGTGGGTGCTGGAGGAATTCTTCAAAGCGTTCTTCGAAATCGAAGGCATCAAGACCCGCTTCCGCGCGTCGCACTTCCCGTTCACAGAGCCCTCTGCCGAGGTGGATATCCAGTGCACATGGAAAGACGGCCAGCTGAAAATCGGCGAAGGCGACGACTGGATGGAGGTGCTGGGGTCCGGCATGGTGCATCCGAAAGTGCTGTCCGCAGCGGGTATCGACCCAGACAAGTACCAAGGCTTTGCCTTCGGGATCGGGATCGACCGTTTGGCTATGCTGAAATACGGCATCCCCGACCTGCGCGCCTTCTTCGACAGCGACCTGCGCTGGCTGCGCCATTACGGCTTTGCCGCGCTGGATCAGCCGAACTTGGCGGGCGGCCTGAGCCGCTAAGATGTGGTTCGTTTGGGCCGTCCTGCTTGAACAATATCACGTTACGATTTTTATCTTGGCAATGCTTTATTACTGCCTGCGCGCAACGAGCGATTACCGCCTGCGCAGGCGGCTTTTTGAGGCCACAGCCGAATTGGACCACGACGAGCTTCACGCGCAGTTTAAACATGCGATGTGGATCGCGGGGCTTTATGCCGCTAAGCCATTCCGCCCTGTCGTGCCGCACCGCAAGGCTGAAGTCGCTTTGGTGCTTGCAACCGTCCTGCGGGAGCGGATTCACAGCGCAACTGAACAGCCCTTGCCGCGCAGCTATCTGAGGTCGCGTAGGCAACTCATTCGCGAAGCAAAACGCTACGCCCGAGCTCACAACGGCGAATGGCTAAACCCCAACTGATCGGCGATGTCGCAGGCGGCGTTGTAGAGTGCGAACTCCGCCGCCCAGTGATCGTGCAGCGCGGTTTGGGCGGCTTGGCTTAGGGCAGGTGGCGGCGTTGGGGCCGCGTGGTAGATGGGCTTTGGCGGCATCTCAAAATCTGTCACGCCAAGGGTCGCCATAATCGCGCTGCGGTGCCTGTCCAACCCTGCGACGTCCGTGCAGACGACAATGTTGCGGCGCTCGGCCAATAGGGTCTCCACGCTGCACAGATAGTGGCGCAGGTCTTCTTTCAGGTGGCGGATGGAATTTACCGCAAATAGCGCCGCCGATTTTTCGCGCGG
The DNA here is from genome assembly GCF_900107015.1 of Litoreibacter albidus. Taxonomy (GTDB): domain Bacteria; phylum Pseudomonadota; class Alphaproteobacteria; order Rhodobacterales; family Rhodobacteraceae; genus Litoreibacter; species Litoreibacter albidus. Next base: position 230,392 of record NZ_FNOI01000002.1, on the reverse strand, counting down.
GTTGCGGGAGGTGAGCGCTAGCGCCAGTTCCTCCGCCGTGCCGAACCACAAAAAGGCGGCGGCTTCCTCTGCGCTCCATTGGCACTGATACGTGGGGCGGCCTTGCCGTTGGCGCGAGTAAAACGCGGAGGAAAACCGCGTTAACGGATCACGCACCAGAAACGCCAGCTTGCGGTCCGGCCCGAACCGCTTGGCGGAGCTGTGCGCGGTGGCGCTGTGCCCCAGCAGATGCAGCGGGCGTGTCCAGCGGGGTTCGTTATGTTTGAGGAGGGAACGCATGTAGCTGCCACCGGTCTTACCGATGTGCAGCATACATACAGGAGGGATGTTCCCGAGAGACAGGGTCATCAGCGGCGTCCTTGGAAAACGGTACGCTGATACTCTACGGGAAAAAGGGTTAGGGGCGCGTTAGCGCAGAATTCCAGTCGGGCCGCAAACAACGCTCAGCAATCCGGGGCAACCCAGATTGGAAAGGTCGATGGACTTGGAGTCGACGGACAAAGGAGAGTCGTTGAACGAAATGATGGCGACGCCGAAAGCAATGGAAAGTGCGATCAGCGACGGCTTGAAGACAGAGGACATAATGTCGAACAGAACTTGCATTACCTTGAACCTTGAAACTTTAGAATCACGTTAGATGCCCCACTTGTGTCCTAGATGGACCCAAAATGTGGCAGGAATATGGCTTATAGCCTTAATCTGCCACACCTGCGGGCTGCGCGATAAACGCGGCGGCACTTTCACTTGCCTTATTGATGGGGTAGCACGGGACCAACCGGGCTTTGTGGCCCTGACTGGTATATATAGACGAAGGCGCGCGGCATGAAATTCACTCTTTCCTGGCTCAAGGACCACCTCGACACCGAGGCCAGCCTTGATGACATCCTCTATGCACTGACCGATCTGGGTCTTGAGGTCGAAGGGGTCGAGAACCCCGCCGAGCGCCTGTCGGCCTTCACCATCGGGCATGTGACCTCTGCGGAGAAGCACCCCGACGCGGACAAGCTGAAGGTGTGTCAGGTGGCCACGGACGAGGGCCCTTTGCAAATCATCTGCGGCGCGCCAAACGCCCGTGAAGGGATTACCGTGGTTGTCGCCAAGCCGGGCGTTTACGTGCCGGGGATCGACACCACCATCGGTGTCGGCAAAATTCGCGGCATCGAGAGCTACGGCATGATGTGCTCCGAGCGTGAGATGGAACTGTCGGAGGAACACGACGGCATCATCGAGTTGGACAGCGGCGAGGTTGGGCAGACCTTCACGGATTGGCTGGCGGTCAATGACCCGTCCAAAGTGGACACCGTGATCGAGATTGCCATTACACCGAACCGCCCCGACGCGCTTGGCGTGCGCGGCATCGCCCGCGATCTGGCGGCGCGTGGCTTGGGCACGTTGAAGGCCCGTGACACAGATCCGATCAAAGGCACCTTCGCGTGCCCGATCAAGGTGACCATCGACGACACCGACGCCTGTCCGGTGTTCTATGGCCGCGTGATCAAGGGCGTGAAGAACGGCCCAAGCCCCGCGTGGCTGCAAGATGCGCTAAAGGCCATCGGGTTGCGCCCGATTTCCACGCTGGTCGATATTACCAACTTCTTCACCTACGACCGCAACCGCCCGTTGCACGTCTTTGACGCGGGCAAGATCGCGGGCGATTTGCGCGTTCACCTGTCCGAGGGCGGCGAAACCTTCGCGGCGCTGGACGACAAAGAATACACGCTAGAGGCGGGCATGACCGTGATCTCCGATGCGAATGGCATCGAGAGCCTTGGCGGCATCATGGGCGGGCTGTCGTCCAGCTGTGACGCGGACACCACGGATGTGTTCCTTGAGGCGGCGTTCTTTGACCCGATCCGCACAGCGCACACGGGCCGTAAGCTCAAGATCAACTCCGACGCGCGCTACCGCTTTGAGCGGGGCATCGACCCCGAGTGGACCCCGACAGGGATTGAGCATGCAACGCGCATGATCATCGACCTGTGCGGCGGCGAGGCGTCCGAGGTGGTGATGGCAGGGGCAATGCCTGACCATTCGCGCGCCTACAAGCTGGACACCGACCGCGTGCAATCGCTGGTCGGCATGGACATCCCCGCGGAGACGCAACGCGCCTCGCTGGAAGCGTTGGGCTTCGTGATGGACGGCGACGAGGCACAGGTGCCATCGTGGCGCCCTGACGTGCAGGGCGAGGCCGATCTGGTGGAAGAAGTGGCGCGCATCGCGTCGCTGACCAAGCTGGAAGGCCGCCCGTTGACGCGCACGACCGCAGGCATCCCGAAGCCGATCCTGACGCCTATGCAAAAGCGTGAGCAGATCGCGCGGCGCACGATTGCGGCGCTTGGGTATAATGAGTGCGTTCACTATTCCTTCATTGATGCGGCCTCTGCCGCGATGTTTGGCGGCGGCACGGACGCCACCAAGCTGGAGAACCCCATTAGCTCCGAGATGTCGCATATGCGTCCGGCGCTGCTGCCGGGCTTGCTGCAAGCCGCAGGCCGCAACCAAGCGCGCGGGTTCAGCGATATGGCCCTGTTCGAGGTTGGCCCCGCGTTCCACGGCGGCGAGCCGTCGGAGCAGCATCTGCAAGCCAGCGGTCTGTTGATCGGGCACACTGGCCCCAAAGACGTGCATGGCACCCGCCGCGCCGTTGACGTCTATGACGTGAAGGCCGACGCGGAAGCGGCTTTGGCCGCAATGGGCGCCCCCGCCAAGGTGCAAATCCTGCGCGGCGCGGATGATACGTGGCACCCTGGCCGTCACGGCAAAATCTGCCTTGGCCCGAAAAAGGTGCTGGGCGTGTTTGGCGAGGTTCACCCGAAAGTGCTGCAAGCTTACGGCATCAAGGGGACTGCTGTTGCGTTCACGCTCTGGCCCGCTGAAATTCCGTTCCCGAAATCCAAGACCGCCACCCGCGCCGCGCTGAAACTGCAAGACTTGCAGGCCGTGGAACGGGACTTCGCCTTTGTGGTGGACGCCAATGTGGAGGCGCTGACGCTGGTCAACTCCGCCGCAGGGGCCGACAAGGCGTTGGTCACCGATGTGCGCGTGTTCGATGAATTCATCGGCGGCTCCCTTGGGGAGGACAAAAAGTCCTTGGCCATTACCGTCCGTTTGCAGCCCACAGAGAAGACCCTGAAAGACGAGGACATCGAAGCGGTCAGCGCCAAGATCGTCGAAAAGGTGTCTAAGGCGACAGGCGGCACATTACGTGGATAATCCTTGTTTTCATGCCCGATTGGGCATGGATTGACAGCCACATCTTAAAATTGTCTTAAAATTGCTCAGACATTGCCATGTTGTGGTGGTGTCTGTGCCCTGATCCGATGTGCTGGGGGGCCGTGCGTCGATTCTGTGAACGAAGCAAGGATTTGGTAATGGTTACGAAAGTTTTAGGTACATCCGGCAACGATGATATTAGCATCCCGCTCCTCTATCCTGGGGACACCGGCGAGTTTGAGGTGCGTGGCCGTAAGGGCGACGACCGCATCGTTGGCAGCGCGCAAGATGATGTACTGATCGGCGGCAAAGGCGATGATACGATTCTGGGCGGCTTTGGCGACGACACAATTGTTGCAGGCAAACATGACGATTACGTCGACGGCGGCGCGGGGGCGGATGATATTTCCGGCAACCTCGGCAATGACACGCTGTATGGCGGCAAAGGCGCGGACACCATTGATGGGGGGCAGGGCGACGATTTCATTTACGGCGTAAAGGGCAACAACACTTTGTCCGGCGGCGCAGGCAATGACACCATCGACACGGGCCTGAACGGCACCAAGGTCGACGGCGGCTCTGGCGAGGATCACATCAAGGCAAACGCGATCAAAGGCGGCTGGCACACGCTGACCGGCGGCACCGAGGCGGATACGTTCGAGTTCTATGGCATGGGTGCCAAGAAGCGCTCTTTGGCGACGATCACCGACTTTGAAATCGGCGTGGATGATTTCATCATCGCGGGGGTTTCTGACGATGACTATATGGCCAGCCTGATGGCCGGCGAGGCGGAGGCCACCATGACGCAAAACGGCGCGGACACGGTGCTGCGCCTCGATAAAGGCCTGACGCTGACCTTCGCGGATACCGACATGGAAGAGCTGCAAGCAGCCTATGCCGACGCGCCGCTGATCGACATCGAAATTGGTGTCGGGATCGGTATCGAGATCGGCTAATTCGATCTAAAGTTTATGCAGATTGCGCCCGTCCCTTAACTGGGGCGGGCGTTTCGTTTTTAGAAACAGTGCGTTGCTGGGTCGAAATGTGGCTCAAATGGGGCGACCTTGTGTCTTTTTCTCGTTAGCGTTGGTGCGGTAGCTCGATTCGTCAGAGCTTTTGTGCGTTAACAAGGAATAGCTTTATGTCGGTTCTTACCGTTTTTGGCAGCGACGCTGCGGATGTCTTTAACCCCGATGTTTTTGACTTCAACTACACCGAGTATCGGATTTACGCCAATGGCGGCGACGATGTGATCACGGTGACGGATAACACCCCCACCACCATTGATGGCGGCGACGGCAATGATCGGCTGATCCTGTCCGGCGGGAATGACACCATCTCTGGCGGGCTGGGCAATGACTACATTCTGGCCGGTGGCGGCGATGATGTGGTGAACGCGGGCAACGGCGACGACCGTGTGTTCGGCGGCACTGGCGCGGATGTCTTGAACGGTGCTGGCGGCAATGACTACATTGACGGGGGCCACGGTGCGGACGTGATTGATGGCGGCTCCGGCGATGATTTCATCTTTGGCCGCAAGGGCAACAACGATCTATTTGGCGGCGCGGGCAATGACACGGTGAACACCGGCGATCACACGTCGCGCGCAGATGGCGGGACTGGCAACGACCTGATCGTTGCCCGCCTGAAGAAGGGCGCGGACCACACGCTGACTGGCGGCGCGGATGCCGATGTGTTCGAGTTCGTTTACCAATCCGCGAAAAAGTCGTCCGACGTGACGATCACCGATTTTGAGTTGGGTCTGGACGATTTCATCGTCGCGGGCCTGAACGGTCAGGACTGGGTCGACGCTAATTTTGCCTTCGCGGACATCTTCGGGGTGGACCTGTTGACTGAGGTGGACGGTAACGCGGTTCTGGACATCGGCTTCAAGGACACCATCACCTTTGAGGGCGTCAGCGAGGCGGCATTCACCGCATTCTATCTGGATGATCCGATCGCGGTTGGCTAAAGCTGCTTGCCTTCAGCGTTAATCACGCCATTTTGCAGCGAAAGCGAATGAATGGAGGAAGCAAGATGACGCTGAAGGTATACCTGTCGGGTGAGATTCACACGGACTGGCGCGACCAGATTATTGCGGGCTGTGACGGGCTGGACGTCAGTTTTGACGCGCCGGTGACGGATCACGGGGCCTCTGACGATTGTGGCGCGACCATTCTGGGCGCCGAAGATCAAAAGTACTGGCATGACCACAAGGGCGCGATGATGAACGCGATCCGCACCCGCAGGGGCATCAGCGCTGCAGATGTGGTGGTTGTGCGCTTTGGCGAGAAATACAAACAATGGAACGCCGCCTTCGACGCGGGCTTTGCTGCCGCGCTGGGCAAATCGCTGATTGTTGTGCATGGGGATGATCACCAGCACGCGCTCAAGGAAGTCGACGCGGCGGCGCTGGCGGTCACGGATGATCCGGCCAAGGTGGCGGATATCTTGCGCTATGTGCTGACGGGCGATCTGCCAACGTAGCGCGCGCACCAATGCCGCGCGGCCCGATATCTGGGGCGGCGCGGGTGGCGGTTTCTCGTGTAGATGGTGTTGCAAGGTGGCGGCGCCGCCGGAGTGGTCGCGCTGGACGGGGCTTTAATCCCGCACCTTTCGGGGGTTGATAGCCCCCCGTAATCACCGGTGATCAAGGTGCCCCCAAAGTGCGCGGGGGCCAAGTGACCTATGCTGTCTAGACAGGGCGGGTTCTACCCCGCAGCGGTTTCCGTTTTGCTAAGCCTGCGTGCGGTGGGGGGCATCCCGCCGCGTGTTTCCCCTTAAACACAATGGGCGCGCTCGTTTAAACAAAGGGCTGTACGGGTGCGAACAGATGCTATGCACTTGCGCAGGAGCGCACGAATACAACAGATGCGCCGTGGGAAACAAAAGGGACAACTGAAACATGCTTAACGAATTCAAAGATTTCATCGCCAAGGGCAACGTCATGGACATGGCCGTTGGTATCATCATCGGTGCGGCGTTCACCGCCATCGTGTCGTCCCTTGTGGGCGACCTGATCAACCCGATCATCGGCCTGTTCATGGGCGGTATCGACTTCACCAACTCTTACTGGGTTCTGTCCGGAGATGTGCCTGAGGGCGCCACATTGGAAGCCGCCCGCGAGTCCGGCGCTGCCGTATTCGCCATCGGCTCCTTCATCATGGCGGTTATCAACTTCCTGATCATCGCGTTCGTGGTGTTCATGTTGGTGCGCTACGTCAACAAGATCAAAGACGCCAACGCCAAGGTTGAAGAAGAAGCACCAGCGGCCCCAGCAGGCCCGACACAAGAAGAGCTGCTGGCCGAAATCCTGGTTGCCTTGAAGCAGAAGTAAGCGCGACTTAACGCGCGAAAACTGGGCCCGTCGGAGATGATCCGGCGGGCCTTTTTTGTGGCTAGGACTTGAGCGCCAGTTGCGGTGACAGCACGTCGATGCCAAGCGCCTTGCCTACCGCATAGTAGGTCAACTGCCCCGCGTGGACGTTCAGCCCGTTCAGCAGATGCGCGTCGTCCTCGCAGGCTTGTTTCCAACCTTTGTCGGCCAGCGCCAGCAGGAACGGCATGGTGGCGTTGCCCAACGCGATGGTGGAGGTGCGCGCCACCGCGCCCGGCATGTTGGCCACGCAGTAATGCATGATGCCGTCCACGTCATAGACGGGATCTGCGTGGGTGGTCGCCTTGGAGGTCTCGAAGCAGCCGCCTTGGTCGATGGCCACATCGACCAGCGCCGCGCCGGGCTTCATGGTGGACAGCTGTGCGCGGGTGAGCAGCTTGGGCGCTGCGGCACCGGGGATCAGGACTGCGCCGATGACCATATCGGCCTCCATCGCCAGCTCCGCGATGTTGCCGGTTGAGGCGAATTGCGTTTTGAACTGCCCGCCGAAGACGTCATCCAGATAGCGCATGCGGGGCAGGGACCGGTCCAGCACGGTGACATCCGCCCCCATGCCCGCCGCGATTTTCGCGGCATGGGTTCCGACAACGCCACCGCCGATGACCATGACCTTCGCAGGCCCGACACCCGGCACGCCGCCCATCAACACGCCGCGCCCGCCGTTGGCTTTTTGCAGGGTCCATGCGCCCACTTGCGGCGCAAGACGGCCTGCGACTTCGGACATCGGGGCCAGCAGGGGCAGGCCGCCGGATTTGTCGGTGACGGTCTCATAGGCGATCGCGGTACAACCGGAGGCCAGCAAGTCTTTGGTTTGTTCGGGGTCGGGGGCGAGGTGCAGGTAGGTGAATAACAACTGCCCCTCGCGCAGCATTTTGCGCTCTGCGGGTTGTGGCTCTTTGACCTTCACGATCATGTCGGCCTTGGCGAAGACATCCGCAGCGGTTGCCGCGATCTTTGCGCCTGCGTCGATGTAGGCGGCGTCGTCAAAGCCCGCGCCCAGACCTGCGCCGGTCTCGATCAGGACTGTGTGGCCGTGGGCGACCGCCTCCGTGGCGGCGTTTGGCGTCATCCCGACGCGGAATTCTTGTGGCTTAATTTCTTTCGGGCATCCGACAATCATGGCTGGTTCCTCCTCTGAGCCTGTGAGGATGCTAACGTGGCTTTGAAGGTGGTTTTTCGCGACTTATCGCTTGTCAGCGGCTTTTGATGCGTGTTTCGTGCGAAGAAACGCCGCAAGACGAGAGGAATCTTCGAATTGAGCCAATATGACGATACGGATGCCCGCATCCTTCGCGTGCTGCAAAAGTCGGGTCGCATCTCCAACGCGGACCTGTCGGAGAAGGTAAACCTGTCGGCATCGGCCTGCCACCGCAGGGTGCAGCGGCTGGAGAAGGAGGGCATCATTCGTGACTATGTGGCGATGCTGGATGCGCGGAAGGTCGGGCGCCCGACGACCGTATTTGTGGAGATCACGCTCAGCGGTCAGGCGGATGAAGTTCTAGACGCCTTCGAGCGCGAGGTTGCAAAAATCCCAGAAGTTCTGGAATGTCACTTGATGGCAGGGGTGGCGGACTATCTTCTTAAAGTGGTAGCCGAGGATACGGAGGGCTTTGCCGCCATACACCGCCGCTCCTTGGCTCGCCTGCCTGGTGTCGCGCAGATGCAATCCAGCTTTGCGTTGCGCACCGTGTTTAAAACGACTGCCCTACCTGTGTGAGAGTACGTTCATGATTGATTTTTTGCTGATCGCCGTCATCTGCTTTTCCATCATTGTGGTGTGGTTCATGCGCCGCAAGCAAGCGGCAGCCAAGCGGCCGGTCAAACCGCGTAAGCCGCCAAAGCCACGCGAAGGCGCGCGCGCGCGACCGACAGAGAAACACATCCTGATTGATGGCTCTAACCTGATGTATTGGAACGGGGCGTCGCCCTCCATCCAGCCGGTCCAAGAGGCGGTGTGCCTGTTGCTGGCGCAGGGCATGACGCCGGGTGTGATGTTTGACGCGAACGCGGGGTACCGCGTGGCGGCTGGGTACAAGGACGACGCGGATTTCGCCTATATGCTGGGCCTGCCTGCGGATCAGGTGTTGGTCGCGAACAAGAATGTTCCCGCCGATCAGGACTTGCTGAAAGCCGCCCGCGAGTTCGGCGCGCGTATTGTGACCAATGATCTGTTTCGCGACTGGGCCGATGAGTTCCCCGAGGTGCGCGAGCGCGGGCGTTTGGTCCACGGCGGGTATCACAAAGGCAAGCTGTGGCTTGATTTTGACGGGTCGCGCGCGCGGGTCGATGGGGCCCGCCATCCTGGTCTGAAAAAGGGTTAACCGAGCAGGTGTTGCACGGCGAAAAGCGTCGCCGCCCCCGCCAGCATCGCGCCCACAACGCCTTTGGTCCAATAGCCGATTGCGATGGTCACACAGGCGGCCAACAGCCGCGCGGGGTCAGGCACCCCACCTGTTGCGGCAGGAAACACCACCAAAGGCGCAACCAGTCCGGGCAGGATCGCCACGGAGGTATAGCGCAAGTGGCGCAGCACCCACGGCGGCATCGGGCGCGACCCGATAAGCCCAAGGAACGAGAAGCGGATCAGGAAGGTGCCAACGCCAAGAATGGCGATGATCCACCAGATTGTTGTGTCCGAATAATTCATGCCATGCGCCTTTCAACTTCCGCGCCCACCATCATTGCGACAATCGCCGCGACCAGCAAACCAAGGTTCAACGGCACAAAGCCAAGCGCCAAGGCCAGCACCACAGATGTCACCGCCGCCGCCACGTGGGCGATGGTGCGCAGCGCGGGGGCGACCATCGCAAGGAACGCAATCGGCAGCGCGAAATCCAGCCCGTATTCGGGTGGGATTTGCCCGCCAAGCGCCGCGCCCACCCATGTGAACCCGATCCACAGGGGTACAATCGGTATCGAACAGCCGACGAAAAATGCCGTGCGCTGGGCGACGGTTTGGTCGGGGTTGTTCTCATACTCCAGGATCGCGAGGTTGTAGGTCTGATCCACCACGATGTAGCTGAGCAGGGCGCGTTTCCACAAAGCCTGCTCGCCCAGATAGGGGGTGATTGCGGCGGAATACATTGCCATCCGCAGGTTCACCGCCAAGGCCGACGCGATGATCACCAGCACTGGTGCGTTGTCGATCATGAACTGCAGGGCCGTGAACTGCGACGCCCCCGCGATCACCAAAACCGTAAAGCCCATAACCTGCGCAATGGGCAGGCCTGCCTCTGTCGCCGCGACGCCGAAAAGCATGGCGAAGGGGATGATAACAATAATGAATGGCAGGCTGGCGCGAACCCCTCGCCATAGGGCGGATTTGGTGGTGGAAGGGGACATGGTGTGCCTTTATGGTTGTAACCTGAACAGTGCTAGTACGCCTTGAGAGAGGGTTCAAATGGCAAATGGTGATAACTTGGATCACGGCTGGCTTCTGGCGCCTGATCCCGACCGCGAAGATCTGACCCGCGCCGTCACGGGCACGGACCATACGGGCCGTGTCACGGATATTCGTGTGGTGGAGGAGCGCCCGCTGACGATCTACCTGAACGCCCGCGAAATCGTCACCGCCATGACGATCGGCGACTACCCTGAGTATCTGGCGCTTGGCTTTTTGCGCAATCAGGGAATGATCAGCGCGGAAGACGTGGTGACCGGCATCGACTACGACGAAGAAATTGCCACCGTTGTTGTGCGCACCGCCGTGGTGACGGATCACGAGGAAAAGCTGGCCCGCAAAACCCGCACCTCCGGCTGTGCGGTGGGCACGGTGTTTGGCGATATGATGGAGGGGCTGGAGGGGTTGACGCTGCCCGCCACGCAGGTCCGCACGTCGGACCTTTATGCGTTGGCGAAGAAAATCAACACCGTCCCCTCGCTGTATCTGAGCGCAGGGGCTATCCACGGCACGGTGCTGTGCCAAGGGGACCGCCCGTTGGTCTATATGGAAGACGTGGGCCGCCACAACGCCGTCGACAAAGTGTCCGGCTGGATGGCGATGAACGACGCCACACCTGCCGACAAGGTGCTTTATACAACGGGACGGCTGACATCGGAGATGGTGATCAAGACCGCGCTGATGGGCATTCCGGTGCTGGTGTCACGGTCGGGGTTCACCGCATGGGGCGTGGAAATCGCGCAGCAGGTGGGGCTGACCTTGATTGGCCGCATGCGCGGGCAACGGTTCGTGTGCCTGTCGGGCGCCGAGCGGCTGATCTGGGACGCGGATTTGGCCAGCGTGCCCGAGGAGCCTAAAAAGTCGGGCCGAAAGGGCGCTGCATGACCCGCTATGATCTGGAATACACGCCCGACGTGAAAACCACGCTGGAGGGGATGAAGCTTGCAGGCGGCGCCATGTTCAAGGGCGCGAAGGCACCGCTGCTTTGGGCGCAGATCTTGGTGACGGCGCTGCTTGTGCCAGCCGGATTCATGGCGGTGGTTTTGATTGTGAAAATACTGGTGACGGGCAGTGGCACCTTTGCGCAACCGTTTTGGTTTCCGGCTCTCTTTGTGCTCGGCGGGGGGCTGAGCTTTTGGTTAAGCAATCGGATATATGTCGTTATGGCGCGGGCCGCCGTCACCTCGCGCTTTGGCCGCAGGGTTCGTATCTCTGCCGCGCCAGACGGTTTTGTTTTTGCTGGCGGGCAGAGTGAATGGCGCATGGTTTGGGCGGACATCGACGACGTGGTGAATGGCCGGACGGCCATGGCCGTGTGCACCGGTGGTGTCGCGCTGCCCGTGCCGCACGCAGCGTTTGACACACCTGAGGCGGCAAAGGCCGCGTTTGAACAAATGACCGCGTGGCACCGAGAGGCGATAGCATGAAACAACCCGCAGGCGTAATTCTGGCAGGTGGCCAGTCGCGGCGCATGGGCGGCGGCGACAAGGGGCTGCTCCGTCTGGGCGGGGAGACCTTGCTGGCGCGGGTCATCGACCGGCTGGAGCCGCAGGTGGCCGAGGTCGCGTTGAACGCGAACGGCGATGTCGCGCGGTTCGACGGCTTCGCCCTGCCGATCATCGCGGACAGCGTCGCGGAATTTCCCGGCCCCTTGGCGGGGGTCTTGGCGGGCATGGATTGGGCCGCAGCGCAGGGGCACAGCCACATCGTGACCGCCGCCGCTGACACGCCGTTTTTCCCCTGCGATCTGGTGCCGCGCCTGATGTTGGCGGCCGAGACCGCGCCGATTGCCTTGGCGGCGACGCCGGACCCGAAACGGGGCCTGTCGCGCCACCCGACCTTCGGGCTTTGGTCCGTCGCGTTGCGCGACGACCTGCGCGCGGCGCTGAAGGATGGCGTGCGCAAGGTGGTGGCTTGGACAGATAAACACGGGGCCGCAACGGCAGAGTTTTCCGCCAAGCCATTTGACCCGTTTTTCAACGTGAATACGCCCGAGGACATGGCGCGTGCGGAAGGTTTGTTATGAAGGTATTCGGCATCACCGGATGGAAGAACTCTGGCAAGACGGGCCTGATGGAACGGCTGGTGTCGGAGATCGTGTCCATGGGATTCACCGTTTCGACGCTTAAGCATGCGCATCATTCGTTTGACGTGGATCATGAGGGCAAGGACAGCTACCGCCACCGCGAGGCGGGGGCGTCGCAGGTGATCCTCGCGTCGCGCAACCGCTGGGCGCTGATGTCGGAGTTGCGCGGCGCGCCGGAGCCGTCTCTGGAGGAGCTGCTGGCCAAATTGGAGCCCGTCGATCTGGTGCTGGTCGAAGGCTACAAACGCGAGGGCCACGACAAGATCGAGGCGCACCGCGCCGTGACCGGCAAGCCGTTGATCGCGCCGCAGGATGCGACCATTGTGGCGGTTGCCTCCGACGCGACGCCGGATGTGGCGGTGCCCGTGATGGACCTTGATGACACCTCCGCCATTGCCGATTTCATTCTGGCGCGTGTGGGGCTGTGAGGGCGCGATGACAGCTGATGACCTTCCCCGCCCGCCGCCCCTGCGCGACGATTGTTTTGCCCTGCCTGCGGGCGTCAACTGGACGCCTGTGGATGATGCGCTGGCACGGCTGGAGGCCGCGATTGACCGCGTTGTAGGCACGGAGACCGTGTCGCACGCAAATGCGGTGGGGCGCGTGGTTGCCGCCCCCGTGAGCGCCCGTCGCTCCAACCCGCCAGCGCCGAACTCCGCCGTGGATGGCTACGGCTTTGCGCATAGCGTGACGGGCGAGGGCGATCACGTGTTGCCGCTTGTGGACGGGCGCGCCGCTGCGGGCGGTGCTTACAAGGGAACGGTGCCGGAAGGCGCTGCGATCCGGATTTTGACGGGCGCGGTCTTGCCCGAGGGCGTGGATACGGTCGTGCTTGAGGAAGACTGCACCGTGACCGACACGCATGTGGCGTTTCGCGGCCCGCTGCGCCCCCGCGCCAACACGCGCAAAGCAGGGGAGGACGTGGTCGCGGGCGCGCAGGTGTTCGGCGCGGGCCATGTGCTGCGTGCGCAGGATGCGGGCCTGTTGGCGGCGCTTGGCGTGGACCAATTGACGGTGTTCGCGCGGTTGCGGGTGGGCGTGTTGTCGACGGGGGACGAGTTGCTGGACCCCGCCGCGCAGGACGCGCCGTCCGACCGCACCTATGATGCCAACCGCCCGATGCTATTGCAGCTTGCCACCGCGTGGGGCTTTGAGGCGGTGGACCTTGGCCACGCCGCCGATGACCGCGCGGCGATCAAGGCGCGTTTGGACGGGGGGGCCGCGCAATGCGACGTCATCCTGACATCTGGCGGGGCCTCTGCGGGGGACGAAGACCACGTGTCGGCGCTGCTGCGCGCGCACGGCAATTTGCAGGCGTGGCGCATCGCGCTGAAGCCCGGACGCCCCTTGGCGCTTGCCTTGTGGCAAGGGGTGCCGGTGTTCGGCCTGCCGGGCAATCCGGTGGCGGCCTTCGTCTGTGCGCTTATTTTCGCGCGCCCCGCGTGCCTGAAGCTGGCTGGGGCGGCATGGGCCGCGCCGCAGGGGTTCATGGTCCCCGCCGCGTTCGAGAAGCGCAAAAAGCCGGGGCGGCGCGAGTACCTGCGCGCCCGCATGGGGCCGGACGGGGTGGAGGTGTTCGGCTCCGAAGGGTCGGGGCGCATTTCGGGGCTCAGCTGGTCCGACGGGCTGGTGGAGCTGCCCGACGGGGCGGCCACAATCACGCGGGGTGATCTGGTGCGCTACCTCCCCTATGGCAGCTTCGGGCTATGATGCAGATTACCCGCGGATTTGAGGAGGGGCAGCGCGACCATGTCGCGCGGCTGTTCTGGGGCGCGTTCGGTGGGAAGCTGGGCCGCGTTTTGGGGCCGGACGCCAAGGCGCGGCACTTCATCTCATCGGTGCTGCAGCCGCAATTTGCGCTGTGCGCGGTTGAGGCGGGGCAGCTGTTGGGCGTTGCGGGGTTCAAGACGTCGCAAGGCGGGTTGGTCGGCGGGGAGCTGTCCGACCTGACGCCGATCTACGGCCGCTTTGGCGGGCTGTGGCGCGGGGTGCTGCTGGACCAACTGGAGCGAGATTTGACGGACGGCCAACTGCTGATGGACGGCATTTTCGTGGATGAGGCCGCACGGGGCAAAGGCGTCGGCACGGCGCTGCTGGACGCGGTCATCCGCCACGCGGGCGAGGTTGGCGCGCAGGAGGTTCGGCTGGACGTGATCGACACCAACCCCCGCGCACGGGCGCTCTATGAGCGGCGCGGGTTCGTGCCGTCAGGGGAGGTCGACGCGTGGCCGCTGCACCACGTCTTCGGCTTCCGCAAGGCGACAACGATGGTGTACCGCATAGCGAGGTAGGGGTTTGGGAGGGCGACCCTCCGGGGGGAATATTTGCGGCCAAGATGAAGCGGGAAACGCACCGGGTGGAGTGTAACGGGCGATTAAGCCCTTATGTTTTCTGGTGCTTCAAAACATCGCTTGGTGGGCGGGGGGTGTCATCGATAGACCAAGAAAACTTAAACTGCCCATCCCATTTGTAGGCGCAGACCACCATTATCTGCCAGTCGTCGCCCGCGCCAATTGTACGGCTTCCATTTGGCAGCGGAGTGATGGGGATTCTCGCAGTCTCGCCTTGGTAGGCAGTGTTGGTCCTAGCATCAAGACGACTGGAGAGTTCGATGATAATAGGCTCAATGGCCTCGACGACATCATAAGGGGTTAAGGTGTCGCAACTAAAAGTGACAAAGGTCGCCATAGCGTCTTGCGCAGGGGTCTTACCTTTATTCGTCACTTCAATAGTGATAATTCTGTCCAAGCCGCTGCGGTACATTCTACGTAAAAGCTCAAAAGGTATAGAACCACTGGTGGTAACAATCCAAGGCCTTTGCTCTTGGCGCATGATCTGGTTGGCTCTGGCGGCTTCTTTGGCGGCGTTGAGGGCCGCTCTGTTAGTGTCAGCGGTTTGGTTCAAGGTGTTGCGAACGTAGAGCACCGCCAGAGCAGTTAATGCGAAGCTTCCGATTGAAGAGAGAGCCATAATGAATGTCCACTTTGACATATCATTTTGCGCGTTAAGCCCTTGTCTGGACTCGGATTTTTCGTATGCGGCCTCTATGGCCTTAGTCACACAGTCGCTCAGACTAGCAGGGCTCGCATCTGTGCAGGCGAGAAGCGAGTAACGCTTTTCGTTTTCATAATGCTCTTGGGCGGTTACTTGATCACGTCCTGCTTGTACGCCTACCCACTCGCCGATTGAGAAAGTTGCAAATGCTCCAAACATCAAGCATGCGATAACTAGAAACGCTTCTAGTGGTGTAGTTCCCTCACCTATGTTTCTGTCAGACATTGAATAAAATACGCCACTGGAAATTTCTCATGGCTCAATTTGTTACGCAGATTTGGTTCTTTGTCACCGATCAATTGGGCTGGCCGCGCATTCGACGCGGCTCTGAAACGCGAGTTGCGATGTCCGCGTGTGTTATTTCGAGTGATGCTCGCCTAGAAAAATATGGGCGTAAGGGGTTTAACCTTAGCCTTAGCTTAGTCGAACGTTCCGGTGACGCGGCCGAGGAGCATGAAGCATCTTGCGGTGCGGGTGTCGGCCAGCTTGGTGATGTCTTGGTCGGTCGCACCTTCGGCGAATTGGGCGAAGGTTTTATCGAACTGGCGCAGGAAGTGGTGCACCGCGTCGCGGAACACCGCGTCGGAGCGCATGCGGCCGGATGCCAATGCCAGCGAAGAGCGGTCGTGGACCGCGCCGATCCCTGCCACAGCCGGACCACGTTCGCCCTTGGCGAACAGGCGCCACAACTCGGGGCGGGAGCGGTCCGGGTTCAGGTCATCCATATAGATGCCGTCCTGGCTCAGCAGAGTGAGCACGTCTTGCGAGGAGCGCACCAGCTTGGAGCTTTCGTGGTCGGCCAAGGCGCGGCGCAGCTGGCGGAAGCCTTCGACGTCGTTCTCGTCCTCGGGGAAGTTCAACGCGCCGATGAAATCCTCCACCGACAGGGGCGGGCTCAGCGATTCTACAGGGGTGCCAAGGGCCAGAACGGGCTGGCTGTCGGCGCTGACGCCCGGGTTGATCAGGGCGGGTTGGCGCGGGGCCTGTTCCACCACCGACTGGCGGGAGGTGGCGAAGGTCGCGACCGCGTTTTGGGTTTGCTTGGTGGCGGAGGCGATCTCGTCGAGCTTGCGCTCCACGGCGGGTTTCACGCCCATGCCGGAGGTTTGCGCCTGCGAGACATAGGCTTGGCGCATGCCGTCGATGGCGGCTTGCAGGCGGGCCGCCTCCTCGCGCATGACGCGCGCGGTTTTCACCACGGTTGCGCCGATCCAGATCAGCGCGATGGGGAGGAACACGGCCAGCATGCCGACCACGAAGCCACCGCGCGTGGCCTCCCCGTCGGAGGGGAGCACGAGGAAGTAAATCGCCGCAGACAGCAACCACACCGCCGACAGCGCAAGGGCGATCAAATCCGCCGCCGCCAACCCCCGATCAGGGCGCGCGTAGACGCCCAAATCCATGGGCTTGTCCGTGATGATTTCGGGCTCTTGGTCGGGCATGGTGTTGGTGCTGTCTCTGCCGGTTTCGTCAGGCGTAAATGATTTCCAAAATCTCGTAGTCGCGGGTGCCGCCGGGGGTTTTGACCTCGACGCTGTCGCCCTCTTCCTTGCCGATCAGGGCGCGGGCCAAGGGCGAGGCGATGTTGAGCAGACCGTTGTGGATATCGGCCTCCTGCTCGCCCACGATCTGGTACATCTTTTCTTC
This sequence comes from Litoreibacter albidus, assembly GCF_900107015.1. Taxonomy (GTDB): domain Bacteria; phylum Pseudomonadota; class Alphaproteobacteria; order Rhodobacterales; family Rhodobacteraceae; genus Litoreibacter; species Litoreibacter albidus. Next base: position 213,595 of record NZ_FNOI01000002.1, on the reverse strand, counting down.
TTCGGTCTCCTCGTCGACCAGCTTGACCGTCGCGCCAAACTTGATGGCACCGGACAGGGTCGCGGGGTCGATGACCTGCGCAAGGCTGATCATGCCTTCGAGTTCCTTGATGCGGCCCTCAATGAAGGACTGCTTTTCCTTGGCGGAATGATACTCCGCGTTCTCCGACAAATCCCCATGCTCGCGGGCTTCCGCGATGGCTTGGATGATTGCGGGGCGTTCCACCACCTTGAGGTTCTTTAGCTCATCGTTGAGCGCTTTGAGCCCCTTAGGGGTCATAGGGATCTTTTCCATTGTCTCACTTACCCTTAGTGCGCGGCGCGTTGTCCGCGCCCTTTATTCACTTCACCCGGGCCGCTGTCCATTTGCAAGCAGTAGTAGCAGCGGGGGATCGCCTATTTCGTTTGGTTCAGCCTGCGGCTACCACTTCTTGCGCGCGCCGATTTCGGCGCGGCCGGTGATCGTGACGCCGGATTTTGTGGCGGCCACCGGCTCTGGAGAGCTTGGCTCCCCGTCGATGCCACATGCGGTCAACAGCGCGGCTGTTGTCAGTGCCAGTGCGTATTTCATGCCAGCTTTTCCTTCCAAAGGGCCACCTGCGCGCGCACGTTGTCCGGTGCCGTGCCGCCATAGCTGGTGCGGCTTGCGACAGAGTTGTGGACCCCGAGCACGTCGAAGACGTCCCGTGTGATCTTAGCATGAACGCCGGTCATGTCAGCCAAGCTGAGATCGGGCAGGTCGCAGCCCTTGTCCTCGGCCAGCTTTACCAGCGCTCCTGTTACATGGTGGGCCTCACGGAACGGCATATCAAGGGTGCGCACCAACCAATCGGCCAAATCTGTCGCAGTGGAGAACCCAGAGGCGGCGGCTTTCTCCAGCTCGGGCTGGTTGGCCGTCATATCGGCGACCATGCCCGTCATCGCGGCCAGCGCCAGCATCAGGCTATCGGCGGCGTCAAAGGTCATTTCCTTATCTTCCTGCATGTCCTTGGAGTAGGTCAGCGGCAGCCCCTTCATGACGATCATCAACGCGGTATTCGCGCCGTAGATGCGGCCAATTTTGGCGCGGATCAGCTCTGCCGCGTCGGGGTTCTTCTTTTGCGGCATAATGGAGGAGCCGGTAGAGAAGCGGTCGCTGAGGGTCACAAAACGGAATTGCGCGGAGGACCAGATCACCAGCTCCTCGGACAAGCGCGACAGGTGCATGGCGCAGATTGACGCGGCCCCAAGGAAGTCGAGCACGAAGTCGCGGTCCGCCACGGCGTCCAGCGAGTTGGCGGACGGGCGGTCAAACCCCAAGGCTTCGGCGGTCATGTGGCGATCAATCGGGAAGGACGTGCCAGCCAAGGCCGCAGCCCCAAGGGGGGATTCGTTCATACGGGCGCGCGCATCCTTGAAGCGCGACGCGTCGCGGCCCAGCATTTCCACATAGGCCAGCATGTGGTGACCCCATGTCACGGGCTGCGCGGTTTGCAGGTGGGTGAAGCCGGGCATGACCCAATCGGCTCCGGCCTCGGCCTGCGCCAAAAGCGCCTTTTGCAGGGCTTGCACGGCTTCAATCGCGGCATCGACCTGATCACGGACCCACAGGCGGAAATCCAGCGCGACCTGATCGTTGCGCGACCGTCCGGTGTGCAAGCGGCCAGCGGGTTCGCCGATCACTTCGCGCAGGCGGGCCTCCACATTCATGTGTATGTCTTCAAGGGCGGCGGAAAACTGGAACTTTCCGGTCTCAATCTCTGACAAGACCGTGAGGAGGCCTTCCCTGATCGTCTCCGCATCGCTACCCGTAATGATGTCTTTGGCGCCCAGCATGGCGGCATGGGCGCGGGAGCCCTCAATGTCTTGGCGGGCGAACCGCTGGTCAAACCCGATGGATGCGTTGATCGCCTCCATAATGGCGTCTGGACCGGCGGCGAAGCGGCCGCCCCACATGGCGTTGGATGTGTCTTTTTTCTGGTCGGTCATGGGACTGGCTCTTTGGAGTAATGAAATGCGGTTTTTGAAGCTCTTGGTGCTATACGCGGGCCTAGCCTCGGGTGCAAACCCTGCTGTTGCGGGCACGGATGCGTTGTTCACGATGGCGGAGGGTGACTTGGCCAGCTTGCAACTGCATGGGGAGCCCCGCGCGGTGCCCACAACGCCCGTCACAGACGCCAACGGCAAAGCCGTTGATTTGTCCGACTACCACGGGAAATACGTGCTGTTGAACTTCTGGGCGCTGTGGTGTGCGCCTTGCGTCAAGGAAATGCCGGCGCTGGACCGCTTGGACGCGGAACTGGGCGGCGCTGATTTCGAGGTGGTGACCGTCGCCACAGGCCGCAACGCGCGCCCTGCGGTGGATAAGTTCTTCACCGAGAAGAACATCAACAACCTGCCAAAACTGTTCGACCCGAAGATGAAGCTGATGCGTGACATCGGCGGCGCTGGCTTGCCGCTGACGGTGCTGATCGGGCCGGATGGCCGCGAGGTCGCCCGCTTTAGTGGCGATGCGGAATGGGACAGCCCAGCCGCACTCGCCATGCTGCGCGGCTGGATGAGCTAAGACAGGCGGTGGGGCGGCGGGCCATTTCCCTGCCAGCCGCTTGTTTTACTATTCAGGCGTGACCGCCTAAGGGTAGCGAACGGGCTGGCGCGTGACGCCCAGCGGGTTACACGGGGGGGCGTCCCAATGGACAAAAAAGCTAAACTGCACCCGCGCAATCAACACGCGGACGGGTATGATTTTGCGCGTTTGGTCGCGGATTTGCCTGAGCTGGACGCGTTCACGACCCTCAACCCCGTGGGCCAGACCACGATCAGCTTTCAAGACGCAGAGGCGGTGCGCATGCTTAATCGCGCGCTGCTGAAGACGCATTACGGTATCGCGTATTGGGATATCCCCGCGAATTACCTTTGCCCCCCGATCCCCGGCCGTGTCGACTACATCCATTATCTGGCGGACTTGCTTGCGGAGAGCAACAACCGGCAAACCCCACGTGGGCCGGAGGTCAAGGCCCTAGACATCGGGACTGGTGCAAGCTTGGTATATCCGTTGATTGGCCAGAGCGAATACGGATGGCATTTCACAGGCGTCGACATAGACGCGGGCGCGATCAAATCGGCCCAGCGAATTTGCCAGCTTAACGAGTTGGCAATCACCATCAGGCGGCAAAACCTGCCGGAGAATGTGTTCAGAGGCGTGATCGAGCCTCGCGATGTTTTCCACGTCACCATGTGCAACCCGCCTTTTCATGCCTCAAGGGAGGAGGCGAGCAAGGGCACGCAACGTAAGTGGCAGAACCTTGGGAAGGGGCGCTCAAAGGCGCTAAATTTCGGCGGCCAAGACGCGGAGCTATGGTGCCCCGGTGGTGAGGTGAAGTTCATCGCGCGCATGATAGAGCAAAGCGCAGAATTCGCGGGCCAGTGCCTGTGGTTTACGTCACTGGTGTCGAAGAAGGACAACCTTCAGCCGCTTATTAGAGCCTTAAAGAAGGCGAGCGTTGCGGATTACAGGGTCGTGGAAATGGCGCAAGGGCAGAAAATAAGCCGGTTCATCGCTTGGACTTTTATCAGGAAAAACCAGCGGTCTTCGTTTTTCAACGGCGGTCGCAAATAGGGTCGCCGCCCATCCGACGAGACGCCGGATGGGCTTGCCTCGGGCTTAGCCCTTCGCTTTGATCTTTTGTAGCAGCGGCATGAGCGCGCTCATGTCGGGGCCGTGGTTCATGCCGGTAAGCGCCTTGCGCAGGGGCATGAACAACCCGCGACCTTTGCGGCCAGTGGCTTCCTTCACGGCGGCGGTCCATTCGGACCAGCTGCTGTCGGTGAATGGCGCGTCGGGGAGCATGGCCATGGCGTCGACCACGAAATCCTTATCCTCGTCGTCCACGACCGGATCGGCACCGTTGACGCAGAGATCCCACCAGCCTGCGATGTCTTTGCGGGTGGTGATGTTCTCGCGGGCCACGTTCCAGAACGCGTCCTGCTTGTCGGCAGGGATCGACAATGCGTCGAGATCGGCCTTCACCTGCGACGTGCTTTGAGTGTGCAGGAACCGCGCGGTCAGCGGGTAGAGGTCTTGCTCGTCAAACTTGGTGGGGGCCGCGCCGAAGTGGGACAGGTCGAAGCCCTCGACCAGTTCGTCCATCGTAGTGCGCAGCTCTACCGGCTGGGAGGAGCCAAGGCGCGCCATCAGGGACAGAAGGGCCATTGGCTCCACACCGGATTCGCGTAGATCGCGCAAGGACAGCGTGCCCAGACGCTTCGACAGCGCCTCGCCTTGCGGGCCAGTCAGCAAGGAGTGGTGCGCGAAGCTGGGCACATTGCCGCCGAGGGCCTGAATGATCTGGATTTGGGTCGCGGTGTTGGTCACGTGGTCAGAGCCGCGCACGACGTGGGTGATGCCCATTTCCGTGTCGTCGACCACAGAGGCCAGCGTGTAAAGCACCTGCCCGTCGCCACGGATCAGCACGGGATCGGAGACGGAGGCCGCGTCAATGGAGATGTCGCCGACAATGCCGTCGGTCCATTCAATGCGCTGCTGGTCCAGCAAGAAGCGCCAAACGCCATCGCCGCGCTCCGCGCGCAGGGCCTCTTTGTCGCCGTCGGACAGGCTGAGTGCCGCGCGGTCATAGACTGGCGGGTTGCCCATGTTCAGCTGCTTTTTGCGCTTCAGGTCCAGCTCCGTCGGGGTCTCGAATGCCTCGTAGAAGCGACCGTTGGTGCGCAGGGTCTCGGCGGCTTCCATGTAGCGGTCCAGACGGGAGGATTGTGTCTCCACGCGGTCCCACTCGATCCCGAGCCATTCGAGATCAACCTTGATCGCATCCGCGTATTCCTGCGTCGAGCGCACGGGATCGGTGTCATCCAGCCGCAGGATGAACTGCCCGCCCGCCTTGCGTGCGATCAGGTAGTTGAACAGCGCAGTGCGCAGGTTGCCGACGTGAATATAGCCGGTAGGGGACGGGGCGAAGCGAGTAACAGTCATGTGGTCGGTCCTTTTCGGGTTGGGGTTCGTGAACCACAACGGCCCGCATTTGTCCATATGTGCCCGTATTGCGCGTCTTCACCGGCTGTTGATTGGCTTTAGGAGGCGAAGCCCTATTTTGTTATACTGTCCACGTTCAACATAGGAGTTCCTGCCATGACACTGACCCGCCGCACCGCGCTGTCCCTTGGGGCCAGCTTACCGTTCGCCGCCGCTTTGCCACAGGCCGCCGCCGCCAAGGCCGAGATGAAGGGCATGGATATCGCCAAATCCCGTCGCGTGGAACTTGGTGAATTCGAAGTGACCACACTGCTGGCGGGCACCGCCGCGCGGGATGAACCGCAGAGCATTTTCGGGATGAACGTCAGCCCTGAGGAATTCGCCAAAGTCTCCGAAGACGCGTTTTTGCCGACGGATAAGGTGCAGTTCTTCTTTACCCCGACGCTGATCAACACCGGCTCCGAAGTGATCCTGTTTGACACGGGGCTAAACGCGGACGGCATCACCGCCGCCGTGGAGGCCGCCGGATATACCACCGATCAGGTCGACAAAGTGGTGATCACCCACATGCACGGCGACCACATCGGCGGGCTAATGGGGGATGCGGGCGAGACGTTCAAGAACGCCTCCTACATCGCGGGATCGGTGGAGCATAACCACTGGGCCAAAGCCGACAATGACGGCTTCAAGTCCAAGGTTGCCCCGTTGTCCGAGAAAATGACAATGATCGAGGACGGCGCCACCGTCGCGTCGGGCATCACGTCGGTATCCGCCGCTGGGCACACGCCGGGCCACATGGGCTATATGATCGAGAGCAACGGCGCACAGCTTATGCTGATCGCCGATTTGGCGAACCATCCGGTGTGGTCCTTGGCCAAGCCGGACTGGGAAGTGCGTTTCGACATGGACAAGGCGCAAGCCGCCAAGTCACGCCGCAAGGTGTTGGGCATGTTGGCCGCGGACCGCGTGCCAATGGTCGGCTACCACATGCCGTTCCCCGCGATGGGGTATGTCGCGGCCAAGGACGATGGCTTTGAATACGTGCCGATGAGTTACCAAATGATGCTGTAACCCTCTGCGCGACCCAAACCATTTTAGGCAATTTTGCCTCGATATGACCTGATCTGCCTCGCGGGTGTTATCAAGTTCTAAACCTGCTGACCGCTACGTTACTTGTGAAAGTCAGGGGGTAGCATGTCGGGAAAATTGCGTTGGATTGGGTCGCCACAGATCAAGCAGGTCATGGAACTGGTCGGGCTGCCGTCGTTCTTGCTGGATGTCAGCGCCGACGCTTCTGGACAGGGGCAGTTTCGCTTCGGTCATCTTAACGGCCAGCACGAAACCGAGACGGGGATCGACGTCGCGGCACTGATTGGCAAGTCTCCGCATGACGTCCTGCCGCAGCGGCAGGCGGATACCGTCGTGGCGAATTACGAGCGGTGCCGCATAAGCCGCGAGATTGAATCCTATGTCGAGCTGTTGGAACTGCCGTCGGGACCACGGTGGTGGCGCACGACATTGTCCCCAATTTTCGGCGCGGGCAAAGGCGGGCCTGTGACGCAGATCATTGGTGTGGCTGTTGACGTGACCCAAGCCAACCAGCACGAGATAGAGCTGACGCAGCAGCTTAGCTCCCAACGGGCGGCGTCGGAGAAGGTGCGGGCTTTTGCAACGAATTCGATCCTCGATTCCAAATCACCGCTGCGCTCGATCCTTGCCTACCTTGATATGCTGCGCGACGGGTTTCTAGATCTGGGTGACGGCAAGGCGCAACATTTGAACACGATCCAAACGATCGTGGTGGATGCGATAGATGAGTTGGACGAGGTGCTGTGCAGCACGGACCATTTGCGCGAAAGTCCGGTCGAATTTGTGGAGATTGATCTGGCCCATATGTGCCGCGACATTGCCGCGCTGGTTGATCCTGAGGGCCGTATCGCCATGACGTTGCCCAACCTGCCGATTGATGGGGATTGGGCCGTGACACAGGTGGTTTTACGTTGCTTGCTGGAGCAGGCAACGTTCCGCGCGGCGAGTTCAATCGAGGTGACGGTTGAAGAATTACAAAGCGGCGTTTTGGCGTTCACCATCACGGATGACAGCGCGTTCGAGCAGAACGGCGCGGAGTGGGGTGGCGACATGGCGATGGCTGCGGCCCTTGTGAAAGAACGCGGCGGGGAGCTGACGACCACCTCCTGCTTGACGGATGGCGCGACGGTGCGTGTGACGCTGCCGGGGGTGATCCACTACGCCAAAGCGGCGCACAAGCAGATGGGCGTGGGGTAGATCGACGCCGCTTACAGCCGACCCGCATCCTCTAGCGTTTCCCATGCGTAGCGCAGGAATTCGCTGCGAAAGCTGTGCCCACCCTCGAACATGCACAGGTTCAGCACTGCGCCTTGCGCATTGGTGCTGTTGTCACAGGACAGCCGCGCGGTGCGGCTCGGGGCGGTTGAGGTGAAATCACCGAAGTCCCGATACATGTCCAGCGCGTCGGTCACTTTGCCCTGTCGGGTCGCCATGATGGGGCGGCCATCCATCGGTACGGTCGGGTCGGCATCGCCGTGGATGTGAACAATGCTGGCCACGGGCCCCGCGCAACTGGGGGGCGGCTGCTTCCAGAAGGTGCCGGAGATCGGAACAAACCCCGCAAAAAGCGCGGGGCGCGCGCAGGCAAGGTTCCATGTCATCATGCCGCCCGCCGAAAAACCTGCCGCGACCAAACGGTCCTGATCAAGGGGGTGGCGGCTGCTGGCGTCGGCGATGACGGCGTCCACATAGGAAAACTCTGCCGCGCCGGTGCTGTCCATGTGACGTGGGGAATTGGGTAAAACCCAGTCATCGCCCTTGGATTTCAGGGCGATAAGCGCCAGCCCCATATCAGAGATGAGCCCGCGCAGGTTGCGGTTGCGCATCAGCCCAGCGGCCGACCCGCGATACCCGTGCGAAAACACGATAGCCCCCACGGGCGTTGTGCCGTCGTGGCCATCGGGCATGGCAATGCGGTACGTGCGGTCGCCCACGGTGCAGTCACTATCCGCCCCACAGCCAAAGGCGGATGTGGCGGCGGCGACGGTCAGGCTTGTTGCTGCCAGCAGCGTGTTCAAGAATTGCATGCCTGAATTGGTGCCAAAACGCGGCGCGCCAGACAAATCACAACACCGTGCGATCTAGCTGTCGTCGCGCCAGCGGTTGGCAATCGGGTATCGGCGATCCAGCCAGAACGCGCGGTCAGTCAGGCGCGGCCCGGGGGCGGATTGGAAGCGTTTGTATTCCGAAATATAGATCAGATGCTCGATCTTTTTGACCACCGCACGGTCGTGCCCAGCGGCGACAACTTCGGCGACGGATTGGTCCTTGTCGACCAACCGGTCCAGAATGTCGTCAAGAATTTCGTAGGGTGGCAGGCTGTCCTCGTCCTTCTGGTCCGGGCGCAGCTCGGCTGACGGGGGCTTGTCGATAATGCGCTGGGGGATGACGGTGCCAGCAGGGCCCATCATCCACGGGCGGTGGTTGGCGTTCCGCCAGCGGCAGGTTTCAAACACCCGCATTTTATATAGGTCTTTTATAGGGTTATACCCGCCCGCCATGTCGCCATAGATGGTGGCGTAGCCCACGGCGACCTCGGATTTGTTGCCGGTGGTGAGCAGCATTTCACCGAACTTGTTGGACAGCGCCATCAGCAGAACGCCGCGCAGGCGGCTTTGGATGTTTTCCTCTGTCAGGTCCGGTGTGGTGCCTTCAAAAAGCGGGGCGAGGGCGTCGGTCACGGCGGCGCGCGGCCCTGCGATTGGCACCGTGTCAATGCGGGTTCCAAGCAGGCGGGCGGCTTCCGACGCGTCTTCTAGCGAGTGTTCGGAGGTGTATTCCGAGGGCAGCATGACGCAGCGCACATTGTCGGGGCCAAGCGCATCGGCGGCGATGGTTGCCACCAGCCCGCTGTCGATCCCGCCGGACATGCCAAGCAGCACTTTCTCAAATCCTGTCTTGCGCATGTAGTCGCGCAGGGCTTCCACCATGACGCGGTAATCTTGCTCAAAATCATCGGGGAGTGCGGCTTTTTCACCCTCAACGGCTGTCCAACCTTCCACGTCGCGGATAAAATCCACGTGGGCGATCACCTCGTCGAAGGCGGGGAGTTGCACGGCCAGCTTGCCGCCACGGTTCAACACGAAAGAGCCGCCGTCGAAGACCTGATCATCCTGCCCGCCGACCATATTGAGGTACACGAGGGGCAGGTCGTTTTCCACAACACGGGCCACCATATGGCTGAGGCGCACGTCATGTTTGCCGCGATAATAGGGGGAGCCATTGGGCACCAGCAGCAGCTCTGCGCCGGATTCGGCCAAGGTTTCGCTCACATCTTCGTGCCACGCGTCCTCGCAGATGGGGGTGCCAATGCGCAGCGGGTCGATGGAATAAGGACCGCCGAGCGGGCCTTTGGCGTATAGACGGCGTTCGTCAAAGACGCCGGTGTTGGGCAATTCATGCTTCAGCGTTCTGGATTTGACCTTGCCGCCGTCCAAAATGGAATAGGCGTTGTAGAGCACATCGTCGATCAGGATCGGGTGCCCGATCCCCAAGGCGGGGCCATCTGCGCAATCCAGTGCCAGTTGATCCACGGCGGCCATAGCACCCTTGGTGAAGGCAGGTTTCAGCACCAGATCCTGCACCTGATATCCGGTCAAAAACATCTCCGGCAGGGACACCATTTGCGCGCCCGCGTCCTTGCCCTGCTGCCACGCATCGCGGGCTTTGGCGGCATTGCCGGAAAAATCGCCAACGGTGGGGTTCAGTTGGGCCAGAGTGAGGCGGAACGTGTCGCTCATGTGATGTGTCCTTCGATCAACGCGCCAACATTTAGCAGACCCGCGCCGGAGGGAAAGAGGCTGCGCGAAAACGGGCCGCCTGTGGGGCGCGCTCGCTTGTCAGGGGCGGGGCGCTCCACTAGGCTCTGGCAAAATTATCCGTCGGAGTACCTACCCATGCGCCTTAGTGTTGTGTCCCTCGTTTGTCTTGGTCTTGCCACCGGTCCGGCCCTGTCGCAGGAAACGGGGACCAAGCAGTACGAAGACGGCGGCGTCTACACCGGCACGTTCAAGGAAGGTAAGCGCCACGGGCAGGGGATTTTCACCCTGCCGAATGGCTATGAATATTCGGGCAACTGGGTGAATGGTGAGGTCAGCGGCCAAGGCACCGCGCGTTTTCCGGACGGGTCTTTTTATGAAGGGCAGTTCAAAGACGGCAAGCCGAACGGGTTCGGCAAGATCATTTACGCCGATGGCGGCACCTATGAGGGCGACTGGGTTGATAGCAAAATTACGGGTCGCGGGATCGCGGTTTACGCCCAAGGCGTGCGCTATGAGGGGGAGTTCCTGAACGGGCAGCACCACGGGATCGGCGTGATGGTTAACCCTAATGGGTATCGCTACGAGGGCCAGTGGGCGGGCGGCGTCAAGGAAGGACGCGGCAAGATCACCTATGCGGACGGGGCCACGTATGACGGCGATATGGCCGCAGGGATGCGCCACGGCAACGGCCGGTTGGAGATGCCTGACGGCACCACCTATGAAGGCGATTGGGTCGCGGGCCAGATGGAGGGCGAAGGCGTGCGCCGCAGTGGCAATGGCGACGTCTACACCGGTAGCCTGAAAGCCGGCGCGCGCGAGGGGCAGGGCCGGTTGGAGTTCGCCAACGGTGATATCTACGAGGGTGGCTTCAAGGCGGATCAGCGCCACGGGCAAGGCAGTTCCCAACTAGCGGACGGATTTTCGTATGTAGGGCAGTGGGTTAATGGCCGCGTGGAGGGTGAAGGCACGGTGACCTATCCGGATGGCTCCGTTTATGTGGGACAGCTGCGGGATGATCTGGCGGATGGCACAGGCAAAATTACCTACCCCAGCGGCGCAACCTATGAGGGCGACTGGACCAAAGGCGTGATTGAGGGAACGGGCGTTGCGACCTACCCCAGCGGCGTGCGGTACGAGGGCGCGTTTCGCGACGGCCGGAACGAAGGACAGGGCACGATGACCTTTCCAGACGGCAAGGTTTACACCGGTGAGTGGCTTGCGGGAGAGAAGCACGGGCAGGGTAAAACGACTTTTCCCAACGGCATGGTTTACGAGGGCGCTTTTGCCAAAGGGAAGCGCGAAGGCGTCGGGACGTTAACCACGACGACCGGATTCAGCTACACAGGGATGTGGCGCGATGGCCAGATGGAAGGCGAGGGCGTCGCGACCTACGACACGGGCGATGTCTATGAGGGCGCGTTTAAAGCGGGCCAACGGTCGGGCAAAGGGGTGCTGACCTACGCAAATGGCGAGGTCGCCAGCGGTGTTTGGAGCGAAGGGCTGCTGATTGAGCCGGATGCGGAACCGGTTGAGACGGAGACCGCGCCGGAGAATTAAGCGGCGGCCTTCAGCGGCAACGCGGGACGCGCCCTGCTTGGGATGAAGATGCGCACGGCCAACCCGCCAAGCGCGTCGGAGCGTTCCAAGTTTAGTTCCGCCCCGTAGGCTTGCAGCAGGTCGATGGCGATTGCCAGCCCAAGGCCCGTGCCGGGTTTCGAGCTGTCGAGCCTGCCGCCGGATTTCAAAGCGTCGCGTTCGCGGCCCTCCGGGATGCCGGGGCCATCGTCTTCAATCAGGATTTCGACGCCATAATTCTTCTTGCTGGCGGAGATCGAGATTTCGTTTTCGCACCATTTTAGCGCGTTATCGAGCATGTTGCCGATGACTTCTTCGATGTCTTGCTTGTCCATGCGAATGGTCAGGAAGGGCGCAGAAGCGGAGCGCATGCCTTTGCCTTGCTTCTCGGCCATTGCGCTGAACAACCGTGTGAAGCGGTCGATGGACTTGGATAGATCGGTGCGGACACGGGCAGCGGAGCCGCTGTTGGAGGCGCGCATCCGCGCAAGGGAGCGGCCAAGCTGCGCGTCGACGCGGTCCAAGGCATCCAATGATGCGCCCATATCGTGGTTCTGTGCCGACAGAAGGGCCAGTTCATTGCGCAGGATGGCGGTCGGTGTTTTCAGCGCATGGGCAAGGTCGGCGGCTTGACGGCGCGCGCGTGTGACAACGTCGCGGTTGCGCGACAACAGTTCGTTAATGTCTTCGACCAGCGGGGCCACTTCCTCGGGGTAGTCGGTGGATTTCAAGTCGCGGTCCTGCTCCCAACGGGTTGCCACGTCTTGGCGAAGCTTGTCGAGCGGGCGCAGAATGCTGGTGGTTTGCACGATTGAGCCCGCGAGGCCGAGGAGGCCCACGAAGACGAAAGCAAGCAGCAAGGAGCGGCGCGTTTGCATGCGTTCCTTGGTCAGGGCGGTCAGACTTTCGGCGACGCTGACGTTCCAGACGCTGCCATCTTCGAGCGTGATTTGTTGGAACACGCTGCGCACTCTTTCGTCCTCTGGCCCGCTGATGGACGCGATGCTGAGGTCTTCGGGGCCGCCTTGCGGTTCTTGAAGGGTGAAGCCGAAGGTTGAGCTAGAGGTGTAGACCCGACCGTCGTCGGAGGAAATTTGCCAGTAGCGACCGGAAAACGGCGTGGCGTAAGCGGGATCGAAGAGACGGCTTTCAAGCGTTTCGGGGGCATCCGCTGCGCTGTTCAAGGCTGCGACCAACTGCGAATGGCGGTCCGCCAGCGAGCGGTCGAAGCGTTCCAGCACATTGTCTTCGATGGAGCTGAGCAGAACCACGACGCCCACAAGGATGGACGCCATCGCAGACATAACGCCGCCGATCATGGCTCTGCGGCGTAGGGAGAGTCTCACGCCGCGTCCACCATGTAGCCGCGTCCGCGAATGGTCTGGATGAAGTCCGGCCCCAGCTTCTTACGCAAACGGGTGATGAAGACGGCGATGGTGTTGCTATCACGGTCGCGATCGTATTCGTAGATATGCTCGCTCAACTCGGTGCGCGAGATCAGACGACCGGCGTTGTGGATGAGGTAGGACAGCACCGCGACCTCTTGCGACGTCAGATCAACGGGCACGCCACCAAGGGTGACCTTGGCGTTCCGTGTGTCGAACGCGACGTCGTCTTTTTCAAACAGCGGATTGGTGCGACCGGATTTGCGGCGCAGCATGGCGCGCACGCGGGCCGCGAGTTCCGGCATGTGGAACGGTTTAGTCATGTAGTCGTCAGCGCCGGCGTCCAACCCGTCAACACGGTCGGTCCAGCCGTCGCGGGCTGTGAGAATGAGGATTGGCACGTCCAAACCTTCGGAGCGCCATTCTTTCAAGATGGAGATGCCGTCGCGGGTGGGCAGGCCAAGATCCAGAATGATCATGTCGTAAGGTTCGGTTGAACCGAGAAAACCGACTTCCTCGCCATCATGGGCCACATCTACGACGCGGCCTTCCGCGGTGAGCAGGGTTTTAACCTGGGACGCAAGAGTCACGTCATCTTCTGCAAGCAATATTCTCATGCCTGCAGATTTAGATCGTGATTTGGGCGGCTTTATGGCTGAAGAGAGGAAATTGTATTGCCGACGGCCTGCGATACCGACCCCAGGCCCGCACCAACATCCACCGAAACGCCGACGCCAACCGAGGCGCTACCGCCCACATTGACGCTGTTCCGGCTGGCGGTGCTTGTGACGTTGGAGGAGTTAACGCCCCCTGATTGGCCGTTGGAGCGACCAAGAAGGGGCTTTACAGAGGAGGTTTTTGTACGCGCTTTAGCAGAGGCTGCCGCCACGACCTGCCGACCCTTGAATGACTTGGGGGACACTTGGCGGCCGTTCTGGGCGTTAATGATAACGCTGATCAGCTTGCCGTTGGATCGCTTGAGGACGAGGCGGTAGTAAACACCATCCGCGTTGAAGGCGCGTGCTTCAACAACGGTGGCATGGAGGGAGTCGGAAACTGAACTTAGTGTATCTTTCATGCTGATGGTGCCACCGGATTTGGCAATCTGACGAAGTTCAGACTGCCCCATTTCCCGCGCAGAGGACGCTAAGGAAGGGGAACTAAAACCGATGGCAACGACGCCGAGGAGGAACACACTCTTGAACATGAGGGACCGTATAGCTGAACGAACATGAATGGAGGATGAACGGCCAAGGTTTTCTTCATACTTTTTTCGTAAAGACTGGCGGCGACCAACGAAAAAGGCCGCCCAGAGGAGGCGGCCTTTCGTTCAAGGAGGGATAGTTTAGCTTCTGGGGGAAGGTAGTTTTCAGAGGTTTATGCCGCCGCGAGGCGGGAGGGGTCTTTCGTTGCGAGTGCTGCCAACACCTTTTCAATAGGCGGGAAGCGTGAGGCTTTTGCCGTGCAGAGGTTCACGGCTTTCGGGGTCACACCTGCGCGTTTCGCTTGCATCGCCTGGAGGGCTACGATGCGGCGGGTACGGGCTTTCTCGGCAAATCGTCCGGTCATGGTGGTCTCCTTCGTTTGGTCTGTCGGGCCGGTCTGTCGGGGCCTGCCGTCCATGGGTCTATTTATGGCGGAAAGATGTTGAACTAAGTGAGAACCCCGCGTTCATATTCGGTTAATCATGTATTATCGTTTGTTGTCAGGTGTTTATGTGAATTTTTAGGATGTGGGGAGGCGCTCTCGGCGGCGAAACCCCGCCGATATTAAAGAATCGTTAACGTAGAATCAGACCTTTTGAAGGCAGCTTCAGGTGATTTGAATTTGCATCTTTCCTTTTGAGGCGGGATTCGTATTATCTCCCCATGAGCATCCACGCACATATCCTACTTCTTAGCCTACGCTGAGCGTGCCTTCCCGGTGCGTGCCGCTCAGTAGTGCCAGCACCGGACATTCCCAAAAAACCAAATAGCTAAGGAGTGACCCCGTGCAGAAGGTCAATCTTGAACAAAAGCCGAGCCTGCTTTCGTCCCGTCGGGATTTGCAGGCGGTGGCGCACCGCGCCCGTGCTGAGGGCCAAGCCCTGATAACAGAGCCGCAAGGCCTTCCCAACACTGGCGCCGCAGAGACTGCCGCCGCGAAACCCCGTATTTGAGAGATTGAGATCATGAGCGAACAAGACAAAGTATTTATTTTCGACACCACATTGCGCGACGGCGAGCAATCTCCGGGTGCCACAATGAGCCACGCAGAGAAGCTGGAGATCGCGGGTCTGCTGGACGAAATGGGCGTCGATATCATCGAAGCCGGCTTCCCGATTGCATCGGAGGGGGATTTCGCCGCTGTGAAGGCAATCTCTGAGCAGGCCAAGACATCGGTGATTTGCGGGCTGGCGCGCGCCAACCTGAAGGACATCGACCGCTGCTGGGAGGCCGTGAAACACGCCAAACAGCCACGCATCCACACCTTTATTGGCACCTCGCCGCTGCACCGCGCCATTCCGGACCTGACGATGGACGAGATGGCCGACCGCATTCATGAAACGGTAACTCATGCGCGCAACCTGTGTGACAACGTGCAATGGTCGCCGATGGACGCGACCCGCACGGAGGAGGACTATCTGTGCCGCACAGTCGAGATTGCCATCAAGGCGGGCGCCACGACGATCAACATCCCCGACACCGTGGGCTACACGGCGCCGCGCGAAAGTGCCGCCTTGATCCAGATGCTGCTGGAGCGGGTTCCGGGTGCGGATGAGATCATTTTTGCGACGCATTGCCATAATGACCTTGGCATGGCGACAGCCAACTCGCTGGCCGCCGTGGAGGCGGGGGCGCGTCAGGTTGAGTGCACGATCAACGGCTTGGGCGAGCGCGCGGGCAACACGGCGCTGGAAGAGGTCGTGATGGCGCTGAAAGTGCGTAACGACATCATGCCGTACCGGACGGGCATCGACAGCACCAAGCTGATGAACATCTCGCGCCGGGTCGCATCTGTGTCGGGGTTCGCGGTGCAGTTCAACAAAGCGATCGTCGGCAAGAACGCCTTCGCCCATGAGAGTGGCATTCACCAAGACGGCATGCTGAAGAACGCGGAGACCTTCGAGATTATGCGTCCAGCGGACGTGGGCTTGAGCGAAACCAACATCGTTATGGGCAAGCATTCGGGCCGCGCTGCGCTGCGCTCCAAACTTGCGGAGTTGGGGTTCGACTTGGGCGACAACCAGCTGAAAGACGTCTTTGTGCGGTTCAAGGCGTTGGCCGACCAGAAGAAGGAAGTCTACGACGAGGACCTTATCGCCCTGATGCAGACGGGTGACGCGGAAGAGGACCACATCAAGCTGACGGCGTTGAAAGTGTCCTGCGGCATGGGCTTGGAGAAATCCGCCGAGATGACGCTGGAAATTGATGGCGTGGCCAAATCGGTGTCCGCAACAGGCGACGGCCCTGTGGATGCGGCGTTCAATGCGGTGAAGTCCCTGTTCCCACACACGGCGCGCTTGCAACTTTACCAAGTGGCGGCTGTGACCGAGGGCACGGACGCGCAAGCGACAGTGTCGGTGCGTTTGGAGGAAGACGGCAAGATCGCGACCGGCCAATCGGCGGACGTTGATACTGTGGTCGCGTCGGTGAAGGCCTATGTGAACGCGCTGAACCGTCTGGTGGTGCGCCGCGAGAAGGCAGGCGGCGACAAGGCGGAAGTGTCCTATAAAGATGTCAGCTAACTAGGCTTGACCTCAATGAGCGCCTGCGGCGCGCTTCTTTCTGGAGCGCGTGGCAGGCGGCGGTGTGACGTATGCTACCGGCTCCATCTGCGGCTGCGTAAATGGCTGCTTTCGTTAAGCCTCACCTACGTCACAAATGAACTCATGTAGTCACTGACATGAATGCCAAACCTGCGCTGAAAGGCACGGCGCATGCGTTGAAGGTCGCCAAAACCGCTGAGCTGTGCAACTTGCTTCAACGGTAATTTATCAGCCATCAGCCCGCGTGCATGATCAACACGTATCCGTTCCACGAACTGCGCAGGATTTTCTTGCAGATCGCGCTTGAAGTGACGTGATAGCGTCCGTCGGTTCATACCCGCGGTTTGCGCCAATGCATCCAGTGACCAGTCTAAATGTGGTTGGGCGACGACTTGTTCGATCAGTTTGGTGAGCGCGTCGTCTTTGGTGAATTGCCCAGCCAAATGAATGGCGTACTGACTTTGCCCGCCTGTACGCCGCAGTTGAACAACCAGCTCGCGTGCCACCGCTAACGCAACGGTCGCGCCACAGTCTGCGCGAATGATTGAAAGGGCAAGGTCGATACCTGTCGTAACACCTGCTGACGTGAAAACACGGTCTTGCGCTGTTAAGATCTGATCAAGGTCCCATGACACACGGTCATATTCTTTCGTATCTGCCAAACGGGACCAATGGGTTGTCGCGGCCCGTCCATCCAGCACGCCTGCCGCAGCAAGCAATAATGCGCCGGAACAGATTGAAATGACGCGCCCGTTCGGCTTACGGTCCAGGTGGTTCGCCACGATATCGCGGACCGCGCTATTGGGGATCAGCGCATCAACACCGGCGCCGCCTGGGATCAACAAATCGTCGCTTGTGGTTTCTGGCGACAGCGCCGCGTCGGGGGTCATACGCAATCCGCAACCCGCTCTGACTGGACTACCGTCAAACGAAACATACCGAACAGAGTATCGTTTTTGACCATTCATCCTTGCTGTATTGAAAGCCTGAACCGGACCAGAGACATCCAGCAGATTGACGTCATCAAAGAGCAAGACGTCGATGGAACGGGTTTTTTGCGAAGTGTCCATAATTGATGCCATATTGACATATTAGACAGATGGGAGGTGCGTTACCAAGTCCCTAACGCAAATTGATCTGGATATTTGATATGTATAGCTCGTTCATTTCTCGGAACGGCAACTATTTAGGCCTGCTGCTGGCGAACACGGTTCTTGGCTCTGCCATGCCAATGCTGATTATCTTGGGAGGTCTGGCCGGATTGATGTTGGCCCCTTCGACGGCATTGGCAACACTTCCTGCATCACTTCAAGCGCTGGCGGGGTTGGTCGCGGCTGCGCCATTTTCGCTTTTGATGGGCAGGCGTGGGCGAAAAGCCGGTTTTGTCACGGGCGTTTTCTGCGCAGTCGTCGGGGCCTTGCTCGGGGTTTTGGCCCTGTATACAGGCAGCTTCCTTCTACTCTGCAGCGCGCATCTTGCATTGGGCGCCGCGCTTGCGTGCTATCAGTATTTTAGGTTCGCGGCGGCCGAGACCGTAAGCGCAGAGTGGCAGCCTGTTGCAATCTCATTGATGCTGACGTCGGGGTTGATTGCCGCCTTTGTTGGTCCTCAAATGTTCATCGTCGCAAAAGATATGCTCGCACCGGTTCCGCTAGCTGGCGCATATGCCGCGCTCGCAGCGCTTTCTTTAGTAGGCTTGCTCCCATTGGCGCTAACGAATCTGCCCGCCCCTACAAACGGGGCTCCGCAAAGCTTCAAGGAACGCTTGGCATCGCTATCAGTATTGAAGCGAAAACCCGTCCGGCTGGCAGTTGGGCTTGGAGCCGTCTCGCAAGGTATTATGGTTTTCTTGATGGTGCCGACGCCGCTCGCCATGATTGGATGCGGCTTTAGCGAAGCGGTAGCGGGTGACGTCATCCGTTGGCACGTTGTGGCGATGTTTGCCCCCAGTTTCTTTACCGGATTCTTGATCAAGAGATTTGGCGTGCATCCAATTGCCCTTATTGGATTGGCGCTGCTGATCGTGTCTTCAATCGCGGCGCAAAGTGGTCTGACGTCGGCACACTTTTATGGCTCGCTCGTTTTATTGGGCATTGGATGGAACTTTGGCTTCATCGGTGCGACCACGATGCTCGCAAATTCTGTGTCGGCAGACGAGAGGGCGCTGGTGCAAGGCGCGAACGATACGGTGATCGCGCTGGTTTCAACGCTGTGTGCTTTTGCCGCTGGTGCAATCATCGCGGGCTTCGGTTGGGTCGTGCTTGCGGCTGTTTCACTTGGGTTGTTAGTGGTCGCAACAGCGGTGTTCGTGAAAGAAATGCGCGTGGTCGCGTAGCTTTGACTGGAGTAAAGCAGGCATTGTCGGCTGCCGCTGTATTTGTCACTTTGGGCTCTGCGCAGAGCATCTTGCAACCAGTGTCTAAGTCGCGCCCTTCGTCGCCGTCATATGGTCCCAGCGGTGGGCCTTTAGAATATCTTGCTTAGGGATTTGGCCTCGGCGTCCAGCCCGTAGGGCGCGTTCACGATGAACATGCCGGAGCCCGTCATGCGGTGCCCGTCGCGCACGGGGGGGAATGTGACCTCGTGGTGCAGCACGTCGGGCAGGTTTTGATCCAAGAGGGCGCGCACCATTTGGGCGTGCGCTGTTGAGGTCAGGATCGGATACCAAAGCGCGATCACGCCGACGTTCCATTTACGGTGCAGCTTCGCGATGTGGCGCGGGATGGCGTCGTAGTCGGATTTTATCTCATAGCTAGGGTCAATCAGCATGAGGCCGCGCCGCGGCTCTGGCGGGCAAACGGCCTGCGCCATCTCAAACCCGTCTTGCTTGTAGCAGGTGGCGTTGTGGGGGCGCATGGTATCGCGCAGGGCTTGATGTTCCTGCGGGTGGAGTTCGGCAAGATGCAGCTTGTCGGCGGGGCGCAGCGACAGGGCGGCCAGCATCGGAGAGCCCGCGTAGGCCGAGGGCCCGTGCCAATCGCGCAGTGTGGTGAGCGCTTTGATGTAGGGGTGATCCGGCGCGAACTTATCCGTGAGCGCCGCGATGCCAGCAGCGGCCTCCCCGGTTTTGAGGGCTGCGTCGGAGGACAGATCATAGAGCCCGCGCCCCGCGTGGGTTTCCAGATAGCTGAGCGGCTTGTCCTTGCGGGTCATATAGCTGAGCATCGCGCACAAAAGTGCGTGCTTATGGACGTCAGCGGGGTTCCCCGCATGAAAGATGTGTTGGTATGAAAGCATGCTGCGCTTCTAACCTGCATAGGGGAGGCGGAATAGTGCTGATATGACGGCTCAGGTGGCTTTCAACCGGCGCGTCGCCCGCCTATAAGTCGCAAACCTTCCCCGTCGACGGCTGAGTCGGCGGTTACTTTTGATTGCGTGGGACAAAAACATTCATGGCTGGCATCTTTTCGAGTTTGTTTTCGTCTGACATGGCTATCGACCTAGGGACAGCGAACACGCTGGTCTACGTCAAGGGCAAGGGCATCGTTTTGAACGAGCCGTCGGTTGTTGCGTATCACACCAAGAACGGCCGACGCGAAGTCTTGGCTGTGGGCGAAGACGCGAAGCTGATGCTGGGGCGGACGCCTGGCTCCATCGAGGCGATCCGGCCGATGCGCGAGGGCGTGATTGCGGATTTTGACACGGCGGAAGAGATGATCAAACACTTCATCCGCAAGGTTCACCGTCGCTCCACCTTTACAAAGCCGAAGATTATTGTGTGCGTGCCGCATGGCGCCACCCCCGTTGAAAAGCGCGCCATCCGCCAGTCGGTACTGGGCGCGGGCGCGCGCAAAGCGGGCCTTATTGCGGAGCCGATTGCAGCGGCGATTGGTGCGGGTATGCCGATTACGGACCCGACAGGCTCGATGGTTGTGGATATCGGTGGCGGGACGACCGAGGTTGCGGTGCTGTCCTTGGGCGACATTGTATATGCGCGGTCCGTTCGGGTTGGTGGTGACCGCATGGACGAGGCGCTGATTTCCTACCTGCGCCGCCACCAGAACATTCTGGTGGGCGAGTCGACGGCGGAACGGATCAAGACATCCATCGGCACCGCGCGGATGCCCGACGACGGGCGTGGGGCTTCTATGGAAATTCGCGGGCGTGACCTGTTGAACGGCGTGCCCAAGGAAACAGAGATTAACCAAGCCCAAGTGGCTGAGGCTTTGGCCGAACCTGTGCAGCAAATCTGCGAAGCGGTGATGACAGCGCTGGAGGCCACGCCGCCCGATCTGGCGGCTGATATTGTGGACCGCGGCGTGATGCTGACCGGTGGTGGCGCGCTGCTGGGCGAGCTGGATCTGGCGCTGCGTGAGCAAACGGGGCTGGCGATTTCGGTGGCGGATGAAAGCCTGAACTGCGTGGCGCTGGGCACCGGCAAAGCGCTTGAATACGAAAAACAACTGCGCCACGTGATAGATTACGATAGTTAACCCTATCGGGCCGCGATAGGGCGGCCCTGCGCAGTCTGGACTGAACCCATGGCGATTGATCGACGCGGACAAGAAGAATACGCCCGCCCCGTCAGACGCGTTCTGATCGGGGTGTTGGTCGTTGTCTTGCTGGCGATCTTCGGGCTTTGGCGCATTGATAACCCGCGTATGGAGCGGTTCCGCTCCAATCTGGTGGACAAGGTGGTGCCATCTTTTGACTGGGCCTTGGTGCCCGTCACGCGGGTGAGCCGCATGTTCGACGACTTCCAGTCCTACGCCCGCATTTACGAGCAGAACCAAGAATTGCGCCGCGAGTTGCAGCAGATGAAGTCATGGCGCGAAGCTGCCATTCAGCTTGAGCAGGAAAACGCACGACTTCTGGACCTGAACAAAGTGCGGTTGAACGCGCAGCTGACGTTTGTGACAGGGGTGGTGCTGACGGATAACGGATCGCCGTTCCGGCGGTCGGTTTTGCTGAACGTGGGGGCGCGTGATGGCATTCAAGACGGCTGGGCCACGATGGACGGCTTGGGACTGGTGGGCCGCATCGCGGGCGTGGGCGACAAGACATCGCGCGTTATTTTGCTGACCGATACAAGCAGCCGCGTTCCGGTGACGATCCAGCCTTCTGGGCAGAAGGCCCTGCTGGTCGGGGACAACACGTTGGCGCCGCCGGTTGACATTGTCGAGAACATCGAAGACGTGCGCCCGGGCGACCGTGTGGTGACGTCGGGGGACGGCAAGGTGTTTCCGGCGGATGTGCTTGTCGGGCAGATCGCGCTGGGGCCGGACCGGCGCTTACGGGTGAAGCTGGCGGCGGATTACGGACGGCTGGAGTTCTTGCGGGTCTTGCGAACGCCGCATTCTGGGGTGATCAGCTCCTCCGGCGGGTTGATCGCGGCGGACGAGACCGCCGCCGTGGAGGATGTTAATGATTGACCCGATCACATGGCGGCGCTTTCAAAACCGCGTTTTGTTTCTGGTCGTCTGCGCCCTCATCATTTTTAGCCAGTTGCTGCCGTTGAACACGGCCCCTGCGGCGATCAAGTTGCTGGACCCCGAGACGGGGCGCGCGGTGCAAGTGGGCGGCGCGTATTTCAGCCTGCCCGGCCCTGACCTGCTGTTTTGCCTGACCGCTGCCTATTTGATGCGCCGCCCACGTTGGGCGCCTGTGGCGTTGATCGTGGTGGTACAGCTTTTGGCGGACATCCTGTTCTTGCGGCCCTTGGGGCTGTGGCCTGCGATCTCCTTGATCGGGTTCGAGTTTTTGCGCCGTCAAACCAACGCCAGCAACGAGGTGTCGGTGCCGTTGGAAATCGCGCTGGTCGTGGGCACGTTCACGGCGGCCGTGTTTGCCAACGGGCTGGCGCAGCTGATTTTTGCGGTGCCACAGCCAAGTTTCTTGTCCAGCGTCCTTCACATTTTGACCACCGCGCTGGCCTACCCGTTGGTTATTGCGTTCACGCACTTTATATTGCGGGTGCGGCGTGCTGGCGTTCGCGAGTTGGACAGCGACGGAGTTATCGGATGAGGCGCTCCCCCAAAGACACCGAAGAAAGTGCAGCAATTATCAGCCGTCGGGGGCTGGTGCTGGGTGGCGGCATGGCGGCGTTTGCGGCTGTGTTGGGGCTGCGTATGCGGCATTTGCAGGTGGACCAAGCGGACCAGTTTCGCCTGCTGGCCGAGGAAAACCGGATCAACATTCGTCTGCTGCCGCCCGCGCGTGGGCAGATATTTGACCGCAACGGGCTGCTGATTGCGGGCAATGAACAGAACTACCGCGTGACGATGGTCCGCGACGAAGTGGATGACCCCGAAGAGGTGCTGCGCGCCATCTCCCGCCTGATCCCGATGACGGATGAGGACTTGGACCACGCCCGCGAAGAACTGCGCAAGCGCTCACGGCTGGTGCCGGTTACGATCGCGGATCGGTTGTCGTGGGAAGATCTGAGCCAAGTTGCGGTGAACGCGCCCGCGTTGCCGGGAATTTCGCCCGAGGTGGGGTTGAGCCGCAGCTACCCGCGCGGCGCTGATTACGCGCATATCGTGGGCTACGTCGGGCCGGTCAGCGACTATGACCTGAGCCGTATCGACGACAAAGACCCGCTGCTGCTGATCCCGAAGTTTCAAATCGGCAAGACTGGCTCCGAGAATAAGTTGGAACGGCAGTTGCGCGGGAAGGCGGGGACCAAGCGGGTTGAGGTGAACGCCATTGGCCGCGTCATGCGCGAGCTTGGGCGTGATGAAAGCCAAAAAGGCGCGAACGTGCAACTGACCATCGACACGCGGTTGCAGAATTTCGTGCAGGCACGTTTGGCTGGCGAAAGTGCGGCGGCGGTGGTGATTGACGTGCGCACGGGCGATCTGGTGTCGATCGGCTCCGCCCCCGCGTTTGACCCGAACATGTTCGTGCGCGGGATTTCTGTGAAGGATTACGGCGACCTGACGGGCAACAAGTACCGCCCGTTGGCCAACAAGGCGGTGCAGGGCACCTACCCGCCGGGCTCCACCTTCAAAATGGTGACGGCCTTGGCCGCGCTGGAGGCGGGGGAGATCACGCCGGATGAAACTGTTTACTGCGGCGGATACACAGAGGTCGCGAGCCGTCGGTTCCACTGCTGGAAACGTGGCGGGCACGGTAAGGTGAACCTGCGCAACTCGCTGAAGCAGTCGTGCGACGTGTACTACTACGATCTGGCACAGCGCGTGGGCGTCGAGAAGATTTCGGCCATGGCGCGCAGGCTTGGCTTGGGGGAGCGGCACGACGTGCCGATGTCCGCTGTGGCGGGTGGCCTGATGCCGACCAAGGCGTGGAAGAAGGAAAACCGTGGCAACGATTGGGTGATCGGCGACAGCTTGAACGCATCTATCGGGCAAGGGTTCGTGCTTGCGTCGCCGCTGCAACTGGCGGTGATGACGGCGCGGATTGCGACGGGCCGTGCAGTATCGCCACGACTGGTGAAATCGGTAGACGGCGTCGAGACGCCGGAGGGCGGCGGGGAGCCGTTGGGCATCGACGAAGAGATGCTACGCCAAGTGCGCGGCGGGATGTTCGCTGTGGCCAATGAGACCGGCGGCACGGGCGCAGCCACGCGGATCGTGGACAAGGAACTGCGGATGTCGGGCAAGACTGGCACCAGCCAAGTGCGCAACATCTCCAAGGCGGAGCGCGCGCGCGGCGTGTTCCGAAACGCTGATCTGCCATGGGAGCGTCGCGACCACGCGCTCTATGTCGGGTTTGCCCCCTCCGACGCCCCCAAATATGCGGTGGCGGTCGTGGTGGAGCATGGCGGCGGCGGCTCCACCGCGGCGGCCCCGATTGCGCGCGACATTATGCTGGCAGCCCAAACGGACGGCGTGCCGCCATTGTCCGCCTACCCGAGTTCGCAGCGTGGGCGCATCAGCTCATCGCTTAAGAAGTTGAAGCTGTGGGACCCTGATCAGCCAGAAGCGCCGGACTCTCAGGCATGAGCTATCTGGAATACAACGTAAAATCCGTGCCCAGCGGATTGTCCAAGGTGCTGTACCTGAACTGGCCAATTGTGGTGTTGTTGACAGCGATTGCGAGCGTCGGATTCTTGATGCTGTATTCCGTCGCTGGCGGGTCGATGACGCCGTGGGCGGAGCCGCAGATGAAGCGGTTTGCGATTGGCGTGTTCTTGATGCTGTGCGTGGCGATGATACCGGTTTGGTTTTTGCGCAACGTTGCGGGGGTGGCCTATGCGCTGTCCGTATTGCTGCTGCTTGCGGTGGAGTTTTTCGGCTCCACCGGTATGGGGGCGCAGCGGTGGATTGATCTGGGCTTTATGCGTTTGCAGCCGTCAGAGCTGACCAAGATCACGCTGATCATGTTTCTTGCGGCATATTACGATTGGGTCGGCGTAAAGCGAATCTCGCGACCGATTTGGGTTCTTATCCCCGTCGTGATTATCGCGTTGCCGATGTATTTGACGCTGCGCCAGCCGGACCTGGGCACGTCCCTGCTGCTGGCGTTTGGCGGCGGCGGTGTGATGTTTTTGGCCGGTGTTCACTGGGCGTATTTTGCGGCGGTGATCGGCGCGGGCGCGGGGCTGGTCAGCGCTGTGTTCAAGAGCCGCGGCACCGAGTGGCAGTTGCTAAAGGATTACCAGTACCGCCGGATTGATACGTTTATTGACCCCGCATCGGACCCTTTGGGCGCGGGCTACCACATCACCCAATCGAAGATTGCGTTGGGGTCCGGTGGCTGGACTGGGCGGGGCTATATGCAAGGCACGCAGAGCCGGTTGAACTTCCTGCCGGAGAAACACACCGACTTTATTTTCACCACGCTGGCGGAGGAGTTCGGCTTCATCGGCGGGATTTCCTTGCTGAGCCTTTATGTCATGGTGTTGGTGTTCTGTGTCGTGTCGGGGTTGAGCAACAAGGACCGCTTCGCGTCTTTGCTGACCATGGGGATCGGGCTGACATTTTTCCTGTTTTTCGCGGTGAACATGTCGATGGTCATGGGGCTTGCCCCCGTGGTGGGTGTGCCGCTTCCGATGGTGAGCTATGGCGGCTCTGCCATGATTGTGCTTTTGCTGGCGTTCGGGCTGATGCAAAGCGCCCATGTCCACAGACCGAGGTAGAGATTTGACCCTGAACGTACTTTTCGCGGCCCAACCCAAAAGCTGGGCTGAATATGAAGCCCCATTGCGCAGCGCGTTTGCCAAGGCTGGTATCGACGCGGTGCTGAGCACGGATATCGCCCCAGCCGACGTGGACTACATCGTTTACGCGCCCAACGGTCCGGTGACGGATTTCACCCCCTTCACCAAGTTAAAGGCGGTTTTGAGCCTCTGGGCTGGTGTGGAGACGATGGTGCACAACCCGACGCTGACAGCGCCGCTGTGCCGGATGGTGGATCACGGGCTAACGGAAAGCATGGTGGAATGGGTCACGGGGCATGTGCTGCGCTATCATTTGGACATGGACCGGTTTGTGGCGGGACAAGACGGCGTTTGGCGGGCGGGGACTGCCGCGCCGCTTGCGCGGGACCGCAAGGTTTGTGTGCTGGGGCTGGGCGTGTTGGGTGCTGGTTGCGCGCAAGCGCTGGCGCGGTTGAACTTCGACGTTCACGGATGGGCGCGTGGCCCCAAGACGGTGGACGGCGTGACGTGCCACCACGGCGAAGACGGGCTGAAAGATGCGTTGCGCGATGCCGATATGGTTGCGCTTTTGCTGCCGGACACTGCGGCAACGGAGAACGTGTTGAACGCGGAGCGTATGGCGTTGATGCGGCGCGGCGGCTTTGTGGTGAACCCCGGTCGTGGGCCGTTGATCGACGACGCGGCATTGATTGCGGCGCTGGACGGCGGGCAGCTGGCACACGCGACGCTAGATGTGTTTCGCGTGGAGCCGTTGCCCGAAGATCACCCGTTCTGGGCGCACCCTAAGGTGACGGTGACGCCGCACATCGCGGCTGAAACCAAGGCCACCACCGCATCCGAAGTGATCGCCGAAAACATCGTTTTGGGCGAGGCAGGGCAGCCGTTTGTTCATGTCGTGGACCGCGCTGCGGGCTATTAAGCTAGATCAGTTTTGGCGGCTTTGACGGGTCGCTTCCGGGCGCAGGACGCTCTGTCGGTTGGATCGGTTGCGGCAGGTCGAAGCGCAGGGCTTGCGCCTCTAGCGCGCCGACAATTGCATGGCTGGCGTCGAAGAAGGCGACGTCCAATGCGCCTGCCTCAATGCCGGAAAAAACCAGAGCTTCATTCGCGGCGCGGGCCAAGGCTGTCTGTGCGCCCGGCTCTGCGCCGACGAAAGCCAGAATGTGTGACCGCTGGCCGCTGGCATAGCGAACACCCGCAAGATAAGCGCATTGCGCCAGCCCCGCGGCGGTGGCCAGCTTCATGTCGATGGCGGTCACCAAACTGTCGGGCAGGCCTTTTGGCGGGCTGATTTCGGTGGGTGTTTCTGCGGCCTCAGAAGGGGCGTGGGACAGAGTTTCGTGCAACCAGTCCACTGCGGTGGGCGGGAGCAGAATGGAGGAGGGTGCGACGCCGAGATTTACGCCCAACCCCAGACCTTGACCGCTGAGCATTTGTGCCAAAGCCCGACCGGATAGGCCAACGTAGGGGGCGGTGCCTTCTGCGAATTCGGCGAGTCGTTGCTCCCGATCGAAGGCGAGGATGTAGGATGCGTCCTCTACCTCGAACACTTGCGGTGAAATCTGATCGCCGTCCGGCTCCGCCTCCAGCAACACGAACATTTCGGAGTCGCCCATGCGTTCGTAAAAGCGCAGACGTGCGGTGTCGTCTTCAGGGGCGGCGTCCATGGCCGCGTGGGCCTGATCTAGCGGTGTGTTCATGGGGCAAGGGCCTCTTTCACGCGTGATTTGAGGGCGGGGAGCAGGTCTGTCTCGAACCACGGGTTGCGTTTGACCCATCCGGTATTGCGCCACGACGGATGCGGCAAGGGGATAATGGCGGGCGCATAGTTGCGCCAAGCTGCGACCGTGTCCGTTACATTGGGCGCAGTCTTGCCCAGATGGTACTTTTGCGCATAGCCCCCGATGAGCAGCGTCAGGCGGATGTCGGGCAGCTGTTCAAGGATCGGTGCGCGCCATGTTTTGGCGCATATGGGCGGGGGCGGCAGGTCCGAGCCTTTGGCGTTATAGCCGGGAAAGCAGAACGCCATGGGCAAGATCGCGACGTGGGATTGGTCGTAGAATGTTGTGTCATCCACGCCCATCCAGTCGCGCAGGCGGTCACCGGAGGGATCGGTGAACGGTTTGCCACTTTCATGGACGCGCGCACCGGGGGCTTGCCCCGCGATAAGCACGCGGGCCGACTTGTTGAACCAAACGACGGGGCGCGGCGCGTGTCCGGTGTGGGTTTCCTTGAAGCGTGTTTTACACAACTGGCAGTTTGCTAGGTCATGTTTGAGGGACGTGATTTGCATAGGGCCGATCATAAGGGCGCAGAAAACAATTGCGAATATTTTATATTTCTATAAATATAGAATCATGAAAGCATTTGATGACCCAACCCTATCCCTTGTCCAAGCCGCAAGCGCCTATGCTGCCCTCGGATCGGAACAACGCCTGTCGTTGCTGCGCACGCTGACCCGCGCGGGCGACAAGGGCATGAACATCGGAATGCTTGGCGCCGCGACCGGCCTAAGCGGCGCGAACCTGACGCATCATCTGAAGATTTTGGCGCAGGCGGGGCTGATCAAGCAAACCAAACAAGGGCGCTCCATCATCTGCGCGATGGCGGACTACGCGACCTTTAAACGTCTGAACGACTTTTTACTGGCGGAATGCTGCGCCGATCTTGAGGACCATGAACATGGCTGACTTGACCCAATCCCCCACACCTGCCTTCTGGAGCAGATTGCCCAAAGTCTGGGTGGCGAGTGCTGTCATATTGGCGTTGGTGTTCGTCTTGGACCGCGCACAAGCGCTGCCGGTGCTGACCGGCACATTGGAGGCGATGGCGCATACGGCGATCTTTATCGGGTTTGCGGTTCTGGCAATTGGCTATCTCAAGGCCACGGGCGCAGAGGCCGTTGTGGCGGAAGCGTTCAAAGGACGCGAATCCCGCATGATCTTCTTGGCAGCGGCCCTTGGTGGATTAGCCCCGTTTTGTTCCTGTGAGGTGATCCCCTTTATTGCTGCATTGCTGGTTGCGGGCGTGCCGCTTTCGGCGGTCATGGCGTTCTGGCTGGCGTCACCGTTGATGGATCCGGCGATGTTTTTGATCACCTCCGGCACGCTGGGGTTCGAGTTCGCGGTTGCCAAGACATTGGCGGCGGTCGGACTGGGGATGTTTGGCGGCTTTGCCACGATGACATTGGCCAAGACCGCGCTATTTGCCGACCCGTTGCGCGCGGTGACCAAGGGCGGGTGCGGCTGTGGCTCCCCGTTTAAAGGCACGCCAAACTGGCGTTTCTGGAACGAACCAGCGCGGGTTGAGGTGTTCAAGTCGGCGGCACTGGACAATCTGGCGTTCCTCGCCAAGTGGCTGTTCCTTGCGTATCTACTAGAAAACTTGATGCTGCTCTATGTCCCTGCAAGCATGGTGTCGTCTGTGCTGGGCGGGTCGGGCATCGGGCCGGTGTTTATCGGTGCGTTGGTCGGGGCCCCTGCCTACCTGAACGGCTATGCCGCGGTGCCACTGGTGGACGCGCTTCTGACCCAAGGGATGAGCAACGGCGCGGCGATGTCGTTTATGTTGGCGGGCGGGGTGAGTTGTATCCCAGCGGCCATCGCGGTCTGGGCTTTGGTGAAGCCACGGATATTTGCAGCGTACCTTGGGTTTGCCTTCATTGGCAGCGTCACGGCTGGCCTGATCTGGAACGTGGTTGCTTGAGCTGATTGCCCTGCGGTAGCGATTGGTTTACCTCCGAGCCAACAGGCTATGCACGGGGGAGCGACATGTATCGCGTCTGGAATTTCGTCACCAACTACTCGCTGTTGCTTATTATCGGCGCTGTGATCGCGCTGATCTGGGCCAACACCGACCCGCAGGCCTACCACCATTTCGTTGAGCACCCCTTGTGGTTCAACGACCTGATCGGCGTCGATTTCTCCTATTGGGCGAAGTCCTACGGCGCGGGGTATGAGGCCTATGAGGTGGGCGACATCACGCGGGTGTTGAGCCTGCATTACCTTGTTAACGACGTGCTGATGGCGCTGTTTTTCGCGATTGCTGCGAAGGAAGTGTGGGAGGCAGTGATCCTCAAAAACGGCGCTTTGCGCGGCAAGAAGGCCGCGACGCCGTTGTTTGCAACAGCAGGTGGCATGTTCGGACCGATTGCCGTGTACCTTGGGCTGGCTTACTTCATGGGGTCCGACACCTACAACGCCGTTGCCAATGGTTGGGCGATCCCCACTGCTACGGATATTGCGTTCAGCTACCTTGTTGGCCGTTTGGTGTTTGGCGCGGGCCATCCTGCGGTGCGGTTTTTGTTGTTGCTGGCGATTGCCGATGACGCGGCGGGGCTTGTGATCTTGGCGATTTTCTACCCGTCGGGCGATCTGGCGCCGGAGTGGTTGCTGCTGTCGTTTGTGGCGGCTGTCGGTGTGTTTTTGTTAGCCAACTGGCTGCCGCGCAAGCTGGATCGTGGTAACCAAGACCGCCCCGTGTCGACATTCGTGCGCCGGAAGCTGCATTTCGTGCCCTATCTGATTGCGGCGTGTTTGAGCTGGTACGGCTTCGCGCAAAGCGGGCTGCATCCTGCGTTGGGGCTGCTGCCAATCGTGCCGACGATCCCACACGCGGACCGCGCGTTCGGGATTTTTTCCGAGGCGGAGCAGTACCTGACCGACCTGCTGAACCAATTCGAGCATGCGTTGAAGCATCCGGTGGAGATCATCTTGTTCTTCTTCGGGCTGCTGAATGCGGGGGTGGAGTTCAGCTCAATCGGGGATGCGACGTGGCTGGTGCTGGCGGGACTTATGATCGGCAAGCCGTTTGGCATTTTGCTGTTCGGCTGGGTTGCGGCGCGTCCATTGGGGTTGGGTCTGCCTAAGGGGATGCGGATTGTGGACCTTGTGGTGATCGGCTGTGTGGCGGCGATTGGCTTTACCGTGTCGCTGTTCGTGGCATCTGTGGCGTTTGAGACGGGGCCTGTGCAGGAGGCGGCCAAGATGGGTGCGCTGTTCTCCTTTGCCGCGGCTGGGGTGTCCATCATGGCGGGCAAGCTGTTCCGCGTGGTGAAGCAAAACGGCTGATTGATCGCCGCAGAGTGTGATTGTTTGGCAAGACGGCGCGCCCAAATGTGCCGTCTCGCGCCCATTCGTGGGGTGTTCACTTATAAAGCGTTGAACAAGAGGCCCCCAATCAGACATAATGCGGCCTTAAAGGGTGCCTAGAATGCCCCCAATGATCCGCAGGCGACATGTGGGCTAGATGAGGTAGGGGGATTCCCCAGAGATGATTGAGTTTCAAGAGGTCAGCAAGTCCTTCTGGACCGGCACGCAGCGCAAGGTGATCCTTGATCGCGCCTCTTTCCGCGTGGATGTGGGACACTCTATCGGCATCTTGGCGCCCAATGGCACGGGTAAGACGACCATTATCAACATGATGGCGGGGCTGGAGAAGCCTGACGAGGGCGAGATCATCCGCACCTCGCGCATCTCGTTTCCGTTGGGGTTCATGGGGGGCGTGGTTCCCAAGCACACTGCCCGCGAAAATGCCCGCTACATTGCCAAACTGTATTCGCTTGATCCGGACTACATCGAGGCCTTTTGCCGATATCTGTGCGGGCTAGAGGAATACTTCGACATGCCTGTCGGCACCTATAGCCAAGGGATGAAGGCGCGGTTTACCTTTGCGCTGATGTTGGCGCTGGAGTTTGATATCTACCTGATCGACGAGGGGATGCCTGCGACGACGGACGTTGAGTTCAACCGCAAGGCGGGCTCCATCCTGAAGGACCGTTTGAAGAAAGCCACCGTAATTGTGGTATCGCACCAAGCTGAAACGCTGGAGAAATTCTGTCGATCTGCCGCCGTCCTGAGCAAGGGCAAGCTGGTCATGTTCGACACATTGGAAGAAGCGAAGCGACTGTATGATTACGAAACCCAAAGCTAAAAAGTATCGTCTGCGGCGGAGTGAAGGTCAGTCGGCAGCGGCGCCTAAGCCCGCGCCCGCGCAAAATGTGGAGACGCCCGACGCCACCAAAGCCGCTGTGACGGAGCTGTTGCAGACAGAGCCGATGATGTTCGCGTCCTCGACCGATGATGGTTTCGGCAAGCAGGACTTCCGCCCCAAGCCCGAGGCGAAGCCCGCCGAGGTTGAGGCGCAGACACCTGCGGCCCCGCAAAGCCCCGCTGACATGATTGACGCCATTCGCCGCGAGGGTTTGACGGGACGTCAACTGCGCATGGCCCGCCGTGTGGCGCAAAAGCAGGGTTTGGCGCCGGTGTCGGACTACGACGCGGTTCGCCTTCTGCGCGAGAAGGGAATTGACCCGTTCAAGCGCTCCAACATGCTTGAACTGGTGATGCGCGATGGCCCAGAGGATGCGTCCGAAGCGCCGTCCAAGGATCAGTTGCCGTCGACCGTTGTGTCCAAGCCGTCGTTGCCGTCGACCGAGGTGATCACCGAGGATCGCCGCGCGACGGATATCATGGCCATTCAGCGCGACATCGCACGCCGCCGCCGCCGCCGCGCCAGCCTGCTGGCAATCCGGATGATGGTGTTTGTCATGCTCCCGACCTTTGTTGCGGGTTACTATTACTACGCCGTGGCGACGCCGATGTATGCCACCAAGTCAGAGTTCATTATCCAGACAGCAGAGCCGTCATCAGCTGGCCAGCTTGGCGGTTTGTTCTCGGGCACAGGGCTTGCGACATCGCAGGACAGTATCACCGTGCAGGGGTATTTACAGTCCCGCGACGCGATGCTGCGCCTGAACGAGGATGAGGGGTTCAAGACCCATTTCTCCCAAGAAAACGTCGACGCGCTGCAACGCATCGAAATGGACAGCACCAATGAGGCGGCATACTCGCTTTATAAAAAGCACGTCAAAATTGGCTATGATCCCGCCGAGGGCGTGATCAAAATGGAGGTGAGCGCCGCTGATCCAGAGACCTCCGCCGCGTTCTCCAAGAAGCTGATTACCTACGCGGAAGAACGCGTGGATGAGCTGACATCGCGTTTGCGCGGGGATCAGATGCAGGGGGCCGCTGACAGCCGTATCGAGGCCGAGGCCAAGATGCGCGCTGCGCAAGACCGCATCGTGGAGCTGCAGGAAAAGCTGGGCGTTCTAAGTCCGGAGAGCGAAGTGCAGGCCATCTTTGGCCAGATCACCCAGCTTGAGAGTGAGTTGCTGACATCACGCATTTCACTGCAACAATATCTGGCGAACGCGCGCCCCAACCAAGCCAAGGTGAGCGCTGAGGAAAACAAAATCGCGGAGCTTCAAAAACTGATCGCGGAGTACCGTGGCCAGTTGACAGAGAGCAACGCGAACACCGGATCGTTGGCGCGGATTTCGGGCGAATTAATGGTGGCGCAGGGCGATTTGGCGATGCGTCAAGAGTTCCTCGCCGCAGCAGAAGCCCAGTTTGAGGCCGCCCGTCTGGAGGCCAACCGGCAAGTGCGCTACCTGTCGGTCGGCGTGAGCCCGGTGGCCCCCGACGAGCCGACATACCCGCGTGCCTTTGAGAATACGATCTTGGCGTTCTTGATCTTTGCGGGCATTTATCTGATGGTCTCGCTGACCGCTTCCATCCTTCGTGAACAGGTGTAAATCCCATGAAAACTATCAATATCGGCGCGCTCAAGTGCAGCAACGACTTGCCCCTGACCGTGATCGCGGGGCCCTGCCAGTTGGAAAGTCTGGACCACGCATTGATGATCGCGGAAGCGATGGCCAAGGCCTGCGCGGATGCAGGGGCGGGCTACGTGTTTAAAGCCAGCTACGATAAGGCCAACCGGACGTCGGTGTCCGGTATGCGCGGTTTGGGGCTGGACGAGGGCTTGCGCATTATGGACGAGGTGCGCGCCGAAATTGGCTGCCCGACACTGACAGACGTTCATTCACCTGATCACTGCGCCGCCGTCGCGAACGCGGTTGATGTCATTCAAATTCCCGCGTTCCTGAGCCGTCAAACCGACCTGCTGGTCGCGGCGGGTGAAACAGGCGCTGTGGTGAACATCAAGAAGGGGCAGTTTCTGGCGCCATGGGACATGCCGAACGTGATTTCCAAAGTGGAAAGCACGGGCAACGAAAACATCATGCTGACGGAGCGCGGCGCGTCCTTCGGCTATAACACACTGGTTGCCGACTTCCGGTCGCTGCCGACGATGGCGAAAACCGGCTATCCGGTGATCATGGACGCAACCCATTCCGTGCAGCAGCCAGGCGGGCAGGGCGGCTCCTCCGGTGGGCAACGCGAATTTGCGCCGGTGATGGCGCGTGCTGCGGTATCGCTGGGCATTGCTGGCGTGTTTATCGAGACGCATGAAGAACCCGACCGCGCACCGTCTGACGGGCCGAACATGATTCCGCTGCATCAGATGCCGGACCTCATGAAGAGCCTGATGGAGTTTGACGCACTGGCCAAGGCCAACCCCTGCCGCGTTTAGGCTAAGCGACTTGTCCGGCAGCCCAGCCGGACGACCACGCCCATTGGAAATTGTACCCGCCCAGCCAGCCGGTCACATCGACGACTTCACCGATAAAATAGAGGCCGGGCGCATCTTTTGCCTCCATCGTTTTGGCGTTCAAAGCGTCGGTGTTGATGCCGCCCAAGGTGACCTCCGCCGTGCGGTACCCCTCAGAACCCACTGGCTTGATGATCCAAGTGTGAACACGCTCGGCGAGGGCGTCTAGGGACGCGTTGTTCTGGTCAGCCAGATTGCCGCTATGGCCGGTTTCTGCGACGACCACAGCTGCAAGCTTTTCAGGGATGATCCGCGCCAAGGCGTTCTTGATTGAAATGCGGCCAGCCTCCGCGCGCAGCGATTTCAGTTCCGCTGCGACATCGCGCGTCGCGGCCAAGTTGACTGCCAGCGTGCGGCCTTCCGTCCAGTACGACGAGATTTGCAAAATCGACGGGCCGGACAGACCGCGGTGCGTGAACAAAAGCCCCTCGTTAAAGCTCGCCCCGTCGCAGGCCACATTCGCCTGCACGGAGGTGCCAGCAAGCGCACGGGTCTGCGCCAGTTCCTGCTCGGCAAAGGTGAGCGGCACAAGCGCTGGCCGCGTCTCAACGATCGGGAGCCCGAAGCTCTCCGCCACGTGATAGCCAAAGCCGGTGGCGCCCATCCTGGGGATGGACTTGCCCCCCGTTGCGATCACGACGCTCTCGCAACGGATCGCCCCCAGCGAGGTGTCGACGCTGTAACCGCCAGCGGCCCGCGTCACGCCGTCGACCGTGGTGCCTAGTTTTACGGTTACACCCGCGTCCTGCATGTGTCCCGCCAGCATCGCGATGATATCTTTCGCGGAAGTGTCACAGAACAACTGCCCCAGCGTCTTTTCGTGCCACGGGATTCCCGCGGCATCGACCATCGCGATGAAGTCCCACTGGGTGTACCGCTTCAGTGCCGAGAGCGCGAAGCGGGGGTTTTGCGAGAGGAAGCGGTCGGGCTGGATGTCGAGGTTGGTAAAATTGCAGCGCCCGCCTCCGGATATGCGTATCTTTTCGCCGGCAGACTTGGCGTGATCCAGCAGCAGGACGGAGCGCCCGCGCCGCGCCGATTCGATCGCGCACATCATGCCCGCCGCGCCCGCGCCAATGATTACGACCTGTGCTTCCATGGGCTTGGACTTAAACCGCACTCTTCATTGTCACAAGGCGCGATTTTGGGGTTGCAGCATCCGGAAAGGCGCATTAAATCACAACTCGGTATTGGGATGTGGCCTAGCGGTAGGGCAACTGTTTTTGGTACAGTAGATCGTAGGTTCGAATCCTACCATCCCAGCCAACCTCCACTGTTCAGTAGAATAACGGGCCCGCGGGCCACGGGTGTACCTAAAGTGCCCCAAGGAATGCCCCAGCTCGGGCGAGTGCTCCCCCCGCTGTCTGCGGGAGGAACGGGTTTATATAATTTTACTTGGTGAAAGCAGGGCCTCAGCCCCGAAGCAGCAGCGCGAAGTCGACCCCATTCGCTCGAAAGTCACGATCGTCCTCAATGTTTTCCAGCTGCGTCCCGGCGACAAGGTGATCGGGGTTGATGCAGCGGCGATTGTTGCAGCGGTGGCGGACCACTTCTCCGGCTGGGGGTGATCTGCGGTTTCTTACGTAGAACACAAATCGATAGGCTCGATCTTGGTATCCCATGAAACGAACTTTCTTTGGGTGGATAGTGTCTGCAACGATGCACCCATTCGCATCAGTTTCGGCGTCGTTTAGGAGCCTTTCAACTAACCTAAGCGCCTCGTCGTGATACCCCACCAGAATACGGTCGTAGAAAACCCGCGAACGGGATTGATACTCGAAGAAATCAGTAGAGGGCATCATTGAACCTTTCCAAGTGTGGGCAACGTATCGGTGTCAGCTCCTACGATCTCGATGTCATCAAACTCACCCTCGATTTTCTTCGACTCCCCGTCCGGTCCAGTAACCTTGCCCTCATTCACGTAGTAGTCTGGATGAACCCAAATTGAGCGGGCGTAATCGACCCCACCCCACTTAACATTTGACCGCGTCCAGCCGAGCTCAGTCATCATGTGGCGCACTTGATTGGGGTTGCACTTCAGAGCTGAATGGCAAAGGCCGACCAAGTCCTCTTGCGATATTGCAAACACCTTTCGCGCTGCGAGAAGTTCCTCCAGTTGCTCAACAGTGACTTGTCGTGAAGCTCCTTGAATTTTCTTCATTATCGGAGACGTTAGTTGCGACACGTTAAGGGTTAGCGCATTGAATGAGTTGGGAAATCTCCGTTCCATCAGGCGCTCATAGAGCATTGCAATATTGCCATCATCCTCCATGAACGCCCTTAGCTGCCCAACGAGTTCGCCGAATTCCTCTGCATCCTCTCCTGACGCATGACCAGAGTGATCAAAATCGATGACGTAGTAGCGGCGTTCGTCGGCCTCTATCCAGATTGGCAGGTGGTTCGAAGTAAAAATGAAGCAGCAACACTGGGAAATGGCTTCTAGGTCTTTTCCTTTTGCCTCCGCCGCTGTCTCTTTCTCCGTCATGTAGGTTTTCAGCTTATTGCCTTGCGAAGAGTCCGGACGGAGTTGCAATTCCTCGCAGACCACAAACTTGGAAAGCAAGATCGGCAAATTGAACTTTGAGGTAAGACCGTCGACACTATTCAGTGTTTTCGAGTTCTTCTCCCCAAACAATTTGACGACCATCTGGCAAAGGGTACTCTTCCCTGTACCTTTCCTGCGAGAGTAGAAGAAAGGAGCCCACATTGGTTTGTCAGCCTCGTTCTGCAGGCACCACGCGAGCCAGTTCAGAAACATCACACGGTCTTCGCGTCTGGGAATTGCCTTGTTAAGAAACTGAGTCCAAATGCCAAAACCGTCTCCTTTCGGATTTGCTCTCCGGTAGGCTGGTTCTGTCCAAGTGTTAAGGGTCACGAGTCCGTCGCGCCATACATATGGCAGTTGCACATCTGGCTTGCACACACGTGAACCACTCCAAACGGGGATCGATTGTTCGCGATCGGTATGCTTCGCCTCAATTGCTTTAGAAAAAACAGCTGAGAGTAGCTCATTGGTCAACTTGATTTCAGGGAATTGCACTTCAAATCGAAGGATACAGATACGCTGAAGATCCGTTGAATTAAGAGATGTGTTCCATCGATCGACATCGAAATAGCGGTTCTCCCTTCTGACAAACCAGCTCGACACCGCCTTGCAGAGAGTTTCTCGATGAGCGAGCATTTCCGGAGATAGGAGTTCTTCCTTTTTCTTATTGGTTTTAGGGGTTTGCGAGGGGCGTCTCTCCTCAGTGGAAGAGGGCTGATTTCGTTCTTGGTCCGCCACAGCAGTGGGGTTTAGTGAGGTATTTTTCATAGTTTTCGACCTTCATTTGAGCAAAAAAATTGGTCCCAGAAACATTTCCGGGATCGCTGGAAGCGGCTATTTTTGCGCTGTACGTCAGCCTCAAGGTCTATTTGCACTCATCGTGCACAGGCTGTCGGTTCTTTATATCCCGATGTGAGCATCGGCATCCGGAGGCCATCCGAACGCGCGCCTTCTCTCACCCATTCGTAGCAATGTCAAATAGATCACCCCCAGCCGGAGAAGTGGTCCGCCACCGCTGCAACAATCGCCGCTGCATCAACCCCGATCACCTTGTCGCCGGGACGCAGCTGGAAAACATTGAGGACGATCGTGACTTTCGAGCGAATGGGGTCGACTTCGCGCTGCTGCTTCGGGGCTGAGGCCCTGCTTTCACCAAGTAAAATTATATAAACCCGTTCCTCCCGCAGACAGCGGGGGGAGCACTCGCCCGAGCTGGGGCATTCCTTGGGGCACTTTAGGTACACCCGTGGCCCGCGGGCCCGTTATTCTACTGAACAGTGGAGGTTGGCTGGGATGGTAGGAACCCCTGCGCCCCGATGAACCCGTTGGCCTTTTCTCTCGGGTGAGGGCAACTGGGGCAGTTTTTGGGGCGGTTGGCACTGCCCTCGGGGCAGCTCGGGTGCCTTTCGGTCGTCGGAGGAGCAGAGCGGCGAAGGGGGGCGGTGCGACGGGGGCGAGAGGGCTGTCACGGTGGCTCAATGATGGCTGTGCGACAAGGTGAACTCTATCATGCCTGCCCCAATGATAGCTCTCGGCAACTGCTGTCGGCGCGCAGGATAGACCAAATTACCGTTGTTCAACTATCGGATACTTCTGCTATCACCCTTGCAGAAGTATCCGATCTCACGGCTTCTCCGTTTCGACCGCCTTTAGAACCGTCTTGAGACGCCAAGACTAAGGGTCTGATAAGATAAGTTGAAATCTGTTGTCGAGATACCGCCAATTATCCCGGCCGGTAAGGTCTCTGCCTCCAACACGCTATAGGCGTATTCCCCGCGCCAAGACCAGCCTGTGGCACCGATCATTGCTTCGTAGCCTAATCCAGCGATCCAACCTGCGTGGGTTTGCTTCGACGATCCGGATTGTGCCCCCGTCGCAATAGACGTCGTTGTGTGCCCAACATCGGCAACCGTGCCGCCCACAAACCCGTAAAGAAGCCCGTTAGTGATTGGTTTACCTATCTTAGCTTTTACTGCCGCAAAGGACTTAATTTCCGTAGAACAACTAAAATTAGTATTAGGGCAGCTGGCGGCAGCATCTGCATTTGAGGTGTTATACTCAAGCTCTGCTCCATAGACCCAGCCGTTAGACGTCCAATTATAGCCCACGTGTACCCCAGCGGAACCACCAGAGGGGGCATTGCTTGTCGAGGCACCGTTGCCGAAGGTCCAGTCATCGTCTCCTCGCAAACCGGTAACCTGACCACCAACGTACCAACCAGACCAATCGGTTGCGGATTGTGCGTTTGCTACTTGTACGGTTGCGCAGGAAGCTGTCATGAAACAAGCCGCTGTAAGCGCGTTTTTAATCGAAACCATTGCTTTACTTTACTCCTAGTGAACCCTCAGGTTATCGCTCACTTTAACTTGAATTATCAATATAAATTCGCGCCTTGCAGGAACAGGGCGTCTCTACTTCGTGCCTATGCAGTGATTTGCGGCGCTCGTGATCCGATCGTAGGCGCATCAAGAAAACTGTTTCGAGTGAGCCTAAGGCCGCCATCTAAGGTTCGTTAAGGCCTGCCCGAGCTGGTCTGCTTCAGATTGTTTGCCCCCTCGGCGAAACTTTTCAAAAATGCACCAGGACGTACATCGTACGCGTTGCTGACTTTTGATAAAAAAAGCAAAGTGCACCCCCGGCAACTCCCTGAGGAACCGCCGAGGGCTTGGCTTACGCGGGCAACCGTATCTGATCAACGATGCCCCGCTTCTGCTCGTCAGAGATACCCGCTGAGTAGATCGAGTAGGTCAGCTGGTTCTCAGACCGCGCCGACTGATGGCCCACGAGGCTTGCGGTAAAGTGTTCGGGCACGCCCGTTCGCTCGCACTGCGTGATGAACCACTTGCGGGTGCCGTGGAAGACCAACCCGGGCCTTTCCAGTCCCAGCTTCTCTCTCAGGTGAGTGAACGCCTTGGTCACTTGGTTCACCGAGAGATGGGGGAAGAGAGGGCCCTCGGCTGGTAACCGACTGAGCACCTGATCCAGTTCCGAATGCAGCGGTACGAGTCTCTCACTGGCGTCGGTCTTTAGCGCCCTCAATCGGTTCGGTCTGACGTGGGCGAAGGTTCCGAGGTTGCCCTTCTGCTGAAGGTCTTCTCGGAGCAGCCCCGTCGCTTCCCCTGACCGCATCCCCGTGAGTAGGCACAGCTTCAGTAAGTCATGGATCGGGGTGTTCACCTCTCGCAGAAGAACCTTCACCTCAGCATCGGTCGGCACGGCGTAGGGGGCGGGTCTGACCTTGCCCTCGAACCTGATCGTGCGGAACGGGTTCTGAGTGAGATGCCCGTTGTAGACCGCCCAATCGAGGAAGTGGTTCACCTGCCCCCAGATACGCCTCTGAGTTCTCGGCGTGATCCAGTCCCTGCGATCGGTTGAGAACGCCAGGAGCGCATCCATCGGTTTGCCCTGCGTAGAGGGGGATTTGCCGATTAACCGCGAGAGACGGGGCAGCAGTGAGAGGAACAACCGCCCGTCTTCTCGTGTCAGGGTGTTGATCGGGCGATCAGGGAACTTGGTGCTGAACAGGTCGACCGAGTAGCGAACGCTCTTGTAGCCGCCGGGGCGCAACTCCTCCGCGCGGTGCCGCAGGTAAGCCCGTGAGAGGGCGAAGACGGTAGCAGCCGGTTGTCTACCCCGCGCGGGGAACGCAACTGCCCCTGAGGCGTCCAGAGTGGCCCGTAGGTTGGCGAGAGCGTCAGTGGTGGAGGTTGCCCATGCAGGATCAGAGAGGCGCACCTCCAGCCCCGAGCGGGCCTGCTCCACAGTTGCCTCGTAGCGGGTGTTGACCTCAGCGGCCCTGAGACCGGCTATCTTCGGGTCACTGGTCTTGAGGCTCTGCTTCAGGGCGGCGACGCCGAGAACGAGGGCGACGTCGGCGGGGTAGTTGCGGCGATAGAGCCACGTGTGCCCCTTGAGGTAGGCATAGCGAATACGATTAGACATGAGTCTTCCTTCCGGAGCCGTGCTCCAGTTTGAGTTGGTTGGACTGTGGGGATGGTTAGGGTTGGTGGACCGACTTGATCAGGTCCAACGGGGGTTCGCCGTAGGCCCCCGCGAGAGGGCCAGTCAGCGCAACACCGGTTACGCAGTCGTCCTCGATGGTGTGCACGAGGAAGAGGTGTTCAGGAACGTCGTCGAAGGCCCGAAGAACCACGGTGACGCCGGGCTCCAGCCCCTTCATCGCTTTCTCCAGTGACGGGCCGCGAACATCAGCAGCACGAAGACCGCCTCAAGTTCGCTCCGGGGGCGAAGGCGCAGGGACGATCGGGCGAGGGAAAATAGAAGTCGTAGTGGCATGAGTTACTCCATTGATTGCTTCTATTTTAGATGCATGAAGTTCCTCGGTTTTGAGGTGTTGGGCGGAAAGTGTGAATTCGCTGCGGGTGCAAAAATGCAGGCGGAATACCCGAAGCGAACATTGGCGGCGAAGGCGGTATTGTATATTTCAGACGCAAAATCTGAAAGACTGTGGCTCATCTTCATTGGCGGAACCCATTACCAAGATATCCCCTACCATCTTCGCGACGAACTACTGAACAGGGAGGTCTTCTACAGACTACGAGAAGCCTAAATTTTTATCGAACAAGGGAGGAAACACTACAACACCACACGACCTCATAGTGCTTTGGGTTGCCGCTCACTGGCTCCCGAAACCATCATCCCAATGGAACCTAGGCCAATCATGCACGAACATTCAAACGGGCCCCTTAGGTGGGGCGGATCAAGTTCTGAACTGCACAAGTATTGGGACTATGGTATCTGATACCAGATATGGGTAGCCCTTCTCTCGCACTCAGAAACTTAATTTTCCAGCGGTTTCTTGAACGTGGCTTTTACCCTCGTGAGTTGCCTACCATCTTCAGAAGATGTCAAGTTTGGATCAATACTCGCCTCCAAGCCCAAATACAGGAAACCGCAGGATGACTTCTCTGGTGAGACCGCGTTTCTTGACGGGTCCACCTTTCAAGGTGGCTACAGAACCTTCGGTGTCATCAACGCAGCTTCGTTTTGATCTCACTAAAACGGGCAATAGCGCGGCAGCAGCCAAGATCCGAGACGGAAAACAATTGAACATTGGGGGAAACGTCAGGTAATCGTACCCTAAACAGCAGACCACTTGGAAAGTGTCGGTGAAGGAGAGTATGATTATGGCAGTTTTGGGCGATCTATCCAGACTATTTGCTAAGAGCCGACCACGAAAAGATGGAAGTGCGGGTTATCTGCTGATCAAAAGACTGGGTGCAGGATTTTGGGCAGATGTAGATCTGGTTGTCGAACAACTTTTGGCAGCTGAAATTATGGGACGTCAACCAATCGTTCAATGGGGGCG
Organism: Litoreibacter albidus; assembly: GCF_900107015.1. Lineage (GTDB taxonomy): Bacteria > Pseudomonadota > Alphaproteobacteria > Rhodobacterales > Rhodobacteraceae > Litoreibacter > Litoreibacter albidus. The sequence continues at coordinate 171,623 of NZ_FNOI01000002.1, read as the reverse complement.
TGAGGGACCTTACGCCAATGGGAATCAGGACTCCTTCAGCCTGTATTTTCAGCCTGTGTCGGACGCCATTTTAAGTGACACGCCAGCCTCCATTTATCCTGAAAATTGGACAATTGAAAACCTGCCGAACGATCTGCCTTTTCCAACTACCGGGCTGGTTGATCCGAAATATGGCATTTACCACATGTCCAGCGAGAAGCGCGATGTCCCCAAATGGCATCGGAAATTTCGCGCACTTCGGAGCCGTTCCGAAGAAGTCGTTGTCACATATTGTTGGGACAAACCTGAAAATATCATCGCCGCTTTGCCGCGGGATGACACGCGCTCACGTTTCAGCATGCAGGAACTGCGTGCATGGATGATGCACGAAAGAATACATCTGCAACCCCATCTCAAGGATCGTGTCGATCGGTTCTATTGCGACCGACTTGCAGGTCGAGAAGTAATGGCCGTTCATATGCGGGGGTCCGACAAGGTGGTCGAGAACAAAGCACTCTTCGACCAGAATGAGATCGCGTTCGAGGCCGCTGGCACTTGGCTGAAAGGCGGCGCGGACCGTAGCATCTTCTTGCTTACAGATTCTCAAAACTACGTCGAGCGCTGGCAAAATGCCTTTTCCGAAGATCGCATTATCCTTCAGGATTGTTTCCGTACCAACGCGATGACACCCAATTTTCTCGATGAAGGGTCTGACGGGCATGCCAACGGCCAAGAGATCATTCTCGATACCTATGTGGCGGCCCGCTGTGACTCCTTCGTAGGTAATTCGAGTTCAAACGTCGCGAAATACGTCGCCGCGATTGGCAATTTCACACCTCAGACTCTACTTTGGGTGGATCGCGCGTAATTCGGTTACTCCTAACAGCCCTAAAACTAATCGATAATTCGCTGTCGGAGCGAACGACTGGTTCGTCGGACCGCTCAGCAGAATCTTGGCCACATATTCAATGTCAGCAATGGGCCGTTCTACCCCCCCCGACAGCGTGCGCTCACCATTGGAAGAGACCGAGGGCAAGGGTGGCGGCTGGGATGTTGCTGCGGGTGACGGTCGTAGCGGTATGAACGAGCCCACTTCGAGACGTCGCGCACAGCCACCCGTGGCACCCGAAAGGCCCCAAAAACTGCCCCAGTTGCCCTCAACCGAGAGAAAAGGCCAACGGGTTCATCGGGGTGCAGGGGTTCCTACCATCCCAGCCAACCTCCACTGTTCAGTAGAATAACGGGCCCGCGGGCCACGGGTGTACCTAAAGTGCCCCAAGGAATGCCCCAGCTCGGGCGAGTGCTGAGGGAGCATCGTAGGTCTGACCGATCGCGCTCCCCTATCTATTGGTTCGAGGCCGTCTCCTGTGTCTGAGAAGGGCGGCTGAGTTGATAGGTATGAGTAATGGAATAGGGGGTGTGCGGGGGAGAGGTGCTAACCCCCACCCCTTCACCCAGATAGGACATCCTCTCCTCGAACACCCGCTTAGGGCCTCATACCCCGGCGACCGCTCCAACCTACGGATATCGACGTAGTCGCCCAGCAACGCAGGAGTACTAGTCTTTACCTGATCGTAGCCCAGATAGTTCTGAGCGAGGGCCACGTCGCGACCGAGAACCTCCCTGACGGCGTCGGTCATCGCCATTCGGGCGGAAAGCGGAAGTTCGCTGCAAACGCATTAGAGCCCTTGGCCATCGTAAGAGCGTACTTTGAAGACGTGGTGCTGATGGTCACATTTTGTGCAAGCCGCGACGTGACCGCCGAGGGCTGCCGTGCGGCAATTCTCAATCGCCGACATCACCTTCAGTTGTGGCAGGTTCAGGTGCCCTGCTTGTTCACGACGATAGGCACCGCCATGGGCACGGAAGATGTCCGCGACCTCCGGTTTTGAGCGTCCCATCGCAGCGGAAATGGGTCACATGACCCACATCTTTCGGTTATTCTGAAATGGGGATTAAGCAGCAGGGTAGATACAAAATCCGCTCACGACAACTCATGGTAAAGCCAACAAATAGCCTCCTTAGACATTTTGACTGTCTTCTAGGGCGTCAACTAGATCTAAAAATAGAGAGTCATTTTTGTCTGAATAATTTGACAACCTATTGAACGAAACCTGAAGGACATCTTTCAGTTCAATTAGTAATTCTAGCAACCCCAAATCTAGCTTAACATTTTGAAATTTCAGCTTAGCAGTGAGCTTCGATCCATCGCATGCTAGCCTACTTCCATCTGGCAATGTGTAGGAGGTTTTAGTTGAATTTATGCGTGCAGTCATAGCTGCGCCAAAAAGGTTCAGCAGCTCAACATAGACTAAGTAATCTGATTTGGGTTTTGCATCCTCACTACACAGTCTAGCCGCCTCATCTCTAAGATGAATCCGCCCCAAATCATAAGGATCAGGTTCAGCGCCAGCAACTGTACTAATATAAAGCTTCATTAACGTCCTCCAAACATAGGATACATGGTTATGACGCTGTCATCTACAGTATCGACAACAACCTTATAATTTGCTCGCAGCCCGTTAATCGTCATTCGACGCTCAAACGTCTGAACGCGACTAGTAGGAGGCGTTTGCCTCACACCTTTTTGCACGATTTCGTCTGTCGCTGCCTGCAACTGCTCCCGTGTGGTCCCTGGTGCAAACAAATCTGCCTCACCGTCTGGTGGCATGTGGCGTTTCTGAATATGTTCCCACCACTTTCTGGAGCTTCCATCCAGAATACGTGGATTGCCTACTTTGCGCACAATCCGAATGTTCCCACCGTTCATCCCCAACGTGTTCGGATCAATCTCAACCTTATATTGGTTCACGCGTGGCGAATGCGAGCAATGCCGTCGGCACCAGCACGGGTCGCGGCTTCGATCTCATCATGCAGGCCTTTGCCGATTTTGGCGAGGGCTGTGATGGCCTTCCCGAAGGCCTCAAGAATATCGGCCAAAACACCAAGGCTTTTGGCCTTCACCGCCAAGCCGCGCAGTTTAACGATAAACGTCGCAAACCGCCCCGCCAGAAGCGCCACGCCGGCCCCCGTTAGGGCCGCGATGACGGCCAAAACAATCTCGATCAGCACCTCGGGCAGAATAAAGCCGGTGACGACGCCCACCATCTCGGACCAGAAGTTCGGCACCATATTCATCGCCACCGACATGATGACGTGGAAGGTGTTCTCGAAGGCCGAGGTTTCGCTGGCGATGAGCACCATGCGCTCGATCCAGTCTTGGCCGTTGTCGATCAACTGCGCGAAGAGACTGCCCAAATTGCTGGATATGGCTTCACAACAGTCACTCTGAGACAGAGACCGCGTAGATGTCGCCGGTCCACCGCCAGTTCAAGTTGGATGTGTTTGTCTCAAGGCGGAGTGAAACCCGACGCCCTGTCGGAGCATTTTCGGGCGTCTAGAAGTCAAATTGGACTCGCTTCACACCAGCGCTAAGATCCACATCTTTTGGATTTTTGGCAGGTTGTAAGCCTGCAATAAAACTTGATATATTTTCCGCAACCACTGTATAGGCCGTTGGGCTATTCTCACCGTCGGGGCATTCGTGATGCCAAAAAACGATCTGTTTGGTTTTGGCATCCAGCATGTACAAGTTACCAAGGCCATCTTCTGCAATCGGAACATACTTGCTTTCTAGCCGTCCATTGAGACGCTGAAAATTCTTCATTATTCCATGATCACCGTCAGACAACCCAAATAGGGTAAGTACAGATTGGAAGCCCGTTTTTGAAGTTAAAGGGCTTGGCATCAATGGCTTTATTTCTGTCGCCTTATCGAACATGACGGCTCTGTTCTCAGGCGCAATCAAACGAAGATATTCACTTGGAATTCGTACGTTGAGACGTGCCACTACCTGATCGAGGGGTAACAACAGGGCATCGTGATCTAACAGCGAAGGAATTAAAGCCACGTTACTTGATAGTGCCATCTCACAAACCTCCTCGCATATCTGATGCCGACCCAATGTGCGGAATATTGCCATGGAGTTTGCTTGGTATCGATTGGTTTACGGTATCACTCAGATGGTGGGGTGTCAGTCCCGCGTTGCTCAAATATTGCCGTGCAGCCTCGTTAGATGACAAGCCCTTGGCGGTCTTGACTTGTTCATAAACCCGAGAGAAATCAACGTCACTTCTGTTCAAAACACCCGGTTCAAACTCGATCTCACCCTTGGACTATTTGCTAAAGTCCGGTCGTCCATTCCGAAACGGAACGCCATCTTCACCATGTACTGATTTGGCGCCCTTTTTGTTAGGATACCACGCCGCCATTGCCGAGCTTACCTCTGCAATGGCGGCGTCATATACCTTCGCTGCTCAACAAACCATCACGAAGCTGTCCTAGCATCACATCATCTTCGCTAGCTCCCTTTTGAAGAGTTTCCACACTGCTCGCCAAGATATCTCTCAAGTCGTGAATTGCCTCATCTAAGCTCTGCGTCAAATTAAGGTCTGGAAACTCAAGCACCGCCAAATCCCCTTTCCCATCAAACGTAACCTTGCTCCCGCTGGGAAGGACATACGGGTTAATCGTCTTGTTGATTTTCGCCGAGACTGCCTGATCAACCAAAACACTTAATTCTACATAAACCATGTAGCATTTTCGATTGGGCTGGGGAGTGCTTCGTCTACTAGTCAGCGGACAAGTGAGAAGGAGTTCTCCAATATCAAAGCCAGATGCTGGCGGCGGATCTTCAATGCGGACTTCAAATGTCATGATTAGCCTCCAAGAACAGGGAATATTGTAACAACGGAATCATCGACTGTATCAACTACGACACGATAGTTTGCCCGCAACCCGTTAATGATCATCCTTCTTTCAAAAACCTGAACCGGTCGTGTTGGTGAAGAAGTTCTTACACCCTTCTGAACAATTTCATCCGATGCTTGCTGTAACTGCTCTCTTGTAGTTCCTGGAGCGAACAAATCTGCTTCACCGTCTGGAGGCATATGACGTTTCTGAATATGTTCCCATCCCTTTTTCGCATTACCATCCAGAATACGCGGATTTCCGACCTTCCGCACAATCCGAATGTTCCCGCCATTCATCCCAAGCGTATTCGGATCAACCTCCACCTTATACTGGTTCAACCGCCGCCGAATGCGCGCCACACCGTCGGCCCCAGCACGAGTGGCCGCTTCTAGTTCATCGTGCAGACCTTTGCCAATTTTGGCCAATGCGGCGATGGCTTTGCGGAACGCGTCGAGGATATCGGCCAGCACACCGAGGCTTGCCGCCTTCCTAGCCATGCCCCGCAGCTTGCCGATGAACGCAACAAACCGCCCCGACAGAAGCGCCACGCCGGCCCCCGTTAGGGCCGCGATGACGGCCAAAACGATCTCGATCAGCACCTCGGGCAAGATGAAACCTGTGACCACGCCAACCATCTCGGACCAGAAGTTCGGCACCATGTTCATGGCCACCGACATGATGACGTGGAAGACGTTCTCGAAGGCCGAGGTCTCGCTGGCGATGAGTACCATGCGCTCGATCCAGTCTTGGCCGTTGTCGATCAACTGCGCGAAGAGACTGCCCAAATCGCCCGGCAAGTCGCGCAAAGTGTCGAGCGCGGCCTCCATCAGGTCTACGGTGCCAGACGCCAGATTGCGCATCGCCGCCATGATGGTGTCGATATAATCGGACAGGTCATCGATGCCATCGATAAGGTCCGAGACGGCCTCAAAAGCGGTTTCGCCCAGTGATGTGCCGAAGACATAGACCGCGCCGAGGGGACCGCCCCATTTTATTAGGTTTTGTTCCATGGGCGTTTGGCGCGCGACATATGCATCAAAAGCCTCGCCCGCGTCTTCGGCCAGACCTTTTGCGCTTTGGTAGGCCGAGATCGCTTTTTCGCTGACCCCTCCCCAAAAACTGGCTTCGCCTTCGTACCACGACGACAGACCTTTGCCGATTCCGCGCAATCGGGCCTCTGGGATGGACAGGAGGCCTTTGGCCTCCCATTCGGCCACGTAAGGTTGCAGCTTCGTAAGGGCATCATCCCGAAATGCCGTAAGTGCCGCGCCAAGGTCATCCATGCCGCTGTCGGCCTCGCCGCCCGCTCCTTGCGCCACGAGCGACACGTCCGTGATCCCATGAGCCACTTCAATGAGCGGCGTGGTTCCCATCGTCATAAGCGGCGCAGTTGGCGCATCGCCGTCCCTTTGGCCATGGGCAGCTAGCGGTTCGGTTCGGATCGCCCCGTCAACCACCACGCCGGTTGAATCCTCGACCTTTACACAGGCGTCGGTTAGCGGTGTATTCCAAGCGTCCACATAGCAGGCCTCGACCATGATTTGCCCCGAACAAGGCAACAGATACGGTCCATCTCGCCTTGCGACACGGGCGCACCCGCTTGGGCTTGTGCCGCTACCGTGCTGGGGCTGGGCGTCCTTAGGTTGCCATCGGCCATCTAGATCACCCCTGCGCTATGCAGCGCATCCATACGGCTTTGCATTTGAACCAACTTGGCGTCTTCGCCCAATCCCGAGCGACAGATGTTATAAAGATTGCCGTTAGGATCGCGCCGCTCAAACAGGTCGCCATAAAACAGCTGCCAACTGGCAAGCACATGGATGTTGCGCACTTGGCGTATGCCATAAGCGCCCATACGCACGGCAACCCGCCCAACATTGTCGATCAACTGGCCTTGTGGCACGTCTTCGGTTTGATCTGGAAAGCACTTACGCAAAGCGGTTGCGATATCGGCACGTCGCCGACGTTCTTCGCCTTGGATCAGTGCACGCTCCTGCGCAGGCGTCAACTTGTAGCCTGTCTCGGCAGAAGTCTCAGGCGCACGGTGAACCGTCGAGACATCTTGCGTGCCACAACAGATTACTGCGTCAACTACTTTGCCGTTTGAATTGTGAAAGAACGGCGGGCTGCCGAGGGCATCTGAGCCACCGACACCGAGATACGCTCGCGCCACGTGCGGTTCCCAATAGCGGAAATACACCGACTCGCCAGAACTGTTTTGAACCTTGGTAAACTTCCGAAAGTGCTGCCATAAAATGTCGAGGCTTTGGGAAGATCGAAGAAAGATACCAGCCTCATTATCCCAAAGATTCCAAGGTGCATCGCCTTGGGTGAAGAGGTTTTGGGTCAATCGGTTCTCAGCCTCAAGGCGCACAATCCAAGGAGCCACGTCGCCAAGCTGATCAAACGTATCGCCCTTATAGAAGCATCGGTGCTCTAGTCCTGACGTGGCGAGAAGCTCGGGCAGTCCCACCACTTTGGCAGCGTCAAGAATTGCGTAAGTGAATAGTTGGGTTGTTTCGGTGATTTCGCTCAGCATGCCAAAAAGCGGCTTCTTTAATGCGTCTGGTACAAATACCTCTGAACCTTGCCCGAATTGAGCGCGTAATGGCGTAACATCAAGTGGCTCATGACGCGAAAGCCCATAGGATGCGTCAATGCTCGGAGTATTGGCTCCGAGCCCAGTGGTCCAAACGTCAAAATCACTTGTATTCACTCAAAAAATCGCCAGAAAGTGCTAAAATTAAGTCCAGCCTTCCGCCTTTCATTGAGTATCTTCAATGGAGGAATGCCTTACCTTAGGTGCGATTTTTTTATGACCAAAGCGCATATCACAGCCATTGAATTAGCAATGTCACCGCCCTCTCTCAATATGAAGAGATGATGGGGCAATATGACGGCATAGTTGCTTTGTCCGCGCACCTGCCATCGAATCTTCAGCATGCTGCACTCCCTTGCCAATGCCTGCTTCGGGGAAGCCGCGGTGCGGCGCAGTTACACTCGGCCAACGGCAGCAATGGGCCGTTTGGGGCAGAGCCTTCTAAACGCCTATAAGAGGGGCAAGACATTCCGCAACACCCCGATATAGTTGCACCTAACTTAAACAAACTAGGGTGATGCCTTGACGTCGCTGAGTGACGAAGATTTGCCTCAACTACAGCAAGAAGTCCAACGATTGCTGGGCCGATGTATGTTGCGATTGCAACAGTATGAACGGTTGATCAAGGTTTTGGTGGCGCATCATAGCCTCTCAGGACCGATTCATGACTTGGAGCAGATTCGCACCGCACGAATTGATGGCGCGGCCCGCAAGACGCTTGGCTCTCTAGTTGGCGAGCTCATCGGATCATATGTTGTGGCCGATGAAATTAGACCACCCGAAGACGCGATGATCGAGTCACCCGAAACCCCCGACGGGTTCGCCATACATATGGCGGTTCACCTTCCGGTCGCGGACTTCGCGCGGGTCGAGTGTGAACTGAAGGAACTGGTCGATCTTAGGAATAATCTGGTTCATCACTTCATCGACCAGCATAACATCGGGAGTGTAGATGGATGCCGTGGAGCGCAAGATGCCTTGGTGACAGCTTACAGTCGCATCGACCAACACCTAGCGCAGCTTCAGGATTGGGCTGAAGATATGCAAAAAGTACGCCAGGCGGTGGCAGAAGCTATGCAGTCGCAAGCCGTCATAGACTGTTTTATTAATGGGATTTCTTCCGATGGGACCGTAAACTGGTTTGCCGCAGGTATAGTGAGCGCTTTGCGGGAGGCGTTCGAGGCTTTGGTTCGCGATGGATGGGCACCGCTGGCCGAGGCTGAAAAATGGATCACCGAGCGGCATCCCGAGCAACTGCCTACCAAGTATGGATGCCAAAGTTGGCGGCAGGTCGTGCATAAGGCGCCGGACCTGGAACTCCGGTATTTTGTGATTGATGGAGAACGCTCTGCCTTCTACCGACCACAAACGCCCCCACCGAAGTTGCGTTGAAACATTCGCCTCTAATGGTAACATGCCTCACCTCATGGCAGTTCGTAGTTAGCCGCACCGCAGAAAATACCGCTTAGCGAATGTCCGGTAAGGGCCGCAGAATGAACTGGAATGCATGCGAGCACCGCGAAACTCTAACCATCTTGGATGCTCTAACGTAAGAAGTGACCTGAGCCCCTAAAACTCCTCCAGATTTGTGTAGAGTCTGCCCAACAAGAGGACGGACAAATGAAGGCACGATTTACAGACGAACAGATCATTGCGATGATCAAGGAGCAGGAAGCTGGTGAGAAGACCGCTGACGTATGTCGGCGACACGGGATCAGCTCGGCGACGTTCTACAAGTATAAGTCGGAGTATGGTGGCATGGAGCCGTCCGATGCGAAGCGGCTGCGAGCGTTGGAAGACGAGAACGGCAAGCTGAAGAAGCTGCTCGCAGAACAGATGTTGGACAACGCAATGTTGCGAGACATCAATTCAAAAAATGGTGACGCCCGTTGGGAAGCGGAAAGCGGTGGCGCATCTGATGGACGCTCATCAGGTCAGTCAGCGGCGGGCGTGTGAAGTGCTTCAGGTTGATCGGTCAACGGTGAGGTATCTGTCGCGTCCACGTGATGATCGCGCGGGAAGGTTTTGCTGTGAACCACAAGAAAGTCAGGCGCATCTATACCGAAGAGAAGCTGCAGGTGCGCCGCAGAGGTGGCAGAAAGCGTGCTTTGGGCACAAGGAAGCCCATTGTGCTGCCGGATGGGCCGAACCAACGCTGGAGCTTGGACTTCGTGTCCGACGCGCTGACAGACGGTCGCCGCTTCCGCATTCTTGCAGTCGTTGATGACTTCAGTCGCGAGAACTTGGTGCTGGTGGCCGACACGTCACTGTCTGGCCAACGGGTCGCGCGTGAGTTGGATCGCGTGATTGCTGAACGGGGCATGCCGACGACAATAGTTTCAGACAACGGCACTGAGTTCACCAGTATGGCGATCCTCAAATGGGTTCAGGAAACCGGCATCGATTGGCATTATATCGCGCCTGGGAAGCCTCAGCAGAACGGCTTCATTGAAAGCTTCAACGACAAGCTTCGAGACGAATGCCTCAACGAAACGCTGTTTGGAACATTGCGCGATGCCCGCAAAACACTTGAAGAATGGCAGGAGGATTACAACTGGCGCCGACCACATTCAGCATTGGGAAACCTGACGCCGATGGAATTCTTGCAGAGAAAGGCCATGGACAAGATGGCGGCCTAGCGCCAAAGATTTAAACCCAAGGACTCCGCGCAAGGCTGGAAGAAACTTGGGGCGCAGGGCACCAGTTCGGGCGGGTGCCGAGGGTGCTCCCCCTGCTGTCTGTGGGAGGAACGGGTGCTGAGAATGGCGCTGATCAAGGGCAAGGCCTCGGGCCTAATCAGAGCATCGCGAAGTCGACCCCATTCGCTCGAAAGTCGTACTTACTCATCTTGCAAGTTGTCCGCATGGGGTCTCGCGACCAGTTGCTCGGGGTTGATGCCGCGCCGGTTGTTGCAGCGGTGGCGGACGACCTCTCTGGGGTGAGGAAAAACGAGTATTCAAGACATAGTAGAGGAAGCGATAAATGTGATCTTGGAAGCCGCGTCAATTGCGCCAAGGGCCGCATTGGTGACGTTCCTGTATTTCCCAATACGATAATCAGCTGCTAAAGTTCACGTATGTACAGCCCTTTTCTACATGTCTTTCCACCTGCCGGTGCCCGTACCCATGAAGTTTGCGGGTCCGGTGCCTACGGTTTTGCCTTTGCGCTGGCGGCGCGATTGGGGGGGCAGATGCTTTGGGTGCGCGAAGCTTGGGGTGCTGTGCAGCTTAATCCCAGCGGGTTTTCTGATTTCATTGATCCTGCGACCCTGACCATCTGCGACACCAAAGACCAGAAGGATGTTTTGGCTGTCACCGAAGAGGCCTTGCGCTCGAATGCTGTCGCCCTTGTTGTGATCACGTTGAGCCAGCCCATTGGCCTAACCGAAGGGCGGCGGCTGCAACTGGCTGCGCGGGATGGAAAAGCAACGGGGTTGGCCATTATCCCCGAAGGCATGGGCAGTAATGCGGTCGAAAGCCGGTGGCGCTGTAGCCCGGCTTTTGATGTTAAAGACTCGACTCTGCAAAAGTGGGAGCTTATTAAGAACAAATCGGGAACATTGGGGGTTTGGTATGTCCGATGGGATACAGCGTCGCGTCGTCTCACTGTGGTTTCCCCAGCTGGCGAGTGACCGGGTTTTACGCCAACACCTGATCGATGCCCCGTTTGTCCTGACGCTGAAACAGAAAAACGCCAATCGTATTTATTGCCTAAACGGCGATGCTACGCGCAAAGGGCTGCATCGGGGTATGTCTTATGCTGATGCGCGTGCGTTTTGTCCAAGTTTGCAAAGCGCGCCCGCGGATCCTGCGCAAGATGAACGTTTTCTGCATGTGCTGCGCCGCTGGGCGATGCGGTATTGCCCCTGGGTTGGGCTGGAAGGCTGTGACGGGTTGGTGCTCAATATAACGGGGTCGGCGCATCTTTGGGGCGGAGAGCCTGCCATGATCACGGATATGCGCCGGCGGTTGGCCCATGCGGGGGTCTCCGTGCGGATCGGGGTTGGGGATACCCGGGGCGCGGGTTGGGCAATGGCGCATTATGGCGAGGGAATTGCACCCGCACGCGATATGCTTGGTACGCTTGCCCCTTTGCCAGTGGCTGCGCTACGTCTGAGTGATGATATGTCAGTTGCATTGCAACGGCTTGGGTTACGCACCATCGGCGATCTGGCATCAGCTGCGCGAGCCCCGCTGACACGTCGCTTTGGCCCCGGCCTTTTGCTGCGGCTTGATCAGGCGTTAGGCCATCAGTCTGAAGAAATCACACCGCTTGCTGACCCTCCACATTACGGCGTGCGGATGACCCTGCCAGAACCGATTGGATTATTAAGCGATGTCATGGCGGGTACCGAACGGTTGCTGGTGCAACTTTGTGCCAAGCTGAAAGCGCAGGAAATGGGCGCCCGTATGCTGTGCGTAATACTGCGCCGGGTCGATCAGGATGAACAGCAGGTCGAACTACGTCTGGCGCGGCCTTTGCGGGACGCAAAACGTATTCTCCCCCTGTTCGAGCGGGGCTTGTCCGAGGCTGAGGCCGGGTTTGGCATTGATCAATTGCGCCTTGAGGCAACACAGGTCGAATCCTTGCCTGCGCAGCAGATCAGCCATGTGTCCGGTCGTGCTAGTGATAAGCTGGACGATCTGATCAGCCGCCTTGGCACGCGCATTGGGCTGGAGAACATTCAGCGTTTCTTACCCGCTGACAGCCATATCCCCGAACGCAGCTTTATTATCGCACCTGCTGCGTATTCTGATCCGCAAAGCGGTTGGAGCAGCGCGAATCCACGCCCGCTTTGCCTGTTTCCACCAGAACCAATTGCCGGAACAGGGCCGCACCCGCCAAACCGTTTTCGATGGCGGCGCATGTCCCTGACCATGGGGCGCGCCACGGGGCCTGAACGCATTGCGCCGGAATGGTGGCTTTCGGACGAAAACTGGCGCACGGGCTTGCGCGATTATTGGCGAGTTGAGACCAAACAGGGGCGGCGGCTTTGGTTGTTTTACACCCCACAAAACCCGGGCTGGTTCGTGCAGGGGGAATTCGCATGACCGAAACAAATCGCATTCATCGCCCGGTCGAGGCCTTTCGCCGGGACATGCTAGATTTAGATGCTCAGGGGCAGGCCTATGCGGAACTTTGCGTAACGACGAATTTTACCTTTCTAACCGGGGCATCCCACCCCGAAGAATTGGTTATGCGCGCAGTAGAACTGGGCCTGTCCGCCATTGCCATAACGGATCACAATTCTCTTGCCGGTGTCGTGCGGGCTTGGACCGCGTTGAAGGAATTGAAGCGCGGGGCAGAAGGCGCTCTACGGATCCGCTCCCAGCGCCAGACTGATTCCTCGTCACGACAAGAGGTTGGGCAGGGCGATCCAATCGCAAAACCGGCAGTATTTTCGCTACCGAAGCTGATTGTTGGCTGCCGTTTGGTTTTGCAGGACAGTCCCGTGAATTGGCTTGCCTTGCCCTGCGATCTGGCGGCTTATAAACGGCTGACCCGATTGCTGACACTGGGTAAGCGGCGGGTCGAAAAAGGCCAATGCCACCTGTATCGCAAAGACATGATGGCCGCCTGCAAAGGCATGATCTTGATTGCCTTGCCACAAACCGGCCTAGCCGAATCCGCGCCAGATATTCAGGCCATTCGGCGGCATTTTTCCAATCACGTTTTTCTGGGCGCAGTCCCGCGATATGATGGCACGGATCAAAGCTATCTGGCGGATTGCGCCCTGTTGGCGCACAAAACATCCGCGCCTATGGTCGCGGTTGGGGACGTTCTGATGCACCGCGCCAATCGCAGGCAGTTGGCCGATGTGCTGACCTGTATGCGGGAACACATCACCATTGACCAAATCGGCACCCGTGCACTGCCCAATGCAGAGCGCCGTTTGAAGTCTGGGGCTGATTTAGCACGGTTGTTTCGCAACCACCCCGCCGCGCTGGGCCGCACAGTTGAGATCGCCAATAGATGCAGTTTCGATCTCGGGGAGTTGTCTTATGAATACCCACATGAGGACGCGGGGACTGAAACCCCGCAGGCTCGTCTGGAACGGCTGGCCCATGAAGGGTTGGGGCGGCGTTACCCCGATGGCCCGCCCGACCGCGCAATCCAGTTGATGAACAAAGAACTGGCCGTGGTCAGTGCGTTGAAGTTCCCGTCTTATTTCCTGACCGTTCATGACATTGTGCAATTCGCCCGATCTCAGGGCATCTTGTGTCAGGGGCGCGGATCGGCCGCTAATTCGATTCTCTGCTACCTGCTGGGGATCACCGATGTCAGCCCGGATATGATTTCCATGGTGTTCGAGCGGTTCGTCTCAAAACACCGGGGCGAGCCGCCGGATATTGACGTCGATTTTGAACATGAGCGGCGCGAGGAGGTCATTCAGTGGATTTACCGCAAATATGGTCGCCACCGTGCAGGACTTTGCGCCACCGTCATTCATTTCCGATCCCGCGCCGCGATCCGCGAAGTGGGCAAGGTCATGGGGTTGTCTCAAGACCTAACCGCTGGCCTATCCAGCCAGATCTGGGGGATGACCAATGGCGGCGTCGATCTGGACCGTATCCGCGAACTTGGCCTTGACCCCGAAGACCGCCGCTTGATGCAGACCATTCGCTTGATCGAAGAAATCATCGGATTCCCCCGCCATCTATCTCAGCATGTTGGCGGTTTTGTCATTACGCGCGGGCGGCTGGACGAACTAGCGCCCATATCAAACGCCGGGATGGAGGACCGCACTGTTATCGAATGGGACAAAAATGACATCGACGCATTGGGTATTTTGAAGGTCGATGTGTTGGGCCTCGGCATGTTGAGCTGCATACGAAAGGCGTTTGCGCTGTTGCAGCACCATGAGGGCATCACGCAGACCATTGCAACGATCCCGCAAGATGATTGCGATACCTATAATATGTTGTGCCGCGCCGATGCGGTCGGCGTCTTTCAAGTGGAAAGCCGGGCGCAGATGAATTTCCTACCTCGGATGAAGCCGCAGGAATTTTACGATTTGGTGATCGAGGTTGCTATCGTGCGCCCCGGTCCGATCCAAGGCGACATGGTACGACCCTATATCCGGCGTCGTCAGGGGCTGGAGCAGGCCGAACCCTTTGGCCCCGCCCTAGAAGAGGTCACAAAACGCACGCTTGGTGTGCCCCTGTTTCAGGAACAGGCCATGCAAATCGCTGTGGTCGGGGCCGGGTTTAGCGCAGAGGAGGCTGACCATTTGCGCCGGTCGCTCGCCTCATTCCGGCGCATGGGTACAATCGGGACGTTTGAGGATAAATTTATCCAGGGCATGCTGAAAAACGGCTATGATCTTGAGGCCGCAAAGCGGTGCTTTTCCCAGATTGAGGGTTTTGCCGATTACGGGTTCCCCGAAAGCCACGCCGCTGCCTTTGCCATGCTGGCCTATGTATCGGCTTGGCTGAAATGCCACCACCCGGCGATTTTTGCCTGTGCGCTGCTTAATTCCCAGCCCATGGGGTTTTATGCCCCGGCCCAGATAGTGCGCGATGCGCGTGAACACAGCGTGGAAACCCGCCCGATCTGCGTCAACCACTCGGAATGGGACAATACGTTGGAACGCCGCCCCGATGGCGCGCTTGCGTTGCGCCTTGGTTTTCGCCAGATCAAGGGCTTCAAAGAAGAAGACGCAGGCTGGATCGTGGCCGGACGCGGCAATGGCTATCCCGACCCCGAGGCCCTTTGGCTGCGTGCCGGTCTACGGCCCGATGTGCTGACACGCCTAGCCGAGGCGGACGTATTTTCCGACATGGGCCTTGCCCGCCGTGATGCGCTTTGGGCGGTGAAGGCGATCCGCGACGCCACACCACTGCCGTTGTTCAACGACCCGATTGACGGTGAAGCCATTGATGAACCACAGATACATTTGCCAACCATGGAATTGGGCGAAGAGGTGGTCGAGGATTACGTGTCCACCGGACTGACATTGCGGGCGCACCCAATGGAGTTGTTGCGCCCCGCGCTGCCTGGATTGGTGACACATGCCTCCTTGCAAGACGTTTCCCCTGGCCGTTACAGCGTTTGCGGTTTGGTGATCACCCGCCAGCGCCCGGGTACGGCTTCAGGGGTGATTTTCCTAACGCTGGAGGATGAAACTGGGGTCAGTAACGTCGTAATCTGGCCCAAGGTTTACAAAAGGTTCCGCCGTATAGTCATGGGGGGGAGATTGCTAAGGGTGAAGGGCTATCTGCAACGCGAGGGCATCGTTGTGCATCTGATTGCGCAGAACGTGCAGGACATGTCCCACAAATTGTCAGACCTAGGTCACCCGCTGCCCGAAGCCCTCATAACCGAGGGCGCGCGCGCCGATGATACTCTAAAACAAGCTCGCTATCCCGCCCGTGCCATGCATCCGCGAGATCAAGCGAAACGCCTGTTCCCGAGCCGTGATTTTCATTGAGCCGCCGTTCGTCCAGGGCGCAGCATTGAGCAAAATGGGCGGGCTTATGTGTCAAACGTACCAAGAAGGATGTGGGTGTTGATTAGGACTCCACATCGGGGAGGTGTTTCGGCATGGGCGCAATACGGAGATGGTGGTCAAAGCAGACCCAAAACCGCAAGTTGGCTTGGGGGGCAGCGGGTTTTCGGTTGCGACCGGCGCAATCAAGTGGCTTATCGATCACGTTGCTACTCTTGCATACGAAACATTCCTGGAGGCCTTCGTATCGGCAGCGCGAGCTTCTGCGATGAATTCAGGTTTCATTGAATGGCTGATTTGGATCAGCGATATCCTTTCTAACCGCCTCGTGGTGGGCGTCCTGCTGGGTTTTACCTTGCTCGGCCTAGGTTCAGGACTCGTAATCAGGATATGACGGTTGCAGCGAGGGTGATTGCTGACAGGAACACTTTGGGACAACGGTCATAGCGGGTTGCGACGCCTCGCCAGTCTTTGAGCCTGCCAAACAGTCTCTCGATGCGGTTGCGGCGTTTGTAACGGCGCTTGTCGTATCTAACGGTCTACTTGTGTGACTTGCGACTAGGGATGCAGAGCCTTGTGCCCCTGTCTGACAAGGCTTCGCTATTTGGTGTCGGGCGTGTAGACAACTGCGACCTTGGCGGGGCAGGGTTCCCAACGATGCCATCCAAGCTCACTCAAACACGGGGACAACAGGCCTCAAGCAACTGATGCGCTGAACGCACAAGCAGTTTTGTTGGATTGTCGACGATCAAACCGGTGTTCAGTGGAGAGAAATCGTGTATTTTACTGTCAAAACGCCAATGTTTTGTTGTGGTATCAATATGTCAAAGAACCCCGACGCAAAGCGTCGTATCGTGTCATCCCGCCATTTGGCGGATGGAGAGAATTGGGAAAGTTCTGAAATCGAGTATGGCATGATCATTGCCTATAACGCATTCTCGCGGTGGATGACGCGTTGTATGTCGGCGGCTGGAAACGTCGACATGACACCGTTGGAAATTTTAGTGCTGCACAATTGCAACCACCGTGGCCGTGGAAAGCGGCTGGCGGACATTTGCTTTCTACTCAACATCGAAGACACGCATACGGTTAATTACGCCTTGCGGAAGCTCTTAAAGATGGAGCTTTTGACTTCAGAAAAACGGGGCAAGGAAGTTTTTTACAGCGTCTCAAAGGCGGGGGAAGAGCTGTGCGACGCTTATCGAGACGTGCGGTCGCGCTGTTTTCTGGACGGGCTCTCGCGGCTTGATATGACGGGTGAAGAGATGCGCGAAATCGCGGCCAGCCTGCGTGCCCTGTCAGGGCAGTACGATCAGGCGGGCCGCGCGGCGTCTTCGCTTTAGCGGTTCATCAGGTTTGGCAGCGCCGTCACGATTTGTGGGAAGATGCAAATCAGGATCACACCTGCGAGCAAGAGCAAAAAGAACGGAAATGCCGCTTTTGCGATCCGCAGGATGTCGATCCCCGTGAGACCCTGAATAACGAACAGGTTGAAGCCCACGGGCGGTGTGATCTGGCTCATTTCGACGACGATCACGAGGTATATCCCGAACCAAAGCGGGTCGATCCCGACCGCTGTGACCATTGGCATGATGATTGAGGTTGTCAGCACGATGACCGAAATACCATCGAGGAAACAGCCAAGGACGATGAAGAACAGCGTCAACGCCACAAGCAGCGCTGTAACCGACAGGTCCATGTCGGAAATCCACGCGGCCAGATTGCGCGGTAAGCCTGTGAAACCCATTGAGATTGAAAGGAAGGCCGCGCCGAGCAGGATCAAGGCAATCATGCACGATGTGCGGGTGGCCGACATAACGGCGTCCGCAAATAGGGCCCAGCTGAAAGAGCCGGACGCCCATGCCAGTATTGTGGCCAGCACAACGCCAAGGGCCGCGGCATCTGTGGGGGATGCGAGCCCGCCATAGATTGACCCGATGACGCCCCCGATCAGCAATGCAACTGGCAGCAAGCGGCGCGACGCCATGACCTTTTCCTTGAACGAAAACTGTTGCTCGACGGGTGGGATCAGGTCGGGATTCATCCATGCGCGCACGGCAACGTAGCCTGCAAAAAGGCTGATAAGCATGACGCCGGGCAGAATGCCGGCAATAAAGAGCCGCGCGATGGATTGCTCTGTCGCGACGCCGTATACGATCAGAATGATGGATGGGGGGATCAGCAAGCCAAGCGTGGCCGACCCCGCAAGGGTACCAAGGATCAGGCTTTCAGGATAGCCGCGCTTGGTGAGCTCGGGGATGGACATACGCCCGATGGTTGCTGCCGTTGCTGCGGACGAGCCAGAGACGGCCGCGAATATCGCGCAGCCAAAGACGTTGACGTGCAATAGGCGGCCCGGAGCGCGACTAAGCCATGGGACAAGGCCTGTGAACATATCGTCGCTCATGCGAGATCGCAGAAGGATCTCCCCCATCAGGATGAACAGGGGCAGTGCTGTGAGTGCCCAACTGTGGGAGTGACCCCAAAAAGTAGTCGCCAGAATCAATCCGGATGGCGCGTTAGAGAAGGCGACAAGCCCGACCAGCCCGACGATGGACAAGGAGATCGCAACCCAAAGTCCTGAGGCCAACAATGCGATCAGAACGGCGAGTAGGGTTAGCGCGATAAGTGGATCTGACATCCTGTTAGACCTCGTCCGGAGTGGATAGGACGGGTTTCCCCGCTTGAAGGAGCTCGACAAAGGTGTGGGCGATCGCGATTCCCAGAAGGGTGACACCGAAGGCGGCCACGCTTTGCGGTATCCACAGGGCTACGGGTACGATGCCGTTTGAGACGTCGCCGTAGTGGATGCTCTCGCGTACGAGATCAATCATGAACCACGCAGCGTAGCCGACAACGGCTGTTGCGACGATCAGGACAACAGCCTCCATGTAAAACTGAATGCGCGACGGAAGTCGTGTTGTGACTAGGTTCACACGAATATGCCCGCCAGCGCGTAGCGTGTGCGCGAGCGCTAGAAAGGTCGCTCCGGCCAACATAAAGCCGGAAAAATCCGCGTAGGACGGTATAGTGGACGGCAGAACGCCAGGGGCCAAACGACCGCCCGCGTTTAAAATGATCTGGGCAGAGATAAGCAGGCAGATCAGCAAGATCAGCCCGCCGGCAATTGCCCCGCAAATATCATAGAGTTTCTGAAGGAGCAGGCCCATCATGCGTTTCCCTTGTCGCAATTAAACTGGCCGACTACGCGGGGCGCAGCCGACCGTTCTTGAAAAACGCCTATTTGCTGTAGGCATCCAAAATTGATTTGGCGCTGTCGGACGCGTTCGCGGTCCAGTTCTCAAGCATTGTCTTGCCAATGCCTTCCAGATCGCTGACCAGTTGGGCGCTTGGCTCATAAACGGTGATGCCATTTTCGGCCAAGGCGGCGGTTTTGCTGTCTGCCTCTGCGACTGACATTTCCCAACCACGTGCCTCTGCGGCCTCTGCTGCGGTCAAAACTGCGGCTTGGGTATCCGCGTCTAAACCGTCAAAGACCCGCTGGTTCACCACGACGATGTTTTTTGGCACCCAAGCGTTGATCGGGCTGTAGTGGGTCACGAAATCCCATGCCGTTGAGTTTACGCCAGTGGAAGGCGACGTGATCATTGCAGCGACTTGGCCGGTCGCGAAGGCCTGAGGGATATCAGATGCCTCGATCTGCACCGGTGCGGCCCCTGCCAGTGTTGCGAACTCTTCGAGGGCGGCGTTATAGGCGCGGAAGCGCAACCCGTTCAGGTCCGCGACGGATTCGATTTCACCGTTGGTGTATAGGCCCTGCGCTGGCCACGGAACCGAGAACAGCGGCTTCAGGCCTTGCTCTGCAAGCAGTTCGGTGATGACCGGCTTTTGGGCAGCCCAAAGCGTCGCTGCATCGTCGTAGCTGGTTGCCACGAATGGCTGGCTGTCGATGCCGTATGCCAAGTCCTCGTTTGAGAGACGGGACAAGAAGAACTCGCCGATCGGGACCTGACGGTTCCGCACCGCGCCTTTTATTTCAGCATGCGGGAACAAGGAACCAGCGGAATGAATAGTGATGTCCAATGCACCGTCCGTGGCGGCGCGAACATCGTCGGCAAACTGGCTGATGTTCTGCGTGTGGAATGTCGCGTCACCATACGGTGTTGGCATATCCCAGCTTTGGGCTGAAGCGGATGTCGCGCAGGCAAGCGCTGCTGCAAAGACGATTGCATGTTTCATGTGTCTCTCCGTGTTGGGACTCTGGTTTTTTCCGAATCCATTTGTATAACGTTGACAAATTGTCAGCGTTATACAAATAAAGCAATAGTATTTCAGAATCGAAGCGCCAAGCTTCAAGAGCAAGGGGTATTCATAGCTCTATGACCTCCATCGATATCAACTCTGATTTGGGCGAAGGCTATGGGCCTTGGGCAATGGGCGACGACGCAGAAATGCTGGCTATCGTGACATCTGCCAATATCGCCTGCGGCGGCCACGCAAGCGACCCCGAGACAATGTTCCGAACGCTGGAGCAGGCGCGCGAAAACGGCGTGACCGTCGGCGCACACCCGGGATTTAATGACATTCTTGGGTTTGGGCGGCGGGTCATACCCATGACCCCAGCCGAGATAGGACGTATGTGCGCCGCGCAAATCGGGGCGCTGCAAGGAATTGCCTCGGTGGTGGGCGTGCCCGTGAGTTATGTAAAACCGCATGGGGCTTTGGCAAACCTCGCAGCGCGAGACCGCGATGTTGCTGACGCAATCGTCAAGGTCATCCAGAAAATAGACCCTAAACTGGCTCTTTTGGCGATTTCCGGCACACAAGAGGAGTTGGCTGCCCGTGAGCTTGGCGCCCCCGTATTCTCGGAAATTTTTGCGGACCGGGGCTATCTGAAGTCAGGTCAATTGGTCCCTCGCGGCCAAAAGGGTGCAATGCTCCACGATGCGCAAGAAGCCGCAGAGCGGCTAATCTCGTACCTTGATACTGGCCTGATGCCCGTCATTGATGGCGACCCGATCCCCCTTGTGGCTGACTCTATCTGTGTCCATGGGGATAGTGCGGGGGCCGTGAGCATGGCCCGCGAAATCCATCAACGATTGAGTGCCCACGGAATAGAGATCGCGAGCTTCATGTCGAAGGGAAGCGCCAAGTGACGCCACAGTTCAAAGCCGTAGGCGATCAAGCACTTCTCGTGTCATTTGCGGAGGTGTTCAGCGATGAGATTCATGATCGCGTCATGGCGTTGGATCGGGCGATCTCCCAAAATCCGCCTGTTGGTATGATTGAGGTTGTGCCGGCGTTGGTGAACCTCTTGGTCTCTTTCGACCCATGCCAAACCACGCACGAAGCGATCGCCACAGATTTTGAAAGATATCTCACCACCCTGACGCTGGAAAAGGTTACAGGAACTCTACGGCACGTTGACGTGTGTTACGACGCGTCTTTGGCGCCAGATCTGGAAGCCGTGGCGACGGCGACCTCGCTGTCGCAGGACGCTGTTATCAACGCCCATCTTGCGGGTGAGTTTTCAGTTTTAATGTACGGGTTCTCACCGGGCTATGCCTATTTGTCCGGCGTACCAAATAACATCCGCGTGCCGCGCAAGCCGGCCGCCGTGCGGGATGTGCCCGCGGGAAGTGTTATCATCGCTGACCAGCAATGTCTGGTGACGACCCTGACCATGCCGACCGGATGGTCGCGTATCGGGCGGTCCCCGACACAAATTCTGACGGGTGACCCGAACCATCCCTTTTTGTTCGATGTAGGGGATAAGATCGTTTTTCGTCGGATTGATCTCGCGGAGTTTGATCGGCTTAGCAAGGCGGCCCATTATGTCTGATGCCGTGTTCTCAGTTTCCTTTGCAGGCCCGTTGGTCACCATCCAAGACGCCGGACGGCCAAGGAATATGCGGTTCGGGGTACCTGCTTCTGGACCGATGGACCGATTGGCATTTGATGCTGCTAACGCCGCGCTTGGGAACGTCGCGGGGCAAACGGGGATCGAAGTCTCGCTTGGGGGGCTGACGCTGACTTGCACCGAAGGTGCGGTTACTCTTGCCGTGACTGGAGGTGATTTTATCGTGGATCACGCAGGTCAAAAATACGCCTCTTGGGTGGTGCTGACGCTACAAAGCGGCGAGCGTCTGTCTATCCGGTCCGGAAACACTGGAAGCTGGGCCTATGTGGCCTTCGCGGGGAACTTACAGTCCGAGACGTGGTTGGGTAGTCAGGCTACGCACTCCACTTCAGGATTTGGCGGGGGTACGGTCCAGACTGGCCAAAAGCTCCACGTCGAGGATGCAATCTTGTGCGATGATCGGCTGGGCGATATCGCCAAGCCAGAGTTTATCAAGGATGGCCCTGTGCGCGTGGTGTTGGGGCCGCAGGAAAAGTACTTCTCCGAAGAGACATTGGAGCAGTTCTGCGCTGAGAGTTTTAAGGTTTCTGGCGCCTACGACAGGATGGGCATGCGTTTGGATGGACCGAGGCTTCCCCTCAACGGCGCGTTGTCGATTCCTTCTGAACCCATCGTGCGTGGGTCGGTGCAGGTATCCGGCGATGGTGTCCCGACTGTTCTTCTGGCGGATCACCAGACTGTCGGCGGGTATCCAAAAATAGCGACAGTTTTGTCATCCGATACCGATCGCCTGAGCCAGTATCGGGCGGGGCAGTCAATGAATTTCACATCTATTTCAAGCGACGTCGCCGTTAGCGAATCGCGCGCGTTTTACGCCGGCAGGCGGCGTTACCTTGAAGAGGTTTCTACTCCGCGTGGGTCATTGGCGCAGCGGTTGATGCGGGAAAACCTAAATCACGGTTGCATTTTCGACTAGCCTTCACTTGTCGTCATGCGGACCTCTATGCCGCCAAAAGGTGCCCTTGGGACGCTTTGACAGAAAAACGCGCAGACGGGCCGAAGCTGGATGGGTCGGCTCTAAGCTCTGGGAACAGGCCGAACAGTTCTTCGCGCGCGCAGTTGTCCAACCCTGGCAGGCTGTAGCTGCCGGGGTGGTAGCTTTCGCTCGCGACACCGTCACACGTGACGATTTCATGTTGGTCAAAGAGGATGTGGTGATAGCTGACCGCGCCCGCGTCTAGTTGACGTACGCTGCTGCCGTTCACCAAGCTTTTTGCCGCAACCAAAACTTCATCATGCCCGAAGTAAAGCTGCGCGCGGTAGCCTGCGCACAGAATTCTGTGTTGCGGAGACACGCGGATAGGGCGCACATTTCCAAGTAAGCCCGCAGCGATTTCGATAGGTGCAACGGACGGTGCCGCAACCAAATCGCGTCGACCGTGCCAACGTACAGGTTGCGGGCCGTTGTCACGGGTAAGCACCAAGTCACCCGGTTTCAGATCTTCTACCAGACGCGGCCCACGTGGCGTGTCGAGCGCCATGCCGTCGGTGAAGCACAGGACGTTTTCGATGTTGTCGAAGGTGACGACCGTCCCGTCAAGCAGGGTGGCAGAGCCCGAGAACGCGCCTGAATCATTGGGATCGGCATTCTTAACGAGGGAGCCATACTGGAGCTGGCCGTTAAAGTTGAGGGTGTCCACGTCTGTGGCGCCCTCGGAGCCGCCATCGACAAACAACGTACCGCCGCCGATGTTTTCGGTATCAATGACAAAGGTGTCATTTCCGGCTTGGCCATAAGATGTGTCGCCGGTGCCCGTGTTGATGGTGTCGTTGCCTGCGCCGCCATAGACGGTGTCGTCGCCAGTACCAGCTGTGATGATATCGTCACCTGCGCCAGCTTCTACCACGTCGTCGTAGCCGCCCACGTCGACGGCATCGAAGTGAACATCAGAGAAGTAGATTGCCTGCTGCGTTGTCCCGCCATTGTCGTACGTGACAACAACCTGAGAGACAGGGCCCGCGATTTCGATAAGGGCGGATGCTTGCGCGCTGGCGGGGCTGTAGTTGGTAAGCCCCGCGGTGATCGTGCCCGTTGCAGGGTCAACCGTGTGGTTGGAACCGCCTGTGATCGTTACATCGACTGGGTTCCCGTCCGCATCAAACGCCTGAACGCGCACGATGTCTTGGAAGTCATTCACCCCGTCGGGCGCAATGCCGTCGATGTCGCTGATCCGGAAGCGTACGTTCTGGACTTCATTCTCTAAGCCGCTGCCGCCATTGGCGGAGAAGTCGAATGTCAGCGTCGTGTCTTCAGCCGCGCCTCCTGCGAACATATAGCCTGCGGAGGTGGAGTTAAACGGCTCACCTCCAGCGACGTATATCGTCTCCGTCGTTTCGGCCGAAAGCTGATCCGAGGGGTTCGGGTCGGAGTAAGTCACCCCAACCGTGATCCCGCCCGTGTCTTGCGAGAAGGCGGATCTTAGATCCGTTTCGTCAGCGTAATCTGTCCAGTTGAACTGGGCGGCGGTGACAGCGTCGCCTTGGTCAATCTGGTCACCGTCTGGGTCGCCGGTGTAGCTCTTGTCGATGATGTCGTCGCCGGCTGTGCCTTGAATTACGCCATCTTCGGCGTCCGAGACGTAGTCGGCATAGCTGAACGTGGGATCGCCAGCCGCGGCACTGGGCGTGTTGTCAAAATCGGCAGTTTGATAGCTGCGCCCCGCGACCAGTGGTATCTCGGACAGGGTGTACCAGCCAGCATTCGGGCCGGTGTTGATGCGGATCGAGACGATTTGAAAGCTTTGGCCAGTCACTTGGTCGATGAGCGTCCAGCTCTCGTCGGCCCACACGGTATCGCCGGACGAGGACACACCATTGATTGTGGTCGCAATCGTAGCGCTTTCGCCGCTTTGAATGTCCTCGAACGTCTCGCTTCCGGCACCGGTCTGGTTGTCGGTAATGGTCGCCTTAGCATCGGGCTCCGCTGGGCCAGTGTAGGTCCGCGTGTTGCCCGGAGTGCTGGAGAAAATGTTGAGCGGATCAATCGCGTAGAATTTTACGTCGTGGGTCGCCATTGCGCGTCTTTCTTATTCGGTCGTGGTGGCTTGATGATCGAAAAGGTCAACGAGTGACGTGTTCTCAGTACCAACTGATTCATATTGACTAAAAATTGAGGCTGTTTGGTGATGCATTAGTGGCAAAAGCTTGCGCTGACCCTGCGTCACGGCTGTTTTGAAGCGCCCACGGAGACGGTCAAAGTCGGAAGGTTTTTCGGGGGGAGGGCAGGCGTCAAGTATCTGCGCCGCACCACATAGGTATTCAGCGAATGCGGAGCACCCCCCGAACTTTTGCCGGAGGGTGGTGTTAGGTTTTAGGGACCGGTGGGGCCCAGCTTAGGCGATTGCCATGTTGTCCACAAAGACGATGTCGTCGAACTCCGTTACGCCGAACAAGTCAATCTTGTCGCGTCCGCCATCGAGGCTAATGCGAACCGCCCCGTGGGTTTCGCGGACGTGGGATATAACGGCACCGCCAAGGTCAATCATGTCTTGGGATGTATCGAAGTCCATGATGACGCTCTTGTCGCGACTACGGTCCTCTGCCAGTTCAGCGGAGAACACGAAGGTATCCGCGCCATCTCCACCCCAGTACAAATCACGCTTGCCGTCGCCCGCAATGATGGTGTCATCACCGTGTCCTGCAAAGACGAAATCGTTGCCGCTGCCGCCGTCTATGACGTCGTCGCCGTGGCCTGCCAGAATGGTGTCATTCCCGCGTCCGCCGATGATGTGGTCATCGCCGTCGCCCGCAAAGATGAGATCGTTTCCGCGCCCTGCGTCAATTTTGTCGCGACCTTCGGTCCCGAACAGGAAGTCGCGACGGTTCGTGCCGGCGATTTCGTTGAACACGGGTTGGAAGTCAAAGCTGACGATAACCGGATCGTGGTCGGAGTTTCGAGCAGGGGTATCACCGTTGAACAGTGCGGGGTCGCGCCCGAAGTCCAAGTTGTAATCGGTGGCGTCTGCCTCGTCGGAGTTGATGTGCCACTCGGTCACGCCTACGACGTCATCGGCCAAAGCATCATTCGCCAATGCGTAGTCCAGCGTGCCGATTTGACCGTCGAAAACATAGGAGTATGCGCTGTCGCCAAGGTTCGCCGCGGCTAGGTCAGTGAACCCAGCATCGGCTAGCGTTGTCAGCGGATCTTCCCTCGCATACGCGTTCAAGTCTCCCAAAATGATCGTGTTTTCAGAGCCTTGGCCCGTGGGGTCGCTGTTGAGCCATGCGGCGAGAATATCGGCCGCTTCGGTCCTCGTGGCGTTATTGTTGCCCTGACCGTCGCCTTGCGCCTCATCTGCCGCAAGACCAGAGAGCGAGCCTTTGGACTTCAGGTGATTGACCGAGACTGTGAGTGTCTGCCCTGTGTCCAGATCCTCGAAGGTTTGCGCGATTGCCGGCCGGTTGAGCGCGCGACCCGCGTCCAGTGGATCAAGGAAGTTGCGGCCCTCGTAGTTTTCCAAAATCGCCATGTCACCGTTCAGGCCTACTTTGTCGACTTTGTAGATAAATCCGTTGGCAATGGCATCACCGCCGATGAATTCCTGGCCTGGATCAACGAAAGCATAGACCTCCGCGCCAAGCTCTGTGTTCACGCGCTCCACAATATCCTTCACCGCGAAGGTGTCGCCTGCGAAGTCATTTTCCAGCTCTATGAGGCCTAGGACATCGGCGTCGATTGAAACGATTGCGTTCACCAGTTTGGTCGCTTGCCGCTCGAATTCCTCGGGCGTGTCGGCCCCGCGTGGGTCGGAGCCGTTGTCGGTGGTTGCGCCAGAAACGTCGATGGTGGTGAAGTAGTTCAGCACGTTCAAGCTGGCGACCTTGAAGTTACCGCCGATGTCGGCGGGCATATCTTCACGCGGGTTGGTTTGCTCATATACGCCTTCCGCCGCGTTAATGCGGAACTCGTCGAAGGAATATCCCACCACGCCCTCAATTGCAGAGATTGTGTCACCCATACGGAAGCTATCGGCGGCGGTTAGAATTCCGTCATTGCCATCAATAACATTTAGAACATCCGGATTTTGCCCAGATAGGCCGTCATCCAGCACGAGAGTGCGTGCGGCAACATCTTGCAGGTGTTGCTCAAAACCCGCCACGTCCGGCGCGTTCTCTTGTGTGAATTGCACGGGGCGCCCGTCAGCAGTGACGTTATACTGGCCGAAGCGATCCAGATTGAACATCTCGGACACGGTCATGTCTTGCGCGACGTTCACCAACATGCCCTCGTAGGCTTCCAGATTGGCAACGTAATTGCCGCTGTTGTCGAGCATGACACTGGCCGTCGGGAACTCGACGGA
This sequence comes from Litoreibacter albidus, assembly GCF_900107015.1. Classification (GTDB taxonomy): domain Bacteria; phylum Pseudomonadota; class Alphaproteobacteria; order Rhodobacterales; family Rhodobacteraceae; genus Litoreibacter; species Litoreibacter albidus. The sequence goes on along the minus strand of NZ_FNOI01000002.1, from coordinate 144,663 downwards.
GACCGCAGTTGGCAACAGCTGATCGGTCTCAAGGACCGCGACGGACGTAGCGGACAACTGGGTCTGACCGAAGAACTCGTTCACGGTTCCGGTGATTTCCACCAGATCGCCGATGTTCACATCAACCAATGGGGCGGAGCCATCGAAGATGAAAATACCCTCTGAACTTAGGTCGTCAAAGTCGTAATCGACCTCTTCCTCTTGGATGTAGAAGCCGTTCAAATCACCTTGGCTGCCAAACAACCCGTCTTGAAAGTCGGCTGTCACAATCGCGCGGACGGTGACGATTTGCCCCTCCAGCGCGCTACGGTCATCAACGCCAATCTGTGCGAGATCACCTGTGCCGCCATTGCCTTGAATCTCGCTGATCAGCGTGATTTCGGCGGGTGGGGCGATGTAGTTGCTGCCGCCCGGAGTAGGCGCCTGCGCCACAAAATCGCCGGTGCCGTCAACGTCGCGCGCCAAAGCGTCGCCGGTCGAGTTTCCATTACCGCTTTCATCGTACTGGACGGTTTGACCAAGGGCCGCGAGCAACCCAGTGTCGTCGCTGTCATTCGTGCCGTAAACAATCGCATCAATCAGGTTTTCTGTGGTTGCGGAGCTCGGCGGCGTGCCGCTGTAAAGGGCGACGGCATCAGCGCCGTTCTGTATGCCGTTGGTGGTAAATGCCACCAAGTCTACGTTTGGCACATCCGCTGATCCGATGACAAAGTAGCCGTCCGCATTCGTGCTTAACCCGTCCAGTGAAATAGTGTTATAGCTCGCGTCCCCGTTGCCGTTGAACAAAACCAACGACAACCCGTCGAGCGAGGTATTGCCGATACCGCCGTCGTAGATCTCGATAAACTCTTGGCTATCGGTGCCGGTTTGGTCGGCGTCTATTTCGTTGATGACAAAGCTGGCTGTTGGTGGGGGCGCGTCGTATCCGGCAGTCGGGAAGGGCGCGCTGGCGGTGGCGTTCGATGTCTGCTCGTCAAATGCGTGGGGGCCAGAGAAGCTCCAGTCCGCGATGTCGAATGTCGGACTCGCTGTGGTGCCGGGATTGCGTGCGGCCCAGCCGTCAAGATATTCCCACGGTTGCCCGCTGCCATCAACGTTCGGCTCCCCGAAGACGTCGATAACTGCGCCGTTCTCGAACAACTCAATGGCGTCATCGCCGTTTACCGACAAAGCACCTGCGGTGTAATTGGGCGCGAAACCCATGAATTCTGTAAAGCCGGGGCTTTCACTGGAGATGTAAATATATGTGCCGGCTGCTGCCGCGACTGCAGGGAAGGTGAATTCTTCTCCGTCTGACCCGCCGCCGTTATTGGCCGATCCGACCCCGTAGGCCGACAAATCGGCCACGTCGGCAGCAACATATATTTCGACAGCTTTCGGCAAGCCGCCGGATAATGGTCCGTCCAAGACACCTGTAATTACTAATGACATATCAGTTCTCCCAAATTTGGCGGGTCTGCTGGAGCGCAGATCGCAAAGACCCCGAAGGCCAAGGTAGAAGTGGCGCGTAACAAGCGAATGACCAATAAGGTGGCCGAGCCTTTAAAATGAACTTTGCGGTCAAATCCGACCGCGGATTACATATAAACCGTGAAAATGCGCGCTACTTGTCCAAGACAAGCCTAGCGCGTTCTAAATAGCAATGGCGCGGATAAAAAAGCGTCATTGATCTGTTTGAAAAGGGAGCGCCCGCGCCGCCTGTGAAGCCTTGTTCACAGGCGGCGCGGGTTAGGTGTTCATGTCTTTTGCCAAGCGGTTAGGTCGGTGGGCACGAATTGATAGGCGCGGATTTTGCGATCGGGAAGCATTCGGCCCATTCTTCTGTGCGGGGCGGCCAAGGTGTCAGCATTTTGGGGTCTTCCTCGAGGGTAAGCACGCCGAGGGCTTGCAAGTCTTTGACCCGCCCATCCAAGTATTCTTTCAGAACCGTGCCCTTGCCATCCACAACCGTGGACACCCAGACGTCGTTCACAACCTGCCTGCTACCGCGTTGGAATGTCCGAAACTGAACCTCCGCTGCGACGCGACCGGTGCTCTCATCAATGTAGAAGGCGTCTTCTGGAAAGTAGAAGCTGGTATCGGTGGCCTGATTGCAGAACAGCTCCAGATCAGCCAACATTGCATCAAGGCCCGTTGTGGTCGTGGTCGGGTACGAGAAAAGCACATCGTCGCTAAACGATGTTTTCATGTAATCAGCCTCGCAGGTGGACCACGCTGCTGCGAAGTCGAACATCACCTTTTGCATCTGGCCACGAACAGAGCCCTCTTCCTCCATAACGCCGGAAAATTCCACGCCGGGGCGCACCTGCTCTGCCTGACTGGCAAGTGGCAGTGAGAGGAGGGTCGCAAGACTGATGACGAGTTTAAGAGGGTGTGGCATAGGGTATTCCTTTGTGGCGGCCTGTGGTGTGGATTGGGTAAAAGTAGGCCCTGTCCGGCGACAATAAGGTGTTACTTGACGAGGGAAAGATCGAATTTGAAGGTCGTACCTTCCCCCACAACGCTGTCGAAATCGACGTGACCACCATGGGCTTCAACGATAGCCTTCACGATGGAAAGCCCCAAGCCGGTGCCTCCGCGCTCTCGTTCGTTGGAGGAGTCGACCTGCTGGAAGCGCTCAAACACCTTGTCGCGCGCGGCCTCGGGAATGCCGCGCCCCGTGTCCGTCACACTGACAACAGCGCGGCCATTTTGTTCTTCAAGGGACACAGTGACATGGTCGCCTGATTTTGAAAATTTGACGGCATTAGACAACAAATTTGACATAACCTGCCCTAGTCTGTGGGCGTCGCCGTTGACTATTAGTTCCGGCACCGGCGGCTGGATGGATAGGGTTACGCCGTAACTGTCGGCGAAACTTGCGTGCGTCTCTATTTGTTCGGTCAAAAATTGGGGTAGGTTGATTGGCTCGAACTTATATTCCATAGCGCCTGATGAGAACTTCTCGGCGTCGAGTAGGTCGGAAATCAGAGAACTAAGTTGTCGGCAGTTACGCTCTGCGATGTTGATCGGGCGTTCAAAAGTTTTAGGGACTTTGCCCAAAGCGCCCGCGCTCATTAGCGAAATGGCCCCTTTGATGGATGTTAGCGGAGTTCTCAATTCGTGATTGATGACGGAGATGAACTGCGACTTGGCAACACTGGCGGCCTCCGCCGCGACAAGTAGCGCATCCTTTTCTCGCAGTTGCCGCCGCGCTGCGACCCTGTCGAATTGGAACATCAAGATCAGTATAGTCACAATGACGATCAGAATTATGCCAACAACGGCGTTGTTGTTGGAGACTGACAGCAGCGTTTCGCGCCATGTCAGGGTTTCGGCGGAACTGGCCTGTAGTGCCTTCATGCCGACTTGGTGGACCTCATCGTTGAGGGCTCTGAATTCTAGCAGGATATCCATCCGCTCTTCACGTGTTAGCGCGCCGATGTCCATGATTGCGGCATCATGTTTTTTCAGCAGTTCCGGCATCTGCTCAAGCAGTGCGTAGTCGACATTGAAATCTTCAAGTTTTGCGGCCACGTCCCCTTGGCTGATGCTAGCCACCATGCTCCACAGAATATCAAACCTTAGGGTAACGTTATTCGCAGTTGTGGGATCGAGTTCGTAATAGGCCAGCGCAAATTCGAATTCTTGAAGCTCGCGCTCAACGCCCGTCACATACCATACTGGGCCCGTTGCGGACCCATTTCCGATGGAGAGGATTTGCGTGCGCATGTGCGCAAGACTCAGGGCGGCGGTAATGAGACCAACCGTCAATGCTCCAATTATGAGCCCCCTGAAGAAATCGAAAGACAGCTTCATTGGGTTGTAATTTTAACCAGCTGCCAAACGGTCCGGCCTTTGTACACGGGGTCACTCAGTTCTTCATGATGGGAGAACGGGTACATCACCCAAAGTGGGCCCTTGTCCCGCACCGACATCAGTTTACCGTTAATTCGAGTTGCGACGACCACGTCGAACTTTGACGCGTCCGCGACTGGGAAATTAATGGTGTACTCATTGATTGCTCTCATGCTCACGCTGTCTTGCTCAAGAAGACCTGCATCCTTAAAAATTTCGCGAAGCAACGGACCCGAATACTCTTGTTCGCCATCAAAGAACGGGTTCCCACTTACGTATTTTGTTTGTGGCAGGGCCTCTAATTCCTCCAAGTCGTACTCAACAGATACGCCGTCGTGTTCGATCGTCAGTAGGGTTTGAGCAGTGGCTGAACTTGCGAATACCGTCAGAATCGCCGAGAGTAAGAATGCCTTTAGCATATTGATCTCCATCATTTTTTGTGCGTGCGCGCAATCAGCTGGATCGTGATCGCTAGGCTGGTTTTTCTAAGTCTGTTGTCAAAATTTTATGTTAAGAGCGGCACATATCGTCAGAGGCCAATACCAGATAATTGCCCCATTATGCGGTAGGCCAATTGCGATGCAAGGTAAGTTGTCTATGCGACTTTAGTTTGTTGGCGGGTGTTATTTTATAGCGACTTTTGAAATACACCTGAAGGCGCGCCGAATGCGCGCAGTCAGATCGCTGATTTTGAGAAGACTGCTCTCAGTACTGTGCGAATTTGGGTTGAGCGAAGCATTCATAAAGCGTTTCGCTTAACTCGGTGCCAAATTAAATGCGAAAAAATGGTTGCAAGAGGCGTGGCAAGAATGCCGCAAACCGCAATGGTGCGTCAGTCGCGGCCAAGCAAATGCAAGGCGCGCCCTCGTCGGCCTTCGGTGTGTGCTCCAGATCATTGTCTGCGATTTCCAAGTCACCGGCCCCGAAACGCCCGGTACTGTCGCTGAAGCTACCTTGAAGGACCAAGGTGAGTTCCAAGCCGTTGTGACTATGATCTGGGACTTCTTGGCCCGGTGGGATGTAAAGCAACCGCGTGGAGCCTTCGTCCCCTGCGGTCAAGATGCATTGACGAACGCCCATGCCAAGTGACTTCCAGCGCGGTGGTTGCCCCTTTAACGCCTCCATTACGGGCGCCGGATATACCCCGTTACCACGGTGGTAGGTGCGCGATTTTACGGGGGCGTCGAGAAGCGCCAAAGTGTCTGTCCGCAGGTCGCCCGATAGGTCAGAGCTTGGGCTCGCCTCCAAAACGGAGCCACCGATGGCTTGGTGGGCCTCGTAAGAGGCTCTGCACTCCAGGCACATGGAAATGTGCGCGGCGATAACCAGCGCGAAAGGAGCCTCCAGTGAGCCCGCCACATAGGCGGCCATCAAGGCGTCTGGTGTGTGGTGAGTGATTGCGGTCATCTTAGCGTATGTCCTTCAAGGCATGTCTCAGTCGCTCTAGACCCAAGCGGATACGCGACTTGATGGTGCCGAGTGGTAGGCCGGTTTGTGTACTAATTTCTTGGTGCGTCAGCTCGCCGAGGTAGGCTTGCTCGATCATTTTTCGCTGATCCGGCGAGAGCTGAAGAAGGGCCTGCCTCAGGTGATCGGCTTCCTGCTCAACGGCTAGTATCTGGCCCGCGTCGGTGTCACAGACGTCATCTTCGATCAGTTCCTCTGGAATAGGGCGGCGTTCTTTGCGCAGCACATCGATCTGCCTGTTGCGGGTGACCTGATATATCCATGCGGACACCTGCGCACGGGCTGGATCAAACTGATCGGCCTTGCGCCAAACGGTCAACATAACGTCTTGCACAATTTCCTCTGCCTGAGCCGAGCCCACGCCGGAGCGCATGATAAAGCCTTTCAAACGTGGGGCGAAATGGTCGAACAGCGCGGCGAACGCCGATCTGTCGCGGTCATTTTTCACGGCGAGCATCCATGTCGTCTGCTCAGAGAAGGACGGGGGTGATGACACCTTAGCAATATCCTTTCTCGCCCGAAGGGGCGGGGGCAGGTAAGCTAAATCGGGTTTATGGCTCATCGTCAACATACCGGTAATACGGCGGCACATTTAGTTTGGATCATTTGTGATCTGATTTCCTTGCGGTGGCGTAACACAGTTGAACAGCCCACGGAGCCAGAATGTCCTTTGATGCCCCTCTTCACACCCCGCAACGCATTGCAATCATTGGCGGTGGAATATCTGGACTGTCCGCGGCCTACCTGTTGTCACCCCAGCATGCGGTGACTGTTTTCGAGGCGTCGCCATCCTTGGGGGGTCATGCACGCACGGTGGTCGCGGGGCGGCGTGGGGATCAACCGGTTGATACAGGGTTCATCGTTTTTAACTACGCGAACTACCCGCACTTGACGCGTATGTTTCAAGATCTGGACGTGCCGGTAATTAAAAGCGACATGAGCTTCGGTGCTACCATCAACAACGGACAGATCGAGTACGGGCTGCGCGACCTGCGTGGCATCTTGGCCCAAAAAGAAAACCTAGCGCGGCCTGGCTTCATCCGGATGATGCGCGACATCCTGCGGTTCAATTCCAAGGCTGAGGGTTTGGTTAAAGACGACACCACCAGCATCGGCGAGTTGATGTCGGAACTCAATATGGGGCCGTGGTTCGAGCGGTATTACCTAATGCCAATATGCGGCGCGATCTGGTCGACGCCGCCAGAAGGTATCCGCGCCTTCCCAGCCCGCGCGCTTCTGCGCTTCTTTCGCAACCACGCGCTGTTGAGTGCGACGGGGCAGCACCAGTGGTGGACAGTTGACGGCGGCAGCATCTCTTATCTGACGCGGCTGGAACATCACCTGCGTGGACAGGGGGTCATTATTCGCACCGGAACGCCAGTGCAGACCGTCACACGTGACGGCGCGCAGAGTACTGTCCATGTGAATGGCGGCACTCAGGAGACCTTCGATCAAGTGATTTTCGCTTGCCATTCTGATCAAGCGTTGCGGCTGTTGGATCGCCCGACGCCTGTCGAGCAGGCGGCGCTGTCAGCGATCCGGTTCCAAGACAACCAGATGGTGCTGCACCGCGACATATCCCAAATGCCGAAACGCAAGGCTGCTTGGTCAAGCTGGGTTTACAAGGCCGACACGAGCCGGCCAGAGCCCGCAATTGGCGTGACGTACTGGATGAACCGCCTGCAGAACATCCCCGAAGACGACCCGCTATTTGTGTCCTTGAACCCGTCGGACACGATCCCCGAACACCTCATTTATGATCAGACCGTGTTCCGCCACCCAGTCTTCGACGGACCAGCGCTTGCCGCGCAGAAGAAACTGACGGAGATACAGGGCCAGAACAACACGTGGTTTGCGGGGGCGTATACGCGCAACGGGTTCCATGAGGACGGTTTCGCCAGCGCGGCGCGCATCGTGCGCCTGATGGACCGTCAGTACGCATGACACCGCAGGGAGAGCATATCGCAGGGGAAACAACCCACACGCGACGCGGTGAAATACGCCATAGGTTTCGCTATGGCGTCGACTACGTGATGATTGATCCGGAGGCGACCGGCGACTACCCGCGCCTGTTTTCGCGCAATGGTTTCAATCTTATGTCTGTGCATGATCAAGACCACGGCGGACCACTGAACGCTGGCGCTGGGCCAGACTGGGCGCGCGCCGTCCTTGAGCGCCATGGGTTGACCGACAAAACTGTATCGTTACGATTGTTAACGCAGCCGCGTTTTCTCAGCTACGGGTTCAACCCGGTCAGCTTTTGGTTGGCTTTTAAAGTTGATGCGTTGGTCGCGGTGATCGCCGAAGTGTCCACTCCGTTCGGGGACAGACACTCTTACCTGTGCCATCTTTCGGGGTTCGCACCGATCACCAAAGACAGCCGGATCAAAGCGCCCAAAGCGCTTCATGTGTCGCCGTTCCAAGACGTGAAAGGCAGCTATGAATTTGCCTTTGATATACGCGCCGACCGTATCGCGATCACGATCCTGCACAGCAATCAGGCGGAAGGCGTCGTGGCCACGCTATCTGGCCCACGGGCTGGCTTGACGAACGCCAAGATTGTGCAGGGCAGTTTGCGCCGCCCCATGGGCGCTTTGCGCGTGATGTTCCTTATCCACTGGCAGGCGCTGCGCCTAAAACTGAAGGGCGCCCAATACCGCGCCCATCCCAAACCGCCCACATCTGAGGTGACCGAATGTTCTTAACAAAACGTATCAAACACGACTTTCTCGACAGCTGTGCCCAAATCCGCGATGGAAGCCTACGCCTCTACACGCCTGAGGGTGAGATTCTTGACTTCGGCAATGGCAGCCCTGCCTGCGAAATGAAGCTTTACGATTGGTCGGTGATCAGCGCGGTTGCCGCGCGGGGTGATATAGGTTTGGGCGAAACCTACGTGGCTGGCCTGTGGGACACCCCGTCGATTGAGGCTCTCACAGAGGTGGCGTTGCGCAATGTTCAGCATTTCGAAGGCTACATGTACGGCGGCTTTTGGAACAGTTTGAAGTTCCGGTTTGTGGACCGGATGATGCGCGCCAACTCTGTTAAAGGGGCATCGCGCAACATAAGGGCGCATTACGACGTCGGGAATGAATTCTACCAGCTGTGGCTGGACGAAGGCATGACCTACTCCTCTGCAATATTTGCTGATGGTGACATGGATCTCGTCCGTGGGCAGAACCGCAAATACGACCGAATACTTGGCCGTTTGGGCGACGGTGAGAAGGTGCTTGAGGTGGGATGTGGCTGGGGTGGTTTTGCTGAGCGCGCTGCGGACGCCGGACGGCACGTGACGGGCTTAACGATCTCGCCAAGCCAAAAGGGTTACGCGGATGCGCGTCTTGACGGGCGAGCAGACATTCGGCTGCAAGACTACCGCAAGTGCGAAGGCAAGTTTGACAGCATCGTGTCTATCGAGATGATCGAAGCCGTCGGGGAGAAGTATTGGCCTACATATTTCTCCACGCTTAAAGCGCGGCTTGCCGAAGGCGGGAAAGCTGTCGTTCAGGCGATCACTGTGCCCGACGATTATTTTGACGCATACAGAAACAGCTCGGATTACATCCGCCACTACACCTTTCCCGGCGGCATGCTGCTGACCGATGGCGCCATTGCAGATCAGGCCCGAAAGGCCGGACTGAAGGTAACAGACAGCTATGCCTTTGGTCGTGATTACGCGGCGACTTGTTCCCAGTGGAATGATCGTCTGGCCAGCATGTCTGACCGGATCAAGCGATTGGGGTACGACGAAAAATTCATGCGCAACTGGCACTACTACCTTGCTGTGTGCGCCGCATCCTTCGCGGTTGGGCGGACAGATGTCGTGCAGGTGGAGCTAACCCATGCATAAGATCGAAACCGTTTGGATCATCGGCGCGAGCGAAGGTATCGGGGCAGCGCTTGCGACGGAGTATGCCGATCGCGGCGCACGGCTGATATTGTCTGCACGCTCGGAAGACAAACTAATCGAATTGGCGGACACCTTGGGCGCCAACCACGAGGTGGTGCCGGTAGATGTGAGTGACCGTGCCAGTGTTGATGCGGCTGCGGACGAGGTCTCTGCGCTGGGGCCTGTCGACCGCGTGGTTCACCTGGCGGCGATCTATGACCCCGGAAAAATCGCTGATTTAGACTCTGATATGGCCGCGAAGATTGTGACTGTAAACCTTACGGGAAGCTTCCACATCGCCCAAGTCGCTCCTCCCTTGCTAAAAGCCGGTGGGCAGCTGGCTATCTGCGGGTCGGTGGCGGGCTACTTCGGATTACCCCAAGGCCAGATATATTCTTCAACCAAGGCTGGCGTGATCAACTTGGTCGAGTCCCTGCGATCCGAGCTAGCGGGGCAGGTAGACGTTCGCCTGATTTCGCCGGGGTTTGTCGATACGCGGCTAACCCAGCAAAATGATTTCGACATGCCCGCAGTTATATCAACAGAGGCCGCAGCGAAGGCCATAGCCGACGGGCTTCAATCGGGCGGGTTTGAGGTTCATTTCCCCCGCCGCCTTACGCTCGCGATGAAGTTTTTGCGGCTGTTGCCCTACTGGGCTTCGCTGCGGCTTGCCGGTCGTTTGACCAAATAACTGCGCCAATACACCTGCGTGAAAGAGATCGTTTCCCGCATCTCCGCGCCAAAACCTGAAGGCTGAACACTATGAAAATTGCGTTGCTTTATTTGGCCACAGTGGTGGTTTTTTTCGCATGGGACGCCGTGGGGTTGCGGCATATCGTGAAGCCCGTCTTTGACCGCCATGTCGAACATTTATACGCCGATCCGTTTCGCGTGTTTCCCGCGTTTCTGTTTTACATGGGCTACGTGGGTGGCGTGCTTTGGTTTGTGTCGATCCCAGCGATGCGCGCCGGCGATCCTGTCGGTGCGTTGTTGAACGGCGCGGCGCTGGGTCTGTTTGCCTATGGAACCTACGAGTTCACCAACTACGCCACGTTGCGCGACTGGTCGATGCAACAGGTGGCAGTGGACACCATTTGGGGCGGTATCCTTACGGGGGTTTCGGCTTGGGCAGGCGTGATGATCGTGCGCGCGGTTGCGTGATTATCGACAGTAACGTGGGGTGAATTATGGCGCGTGCACTAGTAATTGGATCGTCGGGTGGCATCGGAAACGCACTCTTAGGTGAGGTGAAGTCGCGGGGGTACGAGGTCGTCGGCGTGTCACGTACGGTCGATGATTTGGACATTACTAGCGAGGGTTCGATCCAACGAGTTCTGGGGCAGCTTACCGGTCCGTTTGAACTTGTTGTCGTGGCCACAGGCGCGTTGGTCGTGGATGGCAACAAACCGGAAAAGACCATCAAGGCCCTCAGCTCGGATGCGCTGATTGGGCAGTTTGCGACCAATGCCGTAGGGCCAGCGTTATTGCTTAAACACTGCCTTACGTTGTTGCCACGGGATGCACCCAGCAAGTTCGCTGTGCTGTCGGCGCGGGTGGGCTCCATTGGGGACAACCACATCGGCGGGTGGCATTCCTACCGCGCATCCAAGGCTGCGTTGAACCAGATCATCCATGGTGCGGCAATTGAATTGGCGCGCAGCCACCCTCAATGCACATGCGCATGCTTGCATCCCGGCACCGTTGAAACGGCATTTACGGCTGATTACGCGAAGACCCATAAAACCGTGCCCCCTGCGCAGGCAGCGCGTAATCTGATTGATGTGGTCGAGGGGCTGGAGCTGGCGCAATCTGGCGGGTTCTTTGATTATGCGGGTGAAGCTGTTCCGTGGTAGGGTCGGCTGGTTGAAGCTCTGCTCTTTCGCAGGTGGGAAAGACAGGCTAAAGCGTCCGCGACCTTCGCCCTCGCGGCGCCCAGAATGGGCCTGTGAGGAGTGACCAACACGCCATAGAGAGGACCGCGCATGCAAACTCCTTACTATCTAATTGATAAGTCACGCTTGCTGGAAAACCTTGAGAAGATTGCGTGGCTAAGAGAGGCCTCCGGCGCGAAATCCCTCCTTGCGTTAAAATGCTTTGCGACGTGGTCGACGTTCGACTTCATGGCGCAGTATATGGACGGCACCACGTCCTCGTCGCTTTACGAAGTCCGCTTGGGGCATGAGACCTTTGCGGGGGAAACTCATGCGTATTCGGTGGCTTACGCGGAGCACGAAATAGCAGAGGTTCTGGCGTGCTCCGACAAGATTATCTTCAATTCCATCAGCCAGCTATTGCGCTTTGGCGATGCGTCGAAGGGGCATGTGCGGGGGCTTCGTGTGAATCCGGGGGTCTCCACCTCGGAGTTTGATTTGGCTGATCCGGCACGCCCTTTCAGTCGCCTAGGCGAGCACGACCCCTCGGAAATTTCAGCGGTTAAAGATCAGGTTAGCGGCTTGATGTTTCACAACAACTGCGAGAACGACGACTTCGCGCGGTTTGATGAAATGCTTGGTTTAATTGAGGATCGTTTCGGCACGATCATCAAAGATATGGAATGGATCAGCCTCGGGGGCGGCATTCACTTTACCGGCGAGGATTACCCGCTTGAACAGCTGGCCGCGCGGCTAAAGACATTCGCGCAAACCTACGGTGTTCAGGTGTATCTGGAGCCGGGCGAAGCTGCCATTACTGGCGCTGCAACTCTGGAAGTCACAGTGCTTGATACGATGCATAACGGCAAGAATTTGGCGATTGTCGATAGCTCCATCGAAGCACATATGTTGGATCTGCTCATTTACCGCGAGCCCGCAAAAATAAGCCCTGACACGGGAGAACATGAGTGGATGATCTGCGGGAAATCCTGTCTGGCCGGCGATATCTTTGGTGAATTCCGCTTTGATGCGCCATTGAAGGCGGGGGACCGGCTTTCGTTTCAGGATGCCGCAGGCTACACAATGGTTAAGAAGAACTGGTTCAACGGGGTGAAAATGCCCAGCATCGCAATCCGTGAACTCGACGGCACAACACGGTTGGTCCGCGAATTTGGCTACGACGATTTTGCAGCCGCATTGTCTTGAAACATACACAAAAGAGGTCTCTTGGATACATGAAACGCAACGTTCTCATCATCGGCGCTGGTGGCGTCGCACAGGTCGTGGCGCATAAATGCGCGCAAAACAACGATGTTCTGGGCGATCTTCATATTGCCAGTCGGACGGTTTCCAAATGCGATGCGATTATTTCCAGCGTCCATGAGAAGTCTGCGATGAAGCAGGACGGTGTATTTGAGGCCCATGCGGTTGACGGTATGGACACGGCTGCGGTTGTCGCGCTGATCCAGAAGACTGGCGCGCAGATTGTGATTAACGTGGGTTCGCCTTTTGTGAATATGACTGTGCTGGAGGCATGCATTCAAACCGGTGCGGCCTATATCGACACGGCCATTCATGAAGACCCCGCCAAGATTTGCGAAACGCCACCTTGGTACGGAAACTACGAGTGGAAGCGGCGCGATGATTGCGCCAAGGCCGGAGTTACCGCGATCCTGGGGGCGGGCTTTGATCCGGGCATGGTTAACGCCTTTGCGCGCTTCGCGATTGATGAGTTCATGGATGACGTGACGTCTATCGACATTGTTGACATTAACGCGGGCGATCACGGCAAGTATTTCTCGACGAATTTCGATCCAGAGATCAACTTTCGCGAATTTACTGGTACCGTCTACAGTTGGCAGGACGGCGCGTGGCAAACGAATAAGATGTTTGAGGTTGGACGCGAATGGGATCTTCCGGTTGTCGGTAAACAGCAAGCCTATATGTCAGGCCACGACGAGGTGCATTCGCTGGCGGCGAACTATCCGCAAGCTGATATCCGTTTCTGGATGGGCTTTGGTGACCATTACATTAATGTGTTTACCGTTCTACAAAATCTGGGGCTGTTGTCGGAACAACCGGTCACTACCGCTGAGGGCTTGGAAGTTGTGCCTTTGAAGGTAGTGAAGGCCGTGCTGCCGGACCCTTCCAGTTTAGCGCCAAACTATACGGGCAAGACCTGTATTGGGGATGTCGTTAAAGGTGTCAAAGACGGAGAAGAGGTAGAGGTGTTCGTCTACAATGTCGCCGACCACAAAGAGGCTTTTAACGAGGTAGGCAGCCAAGGGATTTCCTACACTGCGGGCGTGCCACCGGTGGCAATGGCGATGTTGATCGCGGACGGGACATACGACGGCGGCACCATGGTTAACGTGGAAGAGCTGGACCCCAAGCCGCTATTCACGTTGCTCGACACGATCGGCCTGCCGACCCGTGTCAAAGATGCCAATGGCGATCGAGAATGGAACCGCGCCTGAGTTAATAGCAAGCCCCCCTTAAACGACATCATCGGTTTTGGGGGGCTTGTGCGCTCTACATTGTCGCTCGCCCCGAAACGGTTAACTGGACGTGTCAGGCAAAACTGATGTGTTTGTTCAGCGGAAGTTTCCTTATGCGCTGACCGGTGGCCGCGAAGATGGCGTTTGCCAAGGCGGGGGCAGCAGGTGGCACGCATGGCTCCCCGATGCCCCTGATCTTTGACGCGTTGCTTAGGGCCTTCATCTCAATCACAGGCGTTTGATACAGTCGTATGCTTTCGTAGGTGTCAAAATTGTTTTGCTCCGGCATGTGATCCGCATAAGTGAGTTCAGCGCCCATCGCGTGGCCAAGGCCGAAGATGATCCCCCCTGTGACCTGCGCTTCGAAGTTGCTTGGGTCAAGAACCGGACCGCTGTCGACGACACAGTAAACCTTGTCGATCCGAATGCCCGCTTCGGTGTTCGTGACTTCGACCACTTGCGCCACGGGAACTCCGAACGACATGCAGAAGGCCACACCGCGTCCGCGATTTTCACCTAAGTCGGTACCGGCCCAGTTCGACAAATCGCCAACTGCTTCCAGTACCTTGCGAGAGGTGTCATGACCGCACAGACGAATTCGCTCAGCCAGCGGGTCAGCGCCTGCCGCGTGAATCAACTCGTCCAAAAAACCGTCGTGCATGAAGCCGTTACTCGATGCCCCGACCGAGCGCCAAGATGACACCGGCACCATGTCCGGCGCGCGGTAGCCTGTGACGCGGTAGTGCGGGATGTCGAAGGGTTGATCCCACGAACCTGTGGTTATCGTCGCGTCAGGGCCGGGGATGGACATGTCCATCAGGCGGCCAAACCAACTGGATGCCATTGCCGACTGGCCCACCGATAAATCAAAGGCTGCAACCTTGCCGTCTACGACCTTACCGCGCGCTTTGGAGACAGCGGCAGGGCGGGGGTAATCGTGGGTCATGTCCTCCTCGCGCGACCACGTCATTTTGACTGGTGTGCCCTTTACGGCCATGGCGAGCTCAACGGTTTGTTCCACGTGGGTCATCTCCAGCCTGTGACCAAAGCTGCCGCCCATGGGTTGCACGTAGACGAAGACCTGTTCAGCGGGGATGCCTGTGATTTTCGCGGCCTTGTCACGGATGAACAGCGGGATTTGTGTGCCTGTCCAGATTTCGCACGCGTCGTCGGTGACCCGCACGGTGGCGTTCATTGGCTCCAGTGGTGCGTGGGCCAAATACGGAATCCGGTATGAGGCCTCAATTACCTCTCCGTCTGCCAAGGCGTCATCCACGTTTCCGTCGTCCCGTTGGCGGTGATCATAGGCGTCCTCATCACCGATGGCAGCTTCGAGCGTTTCGAAAATTTCGGCGGAGGTCGCGGGGTAATCTGCCGGACCCCATTCGATGTTGAGCGCGTTGACGGCTTGGATAGCGCGCCACGTGTTGTCGGCAATGACGCCCACGCCATGTTTGACCGGCACAATTCGTTCCACCCCGCGCATGCCTTGCGCAGCAGTGGCATCAAAGCCCACGACGTAGCCACCAATGCCGGGATTGGCGCGGACGGAGGCAAACAACATCCCCTCCATTGAATGATCGATCCCGTAGGTTTCCGTGCCCGTGCATTTCGCCACCATGTCTAGCCGTGGGGTGTTTGCCTTCCCCAGTATGCGCCATTCGCTTGGATCGCGTAGCGAGACATCGGTGACCGGCGGCGTTCCGGCGGCGTCAGCGGCAAGCTCTGTATAGGCAATTTTGCTGCCGTCTGGCAGGACCACGTGACCGTCTTCTGTCCGCAGATCGGCGCGCGCAAGGCCGGTTTTGTTTGCGGCTACCTGTTTCAGGGTCTCACGGGCAACAGCGCCTGCCATGCGTAGGTTCACGTAGCTGTCTGGTACGGTCGAGGAGCCGCCAGTGATTTGCATTTGCAATAGCTTCGCGGGAACTGCCATGAAGCTGCGCATAGCTTCCGCAATGGCGCCTTGATCATAGGCGGGGAAGGGGACGGCTTCAGCCAACACGGTGCCGTTGTAGTAAGCGGGGCCGGGCATTCCGGGGGTCACAGTGGCGGTGCGCGGGTCGATATCCAGCTCTTCCGCAATAAGATTGGCCTGAATGGAATAAGCCCCCTGACCTTTATCCGCGCGCGGTGTGATCAAGGTTACCCCCGAGGCGTCTATTTTGACGTAGGGTGTGATCGCGGCCTCACCATCCGCAAGATCGTTCAGCAGCGGGTTCGGGATCGCGCGTTTAGCAAGATATGTCCCAAACGCGACGCCACCCACGATTGCGGCTGATCCGATAATGAACGTACGGCGGGCGATTTTTCCGGCTTTGCTCATGTTCTACGCTCCGTTCAGCTTAGCGGCTGCGGTTTTCACCGCGGCGCGGATGCGTGGGTAAGTGCCGCAGCGGCACAGGTTGGCGGACATAGCGTCGTCAATTTCCTCATCCGTTGGCGCAGGGGTGCTGATCAAAAAAGACGCAGCCGCCATGATCTGCCCAGATTGGCAGTAGCCGCATTGCGCCACTTGATGCTCAATCCATGCGTCTTGCACGGCGTGCAGCGCAGCCGGAGTTCCGAGGCCTTCGATCGTAGTGATCTGTCCCTCCACATCACCAACTTCCAATTGGCAAGATCGGACCGCCTCCCCGTCAACATGCACCGTGCACGCCCCGCATTGGGCAATGCCACAGCCGTACTTCGGGCCGGTAATCCCCAATTCGTCACGCAGGACCCACAGAAGGGGCATTTCTGGCTCGACATCAACGTCGTGAGTCGTGCCGTTCACGGTCAGCTTCATTGCGGAAATCCTTTTTGCCATGGCTTGCCACAGTATAGAGCGCCGGTGGAGAAGCGCGAGCTACGAAATCGTCATGCTTTCTGCGAGAAGACATCCTTTGGTGTGTGTAACCGAAGATGGCGGATGAAGGCCCTCGCGACCCGTGAGGTTGGCCGGTGCTCCGGACTGACGATGTAACTTCTGTAGGCGATTGGCGACGCGAAGGGTCGGAACACCATGTCGTCGGAGCGGTACTGAACCACGGGGAAAGGGTTCACGACCGTCACACCAAGACCTTCCTTTGCAAGGTCAACGGCGGCGATGGAGGTTGAGACCTCTGCGACGATGCGTGGGGCGCTGCGGCAGCTGTGAAGGATGTTTTCCAGCTGCGCGCGTCTGGCATGGCGGTGTGATATTGCAATTAGTGACTGTTCGTTCAGGTCTTCCGGGTGGATAGTATCCCGTTCCGCCAATGGGTGATCACTCGCCATGGCACAGACTGCGCTGGAGGTGCGGAACAACGTCAGCTTTACGCCGTCACGCGACAGCTCGACGCCGGTAAAGCCGAGGTCGAACCGTTCCTCTAAAATGCCGCGAATAACGTCCTCCGAGGAAGCCACTTCCAAGCTGAGGTGAAAATGCGGGTTGGTCGTCAGGAAGGTGGCAATGTGATGCACCAGGAAGCGGTGGGCGTAGGTGGGTGGAGCTACGATCCGCAGCGTTTCACGTTCCACTTCTGGCGGGCCGTCGATCCGGTCGAGTGCGGCAAAGAGTGGGTCAAGGCGGCGGTTCATCTGGACGGCTTCGTCGGTGGGGCGCAAACGTCCGCCTTCACGCTCGAAGAGCATCCGTCCGGTTCGCTCTTCCAAGCTTGCGATCGACCGACTGACTGCGGACTGCGATAAACCCAGCCGAATAGCCGCCTGCGAGGTGGTGCCATTTTCCATTAACGCCCTTAGCGCTTGGTACTCCGGCAAGCTGTGCCATGTCTTCGTGGCCATCTGACCCTCTGCAAAAGCCTCATACAGCTATGATCTAATATCATGATGTTAACTGTGGTCTATGAGAAATCCTCGCCTAAGGTGGTCCGATAGGTTTTTGAGGGGATGCTGGGGTGACGACTGAAACATCGCCGTTGATTTTCGACGGACACAACGATGCGTTATTAAAACTGTACCGTGCTGGCGGAACGTCCGCCGCAGACGGTTTTTTGACCGGACGCGACGGCGCGATTGATGTGCCTTCATCGAAAGCGGGCGGGTTCGGCGGTGGCTTCTTCGCTGTCTATGTCCCGTCCCCCGTCGATCTGGAATTCAAGTTTGAGGAGATGGCGAAGGCTAGCTACGATCTGCCCTTGCCTGATGCCATAGATTGGGAAGACGCATTTCCCGTCGCCATGTCCCAAGCCGCCATTTTGTTTGATCTGGAGCGGCGCGGCGCATTGAAGGTGTGCACAACTGCTGCCCAGCTTCGCGCGACGTTGGGTAGCGGCGTAATGGCTGCGATTTTCCACATTGAAGGCGCAGAGGCAATAGATGCGGAGCTCAACACGCTAGAGGTTCTCTACCGTGCTGGTTTGCGGTCAATCGGGCCGGTATGGAGTCGCCCGACAATCTTCGGGCATGGCGTGCCGTTCCGGTACCCCAGCGGCCCTGACACTGGTTTGGGATTAACAGACCACGGATTGCGGCTGGTCAAACGTTGCGATGAGTTAGGAATAATGGTGGACTTGTCACACCTAAACGAAGCAGGCTTCTGGGATGTGGCAAGGCATTCGTCGAAGCCGCTGGTGGCGACACACTCCAATGCGCATGTGATTTGTCCACACAGCCGGAATTTGACTGACAAGCAGTTGGCGGCAATTCGTGAAAGCGACGGGATGGTGGGGTTGAACTTTGCGGTCGCATTTTTGCGTGAAGACGGGCGTATGCTTGCAGACGTCCCGCTAGAGCAGATGCTGAGGCACCTCGATCACTTGATCGAGCACCTTGGTGAGGATCGGGTGGGCTTTGGCTCAGATTACGATGGGGCCGTTGTCCCGGAGGAGCTTACCTCTTGTGCAGGGCTGCCCAAATTGAGGCACGCGATGGCGAAACACGGCTACAACGATGCGTTGATGGCTAAACTTTGTCACGAAAACTGGCTGCGTGTGCTGGAAAAAACATGGGGGGAATAACCGCCCTATAGCCGGATAGATTTCAGTGAAACGGAACAGGAGAGGTTCTAGAAATGAATGCTTTAAACAAACTTCTGACAAGCGCGGCCATCGGTCTGGCTGTCGGCGTTACATCATTTTCGGCGGTGGCGGAAACGCCGGCGAACATGCTTGTTATTGCGCACCGCATCGACGACGTCACAACGGTTGACCCTGCCGAGAGCTTCGAGTTCGCGGGCTCCGACATCAGCCGCAACGTTTACGGTCGGTTGGTGAACCTTGATCCGGCTGATCTGGCCGCTGGCTATCAGCCAGATTTGGCTGAGAGTTGGGAGGTCTCCGAGGATGGTAAATCCATTACGTTTACAATGCGCGAGGGCGTGAAGTTCCACTCCGGTAACCCTGTGACGGCGGAAGATGCGGCGTTCTCGCTGCAACGTGCGGTGATTTTGAACAAGACGCCTGCATTTATTCTAACGCAGTTCGGCTTTACCCCTGAAAACGCGACAGAGACGATCAAGGCCGATGGCAACACGCTGACTATCACTACCGACAAGAAGTACGCCACGTCTTTTGTGCTGAACTGTCTGACCGCCACAATCGGCGGGATTGTTGACAAGGCTGTAGTGATGGCCAACGAAGTTGACGGCGACATGGGCAACACTTGGCTGAAGACCAATTCCGCAGGTTCCGGTCCATATATTCTGAACAGCTGGAAGCCGAACGAGAGCGTCACCCTGACGTCGAACCCAGAATACTACGGCGGGGCGCCTGCGATGGAGCGCGTGATCGTGCGCCACGTCACTGAAAGCGCGTCGCAACGCCTGCTGCTCGAGCGCGGCGACATTGATATCGCCCGCAACCTTAATCCGGAAGACATCGCCGGTGTGATGAGCGCTGATGGCGTAAAAGTCGACGACGAGTTGAAAGGTCGCTTGATGTATCTGGCGCTTAACCAGAAGCACCCTGTGTTGTCGAAGCCGGAGGTGCGCCAAGCGTTCAAATATCTGATCGACTACGAAGGCATGCGCGACAGTTTCTTGAAGGGGCAGTATACGATCCATCAAAACTTCCTCCCCGCGACATACCTTGGTGCGTCGGAAGAAAACCCGTTTAGCTACAATATCGAGAAGGCCAAAGAGTTGTTGGCCGCCGCCGGTGTTGAGGGGCTAGAGGTTGAGATTGGCGTGCGCGAAGCACAAGAGCGCATTGAAATCGGTCAGGCGTTCCAGAACGCTGCGGCGCAGGCTGGCATCAAGGTTAACATCACCGTAGGCACCGCGAAGCAAATCTTGGCCCGTTACCGTGCGCGTGAGTTGGACGTGTATCTGGGCGCTTGGGGGCCGGATTATCCTGATCCGCAAACAAACGCGGGGACTTTTGCCTATAATCCAGACAACTCCGACGAGGCGAATGCCACGGGCCTATTGGCATGGCGGACTGGCTGGGACGCGGGTGGTTTGACGGAAAAGGTTGAGGCAGCGGTGACCGAAGGGGACCGTGAGAAACGGGTTCAGATGTATCTGGATATCCAAGAGGAGTTCCGTGAAATCTCGCCGTTCGTGATGATGTTCCAACAGATAGAGCAGTCCGCCTTGCGCGATAACGTGGCGAACTGGTCCACGGGGCAGGCCGTGACGGCTGCCGCTTACTGGCAGGTCACGAAGTAAATGGCGTTTGCCGAAGATGGAAACGGGGGGCGCCCCGATCGGGCGCCCCTTTCACATAAGCTATGGCCGCTGGTGCGCGGCACGGTGATGACGCTTAGCTCGATTGCGGTGACACTTCTGGGGCTCTTGTTTGTCACCTTTATCATCGGTCGCGTTATGCCGATTGATCCCGTGCTGGCCATTGTTGGCGAGCGGGCGTCACAGGAAACTTATAACGAAGTCTACCTGCAACTCGGGCTTGATAAGCCGCTGCTGGTACAGTTTTTCTATTACCTTTGGGATGTGCTGCACCTTGATTTCGGGATCTCCTTGTTGAATGCGCGGCCTGTGTCCGAGGATATTGCGCGCGTCTTTCCTGCAACCCTGGAGCTTGCGACGATCGGCATCATCATCGGGGTTGTCCTTGGTGTGCCCTTGGGGGTTCTGGCGGCAGTGCGCAAAGGGTCTTGGATCGATCAGGTCGCCCGCGTGCTGGCGTTGGTCGGATATTCGATGCCGATTTTTTGGCTTGGACTTATGGGGCTGCTCGTCTTCTACGGCATCCTTGGCTGGGTCGGTGGGCCGGGGCGCGTCGGTATTTTCTACATTGATGTTGTGCCTAGTGTCACAGGCCTGATTTTGGTCGACGCGTTGCTGGACGGAAATTGGGATGTGTTCAAAGACGCATTCAGCCACATCATCCTGCCCGCGTCGCTGCTGGGATATTATTCGCTTGCCTATGTGAGCCGTATGACGCGGTCGTTTATGCTGGAACAGCTCAGTGCTGAATATGTGACCACCGCGCGTGTCAAAGGCATGTCCGAATGGGATGTTGTGTGGAAACACGCCTTTAAGAACATTCGGGTGCAATTGATTACCGTGATCGCGCTGAGTTACGCGGGGCTGCTCGAGGGATCGGTGCTTACCGAGATCATCTTCAGTTGGCCGGGGATCGGCAGCTACATCACGACAGCACTTCTTAGCGCGGATATGAATGCGGTTCTGGGTGGCACAGTTGTCGTCGGGCTCATCTTTATCTTGCTCAATATCTTCTCAGACCTGCTCTACAAGGTCTTCGACCCGAGGGCTAAATGATGGCCGAAACACAAACTCTTCGTGAGTGGCTACTGACCGAGACGCCCACGTCCCGCCGTCATGCCAAAATCTCTGCAGTTTACCAAGGCTGGCTGTCCTTTCGCTCCAACACGATGGCGATGATTGGTTTAGCCATTTTGGTGCTACTGGTCTTCGTCGCGGCTGCTGCGCCGTTGCTGTCGCCGCATGACCCCTTCGTGCAGGACCTTGGCAATCGGCTGTTGCCACTGGGAACGGGGGGGCACATTTTGGGCACAGACAGTTTGGGCCGCGATATTTTGTCCCGACTGATCTACGGCGCACGGATCACCCTCTACATCGTGGCGCTGGTGGCGTTAATCGCGCCAATCGCCGGCCTGTTGGTTGGCACGGTATCGGGGTACGTTGGCGGCTGGACAGATACGGTTTTGATGCGGGTCACGGATATTTTCTTGGCCTTCCCGCGTCTGGTCCTTGCGTTAGCGTTTGTAGCAGCTTTGGGGGCTGGGATTGAAAATGCCGTGCTGGCAATTTCGCTCACGGCGTGGCCACCCTATGCACGCATCGCGCGGGCGGAGACGTTGACCATCCGGTCCTCCGATTTTATCAGCGCGATCCAGTTGCAAGGGGCGGGGCCGCTGCGGATCATCACCGGCCATATCTGGCCGCTGTGCATTTCGTCGTTGATTGTGCGCGTCACGCTGGACATGGCGGGGATCATTCTGGCCGCCGCGGGGCTTGGCTTCCTTGGACTTGGTGCACAACCTCCCAGCCCTGAGTGGGGTGCGATGATATCTGAAGGACGCCGATTTATCTTGGATCACTGGTGGGTTGCCACCATGCCGGGCTTAGCGATTTTTACGGTATCCTTGGCGTTTAACCTGCTTGGCGATGGTTTGCGCGATGTTCTTGATCCGAAGGCAGGTGAATGATGAGCACTTTGTTGGATGTCGAGAATTTATGGGTTCGCTTCCCGTCACGAAACGGGGTGTTCGATGCGGTACGCGGTGTGTCTTTCACACTGGGGCGGGAACGGCTGGGGATCGTTGGCGAAAGCGGGTCTGGCAAGTCCATGACGGGGCGCGCGATTTTGCGGCTGATCCGGTCGCCTGGGATTGTTGAGGCGGATCAGATCAGCCTTGATGGCACGGATCTGATGAAGCTGTCAGAGAAAGACATGAGAGCGGTGCGCGGGCAGCGGATCAGCATGGTGATGCAGGATCCAAAGTTCTCACTCAATCCGGTGATGACGATAGGGGACCAGATCATTGAAGCGTACCGGCTGCACAGCGCCGCCTCTAAGGCGCAAGCTTATGCCAAATCTGTGGAGATGTTGGAGGCGGTCTCAATCCGAAATCCAGAACGAGTCATGCGCGCCTATCCACACGAGATGTCGGGCGGCATGGGGCAACGGATCATGATCGCGATGATGCTGATCCCGAACCCTGAAATTCTGATCGCGGACGAGCCAACATCGGCACTGGACGTATCGGTGCAGCGTCAAGTGTTGAGTATCATGGACAAGCTGGTGAAAGATCGGGGAATGGGGCTGATTTTTATTAGCCACGATCTGAACTTGGTCGCAGATTTTTGTGACCGTGTGCTGATTATGTACGCAGGCCGAATTGTGGAGGTGTGCGACGCTGATAAACTACATGATGCGAAGCATCCTTATACCCGTGGCTTGCTAAATTCATTGCCGCGTTTGGACGTACCAAGGGACAGACTGGATGTGCTGGAGCGCGACCCAGAGTGGTCGGTGGCCCTAAGTGTGAGTGCGCGCGTATGAATAAGCTTTCGGTCAATGGTCTGAACGTCTGGTTCGGGAAACAACGCGACCGCGTGAACGCGGTTAAAGGCGCGACATTTGATGTGGCCCAAGGCGAAAGCTTTGGCTTGGTCGGGGAAAGTGGGTCGGGGAAATCCACGATTTTGCGGGCGATTACCGGCTTGGCACCGAACTGGTCGGGTAAGGTGGAACTCGATGGGCGCGCAATTGGAAAGGTGCGCCCGAAGTCGTTTTTCAAGACTGTTCAAATGGTCTTTCAAGACCCTTACGCGTCCCTGCACCCACGCCATTCGGTGGATCAGGTCTTGGGGGAAACGTTGCATTTGCACGGCTTCAGGGACATCGACGCCCGTGTTGTGAAGCTTCTTGATGACGTGGGGTTGGGGCAGAAATTCAGATTTCGGTATCCGCACCAGTTGTCCGGGGGCCAGCGCCAGCGCGTCGCGATAGCGCGCGCTTTGGCGCCGGAGCCAGAGTTGCTGCTTCTGGATGAACCGACATCTGCATTGGATGTATCGGTGCAAGCTGAAATCCTGAACCTGCTGGCCGACCTAAGGCGCGACCGTGATCTCACCTATGTTATGGTGTCTCATGATCTGTCGGTCGTCGGCCACATGTGTGACCGACTGGCTGTTATGAAGGATGGCCATATCGTAGAGATATTGGACGTCGATGCCTTGCGATCTATGAAAGCGTCACACCCGTACTCAAAGCAGTTACTTGAAGCGTCGCTTGGTTAGATCGTGATTTTGGACAAGTCGAGAGGGACCAACGCGCCCTTTCGGCCGATGACCTGACCCGCAATCTGGGATGCGGATCGGATCAACTCTTCCATGGACGTGGCGCGGTCCAGTCCCGCGAAGAAGCCCGCGTTGAAGCTGTCGCCAGCAGATGTGGTGTCAACAATATCGCCCACAGCTGGCGGATCAATGTGGTGGCTGAACCCCTCGTGGATATAATGCACAGCGCCTGCACCATTTTTAATGACGACAGTTTTTGCGCCTGCACCGAGGTAGCGGATGCCTGTTGCCTCGATGTTAGCATCGCCGAAAAAGTCTGCTTCGTCATCGTAGGACGGTAGGATGATGTCGCTGACGGCGGCGGCTTTCATCACCATCGTAGTCATCTCATCAGTGCTTGCCCACAGGCGGGGGCGCAGGTTGGAATCGAAGGCGATCCGCTTGCCGTCCGCCCGCGCGGCACTCAGCGCGTCCAACAGCGTTTGGCGCCCTTGGGGGTCCAAGATGGCAAGGCTAATGCCGGAGAAATAGATCAGATCCGAGTCTTGCATCGCGCGCTTCAGCAGTTCCGCGTCTTGAGCCAGCTTCCGCGCGGCTGACTGCTCGCGCCAGTAAGAAAAACTGCGTTCTCCATCCTTGAGGGAAATGAGGTACAGCCCGACAGAGCGAACAGGGTCTTGCGCAATAAATGAGGTGTTAACGCCAGCCCCAGACATCATGTCCAACATGGCGTTAGATACAGCGTCGGTGCCTACACGAGTAAAGTAACTGGTTTCTACATCTGGGCGTAGTGTGCGCATGTACCAGGACGTGTTGAAGGTATCGCCAGCAAAGCCCATG
The DNA here is from genome assembly GCF_900107015.1 of Litoreibacter albidus. Lineage (GTDB taxonomy): Bacteria > Pseudomonadota > Alphaproteobacteria > Rhodobacterales > Rhodobacteraceae > Litoreibacter > Litoreibacter albidus. The sequence goes on along the minus strand of NZ_FNOI01000002.1, from coordinate 120,087 downwards.
TGAAATTCATTCGCTTGATCAAGCGGTGCCAACTCCACCATGCACTCTCCGATAGATAGGAACTTTTTGAATTGTCCGAGAACCGGTTGAGTGAGTTGTAGCTGGCTGGATGACGTCATTATTCTGGACCTATTTCGGTGTCGTTAAAAGAAACCGTCGCTGCGAGGGGCTGAGTTAGCCGCCATCACATTGCCCTTGGAATGGAAAGGCTTTGCGACCGTGTGAGCTGCTGTGGTGTTGCTGCTTATCCTACAGTTAGTCGGTCATGCCAATTTAGTTTTTGCGAATACGGTCTCCGGCCCACCCGACAGATGGCAAGCGAGCCGCGAGAAGCAGCCAAAGAGCCTAGCTGAACAGCATGCCGCCGTTGATATCCATGTTGGTGCCCGTGATGAAGGCAGAGTCGTCACAAGACAGAAACAGCACAAGGTTGGCGATGTCGAGCGGCAAGCCTTGGCGTTTCAACGGCGATGCGTTTTCCACAAAAGTGCGGACCTCTGGCTTGGTGAAGATGTTGTGAAAGTCGGTGTCGATCATGCCAGGGCAGATGGCGTTCACGCGAATGTCTGGGCCCAGTTCTTTGGCAAGGCCGCGTGTCATCGTCATAACCGCACCTTTGGATGCAGCATAGGCCACGGAGCCCGGACCTCCGCCGTCGCGGCCTGCTTGGCTTGCAAGGTTCACGATTGCCCCCGACTTCATATGTGCGAGGCAGGCTTTGATCATCAGAAAGGTGCTGGTGAGGTTGAGGTCCATCACCGTTGTCCAGTGCTCCAACGACATCTCCGCGATGGTCTTACGCGCGACCAGCCCGCCGGTGTTGTTAACAAGTATATCGACGCCGCCGAATTCGGCGACAGTCTTAGCGACCAAGGCATCAACGCCTTCTTGGCCGTTGATATCCGCTTGCAGTGCGAATGCCTTGCCGCCCGCAGCAGTTATTTCTGCGACAGCGCTGTCAGCGCCTTCGCTGCTAGAGAAGTAATTGATAGCAACGTTTGCGCCTTCTTCGGCCAAGCGGATCGCACATGCCCGCCCAATATCGCGCCCGCCGCCTGTAATGATCGCGGTTTTACCTGCAAGTTTCATGTGGTGTCCTTCCTGAGTTCGATGTCGCGAGCGCCGCGGTTCGGGCGTGCCAACGCTAGTGCAGCGTGTGGTGATGGCGGGATTTCAATCGCCTAGGTTCGCGAGTTAGTATACCGGAGGCCAAACTGACATACTAGTATAAAATGAATGTCGAGCAAACGGCCGACTTGGTTCGACCACCAGGTTGACGCAACTTGGACGCACTTTCTGTCGACCTAATAAGAGGTGGAAAAGCCCGTGATCAGTTGGCGAAGCCCCAATGCGGCACCTGCAAAAATCGCGGCAAATGTCACAGGCGCGCTGAAGGCCAACACGGAAAATGCCGATATGCCTTGCCCAATCGTGCAACCAACGGCCAGCACTGCGCCGAACCCCATGAGGGTCGCACCTAAGAACTGCCTCTTTAGTTCGCGCGGGTCTTCGCAGGCTTCCCAGCGAAAATGCCCCTTGATGAGACTGCCACTGAACGCGCCAACCAGCACACCGAAGACGGAGCCAACGCCGAAAGACAAGCCACCACCGCTGGCAGTCATCAAGAAGATGAGCGTTTCTCCCAGCGGGACGGTATAGGTGTGGCTGTGGACTGTCGTCGCGCTGAAGCCGGTATTGGCGACCCACTGCGTACCAGCCCAACCGCTGACGATTGCGAGGCCGACAGAGCAGCCCCATATGAGCGCGTTCTTGTCACGACGAAGCTGCTTTGAGCTGAATGCCGCGACACCAATGCACGCCGCGATTGCCATTCCTATGATGGAAACGGGTGCGCCGACGATGGCCGCCGCAAGGTCCGCATACCCCAGATAGGATGTCGGAAGCGTCGTGCTCTCGACGAATGCCTCCCTCATGGCGGCCAGCGGCCCCGATAGCATGACGTAGGCCGCAACCCCCATGACGAGGACGATGACGAAGGATCGCAAGTCCCCGCCCCCAAACCTCGCCAAGGCCCCAAAGCCGCAATTTCCTGCGAGCGACATGCCATAGCCGAAGAGGAGCCCGCCCAATATGCTGGCGGGCGGCGACCATGCGGTTTGCTGATATGTGGTCTGAGAGAGGTCCAAGTGACCCGCAGCAACCAATGCAAAACTGCCGAAGGTTGCCACGGCGATGGCCAGCGCCCACATGCGCAGCCTGACGGAGCTACCTTGGTACAAGAAGTCCTCAATCGCGCCCAGCGTGCAAAACCTGCCAAGACGGGCGGCAAGCCCAAGCACAGCACCACCGGCGAACCCGATGATGGTCAAAGCCCAAACGTCTGGCAGGTTGTCTAGCAACGGTTGCACCTCGTGCGTTCCCCGACGACGTAGAGTCGTGTCGGGTTTACTTGTCTTGGCAGAATAGGTCGTAGACCACGTCGAGTATTTTGATGGCACGTCTATCCGTCAAGCTATAGTAGATCGCCTTGCCTTCACGACGCGGCGACACCAAACCTTCTGTGCGCAACCGGGCAAGCTGTTGGGAGACAGCAGCTTGACGCGCGGAGAGTAGCTCTTCCAGCTCGGTCACGGTTTTTTCACCTGTCGCAAGGTGGCACAGGATCATCAGGCGACCTTCGTGACTGATAGTTTTCAGAAAGTTGGAGGCATTGCAGGCGCTCTCCATCATTCGCTCAATGTCAGCGTCTGACATGTCTTTGGTAATGACGGGCAGGTTCATAGGGTCATCGATATCCAATAAAGTGTACATCTTTTACCCGCCGAGGCGCGTCTTTGGCAATCCGCACGTTCCTTGCAACGCCTGATCATGGCTCTAGCCCAGTTGCTTCAGGGTGGGCGTCCAGCATCTTACCTAGCAAAAACCAAAAGAACTCGTCTCCGGCATAGCCTTCGAGGCGCGCCAACTCCTTGTCTTCGTGAACAAGAACGAAGGTGGGGGTGAAGACTGGCTTCGTAGTGAATTCGATGTCTTCGGGTAGATCGCGCAAGTCTACGCGACGCAGAGGCGCGCGCTGGCCTTCGGACGTTTTTGGGTAAACGGCAGAGATCTCTTTGTTCCACTGGGCGCACCAGTGACAGCCGTCTTGCTCCACCATAACCAGGTTGGCGGCCAAAGCAGGAAAGGTAAGCCCACAAAGGAGCAAAACGCCCATAAGGCCGGATCGTAGAGCAAACATTTCAGTTCCAGTTGACCACTTGCTAAAACATATAATAACTTGAATATGTATCACGTGCAACTGCGAGAAGGCCCGCGATGTTTGATGTCACTATCCTTGGCGCATTAGCCGGCGGCTTGATCGTCTTCTTCTCGCCCTGTGTCCTGCCAATTGTTCCTTTCTACCTGAGCTACATGGCAGGCGCGTCGATGTCGGAGATAAGCGCAGAGGGCGAGATGGCACCCGGCGTGCGCAAGCGTGCTTTCTTCGCGTCCATCATGTTTTCGCTCGGAATCATCACGGTCTTCGTTCTGCTTGGCGCGGCGGCCTACGGGCTTAGCCAGACGTTTCGTAGCATGCAAACCGAGTTCAGGCTTTTCGCCGCAACTGTGGTTTTGATCATGGGGCTGCACTTCTTAGGGGTGTTGCGTATCGGGTTCCTTAACCGCGTATTCCAGATGGATGCGGGCGACACCAAGAACATGTCGGTATTGGGCGCGTATGTCGTGGGCTTCGCGTTTGCAGCAGGGTGGACGCCTTGCGTGGGTGGGGTGCTTACCGCAGTTGTGTTCACGGCCAGCACCGAGTCGACCGCGTTGGAGGGGTTGGTCTTACTGCTGGTGTTCGGTGTTGCAATGACCGCACCGTTTGTGGTCGCATCACTGTTTATCGGTCCGTTCTTGCGGTTCGCGTCACGGTTCAGGCAACACCTGCCAAAAGTTGAAAAAGCCATGGGCGTGTTAATGATCCTCTTTGCGATGCTGATCGCCACGGACAGTGTGAACCGCATCGCAGCTTGGATGATCAATACGTTCCCCGTGTTTCAGAACATCTAGAGAGGAGACAACCCGATGAAGTTGATTTGGATGACGTTCTTGGGGCTTCTGTTCGCGCCCGTGCTTGCGGCGGCGGAGCTTGGCGATGATGGGCTGCACAAAGCGGACTGGATGCGCGATACCTTCAAAGACCTGCGCGAAGACCTTGGCGATGCGAATGCTGAGGGCAAACGGCTGGCAGTCTTCATGGAGCAGCGCGGCTGCATCTACTGCACGAAGATGCATGAGGAGGTGTTTTCACGTGCCGAGGTCTCCGACTATATCCGCGATAACTTCTTTGTGGTGCAGTTAAACCTGCATGGCGACACAGAGGTGATCGACTTTGACGGAGAGGTGCTGACCGAAAAAGCCGCCGCGCGGAAGTGGGGTTTACTGTTCACACCGTCGATTCTGTTCATGCCCGAGGATGTGCCCGAGGATAAAACCGCGCAGTCTGCGGCGGTGGCTATGATGCCGGGGGCGTTCGGTGTTGGGACAACATTGGACATGTTCACCTGGGTCAATGAAAAGCGCTATGAGCTTGATTCAGAAGAAGACTTTCAACGCTACCACGCGCGCAGGATTCAAGAGAGACAGAACGGATCCACGGACTGAAAAAGTCGAAAAAGGGTAGAGGTATATTCACAAATGGGAATTTACGCTTGCTCGTTCACGAAGGCGTGTTCTATGGTATATAAAAAATTGAATGTGTTACGGGAGGACGCATGAGAATTTCCATTCTTACAACGATAGCCGTTGCCGCATCGGCCACCGCCTTGGTGGCGGCCGAAATCGCACCAACCGCTGTCAGCTACGAAGACGGCACAGTGGCGCAATCGCTTTCGGGTGTTGCCGGTGATGCGGCCAGTGGTCGCGAGATCGTTGGTAACAAAAGCCTAGGCAACTGCGTCGCATGTCATCAGGTGTCTGACTTGGCAGATGTGCCGTTCCAAGGTGAGATCGGGCCACCCCTTGACGGTGCCGCTGATCGTTGGTCCGAGGCAGAGCTTCGGGGCATCGTTGCGAACGCGAAGATTATGTTCGAGGACACGATGATGCCTGCGTTCTACAAAACCGAAGGGTTTATCCGTCCCGGTAATGCCTACACTGGCAAAGCCGCCGACGACACGTTCGGCCCGCTTCTGTCTGCACAGCAGATCGAAGACGTTGTGGCATATCTTTCCACTCTTAAAGAATGATCGGTCCCCTCTTAGGGGACCAAGCTCAGGAGCTTACGCAATGAAACTTACAAGACGAAACGCCATGGTTATGGGGGGCAGTGCTTTTATCGCCGCGGGATTGCCGTTGCGCGCCTTCGCGACTTTGGCAGACGATGCCATCGCAGCTTTTACAGGCGGCGCGGAAATGGGCGATGCGGGGATTACCTTGACGGCGCCGGAGATTGCAGAGAACGGCAATACAGTTCCTGTTGAAGTGTCTGCGCCAGGTGCAACCGAAATCATGGTGCTTGCCACTGGCAACCCGACGCCGGCGGTCGCGACCTTCAAGTTTGGCGTATTGGCTGCGTCCCAAACAGCATCGACCCGCATCCGTCTCGCAGGCACGCAGGACGTAGTCGCGATTGCGAAGATGGCCGACGGTTCCTTCGCAAAAGCATCCAGCATGGTCAAAGTCACAATCGGCGGCTGCGGCGGCTAAGGTATCTCAAGGAGAATTCGAAAATGGCAAAAGGTGTAAAGCCCCGCGTCAAGGTGCCTAAAAAGGCAGCTGCTGGCGACACAATCACGATCAAGACGCTGATCAGCCACAAGATGGAATCTGGCCAGCGCAAAGACGACGACGGCAACGTCATCCCGCGCTCGATCATCAACCGGTTCACATGCGACTTCAACGGCGAGAATGTTGTTGATGTGACGCTTGAGCCAGCGATCTCAACAAACCCCTACTTGGAGTTTGAAGCGAAAGTTCCGGAAGCCGGCGAGTTCAAGTTCACTTGGTACGACGACGACGGATCCGTCTACGAAGAGAGCAAGAAAATTGCCATCGAGTGACCGCTAAACAATCCGGGAGGGATGACTATGACCATACTTAAGGGAGCGCTTGGCGCCTTTATCTTAGCGGGAACCGTGGCGGCTGGCGCCATGGCCGACCCAGTGGATGATACGCTGACAATCAACGACGAGATGACGCTTGTCACCCGCACTGCTGCACCCGACCACGTGTCGGACGTTCTGGACGAAGTCATGTCCGGCTGGCTGTTCCGCGGCACTGAAACCCGCGCAATGCAAGCCGATGATTTCGATAACCCGGGCATGATTTTTGTGGAGCAGGCGGAGGACGTCTGGAACACGGCAGATGGGTCCGAGGGCAAATCTTGCGCAGACTGTCATGGTGCTTCGTCTGACATGGCCGAGGTTCGCCCGACGTTCCCCAAGTGGAACGACGCCGCGGAAAAGGTGTTCACGATGGAGATGCAGATCAACGACTGCCGTGAAAACCGTATGGGTGCTGAAAAGTGGAAGTACACGGGCGGCGACATGGTCAATATGACAGCGCTTCTGGCTTCTGTGTCGCGTGGCCTTCCGGTCAATGTTGCGATTGACGGCCCGGCCCAATCGACGTGGGAGGAGGGCAAAGAACTCTATTACACACGCACTGGTCAGTTGGAACTGTCCTGCGCGAATTGCCACGAAGACAGCTACGGCAAGATGATCCGCGCGGACCATTTGAGCCAAGGCCAGATCAACGGCTTCCCTACATATCGCTTGAAAAACACTAAGCTGAACTCGGCTCACGCTCGCTTCAAAGGGTGTGTACGCGATACACGCGCTGAAACTTACAACCCAGGTAGCCCCGAGTTTGTAGCACTTGAGTTGTATGTCGCGTCCCGTGGCAATGGTCTGTCGGTCGAAGGCCCGTCCGTCCGCAACTAACTGTCGCTTGAAGGCCCCGCTCCGAAGTACCGGTGTGGGGCTTTTCACCTCTCAAAACATTCAAAAATCCGCATGTATTAAGGCGTAAAGGACCTACCAAATGATCTCACGGCGTGACTTTCTTCAAACCAGCATGGCCGCCAGTGCCATCCTAGGGGCGTCCGGCTATGGCAACTGGGGGCGTTTGGCAGCGCAGCAGTCGCTGACGCAAGATCAGCTGTTGCAGTTTGATACATTTGGCAACGTCTCCTTGATCCACATCACCGATATCCACGCGCAGCTAAAGCCGATCTATTTTCGTGAGCCGTCTATCAATATCGGGGTAGGGGACAATCGCGGGCAGGTGCCGCATGTGACAGGTGCGGATTTCCGCAAGCTCTACGGTGTGGACGATGGGAGCGCGTCTCACTATGCGCTCAGCTCCGGCGACTTTAGTGCTTTGGCGCAAGGCTACGGCCGCGTCGGCGGCCTGGACCGCGTTGCGACGGTGATTAACCAGATCCGTTCTGAACGCCCCGATGCGTTGCTGCTGGATGGTGGTGACACGTGGCATGGGTCTTACACGTGCTTCCAAACCGAAGGCCAAGACATGGTCAACGTGATGAATGCGTTGAAGCCGGATGCAATGACCTTCCACTGGGAGTTCACACTTGGCTCAGACCGTGTGAACGAGATCGTCGAGGGCCTACCGTTCGCGGCACTTGGGCAGAACATCTTCGACGCCGAATGGGACGAACCAGCAGAGCTGTTCCCGCCCTACAAGTTCTTTGAGCGCGGCGGTACCAAGATCGCAGTGATCGGTCAGGCCTTCCCTTACATGCCCATCGCCAACCCGGGCTGGATGTTCCCGGAGTATGCCTTCGGCATTCGTGACGAGAACATGCAAGCCATGGTTGATGAAGTGCGCGCAGCCGGTGCCGATTTGGTGGTCTGCCTCAGCCATAATGGCTTTGACGTGGACAAGAAGATGGCGGGCAAGGTCACTGGCATTGACGTGATTTTGTCTGGGCACACCCACGATGCGCTGCCTGAACCAGTACTGGTCGGCGAGACGATAATCGTGGCCTCCGGTTCCAACGGGAAGTTCGTGTCACGGGTCGACTTGGATGTTCGCGATGGTCGCATGATGGGCTTCCGCCACAAACTGATCCCGATCCTCTCTGACGTGATTACGCCGGATGCTGAGGTTGCGGCACTTATCGACGAGCAACGCGCGCCCTACGAGGACGCGCTGTCAGAGGTGATCGGTCAGACTGAATCGTTGCTCTACCGCCGTGGCAACTTCAACGGCACGTGGGATGATGTGATTTGTGACGCGCTTATCTCGGAGCGCGAAGCGGACATCGCGCTTAGCCCCGGCGTCCGGTGGGGGCCGTCTTTGTTGCCAGGTCAGGATATCACGCGCGAAGACATCTGGAACGTCACTTCTATGACCTACGGGGCTGCCTACCGATCCGAGATGACAGGTGAATTCCTGCATGTGGTTTTGGAAGATGTGGCGGACAACCTGTTTAACCCTGACCCCTATTATCAGCAAGGCGGCGACATGGTGCGCACTGGTGGCCTTGGCTACCGCATCGACGTTACCAAGCCGCAAGGCGCACGGATCACAGAAATGACGCTGCTGAAAACCGGCGAGAAAATCGACGCCGACAGAACGTATCAGGTGGCGGGCTGGGCCTCGGTTAACGAGGGCACCGAAGGACCGCAAATCTGGGATGTCGTGGAAAACCATATCCGCAAACAGGGCACCGTAACAGTGGACCCGAATAACAGCGTGAAGGTTGTTGGCGCGTAAGCGCCTTCGGGAGAAAGGCAACAGGATGACAGATAACACGACCGGAAAATCCCGCCGCGCCTTCTTGAAAGGCGCTGCAATGACAGGTGTTGGTTTGGCCGCAGGGCAGGCCAACGCCGCCTCCCCCGACCCATTGATCACAGAGGTCCAGCCGTGGGCATCCGGGCTAGGGGACGGCGTAGACGCAGCGCCATATGGCATGCCCATTGAGTACGAAGACGACGTTGTTCGTCGTAACGTGGAGTGGCTGACAGCGGACACCATCAGCTCTATCAATTTCACGCCTATCCATGCGCTGGACGGCACGATCACACCGCAAGGTTGCGCGTTTGAGCGTCACCACTCCGGTGCGATTGAGCTGAAGAAGGAAGACTACCGCCTGATGATCAACGGCATGGTGGATCAGCCGCTGGTGTTTACCTACGCGGATCTTGAGCGCTTCCCGCGTGAGAACCACGTCTATTTTTGTGAATGTGCGGCGAACACCGGTATGGAATGGGCGGGCGCACAGCTGAACGGCGCGCAGTTTACCCACGGTATGATCCATAACATGGAGTACACCGGCGTGCCGCTGCGCACGTTGTTGGAAGAGGCCGGATACGACACTGCTGGCAAATGGGTCTATGTGGAGGGCGCCGATGCGTCATCCAACGGGCGCTCCATCCCGATGGAGAAGGCGCTGGACGATGTGCTGGTCGCCTTCAAAGCCAACGGTGAGGCATTGCGCAAGGAACACGGCTACCCCGTGCGGCTTGTCGTGCCCGGTTGGGAAGGCAACATGTGGGTCAAATGGATCCGCCGGATTGAAGTTGCAAACGCGCCAGTGGAAAGCCGCGAAGAGACATCGAAATATACAGACGTTCTGGCGAACGGCGTTGCGCGGAAATGGACGTGGGAAATGGATGCGAAGTCTGTCGTGACCTCGCCCAGTCCGCAAGCGCCGATTAGCCATGGCAAAGGACCGCTTGTTATCTCGGGGCTTGCGTGGTCGGGGCGCGGTGCGATCAAGCGCGTGGATGTATCAGTTGACGGGGGCAAGACGTGGCAAACAGCCCGCCTCGCCAAGCCGGGCGAGAAGATGGCGCTGACGCGGTTCTACCTCGACACAGAGTGGAACGGCGAGGAGATGCTTCTTCAGTCTCGGGCTATGGATGAAACCGGTTACGTCCAACCTACTAAGGCGCAACTTAGAGAAGTGCGCGGGTTGAACTCGATCTATCACAACAACTGCATCCAGACGTGGCTGGTCCGCGCGAATGGGGAGGCTGAAAATGTCGAAGTTTCTTAAGGCTGCGGCGGCGCTTGCCGTTGTCTCAACGCCTGTAATGGCTGACACATTCGGCATTGGCCGCGCAGCACTCCCAGAAGAAATCGCCGCATGGGACAAGGATGTGCGGCCTGACGGCACTGGGTTGCCAGTGGGTTCTGGCGATGTGCTAACAGGCGAGGAAGTGTTCGCGGATCAATGTGCCGTGTGTCACGGCGACTTCGCGGAAGGCGTGGGTAACTGGCCAAAACTGGCGGGCGGCGCGGACACCTTGGCCGACGATGATCCGTTGAAAACGGTCGGCAGCTACTGGCCCTATCTGTCCACAACGTGGGATTATGTGAACCGCTCCATGCCCTTCGGCAACGCGCAATCTTTGTCGCCGGATGAGGTCTACGCGATTGTGGCCTACATATTGTATTCGAACGACTTGGTGGACGACGAATTCGTCTTGTCGAACGAGACATTCTCCGAGGTTACTCTCCCCAATCACGACGGCTTCATCCTTGATGACCGACTGGAGACTGAACACTCCAAATGGGTGGGCGAGCCTTGCATGGAAAACTGCAAGGACGAGGTGGAGGTGACCATGCGTGCGATGGTCCTCGACGTGACACCAGAGGAGGATGAGCCAGAGCCAGAAGACGCGCTTGAGGAGGTTGAGGCCCCGATTGCTGAGGTTGCAACGCTCGACCCCGAATTGGTGGCCGCTGGCGAGAAGGTCTTCAAGAAATGCAAAGCATGCCATCAGGTTGGCGAGGGCGCAAAGAACAAGACGGGGCCGATTTTGAACGGTATTGTCGGTCAGGCGGCAGGGGGCGTCGAGGGCTTCAAATATTCAAAGGCTCTTCAAGCGAAAGCCGATGAAGGGCTGGTCTGGACCGAAGATACGTTGGCCGCGTTTTTGGCGAAACCGAAGGCCTTCATGAAAGGCACGAAGATGAGCTTTTCAGGCTTGAGGAAAGAGAAAGACCTTGCCGCGATCACGGCCTATCTGGCCAGCGTGGACGACTAGGTATGCGGGCCGCGTCAACTGCATCTCTCGTTGCAGCCGCATGGCTTGCGGCAGGGGCGGTTGGTGCGGCCGAAGGTGGTGATGCATCGGTCTTTGCGCGATGTGCTGGATGCCACGAGGTGGGTCCAGCGGCGAAGGATCGTATCGGCCCACATCTGAATGGCCTATTCGGACGCCGCGCAGGTGCGCACGCAGGTTTCGCATACTCTGAGTCGATGCAACGTGCTGGCAATGACGGCTTGATATGGACGGCAGCAACGCTCGACGCTTACATAGAAAATCCCCGTGCGCTTGTCTCCAAAACGCGGATGAGTTTTCGCGGATTGGCGTCGGCGCAAGACCGTGCCGACTTGCTCGCTTATCTGCGTAGATTTTCGGATGATCCGTCCGATTTGCCAGAGGCGGAGCCCACGGCGCGGGGGGTGGATCATGACATAGACCCGTCAATTCTGGCGCTGAGAGGCGATCCGGAGTACGGTGAATACCTATCGGCTGAATGCGTGACCTGCCACCGTGTCGACGGTGGCGACACTGGGATCCCGTCGATCACAAGGTGGCCGACTGAGGATTTCGTCGTCGCTATGCAGGCGTATAAACGTGCACTGCGCCCCCATCCGGTGATGCAGATGTTGGCAGGGCGGCTGTCAGACGAAGAAATCGCGGCGCTAGCCGCGTATTTCCACGAGATTAAGTAATCGCGCTAATATCTGGGAGGATTTAAGATGAAACTGAACAGACGAACATTCATCGGGGCGAGTGCCGCGGCCGCGGCGTCCCTACACGCACCGACGGTCTTGGCGGAGGGGCACGGCAAGCCGCGCGTTGTGGTAATCGGCGGCGGCGCGGGCGGTGCGACTGCAGCACGGTATCTTGCGAAAGACAGTCAGGGCCAGTTGGATGTCACATTGGTGGAGCCTTCGCGGACCTACGTCAGTTGTTTCTTCTCCAACCTCTATTTGGGGGGCTTCAAAGACATCGAGGACATTAGCCACACTTACGGCACTCTGGCCGCGAAGTATGGCATCAATGTTGTGCATGATTGGGCGGTTGATGTGGATCGTGAGAGCAAGGTCGTGACGCTCGCCGGAGGGGCGCGGCTGCCTTATGATAAACTGATCCTTAGCCCAGGAATTGATTTTGTGGAGGACGCTGTGGACGGCTGGAGCATTGCTTCTCAGAATGCCATGCCACATGCGTATAAGGGCGGATCACAGACCGAGCTTTTGAAGGCACAGGTTATGGCGATGCCAGAAGGCGGGACATTTGCAATGGTCGCGCCGCCTAATCCCTATCGCTGTCCGCCCGGGCCATACGAGCGGGTCTCGATGGTGGCGCATGTTCTGAAAACAACCAACCCGACTGCCAAGATCATCGTGGCCGACCCGAAAGAAAAGTTTTCCAAACAGGCCTTGTTCGAGGAAGGCTGGGGCAAGCATTACAGTGGCATGATCGACTGGATCGGTGCCGACTTTGGCGGCGGTGTCGTATCGGTCGACCCCTCCGCGATGACGCTGACCATTGATGGGGAAGAAACCAAGGTCGACGTGTGCAACGTAATCCCCGCAATGAAAGCAGGGCGCATCGCGGAACTCGCAGGGGTGACCGACGGAAATTGGGCACCAGTAAACGCCGCCGACATGAGCACCAAAGCAGACGATGACGTTTACGTTTTGGGGGATGCAAGCCGACAGGGTGATATGCCGAAATCAGGGTTTTCCGCTAACGCCCAAGCCAAGGTATGTGCGAATGCGGTACGCGGCGCATTGACGGGGTCCAAGGTGTTTCCCGCGAAATTTAGTAACACCTGTTGGTCTCTTATCGCCAAGGACGACGGCGTGAAGGTGGGTGCTACCTATGAGGCCACCGAGGAGAAAATTGCGAAGGTAGACGGGTTCATCTCCGCAACCGGTGAGGATCGCGCTCTTCGTAAAACAACGTATGAGGAGTCCGAAGGTTGGTACGCGGGTATGACCACGGACATGTTCGGATAGAGAGTGGTCGGGGCATGATCTATATCAATGTCCCGACCAATTGATTGTGGTTCGATGGGACCAGCGACAGGAGGACTTCAAGTGAAGAACATAGCATTTGCGGGGGCACTGGCCCTATGCACCGCGCCGGCGATTGCCGACGATCATGCGGTCACCTACCCATTCGAGGGGGATTTCGGAGACGCAACTTTTGCAGTGGAAAGCGCTATCGTTGGGCGTGGGTTGGTCATCGACTGGGTTAGCCATACGGGCGACATGCTGGCGCGCACAGCAAAAGACGTCGGCAGTGATGTGACACTTTTTGACGGCGCGGACATCTTCCAGTTTTGCTCCGCACAGCTGTCGCGGAAGGTCATGGAAGCGGACCCGATGAACATCGCATTTTGCCCATATGGCATCTTTGTTACGGACCGCGCGGGCGAAGTCACAATTGGCTACAAAACCTTCCCCGAGGGACCGATGCAGGAAGTTCAGGCTTTGCTGGACGATATCGTACAAGAGGCGTTGCAGTAACAATGAACTACGAAGACTTCTTCTCCGCCAGCTTGGACCAGTTGCGCGATGACGGGAACTACCGTGTTTTTGCAGAGCTGGAGCGTCAATGCGGTGACTTCCCCCACGCACGAGCGCATGGCAATGGCGATACCGCGCCTGTGACCATTTGGTGCTCCAATGACTATCTTGGCATGGGGCAGCACCCGTCGGTCCTCTCGGCGATGCATAACGCGCTGGACCGCTGCGGTGCGGGCGCCGGAGGCACGCGCAATATTTCGGGCACCACCCACGACCACGTGCAACTGGAAGCAGAGCTGGCGGATCTACACGGCAAAGAAGATGCGTTGTTGTTCACGTCTGGCTATGTCTCCAACTGGGCTGCGCTAGGGACATTGGCGGGCAAAATTCCGGGCTGTGTTGTGTTGTCGGACGCGCTTAATCACGCGTCGATGATTGAGGGCATTCGTCACTCCAAAGCCGCGCGTATGATCTGGAAGCACAATGATCTTGTTGACTTGGAAGCCAAGCTGGCATCCCTCCCGTTGAACCAGCCGAAATTGATCGCGTTCGAGAGTGTCTATTCAATGGACGGTGATATCGCCCCTATCAAGGAAATCTGTGACCTCGCGGATAAGTACAACGCGATGACCTACCTTGATGAGGTTCACGCCGTTGGCCTTTATGGGCCGCGCGGGGGCGGCATTGCGGAACGCGAAGGACTAATGGACCGGATCACCGTGATCGAAGGGACGCTGGGCAAAGCATTTGGCGTCGTTGGAGGCTATATCGCCGCGTCGACGGACTTGTGCGATTTTGTGCGCAGCTTTGCGAGCGGTTTCATATTCACCACAGCGCTACCGCCAGCTGTTGCCGCGGGGGCCGCAGCTTCCGTCCGGCACCTCAAGGCGTCCACCACTGAACGCGGCGAACACCAAGCGCGTGTCGCTGACGTACGCGCACGTCTGGATGCCGTGGGCATCCCGCATGTCGAGAACCCGAGCCACATCATACCCGTCATGGTCGGCGATCCGGTGAAGTGCAAATACATCTCGGATCTGCTGTTGTGTGACTACGGAATTTACATTCAGCCAATCAACTATCCAACTGTCCCCAAGGGTACGGAACGGTTGCGGATCACGCCGTCGCCTGCGCACAGCGAAGCCGACGTCGATTGCTTGGTTGGTGCGTTAGAGGCCCTATGGGCCCAATGTGAACTGGCCCGTATGCCAATGGCGGCACAGTAGAGGTAAGCGAAGACGTAAGCTCCGCTGTGCGCGATCAAAGTAAGGGTGGCCCCAATGCTAGAGAGTTTGATCGACAGCTACGGTGATGGTGGCGTCCTCATGATGGCGGGGGCGTTGGTCGGTTTGATTTTCGGGGCATCGGCGCAGCATTCCCGCTTCTGTCTCAGGGCTGCCAGCATAGAGCTGTCGGAGGGCGGCTTCGGGCCGCGCATCGCGATTTGGTTTATCGCTTTCAGTGCGGGTGTTCTGCTGGTGCAAGTCAGCATCATTGCGGGTTTTCTCGACGTATCGCAGGCCCGACCCTTGGCCGCGACCGGTAGCATGTCTGGCGCTGTTATCGGCGGGCTAATGTTTGGCTGCGGCATGATCCTTGCGCGCGGCTGCGCAAGTAGGTTGCTGGTCCTTTCGGCCACTGGAAACCTGCGTGCGATCGTGACGGGGCTTGTCCTGACGCTCGTCGCCCAAGCGTCGTTACGCGGCGTGCTGTCGCCTCTCAGGGAAGGGGTGGCGTCGCTTTGGCTGGTCTCTGGGGGGGATGGGCGGAGCCTTCTTAACCAGCTTGGCGTGTCCTCGGTGACAGCGTCCGTGATGGCGGCCGTGGCGTTAGGCTTGGCATTCCTATTGGCCTTCCGCTCCCGCGTTCGGTTGAGCCATGCCTTAGCCGCAGGCTTGGTGGGGGGCGCTGTCGGGCTTGGCTGGTTGTTGACTTACAACATCGCGCAGACATCGTTTGACGTCGTCCCGATCTCGTCAGTGACGTTCACCGGACCTTCGACCGACACATTGATGGGATTGGTCAATAGCCCCAATCTGCCGCTTGGGTTTGGCGTGGGATTGGTTCCGGGGGTGTTTTTAGGCGCGATGGCGATGGCGCTGCTGACCCGAGAGGCCCGCATCGAACGGTTTGGACCAGACACTCCAATGGAGCGTTACCTTTTAGGAGCGGCGTTCATGGGGTTCGGTAGCATGTTGGCAGGTGGCTGCGCGGTGGGCGCAGGCATGTCTGGCGGGGCCATTTTCGCCACCACTGCGTGGGTCGCAGTGTTCTGCATGTGGATCGGGGCGATGGCGACCCACCTATTAATGGGGCGCCTATCTGTGCAAACAGCCTCGGTGGTCTAAGACCTGTTATTCAAACTCCATTTGCTCGAACACACGACCAGCGTTCTTCGTCGCCAGTTCTTCAAACGTATCCAGATTGGTGTAGGGGGACTGATCGACGTAGTAAGCTTCGGCGAGGCCGCCGCCTTCCTCTAGCAACTCACCGATTTTGCCGCGAAGGTACTCCAGATAGCCTTTTGTGTAGCGGCGCACCTGATCCATGTTGGTGGGGTGCCCATGCCCAGGGATCACGTAGGTCGCCTCTAGTGTCTCGAACTCGGTGTCCCAAGTCTCCAGCCAGTCGGCGGTGTAGGTGTGCTCAAAAATCGGCAGCATCCGTTCATGAAACGCCATGTCGCCCGCGATGACCAAGCTCTGCTCTGGTAGCCAAACGACGATGTCGCCGGGGCTATGTGCTGGACCAAGGTAGCGGGCTTCGATGTGGAAATCGCCCATGTCGACGATGTATTCGTCCTCGAATGTCACGGTAGGGCCTTGCACCTTCGTGCCCTCGGCCTTGTCGCGGTTGTACTTTTTCATGCCTTCTAGGAGTGATGTCCCGCGCTCCTCAACCTCATGCGCCGCATCTTGATGCGCGACAACTGGGATGCCCTGTTCTGCCCAGTAGTTATTGCCCAAGACGGCGTGGCCTTGGCCGTTCTCGTTGAAGACTAACTTTACCGGTTGATCGGTGATGGCACGAATTTCGTCGTGCAGGGCTTTGGCGAGGCCGTACGCTGCGCCACCGTTCACTACAATGACGCCGTCGCCGGTGACAATAAAGCTGAGGTTATTGTTGTGGCCGGAGTTCTCATAGGTCGGCGGCGCCGTAGCCCCGATGGCGGAAAACACACCCGGGATGACTTCCACAGGTTTGTCGTAGAGCAGGGAGTTCGGGTACTTGTCCGCGATGTCCTCGCTGCCGTGTGCTGCGCCAGCAAAGATAAGTGCGGCACATAGAGACGTCCTGTTCACTGTATTTCCTCCGATACGAATTGGTACTCATCGCCCCTCTTCTCGACCCGACCGATGCCGCCGTCGGGTAAATGGAAACCAAGCAACGGCGTCTTGTCGTGCGACAACATATCGAGCAGACGTGCCCGCGTAATTGCCGCGAGGTCCGGATCTTGGTCGGAGCCGCTCGCCCATTTGGGCCGCGCGAAGGCGATGTGGTGGTTGCCAATCGCATCACCGCCGATCAGCAGCGCGTCGCTGCCGGATCTGACCTCGAACGACATATGGCCGGGGGTGTGGCCGAAGGTTGCGTGGGCCATGATGCCTGGAAGCACCTCTGCACCATCCTTAAAGAACGTCATGCGGTCTGCCACAGCGTCCAGTCTGCGCGCGGCACCCACGGCGAACGACGCGCGGGTGTCACCAATGGTGTTCACGGTGTTTGGGTCCGTCCAGTAATCCCATTCAACTTGGCCGATCATATGCTCTGCTTCGGTGAAAACGGGATCATCGAAATCGTCGAGGACGCCCCACAGGTGATCAGGGTGGCCATGTGTGAAGACCACGTGAGTCACATCATCGGGCGCTATACCAATTGCGTCCAAGCTGTCGACTAATGTACCCGCAGTCGGCATGAAGCCGTCGCCAGACCCCGCATCGAACAGGATGACGCGGCCTTCGTGTCGCACCAGTGTGACGTTACAAGGTGGCTCTACTTGAGTTTTCGACATGTTCAGCGGCGCTAGGATTTTATCGACCTCTGCGACGGGGCGGCCCTCAAAGAACATGGCTCCGGGTAACACCAAATTGCCATCGCTGACGCTGTCGACCTGAAAATCCCCGATGGATGCCGTTGTCGCGGCCAGTGTCGGCTTAGGTAGCCCCAACAAGGCGGTGCCCGCCATGCCAGTCAGCAGGCGTCTGCGATCAATATTCATAGCGTCCCCTCACATCTATTCTGTTTTTTGAATATGATGCGCCCGCGGGCGATATTGCAAGAGTTATTGCTTGGGCGGCTCTGAGTAGTTTGCGGCGGTCGCTTGTGCAGCCTCGTACTGGGTCAAGAAGACTTGGCCGGTCAGTTCTGCAAGAAAGTGGGACTTCTCCAGCTTGTCCATCACGGGGCCTTTCACCTCTGACAAATGAAGCTTCACGTTCATTTCGTGCAAACGCTCATTTATGGCCTCAAGAGATTCCAGTGCACTCAGGTCGATCTCGTTTATCGCGGTACATTGTAGGATGACATGGCGAACGTGCGGATCCCCCGCAACGCGATTCTGGATGCAGTCCTCTAGGAAACGTGCGTTGGCGAAATAGAGGCTTTCATCAACACGCAATGATACGACACGTGGGTCGGTCGTGACCGAATGGCGTAAGATGTTGCGAAAGTGTTCGGTGCCTTTGATCAGGCCAACCTCTGCGATGTGTGGCCGCGATGATTTGTAAAGATGCAGCAATATGGACAAACCGACGCCAGCAGAGACGCCTGCCTCCACGCCCAGTGTTAACGTCAGAAAAATGGTAGCGAGCACGGCGGCGAAGTCGGACTTGGAATATTGCCAGCTGCGTTTCAATATCCCAAAGTCAACGAGGCTTAGAACGGCGACGATAATGGTCGCCGCCAACGTAGCTTTCGGCAGGAAGAAGACAAGTGGCGTCAGGCCAACCGCTGCAATAGCCAGCCCAACGGCGGTGTAGGCGCCAGCGGCGGGTGTCTGTGCGCCTGCGTCGAAGTTCACGACAGACCGTGAAAACCCGCCGGTCACGGGAAAGCCACCTGTTAAGGATGCCGCGACATTGGCTGCCCCAAGGCCGATCAACTCTTGGTCGGGGTCGATACGCTGGCGCTTCTTGGCAGCAAGTGTTTGAGCCACCGAAATCGACTCTACGAACCCGATAATCGAGATCAGGAATGCCGGCAGAAGTAGCTGGGCAACAAGTTCGGAAGACACCGGCGGCAGGGTCAGCGGGGGCAGGCTTTGCGGCACACTCCCTACAATCTTTACGCCGTGAGTGCTGAGGTCAAACCGCCAGACCAAAAGCGTCGTCAAAACAACGACAAAGACTGGGCCAGCCTTGGCCGCAATATCAGCGGCTGTCGGCCCGACGCCAACGCGCCGTAACGTTGGCTTTAGGCCCTTGCGGACCCAAAACAGGCAGGCCGTGGCGGCGACGCCGATTGTGGCGGTGATCCAGTTGATCTGGTGCAGGTTGCTGGTCAGAGAGGTCAGAAGGTCCAGCATATTGTGACCCTGCGCCTCGATCCCCAGAATGTGCTTTAGCTGGCTGGTGGCGATAATTAGCCCAGAGGCTGTGATGAAGCCTGCGATCACGGGATGGGACAGGAAATTTGCAATAAAGCCTAGCCGGAACAGGCCCATCGCAAGCAAGATCACCCCCGACAATCCGGCGAGCATAAGCGCGGCCGCGGCATAGCCAACGCCTGCCTGCTGGGTGATGTCGCCAAGTGCTGCAGCCGTCATCAACGATACCACTGCAACAGGCCCCACGGCTAAGGCGCGACTGGTTCCGAATATCGCGTATAAGATGATGGGCGCGATGGATGCGTATAACCCTGCCTCGGGCGGCAATCCAGCCAACAGCGCGTAGGCCAATGATTGCGGGATCAGCATGATCGTTACAATGACGGCTGCCATCATGTCGCTCGCGAAGGTCGCACGCGTGTAGTTGCGCCCCCACGTGGCGATCGGAACATACCTGAGAAGGGTGTCGGTCATTTATGGAATGTCGGTTATTGGGATATTTACAGGGTATTCACCGGAATTTTCAGAACCGGATTTCCGTCTTGATCAGTTGGCAATTCGCCCGCCCGCATGTTCACTTGCAAAGACGGAATGATCAGCCGCGGCATTGCCAGTTGCGCGTCGCGTTCTGTGCGAAACTTGATGAAGTCCTCACGCGTCTTGCCGCCACCGACGTGGATATTGTCGGATTTTTGCTCTGCCACGGTGGTTTCCCACTCGATTGCGCGCCCGTTGGGGCCGTAGTCGTGGCACATGAACAAACGCATATCATCGGGGAGCGACAGCACTTTTTGGATGCTGTCATACAGCTCGCCTGCATCGCCACCGGGGAAATCAGCTCGCGCCGAGCCGCCGTCAGGCATGAACAAAGTGTCGCCCGCGAAGGCGGCATTGCCCATGACATGCACCATGCAGGCCGGCGTGTGACCGGGGGTGAACATGGCAAAGCCCTGCATGTTGCCGACCATGTAGGTGTCTCCATCCTTGAACAGCGCGTCGAATTGCGATCCATCACGTTGGAAATCAGTGCCCTCGTTGAAAACCTTACCGAAGGTTTCCTGTACCACCATGATCTTCTCACCGACGCCGATTTTGCCGCCAAGCTTGCTTTGAATATAGGGGGCCGCGCTCAGGTGGTCCGCATGGACGTGGGTCTCGATAATCCAGTCCAGCGTCAGGCCCTGGCTTTCGATCTCTTCTATAAGCTTGTCCGCGTGGTCATAGGTGATCCGCCCAGCGGCGTAATCGATGTCCATCACGCTGTCGATAATCGCGCAATGTGTGCTGGAGGGATCGCGCACAACATAGCTGATCGTGTTGGTCGCGTCATCGAAGTGAGCGGACACGGCGGGCTTGATGCTCATGTCGACTGGATAGGTCATGAGATGCCTCCTACTGTTATGCTTGTGCTGCCTTTGGAATGACGTAACGCTGGAGCACTTTCGCCACGAGTATGCCAGCGATGAGCGCCGCAGCAAAGGTGATGACTTCGGGACGACCAGTGCCAAGGGCTGGAAGCGCGCCGCCAGGGCAAAACCCTGCGATCCCCCAGCCGACGCCAAAGGTAGCAGCGCCGCCGAGCAGTGGCAGATCAAGCTCCCGCCGTGTCGGTAGTTTAAACGTGTCAGACAATGCAGGGGCGGGGCGTCTTAATACCACGCGGTAGCCGATGAAGGTGGTGACTAATGCCCCACCCATAACGAATATTAGGCTCGGGTCCCACGTGCCAAAAACGTCAAAGAAGTTGAGCACTTTGGCTGGGTTCGCCATGCCGGAAATGGAAATGCCGACCCCAAAGATCAGGCCGCTGATGTAGGCTGCGATGTGACGCATATTCTAGCCCCCCAAGACATGCCGGATGACATAGACCGTAAGGCCAGTCGTCAGCATAAATGTAAGTGTTGCAGCGATAGAGCGTGGCGATAGCCGTGCCATGCCGCAGACGCCATGGCCAGACGTACAGCCGGAGCCGAAGGTGACGCCGATCCCCACGATGAAGCCGCCAATCACCAGCATTGTGCTGGACACTGGTACTTGCACTTGGGGCATTTGCCCTGTGACCGTCCAGACCACGACGGGTCCGCTTACCATGCCGAGCAGAACGAGCGCGCGCCAACCAAAGTCCGATGCGTTTGCGGGAGAGAACAGACCCGCGAGAACGCCAGTCGCCCCCATGATACGGCCCAGCGTGGCCATCAGTAGAATAGAGGCGGCGCCAATTAGCATGCCGCCGCCCAAAGATTGCCAAGGTGTGAATACCGTTTCCAAGCTTATACCTTACACGTTTTGATGCCGAAGATCGAATAAATCGGGCAGCTACTCATCATCGCCGTGACCAGCATGATGGCCCCCGCGGCCAGAGAAATGACCGTTGCGGTAGCGGAGTTGAACAAGGCGAACCCACTCAGCAACGGGGCCGCAATAAGGATTACACCTAGCACAAGGCGAAAGACGCGGTCGAATTTTCCAACGTTTTGTTTCATGGTCGGGCTCCTGTAAAAACTACCGCGATCATAGAGTGCCCCGTCAGGTCTCTCAGTGACAAAGTCACATAGCGCAAGGAATGTCGCCTAGTCGCTGCGCTTGGCCAATCCTTCTAGCTTGTTGCGCTCCAGAATTTTGATGGTCCCGCGCGACAGCTCTACCCATTTGCGTCGCTGGAATTCTTGAAGCTGGCGGGAGATGACCTCCCGTGCGGTGCCGAGCTCTACCGATAGCATTTGGTGCGTTGCCGAAATTGTGTCGCGGCCCTTTGCGAGCTCCACTAATTTATGGGCGAGGCGCACGTCGATGCGTTGGAACGCGACCTCGTCGATGATCAAAAATAGATCGGTGATCCGTTTGGAGAAGGCAGCGAAGACGAAATTGCGAAAGGACGAAGATCGGGCAACCAAATCGTCGAACATCTGACGGGGCACGGCTGCGGCCTGAACATCCGTCTCCGCGATGCCCTCGGCGGAATAGTCGTCGTAGGCCAACAGGCAGGCGGTGGTCAAAACGCAGCTTTCGCCAGCGTTGATGCGGTAAAGGACAATTTCGTGGCCCGTCTCGGACACCTGCTGTACCCGCACGGTTCCGTCCAGCAAAAACAGCATGTTCTCGGGAGAGTTCCCGGGGCCGAAGATAACGGCCTTTTGCGGCATGGTCACGATTTTGCCGCGGGTCAGCAGGAGTTCTTTGGTTTCGGGCTCTAGCCGCGACAATCCCGGAAACCGTTCCACCCACTCACTGTCTAAGGCCTTGGCGGTCACGGGGCAGTCAACCCTTGGCGCCTTGACCGCGCGCATAGATGTCCTCGTACCGCGTGATATCATCCTCGCCCAGATAGCTGCCTGTCTGCACCTCGATCAACACCATCGGCACATCACCGGGGTTCTCCATCCGGTGGATAGCACCAAGCGGGATGTAGACGGATTGGTTCTCCTCAATCAGCTTCACATCGTCGTTGATTGTCACTTTTGCAGTGCCTTCAACCACGATCCAGTGCTCCGCACGGTGCATATGGCTCTGCAACGATAGTGCGGCACCTGGGTTCACCACGATACGTTTGACCTGAAACCGCGTTCCTGTCCCAAGGCTCTCGAACCAACCCCATGGGCGGTAGTCGCGTGGCAGGGTTTCAGCTTGTGGGGCTTCCTGCTGCTTCAGGGTCGCCACCGCCAGCTTGACGTCTTGCGCGCGGTCTTTGTGCGCGACGAGCACCGCGTCAGGCATTGCGACGGCGATCAGATCGTCCAACCCGATGCCGATCAACGCTTGCCCGCCGTCTTCGGCACGCAGCAAGGTGTTGCGGCAATCTATGGCGGTGGCGGGGCCGTTGGTCACAACGCCGTCACCGTCTGGGTTGGAGTCGCGCCACACGGCGTCCCAGCCACCCAAATCCGACCAAGCACCACGATACGGAATGACGCTCAGGTTGTCGGCTTTCTCCATGACGGCATAGTCGATGGACTCGCCCTCCAAGCCGTCCCACGCGACTTCGTCCAATCGCGTGAAGCCAATATCGTCTTGGGCCTCTGCTACAGCGGCGCGCACGCCAGCCAACATGTCGGGGGCGTGTTTCGCAAAAGCATCGATGAGCGTTGTGGTGGAAAACAGGAATATGCCTGCGTTCCAGAGGTAGTTGCCATCATCGAGCATGGTCTGCGCTGTCGCGGCATCTGGTTTCTCGACGAAAGCTTTGAGCGGTTGTGCCACGGGCGCGAAATCGTCTGACGGTGCGGATGTGAGCTCCAGCCAGCCATAGCCGGTTTCCGCGCGGTCCGGGCGGATGCCGAATGTCACTAACTGCCCTGAATTCGCGGCGGGAACAGCGGCTTCTACAACCTTGCGAAACCCTGCCGCATCGGGGACGACGTGATCAGATGGTGCGACCAGCATCAACGCGCCAGATGACTGGGCCTCCAACGCCAATGCGCCCGCAAGAATTGCGGGGGCGGTGTTTCGCCCGAACGGTTCGATCAGGATGGATGCGGGGGCAAGCCCCACATCGGCTAATTGTTCTTTCACGACAAAGCGAAAGTCCGATCCCGTGACAATCATCGGGGCGGCGAACCCCTCGCCAGTCAAGCGCTGCGCCGAGGCCTGGAACAGGCTTCTGTCACCTGTAAGCTGCGCAAACTGTTTGGGATAGCTTTTGCGCGACAAAGGCCAAAGCCGTGTGCCAGAGCCGCCGCACAGCAATAGGGGGTGCACTTCAGTTGGCATCAGAATTTGACCTCTGCGAGGGCCTCAAATGCATCAGGCATCGGGTAGTGATGGTTGCCGATGAAAAGCCCGAACTGGTCAATGTGGTTCGCGTTGCGCAGTTCGCCATGAACCTCGTAGTTGAAGTACTTCAAGACCTCGTTCTTGGCGAAGTTTCCTGTCACGATGGGGCGGCATTCAAAGCCCGCGTGGGTCAACGCTGCGATGGCTTGCTTGCGGGAGATGCCAGCGGTTTCCCGAACAACAAGACTAAAGCCGAACCAGCTGCTTTTACCGGTTTCCTTCTGGATCGAAAAGACGGGATGATCCGACATCTTGCTTAGAAACAGGGCCGCGTTGTCGCGGCGTCCGGCGATCAATGCGGGAAGCTTCAGCAATTGGGCTTGGCCCAATGCGCCGGACATTTCCAACGGGCGTAAATTATAGCCGGGCAGTACGAACTTAAACGACTCTTCAAACGGGTCATCGCTTTTGATGCCGGTGAGGGTGTTTTCCTTCGGCAGGTTCCGTGTCCATCCATGCGCGCGCAGCGACAGCATAATGTGGTAAAGCGCCTCGTCGTCTGTCACGACCAAGCCACCCTCCATCGTGGAGATGTGGTGCGAGAAGAACGACGAATAGGTGCCCATTACCCCGAACGTGCCAGCCTGTTTGCCGTTCAACGTGGCACCCATAGACTCGCAGTTGTCCTCGATCATCACGATGCCACGACCGGCGATGATCTGGTTGATCCGGTCGAAGTCGTTGGGATTGCCGAGCAGGTTAACCACCATCAATGCGCGGGTTTTATCCGTCACCGCCTCGGCAAGTGCGTCGAGGTCATAGTTCAACGTGTCGGCGTCTATGTCGACGAATTTCAGCTTTAGACCATATTGCTGCAACGGGAAGTACGTCGTGCTCCATGATACGGCTGGAACGATGATCTCGTCGCCCGCATTAAGCTTCAGATCAGGGTTTTCGGAAAAGCAAAGCGCGGCGACCATCAACAGATTTGCGGATGATCCGGAGTTGACCATTACCGCGTAGCTGGCGCCGAAGTGCGCCGCGAACTGCGTCTCGAAAGTCGCGACCTCAGCGCCCATCGAGAACCGGTCGGACGTGATGACCCGTTGCAAGGCATCTTGTTCGTCTTGATCCCAAGAGGACGTCGCCAGTGGGTAGGTGAAAGTCATGAGACGTGGTTCTCCAGAAAGAAGTTGTATGTTTTGCCAATGCCGTCGGCCAGCGATGTACTAGCCTGCCACCCCCACGCGTCCGCTTTGTCCGTCGCACAGAGCTTTTGCTTCATGCCAACGGGCTTGGACAAGTCGTGAGTGAACTCGCCCTCCCATCCAAGGACGTCAGCGACGGTTTGGTAGTAGTCATTGATCGAATGGTCATGCCCGATGCCAGTGTTCATCAGATCAGGCAGCGGTTCCATGTCGTGAGCCGCGCGTAAAATCGCGTCTGCCAGATCGCCCGCGTACATAAACTCGCGCCGCGCTGTACCGTCCCCCCAAATTTCTACCTTTGTCTCTCCGCTTAGCTTGGCGTCGTGAACCTTGCGGATGATCGCGGGAAGTAGATGGGATTTTTGCGGGTGAAAGTTGTCATGCGGACCGTATAGGTTGCACGGGATCAATGTCTTGTACTGCAGGTCCGCGCGCTGTCGACGGATGTACTGGCACAGACGGAGCGCCGCAATTTTGGCAATGGCGTAGCCTTCGTTGGTAGGCTCCAACTCCCCCGTGAGCACCATTTCTTCCCGCAGCGGGTTTTCAGCCGCACGCGGATAGATGCAGGTCGAGCCTAGGTTGAGGAATTCGGGGACTCCTGCGTTGAAGGCGCCCATGATCAGATTGCGGCCGATCGCCAAATTCTGATCAAGAAACGCCACTGGATCGGCCATATTGGCCTGAATGCCGCCGACTTTACCCGCAGCATGGATTACCAGATCCGGCTTGGTATCTCGGATGTAGTCGGCCACGGTGGCGGCCTCCGTAAGGTCCAATTCCTTGCTGCTGGGATGGTCGATGTTCAGACCTGTGGCTGCGTTCAACAGGTTTCGGCCCACCATGCCGCCGCCGCCCGTCAGCAATATGCGCTTCTCTGATAACGGTTTCACTAGGCTTTCTGCCCGTTTTCATGAGCCTGAATGGCAACCATCTTTCGTGCGGCCTTCAAGTCCTCTTCCACCATTTCTGCGCACATCTCCTGCGTTGTAATCTCAGGGGTCCAGCCCAGTTCACGCTTGGCTTTGGCGGGATCACCCAGAAGCGTTTCCACTTCGGCAGGCCGGAAGTAGCGCGGGTCGATCCGCAGGATGACATCGCCAACTTTCATGCTAGGGGCTTTGTCGCCCGCGACACTGTCGACGATGGCAATCTCGTCCACGCCCTCGCCTTCAAAGCGCAGCGTCACTCCCAGTTGTTCGGCGGACCAAATGATGAACTGGCGCACCGAATACTGTTTGCCAGTCGCGATTACGAAATCGTCGGGCGTGTCTTGCTGCAGCATCATCCACTGCATGCGCACGTAGTCTTTGGCGTGGCCCCAGTCCCGCAGGGCGTCGATGTTGCCCATGTAGAGGCATGCCTCAAGACCTTGGGCGATGTTCGCAAGCCCACGGGTGATTTTTCGGGTCACGAATGTTTCCCCGCGCCGCGGGCTTTCGTGGTTAAAGAGGATGCCGTTACAGGCGTACATGCCATAGGCCTCGCGGTAGTTTACTGCGATCCAATAGGCATACATTTTCGCCACCGCATATGGGCTGCGCGGGTGGAAAGGGGTTGTTTCCGTCTGCGGGGTTTCTTGCACCAGCCCGTATAACTCCGAGGTAGAGGCTTGATAGAAGCGAGTTTTCTTCTCTAGGCCAAGGAAGCGAATGGCTTCCAGCAACCGCAGCGTGCCCATGGCGTCAACGTCGGCTGTGTACTCGGGGGACTCAAAGCTGACAGCCACATGTGACTGGGCCCCAAGGTTGTAGACCTCATCCGGCTTCACCTCAGCGATGATCCGCGTCAGGTTGGAGCTGTCCGTCAGATCCCCGTAATGAAGCATGAAGCGCGTATTATCCATGTGGGGGTCTTCGTAGATATGATCGATACGCTGGGTGTTGAACGACGAGGCCCTGCGCTTAATGCCATGAACTTCGTAACCCTTCTCAAGCAGCAGCTCTGCGAGATAGGAGCCGTCTTGACCGGTTACGCCAGTAATAAGCGCCTTTTTCATTGTATACTTCCCGTTGCCTGTTCTGACGTCATTATTGCCATAGAGGTGGGGTGAAATCCAGCGACGTCGCACGGGACTTTCCACGGGTGCGGCGGCATGGCAGGGTGCCGCCAAATGCAGTCAGGGAGAAGAAGATGAATTGTGTGTTTGTCCAAATCAGATGCAAGCCGGGGCACGGGTACAAAGTCGCAGAGGAAATCGTCATGCGCGAATTCCACTCCGAGCTTTATTCAACCTCGGGGGCTTTTGATTTGCTGTTGAAAATCTACGTGCCAGAGGGCGACGACGTCGGAAAATTCATCAATGACAACCTGTTGAGCATTTCCGGCATCGAACGCACTCTGACGACCTTAACGTTCAAAGCCTTCTGATTAAATGGCCAGCGAATGCCTGTTGGAATTGGTCATGTAGCCGTCGACGTCCATGGCCATCAGGCGCGATAGCGCTGGCTCGCTCAGGGTCAGCCCGTCCGCACTGATGGAGCAGACATCTGCGTATTTTCGCTGAAGGTCCGTGGCAATCGCTTTGACGTCAGCTTGTGCGGCACCCGTGCGCTTGGCGACATTCCCGAAATCAATCGCGAAGCGGCACATCAGGTCTTCGATGATCTGCGCACGCAATACGTCGTCCTGTGTCATGGTGTGACCGCGTTTGGTGGCGAGCTTACCTGACGCGATGGCCGTCGCATATTCGCCAGTGCCGGGGGCGTTTTGTGCGTATCCGGCTGGGAAGCGCGAGATGGACGATGCGCCAATGCCGATGAGCACGTCCGCCTGATCGTCGGTATAGCCTTGGAAGTTGCGCCGCAAAGTCCCGTTCAGCGAAGCATTCAGCAGGCCATCGCCCGCCCGTGCGAAATGGTCGATGCCGACTGCATCGTAGCCAGCTGCGCCGAACAACTGCGACGCCATATGGAACAACGCGTAGCGCGTTGGGCCGTCAGGTAAATGGTCCTCCGGGATGAGAACTTGTCGTTTTGCGGCCCATGGGACATGCGCGTAGCCGTACAAAGCCAACCTGTCAGGTGACAGCTCCAGCGTTTTGTTAACGGTATCCGTAAGGCTGTCGGCAGTCTGGAATGGGAGACCATACAGGATGTCTAGGTTCAGGTTCTTCGCGCCTGCGTCGCGCAAGGCTTCGGCGGCCCACTTGGTGTCCTCGAAGCTTTGGATGCGGCCAATGGCGGATTGCACCTGCGGGTCGAAGTCCTGAATGCCAAGGCTAACGCGGGTCAGGCCAGCAGCACCCAAGGCGGCGACTTTCTCGGCGTCGACCATGGTCGGGTCGACCTCCACGGAAAATTCGGAGCCACTGGACAGGGGGAAGTGCCGATCAATCGCCTCGGCCAACTCTGTGATCATGGCGGGTGGCAAAATCGTTGGTGTGCCGCCGCCCCAGTGCAGACGGCTTAGTTGTACGCCTGCGGGCAGGCTGTTCGCCACCATCGCCAGTTCTGCCTTGAGCATGTCGAGATAGCCGCGCAGTGGCGCGTCGGTCTGCGTCCCTTGGGTGCGGCAAGCGCAAAACCAGCACAACCTGCGACAAAACGGGATGTGGATATACAACGATACCTTGGACTGCTCGGGCACCTGCTCCAGCCAGCCGGCCATCGTTTCCGGCCCAGTCTCATTGTTGAAATGGGGCGCAGTCGGGTAGCTTGTGTACCGTGGCGCGCGGGAGGTGAAAAGGCCGTAGCGGCGAAGGGTTTCATGCTGTGTCATGCTGGCTTTATTGATCCAATGACGCACGGCAAACCTTGATCCTAATCAATTTCTCCATCACACAGGGGTATGATAAAGATCGACAGCACCACCCAGACTTGTTCCAACTGCCCGATCCGCCCCAGAGCTATCTGCTCTCGGTGCACGGGTGAGGAATTGGATGAGCTAGGTAAGATCAAGTATTACAAGACTTATTCTCCGGGTGCGTCTGTTGTTTTGATGGGCGATCCGATGACGTTTGTCGCGTCTGTGGTGAGTGGAGTTGCAACTCTGTCGCGGTCAATGGCTGACGGACGCATGCAAATGGTAGGCATGTTGTTGCCGTCAGATTTTATCGGACGGCCGGGACGTGATATCGCGTCGTTTGACGTCACGGCTGTCTCGGAGTTGACGTTGTGTCACTTTCACAAGCGGGCGTTTGAAAAAGTCACGAGCTCCACGCCGCACGTTCAGGAACGCTTGGTGGAGATCGTTCTTGACGAGTTGGACGCCACCCGTGAGTGGATGTTGCTGCTTGGCCGGAAAACCGCGCGCGAAAAAATCGCGAGCTTCCTGCTTATTTGTGCGCGGCGTTTGGGCACGCAGGAGGGTGAGAGCCTTCAGATGAGCCTGCCGCTGACCCGCGATGCTATGTCGGACTATCTGGGCCTGACGATTGAGACGGTTAGCCGTCAGATGGCCGCGCTGAAGCGGGATGGCGTCTTGGTGCTGGAAGGCACACGCAAAGTGACGATTCCCGACTTGAACCGTTTGCTGGATGAGGCGGGCGACGACAGCGACGGGGCAACGCTGCCCTGATCAGCCCAGCGACCTGCGACATTTTCGTTTTCGCACGTGCTGCGTGGCGCAATTCAAAACCCTCTAAGCTATAATAAAACCCTCAAAGGTGGCCGCCGTTGGGGGGCTTTTGACATATATCAAGGTTCTGCCTCGCGGAATTCGGCACTCCCTGCCATGCCGAGGCAGGGAGAACTCTCTTTGCAGACGGTCAGGAACGAACGGAACGGGTGAAAAATGCTTAACTATATAAAGCTGATACTGCTGGGGGGCGTCATTTTGTTTGCTGCCCTTGCAGCCAATTGGGCGCACGACTTGGCTTACCAAGTTCATGCGCTTTTGATTCTCGCGGTGGGCATCTTCATGTTTATCCGCGTGCTTCGGCAAACGGATGAGCCAGTCGTGGCAGTCTCAGCTGACGCGGCGGCTGACTACATGGACGGGCCAGTGCGCTACGGCGTGATCGCGACGGCGCTTTGGGGTGTTGTTGGCTTTCTGGTTGGCACGTTCATTGCATTCCAACTCGCATTTCCCGTTCTGAACTTTGATTGGGCCCAGCCATTCGGCAACTTCGGCCGGCTTCGCCCACTCCATACCTCCGCCGTGATTTTTGCGTTCGGCGGTAACGGCCTGATCGCGACGTCGTTCTACATCGTTCAGCGCACATCCGCGCAGCGCCTGTGGGGCGGCAACCTCGCGTGGTTCGTTTTCTGGGGCTACAACCTGTTTATCGTGCTTGCTGCTACGGGGTACCTGTTGGGCGCCACGCAGTCGAAAGAATACGCAGAGCCTGAGTGGTACGTCGATATCTGGCTTACCATTGTATGGGTTGCCTATCTCGCCGTGTTCCTCGGTACGATCCTGACCCGTAAGGAGCGCCACATTTATGTGGCCAACTGGTTCTTCCTGTCTTTCATTGTGACCATCGCGATGCTGCACTTGGTCAACAACCTGTCTATTCCGGTCTCTATCTGGGGGTCCAAATCGGTACAGGTGTTCTCTGGTGTGCAAGACGCCATGACGCAATGGTGGTACGGCCACAACGCGGTGGGCTTCTTCCTGACGGCGGGCTTCCTTGGCATGATGTACTACTTCGTGCCGAAGCAGGCGGGTCGTCCGGTGTATTCCTACAAGCTGTCGATCATCCACTTCTGGGCGCTGATCTTCTTGTACATTTGGGCGGGACCACACCACTTGCACTACACCGCGCTGCCTGACTGGGCATCGACGCTGGGTATGGTGTTCTCCATCGTGCTGTGGATGCCGTCGTGGGGTGGTATGATCAACGGCCTGATGACGCTGCAAGGCGCGTGGGACAAGTTGCGCACCGACCCGATCATCCGTTTGATGGTGGCCTCGCTTGCCTTCTACGGCATGTCCACTTTCGAGGGCCCGATGATGTCGATCCGTGCTGTGAACTCGCTGTCGCACTACACGGATTGGACCATTGGTCACGTGCACTCCGGTGCGCTTGGATGGAACGGCATGATTACGTTCGCGGCGCTTTACTTCCTGACACCTAAGCTTTGGGGGCGTGAGAAGATGTATTCGGTATCTGCTATCAACACACACTTCTGGTTGGCGACGATTGGCATCGTGCTCTACGCGTCGTCGATGTGGGTGAGCGGCATCATGGAAGGCTTGATGTGGCGTGAAGTCGACGCCCAAGGCTTCTTGGTGAACAGCTTCGCAGACACTGTGTCCGCTAAGTTCCCGATGAACGTGGTGCGCGGGCTGGGTGGTGTTTTGTACCTCGCAGGCGGTTTGATCATGGTTTGGAATATGTGGATGACCATCCGCGGAGGCGTCAAAGTGACGGCCCCCGTCGGCGTGGCTGCGGAATAAGGAGCGGATGAATGACATCTGAAAACACAAACCCGAAAAAACGCCGCACCTTTCTGGAACGCCACGCGGCATTGGAACGTAACGGCACCATGCTTATGGTCGCGTCTCTGGTGGTGGTCAGCATTGGCGGTATCGTAGAGATCGCGCCGCTATTCTACCTTGAGAACACCATCGAGGACGTGGAGGGCATGCGCCCTTACTCTCCGCTGGAGCTTGCAGGCCGTGACATCTATGTGCGCGAGGGGTGCTACCTGTGCCACTCGCAGATGATCCGCCCGATGCGCGACGAGGTGGAGCGGTATGGTCACTACTCCTTGGCGGCAGAATCGCAGTACGATCACCCGTTCCAATGGGGCTCCAAGCGCACGGGGCCTGATGTGGCGCGTGTTGGCGGTCGATACTCTGACGAGTGGCACGTCAACCACCTGAGTGATCCACAATCCGTTGTGCCTGAATCCGTGATGCCCAAGTATTCCTTCCTCAAGGACGTGCAATTGGACGGGGAACACATTGAGGCGACCTTGAAGACGCACCGCTTTGTGGGCGTGCCCTATACGGACGAGATGATCGAAACCGCGCGTGCCGACTTCATGGTGCAAGCAGACCCCGAAGGTGACTGGGACGGCCTTCTGGAACGTTATCCGGGGGCGCAGACCCGCAACTTCGATAACGCACCCGGTGTGTCCGAGATGGATGCGCTGGTCGCTTACCTCCAAATGCTGGGTACGTTGGTAGACTTCTCTACCTTCACACCAGACGCGTCACGGTAAGAGGAGGGGACACAATGGATACTTATTCGTTCTTACGGCAGTTGGCGGACAGCTGGGTGCTGCTTGCCATGTTCGCCTTCTTCTTTGGTGTGGTGCTCTGGGCGTTTCGCCCGGGGTCACGTTCCATGCATGATGATATTAGCCAAGCGCCATTCCGTAACGAGGATCGTCCGGCAAACGACGCTGAGCAACTGAAAGGCCAAGACAATGGATGAGCCAAGATATGATGAGGCCACAAAGACCTACACCACAGGCCATTCCTACGACGGCATTGAGGAGCTGAACACACCCTTGCCGCGCTGGTGGCTTTGGTCGCTCTATGCGACCATCGTGTGGGCGGTGATCTATTCTATTGCCTATCCGGCGTGGCCGTTGGTGTCCTCCGCGACGGCGGGTTTTCTAGGATATTCAACGCGCGGTGAAGTCGCCGCAGAGATCGCTCGTGTGGAAGAGGCAAATTCTGATCTGAACACCCAGCTCGCGGCGATTGACTTGGACACGTTGAAAGACAACGGGCCGTTGCAGCAATACGCAGTGTCCGCTGGTGCGTCGGTCTTCGCGAACAACTGTTCGCAGTGTCACGGTTCGGGCGCTGCGGGGTCTGCGGGCTACCCCAACTTGCTGGACGATGACTGGCTATGGGGCGGCAGCATGGAGGCTATCGCCACGACCGTGCGCCACGGCATTCGTAACGAGCAGGACGAAGACGCGCGGTATTCCGAGATGCCAGCATTCGGCGAGCTATTGGAGAAGGAAGAGATCGAGGCGCTGGTCGCTTACGTGCAATCTCTGTCGGGCTTGGACCACGATGCCGCTTTGGCGGAGCAGGGGACCGAGCTGTTCGTGGACAACTGTACTGCGTGTCATGGCGAGACCGGTATGGGGGACCGTGAACAAGGTGCGCCGAACCTCACGGATTCCGTATGGCTCTACGGCGGGTCCGATGTGGCGTTGACGGAGACGATCACCAACGCGCGCTTTGGTGTTATGCCGCCGTGGTCGCCACGTTTGACGGACGCGCAGATCAATGCGGTGACTGCCTATGTTCACCAGAAAGGCGGCGGCGAGTAAGCCCCCCATAGGAATTCGCACGCTACTTCGGGAGGACTTCGAGCCTAGCGTGCGATACCCGCGCCCCCAGCCTCCTGTTCGCGCAATCGGTCTGGGGCGCGCGGGTTCGTACCGCAAGGAAAGCCCGCCAGCTTACGCTTGGCGGGCTTTTTGATTGTCGGACTTAACGGCCGGTTACTTCTTTTTCTTGGTCTGGGCGTTGCGCACCATTTTTCCGAAGGCTTTATCCTTTGTGCGCCGCTCCGCGAGGGTGGCGGAGTTGTGCAAATCTTCTGCTACCAGCTTTTGCCATCTTGCCAGCCGAACAGGGTCTAATTCATTGCGCGCGACCGCGGCCAAGACGGCGCACCCCGGTTCTACGGTGTGCTTGCAGTCGTTGAATTTGCATTGGGTTCTCAATTCGTCCAGATCCGCGAACACTTCGGCCACGCCCGAAGCATTGTCTGTAAGTTGCAGCTCCCGCATGCCGGGGGTGTCGAGAACGGCGCAGCCTGATGACAGGAAGTAAAGGTTGCGTCTGGTCGTTGTGTGCCGCCCGTGTGAATCGTCCTCGCGCACGGCTTGCGTTGTGATCGCTGTATCGCCGGCCAGTGCGTTGGTCAGCGTGGATTTGCCGACCCCGGACGACCCTAGAAACGCGACCGTCTGACCCGGTTTGCACCACTGCGCCAATTCCGTTTGCGGCGCATCACTTTTCGCGTTGAGCGCGACGACGGGCACTTGATCGGAGATCGCTTTGGCACGGGCGATGTAGTCGTCGGGAGCGTCGCATTGGTCGGTCTTTGTGAGCACGATAACCGGCGAGAGGTCGGCCTCGAACGCAAGGGCAATAAAGCGCTCCAGACGCGCAACGTTGAAGTCGTCGTTGCATGACGACACGACAAACACCGTATCCAGATTGGCCGCGATTAGCTGGATGCCCAAGGTGCGGCCGGGTGCGCGGCGTTTGATGAGGCTTTTACGCTCAAGGACTTCGCTGGCGGACGGCAGTTCGCGGTTGAGTAGTATCCAGTCACCGACCGTGGCCTCCGGCCCGTGGGGGATGTGCATGTCGATGCTTTCACCACGGGCTTGAAGCCCGTTCCGGTGTACCTCAGTCACGCGCAGTGGTGGAGTTTCTTCCATCTGCTCGACACTGATTTGCTGTGCAAAAAAGGGTTGCCACCCAAGGGCTGCGAGCGGGGATAGGGCCGCCGCCTTTGGCGGTTTCGCGTCACTCGTCGGCAAAAAGGAACTGTAGTCACGTGTCATGATGTTTGCTTTCGTGCGCCCGCGCGTTGTTCGCGGCCAACATACCATGCGTACCGCAGGCGTTCCAGCGGCGGGTTGGGGGCTTGCTGGGGGTGTCGAAACGTCGCTCTGCGCCGATTGATCTGGGTCAAAGACCTTTTCATGATAAGATTGCATTCAGACGCTGCGAACAGACCTAAAATCCCGGATGATTGACGACATGAGCAAAGCTGAAACTCCGCCCTCATTGTATGCTGCGCAGGAGCCGATTTTCCCACGGCGCGTGTCCGGCTTTTTCCGCACGTTTAAGTGGTGGATCATGGCCGTCACCTTGGGGATATATTATCTCACGCCTTGGGTGCGTTGGGATCGTGGCCCGAACCTTCCCGATCAGGCCGTGTTGATTGATCTGGCGGGGCGCCGATTTTACTTCTTCTGGATCGAAATTTGGCCCCATGAATTCTACTTTGTCGCCGGACTTTTGATCATGGCGGGTTTGGGGCTGTTTTTGTTCACCTCTGCATTGGGGCGGGTCTGGTGTGGCTACACATGTCCTCAAACCGTTTGGACGGACCTCTTCATACTGGTCGAGCGATGGATTGAAGGGGACCGCAACGCGCGCGTGCGCCTATGGCGCGCCAAGTGGGATTTCCACAAGTGGCGGTTGCGGATCACCAAATGGGTCGTCTGGCTGCTTATCGCGATCGCCACGGGCGGCGCGTGGGTGTTTTACTTTACTGACGCGCCGCAGTTGGCGGTCGACTTGGCAACGTTCTCTGCACATCCCGTGGCCTACGCCACAATTGGCTTCCTGACCGCTACGACATTCATTTTCGGTGGCTTCATGCGTGAGCAGGTGTGCATCTACATGTGCCCGTGGCCGCGCATTCAGGGCGCGATGATGGATGAGGACACGATCACCGTCGGATACCGTGATTGGCGCGGGGAGCCGCGCGGCAAGAAGCATGAAGATACGCGCGGCGACTGTATTGATTGCATGGCTTGCGTGAATGTTTGCCCGATGGGCATCGACATCCGTGATGGCCAGCAGATGGAGTGTATCACCTGTGCGCTGTGCATTGATGCGTGTGATGACGTCATGGAGCGCATCGGCAAAGAGCGCGGCTTGATTGATTACCTCGCGCTATCGGACGAGCCGATTGAGCGGGCAGGCGGCAAGGCGAAACCTATCTGGAAGCACATTTTGCGGCCACGTACTCTGGTCTACACGTTCCTTTGGTCCACAATCGGCTTCGGTCTGATTTTCGCGCTGTTCATTCGGGCAGAGATCGACATGACAGTCTCGCCCATTCGCAACCCGACGTATGTCACCATGTCTGACGGCTCCATCCGGAATGCCTACGACATCCGGTTGCTGAACAAACACGGGGATGATCGGGAGTTCCATCTGTCTTTGACATCAGACGCGCTACTTCGCATTGATCTTGAGGGTACTGACCTCGTCAGTGTGGTCGTGCCCGCAAATGAAACCAAGTTGCAGCGGGTCTATGTCACCGCACGCCGTGGCGACCCGAGTGCAACAGCGGAGCGGACTGACCTGCGGTTCTGGGTTGAAGACGTCACATCCGGTGAACGCGCACACACCAATTCGGTATTTAACGGCAAGGAGGCTGCGCAATGAGCCGTGAGATTAAAGGCATCCATGTGTTTGCCATGTTTGCGGTCGGGTTTAGTATCGTCATCGGCGTGAACCTGACGCTTGCGACGCAGGCCGTCCGTACGTTTCCAGGGCTGGAGACCAAGAACTCTTACGTCGCCAGCCAAAGCTTTGATGAACGTCGCGCGGCCCAGCTTGCATTGGGGTGGGATGTGAAGGTCGGCTACGCTGACGGGACATTGCGTCTTTCCATAGTGGATGAGGATGGGCCTGTTGATCCGAAGCTGATTGACGCAACATTAGGGCGCGCAACGACTGTCAGCAGCGACCGGACACCAGCGTTCCGTTTCGACGGAAAAGCGCATCTGGCGGCTGAAGACCTGTCTGCGGGGAACTGGAACCTGCGCATGAAGGCAATAGCGGAAGACGGAACCGTGTTTGAGCAGCGGATTCCGTTCGTGGTCCCCCAATGAGTGTGATGAGTTGTCCGGGGTGCGCGGGTGCGCCCCTTGCAGAGGAAACTGCGCGCGGGGCAGCGCGCACGACGGCGGGTGATATGGTGTCATTGTCTTTGCCCGGCATCCACTGCGGCGCCTGCGTTTCCGGCGTCGAGCGCGGCTTGAAAAAGCTGCCAGAGGTTCTGGACGCACGCGTTAACCTAAGCCTCAAGCGGGTGTCTGTGCACACCCGAGGGGACGCGGACGAAGACGGTCTGATCAACGCGTTGTTGGCCTTGGGTTTTGAGGCATTGCCATTGGACAGCGATACGCTACGAGCGGCGGAGGGGGACCCTGTGGGCCGTTCGCTGTTGTTGCGCTTGGCCGTCGCGGGCTTTGCCATGATGAACGTTATGATCTTGTCCGTGGCCATTTGGGCTGGGGCGGAGGACGCTACGCGCCAGTTGTTTCACTGGATATCGGCTGTGATTGCGTTGCCCGCCGTGATCTTCGCCGCGCGGCCCTTTTTTGTGTCCGCGCTTTCGGTGCTGCGGGTTTGGCGCGTCAATATGGAGGTTCCGATCTCCCTTGCGATCCTACTGGCCAGCGGCTTGTCGCTCTATGAGACAATGGCGGGTGGCGAAAACGCGTATTTCGACGCTGCACTGTCCTTAACATTCTTTCTGCTGATCGGGCGTTATTTGGACCACCGTACCCGCGCCGCCGCGCGCTCTGCCGCGCAGGAGTTGGCGGCGCTTGAAGTCCCGTCGGCAACGTGCATCCGCGACGGTGCCCCCGTTCGGGTCAAAGCTGCCGACATTGTGGTGGGCGATATGGTGCAGGTTCCGGCCGGCGGGCGCGTTCCGGTCGACGGAATTGTGGATGTCGGCCAGTCGCAGATGGACCGGTCATTGCTGACCGGGGAAAGCCTGCCTGTGGCGGCGCAGGTTGGTAGCAAAGTCGTCTCCGGTGAGGTGAACCTGTCCAACCCGCTGGTCATCCGCGCCACTGCCGTGGGCCAAGACACGACCCTGCGTCGCATGGCGGAGATGGTCGCAGTTGCTGAAAGCGGCCGTTCCCATTACACGCCCGTGGCGGACCGCGCGGCGCAACTCTATGCGCCGTTAGTGCACGGGTTGGCGGCGCTGGCCTTCGTGGGCTGGTTTAGCGCCACTGGCGACCTTCGCTATTCTCTTAACATCGCAATTGCCGTCCTTATCATCACGTGCCCCTGTGCATTGGGTTTAGCAGTTCCGGCCGTCACAACGGCTGCGTCGGGCAGCCTTTTCCGCAAGGGCCTGCTGATTAAATCCGCGACCGCTTTGGAGCGTTTGGCAGAGGTCGATACGGTGGTCTTTGACAAAACCGGCACGCTGACAGATGGCACCCCGATCCTGACGGACTTACAAAGCTTGTCCGCTGACGATCGCGCTGCCGTGTTCGCCTTAAGTCGGTCGTCAGATCATCCTGTCTCGCGCCTTTTGGCGTCCGCGCTTGACGGCATGCAGGTTGTAGCATCCGAAATTGACGACGTGTTTGAGGTTGCGGGTGAGGGCGTCAGCGGCTTTGACGCCGGTGTGCCCGTACGTTTGGGCAAGTCGCGCAGCGCGAGCGGCGGAACAGTGTTCCAGCGTGGGGACGGCGCGGAGCAAGTTTTGCGGATTGACGAAACCCTGCGGCCAGGCGCACACGATTTGGTTTCAAGTTTGGTGGCGCAAGGCATGCAGGTCGAGATCCTGTCCGGTGATACCGACTTTGCGGCGACGAACATCGGCGGGCGATTGGGCCTCGGGGCGTCTAAGGGGGGCATGCTGCCCGCCGACAAGATTGACCAACTCGCCGCACTTCAAGATCAGGGTAAACACACGCTGATGGTCGGTGACGGGTTGAACGACATGGGCGCGATGGCGCAAGCCTTCGTGTCTATCTCCCCTGCGTCTGGCGTGGACGCAACGCGGGCGACTTCTGACATTGTGTTGCTCGGGCGCTCCCTTGCACCGATTAAGGAGGCTTTGCGCGTCGCGCGCAGCGCGCGTGCCCGTATTCGTGAAAACTTCGGGATCGCTATTTGCTACAACGCGGTCGCGGTGCCATTGGCTGTTTCTGGATATGCCAGCCCGCTTATGGCGGCGCTTGCGATGTCCAGCTCGTCTATCCTTGTGATCCTGAACGCGTTAAGGGTGCGGTCATGAATGTTCTTGTGATCCTTATCCCTGTCTCGCTCATCCTCGGCGGGATGGGCGTCGCCGCCTTCCTGTGGACCGTAAGGCACAACCAATATGAGGATATCGAAGGCGACGCCGCACGCATCTTGTTCGATGATGAAGGGCCTAAGCCCTAAGGCCGCCGATCTTCTGATCCGCGACGCGTTTCGCCACCAAGAGCGCGATGAGCCAGCCGGTTGTCACCGCAGTCGCGATGCCGATCCAGACGCCCCAAACGCTCATTCCGAGCACGCCGACATAAACCCAGATAAAGAATGCGACGCCGAACCCCTGACGGTAGACGCTGATCCACAACGTCCAGATGGGGCGTTTCAGCGCCTGCAGGAACGAGTTGATCGCAAACAGCATCATGTAGATCGGAAATAGAAAACCGTCGACGCGCAGGTAGCTGACGCCAATGCGAACGACTTCCGGATCGTCGTTGAACAGCGCGATGACGAAGGGCGACGCGAACCACAGGATAGGAAAGGCGGCGAATGTCATCACGAAGCCAAGTTTGGCGCACATAACCAAAGCCTCGCGCACACGGTCGAATTGCTCTGCCCCGTAATTTTGGGCCGCGATTGGAAGCAAGGCACCTGTCATGCCAAGCACGGGCAGAAGCAGTATCTGCTCGACTCGAAGGGCGACGCCGTAGGCTGCGATGGCCTCCGCCCCGAAGCCCTTAAGTGCGAACTGCACGACAAAGCCGGACACGAACATCACCATCAGCGCGGTGGTGGTCGGCAGTAATTGCTCCGCAATTTCGCGGTAGGTCGGAAGGTCTGGTTTAAGCCAGCTTAGCCGGAACCCCGTCATAATGCGGCGCGCCATCACTTGGCGGAGTATCCAGATCATCACGCCGGTTTGGCTGATTACGGTCGCCAGGGCGATACCGCTCAGGCCAAGCGGTGGAGTGACGCCGGGGATGCCGTAGATAAGCAGCGGGTTCAGGGCAATGTTTGCAACGAAAGCCACCATTAACGCACGTTGCATGGAGACGGTGTCGCCGTGTGCTTGAAGAATTCCGTTCGCGCCGTAGGCCAGCAAGAAGCCCGGAAGGGCTAAGATTAACCAGTAAAAGTATGTGGTGGCGGCGTCGCGGTACGCGCCAGCCTCGGACACCACGGCGATCACGTAGGGACCTGCGAACGCAGCGCCGAGCATCAACAGGAAGACTGCAACGACGCCAAAGCTGATCCCTTGCGAGGCGAGCCGTCGCGCCGCGTCATCGTCTTTTTGCCCACGCGCGTTCGCGACCAACGCACTCATCGCAGCGCCGAGGCCAAAGCCGACGGACATCATGACAAAGAAAGCTTGAAACCCAATAGCCAGGCCCGCCTGCGCCTGCGTCGAGATTTGGCCCGCGAAGTACACATCCACGACATTATAGAGCGTGCTGAACAACATGCCTAAGGCTGCGGGAACGGCCAACGCCTTGAAGTGACTGCCTATGGCGCCCTCTGTCAGATCAATGTCGCGCATGGGGGCTCCGGATAACTGGCAGGCTCTGGTTAGGGTTGGATTTGACGCCTTGGATCGTTAGCGATAACAGATGAAGCCAGACTGGGGAGAACATTGCAATGTCGAAATCTGAAATTGGCCTAATCGGACTTGGAACGATGGGGGCTATGCTCTCCCTGAACATAGCTGAAAAGGGCTTTGCTATTTCGGTGTTTAACCGCACCACCGCCCGCACCGACGAGTTTCATGCTGAA
Source organism: Litoreibacter albidus (assembly GCF_900107015.1). Taxonomy (GTDB): domain Bacteria; phylum Pseudomonadota; class Alphaproteobacteria; order Rhodobacterales; family Rhodobacteraceae; genus Litoreibacter; species Litoreibacter albidus. The sequence continues at coordinate 79,763 of NZ_FNOI01000002.1, read as the reverse complement.
GCGGGTGAACTGGCGGAACGCATCACCCCATGTAGCACGCTGGAAGACTTGGTCGCCTCCATCGCGGAGCCGCGCGCTATTATTTTGATGGTACCGGCTGGCGCGGCGGTCGACCAGCAAATCGCGGCGTTGCGCCCCTTGCTTGGCAAGGACGATCTCATCATCGACGCGGGCAACGCCAACTTCCGTGACACCGAAGCGCGCGCGGCACAGGCTGAGGCCGACGGCGTGCCGTTTCTTGGCATTGGCGTGTCGGGCGGTGAAGAAGGCGCGCGCCATGGCCCGTCCATCATGGGCGGCGGACGCAAGGAAGCTTGGGCGCAAGTGTCCCACATCCTGACCGCCATCGCGGCAGATTACGAAGGCACCGCCTGTGCGACGTGGATGGGGCAAGGTGGCGCAGGGCATTTCGTTAAAGCCGTTCATAACGGCATTGAATACGCCGACATGCAAATGATCGCCGAGGTTTACGGGATCATGCGCGACGGGCAGGGGGCATCAGCGGCAACCTGCGCGGGGGCGTTTGAAGAATGGAACAAAGGGGCGCTACAGTCTTACTTAATTGAAATTTCCGGCAAGGTGGCGGCGGCGACCGATGCTGAAAGCGGTAATGCTGTGCTCGACATAATTCTGGACCGTGCGGGCCAGAAGGGGACCGGCCGGTGGACCGTAATTGAAGCGCAGCACCTAGGCGCGCCCGTGCCCGTGATCGAGGCGGCGGTTGCCGCACGTAACCTATCCGCCATGAAGTCGGAGCGCGAACGTGGCGAGGCGATGTTTGGCGCCGCGCCGGTAGAGCTGGCGTCCGGCGCGCTAAGCCGTGACGATTTGGAGCAGGCCCTGATCGCGGGCAAAATCATGTGCTATGCGCAGGGCTTTCACTTGCTGAATGCGGCAAGTGCAGAATTCGAATGGGATCTACCCATGCCCGAAATCGCACGGGTCTGGCGCGAAGGCTGTATCATCCGCTCCACCATGCTGAACGACATGGCTGATGCTTTGACTGCGGCGCCGCAAGACAACCTGATGTTTGCGCCGTTCTTCTCTGAGTTGATCGAGCGCAGTGCGCCAGCCCTTCGTAAGGTCGTGGCCACTGCAATCACCCACGGCTTGCAGGTGCCAGCCTTGTCAGCTGGGTTGGCGTATTACGACGCAATGCGAACGGGCCGTTCCACCGCAAACATGATCCAAGCGCAACGCGACTTTTTCGGCGCGCATAGTTTCGAGCGGACAGATAAAGACGGGGCGCACCACGGCCCGTGGGGATCCTAACGCGCGAGCTCTTTGACCTCTCTGTGCCGCGGGCAGGTCACGAGGTGATCGTTGACCAGCCCGCAGGCTTGGGCGAAGGCGTAGACGATTGTCGGGCCGCAAAAGCGGAACCCTTCTTTCTTTAAGTCTTTCGAGATTTGGGTGCTAAGCGGGGTAAACCCAGGCACGTCACTTAGGGTTTCGAACTCGTTTTGCAGCGGTTTTCCGTCAAAGTATTTCCAAAGATATGTGTCAAAGCCTTCGCGTTGCTCGATCTTTTGCCACGCCCGTGCGTTGCCGATGGTGGCTTCGATCTTTCCACGATGGCGCACGATGCCCGCGTTCTGTAGCAGGCGGTTGACATCAGCCTCGCCCCAGCTCGCGATAATATTTGGATCAAACCCTTCAAAGGCCTCTCGAAAAACCTCTCTTTTCTTCAAGATCGTGATCCAGCTTAACCCCGCTTGGAAGCCGTCCAAGATCAGCTTTTCCCATAAGGCGCGGCTGTCATATTCGGGCACACCCCACTCTGTGTCGTGATAATTTGTGTAAATTTCTTCGGTGCCACACCAGCCGCATCGGTTTTCCATAGGTGTTCCCCTCATTTCAAAGGCTTGCAAAGTTGAGACGTTCTTTACCTTGATTGGAACAAAATTGGAACTTTAACGCACGCTTAAGTCCCTAAGCCCTAGGACTCAGTGACCAAAAAGGGCGCAGTCACGCATGTCATTCGATCAACATTCAGCAGGCAGTCCGCTGTCCGCCGCCATCGCCCAACGGGATAGCCAAACACTTGATATGGTGCGCCGCGCGTTGCGTAAGCGAGACGTATTGTTGGCATATCAGCCGATCGTAAAATCAGCGGATGCGAGCGTGGTGGCGTTCTACGAGGGGTTAATCCGTGTCTTGGACGACACCGGCCGGATCATTCCAGCGAAGGAGTTTATCGAGACGGTGGAGCCCCGAGAGGAAGGGCGTATGATTGATTGCCTCGCTGTGGAGCTGGGGATCAAGAGCTTGATCCAAGAACCAAGGCTGCGGCTGTCGATCAATATGTCTCCCCGCTCCATCGGTCACCCGCTTTGGGAACTAGCCTTAGAGCGTGGCTTGTTCCGCGACCCAACTGTGGGGGAGCGGTTAATTATTGAGATCACCGAATCTTCCGCCCTGCTTATGCCTGATCTGGTCGCAGATTTCATGGCGCGTATGCAGCGGCGCGGTATCTCCTTCGCGCTTGATGATTTCGGTGCTGGCTACACCGCGTTCCGCCATTTCAGGGACTTCTACTTCGATATTGTCAAAATCGACACCAGCTTCGCGCGACACATTGACGTAGATTCTGACAATCAGGTTTTGATGCAGGCCCTCGTCTCAATCGCGCAGCAGTTTGATATGTTCACTGTCGCCGAAGGCGTGGAGGCCATAGAGGAAGCGGAGTATCTGGCAGAGGCTGGTATCGATTGCCTGCAAGGCTACCTTTTTGGCGTGCCCGCCGTGGCCAAGCCTTGGGAATTGGGGCGCGGCCCCGTTCAGCGATCACACTTCGGCTAACTCCTCTCCCTAACCGGTGCCCATCTTGGCACTTGCAAAAATGTGAGACACCCTGTCCAATCGTATACGCCACGTAAGCCAGCTAAACGCTTAGCAATACACGGTCGGTCAAATCCAGTGCTCTGGCAAGCAGAGACACACCGACCGTAGGAAAGGAATGCTCATGACCAATGTCGTAATCGCCTCAGCTGCCCGCACAGGTGTCGGTAGTTTTCTCGGCTCTTTTGCCAACACCCCCGCGCATGATTTAGGAGCTGCTGTCATCGAAGCAGTGGTCGAGCGCGCAGGCGTCGATAAGGCGGAGGTTTCCGAGACAATCCTCGGTCAGGTGCTCACCGGCGGCCAAGGGCAAAACCCTGCGCGCCAAGCACATATCAATGCAGGTCTGCCGAAAGAGGCGTCTGCTTGGGGCATCAACCAAGTGTGCGGGTCGGGGCTTCGTGCCGTGGCGCTCGGTGCGCAGCACATCATGCTGGGGGACGCTGATATTGTGGTCGCAGGCGGTCAGGAAAACATGTCGATGAGTCCGCATGTTGCGAACCTGCGCCAAGGCCAGAAAATGGGCGACATGAAGTACATCGACAGCATGATCCGCGACGGGTTGTGGGATGCCTTCAATGGTTATCACATGGGCCAGACCGCAGAAAATGTTGCGGACCAATGGCAGATCAGCCGTGAGATGCAGGACGAGTTTGCGGTAGCATCGCAAAACAAAGCCGAAGCCGCACAGAAAGCTGGAAAATTCGCAGATGAGATCGCGGCTTTCACGATCAAGACCCGCAAGGGCGACATCACGATGGATCAGGATGAATACATCCGGCACGGCGCAACAATGGACGCTATGGCAAAACTGCGCCCCGCGTTCACTAAGGACGGTTCCGTGACGGCGGCAAACGCGTCTGGCCTGAATGACGGCGCGGCGGCGACTTTGCTGATGAGTGCCGACAATGCTGAAAGGCGAGGTTTGCAGCCCTTGGCGCGCATCGTGAGCTACGCCACCGCAGGCTTGGATCCGTCGATCATGGGCGTTGGCCCGATTTACGCGTCCCGCAAAGCGCTTGAGAAAGCTGGATGGAAGGCGTCCGACTTGGACTTGGTCGAGGCGAATGAAGCCTTCGCAGCGCAAGCGTGCGCGGTGAACAAGGACATGGGCTGGGATCCGGAGATTGTAAACGTCAACGGTGGCGCAATCGCGATTGGACACCCGATCGGGGCTTCCGGTTGTCGTGTGCTGAACACGCTGCTGTTTGAAATGCAGCGCCGTGATGCCAAGAAAGGCCTCGCGACTCTGTGTATCGGTGGCGGCATGGGCGTTGCTGTCTGCGTAGAACGCGATTGATAGGTTAAATTAGGTTGCGCACGAAAATTGCGCAACCTAAACTGTTTTAGATACAAAATTACCTAATTGATTGAGGAGGAATCACATGTCCCGTGTTGCACTTGTTACCGGAGGATCGCGCGGCATCGGCGCTGCTATTTCCAAAGCCCTAAAGGCTGCTGGGTACTCCGTCGCGGCCACCTATGCCGGAAACGACGAAAAAGCCGCGGCGTTCACCGCTGAAACCGGCATCAAAACCTACAAATGGGACGTAGCAGACTACGAAGCCTGCGCTGCTGGGATATCCCAAGTCGAGGCCGATTTGGGTCCGGTGGAGGTTCTGGTGAACAACGCAGGCATCACGCGCGATGCGCCGTTCCATAAGATGACACCTCAGCAATGGTCTGAAGTGATGAACACCAACCTGTCGGGCGTGTTCAACATGACCCACCCGATCTGGCCTGGCATGCGCGAGCGGAAATTCGGGCGGGTCATCACCATCAGCTCTATCAACGGGCAGAAGGGCCAGTTTGCGCAAAGCAACTACGCGGCAGCAAAGGCTGGGGACATCGGCTTCACCAAAGCCTTGGCTCAAGAGGGTGCGCGGGCTGGCATCACCGTGAACGTCATTTGCCCAGGGTACATCAACACCGAGATGATGAGCACTATCCCTGAAAAGGTCATGAACGACGTGATTTTGCCGCAGATTCCAGTGGGCCGCCTAGGTGAGCCTGAAGAGATCGCGCGGACGGTGGTATTCTTGGCGTCAGACGATGCGGGTTTTATCACCGGCTCAACCGTTTCCGCCAACGGCGGGCAGTACATGGCTTAGGCCGACGCCGCTTCACTTACGGCAAAGAGGCCGGTGTCATTGCGCACCGGCCTTTTTCGTTGCTATGCAAAACCGGCCACGGTGGCTGCAACGCGAAGGGGTTCCAATGAGTAGACGAGCGGCCACGCTCATCGGCTTCGGCGCTGTATTGCTGTGGTCGTTGCTGGCTCTTATGACGGTTGGCTCTGACCCTGTTCCGCCCTTTCAGCTGAGCGCCATGGCATTCGCCATAGGTGGCGGGATTGGGCTGCTCTTCACACTGCGGCGCGGGGGTGTCATGGAGACGCTCAGTGCGACGCCGCCCATCGTGTGGGCGTTGGGTATTGGCGGGCTGTTTGGCTACCATGCGCTATACTTCTCTGCGCTGCGTCTGGCCCCTGCCGCGGAGGCGGGGTTGATTGCCTATCTCTGGCCGCTTCTGATTGTTCTTTTCTCTGGCCTGCTTCCGGGGGAGCGGTTGAGGGCGCTGCATATTGTCGGCGCGGTTGTATCTTTTGCCGGTGCTGCGCTTATCATCGCCCGGGGCGGCGCGGGCTTTCAGTGGTCATATGTCCCGGGATACTTATTGGCAGTGTGCTGCTCCCTCACTTGGTCGGGATACTCCGTATTGTCACGCAGGTTTAAGGAGGTACCCACAGAGGTTGTGACCTTCTTCTGCCTCGCCTCGGCGGGGCTCGCGGGGCTGGCACACGTAATGTTCGAGCAGACGGTGATACCAAGCAGCACTGTAAGTTGGCTGTCCGTTATCGGATTGGGTCTAGGGCCTGTGGGGTTGGCGTTTTTCTTGTGGGATATCGGCGTGAAGCGGGGCGACATCCAGCTGCTGGGGACGGCATCATATGCCGCCCCCTTGTTGTCGACCTGCGTGCTGATTGCGGCAGGGGTTGCGCAAGCGACGACCGTATTGCTACTGGCTGCGGTTCTAATCGCAGTCGGTGCTGGATTGGCAGCGCTTGCGTCACATAGAAACTAGTTCGAATACTTGGTAATTTCTTCCTTAAGGCGCAGTTTCTGCTTCTTAAGATCAACGACAGTCAAGTCATCCAGACCTGGGCTTTTCTGTGCGTCTTCCACTCGTTGAGACAATGCATCGTGTTTGCGTTTCAGCTCAGAAAGGTGCGAACTGATCGTCATGGGCATAACTCCTTTATGTGTGGTCTAGATCTCCATTGCAGCACATCTTGTGAATCATGTCACGGAAATGCGTCGCGGCGCTGCGGCGAAATCCCTTAAAACTCGATGGGTTTCCCGCGCCGCAAGATGTCTGTTGCGGCCTGTGAGAAATCATCCCCATCACGCAGATGACGGGCCCCGTCGTGCAGGACCAAGGGGTTATGCAAAATGCTGCGGGAGGCGCGACCTTTGTGCGCGCGCAGCAAAACGCGACCGGCGGGTTTCCCCGCTCTGGCTGCTATTGGTTTTATTTCGATCAGTCCCGCACGCGGATTAAGCAATTCGATCAGATCACCCACCCGTTCGGCCAGATGAATCAGGGTGACACAGCCCTTTGGTCCTGCACGCCGTAGGGCCGTATCAACCCATGTCGCCAATGCGGTTTGCTCTCGCAGGGCCTTGTCACGGCCAGCGTCCGGGGATGAGGTGCCGGGGCCGTAATAGGGCGGGTTCAAGATCACGTGGTCGAAGCTACGGGCGCGGACGTCGGCGGGAAGGTTTGCAAGATCAGCATCAACCACAGTCATCGCGTAGCCCGCTTCCGACGCGTTACGGCGTGCCAGCACCGCGTAGCTGGACTGCAACTCGACGCCGCTCAACTCCACATCGACCCGCGTGCGTAAGCACAAAGAGGCCGCGCCAACGCCGCAGCCTAGTTCCAGAACGCTCTGGCCCTTTGTGGCGGGGCAGGCGGCGGCCAGCAGGACGGGATCGGTCGCGGCTCTGTAGCCTTTGACGGGTTGCCACAGGTGCAACTTGCCCCCCAAAAATGCGTCATGTGTTAACTGGCTCGACAGAAATCCCATGCTTTTTAGCCATCCAGTGGGATGTCATTGTCACGAAGAATCGCGCGGGCCATGAATAGATCTTGCTCGCGAACCATCAGGCGGCGCGGCAATATGCCAACCGACCCTTCTAGCACACTCATGTGGACGTCCATTTCGAACACGCTTATATCTTCCCCTGATAGCAGGGCTTGGGAGAAGGCGATGATCGTCGGATCGTTACTGCGCAAAAGCTCTTTCATGTGATAGAGTTAACGACAGGCCAGCACGTTTGTCGAGACACGAGACGGAGCTTAACTATGAGTTTGGATACCCCATCTGTGAAACCCCATGATCGCCTTCAAGCCGCGCTCGCAGATGATCTAGAGGCTGTTGGCGCCCTCATTCGCGCGCGGATGGCGTCGGAGCATGCGCCGCGCATACCCGAAGTGACGGCGCATCTGGTTGAGGCTGGCGGCAAGCGTGTTCGTCCGATGATGACTTTGGCCGCGGCGCGGATTTGCGGATACGAGGGCCCGTACCACGTGCACTTGGCCGCCACGGTAGAGTTCATTCACACGGCGACCTTGCTACATGATGATGTTGTTGATGGCAGCGAGCAACGACGCGGGCGCCCAGCGGCGAACCTGTTGTGGGACAACAAGTCCTCCGTGTTGGTCGGGGATTACCTTTTCGCGCGTTCGTTCCAGTTGATGACTGAAGCTGGCCGCCTTGATGTGCTGAAGGTTCTTTCGAACGCATCTGCGGTCATTGCGGAGGGCGAAGTGTTGCAACTTACCGCCGCGCAAAACCTTGCGACGACGGAAGACGTTTATCTACAGGTCGTGCGTGGCAAGACCGCCGCGCTGTTTTCTGCAGCGACGGAGGTTGGCGCAATGGTCGCTGACGCGGCGCCCGACGTCGTGCAAGCATTCTACAACTACGGGGACGCCCTTGGTGTCAGTTTCCAAATTGCCGACGACATCCTGGACTTCGCGGGTGACACGGCGAAGACGGGCAAGAACGTGGGCGACGACTTCCGCGAGCGCAAACTGACTCTGCCGTTGATCAAAGCGATTGCGACGGGCGGCGACGCGGATCGCGATTTCTGGGTGCGGACCATTGAAAAAGGCAAGCAACAGGACGGCGATCTGGAGCATGCTTTGCAGCTCCTTGAAAACTACGGGTCGCTGGAAAAATCCCGGCAAGATGCTTTGGCTTGGGCGGAGAAGGCCAAGCGAGAGTTGGACGTGGTTCCACAGGGCGATTTAACAGACATGCTGCGAGACCTCGCCGATTACGTGGTGTCGCGCCTGAATTAGGCGCCGTCACCCAACGTGCAAGGCTGAACCCACCAATCGGGATGGGCTTGCGATATCGCGCTCGCGGCTTTTGAGGCGGCATGTGCATCGGGATATATCCCGAAACATGTCGCGCCAGATCCGGACATGCGCGCCAATTGGCAACCAGTAGTCTCTGCCAACGCAGACAGTACATCACTGATGATCGGAGCGAGGGTTACCGCTGCCTGCTGCATGTCGTTGCGTTGTGTCGCCAGCCACGCAACGAAGTCGCCCTGTGCAACGGTAGCATCAGGAACGCCGGTCATGCTGGGATTGTTCTTTGAACTAATCAAATTGAATACGTCGGGCGTAGACACCGGCGTTCGTGGGTTGATTAACACAGCGTTGAGCCTTGGGAGATCGGGCAGGAATTCGACCTGGTCGCCGATACCTGACATGCGCGCCGTGCGCGAGAATAGGCACACTGGCACATCCGCGCCTAGTTTTGCTACATGATTGAAGGTGCTTGGGGTCGGGCTTGCTGAGGGCAAACCCCAAAGTTGCGACAGGCCGCGATAGGCGGCCGCCGCGTCCGCTGTTCCGCCGCCGATCCCTGCCGCGACGGGCAGTGTCTTGGTCAATCGCAGCAGTGCGCCTTTTGACGGGGCTAGCATCTCCGCTGCGGACAACACCGAGTTGCCACCGATTGGCACAGATGGCGCCTCTGGGCCGTCGACCTCTAGGGCAAGGTTTTTCGCGGCGCTCAGCGTCAAGGTATCGCCGACTGATGCGAACATCACCAAACTGTCGAGCAGGTGATAGCCGTCGTCGCGTTGGCCGGTGATGTGTAAAGTCAGGTTGACCTTCGCAGGCGCAAATTCTTGCACCATCATTCCTTGGCGGTTTGCGTGGTTTCCGCTTTGGCCTCATCTTCCAAAACTGCTGTTAACCCGCGTGCGAGTTTTTCGCGAATGCGCTTGGCTTCGGCTTCATCTGGCTTGAATGACAACGCGCGCTTCCATTGGAATTCCGCTTCGCGTTCTCGGCCCACTTTCCAGTAAACGTCACCAAGGTGATCGTTGACGATGGGGTCGACCGGCAGGAGCTCTACGGCGCGCTCCATGGGCTCCACGGCATCTTCGAACCGGCCAAGGCGGTAGTAAATCCAGCCGAGGCTGTCCGTAATATAACCGCTATCGGGGCTTTCCTTTACGGCGGTTTGGATCATTTTCAGCGCCTCGGGAAGTTTGATGCGCTGTTCTACCAGAGAGTAGCCGAGGTAATTTAAGATATCTGGCTGGTTCGGAGCGAGCTCCAGCGCCTTGCGGAAATCAAGCTCCATCCCGATGAAATCGTCTTCGCGCTCCTTTACGATCCCGCGTGCATAGAACAACCGCCAGTTGTTGCGGTTTCCGATACCATTGAGCTGCAGCGCACGAGAGTACGCTTCTATCGCCTCTTGGTTCTTGTCGGTCCGGCTAAGCATATCGCCCAATGTGGAGTGCACCATGGCAATTTCGCCATGGGACGCCGACAGCGCGGTCAGTACTTCTACGGACGCTTCTTTTCGGTCGTCGGAGTAGAGCGCGTTGGCGCGACCAATTTCGGCCAATACATATGCTGGAGAGGTAGCATCCAGTGAGGCGTAGGACTCTGTGGCCAAATCGAACTGGCCCATGCCTTCTAGGATTTCAGCCGCCATCAGCAGAGCGGGCGCGTGGTCGGGGCGGATGTGTTGCGCCATCCGCAGATAGAGCAACACGTGCTCTGGTGCCGCGCGACCGTCGAGGACGGCGGACAGGTTAAAATAAACCTCCGCGATCCCTTCGCTGGCATTCGCAACGAAGTCATAGGCCACGGGCTCGCCTGATTGCAATTTCGCCTTCAAGTCTTCGAGTTCGGCGCTGAAGCCATTGGCGGTGGTGGCATTCAACAGCTCTATAGCGTCGTTCTGCCGGTCAAGCTGGGCCAAGACCTGAGCGTGGGCTTCTATACCGCGTACGCTGAGGACCAGTGGGCCGTGCGCGTCGCCACCCAAAATATTGTGCGCACCTTCGAAGTCCCCAACTGACGCCAAGGCCAGTGCTTTGTGGTAATGCGCGAAAGAGGCGAAGTCCTCGATTTTCGCCACCGAGTCGAATGCAGCGCTGGCATCGGACATTTTCCCTTGGCCCAGCAACGCCCAAGCGCGGGTCAATCCGTTCAAGAGCGGGGCAAGACCAGTGGTTTCGGGGCTTTCCAACGCGGCGCGGTCGAATTTCCCAGCGGCGACATCGACGGTATCAAGCACAAGGTCGACGATCTGATTTCTGCCGCCAGCGTCTTCGTGCTGCTGCGCGACTTCAGCTGCGCCAGCGATATCTCCTTGACCGATCAGCGTTACAATCGCGCTTTCCTTGAGGAGCAGATTGTCCGGCTCTGCCGCGATGGCTTGGCGGTAATAAAAGGAGGCTTCGGTATAATCGGATGAAATCGTTGCCTGACGCGCTGCCAGATATGGCCCCGCCAACCCGTGCTCAGCGGCCAACGCCGGCGCGGTGCTGGCTGCAAGCGTCAGCAAAAGCCCAGTTAAACGACGTTGGATGCGAGTTTTTATCATAAGATTTGGGCCCAATTCATCATGCGTTACGGATAAAAGTAGGTGCGCGCCCTGGTGTTGTCCATGACATGTTTCGTGAGAGGGACGCGGCGGGGTATCCTCGCCGCGTCAAATCACAGTTACATGTTGGGGTAGTTCGGCCCGTCACCACCTTGCGGCGTTGTCCAGACGATGTTTTGCGACGGATCCTTAATGTCGCAAGTCTTGCAGTGGACGCAGTTCTGAAAGTTAATCACGAAGTTGTTATCAACCACTTCGTACACGCCTGCGGGGCAATATCGCTGCGCGGGCTCCGCGTACAAAGGCACGTTTACGTCGATTGGAACGCTCGGGTCTTTCAGTTTGAGGTGGGACGGCTGGCTCTCTTCGTGGTTGGTTGCAGCGAAGGCCACGTTGGTCAACCGGTCGAACGACAGTTTGCCGTCTGGTTTCGGGTAATCAATTGGGGTGAAGTCGGCAGCCTTGCCGGTGGCTTCTGCGTCGGATTTGCCGTGCTTCAGGTTCAGCGGCGACGTCCCAAAGATGTTATTGCACCACATGTCCGCGCCACCGACGATGAGCGAGGCGGTCAGCCCGTAGTTGGACCAAAGCGGCTTTACGTTGCGCACGCGCTTCAGGTCTTTGCCAATCGCGCCGGTGCGGACTTCGGTGTCGTAGCTGTCCAGCGTGTCGCCAGCACGACCTGCACCAATCGCCTCGAACGCGGCCTCTGCGGCGGCTTTGCCCGATAGCATCGCGTTATGGTTGCCCTTGATGCGAGGCACGTTGACCATACCGGCGGAACAGCCCAGCAGTGCGCCACCAGGGAACACAGTTCTTGGCAAAGACTGCCAGCCGCCCTCAGTGATCGCGCGTGCGCCGTAGGCCACGCGCTTGCCGCCTTCCAGCAGGTCCGCAACCATCGGGTGGTGTTTGAAACGCTGGAATTCCATGTAGGGGAACAAGTGCGGGTTCTCGTAGTTCAGGTGAACCACGAAGCCGACATACACCTGATTGTTGTCGAGGTGGTAGATGAACGACCCGCCGCCTGCGTTACCACCCAAAGGCCAACCCATCGTGTGTGTGACTGTGCCTTCCTTGTGCTTGGCTGGGTCGATTTCCCAGATTTCTTTCATGCCGAGGCCGTACTTCTGCGGGCCAGAGTCTTTGGCAAGGTCAAATTTCTTGATGATCTGCTGTGACAACGATCCGCGTACACCTTCCGAGAAGAAGACGTATTTGCCGTGCAACTCCATCCCCGGTTCAGTGTTCTCGCCGTAAGAGCCGTCTGCCTCTAGCCCGAAGACGCCCGCGATAACGCCTTTCACTTCGCCGCTATCGCCGTAAACAATGTCGGAACATGCCATGCCCGGAAAAATTTCGACGCCCATACCTTCGGCTTGCTCTGCCATCCAGCGGCATACGTTGCCCATGGACACGATATAGTTGCCATGGTTGCTCAGCAGCGGCGGCATCATCAGGTGCGGCAGGCGTATCTGACCGGCCTCGCCCAGCATGTAGAAGTTGTCTTCCTTGACGGGGACGGTGATTGGCGCGCCCATGTCGCGCCAATCGGGCAACAAGGCGTCAAGGCCACAGGGATCAAGAACCGCGCCGGATAGGATGTGAGCACCCACCTCTGAGCCCTTTTCCAGCACGACGACGTTCAAGTCCGCGTCAAGCTGTTTCAGGCGAATGGCCGCGCTCAGGCCAGCAGGACCAGCCCCCACGATGACCACATCATATTCCATGCTTTCGCGTTCAATCTCAGCCATGTCTCAGTATCCCTCTCGCAGCATCCCGAAGGATGGGTTCGCAACAATGTTAGCTTTAAACCTTCAATCAAGCAGGAATGTAAGTGGCAATTGCGACGTTGCGTCGAGGTTGAGCGTATTTGTGAAGTGCCCACCACGCAGTCACCATCACAATTACGGAGGCATAGCCGTCCACTGCGTAGTGCCAGCCGTTGTAGACGGAGATGAAGCCGATCACAGCCAGAAAGGCGAGGCCTAGGGGGGCGAGCCACTTGCTGCGCTCCGCAAGGTACAGCGCCACAACCGTTGAAATGCCCACGTGAACCGATGGGAACGCGGATATGCCGGAGCCGATTGCCTGCGATTTTTCAGAGTAATCCAGCCACAGGTTTTGCTGTACTAGGCCTAGGGTGCTATCTGTGATGCCGCTCGATATTAGGGCGACCGTTAGGTCGGCAAACCGAGTGCTCCCGAGCAGCGGGTCGTAATACACGGGGCCTACCGAGCTGAATGCCGTCGCCAGAACATTGCCAAGGCCTACCCAGCACAGGGCATAAAGGATCAAAAAGCGTTTATGCCGCGCATGATCCCCGTCCGTAATTGCGATGATCAAGGGCAAGAACACGGCGGGCAGGGTCCAGAGGCCGAAGTAAAGGAAGGTCACTACATTCGGGTTAATGAATTCCGACAGCCCGTGCGCCAGCTGCCATGGGGCAATGTCGCCATGTAGCGCCGCATCCACGTTTGCCATCAATGGATCAGCCCAGAATGGGACCACAAAAGGGATGGAGGTTTTAAAGAGCGAAAACCCTGCCGCAAAGATGAGGCATCCCCATATTGCATACAGGGACGGCACGAGACGGTTTCGCAGCCCTGTGTGACGCGTCAGGTATAGAACCAGTAAAAGAGCTATGCCGAAAAGCTTTAGATATCCGCCCAGCGATTTGGCAAGGACCACAGATTTCAGCAACGCCACCGTCAGCAGGGTAACGGGATCGTCCCTCAATACCATCACCAACGCGATGGCAAATGCGGTGTAGATCACCGAAAAGTAGAAGAAATTTCGCATAGTTTAGCCCCTTACCTGGTGAAAATTGCCAAATGAATTGGGCGAACGCATGGCGGGGGTGGTAAATTCTTGTGGCGATAGGGGTAGGCCCGCGCTACATCCGCCTAGGACAGGAGGCCCAAATGTCGAAGCTGCGCTTGATCTATCTGACCTTGGCATTTTGGGGGGCAATCCACCCCATGTACTATTTTGCTCAATGGTTTAGTGAGTACGGCTTTTCGCTCGGGCAGATGGTGGCTGCATGGCACGCGAACGCTGCCACGTCGGGACTGGTCTGGGATTTGACCATCGCCGCCATAACGCTGACAGTCTGGATCGTAGCTGAAGTCGCAGTGCGCCGAAATTGGCTGGCGCTGGTTGCGATCCCGGCCACATTCTGTATCGGTGTGTCCTGCGGGTTACCGCTCTATTTGTTTCTGCGCACAAGGCCCCTCGACTGATGGATCATTTTCTTTACCGCGATGGCAAGCTGCATGCCGAAGACGTTGCGATCGCTGACATTGCCGCCCAGGTGGGCGCGCCTTTTTATGTGTACTCCACTGCGACTCTGACACGCCATTTTCGCTTGTTCGATGATGCGCTGGACTGGACAGACCACCTTGTGTGTTACGCGATGAAGGCGAATTCCAATCAGGCCGTTTTGAAGTTATTGGGTGACCTTGGGGCAGGGATGGATGTCGTTTCTGGCGGCGAGTACATGCGCGCGAAGGCCGCAGGCGTTCCCGGCGAGCGGATAGTTTTCTCTGGCGTCGGGAAAACACGCGCGGAAATGCGGCTTGCGCTAGAAGGTGGTATTCGCCAGTTCAATATCGAGAGCGAACCAGAGATGCAGGCGCTGTCAGAGGTTGCCTCATCTATGGGAGTGGTTGCGCCGGTGACCATTCGGGTCAACCCCGATGTTGACGCCAAGACCCACGAAAAGATCGCGACAGGGAAATCCGAGAACAAATTCGGCATCCCCATTTCGCGCGCCAAGGAGGTCTATGCCGAGGCCGCTGCCCTGCCAGGCTTGGACGTTGTCGGCATTGACGTGCACATCGGGAGCCAGCTAACGCAGCTGGAACCGTTCGGGCAGGCCTTCGACAAGGTTGCAGAGTTGACGGCAATGCTGCGCGCCGAGGGGCACAACATCCGCCGCCTTGATTTGGGTGGTGGCTTGGGCATTCCCTACGAGCGCTCCAACGACGCGCCGCCATTGCCGCAGGAATTTGGTGAATTGGTCCGCGAAAAAGTCGGCCATCTTGGCTGCGAAATCGAAATTGAGCCGGGCCGGTTGATTGCTGGTAACGCGGGTTTGCTAGTGTCAGAGGTCATCTACATCAAAGAGGGCGAAGACCGCAGCTTCATGATTATTGATGCGGCGATGAACGACTTGATCCGCCCAGCGATGTATGGCGCGCACCATGATATTATTCCGGTTGTGGAGCCTTCCGCCGGAATTGAGCAAGCCAAATATGACATTGTCGGCCCGATCTGCGAAAGCGGTGACACATTCGCGAAACAGCGCGTGATGCCCCCCGTCGCAGAGGGTGAGTTGGTGGCATTCCGCTCAGCAGGAGCTTACGGTGCGGTCATGGCGTCCGAGTACAATTCCCGACCACTTATCCCAGAGGTATTGGTGCACGGCGATCAATTCGCCGTCATCCGGCAGCGCCCGACCTTTGACGAGATGATAAATCGAGATACTATCCCTAAGTGGCTGTAACGCTATGGTGCGTTGCCCTCTCAGGATGACTTGATGCGCGAACCTGACACCAATCTAGACCTCTCCGCTTTGAAGTGGCCCGCACGGCTCACGCTGGCGGGGCTGTGGGCTGAGAGGGTGACCTACGCATTCTGGCCTTTTTGGACCGCTTTGTTCCTCAGTGTCGTCGCGTTTGTTCTGGTCGGTGCAATGTCCGTTGGGCTGCCCGTTCTTGGGTTAATCGCTGTTACGTGTGCCTCGGGCCTTCTTGCCAGTTTGGTTTACGCGTGGCGCAAGTTTCAGATGCCGCGTTGGGGTGACGCGCTGGACAGGATCGACCGCACTATGCCCGGGCGTCCGGTTACTGCGGCGATGGACCACCAAGCACTGGGGGCGGGCGACGATGCGTCCAAGGCCATATGGCTTGCGCATAAGGCAAGAATGCAAGCGCGGCTGGGCGAGGCTAAAGCGGTCGCGCCCGATCTGCGGGTGTCAAAGCAGGATCCATATGCGCTCAGGTATGTGGCGCTGCTGCTTTTGGTGGTCACACTCGGCTCTGGCAGTTTGTGGCGTAGTGGCCCCCTTGATGATCTCGCGGCGCGCGGGCTAGGACGGGCTGTTGCCGCCGGACCCGCGTGGGAAGTGTGGATTGAGCCACCCAGCTACACGGGCAAACCCAGCCTATACCTGAACGACGTCAAAGTATCGGAGCTGACGGTGCCGAAAGGCAGCGATCTAACGGTGCGCCTCTACGGGCAGGTTGGAAGTCTGACATTGTCGGAGACGGTGTCGGGTGTCCCAAATGTCGAGGGCGAAGCGCCGAAAACGGCCTTCACGAAAGTCATTCAGCAAGACGGCGTTATTCGAATTGAGGGCGACGATATTGCAGAGTGGCAAATCACCGCTCAATCGGATGCACCTCCGACGGTTAGCGCCGTTGGAGAAGTGTCGCGTAAGCTTGATGGCGAAATGGAGTTGCCGTTCTCCGCGTCAGACGATTACGGCGTAGAGCGGGGCACGGCGACCGTGTCGCTTGATCTGGCGTCGGTCGACAGACGCTACGGCTTGGTCGTGGCACCAGAGCCGCGTGAGGACATCGTACTTGATCTGCCGATGCCGATCGCGGGCGACAGGGACAGTTTCGACGAACGCCTTATTGAGAACTTGTCCGAACACCCGTGGTCAGGACTGCCGGTCACCATCGCGCTGTCGGTCACGGATATCGCAGATCAGGCCAGCTCTAACACGGTCGTCTCGACAGAGCTTCCGGGGCGGCGGTTTTTCCAACCTATCGCCAAAGCCTTGGTGGAGCAGCGCCGTGACTTGCTGTGGTCGCGCGCTAACGCGAAACGTATCGGGCAGGTGCTGCGCACGATCACCTATGACCCCGAGGGGTTTTTCTCCAGCGAATTGGCTTACCTGACCGTACGCATGGCAATCACGCGTCTGGAGTTGGCAACGCGGTTTGGGATCTCTGATGAAAAGCAAGCAGAGGTCGCGGACATGCTGTGGCAGGCCGCCACGCTTCTTGAAGATGGCCGATTGTCCGACGCGTTGGAGCGGCTTCAGCGCGCGCAGGATCGTTTGTCGGACGCGATGAAAGACGGCGCGACGAACGAAGAAATCGCAGAGCTGATGCAAGAGCTTAGTGAAGCGATGCAGCAGTATATGGAACAACTGGCCCAAGAGGGGCAGAACGACGAAGGGCAACAACAGGCCCAAGGTGAGCAGCAAGAGGTCACGGAAGATCAGCTTCAACAGATGCTGGATGAAATTCAGCGCCTGATGGAAGAGGGCAAAATGGCCGAGGCGCAAGCCTTGCTCGACCAACTTATGGAAATGATGAAGAACATGGATGTCGCGCAGGGCGAAGGCGGCGAAGGCCAGCAAAGTCCTGGCCAACAAGCAATGGAAGGGTTGCAGGACTCACTGCGCGAACAGCAGGGACTGAGCGATGACGCGTTTCGCGACCTTCAAGAACAGTTCAACCCGAACGCCCAAACTGGCGAGAGCGAGGGCAACGAAGGGCGCAACGGCGGTCAGGGCCGCGGTCAAAGCCATGAGGGTGAAAGCGGAGAACAGGGCGGCGAGCAGGATGGCCAGCAAGGTCAGGGCAATCAGCAACCCCAAGGCGGTGATGAGAACCGCTCCCTCGCGGACCGTCAGCAAGACCTACGTGATGAGCTAGAGCGCCAGCAACGCAGCCTGCCCGGTAAGGGTACGCCAGAGGGCGATGCCGCGCGCGAGGCACTGGACCGTGCGGGCGAAGCGATGGACCGTGCGGAGCAGGCGCTCCGCGATGATCAGACCGCCGAAGCTTTAGGCGCGCAATCCGATGCGATGGAAGCGCTACGCGAGGGCATGCGTAGCCTGAGCGAAGCCATGGCGCAAGAACAGCGGGATGGGGCGCAGGAGCAAGGACGCCCACAAGGGCAGGCGTCACGTCAAAATCGCGACCCGCTAGGACGCGAGCAGGGATCAAACGGCGCTATAGGGTCCGATGAACAAATGTTGCAGGGGGAGGATGCGCAGCGCAGATCGCGCGAGTTGTTGGACGAAATTCGCCGCAGGTCCGGCGAACAGGGCCGCCCCGAAGTTGAGCGTGATTACCTGAAGCGGCTGCTCGATCAGTTTTGAAGCTAGGGCTGGCCGTCTAGGGTGGCGCCTATTTTCTCAACGAGTTCCTGCGTCGCGACATCCAGCCATGTTCGCAGGCCATCGACCATCTCGACATAGCTCGCCAAAGGCTCCGCGAGGAACGGCAGACGCTGCGCTATCTGTGGCGCATAGGCATAGAGCACCAGAAGGCACACCGCCAACAGCAGCATTGAACCAAAGCCGAGCCGGAACCCGCTGCGCTGGCTTTCGATCGCGTCGCCACCTTCCGCTGCAATACGGGCTGCTTCGGCTTCAGCTTCGGCGGCCTCTGGTGACAAGGTGGAGTTGATCTCTTCGATGTCTGGGAACAGCTCTTTCTTCGCGTGCGGGTCCTCGCGGCGAGGGGCGGCCGCCAAGGCCTCATCGTCGTCTTCAATCGTCGAGCTTTGCGGGTCCAAGCCACGCCGCCGTGCCATGCGGTCACGCGCGGCGGATGCCCGAACCTCGGAGTCTGTGTCGTCCAGCCCCAGATTGGGTTGCGTCTCAATGCCAGCCGTCTCCGCATTGCGGGCTGCGGTTTCTCTGGCGACCTCTTCGTGAATGATGTCCAGTGCGTCGGGGTCTATGGATGGTTTGCGCGGTGTCAGCCCCGCGGTCGCGGCTGTTGCTGCGGCAAGCGCTGCCGCGTCTGCATCGTCGTCGGGTTCCGTTACAGCTTCATCTTCTGTCGCTGGCGCAGGGGCGTCTGGCTTGGCGGCGTCATCGTGGGGCTCGGGGCCAGGTTGGAACCAAGTCGTCGTGCAGTTGGAGCATTGCACGTCCCTGCCTTCAGCCGGAACGAGGCTGTCGTCGACTTCATATTCTGCATCACAATTTGGGCAAACCAGCCGCATGAAAACCCCGCTTTCGCGCGCTAAAGCCTTGGCGCGCCTCATATCTCATCAAGTCTTAGCCTGTGGAAAAGCGTATTCCAAGCATTGTTGTTTCCAATTGATTGCAACTGTTGCCGCCTATGGCGTAATTGTTGCGCAATCAATTTTGGAGCTTCCGTAGTGATCGAACTGGAAAACGTAGCCTACAGCTATGGCGGGGGCGACTTGCTGACCGACATTTCTCTGCGGCTGCAATCGGGATCTTTTCATTTTTTGACCGGCCCGTCGGGTGCGGGAAAATCCACATTCTTGAAGCTGTGCTATATGGAGCTAGCGGCGTCAAAAGGCTTGGTGCAGGTATTCGGGCAGGATGTTGCGGCACTCGGGCGTGATCAGATTGCGCTCGCCCGTCGCCGAATTGGCGTGGTGCATCAGGAGTGTCAGTTTCTGGACCACCTGTCGGTGGCAGAAAACATAGCACTACCGTTGACGGTCTCGGGGCGCGATGTGGCTGCGGAAAGCCAAAACCTCTCCGATTTGATCAGCTGGGTTGGCTTGACCAAGCAACAAAATCAGTTGCCGCCCGAGCTGTCAGGCGGGGAGCGTCAGCGCGCGGCCTTGGCCCGCGCGGTGATCATGGGGCCTGACGTCATTTTGGCGGATGAACCCACTGGCAACGTCGATTGGGAAATGTCGCAGCGCCTTATGTCGCTGCTGATCGAGCTTAACAAAATGGGCAAATCGGTTCTGGTCGCAACGCACGATCTGAACCTTATTCGCACAACCAAGGCGCAAGTCTCCGCGCGGGTGCTGCGGATCAAGGATAAGCGCCTGCAACTTGCGGGGGCAGACCTGTGAGCATTCTGGTCAAAATACAAGGTGTGCTGACGGCCGCTGCCGAAATCGCTGGGGGTGACCGCGCGGCGGACCGCGTTGTGCCGCCGACGGGCTTCACCGCTACGTTAACAACTTTTACGGCAGGGGCGATGGCCTTCCTTGCCGTTTTCGCACTTGCGCTGTCATTGGCGACGGGTCGATTGGCGGAGCGTTGGGCGAGTGAACTTGCGCAGACGTCGACAGTGCGCATTTCCGCCCCGCTTGAGGAGATTGAAGCGCAGACGTTGGCCGCGCAAGAAGTGTTGCGCACGACGCCGGGCGTTTTGCGGTCGCGGATCATGTCAGAAGAAGAGCAGATGCTTTTGCTGGAGCCATGGTTCGGGCCCGATTTGCCGCTGGAAGACCTGCCGATCCCAAGGCTGATAGAAGTGGTCGAGGATGAGAACGGCTACGACGCGGCCGGACTGCGACTGCGTCTGGCGGGGGAGGCGCCAGGCGCTTTCTTGGACGATCACACGCGGTGGCGGCGACCATTGGTATCTGCGGCAAACAGGTTGCGCAGCTTGGGCTGGGTCGCGATTGCGTTGATCGCGCTGTCAACGGGCGCGATGATTACGCTAGCGGCACGCGCGGCGCTGGCCGCCAACGCGCAGGTGATAAGGGTCACGCGGCTGGTGGGCGCACGCGACGTTTACATCGCGCGAGCCTTTGTGCGCCGGTTCACGATCCGCGCCCTGCTCGGCGCGTTTGTCGGAACTGTTGCGGGATGCCTAGCCATAGTCTTGCTGCCCAGTGCGGCAGACGAGGGTGCCTTCCTGACCGGCTTGGGTTTCCAAGGGTGGCACTGGCTTTGGCCGTTGACGATCCCGCTGCTGGCGGCTTTGGTGGCATTCTGGGCCACACGTAGCGCGGCGCTGCGCACGTTGAATGAGGTAACATGACTATGAAGTACGCCGTGCAGTGGATCCGCTCTTTGCTGTTTAACATGTCGATGTATCTCGCCATGCCAGTGTATGCGATTGTCTATCTGCCGTGGGCGATCATTAGCCCGCAGGGCGCGGTTGCGGCCTGCCACGGGTACTGTCGCTATGTAAAATGGACGGCAGGTTGGATGATCGGGCTGCGCTGCGAAGTGCGCGGCACGCCACCAACTGACGAGGTACTGGTGGCCGCAAAGCACCAGTCGTTTTTAGATATCATCATGATTTACGATGCCATCCCGCGCGGGAAGTTCATCATGAAAGCAATTCTTCTCTATGCTCCGATACTGGGCGCCTACGCCTACCGTATCGGCTGCATTCCCGTGAACCGTGGCAAGCGCGGCGCGGCAATATCCAAAATGCTCGCCGACGTAGAGAAGGGCGACAAGTTGCCCGGACAGCTTGTTATATACTCCCAAGGGACGCGCTTGGCCCCCGGTGTGAAGAAACCCTACAAGGTGGGAACAGCGGTCCTTTATAAGCAGTTGGGGCAACCCTGTTATCCCGTGGCAACGAACGCAGGCGTTTTTTGGCCGCGTCGCGGCGTGTACCGCGCACCGGGCACTGCTGTCGTCGAGTTCTTGCCCCCCATTGCACCCGGCCTGTCGAAGGAAAACTTCCTTACCCAATTGGAGACAGAGGTCGAATCTGCCTCGGATCGACTGTTGGAGGAAGCAGGGTTCTCCAGTGTGGACGCGTAGATGGAGTATCTGACGGATATTGCTGCATTAGAAGCCGCATATGGCACGCCAGCAGAGGCGTCGTTGATCAAGGTCGCCGACAGACTTACCCCAAGTTACCGCAAGTGGATTGAAGCTGCGCGTTTTTGTGTTTTGTCTACCGTCGGGCCGGAAGGCGTGGACGGCTCCCCGCGCGGTGACGATGGTCCCGTAGTGATGGAACTGAATCCTTCCACGCTTGCGATTCCAGATTGGAGGGGGAACAACCGCATTGACAGCCTGCGCAATATTGTGCGCGATCCTCGAGTGTCACTCATGTTCATGGTTCCAGGGTCCGACAATGTGGTGCGCGTGAACGGAACGGCAGGGGTGACCTTGGATGAAGACCTGCGCGCTCGCTTCGATGATAAGGGCCGGATGCCGCGTGCCGTTATTGTCGTGAGGATTGGGGAGGTTTATTCCCAATGTGCCCGCGCCATTATGCGCGCGAACCTGTGGCAGGGCATGGAGCGGCTGGCGGTGCCGTCCGTAGGTGAGATGCTCGCGGAGCTAAAAGACGGCTTTGACGGGGCGTCCTACGATGCCGAGTGGGGTGACCGCGCCAAGACCACGATGTGGTGATAGCGCGGCGGCATGGGTCAGGCCGCGAGGCCTTTTGACCCCAGTTGTAGGTATTTGCTGCGGCGGTCTTTGATCAGCGCGGCGCTGTCCAATTTGGACAGCTCGTCAATCATCTCACCCAAGGCTTTGCCGACACCTGCGATGGCGGATTGCGCGTCGCGTTGCGCCCCCCCGATCGGCTCTGGGATGATACGATCGCACACACCCAATTGTTTGAGATCTTGAGCGGTGAGACGCAAAGCTTCAGCGGCTTCGCGCATTTTTTCGGCATCTTTCCACAAGATAGATGCGCAGCCCTCTGGGCTGATGACCGAGTAGATCGAGTGTTCCAGCATGGCCACGCGGTTGGCGGTGGCAAATGCAATTGCCCCGCCGGAGCCGCCTTCACCAATCACAACCGATACCAAAGGCACGCCGATTTCTAGGCACTTCTGGGTGGATCGGGCGATGGCTTCAGACTGCCCGCGCTCTTCCGCGCCTTTGCCAGGGTAAGCGCCGGGTGTGTCTACAAGTGTAACGACAGGCAGGTTGAACCGGTGTGCGATATCCATCAGGCGGATCGCCTTGCGGTAGCCTTCCGGACGGGCCATGCCGAAGTTACGCTCAATGCGGGACTTGGTATCATTGCCCTTCTCGTGGCCGATCACCATAACGGAACGGTCCCCGAGGCGGGCCAAGCCGCCCATGACCGCGTGGTCATCGGCGAAGTTTCGATCACCGGCCAGTGGCGTGTACTCGTCAAATAACGCCTCAATGTAGTCTTTGCAGTGTGGGCGGTTCGGGTGACGTGCGACCAGACATTTGCGCCATGG
Organism: Litoreibacter albidus; assembly: GCF_900107015.1. GTDB lineage: Bacteria > Pseudomonadota > Alphaproteobacteria > Rhodobacterales > Rhodobacteraceae > Litoreibacter > Litoreibacter albidus. The sequence goes on along the minus strand of NZ_FNOI01000002.1, from coordinate 57,106 downwards.
CGTTAGGTCTTTGTAAAGCTCCTTAAGCAGGTCCGCCGCCTTGCGATCAAGGGCGGCGGCTTCTTTCTCAATGTCCATTTCCTCGTTCTCGCGGGCCATCGCACGCAGCTCTTCGGCTTTGCCTTCTATCTCGGCAAGCGGCTTTTCGAACTCAAGGTAATTGGTCATAGGGGACTCCAGATTGCTTGGGCGTTATATGACCATGGTTTGCGGCAGATGCAACTCAGCAAGATTTGTGAGTTAGCGTTAAGGTAGTTCAGAACGGGAGAGGTGACGGAGAAGACAATGGCCAACCCTTACGAAGCCCGCCTGCTTCGCGTGATGGAATACATTCATGATAACCCCGCGGGAGATCTGTCGTTGGATGCGCTTGCAGATATCGCAGCGATGAGCCGCTTTCATTGGCACCGCGTATTTCACGGCATGACCGGTGAAACTTGCGCAGACGCGGTGCGGCGCGTCAGGCTGCACCGCGCCGCGTGCTGGCTGGTGCAAAAGGATTGGCCAGTGGCACAGGTGGCGGAACGCTGTGGCTACAGCAACGCCGCGAGCTTTGCGCGGGCTTTTCGGGACGGGTTTGGTCTCACTCCGGCAGCGTTTCGCCGACGTGGCGCGTTGATGTCGCCACGGTCACATAGCCAACAAGGAGAACATGCAATGTATCCAGTAAAGATCGAGACCCGCCCCGAAGGCCGTATGGCGGCACTACCGCATATCGGCCCTTATATGGAGATAGGCGGCAAGTTTCAGGCGCTAGCTGCGATGTTTTCGTCGCGGGGGCTTTGGCCGCAGGCGCGAGGTATGGCGGGGGTTTATTACGATGACCCGAGTGCCGTAGCGGAGGCAGAGCTGCGCAGTCACGCGGGGATTTTGGTGGGGGCAGATTTTGACATGCCAGACGACATGGAAGACCTACCCGTCAGCGCGGGCCGCGTGGCCGTGATGACATTCAAAGGGCCATATTCAGGTCTGAAAGCGGGCTACGATTACCTATACGGTGTGTGGTTGCCCGAAAGTGGGCAAGAACCGCGCGACGCGCCAGCGATGGAGGTGTACCTCAACGATCCGACGGACACGGCCCCGGAAGATTTGTTGACCGAGGTTTGCCTTCCGCTGAAGTAGTGGTTCGGGCCGCTCCTGAGGTATCAGGGCGGCCCTTTTGGGCTAGCCGTTGATCATCTCGAACTGGGATACGATGACCTCGGCTTGTTTGATTGACGCGATGTCGACTAGGCGGCCCTTGTAGACGGTGGCACCTTCGCCGTTGGCCTTTGCCGTTTCCATAGCAGCAAGGATTTCGCGGGCCTCGCCGACTTGTTCGTCGGAGGGGGTGAACACCTCGTTCGACAGTGCGATTTGCTTCGGATGGATCGCCCACTTCCCGACCATACCCAGCACCGCAGAGCGGCGCGCTTGGGCGCGAAAGCCATCGTCATCTGAAAAGTCGCCGAACGGCCCGTCCACGGGAAGGACCCCGTGGGTGCGCGCCGCTGCCACGATTTTGGCCTGCGCCCAGTGCCAAGGATCGGACCAATGCTGAACGCCGCCGTGGAGCATGTAATAGTTGTCTTGCGTGCCGCCGATGCCAGTCGTTTGCATGCCCATGGAGGCCGCGAAGTCCGCCGCCCCGAGCGACATCGCCTGCAACCGCGGTGAGGAGGCGGCAATTTCTTCTGCGTGGGCAATGCCGGCGGCGCTCTCGATGATGACTTCGAAAGTGATTTTCTTCTTGCGGCCCTTCGCGGCCTCAATCGCGGTGACAAGAGCATCGACGGCGTAGATGTCCGCGGCGCAGCCGACTTTCGGGATCATGATCTGGTCAAGGCGCTCAGAGGATTGTTCTAGCAGGTCGACGACATCGCGGTACCAGTAGGGGGTATCGAGGCCGTTGATGCGCACCGACAGATATTTGTTCCCCCAGTCGACGTCATGTGTCGCCTGAATGACGTTCGCGCGCGCGATGTCTTTGTCGGTCGGTGCGACGGAGTCTTCAAGATCAAGATTGATGACGTCCGCAGCGGACGCGGCCATCTTCTCGAACAGTGCGGTGCGCGATCCAGGGCCGAAAAGCTGGCAGCGGTTCGGGCGTGCGGGGGAGGCAGGTTGCAAGCGGAAGCTCATGTGTGATCACCGTCAAGTAAGGATGTTTCGTATATGTCCTTCCTGTTGATATGATATTGCGCGACGCTTCGCAAGCGCTGCGCTGCGGCGAAGGCGTGATTTTATTCCCGGCTGTTGGCAAAGCTTTTGGGCGCTATGGAGTGTAGGTGCGCATCCCGCCGAGGCTTCAACAATTGGGACAACACCAGAAAAAATCTGATCCGGCACGGTCGCCACTGGAATAATACCTATCGCTCTTGGGCAATCCGCTTTGCTGAGTTGGAGCCTGAACGCGTTCAATAAGTTCCAAAACTTTCGGACCGATAGCCTCCACGATTAGGGCAACGCCGGAGGCATTCGGATGGATCGCATCGCCTTGCATGTGCTCACGCATCACCATCGCGCGATCCTCGATGCGGGTCAGGCCACCTAGAAAGTCCGGCACCAACAATGCTCCGTGCTTGCTGGCCAACTCACTATAGAGCGCGTCGAACTCCGCTTTGTAGTCGGGGCCGTAGTTGTTGGGCGTGTCGATCCCCGCCAGCAACACGGGCAGATCGCGCGCGGCGATTTTGGTCAAAATGGCGTCAATGTTTGAGCGAGCTTGCGATGGCGGCAGGCCGCGCAGCACGTCGTTCCCGCCCAAGGCGACGATCACCGCATCAACCTCTGGCGTCAGGGTCCAGTCGACACGGGATAGGCCACCAGCAGTGGTGTCCCCTGAGACGCCCGCGTTGATCAACACCACGTCTGCGCCGTTGACCGTCAGCCAGTTTTGCAGTTGGGGGACGAAGCCATCTTCGGGTGCTAGTCCGTAACCTTGGGTTAGGCTATCGCCGAGCGCTGCGATGGTTACTGGCTCCGCAACGGCTGGGCTGGCCAGTGCTGATGCAATCGTGAGGTTGCGTAGCACCCGCAACGGGCTATCTAAGAGAGGTTGCCTCAAGCCCAAGGACCAAGAAATGACCGACCCCGTGATGCGCCTGAAAGATGTGACACTGTCTTTGGACGGAAATGCGGGGGTGGTCGAGATCCTCAAAGGCATCACGCTGGATGTCGAAGCGGGTGAAACCTTGGGGCTTACGGGCGCATCTGGGTCAGGCAAATCGTCTCTCCTAATGGTGATGGGCGGGCTTGAGAGCGCCACATCGGGTCTTATATCCGTGCTTGGCCAAAATCTAACGCCCATGGGGGAGGACGGGCTGGCACGCTTTCGTAGAGACAATATGGGGGTCGTGTTCCAATCTTTCCATCTTATTCCTACGATGACGGCTTTGGAAAACGTGGCTTTGCCGCTGGAGCTGGCAGGGGAGGCGGATGCCTTCGGGCGCGCAGCGCTTGAACTGGAAGCTGTGGGCTTGGGTGCGCGTGGCGATCACTACCCGTCACAAATGTCCGGCGGTGAGCAGCAACGCGTTGCATTGGCACGCGCTGTGGTCGGACGACCGAAGATTTTACTCGCAGATGAACCAACCGGAAATCTGGATGCCGCGACTGGTGCGATGGTCATGGACTTGCTGTTTGACCTGCGTGACAAATACGGCGCGACCTTGATCCTGGTGACCCACGCCCCAGAGCTAGCGTCGCGGTGCGACCGTGTTGTCCAGCTTCGGGATGGTCAAGTGCTTAGCGACACTCTGGCGGTGGCAGCGCAATGACGCTTGCATGGCGGATCGCGCGCCGTGAACTGCGTGGAGGGCTGCGGGGCTTCTGGGTGTTTCTTGCTTGTCTGACATTAGGTGTGGCCGCAATCGCGGCCATTGGCACCGTGCGCAGCGCGATTGAGGCCGGATTGACCGAACAGGGCGCCGTGATTCTGGGAGGGGACGCTGAGGTGCAGTTAACCTACCGTTTTGCCGAACCAGAGGAGCGCGCGTTTTTCGAGGGTTTGGGCAGTGTGTCAGAGATCGTCGACTTTCGGTCCATGCTGGCAGCTGGAGATGAGCGCGCGTTGACGCAGGTAAAAGGCGCCGACGATATGTATCCGCTGTATGGCGAGGTGACGCTAAATCCGAAGATGACCGTGCAACAAGCTCTTGCAGGGCGCGACGGGATGCCGGGCGCTGCGGTTGATCCGGTGCTGCTGGCGCGGCTGGGCCTTGATATAGGCGATCATGTGAAGCTGGGGGCGACGGAGTTCATTGTTACTGCCGCATTAGAGCGGATGCCCGACAGTGCTGGGGCCGGGTTTTCTTTGGGGCCGCCGACGCTCGTGGCCAGTCAAGAATTGACGTCCGCAGGGTTGTTGGCACCGGGGACACTGTTCGAAACAGAATACCGGATAAAAACACTAGAAGGGCTGGATCTGGACGCGGCGCAAGCCGAGGCCGAGACCGTGCTGGAAGGCACTGGCTTTCGCTGGCGCGACAGGCGCAATGGCGCGCCCGGGATCTCGCGTTTCGTGGAGCGGTTGTCGGCCTTTCTTGTACTGGTTGGCCTCACCGGATTGGCGGTCGGTGGCGTAGGTGTGTCGGCGGCTGTAAGGGCTTACTTGGCAGGTAAAACGGAAGTCATCGCCACCCTTCGCAGCCTCGGCGCGTCGGGCGCATTGGTGTTTCAGGTGTACCTCCTGCAAGTGGGTGCGTTGGCGGCACTGGGCATTGTGATGGGACTGGTTTTGGGCGGTCTCCTACCCTTGGCGTTTGGGCCGATTATCGAGGCTAGTTTGCCGGTCCCTGTTGATTTAGCGCTTCGCGTGCGGCCTTTGGCGGAGGCGGCGCTTTATGGCGCGTTGGCTGCGGCTGTGTTTACCCTTTGGCCGTTGGGGCAGGCGGAACACATCCGCGCCGCCGCCCTGTTCAGGGACGCACAAAGTGGCATCAAGGGCTGGCCAAGGCCGCTATGGATCGCCGTGTGCGGCCTGCTTTTTGCCGCGCTTATTGGCGCGGCGGCGTGGTTGTCCGGCTTAGTGGTTCTCACGCTTTGGGCCGCCGCTGGTATCGTCGCGGCGTTCGTGTTGCTGGTTCTGGCGGCGCTTGGCGTCAGGGGGCTGGCGCGGGTTGCGGCGCGGCGGCTACGCGGGTTCAAAACGCTACGTTTTGCGTTGGGGGCCGTAGGTGGGCCAGGGCGCGATGCGCAGGCTGTAGTAGTGTCACTCGGGTTAGGGCTGTCTGTCTTAGCGGCCGTTGGGCAAATTGACTGGAACCTTCGCAATGCAATTGCAGGCGATCTGCCCGATGTCGCGCCGAGTTATTTTGTGGTGGATGTGCAGCCGGACCAATTGGAGCCATTGGTGGCATCGCTGACCGCGCGCCCCAGCGTCTCAAAGGTCGAGAGCGCACCGATGTTGCGCGGGGTAATCACGCGGATAAACGACCGCCCCGCAACGGAGGTCGCGGGCGATCACTGGGTTGTGCGCGGTGACCGCGGCGTGACCTATGCTGATGCGTTGCCAGCGGGTACGAAAATCACTGAAGGATCATGGTGGGGTGAAGGGTATGACGGCCCCCCGCAGATCAGTTTTGCTGCTGAAGAGGCTGCCGAGATCGGCTTGAAACTGGGTGACGACCTGACGGTGAACGTCTTAGGGCGCGACATCACCGCGACGATTACCAGCTTCCGAGAAGTCGATTTTTCGACTGGCGGCTTAGGGTTCGTACTGTCGATGAACGCGGCCGCGCTTAGCGGGGCTCCGCATACGCATATCGCCACTATCTATGCGCAAGAGGCTGACGAAGGCGCCATCCTGCGCGACATGGCAAAGACCTATCCAAACATCACCGCAATTCGCGTTCGGGACGCAATTAACCGCGTGAGCGAAGTATTGGAGGGTATTGCGGCTGCCATCACATATGGTGCGCTTGCGACGCTGTTCACAGGGGCGATTGTGCTGATCGGCACCGCGGCGGCTGGCGAGAAAGCGCGGGTCTATGAGGGGGCTGTGCTGAAGACGTTGGGCGCATCGCGGGCTGCGGTATTGGCCAACTTTGCGTTACGCTCCGCGTTGTTGGGTTTGACGGCGGGCGTGATCGCTCTTGTTGCGGGCGTTGCGGCGGGCTGGGCTGTCTCGGTCTTCGTGATGGAGACAGAGTTCCAAGTCGCGTACGGCTCGGCGGTTACGATCATACTCGGCGGCATACTGGCCACGTTGGCAACTGGGCTCATGTTCGCATGGCGTCCGTTGGCAACGCGGCCAGCGCGCGTGTTGCGCGCCCGCGAGTAAACTCTTTACTGCAGGTCTGAAAACGCGGCCTGCATGCGGGCCACGGCGTCTTCGACGACCGCCCGTGGGGCTGCGATGTTGAAGCGCAAGAAGTCTTCGCCGCCGGTGCCGAATGTTGGCCCGTGGTTGGCAGCGATCTTGGCGGCGTTCTGTGTGCGGTCGGTGAATTCCCGACGGCTCATGCCGGTGCCGGAGAAGTCGACCCACGCCAAATACGTCGATTCCATCCGCATGGATGACAGGCCTGGAATGGCATTGATGCCCGCATCGAAAATCTTGCGATTGGTGTCGAGATAATTGACCAACTCATCGACCCACGCCGCGCCCTCGGGGGAATAGGCTGCGGTTGCCATAAACAACCCGAAGCTGTTCGGGCTCAGGCCAAGTGCGGCCATACGCGCGGCAAATCGGGCGCGCAGATCAGGGTCCGCAATGATCACGTTGCCCGAGTGAGAGCCCGCGATATTGAAGGTCTTGGTCGTCGCGGTCATCATCACGAGACGATCCTCGATACCCGACAAGTTCGCCATCGGAATATGCGTGTTGCCCGAGTAGACAAGGTCGTGGTGGATTTCGTCGGACACAAGGATCAGATCGTGTCGCTTGGCAAAGGCCGCGACGGCCTGTAGTTCGCCCTTGCTCCAAACCCGCCCGCCGGGGTTATGAGGGGAGCAGAGGATTAGCATGGTTTCATTGCCGGTCATTTTAGCGTCGTAGGCGTCGAAATCCATCTCGTAGCGACCGTTAGTGTTTACCAGCTCGCATTCTACGACCTCGCGGCCCGCCGCTTTGATGACTTTGGCGAAGGCGTGGTAAACAGGGGTAAACAGCACAATGCCGTCGCCCGGTGCGGTGAAGGCATCGACACACATCGCGGTGCCATTGACCAACCCATGTGTTGTGAAGATGTGGTCCGTGTCCAACGCCCAATTGTGGCGCGTCTTCATCCACCATTGGATCGCCGCGCGATAGGCGCTGTCGTCGCCAAAGTAGCCGTATATGCCGTGGTCGGACATCTTCTGGATGGCGTCTTTGACACATTGAGGGGGCTGGAACTCCATATCGGCGACCCACATTGCGATGCCTTCGTCTGGCGATACCCCGTAAAGGGTCTCCATGCTGTCCCATTTCACACAATGGGTGCCGCGGCGGTCAATTTGGGTGTCGAAACTCATGGATCAGCTCTCCTTGTTGGTCAGTGCAAAGTTGCGGGTTTCCCGTTGGGCTGCAAGGGTCAATGTTCGCGCGGACCTTAGCTGGCTGAATTTCCAGCGATTGCTACACGAGCCGCCTGTTTAAGCGTCGTCGCGCGTCCATTCGCGCCATGCGAGTGTTGTAACTTGGGTGAGGACCATCGTGGCGGTGATCGCGAAAGCGGCAGTGCTGGCGTGTAGCTCCACCATGTTCCGTGAGGCAAGCAGGGCAAGTACCAGCGCGAACTGCAGGCCGACCAGATACGCATTCCGGCAGGACAGCTGTTGGCTTGTTTTCGCATAGTCGCTGGTCAGCGTTGGGTCAGTCCGTGCAAAGCGTGCTAAGCGTAGCAGTGGAAGCCCGCCCCTTAGCCCTGTGAATACACCCAGAAGCATTAAGCCCCCGCCAATGACCAGCATTGCACCGAAAGGTTGTGCCCAAACCATCGCCCCGCCCAATACGTATAGCCACGTACCCACAGTCGCGATGGTGACATGAACTAAACTCCGATGTCGCGAATCCGCAATCTCATCCGGTGATGTCACGGAGGGAAGCGGTCTGTAGAGAAAGCCCTGAAACAGCAGGGCCGTCAGAAAGGTCGCTCCGCCGAGCGCCCAATACACGAAGGGCGTTCCATCAAAATACTCTGCAAGCCAGCGACCCGAACCGGCGGTTGTAATCCCGACGACGCCTAACGTGGCGTTGATCCAACGGGCTAAGGCTAGGTCTTCGGCAATGCGCATGGCGGGATATCCCATGTGTATAGCCCCCACCGGCAAATTAGATGGGGGTAGATGTGGCGTCAAGCTTGCGGCCGGATGCCCTTGTTCCGCACACGTGAAAGCGCTATCTGGGCGGCATGAAACGCTCTATTTTGATCCACCCCGACCCGCGTCTGAAAAAAGTGGCTGCGCCCGTTGCTGACGTCTCTGACGCGCTTCGGGCTTTGGCAGATGACATGCTGGAAACCATGTATGACGCGCCGGGCATTGGTTTGGCCGCGCCGCAAATCGGCATCATGGATCGGCTGATCGTGCTGGACTGCGAGAAAAACGAGGGGGACACCCCGCGTCCTATGGTGATGTTCAACCCTGAGGTTGTGGCCTCTTCAGATGAGCAGAACACCTACGAGGAAGGGTGCCTGTCCATACCGGAGCAATACGCGGATGTGACACGCCCTGCGGATGTAACCGTCCGGTGGATGGATCGTGACGGCGAGGCCTGCGAGGAAACCTTTGGCGGGCTTTGGGCGACATGCGTTCAGCACGAGATTGATCACCTTGAGGGTAAGCTTTTCATCGACTATCTGCGCCCGCTAAAACGGCAGCTGATCACCCGCAAGATGGTGAAGCTAAAACGTGAAATGGCGCGAAGCTGATGGGACTCTCCATCGTGCAGCACCCCGATCCTGTGTTGCGCCAACTGTGCCAACCGGTGCTGGATGTCGCGCAAACGCGCAATCTGATCGCCGATATGTTTGACGCGATGTATGCGGCAACGGGGCGCGGACTTGCCGCGCCGCAGGTGGGGCAAGCCATTCGCTTGTTCGTGATGGACTGCACCTGGAAAGAAGGCACGCGCAGCCCTGTCGTCATGATCAACCCTGAGTATCTATCGCGGTCTGCCAAGTTGCAGCGCAACGAAGAGGGCTGTTTATCCATCGCGGATCACCCTGTTTGGGTCGAGAGGCCAGAGCGGGTTGAAGTGATGTGGATTGACGAAACTGGCGCCCAAAAACGTGGCGCGTTCGAGGGCTTCGAGGCCGCGTGCATTCAGCATGAAATGGACCACCTCGATGGGGTCTTGATTTTGGATTACGAGGACCAACCATGAAGCGTGACTACGTAATGTGGCCGGACAAGCGGCTGCGCAGTATTGCGCAAGACGTGACAGAAGTGACGGATGAGACCAAGGCTATTTGGGCGGACATGGTTGAGACGATGGACGCCATGCCGGGCGTCGGGCTGGCCGCCGTGCAGATTGGGGTGATGCAGCGTTTGGCCGTGGTGGACGCCTCGGACCAGCGTGGACAGGCCGTGCTTATGGCAAATCCTGAGGTGCTTCATGCAAGTGCCCAGTTGCGCGAGCATGAAGAGGCTTCCCCGAACCTGCCAGGTGTGTCGGCGGTCATTGAGCGCCCCCGTGCTGTGACGGTGCGTTTTATGAACGTATCCGGTGACATGGAAGAGCGCGATTTCGTGGGCATTTGGGCAACCTCGGCCCAGCACCAGATCGACCACCTCAAAGGCAAAATGTATTTTGACCACCTTAGCCGCACCAGGCGCGAGATGTTGATTAAGAAGGCGAGGAAGTTGGCACGATGAAGCTTGTGTTTATGGGCACGCCAGAGTTTTCGGTTCCCGTGCTGGATGCATTAGTTGATGCAGGCCATGAGGTTGTTGCCGTGTATTCCCAACCGCCGCGCCCAGCTGGTCGCGGCAAGAAGGACCGCCCGTCGCCCGTGCAAGCACGGGCAGAAGAGCTGGGCCTGAGTGTGCGTCATCCTGTGTCCTTGAAGGGCGCGGGGGAACAAGCCGAGTTTGCGGCCCTAGGTGCCGACATCGCTGTTGTGGTCGCCTATGGGCTTATACTGCCGCAAGCCATCTTGGATGCGCCGGAGCACGGCTGCCTGAATATACACGCGTCCTTGTTGCCACGTTGGCGGGGCGCTGCCCCGATCCACCGCGCGATTATGGCGGGGGACACGCATACGGGCGTTTGCATAATGCAGATGGAGGCGGGCTTGGATACCGGCCCCGTGTTGCTACGCGAAGAGACCCCGATCGCGGAGGGCGAGACCACTGGCCAGCTTCATGATCGATTGAGCCAGATGGGCGCGCGGATGATCGTCGATGCGGTCGCGGAATTGCCCTCTTTGAAACCGGAGCTGCAGCCGGAGGAGGGCGTGACCTATGCTTCCAAAATCGACAAGGCAGAGGCCCGTGTTGATTGGTCGCGAAGTGCTTCGGAGATTGCACGCCAGATAAATGGCCTGTCACCGTTCCCCGGTGCATGGACGGAGGCCGATGGCGAGCGGATCAAACTGCTTCGCGCTTCGCAGGCTACCGCGAAGCTTACCGCTGGGGCGGTAGATGCGGTTGGTGATGCACTGGTCGTAGGCTGCGGTGAAGGTGCCATCACAGTGCATGAGCTGCAACGCGCGGGCAAAAAAGCGGCGAGCGCCGCGAGTGTTTTACTTGGCTGGACGCCGCCCGACAGATTCACCTAGGGCGCTACACGCGCGGTGGGCGGCTTTTGTAGACGGGCAAACTCCACCCGAAGGCCAGCGATCCCATGCGCAGAACAAGCGTCGCCCCCGCGCAGCCGATGAGGGCGACGGACAGTGGTTGACCTAGGTACAACAACGCCAAGGCTGCGCCCGCCCCAACGAACGCGCAGGTCACGTATAGCTCCCCTTGTTTCAGGACGAGTGGGACCTCGTTACACACAACATCGCGCATCAGGCCGCCAAAACAGCCGGTCGCTACCCCCATGATAAGCACGATCGGCCAAACCGCCCCAACCGCAATCGCGGCGGCCACGCCCGCGGGCACAGCTACCGCAAGCGCCAAGGCGTCGATCCACAGGATTGTGCGGTAGCGGGATTCCAGCAGGTGTGCCGTGAAGAACACCACGAATGCAGCGGCTGATGCGACCATGATGATACTTGGGTTGCTGATCCAGAAGACCTCGCGGTCCAAAATGATGTCGCGCACCGTGCCGCCCCCAACAGCGGTGAGGCAAGCAATAAACACGAACCCCACGATATCAAGTTGTGCACGGCTGGCGACCAGCGCGCCGGTTAGCGCGAATACAAAAACGGACGCATAATCGAGCAGGGCCAGTGCGGTCATTTCTTGTACGGCGCCATGCCAGCGCGCGCCAACTCATCGGCGCGCTCGTTCTCGGGGTGGCCAGCGTGGCCTTTGACCCACTCCCATTTGACGCGGTGACGGGCTTGCGCGTCGTCCAAGCGCTTCCACAGATCAATGTTCTTGATCTCGCCGCCCTTTTTCTTCCAGCCCTTTGCCTTCCAGCCATGGATCCACTTGGTGATCCCGTCTTTGACGTAAGAGCTATCGGTCACGACGGTCAGCTCTGATGCGCGGCTCAGCGTTTCCAGCACGTTGATCGCGGCGAGCATTTCCATGCGGTTGTTGGTGGTGTTGGCCTCGCCGCCCTTGAGTTCCAGCTCTTTGACAACTGCGCCGCCTTCGCGTGCAATCAAGATGGCACCCCAGCCGCCCGGTCCGGGGTTTCCGGAGCAAGCGCCGTCAGTGTAGGCAAATAGATCAGGCATGGGCGGTCACAATCATGAAGGGTTCAGGCCCGCGTACGAGGCCGGGCATTTCGCCGTGGCGAATGGTGTTGAGTTTGAAGCCTGCGTCGCTCAGCAGATCGCGAAGTTCGGCTTCTGTGTAGTATACGTAGAACCGACCGGCTTCGTCGCGCTCCTCTGAGTTTCCTGTTTTGAGGCCAAGATGCAGCAAACCGCCTGGTTTCAGGGCTCTATGAATGGCGGCCAAATGGCGGGGCATGTCGGCGCGGGGCGCGTGGAGGAGAGAGAAGTTTGCCCAAATGCCGTCGTAGAGGTTTTGCGCGGAAAGCTCATCGAAGCTTTGAACTTGCGCGTTCACCCCGTGGCGTTCCTTGGCAATCGCAACCATTTCAGGAGAGGCGTCGGTGGCTTGGACCTGCAAACCTGCCTCTGACATCATCCTTGCGGAGTTTCCCGGGCCACAGCCAAGGTCAAGCACTCGTCCGCCTTGCGGGATGGCGTCGAGGAAGGCTTGTAAGTCACCATCAGGCTCGGTTCTAGAAACCAGATTTGCGTAGTCCTGTGCCTTGGAGGCGTAGGCTTTGAGTGTTTCTTGGTCGCTCATGAATGAATACCGTTTGGAATATGGTTAGAGCAGGTTGATCAAGCGGGTGTTCGCAGCACGCGGGGGACCTTGAACTCGACGTTCTCAACCGCGGTCTCGATGACTTCCTCGGTCACGTCGTAGCGATCTTTGAAGGCGTCGATGACCTCGTTGATTAGCACCTCTGGCGCGGATGCGCCGGCGGTGATCCCGATGCTGTCGATCCCTTCTAACGCCCGCCAGTCAATGTCCGCCGCGCGTTGCACCAGTTGCGCATAAGAGCAGCCAGCTTTTGCGCCAACTTCGACGAGTCGCTTGGAGTTGGAGGAGTTCGGCGCGCCGATGACAAGCATCGCTTTGGTCTTCGTGGCCATCGCTTTGACCGCTTCTTGGCGGTTGGTGGTGGCGTAGCAGATGTCTTCTTTGTGCGGTCCGATGATCGCGGGGAAGCGGGCGTTCAGTGCCGCGACCACGTCGGCGGTGTCATCGACGGATAGGGTGGTCTGGGTGATAAAGGCTAGTTTGTTCGGATCGCGCGGCGCGATGCTCGCAACGTCGTCTGCGGTTTCTACCAAGATCACTTCCCCTTCAGGGAGCTGCCCCATAGTGCCGACTGTTTCGGGGTGACCTGCGTGGCCGATCATGACCATCTGTAGACCGTTGGCGTGATGGCGTTCGGCCTCGATATGGACTTTGGAGACGAGCGGGCATGTCGCGTCCACATATATCATTTCGCGTTTGGCAGCGGCGGCCGGAACCGCTTTGGGCACCCCATGCGCGGAGAAAATCACGGGGCGGTCGTCGGGGCATTCGTCCAACTCTTCCACGAACACTGCGCCTTGATCGCGCAGGGCGTCGACCACGTATTTATTGTGCACAATTTCGTGGCGCACATAGACGGGCGCGCCCCACTTGCTCAGTGCCATCTCAACAATCTTGATGGCGCGGTCGACGCCAGCGCAAAAGCCGCGCGGCGCGGCGAGATACAAGGTGAGGGGGGATTTGGTCATGGTTGGGCGCTCCTGCTTGGTCCTGAATTAGGGGTTGGGCGGCGTGGGGTCCAGTGTCGCCTCGCGGAAAGTTGTGTTTTTAGGTTGTTGACCCTCCACCCGCTGGAAGCTGGATAAGGCGACTCCAAGCAAGGAGCGACCAAAGATATGAAGCGAAAGATGACTGTGGGCTTGGCCCTGCTAATGGCGCTAACCGCGCAAAGCGCGGACGCGCAGTGGCTGAAGCCTTCTGCCGACCCGAACATCATTGGTGAGGGGAAGTTGATCTACGACGGTGCTTGTGCGGCGTGCCATGGCACCAATCTGGAAGGCCAAGAGAATTGGCGCGAGCGGGGCCCTGACGGCAAATTGCCAGCCCCACCGCATGATGCCTCTGGCCACACGTGGCACCACGCCGACGAGCAGCTGTTCGCGATAACCAAATACGGAACGGAAGCGTTAGTCGGGGGCACCTACGAAAGCGATATGCGCGGGTTCGAGGATGAGCTTACCGATGCGCAGATTAAGGCTGTCCTCGCGTACATCAAAAGCACTTGGCCCGCTGAAATCCAAGAGCGCCACACCGCGATGAGTCAGTAGGCCAGTAGGACCGGCCATCTTCCCTGCGTGCTGCTTGGGAGCACATAAACCGCAGCGCTAAGGGTTAGAAAAGCAAAACGCCGGAGCATTGCCCCGGCGTTTTACGATTATTCAGTTGTTTCGCGTTCCCTCGGCTCGCGCGCGAAGCCTACATCACCTTCCCGAGGGGGGCGACCTATGACGTCACGCAACTCGTCCAGCTCGATGAAGTTGTCAGCCTGACGGCGGAGTTCATCAGAGATCATTGGCGGGTTGGACCGGATCGTCGACACGACCGATACGCGCACACCTTTGCGCTGGATAGCTTCGATAAGAGGGCGGAAATCACCGTCGCCGGAGAAGATCACGATGTGATCGACGTGCGGCGCTAGCTCCATGGCATCGACAGCGAGTTCGATATCCATGTTGCCTTTGACCTTACGCCGACCTTCGCGGTCCGTGTACTCTTTGGCCGGTTTTGTGACCATCGTGAACCCATTGTAGTGCAGCCAATCGACAAGTGGCCGTATGGGGGAATAGTCGTCGTTCTCTAGTAGTGCTGTGTAGTAGAACGCGCGAAGCATTTTGCCGCGACGCATGAACTCGTGTCTGAGGAGCTTGTAGTCAATGTCGAACCCCAAAGACTTGGCTGCGGCGTATAGATTCGACCCGTCTATAAACAGCGCCAACCGTTCGTCTTTATAAAACATTAAATGTCCTTCCGATAATCGTTCAGCCCAACTAATAATCCCCGAGTGAAGGGCGCAGGCGAACGCGCTTCAACGAACATAAGGAAAAATGCTTATGCCGCAACCCAAGGAGGGTCGCAAAGAGCTGATAATAGCCCATGTTGCGCTGGGTAGTAACGTGACGTCAAGCTCAGGGTCGCCTAAAATCACGCTGCAAGAGGTAAAGACGGCGGTTTCTTGCGATTCGGTTGACGTTGTGGCGGAGAGCCGCTTTTACCAAAGCCCTGCCTTTCCGGCGAACAGCGGGCCCGACTATGTCAACGCCGCGATAACCGTAGCGACCAGCCTTTCGGCAGAGGCATTGTTGGCCCATCTTCACGACGTCGAGGCCCGTTTTGATAGGGTCCGTGAGGTGCGCTGGGCCGCGCGTACGCTGGATCTGGACCTGCTGGACTACGCCGGGCTGGTGTGTCCTGATGCCGACACGGTGACGCATTGGGCGCAGCTCCCGCTGGATCGACAACTCAAGGACACGCCGGAGCAGTTGATTTTACCGCACCCGCGCATTCAAGACCGTGCGTTCGTGCTGATTCCTTTGGCGGACATCGTGCCTAACTGGGTGCATCCAATCACGTCGCAGACGTTGCAGAGCCTTCTGTCTGCGTTGCCGCAGGCGGAAAAAGACGCGATTTGCCCTTTGAACTGATAGATATGGCGGGTTTTGAGGTTGTATTTAGCTGTCAACGGTCCTAATTGTGCGGTCTGACATCCCCTGTGAATGACTGGAGTCCCCAATGGCCCGCGTGACGGTTGAAGATTGCGTAGACAAAGTTCCTAACCGCTTTGAGCTGGTTATGCTTGCGTCCCATCGTGCCCGCGAAATCGCGGCTGGTGGTGCCCTGACTGTGGATCGTGACAACGATAAAAACCCAGTCGTTTCGCTGCGCGAGATCGCAGACGAGACCCAAACTGCTGACGAGCTGCGCGAGCGCATGATCGAAAGCAACCAAACGCAGATCGAAGTGGATGAGCCAGAAGAAGACGCTATGGCGCTTCTGATGGGCGTTGAGCAGGACAAGCCTGCTGAAGACGACATGTCCGAAGAGAAGCTGCTGCGGGCCTTGATGGAAGCACAAGGGCCTAAATAAGGCCCTCAAGAATGGCGACGGACCACACGGATGATTTCTGACAGCGACCTGATCGCATTGGTCCGCGCCTACAATCCCAAGACGAACGAAGCTCTGATACGGGATGCCTATGCTTATGGTGCAAAGATGCACGAGGGGCAGACGCGGCATTCCGGCGAGCCCTATTTTACCCACCCGGTTGAAGTCGCAGCGCTTCTGACGGAGCAGCGTCTGGATGATGCGACAATCGTGACGGCGCTTTTGCACGACACGATTGAGGACACGGGTTCGACGTTTTCCGAAGTAGAGCGGCGGTTTGGCTCCGAAATTGCAGAGCTGGTGAACGGCGTTACAAAGCTCACCAATCTTGAGCTGAGTTCGACCGAGACGAAGCAAGCGGAGAACTTCCGCAAGCTCTTCATGGCTATGTCGAAGGATCTGCGGGTCATTCTGGTGAAGCTTGCTGACCGTTTGCATAACATGCGGACGATCAAGCACATGCGGCCGGACAAGCAGGTCCAGAAGGCGCGTGAAACGATGGATATCTACGCGCCGCTATCAGGTCGCATGGGTATGCATTGGATGCGTGAGGAGCTCGAAGACCTCGCCTTTCGTGTCCTCAACCCAGACGCCCGCGCGTCGATCATCCGCCGCTTTATCACGTTGCAAAAAGAGACGGGCGATGTGGTTCCGAAAATTACGGACGATATTCGTGCGGAATTGGCGCGCGCGAATATTGAGGGCACAGTTTACGGCCGCGCCAAAAAGCCGTTCTCTATCTGGCGTAAGATGGAGGAGAAGAAGCAAAGCTTCTCTCGCCTGTCCGACATCTATGGGTTCCGCGTTATCACCAACTCCGAGGATGATTGCTACCGCGCGTTGGGTGTCATGCACCGCCGGTGGAGCTCTGTGCCCGGGCGGTTCAAAGACTATATTAGCCAGCCGAAAACGAACGGCTACCGCTCAATTCACACGACCGTATCGGGCCGCGACGGCAAGCGTGTGGAAATCCAGATCCGCACGCGCCAAATGCATGACGTGGCCGAGGCAGGCGTTGCTGCTCACTGGGCATACCGCGATGGTGAGCGGGTAGAAAACCCGTTCGCCGTTGACCCTTCCACGTGGGTGTCGACAATGACGGAGCGGTTCGACCACGCGGATGATCACGACGACTTTCTAGAGCACGTGAAGCTGGAGATGTACTCCGATCAGGTGTTCTGCTTCACCCCTAAAGGCGAAGTGATCAAACTGCCGCGCGGGGCGACCCCGCTGGATTACGCCTATTCGATCCACACGCGGATTGGTCACAGTTGTGTCGGGGCCAAGGTGGACGGCCTTCGCGTCCCGCTTTGGACGCGGTTGCGCAACGGGCAATCGGTCGAAATCATCACGGCTGAGGGGCAACGCCCGCAGCCCACGTGGATTGATATTGCGGTAACGGGCCGTGCAAAATCCGCGATCCGCAAGTCGTTGCGGGAAGAGCACCGC
This sequence comes from Litoreibacter albidus, assembly GCF_900107015.1. Lineage (GTDB taxonomy): Bacteria > Pseudomonadota > Alphaproteobacteria > Rhodobacterales > Rhodobacteraceae > Litoreibacter > Litoreibacter albidus. Next base: position 39,916 of record NZ_FNOI01000002.1, on the reverse strand, counting down.
GACCGCTATATCAAGCTGGGGCGCGAATTGACCCGCGTGGCGTTCGAGCACATCGGCAAGAAGTCCACGGACAAGGCGCTTGAGACGGCGGCGAAGGAGTTGAGCCTGATCGACGCCTCGCAGCTTTTGGAATACGTGGGATCCACCGAGCTGTCGGCGCGCGAAGTTGTGACGGCGCTTTATCCGGAACTGGTTGACAAGGCCGATATGGATGTTGTGGACAGCAAGCGCCCGGTGGTCGGGTTGCCCGAAGGCGTACAGGTTAAACGCGCGGCGTGTTGTCAGGCGGTTCCAGGTGAACGTATCGTCGGCATCAAGTACAAAGGTGAGGGCGTGTTTGTTCACGCAATTGCCTGCGATGCGCTGGTTGAGTTTGAAGAGCAACCGGAGCGATGGCTGGACATACGCTGGCACGCTGGGCGCCATGCCGCCAGCAATGCAGTGACTGTCGCGCTGACCATCGGTAACAGCTTTGGTGTTTTAGGTCGCATTTGCACATTGATAGGCGAGCAGAAGGCGAATATCTCAGACATGCATTTCATCGACCGTAAGCCGGACTATTTCCAGTTGCTGGTAGATGTGGATGTGCGCGACGCGGAGCACTTGCACGGTGTTATGACCGCGATCGAGGCGGATAGCGATGTTGCCACGTTGGAGCGGCACAGGGACCTTAGCCGCAAGCCGTAAAGAGTAGCCCTGACATGGTTGGGGCAGAGAGGTGAAAGACCAAACGTGTTTAAGCGCCGAACCCCGAAAAGCTGGGCCCTTTGGGCCCTGCATATGATCTGGCCCAAGGGTGGTTGGGGCAGGGCGTTTGGATATGTGAAGCACCGCGTGCGCCGCTTGCCCGATGCACCAGACCGCATTGCGCGGGGGGTTTTCGCAGGGGTGTTTACGACGTTCACCCCGTTCTACGGGTTTCACTTTTTTATTGCGGCGTTCATGGCCAAAGTGATGCGCGGCAACATGTTGGCCGCGCTGATGGCGACTTTTTTTGGCAATCCGCTGACCTACCTGCCCATTGGTGTTGTGTCGCTTAAAACGGGGCACTTCCTGCTGGGAACCGAATTTGAGCCGAACATGAACATCGGTCGGCGTTTCGCGGGAGCGTGGCGGGATCTTAAGGATAACTTCATGGCGATGTTCACCGATGATGTGGCGCATTGGGATCGCTTGTCGGGGTTCTACGATGAAGTGTTTTTCCCATATATGATCGGCGGATTGATCCCGGGCGTGATCGTGGGGACGATTGCCTACTACATAAGCGCTCCTCTGATAGCGGCGTACCAAAACCGCCGCAAAGGCAGGATCAAAGAGAAGCTCGAAGAAATTCGGGCGCGCAAGGCGGCCAAGAAGTCGGACGATACACACGCGCAATAAGCGATGTTGAGGTTGCTGCGCGTTGTCCTATGATCCGCACGAAGGTTACTCAAAGGACTCACTTCATGACCAGCAAGCTCCGCCTTGGCGTCAACATCGACCATGTTGCGACTGTTCGAAATGCTCGGGGCGGCGAGGTGCCGGATCCAGTGCGTGCTGCGCTTCTGGCGCAGGAGGCTGGTGCGGACGGTATCACCGCACATCTGCGTGAAGATCGCCGCCACATTCGCGATGCCGACATGGCAGCGATTAAGGAGGCCATCACCGTCCCTTTGAACTTTGAGATGGCCGCAACGGACGAGATGCAAACTATCGCGCTGGCCACCAATCCGCATGCGGTATGTCTTGTGCCGGAGCGGCGTGAGGAGCAAACCACCGAAGGTGGCTTGGATGTTGCGGGCGACGACAATCGCTTGGCGGCATATATCGCCCCGTTCAAGGCAGCGGGAACGCGTGTTTCCTTGTTCATAGGTGCGGATGAGCGGCAGGTGCGCGCGGCTGCCCGCATCGGGGCCGATATCATTGAGTTACATGCAGGCAGCTACTGTGACGCGCATGCGGAGGGCCGTGTTGATGACCGCGATGCAGAGTTCGTGAAAATGCGGGATATGGCGACGTTGGCCCATTCCCTTGGACTGGAGGTCCACGCGGGCCACGGCTTTACTTTTGACAGCGTGAAGCCGATCGCGGCACTGCCGGAGATCGTAGAACTGAACATCGGCCACTTCATTATTGGCGAAGCGATCTTTACGGGGCTTGGTCCAGCTATCAAAGAGATGCGGCGGCTGATGGACGAGGCGCGCACGTGACCGGAGCGGAGTTTGCGTTGCTCTTGTTGGCGTGGGCTATTGGGGGCGCATCGCCCGGCCCTGCCACATTGGCTATTGCAGGCACCTCTATGGAGCGGGGGCGGGCTGCTGGGTTGGTAGTCGCAGCGGGCATCGTTTGCGGATCAGCTTCGTGGGGGATCGCGGCGGCGTTAGGGATGAGCGCGCTGATGGTTGCAAACGCATGGCTGGTTGAAATCTTGCGCTACGTCGGCGCCGCCTACTTGATGTATCTGGGTTTTAAGGCGCTGCGCTCTGGCCTTTCCGATAAACCGCTGGCCACAGTTCAGGCCAAACGTGGCGGCTTGCGGTCTGTCTACGTGAAAGGATTACTCCTGCATTTGACCAACCCCAAGGCGGTTTTCGGCTGGGGCGCTATATTTGCAATCGCCGTACCACCCGGCTCTGATGCGCGCGTGGTCTGGGAAACCTTTGCCGCGCTTTTCGCGGTGTCTAATGTTGTGTTTTTCGGCTACGCGCTGCTGTTCTCAACTGAGGCGTTTATTCGTGGCTACCAAAAAATGCGCCGCTGGTTTGAAATCAGTTTCGGCCTGATGTTCGGCTTTGCGGGGATAAAAATCCTGACCGCGAGGCTCACATGATACTCGGCATCGGGACCGACTTGGCCAACATCGAGCGTATCGAGGCCACGTTGGCGCGTTTCGGGGATCGTTTTCGCAATCGTGTCTTTACGGAAATTGAGCAACAAAAGGCCGAGCGCCGCAAGGACGTCGCCGGAACTTACGCGAAACGGTGGGCTGCGAAGGAAGCCTGCTCCAAGGCGTTGGGCACAGGGTTACGCATGGGGATCGCGTGGAAGGACATGGCGGTCAGTAACTTGCGAACGGGCCAGCCAGTGATGGAGGTCACCGGATGGGCGGCGGAGCGATTGCGCGAGATGACGCCGGCCGGACATGAGGCTATAATCCACGTCACCCTGACGGACGATCACCCTTGGGCGCAGGCCTTCGTGGTGATTGAAGCACGTCCCGTTGGCGTGGCTGTGCCTTGACTCCACTTCCCTGTGGTCGCATGTAGCGACCAACCTTTAAAACAAGAGAATATTGATGGCACGCAGCAGTGAAAAAGAGCCCGAAGGCATCATGGAAACCGTCAAGACGGTGGTATACGCATTGGCAATTGCCGCCGTGTTCCGCACGTTGTTTTTCCAGCCGTTCTGGATTCCATCAGGTTCGATGAAAGATACACTGCTGGTTGGTGACTTCTTGTTCGTGAACAAGATGGCTTACGGCTACTCTCGCTATAGCTGCCCGTTTGGTGTTTGCCCTATTCCTGATCGTTTGTTTGGTGACGAGCCTGAACGTGGCGATGTGGTAGTCTTCCGCCATCCCGTCAGCGGACAAGATTACATCAAGCGGCTGATCGGCCTGCCCGGTGATAAAGTCCAAGTGCAAAACGGCGTGCTGTTTTTGAACGGCAAAGCCCAGAAGCAAGAGCCCGTGGCGCCCTTCGTCGAGACATACGAGGCGCAAGGCTCTGTTGGCGGGTTCCCTGCGTGTAGCAACGGGGCAGTGGGCCTTGGCGGCGATTGCGAAAAAGAGAAAGCCATCGAGACGCTGGAAGGCGGCGTGTCCCATAGCATCCTGAACATCCGCGACGGGTTGGGGGCAGACAACACGCCTGTCTTTGACGTGCCAGAGGGGCACTTCTTCTTCATGGGTGACAACCGCGACAACTCGATCGACAGCCGTTTCTCGCAGGCAGGCGGCGGCGTCGGCATGGTGCCATTTGCTAACCTGCTGGGTCGTGCGGACCGTGTGATCTTCTCTTCGGCGGGGTCGCGTATGCTGTATTTCTGGACCTGGCGTAGCGACCGGTTCTTCAAAGCGATTGAGTAGGCCTGCGATGAAACTGTCCGGCGAACTTTCCGCTTTCTGCGACCGGATCGGGTACCGATTTGAGCAGCCAGAGCTGCTTGTGCGGGCACTCACCCACGGCTCTATTTCGTCCGCCACACGTCCAGACAACCAGCGGCTTGAGTTTCTGGGCGACCGCGTTTTGGGCTTGGTCATGGCGGAGGCATTGCTGGACGCTGACACCGATGCGACCGAGGGTGTCCTAGCCCCGCGCTATAACGCGCTGGTGCGCAAAGAAGCTTGCGCTGATGTGGCCCGTGACATCGGCCTTGGCGCGGTGTTGAAGCTCGGCAAATCAGAAATGGTATCTGGCGGTCGACGCAAAGAGGCGCTGCTAGGCGACGGTATGGAGGCGCTGATCGCGGCGGTGTACCGCGATGGTGGGTTCTCTGCTGCGCGCGCCCTGATCCTGCGTTTGTGGGGTAAGCGCGTGTTCGACGTTAAGGAAGACGCCAGAGACCCGAAGACTGCGTTGCAGGAATTTGTGCAATCACGTGGCGAAACAACGCCAATCTATGAGATAATCAAGCGCGAAGGCCCCGACCACGCGCCGGAATTCACAATCGCGGTGACGCTCGCTTCTGGCGAGCGCGCGGAAGCGAAGGCAGGGGCCAAGAGGCAAGCGGAACAGGCTGCGGCCAAGGCGCTTTTGGAAAGGCTAGACACATGACTGAGGCAACTCGCGCGGGCTTTATCGCGCTGATCGGAGAGCCTAACGCGGGCAAGTCGACGTTGTTGAACCGTATGGTTGGCGCCAAGGTGTCGATCGTGACGCATAAAGTGCAGACCACGCGCGCACGTATTCGTGGCGTCGCGATGGAAGGTCAGGCGCAACTGGTGTTTGTCGACACGCCGGGTCTCTTTCGTCCCCGCCGCCGGTTGGACCGCGCGATGGTTGCAGCGGCTTGGTCCGGTGCGTCTGACGCCGATATCGTCATTCTGTTGGTCGAGGCCCATCGCGGTATTACTGAAGGCGTCGGCGCAATCTTGGACGGTCTGGCGGAGCGCACAGGCGGCGCGCCTGTGGTTCTGGCGATTAACAAGATTGACCGAGTGAAGTCTGATGCGCTGCTCGGCTTGACCAAGGAACTGAACGACCGTTTTGCTTTCGATGAGACGTTCATGATCTCAGCAGAAAAAGGCCATGGCACGGACGCGCTTCGCGGCTGGCTGGCCGGCCAAGTGCCCGAGGGGCCGTGGCTCTATCCAGAAGACCAACTGGCTGACGCCCCAATGCGCAACATCGCGGCAGAGATCACCCGCGAGAAACTGACGCTTCGTCTACATCAGGAGCTGCCTTACCAGATGACCGTGGAGACGGAGAAGTGGGAGGAGCAGAAAGACGGCTCCGCACGGATCGAGCAACTGATTTATGTTGTTCGCGACGGGCACAAAGGCATCGTCCTCGGCAATAAAGGTGAGACGATCAAGGCGGTAGGCAAAGCCGCGAGGGAGGAATTGACGGAATTCCTTGGCCGCAAAGTCCACCTGTTTTTGCAAGTCAAAGTACGCCCCGGTTGGTTGGAAGACAGCGAACGGTACTCGGAAATGGGCCTGAACTTCAAAGACGGTAATGAGTAACCGCCTGACCACCGATTTTTGGGTTTCTGCCTATCTGAACCGATTAAGGTTAGAAAACATTCCAGCCTTTGTCACTGCGAAGGGCGACGCCACTGCGGGGGTAGTTTTGGTTAAGATGAACACGTTGGACGGCCAAGCTGTTGCCTATCAACGATCGTATGACCTGATGAGTGGCGAGCGGGCTTGGGTTGTTTTAAGTGACGGGGCGGAACGCGACGTGGACAGTGCGATCGCTAAGCAACGCAGCTTTGACACCGATCTTTGGGTGATTGAGGTCGAAGACAAAGCGGGCCGGCATCTTCTGGACGAAGAGGGCCTGAGCTGACGGAGGGCAGGTAATGGACTGGCGAAGCCAAGGGGTATTGCTGTCAGCGCGGCGCCACGGCGAGAACGCGGCCATTATCGACGTCTTTACTTCTGAATTTGGTCGCCATGCGGGCGTCGTGCGCGGCGGCGCGGGGCGCAAGATGGCGCCTATCCTACAACCTGGTGCGCAGCTGGACGTCGCTTGGCGTGCAAGGCTGGAAGGACACTTGGGGGCATTTACGGTTGAGCCGATCAAGTCGCGCGCTGCCGCTGTTATGGGTGACCGTAAGGCGCTAGCGGGGCTGAATGCGCTTTGCGGATTGCTACAGTTCGCCTTGGCCGAGCGTGATCCCCACCCTGACCTTTATGAGCGGACTTTGCTTGTGTTCGACCTTCTGGGCGAAAGCGAAGCGTGGCCGCTGGCCTACGTTCAGTGGGAGCTGGCTTTGCTAGAGGAGTTGGGGTTCGGCTTGGACCTTTCATCATGCGCTGTGACGGGCTCCATGCAAGAACTGATCTACGTATCGCCACGCACAGGGCGTGCGGTCTCTCGCCAAGGGGCGGGGGAGTGGGCGTCGCGCTTGTTGTCGTTGCCGAATTGCTTGCGCGGGGTCGGCGACGGTTCTTTAGAAGGCGTTCCGGATGCTTTGGCCACGACCGGCCACTTCCTATCGACACGGATGGCCCCGCAACTGGGTAACAAGCCGTTGCCGCTTGCACGCGACCGGTTGGTAGAGGCGCTTCGGGCTAGTCCGACGTCTTGAATACCATCTGATCACCGACATCGTTGGACAGGATGAGGGTGCCACCACTGACCTCTGACAATGTCACTTTCGCCAATGCTTCGAAGTAAGCGCTTTCAGCGTTTAAGTCGGGACACGCGCGCTTGGTGCTGCCCAAACCTTCGACTGCGAACCACGGGTAGGGGGCCGTTTGTGACCCGAAATAGGTATTGCAGGGTGCGTGGCCCGCAATGCGACCCGTTTCAGGAAAACTCAGCGTGGCACGCGCGCCGAATACTGCGCCGTTGAGTGTTTCTAAGCGCCAAACCGCACCGTTGGGCGCATAGCCGGAAATCGTTTCGTCTTTGCACGCGGACAGCAGGGCAAGGGCTATGAGGGCGTATAGTTTCATAGGGCGCAACGTATCAGGCTGCGCCCTAGGTGTTTAGTCACAATTGCTTAATCAAGCAGGCGACGGGCAATGACTTGGGCCTGTATCTCTGCGGCCCCTTCGAAGATGTTCAGTATTCGGGCGTCGCATAGAATTCGGCTGATTTTGTACTCCAGCGCGAAGCCGTTTCCGCCGTGTATTTGCAGCGCGTTGTCCGCGCAGGCCCAAGCTACGCGTGCGCCCAGCAGCTTGGCCATGCCCGCTTCCAGATCACATCGCCGGTCGTTGTCTTTTTCTTGCGCGGAGAAATATGTCAGTTGGCGCGCGATTGTGGTTTCCACCGCCATCATGGCGATTTTGCCGGAGACGCGCGGAAAATCGATTAAGGATTTTCCGAATTGCTTGCGGTCGTTGGCGTATTGAACCGCGACGTCGATTGCCGATTGGGCCACCCCGACCGCGCGGGCGGCGGTTTGGATGCGTGCGGACTCGAAGGTTTGCATCAACTGTTTGAAGCCCTGCCCTTCGTTACCGCCTAGGAGGTTCTCGCCTTTAACGTGGAAGTTGTCGAAGGCGAGCTCATATTCTTTCATGCCGCGGTAGCCCAACACCTCAATCTCGCCGCCCGTCATGCCTTCGGTAGGGAAAGGGTTCGCGTCGTCGCCGGGGGTTTTTTCCGCGATGAACATGGACAGACCTTTGTAGTTGGTCGTGTCTGGATCTGTGCGGGCGAGCAGCGTCATGAAGTGCGTGCGGGCGGCGTGGGTGATCCATGTCTTGTTGCCCGTGATCTTGTAGTCGTCTCCGTCTTTCACGGCGCGTGTCCGTAAAGCGCCCAAATCGGAGCCAGTGTTCGGTTCGGTGAACACGGCGGTGGGCAAGGTTTCGGCGGTTGCGAGCTTCGGCAGCCACTTTTCCTTCTGCGCTTCCGTGCCACCACACAGGATCAGCTCTGCTGCAATCTCGGACCGCGTGCCCAGAGAGCCCACACCGATGTAACCGCGTGATAGCTCTTCAGAGACGACAACCATCGACGCCTTTGACAACCCGAAGCCGCCGTATTCCTCTGGGATGGTGAGGCCGAAGACGCCCATTTCGGCCAACTCTTCGATGATTTGCATAGGGATCAGGTCGTCCTTGAGGTGCCATTCATGTGCAAAGGGCTCTACCTTTTCGACCGAGAAGCGGCGGAATTGTTCACGGATCATTTCCAACTCGTCATCCAAGCCGGAAGCCCCGGTTATGATTTCGGCTGAACGTTCTTCCATTAGTGCAACCAGACGCGTGCGGGCGTTCTGCGTGTTGGCGGTTTGCGAGAGCGTCTCGATTTCAGGGGTGATCGCCGAAAGCTGTGCTTCGCTCGATACGCCGATATCTTGCAAGCGCAGAATTTCGCCTTGGGACATGGGGATGCCGCCTCGGATTTGGTTCAGATATTCGCCAAACGCTATCTGGTGAATCAGTTGCTCCACCTCGGAGAACTTACCAGCGGCGCTAAGCTTCTCTGCCCATTTTTGCATCTGGGTGAGGGCTTGAACATAGGTGGCAAGCCAAGCGAGCCCATGCGCGGCCGTCTGGTTTTGTTCCAGCAGTGCACCGGAAATCCGCCCATTATCAGTGAGTTGCGCGCGAACAACCTCTTTTGCACTGTCCAGTAATTCCTGCAACGGCACGAGAGAAGCTGCGGTGAGTGTCAGCAAATTCGGGATAACCGCATCGGTTGTGGTTGAGAGGCTCATATCCTGTCCGTCATGGGGCATTTCTCGAATCCTTTATACGACTTTACCCTCAAATAATCACTTTGCAGCTGCAGCGCAACTTTAATGCGCTAAATGTTTCATAATTGAACTAAAGTGTCGCAGGGTAATTGTTGCTGCACTTCCGCGAGAAGGCGGTTACCAGAAGTCATGGACTTGTTTACGCAGATCATCGCGCCTGAATTTCTGGTGCTCGCTTTCATTATCGGCGCGGCATCTGGCTTCGTTAAAGGCGTCGTCGGATTTGGCATGCCGATGATCTTCATATCGGGCCTCAGCAGTTTTTTGTCACCGGAGCTGGCTCTGGCGGGCTTAATTTTGCCCACCGTTGCGTCAAACGGAATGCAGGCGCTGAGGCAAGGCGGTTCTGCTGCTTGGGAGTCGCTAAAGCACTTTAAGGTGTTCTTGGGGGTTGGCGCCGTGGCGCTACTTCTGAGTGCGCAGATGGTAGCTGTGATCCCGTCGAACACACTATATCTGATGATCGGGGTATTCGTGACGGGCTTCACCGCGTTGCAGCTGTTTGGTTGGCGACCCTCGCTTGCCGGACGAAGCCGCGCAGTAGAAGCTTTCGTGGGCGCGTTCGCGGGGCTAATTGGCGGGGTGTCTGGAGTATGGGGCCCGCCAACAGTTTTGTATCTGACCGCAGTTGGCACGCCAAAGCAGGAGCAAATGCGCGTGCAGGGGGTGGTTTACGGGCTGGGGGCGGTACTGCTGATGGCCGCACACATCAAGTCAGGAATTCTACGGCCAGAGACGGTGCCGTTCTCCGCGCTGCTTGTGGTGCCTGCGGTGTTTGGGATCTGGCTTGGGTTTAAGGTTCAGGACCGTATCGACCAAGCAATGTTCCGAAAAGTCACGTCGTGCGTTTTGCTATTGGCAGGGCTTAACCTGATCCGTCGCGGGCTTGTTGGCTAAGATAGCAGACTGCCCGAACAATAGCTCGCCAAGTTGGGAACCCGTGCCGGATCAACAACCTTAAAGCTGACGGAATAAACGATCTGGCCCCTGTGGCTGGCTTGAATGGCCCATTCACCAGCCACCATTTCAAACGGGAACTCGAACAGGAAGAAGTTCAGGTTGGACGCGTCGCGCACGATGTCGGTCTGCCAGCTTTCCTCTGTGACGTCGGTGCCAGCGTAGGGTGGGTGCAGCACCGTCACCTCCACGCCCCGCAGATCTATGTCACCCAAAACCTTGGCGTCCACACCAAACCCGATGCCTTTAGTCAGAGGGATGATCTGGGTCTGATGCTCGATGAACTGGCTTTGATCCCGTTGGGTGATGAAACCCAAATGCGTGCCAGGCGCGGGCAGCTTTGTCGCGGTTCCCGCGGGGCATACCAAGCCGTAGTTGATTTGTGCGAGCATGCGCCCGTTGAAAAAGCGCTCAGGCGCAACACTGTCCAAGTGTTGCGCCTGAGTGGTTGTTGATAGGCTCAATAGCCCACCCACAAGGACGGCTTTGAGCATCGAAAAGGTCATCCGATTGCGGCGTCTTTCACGTCGTCGTCGATGAACGGGACGTATTGGCCAAAGTTGTCTGCAAACATTTCCACCAGCTTCGCGGCCTGCGCGTCGTATGCCTCTGCGTTTTCCCACGTGCGGCGGGGGTCAAGAAGGACATCTGCGACGCCGCCACAGGCAACCGGAACTTCGAAGCCGAAGTTAGGGTCTTTGCGAAACTCGCCTTTGCTTAGCGAGCCGTCAAGCGCCGCAGTCAGCAATGCGCGGGTCGCGCGAATTGGCATGCGGGATCCTGTACCGTAAGCGCCGCCGGTCCAGCCGGTGTTAACCAACCAACAAGATGCACCGTGTGCCGCGATCTTTTCACGCAACAAGTTACCGTAGACTTCTGGCCGGCGCGGCATGAAAGGCGCGCCGAAGCATGTGGAGAACGTAGGCTCCGGCTCGGTCACGCCCCGCTCTGTGCCGGCCACCTTAGAGGTGAAGCCGGACAGGAAGTGGTACATGGCCTGCGCAGGGGTTAGGCGCGCGATTGGAGGCAGAACGCCGAACGCATCACAGGTCAACATGATGATATTCTTGGGGTTGCCGCCAAGCGCCGTGTCGGACGCGTTGGAGATATACGGCAGCGGGTAAGCGCAGCGCATGTTTGCGGTGAGGCTGTCGTCTTCGAAATCAAGGTCTTTGGTGTCCTTGTCGAACACCATGTTCTCGATAACTGTGCCGAACTTCTCGGTTGTTGCGAAAATTTCCGGCTCTGCCTCAGCGGAGAGGGATATGGTCTTGGCGTAGCAGCCACCCTCGAAGTTGAAGATGCCACGATCGGACCAGCCGTGCTCGTCATCACCGATAAGGGTGCGGGACGGATCGGCAGATAGCGTGGTCTTCCCTGTGCCCGACAACCCGAAGAACACTGCGGAGTCCTCCGGGTCGCCATGCGCGTGATTGGCAGAGCAGTGCATCGGCATGATGTTTTTCGCGGGCAGAAGGTAGTTTAGCAGCGAGAATACAGACTTTTTGTTTTCACCCGCGTATGCCGTGCCGCCGATGAGGATCAGCTTTTTGTCGAAGTTCATCGCGATAACTGTCTCGGAGCGGCAGCCGTGGCGTTCTGGATCGGCTTGGAAGCTCGGGCAGTTAATCACGGTGAATTCCGGAACGAAAGAGGCGAGCTCTTCCGCTTCTGGACGACGTAGCAGGTGCCGGATGAACAGGCCGTGCCACGCTAGTTCGGTTACAACGCGCACATCGAGGCGGTGTTCTGCGTCGGCGCCGCCGAACAAATCCTGAACGAAGTAGTCGTGACCCTTCATGTGCGCGACCATATCGGCGTACAGCACGTCAAACGCGTCGGGCTCCATGGGGGCATTATTATCCCACCAGATGCTATCTTCGACGGAGGGTGTGCGAACCACGAACTTGTCTTTCGGGGAGCGGCCGGTGTGCTTGCCGGTCGTCACCAGAAATGAGCCACCTTTTCCCAGCGTTCCTTCGTCACGCTTCAGGGCTTCTTCGACAAGAGCAGGCTCCAGATAGTTGTAATAGACGCCCCCAAGGCCGGAAATACCCTGTTTGTCCAACGTGAAAGCTGGATTGACGCGTCCTGTGATCATGAGCTTGCTCCTGTAGCGGGAAATCCCGCGTATCTTAGGGTCCGGCGGAGGTCTGTTTCGGCCGGTGTCGCCCCGACGAGGCGACTGCCCTTCGTATATCACGTCGATTTTTAGAGGAAACCGGTCGTAAGCGGGGTGATAGCGTTATCATTGGGTTCAGGTGCGGCAAATTAGTCAAACATTAGGGCGGAAATGCCCAAATGATGGCGCAACTGCCTTGATTCGCCACAATTTCATTGATTCTAGAGAGCCAAGCGCAGATGGTGCATGAAAAATAAAGAGCAATGAGCAGTACAAAAGGGGCGTCCAATGTCTAAAATTGCGTTGGTGGACGACGACAGGAATATCCTGACGTCAGTTCAAATGACTCTTGAGGCCGAAGGCTTTGAGGTGGAAACATACAATGACGGTCAAAGCGCTTTAGACGCTTTCACCCGTAAAATGCCTGATATGGCAGTTTTGGACATCAAGATGCCCCGTATGGACGGGATGGACCTGTTGCAGCGCTTGCGGCAGAAATCTGAGGTTCCTGTCATCTTTCTCACATCCAAAGACGATGAAATCGATGAAGTTCTAGGGCTTCGCATGGGCGCCGACGATTACGTGCGTAAGCCGTTTTCGCAACGCCTTCTGGTGGAGCGTATCCGCGCAATCCTGCGCCGCAAAGACGCCATCGCAAAAGACGACGCGGGTGAGGGCGAAGTGGCCCAAACTATGGTGCGTGGCGATTTGGTCATGGACCCGCTGCGCCATACGGTGAAGTGGAAGGGCAATGATGTCTCGCTGACCGTTACAGAGTTCTTACTGTTGCAAGCTTTGGCGCAACGCCCGGGTTTCGTGAAGTCGCGCGACCAGTTGATGGACGTGGCCTACGACGACCAAGTGTACGTGGATGACCGTACAATCGACAGCCACATCAAACGTCTGCGCAAAAAGATGCGCACGGCTGATGACGAATTCTCTGCGATTGAGACACTCTACGGTATCGGTTACAGGTATAACGAAGAGTAACTATGTCTTTAGTGTCGAGGTTTTCCATGGCGAGTTCTAGGCCGGCCAAAAACGCAGAATTGGTTATGGGCGAGGATTGGACTCGATCTGGCGAAAGCGTTGAGCAAGAGCTTAGGACCAAACGGGAGAAGCGAAATCTTATTTCGCTGAACCGGTCACCCTTGGCACGTAAAATTATCACCTTCAATCTGCTGGCCTTGGTCCTGCTGGTTGCAGGCGTTCTGTTTCTGAACCCCTTCCGTGACAGTCTGGTTGCCCAACGCGAGGTGGCCCTTGTTTCTGAGGCGCAGCTTATTGCGGACGTCTTTGAGGCGCAGATCGCGATTGCCGGTGGGGACGCAAGCATTGAAAACCCCTCGGCGACGTTGAGCGCGTTAGATATTGCGCCAGGCGTCGAGGTTTACGTGTTTTCCACAAGCGAGGCGTTGCTTGCGAGCACGTTGGGGGCCGATCGTCCCGAGCTGCCGGGCACCGAGGGCTTGGTGACGGACAGGAACGGCACGGCAATTACCGGCTTCCTCAACAGCGCATGGGAAACCATTTCGGGCGCTTTTGGTGCCACTACGCCCAAAGCGAACGTGTCTGGTGAGGACGAGGCGCGTAGGCTGCTGGCTAAAGCGGCCCTTGGAGAGACGCAAATCCGGACGGGGCAAGACGGCGCGGGTGGTAGCATCTTCTCTGTCGCCACACCGATAGAGCAAAACGGTCAAGTGATCGGTGTCGTGGCATTGTCTACGGTAGCCGGTCAGATTGACCAGTTGGTGCGGAGTGAGCGCGAGCAGGTTTTGCAGATGTTTGTCATCGCGATACTCGTCTCGATCGGGCTTAGCCTTGTTCTGGCGTCGACGATCGCAAACCCGTTGTCCGACCTCGCAGCGGCGGCGGAGCTGGGGCAAGACAAAAACGCCCGTAAAGTTAGTCCAAGCCGTGTGCGTATCCCAGATTTGACGGCGCGTCCCGACGAGATCGGGCGGCTGTCGGGGGCGATGCGCGGCATGGTCTCGGCGCTTTATGAACGCATCGACGCGAACGAACAATTTGCTGCCGACGTGGCACATGAGATCAAAAACCCACTGGCGTCCTTGCGCTCTGCGGTTGGCACGCTTCGTGTGGCCAAGACTGACGAACAACGTGGCAGATTGCTCGATGTTATCGAGCATGACGTGCGCCGGTTGGATCGCTTGGTCAGTGATATCTCTAACGCGTCCCGTTTGGACAGCGAGCTTGTCAAAGAGGACGAAGAGCCGTTTGATTTGATGAAGATGATCAACAACCTTACCGAATACCTTGGGCAGCAAGCGGCGGAGAACGGTGTCGAGTTTATTCGGGATGTGCCGAACGAGCCGATCATTATTCATGGCCTAGAGGCCCGTCTGGCGCAGGTTTTCGTGAATCTGATCACCAACGCCACGTCTTTTTGCGAGGCGGGCGACGCAGTCCGTATTTGGGCGCGCCGTCGTGACGACCGTATCCTGGTCGTCGTCGAGGACACTGGTCCGGGCATTCCGGAGCAGGCTTTGAACAAGGTCTTCAACCGCTTTTATTCGGAACGGCCGGAGCGCCAGTTCGGCAATCACTCGGGCTTGGGCTTGGCGATCTCTAAGCAGATCATCGAGGCGCATGGCGGTGTGATCTGGGCCGAGAACATCCGCCCGACAGATGCGGATGTCACCTCGGAACCACTGGGCGCACGTTTTGTCGTGGGCCTTCCTACATAAGTGGGGTTTCCCGCGGAAAAGGCCCGCATGAGGTTGTCACTGTGTTGACCGCCATTCCCACGGTCCCGTGTCAGATACATGCGTCGTGCGTGTCGGTTCAGGGGCGTGGGGTTCTGATCGTAGGGCAATCTGGGTCAGGAAAATCGGCGCTCGCGCTTCAAATGATGGCTTATGGTGCCGAGTTGGTCGCAGATGACAGATGCGACTTGTCTGTGACGGAGCTAGGAGTCATAGCCCGCAAACCCGACACGCTACCAGCAGCGATAGAAGCGCGGGGCGTTGGTATCTTGGCGTCGCCTTGCTGCGAGAGCACCGTCTTGATGGCAATTGTCGACCTCGACAGCAACACGGTTGAGAGGCTGCCGGCGCTGCGGCATGTCAGCATCGGGCCGCACAGGTTGCCGGTGATCCCATCCGGCGATAAAACTCATCTGGTCGCCGCGCTTTTACACTTTCTTAAGCACGGGTTTCACGGTTCAATGGGCGCATGAGTACAGGCCCCAACCTCCCCGCTCCGCATCAGATTGTCATCGTTACAGGGCCGTCCGGCGCGGGGCGTAGTACTGCAATTAATGTGCTGGAAGATGTCGGCTTCGAAGCAATAGACAACCTTCCGCTGTCCCTTATCCCGCGCCTTCTGGACGGGCCGCCGCTGGCCAAATCGGTCGCGCTTGGGGTCGATGTGCGCAACCGCGACTTCACCACCAAAGCCTTCATGAGCTTGGTCGACGCCTTGTCCCGCGATACGGATACGCAGATCAGTTTGCTGTATTTGCATGCGCGCGAGGATGTCTTGATCCGGCGCTATTCGGAGACCCGTCGCCCGCACCCGATGGCACCAAATGAAAGCCTTCAGGAGGGAATTCGAAGGGAACGGGAACTCTTGGGTGCCATCCAGTCGCGCAGTGATGTGGTCATTGATACGTCGAGCCTGTCACCGCATGACTTGCGTGATGAGGTTACCAAATTGTTCGCGGCTCCGGGGGATGCAGGACTGTCCGTTCTGCTGAACTCGTTTTCCTATAAAAGAGGGGTGCCGCACGGGGTCGATATGGTTTTCGACTGTAGATTCCTAAGAAACCCGCATTGGGAAGCAAGCCTGCGCGACATGACAGGCCAACAACCCAAGGTGGTCGATTACATCAAAGAAGACCAACGTTTCACACCATTCTTCGAAAAAATTACGGATTTGACAGATTTGTTGCTTCCTGCGTTTCATGACGAAGGGAAGTCTTACCTAACAATCGGGCTAGGGTGCACTGGTGGGAAGCACAGATCCGTTGCCGTCGCGGAAATGATGGGTAACACCCTTGCAAATAAGGGTTGGCAAGTGTCTATAAGGCATCGGGAATTAGAGCGGCGGGCCAAGCCCGACGCTGGGACTATATGAACGGGATGTTTGTCGGGTGATCGGAATAGTCATCGTCGCGCATGGCGGGCTGGCAAGGGAGTACTTGTCAGCGGTGGAGCATGTTGTCGGCAAACAAACCGGAATCCGTGCGATCACCATCGAAGAAAACCACAATCGCGACGATAAGCAGACCGAAATTTGCGATGCTGCGGATACGGTGGATGAGGGTGACGGCGTTGTCGTTGTCACCGATATGTTCGGCGGCTCGCCATCTAATTTATCTCTTCTCGCGTGCAGTCCGCAAAACAGGCGCATCCTTTACGGGGCAAACTTGCCGATGCTTATCAAACTGGCAAAATCCAGAGGTCAGGGCGTGAACACCGCCGTCGACCTCGCGATGGAAGCGGGGCGTAAATACATTAACAGCTTTGACGGACCGGTGTAGCAATGGTTGAACAGACGCTGAGTATCGTTAACGAAAAAGGGCTGCACGCACGTGCCAGCGCCAAATTTGTTGAGGTCGTTGAGAAATTCGACGCCCGTGTGACAGTCTGCAAAGACGGGATGGATGTGTCGGGCGATAGCATCATGGGTCTTCTCATGTTGGCCGCGTCGCGCGGTACGACCATTGATGTTCGCACTGAGGGCGCGGAGGCCGACGCCGTAATGACGGCGCTGGCCGAGCTGGTCGCCGACAAGTTCGGTGAAGGCTTTTGAGCCCGCAACAGGACATGGACGACACTTCTAACGCCACCCAGCGAACTGAAGACTTCCCGTTCGACCACCCCGAATACGTGGCTTACGACAAGCGCAACCTGTCTTATGCCAACACGTTCACGAACCCTTGGAAGGCGAATGCAATCCGCTTGATGGAGTTGCTAACCGGTAAACTTCACTTACTTTTTCTTATCCGCAAGTTTGAGCGCGGCGGCGTGAAATTCGGGCAGGGCTTTTGGAAAGATGCGCTGGATGTCATGGGCATCGAGTTGCAGACCCCGCAGTCGCAGATCGACAACATTCCCAAAGATGGCCCCGTTATTTTTGTGGCCAACCACCCACATGGGCTTGTTGACGGCATGGTTCTTGCGGAGTTGATCGGGCGAGTGCGTACCGATTACAAAATCCTGACCCGCTCTTTACTGACGGGGGTTAACGCTATCGATATGTTCATGATTCCTGTCCCGTTTCCCCATGAGGATGACGCGTTGCAGAAGAATCTGGAGATGCGCCGCAAAGCGATGGAGCATCTCAAAACCGGTGGCGCAATTGTGCTGTTCCCCTCCGGTGTGGTGGCAACCTCGGAGACGGCGTTTGGCCCAGCAGTAGAGGCGGAGTGGAATCCATTCACTGCCAAGATGATCCACCGCTCTGGCGCGAAGGTCGTGCCGATTTACTTTCCGGGGCAAAACTCCAGAGCTTACCAAATCGCAAATCGTATTTCCGCTACCCTGCGTCAGGGGCTACTGATCTACGAAGTACGCCATGCGCTCTACAAGCCCCAAGCGCCCGTCGTTGGGGAGCCGGTGGACCCCAACGAGATAAAAGAGTGGGCCAGTAACCCACGCGGCTTTGTGGCGTGGCTTAGAGAAAAAACGCTGGCCCTGAAATCGCAGGTGCGCAAGTAGCGTTTAGCGGGTCGGAACCGGCGGGTCTTGGCGGTAGTCATAGAAGCCGCGTTGCGATTTTCGACCCAGCCAACCGGCCTCCACATACTTTGTAAGCAACGGGCAAGGGCGGTACTTGGTGTCCGCCAGCCCTTCGTGCAGCACGTTCATAATCGCGAGACAGGTATCGAGGCCAATGAAGTCCGCAAGCTCCAGCGGCCCCATCGGGTGGTTTGCGCCCAACTTCAGCGACTCGTCGATGGATTTGACGGACCCGACGCCCTCGTAGAGCGTATAAACCGCCTCGTTGATCATGGGCATCAGGATGCGGTTCACGATGAAGGCGGGGAAGTCCTCTGCGCTTGCTGCGGTTTTGCCCAGCTTTTCCACGACGCCATGGCAGGCGTCGTAGGTCTCTTTGTCTGTCGCGATACCTCTGATCAGTTCGACCAATTGCATGATCGGCACGGGATTCATGAAGTGGAAGCCCATGAATTTTTCAGGGCGGTCCGTGCGCGAAGCGAGGCGCGTGATCGAGATGGAAGATGTGTTTGACGTCAAAATTGTGTGCGGCAACAGATGCGGTAACAGGTCTTCAAAGATAGCCGCTTTGACGGTTTCGCGTTCGGTCGCAGCTTCAATGATCAGGTCAGACGGACCTACATCGGAGAGCGTGAGGGTGGTCGAAATGTTCGCCAGCGCTGCGTCGCGTTCGCTTTGGGTAATTTTCTCACGGCTGACCTGGCGATCAAGATTGCCTTCAATGATCTCGATGGCCTTATCAAGACTGTCCTGCGAGATGTCGTTCATCAGAACTTTATAGCCCGCCAACGCCAATACGTGCGCGATGCCGTTGCCCATTTGACCAGCGCCAATAACGCCAACTTTCGAGATTTCCATGTCCGCATACTCCATCGGGTTGGCGCCAAGATAGGCCGCTGCAAGGGGCGCGTGCAAGGGCGCTCAGGTTGCTAAAAATTTCGGTGAATTTGCACCTTAGGTTTTTAGCAACTTGGCACTGCAAATGTGACCGTGGGTGAGTCGAAATAGAGGTGGGGCAATGGCCTATGAAAGACCGGACGCGAGTCCTTTAAGTTACAATCAATGTCGGTATGGCCAGTCGAAGCTATTGTTTCGTGGCCCGCGAAGAAGTCTCAAGAAGGAATATATCTCCTTTATCGGTGGCAGCGAAACCTACGGAAAGTTTGTGGAGAAGCCCTTCGTTGAGATCGTGGAGGATGCGGTCGGAATGCCGTGCGCGAACTTTAGCGCGGTCAACGCGGGGGTGGATGCCTTCGTGCACGACCCGTCGTTGATGGGGCTTTGTATGAAAGCAGGCACGACGGTTATTCAGGTTATGGGCGCGCAGAATATGTCTAACCGCTATTACGTCGTTCACGCGCGCCGAAACGACCGGTTCTTGAAGGCGTCTGCCTTGTTAAAGTCGATCTATAGGGAGGTGGATTTCAGCGAGTTTTCTTTCACGCGGCATATGCTGACGACGTTGAAGGCAGTGTCGCCACAGAGATTTGCCGCCATTGAGATAGAACTTCGCTCAGCTTGGGTGTCGCGGATGGAGCTGATGCTGCGTCAGATTAACGGACGCTGCATCCTGCTTTGGCTCAGGGAGCCGCAGCCAGAAGTTTGCGTTCCCGTCTGTCTTGGGCAGGAGCCGCTGTTTCTGGATGCTACGCTGGTCGGGCGTTTGGCGGGTTTGGTGGATCACATCGTTGAAGTTGATATCGCGGACGAGCGGGGCAAACTTGATGGGATGATCTACAACTCAATGGAGGCCGCAGCGGCGCGTGAAATGATCGGGCCGTCGGCGCATCGCAAAATCGCGGACAAGCTGCTGTCCGTTTTATAGGCACAAAAAAGGGGCCCGCGTTCAGCGGGCCCCTAGATAAATGCACTCCGCGACTTAAAGCGCGTCAATCAATGCGGGTACTGCATCAAACAGATCTGCGACCAAGCCATAGTCTGCGACTTGGAAGATAGGTGCTTCCTCGTCTTTGTTGATGGCCACGATGATTTTCGAGTCTTTCATGCCAGCCAAGTGCTGAATCGCGCCGGAGATACCAACTGCGATATACAGGTCTGGCGCCACGACCTTACCGGTTTGGCCGACTTGCCAGTCGTTCGGGGCGTAACCACTGTCGACCGCTGCACGGGACGCGCCGACGGCGGCACCCAGCTTGTCGGCCAGCTTCTCGATCAGCGCGAAGTCGTCTTCTGACCCTACACCACGACCGCCAGACACGACGATACCAGCGGAGGTGAGTTCCGGTCGATCCGACGTTGCAACCTTGTCTTCAACCCAAGCCGACAGGCCCGGGTTGGCGGCGGCGGTAGCAGCTTCAACGGGAGCAGATCCACCTTCGGGTGCCGCGTCAAAGTTGGCTGTCCGTACGGTCAGAACCTTGGTCCCATCGCCAGACTGAACTGTTTGAATGGCATTGCCAGCGTAGATAGGGCGCTCGAACGTGTTGCCATCAACCACAGCAGTGACGTCGGAGATCATCATCGCGTCAAGCAGGGCTGCCACGCGTGGCAGCACGTTCTTTGCGGATGCTGTGGAAGGGGCTACGATTTGCTCAAAGCCATCCGCCAGAGAGATGATCAAGTCAGCGAGAGGCTCGGCCAAGCCATTTGCGTAGGCGGCATCGTCTGCCAGCAACACTTTGGACACACCGTCCAGCTTCGCTGCCGCATCAGCGGCACCTGCACAGCCTGAGCCAGCAACCAGAACGGTCACATCGCCCATCGCCTTAGCTGCGGTCACACCCTTTGCTGTGGCGTCCATCGCCAGTTCCGCGCCGGTTAGTTCTGCAATCATAAGAACAGCCATCTTACAGCACTCCCGCTTCGTCTTTGAGTTTCGCGACCAGCTCGTCCACAGAGGCCACTTTAACACCGGCTTTGCGTGTTTCTGGCTCTGACGTCTTGACGACAGTCAAACGGTTCGACACCTCTACGCCATAATCGGCAGGCGTCTTTTCATCCAAAGGCTTTTTCTTGGCCTTCATGATGTTCGGCAGCGACGCGTAGCGTGGTTCGTTCAGGCGAAGGTCAACCGTTACGACGGTCGGCATGTTCACGTTGATGGTCTGCAAGCCGCCGTCGACTTCGCGCGTAACAACTGCTTTGTCGCCGTCGATGTCCAGCTCGGATGCGAAGGTCGCTTGGGACCACCCCAGAAGCGCTGACAGCATTTGCCCGGTTGCGTTCATGTCGTTGTCGATAGCTTGTTTGCCGCAAAGTACGATGCCTGGCTGCTCCTCGTCGACGACTGCTTTGAGCAGTTTGGCGACTGTGAGGGGCTCGATGTCATTGTGAACGTCATCCGCAGCTACGATCAGAATTGCGCGGTCCGCGCCCATTGCCAAGGCCGTGCGCAGCGTTTCTTGGCTTTGCTTCACGCCAATGGATACAGCAACGACTTCTTCGACTTTTCCTGCCTCTTTCAGGCGGATAGCCTGCTCGACGGCAATTTCGTCAAATGGGTTCATGGACATTTTGACGTTAGCAAGATCGACACCGCTGCCGTCCGCTTTGACGCGGACTTTCACGTTATAGTCGATCACGCGTTTGACGGGTACGAGGACCTTCATCTGCGGTATCTCCCTAGATCAGCGCCCGAAATGGGCACGTTATAATTCCAATTTCCGAGATACCGGACGGGCGTCACGAAAAATAGGCTAAAATCGACACGGCAACCGTCTGTGACGCCGCGTTGATGAAAAAAAGACTAAAAATTTCACAAACGCAAGATGTTTGCGCTAGCGATTGGCCCCAGGGACCCAGAGCACGTCATCTTTTCCGTCATTATTCGCGACGCGCGACGCAACGAAGAACCAATCGGAGAGGCGGTTCAGGTACTTCACCGCGTCGGGATTTACTGATTCCACACCGGCCAACTCCACCGTCAACCGCTCCGCGCGGCGCGATACCGTGCGGCAGAGGTGCAGTTGCGCAGCGAGCGGTGATCCGCCCGGCAGGATGAAAGACCTTAGAGGTTCCAGGGCAGCGTTCATTGAGTCGATTTCCGACTCTAAGCGCGCAACTTGGTTGGCAGCTATGCGCAGTGGTGGGTATTCGGCGTCTGCGTCTTTCTCCATATCAGGGCGGCAGAGGTCTGCGCCCAAATCGAATAGGTCGTTTTGGATCATCGCCAGTTGTGCGTCCATCGTCGCAGTGGCGTGTTGGCGTGCCAAGCCCACAGTGGCGTTCGTCTCGTCGACGGTTCCATATGCGTTAACCCGCCGCGAATGCTTCGCCACGCGCACGCCATTGCCCAAGGCGGTTTCGCCAGCGTCGCCCGTCTTGGTATAGATTTTATTTAGTACGACCATGAATTTACGCGCCTCCCATGCGCCGGAAGAAAACGAAGAGCAAGATCAGCACCACGGCCACGAATTGCGCCGCGACGCGGTAGCGCATGATGCGGTTCGCGTGTTTGCGATTGAAGTCGCCACCCTTGGCAAAGCCGCCGATGCCGATGAGCAGAATAATCAGTACCGAGACACAGGCTACGGCGACTACGATGAAAAGCGGGTCGTTGAACATGGCTCAGCTCCTGTTGATTGCATAACGTTTGATAGCATTTAACGCAGCCTTACCGAAAAACTAGGCGGAGTTACATGCGGTCAATTAGCCAGTCTGTCATGCGCGTTGGCAAAATGCGTTTCAGCACTGCCATCAAGTAGGTCGGCGTGGTGATCTTATAGCGGGCCTTCGGGCTTTCATCCGTCAGCGCCTGCCAAACCTTGTCGCTTACTGCGGAGGCCGGAAGTTCAAAGCGATCTGTGCCGCGATCCTCGTAGAGGCGTTTCAGGACTTTGTCCTCATACTCCTGCTTGCGTGCAGAGGCCTGCCAATTGATCCATTTCTCGAAGTGGGGGATGGAGTTTTGCCGTAGCTTCGATGTGATTGGGCCAGGCTGGATCAAGACGACGTCAATTCCGGTTCCTCGCATCTCGATGCGTAGGGTGTCCGTCAGCCCTTCCATGGCGAATTTGGTGCTGTTGTAAGCCCCGCGCATTTTTAATGCGGCGAACCCCAACACCGAGGAGCAGTTCAGGATGCGGCCGTGCCCCTGCGCGCGCATGATCGGGATAACCTGTCGGGTCAGTTCGTGGTAGCCAAAGAGATTGGTCTCAAAGATGGAGCGCAAAGCATCGGTGGGCACATCTTCAACAGCCGCAGGGAACCCGAACGCCGCATTGTTGAATAACGCGTCCAACGTGCCGCCGGTCCGTGATAGCGTTTCCTCGACCGCTGCGGTCATCGACGCGGTATCACTTTGATCAAGCGGAAAGCTCTCCAGCCCCTCGCTTATTAAGCGGTCGCAGTCGGCTTGTGATCTACAGGTCGCGAAGACCCGCCAGCCGCGTTTGTGCAAAGCGTGAGCCGCGTCATAGCCAATGCCAGTGGAGCAGCCGGTGATGAGGATTGTTTTACGTGTCATGGGGTATGGGTAACGCAACCGCGAAGGCGCGACTAGCCCGCGTCGGACAGAAACTGGGCCGAAATATATGCCTCGGTGCCAGTCTCTAGGATGTAGACCTTTGCCCAGCCGCTGGGCAGCATCTCGACCACTTCGGCACTGTCATCGCGAACGGCGCGGCCGACGATTTTTGATGTGGTGGACGGGCCAGCGCGCAGGTTTACCCGTTTACCCGTGACGCGGCGGATGGGGTTGGTTTCGCGCGGCGTCGCTGCGATGGGTTGGGTCGTGACATCGACCGTTGCAGCCGGAGAGGTTGTCGATGTGGAGGCAGATACCAGCGCTGGAGCCTTAACTTCGCTCACTGCGGTTATAACGGCGGGGCTTGCTTCCAAATCGAGCTTCGCATTTGCTGCTGCAATCTGGACGGCGGCCGTTTCAAGGGGCTTGGAGATAGTTCGACTGACTTGCAACGCATCGCGCGCTTCCCGCGCCGCCAATTCGCTGGCAGTTGGTTCGCCAACCGTCAGCAAGGTTAAGTACATTAGCGCGCAAAGACCGACGACCCATTTAAACATCTTATATCCCCCAAGGTGTATGGATGCTCTTGTCACATAGTATCACAAGTTGGCCACGGGGAAATCTAAAGAATTACTCCCCGACGGATAGATGTCGCCGCTTTACCCCCTCGTTTTGTGGCGCTACACAGCCTTTATGTCAGACAACGCCGACACCCCAAGCACTGAGCCCGCAGAGATGTTGGAGCCGCTACGCCGCGCAATCGGCGAACGGTATCTGACCTATGCGCTGTCAACAATTATGCACCGTGCGCTGCCCGATGCGCGCGATGGACTAAAGCCGGTTCACCGTCGCATCCTATATGCGATGCGCGAATTGAAGCTGGCGTCGAACGGTGGTTTCCGTAAGTCAGCGAAGATTTCTGGCGACGTGATGGGCAACTATCACCCGCATGGTGACGCCGCGATTTATGATGCGATGGCGCGTTTGGCGCAGGAATTCAACGTGCGCTATCCGCTGGTGGATGGCCAAGGCAACTTCGGGAACATCGACGGCGATAACCCTGCAGCGGCGCGGTATACAGAAGCCCGTATGACAGCGGCCGCTGAGGCGCTGCTGGAAGGCCTGAACGAGGATGCGGTTGATTACCGCGCCAACTATGACGGCACACTTGAAGAGCCGTCAGTCTTACCTGCAACGTTCCCCAACCTTTTGGCGAATGGATCGAGCGGTATTGCGGTGGGGATGGCCACGAACATCCCGCCACATAACATCGATGAATTGATCAACGCGTGCATCCACCTGATCAAATCGCCGAATGCCCGCGACGAAACCCTGCTGGATCACGTACCTGGCCCTGATTTCCCAACTGGCGGCACAATTGTGGAGCCTCGCGAGAACATTCTGGAAGCCTACCGGACTGGTCGCGGCTCCTTCCGGCTGCGTTCGAAGTGGGAGGTCGAGGATCTTGGTCGTGGGGTCTGGCAGATCGTTGTCACTGAGATCCCGTATCAGGTTCAAAAGTCGAAGCTGATCGAGAAGATCGCAGAGGTTATTCAGACCAAGAAGGTGCCGATCCTCGCGGACATCCGCGACGAAAGCGCGGAAGATATTCGCATCGTTCTGGAGCCACGGTCAAAGAACGTCGACCCAGAGGTGCTGATGGGCATGATGTTCCGCAGCTCCGATCTTGAGGTTCGTTTCTCGCTTAACATGAACGTGCTGATCGACGGGCGAACGCCGAAGGTTTGCTCGCTCAAGGAAGTTCTGCGCGCATTTCTGGACCATCGCCGGGAGGTTTTGCAGCGTCGCTCGCAGCACCGTCTGCAAAAGATTGACCACCGCTTGGAAGTGTTGGAAGGCTTCATCCTTGCCTTCCTGAACCTCGACCGCGTGATCGACATCATTCGCTATGACGATGATCCGAAGTCGGGCCTCATGTTCGAGGATTGGAGCAAAACGCATCCGCGCGCGATGGACGAGAAGGACTACGTTGGTCCGTCTCCGCGTACTGGCGAGACGTCCCTGACCGAAGTTCAAGCAGACGCGATCTTGAACATGCGCCTGCGCTCGTTGCGGCGCTTGGAAGAGATGGAATTGAAGCGCGAACGCGACGCGCTGATGCTGGAGCGGGCGGAGCTTGAAGACCTGCTCGACAATGATGACCTGCAGTGGAAGAAAATCACGGAGCAATTGCGCGACGTCCGCAAACTGTTTGGCAAAGACAGTGAAGGTGGCGCGCGGCGCACGATCTTCGCTGAGGCAACCGAGATCGCGGAAGTCCCATTGGAGGCCATGATCGACCGCGAGCCGGTGACGATTGTATGTTCTAAAATGGGCTGGGTCCGCGCGATGACCGGCCACATTGATCTTGCCCGCGAGCTGAAGTTCAAAGACGGCGATGAAGCGCGGTTCGCGTTCCACGCGGAAACCACCGACAAACTTTTGATCTTCGGTTCTAACGGCCGCTTCTATACCGTTTTGGCCGCGAACTTACCGGGCGGTCGCGGCATGGGCGAGCCGTTGCGCTTGATGGTCGACCTGCCGAACGAGGCCGAGATTGTTGACATGTTTATCCACGTTCCAGGCCGCAAGCTGTTGGTTGCGTCGTCCGAGGGCAACGGCTTCGTTGTGCCAGAGGATGATATCGTGGCGCAGACGCGCACGGGCAAACAGGCGCTGAACGTCAAGGATGACGCCCGCGCGGTTATCTGTAAGCCGGCCACTGGCGACCACGTTGCTATCGTCAGCGAGAACGGGAAGTTCCTTGTGTTCCCATCGTCCGAATTGCCAGAGATGGGCCGCGGCAAAGGCGTCCGGCTCCAGAAGTATAACATGGCGCGGGGCAAGCAAGGATCGCTCGAGCTTGATGGCGGCCTTTCGGATTTGACGACGTTTAACTGGGAAGACGGCCTGACATGGGGCATGGGCGGCGGCAAAACGCGTCACGAGCCAGACATGTCTGAATGGTTGGGCAAGCGTGCAGGTGTCGGCAAGCGCCCACCTTACGGGTTCCCCAAGAACTACAAGTTTAGCTAGGCGATATGGCGGTACGGCCCTACCCGCGAGGTGTAGGGCCGTACCGCCTATCTGATACGCGCTTCGGTTTCGCGGTCGAACAACATCGCACGCTCTAGGGGAAGTTTAACACCGACCCGCGCGCCCTCGCGGGAGCGCTCATCGCCGCGTTCTTCCACGATTATTTTCTCGCCGCTGTCCGACACGAGATGCGCGAAGGATACGCCGCCTAAGGCTTCGGTCATCTCAATGGTATGGGTGTCGCCGTCAGGGTTTATTTGGATGTGCTCAGGCCTGATTCCGAACGAGACCTCCGTGCCGATCGCTGGCAGGGTCAGAGGCAAGCTAACGGTTTCCTTCAGCGACGGCAGCACGACGCCCTTTGCGTCAACAGTCCCGTCAAGGAAGTTCATCGCTGGTGACCCGATGAAGCCCGCAACGAACTTATTGTTCGGGTTCCGGTACAGATCAAGCGGTGCGCCGACCTGTTCGATGTTGCCTGCGCGTAGAACTACGATCTTGTCCGCAAGTGTCATCGCCTCCACCTGATCGTGCGTCACGTAGATCATCGTGGCGCCAATTTCCTTGTGGAGGCGCGCAATCTCTACGCGCATCTCTACACGTAGCTCCGCGTCAAGGTTTGACAGGGGTTCATCGAACAAGAAGACTTCCGGCCCGCGAACAATCGCACGTCCAATAGAGACGCGCTGGCGTTGCCCGCCCGACAGGGCGGAGGGCTTGCGGTCGAGGTAGTCTTCCAGTTTCAAAATGCGCGTGGCCTCGGCCACTTTGGAGGCAATCTCGGCCTTCGGGTGGCCATTCATTTTCAGGCCAAAGCCCATGTTGTCGCGAACAGTCATGTGCGGGTACAGCGCATAGGTTTGGAAGACCATTGCGACCCCGCGCTCCGCCGGATCCATGCTGGTGACGTCGCGCTCGCCAATGTGGATCGCGCCCTGTGTTGTCTCTTCTAGGCCGGCCACCATCCGCAGCAGTGTCGACTTCCCGCATCCTGACGGCCCTACGAAAACGCAAAATTCGCCGTCCTTGATATCGAGGTCGATCCCGTGGATCACCTGAACGTCGCCATAGCGTTTGATTACGTTTTGCAGCGTTACACCTGACATGTTTCAGTTCTCCAATGGTTCTTTGGTTTTCTGCTCGACGGGGAAGCGCCAGTGCTCTGCCGTTCGGGCGATGTCGGAGGCAGCGTCCTGCATTTTGGGGGCCAGCGTTTCCAATTGATCAAGTGACGTGCGCGAGGTTGTGCTGGTGACAGAAATTGCACCGATGACCTGCTTGGCCTGCGTCAGTATTGGCATGGCGATGCATATGATGCCCGGCTCATGCTCTTCACGGTCGAAGGCGTAGCCGCGGCTGCGGATGTTTTCCAGCTCTGCGCTTAGCTCTTGCTCGGTCCCTAAGGTGTGGGGTGTGAAACGGTGGTAAGATTGCAATTCCAGTGCTCGGCTCAACTCGTTCTCGGGTAGGAACGCAAGCATCGCCTTGCCAACCCCAGTGCAATACGCGGGCCCTACTTTTCCGGCTTGGGAAAACATCTCGATAGCGCTTTTCGCGTTGCGCTTGTCGACGTACAAAACCTGCGCATTGTCGAGCTGTGCGAGGTGGATCGTCTCACCAAGTGATTTGCTTAGCGCGTCAAGAATAGGCCGCGCGACGGGTGCAAGTGACGATTGTGTCCACGCCGTATGCGCGAGGCGGACGAGCCGGATGCCTAGCGAATAAGTCTGCATCATTTCGTCGTAGGATAACATGCCCTCAGAGCGCAGGGTTTGCAGCATCCGGTAGAGCGTGCCCTTCGGGTAGGGGCTTCCATCCAACAACTCGTGAAAGCGCACAGGCCGCTCAAACGACGCGACTTGATCAAGCACAAGCAGCGCTTTCTTCACAGTGCCGCTAGCGGTTTGCGAGCTTTGCATCTGGCTGGTTCCTCCCAATCTCAACAGGTGTGATCCGTCGAGCCTCCTATTGACAGGTTAGGGCGATTCGTGATCAGTTTTCAATATATAAACTAAGATTCCACTATTTGAAACACTCAGGGAGGACACCATGCGTTTCACTTATAAGGCGTCAATTGCTGCGCTATCCACGGCGGCAGTGCTATCGGGCGGCGCGTTCAGCGCGTCGGCTGAACAGCTGACCGGCGATCTGAAGATTTTTCTCGATACGTCAAATCCGGCGCCGCGCGCGACAATGGAGGGCGCAATTGCCAAGTTTGGCGAGATGCACCCCGATCTCAACATTGAGACGACGATCATTGACCGCGAGGCCTACAAAACACAGATCCGTAACTTCCTGACGGCGAACTCGCCGGATGTTGCGAACTGGTATGCCGCGAACCGGATGAAGCCATATGTGGAGGCTGGCCTGTTCGAGGACGTGTCTGACCTATGGGCCGAGCCCGAGATCGCCGAGAACCTTGCTTCGACCAAAGGCGCAATGACCATCGACGGGAAGCAATGGGGCGTTCCATACACATATTACCAGTGGGGCATCTACTACCGTAAAGATATCTTTGAGGAGTTGGGCCTGACAGAGCCTACCAACTGGGAAGAAGAAAAAGCCAACTGCGCAAAGATCGTCGAGTCGGGGCGCGCATGCTACGCGATTGGCTCCAAGTTTCTTTGGACTGCTGGTGGCTGGTTTGACTACCTGAACCTTCGTACCAACGGCTTTGACTTCCACATGGATCTCGCCAACGGCAACGTAAGCTGGGAAGATGAGCGCGTTCAAAAGACCTTCGCGAACTGGCGCGAACTGATCGACATGGGGGGCTTCCTCGAGAACCACCAGTCCTACAGCTGGCAAGAAGCGCTGCCCTTCATGGTTCAAGGCGAAGCCGCGTCTTACCTGATCGGGAACTTCGCAGTTGCGCCGTTGCGCGAGGCAGGCCTGACAGATGACCAGCTAGACTTCTATCAGTTCCCTGTGATCAACCCAGACGTTGCATTGGCGGAAGACGCGCCGACCGACACGTTCCACATCCCGTCCGGAGCCAGCAACAAGGACAATGCCAAGGCGTTCTTGCGCTTTATGGTGTCGCCTGAGGTGCAAACCACCATCAACGCGGGTGACGCACTGGGGCAGCTGCCGGTTAACGCTAAGTCGACTGTCGACGATGATAAGTTCCTGAATGAGGGCTTCACAATGCTCTCCTCGAACTCGCCGGGTGGTGTTGCGCAGTTCTTCGATCGCGACTTCCCTGCCGAGATGGCAAAAGTTGCCATGGAAGGCCTGCAGGAGTTCATGGTGCGCCCAGACAATCTGGAGGCGATCCTTGCGCGTCTGGAGAAAGCACGCGGCCGTATCTACAAATAAGCACTGACCCTTCGGGGCGGGCATTCGAGCCCGCCCCGTTCCGACATTCGACGCCCAAACTGTTTGAATCGCGCTTCGCGATTTGGCGGTACAGTGAGCCGAGGTTCCCATGACATCTACCGCAGTCCCCCCGCCGCCGCAGAGACCGCGTTCTTGGTATAAGCGGAATGAGATTAGCCTAACGCCTTGGCTATTTTTGATCCCCGCAATCCTGTTCTTTCTTTTGTACGTCGTCTTTCCGATCATACAGAGCTTCCAGCTATCCGCCTTCCAATGGGACGGGCTGGGTGAAAAGGAATACGTAGGCCTAAGCAACTACAGGGAGCTGTGGGACGATCCGGCGTT
The DNA here is from genome assembly GCF_900107015.1 of Litoreibacter albidus. Taxonomy (GTDB): domain Bacteria; phylum Pseudomonadota; class Alphaproteobacteria; order Rhodobacterales; family Rhodobacteraceae; genus Litoreibacter; species Litoreibacter albidus. Next base: position 10,146 of record NZ_FNOI01000002.1, on the reverse strand, counting down.
TTATACGTCGCTGCGCAACAACCTGATTTGGTTGCTGCTGTATCTGCTGGCGATACCAGCAGGGCTGTTTATAGCGCTGTTCCTTAATCAGACGGTCACCGGTATCCGCATCTATAAATCGCTATTTTTCTTCCCGTTCGTGATCAGTCAGGTGGTGGTTGGGCTGGTTTTCACGTGGTTCTACGATCCCAGTTTTGGGTTGCTGAACTCGGCGCTGGGCCTTGTTGGGCTTGGGCCGGTGAACGTGCTGGGTGATCCGGCATATGTGACTTACGGCATCATCGCCGCAGGCCTATGGCCGCAGACGGCGTATTGCATGATCCTGTATTTGACAGGACTGAACGCAGTCGATCCGGAGCAAGTGGAGGCGGCGCGGCTGGACGGCGCGAAGGGCTGGAAAATGCTGTGGTACGTCATCGTTCCACAATTGAAGCCTGCCACTTTTATTGCTTTCGTTGTAACCATCGTGGGGGCGCTTCGCTCGTTTGACTTGATCTCGATCATGACCAACGGTGGCCCATTCGGGGAAAGCCGAGTCTTGAGTTTTTACATGTTCGAGGTGGCGCTCTCTGAGTACGGCTTCCGCATGGGCTACGGCGCAGCAATCGCGGTTGTCTTGTTCCTGATTATGCTCTGCTTCATCACGTATTTCCTCTACTCGATGTACAAAGACCAGAAAGGGCGCTGAGATGTTTCCGAAACCGATTGAGAAGTCTTCGCGCTCCATTCAGCTGGGGTATCAGTCACTGCTGCCCGTCGCGCTGATCTTGTGGTTGCTGCCGCTGATCGCGGTTGCTCTTTTCTCGGTCAAGCCAGCGGCAGATTTTTCCAGCGGGGATTACTGGACGCTGCCGTCGCAATTTGGCGGCTGGGAGAACTACGGAAAAGTGTTCTTCGAGTCCGACATGCCACGGTATTTGCTGAACTCGATCCTTATCACAGTCCCGACCGCCATAGGTGCGGTTGCGTTGTCCTGCATGGCGGGCTTTGCGTTGGGGATCTACAAATTCAAAGCTAACCTTTGGCTGTTTTTCATGTTTGTGGCGGGTAACTTTGTGCCGTTCCAAATCCTGATGGTGCCCGTGCGGGATCTGACGCTGGACCTTGGGCTTTACAACACCAAGACCGGACTTGTGCTGTTTCACATCGCGTTTCAAACAGGGTTCTGCACGCTCTTCATGCGCAACTTCATCAAGGGGCTACCGTTTGCGTTGATCGAAGCCGCGCGGGTGGAGGGTGTCGCCGAATGGAAGATTTTCGTTTACGTCGTGCTGCCGTTGATGAAGCCTGCAATCGCGGCGCTAGCGGTGCTGATCTTTACGTTCATCTGGAACGATTACTTTTGGGCAGTCGTATTGACGCAGGGCGCTGAATCGCAGCCCGTGACGGCGGGCATCACCTCGTTCAACGCGCAATACCGCGCCGCCTATCATTTGATGAGCGCAGGCGCGATTGTCGCCGCACTCCCACCAGTCGCGATGTTTTTCTTGATGCAAAAGCACTTCATCGCGGGCCTCACTCTCGGAGCTGTTAAATGATCCAATGCTGGCGACTGGATGATGACCGCCAATCGCTGGTGCTCGCTTCCTATAATGATCGCCTCGCAGAGGTGGTCTATTGGGGGCCGCATCTGGCGGAGGACGAAGACCTCACCACCCTCTACCATGCCTACGCTATCGACGTCACAGGTGGCATGCTGGATGCCAATCCGGAGCTGTCGCTGTGCCCAGAGGCGACGCGCACCTTCCCCGGGCAACCGGGGCTGATCTTGCGGGCGAAAGACGGCACGCCGCTTTTGCCGAAGTTTTGTTTTGCCAAAGCGGACAGCGGGCCTGATAGCTTAACGCTTACGTATACTGATGAGGTGAACGCGCTAACGTACACCGCGCAGTTTGCGATCAACCGACGTACCCACATCATAGAGGCGCGCGCGACATTGGAGGCTGTGGATCCTGTCCACCTCCATTGGCTCAGTGCGCCAGTGTTTCCCGCCCCCCAGCTATCGGATGAGATGATAGATGTTGCGGGGCGCTGGTGTGGCGAGTTTCAGTTGAACCGCACACCGTGGTCTGCTGGCATACGGTACCGCGAGAACCGCACGGGGCGCACCGGCCATGAGCATTTCCCCGGCCTGATCGTGCCCTGCCGCGGCGCAACGAATGTACAAGGGCACGCCTATGCATTCCATTACGGCTGGTCGGGTGGTCACCGGATGGTGGCGGAGGAGTTGCCGGACGGTCGTAGGCAAATCCAGTTCGGCCATGCCGCGCGGGTGGAAAGCGCCCCGCAAACCCGCTTCGAGACAGCACCGCTTTATGCTGTGTTCTCCGACGACGGTATCAACGGCTGCGCGGTTGCATTTCAACGTCATACGCGTGACGAGATAGTGCAGTTTCCCGACCCCAATCGCACGCGGCCAGTCCATTTCAATTGTTGGGAGGCCGTTTATTTCGACCATAACCTGCCAGAGTTGAAAGACATCGCGACCCGTGCGGCCAAGCTGGGTGCGGAGCGGTTTGTCTTGGACGACGGTTGGTTCGGCGGTCGTGATGATGATACCCGCGCCCTGAGCGATTGGGAGGTCGATCCACGTAAATACCCCGACGGCTTGACGCCGCTAATCGACCATGTGCACGGGCTTGGAATGACATTCGGCATCTGGTTTGAGCCGGAGATGATCAACCCTGACAGCGACATTCACCGAGCGCACCCCGACTGGGCACTGGGCGCAGAGGATCAGACCTTGGGCCGCAACCAGAAAGCGCTGAATATGGCGTTGCCTGAAGTGCAGGCGTTCCTGTTTGACCGGATCAGCAAAGTCCTCCGTGACAACGCGATCGACTACATCAAGTGGGACCACAACCGCGTTCTGCCTATGCCTGATGCGGCACAGACACGCGGCTCCTACCAGTTGATCGACCGCTTGCAGGAGGCGTTCCCGCAGGTCGAGATCGAAAGCTGCGCGTCCGGTGGCGGACGCATTGACTTTGGCATTCTAAAGCGCACCCACCGCGTTTGGTTGTCCGACAGCAACGACGCGCTTGAGCGCCTCCGGATGCAGCACAACGCGGCAATTTTTCTACCAATGGCCGTCACAGGCAGCCACGTGGGTCCACGCACGTGTCACACCTCTGGACGGGTCTTGGATATCCGCTTTCGCGCGTGGGTCGCGGCGCAGCGACACATGGGCTTCGAGATGGACCCGCGCGAGCTAACCGAGGTCGAGGCCGAAGTTCTGACAGATGTGACCGCGTGGTGGAAATCCAACAGAGATTGGATGCTGCGGGCCGACATTCTGCGGCTCGATAGCGCCGACCCCGCGATGATCGCAGAGCAACAACTGGCTGAAGGCGGCGGCAAGTTTATCGTGTTTGCAGGCAAGGCAGATACGAGCCGCCAGATATCACCGCGCCCCTTGCGTCTGACCCGTCTTACGCCCAATGCCAAGTACCGCATAGAACTGGTGAACCGTGATGATGCAACTGCGTTGTCGCGCGGGGATCAGGCGATCAAAACGACCCCGTTGGAACTAAGCGGTACTTACCTGATGAGCCATGGCCTGACCCTGCCATGGTCCTTTCCCGAAACAATGTGGGTTATCGAAGGAACACGGATATGACTCAGACGGCGACATTTCACGACCTTAAAGGCGCTTCGGTTTTTGTGACCGGTGGTGGCTCGGGTATTGGTGCGTCTCTGACGGATGGGCTGATGGCACAGGGCGCAAAAGTCGCTTTTGTGCAGCGCTCCGATGCGACCGAATTTGCGGATGAGATGGAGGCGAAGCACGGCGTGCGTCCTATGTTTTTGCAATGTGACATCACTGATACTGATCGCCTGAAAAGTTGCATTGCAGAGGCCAGCGAAGCGCATGGACCGATCACCGTGCTGGTCAACAATGCAGCGAATGACCAACGCCACGCGTCCTTGGATGTCGATGAGGACTACTGGGATTGGTCGATGGCGATTAACCTGAAGGCGTACTTCTTTACCTGTCAGGCGGTTATTGAGGGGATGCGCGCGGCTGGCGGTGGCTCTATCATCAACTTCTCGTCGACCAGCTATATGATGGGCAACGCAGGCTACGTTGCCTACACGACAGCCAACTCCGGCATCAACGGTATGACGCGCAGTCTTGCGCGCGAATTCGGGCCGGACAGAATTCGTGTGAACGCATTGGCACCGGGTTGGGTGTTGACCGATAAGCAAAAGGAACTCTGGGTGACGCCTGAAGGCTTGGAGGCGCATATGGCCCGTCAATGCCTGAAGGATACGCTGGCCCCACAAGACATGGTGGATGCGGTATTGTTCTTGGCGTCGAACACCAGCCGGATGATGACCGGGCAAGCGCTTGTTATTGACGGCGGCGTGGTGGTGACTGGGTGATGGAACATGCTGCGTGGATTGCGGTTGATTGGGGGACGTCAAACCTGCGCGTCTGGGCAATTGACGCGGCTGGTAATGCAATCGCCAGCCATACATCAGATCAGGGTATGGGGGTGCTCACCCGTGATGCGTTCGAGGGCGCATTACTCGCGCTGATTGAGCCATATTTGAAAACAGGGAAAACCTTGCCGGTGCTGTGCTGTGGCATGGTGGGCTCCCGTCAGGGTTGGGCCGAAGCGGCGTACTTAAGCACGCCGTGTGCGCCTGCTGACGGTCAGAACGCTTTTCACGTCGTGGCGACTGACCCACGCATTTCTGTCCATATCCTACCGGGAATAAAGCAGATGACGCCGCCAGATGTTATGCGTGGTGAGGAAACTCAGATCTCCGGATATCTGGCGGACAATCCGGACTTTGACGGCGTGCTCTGCATGCCGGGTACGCACACGAAGTGGGTGCACATCAGCCTCGGGGAGGTCGTTAGCTTTCAGACCTTCATGACTGGTGAGGTGTTTGCGCTGCTGTCGCAGCAATCCGTATTGCGCCACAGCGTGTCCGCGGAAGGCTTCGATTCAGGCGTGTTTAAAGACGCGTTGACCGACGCGATGTCGCGGCCTCAATCCGTGACGGCGGCGTTGTTTGGTTTGCGTGCGGGCGCATTGGTGGCTGACATGTCACCGGTTGCCGCGCGTTCGAGGTTGTCGGGGTTGTTGATCGGTGCCGAGTTGGCTGGTGCACGGCCTTACTGGCTGGGCCAGAACGTGGCCATCATTGGCGACGGTGGATTATCTGATTTGTATCGCTCGGCGCTGCAAGAGCAAGGCGTTGATGCGGCCTGCGCCAACGTAGAAGCCACTACGCTGAGCGGGCTGAAGTCGGCGTTTGAAACATTGAAGGAGACATCTCTATGAGCCGTAAAGTCATCGCCATATTGCGGGGTGTTCAGCCAGATGAAGCTGTGGGCGTATGCGCCGCGCTGATTGATGCAGGGATTGACCGGATTGAGGTGCCGCTGAATTCGCCCGATCCGTTGGTTAGTATTCAGCGAATGGCGGATGCCTTCGGACAAGATGCCCTAATTGGCGCGGGCACCGTGTTAAGTGCTCAAGACGTGGCGGATGTGGCAACAGCGGGCGGCAAGATGATCGTGTCTCCGGACGCGAATACAGACGTAATTGCGGCGTCCAAAGCTGCGGGCATGGCGTCCTACCCGGGCGTTCTGACCCCGACCGAGTGCTTCGCCGCGCTGCGGGCAGGGGCTGACGGGTTAAAGATTTTTCCCTCATTCCTGATGGGGACCGACGGGTTGAAAGCCATATCGGCAGTCCTGCCTCCTAAGACAGAAATGTATGCTGTGGGCGGGGTTGGCCCAGCCAACTTTGCCGAATGGATCGCGGCTGGGGCGGCTGGGTTTGGCATTGGTACGGGCATTTACAAACCCGGATTTTCGGTCGCCGATGTCAAGGCGCGCGCGGCGGAGATCGTCGCGGCCTACGACGAGTTGGCGTAATGAAAAGAACCCTTGGGACGTGCTACTACCCAGAGCACTGGCCGCGTGAGATTTGGGAAGACGACGCCCGCCGCATGGCGGAGCTTGGCCTGACGTGGGTCCGCATCGGGGAGTTTTCGTGGAGCCAGCTGGAGCCTGCGCGGGGCGACTATCATTTTGAATGGCTGGATGACGCCATTGCGGTTTTGGGTGCTGCTGGATTGAAGGTCGTGTTGGGTACACCGACGGCCACGCCCCCTCGCTGGATGATTGACCGTTACCCTGACATGCTGGCCGTCGATGTGGAGGGCCGCCCGCGCAAGTTTGGCTCGCGCAGGCACTACTGCTTCAGCCATGAGGGGTACAAATCGGAGTGTGCGCGGATCGTTACCGCGATGGCGAAGCGTTACGGTGACAATCCGCATGTGGGCGCATGGCAGACAGATAACGAGTACGGGTGTCACGACACGACGATTTCGTACAGCGACGCGGCACGCAAAGCTTTTCAATCATGGCTTCGTGGCCGATACTTAGGGAACGGTAACTCTGGCGACATTGACGCGCTCAACCGTGCTTGGGGCAACAAGTTTTGGTCGATGGAGTATGATGACTTCGGGCAGATCGATCTGCCAAACCTGACGGTGACAGAACCGAACCCCGCGCACAGTCTGGCGTTCCGACGCTTTAGTTCTGATCAAGTGGTCGCGTTTAACAGGCTTCAGGTGGATATCCTGCGGGCGCATACGGATGCGCCGATCACGCACAACTACATGGGGCGGATCACGGACTTCGACCATTTCGCCGTCGGAGCAGATTTGGATATCGCATCATGGGACAGCTACCCGTTGGGCTTTCTAGAGGACCGCGTCGGGGCAAAAGATGACTGGCAACGCCGTTACGCGCAGCAAGGGGATCCGGACTTTCAGGCCATGCACCACGATTTGTACCGCGCCGTCGGGCGCGGGCGGTGGTGGGTCATGGAGCAGCAGCCCGGCCCCGTGAATTGGGCCCCCTATAACCCCGCGCCATGGCCAGGCATGGTTCGTCTCTGGAGTTGGGAGGCCTTCGCCCACGGCGCGGAGGCGGTGTGCTTCTTTCGGTGGCGGCAGGCACCTTTCGCGCAAGAACAGATGCACGCGGGTCTTTTGCGACCCGACAGCGTTGATGCCCCGGGCTTGCAAGAGGCGCGGCAAGTGGCAGAGGAACTTGCCAGCGCGCCCGATGTTGCGCAAGGCCGCGCTGATGTGGCCATCGTGTTCGACTATGATGCGGACTTCGCTTGGACGGTTCAACCGCACGGGCAAGGGCTGACTTACTTCGGGCTGGTTTTTGAGTGGTACAAAGCGCTGCGTAGCCTTGGGTTGTCGTTGGATATTGTCCCAGCCGGAAAGCCTGATTTGACGGGCTACAAGCTGGTCGTGGCCCCGGGCTTGATGCACATGCCGGACGCTATGAAGGCCGCGCTGTCATCCTGCGCGGCGCAAGTTGTCTTCGGGCCCAGAAGCGGTGCGCGTGACGTCGATATGTCCATGCCTGTCCCGCTGCCACCCGCGATGCCGGGGCTTGATGTTACTGTGACCCATGTCGAAAGCCTGCGACCGGATATGCCCGTTGGGCTTCAGGGCGGCGGGTGCTTGCATATCTACCGCGAGGCCTTGCACGGCGCGGCCGATGTCGAAGAGCGTAGCGTCGATGGAGCGCCCGTTATCATGGGGAGTGACCGGTTGAGTTACGTGGGAGCGTGGCTGGACCAAAACGCGCTGCGGAGACTCATCAAGCGCAAATGTGCGGCGGCGGGTATTGCGACGATGGATTTGCCCGACGGCGTTCGTGTCCGCGACTGCGCCGAGGAGCGGTTCTGGTTCAATTACAACGCAGAGCCGGTGGTGGTGGATGGGCGGACGCTGGACGCGGCTGGGGTGCACCGGCAGAGTTCGACGGACCTTGAATGACAGGCGAGTGTGTCACGCCTTCTCGACGTTCAACCATACTCCGCCTTCTGGCCGGAGCGTCAGGATCAAGACAGGATCAGGGTCTTTACCCTGAACCCGTGTGAACTTGAACCGTGACAGGATCGTGGCCAGAATGATCACGGCCTCTTGCACCGCAAAGCTCATCCCAATGCAGATGCGAGGCCCGTCGCCGAACGGCAAGTAAGCGAACCTGTCAACCTTACGGTCTTTGGCAAAGCGGTCCGGATCGAAAGCATCGGGGTCGTCCCACAGCAATCGGGAGCGATGGAGGGCATACACAGGCAGCATTACTGTGTCGCCAGTTGCGATGGGCCGCCCGCAAAGCTCGTCCGACTTTTGCGCTGTGCGTGATAAGAACGCGGCAGGCGGATAAAGCCGCAAGGTCTCATCTATGATCTGCCGAATATAGGGCAGGTTGGCTATATCGGACTCGGTGGCCGTGCGTCCAGCTAATACCGATTGCGCCTCTTCGCGGGCGCGATCCTGCGCCGCCTCGTCAAAGGCGCACAGATACAATGCCCACCCTAACGTCAGGGCTGTGGTCTCATGGCCTGCAACGATAAACGTCAGCAGGTTGTCGCGTAGCTCGGATGGGTTCATGGACCTTTTGGTTTCGGGGTCTTCCCCTGCCAGCAGCAAATCCAGAAGGTCGGGTAGTTCGTCCTCGCCCTTGCTGGCACGACTTCTGATCACATCATCCGCCATGGATTTCATTGTCTTCATGCTGCCAGATGAGAGCATCCGGCCAGGCCTTGGTATCCATGTGGGCAATCCCAGAACATCGAATAGGGAGACCCGCGCGGTGCTGTCGATGTAACCGTCAATGGCACGGTGGATGGCGGAGCGGTCGAACCCTTCGTCGCCGGAGAACGTTACATCCGAGATGACTTCAAAGGTGGCTGTGACCATCTCGGAATACATATCTGCTGCCCGCCCCCCATGTGCGCCGATCCGTGCGCATGATCTGTCGGCAGCGGCGCTCATGATCGGCGCAAGGTTGGCGACATTGCGGTGGGAGAAAACGGGCGCGGCCGCGCGTCGTTGCCACCGCCAATGCGCGCCCTCGGCGACAAACATGCTGTCGCCAATGGCGGGGCGCAGAATGTTCTTGGTGACGTCGGACTTCGGATAGTCGTCAAGCCGGTCGCGCAGGATGTGTCGGATGGCGTCCGGATCCATCACCATATGCCATGGCTTGCCCATCTTTCCTGTGACTATAGGCTGGTGCAGGGCGATCTCCGGTATGATCTCCAACAGGTTTCGTTGGGCGGCGCGCAGGGACTGCAATATCCCCCATTTCTCGGTAACGAGCTGGGCGCGTGGCGGGTATTCGGGTTTTTGGTGCGTCATCTGTCCTAATATAAGTGGCCTTTGCGTCACGGCAACGCGGCGTATGATTGCACCCTGCGTGCGGCTCGGCTATCCATTTGGCTAAACCTGTTGGGGGGACCTATCCATGCGCGCCATTCTCACCGCTTTGTTTGCGGCCACTTTTTTGTCGGCCTGCGCCGTGCCAAACCCCGACACCGATGAGCAGGTCCCGCTGGGTGACTTCAAACTCGATCTCAATGTGGCTGTCACGGATCAGGCCAAAAAGATGGGCGTCACGCGGGCGGCCACGGCCGAGGAATGGGAGCAGGTTCTTGAGGCGGCGATAGACAAGCGGTTCCGCCGCTACGATGGCGAGAAGCTTTATCATATCAGCTACAGCCTCGACGGATACATCCTTGCGACGAAAGGGGGGCGTTTGGCCCTCGCGCCTCGATCCGCATTGAGCATGACCGTGCATATTTGGGACAGTGAGACCAAGACAATTCTGAAAGACCGCTCCAAGCAGATATTGGTGCTGGAACAACTGGATGGCGAAACATTCGTAGGGTCGGGCTTTTTCAACACCAAAGAACAGCAGATGGAGAATCTGGGTGCACAATTCGCCAAAGCAGTGGAGCGCTGGCTTGTTGCAAACGGTGATTTGTTTGGGCTGGATGTGGACGCAGACGCGAAAGATGCCTCCGCCAAAGACGACCTTGCCGCGTTGGCCGCGCAGGCCAAAGCGGACGCGGCTGCGGGCAGCAGTGCGACAACGGCTACACCTGCGAAACCTGCGGTTAACTGACGCTTGATTTTTCCGTCGATCCTGCATAGGTAGCGCGCGAAGTGAACCGGGTCTTTTGTACCCCCTAATTTTAAGGCGCCTACCGATATGGCTAAGGAAAAGTTTGAACGCTCTAAACCGCACGTTAACATCGGCACAATCGGCCACGTTGACCACGGTAAAACCACGCTGACAGCAGCAAT
>NZ_FNOI01000011.1 GCF_900107015.1 Litoreibacter albidus | reverse complement strand
ACGGCTTTTGGCTCGCAAAGAACACCGTGGCCTTTTTTAACACTTCCCTTTCCTCCTTGAGAATGCGGTTCTCACGTCGAAGCCGGTCATTCTCGTGGGCGAGGCTCAAATCCTCTTTCGAAACCACATCCGTGTCTCGGTTCGATGTGATCCATTTGTTCAACGTCGACATGCCGACGCCAAGATCATCCGCCACCTGCTTGCGCGTTAGCCCGCTGGTCAGCGCGATCCGCACCGCATCCTGGCGGAATTCGTCCGTCCGTTTCAGTCCCATAGTCAGTCCCCTTTGTTGAAGTAAATGCTATCAAAGGGCCGGCATCAAACCGCGACAGGTCCAGCATGACTTCACTGCCGACAGTGGCAACACGACCTTGAGCCCAAGCCAATTGCCCTCAGCCCTCCTGCCCATTGACGATAGTTCTCGTCATGCACCCCTAGTACACAACGGGCGACACCAGTGGCATCGAGCCGCCTGAGCACGTTAAAAAACGCTATGAGATTTGAGAGGCGATCAACAGCAATGTCGACTCTGACAACCGCGTCGTGCTCTATCAACAACTCTCCGACATCGCGGCGGATGAGTTTGAGGCCTTCGGCGTCACCAAGAACCCCTCGACTTACGGCGTGGTGAAGAATGGCCTTGAGAATGTCCTGCCCGGCATGGTTTCGAACAGCCAATGGGCGAGCCCAGCCAACGTCTTCATGCCTCAGGCGTGGTACTGGGACAACAAATCCTAACAACTCAACGCTCGTTGGGCCGCCACGGTGGCCCAACGATTCGCTGAACGTTTTGAACGTGACATATGGTGGCGAAAGTGCGCGCTAAACCGCGCGCAGCTGCGCTTCATTCGCCGCCACCCGTGTTCGCCCGCCCATCAGGTCCATCAAAACCCAGACACGTTGCTGAGATTCAACCTTCTCAATCTCTCCTACAAAATTGGAGAATGGGCCGTTAGTAAATGTCACGGCGTCGCCAGCCCCGAGTGCGTGACCCTCAACCAGATTGCTCAAACGATCGCACCGCGCCTTCAAGCCATCAACTAGGTCACATGGGACAGGCGTGGGCGCACGACCAAAGCTCACAAGTTGCTTAATACCCTGCGTTGAGTTGATTGAGCGCCAACACCCCTGCACCGCATTGAACGCGACAAAGATGTAGCCAGGGAAAAGGGGACGCCGCGCGGTCACAAACCTGCCAGACCGCTGCTGTGTAGTCTCTTCGAGAGGGAGAAACGTCTCAAACCCCTGCCGTTCGAGATTGCGTTTTGCAATCTGCGCGCTGTTCGGCTTCAACTGCGCTAAGAACCAGCCCATATCTTCAGCAATGACATTCTGTGTCATTTCACACCCCGCACAAACATGGCGCTATATATCGTTTATTTTCGAGTAAGTGCAACATAGGCGAGCTCCTACTTACCTACTATTGGCGCAATGTTTGCGGTTGCTCTAGCGCACTTCTTTGGCTAATGCTCAAAATTGAACGATGGAAAATCTATTCGAACCGCCAGCCCACCACACACAGAGCGCAGCCAAGGCAGCTCTGATGCGGCAGCCTGTCAAGATATCAACCATATGACACGCTCCCAAATCCATGAAGACATGCATTTTCGCATCCTCCGACTGCTTCAGGAAAACCCTGAAATGTCACAGCGCGACCTAGCGAAAGCGGTGGGCGTGAGCGTTGGCCGCATGAACTACGTTCTCGGCGCGCTAGTTGATAAAGGGCTCGTGAAGCTCGGTAACTTCACGGCAGCGAAGGACAAGCGGCGATACGCCTATGTCTTGACACCGCAGGGGATCGCAAAGCGCGCAGCGCTGACACGCTCCTTTTTGGCGCGTAAGATGGCTGAGTATGAGGCTCTTCGTGAAGAGATCGAGGCGATAAAACGAGACAACGAGCGGCATGATCAGCAAGCTTCTCGGTCAATTCAAAAAGAGATATAGACGCGCGCCTTACCGCGAGCGAAGATTCAAATTGTTCAAAAGGTATCTGCTATGAGCCCCCAAAAAAAAGAAAAGCCTAATCGCGTACTGATAACTGGGGGGACCGGTTCTTTCGGAAAAACAATGTTGCGCGATCTTTTGGCGGATGGAGTTGAAGAAGTCCGCATCCTAAGTCGCGATGAGGAAAAGCAAGACGCTCTTCGAAATGATCTGCGCGACGACCGCGTGCGTTATTACATCGGCGACATCCGAGATCGGGGCGCGGTAGACCGAGCTGTGCAAGGCGTAGACGCGATATTCCACGCTGCCGCTTTGAAACAAGTCCCGAGTTGTGAGTTCTTCCCACATGAAGCCGTTTTGACCAATGTAATGGGATCTGAGAACGTAATCCGCTCCGCCATCTCAGCAAAAGTTCAAAGCTTGGTTTGCCTTTCCACCGACAAAGCAGTGCTGCCTGTGAACGCTATGGGCATGACGAAAGCGTTAATGGAGAAAACGGCACAAGCAGCGGCGCGCACATTGGGACCCAACGGCGACACGATCATCTCGTGCGTGCGATATGGGAATGTTATGTATTCGCGAGGCTCAGCCATTCCGCTATTTGTGCGCCAAATCAAATCTGGAAAGGCTATCACCGTAACCGAGCCAACAATGACACGGTTCTTAATGCCACTACGCTATAGTGTGGCTTTGGTGCATCATGCCTTCCAGCACGCTAATCAAGGCGATCTCTTCATTAAAAAAGCTCCGGCATCAACAATCGCCGATCTCGTTACCGCTCTTACAGAGTTGTTCGACGTCCCCGATCATCCAGTTGAGGTCATCGGTTGGCGCCATGCTGAAAAGCTCTACGAAACTCTTGCCAGCGCGCAAGAGTTAGGTAGCTCAGAGGATATGGGTGATTACTATCGGATTATTCTTGATACACGTGACCTGAACTACAAACCGTATTTCTCTGAGGGTGAGGCTGAAACCAAGCAGCTAGAGGATTATCATTCACACAACACGCAACAGCTCGACGTCAGTGAAGTGAAAGAACTGCTTCTTACGCTCCCCGAAGTACAGGCTGAATTGGACACCTGGAACGGAGCGCGCTAATGCGGATCGTCATCACAGGAGCAGGAGGCTTGATCGGCTGGCACGCGCATGCGCGCCTTTATGCAGCCAATTGTGCTGCTGCATTCCAAGGAGAGCTGAAACCATACGACGTCGTTGCACTCGACCATGCTACTTTCGACGATGATGCGGCCCTGAGTTCGGCTGTAAAGGGTGCGCAAGCAGTCCTGCATTTCGCGGGCGTAAATCGCGCTCCCGATGACGTTGTCGAAGCTGCAAACCCTGCAATCGCCGCGCGACTGGTTGAGGCATGCAAGTCCACCAACGCCGCCCCCCATATCGTCTACGCAAACTCCACGCACGCCGCGAATGACACACCATACGGCCGATCGAAACGCATCGCTGGTGAGGTGCTATCGCGAGCTGGCGGCCAGTACACCGACATGGTGCTTCCACATATCTTTGGCGAGTGCGCCCGACCGGATTACAACAACGTCACGGCGACCTTCATCAAAGCGGTGATCGCGGGCGAAACAGCGGACATCAACCCCAACGGGCGCGTATCTCTCCTGCATGCCGGCGCTGCGGCAAAGGCCGCGCTGGATGCGGTGAAAAGTGTTACAATCGGCACCGTAAGCCCCGAAGCTCGTGATATAGCAGTAGTCGATCTATTCTCAATCCTGCAGGGTTTCCACGCCAACTACCAAGCTAATATCTACCCCGACCTTCGCGACCCTTTCACCGTCTCGTTATTCAACAGCTACCGTGCGGCGTTATATCCAGACGAGTTCCCACGTCCACTGAAGCTCAATACGGACGCACGCGGCACTTTGTTCGAGGCTGTAAAAGGCGGCGGCGGTGGACAGACTTTCTTGTCAACAACGATGCCAGGTGTGACCCGTGGAGACCATTTCCACTTGGACAAAGTCGAGCGCTTCCTTGTCGTCCAGGGCGAAGCGATGATCCGCATCCGCAAGGTTTTGACTGATGAGGTTTGGGAATACCGTGTATCAGGTGGAAACCCATCACCCGTAGACATGCCAACATTGCATACCCATTCGATTGAGAACGTTGGCGACACCGAGCTACTGACGCTTTTCTGGACACACGATCTTTTTGATCCGGCCAACCCCGATACTTTCGCCGATAAGGTTCTAAAATGAAACGCCTCAAAGTTATGACCATTCTCGGCACTCGACCCGAGATCATCCGTCTGTCGCGCGTCATGGCACGCCTCGACACCTATACCGACCATGTCGTGGTCCACACTGGCCAAAACTGGGACTACGAGCTGAACGAAGTGTTCTTCGAAGATCTCGGAGTACGCAAACCCGACCACTTCCTGGGTACTGGAGGTGGCACTCTGGGCGAAACACTCGGCAAAATTCTAATCGAAAGCGAAAAGGTGCTGGCTGAAGAAAAGCCTGACGCTGTCGTCGTTCTTGGGGATACAAACTCGGCGATTTCCGCGATCATGGCGCGGCGAATGAAAGTTCCAGTGTATCATATGGAAGCTGGCAATCGATCTTTCGACCGCAACGTGCCCGAAGAGACCAACCGTAAACTGGTGGATCACATCTCAGACTTCAATCTGGTCTATACCGAGCACGCACGGCGGCATTTGCTCTCCGAAGGCGTACACCATCGTCGCATCTACCTCACCGGGTCGCCTATGCGTGAGGTGTTGGCTCACTATCGTGACAAGATAGAAGCATCGGACATCCTGTCTCGGATTAGCCTGAAAGACCGTGGTTACTTCATTGTTTCGCTACACCGCGAAGAAAACGTCGATAGCGCTGCCCGCCTTTCGCAGCTGGTCGATGCACTAAACAGAATTGCAACGCAGTATGATATGCCGATTATTGTTTCGACGCACCCACGTACGCGCAAGCGGCTCGACGCCCTCAAGGACGTTACCTTGGACGATAGGGTCCAGTGGATGAAGCCCTTTGGCTTCCACGACTACAACAAACTTCAGATGCGTGCCTTCTGCGCAATTTCCGACAGCGGCACAATAGCCGAAGAAAGCTCAATGCTAGGCTTTCCGGCAATCACCCCGCGTGACGCCATTGAGCGCCCCGAAGGTTTGGATGTCGGCTGCTTGATCATGACCGGACTGAATGCGGATACGATCCTAGACGGTATCGCCGCCGTTACACGCGGCTTTGCGGATCGTGAGCAAGAAAATCTTCCCCACCCAGTGCCAGCCGACTATTACATAACCAATACATCCGAGCGGGTTGTGAACCTCGTTTTAGGTACGGCACGGCTATCAAACTCATGGGACGGGATTCGGGTAAAGGAGAATGACTCACGATGACTCCGCCTAAGCGACAAATGGCGGCAAAACGCGCGTTCGATATCGCGTTATCTGGAGCTGCCTTACTTTTACTCTCGCCATTGTTCCTCGGTCTGGCGCTCTTCATCAAGCTGCGCAGCCCAGGGCCCGTATTTTTCCGCCAGACGAGAGTCGGGCTGAACGGTAAAGAATTTTCATTGCTAAAGTTCCGGTCAATGCACAGTAATACGGCGCCCCAGCCAAACGCCTCGACAACCCGACGCGCGGACTCACGGGTGTTTCGCGGCGGCGAGACAATCCGCAAATACAAACTGGACGAGTTGCCGCAGATCTTGAATGTTCTGCTAGGAGATATGTCTTTGATCGGCCCTCGACCGACAGTACGGGAAGACTACGATAGGATGTCTCTGGAACAGCGCCGTCGTGTCAGCATTCGACCCGGCTTAAGCGGTCTTGCACAAATCAGCGGGAACACATCGCTGAGTTGGCCCGAGCGCATTGTTCTGGATCTCGAGTATATCAACACCCTATCAATCTGGACCGACGCCCGGATTATCCTGCGGACAGCCAAACTGATCCTCAGCGGTCGGGCTGATACCCATCCGGCCAGCGATGATGAGTGGAGCTAAACGATGATGAAACCAAAGATCATCTGCCTCGGCATGAACGAGGAAAGCGAAAAAGCGATTGCCGCACTGGTCGATGTCGGCGCCGACATCGCCGCGATCGCGGGCTTGCCGAAAAAGGACGCAGCGAACGTTTCCGATTTCGTCGACCACGCTGATATTGCGTCACGGTTAGGGATCGCTTTTCTGCCAGTATCCGATATCAACGCCCACGAAACCCTCGAGGCATTCCGCACTATTGGAGCCGAAATGTTGTTCGTGCTCGGCTGGAGCCAGCTTCTGAGCGCCGAGGCGATCAAGGTATTTTCATGTGGTGTTGTGGGCAGCCACCCGTCCGAGTTGCCATACGGGCGCGGACGCGCCCCGATCCCGTGGACCATTCTTGAAGATCGGCGCCGCAGCGCTGTAACCCTGTTTCGCATGACGAACGGCGTCGACGACGGTGTGATCCTGAAACAGACCAAGTTCGATATCCCAGTACGCCCTACGGCACGTATCTTGTACGATCTGGTTGCCGAGACACTCGCGCATAGTTTCGCCGAGCTCTATTGCGATTTCGTCGAGGGACAGGTGACTGAGGTCGACCAAGATATCGAAAGCGCGAGCTGGAGAGCAAAACGTGTATTGGCCGATGGCTGGATTGATTTTCGGTCAGAGGCCGAGGTGATCGACCGTTTAGTGCGGGCGGTTTCGCCCCCCTTTCCGGGTGCCTATTCCTACCTTGACGGAGAACGCGCGGTATTTCACAGCGCTCGTCTTGCGAGCGGGAGCGACCTGCGGCGGAAAGGCATGCCGGGTCAGGTTCTTGCGCGTCGCCAGGGCATGGTCCTGGTACAAACTGGGGATGTACCACTGTGGTTGAGTGAGCCCATCCTACCTGTAGATCGCCCCGTGCGCTTACGCCTCGGTGATCGCTTCGGATTTCGGATTGAAGACGAACTCCATGCCCTGCGCAAACGCGTAAAAATGATCGAACAAAGGATTAGCCAATGATTCTCGAATCACGAAAAACCCTGGTCGTCGTTGCCCACCCCGACGACGAAACCTTGGGCGCCGGCGGCACGATCCGCCGATTGGCCGATGCAGGATCACGCGTAGACCTCTTGGTTGCGAGCGATGGCTCTTCGGCCCAGTTCGGCGATGACATGGCGGCGCGCAAACGGCGCAACACGCATCTCGACAAAGCCTGCGAGATACTTGGCATCAACCGCTGCATAATACTCGATTTACCTGATATGCGGCTCGACACCATTCCCCATATCGAGATTAACCGCGCCATCGGCAAGGTCGCCGCTGAGGAGGACTACGACACAATCCTGACTCACCATCCCGGCGACGTGAATAAGGACCACGAGCAGGTCTTCAACTCGGTTATGGTGGTCGCGCGCCCTGTACCCGGCAGCAGTATCCGCAACGTGGCGACCTTTTTCGTCAACTCTTCGACCGAATGGGGAGCCCCACTTGCCAATGGCGTATTCCTACCCAATCTGTTCGTGGATATCGACAGCACAATTGACCATAAACTCGAAGCGCTGGCAGCCTATGAGGACGAGTTACGTGTCTGGCCGCATCCGAGAAGCGTCGAAGCCGTCCGAGCTAGGACGCAGACGGTCGGCAGCGAAGTCGGTGTAGGCCATGCCGAAGCCTTTCAATTGATTCGCGGCCTGATTCGTGCACCAGGTTCCCCCAGATGAAACCGAGCACGCCCAAAGGCACGGAGGCCATTCCTTTCACCCCGCTCATCATCATCGGTGCCGGTCGGTCGGGAACCAACGCGCTGCGCGACGCGCTGACCCGCCTGCCCAGTTTCGCGACTTGGCCATGCGACGAAATCAATCCTATCTGGCGGCATGGCAATCTCGATTGGCCTAATGATGAAATCCCACCTGAACGTGCAACCCCAGCGGTGCGAAAATCAATTCGTTCATCTTTCCAAAGGATCTGGCGGCAGCAGGGACGTCCCAACTTTGTCGTCGAAAAAACCTGCGCCAACGCGCTGCGTGTACCCTTTGTCGATGCCGTATTTCCCGAGGCACGCTATATCCATATCGTGCGCAACGGGTTCGATATCGTCGCATCCGCGCGCAAACGCTGGCGTGGCGAATTAGAGGTACCAGGCCTCCCCTACTACCTAGCGAAAGCTCGTTACGCGCCGCTTTCTGACCTACCGCGCTATGCGATATCCGCGCTGAGAAACCGATTGGCAATCAAATTTGGACGACAAGAGCATTTCGATTCTTGGGGTCCACGATTTGAAGAACTAGACAGCCTTGCATCAGCACCGCTGGAAGAAATAGTCGCTCGGCAATGGGCCGCCTGTGTTACTTCCAGCGACATGGCCTTTGAGCAGATCAACACGTCCAGAGTATTTGTTCTGCGCTACGAGGATTTCACCCAAAATCCATTCGACGTTTTGACCAAGATCACCTACTGGCTCGGCATCACCGCTAGCGAAACCCAACTCGAAGAGGCCACATCCCCAATCCGAGCATCATCTGTCGGTAAAGGGCAAGACGTTGCTGAAACCCTGCCTGACAATATCAAATCCTTGCTTATCCCCCCTTTGCGGGCTCACGGCTATCTGGATCAGGAGTAAACCAATGCGTATCTGGCTGTCTCGCCCTCACATGTCCGGCCGCGAAGAGGCCTATGTCGCTAAGGCCTTTGAAAGCAATTTCATCGCACCGCTAGGTCCTCAACTCGACGCCTTTGAAGCTTCCGTCGCCGAATATCTCGGGGGTGGCGTACATTGTGTTGGCCTATCTTCCGGTTCCGCAGCACTACATCTAGCGCTGCGGCTGGTCGGGGTTGAAGCAGGCGACGAGGTATGGATATCTTCGATGACTTTTGCCGGCGGGATTTTCCCAGTACTTTATATGGGGGCAACACCAGTCTTTTTTGATCTTGACCCCAAGAGCTGGACTATCGATGTGGCATTGCTCGGCGAGGCGCTGGAGAGTGCGGCAAAGACGGGAAAACTTCCCAAAGCGATCGTGCCAACCGACCTTTATGGCCAGAGCGTCGACCTAGACCCGCTAGAAGCGCTTTCCTCAAAATACGGTGTTAAATTGATCGTCGACAGCGCTGAAAGCCTAGGTGCCGCATACACAAACGGGCGCAAATGCGGCACGGGAGGTGACGCGTCAATTTTGTCGTTCAACGGTAATAAAATCATCACCACTTCAGGTGGCGGCATGCTTGTGACTCAATCAAAGGACATCGCGGACGGTGCGCGATTCCTCGCGACACAGGCACGCGATCCTGCGCCACACTACGAGCACTCCACCTTCGGCTACAACTACCGCCTTTCCAACGTCTGCGCCGCGATTGGCATTGGGCAAATGGAAGTGTTGGAGATGAGGGTCGCTGCGCGTCGGGCGATCAATGAACGCTATCAGGCTGAATTGAATATACCTGGGATCAGCTTCATGCCGGAGCCTGAAGGATACTATTCATCAAAATGGCTAACAACAATCACTGTCGATCCGCAGCAAACAGGCATCTCCAGCAAAAATATCCGCGAGATGCTGATGGAGCACCAGATCGAATCCCGCCCTCTATGGAAACCAATGCACATGCAGCCGCTATTTTCTGGAACGCGCTATGTCGGATCCAGAGTCGACGAGAACCTATTTGATACAGGACTCTGTCTGCCCTCGGGAAGCGACATGCTAGATGCCGAACAGGGCGAGGTAATCGACCGCATCAAGACCCTATTGGCCAAGATCTAAAAATATGAAGGTTCTCCTAACACATCGGTTTTTCTGGCCGGACACCGCACCCTATGCAGTAATGTTGCGCACCATTGGCGATGCACTCGCTGAAGCTGGGCACGAAGTCCACATCTTGTCCTCAATGCCATCCTACCGGACCGAAGCCAGTGCTACAGAGACTCCGAAACAGGAAAAACTAGGCGCGCTTAATGTGCGGCGTATCTGGGTGTTCAGCGATGAAAAGTGCAATCCATTGCGCCGCCTGGCGAATGCAATGCTCTATTGCTGGGCGCTTTTCGTGAAAATCCTGTACCTGCGTCCGAACGTTGTCACCGCCTCGACCTTTCCTCCAGTCATGGCCGCTTGGTCGGCGAGCCTAGCAGCGAGAATTGTCGGGGCCAAATTCATCTATCACATACAGGATATCCATCCAGAGTTGTCCGTTTGTAGCGGCGGACGTATGGGACGCGGCGCAACAATGCGCTTACTTCGATGGCTGGACAACCAAACCCTCCGTCGATCGGAAGTTATCGTAACCCTGTCCGAGGACATGGCGGAGACCTTGCGCGCGCGCGGACTTGGGCCGT
Source organism: Litoreibacter albidus (assembly GCF_900107015.1). Classification (GTDB taxonomy): domain Bacteria; phylum Pseudomonadota; class Alphaproteobacteria; order Rhodobacterales; family Rhodobacteraceae; genus Litoreibacter; species Litoreibacter albidus. The sequence goes on along the minus strand of NZ_FNOI01000011.1, from coordinate 77,276 downwards.
TGCCGATCACCCTAATCAACAACCCGGCGCTTGACTCCGACCATGACCCAATCGCGCCGCCGCCAGAACTAATTAAACCGGCAGGCACGACGCGAGTGATCTTCGCCGGCAACCTTGGGCGCTTTCAAAATCTGCCACTTCTAGCCGAAGGAATAGCACAGTGTTTCGACGATCATCCCGAACTAGAATTGATGTTTTTAGGTGACGGTGTGGCTTTGGCAAAGCTCAAGGCTCGCTGGAAGGACCACCCGCAAGTGCGTTTTGCTCCCTTCCTGCCATTCGCCCAGGCGCGCGGCATTATAAGCGGGGCCGATATTGGGCTGGTATCGCTGAGCGCCAACATCTACCGCGTCGCCTATCCTTCCAAGGTATCCACCTATCTCGATCTTGGCCTACGCATCCTCGCGTTGGTGGAACCCGAAAGCCAGATGGCACGCGAACTTGAGCAGCGAGGCCTCGGCGCGGTTCCGAGCGCGGCCAACCCCGAGGCCATCGCCACGGCACTAGAAACCCTGCTCGCCGCCCCGCCAAGTGCCGTCAGCACCGCCCCCGAAAGAACCAACTGGCCCCAGATAGTCGCTGAGCTGGCCCCCTCCCGCAAGATCAAGCGCTACTGACACATCTATTACTAACACCCACTTCGGGATCGACTTTACAATTCGAGCGAATTACCCATGGAGCCTGCTACAACTTCTATGGATACGACTAGGAACAGAGCGAGCAGGCCGGAGCACTGACACAATGACTGCCTATTTGTTTCTCCTTTCGACAACCGCATGGGCGAGCATCCTTTCCCCGGGCAATGTAGTGCGCAAGGTTTTGTTTTTTGTTCCCACGCTCCTAATCGTGGGTTTCAAATATGAAATTGGTTTCGACTGGCACGTCTATGCTAGGCAGTTTCAACACTTTTCAGAAATTCCGCCCGGAGAGTTCTTCGAAAACTTCTTTATTTATGTTGGAATTTACCAACATGAACCGCTTTACGTCCTTTTTTCCTATATGGGCGCGCACATTCTTGGCATTTACGAAGTATTTTACTGTGCTCTTTTCTTACTGTTCGTTTACTCGACCGCGCGCCTAGGCAAGCTCATAGATACCAACACTGTCGCAGCTTTCTTTGTCATCCATCTTTTCTTGCTTTTCACCTTGGAGTTCTCGACCCTGAGGCAAATGGTTTCACTGTCTATTCTGAATCTTGGCATATCCTTCACCCTTGAAGGTCGCAAGATTAGGGGGTTTGCATTTCTCATACTGTCGCCTTTTTTCCAAGGGTCTTCGGCGATTTTTGCAATCATTTTCCTGCTGGTAGGTTCAACACGCCGTCTGACGCGCGTCTTGCTCGCTTTCGCGCTTATCGTTGCCATAGCCATTAACGCAATCGGGTTTACAGCACTGGCTTCACTTCTTTCTGGCATTGTTCCAGGCTTTCTCGCCACAAAGTTAACCTACTATACGGAGGTTAGGCAGTTCGACTTCAACATGTTGGAAACATTGTTTGCTATTTCTGTTTATTTGGTCCTCGGTTACTTTCTATTTGTGAATCAAAAAAACCAGAATTCGATCGTCCGAGACCTCTCGACATTTCTATTAGTTCTAATCGCCATCGCCATCGCAGGGTTCGCAATCACAACGATGCGTAACCGTATGCTGTACGAAATTATAACAGTTGCTGCATTGCTCCTGTTTTCACCTCATACGAAAAATCCAATTTTCATCAGAACCACGGTCATCATTTTGGGCTTTATTTTCTTTGCAGCTTCGCTCACCAAAGCAACAAGCTTCATGTACGTGCCCTACCAGAATTACCTCTGGTTTCAGATTTGGGAGTTAAAAAGCGACGGACCTGACCGACAAGATCGGCTCAACTCAATTTTGCGCAGTCGAGCCGCGTTTTAGATGAACAAATATACATCCACTTCTGCTCACTCCAGTGAACGTTTTCTGAATATAATGGTCGTGAGGCTTCTCATCCCCGCCCTCGTCGCGACCGGGTTGTTCGCCGGGTTCGCACGCGAGGTGGTGTTGGCTTATCTCTTCGGCACCACGCGGGAGATCGAGATCTTCCGCGTAGCCTTCGGACTGCCCAGCGTTCTTAGCGACAGTCTTGCCGTCTCGTTCGTCGCCATCCTAATTCGCCTCCTCCTAACCGGTGAGCGGGGACACCCAGCCCATGCGTTACGTTGCGCGATCTGGGCCACACTGGCTTTTTCCGGCATCGTTTTCCTCCTTGGCGTTTTCACGATGCCATGGCAAGCTCGGCTTCTCGCCCCGGGCATGAGCCCTGACGAGCACGCCCAGTTGGTGGTCGCGGGGCAAGTCTGCTGGCTCACCTTTCTTTTCGTTGTTCTGTCCCTGCCGATGCGCGCGCTGATGAGCACAAGGGGTCGCGTTTGGCCTGGCGCTGCCTCACAAGTGATGCGTTCGGGCGGTTTCGTACTGGCGCTGCTAGCCTTCGTGCTCGTCTTCGGCTGGCGCGATCTCATGGCTCCAGCCTATGCCGCTGCCCTCGGAGGAGCCACGGTGCTTGGCGTCCACATCCTCGCACTTGGAGCGCGTGACAGGCGACGAGTCACTGTAAGCCTTGCCGCCCCAGAGCGCCTAGATGCGCTTTCACCAACGCTTAGTGCCATCGGGCTGGTGCTGCTCTCCCAGCTCTTTCTCTCCGCCGGTAGACTACTAGACCGCGCCGTGGCTTCGGGCATGGGTGAGGGCATGCTAGCAGGGCTAGAATACAGCTATGCGCTAGTCATGGCCGTGGCCGCCATTCTTGCCACCTCCACCAACCTCACCCTCGCCCCCCGTATGGGCCGCGCCATCCGCGACACCGGCAGGCTGGCGCGCGGGCACGTGGTCCAGATCGCCGCCATCGCGGTTGGAGCTACCGCCATCGGCGCGGTATTGGCGCTAGGGGCCGAGCCAATCACCCGACTGGTATTTGAACGCGGGGCCTTCGACAGTGCGGCGACAGCGCTCACGGCAGAAATCTTTCGCCTTCACGCCTTGAGCCTCGGTCCATTAGTCCTTGCGCTACTTCTCACACAGATACTCTTACTGCACGGCCGCCAACGCGCCGTTTTTGGCGCAGCAATCTTCAAGGCCTTTTTCAAGATTGTTTGTCTCTGGTGGATACTGCGGATAGATGGCGACATTTACGATGTTGCCAAAACCTTACTTTGGGTCGAATTTGCAATGGCAGCTGCCCTTAGCGCAGCCGTGTTTTTTCGAAGATGAATAGCCCCTAGTTTTGTAGATCCGCCATCCACGGCAGCCAATACCGTTCCATATTTGACGAGCTGCCAACATTTGATGTTCAGAAATCACACGATACTATCGACAGAAGACGGCGGATCAGCGGTCCACACCCGATTGCGCATTGCGGCCATCCGCGAGTGGTGCTTTCTAATTCCCTGAAACGCCATCACTCTCCATGAAGGAAGTCCCATGATTGATTTTTACGCTTGGCCCACCCCCAATTGCCGCAAGGTGTCGATCCTGCTGGAGGAGCTGGGGCTGGATTACAATGTGCACACCATCGACATCGGTAACGGGGATCAGTTCGCGCCAGATTTCCTTGCCGTCAGCCCGAACAACAAGGTCCCCGCGATCTCCGACTCCAAGACTGGCGTGAACCTGTTCGAGTCCGGTGCGATCCTGCTTTATCTGGCGGAGCAGCATAACCGCTTTTTGCCACAGGATCCGAAGGACCGCGCAGAGGTGTTTCAGTGGCTGATGTGGCAAATGGGCGGCTTGGGCCCGATGGCAGGGCAGGCCCACCACTACCTAAAAAACAACCCCGGCAAATCCGCCTACGCGGAAGATCGCTTCAGAACAGAAGTTGGCCGCCTTTACGGCGTGCTGAACAAGCATCTGGAGCAGCGCGAATTTATCGGTTCCGAATACTCCATCGCGGATATGGCAATCTGGCCGTGGGTTGCGCGCCACGAATGGCACCAGATCAACCTTGCCGATTATCCAAACGTGCGGGTGTGGTATCAGCGTTTGGCGCAACGGCCCGCCGTACAAAAAGGCTACGACGTGCCCCATCCCGCTGGCGAAATCCCGCAAGGCTAAAGGACATCCGATGATAAAAATTCTAGGCCGCCCGAATTCCGTAAACGTGCAAAAGGTCATGTGGTGCGCCGCAGAGCTTGGCCTAGACGTGGAGCGCGCCGACATTGGCGGCGCGTTCGGCGGGACCGATACCGATGCCTTCCGCAAGATGAACCCCAACGGCACTATCCCCGTTCTGATTGACGAGGATTTCACCTTGTGGGAATCCAACGCCATCGTGCGCTACCTTTGTGCCGCCTACGGCGCTGCGCCTTGGGTGCTGCCCAACACCAAAACCCACGGCTTGGCCGATCAATGGATGGATTGGTACCAAACCACCCTGCACCCGCCCATGACCACGCTATTCTGGCAATTGATCCGCACGCCATCCGACCAAGTTGAGCCTGCAAAGATCACCGCCGCGATAGACGCCGGAGCGAAACGTTGGGCCATTCTCGATCAGCATTTGGCGACCTCCCGTTTCATTCTGGGCGATCATCTCAGCATGGCGGATATCCCGCTCGGCTGCGCTGCCTACCGCTGGCACTCCATGAATTTCACGCGCCCCGATCTGCCGAACCTGCGCCGCTGGTGGGAGGAGCTTGCTGACCGCCCCGCTTATAAGGCCAACGTGATGCTGCCGATTACCTAGATCGGCAGCGCGCTGCGCTCGCAATATTAACGATCGTTGACATATTACGCGAAAGCCCTCATACAGGCCCCAACATCAACGATCATTGATATTGGCCGCAAAATGCAAACCACTACCCCGATCACAGACCCAGCCTCCCTTGGCCGCGCCATTCGCGCGCGCAGGCTGGCGCTTGGCTTGCGGCAAAGTGAGGTGGCTATGCAAAGCGGCATATCTCTACCGACGCTTGGCGCGATTGAGAACGGCAAGGACACCGCGCGCATCGGTTTGGTGCTGCAACTCTGCCAAGACCTCGGCCTGCGCCTGACGGCTGGCGACTGATCATGGCACTGGACCTAGACGTCTTTCTTGACGGCGCGCCCGATCCCGTTGGCCGCTTAACCCGCGACGACGCGGGCGCGACCAGCTTTCAGTATCTGAGTGACGCGCCCGCCCATCCGCTGTCCCTATCGCTCCCCCTGCGCGAGGCCCCTTACGACGATACCGCCACGCGCAGTTTTTTCGCCAACCTGCTGTTCGAGAACGCGCAGCGCGAACAGATCATGGCCCGTCACCGGTTGGATTTCTCCGATGTCGTCGGGCTGCTCTACCACCTCGGCGCGGACTGTCCCGGCGCGATTTCCTGCGTGCAACGCGGGGCAGGTCCGGCAAAACAGCCCGGCGCGCTTAGCACCGATTACGACCCGCTAAGCAACGACGACTTGCTGCGTCTTATGACGTCCCTGCGCGATCACCGCCGCGTGCCGGACGATACCAACGACCCGTCGCCGCTGGCTGGTGTTCAAGGAAAAGTAGCACTCACGCTTCTGCCCGACGGGCGTTTTGCCCTGCCAAAGGCGGGCCTTAACGTGCCCACGACCCACATCTTGAAAGTGCCCCGCCCCGCGCAAATGCGCGTGGTCGGCGACGAACACTTGCTGATGGGGATGATGGCGGATCTGCAAAACCACCCCGTCGCACAGACAAAGATCATCGGGGACGATGACCTGAAGGGCCTGCTCATCACCCGCTTTGATCGGCAGGTAAGCGGCGACGCGGTCACGCGGCTTCATCAGGAGGATTTCTGTCAGGCGCTCGGCCTCGGCCCCACGCTCAAGTACCAGCGCAACGGCATCCCACCGCGCGTGTTTTCAGCCGCAGCCATCGGCGCATTGCTGCGTCAAACCGACAATCCCGGGCGCTCTCGACAAGCCTTTCTGGAGGTCACGCTGCTCAACATTCTCATGGGCAACACGGACAATCACGCGAAGAACCACGCGCTCATTTATACCACGCCCCGCCCCACGCTCGCCCCCGTCTATGACGTGGTACCCACCCTGATCGACGATCAGGTAACGCATCAATTGTCCTTTGACATCGGCGCGGCTCAGATGACGGATAACATCACGGCCAGCGACATCGCCCGCTTCACCCAAGACCTCGGATACCCGCGCATGACGCCAGCCCTACACAACCGGATGTGCGAAATCGTCACCGCAATTGTCGCCCGCATCGGTGAGGCCGCAGGCCCCGCCCGAAAGCCCGTGGACGACGCCATCGCAGAGCAAGCCAAACACATGGCCGCCGCACTTGGCATGACCATCGCCATTCCAGACCGCGACATGGTGGTGATCAATCGACCCTAAACCGGCTACTTCACCCTGTTCGCGGCTTGCTCCGGCAGCCATGTGACCAGATCGGGGAACAGGACGAACAAGATCAAAACCACGACCTGGATCAGGAAGAACGGGATCACCCCACGGTAGACTTGGCCGATGCCAATCCCGTCAGGAAGCACGCCCTTAAGGTAGAACAACGTGTAGCCAAAGGGCGGCGTGATGTACGCCATCTGCGCCGTGACCATGAACAACACACCGAACCAAAGCGGATCAAAGCCCAAGGTTTTGATGATCGGCACGAACACCGGCACACAGAGCAAGATGATGCCAATTTCGTCCAAGAACAGGCCAAGGAAGATCAACACCAGCAGCATCGCCAGCAACACCACGTAGCGCGATGCCTCCAACCCCTCAACGAAGTTGAGCACGGAATCTGCCCCGCCCGTCGCGACGAAAACCGAAATAAACGCCTTGGCCCCAAGCGTGATCCACAGGATCATCGCCGTCACGCGCAGGGTGTCCGTGGCGGCGGCGTTCAGGTTGGACAATCGCAACCGACCCGACAAAAGCGCGGACAGCATGGCACCCAAAACACCGACGGCGGCGGCTTCGGTCGGCGTCGCAATCCCCGCATAAATCGTGCCCAACACCGACAGGATCACAAACGCAGGCAACACCAGATGGCGCAAGGCGGCTAGTTTTTCGCCAAGCGGGATCGCACTGACGCCCACTGGCATGGGTGCCAACGCAGGGTTCAACCGGACGCGCACCCAGATGTAGCTACAGTAGCCGAACGCAAGGATCAGCCCGGGCAAGATACCCGCGATAAACATCTGGCCAATCGAGATTTGCGCGGTAATCGCATAAACGATCGTCACCACCGACGGCGGGATCAGGATGCCCAAAGTCCCACCCGCGCAAATGGACCCCAAGGCCAGCGGCGGGTGGTAGCCACGTGACAACATTGACGGCAACGCCAGAATTCCCATCGCCGCCACCGCTGCGCCAACAACACCGGTCATCGCGGCCATGATGGTGCAGATCACCACCGTCCCGATAGCCAAGCCGCCCGACACCCTGCCGAACCAGATTTCCATTGCGGCATAAAGGTCGTCGATAATCTGCGACTTTTGCAAAATCGCGGCCATCAACACATAGAGCGGAATGGCCATCAACGCCTCGGACGTCATCGTCTCGAACGTGTTAAGGACGGTGACGATTAGCGCGCTCGGCCCCCAAAGGGTTGCGGTTGCCAAAAAGGCGATAGCGCCCAACACAAAGGCCAATCCCGCCCCGCTGAGCATAAGCACCATCAACGCGGAAAACATTCCGATAAGAACAAGACTGCTTTCCATTACGCGGACCGCCCTTTTACAGCAAAGACAACTTCGGCGAGGGATTGAAACACCAGCAAAAGCGCGGCCAACGGCAGCACCATCTTGGCGGGCCAGATGATCGGGTTCCACGCGGAGTAACTGGTCTCGCCATACTCAAACGCCTGCCACGCCAGCGGCAAGCTGAACCGCAACAAGATCAGCCCGAACAGCAACGCCAAAAGCGCGGCCATAACGGCAAGCACAACGCGAAGGCGGCCCCGTGCGTTTGACGACAAAACATCAACCGCAACGTGCCCTCCGAGGTGCAAAAGATACGGGCCACCCAGAAGGAAGAAGGGTCCAAACAGCAACGTCGCAAGCTCCGGCCCCCAGCTCGTCGGGTTTTGCAAAGAATATCGGGAGATCACTTCGAAAAGCATCAACCCCGCAATAACGTACACCAGCCATTTGGCGGCCTCGAACGTCCAACGGTTGAGCGTGGTTATGGCCAAAGCGGCACGAAACATGGAAGCCTCCCTTCATAGCGAAACCGGCCCGCTGCGCAGATTGCGCGGGCCGGTCGTTGTCATGTCACTGATAATCAGAGAAGTCGCAGATCCGCCATCAGCTCTTTCTGGCTTTGCATCATTTCAGTCGCCAGCGCGTCGCCGTTCGTCGCTTTTTCCCAAGAGGTCACGGCCTTGCCGCGCGATTGCGCCACGTCTTCAGGATCAAGGGTAATGATCTCCACGCCAGCCTCTTCGAACTTGGCCATGTATTCGGCGTTGTCCACGATAATGTTCTGGCGCAACGCCCCCGAAACCTCGCGCGCGGCAACGGCAAGCGCCGCGCGTTGCTGGTCGTCCAACTGGCCATAGGCGGCGGTGTTCGCCACATAGCACGTCGCGGTGGACGGCTGGTGAACACCCGGCAAGATCAGGTATTTCGCGACCTCGTGAAGACCCTCTTCATAGTTGGCTTTGATGTCGCCGCGGTCTGCAAAATCGACCAAGCCCTTGTCCAACGCGGAGTAGACTTCAGACGTCGGCAATGGCGACACGGCAACGCCGAAATCGGCCATCACGGCGGAGGCCAAGCCGACAAACCGCCCCTTGAGACCGTTCATGTCCGCGATCTTGCGGATCTCTACTTTGGAGTGCAGCGGCTCTTCGCCGTAGACCGTCGGGGCCACATAGGTCAGCCCGGCTGGCGCATAGGATTTGGCCGCCATTTCCATGCCACCGCGCTCGTAGAACCACGCCTCGTACTGGTCTGCCTCAGGGAAGCCGAAAGGCACCGTGGAGGAAAACCCGTGCGCAGGGATTTTTCCGGCCGTGTAGCCGTCAAAGGTCTTCATCAACTGGAACGCGCCCCCGCGTACCGCGTCAAACGACTGTGCCGACGGCACGATCTGGCCGCCCGCAAAGGGCGTGATGTCCAAGCTGCCGCCAGTCAATTCGCGCACGCGGTCGCAAAATTTTTCTTCATAGAGCATCGGTGTCGTGCCACCGCCCCACAGGGCCTGCATACGCCACTGGATCGTGCCCTGCGCACGGACCGAACTGGCGGCAACGATCGCAGGTGTTGCAAGTCCCGCAGCAGCGGCCCCGCGGATAAACTGGCGTCGTGTCGATGGTGTCTTGAGTGTTTTCGTCATTGGTCGTCCTCCCTAAAAAATCTATCCGGCAATGGCGTTACAATTTCGCCAGCACCTCTTTCGCGGCCTGAACACTGACATGCCCCTGCGTCGCGATAGCCTTGGCCACCGCCTCAACCTCTGCGCCGGTCGCGCCCGCCAAAATGGCGATGTTGCGTGCATGCAGCGCCATGTGGCCCTTCTGGATGCCCTCTGTCGCCAGCGCGCGCAGCGCGGCCATGTTTTGCGCCAAGCCGACTGCCACCGTGACCTGCGCCAACTCTTGTGCCGTGCTCACGCCAAGCACCCGCAACGCGGCTTGCGCAGCCGGATGCGTTTTGGTGGCACCGCCGACCAACCCCAATGCCATCGGCATCTCAATCGTGCCGGTCAAGCTGCCATTCGCCCCGCGCTCCCAAGTTGTGAGCGAGGTATACTGCCCGCTTCTCGCCGCCCACGCATGGGCCCCCGCCTCAATCGCGCGCCAATCGTTGCCGGTTGCAACCACGACCGGATCAACCCCGTTCATCACGCCTTTGTTGTGCGTCGCGGCGCGGTACGGGTCGATCTGCGCAAGCGCATAGGCCTCGATCATGCCGTCGATCACGTCATTGCCGTCCATGGTCTTGGTGGTCAATGCTTCGGGTGTCAGGGTCACATGCGCGCGCGCCAAACGGTGATCCGCGAGGTTCGACAGAATACGCAAACGGGTGTGGCCCCCTGCGATCTCTGCCACGCGCGGCGCGATGGTTTCGGCCATCGAATTCACCGCGTTAGCCCCCATCGCGTCCCGCACATCCACAAGGATATGCAGCACCGCCATTGGGCCGACAGCAGAGGTTTCAAAAACATGAACCTCAATACCGATGCAGCCGCCGCCAAGGGATACCAGCACTTCGTCGCGGGCGTTGCACATCTCGCGCAACTCGGCCTCAGCCCCCAAAAGACGGTGACGAGCGCCACTTGGGTCAGCCAACCCGACCACCTGAATTTGCGCCCGCATCACCGGACGGTCCGCCGAGGTCCGAAAGCCGCCACAGCCGCGTGCAATCTTCGCCATGTAAGACGCCGCCGCCACAACGGACGGCTCCTCCACCACCATCGGGATCAGGTAGTCTTTGTCGTTGATCGTGAAATTCGAAGCGACAGCGAGAGGCAGCTCAAACTTGCCAATGACGTTCTCGATCATGCCGTTCGCCAAAGGCATCGGCAGCACGTCGGCACCGGTCAGCGTTACGCGGTCCTCGTCACTCATGCCAACAGCCGCCGCCAAAACGTCCAAACGGCCCGCTGGCTCAAGATTGCGCAAATTCTCCAACCGCGAGTTGCGCGGTGTTGTCGTCTCAGTTGTCATTGAGTTCCTGCCCCGTATTTCCTCGACCGACCCTACGCCCTAGCTGCTGGGATTTGATAGGTACAATTGTGTAAAACAGTGGCACACTGTACTGGTACTTTTGTTGACACAGATGGGCCGCCCTTCATGAGCAAAACAGAATCCTTGGTCAGGCAGCTGGCCGACAGTATCGCGAACGGCAGCCTGTCGGCAGGGGACCGCCTGCCCTCCATCAGGATGGCCGCGCAGGATCACAATGTGTCGAAAAATACCATCGTGGAGGCATATGACAGGCTCGTCGCCCGTGGCCTTATCACCGCCCGCCAAGGATCGGGCTTTACCGTGGCCGCCCCCAGTCACGCCATCCGCGAAGACGACGCACCGCGCCATCTGGTCGAAGCTGTCGATAGCATCTCTCTGCTCCGTGCGCAGCTTGACCAGAATTACGCGGTCCGCATTGGTGACGGGCGACCGCCCGCCCTGTGGATGGCGGGCATCCCGCTGCGCAGTTTCCCAGAACCCAATGGCGACACCCCGAACGACACCTCCGGCTATGGCTCCCACATGGGCTACCACCCGCTGCGCGCGCTCATCGCAGCACAGCACAAAATGGATGGGATTGCCCTGCGCCCAGAACAGATCGTCACAACATTCGGCGCCAATCATGGTCTTGACCTTATCATCCGTCGCTACCTGAAACCGGGCGACACCGTTCTGGTGGATGATCCCGGATACTACCCGCTGTTCGCCAAGCTGCGGTTCTCCCAAGTGACATTCATCGGCGTGCCAAGGGGCCCCAATGGCCCCGATCTGGAGCAGTTACGGACGTTGGCCCAACTGCATCGCCCCAAGCTCTATTTCACACAATCGCTTGCCCAAAACCCCACCGGCACTTCTATGGATTTGGCCACGGCCCACGGCGTTCTTAAACAGGCCGAAATCGCTGACTTCTTGGTGGTGGACGACGACCCCTTCGTTGATCTCCCCAATCCAACCGGCGTCAGGCTCGCCGCCCTCGACGGGTTCGATCGCGTCATATTCGTAGGCACCTTTTCCAAGACGCTGTCCGCGTCATTCCGCACCGGCTATATCGCGGCGCATGCCAGCATCACCGATGAACTGGCCGAGCTGAAGATGATCACAACCGTGAACTCGTCGCGGTTTTCCGAGATGATCGTCGCCGAAATGATCCAAAGTCGCCGCTACGCCCGCCACCTCAAGAAACTGGCAGCGCGGCTGGCGCAGGCCGCACAAAAGCTGAAATCAGATCTGGCGACTTTGAACCTGCGCTGCAAAGTGGACCCGGGCCAAGGCTACTACGCATGGCTTGATCTACCCAAAGGCGTCAGCGACACCGATCTCGCAAAGAAGGCCGCTACCGAGGGCATATTCCTCGCCCCCTCAAGCTTCTTCATGGTCCACCCCTCCGACGCGCCCTCCGGCATGCGCCTCAACACCACCCGCACATCAGACCCCAGATTTCTGCGCTTCCTACAGCGGGAGTTGGGTGGGTAGGTTTAGGTTAGGAAACCTCTACCTGCTGCACATGATATCCATCGACCCTGCACTCAATCAGGCGGCGCAGGCGGTCTGTGTCGGCTTTGTCAATTGACCCTTCCAATTCTCGGATCATCGAGGCCACCTCTACTTGGCTTAGCATCGCCTCCTGCGCGCGGAGGATTTTTGCGTGCGGTGTGGGGAGCAGGCTGTCGTCGTCGATCAACAGCTCCTCGTAGAGTTTTTCGCCCGGACGCAGGCCCGTGACCTTGATCTCAATATCGCCGACGCCTGTAACCGGGTCTTTCACCTTGCGGCCTGACAAGGTGATCATACGCTCCGCGATGTCGACGATTTTTTGCGGCTCGCCCATGTCGAGCACAAAGACGTCGCTGCCCGTCGCATAGGCACCGGCCAAAAGAACCAGTCGGGCGGCCTCCGGAATGGTCATGAAGAACCGCGTCACATCCTTGTGGGTCACCGTCACTGGCCCGCCACGCGCGATTTGCTTTTGGAACAACGGCAAAACCGAGCCCGACGATCCAAGCACATTGCCGAAACGCACCATCGCAAACTTGGTGTCATGGTTGCGCGTTTGGGTGTCCTGCACGACAAGCTCCGCCATGCGTTTGGTCGCGCCCATGATGTTGGTGGGCCGGACGGCCTTGTCGGTGGAGACCAGAATAAACCGCTCCAGTTTCGCGGCAGCGGCGGCTTCGGCGACGACTTTCGTGCCCAGCACGTTATTACGTGCGCCCTCCAGCTCGTTTTCCTCAACCAGCGGCACATGTTTATAGGCGGCGGCGTGCAGAATAATCTCCACACCTTCTTCCGCGATAACCCCCGCGACGCGGGCTTTGTTCGTCACCGACCCCAAGCGCGCCACAACGGGAATGCCGGTCAGCTTCGCCTCCGCCTGCAATTCTTGGTCAATGGAATAGAGTTGGAATTCGCCCTGCTCGAACAAGATGATCCGCGCGGGGTTACAGTCCAGCAACTGACGGCACAGCTCCGACCCGATGGAGCCACCCGCACCCGTGACCATAACCACACGCCCAGCATAGGTCTTGGCAATTTCCGGCGTATCAAGGGCAACCTTGTCGCGGCCCAACAGCTGGTCCGGCGCGACGGTGCGCAGGCTTTCGACCAGACCCGCGCCCGACATTAATTCAACATAAGACGGCAGCACCCGCACTTCGACGTCATTTCCCGATAATGTCTGCAAAACCTCGTCGCGGCGTTCTTTGGTCATCGACGGGACTGCCAGCAGGATTTGCTCAATCCCGCGCGGGCCAATCAGGCTATCCAGTTTATCCGGCCCGTACACTCGCAATCCCGCCACGACCAAACCGTGCAAGTTAGGGTTGTCGTCCACGAAAAACATCGGGCGCGCCTCGGCCGCTTGGCGCAACGCCGCCGCCAGTTGGATGCCAGCGGCCCCTGCCCCGTAGATCGCCACGGCCTTGCGATTGCCGCCACGCTCCGCCAACCACCGCATCAGCCCCAAACCGCCCACACGGACAACCACCGCGAAGAGGCAAAAGAACAAACCTAATAGAACAGGCACCGACCTTGGGGCCGACAGGTTGAGCAGGTAGCTGACAATCATCGCGCTGCCCGCCAAGATCAAGGCGGCGACGCCGATATTAGACATGGAGTGCGTGTCAAACGCGTTCAGCTTGATCCGGTGCAACCGCAGCAGCCAGATAATCCCGCCGCCCCACAGTGTGATGACCACAAACAGGATTGAGCTTTCGCCAATCAGATCCCACGGCGTCGCGGTACCGTAGCGCAGCGCAAAAGCGCAATAGAGGCTGACCGGAATCAACAGCGTGTCAACCGTCATCAAAATAGCGCGCTTCGTGGCCCGCGATAGATTTTGTATACTATGGTTAGCCATTATTATGACCGATCAATAAAATGGAGAAAAAAATTATTCAACGCGGGTACAGTTAACAAATTACTAACTCGCGACGAAGATGTTTCTCCCCGACAGGCCATTCTTTGCCGCTATTTAGCTTTTCCATCCGAAACGCCCCCCCTCACCGAATACTCGTTACGCTCCCATAGAACCGTCTTGCCACTTAACCCGACAGGGGAATTTTGCAGCATTTGTGACGGCAACAGGTTTGTCGGCGTCCATTAATTACAATCGCGCCGCAGCTCAAGGCTTGCATCGATCACAAAAACCGGCACACCCCTTCGGTGATTGCTGCCGCCGTGAGTTGGCCTGTCCGAAAGGCACCCGTGTCGATCGCGATACGCTTATCGGTGATGTCCGGCGTTTTCACGATTGTATGGCCATGGATCACCCAAACCCCGTCTTCGCGCGGGGTACTCATGAAATCACGGTGCCCCCAAAGCAGCGTGCGGGCGTGCTGCTCTTTCGGGGCGCGGGCGGGGTTCATCGCCGCGTGAACGCACACCAGATTGCCGCTCTGCCATTGCAGCGGCAACGCCCGCAGCCACGCTTCCATCCCGTCGGGCAAAGCAGCCACCAGCGCGTCGGCGGCTTCGGTCATATCTTCCAACGGCGCTTTGGGGGAGACCTTGCCGATCCCGTAGCTCGCTAATGTCTCATTGCCGCCGTTGTTCAGCCAACGCCCGCCGCGCCCTGCCGGATCGTCGATAAAATCCAGCATCATGCGCTCGTGGTTTCCCATGAGGCAGGTCACCATCTCCGGCATCTTCTGTGCCATCTCGTAAAGCAGTGCCAAAACACCTGCGGAATCCGGCCCACGGTCCACATAGTCCCCCAGAAACACCAGATGCACTGGGGTATTATCGCGCCTACCGATATCCGTATCAATCCGCGCCAGCAGCGGGTCAATCAGATCGACACATCCATGAATGTCGCCAATCGCGTAAACCGCCTGCGCGGGCAGGAGCGATGTCGTATCAACGGGTGCGGCTTGCGGCTTGGAAGACGGGCGCAACGCGCGCAGGATATTTCGCACGACGGGTCCCCCTTGTTGCACGATACGATTTTACTCAAGACACTTCCGATAATAGGTATCCGCAGCCGTCGCAACAAGTCTGCGTGCTCGGGTGACCCAAGGGGCCATCAGTGTCGAGACTTGCGAAGCATGGCCAATTATGAGAAGGCTCCTCGGATTCCTAAAGGTTAAGATCACTGCTATGAGCGACATGTCCAACTCGAAAATCTCGTCACTTTCTGTGGCATCCCATGACGACGACGAGATCGATCTGACAGCGCTGCTTGGGACCATTTGGCGCGGCAAGATGCTGGTGATCATTGCTGCTGTGATCGGGCTTGTGTTGGGCATTATCTACGCCTTCTTCATGGCAACCCCTGTGTATACTTCCAGCGCGGTGGTGATGCTGGAAAGCCGTCAGGAGCAGGTCGTCGACTTGGAAAGCGTCATGACAGGCATTGGCGGTGATCAGGTCGCGATCAACACCGAGGTAGAGGTAATCCGCTCGCGTGGTCTTATCGAGAAACTGGTAAAACAGCTGAATTTGATGGAAGATCCGGAATTCAACACCAGCTTGCAATCCAAGCCGCTGCTGTCACCCGGTCGCTTGATCTCGGGCGTTAAAGGACTGTTCTCCAGCGCGGAAGGCCCGCAATCCAGCGAGCGGGAACTGTTGGACGCCACCATCGACAGGGTTCTTGATACAATCTCCGTATCCAACGTCCGCCAAAGCTATGTGTTCCGCATCACCGCCACGACGGAAAGCCCGCAGAAGTCCGCTGAAATCGCCAACACCCTGTCAGAACTCTACATCCTCGAGCAAATCGAGGTCAAATTCGACGCCACCGAGAAAGCCACCGAGTGGTTAACGGACCGCGTCGGCCAGCTGCAAATCGAGCTGGAAGAAGCCGTTACTGCGGTGAAAGAATTCAACGCCGGCACGGAGCTGATCAGCGCCGAAACGCTCGGGGGCCTGAACCGTCAGCTTAAAGAAACCCGCGACCGCCTGCGCGAAGCCACCGCCAGCCTTGCCGCAGCCGAACAACGGATTGCCGAGCTGAACGCCGCCCGCGCCGCTGGCGATA
The DNA here is from genome assembly GCF_900107015.1 of Litoreibacter albidus. Taxonomy (GTDB): domain Bacteria; phylum Pseudomonadota; class Alphaproteobacteria; order Rhodobacterales; family Rhodobacteraceae; genus Litoreibacter; species Litoreibacter albidus. The sequence goes on along the minus strand of NZ_FNOI01000011.1, from coordinate 61,173 downwards.
TGCAGAAGATGGCCGATCTGGCCGCCGATAACACGCTAACGCAGCTGATTTTGCGCTCCGAAACGCCCGACCGCACCGTTTTTGAAGCCCGCTTTGACCAAGTTATCCAACGCGCAGAAGTTGATCTGGCCCGCATCAGCAATCAGATCACTGCGCTAGAAAACTCTATCGTCACCCAAGAAGGCCAGATTGAACGTCAGTCCGCCGACCTCGTGACCCTGCAACAGCTGGAACGTGAAGCCGAAGCCAACCGCCTGATCTACGAATACTTCCTGAACCGCCTGAAAGAGACGTCGATCCAGCAGGGCATCCAACAGGCCGACAGCCGCATCCTATCGCTCGCGGTCGTCCCGCTTACCCCCTCCGCTCCGCGTAAATCCATGGTCATGGCGCTGATGCTGATCCTCGGCCTCATGGTCGGCGTTGCCATCGTTGTTGGCCGCGAGATGGCGCAGAATACGTTCCGTTTGGGCGAAGATCTTGAGAACAAGACAGGCTACCCTGTTTTGGGCCAAATCCCGTCTATTCCCGCACGAAACCGCAGCAACGTGCTGAAATATCTGTCTGACAAACCGACGTCAGCCGCCGCCGAAGCCGTGCGCAACCTGCGCACATCGGTGCTGCTCTCGGACCTCGACAATCCGCCGCAGATCATCATGTCCACTTCCTCCGTACCGGGTGAAGGCAAAACCACCCAGTCGTTGGCCCTGACCCAAAACTTGGCCAAAATGGGCAAAAAGGTTCTGCTTATTGAAGGCGACATGCGCAAACGTGTGTTTGCCGAATACTTCGACCTGAAGGATCAAAACGGTCTGATGTCCGTGCTCTCCGGCGAAACCCCGTTTGATACGGCAGTGATCAAAGAGGCTAGCCTGCATGCTGATCTTTTGGTCGCCGAGAAGACCTCGACCAACCCCGCAGACGTCTATTCGTCAGAGCGCTTCCGCAACTTCCTCACCGAGTTGCGCGCCGAATACGACTACATCATCATCGACACGCCGCCGGTCCTCGCGGTCCCTGATGCGCGGGTGATCGGGCAGCACGTAGATGCGATCTTGTACACCGTTCGCTGGGACAGCACGTCGCAACGCCAAGTCCGCGACGGCATCCGCTCGTTCGAAGGCGTGAACCTCAAAATCTCCGGTTTGGTCCTTGGCCAGATCAGCGACAAGGGTATGAAACGCTACGGATATGGCGGCGGCTACGGCGATTACAGCTCCTACTACGACAACTGAGCCGCACCACCGGCGGCTTCCCGCCACTGCGACCCCCAAGTAACAAAACGCCTTCTTTTATGACGAAAGTGGGCCTCTGTCCTTGCATTCATGCCCATGTATTAACATAAGGTATGCAATCAAAAACGGGGCGCAGGGGCATTTCATGCTGAAACATATCGTAGTGGCTATGGCCTTGGGAACAGTGACAGGTTGCGGTGCGGCCTACATCTCCCCGAAAGTAACCGCCGAGGAAGGCAAGGTCCGCGTTGTACCGCTCACCGCGTCCTCCGTGCGGGCTGCCAATTCCAGCGCCTACACCCCAAAAGCGCTGCCCGCCGCGTTCTTCTCGAACGCAGGCAGCGGCAACGGCGTTCGCAGCTCTGGCACAGCACCCGTGGCGTCGCTGAACGCCCAAGATCGCCCAGCAAACATGGCAACCCGCCTGCCGCCGCCCGTCTCCCCGGGCGCGTATAAAATCGGCGTTGGTGACGTGTTGCTTTTGGCCACAAAAACCGGCGGCAGCACCGTTGAAGAACTCAGCGGGCTTCTGGCCGCGCAAAACGCCCGCCAAGGCTACACCGTGCAAGATGACGGCGCGATCGCGATCCCTGAAGTGGGCCGCGTTCAGGTCTCCGGCATGACGCTGGAAGAAGCCGACGCTTTACTGTTCCAACGTTTGGTGCAAAGCCAGATCGACCCGACATTCAGCTTGGAAATCTCCGCATTCAACTCCAAGCGCGTGTCCTTGGGCGGCGCCGTCGCCAGCCCGACCGTGGTTCCGATCACGCTGACCCCTCTGACACTTGACGCGGCACTCGCTGCGGCGGGCGGTGTTGACACCGAAGACTTGGATTACGCCTCCATTCGCATCTACCGCGACGGCAAACTCTACCAAATCCCGCTGAACGAGTATCTGGGCAACGCCAACGCGCAGAAAACCCGCCTTGTGGATGGCGACAGCATTTTCGTCGACACGGAATACCAGCTGAACAAGGCGCAAGCCTACTTCCAAGAGCAGATCACACTGGCCGAGTTCCGCCAGCAGTCGCGCGTACAGGCCCTTGCCGAATTGAACGCCGAGGTGAACCTGCGCCGTGCCGCGCTGGACGAAAGCCGCGATAACTTCCGCGCCCAGATCGAGCTGGAAGCCGTTGATCGCGATTACGTCTATCTCACCGGGGAAGTTGCCAAAAACGGCCGCTACGCCCTGCCCTTCGGCCGCAAAGCAACGCTCGCAGACGCGCTGTTCGAGAACGACGGCTTCCTCAACAAAGAGGCCAACCCACGCAAAATCTACATCCTGCGTGGCTCCCCAGAACCAGGCAATCCTGATCTGATCACCGCTTGGCACCTGGACGGCTCCGACGCGACCAACCTGATCTTAGCCACCAAGATGCAGATGCGCCCGAACGATGTAGTCTTCATCGCAGAGCAGCCGATCACCAAATGGAACCGCGCATTGTCGCAGTTCATCCCGTCCCTGCTTACCAGCGGCGCGGCATTGGCGACCAACTAGGCAACCAGCTAAGTTAAATGATTACAAAGGGTTCGCAGAAATGCGGGCCCTTTTTTGTGGCGCTTACAGCGGCCATTTAAGCCCCCTCAGCGTCACCCCGCCCCAAGGCACCATAGGGCCGTCTACTCCGTCACAAACACCTGTGTGATGCTGTCATCAACGCTACGGCACACATTCAGCAAACGCACCGTGAAATGGGACCGCACATAGGCCGCGTGGAACCGGCTGGGGGCCACAAGGGTCAGTCGCCCCCCTACCCTCTCGCCAGCGCGCAGACGGTGGAACCAGCTGCCGTAATTCGCCGCGTCCTCTTGGTGCAAAATAGCGCGCGCCAAATCCCACGCAGAGCCGCCACCTGCCTCCGGTGCGGGCACAGCACCGCGCACCGGCAGGGGCACCACCTCTGCGCCCTGCTCCGGCGCAGGCTCGCCTTTCATGCGGTGATCATAGTCGGGGCCAACCTTGGCCCAATCGTCGCGTGTGTCATCCAGCAGGCGCACAAAGTTAATGCTGTACTCCGACACCCTGCCCCGCGCGCCCTGCCGCTTGACCACCAGCCAGCCCATGCCGCGCAGTTTCGCCATCTCGCGCTTCACCGTGCGCTCGTCCACCGACCACATGCGCGCGATCTCGCGCTGGCCCACCGCCAACTCGTCGCGTTGCCAGTTATAGCGCGCGGTGATCAGCGTCAGCAGTCGAAGCACCAGCCGGTGATCGTGTTTGCCCCGCGCCAAAGCATAGGTGCCCAGTGCGGTGATAATATCGTATTTACGTGCGGCGGCCTGACGCCCCACAGCTTTCGGAGAATGCATGTCTGCCCTCGAAGTCGCATCAATCGTATTTGGAGAGATGCCTGCCTGCTCTGTGGATCTGTTGAACGATCCGGTCGTCGGGATTTGTATGAGGCAACGCCTTTCCCGATCTCAAGGTGATTTGCGTCCTAAACCCCGATTCTGTCAAGCCTTCGTTCAAATATTTCCAAACCCCAAACCTAAATCAAAAGATGAAAAAAGGTATCTAAGGTATAGGGGGCCATTCAGGCTGTCCCCTATTGACGCAGTTTTGTCCCCCAATATACGGCAGAACAGTCAAAGACGTCCCCCTATATTTTGTCGATCTGCGTAGGCTCGGACCCGTTTCACCGCCCGACAGAGAGAATCGCTGCATCGCCTTTATGTTAAAGGGCCCTGTGCCAGCGCGATGTTTCCGGTTTTTTTATAAATAGGGTTTTCAACGATAGCAAATTAGACGTAAATCAGGAAATAATCAGAAAAAGCGTTCTGAGCGGGGGGATGGTTCCCCGCGGGGAACCACACAGTTGGGATCGACACATGTTCAACCACTCCGATCTGGCCAGACTTCAGGCCCAATCGCTCAAGATGCAGGGCTTCATCCGCCAGCAGACCTACTCCCCCGAGATGGAGAAGACGCTCCGCCGGTTCTCTAGCTGGGAGGTCGCGGAGCTGATCTTCAAGATGAACCCCTCGACCTTGCGTGGTCGCCTCGCCGCGGACCCGTCCCTGCCCGAAGGCCTGGTAGAAGAAGACGGTCGTCAGCGCTGGTACACGCTGGAGGAAATCAACGAGCTGCGCCGCAAGATCAAAGTCAAAGGTCGCTCCCTGATGCCCAAGCGCCCCGCCGGTAAACGCGCCATCCGCGCGGCGATTGCCAACTTCAAAGGCGGCGCTGGCAAGTCCACCGTCGCGTTGCATTTTGCCCATGCCGCAGCCCTCGACGGCTACCGAGTGCTGTGCGTAGACTTCGACCCGCAAGCCACGCTCAGCCACTCCATGGGCCTGTCCGACGTGGCCGAGGAATTCACCGTCTGGGGCATCATGGCCCGCGACCTGATCCGCGAGACGGAGCGGATGAACAACGCGCCCGCCGGTGCGGAATCCGGCACCACCCTGCCCCGCCGCACCTTGCCCGCCGCCGTGACCGGAATGGGCCTAAGCGATCTGCGCGTGGCCGACTTCATCAAGCCGACAAGCTGGCCGTCGATTGATTTGGTGCCCTCCTGCGCCAATGCCGCCTTCGTGGAATTTGCCTCCGCGCAGTACCGCTACCTCAATCCGGAATGGTCGTTTTTCGCTGCCGTGTCGCGCTACCTTGATCAACTGCCGGACGACGCCTACGACATGATCATCTTCGACTGCCCGCCCGCCATCGGGTACCAGTCGATGAACGCGGTTTTCGCGTCCGACGTGCTCTACATCCCCTCCGGCCCCGGCTACTGGGAATACGATTCAACCACCAGTTTCATCGGCCAGCTGTCCGAGGCGCTGGAAGATTTGGGCCGCTTTAAGGGGCAGACACCCGGCAGCACCGGCGTCGATAAGGCGTTCCTTGATCTCAAGTTCTTGCTGACGCGGTTCGAGCCGAACAACGATTTGCACCGCGCGATGCAGTCAGCTTTTGGTCAGGTCTTTAAGTCACATGTTGCCGAGCATCCGATCGAGATGACCCGCGCGGTGGAGCAGTCCGGCCGCTTCCTGTCGTCCGTTTACGAGATTGATTACCGCCAGATGACGCGGGAGACATGGCGCCGCGCACGTGCGTCGTTTGATCGGGCTTACGAGGAATTCAGGGACACGCTGACGGATGCGTGGGACAAGGTGGAGGACTAATAGATGGTTAAGAAACGCAGCGTTTTCGACATCAACTTCGAGGCGGAGGATGCGCCGGAGGACGAGAGGTTCCCCGCGGGGAACCCTCCGCTGGAAACCAAGTCCTTCAATGTCCAAGGTCACCCCTTGCAAAACGAGGCCGCGCCGCAACGTCGTGGCCCGATGGCGAGCGCTATTTCCGAAGCCGCCGACGCGACGTCGGAGCGGGCTGGGGCCGAAGCTGCCATTCGTGCAGAGAATGACGCCTTGGCGCATGAGCATGTTCGGCTGAAGAAGATGGGCCTGATCACCGACCTGATCCCCACATCATCCGTCGTGATCACAAAGCTGACGCGGGACCGTTCCGCCAACGCAGACCCTGAATTGATGGAGCTAAAAGACTCTATTAAGGCGGTTGGGCTCTCTAACCCGATCCGCGTGGAGCAGACGGAAACAGGGTTTGAGCTGATCCAAGGCTTCCGCCGCTTGGCCGCATTCAAGGAGTTGGCGGAGGAAACAGGCGACGTGCGCTACACCAAGATCCCCGCCGCGCTGGTTCCCCGCGGGGAACCATTGGTCGATTTGTACCGCAAGATGGTGGACGAAAACCTCGTCCGAAAAGACATCTCTTTCGGTGAAATGGCGCGGCTCGCCATCTCCTATGCCCGCGACGAAGGCATGGATCCGGGCGATGCGGTGACGGTTTTATACGCCTCCGCGCTAAAGCAGAAGCGCAGCTACATCCGTCAATTCGCAAAAGTCTTGGATGTTCTGGGCGACGCGTTGCTCCATCCGGAGGCAATCCCACGCGCCTTGGGCATGGACCTCTACAAGCTGTTCGAAGCGGAGGAGGGGCGCGGGGCGCAAGTTGCGGAGACCCTCAAAGCGCTGGACGATCACGACCCCGCCTCAGAGGTCCGCGTGCTGCGCGAAGCCCTGTTGCCGCCCGAGGACGACACGCCGACCCCGCCCAAATCGGTGTCCAAAACATCGCTGCGTCTGGCGCGGCCAGAGGGCGAAGCGCGGGTGCTGGCACAGAACGGCAAGGTTGAGTTGCGCCTGCCGCGCGACTTCTCTGCGGTGAGCCGTGAAAAGCTGCAAAGCGCGGTTGAAGCCTTTTTGGCAAACTTGGACTGACCCACCGGTGGTTCCCCGCGGGGAACCACCTTGCCGCTTTTAGTTTGGCGGCCTTGGTTAACTTTCCCTTAAATCTATCATGACGCCACCGCTGAGGTTTGCGTGCTGCCGCACGCCCCGTTGCGGCTTTCTTCGCGAATGCGGGGTGATCTGCCGATGGTTCCCCGCGGGGAACCATCCCGTCGCCTACAGTCCTGCGGCCTTGGTCAAATTTACCCTAAATCTATCGCGACGCCGCTGATACCTTCGGGTCATTTCAGCGGAGGCATGGCCGAGTTGTTTCTGGATATAGCGCTCGTCCACCTCCGCGCTGGACGCCAGACCCGCGCGCAAACTGTGCCCCGAGAACAGCGCAAGACGTTCGCGCGGCGGCAGATCACTTCGGATGCCCGCATCAAGGACGGTCTGCTTGATCAGCCGCGCCACGTGCTTGTCGGACAATCGGCCGTCGAGCGCCCGCGTGGTGTCGCGGCTAACGCGCCGGAAGAGCGGGCCGAAGTCGATCTTGGCGAAGTGCAGCCATTGTTCCAGCGCGTGGACGGGGCAGGTGGCTTTTGTGGTCCCACGGCCAATCTCCACCTCGCGCCATCCGGTTTTGCCACGCAGAAACAGCACCGCACCCGCGTCTTCAATTTGCACCCAACCGCCGCTGTCCGATGTGTCGTCGCGCCCGCAGTCCAGCGCGACGATCTCGGACCGCCGCAACCCGCCTGCGTATCCGACGAGCAGAATTGCGCGGTCCCGCAGGCCACGCAGATCGTGGGACAGGGTGGCGATCATCGCGATTAAATCATCCGCCAACACGGCCTCTTTCTGGCGCGGCGGGCGGGCGTGTTGGCGGCGGATACCGGCGAGCACGGTCGCGATGTGGCGGTCCTTGCGGTCGAGCGTGAGGCCGCGTTGTTGGTACTGCCAGCCGATGCCGGAGAGGCGCCGCTCAATGGTGCTGACGCTGAGCGGAGGAGTGCCATCGTCAGGGGCCGCGCAATGGGCAATATAGAGCCCGACCAGCTCCGGCGACGGGGGCAGGGCAGGGACGCCGCGCATCCGGCACCATCTGCTGAAGTGCTTCCAATCCGCCTTATAGGCGCTGCTGGTGTTCCCCGCAGTTGCCTGCTCCGCGTAGTCACGCGCGGTCTCTGCCAGGCGCTCTAGCGGGCGGGAGTGGGCGGATATCGGCGTGTTTTCAGGCATGGCGCAGACGATATGCCCTCAAGTCCGATAATGCAATATTATTGGACGTAGCTAGAAACGACAGGGTGGGGCGGTTTCTGTGCCGAATTGTGGACAAAAGCGCCGTGTAGGATTAGGGGTGTAGCATGACCTACCAGCCAACCGATATCTCCGACGACCAGAATACCCTACCGAAGCTGCCCGCTTGGGTCACCTCTGCGCGGCCCAAAACCCCTGAAGATGTGGCGTTTTTGTCGGGTGCGGCGCTCTCCCACCTGCATCTTGTGTTGGAGCGGGAAGACGTCCCCCGAAGCTTGTTGCGCGCGCGCCTCGCCCTGCGCGCGGCGGAGGCTTGCGTGACGCATCAAGGGCGGCCGGAAAGGGCAGGGGATTTGCGCGATGCTGTAGCGTTCCTGCACCCCGGTGATAGCCCCGGGCCATCGGGTGAAATTGCCCTGTCGTGGCAACGGGCGGTGGCGCGTCCGGTCTCTGTGGATGCGCTGCAAGGGGCACTGCTGGACGTGGGGCCGGAGCGGATCGCGACTTGGCTGGATGCGTACGACCAATGCGGCGCGGGACATGTGGGGGCAGCGTCGCGGGCCGCAGCAGTTCTGCAAACTGTTCTGGAGGAGCGGCCGCGCGATCCCTCAACCGCGTTGTTATTGGCTGACGCGGCCTTAGCGCAAGCGCTTGGGTGGACCCATGTTGTGCCGCTTTTGGCACTTGGTCTCAAGCGCGGTGATCTGCGGACGGAGGGTGACGAGTTACGTACGTCCGTCCATCGGGCGCTTGTGGCTGCTGCCGTGGAGGTGATCCGCGAGGGGGCAGACCTAGCGCGCCGCGCGGCGCGGTTGCGAGAGGTCGCGCCGAGGCTGAGAGCGAAGGGAGCAGAGGACGCCGTGACCGTGTTTCTGGCGCGCGATGCGGTGGCACCTGCGGCCCTGACGTCGCTGCGCTCCGACCGGGCCGCGCGACGGTTCTGCGACCGGCTGGTGGATCTGGGCGCGGTGCGCGAGCTCACCGGTCGCGACACGTTCCGGCTTTACGGGCTTTGACGATGGCGAAGAGTGACGCAGACCAAACGCTCAATCGGGAGCTTGGGGACATACCGGCAGAACTGCGCTGGCGCGAATGGATGCGCCGGATCGAAGCGGTGCTCTTTGCTTCTGCCTCACCTGTCCCGCGCGAAGACCTTGCGCGTGTGGTGGGGCAGGGAGCCTCGGTCGAACTGCTTATCGAGGACCTTGCCGCCGATATTGAAGGCCGGTCCTTCGAGGTGGCGAAGGTGGCCGACGGCTGGATGTTTCGCACGCGGCCCGTCTACGCGACCGCGATCAAAGCCGCTTCAGACGTTGCAGACCAAGACCTCGACCTGCGGGAGTTCGATATCGCCGTCTTGGCAGCCATTGCCTACCACCAACCGCTGACCCGCGACGGTTTGAAGGACATCTTTGGCAAAGATATCAGCCGCGACCTGATCGGGCGGTTGCACGCGCAAGATCTGATCGGAACCGGTCCACGATCCCCTAGGCGCGGGGCTCCATATACGTATGTGACGACGCAGAAGTTCTTAGTCGCGTTCGGAATGGAGAGCTTGCAAGACCTGCCGGATCGCGAGCAGCTGGTGGATGCAGGGTTGGCAAGTTGACAGGCGCAATCCCGTCTGGTGCCAAGATGAGCGGCACGCGTTTCGCGGTGCGTTTGGCGTAGCTGCCAAACTCTGCGCTGTGGCGGGGCGCGTTTGACTTGTGACAGCGCCCTGACTATTTAGGAATGAGACAAGGAGACACGACAATGGATCACACGCGCATCAACTGAACCCCTTATCCGGTTTCTACATGCGAGCGTGTTTATGTCTTTTGTTACCCTTGCCGGCGTCAGCTGGCACACTTCCGATCACTCCCTTCTTTTCGACGATCTGTCGCTGACCTTCGGGGACAGACGCACGGGGCTGGTGGGCCGCAACGGCACTGGTAAGTCGACGTTGCTGCGGCTGGTTGCGGGTGAGATCACCCCCGTTGCTGGTCGCGTCGTCGCGCCGCCCTCCACCGTATTGATGCGGCAGGACGCGACCGACGACGGGCAAATTACAATTGCCGACCTCTTTGACGCCGCCGCGCCGCTGGAGGTTTTGCGCCGCGCCAGCGCAGGCTTGGCCAGCCTCGACGAGCTTGACGCGGCCGATTGGACGCTTGAGGCGCGGATCAACAGTGCGTTGACCGCCTTGGGGCTGGATTACCCGCCCGGCACACCATTGGAACGACTATCGGGGGGCGAGCGCACGCGGGCGGCTTTGGCCGGGTTGATCTTTCAAAAGCCCGACGTGTTGCTGCTGGACGAACCGACCAACCACCTTGACCGTGCGGGGCGGGCTGCCGTGGCGTCGGTGCTGGGCGATTGGAAGGGCTGTGCGATTGTTGCGAGCCATGACCGGTGCCTGCTGGAGCAGATGGACGATATTGTCGCGCTGACAGGCCTCGGCCGGCGCAGTTATGGCGGCGGCTATAGCGCCTATGAAGCACAAAAGAACCACGAACTTGCGGTCGCTTCCGAACGGCTGGCGCACGCCGAACAACAAAGGGCGGGAGTCCGCGCTCGCACCCAACAGGCGGCAGAGCGTAAGGCGCGCACAGACGGGCAGGGCAGGCGGTTGCGCGCCTCGGGCAGTCAATCGAAACTGGTGCTGGATGCCGCCAAAGAGCGCAGCGAAGGGTCCGGTGCCTCGGCCGCGCGGCTGCGCGAGAAACAGATCGCGGACGCCGAAGCTGACTTGGCGGCTGCGCGCGATGCCGTCGACGTGCTCCAGCCCTTGACCATGGATATTCCGTCCAGCGGTCTGGCGGCGGGGCGCGATGTGCTGACCTGTGATGGGCTGACTGTCGGTTTTGACGGGCAAAACCCGGTGTTCAACGGGTTTTCCTTTGCGCTGCGCGGCCCGGAACGTATGGCGCTGACCGGCCCGAACGGTGTCGGGAAGTCGACGCTGTTGGCCTGTATCACTGGCGCGGTGGAGCCTGACGCGGGCCGCATCCAGACGCATGTACCCTTGGCCCTGCTCGATCAGGATCTCAGCCTTTTAGATCCGCACGAGACGGTGCAAGAGGCCTTTGCCCGACTTGATCCGTTGGCTAGCGAGAACCAACGCCGGGCTGCATTGGCGCGGTTCTTGTTTCGTGGAACGCAAGCAGAGCGCAGGATTGATAGCCTGAGCGGCGGCGAACGTCTGCGCGCTGGACTGGCCTGCATTCTGGGTCACAGCCAGCCGCGACAGCTTTTGCTGCTGGATGAGCCAAGCAACCACCTTGACCTTGACGCCATTGATGCTTTGGAAGGGGCATTGAACGGGTATGATGGCGCAATGATCGTGGTCAGCCACGACCCGTCATTCCTGAACCGGCTCGGGTTGACCCGCAGGCTTGAATTGGGATCCCCGTGATGTGTCCGCGTAAAATCGTGACCTGCAAACACTGCTGATCTTGGGCAGTGCGGCGCAGAGTGCGAGATCGTCTGCCGTCTGCTAGCCGAAGGCGGTGACGAATTGTATCGGCGCCATAAATAGGTTAGGCGTGCAAGTGCCTAGAACAAGGAGCTTGATGCGCAGAGGTTGAAATTTCGGACGATTACACACCGACTGCATTGCAGCGGACGATATTTCTTTGCGCGCAAAAGCGCCAATTCTTAGGACTACCAATGACAAAAACTGAACTCGAAATCCGCCCGTATCAGGCGGAGGACAACGCCGTGCTGACGGCTGTATGGCTCGACGCCTCCCGCATCGCTCATGACTTTCTGGGCGCGGCAAAGCTGACCGAGCAAAGCAAGCTGGTGTCGGACATTTACTTGCCGCAGGCGGAAACATGGGTCGCCTGTCTGGACGGCAAGCCGGTGGGCTTTCTGGGGTTGATGGACAACTACATCGGCGGGCTTTTCGTGTCGCCGGATGCGCAAGGGCGCGGGATCGGGCAAGCCATGATCGCGCACGGGTTGAAGCTGAAGGGCACCCTGACGCTTGATGTTTATGCCAAAAACCTGCGCACGGTCGCGTTCTACGAAAAACAGGGATTTGTAGAAACGGATCGCAGGCCAACCGATAAGGAAGGCCTGCCGTTCGAAGAAATCTCGATGAGCTTGTCCAGCTAAACGAGAGGGCGGGGCGATTGACAGTCGCCCCGCTTTGCACATTCTAGCGCGAAGCCAAGGCGCGCCAGGCCTTGCCAATGCCTATCCGGATGAACCGTTTCTGGAGCAGGAGGTTCAACAAATGCCGGCCTGGCTGGATGCGGTTGCGGATGGCGCAGAAATCAAAACGTGAAGGGAATTCGACATGTATATCATCACTCTTAACCTGACGGAAAAGAAGGGCGAGGCCGCCGCACATATGGCGGCTCACAACGAATGGATTGCAAAGGGGTTCGAGGATGGCGTGTTCTTGCTTGTCGGTGGGCTGAAGCCGCAAGGCGGCGGTGCCATTCTTGCCACATGTGATGATCGCTCGGAGATCGAAGCACGGATGGCTGCGGATCCCTTTGTCCGCGAGGGCATTGCAACGGCACAGATTCAGGAGGTTTCGCCCGCGCGCGCAGATCAGCGTTTGTCGTCCCTGAAGGTCGCGGTGGCGTGAGCGATCTGTTTATAGGGCCGGACAGTTGCGCCAAATGCAGTTGGTCGAAATGGTAAAGACCGAGGGATCTATGGCAGCGTTCTTCTCGTCGTTCGCGGCATACAGAAGCGGGAAATCCACTTGCGAAACAATTTGGAAGTGCTCAGACGGACCGAATACCTGTGATGGTTAATCCCTGCCATCAGCGCACAATGCCGGATCATCCGCCAAGTGATCAATAAGAGCACGTACTCTGGCCGTTAGGTGCCGATTATGTGGAAAAAGCGCTGCCACAACATAGGGTGAGACGCGTTGCTCGGCAAAAAGTTCGACCAGATCACCCGCTTTCAAAGCATCCGCAACCGTATATGCGGGGCATCGTGCGATTGCGGCACCCGCTGCGGCAAGGCGCGCGGATCCGGCTGGTGCGTTCATCCGGAAACGCCCGTTTACCTGAACTGCTTCTTCCTGCCCGTTGATCATGAACCTCCAGACTGTAGGTTCTGTCATATTGCCGTCGAGTATGCACTCATGGGTGGCAAGCGCCTGTGGATGGCTCGGTGTCCCCGCGTGTTTCAAATAGGCGGGTGATGCACAGACAACCAAAGGCATGCGCCCAAGCTGGCGGACTTTGAGCGAGCTGTCCCGCATCGGACCAATCCTGACGGCAAGATCAAGCCCTTCGTCAACAATCGAAACTCTGCGGTCCGAGAACTTTAGGTCGAGCTCTACATTTGGGTGTTTCTCGGCAAATCGGGCGAGCGATGGAACAAGCCGCAATGCGCCGAAACCCGTGGGTGCCGACATGTGGATTGCGCCGCGCAGCGATGCCTGTTCGTTCCTGACTTTTTCCTCCAGCTCATCAAACCCATCAAGAAGCGGCGCGCATAAGGCAAGGTATGTGGCACCCGCATCCGTCAGCGTGACACTGCGTGTTGTGCGGTTCAGCAGTTGCACACCAAGCGCGTTTTCCAGATCGGCCACATATTTGCTGACCAAACGCGCAGATCGCCCCATGCGCTGTGCTGCGATGGTGAAAGAGGCGTTTTTTGCAACAAGCGCAAAGGCGCGCATGCGATCGATTTTGTCCATAGGATTACGCCCTTTCAGGGCCAAATGTTACGCTAAAACTGGCAATTATCCCAAATCAGTACAGCAGTTATTCTTGACTTAACATCTGGAAATAACTGGAGACGTTGATGTCAAACGCTGTTCGCATTCACCATTTCGCCAAATCTGGCCACGCACATCGCGCCTTGGTGTTCGCCAAGCTCGCAGGGATTGCGCATGAAGCCGTCTCTGTTGATCTTATGTCAGGCGCGCATAAATCGCCTGAGTTTCTGGCGATGAACCCGAACGGGCAGGTGCCGGTTCTTGAGGATGGCGACGCAATCGTATCGGATTCCAACGCGATCCTTGTCTATCTCGCACGGAAGTATGCGCCCGACTGGATTCCAGACACGGCCCTTGGCGAAGCCGATGTCCAGCGTTGGCTTACCCTCGCGGCAGGAGAAATTGCCTTTGGATCCTGTGCAGCGCGACTGATCACCGTTTTCGGCGCACCATTGGACCCAGAATTTGCCGCCGCAGTGGCCACTCGGGCGATGCAAAAGCTGGAACACGGGCTGGAAGGGCGCGATTGGCTTGTCGGTGATCGTCCGACCATCGCAGATGTTGCAGCATATTCCTACACCGCGCACGCGCCAGAGGGGAATGTATCGCTTGATCCTTATCCGAATGTTCGGGCTTGGCTTGTCCGTTTTGAGGCCCTGCCCGGATTTGAAGCCATGCCCGCGACCGCCGTTGGTCTTGCGGCTGAGTAAAGGGATTTGACATGACCACCGAAGCGCCCCGACATCCGCTGCCGCCATTCACCAAAGAGACAGCCATCGAAAAAGTCCGCCTTGCCGAAGACGGATGGAACGGTTGCGACCCTGCCAAGGTCGCGCTCGCCTATACGCCCGACAGCAAGTGGCGCAATCGGGCCGAATTCCCCGAAGGGCGCGCCGAGATCGAAGAATTCCTGACCCGCAAATGGGACAAGGAACTGGACTATCGCTTGATCAAGGAGCTGTGGGTGTATGATGGGAACCGCATCGCAGTACGTTATGCCTATGAATACCACGATGACAGCGGCAACTGGTTCCGTGCCTACGGCAACGAGAATTGGGAGTTCGACGAAAACGGCTACATGGACCGTCGGTTTGCCAGCATCAACGAGCATCCGATTGCCGCGGCAGATCGTAAATTCCATTGGCCGCTTGGGCGTCGGCCTGACGGTCACCCCAGTCTCGGCGACTTGGGGCTTTAATCCAGCATTCGGGAGCAGGCAGATGCCCCTGAATGCAAAATTCCACGATAGGGGCGGAAGGATCAGGCAATGACGCAGATACATCGGTCGCATGCGGGGGAATTGCTGCTGCAAGAGCGGCGTAATACACCCAAAGAGGTCATGGATGGCATTCCCCACTACATCGCCAGTGATATGCCGCAGCAACATGCGGATTTCTTTGCGGGCCTGTCCTATCTGCCGTTGGCAACGCTCGACCAGCAGGGGCGGCCTTGGGTTAGTCTTTTGGTGACGGCGTCGGAGGGTGATCCATCGCTCGGCATCAGACAGGATGGGCGCAGCACGACCGATATCGTTGCAGAAACCTCCCCCTATGACCCTTTTGCGCGCGCCTTGCGGCAAGCGGCGATGCCCGCCGACCAAAGGCGGCTCTTTGCAGGGGTCGGTATTGATTTCAATAACCGTCGACGCAACAAGATCGCCGGAGCAATTGACGAAGCATCTGTTGAGGAGTCTGGAAAATTGCGGCTTCGGCTGATTTCCGACCAGCATCTCGGGAATTGCCCGAAGTACATCACCGTGCGCGCGTTGAGGCATGTGCAGCGCACAGCAGAGCTTGCGCATGACAGCTTTGATACGGGGACCGGGGCCTTGCCCGTTGACGCCAAAGCCGTGGTTGGTCAATCAAGCACCGTCTTCTTGGCAACAAAATACACCGCCGCGGATGATACGGCGGACACTCAAACTGATATGGGCGTCAATCATCGCGGTGGCGCGCCGGGCTTCACCCGCCTCTACGAAGAGAGGGATGGCGAGAAAGTTACGACTTTCCTTGTGATGCCTGACCATTCCGGCAATCGTTTTTACCAATCCTTGGGCAACATCGAGACGGACCCTCAGGTCGGTCTGGTGTTTCCGGACTTCACAACGGGTCATGTCCTGTATGTCACCGGCGAAGCTGAAAACCTGCTTGATCAGGATGCCGAAGCGTTGATGCCGCGTGTAAGCTTGCTGACCCGCATCAAGGTTTCCGGTGCAGTATTGGTCAAAAATGGCCTCAACCTAGAACTGGCATCAGCGGAGCAGTTTTCGCCCTACAACCCGCCAACAAGACACCTGCGGCGGGAGTTGGACCAGATGGGGCACGCGCCTGTCGCCCAAGACAGCTCTGCGGGAATAACCGCAACGCTTGTTTCCGCACAGACCCTTTCCGACAGCATCAAGACATTCAACTTCAAGCTCTCTTCGCCCGTCAATGCGCCCTTACCCGGAGGATTTGGTGTATTTGATTTCTCGGGGATACTGGATGCAGGTTACAGCCATATGAACGAGGCCAACCCGCAGTTGGTGAACGAGGATTATGTGCGCACATGGACACTTTCCGGCTCGGCTGAGTTTGATGCGCAAAGCAATGTTTTTCGCCCGACCGATCACGTCAGCATTACCGTAAAACGCAAACTAGGCGGCTTGTTGTCAAATGTTCTGCACGACAACGCAGGCAAACTGATCACGCATAACCTGCCCGTTGCTTTCAAAGGCACCGGCGCGGGGTTCACTTGTTTCTCCCAACCCTCGGACGGTGCCGCGCCAAGTGTTCCGTCACAGATGCTTTGGCTCGCAGGGGGCGTTGGCGTTACGCCATTTATGGCGATGTGGGACGGCATACTCGAAGTTGCGCGGGCTCATCCGAGCCAGATTGCAACCGACATCGTTCTGCTGTTTTCAGGGCGCGATGATGACATCAATGTCCTGAAACGCTTTCAGGATAAGCGCGGGTCGCTTCCTTATCATGTGAAGCTTCATATCGGCGCATTTCAAAGCGGCAAGGGCGGCGCGATTGCGGTGCAATCCGCGCGGGACGGCTTGCGCCAGACCTACCCTGATGGCGCTTTGGGAATGCACGAGCGGCGCATGGAGGTCAGTGACATTCGATCCGTCGCGCGCCTTCACGATCGCGAGGTATTCATGTGCGGACCGGATGCTTTGATGACGTGGTGCGAAGCGACGCTTACCGAACTGGGCGTAGAAGAAGCCCGTCGCCATCGCGAGTCTTTTGTTTTTTGAATGTCCCACACTGTTGAAGATCAGTTCATCTCGGTTGATGGCACCCAGGCGGTCATGAAGGGCGTGACTCGCGCCGCTGTCGAAAGCCAGCGTTTCCAGCTTGAAGGGTCGTACATCTACGTCCTTGAGCGTGAGAACGAAGGCGCACCATGGCAGATCGTACTGGACATGTTCAACAACTACGCAGCCGATTGATCCTCGGCATCCACCCTCTCAAAGAAGAATGACATTAGGAAAATCAACATGGCCATGACTGAAGATCACACGAACGCAGCCGCTGTCAAAGAGACACTGGACGGGCTGATCCACGGCGTATCGGGGCACTCGTTTGAAGTGCTGGACAGCCTCTATCACCGCGACATGCGGACCTATCTTCTCCTCAACGATGGCACCTTGATGCGTAATGACAAGAAGGGGTTCATGGCCTTCATCAAGAATAATATGGGTGCGCTGAAGGACGACGATCCGTGGGTAAAGTACCACCTCGTCGAGGCGGACGATACCCATGGCCATATCGTGGTGAGCCGCAAGAACGATGCCACCGGGCGCTATCAACTTATCTCACTCAGCATCGACTTCGTGTTTGAAGATGGCCGTTGGCAGATCACCCGCGAGGTCATCATGACACGTGACGCAGCGACAGACGCGTAAGCTGTGGGCTTTTGGTCAGGTGCGCCCCTCGGCGGTCCCGCCGAAAAGATACCGTTGCCAGCATGATTGCGCCGCTCGTTCTTGATAGTGTAGGCGCACCAATTTTGCCTTGGCAGCCATTCGGATAAACCGCCACGTTACAGCGAGGCTCGCAGTATCGTGGCGATCCGACGTCGGGGCGGTGATTTTCGCATCGGGATAGTCCTTGAACCAAACCGCCAGTTGGTCCAGCAGCGGTTTGAGCGCGGCGCCATTGTTGCTCCGTCTCGCTCCTTGTTATCGGGACAGGAAGTCGAAAGACATGCACCAAAATCACGATATTCATCCGGGTCTCCCAAACCAGATTGCCAGACGGCAACCGCCAAAAGAGTTCAACTTTGATCTGTTCTCCTACGGCGTTTCCATCTTGGACCAACTGCGGTGGGCAGCTGAACAATCCGCCCCAAGCCTGATAGGCCGTGGCAGGCTTTTCCCGGGTTTACGCCACTTTCGACGCGGCGCGCCTGTCTCTGGTATTCTTTGACTAGACCCCTGCGAGAACGGGGGGAGTAGGGTTCTTCAAGAGATAGATGCTTTCCGAGGCATGACTTTCAGGGCCGCGGAATTCAGTATGTCTTCACGCACTGGGTGCGCGGGCAATCACTTTGATTTCGAAGTCAAACCCCGCGAGCCAATTCACGCCAAGTGCTGTCCAGTTGGGGTAAGGGGCTTGGTCAAAAACGCTCGCCTTGACCTCCATGATGTCCGCAAACTGGTTTTCCGGATCGGTATGAAAGGTTGTCACGTCAACGATGTCATCGGTGCTGCAACCGGCGGCTTCGAGTACGGCCTTCAAGTTGTCAAAGGCCAATTCGACCTGCTTTTTGAAGTCAGGTTCAGGCGAGCCGTCTTCGCGGCTGCCGACCTGACCAGAAACAAAAACCAGATCGCCGGATTTGATCGCAGCGGAATATCCGTGCGCTTCGTAAAGCGCGTGACGGTTGGCGGGGAAGATTGCTTCGTTGGTAAGCGCCATGTGGACCTCATATGTCAGACGTGGAATCCTTCACCGCATTCATATACGGTGTGTATGTGATCTAACCCGCATACACACCGTATGTCAATTGACATACACTACGTATGTGAAAGAAGGAGACGTTGATGGAAAGTCAGACCCGAGCCAAAAAGATGGAAGCGACTCGCAAGAAACTCATCGCAGCGGGGCGTAAAGCCTTTGCGAAAAAAGGGTTTGCAGCAGCGTCGATGGACGAATTGACCGCCGAAGCAGGGCTGACACGGGGCGCGCTTTACCATAATTTTGGCGACAAGAAGGGCCTGATGGCTGCTGTTGTCGACCAGATCGACATGGCCATGGCGACCAAGGCTAAGGAAGCCGGTGAAGAGATCGGTGGAGGTTGGGAAGGCCTTCTGGCTGAAGGTAGAGCTTACATTGAGATGGCGCTCGAACCAGAAGTGCAGCGAATTGTGCTGCTGGATGGTCCGGCGGTATTGGGGGACCCCGCCCAATGGCCCAGTCAGAACCGCTGTCTGCAGGGGACGATTGGAACACTCCGTGCACTGGCGTCCGAAGGGCTGATCAAACCCGTTGATATCGAAGCGCTAGCGCGTCTCTTGAATGGTGTTGCGTTAAATGCGGCGCTTTGGGTCGCCTCTAGCGAAGACGCCCAAGGAACATTGCCCAAAGCCATAGCGGCCTTCGAGTGTCTGGCCACAGGCGTTTTGAATAAAGCGCCGCAGGCTGTGCATGAAAGCGGCTAAGGGGCCAGCGCAACTTTCGCAATGGACGCTGCATTTTGTTCAAGTGCGGATTGGCTCCGGACCCATGCGGTGGCATCGATTGATAATCGGGTTCTGAGCCAGGCCAAGGTCAGCCGCCGTGTGGCTTCCAGTGCATCTGGGTCTTCTGTCTCGGTTTCGCGCGCGTCCCACCCCGCGATCCCGCCCAACCCGTGGCCGACGCCTTTGATTGTCAACAAGGCCTCGCCGCCGGGCGCGTCATGAAACGCATCAGCGTGCCATTCAGGACCACGGGGCGTGAAGTGTGGGGTATCGTCGGCACCGCAGACCACGAGGGTCGGGACCCTGATCCCACTAAAATCGAGGTCGAAGAAGGGAAAGCGCGCCGCGCTTTCAGGTGTCAGATCGGTGCCGCCCCGACCGGGGGACGCGAGCAGAATGCCTGCCCTGATACGTGGATCAGAGAAGTCTTCGCTTTGCAACTTTGCACCAAGCAGCAGGCTGCATGTAAAGCCGCCGAAGGAGTGGCCTGCTACTGCGATTTGAGCGCGATCCAATCGACCGGCTATGGTTGGCGCCTGAAGCTCAACCTGATCAAGCTGATCGAGGATAGCGCGTATTTCGTTCACCCGTTCCCGCCAGAAAAACGGGCCCGCAGGCAAATCAGGATCAAGCCCCGCTACGCGTGAGCTTGCATGTGTGGGCTGTATGACGACCATCCCGCGCTCCGCCCAGAACTGCGCAAGCGGGGCGTAGCCGTCCTTGGACGGGATGTAATTCGAGGGACCGAACCCATGCGACAAGATCACGATGGGTAAGTTGTATCCGGTCGCAGGTGCCGTGAGGCGCAACTCAAGTGGCTGACGGCCCTCCATGGGCAGCTTGATCGGTGAATAGGCCACAGTGAGTTGCGGGTCTGGCGTTGGCAGGGCGCGGGAGGCATTGATCAATCGGTTCATCGGAGCGGTTCCTTGTGGCGGGGATAATTGGGTGGCTTGCTGTGGCCTATGGATCAGCCCACAGGCAGGCCTTCTTCGCGAAACAAAGCCGTCGCGTCGGCGCCGGCGGGCAGCTTCATTGGCGCGGTCTCATCGGTAACGGCGCGCCAGACAGCCTGCGCGACATCGCCCACCTCGGTTTTCTTGGCCTCGGATTGGAGGCTCTGAACGTAAGCCTGCACGAACGGGCCGTAGGCTTGGGGGATATCCATGCCCATTCGCGCGACTGCATTTTGCCCGAACGATGTTGCCTTTGCGCTGCCGGGAAGGACCAACCTGACACGGACGCCAAATTCCGCCGCCTCCAGCGCGAAGCTTTCGGTAAAGGCATTCAGGGCGGCCTTGCTGGCAGAGTAGATCGACAGGGCGGGAAGCGGGCGCAGGGTCACGCTGGAACTGACGTTAACGATGACACCGTTTCGCTGCGTCCGCATTGCGGGCATCACAGCACGGGTCATCGCCATCGCACCCAACACATTCGTTTCAAATAATTCGCGGACTCGGTCTATGTCTGCCCCTTCCAGCACATTGAGCATGCCGACACCTGCGTTGTTCACCAGCGCGTCGATCTGCCCCGCATCGGCAACCGCAGCGGCAATGCTTTCTGGGTCGGTCACGTCCAAGGCGAGAACTTTTAGGCGCTCGCCCTCTGGCAGCCCTGCGGCGGAGGGCGAGCGCATTGTCGCGATGACGTCCCAGCCCTGATCGAGAAACTGCGCGGCGATGGCTTGGCCGAAGCCGGAGGAACAACCAGTGATGAGAATACGGGGCATTTTCAGATCTCCTTGTCTATGATGAAAAGGAGATAGACGGCAGTGTTCGGTCATTCTATATTCAGGTGTCCAAAATAATTCATCAAGCGTCCAGATTCATGCTCGACACCCCGTCAGATCCTCTGTCCAGCGTCGTGACCCTGCTGAAGCCTGCGGTGTCCATATCGAAGATGGTCGAGGCTGGCGGCCAGTGGTTGGTGGAGCGTCACGACATGGCCAGCCCCTTCTATTGCGCGATGGTTGAAGGGCAGTGCCGATTGCACATCACAGGGCGCGATCCGGTCACGTTGAGGGCCGGAGATTTCGTCCTGATCCCGCACTTGCAGGGCTTTACGATGTCGAGCGAGGTGCCGCCGCCGCCGCATGTGCCCCGCGTGCCTTTGGAAACCGGTCCCGGGCGGTTCCGGTTGGGCGTGTCAGAGGCCCCGGTCGATGTTCGCGCTCTGGTCGGGCATTGCAGCTTCGACACGCCAGCCAGTGACCTGCTTGTGTCACTGCTGCCCGATATGATCCACGTTTCAGGGCAGAGCCGTCTGACGGGTTTGGTGCCAGTCATCCACGAGGAAACCCGCGCCGACCGACCGGGGCGCGGGATGATCTTGGAGCGCTTGCTGGAGGTCCTGCTGATTGAGGCCCTGCGCTCGGGGCCGGCGGCGACCTTGCCGCCGGGGCTCCTGCGCGGCTTGTCGGATCCGAAATTGGCCGGCGCCTTGCAACGTATCCACGCCGAGGCGGGCAGCGCCCTATCCGTGTCAGACATGGCGCGGGCGGCGGGTATGTCCCGCTCCGGATTTTTCGAGCGGTTCCGCAAGCAGGTTGGCCGCGCGCCGATGGAATACGCAACTGACTGGCGTATGGCGGTCGCCAAGACCTTGCTGCGGCACGGCGGTCTGACAAATGCCGAGATCGCGCTGAAGGTCGGCTACGGGTCCGCCAGCGCATTCGGGCTCGCCTTCACTCGGCACGAGGGCGTCTCGCCCGGCGCTTTCGCGAATAAGAAACAGCTTCGACTTCCACGAGTGCCCCTTTAGGGAGGGCGGAGACTTCATAGCACGCTCTTGCAGGGAAGGGGGCTTGAAATGCCTTGCCGTATTCTTCGTTGATTTAGGCACATCCTGACAGATCGGTGAGCAGGATCGTCGTCTTCACTGTCCGCGATATATCGGCCCCTGCAGCCTCGGCGATGGCGTTAATGTTCGCGAGGCATTGGCGCCTCTGTCCAACGGCACCCGTCGCGGAAAAACCGCCCGTGGACGGGTCGATTGGCAACTGGCCTGAGACGAATAACACGTCGCCGACTGCCATGGCTTGGCTACGATATGTAGAAGTGACTGCGGCAGTCGGGTCGGCGCTCTGACTACCTACCCTTGATTTTGATTGAAAAGCTGCGCCGTGCTCCGTGCGGTGGGGCGGGGAAGGGTTGGGCTTTGCGGATTACACCTAACGCGGCTTTATCGAGCGCCGCCGAGCCGGAACTGCGGGCGATGGATAGGCTGCTGAGTTGTCCGCTTGACGCGATTGCGAAGGACACTACGGCGACGCCGCGCGTGCTGACGTTGGGTTTGCGGATGCGCGAGATGCGGTGCATGACCTTGCCCGGGTAATTGCTGGCGGCGGCGTTGCCGCTCTTCGCCGCGCGGCTTTTTTGTGTGCCTTGCGACGCGGCACGCGCGGTCTCGGTGCCAGTGGCGGCACCCTGCCGGTTGCTCACTTTTCCGGTGTCGCGCTTGGCCTTCGGGGCCTTTTTCTTGGCAGGGGCGGCTTTGGCGACTTTCACCGGTTTGCGCGGGGCGAGATCGGGGTCGCGCCGTTTCGGGCGGGGGGAGGTCGCGGCGGCATCCTCTGGCGCGGCCTTGATGATCTGTTTCGGCGTGCTGGGCGTTAACGGGGCAGCTGCCACGGGCGAGAGCACGGCCAGCGCGGTCGGGTCGGGCGCGGGTGTGGCCTTTGGCGCCGCGGCCGTGACTGGCTGGGGCGCCGTCACGATTGGCTTCGGTTGCACGGCTTCTGTTACCGTTTCCACCTTGGCGGGGGTTAAAGTGCCCGCGCTCATATCGGCGAAGTTTGCGCCTAGCCGTGCTTCGGCGGCGCCAGCGCTGCTTTCAATTTCCACTTTTGCGTCGGGGGCCAACGCGCCGGAGACCCCAAGGTGAGCCCCCGCCGCGAGCATCACGGCGGCGATCTTTATAGTGCGGGAGGTGGCAATCATTCTAGGCCCCGTTCGGTGACGATCATGATTTTACCCGCCCCTGCGCCGCGCAGGTCGCGGGCGATACGGATCATGTCTGTGGCGGGCAACGCGCGGTCGGGGACGATGCGGATCACCGTGCGGTCTTCCGCGCTTAGGCTGGACAGGTAGGCGGCGGCATCGGGCTGGTCTGCGCCTTGATAGGACAGCCTGCCATCGGCGTGGATCACAAGCGTATCGGGGGGCGCGCGGCCTTCCAGATCACGGGTGTCCACAAGGTTCAGCGTCTTGTCCAACGGTTGGGCGAGGGTGCCTGCCACCATGAAAAACACCAGCATTAGAAACACGATGTTGATGAGTGCAATGGTCGGTTCGCGTTGCGGTTTTGCCTTGGCCAATCTGCGCATATCAGGACGCCCCCAAGAGGGTAACGGTCAGCTTCGGGAAGGCCCGCAGGGCGACGAGAAGGTCGGTCAGCCGTTGGGCGTTCACACCGTCTTGCAAGGCCACGATCAGCGTCGTTTCGGTGTCGGGCAGACCTTCGGCCAGCGCGGTGATCTCCAACGGATCGCCGTTCACGCTGAGGCTGTCTTGGCCCAGCCGCAAGAACACTGGCGGAGTCGTCTGTGCCATGGCACCGGTGCCTGCGTTGGCGGCCAGCTCGACCTCCGAAAACTTGGAAAAGGTGGAGGTGAGCATGAAGAACAGAAGCAGCAGGAAGATGACGTCGATCAGCGACGTCATCGACAGTCTGCGCCGCCGTTTGCGGGCCTTAGCCATGGGTTGCCACCATCTGGGGGGTGTCAGCGGGGGCCGCTGCTCCGGTCGGGGCCAGCATGGTTTGGATGGCTTTTTCGGCAAAGACGCGCTCTGTCTCCATGCGGCCCTCGAACCAGCTTAGGATCAGCGCGGTTGGCATCGCCACGACCAGCCCGACAGCGGTGGTGAGCAGCGCCACCCAGATGCCGCCAGCGAGGATGGACGGGTCCACTTGTGCACCCGCGTCCTGCAAGGATTGAAACGCCTCGATCATGCCCAGAACGGTGCCGAACAGACCTAACAGCGGCGCAAGCTGCGCGACGGAATCGAGGAACCGCAGACCGCGTTCAAGCTTGCCGAAACGCAGCTCTGCCTCGGAGAGCAGACGGTCGGACGCGGCACTACGGCCAGAGAGCGCCATATCAACGACAGGGGCCAGATAGCTGGTGGAGCGATCAAGGGCTGCGCGCGCTACGCTTCGGTCGCCCGCGTCCCACGCGGCGATGGCTTCCGACAATGCTTTGTGACGGCCGACGCCTGCGGCGGTGAACTGCCAGATTTTGTAGAGGATCACGGCCAGCGTCAGCACGGACACGGCCATAAGGATGACGACAACCGGCCCGCCTATGTGGGCGATGGTCAGGAGGGGATCAAAGAATGTGGGAAGCGAGATTTCCATCAGCCCAGCACCTCCACGCTACCCACGCGCGATACGGGCTTTAGCGCCGTGTCGCAGACGCCCGCGTCCGCTGCCGTGCAGGTGCTTGCACCGTTGAACAAAATCCGGCTGAGGTCGGCGCAGGCCATGTTGGGCACAGCAAACTGGCGCACGCGGGGGCGGTTTGGCGGCAGGGTGCCGAAGTCGAAGAGGGTCAGGCTTTGCACCGCGCCCGATGCGTTGAACAAGACGGTCTCAAACACGGCTTTGTCAATGGCGGTGCCTGTGTCGTTAGTGACCATGAAGGACAAGGTGCAGGCGTCGGCGCTGGCTTGGGTCGTGTTTAACTCGACCGTCAGCGCGCCTGCGGTGGCGTCTTGTGACAGGGCCGGTGCCGCGGCGGCGAACAGGCAGAAAGAGAGTGGTAGAATGCGTCGCATTGGGGGCTCCGGCGGTTGAGGCTCTGGCTAGGGCGCACCCGTCGTGTGGCGCGTCGCTGGAGCATGTTGTCGTCTGACAGGGTGCGGTCAAGGCATCCTCTATATCCGATAGAAATACTAGGGATATATTTTCCCGTCTATATGGGACGTCACGTCGCGCGTCAAATCGTTCGTCGGGGCTGCCTTGGGGCCTTCCCAATTGCGCATATCCTTTGTATCAGGGCCGTACTTCGGTCTGGGCAGTACGCTGTCCGGTTAAAAGGGAACGTGGTGCGGCCTTTGGGCCAACGCCACGACTGCCCCCGCAACTGTAAGCGGAGAGCGAAGCCGACACATGCCACTGTCACGCCAGCCGTGATGGGAAGGTCCGGCTAAGCATCGACCCGCAAGTCAGGAGACCTGCCGAGGTGTTCACCCTGTCCGGACGCGAGGGGCGTCGGGGCTGCGGAGCTTCCGCTTGTGGTGTTTTCACCGTCTGCGGGGGGCCAACCCTCAAATGACATATCTGACCTGCGGACCTATGATGGGCCGCATCCTGAGGGATAAGACATGCTGCGTTCTTCTTTGCTGGCCTCCGTGGCCTTTACAACAATCTCCACGTCATCTGCGATGTCGCAAGACGCCTTCGACCTTGGCGAAATCGTCTTGTCGGGCGGGTTGACCAGCGTTGAGGCCTCCGACTACGGGCGGGCCGCGACCGTGTTGGACGCCGAGCAGATCGAAGCGCGCGGCGCTGATTACGCAGTCGATGTATTGCGGGGTTTGCCGGGTATCTCCGTCTCGCGGGCGGGGTCTGCGGGCGGCATCGCACAGGTGCGGCTGCGCGGTCATGAGGGCAACCACACCCTTGTGCTGATCGACGGGGTTGAGGTGGCCGCGCCCAACACGGGCGAATATGATTTTGGCGGGCTGCTTGCGGCCGACATCGAGCGGATTGAGGTTTTGCGCGGTGCGCAATCGTCTCTTTATGGCTCCAACGCGATCGGCGGCGTGATCTCGATCACTACCAAACGCGCCACGGAGGATGGTCTAAGCGGGCAGGCGGGCCTTGAGTTTGGCAGCGACGGCACCGTGCAGGGCAACCTTGCGCTGCGTGCCAGCGGTGCGCGCGGCGGCCTGAGCTTTGCGGCGCAACGGCTGAACACCAACGGCTCCGACATTTCGGGCACGGCGGGCGGGGAGGAAGACGGCGATACCAACGCCACCTACGCGCTGAACGGCCGCTATTTCGTGAGTGACACGGTCACCGTTGGCGGCACGCTGCGCTACACCGACCGTACGGCGGACAATGATGCGTTCAACTTCGGGGCGGCCACGCGGTCTGGGCTGGTGACGGATTCGATTGCCAATGTCGAGACGCAGGAACTGTTCGGCTCGCTCTATCTGGAGGCGACCGCGCTTGGCGGGCGGATGGAAAACCGTCTGGACCTATCCTTTGGCGCGCTTGATCGGCAGGGACGCAACGGCACCGGCGCCAAGGACGGCGACAACAGCGGCACACGCCGCAAGCTGGCCTACCGCGCCACCTTCGCGCTGGACGCGGGCACCATTGGCGAGGCGCGTCATCTGTTGACCGTAGCCGCCGAGACGGAACGTCTGACCTACAAAGAAAACGATGCGTCGATTGTGTTTGGCGCGGGCCAGCTGGTCAAGCGCAGCCGTGATCAGGAGGCATTCGTGCTGGAGTATCAAGGCAACATCACGGACGCGCTGGATGTGCAGGCCAGCCTGCGCCACGATTTCAACGACGCCTTCGAGAACGCCACGACCTACGCGCTTGGCCTGTCCTACAGGTTGCCCAATGACACCACGCGGTTGCATGCCTCCTACGGCACGGGGGTGCAGAACCCGACGTTGATCGAACAGTTCGGCTTCTTCTCGGATTTCGTGGGCAATCCAAACCTGTCGCCTGAACGCAGCAAAGGCTGGGACATCGGCGTGGAGCAATCGTTTTGGGGTGGGCGCGGGCTGTTTGACCTGACCTATTTCAAGGAGGAGCTGACGGACGAGATCACGTCCGTCTTCGATCCGGTGGCGGGGGTGTCCACGCCAGTTAACCAGACAGGTAAAAGCGACCGTCAGGGGGTCGAAATCGCGGCAGAACTGGCGGCGACCGACCGGTTGGATCTGCGGTTCAGCTACACATGGCTGGACGCGAGCGACCCAGATGGATCCATTGAGGTGCGGCGGCCGAAGCAAGAGGCGCTGTTGCAACTGGGGTACCGGATGGCAAACGACCGGACGCGACTTAATCTGGATGTCCGGCATGTGGCAGGATTGTATGATATGGACTTTACCGCACCCGCGTTTGGCGGCTCCAAGATCCGGTTGGACGACTACACCGTCGTGAACGCGGGCTTCAGCCATGACATCACCGACGGGGTACGGCTGAGCGGGGGCGCGCGCAACCTGTTCAACCAGTCGTATCAGGAACAGGACGGCTACACCGCGCCGGGGCGCGTGGCGTTCTTTGGCGTGGCGAGCCGGTTCTAATGCGCGTCGCGGCCCTCTCTCTATGCGCTGCAGTTTGGGCCGCGACAGCACCCACGTGGGCCGACAGTCCGGCGCGGGTGGTTTCGATTAATGTTTGCACGGACCAACTGGCGATGCTGGTCGCCGACAGCGGGCAGCTTGTATCGGTGTCACAGTTGGCGTCTGACCCGCGCATCTCCGCGATGACAGAACAAGCGGCGCGCTACCCCGCGAATAGCAGCCGCGCCGAAGAGGTTTACCTCATGCGGCCCGATCTGGTGCTGGCGGGCAGCTTCACCGCGCGGGCAACCGTTGATATGCTGCGGCGGCTGGATATTCCCGTGGCGGTGTTTGATCCCGCGTATTCACTGGCGGATGTCCGCGACCGATTGGTGCAGATGGGCGATGTACTCGGGCGAGAGGTCCGCGCGGCGGGGCTAGTGGCCGAATTCGATGCAACGCTGGAAAGCTTGCGGGATGCCGCCGCCGCAACCCCGCCGCGCGTGGCGCTCTACTACGCGAATGGATACACGTCGGGGGAGAACACTTTGGCAGGGCAAATACTCGACTACGCGGGGCTGGCCAATGTCGCGACCGAACAGGGCTTTGCGGCGGGGGGCTTTATGCCGCTAGAGGTTCTGGCCATGGCGACCCCCGAAACTGTCATAACGGGCAGCCCTTACCGTGGGCCTGCCCGCGCCGAAGAGATCAAAAGCCACCCCGTCATCGGCGTGTTGCAACGCGGTGTGCCGCGTGCGCGACTGGCCGATCGTGACTGGACGTGCGGCACGCCCTTCGTGCTGCGCGCCATTGCCGATATGACGGAGCTGCGACGTGCTTTGCAGGAGGATGCGCAGTGATGCGTCTTGCCGTGACATTGATCGCGTTGGTCGCGGTGTTGTTCGTCGCGGCATTGGTCACTGGCCCTGCGGATATCGGTCCGTTTGAAAGCCTACTCGCCCTTATCGCGGGGGGCGAAGGCCCTATGCCGCTGGTGATGCGGGAAATTCGCCTGCCACGGGCGTTGCTGGCGGTGCTGATCGGCGGCTCGCTTGGGCTGGCGGGGGCGGCGATGCAGGGCTATTTGCGCAATCCGCTGGCCGATCCGGGGTTGATCGGCGTGTCGGGCTCTGCCGCATTTGGCGCGGTGCTGGCGATCCAGACGGGGCTGGCGGCGGCTTTTGCTTTGGGCCTGCCGCTGGCCGCGTTGGGCGGGGCGCTTTTTGGCGTGTTCGCGGTGTTGGTGCTTGCGGGGCCGCGCGGGTCGTCGCTGACGTTGATCTTGGCGGGCATTGCGATATCGGCGCTCGCGGGGGCGTTTACGTCACTGGTGCTGAACCTTGCGCCCAATCCGTTTGCGGCGAATGAGATCGTGTTCTGGATGATGGGATCGCTCGCCGACCGCTCCATGACGCATGTGTGGATCGCCTTGCCGTTAATCTTAGCAGGCGCGTTGATGCTGGCCACGCTGTCGCGCGGGTTGGACGCATTGACCTTGGGCGAGGACGCGGCGGAGGCGATGGGCATCAGCCTGCGCCGCCTGCGATTGACGCTGATCTTTGGTACGGCGGCGGTGGTCGGCGCGTCCACGGCGGTTGCGGGGGCGATTGGCTTCGTGGGCTTGGTGGTCCCGCATCTGCTGCGTCCCTTCGTGGGGTCACGACCCGGCGCGCTTTTGTGGGCCTCCACCTTGGGGGGTGCTGCGATGTTGCTGGCGGCGGATATTGCCGTGCGGATCATCCTGCCCGCGCGGGATTTGAAGCTGGGTGTCGTCACCGCATTGGTTGGCGCGCCACTATTTTTGCACCTGATCTACCGCACACGAAGGGACGGGTTATGAGCCTGCTGACCCTAAGGGAATTCGGCGTTGCACGGCATCAATGCGACGTGCTGCGCAATGTGGAGCTGACCATAGACAGCGGCGAGATGGTCGGGATTATCGGCCCCAACGGTGCGGGCAAAACGACGCTGATGCGCGGGGCGCTTGGGCTGTTGGCGCATCGCGGCGAAAGCTCGCTTGCTGCCATGACACCGCGTGAGCGGGGCCGCGCGGTGGCGTGGATGCCGCAAGCGCGTGAAATCGCGTGGCCGGTTGATGTGGAGACTTTGGTGATGCTGGGCCGCTCTCCGCATATGGGCCTTGGGCGACGTCCGACAAAAACAGATCACGACGCCGTGGCCCGCGCATTGGACCGCATGGACCTGACAGGCCTGCGCAGCCGCACGGCGACGCAACTGTCAGGTGGGGAGCAGGCGCGGGTTTTGATCGCACGGGCGCTGGCGCAGGACACGCCGCTTTTGATGGCGGATGAACCGATTGCGGGCCTCGATCCCGCGCACCAGATCGCCACAATGCAGGAGTTCGCCAGCTTGGCGTCGGAGGGGCGGTCGGTTGTCGTGTCGCTGCATGATCTGGGACTTGCTGCGCGCCATTGCACCCGCCTGATTGTCGTCGACAAGGGCAGAGTGGTGGCGGACGGCACGCCGGTTGACGTGCTGACGCAAGAGCTGATCCGCGACACCTTCGGGATTAGCGCATTCGTGCAAACCACGCCTGAAGGACTTGTCGTGCAGCCGATGGGTGTTGTGCCTTGAGCGCGAATTTCCTCACTTGTTGAAACGCGCGCAAGGGTCGTCCCGCTCTGCCGGATCGGTCACCACGGTGATGTCGAACGGCGTCTCGGTCGGGGCCTCAACAAAACCTATGGCTTTCACGGAGACTTCGGGGGCAGCCAGCGCGATCATCGCCGGAACCCCCCAATCGGTGCGGGCGTGGCCGTTGCCCGCGATAAGAACGATTGGCGCGCCGTAAGTCTCTAACGCTGCCAAAACCGCCTGTGCGAAGGCGGCATCACGGTAGCGTTGCGCCTCCACCATGCCGCCCATCATGTCGAGCGGCATGGCTTCGCAGTGGGCGTCGAACTGCATTTTTTTGCGCTGCTCCAACTGGTCTGCTGGCAGGGCGTCGGCCAATCCGAAGCGGTCGCCGTCTGGAGCCATCACCGCAGACGCGCCACCGCTGAAGGCTTGGCGCACCGTGTCTTTGGGGGCTGCGGCACCGATGACCGGACGGATGCCAAGTGCCTCAAACACTGGCTGGTAAATCGCGTACTCGGGCCAACCGGAGGTGGCCCAGCCGATGCGCGCACCCAGCCCGTCCAAATCAGTGCGGGGGTCTGCGTTGACCTGTTTGGCCTGCGCGGGGGTCAGCATCTCAAACACTACCGCGCGCGGGTCCAACCGCCGGATCATCTCTGCTTGCCCCAGATGGTGTAGCGGGTTATCATGGACTTCGCCCAGCACGACGACCTGCGCCCCCAGATCGTCCGGCACGCCGGTGAGATCCTGCGCGCACAGCGGCATGGCGAAACAACATAGCAAAGCGATGGGTCGGATCATGAAGCGCTCCAATTCTCGGTCATAAGGTTGGCGGCATGGGGCAGGATGAAGGTGTGCCCCGCCTGCGGTGCGGTGTTGACCCGCAACGCACAGCCATAGGCGTCGGACAGGGTCGCGTCGGTCAGCACGTCGGCGGGTGTCCCGTGGGCCAAAAGCCTGCCGCCTGCCAGCATAGCGACCTCATCCGCGTATAGCGCGGTCAGGTTCAGGTCGTGCATGACGGCAACGACGCCGCCGCCGGACCGAGCAAAGCCGCGGGCGATTTCCATAACTTCAAGCTGGTGGCCGATGTCGAGGCTGGCGACTGGTTCGTCCAGCAACAGCCAGCGCGGCGCGCCGTCCTCCACAGGGGCCCAGACCTGACAAAGCACGCGGGCCAGTTGCACGCGCTGCTGCTCGCCGCCCGACAATTCTTGGTAGAAACGGTTGGCGTAATGGGCGAGGCCGACGCGGCGCAGGGCTTGCATCGCGCGACTGTCATGGGTTGCGGCGGTGCCGTTGGTCAGCCCGATGCGGACTACCTCAATCACGGTGAAGGGGAACGCCATGGTGGTGGCCTGCGGCAGCACCGCGCGTTGCGCGGCCAGTTGCCACGGACGCTGGCCTTGGGTGTCGGTGCCGTTCAAAAGCACGGTGCCCGAATAGTCCACATCACCCGTCAGTGCCCGCAGAAGCGTCGTCTTGCCAGAGCCGTTTGGGCCGACGATGGCCGTTAGCTGACCTGCGCGGGCGGTGAAGTCCACGTGGGCCAGCACTTGCGCGTGACCAAGGGTGACGGAAATGTTGCGTGCGGTCAGCATTACAGCTCCATCATGGTGCGGCGGCGCAGCAGGATCCACAAGAACACCGGTGCGCCAAGAACGGCGGTGACGATGCCGATGGGAAGCTCTGCGGGGGCTATAATCGTGCGGCTGATGACGTCCGCGACAAGCAGCAGACTTGCGCCCAGCAAGGCGGAGTTGATGAGCAACGTTCGGTGGTCGGGGCCAGTGGCCAGCCGGAGCAGATGCGGCACCACTATGCCGATAAACCCGATGCCGCCGGAGACTGCGACGGCGGCACCCGTGGCCCCAGCGACGGTGAGGATGGCGATGTTTTTCATGCGCTGCACGGGGATGCCGATGTGGTGGGCGGTGGCCTCGCCCATGGCCAATCCGTTCAGCCCGTCGCCAAGTGTCATCGCGGCCCCGAGCGACAGAGCGATCAGCGGGGCGGCGACCAGCGTTTTGGCCCATGTGGCCCCTGCCAGCGAACCGAGGCCCCAAAACGTGAGGTCGCGCAACTGGCTGTCATCGGCGATATAGACCAGAACGCCGGACACTGCGCCCGCAAGTGCGCCCAAGGCAATGCCCGCCAGCAACATGGTTGCGACCGAGGTGCGACCGCCGCGCGTTGCCACGCGGTAGAGGACCATCGTTGACGCCCATCCGCCCATGAAAGCGGCGACAGGCACTAACGCGTTGCCGGTGATTTCCACCAGCCAGACGGGCAGGGCCGCGCCCAGCACGATGGCGATGATGGCACCCAGCCCCGCGCCCGCGCTTACACCGACCAAACCGGGGTCGGCGAGCGGGTTGCGGAACAATCCTTGCATAACTGCGCCTGACACCGCCAGCGACGCGCCCACGCAAATGCCAAGCGCCAGACGCGGCGCGCGGATGTCCCACAGGATGACGGCCTCAAGCTGGGTCAAGGGTTCACCGCGGGCAAGTTTAGCCAGTGCCGCCCACAGCGAGGTGCCGGATGCGCCCCAGGCTAGCGAGGCGAGGCTGACGACAACCAGCAGCAACGCCAGCCACAGATGTGCGGCGCGGGCGGCGTGCAACCGGTCGCGCGGGGTGTCTAAATCGCTGATCGCTGTCACCCTAGCCTCCGTAAAGTGCTGTGTTGAGGTCAGTCACCGCCTGCGCAGTGCGCGGTCCGAACCCTAGCAGATACAGCCCGTCCATCCGCACAACCGACTGGCTCTTTGCCGCAGGGGTGGTGGTGATGGCGGGCAGGGCCAAGAGTTCTTCATTCGACGTCGCGTGATCGCCACGGCGATCCATCATCAAAATCACGTCGGGCGCAGCGGCACTCACGGCTTCGTCGGTGACGGGTTTGTATCCCTCAAACTCAACGAGCGCGTTGACCGCGCCCGCCATCTTGATGATCCCGTCCGCGGCTGTGCCGGTGCCCGAGGCAAGGATGCGCCCGCCGTTGGTGCTGAGGATGAACAATACGCGCTTGGGGATGCCACTTTGTGTGGCCGCATGCTGCGCGGCGTCTAGTTTGCGCCCCACGTTGTGGGCCAATTCCTGCGCTTTCGGCTCCACGTCCAAGGCCTTGCCGACGGCTAGAATTTTATCGACGACGCCTTGGGCGGTGTAGGTTTCGGGCACGGTCACGAAGGGCACGGAAGCGGTTTGCAAGAGCTCAATGGTTTCGGGCGGGCCTGCGCCCTCCTCGGAGATGATCAGCGCGGGAGATACGGACAACACGCCTTCCGCCGACAAGGCGCGCAAGTAGCCGACGTCGGGAAGGTCTGCGGCCTCCGGCGGAAACACGGATGTGGTGTCGCGGGCCACCAAGCGGTGCTGCTGGCCCAACGCATAGACGATTTCCGTGACCGAGCCGCCGAGCGACAACAGGTCCGGTTGCGTGTTCTCACCCGCCGCCCAGAGGGCAGCGGAACCGCCCCAGAGAGCCGTGGCAAAGGTGAATGCCAGAATCGGCAAGGCCTTGCGGCGACTGAAGGCGCGCCTCATGATGCGACGGCCTCTGCTTCTTGCAAGCTTTCGAGTTGCTCGACAATGGCACGCCAAGCGGGTCGGCTATCGCGGCCTTCCTTGCTGATGCCAAAAATCTGGAAAATGATAGTGCCGTCTTTGTCGAACGCTTCGACGGATAGGGCAGGCCCGCGCTGCGTGGGTTTTTCGACGGCCCAGACCTCCGCCACGTGATCAAGGCGCAGGTGCAGGTTGAAATTGGGGTCCAGCACGTTTTGCCACGGGCCCATTGCCTTCAGGGTTTTGACGGGTCCGGTGTGGATTTGGATGCACCCACGGTTGCCGACGAAAATCATCACCTCGGTGCCGGTTTCTTGCAACTTGTGCAGCATTTGATCGACCGCACTCGTGTCGAGTTGCCGCACAAACGGCGCACCGGCGATGCGGTAGGCGCCAAGACGGTTCATCTTTAGTTTGGAGGCCAACCGCAGGAATTGGTGCGTGTCGGTCATTTTGGTCCACTCGGCCCGTAGTTCGTCCAGCTTGGCGAGGTTCGATTTCGCGGCTTCGGGGGGCTTGCGCGGGGCTAGATCAAGAGTTTGGCCTTGGTCTTCGATGGCGAGCGACGTCTTCAGGTCGCCCCATGCGCTTAGGTCGGAGGTGTCGCGGAGGAAGATTTTGTGGACCGCATCGCCAGCGGCGTCAAAGATTTGAAGGCTGCGGCGGGTGCCGGTGTCAGTTTCGCGCTCCACCAGAAAGCCGTGCTGCCAATGGCTTCCGAAAATACGCAGGTCGATGTCTTCGGTCTGCACCATCGCGGCGTGTTTTCCGGGGTGGTAGTTGTCGTAGATGCCGATCTTCTCATGCACGCAGGACGGTGTGCGGGTGAGGGCCATCACCTCTCCCAGCAGTTGCGCCGCGCCCATGATGCGGTCGGGATGCGGGTCGATGCGGGTGACGTCAATTCCGGTGAAGGCCGCCAGCAGGTCAGCCTCGGCAAAGCCGTGTTGCTCTGCCAGATCGCGGTCGCGCATTTTCGGGTTCTCCGTGCGCAATGCACGAATCTCTTCGGGGGTAGGTTTAGCCATCTCAGCGCCTCACATTGGTGAATTTTCTGTGGTGGCTGGGCCATTTATGCGGGCGTAGCTGCCAACCCGTCATCGGGCAGGAATAATGTTGACACTTTTAGTAGGATTAATTTAGAGACGCAAGCGGCGGATTGATCTGCCGACCAAAATCCACGAAATCCACGCCAGCCCATCGCAAGCATCTGGACACAGCCATGCAACCGAGGGGTAGACCATGCCACATTTTAATTCGCGCGCCGCGTTGCGCGCCACCACGGCGCTGATCGTCGTCGCCAGTTTGCCCATCGCGGCAATAGCGCAGGACGACGGCGATCTGGGCACCATCATTCTGGGCCAGAGTAAACGGGACGTGCAGACAGACACCGACGTCGCCGTAACAACATTGGATCAAGACGAGATCGACGACCGTCAAGGCGGCACTGTGGGTGAGTTGATCGACACCGTGCCGGGAGTAAGTCTGGTGAACGGCTCCACTCCGCAAGGTTCGGGCATCAACATTCGCGGCTTCGGTAGCAATTCGACGTTCGGCTCTGACCAGAAAGTCGCGGTGATCGTGGACGGCGCCAGCACCGGCGCGGAGGAGCTGTACCGTATCGGCACCCAACTGTTCACCGACCCAGAGCTGTATAAAGAGGTCGAGGTTATTCGCGGCACCATTGGCAGTTTTGAATATGGATCCGGTATTGTGGGGGGCGTGGTGAAACTGGAGAGCAAGGATGCCTCCGACTTCACCGGCGGGGTGCCGGGATTGGTGGCCCGCGAGACGTTGCAGTTTTCCAGCAATGGCGACGGGATCACGTCCTCCACCATTCTGGCGTGGCAGCCTACCGAAAACTTCGAGGCATTGTTTAACTATACGTGGCGCAAGCAAGGCGTGCAGCAGGATGGCGACGGCAACGACATCAGCACCAAAGGCGTCAAGCTGCCGAGCTACCAGCTGAAAACCAAATACAGCTTCGGGGAAGACAACGCCCATGCGGTGACATTTGCCTATAGCGACACCTCCGCCGACGACCGTGACGTGCCTTTTGATACGTTCACTACCACCGGCATCGGGTTCGGAAATGTGGACCGGCAAACCCAGTCCCGCACCACCGTTCTGGGGTATAGCTATAACCCCACAGGCAATGACCTTGTCGATCTGGATGTGACCCTGTCCTACGCGGATCAGGATATCCAAAGCGAGGGGGTCAGTGGCCAGACAGGAACGCTGGCGGCATTGGTCAATGCGGATAACCGCTACGAGATGACGAAGCTTACGGTGAAAAATACGAGCCTGTTTAGCACGGGGGCCATTGCCCACAACCTGCGCAGCGGTGTGGAGTTGATCCGCAAAGACCGCTTGGATGCGTCATCTTCCCCCGGCGGCACGGACGACCGGATCGCGGTATTTGCGGTGGATGAATTGCGCTTTGGTAACGGGTGGAGTGTCACGCCTGCGCTGCGCTATGAGCGTTCAACAATCACAGGCTCCACCGCGCCGAATGACGGCACGTTCAAGAACGCGGCCCTGATGGGGGGCGTGTCGCTGCGCTACGAGTTCGCCAACGGGTTGTCGCTGTTCAGCTCCGCCGCTTATACGGAAAGCTTGCCGATCATTGACGACCTCGGCAGTCCGGCATTCATGACCCAACCCGAAAAGTCTCGGACGCTGGAGGTCGGCGCAGCCTATTCCAATACTGACGTATTCGCGCAAGGCGACACGTTTAGCATCAAAGGTAACCTCTATCACACCCGCCTTTGGGACGTGACAAGCTATCAGGCGTCGGGCTTGCCTTTCGGAACGCCGATCACCGAGATCGAGGTGAAAGGGCTGGAGCTTGAAGCGTCTTACGCCATGGAAAGCGGCATCTATGTTGACCTGAACGCGAACATTGCGAGCGGCACCGAGTACCAACCCGGCGGCACCACCGTCGACTGGCGCAATGTGCCAGCCAATGGGGTTAACCTGACGCTGGGCAAAAAGTTCGGGGATGAGTTGGACCTGAGCTGGGAAGTCGTGGCGCAGCGCCGCTACACCAAATCGGCCACGCCTACGGCAGGGTTCGGAGTTCACAATCTGCGCGCCACCTACAGGCCGCAGCAAGGGGTGCTGGAGGGCATGGAGGTCCGCGTTGGGGTCGAGAACGTCTTCGACAAACAGTACCAACGTCGCCTGTCCACACGCGCTGCCGCAGGGCGCAACGTTAAGCTAACGCTGGCGAAAAGCTTCTGAGGCAGGAGCGGCCGCGGCGCGAGGTATTAGGTGCCCTCGCGCCGCGGCGTCCAAGAATAGTTTCTTGCAGAGTGTCTTCGTTCGGTTACCAATGTCGTGGTATTTGACAGAAGGCCCCACAGGTCGGCGTCGTTTGTGGGCCAAATTATGGAAATTATTATGACAAAAACGACAAAAAATTTCATTTACGGTTTGTTGGCTGCGATCATTGTTGCGGCGCTGTATTTTGCAATGCCCCAAGTCACGGATCCTGATCCGGCCTATGGGGTGGAGCTCCAAAAATCGGACGCGATCTCGACGGAAACAGTGGCGGCGATTGACGACTATCTGGAGACCGAAAGCGAGCATGTCGAAGTCATCATGGCAGTGCTGGATGGGACATCCATCTACGAGTACGGTGACACAACACGCATTATGAACGGCGCATCCACCCGCAAAGCAGTGCTGAGCTTGCTTTACGGGATCGCCATTGATCAGGGGCTGATCGACCTCGACAAAACCTTGGCTGAGCTGAACATCGATGAAAACACGCCGCTGACGGAACAGGAAAAGACCGCGACAATCCGCGATTTACTGATGGCGCGGTCCGGTATCTATCTGCCTGCCGAGGGTGAGCATGACGCGCAGATCACCGATCGCCCCGCACGCGGATCACACCTGCCGGGGGAATTCTTTTTCTCCAATAATTTTGATTACAACGCCTTGGGCACGATCTTCATCCAAGAGACTGGCCAACCCATCGGCCAGTTTATGGAAAAATATCTGGCCGAACCGCTGGGAATGCAGGATTTCGACGCGGACAACGTTGTTATGGGCGATCCTTGGTTCATGCCGAACAATGGGTCGCGGCATGAAATGTACTATATGTATACCAGCGCGCGCGATTTTGCCCGTATCGGTGCGATGGTCGCGAATAACGGTATGTGGGACGGCAAGCAGGTTGTCCCTGCCGCATGGATTGAGCTGAGCACCTCGCCGCTCAGCGCCCTAACGAATAGCGGCAGATACACTGCGTCGGGGTATATCTGGTGGATTGATGAGAATACGAATACCGTCTGGACCGATGGCTACGGGGGCCATTACATGCTGATCGACCCCGCGCGGAACCTGACTGTTGTTATGCGGACGTTCAGCGGGAACTCGTACCTGTCCACGGGCCTTTGGCTTGCAAGGTCAGATCGTAACGCGGCGCATCCTAAGTATATGGTTCACGCCTACGAAATGATGATCGCGGAGTTGGACGCGCGGGGGTAGAGTGGCCCGCCGACCAGATAGTCGGCGGACCTAGCCGCAAATCCGCGCTTGCCTCGCATTGCTAATTCAGCCGACGTTTGTGAGCCGCACTGGCTTCCCCGGTGTCAGCCCGTGCACCTTTTCCACGATCGACGCGGCATCAATGCCAAAGTGGCTGTAGAGATCGGCGATGGTGCCGGTCTGGCCAAAGTGTTCCACACCCAAGGGTACCGTTTGGTGCCCGATCACGGAACCAAGCCAAGACAGCGTGGCGGGATGGCCGTCAATCACGGTGATCAGCTTGCAGTCGCGCGGTAAGGCGGACAGTAGTGTTTCGACATGGCTCTCTGCCTGCGCATTTCCACGCGCGCGCGCACGTTGCGCGGCGGTCCAACCTGCGTTGAGCCTATCAGCGGAGGTGACAGCGAGCACGCCGACGTCTCTACGGCCCCCTGCAATGGTGCCTGCGGCTTTGATCGCCTCGGGTGCGACGGCCCCTTGATAGGCGATAACGACCTCGCAGTTCGGGCCGGGTTTGCGTAGCCAGTACGCCCCGTCGATCGCGCCTTGGCGGAAGTCTTCGTCCACGCGCTTGCCGGGTTGCTCGATGGGGTTTGTGGTCAGGCGCAGATAGACCGAGCCGCCCGTCTCGTCGCGCAGCCATGTGCGTTCATCGGGATCGCCCTCACCATCTCTTTGGAGGTAGTCGAAAGCCCAACTCATGATGACGGCCAACTCGTCTGCAAACGCAGGCTCGAAGCTCGCGAGCCCGTCTTGGCTCATACCGATCAAGGGGGAGCCGATGGATTGGTGCGCGCCGCCTTCGGGCGCCAGCGTGACACCGGACGGGGTGCCGACAATCATGAACCGCGCGTCCTGATAACAGGCGTAGTTCAGCGCATCGAGGCCACGGGCAACGAAAGGGTCGTATACCGTGCCGATGGGGATCACCCGCTTGCCAAATAGCGAATGCGACAGGCCAGCTGCGCCCAGCAGCAAGAACAGGTTCATTTCCGCGATGCCAAGCTCGATGTGTTGGCCTTTCGGCGTAAACTCCCATTTCGCGGTGGAGGGAATTTTCTCGTTGATGAAAGTATCCGCCTGCTCGGTCCGCGCGAACAGCTTGCGCCGGTTCACCCATGGGCCGAGGTTCGTGGTGCCGGTCACATCGGGCGACATGGTGACGATCCGTGCGGCCAGATCGCTGTCGCCTTTTGACAGATCATCCAGCACTTTGCCAAAGGCCATTTGCGTCGAAATCTCGCGGTCTGTTGTCAGCTCAATCGCTGGAACGGCCAACACATCGTCAGAGTAGCGGCGCGGGCCCTTGGCGAAGAAGGGCGTCTTGTCGAGCGTGGCTTGCAGGGCGTCGGGGTCGGCCACGGTTGCAAATTTCTCCCATTCCTCCCCATCGGCCACGCCCATGTGCTTTTGCCACGCGGCCATCTGGGCCTTGTTCATTAGCCCGCCGTGGTTGTCCTTGTGGCCCGCAATCGGCGTGCCCCACCCTTTGATCGTGTAGGCGAGGAAGCATGTGGGGCGGTCGTGGTCGATGGCGTCAAAAGTTTCGGCCATGGTTTGCACGCAGTTGCCGCCAAGGTTTTCCATCAGCTCGGCCAATTCATCGTCGCTGCGCGCTTCGATCAACGCAGTCACATCGCCCTGATCGCCAAGCGCATCCATCAGGCGTTTGCGCCAGACAGCCCCGCCCATAAAGGTCAGCGCGGAGTAAAGCTGGTTCGGGCAGTTGTCGATCCAGTCGCGCAGTTTTTCACCGCCCGGTTCTTTGAAGGCGGCGCGCTGTAATGCGCCGTATTTTACCTTCACCACGTCCCAGCCGAAGGCGTCAAATATCTGCTCAATCCGCTTGAACAGCCCCTCGCGCACCACACCGTCTAGCGATTGGCGGTTATAGTCGATAATCCACCATGTGTTGCGCAGGTCGTTTTTCCAGCCCTCTTGCAAGGCCTCGTAGATGTTGCCCTCGTCGAGTTCTGCATCGCCCACCAGCGCCACCATGCGGCCCAAGGGCATGCCGTCGCCCCAGCTTTTTGCCGCGATGTAATCCTGCACGATTGAGGCAAAAGACGTGATCGCCACGCCAAGCCCGACCGATCCGGTGGAGAAGTCCACATCGTCGATGTCCTTGGTCCGGCTCGGGTAGCTCTGCACCCCGTTGAAGCCACGGAAGGCTTCCATTTTCTCGCGGGTTTGGTTGCCCATCAGATACTGGATCGCGTGAAATATCGGGGAGGCGTGCGGCTTTACCGCCACCCGATCCTCTGGCCGCAAGGCGCTGAAATAGAGCGCCGTCATGATCGACACCATGGACGCAGAGGACGCCTGATGCCCACCAACCTTGATCCCGTCCGCCTTTGGGCGAATGTGGTTGGCGTTGTGGATCATCCAATGTGATAGCCATAACAGTCGTTGCTCGATGGTCTTAAGGTGGCTTTGATCAATCTGGGACATTGGGATGGCTTTCTAGTTGCGGTGGCAAGGCGTGACGGGAGTATGACGCGTGCTAGCCTTGGATTTGAGTGCTGATGATCTCGCCTGTCAATCCAACTGGATTGAGGATGGTTTGTGCGTTTGGGCTGTGGGACACGGATTTGCGGTGTAGTTCCGCAAATTGTTCAGGTGTGGCATCACCGGTCACGTAGATTTTGTAACGGATTTCGGGGAACCCCACCGTTGCGTTGGTGCCCAGCCCCATGAACCCGCGCAGGTCCAGCGTCGCATCGAAATCTATCTTCACGGATTCAAGCTGGATGCCTTCAGCGGTGGCCCCGGCGATAAAGCTGACCATCATGCATGACCCCAGACCTGACAGCAGCAATTCTTGCGGGTTTGGGCCGTGGTTGTTGCCCATTAACTGGCGCGGCTCATCCGCTTTCCAAGTGAATGACCGGCTGACCTGATGCGGCCCAACCTTCATTGATTTGGTCTCGGTGCGCGAACGCGTGCCACTCTCCCAGTTTATCTCAATGCCGTAGTCCATCAACGCCTCTTCGGGGGAGCTTGCAACTTCGTTCACGAATTCACTGAGGGCGGAGGTTGGAATGCTGTTACGCATATGCATTTTCCTTTTCTGCGTATATGGCGCTAAGGGCATGGTCAAAATCGGCGATCAGGTCGGCGGCATCTTCAATGCCGACAGACAAGCGCACACACCCCGGATCAATCCCCACATCTGCCCGTTGACGGGTGGTGAACGTCGCTTGAGATGTGTTGAATGGTAAGCTTATCAAGCTTTCGACTCCGCCAAGGCTAGTCGCTTGTTTGGGGATGCGAAGGGCGTTTACCAAACGAAGTGCTGCGGCATCGCCACCTTCAATCACGAAAGTGATATTGCCGGTGCCGTTTTTCAGCAGGCGTTTGGCGGTAGCATAATCCGGGTGGCTCTTCAGGAAGGGGTAGAAGACCTTCTTCACCTTCGGGTGGCTTTCCAGATAGTGCGCCAGTGCTGTGGCGCTTTCTTCATGGGCCCGCATGCGCACGGCAAGAGTTTTCAAACCGCGCTCCAGCAGGAAACAGGCGTGCGGATCTAAGGAGCCGCCATAGTTCAACAGGCGAGGCCAGATCATGTCGATCAGTTTGCGCGGGCCGGCTGCAACGCCTGCAATCAGGTCACTGTGACCATTGAGGTATTTTGATGCGGAATGGATGACCACGTCAACGCCGTGTTCCAAGGTGCGCATTGCAATGGGTGGCGCGAAGGTAGCATCCACCACCAACCGTACGTTGCGCCGCTTGGCGATTTCGGCCAGCCGCGGGATGTCGATGATCTTTAGCAGCGGATTGGTGATCGCCTCGAAATACATCATCTGCGTATTGGGTTGGATTGCGGCTTCGATGGCATCGAAATCATAGCTGTCAACCATAGTGCAGGACATGCCGAGTGTCGGGAACTCCTGATTGAACAGATTGAAAGTCCCGCCATAAAGGTCGCTGGACGCCACCACATGTGCGCCTTTGTCCATCAGGGCCAAAACGGTGCTGGTGATCGCTGCCATGCCGGAGCTGAATACGATAGCAGATTCAGCGCCCTCAAGCGCAGCTAGCTTTTCCTGAACGGCCCATTGCGATGGGTTGCCATAGCGCGAATAGATGAACCGATCACGGGCAAAGCCTTCCTCGACGGATTCGTATTGATGTTCATTCAACACAAAAGTTGACGCCTGATAGATCGGCGTGCCGACCGCACCGGTGCGTGGGTCGTCATGTGTGCCGGCATGAACAGCCGTCGTTGATAGGCCCGTGCCAGGGGCAGGGTGGTCTGCCAGAACCGGTCCGGCGCTGCGCGCGCGCGTCAAGTCATTCAGCCAGCCGCCGGTGGTGCGGTTTGGGGTCTTGCTGGCGGTGTCGCCTAAGATCTTATGGTCGGCCATGCGGTGCTCCGGCTTGAGGTGGGGTTGGTGCGGGCGCAGGTCATTCGTTGATTATCTGCACCCGCCGCCTGTCTAGGAGGGCGGCTACTCGGCGGCCTGCATGTTATGCGCGGAAAGCGCGCTATACAGATCGCCTATGATATCGTCGGCCCCCTCGAGGCCTACGGACAGCCGCACCAAACCTTCTGCGATACCATGCTCGGCACGTTCTTCGGGGGAGTAGGTGGAATGGGTCATGCTAGCCGGATGCTGGATCAAGCTTTCCGCGTCGCCCAAGCTTACGGCACGTTGAACCAGATTTAACCTGTTCATCACGGCGATGCCGCCAGCCTTGCCGCCCTTTACCTCAAACGGGATCATGCCGCCAAAGTCCGACATCTGACGCCGCGCCAGTTCCGCTTGGGGGAAGTCATCCAGACCAGGGTAGGAGACCGACAACACGGCCGGATGTTCGGCCAGCGCTTTGGCAACTTTCATCGCGGTTTCGCAGTGCCGTGCCATGCGCAGTTCCAGCGTTTTAATCCCGCGCAACAGTTGCATCGCCGTGAGCGGCGACATCACGGCGCCGGTCATATCCTTAAGCCCGACCAGCCGCACTTGCGTCATGTCCTCTAGGCTGCCGACAACGAGGCCCGCCACCACGTCGCCGTGCCCACTTAGGAACTTGGTGGCCGAATGGACCACGATATCCGCGCCGTGCTCAATGGGCCGCGTTAACACAGGCGTTGCATAGGTGTTGTCCACCACCACCTTGGCCCCTGCCTCATGCGCAATTTGCGAAATGGCGGCGATATCCACCAGACGGTTGTTGGGGTTCGCAGGGGTCTCGAAGTACACGATTTTGGTGTTGGCGCTGATGGCGTGGCGCAGGTTTTCGGGGTTCGTCATGTCGACCAGCGTTACCTTGACCCCGAAGCGCGGCAAGCCGTGGGTCATGAATGCAAATGTGCAGCCGTAGAGGGTCTTGTCGATGATCACCTCATCGCCCGCTTCCAAAAATGACCACATGGTGGACGTGATGGCCCCCATGCCTGAAGCCGTGCACAGCCCTGCTTGCGCACCCTCAAGGTTGGCAATCCGCTGTTCCAGATGATCTAGCGTCGGGTTGGAGATGCGCGAGTAGAAGTGGCCCTGCGCCTCGCCCGCGAACATGTCGCCACCCGCTTCGGCGGTCTCAAACGTGAAGGTTGAACTCATGTAGATTGGCGGGTTCAACGCGCCTTGCTCTGTCTGGGCGTCGTAGCCGTGGTGGATGGCGCGAGTGGAAAAATCTTGCTGCTTGGTAGTCATCTTGGCCCCTATCTGTTTAGGGGCATCATCTGTTGTTTCTAGAGGCATTAAGTTGCTATCTTATGCTTAGATAGCAGAAAGATTAGCATATTATGCCAAGGAATTCCAAATTAGACGCAACTGATCGTAAGATTTTGCGGGCCTTGCAACGCAACGGGCGCATGACGAATCTCGACCTTGCGGAGGAGGTGAACCTTTCGCCGTCGCCGTGCCTGCGGCGGGTACGCCAGTTGGAAGAGAGCGGCGCGATCCATGGGTATAGCGTGGACGTGGATGCGCAGATCTACGGCTTGCCCGTCACCGTGATGGTGCGCATCAGTCTGGAGCGCCATACCGAAGATGCGGTGCGCCGGTTTGAGGCGCAGATGAAGGAAATACCTGAGATACTCGAGTGCTTCGTGATGAGCGGGTTGTCTGACTACTTGTTGCGCGTGGTGGTCAGTGATCTGCAGGATTACGAGCGGTTTGTGAGGGAGCGGCTGCACCCGATTGGCGGGATCGGTTCTATTGATACAAGCTTTGTTTACGGCGTGGTGAAGCGCACACATGTGTTTCCCGAAATCGCGGGATAGTGCTTTATTCAAATGGCTGGTCGAGGCGCCGGTAGTCGTTTGGCGTGTAGCCGGTCAGTTTCCTAAACTCTCGTGTTAGATGTGACGGGCTGGAGAACCCCGTCTCGTAAGACAAGAGGGCGAGGGATTTTTGTGTTGCCCGCAGGTCGACCTTTACCAGTTCGATCCGGCGCCTGCGAATGTAGGCTTGCGGGGACATGCCAAGGGCTTCCGTAAAACTGCGCACGAAATGAGAGCGGCTCATCCCAGCCCGATCCGGTAGATCCGCGACCTTGATGGAAGACCGCAGGTTCTTGGAGATGTAGTCCAGAACGCCCATCAGGCGGACGACAGACTGGCGGCGGGTTCGGTCCTGCGCGGTTTCATCTATCGCGAAGTGAGGTGCGAGAAGTTGAAATAGGCGGCCATGCGCCGTGATCTGATCCGCGAAGGTCATAGCCTCGCCAAGCGCGTCATGCAGCGATGCCATTGTGGTTGTCATATTGTCTTCGTCAGGGCGCACAACCTTGAACAACGAAGGCTGGAGCTTCAGGACATCAACGCCGCCAAGAACCGTCATTTTGAAACATACGTTTTGAAGGCTCAGGTAGTTCGGGCACCGATAGGAGAAATGGGC
This sequence comes from Litoreibacter albidus, assembly GCF_900107015.1. Taxonomy (GTDB): domain Bacteria; phylum Pseudomonadota; class Alphaproteobacteria; order Rhodobacterales; family Rhodobacteraceae; genus Litoreibacter; species Litoreibacter albidus. The sequence continues at coordinate 16,382 of NZ_FNOI01000011.1, read as the reverse complement.
CGTCGGGGGGAACAGGTAGCTGCACCCCTCCGTCAGTGTGCAGTCATGCCCGTCGTAGCGCACCTGCGCTGATCCGCTGACGATGTGGTACAGCCGGTGATAGTCATCATTGAGGCGGGTGCCGGACCATTCTTCGCCGTAATCGGAGTTGTCCGCATGCAGAAAACGTACATCAAGCAGGCTCGGGTTCATCTGGGGGGCTTTCGGTTGATCCGTTCGGACATCTGTATCGGATGCTCTCTTATATGAAAGCTTAACAGGGAATGAAAAGCACAAAAGTGCCATTTTTAGGGTCACCGTTGAATAGACTTTCTTCCGTAGTTTGGCGAAGCTCAACGAACCGCGCACTACCCGCGTCGGCTGCTTGGGAGGGCATCAGTGTATATCGAAAAGTTCGAAACTTGGATTTGTGGTCGGCCAAAGGGCATGTTCGATGCCTCCCGCGAAGGGGCGGCGCCAATGCCTTGGGACTACGGTGTTGGCAAGATCACGACGTCGGACGGCGTAGAGGGGCTTGCCACATTCTGGGCCGCGCGATCCGGCGCGGTAACGGATGCCTACCTAACTGACGTAATCGCACCGGTTATTATGGGGCGCTCGATCCATGACCGTGAAAAAGTCTGGCATGATTTTTGGAACATCGACCGTCACGGCGCTTTCTTTCCTGTCTTCCTTCCTGGACCGATTGACGTGGCGCTATGGGATGCGGCTGCCAAAACGGCAGAGTTGCCGTTGCATCAATACATAGGCAGCTACCGCACGTCGCTGCCAGCATACGCCAGCAGCCTGTGGCTCGCGACAATCGAAGAGTATGTTGAGGAGGCCAAGAAATACGTCGCCAAGGGATTCAAAGCCTACAAAATCCACCCTTGCGGGCCGTCAGATATGGATATGGCGATCCACGCTGCCGTGCGCGAGGCTGTTGGTCCCGATATCGTTTTGATGACAGACCCTGTGGCCGAGTATTCACTGGCCGAGGCGATCAAGGTCGCCCGCCACGCGGAAAGCCTGAATTTCCGCTGGTTTGAAGAGCCCTTCCGTGACTATGAGCTGGATAAATATGCGCGCCTGCGGGCTGCCGTTGATATTGAGATCGTCGGAACCGAAACCACCCGCGGCGGGCCTTGGGGCGTGGCGCAGGCTATTGCATCCGGTGCCTGCGATACGGTACGCGCCGACGTGTCATGGAAGGCGGGGATCACCGGCACGCTGAAATCGGCCCACCTTGCGGAGGCGCATGGGCTGAACTGCGAACTTCACACGACGACGATGGGTCCGATGGATATGGCGAACCTGCATGTGTCCTGCGCGATTCGCAATTGCGACTACTTTGAGTTGTTTGTGCCAGAGGATGTGTTCCAAGCGCCGATGGTTCAAAGCTACGATGACTTCATTGACGACAAGGGCATGATCCACGCGCCGACAGGGCCGGGTCTTGGTTGCGATATCGACTGGGATTTGGTCGATAACGCCTGCACCTCACACCGTGTTCACACGCGAAGTTAAGGATCTGATCGGGGAGGAGGACCCCCGCAGATTATCACTGGCCTAAAGAATTCGGCCAAACCTAGGGAGAGAAAATGAAACACTTCAAATCTACCGCTAAGGCGACCCTGATGGGCCTCGCGCTCGCGACGGCTTGGGGCGCTGCGGCGACCGCAGAAGAAGCTCGATTTGCATGGTATGCGTCGACGGTTCACCCGTATTTTGACGAGGTTCAAACCGGCGTTGACGCGTTTTCTGAGAAGACGGGCATCGAGGTCGTAAAACGGCTCGGTCAAGACTGGACGCAAGACAACCAGAACGAAAACGTGTCCGCAATGGCGGCGCAGGGGTTCACCCACTTCTCCATCTTCCCGTCCGACGTGGCAGGTGCGCAGGGCCTTTATGAGGAACTGGCGGAACGCGGTGTGACTATCGTTGACTTCGGACAGGCGACACAAGACCCGACACCCGCCAGCTTCTACGTGGGCACGCAAGCGAAAGAAGCCGCCATGCAGGCGACCGAAGCGCTGATCGAGGCAATGGGCGGCTCAGGCAACATCATCAACATCCTTGAAGTGCCGGGCGAGAATACCCGCCTGCGTGACGAAGGCGTTCAGGAAGTTGTCGCGCGTTACCCCGATGTTCAGATCATCCAGACCGTGGGCGATCTGGCGACCATCGAAGGCAGCGTTGAGAAAGTTCAAAACGCCATCGCGGCCAACCTTGGCAATATCGACGGGATGATCGCGACGGGCTACACGCCGACCGTTGCTGTGGCGGAGCTTTTGACCGAATACCACGAGCAGGGCGGCGAGAAGATCCACTTCTTCGGGATCGACACCGATGCGGTGGTGATGGACGCAATTCGTGACGGTCACATCGACGGGACACTGGCGCAAAACCCTTACGGGCACGGCTACATCCCGTTGGAGATTCTGCGTCTCATGTCGGAAGGTTACACACCTGTTGAGGGCACTCACGCGATTGACGCTGGTGTTCTGACGGTCACCGCCGACAACATCGACACATACGAGGGCGAGATTTCGACCCTCACCCAAGGCATCATCGATAGCCTTGTCGGGACCTACCTTACTAAGTAGCGGTCCATCAGCGTTCGGGGAGGGCGTCCGCGCCTTCCTCGAACCACCTGTCATCATCTCGGAGAAATACAATGTTTATGCAAAGACTGCGCGCGGGGCGGATCATCACCGGCGCTGAGGCTGGGATCTTGGGCGCAGCCCTTCTGTTGGTGATGATTTTCGCAATCGCATCCGACAGCTTTTTAACCCAATACAACGTCTTCAACCTGACGCGCACACAGTCGCTTTATATGTTCGTGGCGCTTGCGCAGGCGATCATGCTGGTGACCGGAAACATGAACCTGTCCGTCGGGGCAATCGCGGGCCTTACGGCGGTGACCTTCGGGTATACCGTTGATACGCTGGGGCTTCCTTGGCCGCTCTGCGTGCTCATCGCACTTTCGGTTTCGCTGGGTACGGGCTTCTTTAACGGCTTCGTCATGACGAAGTTGGGGGTCAACAGCTTCATCGTCACGCTGTCGACGCTCTTTATTTTTACGGGCATCGTCTACGGCGTGTCCGAGGGCTACAGCTACCGCAATATCCCTGCGTCCTTTAAGGCCATCGGGCGGGGTAGCTTCTTGGGGCTGCCGTATCTGTTCTACCTCATGCTCGGGACACTTGGCGCGGTTTGGTACATGTTCCGCTACACCATCTTTGGGCGCCAACTTCTTGCGACGGGGTCGAACAAGGAAGCGGCCGAGCTTTCGGGCATCAACACGAACCGGATCATCATGGGGGCCAACCTGCTGTCATCGCTCTTCGCAGGGGTAGGGGGGTTGCTCTGGGTGTCCCGCCTTGGTTCCGCCCAGCCAGCCATTGGTGAAAACTGGCTTATCATCTCCTTCGCCGTCGCGATTATCGGCGGCACCGCGTTGGCGGGTGGACGGATCACAGCACTGGGCTTGTTCGCTGGTGGCCTGATCATGGTTCTGATCAAGAACGGCCTTATTCTGGTGCAGGCAAATGTGTACTTCGAGCAGGCGTTCCTTGGGTCGATCATTTTGCTGACCATCCTGTTGGACCGCGCCCGTGAAGTCTGGTCTGCAAAGGCGCGCAAGTCATGACGCTTGAGCTGGTTGGACTAAGTAAATCATTCCCCGGAGTGAAGGCGCTGGACGATGTGTCAGCAACTTTCCACCCCGGTGAGGTGCACGCCCTTTTGGGGGAAAATGGTGCCGGTAAATCGACACTAATCAAAGCGATCTGCGGCATTCATGCCGCTGACGCGGGTGTTATCAAGCTAGACGGGGAAACGCTGAAACTCGGGTCACTACGGGACGGGCTCAATAAGGGCATCACCATTGTGAACCAAGAAATTCAGGTGTTTTCCGAGGCGTCGATTGCTGAGAACATCATGATCGACAAGCTGGAGCTTTACCGCGAAGGGCGCGGTCTGAACTGGGCGCGGCTGAACGCGGACGCGGCGGATGTGTTGGAGCGCGTCGGTCTTGACCTAGACCCCGAGGATCACATTGGCGACTTGTCTGCCGCACAAAAACAACTTGTGCAGATCGGCAAGGCGCTATCGCGGGACGCGAAGGTGCTGCTGTTGGACGAGCCAACTTCGTCGATTACCGCCAGCGAGGTGGAGCGGCTTTTCAAGCTGGTTCGCGATCTTCGTTCTAGCGGCATGACGCTGATTTTTGTCTCCCATAAGCTGGAGGAAGTGCTGGAGATTTGCGACCGCATCACGGTGTTGCGCGATGGGAAGCATGTGGGCACAGAACTGATTGCCGATATGACCCGCGAAACCATCGTAGAGATGATGATCGGTCGCAAACTGCTGATTGAGGCCTTCCCGCGCCTTGAGACAGACGCAGATGATCTGGCGTTGGAAGTGACGAACCTCGCAGCGCCCGGCCTAGTTAAGGACGCGAGTTTTGGTTTGCGCCGTGGCGAGGTTCTTGGGTTTTACGGCTTGGTCGGCTCAGGGCGCACAGAACTGGCGCGCACGTTGATCGGGCTTTACGCGAAGTCTGCGGGCACCGTGAAGGTGAACGGGGCGCCTGTTGAGATAGACAGCATCGGCACCGCAATTGAGAAACACCGGATCGGCTATGTGTCCGAGAACCGTAAAGAGGATGGGTTGTTTCTGGATTTCGACATCGAGACCAACATCACCATGCCGGTCTGGAAACGCCTGCGTAACCCGCTGACCCGCGCCATTAACGGATCGCGTCAGCGCAAAATCGCGGCGGACCTTATGGAAGCATTGGACGTGCGGGCAACGGGGCCGGAGCAGCGCGTGGGTGATCTGTCCGGTGGCAATCAACAAAAGATATCCATCGCCAAATGGCTTGCGGCAGATTGCGACATTCTGATCGTGGATGAGCCGTCAGTGGGGGTCGACGTGGGCGCCAAGGCGATGATCCACAAACTGATCTGGGATTTGGCGGCGACACAGGGCAAATCCGTGATCGTGATCTCCTCGGATATGCCAGAAATCATTTCACTGGCCAGCCGCATCCTTGTCTTCAAGGAGCAGCGCATCGTCGGGGATGTTCCAGGCTTGCCGGAACCCGGACAAACGGAAGACAGCGTAAGCCGCGCAATTGGAAGGATGATGGCATGACAAATCCGTTTCGACTTGAGGGCCACGTGGGTATCGTCACTGGTGGCGGCAGTGGTTTGGGGCTGGCGATTGCCCAATGCTATATTGAGGCCGGCGGGAAAGTCATGGTTGTTGGCCAGAACGCCGACAAACTTAACCGCGCAGTTGCGCAACTGGGCGACAGTGCAACATCGCTTCAGGCGGATGTTACGGATGCTCAAGCGGCAGAGCAGATTGTTGACGCGACCCTATCCGCATACGGGCGGATTGATACTGTCGTGAACAATGCGGGCAATCATTTGAAGAAGCCGTTCGGCGACACCTCTGCGGATGAGTTTCGCGGCGTTATGGAGGTGCATGTGACAGCCGCCTTTAACCTGACCCGCGCCGCGTTGCCGGCATTGGGGAAGAGTTCCGGTTCTGTCATTTATCTGGCGTCTATGGCCAGCTACCTGAGTGTGCCTGAGATCGTTGCATATACCACGGCGAAATCCGCGGTGCTGGGTTTGGTGCGGGCAACCGCCGCCGAAGTCTCTTCAGACGGCATTCGCGCGAATGGCATTGCGCCGGGGTGGATAACCTCCCCGATGACCGAAAAGGCACTGGGGCAGGACCCTGCCCGAAAAGCCAAAATTATAGGCCGCACGCCCATGGGGCGGATGGGGCAGCCGCAAGATATCGGCAATGCCGCGACCTACCTCGCCTCACCAGCAGCGGGTTTTGTGAATGGACATGTGCTTGCCGTGGACGGCGGCGCTGTAACAGGATTTTAGACATGAGGGCTTTCAATATTACCGCCCCCGGCGCGAGTGCGTTTAGTGATCTCGCGGAGCCCACGATTGCGGCGGATGACGTTCTGTTGCAGGTGGACCGTGTCGGGCTATGCGGCAGCGATTTGAACACGTGGCGCGGGTTGAACCCGCTGGTGGATTATCCACGTATCCCAGGCCATGAAATCGCCGCGACGATCTTGGCGAAGGGTGACAATGTGCCGGATGCGATCCACATCGGGGATGCGGTTACGCTGAACCCTTACCGCAATTGTGGTGACTGCCCAGCTTGCCGGCAGGGCCGGATCAATGCATGCCGCAACAACCAGACGATGGGTGTGCAGCGTGAGGGCGCGCTGACCGGACGCATCTCCGCGCCGTGGCAGCGCATCGTTACATCCAAGGTAACAAACCCCAATCACCTTGCCCTGATAGAACCCATGGCGGTTGGTTTTCACGCAGTGAAGCGCGCGCGGGTTGCCCGCGACGAAACGGTGCTGGTCTTTGGCTGCGGTGCCATCGGATTGGGTGTCATCGCGGGGGCCGCACGACGCGGCGCGCGTGTGATGGCGGTGGACGTTGACAACGCTAAGTTGGAATTGGCCAAAGCCGCGGGTGCGGTAGAGGGCGTGCTGGCAAAAGACGTAGCAGAGGCCGTGAAGGACTTCGCCAAGGGTGACGGCGTTGATGTGGCGATTGAGGCCGTGGGCCTACCCGAGACGTTTTTGGCCTGTGTTGATCACGTAGCCCCTTGCGGGCGGGTCGTCTACATCGGCTACTCCAAATCACCGGTGACCTACGAGACCAAACTGATCCTCACCAAAGAGCTGGACATCATGGGGTCGCGCGGTGCGTTGCAAGACGACTTCATTGAGGCGGTAGAGCATATTGAATCCGGCCTCTATCCCGCCGATGACACGATCAGTGGCACATATCCCTTCGCGCAAGCGGCGGAGGCTTTGAAGCACTGGGCCGCGAATTCCGCTACGGTCACCAAGCTGGTGATTGATCTGTCGGACGAGAAAGCAATGGTATGACAGCGGGTGTAACCTTTGGCTGCTCCGGTCTGGCGGGCTTGTATGAACCCGTGTCGTCAGAGCAGGCGGCACAGGTTCTTGAGGCGGCATGGGAGCACGGCCTTCGCGATTTCGACACTGCGCCGCACTACGGGAACGGTATGTCAGAACGGCGCATCGGGGACTTTTTGCGGGACCGGACAGGCTGGACGCTCTCGACAAAGGTGGGCCGCGTTTTGGAGCCCTTGCAAAAGGGCCATACTGCTGAGGGCTTTAAAAGCGGGCTGCCGTTTGGGCAGCATTTCGACTTTTCGGCATCGGGGGTGGAGCGTTCCGTCGCGGACAGTTTTCAGCGTTTGGGGCTGAACAAGATCGATACGCTTTACGTACACGATATCCTCGATCCTGACGTCGAAACCGATACGCCTGCTCATCTGCGCGATCTTCTAGACAGTGGCGCGCCTGCGCTCTCCGCTCTGAAATCGTCCGGTGTGGTGAGTGCCATCGGGATTGGCGTGAATACTGTCGCCGCTTGTATGAACACGATTGGCAGGATGGAAATTGACCGCATTATGCTTGCGGGGCGGCTGACACCGCTTGACCGCAGCGCGCTGGATAAGGTGGTGCCCTTATGTGCCGAGCACGACATCGACTTGGTGATCGGCGGGGTTTTCAATTCGGGCATTCTTGCGACCGGACCCGGACCGGACGCGCATTTCGATTATCTTCCCGCATCCGATGACGTCCAAGATCGCACCCGCAGGATTGTTCAAATCTGTGAACGGTTCGGTGTTCCGATTTCCGCACTGGCGCTTCAGTTTCCGGCACGGTTTAAGGTGGTAAGCGACATTGTGATCGGCACTTCTAAAGTGTCTTCGCTGACACGAAACCTGTTGCAGATCAACGCCGAGATACCGCAAAAGCTTTGGGACGAACTTGACGCGGAAATGGAGGCAGGGACGATATGATCATCGACGCACATCAGCATTTCTGGACGCTGGGGCGGGGGGATTACCCTTGGCCCGATGCGTCCGTGGCCCCGATTTTCAAGGACTTCGGCCCCGATGATTTGAACCCTGCGTTGCAGCAGGCGGGCGTTAGCCACACGGTGTTAGTGCAGGCCACTGACACGGTAGCTGAGACGCGGTTCTTGCTGGAGATCGCAGCCAAGACTGATTTCATCGCGGGCGTCGTCGGTTGGGTAGACTTATCCGCTGATGATGCGGTCGAAACGCTAACCGCATTGGCGAAGGATCCGATGCTGAAGGGCGTTCGCCCCATGCTGCAGAATATTGCGGCGGAAGACTGGATACTTGGCGCTGATTGCGCGGATGCGATTGAAGCAATGATCACTTTGGGATTGCGGTTCGATGCGCTGATCCAGCCACGCCATTTAGGTGCGATCAAAGTACTGACGCAGCGGTATCCCGACTTGCAGATTGTTGTCGATCATGGTGCCAAGCCTGAGATTTTACCGGGTGTCGCGCCCGCGGCCCTATGGCGCGACGGGCTGGCGGGATTGGCGGAATCGCCTTCTGTCTATTGCAAGCTGTCGGGCCTTGTGACGGAAGCACGCGGCGATTGGGATATGGCAGATGTCGCGACCCATGGCCAAGAGATCATCAAATGCTTCGGAGCCGACCGCGTGATGTGGGGCAGTGACTGGCCAGTCGTGAACCTAGCGGCTGACTACGCGGCTTGGTTCCGAGCAGTGCAATCTATCGCATCAGAACACGGCCCCGAAGCAGCAGCCCAGATCATGGGCCGCACAGCAAATAGATTTTACAACTTGGGCTTGGGGGAATGAGTATGAAACGCATGGGAATGATGATCGGTCTCGATCCCGCGCAAGCGGCGGAATATCGGCGCCTGCATGCGGACGTGTGGCCAGATGTCCTGGCGCAGCTGTCGCGCAGCAACGTGCGGAATTACACGATATTTTGGAACGAGGCAGAGGCCACGCTTTTCGGGTATTGGGAATACCACGGGGCGGATTTTGACGCCGATATGAAAAAGATGGCGGATGACCCCACCACCCAGAAATGGTGGGCAATCTGTGGGCCGATGCAACGCCCGCTAGAGAGCCGTGCCGAGGGGGAGCATTGGGCGGATATGCAGGAAGTATTCCACATGGATTAACCCGTACGGCGTGTAGGGCGCGCTAGCTTAGTTCCGCGGCCTGACTTTCAATTATTTCGAAAAGATCAATGCACTCCTGACGGACATTTTGAACGGACCGATGCAGACAGTATGGGATGTCTGGCAGCGAAGGCAGACCATCCTTTTCCGTCAATATTTTGGTGTTGGTGAACAAGGAGCTCTTCGTCCGTACCGTGATGCCAAGCTCCGCTGCGACGGCGAGACGGACGCCTGCGAGTGACGAAGACGTAAGACGCTCAACGTAGGTTTGCCCGCTCAGATCAAGCGAAGAGAGCGCGATACGGCGGAACATGCTCGGCTCATCTCTCAAGACCAGCGGAATAGGCTCAGACGGATTAAACTGCCAGCTTTCAGACGCGATCACAAGGCGGGCGGTTTTAACAAAAGCACACTCTTGTAGCTGCCCGAGCGCCGCGTGCTCATTGTCATGTCTAGCTGCCCGTTCTCAAGCATTTGCATCAGCTTGGGACTTCTATCAACTTCTTAGCTGCAAAGGTGACGTCGATCTGGAGGCCAAACTCGACGAATGGGAGCGGTTCTACAACTTAGCTAGACCGCACGGCGCACATGACGGCCAGACCCATTACGAAGTTCTCAGAGACGAGCTAGAGTAACTCGGCAAGTGTCCCGTAGGTTCGTCTAGGCTACAAGGGGAAATCCGTGACGAGGAAACCGCAGAGATTGCCGTCAGAGCGGCGCTCTTGGGACGATTAGTTCTCTCAACAGTGCACACAAATGATGCGCTTTCCGCCATTGATCGATTGATCGATCTGGGAGTGGCGCCTTACCTTCTCGCGGCGACACTACGCGGGGTGCTTTCCCAGCGATTAGTGAGACGTGTATGCAAATCCTGCGCGGGACAGGGTTGTGAGAGCTGTAATAATTCGGGCTATAAAGGAAGGCGGGTCGTCTCAGAGCTGATGGCAGTGAGTGCGCAAGGCAGGAAGGACATTTCAGCTATGGCAGGAGGTTTGCCACTGGATCCGGATGCCGAAATTAGGCGATTCCGAACGCTCAGAGACGCTGTTCATGATCTTGTTGCTGCGGGTGAGACAACCGAGGCAGAATGGTCGCGGATCGTGTCGCTATGATTTTTCTCACATCAACACAGAACATCGAGTTGATTTGCAGAACACTTTCTTAGAAACCCGCTCAGCTCAGCCTCACTCCGGTTAGTGCCAAACATGTTACATAAGATTGATTATTAGTGTAAGGTGTGTACGCGGGGTGTTTTCACAAGCGAAGCGCAATTTCTGTATTAAAACAGAATGTTGCATGGAGTGTGAAGAATGGGGAGCCACTACTGTCACCTGAAGTTGGATGAACGCCGCAAGCACGCAAAGTGGCTGGAAGACAAAATGCCGGTATCAGAGATCGCGGATAGATTGGGTCGTGACCCTTCCACGATCTACCGAGACATCAAGCGCAACCTATACACTGACACTGAGCTGCCGGAGCTGGACGGCTATCACGCGCTTGTCGCTCAGGACAAATATGAGGCGCGCCGCGCAATCCATCGTAAGATGATCGTTCACCCTGAACTTAAGGCCGCCATCGAAGACCGTCTGAAGGCGGGTTGGTCGCCCGAGCAAATTGCTGGCCGCACGCGGCTTGAACGTCATCCGATCCGCGTGAGTCACGAGACGATCTACCGCTTCGCCTAGTCCAAGGACGGGCGCGCAGAGCAGTTCTATCGCCACCTGCCCGAGCACCGCCGTCGCCGCAAGCCATGTGGATATCGACGCCATCAACGCGGTCACATCTTTGATACACAGAGCCTGTCGTACAGGCCGGAACGGATCGCAGAACGCTCTGAGTTCGGCCACTGGGAGTGCGATCTGATGATGTTCCGCAAGGAGCATGGGAAGGTGAACGTGACGTCTCTGGTCGAACGCGTGAGCCGCTATGCTGTTGTGATGCGCAATGAGGATCGAACATCAAAGCCGATCATGGAAGCGCTGATCCAAGGCCTCGCTCCCCTGCCCGCAGATGCCCGCCACTCGGTCACCTTTGATCGCGGTATAGAATTCTCCGCCTGGAAGCATCTCAAGGATGGGATCGGCGCAGAAGCGTGGTTCTGTGATCCACAAGCGCCGTACCAGAAAGGCACCGTTGAGCATACGAACAACAGACTGTGAAAGTATCTACCTCGATCTACGGGACCGACGGCGCTGAAAAATCAACGCAGCCAAACCCAGACTAGGCGGAAAGCGTCATCAAGGCTTTGAGGGGTCTAGCAGAAGAATTACCCTTTAGGCGTTACCCTACCTTCTTGTTGTCAAAAACCCTAGTTGCTTAAAATCACCGATCTGACCTAAACTAATCGGATATCAAGAAAGACATTTAGACTGCATTTCCGGAGATGTTTTTTTGGCCGAGCGACTGAAAAACGGCGTGCCCGTAAATGCTGCCACGATCGCCCGCCACACTGGCACCCTGCCCGATGCATTGTTGGATGTATGGCGCACCGCCGGACTTGCCTCACTGGCGGGCGGTTGCAGTTGATCGTGCCCTCCATGCTTGGCCCAGTCACCAGCTACATCTTTGAAGGCGACCCTGATCTGTCAGGGGATACTCATGCCATCGCCTTGGGCGGGCTTGGCGAGGTCGCGTTCTGGTCGCGCCGCCATGGGTTCGGGTTTCTGGCGCCGGGGCTTGCGACACTTGATATGCCCTATATCCTCAACACTGCGCCGCCCCCGGCTGACGAGCAGATCGCCCTAGATTTATTAAACTTCCCGGCCGCCGGGATTGAGGCTTTTGCCCCTGACGGCCAGCCTGTTTTCGACCGGCTTGTTAAGCGGCTGAAGCCCCTTCCGTTTGGGTCTATCTACGGAACCACACCCGTCCCGCCGCCGCTTGAGGGTACATCGGTGGAGCACTACGTCGTCACCGAGGCTACCGAGTGGCTGGAGGCTGTCTACACAAGCATCAACATCACGCTGGTCGACTGGTCACGCGAGCCCGCAGAGCTGCGACGGGTTGGCCAACCTTGGCCCAAAGGCGGCCCTGTCGCAGCGAAGCGGGGCGACCAGCCATGAGGTGGGCCATGCCTTTGCTTGCGCTTGCCGTTCTGGCGGGCTGCAAGGCTGATGATGATCCCTCCGCATTGTCGTTGATGTTCTCTAGCTATCACTCGACACCTGTTGTTCTGACGCATTTTTCCATTGAAATGCCACTTGCGCCGACCCCGATATTTATTCCCGGTGGGCGGGCGGATCAGGGGCCACCCCGTTCGGCGGGAAGTGCCGTGGGCAGTATTCCACTGGACGATGGCGACGACGGCCTTTGGCGTGTCGCAGCCAGGTGGGTCGAGTTGACGACAGATCGCGCGTGGGAGGCACATGTCGATGTGCCCATTGACGAGTTGAACACCAATTTCACCCACTACGCGCTGAACGTCATCATGGGGCCGAATGGCTTGTTTCTGATCGGCTCCGACAAAGCCGGTATTGAGCTAAGCGACCTGAAAGATGTGGTTCGCACCTGCGGGGTCCGCGTGCCGTCAGAGGATAAAGCCTGGCGGCTGGAGACCGGACAACTCGCAGGCCTGTCGAGTATTATGGGTATCAGCCGCCCAGCTGTCATCGATCCAGAATGCCCAACGCCGCAGGAGTAAGTCATTGGCTAGCTTGACACATGTTGACGCCGACGCCACCACAGCCGCCGCTGATGCAGGCCTCTCCGGCGCGACGGGCAACACCACTCAGACCTGTCCGGACGTCACGCTTGAGGTTGGGGTTTTCTTCGACGGGACCGGCAACAACCGGTTCAACGTCCTCCCGCGCTGCTTTATCCGCTTTACAAAAACGGCTCTGATTACAACGAAGCAAACGAATGCAGCGGGATCGGTGACCCGGCTGATGACGACAATGGCGAGGTCAACGTCCATGTCAAAACCGCACAGGTTACTGGCCAAATTTACCAGCTGACTGCCGCTGAAGAATACCGCAACAGTTTTCGCCTGAACCGCAACACCCCCACCGGCGGGGGTGACACGCTCGCCCTGCCCGGGGCCCATTCCGATGTCGGCGGTGGCTACCGCGACGCTGACGGAACTGGCGATTTCGCGCCCTTAGGCCGCACCAACCGTCGCAATTTCGATACTCGCGCGCAGGCCGAAGCCGCGCAGGCCGCCACCCGCCGCGAAGATCTTGCACGGGGCGTCAACGCTGCGGACGAGTGGGTCTTTGTCGACGAAGGCTGGATGACCTCATCGGAAACGACCGGTGGCATCATGCGCCACATGACGCCGGTGGTTCCTTACCGGATCACTGTTTCTGCGCGCGGCGTTTCGCGCACCATCACCCGCGATACCTATGACGAGCAGCGCGCGCTGCATCGCCCGTGGGTCAAAATGGGCCTGTCACGTGTTGCCCTGCACATGATGCATGATGCGGCAAAAGTACATCTTAATGGCGCCCTGCTCGACCTTCTAACCTCTCGGGAAGAATATCAGATACCTTCTGGATTAGCCCCTTACGTGGCCTCTATTCGGGCCGGCACTCCGGCTGGCGCTGCCCGCCGGATAGTTTTGCGCAATTATAGGCACGTGTCGACGAAGGACGGACCCTACAACAGCGCGAAATGGATCGGCCATCCGAGATTGAGAAACGCCCCCGAGGCGCGCGCGACCCTTCCCATAACGGCCCTGCCTCAAATACACGAAGCACATTCTGGTTAACGTCTGGAACAAAGACTTCGTCGATCTGCCCTCCTCCAAAAGGAAAAACCAACGCCGCCACTTTTCTGCATCTGGTGCGATCGCATCAAAATAGGTGTGGGCCTCAGCGATCTCGAGATTGTGCGCCCTTTGCGGCGTGGCAACTGACCATAAGAAAGCACCCGAGCACAGGCAGCTTTAGGAGACACTACACTGGGCAAGTTAAGGGTTGGGCAATCAATCCAACGTCGAAGCTAGCGGTCAGAAAATCTATTGCCAAGAATGAAACGCCGGCAACAGCAGCCATCATCTGAACTTCGCCGAGCGCGCACTTTCGATGTATTTCTCGACCGTCTAGTTTTCTACTAAAATCATGCGGTATATATTGACCTACTGACCAAACAGGTAGCACGCGAATACCCTCATCTAACGTAACCAAAACAGGCAGGCTTTCAGATAGAACGAAAAATTGAACCTCCTTCTTATCCGTCCAATGGCGAATTGGATCATTGACGGCAGCTAGACGAAATTCTCCCTCTTCTGGGGTTGTATCGTCTTCGAAGTAGTCCAGATTCCATTTATCGTCGTTGCACTTAATACAAGCATTTACTGGAAGCGAGAATGCTACTTCTGGCAACTCAGCGTGTTTAGAAAAATGGGTCAAATGTACTAGCCCTAATCCATCCCCAGTCTCTAGTGCGTCACAACTCTCACAGCAGGCCGCTACCAGCCCATCTTGTGTCCGGCAAAAAAAACCAGTTTCCGGAAGGTTTCGCAAAACATGTGGGCATGCGAGAACTGGCTCAGAGCCATTATTCATTTTGAGCTTCATGGCTTAGGAGCTCCACGCTTAGAATTGCACGACACACAGCATCCAATGAGGTTTGATTTATCGTCTGAACCACCCCATTTTCGAGGAATAACGTGATCAAGGCTGAAACGGTCCTTGCGGGGTCCTGTTCGCGGGCCACTAAAGACAGTTTGTATCCCGCAATAAGAGCATTTTCCTCCGCAGTCTTGATAAACTGATTTTCGATGTTTGGACCAACTGGCATTATGCCCCCAAGCCTCCAGCTCTCCCGCAAAATACGTGTGCGCCTCGGCGATCTCCAGATTGTGGACCTTTTGCTGGGTATCATCAAGCTCGATGGCCAAGACCACCAATGATGACAGGTCCGAACTTCGTATCTTGTCACCGACCGACAGGGCTTCCGCCTCGGTCCAGCCCGCCTCGACCACGAACATCGGGTGGCCGGAGGTGACCCCCAAGCGGCTGGTCTTGCCGGCCTCGTTTTCCAAGGTGATCCACATCAACCCAGCGGCTTCACGCGACATCACTGCTGTGACCGGGAACACGCCCGAGACGCCGGTGTCCTCATTGCGCGCCAGTACCAAATCGCCCTCACGCAAGGTTTCAATGGCGACTTTCCCGTTCGGTGTCAGAACCTCTGTGCCGTCTGGGAAGGAGTTTCCGCTACTGACACCGCCCTTTCCACCACCGGGACAACCGCAATTGCGGTTCTTTTTCTTCGCCTTGATCTTCGTCCGGCAAGCGGCCTCCCCTAGTGAAACAACGCTGGTAATGTTGTTAAACGTCTGTCCCTCGCTGACGATCGCGCCCAGCTCGCTCAGCGCGGTCGAGATTCTTCCCGCAACACAAACAGCACCACGCCCGACCTTGCTGACCGCCCGTTGGGCCATGGCCATAACACCGGCATTAAGCTGGCCGCTCTCGCCACTGGCGCTCAAGCCGCTGGGGTCGCTCCAGTTCGCGGGGTCGTTCCAGGTGTAGGCGTAAAGGTTAAGATCCCCCGCCGCGAAGCCGAGCGGGTCGGACTGAATGAAGCGCCCCTGAGCCGGATCGTAATGCCGCGCGCGGTAGTAGTAGAGGCCGGTCTCCGCATCAAACTCGCGGCCCGTGAAGCCGTAGTCCTGCAGGGTCAAGGCAACGGTTTGCTCACGCGCCCCGAAGGCATCGTAAACATAGCGCGCCATGACCGTATCCGTGGCCTGTTCCGTTATCGCTATGACCGAGCCTTGACGGTCGGGATGAAGCGCATAGGGGGCGTATTTCACCGGTCTCACGGTCCGTGATCCGGTTCTCACGGCGGCGTGATCGCGTGCGCGAGAGGGGATGTTTTGCTGTGCATCAATGCGCAGAAGTGGGGCGTTTTTGCGATGTCTGGGCGTTGAGGCGCGGGGTTCCATGCCCCATATTAGTCTCATCAAACGGCAACACGCCGACACACACATTAGGCAACAGCCTGAAAACAAACAAAAGAGAGTACTGAAAATGAAAACTGTAATCGCAACAATTATCGCCCTGTCCGCAACTGCTCCTGCTTTCGCAGCACAGGTGACAGACGCCGCCGCATTCTTCGCAGCAGACAACAACTCCGCCGCTGAGCGCGTGATCCCGAACACCTCCACCGGTGACGTTTACGCCGCACAATTGGCCGGCGCACAAGCCAACGAAGCCGCCGCAGAGCGCAACGTGTCCGTGACCGCAGGCCAAGCAACCCGCGCAAACACCGACCTGCTGTCGTTCTTCGCACTGGGTAACGAGTCCGCAGCCGAGCGCGTTAACTACTAAGTTCTCCTAGGTCGTCTCCTGACCCGAAAAGGCCCCTCGCATGTGATGCGGGGGGCTTTTTT
>NZ_FNOI01000001.1:2500-994906 GCF_900107015.1 Litoreibacter albidus | reverse complement strand
ACGCCTGCGCCTGACTTCAACGGCGACGCGACCATCACCTACACCGTCTCCGACGGCAACGGCGGCACCGACACGGCGACCGTGACGGTTGCGGTTGGTGCGGTCAACGACGGCCCCGACGCGGTTGATGACACGGCCACCACCGACGAGGACACCCCCGTCGAGATCGCTGTGCTGGGCAATGACACCGATCCGGAGAACGACGCGCTGACCGTGACCGAGGCGACCTCGCCGGACGGCGACGTTGTGATCAACGCGGACGGCACGCTGACCTTCACACCAGCCGAGAACTTCAACGGCGACACCACGATCACCTACACGATCACCGACGGCAACGGCGGCGAGGACACGGCAACGGTCACCGTCACGGTCACGCCAGTGAACGATGATCCTGTGGCGAACGATGATGCGGCGTCCACGAATGAGGACGAAGCGGTCACCATCGACGTGCTCGGCAACGACACTGATGTGGACGGCGACACGCTGACCATCACGGGCATCACGCAGCCGGACAATGGCACCGCAGTCTTGAACGCTGACGGCACCATCACCTACACGCCAACGGATGATTTCTCTGGCGAAGACACCGTGACCTACACCGTGTCTGACGGGAATGGCGGCACGGACACCGCCACGATCACCTTCACGGTGAGCGGAGTGAATGACGGGCCGGATGCAGTGGACGACGAAGCGTCGACCAACAACGTGACGCCTGTGATCATTCCGGTTCTGGCCAATGACACAGACCCAGAGAATGACGCGCTGACGGTGACGGAAGCCACTGTCGATGTCGGGGCTGTCACGATCAATGCGGATGGGACACTGACCTACACGCCAGAGGCTGACTTCGGCGGCGTAGCGACGATCACCTACACCATCACCGATGGGAATGGCGGCTTTGACACCGCGACTGTCTCGGTGAAGGTCAACGACGGTATCGTTGAAGGCACCGCAGGCGACGACCTGATTGACGTGAACTACATGGATGACCCTGAAGGGGACATGATCGACAACAACGACGAATTCCTGCCGGGCGAAGGCCCACAGGACGACATCGTGTTGGCGGGTGACGGCAACGACACTGTGTTGGCTGGCGAAGGCAACGATGAGGTCTACGGCGAAGCTGGCAATGACACGCTTTATGGCGAGGCTGGCGACGACTATATCTCTGGTGGCGAAGGCGACGACACGCTTTACGGCGGTGACGGCAACGACACGCTGGATGCAGGTCAAGGCGCTGACAAGCTTTACGGGGAAGACGGCGACGACCTGCTGCTTGGCGGTCCGGGTACGGACTTGCTGGATGGCGGCGCGGGCGATGACACGCTGATCGGGGCCAACAACGACGATGAAATCATCGGCGGCAGCGGCAACGACACCATCGAAGGCAACGACGGTAAGGACGACATTCAGGGCAACGAGGGCGAAGACTTCATCCTTGGCGGCGCTGGTGACGACACTATCGACGGCGGCGACGACAATGACCGGATCTACGGCGAGGACGGCGACGACGTGCTTCGCGGCGGCGCGGGCGATGACTATCTGTCCGGCGGCAACGGTGACGACGTACTGTACGGTGGTACCGGCAACGATGATCTGGACGCTGGCCAAGACGGTGACACGCTCTACGGTGAAGAGGGTGACGATAACCTGCAAGGGGGCGCGCGCGAGGATTACCTTGACGGTGGCTCCGGTGATGACACGATTGACGGCGGCAATGCCGACGACGTGATCATCGGCGGTGACGGCAACGACACCGTGTACGGTGGTGACGGCAACGACACAATCGACACCAGCCGCACCGGTATCCCACTGCCTGATCTGGGGTATCCTGGCTTGTTCCCTGCGGATGCCAACCCGAATGACGATATCGACTTCGTAGACGGTGGGGCAGGTGACGACATCATCTCCACTGGCGACGACGCCGATACTATCTTTGGTGGCGACGGCAACGACATCATCGATGGCGGCATGGATGCCGACACGATCGACGGTGGCGATGGCAACGACCGGATCGTGGGGGGCGAAGGCTCCGACGTGATCAATGCGGGCGCGGGCGATGATATCGTCTATGCCGGGATTGATCCTGATCTGGGCCTGCCGGACAACCTCGACATCGCAGATGTTGACGGTGATCTGGTGCCGAACAATGGTCAAGATGTGGTCAATGGCGGCGACGGCAACGATACGATCTTCGGCGCTGACGACGACGACATCCTGAACGGGGACGCGGGCGACGATTACATCGACGGCGGCGTGGACAATGACACCATCACAGGTGGCACGGGCAACGATACAATCATCGGTGGCCAAGGTGCTGATACGATGTCTGGCGGCGACGATGCCGATACCTTCATCGTCTCCAGTGGCGAAGACGGCAACGGCGACGTGATCGACGGCGGCACGGGCGGCGATGACCGCGACGTGCTGGACCTGACAGGCGCTGGCCCGCTGCGGATCGTTGGCGAAACTGTGGATGCGGACGGCGACAGCACCTCCGGTACGGTCGAATTCCTCGACGGTGTTGGTGGCAACGTCATTGGCTCGCTTCAGTTCTCCGAGATCGAAAGCATCGTGCCTTGCTTCACGCCGGGTACTTCGATTGCGACGCCACGCGGTGAAATCCTTGTTGAGGACCTGATGGTTGGCGACAAGATCATCACCCGTGACAACGGCATTCAGGAAATCCGCTGGATCGGCGCGAAGCGCATGGACGGCCGCGAGTTGCAAAACAACCCGCACCTGCAGCCGGTTCTGATCCAGAAAGGCTCCCTCGGGAATGGCCTGCCAGAGCGTGATATGCTGGTGAGCCCGAACCACCGGATGCTGGTGAACAACGACCGCGTTGCCTTGTACTTCGAGGAGAATGAAGTTCTGGTGTCGGCCAAGCACTTGGTCAACCCGTCGGAAGGGGTTCAAACCATCGCGTCGATGGGGACGACCTACATCCACTTCATGTTCGACAACCACGAGGTTGTGCTGTCGAACGGGGCGTGGACGGAAAGCTTCCAGCCGGGTGACTACTCGCTGAAAGGCATCGGTAACTCGCAACGCAACGAAATCTTCGAGCTGTTCCCTGAACTGCAAGGCGAAGCTGGCCGCGAGGCATATGCCTCCGCCCGCCTGACCCTGAAGAAGCACGAAGCCAAGTTGCTGTTTAAATAGGTTTAAGTTTCAGCTGCGCCCCCATGCGGGGGCGTATCTGGGGGGTAACGAGTAAATTATTAAAAAGGCCCCTCCGCGTATGGAGGGGCCTTTCTTCGTTTTCGGTTTAGGGCTTTAGCTGCGGTCGGCCCGCCATGCGGCCCAGTCTTCGGGGGTGTCCAGATCTCGCAGGGCCGCCGCACCTATGGGGACCAAAACTGTGTCGGCCTTGTATTGGCGGAGGAGCGGCTGCGCGCCAGTGTCACCGCTAAGGGTCATGACGTCGGCGTATAGTTTTTGGCGCAGAAGAACCGGATGCCCCGGTTTTCCTGTCGCATCGGCGCCGCGCAGGATTGTTGCCAGCGGATGCGCGTCCGCCGCACGCATGACTTTGTCTAAATCCGGCGTGGTCAAATCTGGAAGGTCGGCCAGCACGATGAGGACGGCTCCGGCCTCCAGTCCCGCCACTCCGCAGCGCAGGGAGTTTGACATACCCACGTCAGCGCCGTCGTTGTAGATGATGTCGACGTCCAACCCCGTGAGCACCTTTGCGCGCTCGGGACGGTCCGGCGGCAGCACGACCCGAACCCGATCGGCGCAAGATGCCAAGCAGGCTAGGGCGCGTTCGCGCAGTAATGGCGTGCCGCCAACATCTTCCAGCAGCTTGTCGCGTGTGCCCATGCGCGAGGACGCGCCGCCCGCGAGCAGAAGGGCGGTGATGCTCAATGGCTTGCGGTTGATGAGAAGAGGTTAATGACAACGATCCCAGCAACGATAAGCGCCATACCCAAGACCGCCGCAAGGTCCAGCTTTTGGCCGAAGTAGCCCCAACCGATTGCCGCGATGAAGACGATGCCAAGCCCTGACCACATCGCGTACATGATGCCGACAGGCATGGTTTTGAGTGTCAGGGATAAAAAGTAGAACGCCACTGCGAAGCTCACCAATGCAAGCAGCGACGGCCAGAGACGTGTGAACTGTTGCGAGGCTTGAATTGAGGAGGTGCCGATGGTTTCGGCGCAGACCGCGATGATCAGGAAAATGTAGTGCTGGGGCATTCGTGACCTCCGAATGAACGGTGAACTTACCGCCGACGATAGTGCGGATATAGCCCGAACGCCAGCGCCCCAACGCAAAAGGGGCCGACACCAATGCCAGCCCCTTTATGCATTACTTATAGCGCCTTACATGGCTTTGTTCAGGTTCTCGTCAATCTTTTCCAAGAAACCTTCTGTCGTCAGCCAGCTTTGATCCGGACCAACCAGCAGGGCAAGATCTTTGGTCATGAAGCCGCTTTCCACGGTGTCGATCACGACCTTTTCCAGCGTTTCCACAAAAGTGGCGAGCTGGGCGTTGTTGTCCAGTTTCGCGCGGTGCTTCAGCCCGCCTGTCCACGCGTAGATCGACGCGATGGAGTTGGTTGATGTCGCTTCACCAGCTTGGTGCTGTCGGTAGTGGCGGGTCACGGTGCCGTGGGCGGCCTCCGCCTCCACGATCTTGCCGTCTGGTGTCATCAGGGCCGATGTCATCAGGCCAAGCGAGCCGAACCCCTGGGCCACGGTGTCTGACTGCACGTCGCCATCGTAGTTTTTGCAGGCCCAAACGAATTTGCCGGACCATTTCATCGCGGAGGCGACCATGTCGTCGATCAAGCGGTGCTCGTAGTAGATTCCGGCCTCTTCGAACTGGGCCTTGAATTCCTTATCGTAGATCTCTTGGAACAGATCTTTGAACCGGCCGTCATAGGCCTTGAGGATCGTGTTCTTGGTCGACAAATACACTGGCCAGCCGACGTTCAGACCGTAGTTAAACGAGGCGCGGGCGAAGTCGATGATTGACGCGTCTAGGTTATACATCCCCATCGCGACACCTGCGGAGGGGGCGTCGAAGACCTCTTTCTCGATGGTCTGGCCGTCTTCACCGACGAATTTCATGGTCAGCTTGCCGGGGCCGGGCATCAGGAAATCCGTGGCTTTGTATTGGTCGCCAAAGGCGTGACGCCCGATAACAATCGGGTGGGTCCAACCCGGTACAAGGCGCGGCACGTTTTTACAAATGATCGGCGCGCGGAAGACGACACCGCCCAGAATGTTGCGGATCGTGCCATTGGGGGAGCGCCACATCTGCTTCAGCCCGAATTCCTCGACACGGCCTTCGTCGGGCGTGATGGTCGCGCATTTGACGCCAACGCCGTATTTTTTGATCGCCTCGGCGGCATCAACGGTGATCTGGTCATTCGTCTCGTCGCGCACTTCCATGCCGAGGTCATAGTATTTCAGATCAAGGTCCAGATAGGGCAGGATAAGTTTCTTCTTGATGAAGTCCCAGATAATGCGGGTCATCTCGTCACCGTCGAGTTCTACGACGGGGTTTTCTACCTTAATTTTGGACATGGTTTACTCCGACCAATGGGACATCTCTTGCGCGGGTCATAGCGCAAGTTGAGTGCATTGGGAAGTCGGTATACTTTTGTATACGAAAAATGATTGCGATGGCTTAGCGCGCGTCGAACCATGCGTCGATGCGGGTTTTCAAGTGACCCCAAAGAGCGGGGGCGCCCTTACGCACCTTGACGCCGACGCGGGTTTCAAGCTGCTCCGGCGTCACGTTATACTCGGGCCAAGAGCCACCACCGGAGGCGAGGTTGTTCACCACGGGTTGGACGCGGTCGATGGATTTTGCGAAGATGGCGTCGTCGCTCTCGGCGGCCTCGAATTCGTCCCACAAGGCGCGGAACTCCGTTGCTTGATCCGCTGGCAAAAGCCCAAAAATACGGTCTGCTGCGGCTTGCTCCACACGCTCCATCTCGGCGGGATCGTGGTTGCCATGAATGGGGTTGTCGCCTGCGTCGATCTCTACAAGGTCGTGCAGCAACAGCATTTTGATAACGCGGTCCACATTTACGGGGCGCTCCACGTGCTCTGCCATGACCAGCGCATAAAGGGCGATGTGCCAGCTGTGTTCACCAGAGTTTTCCCGCCGCGAGCCGTCACACAGCGTGGTGCCACGCAGCACAGACTTGAGCTTATCGGCCTCCGTGAGGAAGGCAAACTGCTGGGAAAGGCGGTCAGTCATAGGGGAATTCCAGACGTTGCGTCGTGGTGATCAGCCTCTGTCGCCACTCGTTGGCAGCTGCTCACCTTTGTTGCCCGCCAGTTTGTCCCTTAGGAACTTCACGGCGCGGGCTTCGGCCTTCCGGACACGCACAGCGGTCAGAAAGGCCTCTTGGGTGGTTTGCGAAGACGCGCCGATCAGGGTGGCGACATGCGGGATGACGCTTTCGTCCTGAAGCTCGTTCTCGACGGCAATTGCTTTCTTGGCAAGCTCGTCGGCGATGTCTTCGGTGATGCCCATTAGCGCGTGTTCTCGGTCAGGCGGCGCTGGACGTATTCCTCAACGGAGTTGGTGAGCGTGTCCATGTGGTCGTTCTCGAAGAAGTGGCCTGCGCCTTCGACTTCTTGGTGGGTGATGGTGATGCCCTTCTGCTCGTGCAGCTTGTTCACCAAGGTCACCGTGTCTTGCGGCGGGGCCACGCGGTCGCCCAAGCCGTTGATCATCAGGCCGGAGGCGGGGCAGGGCGCAAGGAAGGAAAAGTCGTACATATTGGCGGGCGGCGACACGGAAATGAAGCCCGTGATCTCTGGGCGGCGCATCAATAGCTGCATGCCGATCCACGCGCCGAAGCTGAAGCCTGCGACCCAGCAATGCTTGGCGTTCTGGTTCAACGACTGCAGGTAATCCAGCGCAGACGCTGCGTCTGACAGCTCCCCGATGCCTTGATCATATTCGCCTTGGGACCGGCCAACACCGCGGAAGTTAAACCGCAGGACGTTGAAGCCCATGTTGTGAAATTTGTAGTGCAGGTTGTAGACCACGCGGTTGTTCATCGTGCCGCCAAACTGCGGGTGCGGGTGCAGGATGATCGCAATCGGCGCGTCGCGCTTGCCTTTATGCGGGTGGTAGCGGCCTTCTAGGCGGCCTTCCGGTCCGGGGAAAATCACTTCGGGCATATGCGTCTTTCCTTGCGTCAGATTAAGAGCGTCCCCATATAGTTGACGAGATTGCTCAGGTAATCTAGAATTATTCTAATTTGCCCGATCAGAGACGCCGGACAGGTCAATTTGAGTTAAGGTCTGCGCCTGCCATCGTCAACGGTATTCGCCTATTTTTGAAGGATAACGCTATGAAACTTAGCACCAAAGGCCGCTACGCCATGGTTGCGCTCGCTGACTTGGCCCAAAGCGCCGACGGCGGTTTGGTGTCGTTGGGCGAAATATCCAAGCGGCAGAATGTGTCGCTGCCCTATCTGGAGCAGCTTTTCGTGAAGTTGCGCCGCGCGGGCTTGGTCGACTCC
Organism: Litoreibacter albidus; assembly: GCF_900107015.1. GTDB lineage: Bacteria > Pseudomonadota > Alphaproteobacteria > Rhodobacterales > Rhodobacteraceae > Litoreibacter > Litoreibacter albidus. The sequence continues at coordinate 987,408 of NZ_FNOI01000001.1, read as the reverse complement.
GTGCGCGGGCCGGGGGGCGGCTACCGTTTGGCAAAGTCGCCTGATGCGATCCGCGTGTCCGAAGTCTTGGAGGCCGTCGATGAGACAGTCAGCGCCATGCACACGGGGGCGGGGGCGTCCGGTGGCTCTTGCGGGTCAAAAGCGCAGAGCATGACCAACCGCCTGTGGGAAAGCCTGTCGGCGCATGTCTACGTGTTCTTGCATCAGACCCGCCTGTCGGACGTGATCGACAACGAGCTAAGCCCGTGCCCTGCCGTGCCAACGCTGTTCACCGTGGTGGATGAGGCCTGAACATGTCGCGCGTATACCTCGATTATAACGCCACGATGCCCTTGGGGCAGGCGGCCCGCGACGCGATGATCGCGGCGATGGACGTGGCGGGAAACCCGTCGTCGGTTCATAGCGAGGGGCGTGCCGCCAAGGCGATTGTGGAGCGCGCGCGCGGACAAATCTCCGACGCGTTGGGCGCGTCAGGGGCGGATATCGTGTTCACGTCCTCCGCCACCGAGGCGGCAGCACTTGCCTGCGCGGGGCGGGGGCTTTTAGGCGCGCCGGTGGAGCATGACGCCGTCGGCGCGTGGACGTCGGGCGATTTGCCAGTTGACGCACACGGCAAAGTGACCGTGGCCGATCCGGCGAACAGCGTGTTGCAACTCGCCAACTCCGAGACGGGCGTGGTGCAAGAGATACCGGACGGTTTGGCGTTGTCGGACATGACGCAGGCGTTCGGCAAGCTGCCCATCGCGTTTTCATGGTCGGGCGCGCATATGGCTTTAATATCAGCGCATAAGCTAGGTGGACCGAAGGGTGTCGGGGCCTTGGTGTTGCGTCAGGGACTGGATGTCGCGGCGCAAATCAAGGGCGGCGGGCAAGAGATGGGCCGTCGGTCTGGCACGGAAAATGTGATTGGTATCGCAGGGTTTGGCGCCGCCGCAGCCGCTGCAGCGCGTGATTTGGCCGATGGTGTGTGGGATCGGGTTGCGGAACTTAGAAATATTCTAGAAAAGGCCATTGAGGTCAGCGCAAAGAATACTATTTTTGTCGGAAATGAGTCGAGCAGGCTGCCCAATACCACCTGCTTCGCCACGCCCGGCTGGAAGGGCGAGACACAAGTGATGGCCATGGATTTGGCCGGATTTGCGGTGTCAGCCGGATCGGCGTGCTCCAGCGGTAAGGTGAAGGCCAGCCGCACTGTGGCAGCCATGGGATACGACGAGGTCGTCGCGACAAGCACCCTGCGCGTCTCGCTGGGGCCCGACACGACGGAAGAACAAATTCTTCGCTTCGCAGACGCGTGGCTGAAGGCAGAACGAAAATTTCACGCCAAGGCGGCGTGATGAGCGAGGAGACACACATGTCGCTTGAGGATGCAGTCGATACCGTCAAAGAAGGCGTGGATCAGGAAACCGTAGATGCCGTGCGCGAAGTGGGCGGCAAGTATAAATACGGCTGGAACACCGAAATCGAGATGGACTACGCGCCGAAGGGCCTCAACGAGGACATCGTGCGCCTGATCTCCGAGAAAAACGAAGAGCCGGAGTGGATGCTGGAATGGCGTCTTGAGGCCTATGCGCGTTGGGTGAAAATGACAGAGCCAAAGTGGGCGATGGTCAACTACCCGAAGATCGACTTCCAAGACCAGTATTACTATGCCTCGCCGAAATCCATGGCGGAGAAGCCGAAGTCGCTCGACGACGTCGACCCGAAGCTGCTGGAAACCTACAAAAAGCTGGGCATCCCGCTGAAAGAGCAGATGATCCTCGCGGGCGTCGAAGGCGCGGAAGAGTTGACCGACGCGCCGCGCAAAGTCGCTGTGGATGCGGTGTTTGACAGTGTGTCCGTGGGCACGACTTTCCAGGCAGAGCTGAAAAAGGCCGGTGTGATCTTCTGCTCCATCTCGGAAGCGATCAAAGAGCATCCGGAGCTGGTCAAGAAGTACCTTGGCTCGGTTGTGCCGCAGTCCGACAACTTCTACGCGACGCTGAACTCCGCCGTCTTCTCCGATGGGTCTTTCGTATACATCCCGCCGGGTGTGCGGTGCCCGATGGAGCTGTCCACATACTTCCGCATCAACGCCGAGAACACCGGCCAGTTCGAGCGCACGCTGATCATCGCCGACAAGGAGGCCTATGTGTCCTACCTTGAAGGTTGCACAGCGCCGATGCGCGACACCAACCAGCTGCACGCGGCTGTGGTGGAGCTGGTGCTGCTGGACGACGCGGAGATCAAGTATTCCACCGTTCAGAACTGGTATCCCGGCGACGAGGAAGGCAAAGGCGGCATCTATAACTTCGTGACCAAGCGGGCTGATTGCCGTGGCGATCGCTCCAAGGTGATGTGGACGCAGGTTGAAACCGGCTCTGCGGTGACGTGGAAATACCCGTCTTGCATCCTGCGCGGCGACGATAGCCAAGGCGAGTTCTACTCCATCGCCATCGCCAACCACATGCAGCAGGCCGACACCGGTACCAAGATGATCCACCTTGGCAAACGCACCAAGTCGCGGATTGTCTCCAAGGGGATTTCTGCCGGTAAGGCGCAGAACACCTACCGCGGGCTGGTGTCCATGCACCCGAAGGCAAAGGACTCGCGCAACTATACGCAGTGCGACAGCCTGTTGATCGGCGACAAATGTGGCGCGCACACGGTTCCCTACATCGAGGTGAAGAATAACTCCTCGCGTGTGGAGCATGAGGCGACCACATCGAAGGTGGACGACGATCAAGTCTTCTACTGCCGCCAACGCGGCATGGACGAGGAAGCCGCCGTCGCGCTGATCGTGAACGGGTTCGCCAAGGAAGTGCTGCAAGCCCTGCCGATGGAATTCGCCATGGAAGCGCAGCAATTGGTAGCGATCTCACTGGAAGGGTCTGTTGGGTAAATGCAGGACGAAAAATCCACTATAATTCGCGACGAAGAACGCGCTCAAGCCTCAGTGTCTTTAACGGCCTATCTGTTGAAGTTTGCGCCTTACTGTGTTGCAGGCGGCGCGGTTGCTGGGGTCATACCTTGGCTGTCTAGCGATCGCAGCATGACCTTCCTATTTTCCAGCATCGCTGTCTTTTCTTTTGCAGGACTTTTGCTTGGACTTCCTCTTGGGGCGTTTAAGTGGTGGGCGTCTCGACGGCCAACCAATTTAACGGCACAACAGCAAATGTTCGCTGCTATGGGGCAATGGCGTTTGCGCGTCGCAATTTCGGCTATCGTTTCTGGCCTGCTTTTGGTGGCGCAGGTCGTCAATCCGGTCCCTGGTGGAAGTACGTCTTCAACGATTGGCGCGACCTTGGCCGTGTTCGTGATCTTCTTTTTAGTCTCGTCGGCTTTCGCATTTGTGCTTCGGGTCATGAAGCTGATGCCACCAGAGGCGAAGCAAGACCTATGAATGTGGCTTCATCTGACATGAAGGCAAGGATGGTGCATGGCTTTGGGAGGATAATGCAAAATAACTCCTGTTTCTTGCCATATTCCGGCCAAACTGCCCCCCTAACCCTGTCCGTGAACACGGACGGAGGGGTTGCCCATGAGCATGGCAGACGCAAGCTTTCAAGCACGGTTGGACCGGATCAATTCCGGCAAAGTCTTCGTGGCCGAAGGGCTGCTGGGCAACGGCGAGTTGAACAAAATCCGTCAGCGTCAAGCCAAGGGCAAGGGTCCCGCGTCACAGCCGACGGTCGGCGTGGTGGAGCAAGAGAAGTTTCCCGTGAAGAAGGCCATCGTGTCTACGTTCTTGGGGATGATCGCGTTCTTCGGCGGAAGCCTCGGGGCGTTTCACGCGTCGCAGGGCGTGGCCACGGACTTCGACAAACTCAGCAAACTGGCCGAGGGGCTGGGGCCGATGGGACTGTCCGCCATACTCGCGTTGATCTTGCTCTATGCATCGGGCTATCGCTCGGTGCTGCTGGTCGGCTTTATCGTCGCTGGCTTCTACGCAACACACTTCGCGGAGCCGCATATGGCGCGCGCCGCACCAACGGTTTGGACAATGCTCTATTCTGCGGATCACGCGGATGGGTTGAAGTTTCAAGCCATCGCACAGACGGTCGAGTGGGGGCTAGCGCCGCCCGCAGACCTGACACCAGCAGTGGAACCCGCTGCCGAATAAATAAATCACCGAATGCACTTACACGCACCTCGCATGGGCTTCCCATGCGGGGTCGCTCCTGTTGAAAGAGAGAGAAAATCATGTTGGAAATCAAAAACCTGCACGTGCAACTTGAAGAAGAGGACAAGCAAATCCTCAAAGGCGTTGACCTGACTGTCGGCGCGGGCCAAGTCCACGCGATCATGGGGCCGAACGGCTCTGGCAAATCCACGCTCTCTTACGTGCTGTCGGGCAAAGACGGCTATGAGGTGACGGACGGCACGGCCACGCTCGACGATGTCGATGTGCTCGATATGGACCCGGAAGAGCGCGCGGCCGCAGGCCTGTTCTTGGCGTTCCAGTATCCCGTCGAGATTCCGGGTGTCGGTAACATGACGTTCCTGCGCACTGCCGTGAACTCGCAGCGCAAAGCGCGCGGCCAAGACGAGATGTCCGCTGGCGACTTCCTGAAGCTGGTACGCGAGAAGGCCAAGAGCCTGAAAATCGACGCGGACATGCTGAAGCGTCCGGTCAACGTGGGCTTCTCCGGCGGGGAGAAGAAGCGTAATGAAATCCTGCAAATGGCGATGCTTGAGCCGAAGATGTGCATCCTTGACGAGACCGACTCCGGCCTTGACGTGGACGCGATGAAGCTGGTTGCCGAAGGCGTGAACGCGCTGCGTTCGGAAGGGCGCTCGTTCCTTGTGATCACGCACTACCAACGCCTGCTCGACCACATCAAACCGGACGTGGTTCACATCATGGCGAATGGCCGCATCATCAAATCGGGCGGGCCGGAACTGGCGCTGGAAGTTGAAAACAACGGCTACGCAGACCTGCTGGCAGAGGTGGCCTAAGATGAGTGCCGCTGAACAGTTGAAAGCCGCCCCGCGCAGCTTGCCCGACGGGCAGGGCGCGTGGGCGCAGACCGCTCGCACAGCCGCAGAAGCGCGGCTGACCGCCATGGGCCTGCCAGGCCGCCGTGACGAATACTGGAAATACACCAACCCGACGACCCTGACGGATGTGGAAGCCCCTGCGGCGGAAGCCTTCAAATCGGACGAAACGCCTGTGTTTGGCGATATCGACGCGCTGCGCGTGGTGTTCAAAGACGGTGTCTTTGACGCGGAGGCCTCCGACGAGTTGGCGGGCGAAGGCCTAGAGATCGCGCGTTTGGCGGATGCGGCTACGGCCGACATTCATTGGGCAAAAGACCTGTACGGTGTGCTGGAAACCAACGGGCAAACCCCTGTGGATCGACCGCTTGCCGCTGCCAACACGGCTTACGCAACGGACGGTGTCCTGATCCACGCCAGCGCGAAGGTCAGCAAGCCTGTGTTGATCGTGTACCTGCATGAAGCCGCAACCTCCGACGCGATCCTTCACCACGTGGTGAAGGTGGAAGAGGGCGCGGAGCTGACGCTGATCGAGAACGGCCCAGCCGCCGCACGCTTCAACAACTGCCTAGAGGTGGATGTGGCAGATACGGCCGCGTTCCATCACGTGCGCGCGCAGGGCCGCGATCACGACCGCCGTGCGGCCACGCATATTTTCGCGCGGTTGGGCACTGAAAGCCGGTTCAAAAGCTTCACGCTGACCGTGAACGGCGTCCTGACCCGCAACGAGTGTATCATTGAGCTGACTGGCGACGACGCCGCAGCGCATGTCGCTGGTGCGGCTGTCGGCGACGGCGATTTCCACCATGATGACACAATCTTCATCACCCATGACGCGGTGAATTGCGAAAGCCGTCAGGTGTTCAAGAATGTGTTGCGCAACGGGGCGACTGGCGTGTTTCAAGGCAAAATCCTCGTGAAGGCCGGCGCGCAGAAAACCGATGGGTACCAGATCAGCCAAGCATTGCTGCTGGACGGGGATAGCCAGTTTCTGGCGAAGCCCGAGCTGGAAATCTACGCTGATGATGTGGCCTGTTCACACGGCTCCACGTCTGGCGCGATTGACGAGGACGCGTTGTTCTACCTGCGCTCGCGCGGTGTGCCGGAAACCGAGGCACAGAACCTTCTGGTTCTGGCGTTCCTTGGTGAGGCGCTGGAAGAGATCGAGAACGAAGATCTGGCCGCTGAATTGCTGACCCGTCTAGAGGCGTGGTTTTCGCGTCGCAGCAGCTAGCGATGTCGACGGCGCAGGCCATACTTCAAAGCTACCGCGCCCCGCGCGCGGTGGCGCGGCGGTTCCGCGACGCAGGTGCGGATGAGGGCACGGGGCTAGGTTGGCTATTCGCCGCTTGCATCTTGTTCTTCATCGCACAACTGCCTGGCCTCGCGCGGACATCCCACCTTAGCGAAGGTGAGGTGCCGCTGTTTGGCTTGGCCCTTGGCACCTTTTTCGGAACCATGTTGCTTGCGCCGATCCTGTTCTACGCGTTTGCCAGTTTCAGCCACGTGATCGCGCGCCTGTTCGGCGGGGCGGGGACAATGACGGATGCGCGGCTTGCCATGTTTTGGGGGCTGCTGGCCTCTGCGCCGGCGGTGTTGTTTCAAGGATTGGTGGCTGCGATGATTGGTCCCGGTGGGCAGGCAACGCTGGTGGCGACCTTATCTTTCGCCGTATTCTTATGGGTGTGGATCAACAGCCTGATCGAATTGGAAGGCGCACGCTGATGCTGGCCTATATTGTACAACTTGCCGTTCAAACGCTGCGCCAGCCGCGCGAGGCCGCAAAGACGGTCTTCCAGTTTGAACTGGACCGCTGGTCGCTTTGGCTGGCGTTGACGTTGATCTCTGTGGTGTCGGTGTTGTTCTCCGAATTTACCATGTTGTTCGTCCCACCGGAGATGATTGCCGCGGGCGGCCCGCTGCCAAGCAGCCCCGTTCTTTTAGCCGTCGTTATCTGGGGGCTATTGGTGATCTCGGTGTTCGTCACGCATTACGTCGGGCGGGCTTTCGACGGGCAGGGCGCGTTGAATGACAGCTTGAAAACGGTCATCTGGATGCAGATCGTGCTGCTGGTCTTGCAGGTGGTGCAGATTGCGTTGTTCCTGATCTCGCCAGTCATCGCCATTCTGTTTGGCTGGTTCGGGGCGCTGTATGTCCTGTTCGTGTTTCTGGTGTTCATTCAGGTTCTGCACGGTTTCAAGTCGCTGGGCGGCGTCGTTGCAGGTGCGTTGGTGACATTTATTGGGTTGATGCTTGGCATCGCTCTTATCATTGGCGTTATCGCCGGAGTATTCGGATTGGAGCTGGGCGCGAATGTATGATGTCCAAAAAATTCGGGGCGACTTCCCGATCCTGAGCCGCACGGTGAATGATAAGCCGCTGGTTTACCTCGACAACGGGGCCTCCGCGCAAAAGCCGCAGGTTGTGATTGACGCGATCACGCAAGCCTATGCGCATGAATACGCGAACGTACACCGCGGGCTGCACTACCTGTCCAACCTTGCGACCGACAAATACGAGGCGGTGCGCGGTAAGGTGGCGTCGTTCTTGGGGGCGAGATCCGAGGATGAGATCATCTTCAACTCCGGCACGACCGAAGGCATCAACATGGTCGCCTATGGTTGGGCCGCACCGCGTATGGAAGCGGGCGACGAGATCATCCTAAGCGTGATGGAGCATCACGCCAACATCGTCCCGTGGCACTTCTTGCGCGAACGGTTGGGGGTGAAGCTGGTCTGGGTGGACGTCGACACAAACGGCGATCTGGACCCGCAAAAGGTTCTGGACGCAATTACCCCACGCACGAAGCTGATTGCAGTGACCCATATGTCCAACGTGCTTGGCACGGTTGTCGATGTGAAGGCCATTTGTGCAGGGGCGCGTGCGCGCGGGGTGCCGGTGCTGGTTGATGGCTCGCAGTCGGCGGTGCATATGCCGGTTGATGTCGTCGATCTGGGTTGCGACTTTTACCCGATCACCGGACATAAACTCTACGGGCCATCAGGGTCCGGCGCGATTTACGTGCGTGCGGAGCGGATGGCCGAAATGCAGCCGTTCATCGGCGGCGGCGACATGATCCGCGATGTCCACAAAGACACCGTGATCTACAACGACGCGCCGATGAAGTTTGAGGCGGGCACGCCGGGCATCGTGCAGATGATCGGCATGGGCGTAGCACTCGATTATATGACGGGCGTCGGGATGCAGAATATCGCGGCCCACGAGAAGACCTTGCGCGACTATGCGCGCAGTCGGCTGGACGGACTGAACTGGCTGAATGTCCAAGGGCAATCAGCGGGCAAGGGGGCGATCTTTTCTTTCACGCTGGAGGGTGCTGCGCATGCGCATGACATCTCCACGGTTCTGGACAAGAAGGGCGTCGCGGTCCGCGCGGGGCAACATTGTGCGCAGCCGCTGATGGAGCATATGGGGCTAACAGCCACCTGCCGTGCGTCCTTTGCCATGTATAACACTGAGGCCGAAGTCGACGCCTTGGTCGATGCGCTGGAGCTGTGCCACGAGCTGTTCGCGTAGCTGGCGAAAGCGATCACTGATGAACACGCGTAGAAGTGCCGATTTGGCGTTGCGGCAGGTCCGGTGCGCTTGTATAGCGGTGACCAAGCACCCGTAGCTCAGCTGGATAGAGCGCTGCCCTCCGAAGGCAGAGGTCACAGGTTCGAATCCTGTCGGGTGCACCACTCCCTTTCTTCAACATCTCACATAGCTTCGCCGCGAGCGCGCAAAGAAAAACCCGCGCTCTGATGAGGCGGGCTTGTTCAAGGTAAACTGTGGGGCGTTCGGGGGGCTTAGCGGCCCCATGTGCGAACGGGACCGCAATCCATGTGCACAAAATTGGAGCTTGAGTAGCGACCAACACCGCCCGCAGAGCAGGAGGACGCAGCGCGCGAAATCTGGCTGACAGAGCGCGATGCCAGACGAAGGTCGGCGGCTTGGCCCTTCATGTGCAGGGAATTCTTGGCAACCCCACGTGAGCGAGAGCGCAGCATGTTGTTGGTCTTCGGGGAACGGTAGCCGGACAGCAGCATGTAGGGTTCTGAAATGCCCATCAGGTTGTGGGACGCGGACATGATATCAATGGTGCGGGTGTCCATGTTGATGGAGCTGTTCTGGCGCCAGTCCCGCATGAAGTAATTCACTTCCTTCAGGGATTCCTTAATGTACTCGCCCTCGATCCAGTAGATGATGTCGATCTTCTCGCCCGTACGGCCAGAATACATCTTGAGGCGGCGCACATCGCCTGCGCCTTTCAAAAACCCGAATGCTTTGGAGTAAACCGGAGCCGCTGTCAGTGTTGTCGCTGCGAACGCACCCAAGAGTGCGCGCCGCGTTAATGCTGCGGAGGTGGAATTTGCCATGATATTGCCTGTCCCGTATTGCCCTAAGCCGTTGCCACGGCGTCTTCTTTTTGTTCCCCAGATGCGAACCATATGCCACACGACGATTCTTTTACCAAGTACAGTCTTAAACAAAGGCCTTAATATGGAGAAAATAGGCGAATAATTGCGCAGGTTTCTTTGCGATGGAACAAATCCGGGCGTGCTACAATCGCGCCGCGTCTAGGTGACCAATTCGCAACGTGGCCAAAAAAAGGCAGTAATTCCCCCGCAATGTGAATGGACTCTCCGGCGGCGGTGAAATGTAGTCGCTGCAAATTAGTTCAAATCGTATTGAGGTACACTGCCATGACCCTTTCCCCCACACGTCGCTCGACGCTCAAATTAATGGCCGCTGGAGCCGTGAGTTTCGTCTTGCCAACCTTGGGGGCAGGGCGCGCAGACGCCGCTGTGACCGCGCTTAAGCAGTCCATCGCGGAATCGGCCGCGCGTGACAAGGCGCTAAGCGCATTCTACCGTGAGCGGAACTACAAACCAGTGTTTGTCGGCAATGGTGACAAGCGCCGCCGCAGCGCGTTGCTCAAGGCCTTGAAGTCGGCGGGCGACCACGGGTTGCCACGCCAAGCCTACGATGTGGAGGGGCTCACCGCGGCGATGAAAGCCGCGAAAACGCCGAGCGACAGGGGCCGCGTCGAGGTTCAAGCCGCGTCACTCATGTTGGATTACGCGGATCATCTGCGGTCTGGCGTGCTGAACCCGCGCAGCGTTGACAGCGGTATGGTCATGGATGTGCCGCGCTACGACCGCCAATCGACGATTGATGCGTTCTCAAAATCCAACCCTGCCGCGTTCTTGAAAAAGATGGCCCCGCGCAAGCCTGAATACGTCCGTCTGCAAAAAGAGAAGCTGCGTCTGGAGAAGCTCTTGGCCAAGGGCGGTTGGGGCGACAAAGTTCAGTCGAAAACCCTCAAGCCAGGCCAGTCGGGCGGCGCGGTCGTGCAGCTGCGTAACCGTCTGATCCGTATGGGATACATGCGTAAATCCGCGTCCCAAACTTATGATGCCGCGCTGCAATCTGCTGTGCAAAAGTTTCAGGTGAACCACGGTCTGTCGCCTGATGGCGTAGCCGGTGGCTCCACCATTTCGCAGGTGAACAAGGGCGTGCAAGATCGGTTGCAACAAGTTTTGGTGGCGATGGAGCGCCAGCGCTGGAATAGCCGTCCTTACGAGAAAAAGCATGTTTGGGTAAACATTCCTGACTTCCACGTCGACATTATCAACAACGGCAAATCCACGTTCCGGTCGCGGGTGGTTGTGGGCAAGAACACCTCCGACCGTCGCACGCCGGAATTTTCGGACACCATGGAATTCATGGTCATCAACCCAAGCTGGTATGTGCCGCGCTCCATCGTGACGAAAGAATATTTGCCCCTGATGAAGCGCAACAAAGGCGCGGCTGGTCAGTTGCAAATCATTGGTCGTAACGGCAAGCCGGTAAGCCGCAGCTCCATCAACTTTGCGCAGTATAACGAGAAGAACTTTCCTTACTCGATGAAACAGCCACCCTCCAAGGGGAACGCTTTGGGGTTGGTGAAGTTCATGTTCCCTAACAAGTACAACATCTACCTGCACGACACGCCGTCTAAGTCCCTGTTTGATCGCGAATCCCGTGCCTTTAGCCATGGCTGCGTGCGTGTGCACAAACCCTTTGATTTTGCCTACGCATTGCTGACGGCACAGGAGAAGGATCCAGAGGGGTTCTTCCAAGCGTCGTTGCGCACCAAGCGTGAGCGGCGGGTGGAGCTGCGCGAACCGTTGCAAGTCCACATCGCCTATTACACGGCATGGGTCGATGCGAAGGGCAATGCGCACTACCGCAACGACGTCTACAACCGCGATGCGCAGATTTTCTCCGCGCTGAGCCGTGCTGGGGTTTCGCTGCGCTCTGTAGCAAGCTAAACTTCGAATAGGTCTTACGGGCGCGCTGCGGGCTGACCGCGCGCGCCCTTTTCTTTGCGGAGCGCAGCCCCATGACAACATTCACCCTTACCCAGATCGCAACCGCGTTGGGGGCCACGCTAGAGGGCGATGGCGATATAGAGGTCGTCGGCGCTGCAGAGCCGTCATCGGCGCACAGGGATCAGTTGGCGTTGGCGATGGACCCGAAATATGCGGACGGGCTGGCCAAGGGGCGCGCAGAGGCGGCGATCTTGTGGCAGGGGGCCGATTGGCGCGCGTTGGGGCTGAAAGCCGCGATTTTCGTGGCACGGCCACGTTATGCGATGTCGGGCCTGACGACACTCATGGATCCGGGGCCAGAGATCGAAGCGGGTATACACCCGATGGCTGTTGTTCACCCGTCTGCGAAGATTGGCGACGGTGCCGCGATTGGCCCGTTTGTTGTCATCGGCCGTGATGTGACGATCGGCGATGGTGCGCGCATTGCGTCGCATGTGTCCGTCGCCGAAGGATCAACTTTAGGCCGCAACACTTTGTTATTGCAGGGCGTTAAGGTTGGCGCGCGTGTTGTGATCGGCGATAACTTTATCGCCCAGCCCGGGTGTGTCATTGGCTCCGACGGATTTTCCTTTGTGACGCCAGAGAAGAGCGGCGTGGAGAATGCGCGCGCGTCACTTGGTGATCAGGGCGAGGCGGCGCAGCAAAGTTGGACGCGCATCCATTCCTTGGGCGGGGTGTCGATCGGCAACGACGTTGAAATCGGCGCCAACAGCGCGATTGATCGCGGCACCATCCGCGACACGACCATTGGCAATGGAACCAAACTCGATAACCTCGTGCACATCGGGCATAACGTTCAAGTTGGTGACGACTGCTTGCTGTGTGGCCAAGTTGGCATCGCCGGGTCGTCGCGCATCGGCAACCGCGTTGTTTTGGCGGGGCAGTGCGGGGTGAACGACAATATCTTCGTGGGCGACGACGTGATTGCTGGCGGGGCAACCAAGATATTCACCAATGCGCCCGCTGGGCGTGTTTTGCTGGGATATCCCGCCGTCAAAATGGAAAGCCATATCGAAATCCAGAAAGCCATGCGCCGTTTGCCGCGCTTTATGAAGTCTTTGCAACAAGACAAATAGTCAGTAGCAAATCGCGCCCCGACCGCTTAAATCTTCGGCAACACGCAGAAACGGGGTAAGATTCATGGCTAAGAGCGTCAAAGATCAAGTGATTGCCATCATCGCGGAGCAGGCCGTCTTAGAGGTCGAGGACGTCAAGATGGATGCCTCGCTCAACGACCTCGGGATCGACAGTTTGGGCTTGGTCGAAAGCATCTTCGCGATTGAGGAGGCCTTCGACATTTCCGTGCCGTTCAATGCGAACGACCCGAAGGCCAGCGACTTCGACATTTCCAGCGTTGCGAGCGTGGTGGGCGCGGTTGAAGGCCTTGTTGCGGATCAGAAGGCGTAACCGGTGCATAGGGTTGTCATTACCGGACAGGGCACGATTAACGCCTTGGGTGCCGACGTGGCGCAAACGTTGGATGCTTTTAAGGCGGGGCGTTGCGGGATCTCCGAGTTGGAGATTCGTGATGTGGATCGGCTGGCAATCAAGATCGGTGGGCAGGTTAAAAACTACGACCCCAATGCAGAATTCAACCGCCAGCAGATCGCGCTCTATGATCGCTATACCCAGTTTTCCCTGATCGCAGGCCGCGAGGCGATTAGCCAGTCGGGGCTTACCTTCTCGGGGGAGCTTGCGGCGCAGGCCGGAGTGGTGCTGGGGACGGCTGGCGGTGGCATGAACACCCAAGATGAGAACTACCGCGCGGTCTACGAGGACGGCAAAAACCGCGTTCACCCGTTTGTGGTGCCCAAGCTCATGAACAACGCCGCCGCGTCGCATTTGTCGATGGACTATAACCTCAAAGGGCCTTCATTCACGGTGGCCACGGCATGTGCGTCGTCGAACCACGCAATGGGGTTGGCGTTTCAATTCATCCGCTCCGGCATGACCAAGGCGATGGTCACGGGCGGGTCCGAATCCATGTTGTGCTTCGGCGGGGTCAAGGCATGGGAAGGGCTTCGCGTGATGTCGAAAGATGCTTGCCGTCCGTTCTCTGCCAACCGGAACGGCATGGTGCAAGGCGAGGGCGCGGCGATCTTCGTGTTTGAGGAATATGAGCACGCGCGCGCCCGTGGCGCGACTATTTTGGCGGAGGTCGTAGGTTTCGCTATGGCGTCGGACGCGGCTGACATCGTGATGCCCTCAAAACAGGGGGCCGCGCGGACGATCACAGCCGCGTTGAAGGATGCACGTTTGGCGCCGTCCGACGTGGGCTACATCAACGCCCACGGCACGGGAACCGCCGCGAATGACAAAACGGAATGCGCGGCGGTCGCAGATGTATTCGGAGCGCATGCGGATAAGCTGATGATGTCGTCGACGAAGTCGATGCACGGGCATGTCATCGGCGGAACTGGCGCGGTAGAGTTACTGGCCTGCATCATGGCCTTGCGCGAAGGTGTGGTGGCACCAACCATCAACTACGACGAGCCGGACCCAGAATGCGCGCTGGACGTCGTGCCGAACACCGCGCGGGACGCTAAGGTGGATGTGGCGCTGAGCAATGCCTTCGCCTTTGGTGGAATGAACGCCGTGCTGGCGCTGCGCAAGGCTAGCTGACGGGGCGGCTCGCTTGTGTGCCGCGCTCGCGGTAGGGCGTGGTGTCGTAGTGCGCACGGTAGCATTTGGAGAAATGCGACGGCGACGCAAAACCGCAGGCTAGCGCCACGTTGATCACGCTCATATCCGTTTGCATCAACAGGTTACGGGCCTTTTGTAATCTAATTTCCATGTAATACCGCTTCGGGCTGCGGTTTAGGTAGCGGCGGAACAGACGTTCCAACTGGCGCGTCGACATGCCAACCTCCTTAGCCAGCAAAGACGGGCTGATCGGCTCCTCCACGTTCTGCTCCATCATCTGGATCACGCGGCTTAGCTTCGGGTGCCGCACACCGATGCGGGTCGGAATGGACAGGCGCTGTTGGTCCTGATCGGTGCGGATGGAGGAATAAATTTGCTGGTCCGCGACCATGCTGGCCACGTCTTCGCCCAGATCGTTCGCGATGATCTTTAGCATCAAGTCGATGGAAGATGTGCCGCCCGCAGTGGTCATGCGGTTGCCGTCGACGACGAAAACCGATTTCGTCAGCTCCACGTCCTCGAACTCCTCGGTGAAGCTGTCCTGATTTTCCCAGTGGATTGTCGCGCGTTTGCCGTCCAGCAGTCCGGCGCGCGCCATAACATAGGAGGCGGTGCATAGCGCCGCGATCACCACGCCGCGCCGCGCTTCGCGTCTGATCCAGTTCAGCAAGCGCTTGGTCGTGGCCTCTTGCACGTTGGCCCCGCCACACAGCACGACGGTGTCGTCGCGCAGCACATCGTCCAGATCCATGTCCAGCTTGTAACTGATCCCCGAGGAGCAGGTGATCGTATCGCCACCTTCGCCAGCAAGGACCCATTCATAGCTGTTGGGGATTACCCGGTTGGCGATGCGCAAAGCGTCAACCGCACCGGCAAAACTTAGCATTGTGAAGTTGTCCATCAGCACAAATACATAGCGACGCGTTTTATGTGGCGCGGCCGGTGCTGTGGTGTGTTTGCCGGTGTCGGACAATAGGCGAGCCTCCCAGTTCATGTGACCACATCTGTGGAAGACGAAAAACGACGGCGTTTGTGTCGCATCCGAAACCCAAGCCTTAGCTGAGTTTTCGACATTGGCAAGCCCTTGAGTGTGAGGTTATACACAAGGACGATTATTGATACCGCTATCATATATGGAGTATGAGACCATGGCACAGGCTTGGAAGAAGTCGGACTGGCGCAACAAACCACGCGTGCAGATGCCTGACTATCTGGACGCAGACGCCTTGAAGGCAGTCGAGGCCCAACTTTCAAAGTATCCGCCGTTGGTTTTTGCAGGTGAAGCACGCAAGTTGAAGGCCTCCTTGGCCGCGGTATCGCGCGGTGAAGCGTTCTTGCTGCAGGGCGGCGACTGCGCGGAAAGTTTTGCTGAATTTTCGGCTGACACGATCCGCGACACGTTCAAAGTGATGCTGCAAATGGCGATGGTCCTGACTTACGGCGCGAAAGTGCCAGTGGTGAAGGTTGGCCGCATGGCAGGGCAATTCGCCAAGCCACGCTCCGCCCCGACGGAGACCAAGGATGGCGTGGAGCTGCCAAGCTACCGTGGTGACATCATTAACGAGCTGGACTTCACACCCGAAGCCCGTATCCCGAACCCAAACAAGATGCTGCAAGCCTACACGCAGGCGGCGGCGTCCTTGAACCTGCTGCGCGCGTTCTCGACAGGGGGCTACGCAGACGTACACCAAGTTCACGCGTGGACGCTCGGGTTCACCGAAAGCGAAAAAGCCGCGCAGTACCGCGAGTTGGCGAACAACATCTCTGCGGCGCTGACCTTCATGAAGGCCGCAGGCGTAACGCAGGAAACGGCGCACACGTTGCAGTCGGTTGATTTCTATGTTTCGCACGAAGCGTTGCTGCTGGAGTATGAAGAGGCGCTTTGCCGGATCGACAGCACCTCCGGTCTGCCGGTTGCTGGCTCCGGCCACATGATCTGGATCGGCGATCGCACGCGTCAGCCCGACGGCGCGCATGTGGAGTTCGCACGCGGCGTTCAGAACCCGATTGGACTAAAATGCGGCCCGACGACGACGCCGGAAGACCTCAAGGTTCTGATGAACAAACTGAACCCAGAGAACGAAGCAGGTCGTCTGACCCTGATCGCACGCTTCGGGGCTGGCAATGTGGGCGAGCACCTGCCGCGCCTGATCAAAACGGTGAAGGAAGAGGGTGCCAACGTCGTTTGGACGTGCGACCCGATGCACGGCAACACGATCAAGTCGTCCACGGGTTATAAAACGCGGCCCTTCGAGTCGGTTCTGCGTGAGGTTCGCGAGTTCTTCGAAATCCATGCGTCCGAGGGGACGATCCCGGGCGGTGTTCATTTCGAGATGACCGGCAAGGATGTGACGGAATGCACCGGCGGTGTCCGTGCAGTCACAGACGAGGACCTGTCGGATAGGTACCACACAGCATGCGACCCTCGCCTGAACGCGTCTCAGTCGTTGGAGTTGGCGTTCTTGGTGTCCGAGGAACTGTCGGCACTGCGCGAAGAAAGAAGCCGCGCAGCGGGTTAAGCGATTGCTCTGAAAAGTTGAAAAAGCCGGGCCATTGTGCTCGGCTTTTTTTGTTTCGCTCTAAGGTGCGTCGGTTTTGATCAGCCGTAAGACAGGGCGCGAGGCAAACTTCGTTTGAGGCTCTGCAAGGCCTGCCACACGTGGGGCGGGCTGGGCGTTGTCCTCTGCAGTGGTGGCGCCCGCGGTCAGGCTGGTCACACGAGTTTCCAAAACGCGGAAGCGGCGCGGGGCCAACCCGACGACGCCCTTAGAGACCAGACAGCCGATCGCGCGGTCCACGGTGCCGCCGTCACTTTTGAGTGGCATGACCAGCAACCTTGCGTGAAGGTCCGTGCCACGCGCATCCGCAGAGGCGAGGTGGTATTCATGTATCTCTGGCTGCGTGAATACGCGTTCCAACATCGCAGAAAACCGATCGCGCCCGTCGGTGTTAATGAACGCGCGCAGCGGCATGCCGCTCACCTCCATACCCATCAGATCACTCAGGTGCATGCCAGCGAGGCGAAAGCGCACGGCGCCAGGCTGTATACGCTCCAGAATGAAACCGAATTCCAAGGCGTCGGTGATCTCGCGGGGATCAATTTCGGAGCGCAATGGCACCAATCGGCCAGACCGCAGGCTTTCCCAATAGCTGCGCATCTCGGAAAGGGCGGAGCTGTCGCGCTGCTGCTTGTGGTGCCACAGCGAGATGACCTCGGCAGTTTTCGGATATGGATAATGTTGCTCAGTCAACGGAGTGCCCCAAAAGTTGATGCCACGTGCGACCGCTGGTCGGCACATGTTTAAAGTCGCGTTAACCGCCACGCCTCTACGCGTTGCGGTGAAGGCCGTGGTTTGCTACCCCGACATTGCGAAAGATTACTGTTGTCTTAATATGGCACGGATGACGCCCGAAGTGGGTTACTAAAGTGTTAATAGGTTAATCCACTATGATCAGATCAATGACCGCCTTCGCCTCCGAGACCGGCCGTGCAGGTGACACGTCTTGGGTGCTGGAGATGCGCGGCGTGAATGCCAAGGGCCTTGATATCCGCCTGCGCCTGCCCGAACGCTTGATGCCACAAGAACAACTGATCCGCGCCAAGATCGCCAAGGCTTTCGCGCGTGGCAACATTGGCGTCACTTTGCGCATAGAGGAAGGCGAGGCCAGCAGCCCCGTGCGCCTTGATGAGCACGTTTTAGAAAGCTACATCCTCGCCGCCATTCGGGTGCGCACCATTGCGAAAAATAAGGGATTGAAGCTGTCGGAAGCCACGGCGCCGGACTATCTGGGGCTGCGTGGGGTGATGCGCACGGACACGGAGCTTGCCCCGCTGCCGGAGGCTGAAATTCGGCAAAGCATCGACGCGGCAATTGTGGGCTTCGACGCCATGCGCGCCTCTGAGGGGGCGGCGCTTGACGCAGTGATGCGCGATCAGCTGTCCCAGATTGCGGACCTGACGTCGGCGGCCGCAGCGCTCGCCGAGGCGCGAAAAGATCAGGTGGCCGAAACGCTGAAATCCAACCTCGCACGGGTCATGGACAACGCCGACGGCGTGGACCCGAACCGCGTGGCGCAGGAGCTGGCCCTGCTGGCGGTAAAGGCCGATGTGTCGGAAGAGATCGACCGCCTGTTGGCGCATGTCGCCGCAGCCAAGGCATTGCTGGACGCGGACGGGCCGGTGGGGCGCAAGCTTGATTTTCTAATGCAGGAATTCAACCGCGAGGCGAACACGCTGTGCTCCAAGTCCGGCGACGCAGATCTGACGCGCGCGGGCCTTGACCTCAAAGCCGTGATCGACCAGATGCGTGAACAAGTTCAAAACGTGGAGTAGCCATGACAGACCGTCGCGGAATTCTGATCATTCTGTCGTCACCCTCCGGTGCCGGAAAATCCACCTTAGCAGGCCGCCTGATGAAGTGGGACCAAAGCCTGTCCTTTTCGGTGTCCGCCACCACGCGCGCGCCGCGTGAGGGGGAGCAAGACGGGCGCGAATACTATTTCCGCACGCATGATCAATTCCGCCAGATGGTCGCCGACAACGATATGCTGGAGCACGCGGAGGTGTTTGACAATCTCTACGGCTCACCCAAAGGCCCTGTCGAAGACGCGATTAGCGCCGGTCGCGATGTGATTTTTGACATCGACTGGCAGGGCGGCCAGCAGGTGCGAAACTCCGGTCTGGCGGAGGATGTGGTGTCGATCTTTATCCTGCCACCGTCGATTGTTGAGCTGGAAAAGCGACTGCGTTCGCGAGCGCAAGACAGCGATGAGGTGATCGCCGCACGTATGCAGAAAAGCCGCGACGAAATCAGCCACTGGGCCGAATATGACTACTGCCTCATCAACCACGACATCGACGAAGCCGAACAGCAGCTACGTGCCATTCTGACGGCGGAGCGCCTGAAGCGGTCTCGCCAACCTGGGTTGATGACGTTGGTGCGCGATCTGAATGAGCAATATGAGGCCCGCAAATGACGCTCTACGCGCTTGATGGTGTCGCCCCGCAACTGGCGAGCGAGGATCTGTGGATTGCCCCTGACGCCAACCTGATTGGCGACATTCTGGTGGAGGAGTCGGCGTCGGTCTGGTTCGGCTCCACTCTGCGCGGCGATAACGAGCGGATCACGGTTGGGCGCGGCTCTAACATTCAGGAAAACTGCGTGTTGCACACCGATTTGGGGTTCCCGCTGGTGATCGGCGTTGATTGCACAATCGGCCATAAGGCAATGCTGCATGGATGTACGATTGGCGACGGGTCCCTGATTGGCATGGGGGCCACGGTGTTGAACGGTGCGAAGATCGGCAAAGGCTGCCTGATCGGTGCTGGCGCGCTGATCACCGAAGGTAAGGTGATCCCCGACGGATCTTTGGTTATGGGCGCACCTGGGAAGGTGGTCCGCCAGTTGGATGCGCAGGCGCAGCAGGGGTTGATTAATTCCGCGTTAGGATATCAGGCGAACATGCGCCGGTTTCTGGCGGGCCTGAAAGCGCTCTAGACGTCGTAACGCAGCGATGCTGCGCTGTCGGAATGCCCAGCTTGCGCGGTTTTGCCAAGCTGCGCCAAGGCGTCGCGCAGCAGCGCGAATTGGATGTAAGCTGGTGCCAACTCGCCCGCATCCGCGGTAGGGCTGCGCAAGAATGCCCAAGGTGCCGGCTCTATCCTGATTTTGGTGCCGTAAGCTTGCAACTGCCACTGGCCACGGTCACAGCGCACGACGATCCGCCCGCCCGCTGGCAAGGCGACCTCCAAACACATCACGGCAAGAAGGGCGATTTTTGCCTCAACGCGGCAGACGTCAGCCGTGGGTTCCCATGACACTTGAATGCGCCCGATGCCGTAGCAATCGCCCAGCAACTTTACGATGTCACCCCGCGCCATGCGCTGGCCTGCGCTGGCCGCACTGAACGCCACCCGAAATAACCGCACACGTGCGTTCGCGTTGGCAATGCTTTCCTCAATCAAGGTCAATTCGGGCGATGGCTGTAGCCCTGACATCACCAATAGCTCCAACCCATTGCTGATCGCGCCGATTGGGCTAATTAGGTCGTGGCAGATTCGGGACGCGAGCAGGGACGCCGTATCCTTGAGCGGTTCGGACTGTCCAGTTGGATCAATGGCGGTGGAGTGGGCTTTGTCAGACAATATGAACTCCTTGTTGGAACCCGGTATGCTGGTGCGCAATCCGGACAAGCCCGAATGGGGCCTTGGACAAGTTCAATCTAACATAAATGGTAAAATAACCGTTAACTTTGAGAATATGGGCAAAATGACTTTGGAAAGTGCCAAAATTGCCCTGCTCCAGCAGTTCGACGTTTGAGGCGCGGCGCGAGCGGCATTGCCTTGGCCTGTGGCAACGCTTATTTGCTAGGCAGACCTGACAAAAAAATGCTGGCTTATGACCCGACCAAAACCGCAGTTTGAGACCCGTCTGGCCAAGGACGACGCCGATCTGCGGGCGTCGCAACACCTGCGCTACCGTGTCTTTGTGGAGGAGTTGGGCGGGGCGGGCGCTGGCGTGGATCACGCGGCGCAACTCGAGCGCGATGCGTTCGATCCTCACTTTGACCACCTTATTTTACTGGACCGTGCACGGACCGAAAGCGACGGGCAGGTGGTCGGTGTTTACCGCCTGCTGCGCGGTGACGCCTTGCCTGACGGGCTAGGGTTTTACAGCGAAGGTGAATACGATCTTAACCCGCTCAAAGCCAGCGGACGGCGATTGTTGGAGCTAGGGCGGTCCTGCGTCCATCCCGACTACCGTGGTGGGGCGGCGATGTTTCATCTGTGGCAGGGGCTATCGCGCTACGTGGAGGAGCATGAGATCGAAGTCATGTTCGGCGTGGCGTCCTTCCACGGGACAGATGTTGCCGCCGCTGCGCAATCGCTCTCGCACCTCTATCACAGCCATCTGGCGCCCCAATCCCTTAGGCCGCGGGCCTTGGCCTACCAAGACATGAACCTCGTGCCCGCCAGCGACGTTGATCGCGTTATGGCCATGAAAAACACGCCCGCCTTGATCAAAGCGTATCTGCGCCTTGGGGGGATGGTTGGGGACGGGGCGTTCATCGACACGGAGTTCAACACGATTGACGTGTGTTTAGTGATGGACACCGCGCGCATGTCGCAAAAGCACAAAGACATCTATTCGCGCGCCCGCAAGGGGCACACACTGCAGGGCACCGAATGAGCGCCACGTGGAACACCAAGGATGCGCCGCCGGAGATGAAGATGGGCCCGCTGGCGTGGCTGCGCGTGGTGTTACGCGGCCTGCCACTCGCGTTGCTTGTGTTCGGCGGCCTGCTGATCCTGCTTGCTGTCCGGTTGGTGGAGCGCCCGTTGCACGGCATAGACCGCCCGTGGACGCCCCATATCACGCGTTTTGTGTGCCGTGCGTCTTTCGTCATACTTGGGATCAAGTTCAGCGCCACAGGCACGCCGATGCGGCATCGTGGGGCAGTGGTCTCAAACCACTGTAGCTGGCTCGACATCTTTTCGTTGAACGCGCGCAAACGGGTCTACTTCGTGTCCAAATCGGAAGTGGCGAACTGGCCCGGCATCGGCTGGCTGGCCCGCGCCACAGGTACGGTGTTTATTGACCGCGATCCGAAACAGGCCCGCGCCCAAAAAGAGGTGTTCGAGGGGCGGTTGCTGGCTGGGCACAAGCTGTTGTTTTTTCCAGAAGGGACTAGCTCTGATGGAATTAGGCTTTTACCTTTTAAATCAACGCTTTTCGCTGCGTTCTTCACGCCAGAATTGCGCAACATCCTTTACGTGCAGCCCGTCACGCTGAGCTACGCCGCGCCAGACGGTGCTGATCCGCGATTTTACGGCTGGTGGGGCGACATGGATTTTGCGCCGCACTTGCTACAAACTTTAGCGGCCCCCCGCCAAGGTCAGATTACGGTGACCTACCATCATCCGCTAAAAGTATCAGAATTCGCAAGCCGCAAGGAATTAGCTGCGGCCTGCGAGAAGGTTATACGGTCCGGTCTGAAACTCAGCCCAGCGGCGCAAGCAATGCTTTCAAAGCAGCGCTAGGGTTATCGGTGCCCCAAATTTCCTCGCCGATGGCAAAGAAGTCGGTGTAGGGGGCCAGACGCTCAATGGCTTGTGGGTTTACCGCGCCTTCGGCGACAATGGGCAGCTCGATCATCTGTGACCACCATTCGAAGGCTTCTGTTTCGGCCACTTGGCCGTCACCCAACGTGGTCTCGCCCACAGGGCCTAAGGCCACATAATCCGCGCCGCCTTCACCAGCACTCATGCCGTCGTGGCGCGAGGGGCCGCAGAACGCGCCGATCACGGCGTCTGGGCCGATTTCTTTGCGCACATACCGCACGGAGCGCGCACCATCGAGCAGGTGAACCCCGTCTAGGCCCAGCTTTTCCACCAGAAGGAAATGGCTGTCGATGACCAGCGGAATGTCACGCGCATGCGCTTCTTCGCGGATCAAGTCGGCGGCGCGGGCGATTTTGTCCTCATCCTTGGTGGCAAGGCTTAGGCGCAGGCAGGCGACGTCCACGTCGTCCAGCACGCGGGCCAGTTGCGCGGGGTAAGTCGATAGCTCGAATTCGGGCGGTGTGATCAGGTATACCTGTGGGGTTTCTGGACCCTCTTGGGTGGTGTCGTTCTGGGCCATATCGGTCTCCCCGTTGTTTTGCCCGTCATAGCGGGGCGCGCGCGCGCTCACAAGGGTGTTGCGGGGCGGGTCATGCAGGCCTAAACCGTGCATCACCTTATAAGATAGAGGCACTATGTCCGGCACTGACCATCAATCCCAAGCCCCATGGGGCGGCGCACAACCCACAGTTGTTCTTATTGCCCCGCAAATGGGGGAGAACATCGGCTCTGCGGCGCGCGCCATGTGGAATTTCGAGTTGCAGCGCATGCGCCTTGTCTCCCCGCGCGACGGGTGGCCAAACCCCGCCGCTGTGGCCACGGCGTCCGGCGCGTCGCGGGTGCTGGATCATGTGCGGGTGTTCGACAGCACGGCGGACGCTTTGGGCGACATGGACTATGTGTTTGCGACCACCGCGCGGTCGCGCGACTTGACCAAGCCCGTGATGACGCCGGAGCGTGCGATGGAGCATGCCCGCGCGATGACCAAGGCTGGCAAACAGGTCGGCATCATGTTCGGCCCGGAACGTGCGGGCTTGGAAAACGTCGACATCGCGCAGGCCAACGCGCTGATCTCGGTGCCGGTGAATCCAGGCTTTGCATCGCTGAACCTTGCGCAATGCGTGTTGCTGGTGGCCTACGAATGGCGCCGCCAGTCGGGCGACGACGCGCCGGAAGTTGTGGAGATGGCAGGCACGGAATTCGCCACGCAGGTGGAGGTCGAGAAGCTGTTCGAGCATTTCGTGCAACGCTTGGACGCGGCGAAGTTTTTCTACCCCGATCACAAAGCGGATTCGATGCGCCTGAACCTGCGCAACATGCTGTCCCGTCTGCCGATGACGCAGGCGGACATCCAGACATTTCACGGCATGCTGCGACAGTTTGTACGGTGGAAAGAACGCGGCGATTGACTTGCCGGGCTGGGGCACGCGCCCTAGGTTGATGGCGAACAAATGAGGCACGACATGGCAGGCAAACGCAGCATTTTCGAAGAGGTCGATACGGCCGAGAAACCCATCGCCCAACCGGGTGCGATTGATCGCGCGGCCAGTCGTGGCAACAGACGCGGCGTGCGCGCATGGTTAATGGTATTGTTCGCTTTGGTTGTGGTGATGATCGTTGTCGGCGGGCTGACCCGCCTGACCGATAGCGGGTTGTCTATTACGGAATGGAAACCCGTGACCGGCGCGCTGCCGCCCATGTCAGAAGCCGCGTGGGAGGTAGAGCTGGAGAAGTACCGCACCATCCCCGAATACCAGTTGCAAAACAAAGGCATGAGCCTGTCTGAATTCAAAACCATCTATTGGTGGGAATGGGGGCATCGTCAGCTTGGCCGTGTGATCGGGCTTGTCTGGGCCGTCGGTTTCTTATGGTTTCTTATGCGCAAGCAAATCCCGACGGGCTGGACAGGCCGTCTGATCGCCGTAGGCGCGCTTGGCGGGCTGCAAGGTGCTATTGGCTGGTGGATGGTGTCGTCCGGCCTGACGGGAGAAATGCTCGACGTGGCGTCCTACCGGCTGGCAACGCACCTTGGCTTGGCCTTCGTTATCTTGGGCTTGATCGCGTGGTACGTCTTCACGCTGGGCCGCACGGAGGCGGAGCTTTTACAAGCGCGGCGCTTAGGCTCGCCGAAGTTGGCGACGCTGACCGGCTGGCTGATTGCGGTCGCGTATTTGCAGGTCGTGGTGGGGGCGCTCGTTGCGGGTATCGACGCGGGGCGCACCTATACGGACTGGCCGTTGATGGCGGGGGATTTCTTCCCGACATTGGCGTTTGAATACAGCCCCGCGTGGCGCAACTTCTTTGAAAGTGAGGCCTTGGTTCAATTCAATCACCGTATGCTGGGCTACGCACTGTTCCTGTTCGGGATGTTCGTGTGGTGGCGCGCGCGGGGCGCGGCAAGCCGCGCGGTAAAGCAGGCCTTTGATTGGGTAGCCGTGATGATGTTCGGGCAGATGGTTTTGGGAATCGGTACGGTTCTTTACGCGGCCCCGTGGCATCTGGCCATCGTTCACCAGCTGGGCGCGGTTGTGCTGGTTTGCCTGATCCTGCGCGCTCGTTTCACCAGCATTTATCCACCCGTTCAATCTGTAAGGAACTAAAGCGATGTCAGCATATGAAGATCTGATGGCCTTTGACCGCACAACACAAGCGCTGGCCTCGGTGGCGGGGCGCACGGGGTGGGATCAGGAAACTGTGATGCCCGAGGGCGCAGCCGAATTGCGCTCGGAGGAGATGGCGGCATTAGAGGCGGTGCTTCACGCGCGGCGCACTGATGGCCGCATCGGCGACTGGCTGGCCAAGGCCGAAGCGCCCGACGAAACAGGTGCTGCGATCCTGCGAGAGCTAAAACGCTCCTATACGCGCAACACCAAAGTGCCCGAAAAGCTGGCCACTGATATTGCCCGCCATACCTCTGCGGGGCAGGGCATTTGGGCTAAGGCGCGGGCCGAGGATGATTTCGCAAGCTTCGCGCCGGTATTGACCCGTATGATCGATCTTAAGCGTGAGGAGGCGGCTTGCTTGGCGGCGGGCGGCGATCTTTACGATGCGTTGCTTGACGATTACGAGCCGGGGATGGCTGGGGCTGAGCTGCAAGGTCTTTTTGACCGGATGCGCCCGCGTTTGGTGGACTTGCGCGCCCGAGTGTTGGCCGCAGAGGCGCCCGATGCTTTGGACCGCGAGTTTGACGAGGCGGGGCAGATGGCGCTGACCGCGAAACTGGCGCAAACCTTTGGCTACGACTTGACGCGCGGGCGTATCGACAAGGCGGTGCATCCGTTCTCCAGCGGGTCGGGCACCGACGTGCGGATCACCACCCGCACCAGCCCGCGTGACCCGTTCAACTGCTTTTACTCGACCATCCACGAGGTAGGTCATGCCTGCTACGAGCAGGGCGTGCGCGCAGAATATGCGCTGACGCCGCTGGGTGCGGGGGTGTCGATGGGCGTCCACGAGAGCCAGTCGCGTATTTACGAGAACCAGCTTGGGCGGTCCCGCGCGTTCACCGGATGGCTGTATGGGCAGATGCGTGACCAGTTCGGCGATTTCGGTGTCGCGGATGAGGACGTATTTTACAAAGTCGTGAACCGCGTCGGATCGGGCTTCATTCGGACAGAAGCGGACGAGGTGCATTACAACCTGCACGTGATGCTGCGGTTCGATCTGGAGCGCCAGTTGATATCCGGTGACTTGGAGGTCGCAGATCTGGAGGACGCTTGGAATGCACGCTTCGAGGCGGATTTCGGGGTCACGGTCGATAAGCCATCAAACGGTGTCTTGCAGGACGTGCATTGGTCGTTTGGTCTGTTCGGCTATTTCCCGACTTACGCGTTGGGCAACGTCTATGCTGGATGCTTATATCAATCCCTGCGCATGGCGGTGCCCGGGTTGGACACAGATCTGTCGCGCGGTGACACGTCGGCGGCGACGGGATGGCTGCGGGAGAACTTGCAGCAATATGGCGGGCTTCGTGCGCCCAAAGACACCATCGCACACGCCTGCGGGTTTGAACCGTCCGAAGGGCCGTTGCTGGCGTATCTTGATGACAAATTCGGCGCTCTTTACGGCGTCTGACGGACCCTCCGGGGGAGGTATTTTTGAAGAAATGATAGGGGGCGTCGCGCCATGAAGGGGGCGTGGCGTTTTTATTCGGCGGCCATTTTCATCACGGGTTCCATGCGGGCAAGGATGTCATCTGCGAGGTGGCATTTGATCTGGTGGCCATTCTCTAGGGTGCGGAGGGGCGGAACGTCCTTGTCGCACAGCCCGTCTGCGACCTGATTTTTCCAACCGCAGCGGGTTTGAAACGGACAGCCGGAGGGCGGGTTCATCGCGGAGGGGATATCGCCTTCCAACACGATGTGTTTTTTGTCGATTGATGTGTCCGCGATGGGAACGGCGGATAAGAGCGCCTCTGTATAGGGGTGGTAGGGCGGCTGGAAGACCTGATCGGTTGTCCCGAGTTCAACCACGTGACCAAGATACATTACCATAACGCGATCAGATAGATAGCGCACGATACTAAGGTCGTGCGAGATGAACAAAAGTGTGGTGTCATTCTCGCGCTGGATTTCCATCAGAAGATCCGTCACAGCGGCTTGCACGGAGACGTCCAACGCCGACACCGGTTCATCTGCGACGACGATTTTTGCGTCGCCGGCAAAGGCACGCGCGATGCCGACGCGCTGCTTTTGCCCGCCAGAGAGCTGGCGCGGCATGCGCTTTGCAAATTCGCGTGGCAGCTTTACCAGATCAAGCAGTTCCAACATGCGCGCGTTGCGCGCGGCCTCAGTATTGCCAATCCCGAAAATTTCCAGCGCGCGGATGATCTGGCGGCCCACGGTCATGGAAGGGTTGAGCGTATCGAACGGGTTTTGAAACACCATCTGCACATCCGAGATCGTTTTCAAATCGCGGTCTTCTATGGGGATGTGCTGGATGTTTTTGCCACGCAGAGATATCTCGCCCGCGGTAGCGGTCTCTAGCCCCATCAGGACCTTGGCAAAGGTCGATTTCCCACAGCCAGACTCGCCCACGATGGCCAAAGTTTCCGACTGGCGTGCCTCAAAACTTAGGGCTTCGTTGGCTTTCACCACCTTCTTGTTGGCCCCGCTGAAGAGAGCCGAGGCGGCGACTTCGTAGTACTTCTTGAGCGCGTTGATTTTGAGAACCACCTCACCGGGGGCTGGTTTTTCAGTTTGAGCGCCAATCTCGATCGGGGCGTTCCAGTCGATCTCCTCGATGCGCAGGCAGCGCGAGCCGTGGCGGTCGTTGCCTTTGATCTTTTGCATCCGGATGTCGCCTTGATCGCACAGGCCAGCCTGAAAGTAGTCGCAGCGGGGGCCGAAGTTGCACCCCTGAGGGCGCTCGTGTGGCAGGGGGAAGTTGCCGGGGATGGCTATCAATGGGCGGGCGTTCTTGTCCGCGCCGGGTAAGGGGATAGAGCGGAACAGGGCCTGCGTGTAGGGGTGCTGCATATCGTCGAAAACGTCCTCGATGGAGCCGGTCTCCACCGCCTCGCCGGAGTACATCACGCAGATGCGGTCGCAAGTTTCCAAAACCAACCCGAGGTTGTGCGAGATGAACAGCATCGACGTGCCGTATTTCTTGCCGAGGTCTTTCACCAGCTCCACCACCGCGGCCTCTACCGTGACGTCCAAGGCCGTGGTGGGTTCGTCCAAGATCAACAGAGACGGCTTGGACATCAAGGCCATGGCAATGACGATCCGCTGTTGTTGACCGCCGGACAGCTGATGCGGGAAGGCGTTCAAGATGCGTTCGGGGTCGGGGAGTTTCACATCCGTCACCACCTCTAAAGCGCGGGCGTAGGCCTCTTTTTGCGACGTGCCGAAGTGGATCATCGGCACTTCCATGAGCTGTTTACCGATGCGCATGGCAGGATTGAGGGAGGCCATGGGCTCTTGGTAGATCATGGCTATTTCCGATCCGCGAATGTCGCGCAATTCCTCCGCGCTCATCTGGCCTAGGTCACGGCCTTTGAATTTGATGGAGCCGCCGACGACCCGCCCGTTGACGCCCAGATCCTGCATCACCCCCAGGGCCACGGTGGATTTGCCGCAGCCGGATTCGCCCACGAGGCCCATCGCCTCGCCGGGTTGAATGGTGCACGAAAAATCCATGACCGCCGGGATCTCCCGAAGGCGCGTGAAGAAGGAGATGGACAGCTGGTCGATCTCTAGGATCGGGCCGGTGTATGTATCGTCTGACATGGGCTTAATCCTTCAGGCTTTCTTCGCGCAGACCATCTGCGAGCAGGTTCAGCCCTAAAACGAGACTCATCAAGGCGATGGCAGGGACGATTGCGGGGTGGGGGTAGATGCTAAGCAACCGGCGGCCTGCGTTGATCGTGGTGCCCCAGTCGGGGCTCTCGGATGACAGGCCAAGGCCGAAAAACCCGAGCGTCCCCAACAGGATCGTGGTGTAGCCGATGCGCAGGCAGAAATCGACGATCAACGGCCCGCGCGCATTGGGCAGAATTTCCCACAGCATGATGTACCACGGCCCCTCGCCACGGGTTTGGCCCGCGGCGACGTAGTCGCGGGTTTTGATGTCAAGGACCAAGCCGCGCACGATCCTGAACACGGTGGGGGAGTTCACGAAGACCACCGAGACGAACACGATCAAGACCCCGCCGTCTATTGAGATGAGGTCGAAGGGATCCGCATCCCACGCAAGCCCAAGGTAGATGTAGCCGCCAATGAGCACCGTTAGCCCGACGTAGAGGTTTCGTTTGGCTGGTTGAGTGAAATAACGCGAGTCGAAGAGCACCACGAGGAACACCAGCGGAAACAAGAACAGGATTGAGGCGAGGATCGTGGGCACGGTCCAGATGTATCCGGTGCCTGGTATCTGGATGCCTGCTGCGCGAATTTCCGGTGTCACCAACAAGAAGAACAGTAAAATGACCGGAAATGCCAAAACCAAATTGGCCATGAAGCTGATCACCGTGTCGAGTTTCCCGCCGAAGTATCCGGCTGGCAGGCCGAGTGTGATACCGACCATGAACGCGAAAAGCGTGGCCGCAGGCGCGATTACCAATACCACCTGAGAGCCTTTGACCATGCGCGAGAACACGTCGCGTGCGAGGTTGTCGCCGCCCAGCAGGTAGTGGGTGTAGTCGCCTTCTGCCGCGCCGCGCAGCGGGGTGCCGGGGAGCTTGTTCTTCATGCCGGAAACCTGACCGAGCGGATCATGGGTGATCACCATATCCATGGACACGAAGATGGCGGTGAAGACCCAAAACATCACGATGGCAAAGCCAACCATGCCGATGGGGCTGTCGAACAGCTTGCCGTAAAGACCCAGCTTGCGCTTGTAGGTAAGCGACAGGAAGAAGGTCACGGCGAGGGCGATCCAGACGGGGAGGAAGCGAACGCCCAGCTCCCCGATGATGCCTGCGGTGCCGTAGGGTGTCACGATGCCTGCCAAAAGGTACACCATCCCCAAGAGTGCCGTGATGGCCGATAATGGAAAGATGAAGTCCGCTAGAGCTTCGGAATGGGGTGCGGGGCCTTGCCGGTTCTGTGGGCCGGTGGTGAAAACGGCCTTCGTGTTCTCAACCGCGCTGAGCAGAAGGTAGCTGGCGACAGTCAGGATCAATCCCAACACAGCCAGCGTGAAGACGGGGTTCAAATAGGCGCCGAGCGCACCTGTCCAAGTGAGCGGCTCCATCATGAAATCCTAATGCGTGGGTTGAGGAACACGTAGCCGACGTCCGAAATCAGCTGCGTTACGAGAACGACGATCACCGCGACGACGGAGCCGCCGAGCAGAAGGTCGATATCGTTGTTCGAGGCGGCCTGAACGAGCATCCAGCCGAAGCCTTTGTAGTTGAACAAGGTTTCGGTGATGACAACGCCGGTCAGCAGGTACGGGAATTGCAGCATGATGACGGTAAACGGTGCGATCAGCGCGTTTCGCAGCGCGTGTTTCACCACGATGTTGCCAAAGCTGACGCCTTTGAGGCGGGCGGTGCGGATGTACTGCGCGGTCATGACCTCCGCCATGGACGCGCGGGTCATCCGTGCGATGTAACCCACGCCGTAGAGCGCGATCGTGGCGACAGGGAGGGTGATGTTGGCCCACGTAAAATCCTCCATCGCGGATGTCGCGGAGCCTTTGAACCACTTCAGACCGAAGGCGGAGGAGGTGAAGACCGCGATGAAGATCACACCGGATACATATTCCGGCGTGGCGGATGAGGCGATGGAGAAGGTGGAGAGCGTTCTGTCCATCCGGCTGCCCTCGCGCATGCCTGCCAGAACGCCGATAATCAGCGCGGCGGGGATCATCACCGCGAAGGCCAGCAGCGCCAGCCACCCTGTCAGCCCCAGTCGCTTGGCGATGATTGAACCTGCGTCATCCTTGAATACCGATGAATAGCCCCATTCGCCTTGCAAGACGCCACAATAGCGCGGCGCGGTCTCGGCGGTGTTGACGCCCTCGCGGATACATTTTCCGGTGGTCTTGCCGTCTTGATCGGTGAACACATGGTTCGGCAACACGCCAAGCCACCGCCCGTATTTGACGGGCAGGGGGGCCATGTAGCCCTCTCGGGTCAGGTAGCTGACGACAGCCTCATCCGACATGCGAAAGTTGCCTTGGGTTTTGGCAAGCTTTTCCAGATTTGGATACAGGTTCGTCATGAAAAACACGATGAACGTCAGGCACAGGGCCGTGAGCAGCATCACGCCTACACGCCGTAGGATGAACAGTCCCATACGATCGGGGTTCCTATATGTTGGCCGCGACGGGTGCGCCCTTTAGGGCGTCTGGAGCCAAAGTCGAGTTGGCCGCGCGGTTATAAAGAAAGAAAGGGCCGCACCCAGTGATGCGGCCCTGATCCTGCGTCAGCCTAGGCGGCGACGCCCCACTTATAGAGCTGCGGCAGATAGGCGATGTGCATATCCAGCCCCACAAAACCCGCTGCGTTGTGGCGGTAGAGGGAGCGCCAGTACGGCTGTAGCGTCACGCCCTCGTCGCGCATGATGGTCTGCAACTTCTCCATCACCACACGGCGCTTGTCGTTGTCGGCGATGGAATTTGCCTCCGCCAGTGCCGCGTCAAACTCTGCGTTAGAGAAAGCGGATTCGTTCCATGCCTCGCCGGAGCGATAGGCCAAGCCAAGTGTTTGCACGCCAAGCGGGCGGTGGTTCCAGTTGGTGGAGGAGAATCCGTATTTCGTCCAATCGTTCCAGAACGTCGTGCCCGGAATGATCGTGCGCTTGATGTTGAACCCTGCGTCGCGCAGCTGCGCGCCAACGGCGTCAGTGGTGTTCTTGCGCCAGTCATCGTCGATGGAGATCAACTCGAACTCGTAGTCGGCCATTCCAGCCTCGTCGAGCAGGGCTTTTGCGCCAGCCGGATCATGCTCCAGCCCCGGCACGTCCGCGTATTCGGGGTGCATCGGGCCGACGTGGGTGTTCTCACCGACTTGGCCTTGGCCTGCGTAGCCAAGTTCCAGACAGACCGCACGGTCGACCGCCATGGCGATTGCGCGGCGGACCCGAACATCTGCGTAGGGCTTCACGCCGTCAGCATCCTCTGCCTCTTGGTTGGGGCGGATCGCGATGGTCGCACCAGAGGCCACCTCGGTTTTCTCCCAGCCCAAGCCGTCCATGACATCAACGAATTCGCCGACGGTCTCGTAGAAGCAATCGACCTCTTCCGCGTCGGCGGCGGCGACCCAAGCGGCGGGATCGGTGCCGTAGTCAATATATTCGATACGGTCCAGATACGCGCCTTTGCCAGCGGCATAGCCCCACCAGTCGAACCCTTCGTTGCGCACGATGACGGCTTTCACGCCGACTTCCAGCATCTCGGGTTTATAGGGGCCTGTGCCAATCGGGTTGGCCACCATGTCTTCGGGCGTGCCTGTGGCGGAGCTGTGATACACAGCTGCCGGATAATCGGACATGCCAGCGATCAGCGTGATATCAGGTGCGGGCAGTGCCAGCTTGACGGTGTGGCTGTCCACGACGCTGATCGCGCCTTCGATTGCATTGTCGGTGTCAGGGTCGATCAGGATGGCGAAGCGGCCCGCCATAGAATTGCCCTCAACGCTTTTGTCGCACCAAGCCGTGACCATGCGTGCCACGTCATCTGCAGTAAAATCGTCGCCGTTATTCCATTTCACGCCCTTGCGGACGTTCAGTGTGTACTCGGTCGCGTCGTCGTTGATTTCCCACGACTCCAGCAGCATCGGCTCAAAGGAGCCATCGGAGTTGTATTCAACCATGTATTCCAGCCAACCGGCGGTGAAATAGGCCATCTGGGTCCAGTCAAACGTGCGTGGATCCTTCAGTGCGCGGACCTCCATCTGCATGCGCAGGGTGCCGCCCTGTTGGGCGTGTCCGGCGGCTTTGGCGGGTGTCGCGCCGATCATGCCATAAGCGGCAGTGGCGGTGACGCCCATCATTGTTGCACGTGTCAGAAACTCGCGGCGGTCCATCAGGCCTGCTTTGTGCTCTGCCGCGTACATGTCCACTGCGCGGTGAACTGGTCCGCCGTTGAAGGTTTGTTTTGTCATCTGTGTCTCCCTGAAGACTTCGCTTTGCACTGGCTACCTTCAACCGTGTCCCGTGTCGGTCAAGTCACCCTTGGTACGAGTTGAGGGAGCTCTTTCGGCCCTTCTCAACGCGCAGAATGCCATTGCGCACCAATCGATTGGCGACGTCAACGGCTTGAACCGTCAGGGTGACGCACAAAAACGACAATCGCAACGTCGAAAAACGACATCTTTGCTTTACGCTAGGTTATCTTTTATGCCGCCTCGGCCGATGCTGTTCCGCTGGATAACGCAAACTGGCTTATTTGGCTTTTCGGAAGGCCGACGGGTTTTTTCCGGTGTGCGCCTGAAACGCCCGCGTGAAATATGCGGGGCTGGAGAAGCCCAGCTTTTCCGCGATGTCTTGGACGGGGCGGTCCGTGTGCAAAAGCGCCTCACAAGCGGCTTGAATGACGCGTTCTTGCAGCAGCGCGGAGGCCGGTTTTCCCACCGCTGTCTGTGTCAGCCGCGTCAAATGGGTGGGGGTCACTTGCAGGTCGGCTGCGAATTCGCCCAGTGATTTGCCATCACGGTGCCCGATGCTGACCACATGGCTAAACTTGCGCAGCATCCGGTCAGACTTTCCCAGCTCACTTTGGGGTTGCTCTGCCAGCGCGCGGTCCAGCCAGACGCCCAGCATCATTGCATAGGCCATCACGGCGCGGCGCTGACCCGTGCGCAGCTCCCCCAATTCACGCGACAGCGCGTCGATGAGACCGGAAATCTCGCTTTGCGATTGAATGGTGGTGGCCTTCAGCAGTGCAGGGCGGCGGGGCAGGCCAGCGGTGTCGTCGCGGGGCAGGGAGACGACCATACCCTGCGGACTGGCGAACATCTCATAGCTGAACAGGGTGTTCGGCGGAATGAAGACAGCCGTGTTCGGCCCAATGCCGCGCATCCGGCAATCCACCATAACGCGGCCTTGGCCACGGGTGATCCAGAACAAAATCGGGTGGTCGAGTGATTGGGCTGCGTCGGTGCGCCAAGCCTCGGATCGCTGGTGGGTCGCAAGCGTTTCAACGTAGGGTAGAGTGTGGCGGGTCATGAAATGTCCTGCGATTACGGGTGTGCTGATGGGTAAGTGTAGACGAACAAATTAGTAATTGGCGCGGCTTGAAACTGTCAAATGCGCAATTGCGGCAATAATGTGTCAGTGCGTCAACGCATCGGCGGATACCTGCGTCCAGTCCTTCATACGGCCCTTGAACCACGTGCGTTGGCGCTTGGCATATTGGCGTGAAGCGATGATTGAGCGGGTCCGCGCCTCCCCAAGCGAAATTTCGCCGTTTAGATGCGCCATAAGCTCAGGTCCGCCGATTGCCTTGGCGGAGGGGCGCTGGATGTCCCAGTCGTCTTGCAACGCGCGGACCTCCTCAAGTGCGCCCTGCGCCAACATTTGGTCAAACCGCCGCGTGATGCGGTCGTCCAGCCACGGCACGGGGGCGTTCATCACGAAGGCGGCGCAGTCCTCGCGGCGCAGCGTTGGTGGCGGGGTCTCGGCCTGCCACGCCGTTATGGAGCGCCCCGTTGCGCGCAGAACTTCCCACGCGCGTTGTACCCGCGCGCGGTTCAGGACGTCGATGCGTGCGGTGGTCTCTGGATCCAGTGTGGCAAGCATGTCTTCGCGCGACAGTTTCTCGGCCTCCGCGCGCACAGCGTCAGGAATCATTGGGATATCGGCCAATCCTTGGGTCAGCGCCGTGAAGTTCAAACCGGTGCCGCCGACGATGATCGGGCGCGAAACCCTACCCAGCAGCGCCGTGACGTCGCGCAGCCAGTGTCCGGTCGAGTAAGCCTCGCGGTAGGGCACGTGCCCGTAGAGTGCGTGCGGTGCCATCGCCAGCTCCGACGCGTCAGGGCGCGCGGACAACAACTGCCAGCAGTCGAACACCTGCAACGCATCCGCGTTAATCACTGTGCCGCCCAAGGTGGTGGCGATGTGCAACGCCAAAGACGACTTGCCGGACGCCGTTGGGCCCGCGATCAGGACAGGCTGATCCGACCCTATGGTTTTGAGCAATGACTGCATAGCTTGGCGGGTTTCCAGTAATTAACCGATTAAAGCGGGTGGCCGTCGCTTGGCCGTTGAATCTTGCTGGGTTTTCCGACATTTTGCCACCACTTTGCAACTGCTCAAGCAGCACCCAGAAAAGGCCGCCCCAGATGACTGATGCCCCCAAAAGCACGTACAATCGCGTAATGTTGAAAATTTCGGGGGAGGCCCTGATGGGGGATCAGGGATTCGGGCTTCACCCGCCAACCGTGGAGCGGATCGCCCGTGAGGTGCAGCGGGTGCACGAAATGGGCGTCGAGATTTGCATGGTCATCGGCGGCGGTAACATCTTTCGCGGGTTGCAAGGCTCCGCCCAAGGGATGGAGCGCACGACCGCCGACTACATGGGTATGCTCGCCACGGTAATGAACGCTTTGGCGATGCAGGGTGCGCTGGAAAGCTTGGGCATCCACACGCGGGTGATCTCTGCGATCACCATGAACGAGGTCGCGGAGCCCTACATCCGCCGCCGCGCCGTGCGCCACCTTGAGAAAAAGCGCGTGTGCATTTTCGCGGCGGGCACAGGCAACCCGTATTTCACGACCGACACCGCGGCGACCCTGCGTGCCAACGAGATGTCATGCGAGGCCATCTTCAAAGGCACCAAGGTGGACGGCGTCTACGACAAAGACCCAGCCAAGTTCGACGACGCGGTGCGCTACGACAAAGTCAGCTTCGACGATGTGCTGCAAAAGCGCCTCGGCGTTATGGACGCGTCTGCCATCGCGCTGGCGCGTGACAACGACCTGCCGATCATCGTGTTCTCCTTGGACGAGCCGGGCGGTTTCAAGGGCATTCTCGCAGGCGAGGGGACGTATACACTCGTCGAGGATTGACAGTTGGATCGCACTCGCCAAGCATCGCGGTATTGAATTAAGAGATTTTCCGCGATGCTGACTTTGACTTCTGAGATGAAGCGCGCCTTTAACGAATAGGCGTACAAAAACCAAGACCATCAATTTGCCCTGCGTCTGAGAGCATGGCGGCCATCCCGTTTCAACGCGGTGGAAGACGCCGACCTGACGGAGACGGTCGGATACGCCCGCAGGAATGCGGTGTCCTTCGGATTGAAGTCTCCAACTTTGAGGGCGCGGTGGGTCATGATTCACAGCGGCCTTGCGCCGGACTTCTGGCGGAACGCGGCGATCTACGAGACCCTGACCGCGAAAACGGGTACGGCCGACATTCGGTTTGGCGACGTATGCGCATGTATCAAGCTGATGCTGACCGACGCGGATCGCGGTTCTGAGGTCTGGTGGTGAAATGGCGGGACTTGCAGCTGCACGATGTGTTTAAGTCCCGCTTCCCGGCGCGGTCCTAGAAATTTGTGTAGGTCCGCCGGCTCCCGACCTTCCGCCCCTAGAAATTCCCGATATCGGGCCAGACTTGCCGTCCGTGGATTTGCCAGATGTGGATGCGGGGCCGGATACTGGGGCGAATATCGAGGCTGATGTGCAAACAGATACAAAAGATGACGTTTGCACCGAAGGATGTCATGATTGTGGCGCCGCAAATACAGGGTCTTCAGAGCCCGTTTCCTACCAAAATGATCAGGACAGGCCGGTGCGTGGCACCGCGGAACGCGGGTATGCATATCAGCAATTCGTCTGCGGTCTCGGACATTTTCCTGACCAACGTCGCATCAACGAGTGGCAATTTGCGGCGTACAGTTGGGACGGGATCGAGCCGGGCCCCTGCGTAATGCTGGAGGCAAAATTCGGATATGATGAGTTTTTGGAAGATGATTGGGGTGGAGATCGTCCGAGAATGAAGGATTGGGCTATCAGAGCGGGAGTTAATACGTTTACTCGCTTCGTAACTCAGTCGAGTGAGCAAGTCGGCAGGCTTTTGCCTTTTCAGCCGGACGTTGGATTGAAGTGGGTATTTAGTCATCAATGGCCGATGATTTATGCGCTTTCATTGATGAATGATGCACGGGTTGTGGGCGTTGAGACAGAGTGGCGACCGATGGTGAGGGGTTAGTGTGCGGTTGAATTTTTTAATGTCTCCGAGCTCCGCGGGCTTTGATGAGGGTATGAAAGCGTTTCTTGAGCTATTACTTGAACTCAGTCGGCTGCGCCTGTTCTATGGAGGTTGGAAGTTCGCAGAGCAGACCATCGGAGATGATCGAAGCGGCTTTATTAAGCGAACGAAACAGCAAAACTTAGAAAAAGGCCCTTCTGCGCTCGACCGTACAGATCTGACGTTTTTTAGTGCAAGCG
The DNA here is from genome assembly GCF_900107015.1 of Litoreibacter albidus. Classification (GTDB taxonomy): domain Bacteria; phylum Pseudomonadota; class Alphaproteobacteria; order Rhodobacterales; family Rhodobacteraceae; genus Litoreibacter; species Litoreibacter albidus. The sequence continues at coordinate 950,450 of NZ_FNOI01000001.1, read as the reverse complement.
CGTACAATGAGCCCAGCTCGAGTTCCGACATCTTATGCGCCTTAACTCACCGTTGGGGTCGGTCGGACACTTGGTCATGAACTTGTTGTTGGAATTCCGTGGCCCCCATCCCACTTACGGAACGGATATTTCGCTTTTTCGAGAGACTATCGCCGCCGTTATTGCGTGGCAGCGCCCGCAGCATGTCTCGATGGCATGGCCGGTTTATAGGGATGAGCATCATCCGCTGGATAAGCAGCGCTCCGGTATCGGATGGTTGGGCTGGGTGCCGTTCGACCTCGCGCCGTCGCAAGTGCCGGAAGCAGCGGTTTGTGAGCCGATGGCGGGTGGGACGTTTTTAGCCTCGCAGCTAGATTTCTGGTTTGCGGCTGGGCCAAATAAGGACGCGGACGCAATCGCCCGTGCGCAAGCGCTCGACTTGCGGCTGAACGCGCTTGGCGTGTTGCCGACGACGGTGGAATTGCAGCGCGGTGATTGGGGGCGCTAGGTATTTCCAAGAGTGGGCTAAGGCGCGGCCACCTGCACTGGCACGTTGTTTTTCGCATGTCGCGCAAGCAAGGTGCGTTGCTGGCGCCCTCGCGGAGATGGTCTCGCGAGTATCTTGTTCGGGGTGTCAAACTCGGCGTTAAACAAATCGTCCAGCGCGCTCTGCGGGAGTGCTTTTAACGCCTGCGGACCTGGGTAGAAGGTTTCCGCAGGGGTGCCATTCGCGAAGATGATTTCATGGGCGTCACAGGCGAAGTGGTGATAGGTGACGGGCATAAAGCGCGCTCCGCGGTAGACGCCCGGCAGCGTTAACAGCGTCTTGGCGCTCACAAATACCTCGTCCTTGCCAAACATGCGCTTGGCTATGCGCGACCGCAACAAAACACGGTGTTGCGGCGAGAGGGCGATGGGGCGCGTGGGCACCGATGGGGCCAAAACACCCGCGTTAAAGATGATCGGGGCGTGCTTTCCCGCGTAGGGTAGCGTGCGGCTGTGGACCCATCTGATCGGCTGTAAGCCATGGTCCATCGTGTGGACCAGATCACCGGACCGCAGGTCCTCCACGGGAACTGATCCGGTCAATGTGGCGATTTCTACGCCCGTCGCAAAACAAACGACGGCGGTGTTGCTGAGGTTCTCCGATGTGTTGAACCCCGCGCCATTTGCATAGGATACGCTGTCGAGTGATATGGATTGGATGGAGAGGTTATCCAGTTGAGTTCCGCCCAATTCCTCACGGATGAACGTGTCGCCGTTGGCGGCCTGAATGACGACGAAATCCCCGACTATTGTGGAGCCGTCCCCCAACGTGATCGTGGCGGTGTAAAGCACACTACTGTCGACATATTGCGCCGTTGCGCCTGCGCCTGCATCGTAGGAAATGTAATCATTGCCTGGATTGTATTCATCGTCGTAAATCGCGCCGTCATGATCACCGTCGCTTTGTGTGACGGACGTCATGACCAAGTCAGAATATGTGCCAAGAATGGCGCTGGCGTTTTCAGTTAGGTAATCAGCCTCGTTGATGTCGGTTTCTACGAGATTGCCGACAAATATCATGTTGGCAGACGTAATGATTGCCATGATGGTGCCCCCGCTTCGCAAACAGGGGTGTTAGATGTGAAATTCGTTAAGCAATCTTGCGCTTAGCCATCCGTACTCTCCGCAATTTAATTGAAACGCATTGGTACATGGTGCAAATCAAACAGCGCTGCGGCAGCGGCTTTGCGCCACTAGCCACAGGCGCCAGCTTGCTTTAGACAAGCGCTCAACGATCAATATCAAGCAAGATGAGACCGCAAATGTCAGAAGACTTTATCCTCGACACCGACGATATTCAGCGCCGCATGGATGGCGCTATGGCCAGCTTGCGCACCGAGTTCGGCTCGCTGCGCACAGGGCGCGCATCTGGCTCGATGTTGGAGCCGGTGATGGTCGACGCCTATGGCTCTATGACGCCGATCAACCAGGTGGGGACGGTCAACGTGCCGGAACCACGCATGGTGACGATCAACGTCTGGGATAAGGGATTGGTCGGGAAGGTCGAAAAAGCCATTCGCGAGAGTGGCTTGGGGATCAATCCTCAACTAAACGGCACGATCATTATGCTGCCGATTCCTGAGCTGAACGAAGAACGTCGCCGTGAATTGACGAAGGTGGCTGGCTCCTACGCAGAGCACGCCCGTGTCTCGATCCGTAACATTCGCCGCGACGCCATGGACCAAATCAAAAAGGCCAAGGCCAACGGCATGGGCGAAGATGACCAGAAGCTCTGGGAGGCCGAGGTTCAAGATATGATCGACGCGCAGATCAAGCTGGTGGATCAGGCGTTGGAGAGCAAGCAAGAAGAGATCATGCAGGTCTAGGGGCATTTTCCCCCTAAACGCCGCCTGACACCGGTTAAGTTTGTCGATATCATTGGTAAAACCAAAAATATTTCGAGGTATTGATATGAGCGTTGAGGATATTAATCCGACCGGCCCAAAGCATGTTGCCATCATTATGGATGGCAACGGCCGCTGGGCCACGCAGCGCAATCGACCCCGATTGTTCGGTCACCAAGCCGGTGCCAAGCGCGTGCGTCAGGCAGTGGAAACTTGCCCTGAGCTTGGCGTTAAGTATCTGACAATGTTCGCGTTTTCGACGGAGAATTGGAAGCGCACGCAGTCCGAGGTTTCCGGCCTGATGGCGCTGTTCCGGCGCTACATCCAGCGCGAGGCAAACTACCTTCATCGGCTTGGCACCCGCGTGCGCTTCATCGGCGACCGTGAAAAGCTGGACAAGAAGCTGCAAGCGTTGATGGACTACCTTGAGAAGTTGACGGAAAATAACGACGTTACGCACCTTACAATTGCGCTGAACTACGGCGCGCGGGACGAGGTGACCCGCGCCACGCAGCGTTTGGCCGTCGAGATTGCGGAAAAGCGCCTATTGCCGGAACAAGTGAATTCGGAGGTGCTGGCGTCTTTCCTTGATACCTATGTGCTGCCGGACCCCGACTTGGTGATCCGCACCTCGGGGGAAGCGCGTATTTCGAACTTCCTACTGTGGCAATCCGCATATGCCGAGTATGAGTTTATCGACACCCATTGGCCTGATTTCACGCCAGAGGTGTTCACCAGCGTCGTTGCCCGTTATGGAAACCGTGACCGTCGCTTTGGCGCTGTGAAGGCCTGATAGGCTGATCGCCTGCGAACTATGGGAGGCGACATGAGCGCATCATCTGATAAATTCTCCGACCTTGCGGTGCGGATGTCCTCCGCGATTGTGATGATCGTGGTGGGCGTGGGCGCAATCTGGTCTGGGGGCTTTCTCTTCTCGGGCCTCGTCATCGCCGTGTGTGCCGCGCTGATCTGGGAACTGTTGCGCATGCTGGGCGCCGCGCAGCCGCTGGCATTGGGCCTTGCGGGCGTTGGCGCAGCCTCGCTCGTGGTTGCATGGGTGCTGCCGTCCAATCTGAGCTTGCTTTTGCTATTTGTTCCCGCCGCCGCGGGTGTGGCGGTCCACCCGCAGCACCGCGCGTTGCATGCCGCGTTCGTCGTGCTGATCATGGTGGCCTGCATGGCACTGCTGATGCTGCGCACGGAGGGCGTTGCGTGGATTTTGTGGCTAGTGGCGGTTGTGGTTGCGACGGATGTTCTGGGCTACTTCGCGGGCCGTATCATTGGCGGCCCAAAGTTTTGGCCGAAGGTCAGCCCGAAGAAAACATGGTCCGGCACGGCGGCAGGTTGGGTCGCAGCCGCTGTTGTCGGCGTGCTCTTCATAGGCGTTCAAGGGGCCGGCGTGGAAGTCGTTTTGTATTCGGTTCTGCTTTCTATGGCGTCGCAAGCGGGCGATGTGGCGGAAAGCGCGATGAAGCGCAGAATGGGCGTCAAAGACTCCTCCAACCTGATCCCCGGGCATGGCGGTTTCTTCGACCGTTTTGACGGGATGCTGGGCGCTGCGGTGATCTTGTTGCCGCTAATGTTGCTGGTGGGTTTCCCGCCGATCCTCAACTGATGCGCACGGTCACGATCTTTGGCGCAACGGGATCGATCGGGGAAAGCACCGTCGACCTGATCGCGCGTGCGCCGGAGCAGTACCGTGTTGTGGCACTCACCGGTGGGCGCAATGTGGCGCGCTTGGCGGAGCAGGCGATCCTGTTGAACGCCGAACTGGCTGTGACCGCGTTCGACGACTGTTTTGCCGATTTGAAGGCAGCCTTGGCGGGGACGGGGATTGAGGTCGCCGCAGGCGGCGCCGCCATCGTGGAGGCCGCCGACCGCCATGCTGATCTGTTTATGTCTGCCATCGTCGGCGCGGCAGGCCTGCCGCCGGGGCTGCGGGCGTTGCGCCATGGCACAACTTTGGCGTTGGCGAACAAGGAATCTCTGGTCACTGCTGGCCCGTATTTGCTGGCCGAAGCCGCGCGCTATGGCGCCACGATCCTGCCGGTCGACAGCGAGCATTCCGCCGTGTTTCAAGCCCTCGTGGGTGAAGATATGCAAACGGTGGAGCGGGTCATCATCACCGCGTCCGGCGGCGCGTTCCGTGATTGGCCGATGGAGAAGCTCGCGGGGGCCACGATTGAGCAGGCGTCGTCCCACCCGAATTGGGATATGGGGCAGCGGATTACCATCGACAGTGCCTCCATGTTCAACAAGGCGATGGAGTTGATTGAGACCAAAGAGTTTTTCGGGTTCCAGCCATCGCAGATTGAGACGGTCGTGCACCCCGAAAGCCTGATCCACGCTTTGGTTGGCTTTAACGATGGGGCGCTGATGGCGCATCTGGGGCCGCCGGATATGCGCCACGCGATTGGCTACGCGCTTCACTGGCCTGAACGTGGGCATGTGCCAGTGGAACGTCTGGATCTTGTGAAGATCGCCAGCCTGAATTTCCGCCCCGCCGACGAAGCGCGCTACCCTGCGTTGCGCATCGCGCGCGATGTGATGCAAACGGGCGGTCTTGCAGGCGCGGCGTTCAACGCCGCGAAAGAGGCCGCGTTGGACGCCTTCATCGCAGGCCAAATCGGCTTTTTGGATATGGCGCGGCTTGTTGACGAAGTGTTGAACCGTTTGCAGGGGCAAAATGGCCTCAGTTGCGACATACTTAGCCTTGATAAGGTGCTCGAAACAGATCATCTGGCACGCGAGATGACGCAAGAATTTGTACAAGTGACAGCGGCGCGTTAGACGCCGGACCAAGACGCGAAAGGGCGGTTTATGGATATTTTGGGAATGCTTCCCTCGTTTGGTGGCTTTATGGGTGCGGCAATCGCGTTCGTTGTGGCGCTGAGTGTGATCGTCGCTATTCACGAATACGGCCACTACATTGTCGGCCGTTGGTGCGGCATCCATGCGGAGGTTTTCTCGCTTGGGTTCGGGCCGGTTCTCTATTCACGCATGGACAAGCGCGGTACCCGTTGGCAGTTGGCGGCGTTGCCGTTTGGCGGTTACGTCAAGTTCTTGGGCGATTCCGACGCGGCATCCGGCAAAGACGGTGAGGCGATCACTGGCCTGTCGGAGACAGAGCGCAAGCGTACCATGCACGGCGCGGCCTTATGGCGGCGCGCGGCGACCGTTGCGGCGGGCCCCGTATTCAACTTTATTTTGTCGATCTTTGTGTTTGCCGGAATTTTCCTGTTTGCGGGCACCACCACGGACGACGCGGTGATCGGCAAGCTCAAACCACTTCCAGGGCCGGTTGAGTTGTTCCAAGAGGGCGACCGCATTGTGCGGATCGGCGACGCGGAGATCAACGATCTGGCGGAGTTCTACACGGTCGCACAATCATTGCCGTCTGCCGAAGTCGTGTCTTACGAAGTGGAGCGGAATGGCGAAACCGTCACCTTCGACAGCGTTTTCCCGTTCCCGCCCGTGATTGACCAGTTGCAGCCGAAATCTGCCGCGATGGATGGCGGCCTTGAGGTTGGCGACGTGATCCAATCGGTGAACGGTACGCCGGTCTTCGCTTTAAGCGAAGTCCAGAAAGCCGCGCAGTCCAGTAAGGACAACGCGCTAGAGTTACTGGTGTGGCGGAACGGCGAAGTGTTGGAGAAAACCCTCACCCCGCGCCAACGTGACCTGCCCACGGGAGACGGCTTCGAATCCCGTTGGTTGATCGGCTTTTCGGGCGGCGCATTCTTTGAGCCGCCGCGCGTAACGTTGGGGGCAGGGGACGCGATTTGGGGCGGCGCCGTGCAAACGTGGTTTATCGCAAAGTCCAGCCTGACCGGCATGTGGTACATGATCACAGGGGCCATCAGCTCGTGCAACATCCAAGGACCGATTGGCATCGCGCAGACATCCGGCGATATGGCATCACAAGGTGCGGCGGAATTCATCTGGTTCATCGCGGTCTTGTCGACGGCGGTTGGTTTGCTGAACCTTTTCCCTATTCCGGTGCTGGATGGGGGCCATCTTGTGTTCCACGCCTATGAGGCCGTTGCGGGGCGTCCGCCCTCTGACAAGGTGCTGAATGTGCTGATGACAGCGGGTTTGGTATTGTTGTTGTCATTGATGGTGTTTGCCCTGACGAATGACTTCTTTTGTACCTAAGTTTGCCCAATTTGCGTCACAATTGACGTGCACGAAGGGTCCAATCTTCTGTGAGGGATTGGACCCATGCAAACTATTCAAAGCGGCTATCAAGGCCTAAATCTTCTAATTCGTCTCAACTGGGACCGTCTGCTTTGGCCGTTGGCCATCGGCTGCGCGCTGATGACAGCAGGGCTGCTTGCCGGCCTCTGAGGCCTTTAAATACACGCAGTATCGCACGATTTAGGGCGCCCGTTATTCGGGCGCCTTTTTGGTTCATCGTTTTGACATATGTGCAGACTCAGGGTAGAGCTAGGACACAACATAGAGTGTCAGAGCGGGACCCAAACACATGAAGATCGCAAAAGCGACGCAGAACGCACGTCAATTCATTCAAATTCAGTGTGTTAGGGCAGCATTGTCTGGACTGGCCATAGCGGCGGTGACCAGTGCGGTTCCGCTCCAACCGGTTTTTGCACAGAGTTTTCCGATTTCGTCAGTCCAAATTGACGGCAATCAACGTATCGAAGATGCAACAATTCTTAGCTATTTGCGCCTTGAACGGGGCCAAACTGCAACAGGTGGTCAGCTGAACGACGCGACCCAGCGGCTGCAACGCTCCGGTCTGTTCGAGACTGTGGATGTTGTGCCAGTGGGCAACCGCCTTGTCGTGACCGTCAAAGAATTCCCGACGATCAACCGCGTGAACATCGAGGGCAACAAGCGTCTGAAAGACGCGGACCTGCTGCCTTTGCTCAACTCCAAATCACGCCGCGTTTACAGCCCAGCAACAGCAGAGGCCGACGCGGCATTGCTCGCCGAAGGCTACAGCCAAGCGGGCCGGATTGCAGCGACCGTGACACCGCGCATCATCCCGCGCTCCAACAACCGCGTAGATCTGGTGTTTGAAGTCGCCGAAGGCGACGTGGTCGAGGTGGAGCGCATCAGCTTCATCGGGAACCGCGCCTATTCCGACCGTCGCCTGCGTCGCGTGGTCGAATCCAAGCAAGCGGGCTTCCTGCGGTCGATCATCCAGTCCGATACCTTCGTGGGCGACCGGATCGCGTTTGACCGTCAACTTCTGCGCGACTTCTACCTGTCACGCGGCTATGTCGATTTTCAGGTTCTGTCCTCGACACCGGAACTTGCCCGCGAACGTGACGGCTATTTCGTCAGCTTCAAAGTGCGCGAAGGCCAGCAATTCCGTGTGGGCAAGGTCACGACCTACTCAGACCTGCCGGAAATTGACGCCGAAGAATACGACCGCGTCGCGCGCCTCAAAGACGGGGAGATTTACTCCCCCTCGAAGATCGAGAACACCATCACCCGCATGGAGCGTCTGGCGCTGACCAAGGGGCTGAACTTCATTCGGGTGGAACCTCGCATCACCCGCAACGACGCCGACGTCACGTTGGACGTTGAGTTCGCAATCATCCGTGGCCCACGCGTATTCGTGGAACGCATCGACATCGAAGGCAACGCCACAACCCTTGACCGTGTTGTGCGCCGTCAGTTCAAAACCGTTGAGGGCGACCCCTTCAACCCACGCGAAATTCGCGACGCCGCGGAGCGTATCCGTGCGTTAGGCTATTTCTCCACGGCAGATGTGAACACCCGTCAGGGCAGTGGCCCGGAGCAAGTCGTCGTCGATGTCGACGTTGAAGAGACGACAACCGGCTCCTTGGGCTTCGGGGTCAGCTACGGTGCCGACGCCGGCGCGTCGCTCAATGTCAGCTTCCGCGAACGTAACTTCTTGGGGCGTGGCCAGACACTGGCATTCTCGTTCGACACGGGGTCAGACAATCAGTCGACATCCCTGAGCTTCCTCGAGCCTGCCTTCTTGGGCCGCGATTTGGGCTTTGGCCTGAACGCCTATTACACCACAACGGACAGCCAGTTCGCAGCTTATGACACGCAATCGGTCGGGATCGAGCCGAGCATCGAGTTCCCAGTGTCGGAAAACGGTCGCTTGCGGTTGAACTATCGCTTGTCAAAAGACTCGATCAAGAACGTTGATCCGACGACATCTGTCATCATTCAGCGCGATGAATCCTCCGCGTGGACCTCCGCCTTGGGCTATCTGTACTCCTACGATACGCGCCGCACGGGTTTGAACCCGACCAGCGGTGTGTTGCTGCGCTTTGGCCAGCAGATTGCAGGTATCGGCGGCGGTGTTCAGTACATTCAAACCACCGGCCTTGTGTCTGCGGAAACCAAAGTTGCCCGCGAGGAAGTGACCCTGCGCGCGCAGTTCGAGTTTGGCGCGCAAACACGCCTGACGGGGAACAGCCGCATCACTGAGCGGTTCTTCCTCGGGTCCAGCAAGTTGCGCGGCTTTGATGGGGCAGGGGTCGGCCCACGTGACCTCGCGTCGGCAAACAAAGACGCGCTTGGTGGGAACTACTACGCAGTTGCGCGTCTGGAAGCGGACTTCCCGCTTGGGTTGCCGGAGGAATACGGCATTCGCGGCGGTGTTTTCTTCGACGTGGGCTCCCTCTGGGGCCTGGATGACACCAACAACGGAACGGGAACGGGTACGCCTGTCGATGACAGCTTCAAGCTGCGCTCCGTCGTTGGGGTGTCGGTACTTTGGGACACGCAGTTGGGGCCGCTTCGCTTCAACTTCTCCAAAGCGCTGGTTAAGGAAGACTTCGACAAAGAACGCTCCTTCGACCTAACCGTTTCTACGCAGTTCTGATCATGACGGCGACACGTGCAACAGGCGCGTTGGTGGCAGCTTTAACCGCCGCCACGCCTGTCTTGGCGCAATCCGTTCAACCAAGCCCAGTTCTGACACTGGATCAGGACCGCATGTATGCGGCTTCTGCCTTCGGGAAACGGGTACAGAGCGATTTAAGCCAGAAATCCAACGAGTTATCGCAAGAAAACCGCAAGATTGAGGCCGCGCTAGAAGAGGAAGAACGTCGCCTGACAGATGAGCGTGCGGGGATGGATCCAGCACGCTTTCAAGAGCTTGCGATTGACTTCGACGAGCGCGTCACAGGGATCCGCAGCGCCCAAGCTGCCAAAAGCGAGAACATCCAGAGGCAAGCCGACACAGAGCGTGCGCGCTTCTTCAACGCGGCCTATCCCATTCTATTGGAATTGGTGGAGGAAACCGGCGCGGTCGCAATCTTGAACAACGCGGCAGTGATTTTCTCGGTTCGCCAAATTGACATCACCGACGCAGCGATTGCACGAATAGACGCAGCGATCGGCGCTTCTCCGCTGCCGGATACCGGCCCTGTGCCAGTTCAACGCCCGTCAGTAAACACTGAAGAGACAGCGCCAGAGGGCGACGCCCCGACTGACGGCACCAGCCCAGACAACTGAAGCGGCAATCTTGTGCTGGCGGTAGTCAAATGCTACCCCGAAAAGCTAAAGGCCAGAGGATTACACCATGACACCCACCACCGCAGACATCGACCTGATCCAGCGGATTATTCCGCATCGCTACCCGTTCTTGCTGGTCGACAAAGTTGTGGACATCAAAGCGGGTGAAAGCGCGCGCGGAATCAAGAACGTGACCTTCAACGAGCCGCATTTCCAAGGCCACTTCCCTGGTGCACCCATCATGCCTGGCGTGACGATCATCGAGGCGATGGCGCAGACAGCTGCTGTGATGGTTGGCGTGACCATGGATATGGCCGACAAGGATTTGCTGGTGTATTTCATGGCAATCGACGGCTGCAAATTCCGCCGCAAAGTGGTGCCCGGCGATGTGCTGCATCTCGACGTCGAGGTGACGCGCGGCAAGGCAGGGGCGAAGGTCTGGAAGTTTAAAGGCGTCGCAACGGTAGAGGGCGAGATGGCCGCAGAAGCTGAATTCACCGCCATGATGGACCTACCCAAGTGAGCACAACAATCCACCCAACGGCCTTCGTCGAAGACGGCGCCCAGATCGCCGACGGTGTAACCATCGGCCCGTTCTGCACGGTTGGCGCGAAAGTGTCTCTCGCTGCGGGCGTGGAGCTGAAAAGCCACGTTGTGGTGACGGGGAAGACAACCATCGGCGAGGACACGGTGATTTTTCCCTTCGCCGTGATCGGTGAAATCCCTCAGGATCTGAAGTTTGACGGCGAGGAAACGCTGCTGGAAATCGGCGCGCGCAACCGGATCCGTGAAGGTGTGACGATGAACACCGGCACCACGGGCGGCGGCGGTTTGACGAAAGTCGGCGACGACTGCCTGTTCATGACCGGCGCGCATGTGGGCCACGACGCGATTGTGGGCAACGGCGTGATCATGGCCAACCAATCCGCTTTGGCTGGCCACTGCATCATTGAGGACAAGGTGATCATCGGCGGGTTGGCGGGTATCCACCAGTTCGTGCGGATCGGTCGTGGCGCGATCATCGGGGCCGTCACCATGGTTACCAATGATGTTATTCCATACGGCTTGGTCCAAGCACCGCGCGGTGAGTTGGACGGGTTGAACTATGTCGGGATGAAACGCGCAGGGGTACCGCGCCCTGATATCACCGCCATGCGGGCCGCTTATCAGATGCTGCGCCAAGGCGACGGCGCGTTTCAAGACCGCGCTCGCCGTCTGTCAGAGGAGACCGACAGCGATTATGTGCGCGAAGTGGTCGAGTTTATTCTGGGCGACAGCGGTCGGTCCTACCTGACGCCGCGCTGATGTTGGCGCTGGTCACGGGTGAGGGCGAGCTGCCGGAGCTGCTTATCAAACATTTGTCTGATACGCGGACGCCGTACCATCTTTGCCAGATGGAATGGCAGGAGATTGATGCGCGTATTGATCAGCCGGTTCACAGGTTCCGGATTGAAACGCTCGGCAGCTTTATCGCGTGGCTAAAAGACAAGGGCGTCGACCGTATCTGCTTCGCAGGCCGCGTTGATCGTCCGCCGCTTGACCCTTCTAAGATCGACGCGCTGACGATGCCGCTCGTCCCGCGCATGATGCAGGCGCTGCAACTGGGCGACGACGCAGCGTTGCGGTTGGTGCTGGGATTCTTTGAGGAAGCCGGAATTACCCCAATTGGGGCGCATGAGCTGCGTGCGGACGTGTTGCCGCCTGTGGGATTCCTTGGCAGCCACCGCCCCAGCAAAGAACACGAAGCCGACGCGGACCGCGGCGTGGAGATCATCGGCGCGATGGCGGCCGCGGATGTGGGTCAAGCTTGCATTGTTCACAAGCGCCAACCCTTGGCGATTGAGGCCCAGCCCGGCACAGATTTCATGATGCAAAGCCTGCTGCGCGAGCGCACGGGCCTGCCGTGGGCGAAAAACCCGCTCGGCATCGGCAAGGGGCCCCGTGCGCAGGGGCTTCCTGCGAAAGGTGGCGTGCTGATTAAAGCCGCCAAACCGGGCCAAGAACTGCGCATTGATATGCCAACCATCGGGCCAGATACGGTCGTGCGCGCGGTGCAAACCGGCCTTGACGGTATCGTCGTCGAGGCGGGGCGCGTCATCGTTTTGCAGGCCGACCTGTGCACGCAGCTGGCTGAGGACAATGGCTTGTTCCTTTGGGTGCGCGGGTGAAGGTCTACCTGATCGCGGGGGAGCCGTCCGGCGATAAGCTGGGTGGGGCCCTGATGGAAGGGCTAAGGACGCTGGACCCTGACATCGAATTCCAAGGCGTCGGTGGCCCTTTGATGGAAGCCCAAGGCATGACGTCGCTTTTCGCGATGGAAGAGCTGTCGGTGATGGGGATCGCGGAGGTATTGCCGAAATTGCGCGGGCTGTTTCGTCGTCGTGACGAGACGGTGGAGGACATCATCGGCTCCGGCGCGGATGTGGTTGTAACGATCGACAGCCCCGATTTTTGCCTGCGGGTGTTGCGCAAGCTGCGTGCGGTCTCTGCGGTGCCGACGGTTCACTACGTGGCACCCTCCGTCTGGGCGTGGCGCGCGAAACGGACCGACAAGATGATCGGCATTGTCGACCACGTTTTGGCGCTCTTACCGTTCGAGCCGCCGTACATGGAACGCGCGGGGCTGGCCTGCGACTTTGTTGGGCACCCCGTTGTGGCGGAGCCATTGGCCGAGCCGACAGACGCCTCCGCCTTTCGGCACGCGCATGGCCTTGGGGCCGCGCCTGTGGTGTTGGCCCTACCGGGATCGCGCAAGGGGGAGGTCAGTCGCCTGTCCGATGTGTTCGGCGAAAGCTTGCATAAACTCGCGGCGAAGCACCCCGACATGCGCGTGGTTATCCCAGCGGCGGCACCGGTCGCCGCCATCGTGCAGCAGCGTGTCGCCCAGTGGCCGGGGGATCCCGTCGTGCTGGACCCGCGCGGCATGTCGGTGGAGAGCGCCTTGGCGGATAAACGCGCGGCCTTTGCGGCGGCAGATGTGGCGCTGGCAGCGTCGGGTACGGTGTCTTTGGAACTGGCGGCGAACACCGTTCCGATGGTTATTGCCTACGATATGAACTGGCTGTCGCGCAAACTGATCAATGCCATGTTGAAGGTGGACACGGTGACGCTGGTTAACTTGGTGTCGGAGACCCGTACGGTGCCAGAATTCCTAGGCGACGCCTGCAAGCCGGACGACATCGCCCGCGCGCTTAACCTCGCGTTAAAGCCGGGGCCAGAGCGCGCGGCGCAAGCCGCTGCGGCGGAGATTGCCATGGAACGGTTAGGGCGCGGGGATGAGGCCCCCGGTGTGCGCGCCGCCAAAGTCGTGATGCGCGTCGCGACGCAACCCGGCCAGACCTAAGCAACGAAATCGCAGACCTCTGCATCTGTCAGGCGGAGCAAATCGTCTGGCGTCAGGGCGAACACGTGGTGCGGCGTGCCAGCGGCGGCCCAAATCGTATCGAACTCCCTAAGGCGCGGATCGACGAAGGCACGGATGGGGTTCAGGTGGCCCACGGGGGACACGCCCCCGATGGCGAAACCCGTCTGTGCACGGATCAGGGCGGCGTCGGCCTTGCCCAAAGGCTCCCCCGTGACGGCGCTTGCTTTGGCCGTATCGACCTGATTGCCACCCGCCGTCAGGAACAAAACGGCCTTTCCGCTGTCTTCGCCCTTGAAGATGATCGACTTGGCGATCTGGTCCACGGTGCATCCCACCTCTGCCGCGGCTTGCGCGGCAGTGCGGGTTTGCGCCCCTGTTTGGACGATCTCGACCTCAATGCCCGCGTCGGCTAGCGCGGCGCTCACGCGTTTTAAACTCTTGCTCATATCTCGCGAGTTTAGGGCAAGTGCCGTGCGGTGCAACCTTCGGTTGACGCGGCACGCGCAGGCTTTCATCGTGGGCACATGAGCTTTGACACCCAAATTACCCGCCAGCCGCTTGTGCATAACGAAGACCGCCGCGTTGAGGCGCACGGCCTGTTCGAAACGCTGCCCGCGCCTTTGGCGTCGCTGCTGGAAAACACCGCCAGCTGCAGCCCATATCTGGCAGGTCTCATGTCGCGGGAAGCCGACTGGATCGCCCAGCTGGCGACCATGAGTGCGGAGGAGTTATGCGCAGATGTCTGGAATGATATCGCCACGGGGCAGGGTGATTTGAAAGCCCTGTTCCGTCAGGCCAAACGACGTATCGCGCTGCTTGCAGCGGTCGCTGATGTCGGCGGCGTGTGGCCGCTTGCCACCGTTACCCGCGCGCTGACCGACCTTGCGGATAAGTGTTTGCAACGCGGTCTGGAGGATTTGACCGCAGCGCAAATCGCACGCGGAAAGCTGCCCGGTCAGACTGCGCAAGATGCCAAGGCCGGTGCGGGCATGTGCGTTCTGGCGATGGGGAAAATGGGCGCTTATGAGCTGAACTATTCCTCCGACATCGACATGATCTGCCTGTTTGATGAGACCCGTTTCGCGCCGGACGACTACTTGGTCGCCCGCCAGACATTCGTGAAAATCACGCGCAGTTTGATGAGCTTGATGTCCGACGTTACGGGCGATGGCTACGTGTTTCGCACCGACCTGCGGCTGCGCCCCGATGCGTCAGTGACGCCTGTGTGTATCGCGATGGAGACGGCGGAGCGGTATTACGAGAGCGTTGGCCGCACGTGGGAGCGCGCGGCATTTATCAAAGCGCGCCCCTGTGCTGGCGATCTGGTCGCGGGGGAGCAATTTTTGGAGCGGTTGAGCCCGTTCATCTGGCGCAAACATCTTGATTTTGCGGCGATTGAGGATGCGCATGACATGCGCCTGAAGATCCGTAACCACAAGGGGCTTGGCGGGCATATGCAGCTTGACGGGCACAACATGAAACTGGGCGCGGGCGGTATTCGCGAGATCGAATTTTTCACCCAAACACGCCAGCTGATTGCAGGCGGGCGGGATCAGAGCCTGCGGGTGCTTGGCACTTGTGATGGGCTGGACCGCCTCGTGGACGCGGGCTGGGTGCCCAAGGACGCGTCCGATAAGTTGCAAGCGGCCTATGTTGCCCACCGCGAGGTTGAACACCGCTTGCAGATGATTGGTGACGCGCAGACACACGAATTGCCCAAGGGTGACGAAGGGTTTCAGCGCCTCGCGCGGTTTATGGGTGAGGACGATGTTGCCAAATTCCGCGCGACACTGCTGGCCCGCTTGGAAGAAGTTGCCGATGTGACTGATAGCTTCTTCGAGCCGGACGAGGCGGAAGAGGTTGTCGAGACCGTCGGCTTGGCGTCGCCCGCGACATATTTGGAGCAATGGCGCGGCATCCCCGCACTCCGATCAGAGCGCGCGGTGTCGCTGTTTAAGCGGGTGTTCCCGACGATCTTGCGTCAGATGGGACAAGCCACGCATCCGGCGGAGGCGATGGATGTGTTCGAGAAATTCATCTCTGGGTTGCCCGCTGGGGTGCAGGTGTTTTCGCTGTTTGAGGCGAACACGCAGCTCACCAAGCTTATCGTCGATATCTGCGCCACGTCGCCCGCCTTGGCCACCTATCTGTCGCGCAATTCTGCGGTGCTGGATGCGGTCATCGGGGGTAGCTTTTTTGCGGAATGGCCATCGGCGGAGGAGCTGCGCGCGTTGCTTGTCGCGCAGATCGAAGACGTCGACGACTACGAGGGCCAGTTGGACGCGGCGCGGCGCTGGCAAAAAGAATGGCACTTCAGGATCGGGGTGCATCACCTGCAGGGGTTGTTGTCACCCGAAGATGCAAGCGCGCAATACGCCGATCTAGCGCGCGTGACGCTGGCGGCACTCCTGCCTGTGGTGGAGCGCGAGTTTGCGCGCAAACACGGTGCCGCGCCCGGACGTGGCGCGATGGTTCTGGGCATGGGCTCTGTGGGGGCCGGATCCTTGAACGCCCAGTCGGATTTAGACCTCATCGTCATCTACGACGCAGCCGGTGTGGAGGAAAGCACGGGGCCGCGTCCGCTCAACACACGCACGTATTTCGCCCGCTTCACGCAAGCCTTTGTGACCGCGCTGACGGCCCCAATGGCGCAAGGCCGCCTTTACGAGGTGGATTTGCGGTTGCGGCCGTCTGGGCAAGCGGGGCCGGTGGCAACGTCGCTTCAGGCGTTTCAGTCCTACCAGACGACGGACGCGTGGGTGTGGGAGCATCTGGCCCTGACGCGCTCGATGGCCATCGCGGGGGAGGCGTCTTTGCAAGCCGACGTGGAGGCCGTGCGTTGCGCCGTATTGGAAGGAAGCTTCGACGCGGAGCGCATCAAACGGGAAACCCAAGAGATGCGCGCGCGCTTGGCAAGTGCGGCGGGTCCGGTGGGCACGTGGAACGTGAAATCGGGCGCAGGCGGGCGACAGGACATCGAGTTGTTGAGCCAAGCGCTGTGCTTGATCAGCCAAGGCACGGCGCGCCAGATATCGGCGCAATTGCACGATGCCAAAGCGGCTGGATTGCTGGGCACCACGCAGCTCGCGAAGCTGCTGAATGCGCACCGTCTGTTCACCCATGTGCAAATGGCGGGGCGGCTTTTGTCGGACAAACCGCTGACGCCTGACGCGATGGGGGCGGGTGCTGTCGACATGCTGCTGCGCGATTGTGACTGCGAAACGGTAGAAGAATTGGCCGATAGGATCGCGGAATGTCGCAAACTTGCGGCCGAGGTCGTGGAACAGCTGCTGGCATAGCAGGTGATAGCTGATAAGGGGCGTTAACTGATCCCATCTGCCAAGGAGTTGGACATGGACGTGACCCTGATTGACCGCAAAGGTCTAATCCGCGAGGCCTACAAGATCGACGGAATTACCGTCGGTGAATGCCGCTCAATTTTTCTGGATTGGGCGTTGAACCTGCCCGACGGCGTAGAAAACCGTGCAGCGATTGAGCAGTTGTTAACCATCTATGGCGACACGCCGCATGATCATCCGATGACCGCCGTATTGCGGGCTGGTTTGGACGATGCGCAAACGGCGAAACGCCGCGGGGGCCGCAAAGCGCGCCTCGAAGGCAAAGGTCAGTAAAACGAAAAACGCCGCCGCTTCATTAAAAGCGACGGCGCACCCTCGGAGCGTGTGCTCTGATGGATTTATTCAGCAGCAGTCGCTGCAGCAACAGCCGCGAAACCGGCTGTGAACCCGCTCAAGGACATTGTAAGCTCTACCTTCTGGTCCGGCGCTTGGGCGGGAACAACGACGATCTTGGCTTCATTGCCGGCTTTGAACGACGCGACGTCGCCAGCGGTGAAACCAACCCGAGAGAAGCAGCCTATGGCGGTGCAGAAGGTGAACGGGTAAACTTTGGCTTTGCCACCATCAACGGACAGCAGCACGTTTTGGGTCAACAAAGTCTCCAGAGGCGTCACGATGGTCGCGCCAGCGGCCAGCTTGTCATCGGAAGGCAGGTTGAACATGTTGATTTCCGCAACAGAGTTGCCCTGCTGATCTTCCAAAAGCTGGTACAGCTGGCATGGGTCTTTGGTGCCTTCTGGCGCCTTGATGCAGCGCAGTTCCCAGTCGCCGTGGTCAGACACTTTGTAAGTGCTGCCCACTTCGACAACGTCGGAGCCTGTGCTCAGGCCGTCAGTGCGGTTGGCGTCGGTCTCAGCTGCGGCATCGGCGGCAGGAGCCTCGGCGGCTGGCGCGTCTGCAGCCGGAGCTTCGGCCGCAGGTGCTGGCTCTGCCGGTGTTTCGGTGGCGGTTTGCGCGATTGCACCGGTTGCTACGAACGCACCGAGTGCTGCGCCGATCATCAGGGTTTTGAAATACTCAGACATGGGATCCTGCTACTCAATTAAGATATTGCATGCGGTTTAGCATGGCCAAATGGCAGTGTCAGTCCGGAAAACGCAGATCGGTCAGGGGCGGGGCGATTATTGCCGATAAGGCAAAAACGAAAAAAGGGTCTGCATGCAGACCCTTTTCCCAAATTCTTCTCCCCGTCGAACTAGGCCGACTTATTAAGCGAAGACTAGGAGGAGTTTTTGAATGGGTCAACAAAAACCTGTGATGAATGTCACAACACCGATTGATGGGTGAAAAAATGGCCGTGCCAAATCATGACACGGCCCAGTCAACAGGGAGGAAGTCATCACTGCGCAATGAACACATGCGCACCAACATGACGATGATACTGGCACATAGATGTTAACAAGCTATTGTGGCGGGACAAAAAACGCGAACGAGCGACGTAAGGGTACATCATGGCAAACACGGATAGCATTTTTGTAGGCGGTGGCGGCGAAGGGTATAGCGACCCTCAGGAGCTATTGCTCAAATACGCGAACCGTCACGGGCTAATTGCTGGGGCGACAGGAACGGGTAAAACCGTCACTTTGCAGATTCTGGCGGAAAGCTTGTCGAACGCGGGCGTTCCGGTCTTCATGTCGGACGTCAAAGGCGACTTGTCCGGCTTGGCCGTCGCAGGCAGCGAGACCCATAAACTGCACAGCGCGTTCATGGAACGGGCGGGCAAGATCGGCTTCACTGATTTTAGCTACGATTCGTTCCCCGTTACCTTTTGGGACATGTACGGCGAAAGTGGGCATCCGGTGCGCACTACGGTCAGTGAGATGGGGCCGTTGCTGCTGTCGCGCTTGTTGGAGCTTTCCGAGGCGCAAGAGGGTATCCTGAACATCGCCTTCCGTGTGGCGGACGAGGAAGGCTTGCCGCTCCTAGACCTGAAAGACCTGCAATCCTTGCTTGTCTGGATTGGGCAAAACGCCAAGTCGCTGGCCTTGCGCTACGGTTTCGTGTCGTCGCAGTCGGTGGGCGCGATCCAGCGCCGCTTGTTGGTGCTGGAAAACCAAGGTGCCTCCGATTTCTTCGGGGAACCGGCCTTGGATCTGGAAGATATGTTCCACGTAGATGCGGACGGGCGCGGGCAGATCAACATTCTAGCCGCTGATAAACTGATGTCGGCCCCGAAACTTTACGCCACCTTCCTGCTGTGGATGCTGTCGGAACTGTTCGAAACCTTGCCAGAGGTCGGCGACCCCGAAAAACCGATCTTCGTGTTCTTCTTTGACGAGGCGCATTTGCTGTTCGACGGCGCGCCCAAGGCGCTGGTTGATAAGGTGGAGCAAGTGGCCCGTCTGATCCGGTCCAAAGGGGTCGGGGTCTATTTCATCACGCAAAAGCCTGCCGACGTGCCGGAAGACATTTTAGGCCAGCTTGGCAACCGCGTGCAGCACGCATTGCGCGCGTTCACCCGCAAGGACCAAAAGGATTTGCGGTCCGCCGCGGATACCTACCGCGAGAACCCGCGCTTCGACGTGGAGGACGCGATCAAGGAAGTCGGCGTGGGGGAGGCTGTGACGTCGTTCCTGATGAAAAAGGGCATCCCTGGCATGGTGGAGCGCACCTTGATCCGCCCGCCGTCTTCGCAACTGGGTCCGATCACCAGCAAAGAGCGCCGCGCGATTATCGCCGCGTCCCCCGTTGCGGGCAAATACGAGACCGCGATGGACCGCGAATCCGCCTTCGAGATGCTGGCGCAACGCGCGGAGGCCGCCGCCAAGGCCGCCGAGGAGGCCGAGGCCAAAGAGGAGGAAATGGAAGCCCGTGAACGCGAGTATCAGACCGGACGGCGGTATTCCGGCAGCCGCGTCAAACGCTCCACCTCCAAAACCACCACGCGCAAACGGCGCGGCGATAGCGCGGGGGAGGCGTTCGCCAAATCCATGATGCGCTCCATTGGGACGAAGGCAGGTACCGCGATTGTGCGCGGCATTATGGGCAGCTTGTTTAAGGCCCGTTAACCACGGCGGCTTTCGTCTTTGACCTCGTCCCACAGCGCGTCCATTTCTTGCAGATTGGACTGGGACGGGGTTTTTCCACGCGCGGCCAGTTTTGCCTCCACACCTTCGAACCGGCGGGTGAACTTGGCGTTTGCGGCCCTAAGTGCGGCTTCTGGGTCCAAACCAAGGTGGCGGCCTAGATTGGCCATCACGAAGAGCAGATCGCCGTATTCCTCCTCTACCTCCGCTTGGGTCAGCGTGTCGCGGGCCTCTACCAACTCGCGGGACTCCTCGACGATTTTGTCCAGCACCTCATCCGTGGTGGGCCAGTCGAAGCCCACGCGGGCGGCCCGTTTTTGCAGTTTTAGCGCGCGCAGCAAGGCAGGCAGGCCGACGGCCACACCGTCCAAAGTGCCGCCCTGAGCTTTGCCCGCACGCTCCGCTGCTTTGATCTGTTCCCAGTCTGCGACTTGCTGCTCTGCCGATTTATCACGGCTCTCATCGCCGAAAACATGCGGGTGGCGCGAAATCATCTTGTCGGAAATTGCGTTCGCAACCGACGCGAAGTCGAACAAGCCAGCCTCGGAGCCCATTTGCGTGTGGTAAACCGTTTGCAGGAGCAAATCGCCCAACTCGCCTTGCAGCTCCTCCATGTCGCCGCGCTCGATCGCGTCGGCGACCTCGTAGGCCTCCTCGATTGTGTAGGGCGCGATGGAGGCGAAGTCCTGCTCTATATCCCAAGGGCACCCCGTATCGGGGTCACGCAGACGGCGCATGATCTCGATCAGGCGGGGCATGGGTTGGCTGGCATCATAGACAAGATCGGGCATTGCAGTGTCTTCGCGTTTGGGGGATCGTTGCGCACAGATAACCAGAAGGAACGCCCCCATGCCACCCGTGAACCGCATCGCAGACTACGCCGAGGATATGAAAGCTTGGCGCCGTTGGATGCACCAACACCCCGAATTGCAATTTGACTGCCACGAGACAGCGGGCTTCGTGGTGGAGCGCTTGAAAGAGTTCGGCATCACCGAAATCCACGAGGGCATCGCGCAAAGCGGGGTCGTTGCGATCATTGAGGGGCAGGGCGCAGGGCCAACCATCGGGCTGCGCGCGGATATGGATGCCTTGCCCATGCAAGAGACCACTGGCTTGGAGTATGCCTCAAAGGTCGACGGCAAAATGCATGCCTGCGGTCATGACGGGCACACCACAATGCTTCTGGGGGCGGCGAAATACCTTGCGGAAACGCGCAACTTCAAGGGCCGCGTTGCGCTGATCTTCCAGCCTGCTGAAGAAGGCGGCGGCGGTGCTGGCGTGATGGTGGAGGAGGGCATTATGGAGCGGTTTGACATCGCTGACGTTTATGCGCTGCACAACAATCCAGGCGTGCCGTTCGGTGCGTTCGTGACGACGGCTGGCCCGATCATGGCGGCCGTTGATACGTTTCACGTCTATATTGACGGCGTTGGTGGCCACGGGGCCTATCCGCAGGACACCAAAGACCCGATTATGGCCACTTTGGGCATCTGCAATGCCATCCAGACCATCGTGTCACGCAACCACGCAACGATGGATGATCTGGTCGTATCGGTGACACAAATCCACACCGGGTCAGCCGACAACGTGATCCCCGATGACGCCTACATCAACGGCACCGTGCGGACCTTTGATCCCGACGTGCAAGACATGGTGGAGAAGCGTTTGACAGAGATCGTGGCAGGGCAAGCGGCCAGTTATGACGTCACAGCGCGCCTTGTGTATGAGCGCGGCTACCCTGCCACGGTGAACAACGACGCGAAAACGCAGTTTGCCGCCGATGTCGCCCGTGATGTCGCGGGGGATGCCGCTGTAAACAGCGAAGGCGGGCGCGAGATGGGGGCGGAGGATTTCTCCTACATGCTGGAAAAGCGCCCCGGTGCTTATCTGTTCCTAGGGCAGGGCGACGGCGCGGGGCTGCATAACCCCAATTACAACTTCAACGATGATGTCGCGCCGATTGGCGCGTCCTTCTTCGCGAGACTGGTCGAAACCGCCCAGCCGCTTTAGGCGAGCGATTGATAGGATCGGTTGCCGTAAAGCAGTGGTGCGCCCTCTAGGCGCGCCACTTGCACGACGGAGCCGATCATCACGTGGTGGGTTCCGATCCGCTCGTCCGACAGCAGCTTGCAATCAAAACGGGCCAAGGCCGTGGTCAGGCCTGGTGCGCCGCTGCGCATGGTCTCAAACGTGCCGGCGGCAAACTTGTCACCGCCCGGTGCGGCGCTGCGGCTGGCGAACACATTGGCAAGCTCCGTCTGGTTGTGCCCAAGCACGTTGATACAAAAGCAACGGTTGTTCAAAATGGCCGGCGCGGCGCTGGTGGCATGGTGCAAGCAAACCAGCATTGTCGGTGCATCACCGTCTGCCGATACCGACGTCATCGCGGACACGGTCGCACCTGCGGGGCCGTCGACACCGTCCGTCGTGACGATCGTGACAGAGGAGACAAGCTGGCTCATCGCGTCCAGAAATTCTTCGCGAAGCTGGGTTCGGTGTGGTGTGGTCATGGCGGCCTTCTTGTGTCGCGGTGCAAACGGCTGTTTGCCTGTGCAACAACATAGGCGCAAGTCTTGCATTGTCACGGTGCCACGGGCAGGTTGCGTTTTATACCGGCCCATGGCCCCAGAATTGCAGGGCCTCTCAACCAACCCCAAGCAGGAGCACGCGCAATGCCTAACCAACCAGTTTCCGGAAACGATCTTGCGCGCTTTGCGGGTCAGGGTGCTTTTATGCGCCTGCCGCAGGTGACCACAGCCAAAGATCTGGATGTGGCGTTTGTTGGTATTCCCATGGATCACGGGACCAGTTGGCGCTCCGGCACACGGTTTGGTCCCGCCCAAGTGCGCAACGAAAGTTCGATGATCCGGCCCTACGCAGTGCAAACGGGCGCTGCGCCTTTTGATGCGTTGCAATGCGCGGATGTGGGTGACGTGGCGATCAACACGTTCAACCTGGCGGAAAGTATTCGCATAATTACAGAGTATTACGACGACCTGCTCACCCACGACGTGATCCCGATGAGCATTGGCGGCGACCATACGATCACGTTGCCGATCCTGCGGGCCATCGCCAAGAAACACGGGCCGGTGGGCTTGGTACATGTCGACGCGCACGCGGACGTGAATGACGAGATGTTCGGGGAGCGCGAATGCCACGGTACCGTGTTCCGCCGGGCCTATGAGGAAGGCTTGTTGCGCCCGAATGACGTCTATCAAGTCGGGCTTCGCGGCACTGGCTACACCGCAGAGGATTTTGACGAGCCGCGCGAATGGGGTTTCAACCTGACTTTGGCGCAAGAGCTGTGGCACACATCCACCGCCCCGCTGGCGGCGCAAATCAAATCCAGCATGGGGGCGGGGCCGGTCTACATCAGCTATGATATCGACAGCCTTGACCCGTCCATAGCACCCGGCACCGGCACGCCGGAGATCGGCGGCTTAACCACCCCGCAAGCTTTGGAGCTGATCCGCGGGCTTCGCGGCTTGCCGATTGTGGGTTGTGACCTTGTGGAGGTTTCGCCGCCCTATGACACGTCCGGCAATACGGCGCTGACGGGGGCGAACATCATGTTCGAGATGCTGTCGATCCTGCCTGGGGTACCCTACCGTTAAAACGCGATTGGTCGCACAAGATCGCTTTGCGTCGGATGGCGCAACGCGCTATGGAACGGTGAATGTTGACCAGCTGCCCCGACAGGCGGGACGCAGCGGCAGGTAAGGAAGTGCCGGTATGGCCGTAGGTATCTTTGACAGCGGGTTGGGCGGCTTGACCGTCTATAAGCAAATAGCAGCGGATATGCCCGATTTGCCGGTGTGCTACTTCGCCGACAGCGCGAATACGCCCTACGGTGTGCGCACCGCCGACGATATCTACAACCTGACCTGCGCCGCGACGCAATCCTTGTTTGATGCGGGCTGTGACTTGGTGATCTTGGCCTGCAACACGGCGTCCGCTGCTGCGCTGCGCCGTATGCAGGAAACATGGGTTCCGACTGACAAGCGCGTGCTCGGCGTTTTCGTCCCGATGATCGAGGCGTTGACGGAGCGCAATTGGGGCGACAACTCCCCGCCGCGCCAAGTTGATGTGCGCGATGTTGCGCTGTTCGCCACCCCTGCGACCGTTGCGTCGCGGGCGTTTCAACGCGAGCTTGCGTTCCGCGCCATTGGCGTGGATGTGGAGGCGCAGCCGTGCGGGGGCTTGGTCGACGCGCTGGAAGCGGGCGATGAGATGCTGGCGGAAGCCTTGGTGCGCTCCCACGTGGATGCGTTGAAGCGGCGGATGCCGACCCCGCAAGCCGCCATATTAGGATGCACCCATTACCCCTTGATGCAAAAGACTTTTCAAGATGCATTGGGTGCCGATGTTAAGGTGTTTTCGCAAGCTGATTTGGTCTCTGCAAGCTTGCAAGATTACTTGAAGCGGCACCCCAACATGCTGGGCAATGGCACAGAAACACGGTTCCTGACCACTGGCACACCGACCCAAGTGACCGATCGCGCGACGCAGTTCCTGCGACGAAAGATCCAGTTTGAAGCGGCGTGATTGCCGCGCGACCATCTTTCTACTAAACACCTATTAAATCATATGGAGTCTCTCATGACCCACAAAATCGCCATTCTAGGTGCGTCCGGGTACACCGGCGCGGAACTTGTCCGGTTGATATCGACCCACCCGTCAATCACCATTGCTGCGCTTTCTGCGGACCGCAAAGCGGGCATGGAAATGGCCGAAGTTTTCCCGCATCTGCGCCACTTGGACCTGCCAACGCTGGTCACGATCGACGAAATTGATTTCACGGAGATCGACCTGTGTTTCTGCGCTTTGCCGCATAAAACCTCGCAAGAGGTGATTGCGAAATTGCCCATGACGATGAAGATCGTGGACCTGTCCGCCGACTTCCGTCTGCGCGACGCCGACGCTTATAAAAAGTGGTATGGCAACGATCACTCTGAGCTCGAAATCCAGAAAGAGGCAGTTTACGGCCTGACCGAGTTCTACCGCGAAGATATCGCCAACGCGCGCTTGGTCGCGGGAACGGGGTGCAATGCGGCAACGGGGCAATTTGCGCTGCGCCCGTTGATCGAGGCAGGCGTCATTGATCTGGACGACATCATCCTTGACCTGAAAGTTGGCGTGTCCGGTGCAGGGCGGTCCTTGAAGGAAAACCTCTTGCACGCGGAACTGTCGGAGGGTGCGAACGCCTACGCGATCGGTGGTACGCACCGGCATTTGGGGGAGTTCGATCAGGAGTTTTCGGCCATCGCCGGACGCCCTGTTAAGGTTCAGTTTACCCCGCATCTGGTTCCCATGAACCGCGGTATTCTGGCGACTTGCTACGTGAAGGGCAACGCTGCGGAAATCCACGCCACTTTGGCGGAGGCCTACAGCGGCGAGCCGTTCATCGAGGTGTTGCCGTTCGGGCAGGCAGGCTCGACCCATGACACGCGCGGCTCCAACTTCGTGCATATCGGCGTCACCGATGACCGCATTGAGGGGCGTGCCATCGTTATTGCGTCGCTGGATAACCTCACGAAAGGCTCATCAGGGCAGGCATTGCAGAACGCCAATCTGATGCTAGGTCTAGATGAAACCGAGGGTCTGATGATGGCCCCGCTCTTTCCGTAAAGGAACTTCGCCATGAAGGGTCTCAAGAAGCAACGCCGTATTCAGGTTATCGCCGTCGCGGTGGTTGCGTTGATCGTGTCGACGGCCTTGATTGGGTATGCCTTGCGGGACGGGATCAACTTTTTCCGCTCCCCGACGCAAGTGGCCGAAGCACCACCAAGCGAGACGGAGACGTTCCGTATCGGTGGGCTGGTCGAGGAAGGTAGCCTAAAGGTCAATGAGGCCGAAGAGATCACCTTTAATGTGACCGATGGCAACGCGGTTGTCTCGGTCGCATACAAGGGCATCTTGCCGGACTTGTTCGAGGAAGGCCAAGGCATGGTCGGCACCGGTCGCTACATTCAAGGTGTCTTTCAAGCCTCTGAAATTCTTGCGAAACACGACGAAACCTACATGCCGAAAGAGGTCATCGACGCGTTGAAAGAGCAAGGCGTTTACCAAGAGGCGGACGGTAGCTAAAGGCTGCGTTAACCCCCTTTGGATCATCTTCGGCCTCGCGTTTTAGCGGAGGCCCAAGATGCAAACTGTTCAAGAAATCGCCCAAGACATAGTGCGCCGCGAAGGCGGTTATGTGAATGATCCCGACGACCCCGGGGGGCCCACGAATTACGGCGTCACACTGCACACCTTGCGCCGGTTGGGGCTGGACGTGACGGGGGACGGCGAGGTGTCGATCGCCGACGTCAAAGCCTTGTCCGAGGCCCAAGCCGTCGACATTTTCATCACCCACTACCTGCGTGCGCCGCGCATCGACCAACTGCCGGAACTTTTGCAAGCCAGCGTGTTCGACATGCATGTCAACGCAGGGCGCAATGCCATCAAAATTCTGCAACGGCTGCTGAATTCCATGGGCTATGACGTCGCGGTTGATGGGCGTATCGGACCGCACACGATCAAATTCAGCTACGCCGCATGTCGCGACGCGCCCGACCATATGGCAGATGCATATGCCATTGCGCGGCGCGACTATTATTACGCACTGGCTGACCGTCGGCCCGCCTCCCGCAAATACGCGCGGCGCCGCGACGGGGGTAAGGGCGGCTGGATCAAACGAGCCGAAGACTTCATGTCGCGCCACTACCACCTGTCAGCGGCGGATCACCGCAAGCGGGTGTCCGCATGGGGTTGATATCAAGGGTTCTCGGGGCGGGCGTGAAAGACGCGGCGGATGCGGCGGTTGATGTCGCAGAAGTCTTTCGCCCGAACGCCACGCGCCAGATGGAGCTGGGTCATGAAGCGTTTTCGGCCGCTCTAACGCAACACGGCGCAGAGTTCCAATATGGCGGTGTTGGACGGTTCGATCGCCTGATGAACGGGTTGAACCGCTTGCCGCGCCCGATGCTGGCGCTTGGGACTTTAGGGCTGTTCATCTACGCGATGGTTGATCCCTACGGCTTTTCGGATCGTATGCGCGGGTTGGCCTATGTGCCCGAACCGCTGTGGTGGTTGCTTGGCGCCATCGTCAGCTTCTATTTCGGCGCGCGGGAGTTGCATTACAAACGTGCGCCATCCCGTGCGCTAAGGCGGCCAAAACCATCAAGCAATCCTGCGCTGGAGGCATGGCGGGCGCAGCGCGGCGGATAAATCGGCGCATGACGACGCGTTTCGCTTTTCTAAACGGATCAGTTCGCTATCGTGCGCTCAACATCTGATCTGGAGAGCCAAATGCAATATGAAACCCTGCGACTGACCGTTGCTGATAATGTGGCGGTCATCGAGTTTACCCGCGATGCCGTGATGAACGCTTTAAACACCCAAATGCGCGCGGAGATTTTGCACGCGGTGAAAGCGGCGGAGCATTCCGCGCGGGTGCTGGTGCTCACAGGCAAGGGGCGTGCGTTTTGCTCCGGTCAGGACTTGGGCGACAGGGCGACCGTTGCGGCGACTGACTTGGAGCGCACGTTGCGGGACGAATACGTGCCCATGTTGATGGCGATTTATAACTGTGCCATCCCCACGATATCGGCGGTGAACGGTCCGGCAGCGGGGGCAGGGGCCAACTTGGCCTTGGCAGCAGACGTGGTGATCGCCACGAGATCCGCCGTGTTCTTGCAGGCGTTCACGCGGATCGGCCTTATCCCCGATGCGGGCGGCAGCTACTTTCTGCCGCGCCAGATCGGGATGGCGAAGGCCATGGGCGCAGCCTTGTTCGCGGAGCCGTTGACGGCAGAGGAAGCCAGCGCATCCGGCATGATCTGGGAAGCCGTGGCGGATGAGGATTTTGCACAGCATTGGCGCGACCGCGCCGCCCATTTGGCGAACGGCCCGACAGAGGCCTACGCGCGGGTCAAAAAGATTATCCGCTCCAGCTTCGACAATGATCTGGAAAAGCAACTTCTGCTGGAAGCCAAGCTACAAGGTGAATGCGGCAAGACCCATGATTTCCGCGAGGGGGTGCTTGCGTTCCTCGACAAGCGGGCTGCGAATTTTGAGGGGCGCTAGACGCGCATTCCTTCGCACAAAAGAAAAAGGCCACCCGCGAAGGTGGCCTTTTTTATTAGCGCTTCTCGATGTCCACGTAATCGCGGGATGTCTCGCCCTTGTAGAGCTGACGCGGACGTCCGATTTTTAGGTTCGGATCGGAGATCTGCTCTTTCCACTGCGAAATCCAGCCGACGGTCCGCGCGAGCGCGAAGATCGGTGTGAACATAGATGTCGGGAAGCCCATCGCTTCCAAGATGATGCCCGAGTAGAAATCGACGTTCGGGAACAGCTTTTTCTCTGCGAAATATGGATCGGCCAAGGCCTGCTTTTCCAGCTCCATCGCGACTTGCAGCAGCGGGTTATCTTCGACGCCCAGCAGCTCCAGAACTTCGTCGGCGGACTGCTTCATCACAGTCGCACGCGGGTCGAAGTTTTTGTAGACGCGGTGGCCGAAGCCCATCAGGCGGTAGCTGTCGTTCTTGTCTTTCGCCCGCGCGATGAACTCCGGAATGCGGTCAACAGTGCCGATTTCCTTGAGCATCTCCAAGCACGCTTGGTTCGCACCGCCGTGCGCAGGACCCCACAGGCAAGCGATGCCAGCGGCGATACACGCGAACGGGTTCGCACCGGAGGAAGACGCGAGGCGCACGGTCGAAGTCGACGCGTTTTGCTCGTGGTCCGCATGCAAGGTGAAGATACGGTCCATTGCGCGTGCAAGGATCGGGTCCACTTCGTATTTCTCGGCGGGGACCGAGAAGCACATGTGCAAGAAGTTCGCCGCGTAATCCAAGTCGTTGCGCGGGTAAACGAACGGCTGGCCGATGGAGTATTTGAACGCCATGGCTGCAATGGTTGGCAGTTTGGCGATCAGGCGGATGGCGGCCACTTCGCGCTGCCATTCGTCGTTAATGTCGGTGCTGTCGTGGTAGAACGCGGACATGGCGCCCACAACGCCCACTAGGGTCGCCATCGGGTGTGCGTCACGGCGGAAGCCACGGAAGAAGTTGTGCATCTGCTCGTGAACCATGGTGTGGTTGGTCACGCGCGCTTCGAAGTCTTCCAGCTCTGTTGCGGACGGCAGTTCACCGTAGAGCAGCAGGTAGCAAACCTCTAGAAAATGGGACTTTTCAGCCAATTGGTCGATCGGGTAGCCGCGGTGCAGCAATTCGCCTTTTTCGCCATCGATAAACGTAATGGTGCTGTCGCACGCCGCCGTGGAGGTGAAGCCGGGGTCGTAGGTGAACACATCCCCTTGGGCGTAGAGTTTGGTGATGTCGAGCACATCGGGCCCCGCGGTCGGGGTGTGAATTGGGAGCTCGATTTCCTTGTCGCCAATTATCAGTCGTGCGAATTTATCAGACATGCAATCACCTTTCGTGTGTCCGGAGGTAACGCGGTCGCAACCCCCTGTTATACATGGCGTTTACCGCCACGCTGGTTTATTTTTTAGTATCCCGTCCGGCCAGCGGCGTGGGGTCATTCAGCAGCGACAGCTGCCAGCCTTTCAAGCGTCTCATCACGCCCAATGACCATCATCATGTCAAAGACGCTCGGGGATGTTGCGCGGCCCGAAAGCGCGACCCGAAGGGGGCCTGCAAGTTTCCCGAATTTGAGATCATGCGCCTCGGCGAACCCCATAATGGAGTGCTCCAGCGCCTCGCGTTCCCAGCTAACAGTTTGCAGCTGCGGCGTCAATTGCTTCAGTATACCACGGGATACCGGATCGAGTAACTTTTCCGCTTTTTCGTCGTGTGTAAACGGCGGCTCGTCTAGCACAAACGCGAACTTTTCGATTAAAGCGCCAACCGTTTTATCGGCCACATCAAGTGCTGCGAACGCATCGACGAAGGCCTTCGCCTTGTCGTCACTCAACGCAGGCTCACCAGTTGCAGCAAGGTAGCTTTGCACATCGTGCAGCATGGTATCGGCATCACTCATGCCGATCTGATGACGGTTAATGTTTTCCATTTTCTTAAAGTCGAGGCGGGCGGGCGCTTTTCCCATGCCGTCGAAGCCGAACCATTCCAATGCTTGCTCGGTGGTGAACACCTCATCATCGCCGTGGCTCCAGCCGAGACGCGCCAGATAGTTGCGCATGCCTGCGGGGGTGTAGCCCATCGCCGCGTATTCCATGACGCCAAGCGCGCCGTGACGTTTGGAGAGCTTCTTGCCGTCCGGCCCGTGGATCAGCGGGATATGCGCAAAGGTCGGGAGGTCCCAGCCCATGGCGTTGTAAATCATGGATTGGCGCGCGGTGTTGCCCAAGTGGTCATCGCCGCGAATAACATGGGTGACACCCATATCGTGATCGTCGACCACCACCGCCAGCATATAAACGGGGCTCCCGTCGGAGCGCAGCAACACCATATCGTCCAGCGTATCGGCCTGCCATGTGACGTCCCCTTGGACTTTGTCCTTGATCGTCACAGCACCGTTTTGCGGGGCTTTGATGCGGACGACAAATGGCAGGTCGGGGTGCTCTGCCTCGGGCACATCGCGCCAAGGGGAGCGGAAGAGGGTGGAGCGGCCTTCGGCCCGTGCGGCCTCGCGGAAGGCCTCGATCTCGTCTTGTGTCGCGAAGCATTTGTAGGCCGCGCCGCTGGCCAGCATCTCATGGGCGACTGCCGCGTGTCGGTCCGCGCTCTCAAACTGGCTAACCGCGTCGCCGTCCCAGTCCAAGCCCAGCCACGTCAGCCCGTCCAAAATCGCTTGCGTAGCTTCGGGGGTGGAGCGCGCGCGGTCCGTGTCTTCAATGCGCAGCAGGAACTTGCCGCCTTGGCTTCTGGCATAAAGCCAGTTGAAAAGCGCGGTGCGCGCGCCGCCAATATGCAGGTAACCGGTTGGGGAAGGGGCGAAGCGGGTGACGACGGGGGAGCTGGTCATAGCGCGATTAACCTTTTGGAAAACATGTTCGGGCAGGATCTGCCCCATGAGGTCAAGCCGTTCAGGCTGACCCGTTCGCGCTCAGGTTTAGGCAATCGCACCGATGGAGACAAGGGCAGCTCACGCACGTAAGCCATCCTTTCACGCGACGTTTTTCGCGGCTATCGCAGGGGGGCTCAGCGCGCAGAGCGGGCATTGGTTCCCGTGGACGCCCGTGTGTTTCGCAACGGGCCTGGGGCTCTATTTTTCCGTATTGTTTGAGCCTGAACCTGGGCATTTCGCGGCCCCTGCACTCGGGCTGCTTTTCTTATGGATGGTCAGCGGGGTTTTCGGTTGGTGGCGCTGGCGGGGGGTGCTTGTGGCGCTTTGGGCCATGACATTGATAATCGCGGGCGCCTCCGTCGCCAGCTACCGCACACATAGCGTTGCAGCCCCCGTCCTGTCCTACCGTTACTATGGCCCTGTGGAGGGGCGGATCATCGCCATCGACAAATCCGCGTCCGAAAAGCCGCGCCTGACGCTGGACCGCGTGGCGTTGGCCCGCGTCCCGCCAGCAGCGACGCCGCGCAAGGTGCGTGTGTCTTTGCACGGGCCGGATTTGGGGATCACCTTTGCGCCGGGGGACGTGGTGATGACGACAGGCCACCTTGGCCCACCCGCCGGACCGGTGGAGCCTGGCGGTTTCGACTTTCAGCGCCATTTGTGGTTTCAACAGTTGGGCGCTTTGGGCTACACGCGCACCCCCGTGCTGCGGGCGGCCCCCGCAGAAAGTTCGGGATGGCGCTTGCGCCTCTACACGTTTCGTTTGGCGCTCTCGTACGCCGTCAAGGCGCGGATGTCTGCCGCCGAAGGCCCGTTCGCCGCTGCGATCATCACGGGAGATCGGGCTGGTCTGGACCCGACACTGCTGGAAACTTTGCGGGCGTCGAACCTCGCACATTTGTTGGCTATCTCTGGCCTGCACATGGGATTGCTAACGGGGGCGGTGTTCGGGGTGGTCCGCTTGTTGCTCAGCATCAGTGGGCGGGTGTCTTTGCGCTATCCGATCCGAAAAATCGCGGCCCTTGCGGCCTTGACTGCCGCCGTGATCTACCTCGGCGTGTCAGGTGCGAACGTTGCGACACAGCGGGCGTTCATCATGGTGTCCGTGATGCTCTTGGCGATTTGTGTTGAGCGTCCGGCCCTCTCGCTACGGGCGGTGGCGATTGCGGCGCTATTGGTCTTGATCCTATCGCCGGAGGCCTTGGTCGGACCGGGCTTTCAGATGTCCTTTGCCGCAACCACGGCGCTTGTCGCTGTGTTTGCCATCGTGCGCGACCGCGCGATGTTCTTGAAGTTGCCCAAGTGGCTGTCGGGCCCTGCGGCGTTGCTGTTGTCGTCGTTTATCGCGGGGGCGGCGACGGCGCCTTATGGGGCGGCGCATTTCAACCAAGTCGCACAATACGGGTTGCTGGCGAACTTGATGTCAGTGCCGGTTATGGGGCTTGTGGTGATGCCGGGCGCATTGCTTGCGGCGTGCCTGACACCGCTGGGGCTGGAGGGCGCGGGCCTGTGGGTAATGGAGCAAGGTCTCGCGTGGATTTTGTGGGTCGCGTCGTTTGTGGCGGGGTTAGACGGCAGCACCCGCGCCATTGTCGCCCCCGGACCGTGGGTTTTGCCACTGGTCACGTTTGGCGGGTTAATCTTGTGTTTGTGGCAAGGGTGGGGGCGACTTCTAGGAACGCTGCCACTGCTTGTAGCGCTGCTGATGTGGCACGGCGCAGTGCGTCCGGTGGTGCTGATATCGGAAACGGGGCGATTGATCGGCGTCATGCAAGATGACGTGCGTGGGTTGAACAAGCCCAAAGGCGACGGGTTTTCCGCAAGAGTATGGCTGGAGAACGACGGGGATATATCGGATCAGGCCGACGCCGCTGCACGGTCAGGATTTTCACCCAACTCTGTTACGGTGTCTTTGGGTACAAAGCGCCTGCTGTTCAACGCGACCAACCCCGAAACCTACGACGTGTCAGAGATCTGCCCCGCAGCCGACATTGTGGTGTTACCACGGTTTGACGACACGTTGCCTGAGGGGTGCCAAGGTTGGGCGGTGCCTGACTTCCGTGAGGGCGGGGCGGTGGCAATCTACCGAACCGACGCCGGACTTAGATATGAAAACAGCCGGTCGCGACAAGGCAACCGGCTGTGGGTTAAGGCGTCTAAAAGCAGGCGTCAGTAGGAGCGGATCAACCCGACCAAGCGGCCCTGCACTTTGACTTTATCGTCCGGCAAAACGCGTGTTTCATAGGCGGAGTTTGCAGGCTCCAGCGCGATGGAGGAGCCGTGGCGGCGAAAGCGTTTCAAGGTTGCCTCTTGGTCCTCGACCAAGGCCACCACGATATCGCCGTTGTTGGCTGTGATCTGTTCGCGGATCACCACAACGTCGCCGTCGTTGATGCCAGCCTCGATCATCGAGTCGCCTTTTACCTCTAGCGCGTAGTGGTGCCCGCTGCCCGCCAACATGGATCCCGGCACCGCGACGTGGTGTGACACTTCGCTGATAGCTTCAATCGGGGTACCCGCCGCGATACGCCCCATCACGGGGAGTTCCAGCGCATGCACACCTTCCAGCGGCATGGCTTTCGGGTTGGCCGCAGGACGGTCGCCTTCGATCACGCGCGGCTTGAAGCCACCGCTTTCCATGGCGTCGGGCAGCTTCACGATTTCAAGCGCGCGCGCCTTGTGGGCCAAGCGCTGGATGAAGCCGCGTTCTTCCAAAGCCGTGATCAATCGGTGGATGCCTGACTTGGACCGCAAATCTAGCGCGTCCTTCATTTCGTCGAACGATGGTGGCACGCCATCACGTTGAATACGGCCATGAATGAATTTCAAAAGGTCCAGCTGTTTCTTTGTCAGCATCGGCGCAGATCTCCCTGATGGTCCCGCGTTATTCGCGTTACGTTCTCAGATGTTCTACTGCTGTTCTTCGTTTGTGTCAACGTTTACAGCGTGATGACCTCGACCATGTCTCCGACGTTGCGCGCGGGGTCGTTTGGCGGGCGTACGATCAATGCGTTCGCTTGGGACAGAACAGTAAGCAGCGCGCTGTCCTGCCGGTCAAAGGCGGCAACTGCACCGTTCGCACCCACCGCACGCATGTAGTGTTCGCGACCTGCGTTCGCAGGGAGCGGTTTGCTCAGGGGCATGGACGTGCGCCTGCGCGCAGACGCGGGCAGGCCAAGGAAACGGTCGAGAAGGGGGCGCACGAAGATTTCGCCGCACACCATGGACGACACCGGATTGCCGGGCAATCCGATCATCGCCATCTTGCCGATCCGACCTGCCATAAGCGGCTTACCCGGACGCATCGCGACCTTGTAGAACTGCCGTTCCAGCCCCAGCGTTTCGGCAACGTCCGCCACTATATCATGGTCACCCACGGATGCGCCGCCGATGGTGACCAACAGGTCTGCGCCCTCCGCCAGTGAAAGCGCCATTTTCAAGGATGTGGGCGTGTCCTTGGCGATGGGCAGCACCCGCGAGATAGCGCCTGCACGGCGAAACATAGCCGCGAGCCCCAGCGAGTTGGAGGCGATGATCTGGTCATCGCGCGGCACTTCGCCGGCCTGAACCAACTCGTCCCCCGTAGCGACGATCGCGACCACGGGCTGGCGGCGAACCGGTACCTGCGCGATATTCATCGACGCGAGCAGTGCCACATCCGATGGCCCGAGCCTGCGCGGCGCGGCTATGATATCGCCCACGGCAAAGTCACCGCCCGCTGGCCGGATGTGGAGCCCTTCGTCCAAATTGCCACGCAGGGTGATGGTGCTTCCTTGGCGCAGGACGTCTTCTTGAATGATGACCCGCGTGGCACCTTCGGGCAGGGGCGCGCCGGTAAAGATGCGCACGGCCTCGCCCACGCTAACAGCACCGGTGAAGCGGTGACCGGCTGCGGCCTCGCCGATCACTTTGAACCTGTCGCCTTCAGAAACGTCAGTGCTTGCCACCGCATAGCCGTCCATCGCGGAGGCCGAGAACGGCGGCTGATTGCGCGTGGCGGCCACATCACTGGCCAGAACGCGACCGTCTGCTTCCCCGAGGGGCACGAACTCCTGCTCCAACGGCGCGCCAAGCTCCAAGACCGCCGCGAGCGCCTCGGCGACGGTGATCATGGGCGCGGGGCCTCGAAGGTGCCGGATTTTCCGCCTTCTTTGCGGACCAGACGGATATCGCAAATTTCCATGGTCTTTTCGGCGGCCTTCACCATGTCATAGATCGTCAACGCGGCGGTGGAGACGGCGGTGAGCGCCTCCATCTCAACGCCGGTTTGGCCTGTGGTTTTTACCGTGGCCTCAATCCGAATGCCGGGCAGCGTGCTGTCGGGCGTCATCTCCACAGCGACCTTGGTGATCGGCAGCGGGTGACAAAGCGGGATCAGGTCGGCGCATTTCTTCGCGCCCATGATGCCAGCCAAACGGGCGACGCCCAGCACGTCGCCTTTCTTGGCGCGGCCCTCGGTGATCAACGCGAAGGTTTCTGGCAGCATCTTTACGCAACCTTCGGCCACCGCAACCCGCGAGGTGACGGCCTTGTCCGACACATCCACCATATGCGCATGGCCTTCGCCGTCGAAATGCGTCAGCTCCGCCATCTACATGCCGCCAGTTTGTGGTTTGTCGCTCAGGATGTGGCGGGTCGCTGAAGCCACATCGTCTTGGCGCATCAAGCTCTCGCCGATCAGGAAGCAACGCGCGCCGTAGCGGGCCAGATCGGACAGGTCGGACGGCTCGAATATGCCGCTTTCCGCAACGATCAGTTTGCCCTCCGGCACAAGGCGGGCCAACTCGCGGGTGGTGTCGAGCGTGACATCAAAGGTGTGCAGGTTGCGGTTGTTGATCCCCAAGAGCTGGCTTTGCAGGCGCAACGCCCGCTCCATTTCCTCGGCGTTATGCACTTCGACCAACACGTCCATGCCAAGCTGCATCGCGGTGCTTTCCAGTTCTTGCGCCAAGGCGTCGTCGACCGAGGCCATGATAATCAGGATGCAATCGGCCCCAAGGGCGCGGGCCTCATAGACTTGGTAGGTGTCGTAGAGGAAGTCTTTGCGCAGCACAGGTAGGTCACACGCCTCGCGTGCGGCGACAAGGAAGTCGTCCGATCCTTGGAAGGACGGCCCGTCGGTCAGCACGCTCAGGCAAGTTGCGCCGCCTTCGGCATAGGCCGTGGAAAGGGCGGGGACGTCGAAATCCTCACGGATCACGCCTTTAGACGGGCTGGCCTTCTTGATCTCCGCGATCAGGCCGTAGCCGCTGATCGCCGCCTCGGACAGCGCCGCTGCGAAGCCCCGCGGCTCTGGCGCGTTGGCGGCGTCTGATTGTACGTCTTCCAAGCTGCGCGCTTCCTTGCGGGCAGCGATTTCCTCAAGCTTGTAGGCCTTGATCTTCTCTAGAACGGTTGGGGTGCTCATTTGGCCTCCGAGGTCAGGTTGGCCAAGGCTGTCACCTTGGCTTTGGCGGTGCCACTGTCGATGCTGGTGCGGGCCATGTCCACACCTTCGCGCAGGTTAGCGGCTTTGTCTGCGACAACTAACGCAGCGGCGGCGTTTAGCAAGACGGCGTCGCGGAACGCGGATTTCTCGCCCTCCAGCAAGGCGCGGAACTCCACGGCGTTCTCGGCGGGGGTGCCACCGATGATGTCCTCGAAAGGATGCGGGGTCAGGCCCGCATCTTCAGGTGCGACCTCCATTTCATGGACAGCGCCGTTTTCCAGCACAGCAACCTTGGAGGGCGCGGAAATTGCCAGCTCGTCAGTGCCGTCGCCACCGTGGACCAGCCACGCTTTCTCTGAGCCAAGGGCCAGCAAAGTCTCCGCCATCGGGCGGATCAAATCTGGCGAGAACGCCCCCGTCAGTTGGCGCGTGACGCCAGCGGGGTTTGTCAGCGGGCCGAGAATGTTGAAGATTGTGCGCGTACCAAGCTCCGCACGCGTCGGCATGACGTGGGCAATAGCTGGGTGGTGCATCGGGGCCATCATGAAGCCGATGCCGATGTCTGCGATGGCACGCTCCACCACATCGGCGGCGACCATCACGTTGATGCCCATTTCCCCAAGCGCGTCGGCCGCGCCGGATTTGGAGGACAGGTTACGGTTGCCATGCTTGGCGACCACAACGCCAGCCCCCGCCACAACAAAGGCGGTAGCGGTCGAGATGTTTAATGTTTTCTTGCCATCACCGCCGGTGCCGACGATGTCCATCGCACCCGCCGGTGCTTTGACCGGATGGCATTTGGAGCGCATGACAGCGGCGGCGGCGGCGTATTCTTCCACGGTTTCGCCGCGCGTGCGCAGTGCCATCAGGAAGCCGCCAATCTGGCTGGGCGTTGCGCGCCCCTCAAAAAGCGCTTGGAAGGCCACTTCAGCCTCTTCGCGGCTTAGGGCGCGGTCTGCCGCGATGCCGATCAGCGGTTTTAGATCATCACTCATCAGCGGTCTCCGGTTTTGGCGGGCAACACGTCCAGAAAGTTTTTCAACATCTCATGGCCGTGTTGCGACGCGATGCTTTCGGGGTGGAACTGGACGCCGTGGATCGGCAACTCACGGTGCTTCAGCCCCATGATCGTGCCGTCTTCCAGCTCTGCCGTGACTTCCAGTTCGTCGGGCAGGGTCGCACGGTCCACAACCAAAGAATGGTAGCGCGTTGCCTCGAACGGGGAGGGCAGGCCTTTGAACACGCTTTGGCCCTTGTGGATATAGCGCCCCATCTTGCCGTGCACGATAGCGCTGTGGCGGATCACGTCGCCGCCGAAGGCTTCGCCGATGGTTTGGTGCCCAAGGCACACCCCGAAGAGCGGCGTCTTGGTTTCTGCGGCCGCCGCCGTCAGGGCCAAGCAGATACCGGCGTCTTTTGGCGTTTTCGGGCCGGGGCTGAGGACAATCCCGCGCGGGTTCAGCGCCATGGCCGCCTGAACGTCGATGGCGTCGTTGCGGACAACTTTCACATCGGCACCCAACTCGCCAAAGTAGTGCACCAGATTATAGGTGAAACTGTCGTAGTTATCGATCAATAGCAGCATCATCTTACCCTTTGCTCGGAAAGGGCTTTCCACCGCCATCCGTGTCGCGGTATAAATGCCCAGAGCTGCGTGCCGGGGTCAAGGCCGCTTATCTAGGCGCCCCGCAACAAACAGGGCGTAAACGCCTGAAATGTCACGTATGCTCTTGGGTGGCATGACTAATGTTCGGGCGAGGATCACGAGAATGGGTAAAGGTATTGGGGCAGGGATAGCATCCGGCGGTTTTGTTGGGGCTGTTGTTTTGACCATGTTGTCGCTTTATGCGCCACTTCCACAGGATCGGATCGACGCCGCGCCTAAGCTGGCGGTGCAAACTGCGACGCCGCAAGCCGTAGCACCGACTGACACTGACAGCACTGAGGCGCCGCAGGCGTCCAACGACGCGAAGATCACGGCGACTGATGACGCTGCGCCCGCACGGGCATCAGAACCGAGCGCAACAGTGCAACCAAGCGCGCCAGAGCCGAGCGCTGACGCGACGTTCAACGCGGATAGCCCGACAGCGGAGATTGCAAGCTCCGCCGCGCGGGCGGATGGTTTCGTACCGGACCCCGCGATTGTGCATCCCAAAGATGATGACATCGTCGTGGCGAGCGCCGATCCCGCGCCGCCCCCACTGACACAAGCAGATCGCCCCGCGCCTGCACCCACCGCAGATGCCGCGCCAAGCGTCCCCGCCAGCGCAGATAATGCGTCCCCGAAAGTGACGGCGTCGCAGCTGGAATCGCCGACCGTCATCGGGACGGAGCAGGTCGAAGTTGACACCACTGTCCCCGACGCCCCGTCATTGCCGACAATCACCGCGCCTGATCAGGGCAGCGGGAGCGTCGATATCGCCGCCGCAGATACGCCGATTACGCTGCCAAGCGTCGTTCTTGGGGCGGGGTCCGGTGTGATCACCAACCGCTTGCCAAGCTTGGGGGATGACAATGCGGTTGCGGCACCGGCGCCGGGCGTAACCGGCAGCAACGTTGACCCAGATGAAATGGGCGCATTGCGTGCTTATGGTCAAAGGGTCGAGGGGGCCGAGGGCAAGTCGCTCTTTGGTGTTGTGCTGATTGACAGCGGGGCGGCGGGCATCGCGCGCGCAGACCTGATGAAGTTGTCAGTTCCCGTCACCATCGCGATTGACCCTACGGCGCCAAACGCCACCCAGATTATGCAAGACTACCGCGACGCTGGCATGGAAGTCGTGGCTATCGCAAATGAACTTCCCACGGCGTCGTCGCCCAGCGATGTGGCCGTAGCGGTGGAGGCTTACTTCGACCTGTTGCCGCAGGCGGTGGGTATTATGGACCCGCTGGACGGGCGTATTCAGTCAAACCGCACGTTGCTCCAGCCTGTTCTGGGTGCCATCCGCAGCAGCGGGCATGGGTTGATCACTTATGACCGCGGGCTGAACACAGCCCAGCAGGCGGCGCGGCGCGAGGATATTCCCGCCGCCACGGTGTTCCGCGTGCTGGACGCCGATCTGGAAGAAGCCCCGAAGATTAAACGCTACCTTGACCGCGCGGCGTTCAACGCCAATCGCGACGGATCTGTGGTTGTCGTCGGGCGCAGCTACCCTGAGACGGTGAAGGCCATTGTGGAGTGGGTTCTGGAGAAGAAAGAATCCGGCATCGCCATGGTGCCAGTGTCCGCTGTGATGCTGGCGGATGAGGCCTCTTAAGGCCTCATCACTTAAGATTTCTTAGCTGTTAGAGCCGCGCAGGAACAATCCGGCCTCTTTGGCGGCCATGCGCAGCGCCTTCGATTTATTCACGGTTTCCTCAAACTCGGCTTCGGGATCGCTGTCAAAGACAACGCCGCCACCGGCTTGGACATAGAGCTTGCTGTCTTTCACCACACCCGTACGCAGGGCGATGCAGATATCCATGTCGCCATTGGCCGAAAAGTAGCCGCAGCCGCCGCCGTAGACGCCGCGCTTTTCCGGTTCCAACTCGTCGATGATTTCCATCGCCCGCACCTTGGGTGCGCCGGAGACAGTGCCCGCAGGGAGGCCCGACAGCAACGCAGATAGCGCGTCTTGGTCGTCGGCCAGCTCCCCCGTGACGTTGGAGACGATGTGCATGACGTGGCTGTAGCGCTCGATGATAAACTTTTCGGTCGGCTTCACGGTGCCGATTTTCG
This sequence comes from Litoreibacter albidus, assembly GCF_900107015.1. Lineage (GTDB taxonomy): Bacteria > Pseudomonadota > Alphaproteobacteria > Rhodobacterales > Rhodobacteraceae > Litoreibacter > Litoreibacter albidus. Next base: position 910,745 of record NZ_FNOI01000001.1, on the reverse strand, counting down.
AGACCTTGCCGGTGTCATTACGGCCCAGATCAAGCAGCATCAGGTGTTCGGCCAATTCTTTCTTATCGCTTAACAAGTCCTCTTCAAGCGCGCGGTCCTCTTCAGGGGTCGCGCCACGCTTACGGGTGCCTGCGATCGGTCTGATCGTGACCTCGCGCCCGAAGACGCGGACCAGAATTTCAGGGCTGGCACCGACGATCTGGAAGTCCCCCATGTTGAAGTAGAACATGAAGGGGGACGGGTTTGTGCGGCGCAACGCACGGTAGAGCGAGAACGGTGGCAGCGGGAAATCCTGCGTCCAACGCTGCGACGGCACCACTTGGAAGATATCGCCCGCGCGGATGTAGTCCTTGGCCTTTTCCACGGCGTCCAGATAGCCTTCGTGGGTGAAGTTTGAGACGGGCGCCGTGTCCGGCACCTCTTCACCAAGGTCACGCGCATCGGTGGGCACGGCGCGGTCCAGATCGCGCACGGCGTCCATCACGCGCTCCGCCGCTTGGGCGTAGGCTGCGCGCGCTGTCAGGCCAGCGGTGGCCCACGCGGGGCTGACCACGATGACTTCGCCTTTGACGCCGTCAACGACTACCACGACGGACGGGCGCTGCATCACCGCGTCAGGCAATCCCAAAGGGTCGGGGTTCACATTCGGCAGATGCTCCACCAGCCGGATCATGTCGTAGCCCAAATAGCCGAACAGGCCGGCAGAGGCGGCGGGCAGGCCTTCGGGTAGATCAATCCGGCTCTCGGCCAGCACCTCGCGCAGCGCGGTCAGCGGGTCACTTTCACACGGCTCGAACGCGTCGGGGTCAAAACGGGCGGAGCGGTTAAGCTCACTCGTGTCGCCGTGGCACCGCCAGATCAAATCCGGCTTCATGCCGATGATCGAGTAGCGCCCGCGAACTTCGCCGCCCGTCACCGATTCCAGCACAAAGCTGTCTGGCTGCGCCGCGGTGAGCTTCAGCATCAAGGAAACGGGCGTGTCCAGATCAGCGGCGAGCCGCGTGTAGACCACCTGATTTTCGCCAGCATCGAAGCGCTTGGCGAAGTCGTCGTATTCGGGAAACAGCGCCATTTGGTTACCGCATGCTCGCGTTGACGGCGTTCACGGCCACCTGATCAAGGCTCAACCCGTGACGTGCTTGCACCGCTTGGCCATAGAGTTCAAAGACGTCGGCGGCCATTGCGGCGCTGCCTTGCTCTGACAGTTGGGAGAGGAAGTTTTGCGCCTCCTCGGCCTCCAGATCAGCGGCGGAGATGTCGATCAGCTTCACCAAGATCGCGCCTTCGTCGGCGGGGACGATGGCTGTCTCGTTGGCGGCCTCCATATCGAATACGGTGACCAGCAAAGCGACGGGCATGTTCTCTACGAATTCGGTGCGGCCACGGTCTGCCTCCGTGCGGGCGTCGAGGCCCAGATCTTCCATGGTCGCGCCTTCGGCCAGTTTGGTTTGAAACTCTTCACCCAGCTCTGTCAGGCGGCGCTTTGTCTCGGCGGCGTCCCATGCGGCGACAACCTCGGCGCGGATGTCATCCAATGGGGGCAGGGTTGGGGCTATGATTTCGTCCAGACGTGCCGCAAAGATACCACCGTCCGACAACTCACGCGCTTCGGGGAAGTCGCCTTCGTTCAAAAGCAACGCTTCCTCACGGAAGTTGTCGTAGCCTGCGATGCCGTCTTCAGCGCCGTCGAAGAAATCGATCTGCGCGAACTCCAGCTCTGTGTCGTTGCCCAACTCTTCCAGCGTCGCACCGCCTGCCAGCATATCGTCGATTTCGTCCAGACGGTCTTGCACCGCGCGGCGGGCTTGGTCTGCGGAGGCTTGCTCCACCAACTCGTCGCGAACGTCTTCAAAGGCAATCTGACGGGCTTCAAGCACCGCGTTGACGCGGTAAAGTGCAGGGCCAAGCGAGGTCTCAACCGGCGCGGTAATGCCTGGCTCTGTCAGGGCGAAAACGGCGTCCGCAATTGCGCTGTCCAGATCATCGCGAGCGACTTCGCCTTGGTCCACGTCTTCCAACGTCAGGCCACGCTCTGTCACCAGATCGTCGAATGTTGTCTCATCGGCGTCGATTGCGGCTTTAGCGGCATTCGCGGCTTCCGCGTCGACGAACCCCAAACGTTCAATCAAGCGGCGCTCCGGCTGGTTGAACTCTTCGGAGCGTTCGCTGTAGAGCGCGCGCAGCTCGTCCTCGTTTGGGGTGATGTCGCCAACCAGCATGTCAGGTGTCAGCCATGCGTAGCTGATCTTGCGGATTTCTGGTGTTTCAAACTGGCCTGCGTTTTCCTTGTGAAACGCCACCAGCTGTTCTTCGGTCGGTGTCGCGTTCGGCGTGGTTAATTGATCAGCGCCCAAATTCGCCCAGCGGAACGACCGACGTTGGCCAAGATAGCCGTAAAGTGTTTCAGCGTAGGACGGGTTTAGCGTCAGGCCGCCAGTGACCGATTGTTCCAGCAGTTGGCGCGCAGCGGTGCGGCGCAGGTCGGCCTCGAACGCGGCGGGGCGCAGGTTGCTGCCTTCCAGCGCGAATTCATAGGCGTCGCGGTCAAATGCACCGGACGGGCCTTGGAATGCGGGCACTTGTTGGAGCTGGCGGCGGACTTCTTCGTTGCCAACGGAAAGACCCATCACGCGGGCCTCTTCGGTCAGTGCGGAGGCGGCGGCGATGCGTTCGCGGACCCGTACGTCCAGACCTTCTTGCAAGGCGGTTTGCATGGAGACAGGTTGCTGGCGGCGGCGCGACTCGAAGTTGAGTTCCTGCTGCAAGCCGTTTTGGTATTCCTGCACGGTGATTGGCGTTTCGCCAACGCTGCCGATGGTGGTGATATTGCCGCCCAGACCGCCGGAGCCGAAGCCCGCCAACCCCGCAACCAACAGAAGCAAAATGCCCCACACCGCATAGCGCGATACGCTAGATTTGCCTGACTTGGCCATGTCTCACCTTCCTAGAAGAAAACCAGTTGGAACCTGTTAAACCGTTGCCCCCAAAGGGGCAAGCGGATCAGAGGGTTTCCATACGATCAAAAAGCTGTGCGATGCCAGCCGCATCAATATTCGCAAATGCGATCCGTATAGACCGCGCGCCGGACGCGTCGCCCTCGGGCACGAACATCGTGCCGGGCAAGCATAAAACACCGATGTCATGCACCATGCGTTGGGCCAAAGCATCCGACGGCTCGTCGAACGGGTGGGTCATATAGGCGAAATATGCGCCGTTGCCTTGCAACACCCAGCCCTTGGCGGCGAGCTTGGGGAAATTCTGGGTGATTGCCGCACGGCGCGCCAGTATCTCCGCGCGTTGCTCCGCCAGCCAGTCGCCAAGGTTTTGCAGCCCCCAGAGGGCCGCCCGTTGGCCCAACTGGTTGGGGCAAATGGTGACGGTGTCGAGAAACTTCTCCGCCTCGGCCATGCGCGCGACGGATGTCACCATCGCGCCCACGCGGTGGCCCGTCAGCCGATACGCCTTGGAGAAGGAGTAGAGCTGGACAAGGGTGTCGTCCCATCCATCGCGGGTAAACAAGTCATGCGGCGCGCCGCACCGGCTGTCGAAGTCGCGGTAGGTCTCGTCCAGCACCAGCGCGATGTCGCGCGATTTGCACAGGTCATAGAAGGCGCCGATCAACTCGGACGGGTATTCCACGCCGCCCGGATTGTTGGGCGATACCAGCGTGATAGCGCGGGTCTTTGATGTGATAAGCGCTGCTGCGGCTTCAACCGACGGGAGCAAGTCGGTACCTGTTTTTAGGGGCACCGCAGCGATACCGCTCATATCCAGCCACATCTTGTGGTTGAAATACCAAGGTGTTGGTAAAATCACCTCGTCGCCAGGTGCGCAAAGCGTGGACATGATCGCCGCGAAGGCCTGATTACAGCCCGAAGTGATAGCGACCTGATCCGCAGCGATTTCGCCGCCGTAAGCGGCGCACCACTGCGTGGCGACCTCCGCACGCAGGTCTGGAAGGCCCAGCACCGGCCCGTAAAGGTGGCTCGCGTCGTCCTCCAGCACAAATTGCGCCATTGCGGCGCGCAAGGGGGCAGGCGGCGGGTCGACAGGTGCGGCCTGCGAGACGTTGATTAACGGGCGGTCCGGCGCAAACTCCACGCCCTCGATCCAGCGCCGTGCCTCCATAACAGGCGGTTCGGAAGTCGCAGCCATATTCGGATTGAGACGCATAGTTTATCCTGCCCTGAGCAAAGGTGGTGTCTGCCGCGAGTTACTCGCCGCGGTAGGGCTTCACGTATTGCATGGCCATATCCCACGGGAAGAAAATCCACGTATCTTGGGAGACCTCTGTGATGAAGGTATCGACCTGCGAGCGCCCCTTAGGCTTGGCATAGACCGTTGCGAAATGCGCCTTGGGATAAAGGCTGCGCACGATCTCAAGGGTTTTGCCGCTGTCGACCAGATCGTCGATGATCAGGATGCCGGTGCCGTCGCCCATGAGCGTATCGTCGGGACGTTTCAGAACCGCCGCTTCGGACTGGGTCTGGTTGTCGTAGGACTTGACCGAGATCGTATCGACCGTGCGGATATCCAACTCGCGGGCCGCGATCATCGCGGGGGCCATGCCGCCACGGGTGATGGCAACGACCGCACGCCACGCACCGTCGTCAGGCCCGTGCCCGTCAAGCCGCCATGCCAAGGCCCTGCTGTCGCGGTGGATTTGATCCCAGCTGATGTGAAAGCCTTTTTCGTGTGGCAGGCGGTCGGTCATTTTAGGCTCCATTAAGTGGCGGCGATTTTTACGCCAAGAAGGGCAAGAAGGCCGCCGAAACAGCGGTCCAAGCGGGATTTAAGGCCAAGATAGGCTTTGCGGCTGCGATCAAAGGAAAACAGCCGTGCAACGATGGTATTCCATATGACCTCATTCGCGAAGACCACGGCGAGGATCGCGCCGTAAATCCACGCAGGCGCGGTTTGTGGCACGGTGCCTAGGAAGATCGCACTGAACAAGATGGCGGGCTTTGGATTGGCGAGTTGGGTGATCATGCCGAGGCGGAAGGCCGACAGATCGCTGCGGGGCAGGGTGACGGCCTCGGCGGCGTCGAGCGGCGTGTCCGCGCTACGCCACATCAGCCAGCCCATGCGCACCAGATAAAGCCCGCCCAAAATCTTGAGCGCCCAAAGCAGGGCGGGCGCGGCCTCGAACACCAAAGCCAGCCCGAACAACGCGGCAGCGGCCCAGATCACGGCGCTGACGCCAAGACCCAACGCCACAAATACCCCCGCGCGCATGCCCTGCAAGACGCCGACCCGCGCTGACATCAACACCGAAGGGCCGGGGCTGATGGCGGCGAACAGGTGCAGCAGCCAGATTGCAAGAAATGCGGACAGGGTCATCTAGGCATCACTTCTCGATGTCAGGCGCATCCACGGCCTTCATGCCAACGACATGGTAGCCCGCGTCCACGTGGTGGACTTCACCCGTCACTGCGGAGCTAAGGTCCGACAGAAGGTAGAGCGCGGATTTGCCCACTTCTTCTTGTGTCACGGTGCGGCGCAGCGGCGAGTTGTACTCGTTCCACTTCATAATGTAGCGGAAGTCGCCGATGCCGGATGCGGCCAGCGTTTTGATGGTGCCCGCCGAAATCGCGTTCACGCGGATGTCCTGCTTGCCCAGATCTTCGGCCATATACTTGACCGAGGCTTCCAGTGCGGCCTTGGCAACGCCCATGACGTTGTAGTGCGGCATGACTTTCTCTGCACCGTAGTAGGTGAGCGTCAGGAGCGAGCCGCCGTTGGTCATCATCTTCTCTGCGCGCTGCGCTACGGCTGTGAAGGAATAGACAGATATATCCATCGACATACGGAAGTTGTCGGGGCTGGTGTCTACATAGCGGCCGCGCAATTCGTTCTTGTCGGAGAACCCGATGGCGTGGACCACGAAGTCCAGCGTGCCCCAGTCTTCCTTCAAGGTTTCGAAAAGTGCGTCGATCGACGCGCCGTCACCAACGTCGCAAGGCAGCACATGCTTGGCCCCGATGCTGTCAGCCAAGGGTCGAACCCGTTTCAGCAATGCGTCGCCCTGATAGGAGAACGCAATCTCCGCACCTTGGTCCGCACAGGCTTTCGCAATTCCCCAAGCGATGGACTTGTCGTTTGCCACCCCCATAATCAGACCGCGTTTGCCTGCCATTAATCCATTTGACATCTTGTCCCCCAAGGCCACTTCTTGTTTTAATTAGCTCGGTTTATGCCAAAGCAATCGCTGCCACAAGTCACGCTGCACCAACGTATGAGATCACATTACGCCTGCCCATGATTGCCGAGACCTGTAATTTTTTTGCCAATTGGTAAAAAAAGCACGTGACGTAACTGTTGAGCCAAGAAAAACTGGGCAATAAGGGGGACGCAAAACGAGTGGGACAGTGCAGATGACAGACAGAGCAGGAATATTCGCGGGCGAAGACCCGTTTGAGATTTCCAGACAATGGTTGGCAGAGGCCGAGAAAACGGAACCGAATGATCCGAACGCCATCGCCTTGGCGACGGTCGACAGCGATGGCATGCCGAATGCGCGGATGGTTCTCTTGAAAGATATCGAGGACGACGCTTTCGTCTTCTATACTAACTACGAGAGTGCCAAGGCCCGCGAAATCGACAGCAGCCAGACGGCGGCCTTCGTCATGCACTGGAAGTCATTGCGTCGCCAGATTCGCGTGCGCGGCACAGTCACACGCGAAAACGGCCCAAAGGCGGACGAGTATTATCAATCCCGCTCGCTCAAAAGCCGCTTGGGCGCATGGGCATCTAAACAATCGCAGCCTTTGTCGTCACGCGGCGCGTTGATGGCGGAAGTCGCAAAAGTAACTGCATTGAAAGGCTTACAGCCTGATCGGCCGCCATTTTGGGGTGGTTTCAGAATTACGCCCGTAGAGATCGAGTTCTGGGCAGACGGTGCTGCGCGCCTTCATGACCGTTTTCGGTGGACACGCGCGGCCGAAAATGAGACTTGGGTTCTCACAAGGCTAAGCCCGTAACTTAGCCAAACGTAACGATAATTTACGTACACGTAAGCTTTGAGGGCAGGAAACCCTTACCTATCTTGAAACCTCACAATGTGAGATCGTGGAGACCAATAGTAGTTAGGGGTACTCCATGGGTAGTCTTGGAGGCGTTGATAAATTTGACGCAATATGGATGACGCAAAACAATGAAGTAGCCGACACGACACTGTTCGTGACTGGTCAAGTAAAATGGTTCGACGCGGTTAAGGGCTTCGGTTTTGTTGTCGCGGACGACGGCGGCCCCGACATCTTGCTCCATGCCAATGTTCTGCGGAACTTTGGCCAAGGCTCTGTTGCGGACGCGAGCAAAGTAGAGCTGCGGGTACAGGAAACCGAACGCGGGCTGCAAGCGATCGAAGTGCTGACAATTTCCCCACCAGTTTTGGATGGCGACGAGGAGGGCGCGGTCAAGATCACTGCGAACCTACAAGAGGTCGCCTTGATCCCTGCGCGGGTGAAATGGTTTGACAAGGGCAAGGGCTTCGGCTTTGCCAATTCCTATGGATCAAGCGAAGACATCTTTTTGCACATCGAAGTTCTTCACCGGTGCGGCCTTGCCGACCTTCTGGCGGGGGAGGCTGTTTGCCTGCGCGTCGTCGAAGGTGAGCGCGGCAAGATGGCTGCAGAAGTTCAGGCATGGGATTATGCCGTCAACCACAGCTAAGCGCTGTGCGATCGGGCTCTGCGCTGGTTTTCTAAGCGCGAGCGCCGGCCATGCCGACACCTGCACGCCAGACCGCGTCAGCGTCAAAGGTAACTTTGGATCTATAACCTTTCGGGTAGAGATCGCCGACGATGCGCGAGAGCGCGCGTTGGGCTTGATGAACCGCGAGAGCTTGGCAAAACTGTCCGGCATGTTGTTCGTCTACGACAAACCACAGCCATTGTCGTTCTGGATGCGAAACACGCTGATTCCCCTCGACATCATCTTCGTCGATCAGGCGGGCAAGATTGCCAAAATTCACGCCGATGCGATTCCATTGGACGAATCTCCGCTCTATGGCGGCCCCGAATTGACCCATGTTTTGGAAATTAATGGCGGTCTGGCCAAAGAATTTGGCATCTCAGAGGGCGATATTCTTAGACATTCGACGTTTAATCAAAATGAAGCGCATTGGCCCTGCGGTTAGGGCTTTTCAATCCCGATTACTGGCGTTAGGAAGCGCACAAGATAGTCGGGGCGTGGCGCAGCCTGGTAGCGCACCTGTTTTGGGTACAGGGGGTCGGAGGTTCGAATCCTCTCGCCCCGACCATCTTTAACCACCGCAACGCGGTGGCACCAAACCCTCCCATACCAAATGATAGACAAGTCCGAGAAACAAGCGCTTCACGCTCTTACGCGACGAATCTGTGGCGTTGGTCCGGTTGTGTGAAGGGTGGCATATTGGCCATAGGCGGCACTTTTCCTACATGTAGCCTGAATCGCCTAGATTTTACGCAAGATGTAGTTGTCGGCGAGTGGTGCGCTGTGGATAAGCCTGTGGATAGTTCACTTAACCCTACAGCTTGATGATGTAACCCGCCCGATTGCCTTGGTTTTTCCGTTTGGACCACCTGTGCACTAAATCCGTACACCAAGAAGTCGGGAATCGGGGCGCATCTGAGCGACATCCGGTCAACCAAATTTTGTACGGAATTTCGCTAAAAAATCCGTTGACCAAACCCGTCCAGATACGTCAGTTAGTACAAGCCGACGCATAAGCCACCACATATAGTGGCGCGCAGATACGGCACGATGGGGACTACTCACACAGCAGCGTTAATCGCGCGCACCCTTGCCACGGCAGGGGACGGATGAAGCTTTGTCGAAAACGAACATCACGACCCGCATGAGGCAGGTCACACAGATATTAGCACGCGCACTCATTGCGCCTGGGATTCGGGGAAAAGACGAATGAAGATCGACCGCAAGCTTACGAAAGCCGGACAAGACGCCTACGCGGCGCTGGAATTCACCACGACTATGTCCGAGATTCGCAACCCTGACGGGACGATCGTCTTCAAGCTCGACAACGTGGAAGTACCTGCCACGTGGAGCCAGGTCGCCTCCGACGTGATCGCGCAGAAATACTTCCGCAAAGCAGGCGTTCCTGCGGCGACCAAACGCGTGAAAGAGAAAGGCGTGCCAGAGTTCCTGTGGCGCTCCGTGCCCGATGAAGCCGCTTTGAACAAATTGCCCGAAGATCAGCGCTTTAGCGGTGAGACCTCGTCCAAGCAGGTGTTCGACCGCTTGGCCGGTGCGTGGTGTTACTGGGGCTGGAAAGGTGGCTACTTCACCACCGAGGCCGACGCGTCTGCATATTTCGACGAAATGCGCGTGATGTTGGCCAAACAGATGGCCGCGCCGAACTCCCCGCAGTGGTTCAACACCGGCCTGCACTGGGCCTACGGGATCGACGGTCCGGCCCAAGGCCACCACTACGTTGACTACAAAACCGGCGTTCTGACGAAATCCACCTCGTCCTACGAGCACCCGCAGCCACACGCCTGCTTTATCCAGTCGGTTTCCGATGATCTGGTGAACGACGGCGGCATCATGGACCTGTGGGTCCGCGAAGCCCGTCTGTTCAAATACGGCTCCGGCACGGGCACCAACTTCTCCTCGTTGCGTGCAGCCGGAGAGAGCCTGTCAGGCGGCGGCAAGTCCTCTGGGCTTATGGGGTTCCTGAAGATCGGTGACCGCGCTGCTGGTGCGATCAAATCGGGCGGCACAACACGCCGCGCGGCGAAGATGGTCATCGTTGATGCGGATCACCCTGATATCGAGGAATTCATCAACTGGAAGGTTCTTGAAGAGCAAAAAGTGGCGTCCATCGTTGCAGGCTCCAAGATGCACGAGCAGAAACTGAACGTGATCTTCCAAGCGATCAAGGGCTGGGACGGCAAGATCGAAGACGCCGTTGATCCAAAAACCAACGATCAGTTGAAAGAGGCGATCCGCGACGCCAAGAAAGTTGCGATCCCAGAAACCTACGTCAAACGCGTGCTGGATTACGCGCGCCAAGGCTACACATCCATCGAGTTCCCCGTCTACGACACGGATTGGGACTCGGAAGCCTACAACTCTGTCTCCGGCCAGAACTCCAATAACTCCATCCGCGTCACGGACGCCTTCCTGAAGGCCGTTGAGGCCGATGCGGATTGGGATCTGATCAACCGCAAAGACAACAAAGTCAGCAAAACCATCAAAGCCCGCGACCTGTGGGAGCAAGTGGGCCATGCGGCCTGGGCCTGCGCGGATCCGGGCATCCAGTACCACGACACCGTTAACGCGTGGCACACATGCCCCGAAGACGGCGAAATCCGCGGCTCCAACCCGTGCTCCGAATACATGTTCTTGGATGACACCGCCTGTAACCTCGCGTCGATGAACCTGCTGACCTACCAAAAAGGCCGCAAGTTCGATGCGGAGCTTTACATGCACGCCAGCCGTCTTTGGACACTGACACTGGAAATCTCCGTCACCATGGCGCAGTTCCCGTCCAAGGAAATCGCGCAACGTTCTTATGACTTCCGCACGTTGGGTCTGGGCTATGCGAACATCGGCGGCTTGCTGATGAACATGGGGTACGGCTACGACAGTAAAGAGGGCCGCGCGATGTGTGGCGCCCTGACGGCGCTGATGACGGGCGTGGCTTACGCAACCTCCGCCGAGATCGCCAAAGAGTTGGGCCCGTTCCCGGGCTACGCTAAAAACTCCAAGCATATGCTCAAGGTTATCCGTAATCACCGCAGTGCGGCGCACGGCAACGAGGAAGGCTACGAGAAGCTGGACATCAAGCCGCTGGCGCTGGACCACGCCAACTGTCCTGACCAAGACCTGATCGGCCTTGCGATGGCCGCATGGGACGAAGCACTGGAGCTGGGCGAGAAGCACGGCTACCGCAACGCGCAATCCACCGTGATTGCGCCGACCGGCACCATTGGTCTGGTCATGGACTGCGACACCACAGGGATCGAGCCTGACTTCGCGCTGGTGAAGTTCAAGAAGCTGGCCGGTGGCGGTTACTTCAAGATCATCAACCGTGGTGTGACAGGGGCGCTGGAAAACCTCGGCTACGCCAGCAATCAGATCGAAGAGATCGTGTCTTACGCAGTGGGTCACGGCACCATCGGCAACGCCCCTGGCATCAACCACACCTCGCTTGTTGGTCACGGGTTCGGCGAGGCCGAGTTGGCCAAGATCGAAGCCGCGCTGCCATCCGCGTTCGACATCCGCTTTGTGTTCAACCAGTGGACCTTGGGCGAAGAATTTTGCACAGGCACGTTGGGCATCCCAGCTGCCGAGCTGAACAACCCAAGCTTCGACATGCTGCGCCACCTTGGCTTCAGCAAAGAGCAGATCGAGGCCGCCAACGACCACGTATGCGGGACGATGACGCTGGAAAACGCGCCGCACCTGAAAGAAGAGCACTACAAAGTGTTCGACTGCGCCAACCCGTGCGGTAAGAAAGGCAAGCGTTTCTTGTCCGTCGACAGCCACATCTACATGATGGCAGCGGCGCAATCGTTCATCTCCGGCGCGATCTCCAAGACGATCAACATGCCGAACGACGCCAACATCGAGGACTGCCAGAAAGCGTATGAGCTGTCTTGGTCCTTGGGCATCAAGGCGAACGCGCTCTACCGTGACGGCTCCAAGCTGTCGCAACCTCTGGCCGCTGCACTGGTCGAGGATGACGACGAAGCCGCCGAGATTTTGGAAAGCGGCTCCAACGAGGAGAAGGCAGCAGTCTTGGCCGAGAAGGTGATCGAAAAGATCATCATCCGCGAGGTCGAGAAAGCCACCGCGCGCACCAAGATGCCGGAGCGCCGCAAGGGCTACACCCAAAAGGCCGTCGTTGGCGGGCACAAGGTGTACCTGCGCACGGGCGAGTACCAAGACGGGCAGCTGGGCGAAATCTTCATCGACATGCACAAAGAAGGTGCAGGCTTCCGCGCCATGATGAACAACTTCGCCATCGCGGTGTCCGTTGGTCTGCAATACGGCGTGCCGCTGGAGGAGTTCGTGGACGCCTTCACCTTCACCAAGTTCGAGCCAGCAGGCATGGTTCAGGGCAACGACAGCATCAAGAACGCCACGTCGATCCTTGACTACATCTTCCGCGAATTGGCCGTGTCCTATCTGGACCGCACCGATCTGGCCCACGTGAAGCCAACGGGCGCCACATTCGACGACCTTGGTCGCGGCGAGGAAGAGGGCCTGCAAAACATCGACAACCTGTCGGAGACAGCAGCGTCGAAATCTTTGGAAGTGCTCAAGCAGATCAGCTCCACCGGTTACCTGCGCAAGCGCGTGCCGCAAGAGCTGAAGGTTCTGCAAGGTGGCATGGCGGCGATGGGCGGCACCACATTGGGCGCGGTCAGTGATCCGGTCACCGCGTTGCAGACGCTGGTGCCAGAGACCTCCGCGTCGACCACAGCAATGGCAAGCGGCTCGCTGTCGCTGGACGCGCGCAGCAAGGCCAAAATGCAAGGCTACGAGGGCGAGGCCTGCGGCGAGTGCGGCAACTACACGTTGGTGCGCAACGGCACCTGCATGAAGTGCAACACCTGCGGCGGCACATCGGGCTGTAGCTAAACAAGATACCGGCGCTGCCCCTGCGGGGCGGCGCTCGGGTTCCGGGGCGGGTGCGCTCGCCCCTGACGCAGATCAGGCCGCAGGCAAAAAAACTAGAGCGGTATAATTACGAGCCTGATCAGTGAACCTCGGCCCCTTCTTTGGAAGGGGCCTTTTTCTTTGTCGGACGCCTCAAGCCGCATTTCACCCCAAATGTTCAACTTCCTGCCGAAACCGCGCATCGCGCTAGGAAGGTTCCCGCCGAAGCAGCGCGCGGTTCCTTTTTCGGCGATCTGACGCCTGCGAAAATGAACGCGAGCGGCAGGTAGCTGCCTGATTTAGGGGAATTAATCGAAGTGGCTGCCATCCCGACATCGTCCGGTGCATCACTCTTCTCGAGATCACCAACGCGGTGGCTCGGTCCTGATACGGGCCAAACCTTGAAACGACTAAATGGAGAGAGTTCTATGAAAACCGCTCTTATTGCACTGACAACAGCAACTGTAATGGGCACAGCAATGGCATCCGCCGCTGTCGCAGACTTGGACACAGACGGCGACGGCGTTGTGTCCTTCACAGAGATGCTGGCAGTGTACCCAACCCTGTCTGAAGAAGGCTTTGGCGCAGTCGACACCAATGGTGACGGCGTGGTCGACGAGGAAGAGCTGACCGCAGCAACAGAAGGCGGCCTGATCCCAGAGGCCTAATATAATTCCCCCACCATGCGCTGCCTGTGCGTGGTGGGGCGGACCTGCGCCCCCGCCTTGATCCGATCTGCCTCGGGTGGCGGGGGCGTGGGGTTTTATTCGTTGCCGCGCGATAGGGCGGCGATACCGGTGCGGGCTTGCTCAACCAAGCCGAGCGGGCGCATGAGTTCCGCGAAGGCATCAATCTTTTCCGAATGCCCCGTCATCTCAAAGATGAAGCTTTCAAGAGTGCTATCCACCACATTGGCACGGAAGATTTCAGCCAACCGCAAGGCCTCGATCCGGTCGTTGCCTGTGCCTTTGACCTTGAACAACGCCAATTCGCGCTCCACGCTGGCGCCTTCCTCTGTCAAATCATGCACGTCGTAGACAGGGACCATGCGCTCCAGCTGCGCCTTGATTTGCGTGATCACGGCGGGCGTGCCCGTGGTCACAACCGTGATGCGGGAGCGGTGACCTTCGTGGTCCACCTCCGCCACGGTCAGGCTTTCGATGTTGTAGCCGCGCCCCGAGAACAGCCCGATGACACGGGCCAGCACACCGGCTTCATTGGAGACGACGCAGGCCAGCGTGTGACGCTCGATATAATCCGCATTGGGGTCTTTGAGGTCATAGGCCGAGTGCTTGGATGAGCCTTTTTTGAGTTTCAGCGGGGGCATGGCGGTCTCTCTTTCTTCTTCTATCGTATGTCGATCACAGGGGTGCCGGACTTGGCCGGATACCCTGCGGATGTGAGCAATGTCAGTCGCAAGGGGTCTTGCGCTTGTTTGTCTAGGCAGATGCTTACGGGCTTTATCACCACCGGCGCACCTTCGATTTGGGTCTGGCCCGCGAAATGCAAAACCTGCGCGTCGCCATCTGAATTTGTGGCCGTCACGGTGTAGCTTTCGCCCAAAGGTTCCACACACACTTCGGCGGCTTGGGTGAAGCGCAACTCCTGCTGGTAGACGTCCTTATTCAAGTCGAAGTCCGGCACGATCGCCGGGGGCAGGGCGGCTGCGAAGAGGGAGGTGAGCCACTCGAGCATCAGTCGTCACGTTCCGTTTTGGCAAGTCGGCGCGCGATGCGATCTTTCATGTTGTCCCAAAACTGTCGCTGGGCCTCGCGGCGTCCGCCGACCTCTTGGAAATGGGACAGACGCTTTTCGCTTATCTCGCGACGCTCGGCGGCGTTGTGGCTAAACCCGACTTTTGACTTAGTGCGTTCCAGAACCCGTGCGTCTTCCTCCGTTGTTTCAAGATCATCCACGCTAACTTTGAGTTTTCGACGTATTCTGCGCGATTGCAGCGCCTTTAGCGCAGGAACCGCTTTGCGCGCGGATTTATCATTGTTCATTGCGTCGCGTTTGCGCCCGTTGGCATTGTCTCGCGCCTTTTTGAGGCGCGGATCACGGGCAGTTTTATCGGGGCCGGATGCCATTGGCTTACACCAGCACCGCGCCTGTCGCACCGATGGCGTCCTCACCGGTGTCGTCGCCCATCAGCATCTGGTTATGTGCGGCACCAGATGGGATCATCGGATAGCAGTTCTCGTGCTTCTCAACGCCGCAATCGAAGACCACGGGACCGTCAAACTCGATCATTTCCATGATCGCGTCGTCCAGATCACTTGGGTCGGTGCATTTGATGCCTTTAGCTCCAAAAGCTTGTGCCAGAACCACGAAGTCGGGCAGGGCCTCGGACCAAGAATGGCTGTAGCGGTTACCGTGCAGCAATTGCTGCCACTGGCGAACCATGCCCAAGCGCTCGTTGTTCAGGATGAACTGCTTGATCGGCAGGTTATACTGCCGCGCGGTGCCCATTTCCTGCATGTTCATCAGCCATGACGCCTCGCCCGCCACGTTGATGACCAACGCATCGGGATGCGCCACCTGAACCCCAACGGAGGCGGGCAGGCCGTAACCCATCGTGCCCAAGCCGCCGGAGGTCATCCAGTGGTTCGGATCCTCAAAGCCGAGATACTGCGCCGCCCACATCTGGTGCTGGCCCACTTCGGTCGTGATGAAGCGGTCCTTGCGATGTTTGGTCAACGCCTCAAGACGTTGCAAGGCGTATTGCGGTTTGATGATCGTGTCAGAGTTTTTGTATTCCAAGCAACGCTTTGTGCGCCACTCTTCAATCTGTTTTGTCCACTTGGCCAGACCTTCCTTGTTGGTCTTGCGGCCGCGCGACTTCCAGACCCGCAGCAGGTCTTCCAGCACATGAGCCACGTCGCCGATGATCGGCACGTCGACGTGGATGATCTTGTTGATGGAGGACGCGTCGATGTCGATGTGCGCCTTCTTCGAGCCGGGAGAGAACGCATCCACACGGCCCGTGATCCGGTCATCAAACCGCGCGCCAATGTTGATCATCAAATCACAGCCGTGCATCGCCATGTTGGCCTCATAAAGGCCGTGCATGCCCAGCATGCCCAACCACTGCGGGCTGGACGCGGGGTAGGCGCCAAGCCCCATAAGCGTAGATGTCACCGGAAAGCCGGTGTCTTTCGCCAACTCGCGCAGCAGCGCTGTTGCACTGTCGCCGGAGTTGATGACACCGCCGCCCGTATAAAGGATCGGGCGTTGCGCGGTTTCCATCATCTCCACCAGTTCGGTGATCCGCGTGATGTCGCCCTTCACCTTGGGCGCGTAATGCTGGGTACGCGCTTCTTTCTTGGGCGTGTAGGTGCCTTTCGCGAATTGCACGTCCTTCGGGATGTCGATCAGCACCGGACCCGGACGTCCGCTGGTGGCGACGTGGAAGGCTTGGTGGATGACGTCAGACAGCTCGTCCGTGTCTTTCACCAGCCAGTTGTGCTTGGAGCAGGGTCGGGTGATGCCAACGGTATCAGCCTCTTGAAACGCATCGTTACCGATCATGAAGGTCGGCACCTGTCCGGTCAGAACAATCATCGGGATGCTGTCCATCAAGGCGTCGGTCATGCCGGTCACGGCATTGGTTGCACCAGGGCCGGAGGTCACCAGCACAACGCCGGGCTTGCCGGTGGAGCGAGCATACCCCTCTGCCGCGTGGGTCGCGCCTTGCTCGTGGCGCACCAGAATGTGCTTGATCTTGGATTGCTGGAAAATTTCGTCATAGATCGGTAGCACGGCGCCACCGGGGTATCCGAATACTGTGTCCACGCCTTGATCAATCAAAGCCTGAACCACCATCTCCGCGCCGGTCATTTTCTTGTTCGCCATCGTGCTGTCCTTACTACTTTCGTCTTTTCATCTGCTCACAAAAAAGCCCCCGTTTTTTGACGGGGGCGCATGGTTCCAAATATGGAGTGTCGTTACCGACCCATGCACCGTTTGACTAGAATGACGACTACATCGGCCATGCCGGTGCTCCTTCGTGAGTGTCTGGGGACATTACCAGTCGATTCAGGGGGGTCAACAGTCAATCGTTTGTATTTTGTGTCCTGATATGCATTTTTCTTGTATTTTTGTTGCGCATAATGCCGATTTGGCGACAGGAAGCGAAAATAGAGGCCCTGAAATGGCTGGTTTTATGCTTCTACGGCCTTGGGTACAGGTCTGACGCGGCTATGAGGGGCTTGCGTTTTTCTCTTTGCCGTGGCCCACAAGTTCCAACAGAACAGTGAAAGAGGGCGACATGGCCAAAACACGCATGATCCACGAGTTCGGCATGGGAACATCCCTGCGCCGTCGCGACTATACGGAGGCTGCAGCCCGCGCCATCCGCGACGCGCTTTGGCACAACTCCGTCAGCATCGCAGAAGCGTTCGGCTTCGAGAAATCTGATATGATTATAGATGTGGAGATCGGTGCGCAGGACCCTGACGCGGTGGATACTGCCGGCTTGATGGGGATTTTTCCATACGGTCAGCCCTCAATCACGGTGAAGAAGGGCGGCTTGGACATCCCAAAGCCCGACGGCACAGGTGTGACGGTCGTGGTGAACGCGGCTGTGATGGTCAGCTTTGACATGGAGGCCGCGTGATGGAGCACCGCATTATTCTAGAGATGGGGACGGGCAACGACTTGTACGGGCTGGATTACACCAAAGCCGCAAAACGGGCCATTCAGGACGCGCTGCATCATTCATCTATCGTGATGTTCAAATCGCTGGGGATCGCGCACACCGACATGCGGGTGCAGGTTACCATTGGCGTGCAGAAGCCGGAGCTTCTGGACATCTCGGCGCTCACCGCCGAACTGCCACGCGGCAAGGCCGAAGTGACTGGGGTTGTTGGCGGCTTGGATGTGCATGACGCAGACAATGATCAGACCCATGTCATTGCCACTGCCGCGATCGAAGCCTTCGTGCCGATCGACGCCGCCAAGTGGAAACTGTCGGACCGCACTTGAGCCTCACTGGTATGCCAGTTAGGGTTTCGTTATACATCGCCAACGGAGAGTTATATTATGCCCACCCCCAAACCCGTCGCGGGACAGATCCTTGCGCCCATGTCATTCCCAAAGCACGGCGGTGGCGAGATCACCGTGGGCGGCCCCAAGGAAAATTGGACGTTGTTCATCGTCTACCGTGGCAAGCATTGTCCGCGCTGTAAGAAGTACCTGAACATCCTGAACGGGATGCGGGGTCAATGGGCCGACGCTGGCTTCGATATCGCAGTGGTTTCCGCTGACACCGCAGAAAAGGCCGCCGCCGATATGGGCGAATTCAGATGGGGTTTTGATCTGGGCTACGGGCTGACAGAGACGCAGATGGAGACGCTTGGCCTCTATGTCACTGAGCCGCTGTCGGGTGCCGAAACAGACCGCCGCTTTGCGGAACCGGGTACATTTGTGATCCGGCCGGACGGGTCCATGTTGCTTATTGCGATCTCCAACGGTCCGTCCGCACGGCCCGAGTTGTCGGAGCTTCTGGACGGTATGATCTTCACCAAAGAAAATGACCGTCCCCCCCGCGGTACGGTTTAGGGGACGGTCACACTCGTTAACATACTATCTCGCGCACCGCCCAACCTCGGGCGGTGCGATTATTTCTAGGTCAGCGCACGGCGCAGCCTTGGCAGGCGTTGCAGGATCACCACGTCAAGCGTGAGCACCGCCAACAGCACCAAACCTGCCATCGGGAACGCCATGGAGACGAACAGCCCGACTAGCACGGCCCCTTGCCACAAAGGCAGCTCTTTAGGCATGGGCGGCGCGGAAATCCGACCTGCCTTGGTGGGACGGCGTTTCCACCACATCACGACAGCACTGACGCAGAGGAAAATCACCGACAGGCAGACCAGCGTGTTGGCCAGAACGCTCCACAGGCCCAGCGTGCCCGTATGTAGCGCAACGCCGACGGCCATGGCTTTGCCGCCCCACGTGTAGTCTTCGTATTTCACATCGGCCAGAATTTTACCGCTGTGCTGATCGACGTGGACCGTGCGGTCCGACATCGGGTCGGTGCTGTCGGTGTTCATAGAGTCACGGCTCAAAGTCCAGACGCCCGTGTCGCCATTCGGAACGTTCAACTGATAACGCGCATCGAAACCGATCTGGCGGGCGAGGGCGTCGATACTGTCAATCGTCACCATCTCACCCATCACGCCATCGGTCCCTGCGTCACTACCGGACGCGGGCATTGGGGTTTGCTCCAAGGCCCAAGGCACTTCACGGCGCGCGTGGTTCATGCTGGCGTGGATGTCATCTGACAAAGGAACGCTATCCCACTTCTCGGCGGGGAACTGGCTCCACGCTTGCACGAACTTGCCGCCCCAAATACCTGCCCAAGACAAGCCGCTGATCAAGAAGAGCACGAGGAACATAGACACCCAAATACCAACAACGCCGTGCAAGGACTTCCACATGGACCGCCCGTTGCCAAATCTGGGGATCAGCGCGCTGCGCCAGCCGGTGGTCCGGGGCCACCACATGTAAAGCCCTGTTGCAATCAGCACGAGTGTCAGGGACGCGGCGGCCTCCAAAATGCGGTCGCCGGTGACCCCCAACATTAGATCACTGTGGATACCGTCGAAGAAGTCATACCAGCCAGTGCGGCGCGGGAATACCTCGACTACGGTGGCGGTGTAGGGATCGACCGCGACCATCGTGGCCTCCCCATCGTGGTCTACCCTGAACAGCGCGGCAACGTCATCGGTGCGTGGGGCCACGTATTGCTTCAACGCCCCGTTCGGGATGGCAGCGACGGCTGCGGCGGCCTGCGCAGAGACGGCAGTGACGGTATCTTGCGCCATCACGGCTGTGCGTTCTCCGTCGCGGCCATCTACCCAAGCGATCCACAGCATGGACATGCCGGTGACCGCGAGGATTGTCAGAAACGGAATGACGAATAGGCCCGCATAGAAGTGCCAGCGCCATGCGGCGAAGTAGAGTTTATTAGCGCCGCCCTCGGGCTGCGCATCGGTGGTAAGGTCTGTCATGAGTTGGCTCCAAGCCATTATGCCTGCCACAAATGTTGCGCAGGGCGTTGATCTATACGTGTGAGGAAAAGATCAAACGGCGGGTGGAGCGCGGCTTAGGCTGGACGGATCAAGCGGGCGGGCGTTGTGCAACCGCTTCGCGACGAATTCTAACGTTGTGGTTCGTGTTGTGACGGCTTTCGGCGCGCCGTGATCCATTGAGGGCAAGATGACCGAGCCGATCAGGTGGCAGGTCTCGCATTTGGCAAGGTTGATCGTGCCGGAGCTGTCCGCACCGCTACACAGGTCCGTCAAGCTGCCACCGTTGTCCACGTAGGTCTGCAATTCCGGCGACAGCGTCGTGGGGATAGACGTATGCGCAAACCCAACAGCCGCAAACGCCACAAGAAGGGCAAATGTGGTGAGTAATCTACCGAAAAGGGCCAGTTGGAATCGCATGGCGATACCCTTAGGTCAAATATTTCGCGTGCGCTAGAACCGCTGTTCTAAAATTCCACGCCGGTCCCTTGCAGCACCCCGTGCTCCATCGCGTAGCGCGTGAGGCCAGCGGTGGAGCTGATGCCGAGCTTGCGTTTCACGTTCTTGCGGTGGGTCTCGACGGTGTGGACGGAGATGTCGAGTTCCGCCGCGACTTCCTTGTTGGATTTGCCCTGCGCCAGTTGCAGCAAGATCGTTTGCTCACGGGCCGTCAGCGACTCGCGGCCATCACCAGTTGTGGGCGCCAGCGATGCGGTGGCCCCGCGGCACAAGAAGGTATCGCCGCGCATCACGGTCTGGATGGCGTCGTGGATGGTTTCGGTCGGCACGTCTTTCAGCAGATAGCCGCGCGCACCGTGGGCCATCGCGGTGGAGACGTATTCCTGCGCGTCGTGCATCGACAGGATAAGGATGCGTGTGTCGGGGTTTTGCTCCAACAGGATTTCTGTCGCTGACAGTCCCCCCAGCTGGGGCATGTTAAGGTCCATCAGGATCACGTCAGGGCTAAGCTCTTTCACGCGATCCACAATCTCCTGACCGTTGCTCAGCGTCGCCACCACGTCGATGTCGTCGTAGCTTTCCAGAATGGCACTTATCCCATCCGCAACCATTGGGTGATCGTCGACGATTACAACTTTGATGGCGGTGGTCATGCGGATTTCCTTGGGTTGATGGGCGCAGATTTGCCAGTCGTGACGGGGGAGAGCAAGTGCGTCAACGGCACTGAGGCCTCAATGAGTGTGCCTGTCTCGCCGGAGATGACTCGCAGCGTGCCTTTGAGTTGGGCGATGCGTTCTTGCATGTTGCGCAGGCCCAGCCCGCCAACGCCCTTGCGGGGGGCCTCGCCAATAATGCCAGTGCCGTTGTCCTCGACGCGCATCGTGGCCCCGTTGCGGTGGCCGAAAATCTCAATGGAGACATGGCTGGCCTTGGCGTGACGCTCCACATTGGTAAGCGCCTCTTGCGCGATACGGTAGAGCGCAATCTTCGCGTCCTTATCCAGCAAGTTCCGAAAGACCACGGTTTTGAATTCCGTCTCAATGCCAGTTCTGCGGGAGAACTCGTCGATCAGCGACTTTAGCGCAGGTCCAAGGCCCAAGTCATCCAGCACGCCCGGACGCAGGTCGGAGGATATGCGCCGGACTTCGTGGATGGCCTCGGTCAGCCCGTCGATGCCCTTGTCGAGGCTTTCTGACGCGCGTGGCTCACCGCCCATGACGCGCTTGCGCGCCAATTCCAGCGTGTAGCGCACACCGATGAGGATTTGGCTGATGCTGTCGTGCAATTCACGGGCGACGCGGCCGCGCTCCTCCTCTTGGGTGTCGATAATGCGCTCCGTAAGGGCGCGAAGTTTGGCATCGGCCAAGCGGCGCTCGTGAAGGTTCAGCAGCAGCCCCGCCACAAACACAGCGAACAGTGCCAGAATAGTGATGAGGACGATATAGATGAAGGTCTTCTGGATGCGGGCTTGGGTTTCGGCCTCTGCGGCGGCGACGGTGCTTAGCACGTCGTCGATAAAAATCCCCGTGCCAAGCGCCCACTTCCAGTCCTGTAAACCAATAACGTAGACCACCATGCGCGCGGTTTCATCGGTGGAGGGTTTGGCCCAGTCGTAGGCGTGGTAGCCGCCGCCGGAACGCGCCGTCTCAATAATGGTATCCACTACCGAGACGCCGTTCACGTCGCTTAGCCCGCTCCAGTTCTTGCCGATCAGGAAGGTCTGGCGGGGGGAGACGAGGTTATTGCCGTCGTAATCGTAGACAAAGAAAAAACCGTCCTGCCCGTAGATCATCGCACTCAGGGTTTGGGTGACCAGTAGCTTGGACGCGTCATCATCGGGCGCCGCGTTGCCGTAGGTGGAGCCGATGGCAGTGCGTGCTAGCGAAAGGTAGTTCTTCAGCTCAGCGCGCTTGGCCTCGATCAACTGGGACTCCAACTCGCGGATTTCACGTTCAGCCAGCTGGCGTGACTGCGCGGTGACGACAACCGCAATCGCAGCGACGGCCAGCACAAGGGGTAGCGCGGTCAGCAAGAACACCTTCTGGCGGTAGGTCAGCCGAAGACGGGACCGAAAACTGTTCCAGCGATTGCGCATGAGCAAGCCGCTCCTCCTTCGGGCGGCGCGGTTAGGATGCGTCACGTCTTATGGGGCGTCAATGCGCTGGCTTACCTGTGGCAATGACATTTGTGAAAAATTTTTCACCGTCTACCCAGCAACGGGTATTTAGCTTCCCGATAACCATGCGTAAGGTCGCGACACTTGAAACGATCTGTCGAGTCACAGGTAGACCTGCGACTTGAAGAAACCTTTGGGAGGAGACACCTATGGATCGTCGTTCTTTTTTGAAAACATCCGCACTTGGCGGTACCGCAGCAGCAGCCACAACGGCGCTTGCAGCACCAGCCTATGCGCAGGGCAAACGTACCCTGACTATGGTTACTACGTGGGGCCGTGGCCTTGCTGGCGTTTTTGACGCAGCACAACACGCCGCCGACAGCATCACAGCGATGTCTGACGGCAACCTGACAGTTGACGTTAAAGCCGCAGGGGAACTGGTTGGCGCGTTCGAAGTCTTCGACGCTGTAACATCCGGCCAAGCTGACATGTACCACGGCGCAGACTACTACTTCGTAGGTCAGCACCCAGGTTACGCCTTCTTCACATCCGTGCCGTTCGGCATGACCGCGCAAGAGCTGTCCAACTGGTACTACCACGGCAACGGCGCAGCGCTGCACGATGAGCTGGGCGAAATCTTCGGCCTGAAATCCTTCCTCGGTGGTAACACGGGCGCGCAGTCCGGTGGCTGGTTCCGTAAGGAAATCAACGGTCCAGAAGACTTCAACGGCCTGAAATTCCGTATGCCAGGTCTGGGCGGTAAAGCCTTGGGTAAACTGGGCGCATCCGTGCAAAACCTGCCAGGTTCCGAAGTGTACCAAGCGCTGGCCTCCGGCGCGATTGACGGCACAGAATGGATCGGCCCATGGGCTGACGAGAAAGCCGGTTTCCAAGAGATCACCAAGACATACTACACAGCCGGTTTCCACGAGCCAGGTGCTGGTCTGTCGATCGCTACAAACCGCGAAGTCTTCGAGTCGCTGTCGCCAGCACACCAGAAGATCATCGAGATCGCTTCCGCAGAGTCCCACCAGTGGAACCTCGCACAGTTCCTCAACAACAACGGTGCTGCATTGCTGCGCCTGCAGTCCGCTGGCGTGAAAACGCTGGAATTCCCGGACAGCGTTTGGGACGCATTCGGCAAGGCTTCCGACGAAGTCCACTCTGAAAACATGGGCGACGATCTCTACAAGAAGATCCACGACGACTACCAAGCGTCGATGAAGGCATCTTCCGCATGGATCCAGAAATCCGAAAGCGCGTACCGTGGTCAGCGCGACCGCGTGAACGGCTAAGATCAGCTAGGCCCGCTAGGGCGCTGATTTAAGACAGTTTTCGGCCTTTCCCAATTAGGGAGGGGCCGGAGCATCCATCTAAACCGCCATGGGGAGTGTGGCGGAGTTCGAGACATCGGGGGGCACAATATGCTAGACGCAATCGTCTGGTTCTTCACCAATATCGCTATGTCATTCTACAACCTTGCCTATGCGATCACGCATCCGGGCCAGTGGTTGTCTTGGGTGCCCTACATCAATCAATCCCTGCCCACGACAGAGCACAAGCAAGCCCTGATGCGCTTTATCTACTACGGCGCGTCGGCTGAGTTCTTCTTTGTGGTGTTCACCAGTTTCCTTGTCCTCTTGGCCATAGGGTTCTGGCGCAACAGTTTCATGTGGGCCTGCGTGCGCGCGTTTGAGGGCTTCGCCAATCTGGTTGGCCGTGTCGCCGCATGGGCGGGTCTGATCATGGTCCTGCAGCAAATCGTTATCATCTTCATGCAGCGTATTTTCGCGCGGGCGGAAATTTCCGTGGGGTTCGGGATGAGCTTCACTAAGGACGTGAGCTGGTGGGCGGAGGAGCTGAAGCTCTACAACGCGCTCGTCGTGGCGCTTTGCGTGACCTACACCTTCGTTCAAGGCGGCCATGTGCGCGTTGACCTCGTGTACTCCGCCGTCAGCTACCGCACCAAGAAGACCATCGACATGGTGGGCAGCATCATCTTCATGATGCCGGTCGCGGTCCTGACATGGCTTTACGGCTGGTTCTTCATGTGGCGCCATCTCGTGGTGCCGAACCCGTCCGCATCGGACGCGCTGGACAAGCTGATGCTGAAGTCCCGCGCGCTGCGCTGGAACATCGAGACGATCGGCTTTTCGCCCAACGGGTTCAATGCCTACTTCCTGTTCAAAATCCTGCTGTGCACATTCACCGCCATGGTGTTCCTGCACGCGATCTCCTTCTTCATGCGCTCCTATCTGGAACGCAAAGAGGGGCCAGAGAGCGAAGGCAAATACCTTGATAAAGACCAACTGGGCGACGAAGACGCCGAGCTGGTTGCAAACATACACTAAGGGGCAGAACCAATGCTTTTCGGATTAGATGGCGTCGAAATCGGCCTGATCATCGTTTTTCTCTGCCTGTTTGGCGGAATTCTGTCTGGCTTCCCTGTGGCGTTCGCCATCGGCGGGGCTGGGGTTATCTCTTTCGCGATCATCGCCGCGCTCGACACGGGCGGTTTGTTGATCCACCAAGCCATCGATACGGGGTCCGCTGAATACGCGGCGCTGATTGCCGAGGGCTTCAAGGCGGAAACCATATCGTCGTTCAGATATCCTGACCTGCCGCGACTGGCCGAACCTGTGTTTGCGCAAGGCTGGGAAGTTGCGCTGAACCGCAACGTGTCCTTCATCGTGAACCGTATCAACGAGCGGGTTTTGGCTGGGGCCTCCATTGAGACTCTCTTGGCCGTACTGATGTTCGTGTTGATGGGCATCACGCTAGAGCGCTCCAAAATTGCCAACGATCTGCTGACAACCATGGCACGGGTATTTGGTCCGTTGCCGGGCGGTCTGGCAGTGTCGGTGGTGATCGTGGGCGCGTTTCTTGCGGCGTCGACGGGCATTGTTGGCGCGACGGTGGTGACGATGGGGCTGCTGTCCCTGCCGACCATGTTGCGCAATGGCTATTCGCCCGAGCTGGCCACCGGCGTCATCGCCGCGTCGGGCACCTTGGGGCAGATCATCCCGCCATCTATTGTGATCGTGCTTTTGGGCACCTTAGCGGGTGACTTGTACTCCGCCGCGCAAGAGGCACGGGCGCAGGAAGTCGGCTGTTCGGACGCGCTCACCTATCTGGGGGAGCCTGCGGTTGTGTCCGTGGGTACGTTGTTCCAAGCGGCTTTGCTGCCGGGCATCATGCTGGCGCTGCTCTACGCGCTATACGCGTTCGGCTATGCGATCTTTAACCCAACGAAGGCCCCAGCGGTCCAACTGGGGGAGCCAACTGGCGAACCTATCCGCCGGTCCGAAGCACTGACATGGTTCTTGTTCGCGCCGGTTGGCCTGATCACCGCATTGATCTTAATGATGCAGGTGAACATTGTCGGCCCGCAAGGTTACCACGTCGACAGCTTCTCTGACGCAGGGGAGACCGCATCGCTGCGCACGAACGTGTCGGAGCAGTGCTCCATCGCGATGATCGACTTGCACGGCCAAGAGGCGTGGGACACCGCGCTGGCAGAGCAAGCCGTGATTGACGACGCGGGCGGGGTCGAACGCTCTGTCAAGTTGAGCGAAGAAGAGCGCGCGGCGGCTGTGGACGCAAAGATCGCCAATGCGGCGCCAATCGGGACGGGCACAGCCGTCGGCTTGCTTATGATCACCCTGATGATCGTTATCGCACGTGGCGTGGCACTCTCGGCCAATCCGGTGCCGTTGATCGTGGGGATCGGTGGCGTTTTGCTGGCCATGCTGATCGATACGGTTCTGGTATCGCCTGTTACATCGCCCGGAACGACGTTCTTGCTGATGTTGGTGCCGCTTGGTCTGATGCTCTACGGCGCGAAATATGCGGCGGGCATCTTGGGCCAAAATGATCTGATCCGCGTGGTCTTCCCACCGTTGGTCCTGATCGTGGCCGTGCTTGGCTCCATCCTCGGCGGCATCACCAACCCGACGCCCGCTGCGGCACTCGGGGCGGGCGGGGCGATCATGCTCGCGGCGTACCGCAAGTTGCAGGACGAAGGCCGGTCCGGCCGGATTGTGATCCTGACTACCTTTGCGATCATCATTATGATCCTTGTCGGCGTGAACTTTGACCTGCGCGTCAACATCGAGCAGGTGAGCTTCGAGAACACGCTCGCCTTCATCGTGGCGCAGGCG
Organism: Litoreibacter albidus; assembly: GCF_900107015.1. Lineage (GTDB taxonomy): Bacteria > Pseudomonadota > Alphaproteobacteria > Rhodobacterales > Rhodobacteraceae > Litoreibacter > Litoreibacter albidus. The sequence continues at coordinate 884,373 of NZ_FNOI01000001.1, read as the reverse complement.
GCCTATCTGTTTGCGATGTTTGGATTGCTGTTCGGTTGCTATGTGCTGTGGAACTACGGCGTTCTAAGCCCCGTTGTGCGCGAGACGGCCAAGGTGACCTCAATGGTGTTCACCATCCTGATCGGGTCGCAACTGCTGAACCTCGTGGTGATTTCCTTCGGCGGGGAGCACTACATCCAGCAGTTCCTGAAATCGTTCGATAGCGAGCTGCAGGTCTTCATCATCGTGATGTTGGTGTTGTTCGTCTTGGGCTTCGTGTTGGACTTCCTAGAGATCATCTACATCGTCATCCCGATCGTGGGGCCAGTGATCTACGGCGGCACGATGGATCCGAAGTGGGTGACGATCATGATTGCGGTGAACCTGCAAACGTCGTTCCTGACACCGCCCTTCGGCTTCGCGCTGTTCTATCTGCGCGGCGTTGCCCCGAAGGAGGTCACAACGGGCCACATCTACCGCGGCATCATTCCGTTCGTTCTGATCCAGGTTGGTGCGCTCGGCCTACTGGCGCTGTTCCCGTCGGTGGTCACGATTTTGCCAAATCTGATCGGTAACTAAAACAACCGCCCGCCGCACATCACTTGCGGCGGGCGATGCAGCTCTTTTTCCTTATGTATCTCAAATAATTACCCCCCTTGTGTCAGCTATCCGACACCGGAGAATTTCAAGCAGCCTATAATCGCTCCTAGTTTGGTAACGAGTACTACTTTTTCCTACTTCGTGGTGAGTGACTTGGACATATGTTGGTCTTCAACACCCCTTAGCAGGAGGTCAAATCTATTGAGAAACTCAGCCCGGTTTTCAGAAGCGCTCGACGCGAAGTTCCTGAGGGACATTCCGCTAGAGGACAAAGAAGCGTTCCTTGATGCATGCAGTTTGCGCACCTTCAAGGCAGGGTCCGTCGTGTTGCATCAGGGCGAGAATACCGACGCTATGGCAGTGATCGTCGATGGTCGGGTGGAGGTCAGCTATGTCAGCGAGATCGGGCACCGCACGATCATCTACCACGCCTTCAGCGGAAACGTGCTTGGCGCGGTTGAAACCTTGTCGGAACGCCCATGCGCAGGCACATGCACCGCACTGATGGAGACATCCGTATTGATGTGTAAGCGCAAAGACTTGCTGGCGAGGATGGCGTCGCCAACCATGCTTCGCAATTTCGCGGCGGACTTGCACGACGTTCTGACGCATGACAACCGGTTCAAATCCATCGACCAGTTCTTTTCAGCCGAGCAGAAAATCTGCGTCTATCTGGAAAAACTGTCGGACGGTAACTCCATCGTATTTGTGAATAGTCAAAGCTATCTCGCCGATGTCGTGGGGTGCTCTCGTCAAACGGTAAACAAGGAGCTAGGGCGCCTACGTGATCAGGGCATCATAGAGACCAGCAAGAACAAGATCAAAATCCTGAACTACCGCGAACTATCCCTCAGGGTGGCGGAGCTCGGGACGCCTGACCGCGTGGCGGTAAACTTAGGAATATAGCTGGAGCAGATCCCACCTGTTGCCCCAAGGGTCGCGCCAAACCGCGACTTTACCGTAGGGCTCCACGCGTGGTGCTTCCTCAAATGTGACACCAGCGGCCAGCATCTGTGCGTGGTCCGCGTCAAAATCATCCGTGTTCAAGAAGAACCCGACCCGCCCACCTGTCTGCGCGCCAATGGCAGCGACCTGCGCGTCGCCGGATGCTTGCGCCAGCAGGATACGCGTTTCGCAATCTGGGGACGGGGCGATCAAAACCCAACGCTTGCCAGCGCCCATATCGGTGTCTTCAATCAGGTGAAAGCCAAGGCGAGAGACGTAGAAGTCCAAGCCTTCGTCATAGGTGGGCACCAGAATGGAGAACGCGGAGATCCGTCGGCTCATTCCTTTGGCGCCCGCGTGTCAGGCAAGGAGATACGTGCGACTTGCTCCGCAATGGGATCAACGGACAACGGATGGGTGTCGGCGTCGTAATCCTCGGTCGGGCTCAAGTTTTGCCAGTTGCCGCCGCGAAAAATCTCCAGCCCACTAAAGCCCGCTTTGTATCCCATCTTGGGGGAGCCAGGCACCCAATAGCCCAGATAGACATAGGGGAGGCCGGATTCCTGCGCGATGCGCACGTGGTCCAGAATGATATAGCTGCCGAGCGAGTTGCGCGCCCAATCGGGATCATAGAACGAGTAGACCATCGACAACCCGTCATCGAGCACATCGGTCAAGCAGGTGGCGATCAACTGCGGGCGATCGCCGGAGCGGTCCCAATACTCAATCACGCGGCTTTTCACCGGTGTTTCTTCGATCATCGCCGCGAATTCGAAAATGTCCATGTCGGCCATGCCACCATCCGCATGACGCGAATCCAGATAACGGCGGAACAACTCGTATTGCTCCTCCGTCGCCCAAGGGGAGGTGGCTTCACGCTCCAGCACAGCATTGCGGCGCAGGCACTTGCGTTGGCTGCGGGTCGGCTCGAAATCCGCAACGCGGATGCGCGCGGACATACAAGCGGAACAATCGGCGCAGGACGGGCGGTAGAGCACGTTCTGCGAGCGGCGAAAGCCCTGTTTACTCAGGGTATCATTCAGGGTGTTGGCATGCTCGCCTTGTAGCGCCGTGAACAGCTTGCGTTCGCGGCGGTTATCCAGATACGGGCAGGCCTGTGGGGCCGTGACGTAGAACTGGGGGGCGATAGGTAGGGTATGACGCATGGAACCTCTATGCAGCGCAACTGGTCGTGAACCTAACAACGCCCCAAGCGAGTCACAAATGCTTTTTCCGTAAGCGCGCAGGCTTTTGTAGAACCCGCGCTATTTAGATACGGTTAAGCCTAGTGCCGCCCCGGAGAGTTAATCGCGACGACGCCCGTGAACATGTCGTGTAACCCTTGGCCGCGCTCCGACATCAGCATCAGGAAGACGGAGGCCACTTGCGGGATAAAGAACGCGCTGGCGATCATGAAGCCAATGGTGTGCAAGGCCGCAGTGGAGCCATCAAGGCGCTGCCCCTGATGCGTGCGCAACTCTATGTTGAACAAGCGCATACCCGGCGTGGCGGAGAAGGCGTTGATTGTGCCGATGCGGTAGATCAGGGACACAACCAAGAACACCAACGGAAACACAAACCAAAGCAAAAACAACGGGATGCTGGCCACAATTGCGGCGACAACGCCGATCAGAATTGTATCGACAACCCACGCCAGTAGGCGTTTTACGCCAACGCCCTCGTAGAAGGCAGGTTGGGTGGTCGGGTCGGGCAGGGCGTCATAAGTGTCATTCATAGTGAAAGACATGGGGGGCGGTCTCCGCAATTAAAAGGGGGGGACCGCGCCAAACCGATTGCTTGGCGCGGGTGTGTCGTTTTGCTTAAGCGTTGTCGTCGGACTTGGCGGCCTCGGCGCGCTCATCCATGAAGCTGTCGAACTCGGATTTGTCCTTGGCTTCGCGCAGGCGTTCCAAGAAGCTTTCAAAGGCGTGCTGCTCATCTTCCAGCCGCTTCAGCATGTCGGCCTTATAGGCGTCGAAAGCCGAGTTGCCGGATGTTTTGAACCCGTGCGATGCGTGGCGGGTCATGGCGCGGTTGCGGCAGGAAGAATTAAACATGCGTTTGCTCCAGATCATATATGCAAGAAGGGCCAATCCGACGGGCCACACGAAGATAGACCCGAGCACCATTGCGGCAATCCAAGCGCCCTTACCGCGCTCGTCCAACCAAGCTTCTGCTCGGGAAAACCAGCCCATACGAGGCATTGTGTGGGTGGCTGTAGGGGTGGGGGTCATCTGTCGCTCCTTTATGTGAATGTTATTTACATTTACATATTTGGGAACGCTCCGCTGCTATTCAAGTGAAATGAGGTGAAAAACGTAAAAAAGGGCGCGGTTTCCCGCGCCCTTTACTGAATTTATTGGTTTTTTCTAGCCTAGGAGGTCAGCTCGTACGCGCGCTCACCGTGCGAAGACAGGTCCAGACCGGTGATCTCTTCCTCTTCTGTCACGCGGATTGGCACGATCGCTTTGACCAAAACAACCAGCCCGATGGTCACAACCGTTGTCCAGATACCCACAACCGCCAAGCCGCCCAGTTGCGCCGTCCAGCTTGCATGCCCAAACACGGCCAGCATGATGATCCCGAAGATACCGCCAACACCGTGAACGGCGAACACGTCCAGCGTATCGTCTATTTTGACGAAGTTTTTGACGACACCGCACAGCTCTTGGCACATGACACCTGCTACCGCGCCAATAAACATTGCCTCAATCGGACCTACGGAACCGGACGCGGGGGTGATAGACGCAAGCCCCGCGATGGTACCCGTGACCATGCCCACAAGTGACGCCTTACCGTAGCGGATGCGCTCCCACGCGGCCCAAGTGATAGACGCCATGGCCGCGGAAATATGCGTAACGGTGATCGCCATAGCCGCGCCGCCATCAGCGGCCAGTTGGGAGCCGCCGTTAAAGCCGAACCAGCCAACCCAAAGCATCGCGGCCCCGATCATCACCATGCCTGGATTGTGGGGCGGGGTGGTGGCCTTGCGGCGCGGCCCCAAGAAGACGGCCAAGATCAGGGCGGCGATACCTGCCGTTTGGTGGACGACGATACCGCCGGCAAAATCATTCACGCCGTCGCTAAACAGGGACCAGTCCTCGCCCGCCAGCAAACCGCCGCCCCAAATCCAGTGAGCAACCGGCGCATAGCAAATCAGCATCCACAGAGAGGAGAACACCATGACGAAAGCAAAACCGATGCGTTCCACGTAGGCCCCGACGATCAAGGCGGGTGTGATAATCGCGAAGGTCATCTGAAACGCGAAGAACAGGATTTCAGGAATAGTGCCTGACACGCTATCGGCTGTGACACCGTTCAGGAACGCCTTATCCAGCCCGCCCCAATAGGCGTTGCCGTCGCCAAAGGCGATGGAGTAGCCCGCAACCAACCAAAGAATGCTCATGACACATGCTATCGCGAAGCATTGCATGAAGACGCTGAGCACGTTGCGTGCCCGTACCAGCCCGCCGTAGAACAGCGCCAAGCCCGGCAAGGTCATGAATAGCACCAAGGCCGTTGCGACAAGTATCCAAGCGGTATCCGCTCCGTTCATGGGTTCATCCTCTCGTGTTTATCCCTGAGAAGGCAGAAACCGAGATGCGAGCGCGATATAAAGAGGCAAGTGGATTGCCCGCCGCCTAATTGGCGGGCTATTTTGTGAGTGACTGGTTTTTAGGCGATAATCTCTGAATTTGCCCGAAAAGGCGTCACTTAGGGAAGGCAGGCCTTTAACAGCAAATCCAAGGCATGATTGACCGTTGCCTGACGCACGCCTTGACGACCAAGCGCACCGAACTGCATGGTCTCGGTCAAAACGCCTTGCGCGGTCGCCAGTCCGAAGCAGACCATGCCCTCCGGCTTCACGGCGGAGCCACCTGGCCCCGCGATCCCTGTGACAGACACGGCCACATCAACACCTGCGGCGGCGAGCGCACCCATCACCATTTCCCGCGCGACCTGTTCGGACACCGCGCCATAGGCCTCAAGGGACGCAGATGTGACGCCCACCATATCCTGCTTGGCTTGGTTGGAGTATGTCACGTACCCACGGTCAACGACATCGGATGAGCCTGCTACGTCCGTCAGCGCGCCTGCGATCAAACCACCCGTACAGCTTTCGGCGGTGGCAATGCGCCAGCCCCGCGCGCGCGCGGCCCGTAAGACCTGCGCCGCCTCATCCATGGGACACCCACGCGCCAAGGATCACAACAAGCGCCGCCAAAACACCCGCAATCACATCGTCGAGCATCACGCCCAGCGATCCTTCCTTGCGGTCGGCCCAGCCCACAGGGCCGGGCTTGGTGATGTCAAACAGCCGGAACGTGATGAATGCCGTCAATACACCGGGCCACAGGGTCCAGAAGGACGCGCCAGTGTGGCTAAGGCCCACGGCGACGGGCAGGAGCGCTATCCACTGGCCAACAACCTCGTCGATCACGATCTCAGACGGGTCGTGATCCGCCTTGCCTTTAGTTTCCAGCGCGGTGACGTACCAACCCAAGACGAACATGATGCCCGTCAGGACCGCCAGCGCCAGTGCGCCGCGCCACTCTATGATGCCCCACGCGGCAAGAACCGCCGCAGCGGAGCCCCATGTGCCGGGGGCCGGGCGCAACAGCCCGACATAGAAAAAGGTGGCCCAGAATTTCGAGACAGAGAACATGTGGCTACCCTTTGATAAGCGTGGCTGTGGCCATGCAGGCAATGCCTTCACGCCGTCCGGTGAATCCTAATTGCTCCGATGTGGTGGCTTTAACGCTAACGCGGTCGAGAGAAATCTGCAGCAACTCCGATACCTTACGGCGCATCGTTAAGGCGTGCGGTCCGATCTTCGGCTCCTCACAGATCAGCGTGCAGTCCACGTTGGAGATGCTGAATCCCATGTCGCGCGCTAAATCCCGCGCGTGTTCTAGAAAGACATGGCTGGCCATACCCTTCCACTGTGGATCACTGGGCGGGAAGTGTTGCCCGATGTCGCCTTGCGCCAACGCGCCGTAGATGGCGTCCGTGATGGTATGCAAGCCGACGTCCGCGTCGGAATGGCCTTGCAAGCCGCGGTTATGAGGCACCTCAATACCGCAAAGCACCACGTGATCCCCCGCGCCAAAGCGGTGCACATCGAAGCCGTTTCCAACGCGTATATCCATTGTGGTCTCCAAATAGGTCTCAGCCCGTGCGAAATCTTCGGGCGTGGTTATTTTCAGGTTCCGCTCCGCGCCGTCTACTATGGCGACGGTCAGGCCAGCGGCGCGGGCAATCTCAACGTCGTCGGCAGCACCGCCTTGGTGCGCACGGTGCGCGGCCAGTATCTGCGTACGGTGAAACCCTTGCGGGGTCTGCGCACGGTAGAGCCCGTCGCGGTCTTGCGTGCCCGACACCGCACCCTGCGCACCGCGCCACAGCGCGTCTGTCACGGCCAGTGCGGGGGCGGCGCCGTCGGCGGTTTCAAGTGCCGCAACGACCGCATCAATCAAGGAATGCTCCACCAATGGGCGTGCGCCGTCATGGATCAGCACCAGATCAAACGCAGCATCCACGGCCTGCAGTCCGCTCAAGACGGACGCATCGCGGCTGTCGCCGCCAGATACGCAGTGAACACCTTCGGGCAGCATATCTTGCGGCGTGCCTTCCGGCACCACCAACACGATTTGCCCGACAGTCGGGTGCGACGCGAAGGCGGCACAGGTCCAATCGATGACGCGGCGGCCACACAAGGGCTGCCATTGCTTGGCGATGTCGCCGCCAGCGCGGACGCCACGGCCCGCAGCAACGATAACCACGGCGACTGAGGAACGGTTTGCAATCATGGGATTTGTCTAAGATGTGCGCGCGCAGAGAACAATGCCCCCATGTCATGCGCCTAATTTTTAGGCACCCGCCATGAATGCAGCGCGATCCGGCAGTTTTGCTGTCCCGTTTCATTGCGACTCAATGGATAGCGGCGTAGTAAAATAGGCAAATGCACAAGGATTAATCGTTTGACCATTCTTCTGGCGGATCACATCATTGACCCACCCGTCCTGCTCGCGCCACTGGCGGGAATAACCGACCTCCCGTTTCGCAAGCTGGTTTCAAGCTTCGGCGCGGGGCTGGTGGTGTCTGAGATGGTGGCCAGTCAGGAGATGGTGCAGGCCAAACCCGGTGTCCGCGAAAAGGCAGAGCTTGGCATGCAGTTCGCCAACACCTCCGTCCAGCTCGCAGGGCGGGAGGCACACTGGATGGCCGAATCCGCGCGGGTGGTGGCGGCAAATGGTGCGCGGGTAATCGACATCAACATGGGCTGCCCCGCCAAGAAAGTAACCAACGGCTATTCCGGCTCGGCGTTGCTCAAGGATTTGGACCACGCGCTGACCCTGATCGAGGCGGTGGTGGGCGCTGTGGATGTGCCCGTGACGCTGAAAACCCGCCTTGGGTGGGATGACGCGCTGTTGAACGCGCCGACATTGGCCATGCGCGCGCAGGACGCGGGCATCCAGATGATCACCATCCACGGGCGCACCCGCTGCCAATTCTACAAAGGCCGCGCGGATTGGGCCGCCATTCGGGCCGTTAAGGATGCAGTTAACATTCCCGTCGTTGCGAACGGTGACATCGTTGATGCGCAAAGCGCGCAGACCGCACGCCAAGCCTCCGGCGCGGATGGCGTCATGATCGGGCGCGGTGCGCAGGGCAAACCGTGGATACTGGCCGAAGTCGCCCATGCCCTACACGGCACAGCGGCCCCAGCCATTCCACAGGGCGCGGCGCTCGTTGATATGGTGATAGCCCACTACGAGGACATGCTGTCGTTCTACGGCAGCGAGCTTGGCGCGCGCGTCTCTCGCAAACATCTGGGCTGGTACATGGATGGGGCAGGGACGCCCACCAGCCTGCGGCGTGATGTGCTGACCGCCAAAGATCCAAATACCGTCCTGTCCCTACTTCCCGCCGCCCTACAAGAAAGCGCCGCCGCATGACCGCCAGCTTCTTTGATACCCTTTGGACATCCCTGCCGGTGCCGTGCTTCGTGATCGACGGGCAAAGCAAGATCGCAGAGATTAACCCCGCCGGGGAAAGCTTTATGAATGCCTCCGCCAAGTCGCTGCGCGGTGCGCCGGTGTGGGACAAGCTTCACGTAAATGCGCCGCTGGACGAGGCCGTGACCCGCGTGCGCCGCGACAGCTCCGCGCTGTTCGTGAACACGGTGGATGTGGGCTCCGGCGAAAAGCCTCCGGTCCAGTGCAATGTGCAGCTGACCACCATCGTGGACCGCCCAGGCTACATCCTCATCCTGCTGGAGCCGCGCGAGATCGCCCATAAAATGGGCCGTGACATGCAGTCAAAGACGGCCGCCAAATCCGCGATTGGGATGGCGGAAATGCTGGCCCATGAGATCAAGAACCCGCTTGCAGGGATCACGGGCGCCGCACAACTGCTCAGCATGGGACTGTCCGGCGACGACATAGAGCTCACCGACCTGATCGTTGCGGAATCGCGCCGCGTGGTGAAGCTGCTGGATCAGGTGGAGCAGTTCGGCAACCTGCGCCCGCCACTGCGCAAAGCGGTTAACATCCACGACATATTGGACCGCGCGCAGAAAAGCGCCGCCGTGGGCTTTGCCGCCCACATGAAGATCAAGGAGAACTTCGACCCCTCGCTGCCCGCAACTTACGCCGACGCCGACCAACTGCTTCAGGTGTTCCAGAACCTGCTCAAGAACGCGGCTGAGGCGGCGGATAAATCCGGCGGCACGATCGAGCTGCGCACGTTCTACGAGATGTCCTTGCGGGTTGAACGTCCCGACGGCAGCCGCGCCGCCGTGCCGCTACAGGTCGAGATCATTGACGACGGCCCCGGCTTGCCAAGTGACCTTGTGGGGGAAGTGTTCGAGCCATTCGTATCCGGCCGCGAGAACGGCACGGGGCTGGGGCTGGCGCTCGTTTCCAAAATCATATCCGAACATGACGGCTGGGTGTCGGTCACCTCAGCCCCCGGGCGCACGGTGTTCCGCATATCGCTGCCCGTCGCACCAAAGGACGCAGACCAATGACCCTACCGAGAAAGAGAGCGTAAACAATGGACGGCACCGTACTTGTCGCAGATGACGACCGCACTATCCGCACCGTTCTGACCCAAGCCCTGACACGGGCCGGTTGTCGGGTTCACGCCACGTCTTCGCTGACAACGCTGATGCGTTGGGTTGGCGAAGGCAAAGGCGATCTGGTGATCTCTGACGTGATTATGCCGGACGGCAACGGCCTTGAGATGTTGCCAGCCATCCGTGAACAGCGCCCTGCGCTTCCGGTAATTATCATTTCTGCCCAGAACACAATCATGACGGCTATTCAGGCCACAGAGGCCGACGCCTACGACTACCTGCCAAAGCCGTTTGACCTACCGGACCTGATGAAACGCGCTGCCCGCGCGTTGGAGCGCAAGCGCGTCACCGCCAAACCCAGCCCCCCCGACACGCCAAGCGGGGAGGGCGGCGACCTGCCGCTCGTCGGGCGCACCCCTGCGATGCAGGAGCTTTACCGCCTTGTGGCACGGGTGATGAACACCGACCTGTCCGTGATGATTACCGGCGAGAGTGGCACCGGAAAAAGCCTGATTGCGCGCGCGATTCACGACTTTTCCGACCGCCGGAACCTGCCGTTCGTCACCGCAACCCCAAGTGATCTGTCCGCCATGGAAGGCCCCGCGACGATCCTGAGCCGCGCACGGGGGGGCTCCATCTTGTTCGACGAGGTCTCCGATCTGGACGATGACGCCCAAGCGCGTATCGTGCGCATGCTCGACAGCTTGACCGACGACGCCCCGCGTATATTGGCGACGTCGCAGCAGGATCTCATGGCCAAGATGGAGGCCGGTAATTTCCGCCAAGACCTGTATTACCGGCTGTGCGGCGTGACGGTAAACGTGCCGTCCTTGCGCGAACGGGTGGAGGACATCCCACTTCTGACGGAACATTTCTTGCGCAAGTCAGAGCGCGACGGCGCGCCGACGCGCCAGTTCTCCAAGGAAGCGCTGGAGATGATCCGCGCTTACAGTTGGCCCGGCAATGTGCGGCAGTTGGAAAATTCCGTGCGCCGTCTGATCGTGACCGCCGCGCAGGACGATATCGGACGCGCAGAGGTAGAAATGGTGCTGGGCAATCAGCCCGAGATTGAACCCCTGATGGGGGGTGGTGACGCGGATAAACTGTCTGCCTCCGTTGCGTTGCATTTACGCCGATATTTCGATTTGCACGGCGGCGTACTGCCGCCGCCGGGCCTATATCAGCGAATTTTGCGCGAAGTTGAGACACCGTTGATCGAAATCGCCTTAGACGCGACAGGCGGAAATCAGGCTAAATGTGCTGATTTACTTGGTATAAACCGCAATACCTTGAGAAAAAAGGTAACGGACCTCGATATTCGCGTGACACGCCGCCGCAAGTTGATGTAAAACCGCAACAGTCACCGTGACGATTGGGCCGCATGGACGGGTCAACGATCACATCAACAAGACGTGGCAAGGCGGTAAGAAAGCAGATGAAAACCCAAAGCGGGACCCAGAGTCGCACTGCGGCTTGGGACAGGCTGAATCGGTTGCGGAAACTACGCAGGGTGCAGAATGTTGCCACCTTCGCCGTTGTTGCGCTTGGTCCGGTGTTGGCAGTTCTAACCTACTTGGGCCTTGGCCCGTTTGAGCTTGACCCCACATCGAATGGTATTCGCCTGATCCTTCTGGCCGATTTGGTCTACGTGTTGGTTGTCGCCACGCTGGTGGCGCAAAAAGTCTTCAAGATCGTCGCACAACGCCGCGCGAATTCTGCCGGATCGCAGTTGCACCTACGCCTTACAGGGGTCTTTGCGCTGGTCGCGCTGATCCCCACGGTTTTGGTGGCCGTGTTCGCAGTTGTGACGCTTAATTTCGGGCTGGAGGGTTGGTTTTCAGATCGTGTGCGCAACGTGGTTGGCACGTCACTCTCCGCCGCGCAGGCGTATGAAAAAGAACAGCACGACAATCTAGGCGAAGACGCACTTAGGCTGGCTGGCTACATGAACATCGCCAAGCAAGCCACTAATTTCATTTCCGATTCCGACCTGCGACAGGTTCTAACTCAGGCGCAAGAGCAGGTGCAGCGCGGTCTTAAGGAAGCCTTCATTGTGGATGGTGCGGGCAATTTGAAGGCGCGCGGCAACCGCTCCTACCGCTTTGACTTCGAGCCGGTGCCGGATATCGCGTTCCGCGCGGCGCAGAACAACGAACCCGTCGTGATCGAGGACTGGCCGAACAACGAGTTCCGCTCGCTGTTGCGCCTCACGGCCTATCCAGACCGCTACCTTTACATCAGCCGTACGGTTGATGGCGAAATCCTGAGCCTGCTAGACCAAACGCAAGAAACCGTGCGTTTGTACCAACAGCTCGAGAACGATCGCGGGCGTTTGTTGTTCGAATTCGGGCTGATTTATCTGGGCTTCGCGATGATCCTGATCCTTGCCGCCATTTGGCTGGGGCTGTGGTTTGCGGAGCGTTTGGCGCGCCCCGTGGGGCAGCTTGCCAGCGCCGCGCAACGCGTCGGGGCAGGGGACTTGGACGTGCAGGTCATCGAGGGCAAAAGCGAGGACGAGATCGCGCTTTTGGGACGCTTGTTTAACCAGATGACGCGAGAGCTTAAAATCCAGCGCGAAACCTTGCTGAGCAACACCGAGCAGATTGAACGTCGTCGCCGTCTGTTCGATTCCGTGCTGTCCTCGGTCACCGCTGGCGTCATTGGCTTGGACGCGGACAACACCATCACCTTCATGAACCGCTCCGCGTTGCGTTTGTTGGACATCAGCGAAGACACGGATATTTCGCATTCCTTAACAGAGTTGGTCCCAGAGTTCGGTGCCCTGCCTGCGATGCTGTCCGAAACCGGTGCCGAGACCGCGCAAGAAGAGGTGAAAATCACCCGTCGCGGCCAGTTGGAAAGCCTATTGGTCCGCATCGCCACGCGAACTTCTGCCTACGGCGATCTGGAAGGCTACGTGCTGGCGTTTGACGACGTGTCTGAGCTGGTGAGCGCGCAGAAAATGGCCGCATGGGGCGATGTCGCCCGCCGGATTGCGCATGAGATCAAGAACCCGCTCACCCCGATCCAGCTGTCCGCTGAACGCTTAAAGCGCAAGTTTTCCCCGCTCGCAGGGGATGAGTTGGAAAGTCTGGAGCAGTACACGGATGTCATCATTCGCCAGACCAATGATCTGCGCCGCATCGTCGATGAGTTCTCTAAATTCGCACGTATGCCGGAACCCGAGTTGCGAGAGATTGATCTAATGAAACTGATCCGCGACGCGGTCGTTCTGCAACAATCCGGCCAGCCTGAGGTGGAGATTTCGCTGACCAGCGACGAAGACGCGATCCTTGCGGATCTGGATCAGACGATGATCGGGCAAGCGATGACAAACCTTATCAAAAACGCAGGAGAAGCCATTGAATCCCTGCAAGAAAAAGGCACATACCACGGCCACCAACCGCAGATAAAACTGGCGGTCAGCACCACAGATAAAGACGTCACAGTCACGATTTCGGACAACGGCATCGGCCTTCCGGAAGACCGCACGCGGCTGTTTGAGCCTTACGTGACGACGCGCGCGAAGGGGACTGGCCTTGGCCTCCCCATCGTCAAAAAGATCATCGAAGAACATGGCGGCAGCCTCGTGCTGCGCGACGCCGATGCCTTCGACAACACTGGCCATCAGGGCGCTAAGGCAGTCATAAAACTGCCACGCCTGTCGGCTGCCAAACGCAGGAAAGTGGCTTAGAGAGCCGCTATAAGGAGCAGAAATATGGGCGATATTCTGATCGTAGACGACGAACGCGACATTCGAGAATTGATCTCGGATATCTTGAAGGACGAGGGGTTCACCACACGGCTTGCGGGGACATCCGACGCCTGCATGGCAGAAATCAACGCGGAGCCGCCGGCGCTGATGATCCTCGACATCTGGCTGAAAGACAGCGCGATGGACGGCATTGATATCCTCAAGCAGGTCAAGCGCGACAATCCGGATGTGCCGGTTGTGATTATCTCGGGCCACGGCAACATCGAGATCGCCGTCGCCGCGATCAAGCAAGGCGCTTACGACTTTATCGAAAAGCCGTTCAACATTGATCAGTTGATGGTGGTTATCACCCGCGCCATGGAGACGTCCCGCCTGCGTCGTGAGAACATCAAGCTAAAGCGCGGTGACGCTGTGGCGTCCGAGACAATTGGCGAAAGCTCCGCCTTTAAGGCCCTGCAAGCGCAGCTCGACAAGGTCACCGGTTCCAACGGTCGGGTTATGTTGACGGGCGGCGCGGGGTCCGGCAAGGACGTGGCGGCGCATTATATCCACGCCCATTCGAACCGCTCCCACGCGCCGTTCATCACCATCAACTGTGCCACAGTGGAGCCGGAACGCATGGAAGAACTGCTGTTCGGGCGCGAAAGCAAGGAACGCGGCGTGGAGCCGGGCCTGCTGGAGCAAGCCCACGGCGGCATCGTGTTCTTCGACGAAGTGGCCGACATGCCCCTTGGCACCCAATCTAAAATCCTGCGGGTTCTGGTGGAGCAGCAATTTCAACGGGTTGGCGGCAAGGACAATGTGCGCGTTGACCTGAGGGTGATTTCCTCTACCAACCGCAACCTTGATGAAGCCATCGCTGCGGGCACCTTCCGCGAGGAGCTGTATCACCGCTTGAACGTCGTCCCGATTGCGGTGCCCAGCTTGGAGGACCGCCGCGAGGATATCCCGACGCTGGCGTCCTATTTCATTGAGACCTTTCATACCACGCAGGGCTTGCCGCTGCGCAAACTGGCCGACGACGCGGTGACTTTGCTGCAAACCATGCATTGGCCTGGCAACATCCGTCAGCTGAAAAACGTGATTGAACGGGTGCTGATCCTTGGTCCTGACAAGGGCGACATCGAGGCGAAAGAGCTGCCGCAATCCGACGGCGCGGTAGAGAGCGAAAGCGGCGTGACCATTGGCGGCAACCTTGCCACGCTGCCACTGCGTGAAGCCCGCGAGTTGTTTGAGCGCGAATACTTGATGACGCAGATCAACCGCTTTGGCGGCAATATCTCGCGAACAGCCGCCTTCGTCGGGATGGAGCGTAGCGCGCTTCACCGTAAGCTGAAGTCCTTGGGCGTGGTAACGTCCAACAAGGCGGGCGCCCGTGTGGCGCAGGTGCAAGACGGTGACCTGGCCGAGACGGGCACCGAGTAAGCCGTTTACAGTATGTTAAAAGGCCGCGCGGCGACGCGCGGTCTTTTGGTGTGCAACGTGCTATCCAATTGACCCACGCGCGCCCATCTGCCATGGCTTAACACTCCAAGAACCGGGGATAATCCGATGAAAGTAATCATCTGCGGGGCAGGGCAAGTTGGCTGGCAAATCGCCCGCCATCTGTCGAGCGAGAAAAACGACGTGACCGTCGTGGACAACAACCCAGAACTCGTCGCCCGCGCGACCGAAACACTCGACGTGCAAGGCATCACAGGCTTCGCAAGCTACCCCGACGTGCTGGACCGCGCGGGTGCGCGCGACGCTGATATGATCATCGCGGCGACCTATTCGGACGAGGTGAACATGGTCACCTGTCAGGTTGCGCACTCCGCGTTCTCCGTGCCGCGCAAGATCGCGCGGCTGCGGTCCCAAAGCTACCTGACGGCGATCTACTCGGACCTTTACCGCCGCGACCACATGCCCATCGACGTGGTGATCAGCCCAGAGAAGGAAGTCGCGGAAGCCGCGCTTCAACGGTTGGCGGACCCTGCGGCATTTGACACAGAAAACTTCCTGTCAGGTCAGGCACAGCTTTTGGGCATCCAGCTAGAAGACGACTGCCCCGTTTTGAACACGCCCCTACGCCAGTTGACGGAGCTGTTTTCGACCCTGCGCGCGGTGGTCGTCGGAGTGCGTCGCGACGGGAACCTGTTTGCTCCTGATCCGGGTGATCAGCTGTTTAGCGGGGACCAGATTTACCTCTGCACCCACCGCGAAGACGTCCCCCGCGCCATGGAAATTTTCGGCAAAACCCAGTCCAAGCAGGAACGCGTTGTCATCATCGGCGGCGGCAACGTGGGGCTAGCCGTGGCCCAAGCCTTGGAAGCGCGTACTGAGCGCGTTCGCGCCAAGGTGATCGAGAAGAACCGCACCATCGCGGAGCGGGCCGCGAACGTGTTGGAGCGCACGATTGTGCTACACGGCGACGGGCTGAGTGCTGACCTGTTGAATGAGGCCAACATCAAACGCGCCGACGCGGTGCTATGTGTGACCGACGACGACAAAACCAACCTCTTGGCCGCCGTGCGCGCCAAGGCAGAAGGTTGCCCAATGGCGATTGCCTTGGTCAATGACCCGACGTTGGTGCCGCTGCTTGGCCCCCTTGACGTGGACGCCTACATCAACCCGCGCGCGACAACCGTGTCGTCGATCCTACGCCATATCCGCCATGGCCGCGTGCGCCAGATCTATTCCATCGGGGACGCGGAGGCGGAGGTTATCGAGGCGCAAGTGCTGTCCACCTCTCCCATAGCAGGGCAACCCATCCGCGACATCAACTTTCCTGAGGGCGTGCTGGTTGGCGCGATCCAGAAGGGCAAGAAAGTGGTGCGCCCAGAGGGCGGCACGCGGGTGGAGGAAGGCGACACCATCGTCATCTTCGCACTCACCGCCGACGTTCCGGAAGTCGAACGCCTGTTGCAGGTGTCGGTCGACTTTTTCTAGCGATGGGACGCGGGGTCACAGTCACGACGCTTCCGGTGCTGCTCAGGTTGCCGCTTTTGGTGCAGCTTATGGCGACGGGTTCCGTGGCAATGCTGCTCCCTGCTATTCACGCCTTCGCGTTGAACCAGCACCGCGTGGCACAGCCGTTCTTTTACGGGGCGGTGTTGTTCTCCGTTCTGGCAGCACTGGTTGCTCTGGCCACGTTTCGCCAACCGATCCGCAATGTGGCCCGCAGCCAACTGCTGACTCTGGTGGCGGCCTATTTGGTGTTGCCGGTGATGTTGGCCGTGCCCTTGCACGAAGCCCGCCCGTCCATGTCGTTCTTCAACGCCTACTTCGAGATGGTGTCGAGCATCACCACCACGGGCGCGTCGATCTTTGACACCCCGCGACTGGTGCCCGATCCGATCCATTTGTGGCGCGGGTTGGTGGGCTGGTTCGGCGGGCTTTTGGTCATTGTGTCCGCCGTCGCGGTCTTGGCCCCGATGACGCTGGGCGGATTCGAGGTGTTGCGCCCCACAGCATCAACAGGCGGGTTGCCGGGCTCCGGCGCACAACTGGCCCGCGCGACAGAGCCGAACCAACGCGTCGCCCGCTATACCTCCAAGATCGTGCCGATCTATGTCTCGCTCACGCTCATCATCTGGCTTTTGCAGATCATCACCGGCGCCGGAAGCTTCAACGGGTTGATGATCGCGATGGCAACGATGTCGACCAGCGGGATTTTGCCGCTGCGCACAATGGTCGATATGGGCATATCAGTCCCTGGCGAGGTGATTGTTTTCGCGTTCCTCTTTATCGCCGTGACCCGACAGGTGGTGTGGTTGCCGTTTGACAAACACTACTTCGCAACCCTGCGCCTTGACCCTGAGATGCGCGTGGCGCTGTGCTTTTTGTTGGCCGTGCCGTTGGCGTTGTGGCTGCGCCATTTCATCGGGGCGATCGAAATCAATGAAGAAAGCGACGCCTTAGCGGCGGTGCGTGCGCTCTGGGGGGCGTTGTTTACGGTTTTGTCATTTTTGACCACCACGGGCTTTGTCTCCAGCGATTGGGAAACCGCGCGCGACTGGTCCGCGCTGCCAACACCCGGCCTTGTGCTGGCGGGCATGGCGATCATGGGCGGTGGCGTCGCCACGACGGCAGGGGGCGTGAAACTGTTGCGCTTCTACGCGCTTTACAAACACGGCGTCCGAGAGATGGAGCGGCTGGTGCATCCGTCCTCTATCGGCAGTGGCGGGCGTTTGGGGCGTGGGATGCGCCGCGAGGGCGCTTTTATTGCATGGATTTTCTTCATGCTGTTCGCCTTGTCGATTTCCGGTGTGGTTGTGACCTTGGCGCTGTCGGGCCTGCGGTTCGACGAATCTGTGGTGCTGGCACTGGCCGCATTATCGACCACCGGCCCCTTGGTTCACGTGGCACTGGACGGCGGCTTGGCTTACGCAAATCTGACCGTGGAGGCCAAGGCGGTGTTGATCGGCGCGATGGTCTTGGGGCGCATGGAAACTCTTGCAATCATCGCGCTGTTTAATCCGGACTTCTGGCGGCGATAAACGGTCAGCGGCGGCAGTGTGTTTGCGCCGTATCGTCGCAATAAAACCTCAATTTCTGGGCTGGACGTCAAATAATTCCCAAGACATACTGACATTTCATCACGGACAGGTGTCAGTTCGGCTGGCACTCGCAAACCACGCGCAAGAAAAAAGGCAATAAAAAATGGCCGCTGATAAGCAAAACCTACAAGATGCATTCCTGAATAACGTCCGGAAGACCAAAATTCCGGTGACAATCTTCCTGATCAACGGCGTCAAGCTGCAAGGCGTGATCACTTGGTTCGACAACTTCTGCGTGCTCTTGCGCCGCGATGGTCAATCCCAGCTGGTCTATAAGCATGCCATTTCGACCATCATGCCGTCCCAACCGATCAACCTTTACGACGGTGAAGAGAATTCTTGAAACTGAGGAAGCCGGCCTTACCCGTGCTTGGGTAATCCATCCCGACATTAAAGACGTGAAGGCGCGCAGGCTCGCGAGCTATGCGCTTGCCGAAGCCGTGTCCCTTGCAGACGCCTTGCCCGGACTAGAGGTCGCGGGCTCTGAAGTTGTGCCTTTGCCGAAAGTCAAAGCAGGGACGCTGTTCGGCACGGGCAAGATCGCGGAGTTGAAAACCCGGTTTCACGACGCCGAGGTAGAGTTGGTCCTGATCGACGGTCCAGTGTCGCCCGTACAGCAGCGCAATCTGGAGAAGGAATGGGGCGTCAAAATTCTTGACCGCACCGGCCTGATTTTGGAAATCTTTTCGGACCGCGCGGCGACCCGCGAGGGCGTGCTTCAGGTTGAACTGGCAGCGCTTAGCTATCAGCGCACCCGACTGGTGCGCGCTTGGACGCACTTGGAGCGACAGCGCGGCGGCTTGGGCTTTGTTGGTGGTCCGGGCGAAACCCAGATCGAGGCCGATAGGCGCGCCATTGACGACGCCATCGTGCGCATCCGTCGCCAGCTAGAAAAGACGGTCAAAACCCGCGAGTTGCACCGCGCTGCACGCGCAAAGATACCTTATCCGGTGGTGGCCTTGGTGGGCTATACGAACGCCGGAAAATCCACATTGTTCAACCGACTGACCGGCGCTGATGTGCTGGTCAAAGACATGCTCTTCGCCACGCTTGACCCGACTATGCGCTCCGTCGAGTTGCCGGACGGGTTGGAAGTCATCATGTCGGACACGGTTGGATTCATCTCCGACCTGCCGACCCAGCTTGTGGCCGCGTTCCGCGCGACACTGGAAGAAGTGCTGAGTGCGGATTTGATCCTGCACGTGCGCGACATTTCGCATTCGGAGTCAGAAGGCCAAGCCCGCGACGTGCGCCAGATCATGGCCGACCTTGGGGTCGACAAAGACGTGCCCGTTTTGGAAGTCTGGAACAAATGCGACCAGCTTGACGAGGATATGTTGCTGTCAGCATCCAACAAGGCCGACCGCAACGACGCCTTGTTCCTGACCTCTGCCGTGACCGGCGCAGGTGTGGATGATTTGCTGGATGCTGTCTCAACGCTATTGCGGGCAGGGTCGGTGACCGAGGTTCTGGACCTCGGCTACGCAGACGGCAAAGCGCGTGCGTGGCTGTTCGGGCAAGAGGTTGTCGACAGCGAAGAGCAAACAGAGACCGGATTCAAGATCACCGTCACGTGGAATGCTACGCAGAAAGGCCAGTTCGAGAAGCTGTAAAGCAGCTCGAACGGGTCTAGCTCAATCTACTCAGAGGCAGGCGTCAACGTGATTGTACCCACGGATCCCGCGCGTGCGAGTTCAGGGTCCAGCGACATCGGTATATATTCGCCGCGCCGCCACAAAACACCCAGATCATCGTAGTGCCGCGACAGCGGGTGACCGGATTGGCCAGTCGCCATCACGAACAAAGAGCTGTCGGGATCGGCGAAGTCATAGACCCCACGGTAGCCCGCCGCATGGACGTTCTGGAACGGCTCCGGCCCGCTGCCCGACGTGCGGCCACGCATCAGCGTGTTGTCGCCCCCCGACGTCGATTGCCGGATGTTCACCACTGCGGACAGCAACGGAATTTTGCCAAGCACCTGATGATCATGTGTCGC
Organism: Litoreibacter albidus; assembly: GCF_900107015.1. Taxonomy (GTDB): domain Bacteria; phylum Pseudomonadota; class Alphaproteobacteria; order Rhodobacterales; family Rhodobacteraceae; genus Litoreibacter; species Litoreibacter albidus. The sequence goes on along the minus strand of NZ_FNOI01000001.1, from coordinate 864,520 downwards.
CTCATGCGCATCGCCCCAACGCCAGCTTTCAATGGCGGGGCCATATTTCTCGCTGAGCCAAACCAGCGCGTCATCCAGCGCCAAGCGGGAGATATCTGTGCAGGTCTCTACCGGCGCGGACTGCAAGATATCGCACCACACGCCCGCACCATCGGCATCGCGGAACACGCGCTCTAGAAACAGCGGCTCCACATGGGTGAACTCGCTCTCCAACGGCCCCAGCTCATCGCGGATCAAGCGCGACTGCAACGCGCGCAGCCATGCGGCGTAGATCAGCGGCTCTGGCAGATGCTCCGACATTTCACCGTTCCACTGGGCCATGATCTCTAGGGCCTGTTGGCGCAGACGCTCCGGCGTGCCTTCTGGCGCGGCTTCGCCCGTGAACCACAGATCGGCCGCGATGAGCGGGAGCATGGCGCGTGCCGTGAAAGACACCGTATCAAGCTGTGCTTCGACAAAGCTATCGCGGGTGTGGACCTGACGGTTCAGCATCAGCCGCCGCCAGCGCTGCACACGCTGCGTGTCGCCATAGGTGTAGCTGACATGGTCGGGGAAGGGGCGCTCTATCACCTTGTTATTGGTGTTGCCCAGAATGCCGCCAGCGGGGCGGGTGAATTCGGGGTTGGATGCATAGGGCATCACCCCAAGCCAGCGGTTTTGCGCCAGCCAGCCTTGCGACGGGATGCGCCCGCGCGATTGATGCGCGGGGTGGCGGCGCGGTACGTGGCCAATGGTCTTCAGCGCGATACCGTCCTGATCCACAATTGTCAGGTTTTGCGCAGGGGCCACATAGTCGACGGCGGCGGCGATCACCTCCTCGGTGGTGCTGGCGCGCATAAGTTTGAGCGCCGCCTGAATGGAGGTGTCCTTATCCGTCAGCATCGTCCAGCTCAGCGCCGCCTCATGCCCCAAGGGCGTGATCGTGCCAAGGTTGTAATGCGTCTCCGGCAGGATCGGGCCATTCTCGGTCCAGCGCATGTTAATCGTTTGCGACGGGGCATCTTTGATTTCGATGATCGACTGTGCCGTGCGGAAGGGTTTGTAGCCGTCCGGCGTCAGATACTCGTTGGCGTTCTCTGGGTTCAGCTTCTCGATAAAGAGGTCTTGGTCATCGACATAGGCGGTCGTAAGCCCCCAACCCACCTTGTCGGAGCGGCCCGTCAGCACCACAGGCATGCCCGGAATAGTGCCGCCGATAACACCGCCGGATGACAGGTCCAGCCGTGCCAGATACCAGATCGACGGGGCAGACAGCCCCAGATGCGGATCGTTGGCCAGCAATGTACCGCCCGCGGCGGAGCGTTCTGGTGCGGCGGCGAACGCGTTGGACGCGCCAGCAAGCTCGCGCTCTGGGAAGGGGGAGAGCGGGTCCTTCGGCCCACTGGTGTTCGCGGCGTAACGCGGCAGGCCTAGGCCTTGCATCATCGCCGCATAGTCTAGCGCGGCTATGCCTTGCCCCGGGGTATCCGGTAGCAAATCGCGCACCCGCTCCGGCTGCAACAACAACGACGCCCGCGCGCGCACGACCTCTTCCTCCAGATGGCCAGAGAGTTGCAGCGCCATGATCTTGATCACGGCAATGCTGTCTGCGGGTTGCCACGGGGCGATCTTGGGCGAGAACACGAAGAACTCGGGCGCGCCACGTCCTAACGCATCCTCGTTCACAATCCTTAGCCACGCGTTAACGCCTGCGGAGTAAGCCTCCAGCGCGGATTTTGTCTCTGCGTCCTGCGCCGAGACCGAACGTTGCGCCAGCCCGTAGAGATCAAGCCTGCGGATCAGCTTATCGACGTTGAGCGTGCGCTCCCCGAAAATTTCACTCAATCGTCCCTGAGCGGTGCGCCGCAGCATGACCATCTGCCACAGACGGTCTTGCGCGTGAGCGAAGCCGAGCCCGTAATAGACGTCCTCATCCGCATCGGCGAAAATATGCGGGACTCCGGAATTGGTGCGTATAATCTCCACCGGTCCGGTGATTGCGGGCACTGTGTAGTCCGCCTCGTAATCCACCAAGGACCGCGATGCGAGGTAGTAAACTGCGGTTACCGCCAGTGCTGCAAGCAACGACAGCAGCATGAAAAGCCGCAGCAACCATTTGAAAATCAGACCCATTGACCCGCCATGCTTATGCGCCTCGCTATTGACGCCTCAGCCCCCGTCGTTACATCGGTTAGCAGTCATAATCAAACAGTTGAAAGAGGGAGGCCCGCATCACATGGCCAAAGTTAGTTTTTTAGGATTGGGCGTTATGGGATACCCGATGGCGGGGCATCTTGTGAAAGCGGGCCACGAGGTCACCGTTTACAATCGCACCACCGAGAAGGCGCAAAAATGGGCGTCCGAGCATGGCGGTCATTTTGCGAAAACCCCGCGTGAGGCGGCGGATGGCGCGGATTTCGTGATGGCCTGCGTGGGCAATGACGACGATCTGCGGTCGGTATGCTTGGGTGACGACGGGGCTTTCGCGGGCATGTCAGCGGGGACCATTTTTGTGGATCACACAACCGTGTCCGCGAAAGTCACCCGTGAACTCTATGCGGCGGCCGACGCGCTGCAAATCAGCTTTGTAGATGCGCCGGTATCCGGCGGCCAAGCAGGGGCGGAAAACGGCCAATTGGGGGTTATGTGTGGCGGCGATCAAGGAGCCTATGACCGCGCCGCGCCAATCATCGACAGCTATGCGAAAGCATGCAAACGCCTTGGCGAGAACGGTGCGGGGCAGTTGACCAAGATGGTCAACCAGATCTGCATCGCCGGCTTGGTACAAGGTCTGTCCGAAGCGCTGCACTTCGCCGAGAAGGCGGGGCTGGACGGCAAGGCAGTGGTTGAGGTGATTTCCCAAGGGGCCGCAGGTTCGTGGCAGATGTCGAACCGCTACGAAACAATGGTAGACGACGTGTTTGACCACGGTTTTGCAGTGGACTGGATGCGCAAGGATCTGGGGATATGTCTGGATACCGCCGACGAGAACGGCGCGTCGCTGCCTGTCACCGCATTGGTCGACCAGTTCTATAAGGACGTCCAAAAACTTGGCGGCGGGCGTTGGGATACGTCCTCGCTTATCAAGCGTCTGCGGGCTTTGGACGGATAAGGGGAGTTAGGTAAGGTATTGCGCTGCGGCTTTGCCGCATCGCTATACGCGGGGACGCTGCCCCCGCACCCCCGAGGTATTTCGGAAGCAATGATGGGGGCAGGGCACCGCGTGTCAGTTAGGTCTGTTTAGGGGATGATGCGGTTGTATTTATTGCCTTCAACCTGCGCGCCCGCGATCAGGCCGGATTGACCGAAGACCACCGCGATAACCGGTGTCAGCGCGGTGGTTGTGTCCACGCCAAGGTTGCCCGCGTCATTGGCCACGGCAAAGCGTGCATCGGCGCCAAGCGTCCAGCCTGGAGAACGGCGGAAGTCGGAGAGGGCTTGTTCTGTCATGAAGAACAGCGCGTGCGAATACTGTTGCGCCCCGATCTGGAAGCCGAAGCTGGCGGCGGTGGTTGAATAATAGTCCACGGTGACGTCGTTCACCCGCAACGCGCCGCGCCCGTATGAGCCGCCAACGCCGAAGCCCGCTTCCGAGACGAGCGGCATCATTAAAATACCAACAGCCTTGTTGGACAGGTCGGTGGTGCCGCCGACGTTGCTATACATGAAGTCGAATGCGCTATCCACGCGGGCGTCGATTTTTGCACCGCCTTGGGAATTTACGCCGTTGCCGCAGGCCGCCAACAGGGTCGCGCTGCCGGAGGTCGCAAGAAAGTTGCGCCGGGAAAGAATGCTCATGGAATCCGCCTATTTTTATTGTACTGCCGTTGACCTCTGAAAATTGGGCCTTGTGGATAAATTACGCCATGCCTTGCGCGATGTCACGCGATTTACACCGCGAATTGGCAAGTGTCCGCCTATTGTGATCCGTCTCTATCTGCGTAAATCTGCAAAATCGCGCTGTAGGCGTCCGGCGGGCCAGTGGTGAACACACCAGCCTCACCCGCCTCCAGCGCCGCGCGCCAAGAGCGGTAGCCGTCTTCAAAGCCGTCCGGCACGCTCGCCTCGTCCATCACCAACTCGCCCGCGCCGCTGGCGTTGAACGCGCTTTGCGCGATGGGGGCGTGGGCGACATCCGGCCAGTCAAGTTTGCGCGCGTCCTCGCTGGGCATGATGGAGACAGACAACACCGCGCTGTTAGACGGGTCGGCCCCAAGATCGGCGGCGGCATCAATGCGCCCGATCGTGACGATCAGCTGCGGGTGGTTTTCGGTTTCCGGAAAGGTCCAAACTTGGCCCACTGCATAGGTCATGCGTTTAGCAGTCTGGCAACGCGCGGAGCGAAATAGGTCAGGATTCCGTCACAGCCTGCGCGCTTAAAGGCCATCAGGCTTTCCATCATCACCTGCTCCTCATTGATCCAGCCGTTGGCGCCCGCACCCGTGATCATCGCGTATTCACCGCTGACTTGATACGCGTAGGTCGGCGCGCCGAACTGGTCCTTCACGCGGCGACATATATCAAGGTAGGGCAAGCCAGGCTTGACCATGACCATATCCGCGCCCTCCGACAGGTCGCGCGCAACAAGGCGCAATGCCTCCTCGGCGTTGGCTGGGTTCATCTGATAGGTCTTCTTGTCGCCGACAAGCGCCCCTGAGGCGCCCACCGCATCGCGAAACGGCCCGTAGAACGCGGAGGCGTATTTAGCGGAGTAGCTAAGGATCGCCACGTCTTGAAAGCCGTCGGCCTCCAGCGCGTGGCGCATGGCGCCGATGCGGCCGTCCATCATATCGGAGGGTCCGATAATGTCAGCACCCGCTGCGGCCTGCGCCAGCGTCATCTTCACCAAGGCGTCGACGGTTTCATCGTTTACGATAACGCCGTCGCGCACGATGCCGTCGTGACCATTCGCGTTATAGGGGTCCAGCGCGACATCGGTCATGATCGCCAGCTCTGGCACGGCGGATTTGATCGCGGCGGTGACGCGGTTCGACAGGTTGTCGGGCGACCACGCCAAGGCGCAATCCTCTGTGCGGGCGGACGCCTGGGTGTAGGGGAAAATGCAAACTGCCGGAATGCCCAAATCGCGGGCTTCCTTGGCGGCGACGACCGCGCGGTCAAGGGTCAGACGCGACACGCCTGGCATGGACGGGATCGGATGCGCGTCGTTCTCACCTTCCATGACGAAGATCGGCCAGATCAGATCGTTCACACTCAGCACATTTTCAGCCACCAAGCCGCGCAGGGCGGCTGTGCGCCGCAAGCGGCGCAGGCGGGTGGCGGGGAAGGGCGCGGTGATCGGCGTGAGAGGCATTCGCTGGCGGCTTTCATGAGATAATGTTTTGTCAGTGGTTGCATGATTGGGGGACCGCCTCAAGCCCCTCGCAGGAAAACGCGCGGCGCGGCCTTTCCATCACCACATTACCCGACTAGTGTGCGCGCGCAGGATCCCCACCAATGAGGCGCAACCGCGTGGACATTTACTCAACCGTCTTCGAGCTAATCGACATGCGCTCTTTCTCAAACTTGTGGTTCTGGATCACGCTGGCATACGTGTGGTCGGCGGCGTCGCATTACGTCATCGGGGTTCCTTATGATGTGGTTGCCCGCGCGGTGAAATACGGCGGCCAAGTGGAGCAGGATTTGAAGGACTTGGTGCGCGTCAACGCCAGCCGCTTTGTCTATATTGCTGATATGTCCGGCCTGTGGCTGGTGGGCTTTGGCTTTTTCGCGCTGACCGCTGTGGCGTTGATGGGCTTCGTTTACGGGGTGGAGTTCTGTCAGGCGATATTTTTGATGTTCTCGCCGATGGCATTGGTTTTCGGGTTGTCCGTGCGTTGCGCGCGGCGCATCGACCACACCTCCCTAAGTGATATTCGCAAAAAGCTGCGCCGCCAACGGTTGGCGGTTCAGGTGATCGGCATGTTGGCGATTGTTGTCACGGCGATGTGGGGAATGTTCCACAACCTTTCCGTGGGCGTGCTGGGCGGTTGACACGGCCGCCCCAAAACTTAGGTCATCGGGCATGAATATGATTACAATTTCCGGCGCCCCCGAGGGCTTTGACGCGAAACTGCTTCTCAAGGAACTGGCGAAGGGGCCGGTCATCCATGTGGCGCGTGACGACAAGCGCATGGCCGCGATGCGCACCGCGCTCGCATTCTTCGCGCCAGAGGTGCCTGTTCTGGATTTCCCCGCATGGGACTGCTTGCCTTATGATCGTGTGTCGCCCAACGCCGATGTCGCCGCCGCACGGATGGCGACGCTGGCGGGACTGGCAGGCGGCGTTCCGGGGCCGTTCATCTTGCTGACAACCTTGGCCGCCGCGACGCAATACGTGCCCGCCCGCGAAGTGCTGGCCGGGGCGTCCTTCGTGGCGGAGGTTGATCGGCAGATCAACGAGAAGTCTTTGCGCGAATATCTTGTGCGCATGGGTTTTTCCCAAAGCCCGACAGTTATGGAGCCAGGCGATTATGCGATCCGTGGCGGCATTATCGACATTTACCCCCCTGGGGAGTTGGGACCGGTGCGCCTTGATCTGTTCGGTGATGTGCTGGACGGCGCTCGGCGCTTTGACGCAGCGACGCAGCGCACCACAGAAACGCTGAACCGGATAGAATTGGCCCCCGTGTCAGAGGTTATTCTGGACGAGGCCGCGATTGCGCGTTTCCGCCAGAATTACCGTATCGAATTTGGCGCGGCTGGCACAGATGACCCGCTTTATGAGGCGGTGTCAGCGGGGCGCAAGCACCAAGGTGTGGAGCACTGGCTGCCGTTCTTTCACGAGAAGCTCGAGACCATCTTCGACTATTTGCCGGATGCCGTTGTCGCGCTGGATGACCAAACCGAAGCCGCGCGACTGGCCCGCTGGGACAGTATTGCCGACCAATACGACAACCGTGCGGAGGCTTTGAAGTCCAAGGCGCGCATGGACAGTGTTTATAAACCTGTCCCGCCGCATCTGCTCTATCTTGACGATGCCGCCTTTAGGGGTGCCGTCGCGGGGCACCGCGTGCTGCAACTTGCGGCTTTACCGCAATCGACGGGGCCTGGTGTTATTGATGCAGGAGGGCGTATCGGGCGGAACTTCGCGCCAGAACGTCAAGCCGAAGACCGGAACATTTTCAGCGCATTAGCGGACCATGTTAATCAGCTGAAAGCAGGTCGGGCTGTAATCGTCGCAAGCTTCTCCGACGGCGCGCGGGAACGTCTTCACGGTCTGTTAGAAGATCAAGACATCCACGACGCCAAGCTGGTCTCCACCTATAAGGATGTCGGGGAAAAGGGCGTCTACCTGACGGTCTGGGGCTTGGATCAAGGGTTTACCGCTGCTGGGCTGGCCGTTGTGTCAGAGCAGGACGTGCTGGGGGATCGGCTGATCCGGCGCTCCAAACGACCCAAGCGGGCGGAAAACTTTCTGACCGAAGCCCAAGGCCTGTCACTGGGCGAGCTGATCGTGCATGTGGACCACGGCATCGGGCGCTACGTTGGCTTGGAAACGGTGACCGCTGCGGGGGCACCACACGAATGCATTCTGCTGGAATACGCGGGCGGTGACCGGCTCTATCTTCCTGTCGAGAATGTCGAACTGCTAAGCCGATATGGGCATGAAGAGGGGCTGCTCGACAAGCTGGGCGGTGGCGCGTGGCAGGCCAAGAAAGCCCGCCTGAAACAGCGCATCCGTGATATGGCAGACCGCCTGATCCGCATCGCCGCAGAGCGCGAGTTGCGCCGCGCCCCCATCGTGGAGCCGCCGCAAGACATGTGGGAAGCATTCTGCGCACGTTTTCCTTACGAGGAAACCGAGGACCAGTTAACCACCATCGAGGCGGTGATGGACGACTTGGCCAAGGGCCGCCCGATGGACCGGCTGGTCTGCGGCGACGTCGGCTTCGGGAAAACCGAAGTTGCGATGCGCGCGGCATTCATCGCGGCGACGGGCGGCATGCAAGTGGCCGTGGTTGCGCCCACTACGTTGCTGTCCCGTCAGCACACCCAAAGCTTCAAGGAGCGCTTTCGCGGCTTCCCAGTCAACGTGCGGCAGCTGTCGCGCTTTGTTGGAGCGAAAGAGGCCGCCGAAACCCGCAAGGGATTGGCGGATGGCACCGTGGATATTGTGGTCGGCACGCATGCCGTGCTGTCAAAACAGGTGAATATCAAGAACCTCGGCCTGCTAATTATTGATGAAGAACAACACTTTGGCGTGCAACATAAAGAGCGTCTAAAGCAACTTCGCTCCGACATTCACGTGCTCACACTGTCAGCCACCCCAATCCCGCGCACCTTGCAGCTATCCCTGTCAGGCGTGCGCGAATTGTCGATCATCGGCACGCCGCCCGTCGACCGTTTGGCCATCCGCACCTACGTGTCGGAATTCGACACCGTCACCATCCGCGAGGCGTTGCTGCGCGAGCATTACCGTGGGGGGCAAAGCTTTTATGTGGTGCCACGCGTGTCAGACCTGCCGGACGTTGAGGCGTGGCTGAAGGAGCATGTGCCGGAGGTGTCCTATCTTGTCGCCAGTGGTCAGATGCCACCGGGCGAGTTGGACAGCAGGATGAACGCTTTCTACGACGGCAAGTATGACGTGTTGTTGGCCACGACGATTGTGGAATCCGGCATCGACATCCCGACAGCCAACACGATGATTATACACCGTGCGGATATGTTCGGGCTAAGTCAGCTTTACCAAATTCGCGGACGGGTCGGGCGCTCGAAGACCCGCGCCTATGCGTATCTGACCACCAAGCCGCGCCAGAAACTGACACCCACAGCCGAGAAGCGGTTGCGGGTTCTGGGCTCCATCGACAGCCTTGGCGCGGGCTTTAACATCGCCAGCCAAGACCTTGATATCAGGGGCGCAGGCAACGTTTTGGGCGAGGAGCAGTCTGGCAACATGCGCGAGGTCGGCTATGAGCTTTACCAGTCCATGCTGGAGGAGGCCGTCGCCAAAATCCGCTCTGGCCAGTTGGAAGGTCTGACCGAGACGGACGACCAATGGGCGCCGACCATCAACCTTGGCGTTCCGGTGCTTATCCCGGAAGACTACGTGCCAGACCTTGACGTACGCCTTGGGCTTTACCGTCGTTTGTCGGGGCTGACGACCAAGGTGGAGTTGGAAGGCTTCGCCGCCGAGTTGATCGACCGCTTCGGCAAGCTGCCGCGCGAGGTGAACACGCTGATGTTGGTCGTGCGGATCAAGGCCATGTGCAAGCGCGCTGGCATTGCCAAGCTCAACGCAGGAGAGCGTGGCGCGACCATAGAGTTCCACAACAACAAATTTGCCAAGCCCGAAGGTCTAGTGGCTTATCTGCAAGAGCCAAGCAACAAGGCCAAGCTGAAGGACAACAAGGTTGTCGTCGTCCGCGACTGGGCGAATGAGGCCGACAAGATCAAAGGCGCCTTCGCCATCGCCCGTGACCTTGCGGAGCAAGCGGGTACGTTCAAGCGAGCGAAGAAAGCCAAGTAAGGCGCGGCTACCTGAGGCCGCGCTTTACCATCGTGAAGGAAAGAATTGACAACGCCGCCGTAGCGCTTGCTAAGGGCAGGGGCGTGCCATTGAACGCCAAGCCGATGGGCGCCGCAATCACAACACCAAGCACTGTGGATGTGGCCCCTATGATAGACGCCGCCAAGCCAGCGATGTGACCCGTAGGCTCCATCGCGAGTGCGTTCAGGTTGCCAATCACCAAGCCCGCCATGAAGAACAGTGACGTGGTCCACACCAGATAGAGGGCGAACGGAACGCCCCCTGTGAGGCCGGAAAACAGGACCGCGAGCGAGAAAACAATCTGCAAACCAAACCCTGCGGAGATCATCCTTTGCATACCAACCCGGACCACCAACCGCGCGTTCAGAATGGACGCAGTGCCAGATACCAAGGCGATGATCGCGAACCAGAACGGAAACTCGTCGCCGCGTCCGTATGTGACCTCGAATATCTGCTGGGTAGAGCTAAGGCAGCCGAACAACATCCCGAATGCCAGCGCTTGCACAGTGGTGGAGAGCGTAAAGATACGGTAGGAAAAACACTCCCGCGTCGCGGCAACCAATGCCTGTGGCACGAAAGGGCGACGGTCCTTTGGCGGCAGGGTTTCAGGTTGGCGCAGCATTAACCAGCCGATGGCCAAGATCGCAAACAGCACGAAGCTGTAGAAAACCGCGCGCCAGCCAAAACCCGCAATAACATAGCTGCCAAGCAGGGGGGCCACGGCGGGAACCAGTGTGAAGATCATCATCGCGTAAGACATGATCGACGCCATCGTGCGCCCCTCATACTGGTCGCGCACAATGGCGAGTGTCACAATGCGCGGGCCAGCAACCCCCAAACCCTGCACCAACCGACTGGCGAGCATGGTCTCCAACGACTGCGCCTGACCCGCCATAAGCGCGCCGATGACGAACAAGATCGCCCCCGCAAAGATCACGGGCTTACGGCCAAACGTGTCCGACAGTGGGCCTGTGACCAAGGTCCCGATGCCCATACCCAGCACAAAACTGGTCAGCACCAGCTGCGCACGGTTGGGCGCCTCCGGCGTTAAGGCCTGCGCGATTTCGGGCAAGGCAGGCAACATGGAGTCGATGCTGAAAGCGACCAATGCGAAATTGAACGCCACCAGAATGATGAATTCGGGCTGCGACAGACGGCGTGTAGGTGCGTTCACGGGGTGGCCTTTGCGAATAGGTAGATGGCAAGCGCCCAGATAATCAACTCAAACGAAAACGTCCAATGCAGGATGAAGGACCAAATGAAATGGCTTTGGGTCGCGGGGACTTGCACGAATTCAAACAGGTGATCACTGAACGGCCACGCCCACGCGATGGAACCCGCAATACTGTCGAGAATGAGGTGCACGAAGATCGCCACGAAAAACACCCGCGCAGGCGGTAACCATTTCGGGGCCCACATGCGCAGCGACAGAAGAGCCGCCAAGGCGACAGGTGCCCAAAAGCCGGGGATGTGAACCCAGTAGTGGTGATGGTGTATGGCGCGGTCATCAACCAGATAGAACCAGATCAGGTCAAAATCCGGCAGCACCGACCCGAGCAGCGCCGCCAGCATCAACCAACGGTTGACGCCGTAGCGCTGCGCTGTGCGGCCCAGCACATAGCCCGCTGGCAGATGTGCGGTGATCATGACTGGGCAGCAAGCTGCTCGTTCACATCTTTGATCACGCTGGCCCACAAGTCGGGCTGCTGTGCGCCCGGCAGCACGTGCTGGCTGGCCACGATATGTGTTGGCACGCCTGTTACGCCGCGTTCGCGGGCGTTGGCATCGCGGGCACGGATGTCGTCCACGTCTTGATCCGTGGCCATAAGGCGCGCAACCATGTTGCGGTCCATCTCTGCGGCCTCAGCGATGTCGAGCAGCGCGTCGGTGTTGCCAATATCGCGGCCTTCTTTGAAGTAGGCCTTGAACAGCTTGGAGACCACGGCCGTCTGCCGCCCCTCCAGTCCGGCCCAATGGATCAGGCGGTGCGCGTTGATGGTGTTCGGCGTGCGCTGGATCGCGCCAAAGTCAATGTCGAGGCCTGCGGCCTCTGCGGCTTCGGCGATCTGGCCATAGACACGCACCGCACCTTCTTTGCCACCAAACTTATGCTCAAGATACTCGCGACGATCCATACCGCCCTCTGGCATCGTCGGATTCAACTGGAACGGGTGCCATTCGATGGTGAACGGATGATCTGGGTTCGCCTCCAGCGCACGGTCCAAGTGGGCCTTGCCGATGTAGCACCACGGGCAAATGACGTCGGAGATAATGTCGAGCTTAATCATGGGGATCCTCAAATGCGTATCGCAGCAAGCGACGGTTCAGCTTGCCGTTTGTACCTTTTGGCAATGTCGCGCGGTGGATGTAAAGGCGTGGTTGCTTGTACCGCGCGAGCAGCGCCTGTGCATGAGCGCGCAACGCCTCGTCCTGAAGGGGGCCATCCGCAGAGTAGAACAGCGCGATGACCTCGGTGTCGGCTTTGACTTCAACCGTTACAGCCGCGCAACCCGTCATGGCGGCATACCCCGCAAAGGCGGCCTCTACCTCTAACGGCGACACGCGGTAACCGCCCGCGTTCATCATATCGTCGCTGCGCCCCAAATAGGTGATATCGCCGTCCGCGCCCATGCTGACGGTGTCGGCGGTCACGAACCACGCGCCCTCGGTCACTAGGTCCGCATCCAATGTGCCGAGCATCAAGCCCGGATCATCACGGTGAATGGCCAGCAAGCCGGGGGTATCTACTGGCACGGGCGCGCCGTCTTGAACCACTGCGATGCGGCGCCCGACCTGCGGACGGCCCGATGTTCCTTTGCGGGCAGGACGTGTGGGGCTGCCCGAGACTAAGGTGGAGCACTCGGACATGCCCAAAGCCTCGTGAATATCTGTGCCAGTTGTTTCCTGCCAAGCTATGCGAACGGCATCCGGCAGGCTTTCACCGGCCGATAACCCGTGGCGTAGCGCGGGCATCGTAGGAACCGCGAACTTTAGCATCTGCCGGTAAACCCCTGGTGCAGCTGCAAAGATGCTGGCGTTGTGCTTAGCGACCAACCCCGCCAGCGCGTCAGACGGAACGCCAGCGGAGGGGATCAGAGCCGTCGCGCCCATGCTCCACGGATCCATCAATCCTGTGCCTAGTGTGTACGTCCAGTTGAACGCGCCCGCGTGCATAACGCGGTCGTCTTGGCGCAGCCCGTACCAGCCGTCCCACATCATGCGCCGCGCCCAGATCGCGCGGTGGGCATGGCGCACCCCCGTCGGGCGGCCGGATGTGCCGGAGGTGAAAACAATGTAGGCCAAGCGATCAGGGTCGCCCATAACCGGAGGGATCTCTGCGGCCTCCGGCAATTCGCCGAGCACGGGTGCCGCACTATCCGGCAGGGACACGCCGTCTTGGTGTAAAATCAGGGCAGGCTGCGTTTGGCGCGCGATGTCTGTGGCCTCTCGCTTCGTCAGTTGAGAGGACGCGGGGATCGGCACAAGTCCCGCCCAAATACACGCGAGATATGCGATGGGGAAGTCTGGCGTATTGCCTAGGCGAAACAACACGCGGTCGCCAATGTTAAGCCCTTGCGCCCTTAAGCCGCCGGCCACACGTTGCACACGCCTACAAAGGGCGTCGTAGGTCAGAACCGATGCATCGCCGCCCACGACCTCCAGCGCGGGTTTGTTGCCAAGACTTGGCGCGTAGGACAGCACATAAGCCGCCATATTGAACGGGGACGGGCAGGGCGGCGGTGGGCCGTGATCAAAGACAGATTGCATAACCAAAGGGCTAGTGCCCATTGCCACATGCCGCAAGAGGACGCTATGAGAACGACCATGACCAGTAAAGACGAACCCAGCCTCATTCGCCTCGCCCGCGCCAGCGGCGACAGCAGCCCTGTAGAGCCATTGAACCTTGGTGCCCGTGTGCGCGAGTTACGCAAAGCCCGCGATTGGACGCTGGAACAAGCCGCGAAGGAAGCCGGACTGGCGCGCTCCACGTTGTCGAAGATTGAAAACGAGCAAATGTCGCCGACGTTCGAGCTGATGAAGAAGCTGGCCGACGGGTTGGGCATCGGCATGCCACAACTGTTCACGCCGCCCAAAAAAGCGCAGGTGAACGGTCGCATGGATGTGACCCGTTCCGACCACGGCTCCGCCCATGTGACGCCGACCTATGAGCATGAGTTGCTTAACTCCGGCTTAACCAAAAAGGCGATGTTGCCCTACCGCGCCCGTATTCGCGCGCGCAGCTTTGATGAATTCGACGGCTGGATCCGCCATGACGGCGAGGAGTTCTTGTATGTGCTGACAGGCGCGGTTCAGCTGTTCACCGAGTTCTACGAGCCGGTTGACATGAAACGCGGCGACAGCGCTTATTATGACGCGTCGATGGGGCACAACGTGGTGTCGACCAGCGCGGAAGACGCGCTGATCCTTTGGGTCACATCCATGGCCTAAGCGGCCTCGGTCCACTAGCTGAACATCTCTCGCAGATCGACGGAGGACCGCGCGCCAAGATCATCGAAATGCGCCTCAAGGAACGCATCTGCCGCGATCCGGCCAGCCGCTTTCAACTCCTTTAACACGTAAGGCGTGGGGATGCTTTTCGTCGCCACGGAAAGCTGGGTCATCAGCGCATCATCCGAGATCATGTGAACTAGCACATCTTTCATTGACCCGCGCGATAGTTTGCCGCTTACGATAAGGTCATGAACGAATTGGACCGCGCGCAGCTCTCTGAACAACGACCCGTTGAAACTGATCTCATTGATCCGGTTCTGGATTTCCGACGCTTTGCGCGGTACCTCGTCGCGGTGCAGGGGGTTGATGTTCACAATCACTAGATCGGACGGGAAGTCCGGTTCGAACAGCGGGAACAGGGCAGGGTTGCCCATATAGCCGCCGTCCCAATACGCCTCCACACGGTCGGTCTTGGGATCAAAGATCTCCACCGCCTGAAAGATCGTCGGCAGGCAGCCCGATGCCAGAATGGCATCCGTGTTGGTGTCATCATGATCGAAGATACGAATTTTACCGGACCGCACGTTGGTGGCGCAAATGAACAGGGCAGGGCCTTCCTTGGCGCAAACCTCGTCGAAGTTCAGCTGCTCCACAATTGGGCGCAAGGGATGCGCGTAGAGCAGGCCAAGATTGTAGGGGCTGGCCACGCGGCTGAACATATCCAGCGCTTGGTAGAACGGCGAGGACTCAACCGCATGACTGACAGAGCCGGGGCTGACGCCCTGCATCCAGCTTTGTAGGTGGGTTTGATCGCTCGCGCCGATTTCGCCCCAAAGCCAGTCCAGCTTGGCCTTGGCACCAGCTGCGCCATCTTCCAACAGGCCTGACTTTAGCGCGGCCCCGTTCAGAGCGCCCGCGGAGGTACCGCTAATCGCAGCGATCTCGATACGGTCGTCCTCCAAGATGCGGTCGAGGACGCCCCATGTGAACGCGCCATGCGCGCCGCCGCCCTGCAAGGCAAGGTTGATCCGCTTTTTCATCGGGCGCGCACCAGCCGCAAGCCCCGCGTCACAACGCGGTCCATCCGCCGTCCACGCTGATCGTGGTGCCCGTGATCTGCGTCGCAGCATCCGAGCATAGGAAGGTCGCTACGCCGCCAAGCTGCTCCGTTGTGGCGAACTCTTTGGACGGCTGGCGCTCCAGCATCACGTCCTTGATGACTGTCTCGCGGTCCATGCCGTATTTCTCCATAGTGTCGGGGATTTGCGACTCCACGAGGGGCGTCATCACATAGCCCGGACAGATGGCGTTGGCCGTGATCGGCTCACGCGCGGTCTCAAGGGCCACCACTTTGGTCATTCCGACGACACCGTGCTTTGCGGCGACGTAAGCCGACTTATACGGCGATGCGGTCAGCCCATGCGCGGAGGATATGTTAATCACGCGGCCCCAGCCTGCCTTGCGCATCATGGGCAGGGCGGCGGCGGTCGTGTGAAACACAGAGCTGAGCATGATCGCGATGATCGCATCCCATTTGCCCACGGGAAACTCGTCGATGGGGGCAACATGCTGGATGCCCGCGTTGTTGATCAGGATATCGCATTGGCCAGCCTGCTCAATCAGGGCGCGGGCCTGTTCGCCGTTGGACAGGTCAGCTTGGATGTAGCGAGCTTCAAAACCGCTGTCCTTCGTGATCTCTGCCGCGATGGCGTGATCTTCGTCTGTGTTTGTGTAGGAGTTCAGAACCACGTTCGCGCCGGATTTCGCAAGCTCGCGCGCGATGCCCAATCCGATACCGGAGTTGGAGCCAGTGATGACGGCTGTTTTGCCTTTGAGTGGGGTAGGGAGAGACATTCGTCGGAATCCTTTCAATCACGTTCCGCTACAACCTACATGCTGCAGCTGCGAAGGCTATGAAAAGCTTCTGCACCATTTGGTGAAAGCTGTCGGTTTGCGCGGACAAGTCGCGCCGCCTGTGCCAAAAAAAAACGCCAGCACGAAGCTGGCGTTAAGTTATTGAGGCAGGTTTCATACAGGCAAGAAACCTATCGAGCAGTGCCCTCTTTATAAGCCGTCCTCCGCCACCCGCCAAGCTAAAAGTTTGAAAAGGTTGATAACCCTGCGTAGCATGGCCGTTGAACAGGCAAGGGCGTCGAAGGATTGTTACCCAAATGAAATCAAACTTTTTCCAATCGGTGCGCAATGGATTGTCCTGCGCGGCAATTCTTGCGGCCAGCACGGCGTTGGCGGAGCCCCAGCATGGCATAGCTATGTATGGCGATCCGGCCCTACCACCAGAATTTGTGTCCCTACCATACGCAAACGTGAACGCACCGACGGGGGGAAAAATTGTCACCGGCGAGGTCGGCAGCTTCGATTCGCTAAACCCCCACATCCGCAAAGGACGTGTGCCTTGGCAGCTACGGTTCCTTGCATATGAGAGCCTGATGGGGCGTTCTTGGGACGAACCTTTCACCCTCTACGGGCTTCTGGCCGAAACCGTCGAGACCGATTCGACGAATCTCTGGGTGGAATTCAAGCTGCGGCCAGAGGCGCGATTCTCTGACGGGAGCCCCGTAACTGCCGAAGATGTGATCTGGTCTTACGAGACCTTGGGCACCGAAGGGCACCCACGCTATGCGGGCACGTGGTCCAAGATCGAGAAGTCAGAGATCACCGGTGAGGGCAAAATCCGGTTCACTTTCAAAGAGCCTGACCGCGAATTGGCGCTGATCATGGGGATGCGTCCGATTTTGAAGAAGGCGCAATGGGACGGCGCGACCTTCGAGGACAGCGGGCTGGATACGATTCCGATTTCTTCAGCGCCCTACGTGATCGAGGATTTTGAAGCAGGTCGTTTCGTGTCCCTTAAGCGTAACCCCGATTACTGGGGCCGCGACGTGCCGTTCCGGCGCGGGACAAACAACATCGACGAATTGCGCATGGAGTTCTACGGCGACGCCACCGCCATGTTCGAGGCCTTCAAGGCGGGGGAGCTAAATACCCTGCGCGAAACCAGCACCGCCAAATGGGCGCAGCAATACGACTTTCCGCGTGTAAGGAACGGGGAGGTCATCAAATCAGAAATCCCTCATCAACGGCCCACGGGCATGGATGGGTTCGTGATGAACACCCGCCGCGATATCTTCAAGGACTGGCGCGTCCGCGAGGCGATGCTGCAAGCGTTCAACTATGAGTTCATCAGCGAAAAGCTGAACGGCAAGGACGGCCCGCCACGTATCGCATCCTACTTCCACAACTCCGTCTTGGGGATGGAAGAAGGCCCCGCGACGGGCAAGGTCGCGGCATTGCTGGAACCCTTCAAAGACCAGCTATTGCCCGGCACGATAGAGGGCTACGCACTGCCCGAAAGCAACGGATCCGCCCGCAACCGGTCAGGCATTCGTGAGGCCACACGGCTTCTGGAGGAAGCCGGCTGGGTGGTGAAAGATGGCGTTTTGACGGGGACCGACGGGCAGCCGTTTGTGTTCGACATCTTGCTCAAGCAAGGCAGCGCGGAACATCAATCCATCGTCAGCATCTATAAGGAACATCTGGAACGTCTGGGAATTTTTCCGACCATCACTGTGATTGACAGCGCCCAGTATCGCGCCCGCACCGATGCCTATGACTTTGACATGACCCACTTTATTCGCGGTCTCTCCCTCAGCCCTGGAAATGAACAGATGGCCTATTGGGGCAGTGACGGGGTCACGGAAGAGGGCTCTCGCAACCTGATGGGGATGAACAGCCCAGCGGCGGAGGCGATGATCCAAACGATGCTGACCTCGTCCAGCCAAGAGGATTACCGCGCCGCGGTCAAAGCACTGGACCGCATCTTGACGGCAGGCCGCTATGCGGTGCCGCTGTGGTATTCCAACGTCTCCATGCTGGCGCATGACGCCAACCTGAAGTTTTCCGACAAGCTGCCGGTATACGGCGACTGGATCGGGTTTCAGCCGGATGTGTGGTGGTCTGAATAAGCCCTGTGCTGGCGCGGCCGCAAAGCCGCGCCAGCATCACGCCATTTAAGCTGGCGTGCCGCCGTTCTCTGGGAAGAAGCAGGCGGCGGTATGTGCCTCATCTGACAATTCCGGACGCGTGGTTCGGCACTTGTCTTGCACCTTCCAACAGCGCGGCGCAAACGGGCAGCCCTGCGGTATGGCCAGCGGTGATGGCAATTCGCCGTCGAGCTTGATCCGTTCCTTGGTCTTGCGCGGATCAGCCTGCGGCGTCGCCGACAGCAGCGCTTTGGTGTAGGGATGAAAAGGTGCTGCGAACAATTCGTCGCGGCTGCCTTTCTCTACGCCACGGCCCAGATACATCACGATCACCTCGTCCGCGACATGGCGCACCACGCTTAGATCATGGGAGATGAACAGATACGCCAGTTGCATGCGTTCTTGCAGGTCCACCAACAGGTTCAGAACAGAGCTCTGGATCGAGAGATCAAGCGCCGACACAGGCTCGTCCAGCACCAGAACTTTAGGGTCCAGCATCAGCGCGCGGGCGATGGCGATCCGTTGGCGTTGGCCGCCCGAAAACATGTGCGGATAGCGATCGAAGTGCTCAGGGCGCAGGCCCACCATGCCCAACATCTCGCGCGCCTTTTCCGTGCGCTCTTTCGCGCTCATCTCGGGGCGGTTGATCTTCAATGGCTCTTCCAAAATCATGCCGACGCGCTGGCGCGGGTTCAGGGAGCCGTAGGGGTCTTGGAACACGATCTGTACCGAGGTGCGCAGTGACGCCCAGTCATCACGAACCACGGGCTTACCGTCGAGCAATAAAGTGCCCGCCGTCGGTTCCTCGATCATCGTGACCATGCGAGCCAGCGTGGATTTCCCGCAGCCACTTTCGCCCACGACGGCCAGTGTCTTGCCAGGGTAGAGCGCGAAATCGAGCCCGCCCACAGCCTTCAACGTGCGTGGGGCACGGAACAAACCGCCACCGACTTGGTAGTGCCGCTCAAGTGCGGTTGCTGTCATCACCGGATCTGTCATGATGCCGCCCTCTCGTCTGAATTCAGTGGATAAAAGCACCGCGCGTAGCCTAGGTCACTGCCCAACGCCAACGGGGTCTCTGCCTTGCATTTCGCGTTTGCGAACTTGCAGCGCGGTGAGAACAGGCAGCCCGCAGGCCGGTCAAACTGGCCTGGAACCACGCCCGGAATAGTTGGCAGGCGCTTCTCCGTAGCCCGTTCGGGCAGGGCGTCCAGAAGGGCCGATGTGTAAGGGTGGTGCGGGGTCTCGAACAGCGGCACAACGGGCTGCTCCTCGATCTTTTGGCCCGCGTATTGCACGCTGACGCGCTCAGCGGTTTCAGCGACAACCCCCATATCGTGGGTGATCAGCACCAGCCCCATGCCTGTCTCGTCCCGCAAGGAGGCGAGCAGGTCAAGGATTTGCGCCTGAATGGTCACGTCGAGCGCGGTTGTCGGTTCATCCGCAATCAGTAGTTTGGGTTTACAGGCAATCGCCATGGCGATCATCACCCTCTGGTTCATCCCGCCCGACATCTGGTGCGGGAAGGCGGACAGGCGTTTTTCGGGATCGGGGATGCCGACCTGCTCGAACAGCTCAATCGCGCGGGCCTGACGTTCGCGGCGGCCCATGCCCAAATGAACCCGTAGCGCCTCGCGGATTTGCCAGCCCACGGTGAAGCAGGGGTTGAGCGACGACATCGGTTCTTGGAAAATCATGGCCAGATCGTTGCCCACGATCTTGCGACGCGCGCGTTGATCCATGGTCAGCAGGTCATGCCCGTCGAATGACAGCTCATCTGCGGTGACCGTTGCCGTCCACGGCAGCAGCCCCATCACGGCCAGCATCGACACCGATTTGCCAGAGCCACTTTCGCCGACAATAGCCAGAATTTCGCTGTTGTTGACGTCTTGGTCCACACCGTCCACCGCACGGAACTTGCCGGTGGCGGTCGCGAAGTCGACGCTTAGATTTCTGATACGTAAAAGGGTCATGGGCCTAGCTCCGCTTCAGTTTCGGGTCAAGCGCGTCGCGCAGCCCGTCACCCATCAGGTTGATCGCCAGAACGGTCACAAGAATTGCGAGGCCCGGGAAGGTCACAACCCACCAAGCGCGCAAGATGAATTCCCGTGCCTCTGCCAGCATGGTGCCCCATTCCGGCGTGGGCGGCTGCGCCCCCATGCCAAGGAAGCCCAATGCCGCCGCGTCAAGAATGGCGGTGGAGAACGACAGAGCTGCCTGCACGATGATCGGCGCCAAGCAGTTGGGCAACACAGTGACAAACATCAAACGGAAGATACCGGCACCGGCCACGCGGGCGGAGACAACGTAATCCTTTTGCAATTCGGAGAGCACGCTGGCGCGGGTCAAGCGCACGTAATGAGGTTGCAAAACAATCGCGATGGCGATCATCGCGTTGGTCAGCGACGGCCCAAGAATAGCTACCAGCACCAAGGCGAGCAGCAGGGACGGGAACGCCAACACAATGTCCATCACGCGCATGATGATGCTATCGGCCCATTTGGGCGAGAAGCCCGCGATAAGACCGATGATGATACCGCCAGTTGCCGCAATGCTGACAACGACAACGCCCACGAAGAACGAGTACCGCGCGCCGACAATCAGACGAGACAGCATGTCACGGCCCAAGGGATCGGTGCCCAGTATGTGGGTCCATGTGCCGCCGTCTTGCCAAACCGGCGGCTGCAAAGTCGCCTCGCGGAACTGGTTGGTGGCGTCATGGGGTGCGATCAACGGTCCGAAAAAGGCAAGGAATGCGAAGATCGCAAAAATCCAAAGCCCGATGACGGCTCCGCGGTTCTCACGGAAATAAAACCAAAACTCGCGCAGGCGGCCCGGACGTTCCTGAACCATCTCTGCTTCGGCTGAAAGTGCGTCGTCCATCTATCGCTTCCTGATCTTCGGGTTGATCACGCCGTACAGCATGTCAACGGTAAGGTTCACGATCATCACCATCACGGCGATCAGCAACAGCCCGCCTTGGACGACGGGATAATCGCGCCGGAAAATACTATCGACCATCCACTTGCCGATACCCGGCCAGCTGAAAATGGTCTCTGTCAAAATTGCGCCCGCAAGCAACGTGCCGACCGACAGGCCGATTACCGTGACCACGGGGATCAGGGCGTTGCGCAAGGCGTGAACACCGTTGACGCGCAACGGCGACATGCCTTTGGCGCGGGCGGTGCGGATGTAGTCTTCGCCCAGAACCTCCAACATGGCGGAGCGCGTCTGGCGGGCAATCACCGCAAGGGGGATCGTGCCCAGCACAACCGTCGGCAGGATCAGGTGGCGCAGCGCAGAGGTAAACGCCCCTTTCTGGCCCGACGCGAGGCTGTCGATGATCATAAAGCCCGTCGGGTCGGGGAAGTAGTAAAGCAGGTCAATGCGGCCTGACACTGGCGTCCATTGCAGGTTACCAGAGAACACGATGATCAGCAGCAACGCCCACCAAAAGATAGGCATCGAATAGCCAACGAGTGCTGTGGACATCAACGCGCGGTCAAAGAACTTGCCGCGGTTCACGGCGGCAATCACCCCCGCAGGCAGGCCCAGCAGAACCGCGAAGATCATCGCGCAGATGGACAGCTCCAAAGTGGCAGGAAACAGAGCGAAGAACTCGTCCCAGACGGGGCGTTTGGTCACGAAGGAGTTGCCCAAATCGCCTTGCAAAACGCCGGTCAGATACTCCCAGAACTGCACATAGATCGGGCGGTCGTAGCCAAATTGTTTGGCCAATTCGGCATAGCGCTCGTCAGAGATGCCGCGCTCGCCGGCCATCACTTGGATAGGGTCGCCGGGCAGGGCACGGATAAAGCTGAACGATATCAGCGTAACCCCAACGAACGTGGGTATAAACGTGAGCAGGCGGCCCAAAACATAGTTCAGCATGATATCACCATCAGGTCTTTGGGGAATTTGGTTAAGGTCTCGTATCCGTCATCGGTAATCAGCACGTCATCTTCGATACGCACACCAAACTTGCCGATCTGATAGAGTCCGGGCTCATTGGTGTAAACGGTTCCGGCGGGTAACTTTGTGTGGTTGCCGCGTACGATATAAGGCGCCTCATGCACATCGCGGCCCAAACCGTGGCCGGTTTTTGTGCGGATGCGGTCTGCGTAGGGCGAGGCCTCCAGCACGTTGGTCACGACGTCGTCAATCTCATGCGCCGTTACGCCAGCGCGCGTGATAGCAAGGCCCGCAAGATTGGCCTGCAAAACGGTATCATAAACCGCGCGACCTTCATCACTGACGTGGTCAAGAAAAACAGTGCGCGTGATGTCAGCGGCGAAGCCATTCTTACGCGCGCCAAAGTCGATCAAAAGCGCGTCGCCAGCCTTCACAGCGTAGTCATGACGCGCATGGGCATGGGGGCGGGCGGAGTTGTCGCCTGCGGCAACAATAGGGCTAAACGACAGGCCGTCCGCGCCCTCGTCGAACAGGCATTTGACCAGCATCTGCTCGATATCAACTTCGGACTGCCCCAGCTTCACGCTGTCCAGCGTGCGGTGCAACGCACGCTCCGAGATATCAATGGCCTCTTGCAGTGCGGCGAGGTCTTGCGGCGTCTTGATCATCCGCAGGCCAGAGATTTCGCGCTCCGCGTCGGTGATCGTCAAAGACGGCTGCGCGGCGAGCAGGGCATGATGCACGAAGACGCGCATCACTTGCCCCTCTACAGCCAGTGTTTTGATGTCCAGATGATCGGTCAGCGCCTTGAAGGCGTCCGCGTAACCGGTCTGGTCGCGCCAATCAAAAACCGCGCCCTCAAAACCAACCAGCTCCCAGCTGCCCAATTCCAGATTGGGAACCAACGCTGCGGCGGGTTTGTGAGCTGGGATGACCAACACGAATGGCCGCTCATGGCTGCCAAAGCTGTGATCCAAAGCACGGGTGAAATTCGGTCCGGGGACCAGCGCCACGGCATCAACGCCTAAATCTTCGGCAACCTTGGCGTATTCGGATAGGCGTTGCGATAATGACTGTGACACAGGCAAGCGCCCCCCGACGTTGTCAGAATTATTGGTAGGGACGGCGCATAACGCGCCGTCCCCGATTTGAAAAGCCTATTATTTAGACAAACCAACTTGGTTGAAGATGTGGCCACCCAGCGGGTGCACAACGTAGCCGTCAACCTCTGGGCGCATCGCCATGTAAACGACCGAGTGAGCGATCGTTGCCCAAGGTGCTTGGTCTTTGAAGATGACCTGAGCTTCTTCGTACAGCTTGCTACGCTCTTCCTGTGTTGGCAGGACTTTCGCTTTCTGGATCAGTGCGTCGAACTCTTCGTTACACCATTGCGCACGGTTGGATTTCTCCACGCCGTCACAGCCCAAAAGAACTGCCAAGAAGTTGTCTGGGTCGCCGTTGTCGCCAGTCCAACCCAGCAGAACAGCACCGTCACGATCCTTGGCTTTGGAGCGCTCAAGATACTCGCCCCACTCGTAGGACACGATCTCAACGTTGACGCCGATTTTCGAGAAATCTTCCTGCATCAACTCAGCCATGCGGCGTGCGTTCGGGTTGTAAGGGCGCTGAACAGGCATCGCCCAGATTTTCAGGTCCAGATCGGACACACCTTCAGCTTCCAAAGCTGCTTTCGCGGCTTCTGGGTCGTAGTTGTCGTCCTCAACGGCCTCATTGTAGGACCACATGGTTGGCGGGATCGGGTTCTTGGCGATCTGGCCGGACCCTTGGAACACCACGTCGATGATGGCTTGTTTGTCGATCGCCATGTTCAGTGCTTTACGCACGTTTGGATTATCGAACGGTGCCACTTGGGTGTTGTAGGCAAGGTAGCCGACGTTCAGGCCTTCCTGCTCCATGACGACAACGTCTTCGGCGTCTTTCATGGACTGGATGTCAGCAGGGTTAGGGTAGGCCGTGACGTGGCATTCGCCCGCTTGCACTTTTTGGTAACGCACGGAGGCGTCTGGCGTGATCGCGAAGATCAGGCTTTCAACCTTGGCTTTGTCGCCCCAATACGCGTCGTTGCGCAGATAACGGATAACCGCATCTTTTTGGTAGGCTTGGAAGGTGAACGGGCCAGTGCCGATAGGCGCTTGGTTCAGCATTTCCGGTGTGCCAGCTTCCAGCATCGCGTCCGCGTATTCTTTGGATACGATCGACGCGAAGTCCATTGCCATGTTGGCAATGATTGGCGCTTCGGCGCGGGTCAGGTTGAAGACAACAGTGTAGTCGTCGACTTTTTCGATGCTTTCGATCAAGTCGGGCATCGACATGCCACCGTAGTATTCCCACGTGCCGCCGGACACTTTGTTGTATGGGTTGTCAGGGTTGCCCTGACGGTCGAAGCTAAAGATCACGTCGTCCGCGTTGAAGTCACGTGTCGGTGTGAACTGCGCGTTGGAGTGGAACTTCACGCCTTTACGCAGGTTGAACGTCACCTTGGTGCCGTCTTCGGACACGTCCCAGCTTTCCGCCAGCGCAGGAATGGTTTCCGTTGTACCGACTTTGAATTCCGACAAGCGGTTGTAGATCGGGTGGCTCGACGCATCGAAGGTTGTGCCGGATGTGTACAGTGCCGGGTCAAAGCCCTCTGGGGACCCTTCGGAACAGTAGACCAGCGATTGCGCCTGTGCCGACACGCCCAGCGTGCTCAGCAACAGGCCAGTGGCCATGATTTTGTTTAAAGACATCAGTTTCTCTCCTAGTTGACGACTTGTTGTTATTATTCAGCGACATCGTTTTGGCGCCGCTGAGGGTGAACTTGGTCAGCGTCTGAGCGGTAGCATCTCGCGCTGGTTGTCTGTGTCGGTGGTCGCGGCGGGGCCGCTGTCGACGGGTTTGCCGTATTGCATGCGGCCGACCCAAAGGATCCGCGCCAGCTTTTCGGTCTTGTTTGCCCAGCAATGCGGCGTGGTGCCAAGATAGTGCAGGCTGTCGCCAACACCCATCAGGTATTCGCGTTCCCCAACCATCTGCGAGATTTCACCCTCTAGTATATAGATGATTTCTTCGCCGACGTGGGTAACAACTTCGGACTCGTAGCCGGGCGGCACGTTCATCACATAGGATGTCAACTCGTGGCCCGCGCGCTCCGCGCCGATCTGCTCATACTCAATGGACGATCCGGCAACTGCAAACTTGGGCCGCCCTGCGCCGCGTGTCAAACTGTCCACCGCACGGGGCGGGCGGATGAAGTAGTCGGTATCCACCTCAATGGCTTTGGCGATCTGGTTAAGCGTGCCGAGGGTCGGTGTGGCATTGCCGCGCTCTACCTGACTAAGGTAGCCCACGGAAACACCGGACACGGCGGACAACTGCTGCAACGTCATCGACAGCCGATGGCGCTGTGTACGCATGCGCGTGCCCAGCTCATCAGTTGGATTGGGTGCGGCTGCAAGCCCGGCCTTATCAATCAAATTGTCCCCCCAGCGGATGCTCTTGAGCACTCCTGCGCGCAACTTGTCGTGACATCTTGTGAGCGTCAACAATAAAAATTTTTCTGAAGGTATAATTAGAGCTAAACCTGCGCACGCAGGCAGCCGGATGCAACGCACCGCGCGCACCTACCAAAGATTGAAGCCTATTGGGCGGCCACCGCCTGCGCGGGTTGCGCGGGGTTCTCTTTGTTCGGGTACACCAGACCAGCCGAAATGACCAATTTCGCGGCGTCCTCCACGCTCATATCCAATTCGATGACATCGGATTTGGGTACGAACAGCAAAAAGCCGGAGGTCGGGTTGGGGGTCGTCGGCAAGAAGATCGACATAATCTCGTCTTCCACCGGAATGTCGCGGTCAATCTCACCCTTGGCCGTGGTGGAGATGAAGGCAATCGCCCAAATCCCACGGCGCGGGTATTCGACCAGACAGGCCTTCTCGAACGAGGTTTCGCGCTGTGAAAACACCGTCTCGGCGATCTGCTTCAGACCGTTGTAGATGGAGCGCACGACAGGCATGCGGTCCACAAGACTTTCGCCCCACCGCAAGAAGGAGCGCCCCAAGATGCCTTTGCCCATCCAGCCGACAAGCATGGTAAACAGCAAGAAGAATACCACCCCGACGCCGCGCAGGTTGATACCTACGTATTGCTCTGGGCGGTAGTGATACGGCACGAATGGCAGCACCCAACTGTCGATCCAGCCGACAACGCTCCACGTGAGCCACATGGTCAGCCCGATAGGGGCAATCACCACCAAACCCGCCAAGAAGTTGCCGCGCATCCGCGCGAACAAACCCGGCCTGCGGGACTTTTTGTGGTCGTTTTCGTGATCGTCCAGCAGCATGGCGGCCTATGGTCTCTCGGTTGCGCTATAAGTTATGTATGACCGCACTGCGCATCCGACAAGCGGGCAGTGCGGTCAGACACAAATAATGATCCGATTTAGATCAGATTTCGCGCAATCTGCGCCGCCAGCCGCGCATTGTTAAGCACAAGCGCGATATTCGCCGTCAATGATGCGCCCTCGGTCAACTCAAAGATGCGGCCCAGAAGGAACGGCGTGACCGATTTACCGTCGATGCCTTGCGATGCGGCCTCTGCCAGTGCCTGCTCAATGATCGGCGACAAAGTGGAGGACGCGATTTCGGCCTCTACGGGGATCGGGTTTGCGATCAACTGACCGCCCGGCACCCCCAACGCCGCCCGCATGCGGTGCGCCTTGGCGATGCTGGCTGCATCATCCATGCGCAAGGGTGCAGCCAGGTCGGATTCGCGCGACCAAAAGGCGGGCAGGGTATCTTGACCGTAAGCGATGACCGGCACGCCCAACGTCTCTAGGACTTCCAGTGTTTTTGGCAGATCGAGGATGGCCTTTGCGCCTGCGGCCACCACTGTCACGGCTGTTTGCGACAGTTCTTGCAGGTCGGCGGAGATGTCAAAGCTCAACTCCGCGCCGCGGTGCACGCCGCCGATGCCGCCCGTGGCGAACACTTCGATACCGGCGTAGCGCGCGGCGATCATTGTCGCCGCAACGGTCGTTGCCCCTGTGCCGCCGGTCGCGATGCACGCGGCCATGTCCGCACGCGACAACTTCGCCACGTTGCTGGCTTGCCCCAACGTATCCAGCTCTGCATCCGTCAGCCCGATGTGCAGCTTACCTGCGATCACTGCAATCGTCGCAGGCACGGCGCCGTTGTCACGGATGGTTTGTTCCACCTCGCGGGCGGTCTCCACGTTTTGCGGGTAAGGCATGCCGTGGGTGATAATGGTGCTTTCAAGTGCGACGATAGGCTGGCCCGCGGCCTTTGCGGCCTCAACTTCTGGGGCGTAGTGTAGAGGGATCAATAGCTGTCTCCGGATATATAGGTGGCGGTGGCGCTCATGGCGTTTTGCAGGGCCGACTCTGGGTCGGCCCCTTGGGCTTCGGCGGCAATATGTGCGGCCATGAAGGTGTCGCCCGCGCCAGTGATGCGTTTCACCTGAACTTTGGGGGGCGTGAAGGTTAACAGATTGTCACCGAACGCAAGCGATGCGGCCTCAGCGCCATTGGTGACCAGCGCACGGTACAACCCTTGCCCCAGCAACGCGCTAGCGGCGGCGGTACTATCCGCAAAACTGGTGTCGAGCAGCAGCGCGGCTTCCTCCATGTTTACATAGAGCGTCGCTGTCGGGTGGCTCAGGAACGGGCGCAACCGCTCCGCCTTGCCGGGGGAGGCGGGGGCGATGCGCAGGTCCGTCTCGGCGAACCTCTGGTCGGTGGCAATCTGGGTGAGCAACTCCACGGTCAGATTGCCGTCAAGCGCTACAAGCCCTGTCCAACCCGACAAGGCGTCCTGCATGGGGGCCAAGATCGCGTCGCCGGATTTTTCCAACGAATGCGCGTCCGCAATCGCCGCGATCAGCCCGTTGCGGCCTTCAATCGCCATATAGCGGTCTGTGGGAAGCCCGTCGGGGCGGTGAATGTGATCGGTGATCATGCCCATATCGGCGCAGGCGCGCAGCAGCTCGTCGCCCTCCGCGTCCTGACCGATCGCGGTCAAAAGGGCAGGGGTCATGCCATAAGCTTGCAGCGCCATCGCGATATTCATCGCAACGCCACCTGGCAGGCGGGTAATGCGGCCCGGACGGTCATGACCGCGCTGCATGTCGTTGTCGTGGCGTCCGATAATGTCCCAAAGGACAGCACCGATGCACAAGATGTCAGGTGTGTTGTTCATGGCCGACTTAAAAGCAGGCCAAGGGCGGGGGTTCAAGAGGTCATCCACCTGATCCCCGCCCAAAGAGCAGGTTACTCCACTGGGATGCTCTCGATCGTCTCGATGCTGTCTATTACTGGCGGCTCCGAGCGCGGTTCCTCATAGCTCGGCTCCCGCGCAACGGTGGGGGCAGGGCGCGCCACTGTCACCCGCGTCGAGGCGCGCGACGCCTCCTCTACAGCGCCGCAGGTGCGCGATATGCTGCTGGGCAATTCAGACGCTGGGATGTTCATGGCGGTACCAAGATAGGCCCGAACGCGGCTGTCGCGGTAGAACACCTGCCGTGTCAGCCCCTCTGTGCCCATGCGGATATCGCGCGTGCCATCTGCCGTGACCACCCGGAGCACGGGGCTGTAAAGCCCAGGCGAGACCTGAACGTTGCATCGCATAGCGTCCGCCGCTGCTGCCGGCGTTGCCAAGGCAACAGATATGGCGAGCGCACCAAGCCCTGTGATAATTGAACCATACATATGACTTCTCCTTTAAATATACTGACCGTCCGCACCGATTTTGCGCCCTGACATTGCGCGTGGATAGGGGCATCAGTCCCATTGCATGGGTTTTTCACCCTAATTTCACGCGGCAATCACCTAATCGCGGCCATTTCGCCCTTTGGGACTTGCGGCACAGAGGGTCATGGGCTAACTGGCGCGTACTTCGCAGGCGGGGTCGGGCCGATTGGGGGAGAAATCCCATGACGTCCACCGGTTGAGGCATCCGCCTCTAACACCCCGCCGAGGCTTAAACCGGAAAAGGAAAACGGATATGGCACTGCCAGAATTTTCGCTCCGTCAGCTCTTGGAAGCTGGCGTTCACTTTGGTCACCAAACCCAACGCTGGAACCCGCGTATGGCCCCGTACATCTACGGCGCTAAAAACGGTATCCACATCATGGACCTGACCCAAACTGTCCCAATGCTGGATCAAGCGCTGCAAGTTGTGCGCGACACCACAGCAAAAGGCGGCCGCATCTTGTTCGTCGGCACCAAGCGTCAGGCACAGCGCCCGATCGCAGAAGCCGCAGAAAAATGCGCACAATACTACATGAACCACCGCTGGTTGGGCGGCACGTTGACGAACTGGAAAACCGTTTCCAACTCGATCAACCGCCTGAAGAAAATCGACGAAGCCCAAGAATCCGGCTTCACAGGTCTGACCAAGAAAGAGCGTCTTGGCATGGAACGTGACCAAGGCAAGCTTCAGGCTTCCCTCGGCGGCATCCGTGAAATGGGCGGCGTTCCTGACCTGCTGGTTGTGATCGACGTAAACAAAGAAGACTTGGCCATCGCCGAAGCAAAGAAACTGGGCATCCCAGTTATTGCTGTGGTTGACACCAACTGCTCCCCTGACGGCATCGACTACCTGATCCCGGGCAACGACGACGCATCGCGCGCTATCGGCCTGTACTGTGATCTGGTTGCACGTGCGGCTCTGGACGGCATGCAGGCGCAAATGGGCGCTGCTGGCGTTGATCTGGGCGCAATGGACGAAGCAATGGCTGAAGAAGCTGTTGCGGCTGAAGGCTAAGCCTTTTCCACGCTAATCTGTTACCCGAAGGCCTGAAATACGGCCTTCGGGATCAATCCAATTCTATTCAGGAGATCCAAGATGGCGATTACCGCTGCAATGGTGAAAGAACTGCGTGATTCCACAGGCGCAGGCATGATGGACGCGAAAAAAGCGCTGACAGAAAACGACGGCGACATGGAAGCCGCTGTTGATTGGCTGCGCACCAAGGGCTTGGCAAAAGCCGCCAAGAAATCCGGTCGCACCGCCGCTGAAGGCCTTGTTGCTGTCAAGGTAGACGGTGGCGTTGGCGTTGCGGTTGAAGTGAACTCCGAAACCGACTTCGTTGGTAAAAACGCAGAGTTCCAAGCAATGGTTGCGGGCGTTGCAGACGTCGCTATCGGGGCGAAAACAACCGAAGAGCTGGCGGCAGCCGACATGGGCGGCAAGTCCGTCGCTGACACGATCACGGCGAAAGTCGCGACCATCGGCGAGAACATGTCCCTGCGCCGCATGGCACGCCTTGAGGGCCAGTCTGTTGTGTCCTACGTGCACAACGCTGCCGCAGAAGGCATGGGCAAAATCGGCGTTCTGGTGGCTCTGTCCTCCGAGAACGAAGCATTCGGCAAACAGGTTGCCATGCACGTCGCTGCCGTAAACCCAGCGTCCCTGTCCGAAGCTGACCTTGACCCAGCCGTTGTTGAAAAAGAGAAAACCGTCCAGATGGATATTGCCCGTGAAAGCGGCAAGCCAGAAGCGGTGATCGAAAAGATGATCGTTGGCCGCATGAAGAAATTCATGGCCGAGGTTACTTTGCTGAACCAACAGTTCGTTGTGAACCCAGACCTGACCGTCGAAGCTGCTGCTAAAGAAGCTGGCGTTGAGATCACTGGCTTCGTGCGTCTGGAAGTTGGCGAAGGCATCGAGAAAAAAGAAGAGAACTTCGCAGAAGAAGTGGCGGCAACGCTGAAAGGCTAATTCCGCCTTCATCTGTAGAACCTAAAAACGGCGCGAGGGGGAAACCCTTCGCGCCGTTTCTGGTTGTCAGGCCCCCACGCTGGGGAAGATGCAGGCCCGACAGGGAGGAGAGCATACATCCTCAAGACCTGTCGAAGCCTTGGGGATGTGCGCCAACGGGACGGATCCTGTCGGCAGCAACCCTTGGAAATGCAAGGTGCACCCTTAACATAGTCTCACGGCCGAAGCCGTCACTCATGAGACATGGTTAAAACTATTACGCTGCAGTGCAAAATTTCAAAGTATGGCTTTCCTTACCTCCACTCGACGCCAACATTAGGAGTGGCGCGTAGAAGCTTGATTCAAAACGGAAACCTAACTCTTAGTGCCAGATTTTTCAGGGCGAAAAATCAACACAAAACTTCACTGAAAACGGACGTCAGGGCAGGGTGCCTATTCGCTCTCAATCAGGAAGAACTGGTTCTGGCTGGAGGCCTTCAAAATAGCCTGCGCAGTGGTGTCCACATCCAAGGTTTCTCGGGCCAAACGCAGGTGCTTTTCGATCGTAGCGGGGTTCAATCCCATGATCGTCGCAGTGTCTTGGATCGTCTTGCCGTCTGCCACCCATTCCAGCACCTCGCGCTGGCGTGCGGTGAGCGGACGACGCTGGCCGGTAGTATGCGGCAGCTGCGTGACCTTGAGGTGCATAACCTTGTTGGCCAGTTCAATATCTGCGCCATGCTTGGCCCAGATCTCGTCCACGTCGTCTTGCGACAGCCCACGACGCGCGGTGAGGCCCGTTGCACCCTTAGCCCGCATCGAGACATCGTGAAAACTAATCGTGTAACCCGCAGTAACGCCAAGCCTTTGGTTCAGCGCGACAACTTCCATCTCGCCAGGGGACAGCTTGCCCGACATCGCCAAATCCCGCATCAGGGACCAGCTACACGCGCCCACGTTCTCTGCGGCCCATGCGACCATCGGGCCTTGATAATAGCCGCCGTCGCCCACAAAGTGCTCCACATAGGCGGGCTCGTGGTTGGTGAGGATCAGCGCGTCTTGCAGGTCGCCTAAAGTCGATCCAGTCCGAAAACGTGTGTAGCCGTAGACCAAGCGGTCAAACCCGAACTCCGCCATTTTGGCGGTGTGCAGGGACCAGACGTCCTCCAGCGAATTGCTCGCGATGATATCTCCAAGGTGCTCTTGTATCATGCTCCGCGCCCACGCCCCAAATGCGCCGACAGCGCGTCCAGCGCCAAAAGATAACCCGTTGCGCCGAACCCTGCGATTTGGCCCAACGCGACAGGGGCGATGAAGGACTTGTGGCGGAACGCTTCCCGCGCATGGATGTTGGACAAATGCACCTCGACGACGGGCAACTCCACAGATGCGATAGCGTCCATAAGTGCCACAGATGTATGGGTAAAAGCACCAGCGTTCAGCACGATACCGGCATGCGATCCTTTGGCCGCATGTATCGCGTCGATCAGCACGCCTTCATGGTTCGACTGCAGGCAGGAAATCTTCATTCCCAAGGACTTGCCGTGCGTTTCGCACATTTCCTCCACGTCCGGCAGTGTGACGGAGCCATAAACATCCGGCTGCCGTGTGCCCAGTAGATTCAGATTTGGCCCATTGAGGACAAGAATAGAAGTCATCGACGGCTCCTCGCAGTATCCTTAAATACCTACGTCCTCGCGCAGATACTGTCGAGCAGTTTACGCTCGGCATATGGACATTCGCTACGAAAAGGCGCGGTTTGGCGCAATAAAATTAACGCAGACCTGAAAACTTACACAAGAAAAGGCGTTAGCCGTCGGTCGCAGCTGGGGCGAGAATTTCGGAACACTCAGCGTTGAGTGAGACACACACGCTTTACCTATAATCAGTATTATGTAAATAAATAGTGGGTGCAGTGCAATAATATATGATAAAGCCCTGCAATAACCCTCAGCTATATATGAGTAATTTAAACCGTTAGCCTAACGCATATCCGGCGCCGCGCACCGTGCGCACCGGATCGTCGCCGCCTGTTGAGCATAAAACCTTACGCAGACGCCCGACATGTACGTCCACCGTGCGCGTGTCGACGTAGATGTCGCGGCCCCAGACGCGGTCCAACAACTGCTCGCGCGACCACACGCGCCCTGGGCGTTCCATGAATGTGGCCAGAAGCCTGAATTCTGTCGGCCCAAGCTTCAGCGCAGTATCACCGCGAAACACGCGGTGCTCCTCAACGTCCATCACCACGTCCTCATATTCGAGACGTTGACCAACCGCAGACGGACGTGAGCGGCGAAGCTGCGTACGCAGACGTGCCAAAAGCTCCGCAACAGAATACGGCTTCACAACATAATCATCTGCACCGATCTCCAGCCCGCGCACGCGGTCATCTTCCTCGGAACGTGCCGATAGCATGATGACCGGTATCCGCCGCGTCTCAGGCTTGGCTTTGATTTGGCGGCATATTTCGATGCCGGAGACATTTGGCAGCATCCAGTCCAGCACGATCACATCCGGCGCGTGTTCCTGTATGCGTAGCAGCGCCTCGTCGCCATTCTCGGCGGTTTCGACCAAGTAGCCTTCCGCACGCACGTTATAGGCAAGAACTTCCCGTTGCGCAGGATCATCTTCAACAATTAGAACAACAGGTTGCGACGTCATATTAAACCTTTCCGAGAGTGCTGTCGGTGGATGTTCTGTCCGTTTTTGTGCGGTCCTCATCCGGCATCTCGCCGGTCACAAGATAGATGACCTGCTCGCAGATCGACGTCACGTGATCGCCCATCCGTTCGACGTTCTTGGCGATGAAATGCAGGTGCATGCACGCCGTAATGTTGCGCGGATCTTCCATCATATGCGTCAGGAATTCGCGAAACAGCGCATTATACATCTGATCAACGTCCGCGTCGCGCTGGCGTACATTGATTGCCAGCTCCAGGTCGCGCTGGATATAGGCATCGAGTGCATCTTTCAGCATCAGGTTCACAAGCTGCGTCATCCGGCGCAACGCGCCGCCTGTGCCGGTAATCGCTGGCATTTCGGACAGAACAGCCGTTCGTTTCCCCAAGTTTTTGGCATAATCGCCCATGCGCTCCAGATTGCCCGAGATCTTCAGCACGGAGAGCACCGTGCGCAGGTCACCCGCCGCAGGCGAACGCATCGCAATCACCCGTGCAACTTCCGAGGCGACTTGCTCTTCCAGCTCGTCGATCAACTTGTCGTTCTGGCGCACTTGTTCGCCCAGTTCGGTATCGCGCATCTCCAACGCCCGCGCGGCGTCGGAGATTGCAGTTTCAACCAAACCGCCCATTTTCATGATCAACGCTTGGACAGCGTCTAGATCACGGTCAAATGCGGATGCAATATGTCCTTGGTCCATCATAGTCCTGCTCCCTACCCGATCCGTCCGGTGATATAGCTTTCAGTGCGGCTATCTTCGGGGTTGGTGAAAATTTTATCCGTATCGCCGTATTCCACAACGTTGCCCAAGTGGAAAAAGGCAGTTTTCTGGCTGACCCGCGCGGCCTGCTGCATGGAGTGCGTCACGATAACAACGGTGTAGCTGGCGCGGAGTTCGTCGATCAGCTCCTCAACCTGCGCCGTGGCAATCGGGTCAAGTGCGGAGCAAGGCTCGTCCATCAACAAAACTTCCGGCGCGGTGGCGATGGCGCGCCCGATACATAGCCGCTGCTGCTGGCCACCCGACAGGCCCGTGCCAGGCTGGTGAAGGCGATCTTTCACCTCATCCCAAATGGCGGCGCGGCGCAAAGATTGCTCAACAATTTCATCAAGTTCTGCCTTGTTCTTCGCCAAGCCGTGGATCGTGGGGCCGTAGGCCACATTGTCGTAGATCGACTTTGGGAAGGGGTTCGGTTTTTGGAACACCATGCCCACCCGCGCACGCAGTTGCACGGGATCGATGGACTTGGCGTAGATGTCTTCGCCTTCCAGCAAAATGTCACCCGTAACGCGGCAGATGTCGATGGTGTCGTTCATCCGGTTAATGCAACGCAAAAACGTGGACTTGCCGCAGCCTGACGGCCCGATGAATGCGGTGACGGACTTGTCCTCGATTTCGACGTCAACGCCTTTGATTGCGTGGGTGTCGCCGTAGAAGACGTCCACGTTCTTGGCGCTAATCTTGATATTTTTGGACATGGTCCGCTCCGTCTGAAATGTCTGTGTCGTATCGAGCATGGTTTACCACCGTCTTTCAAATCGTTTGCGCATGAACACGGCAATCGCATTCATCACGACAAGGAACAGGAGAAGCACGCAGATCGCCGCGGAAGTCCGCGCCTCGAACGCACGCTCGGGGAAGTCGGACCAGCGGAACACCTGCACCGGAAGCACCGATGCGCTGTCAGTGAAAGAGCCGGGGATATCCACGATAAAAGCCACCATGCCGATCATGATCAGCGGCGCTGTTTCACCCAAGGCTTGCGCCATGCCGATAATTGTCCCCGTCAAAATGCCTGGCATGGCCAATGGCAAGACGTGGTGCAACGCGGCTTGGATCGGGCTTGCGCCCAAGCCCACGGCGGCGTCACGGATAGATGGTGGCACGGCACGGATGGCGGCGCGGGAGGCGATAATAATCGTCGGCAGCGTCATAAGCGCCAACACGATCCCACCCGCCAGTGGTGCGGAGCGCGGCACGCCGAACACCCCCAGAAAAACCGACAGCCCGAGCAGACCGAACACGATCGACGGCACAGCCGCGAGGTTGTTGATGTTCACCTCAACGAAGTCGGTCAGCTTGTTCTTGGGTGCGAATTCCTCAAGATAGATCGCGGCCATCACACCCGTGGGGAAGGCCAGCAGGAAGGTCACGACCATTGTCCAGAACGACCCGACAACCGCGCCCCAGATGCCCGCCAGTTCCGGCTCGCGGCTGTCGCCTGCGGTAAAGAAGCGGGTGTTGAACACGACGTCCACTCTGCCCTGCGCCTGCAGCTGCTCAATCCAGATGATCTGGTTGTCAGACACTTTGCGCGAGGATTCCGGCAGGTCCGTGGTGAACAGCCCCCAAGTATTTGAGGCCGACACCGGACGCTCCATCGGCACGATAGCCTCGGCGATCCCGCCGCTTGGGGTGATCTGCGTCATCTTCAGCCAACCGCCTGCAACGTTGATCAGCACCGAACGGTTGTCTTCATTCAGCACCTCGTCACCGCCCGCAGCCACCGCGCGCAGGTCCAAGGCGTCCGCATCTGCCAGCAGTTTGTCGCGTGCAGCTGCGCGCGCTTCTGCCAGTGCGGTGTTCTTTTCACGCTCCTCTGTGGACTCCGCGACCTCCGCGCGGCGGGTAAATTCCACCACGCCGTTGTCTTGCAGTTTCGCCAAGCCGCGCAGACGGTCAGCGTTGACGGTCAGGCCTTCTTTGACGCGCTCCAGCGCTTTGGAAAAGTCATCCGAGGTTGAGGACACCAGATAGCTGCCGTCCTGCTCTGTCAGCGTCAGGTTGCCCTTCACCGCTTGCGAAACCAGATCCCCGAAGGCGCCTTTCAGGTAGAGGTCCGTCACATCCGACGCGAGGAATTCATAGTCGATGGTTTGGCCAATCAGCGACGGATCGGCGGCCACCTCATCAGCCAACTCAAACGCCGCGCCGGAGGATGTAAGGTCGTAGAGCTCACGGCGGACAGTGCGCCCCTTGGCATTCGGGAACTGTGCCTTCAACATGTCCTT
Organism: Litoreibacter albidus; assembly: GCF_900107015.1. Taxonomy (GTDB): domain Bacteria; phylum Pseudomonadota; class Alphaproteobacteria; order Rhodobacterales; family Rhodobacteraceae; genus Litoreibacter; species Litoreibacter albidus. The sequence continues at coordinate 828,275 of NZ_FNOI01000001.1, read as the reverse complement.
GGTCAGCCCAGAGAAGTCAGCACGCCGGATGATGCTCGCGTCTTTGGTGCCATCAGGATCAATCTCGGACGCTTCCAGCGTCACCGGCAACGTCAGGTAGGTCTCCGTCAACGCACCACCCGCCTTGGTGAAGACAGAGCCCAAAAGTGCGATCAGCGCCGCGCCCGCAAAGGCCAGTGCGAAGATGCCATAGGCTTTCAGCCGTGTCTCAGCGGCACGCCGCTTACGGATGCGCTTGGCCGAGGCCTCGCCGGAGTGGCGCACGCTAAGTGTTGTCATATCAACCATTTGCCAAGGCCCTTAATCGTAAAGTTCGCGGTATTTGTGCACGACACGTTGCGCCGCGATGTTCATAAGCAAGGTTACGCAGAACAGCGTAAATCCAAGCGTGAAGGCGGGGCCTGCGGCGGTGGATGCCTCAGTGTCGCCGGTGATCAGCATAACGATTTGCACAGTCACGGTCGTGACGGCTTCCAGCGGGTTCGCAGTCAGATTTGCACCCTGCCCCGCGGCCATCACCACGATCATCGTTTCGCCCACAGCGCGCGACACGCCCAGCAGCACTGCCGACACGATGCCGGGCAACGCGGCAGGCAGCACAACCTGCCGGATGGTTTCCCCCTTGGTGGCCCCCAATCCATAAGAGCCGTCGCGTAGGGATTGTGGCACCGCGTTGATTACATCGTCCGACAAAGAAGAGATGAACGGGATAATCATGATCCCCATGACGATACCTGCCGCCAGCGCGCTCTCCGATGCGATGGTCAAGCCGATCGCCTCACCAGAGTTCCTTATGAATGGTGCCAGCGTGATCGCAGCGAAGAAGCCGTAAACAACCGTGGGGATACCCGCCAAAAGCTCCAGCATCGGCTTGGCCCATGCACGCACACGGGCGCTGGCAAAATCCGACAGGTAGATAGCGGACAACAATCCGATTGGAACCGCCACCAGCATGGCAATCACGGTGATCATCAACGTCCCAGCAAACAGCGGGATCGCGCCCACCTTGTCGGGGTCAAGCTTGCCCGCCTGCACGCCGGACAAAGGTGACCACGTCGTGCCGAACAGGAACTTATGAATTTGCCAGTCAATGTTGTCGAAGAAGTTGATCGTCTCGAAAATCAACGACATCACAATGCCAACCGTGGTCAGCACTGCGATAATGGCCGTCAGCATCAGCACGCGGCGCACGATGGTCTCGGAGCGGTTGCGCGCGCGCCATTCAGGGGCAATCTTTGCGATCGCCCAAAGCCCCGCGAGAACGGTCAGGCCCAGTGACACCGCGATGGTGCCCCACTGATGAAGCGCGCCTTTGCTTGTTACCTGCTCCGCCATAGCGATACGCAGCGCGTCGCTGCGCGAGGCAATGCCGCCGCTGGCAAGCGCATGGGCGTCCGACAACACCAGCTCGGCTTCAATCGGGGTCAGGTCAGGTTGTGCCGCCATAATGTCGGCTAGCAGGCTGCGCTCGATGTAGGCGCCCCATGCGGTGCCGATCACCAGCAGCGCCAAAATTCCGCAGATTGCGGATAGCATCATCGCCAGCGTGCCGTGGAAGTTCGGGCGGGAGTGCAGCTGGTGCACCTCGCCCCCAACAACGGACACGGCGCGGCTGCGGCCAACGAGGTAGAACGCCAGCGCAAGCGCCAGGATCGCGAAGAAAGTAACTGTCAGCATCCGCCCCCCGAAGGAAATCTAGTGGTCTTGCGTGGTATGGCAGGGGCCACACCCATGTGCCGCCCCTGCCCGTTTAGGTTGATCTAAGCCAGTGGGCTTAGTTCCATTCGTTGCCAGTCATCTTGGTCAACGCGCCAACGTTACCAGAGATGGTTTTGAACTCGTCTTCCGGCAGTGGGATCAGGCCTTTGTCGACCAGGTAACCCTCTTCGCCAGCTGCGCCCTCGGACATGAATTCGTTCGCGAATTCTTGCAGGCCCGGGATCACACCAACATGCGCGTTCTTGATGTAGAAGTACAAGGAACGCGACACAGGGTATTCGCCACCGGCGATGTTGTCGAATGTCGGCTCAACACCGTCCACAACAGCGCCTTGCAGCTTGTCGGAGTTTTGGTCGAGGAACGAGAAGCCGAAGACGCCAACCGCGTTCGGGTTCGCTTCCAGCTTGGACACGATCAGGTTGTCGTTTTCGCCTGCTTCGATGTATGCGCCGTCTTCGCGGATTTCGATGTCGTCACATGGGATGCCTGCGCCTTCGCAGCCTTCTTCCATGACCAGCTCTTCAAACGCGTCACGTGTGCCGGACGATGGTGGTGGTCCAAGAACCTCGATCTTGATGGCAGGCAGCGATGGGTCAACGTCGGACCACATGGCTGGCATGCTGTCTTGCTTGGCCAATGCCATAACCAACTGCTCGCGGGAGACACTGAATTCTGGGCCGCCCTTGGCGTTTGCGATGACGATACCGTCGAAACCAACAACAGCTTCAGTGACTTCGGTCACGCCGTTGTCTGCGCACAGCTTGAATTCTTTTGCTTTCATGCGGCGCGATGCGTTGGTGATGTCTGGGTGCTCTGTGCCGACGCCTGCGCAGAACAGCTTCATGCCGCCGCCGGAGCCAGTGGATTCAACAACTGGAGTTTGGAAATCTGTGGAGCGGCCGAACTGCTCAGCAACTGCGGTCGAAAATGGGAAAACGGTGGAAGAGCCAACGATGCGGATCTGGTCGCGGGCATCAGCAGCAGATGTAGCTGCGGCAGCGAGGATTGCGGCGGAAGCCACGGTTTTGACGAACGACATAGGGTCACTCCTTTGGTGTCATGTGCGCGCTCCCACCCTCGTGGCGGCAGCGAATGACCGACGATCTAGAGACGCCGTGCTGACCTTTTGTGAACCTTTCGTAACGGTTTCATGACAACCGACAGCCATTGCGTAAACTAATTACGGCCCAGCCGGAAAAAATACCGAAAAGCGGCTACCAACCCCTTGATCTGACTTGATTTCCAACCGCCCACGGTGCCGGTTCACAATGTGCTTCACAATTGCCAATCCCAGGCCAGTCCCGCCCTGATCACGGCTTCTGTGGTCGTCAACGCGGTAGAAACGCTCTGTCAGGCGGGGCAAATGCATCTCATCGATTCCCTCCCCCTCATCCCGAATCTCCACCTGAATGGCAGGCTGGCGCAGCGGCTGGTCACGGCTCAGCCGTTGGATGCCCACGTGGATGGTTTTACCTGCCCCCCCGTATTTGATCGCGTTCTCAATCAGGTTCAAAAACAGCTGGGTCAGTTGGTCGCGATCCCCGAGGATCGAAAACTCCTGCTCCAGATCGGCGGCCGCCACGGTGATGTCCGCGTCCGACAGCTTCCCCTCCAGCGTAGCAATGACGGAGCGCAGGACGCTTGCCAGATCAATCCTGTCGCGGGGGCGGATACGCTCGTCGACCTCCACACGGCTGAGCGACAGCAAGTCACTGACCATGCGGTTCATCCGCTGCGCTTCCTGCTCCATAATGGTTAGAAATCTGTCATGCGCATCCACATCACCGCGCGCAGGTCCGCGCAATGTCTCGATGAAGCCCATCAAGCTGGTCAGCGGCGTGCGCAGTTCGTGGCTGATGTTGGCCACAAAGTCGCGGCGCATCATTTCGCTTTCTTCTTGGCGCGATTGGTCCTCAAAACACAGAACCGCCGTGTCATCAGGCAGTGGGCTGGCGGATATCAGATAAACATTCTCGCCCGACTGCCCCGACATAATGAACCGCGCCGATCCTGCCGTTTTGCGGTCTAAACAGCCGTCAATTGCCGCCAGCACCGGCGCTTGGCGCAGCAGGGAGACAACATTAGCGCCCGATGTTTCACGGCCGAACACCTCCGCCATGGCGGAGTTCGTCAGCGTCACCATCCGGCTTTGATCCACCACCATGAGCGGTAGTGGAATGCCCTCCATGAGCGTTTCTACAGTCATTGTGGCCCTCGTCCGTGTTGTCCGTCCAACGTGTGATGGGTTACCTAGCTGCGAACGGTGCCGTCGCCAGTTACGATATACTTGAAGGACGTCAGCTGTTCCGCCCCCACAGGGCCGCGTGCGTGCATCTTGCCTGTGGCGATACCGATCTCTGCGCCCATGCCGAACTCCCCACCGTCCGCAAACTGCGTGGAGGCGTTGTGCATCAGGATCGCGCTATCTAGGCGGGACAGAAACAGATCCGCCGTCGCCTGATTTTCGGTCATAATACAATCGGTGTGGTTGGAGCCATATTCGCGGATGTGCGCCATCGCGTCCTCCACACTGCTCACGGTTTTCGCGGCGATTTCCATGTCCAAGAACTCATGCCCCCAGTGGTCTGGCCGCGCAGGCGATGTGCCTTCAATCTGGGCCAGCTTCATGTCCGCGTCCACCGTGACACCTTTGTCGAGCAGCGCACGGATAACACCTTGGCCGATGGTGTCCACGACGTCTTCGTGGATCAGCAGACATTCTGCCGCGCCGCAAATCCCCGTGCGGCGGGTCTTGGCGTTCATCACCACGTTCAGCGTTTTCACGGGGTCCGCGTCCTTGTCGATATAGATGTGAACGATGCCTTCCAGATGCGCAAAGACCGGCACGCGGGCTTCGCGTTGCACCAAGCCCACCAAGCCTTTGCCGCCACGCGGCACGATCACGTCGATGTGGTCGGTCATCGTCAGCATTTCGGTCACCGCTGCGCGGTCGCGGGTGGGCACCAGCTGGATCGCCGCCTCAGGCAGACCCGCGTCGCGCAGCCCTTGGGCCAAACAGTCATGGATTGCGCCCGAGGAATGGAAGCTTTCCGACCCGCCGCGCAAGATCACTGCGTTACCGGCTTTCAAGCACAACGCGCCTGCGTCCGCCGTTACATTAGGGCGGCTTTCATAGATGACGCCGATCACGCCAAGCGGCGTGCGCACGCGTTTGATGTGCAGACCGGACGCCATGTCCCATTCGGTAATCGTCTCGCCGACGGGATCGTCCTGCTCCGCCACCGCGCGCAGCCCGTCTTGCATGGCGCGGATACGGTCCTCGTCCAACATCAAGCGGTCCATCATCGCGGGTGACAGCCCTTTGGCGCGGCCAAACTCCATGTCCAACTTGTTGGCTGCGATGATTTTGTCGCGATTTTCCCAGACCGCTTCCGCCGCTGAAATCAGGGCGGCGTGTTTGCGCTCCGCACTCGCATAAGACAGCTCCGCAGCAGCGGCGCGAGCGTTCTTACCGATATCGGCCATGACTGCAGGAATATTCTCAACGTCGGTCATAGGATCAGGCTTTCTATGGAAGTTTCGCGTGGGGTTAGAGCACCATATCATCGCGGTGAACAAGGGCGGCGCGCCCCGGATACCCAAGTACGGCTTCGATCTCGCTTGACTGGCGGCCCGCCAAAAGCACGGCCTCTTCGGCGGTGTAGCGCGACAAGCCGACGCCTATGGTCGTCCCCTCTGGGCGGAGGAGTGACACAGGGTCGCCGCGTTCAAACTCGCCTGTCACCTCAGTGACGCCAGCGGGCAGAAGTGATTTCCCCCGCCCAAGCGCCGCAACCGCGCCCGCATCCAGCATCAACGCGCCTTGCGGCTTCATCGCAGAAATCCAGCGTTTGCGGGCCAGTTGCGGGTCTGTTTGCGGCACGAACCAGCTGGCGTTCGCGCCTGCCTCCAGCGCCGCCAACGGCCCCATGACGGAGCCTTCGGTGATCACCAGCGCCGCGCCGCCTGCCATTGCGGTCTTCGCCGCCATGACCTTGGTTTTCATGCCCCCTTTGGACAGGCCCGATCCGGCATCACCGGCCATCGCCTCAATCTCTGGGGTCACGTCGCGGATGACGTCCAAACGTGTGGCGGTCGGATCTTCGGCGGGGTTGGCCGTGTAGAGCCCGTCAACGTCGGACAGCAAGACCACCAAATCGGCGCCCACGGTCACCGCGACTTGCGCCGCCAACCGGTCGTTGTCGCCATAACGGATTTCATCTGTCGCGACAGTGTCGTTCTCATTCACGATCGGCACAACACCCATGCGCAGCAGTTGGCCAAGCGTGGCGCGTGAATTCAAGTATCGGCGGCGGTCACGGCTGTCTTCCAAGGTGACCAAGACCTGCGCGGTTGTTACTTCATGCGGCGCAAGCGCGTCCTCGTAGGCGCGGGCCAGACGGATTTGACCGACCGCGGCGGCGGCTTGTGATTGCTCCAGCGGCAACGCCCCTGCCCCAAGACCTAGCACCGTGCGCCCCAAAGCGATGGAGCCCGACGAGACCAGCACCACGTCCTGCCCCCGCCGTTTCAGGCGCAGTACGTCTTGCGCAAGGCCGTGCAACCATTCCTGCCGCAACGCGCCGGTGTTTCGGTCCACCAGCAAGGCGGAGCCGATCTTGATGACGACGCGCTTGGCGTCTGGCAATGCTGTCGTTACGGGCGCCATTGCTCAGGCTCCTCGCTGGCTTTGGCGATGCGCAGACGATCCTCCTGAATCTCGGCACGCACCGCGCGCAGCACCTCTGTCAGCCCCTCGCCAGAGACACCGGACATCATCATCACCGGACCACCGCACGCAGCTTCCAGTTCTGCCTTTTTCTCCGCGCGCTCCTCATCATCGAGGGCGTCAATCTTGTTCAGCGCCGTCACCCGTGGCTTGTCCGCCAATTCGCCGCCGTAGGCTTCAAGCTCAGTGATAATAGTCTGGTAATCCTCGGCCACGGTGTCAGAGCTGCCGTCGACCAGATGCAACAGCACCGAGCAACGCTCCACGTGGCCCAAAAAGCGGTCTCCGATGCCCTTGCCTTCGGAGGCACCCGCGATCAGGCCCGGAATATCAGCCATCACGAATTCCGCGTTATCAACGCCAACGACGCCCAAGTTCGGGTGCAACGTGGTGAACGGGTAATCCGCGATCTTCGGTCGGGCGTTGGATGTCGCGGCGAGGAACGTCGATTTACCCGCGTTGGGCAGCCCTAAGAGGCCGGAGTCCGCGATCAGTTTCAGGCGCAGCCACAGCGTCCGTTCTACCCCCGGCTGGCCGGGGTTGGCGCGACGTGGGGCTTGGTTGGTCGCCGATTTAAAGTGCAGGTTGCCCCAGCCACCGTTGCCACCTTGCGCCAAGACGATGCGCTGGCCCACTTCGGTGACATCCGCGATCACGGTGTCTTCATCCTCGTCGAGGATTTCTGTCCCGACGGGCACGCGCAAAATCACGTCCTCGCCGCTTTTACCGGTACGTTGCTGGCCCATGCCGCCTTGGCCGGACTTCGCAAAGAAGTGCTGCTGGTAGCGGAAGTCGATGAGCGTGTTCAGCCCTTCAACACCTTCGGCGATGACGTCACCGCCACGGCCACCGTCACCACCATCCGGGCCACCGTATTCGATGTACTTCTCACGACGAAAGCTGATGCTACCGCCCCCGCCGCCACCAGAGCGAACATATACCTTTGTGAGGTCGAGAAATTTCATAGTCTTTCGCCTTTTCTAGCGGGTTGGCGCAGCCATACCGCAGGTGGCCGCTGCGCTCAATCCAGCTTCTTAATATAGGTCCACGTGGGCACCGACGCGTCACGCGCAACCGAGAAGGTTTCGGCGTCGCCGATGTATTCGAACCCCGCGTTCGTCAAAACCCGCGCCGAGGCGGGGTTGTCTTGAAAGACCGAACCGAACAGCGTCCGGCAGGCTTGCGGGTTCGCCGCGACCAAAGCCTCAACCGCTTTCGATGCCAAACCATTGTTCCACAGCTGCGGCGCAACCCAATAGCCGATCTCTGACTGCTCACGATCCATGCGGGTCAGCCCGATCACGCCCAGAACCTGTGAGCCGTCGTCGGAGGGGTCGATCACCCACGCATCTTCGGCGCGGTCGTCCGCAAGCGAGCGCTCAATAAAGCCCTCGGTACAACCGGGGGGCAACGGGTGCGGGATCGACGATGTTGCCTTGGCAATCCGCTCATCGCCCGCATAAAGGCTCAACTGCCCCGCGTCGGCCTTGGTCAATGGACGCAGAACAAATCCGTCGGCCTCAATCACCGGCTGTGTGTATTTATCCTCAAAACTCATTATTTGCCTCCCGCAAATAGTACAAAAAGGACGCTTGCGACGGTTAAAGCCGCCAAGGTCCACATCAAATATTTCTCGGCGGGGCGCCCCGCCACGCTGCGCGCAATGCGCTCCCCGCCGTATGTCCAAATCGGATGAAGCACCAATTGGAGGCCCAGTAATATCAGGGCAATTGTAACGGTTGCTTCAAGACTTGGTGTGTCGGCGGTGGTAAATGCGGTGAAACTCGCCGTGACCATGGCCCAGGCTTTCGGGTTCAACGGGTGCACAATCAGCCCCGCCGCAAATCCGGGCGCCTTCGCCTCGGTGTTCGTGTTCAAACGCAGGTTTGCCACGCGCCACGCCAACCAGATAATATATAGCGCCGACGCCCACTTTAGCGCCTCGAAAAGCCACGGCGCGCTATCTGCCAGTTGCATCAAGCCAAAACCTACGGGCCAAATGATCAACTGCTTGCCGAGTGCCACGCCAAACACAAATGGCATAGCGCGTCGCAGGCCATACCGCGCACCGGTTGCCAGCAGGGCCATGTTGGCCGGCCCTGGTGTGCCGACCTGTGAGGCGGCAAAGATGGCAAATGATGCAGCGGCGACGCTCATGGTCAGCCCTAACTATGCAAACAGAAAAAGGGACCGGTTTTTCAACCGATCCCTCAAATTTTTAACCTTGTGGGTCTCGGTTACTCGGCAGCCTCCGCCATCGGGACGATCGAGACAAAGGTGCGGCCTTTCAGGCCTTTGTGGAACTTCACGTTGCCTTCGACTTTGGCGAAGATCGTGTGATCTTTCCCCATGCCGACGCCTTCGCCAGGCCACTTAACAGTGCCGCGTTGACGAACGATGATGTTGCCAGGAATGACGAGCTCGCCGCCATATTTTTTCACGCCAAGACGGCGACCTGCTGAGTCGCGACCGTTCCGGGACGAACCACCTGCTTTTTTATGTGCCATTGTGTGTCTCCTTAGCCTTTAGCGAGTTCTGCAGCCTGCTCGAGCCAGTTATCCCGGTCGATGCGGCCTTTGAAATTCAGTTTCTCGTCCATATCAGCAATGTCCTCTGGGGTCCATGCTGCGATCTGGGCAAATGTTGTCACGCCAAGATCGTGAAGCTTGCCGACGATAACCGGACCAACACCACTGATGCGCGACAGATCGTCAGCGCCGTCAGTTTTCGCAGCAGCCTTCTTAGGCGCGGCTTTCTTTGGTGCAGCGGCTTTTTCAGCTTTTGCAGCTGGCTTGGCGGCAGCTTTTTTCTTGGCAGGTGTCGCAGTGTCCAAAGCAGCAACCGAAACGCCAGCGCCATTGATGGCAGCTTTAACGCCGGACTTACCTGCACCCTTTTCAAGGATGTCGGTGATGCGCAGCAGCGTCAGTTGTTGACGGTGGCCCTTGGTCCGCTTGGACGAGTGCTTACGACGACGCTTAACGAAGTTGATCGTTTTTACGCCTTTGATCTGGTCGATGACTTCGGCTTGAACGCCTGCGTCTTCAACCAACGGAGCACCTACAGTGCCGCCAACCATCAAAATTTCGTTGAATTGGATTGTGTCGCCAGCGGCGGCATCCAGTTTCTCGACACGCAGAACATCGCCCGAGGCGACTTTATACTGCTTGCCGCCGGTTTTTAGAACCGCGAACATATCGCATACCCTTTTGTTATCCGCGTCCTGTGGCCCCGCATTTTGCGGCGTTCATGGGCCCGTTCGGGCCACCTCGGACAGCGCGCCCCCGGATCGGGACGTCATTGCATAAATCCACGCATCATGCGCAGATGCGGGCTTATGTTGGAATTGCACGCCCCTGTCAACCGGCTCCGCCCGAATATCGTCGCGGTAATCAGCTTAATTGCATTGGCGCTGGCTGGGTGCAGCCCAAACGCGCCGTCGCACCTGCCAAATCCGGTGCTATTGCCAGCACATGCCGTGGGTAACGCGGTATCAAACGCCACTTACAACGCGCGTCGTGCCACTGTCAAAAGCTATGTCGCGCGCAACTTTTCTGCACTTACCCAAAACATACGCACTGGCGGCGGGGACGTCTTATCAAAAGCCTACGACCTCGCCCGCGTGCCCACGCAACGCCGCCCTGCCCTGACGCAGATGCTGGCAGCGGACCCCGCCTTATCCGCAGATGTAGAAGCACTAACCGTCAGCCTCATGGTGCACGGGATTTAGGTGTCTTCGCCAATCATGAACTGGGCTGTCGCGCGGCCCAACTCATAGCTTTGTTGCTCGAACATCTTGTCGAACCCCGCGAATAGCACCGCGTTCAGACGCTGCCCTGCCTCGGTTTCGGATATATCGATGTAGCTTTGCAGCTCCGCCTTGGTGAGCGCGCTGTAGGCCACGGTGGAGAAGTTGATCGTCCACTCCTCCATCTCCTCGCGGATTTCCGGCTCTTGCTCCCAAACGGAGGACAGCATGAAGCTTTCGCTCAACCCTTCTGCGTAGCTCTCGTTCGTCGCCATCCCGCGGTAGAATGCCAGATTGGAGTTCAGCGCCCCCGCGACATTGCTTTCAACCAGCCCGTTCACCTCGATGAAATGCTGGTACATTAAGTAGAGCGCCGGATCGTCCTTACGCAGTGCGTCGACCTTGGCGGCGGCCTCCGCCTCCCCAGCTTCGGAGTTCAGCGCCTCGCGCGCCTCGATCTCGATCTGCACGATCCGTGCGCCGAGGTCTGTCTCGAAGAAGGCCAGCGCCTCCTCCGTCTCCTCAATGCCTTTCACGGCCTTCATGCCGTCGATAAACGCTAACTTGGCCTTCTCGGGGTCGTAGATCGACTCTAGCCGTGCCGTCCATGCAGGCGATGGGGACACGCTGTCGGGGCTGGACATGTCGCGCCCCGCCGCCACGCCTTCGTCTTGCAGCACCTTGAACACGGTCTCCATATCCAAGGCGGTGAAATAGCGATCCACAAGCGACGCGCTCTGCGCTGCGACTGCCGAGGCCGAAATCATCAACGCGGTAAAACTAGCTGTCAGAAGACGCATCACATATCCTTTTAAACGGAATTTACCCGCAAGATATGCCCCAAACGCCCGCGCGACAATGGCCGCCGCTATGAATTTATTGCGAGACGCCCCCGCTTGCGCGGAAATCGGCACAGATGGGCTTGCGGCGGGCGAACAGGCCCGCTAAACCCCGCGCACCTGATCACAAATCAGCCTCTGCGGAGAGGTGCCGGAGTGGTCGAACGGGACGGTTTCGAAAACCGTTGAGCTCGAGAGGGTTCCCAGGGTTCGAATCCCTGTCTCTCCGCCAGATATCCCCGGTGCGCAGGGGGTGGGCACAATAAAGCCCCACATTTACTGGTTATTGACAAACTTGCATCAACATCTGGCCCCAAACCTCCCGCAAAGAATGTGGGACAAAATGAGGGTTGAGATATGAACGGTTCGTCATTTCCTGAGTCAAAGCGGCGTGTGAAGTCAGGTCCGCACGTTGAAAAGAAGCTTAACGCCGCATTCGTGCGAAAAGCTGGTCCTGGAAGACACGCGGACGGCGGAGGTCTTTATTTGAAGGTTGATTTATCCGGGGCGCGTCGTTGGATGCTTCGGACGGTTGTTCGCGGACGCCGCCGCGATATTGGCCTTGGATCAGCAAATCTGGTGACGTTAGCAGAAGCGCGAGAAAAGGCCCTCGACCTACGTCGGATTGCTCGAAGTGGAGGAAATCCGAAAGTGCGGACGCGCGAAGATGAAGGTAAAGTCATAACTTTCAAAGAGATTGCCTGCCTCGTTCACGAGCGGAAGTTCAAGGACAGAAAGAACAATGGTAAGCACATCGCGCAATGGATTCGGACACTTGAAACCTACGCTTTTCCGATTCTGGGTGATTTGGCAGTTTCGGAGATAAATCAGGATGATATCGAAGCGGTCATTGACCCCATTTGGACGACGAAGGCACCAACGGCCAGCCGCGTGCTTCAACGCATATCAGTAGTCTTCGATTTTGCATGTGGCCGTGGCTATCGGACTACTGGTAATCCAGCGGCAGGAATGCTGGGTACGATGAGACCACAAGGGCAAAAGGCAAAGCATTTCTCTGCAATGGACTATCACGATCTTCCAGAGTTGATGAAAAGGCTTTCGCGGCAAAATGTGGTCGGTGCACTGGCGCTGCGGTTCACTATTCTTACGGCTTTGCGCTCTGGATCGGTGCGGCACGCGCGTTGGGATCAGTTTGACGCAGGTCTCACCGAATGGACTATCCCTGCTGAAATGATGAAGACACGCAGCGAGTTCATTGTTCCGATCTCTATGCATGCACGCGAAGTGCTTCTCACGGCGCAGATACATCGTACCAATGGCAGCCCACTTGTCTTCTCATCGCCGAGCAATCCAAAGAAACCAATCTCCGACAATACGATGCGGAAGCTGCTTCAAACCTACGTGCCGGGGGTTACTGTTCATGGGATGCGGGCGGCATTTAGAACGTGGGCGCGAGAAGATACGGCTGCTCCCGATGACGTTGCGGAGATGGTCCTCTCCCATGCTGTTGGCTCGAAGACAGTCCAAGCCTACAACCGAGCCAAGCTGCTTCACGAGCGTCATAAGTTGCTTGAGCAGTGGGGGATGTGGGCTATGGGTGAGTTTGAGCTTTATGCAGACCCTGAGACCCGCGCAGCAGAGGTGGGTCGGCGTACGATCCAGATGTTCGCAAGTCTCGATTAGTGCCCCTCGGCGAGACGGATGCGCAGCGAGGCTTATGGTCTGGGCCGCTATCAGCCTGAAGATGGAGCTGAGGGGGGCGCCTAACGCGCTTGAAACTTTCTCCTCAACCATGTTTCATTGGCACTTGCCGCATCACCAAAGAATAGTGATAAGTGATCAAAAACAATGTTTTACCCGAGCAGGATAGTTATGCCCAGAACTTCTGAATTTTCATCGTACGTTTTTATTAAGAATGATTTGAAGGCTTTTGGTTGGAATGTAAGAAACCCGAACAGAGATGCCGCTGGCCAACTTTATTCGCAACAGGAGTGTTTGGATCACCCTGAACTCGCTGCTGGCCTCGGAAAGCAGAAACCCGAGTATGTCGTCAAAGTTCGGGAAGACGCCTACTGGGTAATCGAAGCGAAAGGTAGCCTCGATAAGATTGATGCCGCTTATAATGAAGCCGTACAGTATGCCAGAGATATTAACGCAAAAACGAAGCTCATTCGCGCCTCAATAGCCACTGGCGTGGCTGGTTCGGATGAGCAAGGATATATCGTCAAAACCGGTGCGATCCTCCCTGACGGCTCTGTCAAAGTCATTGAGTATAACGGAAAGCCAATAACCGGCTTTCTCTCGCCCTCACAGGCGACTCATTTGGCCGATAACCAAACTAACGTCCTCAACACTTTGGTAACTGATGAGGTTGTGCTGTTAAGCATTGCCGAACAAATCAACGAGGAGCTTCACAAAGCATCTATCAACAAAGATCTGCGCGCCACAGTAATGTCTTCAGTTCTATTGGCTATGGTCTCCGATACACTGCCAAACTTCAATGCATCGCCAGATGTATTTATTAAGGATATCAATAATAGAGCAGAAGACGTTTTGATAAACCATTCAAAGAGAGAGTTTGCTGAGTATATTGAGCTTAGATTGCCTCACGAAGATGCAGCTAAGGCAAAGTACAAAGCGGCGGTCGTGAAGGTTTTCTTTCTGCTGAGAAAAATAAATATCAAGGCGGCCATGGACGGCAGCCACGATCTTCTGGGGAAGTTTTATGAAGTTTTTCTCAAATATGGCAATGGCGCAAAGGACATTGGCATTGTCCTGACTCCTCGTCACATAACTGAATTTTCAGTTGAGATTCTGGACATAAACTCCGATGACCTTGTGTACGATCCCGCCTGCGGAACCGGAGGATTTCTTGTCGCTGCATATGATAAAATTCGCCAAGAATATCCGGGCGATGTGGAGATGTTCAAAAAGCACCGGATATTTGGTGTCGAGCAACAAGCAAACGTGGCATCGCTTGCAATCGTCAATATGGTCTTCCGGGGTGACGGGAAAAGCAATATTATCAATGATGATTGCTTATCTCTGCATTTAACAAGAAAAATAAGGAATGGTGAGGTTAGCGCCGAGTACACCAAAGAAACTGCTGACCGTCTTTCGGTTTCGAAAACCCTGATGAACCCACCATTCGCATTGAAACGGGATGACGAGCAAGAATATACTTTTGTTGACCATGCATTGAACCAGATGGTGGACGAAGGCTTGCTTCTCGCGGTTCTTCCAGTTTCTGTTATGTACTCTGGAGGTAAAGAGCTCGCATGGAGAAAACGGCTCTTAGAACGAAACACCGTGATGGCAGTGATTTCATTTCCTAATGACCTTTTCTACCCGCAGGCGTCGGTTGAGCCATTGATTGTTGTGATAAAAAAGGGGCAGCCTCACTCGACTACGCAAAAGACTCTTTTTTCCCGGATAAGTGATGATGGCTTCCTCAAGCTTAAAAAACGGCGACTGCCTCATGGTAGAGCGTCGCAACTCGATGAGCTAACCCCCCAAATAAAGTCGTTTCTCTCTGGGAGTGGTATGGTTGTCGAGACACCTGGGATTCTTCAGGAGAAGGTCATTGACTTGAACGATGATCATTTGGAGATCGTGCCTCAGTTTTACTTAGATCATCCAGAGTTAGGTGACGATCAGATTAGGGCGGAAATGGGCGCGATTTATTCGGAACTCGTGTTTCAGGAAATGCGGAGATCTTTTCAGGAAGCGCAGGAGAAATAGAATGAAAATCAGTGATATTTTTAAGGTAGCAGTCGCCCGTTCGAAAAGCGTAGACGACTACACAAGTGGTATGGTCCCGTTTGTCACCAATACTGAGCTGAACAACGGGATCGTAGATTACGTTGAGCCATTCGATGATGATAAAGTATTTTCAGGGCCTGCAATCTGCATTTCCGGTCTTGGTCACGCAACTGTGCACGCCAAATCGTTTTTGCCAAAAGGAAATGGTGGCGATTCCTGTACAATCCTTTCCGCGCTTGATGAGCTGACCCATACAGAACTGGTTTATTACGCCGCATTGTTTAACGTCCTGCACAAATGGCGGTTCTCGTATGGACGGAAAGCGAGCAAAAGGAGGTTGGAAAATCTTGACTTATCACCCACTCACAGCGAGACATCAATCGATCTAAGCGGCGAAATCGAAAGCAATAATGAAATGATGCTGGCGCTTCTGAAGTCCAAAGAAGCCGCTCTTTCTGAGGTATAAGCTTCAGCGAGTTTCAATATGTCTCGCTTTTTTTCGAACCCGAGTTTTGGCTTTTTCTTGCGTCAGGTTTTGGGGCGAATGCTGTTTTGTTTGGTGCTGTAGCGAAGCGGTGCGGTGACTGCTAAGATTCGCAAGCCGCACCCTAAGCGTGTCTCGCAGGAAGATTAGTTCCAGAAATAAACGCCTGATATGAGGCCGCCTAACAGGAGGCCGGTCAGGCCAGTTAGAAGACGTGTGGGAAGGTCTCTTGTCTCCTTGCTTGGTTGAGCTTCCAAGCGAGCTGTATTTGATTTCAGAGCGCGTTCCAGCGTTCCAAGGCGGCTGTTGGTCTGCTGCTGCTCCATGTTGATTCTGGCAAGCGTTTTCGACTGGGCCGCGGTCTCCATAAGAGCCTGGGACAGCCCCCCAACTGTCCTTTCTGAATGGCGGGCAGCGGCTGCCGCTTTCTGCCGGATTTCCTCGATCTGAGCTTCCCAGTCGATTGTGTGGGTCATCTTTGCTCTCCTCTCTGAGTGTGTTTATTTCCCGGATAAGGCGGTTAGCTTCTGCGCGGGTTCGCCCAGCGTCTATTCGCTCCCACTCCGGTTTGCCTGTGGGATACTTTTTGCGTTTGATTATGGAGCGGCCAGTTGGACCTTCGTGTATCTGTGGAATGCGGTCGATGCCTTGCTTTTTGAATGACAAAGGACTTATGGCACATTCAGGTCCGAATCCCCATTCGTGCATTTTTTGGTTATGAATACTGGCCCAGCATTTTGCCCAACGCTCAACTGCGTTTTTTCGCGCCATCCCGAGAACGCTGCGTGGTCTTCCCCTTGTTCCGGTTTTCTCGTGAATGTCGAATGCTACGAGATGGAAGTGGGGGTTTTTGACATCGTTGCCGGCCTTGTCGTGGATAGCGAGGATATAGCTTGCCCTACCCTGTGTCAGGACTTCAGCGAACGCGGAAGCAAGTTCTGCACGCTGCTCTGGCGTGGTTTCTACGGGTAATGCGATGATGAATCTCTCACACGCTCTTCCCTTTCGTTTCAGCGCGTTTTGCTCAGCAGAGCTTGCATGTTGCTGATCCGTATCGCGGCCAAATCTCGCTCGCAGGACTTTTCTCGCCGCCGAAGGCCGAGTTATGTAGCGGAGATGTGCTGCCGTCTGTCCTGCTTTCGCTACTCGGCCTTTCGTTTCGCACTTTGGCGAAAAGGTTTTTACTGAATGTCGAAACGAAAACAGTGCCATGTCTTTCCATTTTGGATTAGGGATAAAATGACTATTTTATCCGTTGTGCGCCTTCAAAAATTGAACATAGGGAATGAAAGCAATGGATGAAAAACTAAAAAAATCGCTTGATACCATTTTGGCTAACGCGGCGAGACACTGCGTCAGATTCAGATTGGTAGATCATGACTTCACCGCGATCCCCTCTTCGGATCTCCGGCGGCTGGCCTCCTCTATGCTTGATTATTTCGAAGAGGAAATGGAAGGTCTGAGAGGTAATGTCGGAGGAACTTTTGAAGGAAGCGTGCCTTCTGGAACCGGGGCCGAGGGCGCGCCGCCTTTGGGAGTTAATCGCTCAACACGTGGTCATTGGCGTTAGAGGGCGGAAGAGAACTCCGATAACCCTTTGTACCGCGTTCGGCCTTGCCAGCTTTCTCTAAAGCTACCAGCGCCCGTCTCACCGCAACCCGCAGACTGTCGGAACCTCTAACATTGTTGAAGATCGAGCCCGAACGCTCTGCTATCTCCGATTGAGTAAAATAGCCGCCGGGATGAGTCTTAGCGAGCTCCACCAGCACGCGTTCGATGTCAGCTACGCGTTCCATGGTGTCCTGTGAAGGTTGCTTGTTGTGATTGGCAACTTTCGCCTGTGTCAACGCTTTCGAAAATGCCTTTGGCTCCATCGGGATTGCCATCGGAACGGTAACGTCGCAGCCTTCATGATCCACGCCGATTCTCAACGCCGACAACTTGAATGGAAGTGAGCCCAGTTCTTGGGCGTTCTTTTGTTTGATTGCATTGAGCAAAACGACTTTTTCTGACCCAGTTACAGACGTTTTCGAAATCAAGCAGAGGCAGTCAACATTTCCATGGAATGCCGAGGATCCCCGCGGTCGGTCGGGATTGCCGTTCCCCACGTGATGAACAAATACGACGGATGAGCGAGTGGTTTGAGCAATAAATGTCGCGTTCCCAACAACAGTGCCCATCGAGCTCGACGAGTTCTCGTCTGCCTCACCTATACACCGATTCAGCGTATCAAAGATTACAAGCGCTTGCTCACAACCATATTCGGCCTTTTTTGCCTCGATGAACCTTGCGACCTTCTCCGGTGTTTCAGCGTCCATCAGATTAGGTGCGCCGTGGATCACGTAAAACGGTGCATTTGCACAGGCTGGGTCTCGCATATACGGGTGTGCTCGGCAAAGAACTCCGTAAGCGTCTTCGGCGGCGTAGTAGATTACAACCGTTTTTCGGACAGACAAACCGCCAAAGTCACGACCCTGCGCAGCATGTGCCGCTATCGCCGCCGAAATAGTTGATTTGCCAAGTCCGGGCGCGCCCGCAATCATCGAAACCTCGCCGGGTTTGAAAAGGTTCTTCACAACAAAGGGTGCGTTAAGTTGGGGGCGAAACTCACCAGCCTTGGTTACGGCAGGTGCAGAGCTATATTTAGATTTTGGGGATGTGATGTTCATAGTCATTCTTTCATTTTGAGTAAGTCAAGATCGGCACCGCGCCTCTCCCTCCTGAAGAAGACATTGTTCCGGAGGTGACCGGACCAAAATGAAACCGCAAAAAAAGTTCTGGGCGGACGGACACCCACACCGCCCCATAGGGGGCGGGGTGTCCGTCCGTCCAGAACTGCTATTGATCGGCTCAGTTCACCTTGCCAAATGGACTTGGGATCTCAATGTGGGATAGAATGGCAGTTAATATTTGATTATCGCCCTGATATCGATTAATAATCAATATATTAGGCCAGAAGTGCTTCAGCCTGTCTCTCCGCCACACACCTTACCTCAAAACTCATCCTTCAAACGTCGCAGTTCCGCGAAGACTTCGCCTTCGCTCGCGTTTTCCATGCCAAGGCCTGCGCGGATAGCTGGGTCGTTGCAGCGCAGGAAGGGGTTTGTTGCCAGCTCTGCCTCCAGCGTTGTTGGCACGGTCGGGTCGCCTTGATCGCGGAGCTGGTCGACCTCAATTGCGCGGTTTTTCAAGACCATGTTGCTGGGATCAACGGACAGGGCGAACGCCGCGTTCGCCTGTGTGTACTCATGGGAGCAATAGATTGTCGTCTGCGCGGGCAATTTCATCAGTTTTTGCAAGCTGGCCCACATATCCGCAGGCGCCCCCTCAAACAGCCGACCACAGCCCATCACGAAGAGCGTATCCCCTGTAAAAACAATACCTTCCGATGCAACATGAAAGTTAAGCATATCCATCGTGTGACCGGGGGTGTGGATGACACCTACAGTGCGCCCCGCGAACTCAAACGTCTGACCGCCTTCGAGCACCCTATCCACACCAGCAATGCCCGACGGGCCATAAACAGTGGCGCCGCTGGCGGCTTTGACTTCCGGCAAGCCGGTGACGTGGTCGTGATGGTGGTGCGTCACCCAGATTTGCGTGGGCGTCCAGCCGGTTTCCTTGATCGCCGCCATGTAGGACGGCCCGTCGCCCACGTCGATTGCCGCGGTCTCACCCGTGTCAGGATCGTGAATCAGCACCCCGTAGTTTTGAAGTGGCGGATGCGGGAACTGGTGGATTTGCAGCATGGGGGCCTCCGGATGTCACTGTTGCGCTTTAGCCGTAAAGCCCCCTACGCCGTGGCGCAATGCTATTGCAAATCCGTCGACACCGTGCGCAGCCCCGCCGACAGCACCGCCACATCCGAGGCAACAGCCACGAAGCGCGCGCCCATGTCGACGTAATGCGCGGCGCGTTTTGCGTCAAAGCTAAGGCACCCTGCGATCTTGCCGGACGCTGCGATCTTGCGTAACGCAGCGTCAATGGCCGCCTGCACAGGGGCCGCATCTAGATCGTGCAGATACCCCATGGAGGCCGCCAGATCAGCGGGGCCGATAAACACGCCGTCCACGCCGTCCACTGCGCAGATTTCGTCCAGATTCTCCAGCGCCGTCACCGTCTCCGCCTGAACCATCAGGCAAACGCGGTCGTTGGCTTCGGCCAAATACGCGGTGTCCTGATCGTAGCCGGAGGCCCGCACAATCGCTGCCCCTATCCCACGGGTGCCCTGTGGAAATTCCTTCGACGGGTAGCGCATGGCGCAGGCTAAGGCGTGGGCCTGCTCGGCGGTATCAACCATAGGAACAACGACCGTATGAAGCCCCAGATCAAGCACCTGCTTGATCATCCAGTCCTCCGCTTTGGGGATACGCACGCAGGCATCAGGCCCCAAGACGCGCGCTTGCTCTGCGATGTTGGCGATGTCGTATGCGCCGTGCTCACCGTCAATCAAACACCAGTCCAAACCGGAGGTCGCGGCAATTTCCGCACTGGCGGCGCTGCCCAGCCCCAACCACAACCCGCGTTGAACCTTACCAGCAAGGAGATGTGTTTTTAGCGATGACATTAGTCGGTCCTTTCAAGACAATAACGGTTGTACCTGATCAAAAATAATCACATCATCTGTCACATAAAATCGGATGAAATACATCCTGTCTGGGAGGACTCTATGAATAAACTACTGAAAACCACCTCGGCGGTGGCCCTTACCTTTGCATTCGTTGGCGAAGCTGCGGCGACTGAATGGAACGTGTCCGTATGGGGCAAACGCCGCGCCTTCACGGAACACGTGGAGAAATTGGCCGAGCTGGTTTCCGAGAAGACCAACGGCGAATTTACCATGAACGTCAGCTACGGCGGGCTGTCCAAGAACCGCGAAAACCTTGATGGTATCTCCATCGGTGCGTTCGAGATGGCGCAGTTCTGTGCGGGCTACCACCGCGACAAAAACCGTGTTGTGACCGTACTGGAGCTTCCGTTCCTTGGCGTTACCAATCTGGAAGAAGAAGTTGCCGTATCCCAAGCTGTTTACGCGCACCCTGCTGCTGCCGAGGAAATGGCCCAGTGGAACGCAAAGCTGCTGATGACTTCGCCAATGCCGCAGTACAACATCGTCGGCACCGGCGAACCGCGTGACACGCTTGAAAAGATGAACGGCATGCGCGTGCGTGCAACGGGCGGTCTGGGCAAGGCGTTTGAAGCCGTGGGTGCGGTCCCGACATCTGTGACCGCGACCGAGGCTTACCAAGCGATGGAATCCGGCGTTGTGGACACGGTGGCATTCGCGCAGCATGCGCATTTGTCCTTTGGTACGATCAACCAAGCCGAGTGGTGGACCGCCAACCTGAACCCTGGCACTGTGAATTGCCCCGTTGTGGTCAACATCGACGCGTACGAGTCGCTGTCTGATGCGGAGCGCGAAGCGCTCGACAGCTCCATCCCTGAGGCGCTGGATCACTACCTCGCCAACTACGGTGAGCTGCTGAAGAAATGGGACTCGGTTCTGGAAGAAAAAGGCGTCACCAAGGTCGAGATTAGCGACGAGGTGCTGGCCGACTTCCGCGCCAAGGCGGCTGACCCAGCCCGTGAAGAGTGGATCGCGGACATGGAAGCCCAAGGCCTGCCTGGCCAAGAGCTTTACGACCTTGTCGTGAAAACGCTGGCTGAAAAGCGCGGCGGCTAAGGCCAAACCCACAAGCGGCGCCCCAGTGAGGGCGCCGCATCAACTTCGACCACAGGGGAGCAGACCATGGCAGGCACCGCAGCCGTGCTGGAGGATTCCAGCCTACTTAGCCGGCTTGACCGCGCGTTGGTTCCACTAGAGCGCTTGTTTGCGTTGCTTTCCGGACTTGCGGTCTTCTCTTTGATGTTTCTCGCCGCCTACTCCGTGGGTGGGCGCAAATTCTTCAACATGCCCCTGTCGGGCTACGTTGACTATATCGAGGCCGCGATGCCGCTGATTGCCTTCATGGGCGTGTCTTACGTGCAGCGCGAAGGCGGGCACATCCGCATGGATATCGTCATATCCGCGCTCAAAGGCCGTGCCATGTGGCTGTTCGAACTCATCTCAGTCCTTCTCATTCTGGCGCTGATCCTTGCGCTTATCTGGGGCAGCTGGTCCCATTTCGACCGTAGCTTCGACATGAGCAAACCACTGTGGAGCCGTGACAGCTCCATCGACATCGGGTTGCCGATCTGGCCGTCCAAGCTGCTGGTCCCTGTTGCCTTTAGCGTGCTGGCATTGCGGCTGGTCTTACAAGCATGGGGCTATGCCCGCGCTTTCATACTCGGGTTGGAAAACCCCGTGGCCGTGCCACTGATCTTGACTGTGGCAGAACAAGCCCGTCTGGAAGCCGAGCAGCTTGAGGGATCTGACTAATGGATGAAATTACAATTGGCCTGTGGGTCTCGGGCTTCATGCTGGTCATGGTTGTGCTTGGCATGCGTGTCGCTTTTGCGGCTGCTATGGCAGGGATGCTGGGCCTTATCTGGCTGCGCTGGAACGGATTTGATTACGCCCCCGACCGGCTTTGGAAATCCATCGAGATCAGTGTAAAGATCGCAGGCCAAGTTCCGCACTCCAAAGTGTCGTCGCAAGCGCTGAGCCTGATCCCCACATTTATTCTGATCGGCTATCTGGCCTATTACGCCAAGCTAACGACCGCCCTATTCGAGGCCGCCAAGCGTTGGATCGCTTGGGTGCCGGGTGGCCTTGCGGTGGCCACGGTATTTGCCACCGCGGGTTTTGCCGCCGTGTCCGGTGCATCCGTGGCGACGGCTGCCGTTTTCGCGCGCATCGCGATCCCGGAAATGCTGAAAGTCGGCTACAACAAGCAGTTCGCGGCCGGTGTCGTGGCCGCTGGCGGGACGTTGGCGTCGCTGATCCCGCCCTCCGCCATCTTGGTGATCTATGCCATCATCGTGGAGCAGGACGTGGGCAAACTGCTGCTCGCGGGCTTCGTGCCGGGGGCATTTTCCGCGATCATCTACGCGGTGCTGATCATCGGCATCGCCGTCATTTTCAAGAACGTCGGTCCGCCGGTCTCTGGCTTCACATGGCGCGAGCGCTTTGTGTCTTTGCCGCCTGCGCTGCCGATCGTGGCCGTTGTGGTGATCATCATCTTCTTCGTCTACAATCCTTTCGGTGACGCATGGGGCACCCCGACGGAAGGCGGCGCCGTGGGCGCATTCATCGTCTTCCTCATGGCGCTGTACCGTGGGATGCGCTGGGGGCAGTTGAAAGACGCGTTAATCGACACCGCCAAGCTGACCGTGATGATCTTTACCATTATCTGGGGCGTGCTGATCTATGTGCGCTTCTTGGGGTTCGCCGACCTGCCCGGCGCGTTTTCCGATTGGATCACCGCGCTGGAGATGTCGCCCATGCTGATCTTGGTGTGCATCTTGCTGGCCTATGCCGTCTTGGGCATGTTTATGGACGCCATCGGGATGTTGCTGCTGACCCTGCCCGTCGTCTACCCCGCCGTGATGGCGTTGAACGGTGGCGAAGCGGTGAGCGCGGCGGAAAGCACCTTCGGGATGTCCGGCCCTATGTGCGCGATCTGGTTTGGTATCCTGGTCGTCAAGATGGCCGAATTCTGCCTGATCACGCCGCCGATTGGTCTGAACTGCTTTGTGGTCGCCGGTGTGCGCGACGACCTGAGCGTGCAAGACGTGTTCAAGGGCGTCACACCGTTCTTCATCGCAGATGGTCTGACCATCGCGGCGCTGGTGGCATTCCCAAGTATCGTGCTGTGGCTGCCATCCCTCGCCGGATAGCGTTACCTAGGGGTTAAGGCGTAGAGCGCGCCGTCGTACACGGACAGGAACCAGATTTCACCGTTCGGTGCTTCCACGACATCGCGCACGCGGCCTGTCTCGTCAGACTGCAACCGCTCCTCAGCAAAGGTCTCGCCGTCTAGGCGGGACAAGAAGTCCGACTTCAAGGAGCCAACAAAGATGTCGCCAGCCCATTCCGGCCACAGCTTGCCCGAATAGATCATCATGCCGGACGGCGCGATGGATGGATCCCAGTAATGCACGGGCTGCTCCATACCTTCTTTGGCGGTGCCCTCCCCGATTTTGAAACCGGAGTAATGGCGGCCATAGCTGATCACCGGCCAGCCATAGTTCGCACCGGCCACGACGGCGTTCACCTCATCGCCGCCCTGCGCACCGTGCTCCACCACAAACAGGTTGCCGTTCAAATCCAGCGCTGCCCCTTGCGGGTTGCGGTGCCCGTAAGAAAATATCTCAGGCTCCGCACCTGGCATGCCGATGAACGGGTTATCCGGCGGCACAACGCCGGAACGGCGTAGGCGCACAACCGTGCCATTGTGATTTTGCAGGTCTTGCGCCGTGTCGCGCTCTCCACGTTCCCCTATGGTCAGGAAGATCGTGCCGTCACGCGCCTCCACAATGCGGGAGCCAAAGTGCTTGGCATTATCGCTGCCACGCGCTTGCTGGAAGATACGTTTGAACCCTGTCAGCTCGCTCCCTTCGGTGGTGAGCTTGCCGCGCCCCAAGGCGGTGCCGTAGCTGTCGTCCTTGCGGTTGGCATAGCTCAGGTACACCTCTCGGCTGGTCTCGAAGTCGCGCGGGATCATAATATCAAGCAAACCGCCCTGCCCTCGATCCTCCACCTCTGGTACACCGCTCACTGTGGTGCGGGTGCCGTCGGGGCGCAAATGGGTCAATGTCCCGCCGCGCTCACTCACCAAAATGCCGCCGTCCGGCAGCGGCTCAACCGCCCAAGGCTCGTCAAAGCCGTCGGCGATCAGGCGCACCGCGATATCGCCGGCGCTGGAGGTCATCGCGGTGGCGGGGCTGGCAAGCATAAAGGCGGTCGCCAGCAAAGATTTCGTTGTCGTCATGAGGCAGTCCTGCAAGGTTTCGCGCGAAGTTAGCACAGGCGTGCGAGGCAGCTAAAGGCCCAACCGACCCAGCATTCCCTCAACGTGCCAAGACAGCGGCCTTTGCCGTTACGGCAAGCCAACTAAGCCCCCTTTTCTTTTAGAGAATCGCTGCGTAGACTTCGCCTATAAAAAGTTAAGATCAGGGAGATCAACAATGAAAAAGCTGCTACTCGCGACAACTGCGACCGCCCTTATGACGGGTGCCGCATTTGCTGACGGCCACGCCAACACGGTCAAAATCGGCGTCATTCTGGGCTTCACCGGCCCACTTGAATCCATCACGCCACAAATGGCGGACGGCGCAGAGCTGGCGATGAAGGAAGTCACCGACTCCGGCTTGCTGCTGGACGGCGCGACCGTTGAATCCGTACGCGGCGACAGCACATGCGTTGACGCGGGTGCTGCGACAGCCGCCGCCGAACGTCTGGTCACATCCGACAAGGTGAACGCGATCATGGGCGCCGACTGCTCCGGCGTAACCGGCGCGATCCTGCAAAACGTGGCTCGTGCAAACGGCATTGTTATGGTGTCGCCATCGGCCACTTCCCCTGGCTTGTCCACGGCTGAAGACGACGGCCTGTTCTTCCGCACATCGCCATCCGATGCGCGCCAGGGCGTGATTGTGACCAACATCTTGCAAGATCGCGGTGTGAACTCCGTGGCCTTGACCTACACAAACAACGACTACGGCAAAGGTCTGGCGGACGCGTTCCAAGCCGAGTTCGAAGCCGCTGGCGGCGAAGTAACCATCTCCGCCGCGCATGAAGACGGCAAAGCCGACTACTCCGCAGAAGTTGGCGCACTTGCATCCGCAGGTGGCGAGGTTCTGGTTGTTGCAGGCTACGTTGACCAAGGCGGCTCCGGCGTTATTCGCGGTGCTATCGACTCCGGTGCCTTCGACACGTTCTACCTGCCAGACGGCATGGTCGGCACGAAGCTGAATGACGTATTCGGTGAGGAGTTGAACGGCTCCTTCGGCGCCTATCCTGGCACCGACAGCGAAGGCGCTGCGACGTACGGCGAAATGGCGAAGGCCGCGGGCTACGATGGCACATCGGCGTTCTCTGCTGAATCCTATGACGCAGCGGCGCTGATCATGCTGGCCATGCAAGCGGCGAAGTCCTCCGCCTCCGCTGACTTCAAGGACCACATCTTCGACGTGGCAAACGCACCGGGCGAGAAAATTTTCCCTGGCGAGCTGGACAAAGCGCTCAAGCTGATCGCTGAAGGCCAAGACGTGGACTACGTCGGCGCCTCTGCGGTTGAGTTGGTCGGTGCCGGTGAATCCGCTGGTAACTACCAAGAGATCGAGTTCTCGGATGGCGTCTACTCCACCATCAAGTACCGCTAATCTCTCTTGAAAACCTAAAAAAGCAGCCCGAGGTGTCCGCACCTCGGGCTGCTTTGCAAAGGGGCGTATAAAATGATCGAAGTTCACGATCTCCATAAGCATTTCGGCGGGTTTCACGCCGTTGACGGCTCAACCCTGACCATCAAGCAAGGGTCAATCACCGGATTGATTGGGCCGAATGGCGCAGGAAAAACCACACTTTTCAACGTGATAGCTGGCGTTCTTCAACCAACCTCCGGTAAAGTCATCATGGACGGCGAGGACATCACAGGCCTGCCGCCGCACACGCTATTTGGCAAAGGGCTGCTGCGCACGTTTCAGATCGCGCATGAGTTCTCCTCCATGAGTTTGCGTGAAAACCTGATGATGGTGCCCGCTGACCAAGCCGGTGAGAAGCTGTGGAACACATGGTTCGGGCGTAAACGCATCGCCGATGAGGAACGTGCGCTGGCGGCGAAGGCCGACGAGGTGCTTGAGTTCCTGACCATCGACCACATCAGTGATGAGCGCGCAGGCAACATTTCCGGCGGACAAAAGAAACTGCTCGAACTGGGCCGCACCATGATGGTCGACGCCAAAATTGTGTTTTTGGACGAAGTTGGCGCAGGCGTGAACCGCACGCTGCTGAACACCATCGGCGACGCAATCATCCGTCTGAACAAGGAACGCGGCTACACCTTCGTGGTGATCGAGCACGACATGGATTTCATCGGCCGCCTCTGCGACCCCGTGATTTGCATGGCCGAGGGCCGCGTGCTTGCAGAAGGCACGCTTGACGAGATCAAGGCCAACGAACAGGTGATCGAAGCTTATCTGGGCACCGGACTAAAGAACAAGGTGGCATCGGCATGAGTAACAACAGCTATGACGCGCGCGGCAACAAGGATGCGTCCTTGGGCAAAGACCCGACCAGAGCTGTCGGTGGCGCGATTGAGACCCAAAAGACCAAGCACGCCCCGACCAAAGGCGTTGCGGGGGAGCCGTATCTGATCGGCGACGCCATGTCGGGTGGCTACGGCCAAGGGCCTGACATCCTGCACGACTGCACAATCGCGGTGAATGAAGGCGAAATCGCCGTCATCGTCGGCCCCAACGGCGCGGGCAAATCCACCGCGATGAAGGCCGTCTTCGGCATGCTTAACGTACGCCAAGGCGCCGTGCGTTTGGGCGGCGAAGACATCACCAACCTGACCCCGCAAGCCCGCGTGGCCAAGGGCATGGCGTTTGTGCCGCAGACCTCCAACATCTTCACGTCGATGAGCGTTGAGGAGAATCTGGAGATGGGCGGCTTCCTGCGCCGCGACGATCTGCAAGGCACGATTGAGCAGATCTACGACCTGTTCCCGATCCTTAAAGAGAAGCGCAACCAAGCCGCAGGCGAGTTGTCAGGGGGGCAACGTCAGCAGGTGGCCGTCGGGCGCGCGCTGATGACACAGCCCAAAGTCTTGATGCTGGACGAGCCAACCGCAGGGGTTTCGCCTATCGTAATGGATGAGCTGTTTGACCGGATTATCGAGGTCGCTCGCACCGGAATCTCTATCTTGATGGTTGAGCAGAACGCCAGACAAGCACTTGAAATCGCTGACAAAGGCTATGTGCTTGTGCAAGGCGCCAATCGCTTCACAGACACAGGGCAAGCGTTGCTCAATGACCCCGAAGTCCGCAAAAGCTTCTTGGGAGGATAAGATGATATCCCGTAAAATAACAGCCACCACAGCGGCGCTGGCCGCACTGCTGGCCCTGCCGCTCGCCGCGCAGACAACGCAGTGCACCTTCACCACCGAATGCTTCGAGTCCGAGAGCTGCACCGACACCAGTTTTTCGATGGCGATCGAGCAAACCGAGGGCAAAACGGCCCTCGTCAGTGACGCAGAAACCGTGACGGCCAGCGTTGGCGGCAGTGACACCGTGCGCGTCTACGTCGGGGTCACCGACAGCGCGTTTCACCTGATGAGCCGCGCCGCGGACGGCACCGCCCGCTACTCCACACATCTCTATGAAGGGCCGATGGTCGTCAGCTACCTCGGCAACTGCGAAGGGGCAGACTAATGGATTTCTTAAACGCCATTGTGGCCCTGGCAAACTTCGTCATCGTTCCGGGCATGGCCTACGGCGCGCAACTGGCGCTTGGGGCGCTTGGGGTGACGCTGATCTACGGCATCTTGCGCTTTTCTAATTTCGCCCATGGGGACACCATGGCGATGGGCACCATGTTTGTGATCTTGATCACATGGGGCTTTCAAAGCGCTGGTATCAGCTTTGGTCCGTTGCCAACCGCCCTGCTCGCCCTGCCCTTTGGCATCGCGTTGACGGGGCTATTGCTGATCGGCACGGACAAGATGGTTTATCAGTTCTACCGACAGCGAAAAGTGAAGCCCGTGGTCATGGTGATGGTCAGCTTGGGCGTCATGTTCATCATGAACGGCCTTACGCGCTTTATCATCGGACCGGGTGATCAGCGGTTTGCAGATGGCGAACGTTTCATCATCTCCGCACGCGAGTTTAAGGCCATGACAGGTCTGAAAGAGGGTCTGGCGATCAAAACCAGCCAAGGCCTAACCGTCGTCACAGCCGTCATCGTTGTGGCCGTGTTGTTCTGGTTCCTGAACCGCACCCGCACCGGCAAGTCCATGCGAGCCTATTCCGACAACGAAGATCTTGCGCTCCTCTCGGGCATCAACCCGGAGCGTGTGGTCCTTTATACTTGGTTAATCGTGGCCGCCCTGGCGACCGTTGCAGGCACGCTCTATGGGTTGGACAAATCGTTCAAACCGTTCACCTACTTCCAACTGCTGCTGCCAATCTTCGCCGCTGCAATCGTCGGCGGGCTTGGCAACCCTTTGGGTGCCATCGCGGGCGGCTTTGTCATCGCCTTTTCCGAAGTAACGGTAACCTACGCGTTCAAGAAAGTTGCCAACTACGTGCTGCCCGACGCCTTAGCACCGGACGGGTTGGCCCAACTCATGAGCACGGATTACAAGTTCGCCGTGTCCTTCTCGATCCTGATCATCGTGCTTTTGTTTAAGCCGACAGGCCTGTTTAAAGGAAAATCCGTATGACCCGCCGTGACGCACTTCTATTCGTTTTCGTTGGCCTGCTGATCCTTGTGACGGGCTTTGCGCAGTCGTGGAACTCTGCGCTGTATATCCTCAACATGGGGTTAATCTCTGCCATCCTCGCGCTCGGCGTGAACCTTCAATGGGGCCTCGCGGGGCTGTTTAACGTCGGGATCATGGGCTTCGTGGCGCTTGGCGGCCTTGCGGCGGTGATCACATCCATGCCGGCCAACGCAGAGGAATGGAGCGCCGGTGGCTTTCAAGTGCTCGCGGGTCTGCTCCTCGGGGCGGGCACCATTATCGCGGCGATCATGGCCTATCAGCGTTTGCCGAAGGGCCGCACACGGGGGCTGACGATGGTGGCCATCCTGATCGGCGGTTTCTTCCTGTTTCGCTATGTCTTCGACGCGGGTGTTGAGGCTGTTGAAGCCGTGAACCCAGCCTCGACGGGGTATCTAGGCGGCCTAGGCCTGCCTGTTCTGGTTGCATGGCCTGTCGGCGGCCTGTTCGCGGCAGGTGCGGCATGGATCATCGGCAAAACTGCCCTTGGCCTGCGGTCGGACTATCTCGCCATCGCAACGCTCGGCATTGCGGAGATCATCATCTCCGTCATGAAGAACGAGGAATGGCTGTCACGCGGCGTGAAAAACGTCGTCGGCCTGCCACGTCCAACAGGTGTCCCCTACGAGATCGACCTGCAAAACAGCGCCAGCTTTGTCGAGAAGGCAGCGGGCTTCGGGTTGGACGCGTCCACCGCATCAACGCTCTATGTGAAGCTCGGGTACTCCCTATTGTTCACTGTAGTCTTGGTCGTCTTGCTGTGGCTCGCGCAGAAGGCGTTGAACTCCCCTTGGGGTCGTATGATGCGCGCGATCCGTGACAATGAGGTTGCGGCGGAAGCGATGGGCAAAGACGTCACCGCACGGCATTTGCAAATCTTCATCCTCGGCTCCGCCATCTGCGGCATCGCAGGCGCGATGATGACAACGCTTGACGGGCAGCTAACGCCAACCAGCTACCAGCCGTTGCGCTACACCTTCCTGATCTGGGTGATGGTCATCGTGGGTGGCTCCGGCAACAACTTCGGCTCCGTTTTGGGCGGCTTCCTGATTTGGTTCTTATGGGTTCAGGTTGAGCCTATGGGGCTTGCCTTGATGGGCCTGATTACGTCCGGGATGAGCGACGGCTACTGGTTGAAAGATCACCTGATTGAGAGCGCCGCGCACATGCGTCTGCTAACCATGGGCGTTGTCTTGCTGCTGGTCTTGCGGTTCAGCCCACGTGGTTTGATCCCAGAGCGGTAACACGACAGGCCTGATAACAAAAAAACGGCGCGGCGTGGGGAAACCCGCGCCGCGCCGTTTTCGTTTTCGTACGCTAATGACCGTGCTTTAGTGCCCCGAGCTAATCACGCACCGAGACCGAGCGCAGACTATGCGCCTACTCCAACTCCTCCACGATCATCAAGTCGCGCTCCGCAGCACCTTCGGCGAACTTTAGAGCTGCCTGATAAGCGTCTGAATAATAACATTCATGCGCGCGCTTCAGTGACGGAAACCGCGCCACAACATTGCGGGCACGGTCGTTGCCCTCCAGCTGCTCATATGCGCCGTTGCGGGCTAGAAACACGCCGTCATGATCCGCAATCGCGACAGTCGCGCCTGCCGCGTATTTGGCATAACGCTCCGGGTCTGTGACCTTCACATGGGCGATCCATAGGGCTGTTGGCATTCTATCCTCCGATAACGGCTTTGGCCGCGTTGATTGCTGCATCCGCGTTTTCTGCGCTTGCGCCGCCGCCTTGGGCCATCGCGGGACGGCCGCCGCCGCCCTTACCACCCAGTTCAGCGACCGCTGCACGTACCAGATCAACCGCTGACAGCTGTCCTGTCAAATCATCCGTCACGCCCGCCGCTACTGCGGCTTTACCGTCCGCATCTGCAATCAACAACACCGCACCAGACCCCATACGCGCCTTATGCTCGTCGATCAGTGCTGGTAAATCCTTACCCGAGACGCCGGACAGAACCTGCGCAAAGAAAGCTGTGCCGCCGACGTCTTCGTCCGCCACTTGTGCCGCGCCGCCGCTCATCGCCAATTCGCGGCGCAATTGGGCTACTTCGTTGCTAAGCGCTTTGCGCTCATCCTGCAACGCTTTCACCCGTGCTGGAACGTCCTCCGCGGAGGCTTTAAGCGTCGACGCCACATCGGCCAAACGTGCGTCCTGGCTGCTGAGGTAGTCGAACGCCGCCTGCCCCGTCAGGGCCTCTATCCGGCGCACACCAGCGCTGGATGCGCTGTCGCCCAAGGTCACGAACATCCCGATATCACCGGTTTGCTTCACGTGGGTGCCGCCACATAGTTCAAGCGAATATGTCTGGCCGTCAGCGCCTTTGCCCGTCGCGTCCTTGCCCATCGAGACCACACGAACCTCATCGCCGTATTTCTCACCGAACAGCGCTTGTGCACCAATGGCGCGCGCGTCGTCGGGGGTCATAATGCGGGTTTCAACGGTGCTGTTCTGGCGGATGAAGCGGTTAACGTCCGCCTCCACCTGCCGCAGCTGATCCAGAGTCAGCGCTTTGTTGTGGCTGAAATCGAACCGCAAACGATCATCGGCATTCAACGATCCCCGCTGCGCCACGTGGTCGCCCAAGGCAACCCGCAACGCTTCGTGCAACAGGTGCGTGGCGGAGTGGTTGGCGCGAATGGCGCTTCTGCGCGCGTGATTCACGGCCAACTCCGCCCCCGCGCCAACGCGTAGTTCGCCCTCGGTGATTTCCGCAAAGTGGATGAACACTCCGGCGGCCTTGCGTGTTTCGGTCACCGTGCCGGCGCCCGCGTCGGTTTTGACGGTGCCGCTGTCGCCGACTTGCCCGCCGCTTTCGGCGTAAAATGGCGACTGGTTGAACACCAACTGAACCGCGTCGCCCTTCGATGCCACCTCGACCTCGGCCCCGTCTTTCAAGATAGCCACCAACTGGCCTTCGGCCACTTCGGTGTCGTAGCCTAGGAAATCCGTGGTGCCGTGCTTGTCCGCAATGTCGAACCAGATCGTGCTGTCCGCGGCTTCGCCCGTCCCAGACCATGCGGCGCGGGCCAATGCTTTTTGCTCCGCCATGGCCGCGTCAAAGCCTTCCACGTCAACCGTGCGACCCTTTTCGCGCAGCGCATCTTGCGTCAAATCCAACGGGAAGCCAAAGGTGTCATAGAGCTTGAACGCAGCCTTGCCCGGCAGTTCCGCGCCGTCAGCCAAACCCGACATCTCATCGTCGAGCAGGCGCAACCCGCGTTCCAGTGTTTGCTTGAAGCGGGTTTCCTCTGCGCGCAGCGTCTCCTCAATCAGCGCTTGGGCCTGCCCCAATTCAGGGTAGGCCGCGCCCATCTGGGTCACCAATGACGGCACCAATTGGTGCATCACGGGATCTTTCGCACCCAGCAAATGCGCATGGCGCATCGCGCGCCGCATGATCCGGCGCAACACATAGCCACGACCATCGTTCGATGGCATCACACCATCCGCGATCAGAAACGTGGTGGAGCGCAGGTGGTCCGCAATGACGCGATGATGCACGTTCTGATCGCCAAACGGGTCGGTCGACGTCGCGTTCGCCGACGCTTCAATCAACGCTTTGAACAGGTCGGTGTCATAGTTGTCGTGGCTACCTTGCAGCAAAGCCGCAATCCGCTCCAACCCCATACCCGTGTCGATGCTCTGCATCTCCAACGCCCGCATGGACCCGTCTTCGAACCGTTCATTCTGCATGAAAACAATGTTCCAGATCTCAATGAACCGATCGCCGTCTTCCTCTGGGCTACCGGGAGGGCCGCCCCAGATGTGATCCCCGTGATCGTAGAAAATCTCGGTGCATGGGCCGCATGGGCCGGTTGGCCCCATCTGCCAGAAGTTGTCCGACGTCGCGATCCGGATGATCCGCTCTTCCGGCACGCCAAGCTTCTTCCAGATGTCATAGGCTTCGTCATCAGTATGGTAAACGGTCACCGACAAGCGGTCTTTATCGATGCCAAAGTCCTTGGTGATCAGCTCCCAAGCGAAGGCAATAGCCTCTTCTTTGAAGTAATCGCCGAAGCTGAAGTTGCCCAGCATCTCAAAGAACGTGTGGTGGCGCGCGGTGTAGCCCACATTGTCCAGATCATTGTGTTTGCCTCCGGCCCGCACGCATTTTTGTGCGGTCGTTGCACGTTTGTAGTCGCGTGTCTCGACGCCGGTGAACAGGTTTTTAAACTGCACCATCCCCGAATTGGCGAACATCAATGTCGGGTCGTTGCGCGGAACCAACGGGCTGGAAGGTTGCACGGAATGGCCCTGCGCTTCGAAGTAACGCAGGAATGTCGAGCGGATGTCGTTCAGGCTGGGCATGAGGCTCACTTTGCTTTGTTTGCATCAGCAAATATCCCCCCGCGCCGTGCAGGTAAAGCCATCGCCTTGGAAATGGCCACATGAAACGGGAAAGGGCGGCCCAAAAGCCGCCCCCAACCGATTTCCAGATCAAATGTGCGGTGCTCCGCGACAAATCAGCCTTCAATCAGACCATCAGTCTCATCTTTGGCCTCGTCCTTCTTCGCGGCGGCTTTCTCACCTTCTGGCATCTCGAAGTCCAATCCGTGCGCGGCACGAACCTTATCCTCAATGCTTAGCGCAATGTGGGAGTTTTCCTTCAGGAAGGATTTCGCGTTCTCACGCCCCTGCCCGATCCGGTCATCGCCGTAGCTGTACCAAGAGCCGGATTTCTCAACCACACCGGCTTTCACACCAAGATCGAGCAGCTCGCCCATCTTGGAAATGCCTTCGCCATACATGATATCGAATTCGACCTGCTTGAACGGCGGGGCGACTTTGTTCTTCACAACTTTCACGCGGGTCAGGTTGCCAACAACCTCGTCGCGATCCTTCAACGCACCGATGCGGCGAATATCAAGACGAACCGAGGAATAGAACTTGAGGGCATTCCCACCGGTCGTTGTCTCTGGACTGCCAAACATCACGCCAATCTTCATCCGGATCTGGTTAATGAAGATCACCATGCAGTTGGAACGCGAAATAGAACTCGTCAGTTTACGCATCGCTTGACTCATCAGACGTGCGTGCACCCCGACGGAGCTATCGCCCATATCGCCTTCCAGTTCGGACTTCGGTGTCAGGGCGGCAACGGAATCGACGATAACCATGCTCACGGCGCCGGACCGCACCAACGTGTCGACGATCTCAAGTGCCTGTTCACCTGTATCTGGCTGCGAAATCAGCAGCTCGTCCAGATCAACACCCAGCTTGCGTGCGTACTGTGGGTCCAGCGCATGCTCCGCATCGACGAACGCACAAACGCCACCGTTCTTTTGCGCTTCTGCCACGCAATGCAACGTCAGTGTCGTTTTACCGGAGGATTCCGGCCCGAAAATTTCGATGACCCGCCCTTTAGGCAAGCCCCCTATCCCGAGCGCGATATCCAAGCCCAAAGAACCTGTCGACGAAGCTTCCACTTGCTGGATGGAGTTTTCGTCACCCAGCTTCATGATCGAGCCCTTGCCGAACTGGCGCTCGATCTGTGCGAGCGCCGAATCCAGTGCTTTTTGCTTATTGTTTTGATCTTTTGGGTTCATTTTAAGGAGTTCTGCTGTTGCCATGATTTAGTCCCTTATTTCACACCACCTAGACTGCGGCAATGACTGCTTATGTTCTCAATATGTTCCAGGTATCTATGAGCACAAAATGAGAACATATCAAGTAAAATGTTTCAGCACCTTCTCAGACCGCGGGTTAAAGTTTAGTTTAAAACTGAACAAAAACAGTTGGGCTGGCCCGAAATGATGATCTTTTTTCACGAACGGCTGGCATTTCTGGCGGTTCCCAAGACGGGAACATCCGCGCTGGAACGCGCACTGTCGCCAAAGGCGTCGGCTGTTTTCCGTGACCCGCCCGGCATGAAGCACACGAACGCACGCGGATTTGAGCGAAAATACCGCAAGCTATTCGAGCGTGGAAACCTCGCACCACTGGAGACAATGGCGCTTATGCGCGAACCCGTGGACTGGTTAGGGAGTTGGTATCGGTACCGACAACGCCCCGCGCTGAACGGCCACCAGAACAGTACAGACGGGATAAGCTTCGATGATTTCGTCGCGGCCTATCTTCGCGCAGATCAACCGCCCTATGCCGACGTTGGGAGCCAAGCACGCTTCCTCACGGATAGCGGCGGGGATCTACTCGTAAACCACGTGTTCTCATATGGCGACTTCCCCGCAGCCGTCCGTTTTTTGGAGCAGCGCCTTAACTGCGAAATCTCTCTAAAGCCAGTCAATCAGTCACCAAAACGAGATTTAGTCCTGTCGCGTGAATTGCAGCAGGAATTGCATGAACGTCATGCGCTCGACTTTGAGATTTTCGCAGCCCTTCAGGATGGCCCTTTGTCGGTGTCCTGAACCTTCGTCTCTACGCGGCCGCGCTCAAGTGTTTTCTTACCGTTGAGGTCAACTCATCCAGCGAGAAAGGCTTCGGCAAAAACACAGATTCCGGCACCGTGAGTTGCTCCTCCACCGCGCTCCCGTCCGCGTACCCGGACATAAAAACCACCCGCAATTTGGGGTTGTTTTTTCGGGCCTCTTTTACCCACGTTGGGCCGTCCATTCCTGGCATAATGACATCCGTCAAGACGATGTCGATATTAAGCGTGCCATCACTTAGCAGGTCCAAGGCCGTCTCGCCGCAATCGGCCTCGACCACTTGAAACCCGCGATATTGCAACGCCCGACTGGCAAAGGCGCGGACCGGCGCTTCGTCCTCGACCAGCAAAACCATGCCGCCGTTTGGTCCAATGGAGAATTGCTCGACCTTGGCCTCAATTGGCTTAGCTGGCACCACGGGTTTATCGTGGGTTGGGAAATATATGGTGAACACACTGCCACGCCCTAACTCGCTGTCGGCGAAAATGAAGCCACCCGACTGTTTGATGATTCCGTAAGCTGTCGACAACCCCAGCCCGGTGCCCTCGCCGGTTTTCTTGGAGGTGTAGAACGGCTCGAAAATCTTGGGCAGTTTTTCAACGGGAATACCGCAGCCGTCGTCGCTGACTTTAACCAAAACATAATCGCCTGCGGGCACCGTTGCCCTGTCGCGTTTCAACTCCGACGTCAGCTTGGCGTTGCGGGTTTCGATACTGATTTCGCCCTGTCCGCCCAACGCATCGCGCGCGTTCACGACCAGATTCATCAACACTTGCTCCAACTGTCGTCGATCTGCCCGTACCGCCATCAAATTCGGGTCATGCGATAACGACAGCGAAATTTGTGCGCCCACCAAACGGTTAAGAAGGTGCGTCAGATCCGACAATGTATCGCGCATGTCCAAGGCCTCCAACTGCAGGTTCTGCTTGCGGGAAAATGCCAACAGTTGCCCCACCAAAGACGCGGCCCTATTCGCGTTTTGGTTAATTTGCTCAAGGTCGGAATAGTCGTTGTCGCCACGATCATGACGGAGCATGAGCAGGTCGCAATGACCAGAAATCGCGGTCAGAAGGTTGTTGAAGTCATGGGCGACGCCCCCCGCGAGTTGACCAATGGCCTGCATCTTCTGGCTCTGGACAAACTGCTTCTCCAATGACTTGAGCTCGGTCGCGTCATTGAGCAGCACAATGAGTGAAATTTCCCCGCCACTTATAACGCGTCCAAGCGTGACTTGGACGTACATCTCATCCGGTCCGCGCTTGCACTTCAGCACCTCCGGCCGGTGCAACCCTTTACCCTCCGTCGCGTCATTTAGCCAATCTGCAATCGGGCGGCCCAGCCCCTCGATAAGGTCG
Source organism: Litoreibacter albidus (assembly GCF_900107015.1). GTDB lineage: Bacteria > Pseudomonadota > Alphaproteobacteria > Rhodobacterales > Rhodobacteraceae > Litoreibacter > Litoreibacter albidus. Next base: position 791,897 of record NZ_FNOI01000001.1, on the reverse strand, counting down.
CCCATCGTGTTTGCTGGGTTGGTGTCGAGGCCGAGTAACGACCTCGCGATCTTATTGGAGTCCGCAATCCGTCCCCTCATGTCCAGTTCCAGCAGCGCGATCGGAAAGTCCTCGAGCTGCGCCATGGGCGGAGGCGCGGGTGAGGTTTGTAGCGCGGGCGCGAGGAAGTATTCCGTTCGCCCCATCGCGCCTTCGACGATCACCACCATAACATCGACCGGCCCGTCTGCGGCGCTGACGGTTGTGGTGCCGCCTGAAGTGAGTGGCACATCGACAAAAATGTTGTTCAGGTTTTTCGGTCGCCCCCCGACCAGTTTGCGCATCGCATCGTTCATGAACAAGATCGATCCGGAGCCACCTGCCGTGAACATCGGCAATGAAAGTCGCTCCGCCGCGTGGCCGGCGCTGGATTGCTCCTGCTGCGCATGCATGCGCCATAGCAAGTTTTCCGAGTTGGCGATGCGGTGGGTCGAAATCCGAAAGTTTCCCTGACGTGTCACCACATCTTCATGCGCGGCGTCCGCTTTCTGCGCCTTCGCCTGTAGCCGAAACACGATGGCACTGGCGTTGGTCATGAGATGGGACAGCGCCTGATCCAGCGCATTGCTGTCGCTGTGCGGGACAAGCCTGTCGGCCGCAGAATTTTGAGACAGGATTTCGCCGGAAGGATCCGTCACGAAAATTGCGCGTTCGTCATGGGTAATCAGATCGTCCCATGGCATGGATGTCACGGCGAGGGGCATAGGCGTCGCGGGCATGTAAAAGGATAGGGCCAACGCCAGCATCGTGGCCGCAGCGACCAATGCGCCCGTCCGCATCTCCGAGACGTGCAAAAACGCGTCCCCCGCGACAAATACAATCAAGAGCTGAACACCAAGACGCCACGAAAAGGCACTTTTAAGTCGCGCCACAAGCCCCGTCGCGTCTACCAGCTGGTTCACTCCCACACTCCCAACAGAATCAGTCCTAAAACCATCCGGCAAAACGATTAACCAGCCCTTAACGCATTAGGTCCGATTAACTATTGGGAGAACTATTTTTGGGTCAAGTACGCGATATAGAACCCGTCGCCGCCGTCAAGCGGAGAGAAGCGGCGCTCGAAGGTGCAGCTCCAGCTTGGGTTGTCATCGCAAAATTGTGCGATTTGATCTTCGTTCTCTTGCCTGAATAGAGAGCAGGTAGCGTATGCTAAAACGCCGTTTTCACAAACTAAATCAGCGGCTTCGCGCAAGATGTTCTGTTGCACTTCCATCAGGTCAATGAGCGCCGCCTGCGTCAGCGACCACTTTCCTTCCGGAGAGCGCCGCCACGACCCGCTTCCAGAGCATGGAACATCGCATAAGACCAAATCAAACGGTGCGGCCTTGCGGCATCCTTTGGTCGTTAAAATTTCCACCTTAACGCCCGCCCGTTTTGCCCGTGGGGTCAGGTCGCGCAACCGCTGTGGGTTGGCGTCATGGGCGAACAACGCGGCGTCGTTCAAATCACCGTAGGCGAGCACCTTGCCGCCGCCGCCCGCGCAGTAGTCCAGCATGCGTTTCGCCGCCGGCAGCCCCGCGCAAAGCGCTTGCGACGCGGCGTCCTGCAACTCGACAAGGCCCGAAGTGTAAGCCTCACTGGCGGACACTTTTCTTGGATTTTCAACAACATGCAAGGCGAGGTTGGACACGTCATGCGCGACGGCGATAACACCGTCTTTCGCCAAGGAGGTGATCGCCCCCTCAACCGAGCCCTTGGAGCTGTTCACGCGCAGGTAGACGCCCGCCCGCTCCGTCAGCGCCTGCGCGACGTCCACCGCCTCATCTCCCAGTGACGACTTCAACGCGCCGGACAACCAATCCGGCATGTTGTATGTCATCTCATCCGATGCAGTGTCACGCGTTTGAACTAAGCCGGCCTCCTCAGCCTCGCTGAGGGGTGCGGGCGCGTGACCTTCACCCGAAAACAACGCGGTCATGTCATCAACTAAGGCCGCATTTTCAGTACTGTAGCACAACACCAGCCCGCGCCCCGTCAACCCAAGGCGCGCATATGTACCCCGCTTGCGCAGGCACTCGAACACGATGTCGCGCACGGCGGCGCGGTCCTTCGACCCCGCGAACCGAGACCGGCGCGCCCAATTGGTTAAGGCCTTCTCAGCGGCGGTGCCTGACAGGTAAACGTCAAGCACCTCAATCGCTGCCGATAACCGTGCCGCGGGTGTCATCTAGCCGACCCGGTAATTGGGAGACTCGCGAGTGATCTGCACGTCATGCACGTGGCTTTCCTTCAAGCCCGCGCCAGTGATGCGGACAAAGTTTGCACGCTCGTGCATGTCCTTGATCGTAGCCGCGCCCGTGTAGCCCATCGCCGCCCGCAGACCGCCCACCATCTGGTGCACAACCGCGCTGGCGGATCCTTTGTAGGGAACTTGCCCCTCAATCCCTTCGGGAACCAGTTTGTCCGACGCGGCGTCCTTTTGGAAATACCGATCGGCGGAGCCATTGGCCATTGCGCCAAGCGACCCCATGCCACGGTAGCTTTTGAAGCTACGCCCTTGATATAGAATAACTTCTCCCGGCGACTCGTCCGTCCCCGCGATCATGGAGCCAACCATGGCGCAGCTTGCACCCGCCGCAATCGCTTTGGCGAAGTCGCCAGAAAACTTGATACCACCGTCCGCAATAACGGGCACGTCGCCCGCACCGGATGCGCAATCCATGATTGCCGTCAGCTGGGGAACCCCAACGCCCGCGACCATGCGTGTCGTGCAGATGGAGCCTGGGCCAATGCCGACTTTAACAGCGTCCGCACCCGCGCCGATCAGCGCCCGTGTGGCCTCCGCCGTTGCAACGTTGCCCGCGACAACTTGCACCTTGCTCGACAGTTTCTTAACCCGCTCCACCGCGATCGCGACCCCTTCGGAGTGGCCGTGCGCCGTATCAATCACCACCAGATCAACGCCGGCGTCAATCAGTGCTTCGGAGCGCTCGAACCCTGCGTCCCCCACGGTCGTGGCGGCGGCAACGCGCAGGCGTCCCAGATCGTCTTTGCAAGCTTGCGGGTTCAACACCGCTTGCTCGATGTCCTTCAACGTCAAAAGCCCCGTCAGCTTGCCGGCGGCGTCAACCACCAGCAGCTTCTCTATGCGGCGGGCTTCCATCAGGGATTTGGCCTCATCCAGATCGGCAGGCTCGCGTAGCATCGCAAGGTTGTCGTTGCTCATCATCGCGGAGACTGGGGTTCTGTCGTCACTGGCAAACCGCATATCGCGGTTGGTAACGATCCCCAGAACATGCCCATTTGCGTCCACGACGGGGAAGCCTGACACCTTGTAGCGGTCTTGAAGCGCCTTGGCGTCGGCCAAAGATTGGTCGGCGGTCAGGGTGATCGGATTGTAGACAATCCCGCTCTCGAACCGTTTCACGCGGCGCACCTGACGGGCCTGCTCCTCAATGTCTAGGTTGCGGTGAATAACCCCGATGCCGCCAGCCTGCGCCATAGCAATCGCCATGCGGGCCTCGGTCACTGTGTCCATTGCGGACGACAGTAGAGGGATATTCATTGCAATCGACTTGGTCACAAAAGTGCGCGTGTCCGCCGTGGATGGCAGCACATTGGATGCGCCTGGAACAAGCAATACGTCGTCGAAGGTGAGGGCCTCGCGAATCTCCATGGGTATCTCCTTGGGGAGGGTTCGTTTGGCAGTTTCCTATTTCATGGATTTCGCGGATGCGAAAGGGCAGATTTTGTGGCAAAGGGGGCCAACCCCGTCAGGAGCCCTAAATATGCCCAGTATTCTTGTCGATGCCGACGCCTGCCCCGTGAAGGAGGAGGTCTTTAAGGTGGCTTACCGCCTGAACACCCCCGTCACCTTGGTGGCCAACAGCTACCTGCGCACGCCGAACCATCCGTTGATTTCCATGCAGGTGGTGTCGGACGGATTTGACGCTGCCGACGACTGGATCGCCGAGAGCGCCACGCCTGCGTCCGTCGTTATCACCGCCGATATCTTGTTGGCTGGACGCTGCATCGAGGTAGGCGCCACGGTTCTGGCCCCGACTGGAAAACCGTTCAACTCCTCCAACATCGGCGGCGCCATCGCCACGCGCGCGATCATGGCAGACCTACGGGCCGGCCTAGAGCAAACCTCCGGCCCCGCCCCGTTCTCCAACAAAGACCGCTCGCAGTTTTTGAACGCATTGGACCGCGAGTTGCAGAGGTTGAAGCGCGAGGGAAGTTGAGTGTTTAAGCTCTTCAAAAAAGACCGATTTCTGCTTTGCGGACGAAGCTGACATTCGTTGATCTATCTAGCTTTCGCTCTTAAGCTCTATACGAAAAAAACAGTGGAGAGGCAAAGCTAGTGATGGGTGATTGCAAATTTCAGATGGCAAGGTTGGTCGCATTCGCCGCCGCTTTAATCGGCTCGATATCTACAGCGGGAATGGTTAGTGCCGAAGATCGCGGAATGGCTGTAGTTTTCGCTTGCATCTCGCTGGAAACAGAGTTCGAGGATGGCTCGAGCGTGGACACAAACTACCGCGCCCATTTCGCAGAAGTCGAACACTTTAGCTTGGGAAGTCGATCATATCAGATGGATACGTTTGCGATTGGTCCGATCGTTTCCGGCGCAGGGGGCGGTATATTTCACAAGATCGAACCAATAATCGTTTCATTAAAATCGTCTCGGGCCGAAATGATCGGCGAAGCGATCAAGCGCGGTGGTCTACGTGGCTGGATCGCAAACGACACCGCACGAGTGCCGATTGGTGCCGATGGGCCGTTATTCTACGTTCGCCCAGCGTCGGAGGTTGGGTGGGGCCGGTCCGGACTTAGCGTGACCGAGTTTGAGTGCTCCCAAGTCTTGTTTTGATTGACAACTTTAAGCTCGAAGCTGACCTTTATCTGTCACAATCTGCTTGGGCTTTGAAGCTAAACCCTAAGCGTCACGCCCCTTAAACCCTTGCGCCACCACGAACTTCTCGGAGCTATCAGACCGGCTCGCACCTGGTTTAAAGTTGGCCACCTTCTTGAAGCGCTGTTTCAGCATATGCTGCAACTCGCCCTCCGCGCCGCCTGCCAGAACCTTGGCCACAAAAACGCCGCCCTCTTCGAGCACGTCGAAGGCAAAATACGCCGCCGCCTCGCACAGCGCGATGATGCGCAGGTGGTCGGTTTGCTTATGGCCACAAGACGCCGCAGCCATGTCGCTCATCACGACGTCGGCTGTACCACCAAGCCATTCCTTGACCTTGTCGTCCGCGCCCTCCTCAAGAAAATCGAGCACATGCAGCTCGCAGCCCGGGATCGCCTCGACCTCTTGCAGGTCAACGCCAAGAACAAAGCCCTGCGCTTTACCAGCCCGCTCCCCCAACGCATTGACGCGTTTGGCCGCAATCTGGCACCAGCCCCCCGGCGCACAGCCGAGGTCAACGATGCGCTTACCCGGCGTCAGGAAGCGGTATTTGTCGTCCGTCTCCGAAATCTTATAGGCAGCGCGGCCACGCAAGCCGTCAGCCTTGGCGCGTTTCACGTAAGGATCGTTCAACTGACGTTGCAGCCACAGCGTTGAAGACATCGTGCGCCCGCGCGCAGACTTCACCTTTACCTTCAGGTCGCGTTGCCCACGGCCGGAGGTGTTGCCGCCCTTGCTGCCTTTTGGTCCGGTTGGTGATTTGGCCATGCTCTCAACTTCATCTTGGTAAAAATATTCCCGCCGGAGGCTTCCCTACGCTGCTACGCCCGTAAAGGCCAGCCTAGTAAGGTCCCTCCTCCAACACGCCGTCACTCGACATTTGCGCGTAAAGAAGCCCCTCACGTAAGCCACGATCCGCCACAGACAAGCGGTCGGTAGGCCAAACCCGCAGCAGGGCTTGCAAAATGGCAGCGCCCGACATGATCAACGCATGGCGGTCCTTGCCAATCCGCGGGTCCGCGCGACGTCCCTCAGGCCCCATATGCAGGTAGCCTTGGATCACGTGGTCAATCTGGTCCGAGGTCATACGCAACCCGTCGACCTTGTTGCGGTCGTAGCGCTTCAACCCCAGATGGGACGCCGCAACGGTCGTAACCGTTCCCGACGTGCCCACGATCTGGAACCCTGCGCGCACCTGATCGGCGTCGATGTAGGGCGTGAACTCCGCTAGGTTTTCCTCAAAGAACCATGACATCAGCGCAAACCGCGCGCCATCGTCGTCCACGTCATTGAACTGATCACGCAGCGTGGCAACGCCCAAGGGCACCGAAATCCAGTCAACCACCTTGGCCGCCGGAAACTCGCTGTCTTTGCTGTCAAAGCCCGTGTGCAGGCGCATAATCGCCCTTGGGCGGTCCACCTTTGGCACGCGGCTCAGATCAATCCAGACAAGTTCCGTCGAGCCGCCGCCGATGTCGACCACCAGCAATTGCTCGGTGTTGACCGACACCAAGGGCGCGCAGGAGATGACGGCGAAACGCGCTTCCTCCTCGGGCTTGATGATTTCAAGGTCCAGCCCCGTCTCGCGGGTCACGAGCTTCAAAAACTCGGCAGAGTTGGTCGCGCGGCGGCAGGCCTCCGTTGCGACCAGCCGCATCCGTTTCACCTCATGGTGACGCAGTTTCTTCTGGCAGATTTTCAACGCGCCCACTGTGCGCGCCATAGAGTTGCGCGACAGCTTGCCGCTGCTCTCTAAACCTGCCCCAAGCTGAACGGACTTAGAGAAGCTATCAACAACGTGAAACTGGCTGCCTTTGGGTTGGGCAATCAGCATCCTGCAAGAGTTCGTGCCAAGATCCAGCGCTGCGTACAGGTCTGCCGGGTCTGGTTTTCCCGCCGGAGCAGGGTTGGTCGCGGGCCGCGCGGTCGGCACTAGGGCCGGTGTGACGAACGGGCCCGCGCTGTGTGGCGGACGTTTCGCCATGGCGCAGGGCCTCCTAAATATGGGTTATCCCCAACCTAGGAGCGCAATCGCCTTGAAGCAAGCACAGACCTTGTCCCAAGCTCATAAAAACCATGAGAAATATGAGGCACCTGCCCGCTGGTCCCGCGCCACAAAGCCGCTTAGCAAGGGCGGCGGCGCTGCAAGGTCGCTCTGCCTTGTTCAAATGTCGATAATGCACCTCGGCGGCAGAAACCGGACGCCTAGTCTTTTCGGAACGGCCGCCAACCAAAGGAATCGATCCTATGCCTGATGTGACAATAGTTTACTGGCGCGACATCCCCGCGCAGGTCATCGTGGGCAAAGGTCGCCGCGCCAATAAGGTCCAGTTGCCCGAACGGTTCGAGCAAGCCATCGACCGCGCGGCAATGAAGGTCGGGGCCAAGGACGCCGACGCCTATCTGGCCGACTGGCGCAAAGCCACGCCCTACAACGTCGATGGTGACGCCCAAGAGGTCGCAAAAAACGAAGCGGCGCGGCTGGAAGCTGAATACGACGGCGAGAGGATCAAGCAGCTGATCGCGAATGATGGCAATGCCACCTGATACGATCGCAACGCGCATTAGGGAGGGGCTCATGGCCTTGCTAAACTTCAAACGTAAGCCAGCGACAGACGCGGTCACGGTGAATCCGCAGGTGGAAAGCTTCCTGCAAGATTATTCCATTGAGGTGATGCCCCGCACCGCGGAGAAGGTCGAAGATTTTCGCGCCCTGCTGCCCGAAGGCACCCGCGTCTACGTGGCCCATATCGACGGGACGCCGATTGAGGACATGGTCGCCACCGCCGCCCGCCTGAACGCCGACGGCTACAAGGTCATGCCGCACTTCCCCGCGCGCATCATCAAGGATCGCGCAACGCTTGTGGATTGGGTCGCGCGCTACCAAGGTGAAGCCGACGTTAAACAAGCGCTGCTGCTGGCTGGCGGTGTGACGGAGCCACATGGCGACTTCGACAGCTCGATGCAACTGCTTGAAACCGGTGCGTTCGGTGACTTCGAGAGACTGCACGTGGCAGGCCACCCCGAAGGCAACCGTGATATCGACCCTGATGGCGGCATGAAAAACGTCGACGAAGCCCTTCTTTGGAAACAGAAGTTTTCTGAAACATCTGACGCACAAATGGCGCTGGCGACCCAGTTTGCCTTTGACGCGGAGCCGATTATCGCATGGGCCAACTCTATCAAAGCCGCGGGCATTGATCTGCCCGTTCACATCGGCATCGCGGGCCCTGCGAAGCTGCAAACCCTGATCAAATTCGCCATCGCTTGCGGCGTCGGCCCGTCCCTTAAAGTGCTGCAAAAGCGGGCGATGGATGTCACCAAGCTGTTGCTCCCCTATGAGCCGACAGAGGTGCTCACCTTCCTCGCCGCGCACAAAGCCAACAACCCCGACTTCAACATTGAATCCGTGCACTTCTTCCCGCTTGGCGGTATCAAAACGAACGCTAACTGGGCCATTGCCAATGGCGGCGCCTCTGGCGTTCCGGCAGACCAAACATAAGAAAGATCACTTAATGACTCGCACCATCGTCGAATCCAAAACCAAAACCGCCATCATCGGCTTTGACCAACCGTTCTGTGTGATCGGGGAGCGGATCAACCCGACCGGGCGCAAAATCCTCAACGAGGAGTTGGAGCGCGGCGATTTCTCACGGGTAGAGGCCGACGCCATCGCGCAAACGCTGGCCGGTGCCAACATTCTCGACGTGAACTCCGGCGCGGTGTTCTCCAACAAGATGGCCGAAGATCCCCGCTACGCCGACAACAACTTCGTTGAACCGATGTTGATGAAGGATCTTGTGGAGCGGGTCCAGAAAGTGACCGACATTCCGCTGTGCATCGACAGCTCCGTTCCCGGCGCGCTGGAAAACGGGCTTGCCGCCGCCGAAGGCCGCCCGCTTTTGAACTCTGTCACGGGCGAGGAGGAGCGCCTTGAGTTGGTGCTGCCGCTCGTCAAGAAATACAACGTCCCCGTCGTGGCCATCTCCAACGATGACACCGGCATTTCCGAAGACCCTGATGTGCGGTTTGCCGTCGCCAAAAAGATCGTGGAGCGCGCCGCTGATTTCGGCATCCCCGCCCATGACATCGTGGTCGATCCGCTGGTTATGCCAATCGGCGCGATGGGCACTGCGGGCTTGCAGGTCTACACCCTTGTGCGCCGCTTGCGCGAAGAGCTTGGCGTGAACACCACCTGCGGGGCGTCGAATATCAGCTTCGGGCTGCCCAATCGCCACGGCATCAACAACGCCTTCCTGCCCATGGCGATGGCCGCGGGCATGACCTCCGCGATCATGAACCCTGTGGCCCTGCCCGTAGGCCCGAAAAAGCTGCAAGAAAAGCTGGATGCGCTGGCGAAGGCGGGCATCATCGTGCCTGACGACATTGATCCGGAGTTGCTGGCGCAACTCACTGGCCTCGGCTCCACCAAACCACAGCCCGGCAAGGAGATGGAAGCCATTCGCGCCGCTAACTTCCTGATGGACCAAGATCCGTCGGGTGCAGCTTGGATTAACTTCAACAAGCCCAAAAACGCTGACGGGTCGACCGCCGCAGCGCGCGGCGGGCGTGCGGGTGGCCGCCGCCGTCGGGGCTAGTCGGGACTAATCCCCACACGCCACGAAAAACCAGCGGGCACAGCCAGAAATGGCTATGCCCGCACACATACACTGGGCATACTCCGGCAATATTTTAGTCAGGAGTTTTGTTTATGTCCTTCATCCGCCGCATAAAAACCGAGTTAGAGCGCCCACGTGAAGACCGCCCATTCGGCAGCGGCTGGCTGTCAGGCGGCGGTGCGTTGCTTGCGGGTATAACTGCAGTCGCCTTGCTGGCTGTGATGCACTACCCCGGACTGTTTTCGACGCCTGATCTTGCTACCGTGATGACCCCCGCCAATCTGCAACTGCTTTTGCAGGTGGTGCTGCTGCTCGGTTACGCCTTCGCGCTGCTGTCGTTGTTGTTGTCCCGCGACAAAATACTGGGGTGGACCGCGCTGTTCATGATCGTAATCGCGTCCTTGATCGGCACACCGGATGACGGCTCCACCCTGACTGCGCCGATGTACTTCGGGCTGGATTTCTTTATCCTGAACGTCGTGTTTCTGGGTTTCCTGTTTGTGCCGTTGGAGCGTTACTTCCCGCAAGACAACGACCAGACCGTCTTTCGCCCCGAGTGGCAGGAAGATATGTTCTACTACCTTGTGTCATCCTTGATGGTGCAGGTTCTGACCTTCCTGACGCTGATGCCGTCAAACCTGATCACCGGCTATATCGACATGGGGCCGATACAAGAATGGGTTTTCGCCCTGCCCTTCATCGTTCAGCTTTTCATCATCTTGGTGTTCTCCGACTTCGTGCAATACTGGGTCCACCGCACGTTTCACACGGTCCCCGCGCTCTGGCGGTTCCACGCGGTTCACCACTCCGCCAAGCATCTGGACTGGTTGGCCGGCTCCCGCATGCACTTCATCGAAATCGCTATCCTAAGGGGCTTCACCGCAATCCCGATGTTCACCTTGGGCTTCGATCCGGCGGCTATCCAAGCCTATGTGCTAATCGTCTATTTCTATTCCCACTTCATCCATTCCAACATCGGCTGGAACCTGAAGCCGATTGAAAGCACCTTTGCTACGCCACGCTTCCACCACTGGCACCACGGCGCGGAGCGCGAGGCGATTGACGTCAATTACGCCATCCACTTCCCGATCTTTGACCGCATCTTTGGCACCTACCACATGCCCGAAGGCCGTTGGCCCAAACGTTACGGCGTCGCAGGCGAGCAGGTTCCGCGCGGCTTCGTGAAGCAGTTCCTGCACCCGTTCACCAAGAAGAAGGTGCCCGAAGCGAAATAGGCCAAGTGCTGATCCATTCATGAAAACCATGCGTATTCTTGCATGATCAGGTCGCAGACAGCCATTGCGGCCGGGGATGAAAGCCCTACAACTCGAAGCAGAAACAACTGCTCCGGTGCGCCCATGTCCGACCTTGATCCACTCGTGATTTTCACCCCCTCCGGCAAGCGGGGGCATTTCCCCAAGGGCACGCCCGTTTTGACAGCCGCGCGCCAACTTGGGGTGGATCTTGATAGCGTTTGCGGCGGGCGGGGTATCTGCTCCAAATGCCAGATCACGCCGTCCTACGGCGAGTTCCCCAAGCACGGTGTGACCGTGCGTGACGGCGCATTGTCCGAGTGGAATAGCGTGGAGCAGCGCTACGACGACAAACGCGGATTGACCAAGGGCCGCCGCCTTGGGTGTCAGGCACAGGTGCAGGGCGACATCGTGATCGACGTCCCCGAAAGCAGCCAAGTCCACAAACAGGTGGTGCGCAAACGGGTGGAGGCCCGCGACATCACGCTGAACCCGTCCACCAAGCTCTACTATGTCGAGGTGGAGCAACCGGACATGCATGAACCCTCCGGCGATCTAGAGCGATTGATCAAGGCCTTGCGCAAAGACTGGAACCTGCCAGAGCTGGAGGCCGATCTGGCGCTGCTGAAAACCCTGCAACCGATCTTGCGCAAGGGCGAGTGGAAAGTCACCTGCGCCGTGCATCTGGGCGATGATCGTCACGGGGCGCAGATTATGCAGGTCTGGCCCGGCTTTTATGAAGGCACGGTTTACGGCCTCGCGGTTGACCTTGGCTCCACGACTATCGCTGGTCACCTGTGCGATCTGGCCACAGGCGAGGTCGTTGCCTCCTCCGGCATCATGAACCCGCAAATCCGGTTCGGTGAAGACCTGATGAGCCGCGTCAGCTATTCAATGATGAACGCAGGCGGTGCCGACGAGATGACCAACGCCGTCCGCGACGGCATGAATACGTTGTTTGACCAGATATCCGCAGAGGCCGGAATTGACGCCGGCCTCATCGTCGACGCCGTGTTCGTTTGCAACCCTGTGATGCACCACCTGTTTTTGGGCATTGATCCCTTCGAATTGGGGCAAGCGCCCTTCGCGCTGGCCACTTCGAACGCCATGAACCTGCGTGCGGCAGAACTGGGCTTGGCATTGCACCCCGCCGCGCGCGTCTATCTGCTGCCCTGCATTGCGGGCCATGTAGGCGCGGATGCGGCCGCCGTCGCCCTGTCGGAGGCACCGGATAAATCCGACGACCTCGTCCTCGTGGTCGACGTCGGCACCAACGCGGAAATCCTGCTGGGCAATAAAGACAAAGTACTCGCGTGTTCCTCCCCCACAGGCCCCGCGTTCGAGGGCGCGCAGATCAGCTCCGGCCAACGTGCCGCCCCTGGCGCGATCGAGCGCGTGGAAATTGACCCCATCACCAAAGAGCCGCGCTTTCGCGTGATCGGCTCCGACCTGTGGTCGGACGAGGACGGCTTTGACGCGGTTGTTGCCAGCACGGGCATCACCGGAATTTGCGGATCCGGCATCATCGAGATGGTTGCGGAAATGCGCATGGCAGGGATCGTAGACGGGCCAGGCCTGATCGGATCGCCTGAACAAACCGGCACAACCCGCTGTTTTCTAGACGGAAGAACCTACAGTTATTTGGTTTATGAAGACACGGAGCGCAAAATTACCGTGACCAACCGCGACATCCGCGAAATCCAGATGGCCAAGGCCGCGCTCTATTCTGGCGCACGTCTATTGATGGACAAGTTCAATGTCGACACCGTGGACCGCGTGGTTCTGGCAGGCGCTTTCGGCGCGCATATCTCGCCCAAACACGCGATGGTTCTGGGCATGATCCCCGACGCGCCGCTCGACAAAGTGACCTCCGCCGGCAACGCGGCAGGGACTGGCGCGCGGATTGCGCTGCTGAACACCAAGACCCGCGCCGAGATTGAGCACACCGTTCACAACATCCACAAGATCGAAACCGCCATAGAGCCGCGCTTTCAAGAGCACTTCGTGAATGCCTCCAACATCCCCAACGCGGTGGAACCCTTCCCGATCCTGTCCAGTATCGTCACCCTGCCCGATGTGAACTTCAACACCGGCGGCGGCGATAAAGAAGGTGGTCGCCGCAGACGCAGACGCTCTTGACGCCGCCCTGCGGCTCACTTAATTCAGACGCATCAGCGGGTATGGTGAAAAGGTATCACGGCAGCTTCCCAAGCTTTAGTTACGAGTTCGATTCTCGTTACCCGCTCCAAAATTTATGAAAACAATCCCCTACCATACCGCGCTTGACGCCGGCACCCTGCGTGCTTTGGGCATTCCGGAACCTTGGGGCTTTGGCGTCGCGGACCGTACGAGGTTTGCCGAGTTGGATCCGCTCGGGCATGTGAACAATACGTCCTATCTGGGTTGGTTCGAGAACTTCCGCATTCAGTATATGAAGGCCTACGGCATCGCATATGTCGGCGATGATGCGGCGCAGTTGGTTTTGCGTCAGGTGCAGGTCGACTACCTGCGCGAGATGAAACTGGATGAGGATTACATCGTCACCGGCCGCGCCTCCAAACTCCGCACATCAAGCTTCAAGATGGATTACGCGGTTTGGGCTGGCGGCAGCCTGCGCACCACGTCGCACGCGATTATCGTGCTGCTGAATTCTGACGGCACCAAGCGCCCGATTTCACCAGCGCTCAGAGCCTTACTGAAAGAGAAAGACGGCGCCGAAGACATCTAGCATCGGCGCCGCTGCTTAGCTGCGTAGATAATCCAGCAACAACCGTGTGGAGCTGTCCTTCTCCGCGTCAGACGCTTCGCCACGCAGAACCGGCGTCAGCGCGTTGGCGAGTTCTTTGCCCAGCTCCACGCCCCATTGGTCATAGGAGTTGATGCCCAGCATCACCCCTTCCACGAAGACACGGTGCTCATAGAGCGCGATGATCTGCCCCAAAACGAACGGCGTCAGCTTCGGGTATACAAGCGTGGTTGACGGGCGATCACCGGGGAAGACACGGTGGCGCGCTTGGCGGTCCAACTCATCACCTGATAAACCGCGTTGCGCCATGATATCAGTGGCTTCCTTAAGGGAGCGACCGACCATCAACGCCTCTGACTGAGCCAGACAGTTGGCGACGAGAAGCTCGTGCTGATGCCCCAGATCGGCCTCGTGCCCTGCACGCGCGACCATGAATTCACACGGGATCACCCGCGTGCCTTGATGGATCAGTTGGTAGAACGCGTGCTGCCCGTTGGTACCCGGCTCCCCCCAAACGACGGGGCCGGAATTCACCTCAAGACTAGTGCCATCCATCGCGACGGACTTGCCGTTGCTTTCCATCTCCAACTGCTGAAAATAGGCAGGAAGGCGCGTAAGGCGTTGATCGTACGGCAAAACAGCGCGTGTGGCATGACCGCACCCTTGGTTGTTCCAGACACCGACAAGCGCCAGCAGCACTGGCAGGTTATCCGCCAGCGGCGCGTCGCGAAAATGGCAATCCATGTCATATGCGCCGCGCAGGAAGTCGGTGAAATCATCGGCACCGATGGCGATCATCAGCGACAGGCCAATGGGCCCCCACAGGGAATAACGTCCGCCGACCCAGTCTTCGAACCCGAAGACATGCGCGGAGGGAATGCCGAACTCTGCGGTCTTTTCCTCAGCGGTGGACAAGGCTGCGAACTGTGCGCCGGTGTCTTTGACGTCCTTGGCCATCCACGCCTGCGCGGTGCGCGCATTGGTCATGGTCTCAATCGTGGTAAATGTTTTCGAGGCAACGATCACCAAGGTCGTCGCCGGATCCAGCCCGCGCAAAGTGTCTGCGACATCTGCACCGTCGACATTGGACACGAAATGCACCCGTGGGCCATCGTGGTACGGGGCCAAGGCCAGCACCGCCATTGCAGGCCCCAAGTCGGAACCGCCAATACCGATATTCACGACGTCGGTAATCGCGCCACCCTGCCCTTGCAACGCACCCGTGCGCACCGCTTCGCTGAAGGCGGCCATACGGTCACGCGTGTCGCGCACGCTGGGCATGACGTCTTTACCGTCGACCAAAATCGCATCATCGCTCAGGTTGCGCAGCGCAGTGTGGAGCACCGCACGGTCCTCGGTCTCGTTAATCTTTTGTCCACCAAACATCGCCGCGCGGCGGTCTTCCAGACCTGCGTCCGATGCCATCTGGATAAGCAACGCGCGGTCGTCTTCGCCGATGTGGGTTTTGGAGTAGTCGAACAGCATGTCACCGTGCCGCGCGGAGAATTCTTCGGCGCGGTTCGGGTTCTGCGCAAACAGGGATGCGAGTGTTTGGCGTGCGTCGGCGCGGGTCTTCAGGTCAGTCCAGTTCATCAGGGAGCCCAGTGTACGGTTGCGTTTGCGAGGACGGTTCGGATCGGGGCTTCCATTCGGGTGAAGTTGGCCGCCTGTTCCAGCGCGTCGCGTTTCTCTTGCCCCGCGATCAACACATGTGTGCTCATCGCCTCGGACAGAACGCGGCCCGTCATGGTGATGCGCGGCTCCAGCCCGTCGGCGGCTTCGACCAGCATCAGATCGGGGGCGTCATCCGCTAGTGCGGCCTCCAGATCAGCCGATCCAGGGAACAGCGACGCGGTGTGCATATCCGCGCCCATGCCGACCACCAGCACCGACAAAGGGAGGTGCGCCGAAATATCAGGAAGCGTTTCGCCGTCCGGACGGATGGAGACATAGTTAGCCGCCGCCGCCCGCGATGTCAGCAACCGCGCACGGATCATCCGCTCGTTGGAGCGCTCATGGTCTGCAGGCACGCGCCGCTCATCGCCGACCAATATCGTCACCCGCGACCAGTCGATGTCTGCCGCACATAGTGCGTCGAATACCGGGCCGGGGGTGGAGCCGCCTGGGACCGCGATGCTCGCCTGATCATGCGTCATCAAGGCCTCGTTCAACTCCCCTGCCAAGTGGTTGGCAAGGTCGATCATCATCAGATCACGATCAGGATATTCAATAAATTCCATTATTTTATCTCCCGCCAGCGACGCCCGTCGCGATGTAGTAGCATCAACGCATCCTCCGGCCCGCTGGTTCCCGGATCATAGGGTACCGGTTTGTCACCACGGCTGGTCCAGCCGTTGATGATCGGATCGGTCCACGCCCATGCCGCCTCTACCTCGTCGCCGCGCATGAACAAGGTTTGGTTGCCACGGATCACGTCCATAATCAGCCGCTCGTAGGCGTCGGGCACATCCGCGCCCTCCGGTCCAAGTGCGTCCGCGAATGTCATGTCGAGGGGCACGTCCACCAGACGCATCCCGCCCGGCCCCGGTTCCTTGATGGTGACACGCAGGTCCATGCCCTCGTCTGGTTGCAAGCGGATCGCCAACACGTTGGCCTTGCTGCCCGCCTCCTCGCCAAAGATGGAGTGCGGCACCTCTTTGAAATGCACGACGATCTCCGACATGCGGCCTTTCAGGCGCTTACCCGTGCGCAAGTAAAAGGGTGTGCCTTTCCAGCGCCAGTTGGAGATATCGACCTTCATTGCGATATAGCTTTCGGTCTTGCTCTCGGGGTTTTCGGAGTGCGCGATGTAGGAGTCTTGGTCCTCGTCAGCGTTGTACTGACCGCGCACGATGCTGTCGGGCTTCACTGGATCAAGCGCGCGGATCACCTTGAGCTTTTCGTCGCGCACTGCATCCGGCTCAAAGTCCGACGGTGGTTCCATCGCCGTGAGGCACAACAGCTGCATCAGGTGGTTCTGGATCATGTCGCGCATCGCGCCGGACTTATCGTAATACCCCCCGCGCCCGCCAACGCCGACGGTCTCCGCGACGGTGATCTGCACATGGTCGATGTATTGCGCGTTCCAGATCGGCTCAAACAGCATGTTGGCAAACCGCACGACCATCAGGTTCTGGACGGTCTCTTTGCCCAGATAGTGGTCGATGCGGTAAATCTGATGCTCATCAAAGCTGTCCGCCAGCACCGCGTTCAGCGCCTTGGCGCTTTCCAGGTCACGCCCGAACGGCTTTTCAACCACGATGCGGCTTTCCGCATTGGCGATCTTGTGCTTGTGCAACCGCGTTGCCAGATCGCCAAACAGGCTTGGCCCGACCGAGAAGTAGAACGCCTGCACCACATCTTTGCGGACCAGCTTGGCCAGCGTATCCCAGCCGTCTTCGCCTTTGGCATCAATCGGAGTGTAGTGAAGCTGCGCAAGAAAGGCGTCAATCACCTTCGGATCGCGCTTGTCGTCGGAGACGAATTCGTCAATCGCCTCGCGGATCATGTCGCGGAAGCCGGTGTCATCCAGATCACTGCGGGCCGCGCCGATGATACGCGCGTCTTCGGGCATTTGCCCGGCCAAAAAGCGCCGATACAATCCCGGCAACACTTTACGGCGGGCTAAATCGCCAGTGCCGCCAAAGATCACCAGATCAAAGCTCTCTACTGGGATGACGCGTGAGACCATGATTTTACCCTTCCTACTGCCGTCAAGTCACCGCCCTGTTAGCGCTAACGACGACGTATTTCCAGTGGAAATAATTTAAATGCATCCTAGCATCACACGGATCAGTCACAAGCGTGTCAGATGATACTCGAAACACTTTCTCTTCGCACCACAAAGCGATAGCCAAGGCAAGCAGCCAACGGAGCAGACCGCATGAAAGACCAACTAAGCACCCAAGCCACCGCAAACATCGGCAAGTTTTCCGATCCATTTGTGACAGCCAAGGGTGATCGTCGGGCCTCTGTGGCGCTCAGCAATCCGCAAACGCTTTGGTTCAACACTGGCACGCTGTGCAACATTGAGTGTGAGAACTGCTACATCCTGTCGTCCCCGTCGAATGACGCGCTGGTCTATATCACCACTGCGGAGGTTGAGGACTATCTGGACCAGTTGGAAACCCGCAACTGGGGTGTCAAAGAGATCGCCTTTACCGGCGGTGAGCCGTTCATGAACCCCGATATGTGCGACATGGCACGGGCATCACTGGCGCGTGGCTACGACGTGCTGATCCTCACCAACGCCATGCGCCCGATGATGCGCAAATCCGTCCGCGCCCAGTTGGAAGAGTTGATCGCAACTTACGGCAGCAAGCTGACATTCCGCATTTCGCTCGACCATTGGTCGCCGGAAGTACACGACAAGGAACGCGGCAAGGACGCATTCTCCAAAACGATCGAGGGGATGGAATGGCTGCGTGATCAGGGGGCCACAATGGCCGTCGCAGGCCGCTCCGTCTGGGCGGAGAGCGATGCAGCAGCCCGCGAGGGGTACGGCGAGATTTTCGCCAAACACAACTTCAATATCGACCCGCAAAACCCCGCAATGACTGTCCTTTTTCCAGAAATGGACGAAGGTGTCGAGGTTCCAGAAATCACCACAGACTGCTGGGGCATCTTAAACAAGTCGCCCGACGCCGTTATGTGCTCCTCCTCGCGCATGGTGGTGAAGCGCAAGGGCGCGGACAAACCCGCTGTGCTTGCCTGCACGCTTCTTGCCTACGCCCCCGAATTCGAGCTGGGCACATCGCTGGAGGACGCGGAGAAAGACGTGCAGCTGAACCATCCGCACTGCGCGAAATTCTGTGTTCTAGGCGGGGCAAGCTGCTCCGCTTAACGCTCCAGTTCCGCGTCCCAGTACAGAAAGTCGATCCAGCTGTCATGGAGATGGTTCGGCGGAAACTTACGGCCCAAATTCATCAATTGCCCCGCGCTTGGCTGCCCCGGCGGCTTGCGCAGCGCCATTCCAGATTTGTGCAACCACTGCGATCCCTTTCGCAAATTGCACTTTGAGCACGCCGCCACCACGTTTTCCCATGACGTCACGCCGCCGTGCGCACGGGGCACCACATGGTCAAAGGTCAAATCCCCGCGTGCGCCGCAATACTGGCAACAAAACTCGTCGCGTAAAAACAGGTTAAACCGCGTGAATGCCACCTTCTTTTGCGGCCTCACGTAGTCTTTCAGCACCACCACGCTGGGAATTCGGATTTCCATCGTCGGGGAGCGCACGACCTCGTCGTATTCGCTCAAGATGGTGACGCGGTCCAGAAATGCCGCCTTCACGGCTTCCTGCCACGTCCATAAAGAGAGCGGTAAATAGGATAAGGGTCGGTAGTCCGCGTTCAGGACCAATGCCGGGTTGTGCTTCAAGCTGCCCGGTTCATGTACAAAATCTTGCCTAAAGTCGCCGTCCATAGAGAAGAAGTCTCCTGCTCTGTCGTGCAATTAGAACACCAGAGCGGGGAGCCCCGCCCCAGTCATGAAAAACTATATATCGTTATTCTCACCTGACAACCCAGATATGTAGCGCCTCATGCGGCAAATATGCCCGCGCTAGGTAAATGCTATGTGACGATTCTGCGCAGGGTCATGGCGCATTAACCGGTGCTACACTGTGGTAACCGTCCCGAAGGAGATCGTGATGATAGACATCTCGACACCGCCCCTACCCGATGACGCGCTACTTGGCCGCTACGCGGCGGGCACTGGCAACCACACCGATTGTTACATGGTGACCGTGGCGGGCACTGTCAGCCTTGGGGAATATGTGACCGCCTTCTACACCGCGCCACTGTTTCGCTGCGAACGGGTCATCTTGAAACTCGCGGTGCGTCGCCCGTCCACCGACCAAGACGCGGCCGATGTCGCCCACGGTCGAACGCAAAAATTCGCGGCATGGACGGTCGAGGACCGCAGCGACACGCAGCTGTTGATGTGCGATATGGCGTCAAAAACAAGATCATGGTTTAAGATCCGAGCGACTTCGAGCAGCACCCAGCTCTACTTTGGATCCGCGGTTATTGCGGACCCAAAAACGGGGCATCAAGGCGCGCTGTTTCATGCGTTAGCGCCACTGCACAACCTATACGCCCGCGCTTTGCTAAAAGGGGCCGTGCGTCGCCTTAGCCAAGATCCAAGCCCAGTTGCTGCCCGATAAACGACAGCGCCACACCCAACCCGTCGGGTGCAATACCATGGCCGGTGCCCTTCATAACGTGGCCGTACACGGGGAACCCTGCTTCTTGCAGCGCGTCGCCAGCCTCCGGCATGGAGATCGGCGGCACGACGTCGTCTTGATCGCCATGGATCAACACAACCGGCGGCTTGGATTTCGCCTCATCCGCCAGCAACTCAGGCCGCAGCAGACGGCCAGAGAACGCGACAACGCCCGCAAATTGATCCTCACGGCGCGGCGCAATATGCAGCGCCATCATCGTGCCTTGCGAAAAGCCCACAAGGATCGTCTCCGCCTCGGACACACCCTCTTCTTCCATCACGGCATCGACGTAGGCGTTCAGATCGTCAACGGCCTGCATCATGCCGCGCTCCGACTCTTCTTCAGAAGAGCCGTCAATCCAAGGGATTGGAAACCACTGGAACCCCATCGGGTTGCCCGTGCATTGCTCCGGCGCGTTGGGGGCCACGAAAACCGTGTCAGGCAAATGCTCCGACAGCGGATCGGCCAACCCCAGCAGATCGGCGCCATCCGCACCATAGCCGTGCAAGAAGATCACCAGCGAGCTGTCCTCGCCTGATTTCGACGCCTTACGGCCGCTTTCCAAAACCCGTGTCATGTGATCCCCTCTCGGTCTTTTTCTACTCGGTAATAGGCCCACAATATGCGCGCGGCAACGCTTTGCCACGGTGACCAATCTAGCGCCATCTGGCGCATCTCTTTTTCTTTAGGGCGTGCGGGCAATTCAAACAAGATGCGCGCGGCTTCCTGCAAGGCCAAATCACCAGACGCGAACACATCCG
This sequence comes from Litoreibacter albidus, assembly GCF_900107015.1. Lineage (GTDB taxonomy): Bacteria > Pseudomonadota > Alphaproteobacteria > Rhodobacterales > Rhodobacteraceae > Litoreibacter > Litoreibacter albidus. The sequence goes on along the minus strand of NZ_FNOI01000001.1, from coordinate 771,398 downwards.
CATGTCCAAGGGAGAACATCGCGTAAATCTCGGCTGTCCAAGAGCCGATGCCTGGCACAGCGGTCAATGTCTTGATCACATCCACAGTAGGTTTGCCGCGTAATGCGCTGAAATCAATACCCGAGTTCGCCAAAGCGTGCGCATAGCGTATCTTTTGGCGCGACAACCCGCAGGCGCGCAACTCCTCCTCGCTTGCCGCCGCCACGGCCTTTTCGGTTACCAGTCCCGCATCCCTTAACCGGCCATTGATCGCGGCGGCTGACGCGATGGACACTTGCTGGCCCATGATCGCAGACAACAACTCCCCAAAACCCTCCGGCTTCAAGCGCAACGGCAGTGGCCCCACCTGACCTAAGGCGCGGGCAAAGCGCGGCTCCGCTGCGGCCAGCCACAGGGCACCTTCTTCAACGCAGGCGTCGCCCTTAATAATGCGCATCTAGCCACTCCAATGCGGCACCGACCGTTGCCACCTTTGGCCCCACAGGTCGCTGGGCACGGTTGATCATGAGTACGGGCATTCCCATCTGGCGCGCCGCGTCTAGCTTGGAGCGCGACATATCCCCGCCTGCGTTCTTCACCACCAGCCAGTCGATTTTCAGCTTTGTGAATAGCGCCACTTCATCTTCCACGGAAAAAGGCGGCCGCCCGACAATGAACTCCCCGTTGCTGAGCGGGAAAGGACCGTTCGGTGGATCAATCTGGCGGCAAAACAGGTAGCACGATGACAGGCCTGAGAACCGTTCCAGCGTCTGACGCCCCGTCGCCAGAAAGACGCGTGAATTATCTGGGATCACCGTCTCTGATTGCTCCGGCTCATCGATAAATGTCCATTTATCACCTGTACTTGCTGACCACTCCTCACGCAAAACCTGCAAATATGGCAGGTTCATCTCGCCGCAAACTCGCGCGCTCCGTGCCGTTATATTCACCGCGAACGGGTGCGTGGCATCTATGACCAGATCGACGGGGTTTTGCGTGATCCAGTCGCGGAACCCTTGCTCGCCACCGAACCCGCCCGTGCGTGTGTTGCACCCTAGATCGCGCGGCGCGCGCGTGGCCCCCGCGAGCGAGGCCGTCACGCTATGGCCCTTTGCGACCAGCGTCGCCGCGAGGTCGCGCGCCTCGCTTGTGCCTGCCAGCAGTAATATCCTCATACCCCAACCTTCGCGAGCACCTTGCCCGCCCGATCTATCACAACAATACTTGGCTCGACGGGGGCATCCTTCAGGATCAGGCGCACGTGACGTAATGCTTCCTGCGCCACGCGGTCGGCCAGCTCCGGCGCAATCGTCACGGCTTCCAGCGCCGTATTCGCACCTGAGATATCTACCTCAACCCATTCATTTAGCGCCGTAAAGTCCACTTTAGACCTTTTGGAGTGCAAATCCCGCGCCCCCTGCGCCAGCTTCGTTATCTTGCCGATACCACCGCCTATCGTGATCCGGTCAACAGGATTGCGCGACAGGTACTTCAGCAACCCGCCCGCGAAATCCCCCATATCCAACATGGCATGATCGGCAAGCCCCAGCATCTCCTGCACGACCCTCTCTGACGTCGCGCCCGTGCAGCCCGCGACATGCGTTAACCCATCGGCCCGCGCCACATCTATCCCACGGTGGATGGACGCAATCCAAGCCGCGCATGAAAATGGCCGCACCACGCCGGTCGTCCCCAAAATGGACAGCCCGCCGACGATCCCCAAGCGCGGGTTCCATGTCTTCAGCGCAATCTGCGCGCCGTTCTCAACCGACACCGTGATCTCCACATCCGGCATGCGGCCATATTCGCTGGCCATCTCTGCCACGACCTCGTCCATCATCGCGCGCGGCACTGGGTTTATCGCGGGCTCCCCCACGCCGATGGGCAACCCCGCCTTGGTCACCGTGCCAACGCCGTCGCCTGCACGAAACACCACGCCGCCGTCCGACGCCGCTACCCTCGCCTTGATAAGCGCGCCGTGTGTCACATCGGGATCGTCGCCCGCGTCTTTCTCAATCCCTACCTCCGCCCAACCGTCGCCCTGCGCGGTGAACGCCAACGCGAAGACGGGCGTTTCGCCCTTAGGCAAGGTAATCCCTACAGTTGAGGGCACGTCGCCGCCCCACAACATCTGCAACCCTGCCTTCACGGCAGCCGTGGCGCAGGCGCCAGTGGTCCAGCCACGGCGCAATTGAGGGGGCGTCTGATCACTCATAGCGCCGACCTTACCCCCACGCCTTGCCGCCGCCAATGGCGATTGCGGTGCCGCTCTTTCGCTTTTGTGTAGGCGGGTTACAGGTCATAAAGGGGTATGAGCGACTCGATGCCCCTTCCCCAAGGCCAATGGCCAACCCTAGAGCCCGGCTGGGTCTGGCTGTGCGGCGCAGGCCCCGGCGATCCCGGCTTGTTGACCTTGCACGCCTTGAACGCGCTGCGGCAAGCGGACGTGGTGATCTACGACGCCTTGGTTCAAGAGGCGATCTTGGACTGGGCCCCGCAGGCGGAGCACATCTACGCAGGCAAACGCGGCGGCAAACCCTCTGCCAAGCAGCGCGATATATCGCTGCGGCTGGTCGATCTGGCCCGCGCAGGCAAACGGGTGTTGCGCCTCAAGGGCGGCGACCCGTTTGTGTTCGGGCGTGGCGGTGAAGAAGCACAAACCTTGGTGCAGCACAACGTACCCATTCGCATCATCCCAGGCATCAGTGCGGGGATCGGTGGCTTGGCCTATGCGGGCATCCCCGTCACCCACCGCGACGTGAACCAATCTGTCACCTTCGTGACGGGCCACGATCAAAGCGGTAACGCCACCGAAAGCCTAGATTGGTCCGCAATTTCAAAAGGATCTCAGGTGATCGTGATCTATATGGGCATGAAGCATATCGCCCATATCACGGCGCAATTGATGGAGGCTGGCCGCCCCGCGTCGGAGCCTGTGGCGATTGTCACGACCGCCACCACCAAGGACCAGCAGGTGCTGGAAACCACCCTTGGCACCTGTGTCGCGGATATTGCCGCCGCCGGTGCAGAGCCGCCCGCTATCATCTGCGTCGGTCGCGCCGTGGCAATGCGCCAAGTCCTTGACTGGCAAGGCCAAATCGCAGGCGAGAAGCCCCGCAATCTGGATCCCCTAGGCCGAGGCCGTCCGGCCGAAAGCGCATGACGCCGCGCCACGGGCTGTTGATCGCCGCACCTTCCTCCGGCACTGGCAAAACAACCGTGACGCTGGGGTTGCTGCGCGCGCTGTCGCGACGCGGTGCAGTGCGCGGCGCAAAATCCGGCCCCGACTACATCGACCCGCGGTTCCACGAAGCCGCTTGCGGCCAACCCTGCTACAACCTTGACGCTTGGGCGATGCAGCCAAACCGCATACGCAGCTTGGTGGCAGCCAGCGATAGTTTCTTGCTTGTCGAGGGCGCGATGGGGCTGTTCGACGGCGCTATGCCGGACGGCAAAGGCTCCGCCGCTGATGTTGCTGAAATCCTTGGAATTCCGGTAGTATTAGTGATCGACGGCTCCGGCATGGGGCAAAGCGCGGCGGCGATTGCCGAAGGGTTTGCTCGCCACCGCGACGGCGTTCGCGTGGCAGGTGTGATCTTAAACAAAGTCGCTAGCGCACGTCATGAGGCGATGCTGCGCAAGCATTTCCCCGACCACCTGCCCGTCCTTGGCGCGATACCCAGACGGCCTGATCTGGCACACCCTTCGCGCCATCTTGGTCTGGTTCAGGCGTCGGAACGTCCGGACTTGGAAACATGGCTAGATCAGGTCGGCGACCTTATTGAGGCGCATGTTGATCTAGACGCATTGCCATCCTCCACGATTGCGCGACCAAAGCCACATTTAGCCAAAAGCTTACCCTACGCCCGCATCGCCATCGCGCAGGACGAAGCCTTCGCGTTTGCATACCCCCACCTGCTGGATGATTGGCGCGCTGGTGGGTCGAAAGTCACGACGTTCTCCCCGTTGATGAACGAGCCCGTGCCCCCTTGCGATATGGTATTTTTGCCCGGCGGCTACCCTGAACTGCACGCCGCCAGATTGGCAGGTAATTCCAATTTTATGGATAGCCTTAGAAATACCTCTCAATCATCTGATATATATGGTGAATGCGGGGGATACATGACCCTCGGGCAGTCAATAGTCGACGCTGATGGCACATCCCACAAGATGGCCGGATTGCTGGATCTGGAGACCAGTTTCGCGCAACGAAAGCTTCACCTCGGTTACCGAAACCTTACCGCCGATGGGCCCCCGTTCAAAGGTGCGTTCAAGGGGCATGAATTCCACTACGCCACCACTCTCAGGGCCGAGGGAGAACCGCTGTTTCATACGACCGATGCCGAGGGCACGACCCTGCCTCCGATGGGGTTGCGGAAGGGTCGGGTCTGCGGCTCCTTCACGCATGTCATTGACAGTCTGGACACCCCTGCCGACTAGGCGTAGCGATAGGGCATGACCGACGCCACAATTGCCCCCGCCCGTTCCGATCCCCGCACCCGCCGCAATGTGGCTGTGTTGGTTGCCGCCCAAGCCATTTTGGGCAGCCAGATGCCAATGCTCTTTGTGGTGGGCGGCCTCGTTGGCAACACGCTGACGCCAAACCCTTGCCTCGCCACGCTTCCTATCTCGATGATTGTGTTCGGGTCCATGACCACCGCCCCGTGGATCAGCCCGCTTATGCAGAAGCGCGGGCGGCGCGCTGGCTTCGTCATTGGTGCGCTCGCAGGGGCGTTGGGCGCAACGGTCGCTGGGTTCGGGCTGTACTTCGGGTCGTTCTTGTTGCTGCTCTTGGGCAGCTACATCAGTGGCATCTACATGTCGGCGCAGGGTTTTTACCGCTTCGCCGCCGCCGATGGCGCGTCAGAGCAATTTCGCGCCAAAGCGATTTCTTACGTCATGGCGGGTGGCCTGTTGTCCGCAATCGTTGGACCGCAGCTCAATAAGGTGATGTTTGATTTCAGCGTGATCCCATTCTTGGGCAGCTATATCGCGATTGTCGTCCTTAACCTCGTTGGCATGCTGCTGTTTTTCTTGCTGGATCTGCCCAATGCGGCCGCTATGGCGGCCTCTCGAACCACCGAAACCATCCGTAGCAAGATGGAGCTCTTGAAGACACCCCATGTTGCTGTCGCGATCATTTGCGGCATGGTCTCTTACGCGTTGATGAACCTCGTGATGACCTCCACGCCGCTGGCGGTCATGGGGTGCGGGTACACCTCCGCCAACGCGAACGACATTGTGTCTGCACACGTGCTGGCGATGTTTGTTCCCTCGTTCTTCACCGGCCATTTGATCAACCGTTTCGGGGTGGAGCGCATCTTGGCCTGTGGCCTCGCCATCCTTGGCCTTGCGGGCATTGTGGCCCTGACGGGCGTGACGCTTGGCAACTTCTTCGCGGCGCTCATTCTGCTGGGCATCGGCTGGAACTTCGGCTTCATCGGGGCCACCACAATGCTGGCGTCGTCGCACAGCGTGGCAGAGCGCGGCGTGGTTCAGGGGATGAATGACACCATCGTCTTCGGTTGCGTGACGCTGGCGTCCTTGGCGTCCGGCGGATTGATGAATTGCTCCGGTGGATCTCCGGTTGAGGGGTGGAATGCGGTGAACATCGCAATGATCCCGTTCCTGACACTCGCTGGCGGCGCGTTGATCTGGCTGGCACTGCGTCCGAAATCGGTGCGCTAAGCCAGCAGTAACCGCCAGCGTTTGCCAAACTCGCTTAGGCCCAATGCGCCGTCCGCCACGCGTGTCGGGTTGGCGATCACTTGCTTGAGCAATGCACGCGTTTGCCAGCCTTCTGTGAGGACGCAGGCTGCGTCCGTACCCAGTTGCCGCTTCAAAGCCCCCCGCGACGGCATTTCTGCCAAGACACGCGCGCACAACTCCTTGATGGCGTGCGGGCGTCCATCAACCAGCGGGCGGCGGCCACGGGACTCCAGCTCCGGTGCGGCCTGTAGGAAGCGCACCAAACCACATGCACGGCCATAGCGGATCACATCCGCCCGCACAGTGGAAGGCGCGCCAAGCGCCGCCGCACCGGCCCACATCAGCAGCGCTGCCGTGTCGTCCAGGTAGGACAGCAAATCTGCCTCATCCTCAAAAGCGTCTTTGTAGATGTCCCAGCGGCGCGCTTGAACCAGTCGGTCCAAATCCGTGGCCTCCGGCGCACCGATTGCGCTGGCAAGGGCCGTCGTGACTTCATGCGCGCGCACGGGTTTGCCTTGCGCAATCTCCTCCAGCGCGTCGCGCCACCACTGCAGGCGCATCTCCGCGATCATCGGTTCTTGCGTCACCCACGGCGCGCGGCTGACCTCTATGTTCATCGCATAAAGCGGCCAGAGCACCTGCTGGGCGGCCTCGGTGCCCAGTTGCGCAGCGACAAACCTGTCAGGATCAGCGCGTTCCACCAAGGCGCGGCACGCCTCAAGTGACATTGGCGCCCTCTTGCACAAGCTTCCAGTTGATCGCGTCCAGCAATGCCTCGAAGGAGGCATCTACGATGTTTGGGGACACACCCACGGTGGACCACCTGCGCCCCTGTTTGTCGGCGCTGTCGATGATCACGCGGGTCACGGCCTCGGTGCCGCCTTGAGTGATACGCACTTTGAAGTCAACCAGCCGCATGTCCTCGATCAGCGCCGAATACGGCCCCAAATCCTTGGCAAGCGCTTTTGACAGTGCGTTCACCGGACCACGGTCCGAGCCGGTTTCATCAAGGCTTTCCGAGACGGAGAGCATCTTGTCCTCGCCGACTTTCACCACAACGACCGCCTCCGAAAGGCTGATCATCTTGTCGTATTTGTTTTTGCGCCGCTCCACGGTGACTTTGTAGCGCTTCACCTCGAAATACTTGGGCAAGAGCCCCAACTCACGCCGCGCCAGAAGTTCGAAAGAGGCTTGCGCGGTGTCGTAGGAATAGCCGTCGTCTTCGCGCTGCTTAATCACATCAAGTATGCGCGGTAAGGCATTGCTATCAATGTCTTTCAATCCCATTTCGGCAAGACGTTTTCGCAGGTTGGACTGTCCCGCCTGATTGCTCATCGGGATGATGCGGGTGTTGCCGACGATTGCGGGATCGATGTGTTCGTAGGTGGTTGGATCCTTCAGGATCGCAGAGGCATGCAGCCCCGCCTTATGCGCGAAAGCCGACACCCCGACGTAGGCGGCGTGCTTGTTCGGGACACGGTTCAGGATATCGTCCAGTTTGCGCGATGCGTAAGTCAGGCGCGTCAGGTTTTCCTGTTTCACCCCAATGGCGTAGCGCGATTTGTAAGGCTCTTTTAGCAGCAGCGTCGGGATGATCGAGGTAAGGTTGGCGTTGCCACACCGCTCCCCCAGCCCGTTCAGAGTTCCTTGGATGTGGCGCACACCTGCGTCCACCGCCGCCAGTGATCCCGCCACCGCGTTTTCCGTGTCGTTGTGGGTATGGATGCCCAGACGTGCACCGGGGATGCCGCTGTCGATGACTTTACCAACAATTTCAGATATTTCCGCCGGAAGTGTGCCGCCGTTGGTGTCGCACAAAACGATCAACGCCCCCGCGCCGTAAGCCGCATGAATGCAGGACAGCGCGTAGTCGGGGTTGGATTTGTAGCCGTCGAAAAAATGCTCCGCATCAAAGAGCGTCTCGCGGTTTTGCGCGGCGATGTGCTGAAAACTTTTCTCAATGTTTTCAAGGTTCTCTTCGAGAGAGATGCCAAGCGCCGTTTCAACGTGGAAGTCATGCGTCTTGCCCACAAGGCAGACCGCAGGCGTGTTGGCGTTTAGAACGGCGGCGAGCACATCATCATTCTCAGCCGAGCGCCCCGCCCGCTTGGTCATCCCGAAGGCGGTCATCGTCGCGGAAGTTCTTGGGACGTTTGAGAAAAACTCGCTGTCCGTGGGGTTCGCACCGGGCCAACCGCCCTCGATATAGTCAATGCCGATGCCGTCGAGCATCTGGGCGATCTCAACCTTTTCAGGCGTCGAGAACTGTACGCCCTGCGTCTGCTGCCCGTCGCGGAGGGTCGTGTCGAACAGGGTGAGGCGTTCGCGGGTCAAAGCTCGGCCTCCACATCGCGCTCAATCTTCCACAGAAGGCCGCTGTCAAACTTCGCATTTGGTTCAAGATCTACCCCATCTTTAGACATCTTCACGTCAATGCCTGCGGCAGAAAGTTGCGCCTTGTAGTCATCTATAGTCGAGAAGTCCTTGGTTTCCATCGCCTTCTTACGTGCAGCTGCAAACCAGCGAGCGATATCATGCAATCTGGAAACATCAGCACCATCAGCCGGTCCTGTCTCCGCCCAAGCTCCCATCTCGTTCGTCAGGAAGCCCAAAGCATGAGCAGACGCCAGTAGGTTTGGCGCATCGCCAGCCAGCGCGAGTTGTTGCAACTCCGCGATCGCGCCATGGGTATTTAAATCGTCACGCAGCGGGTCAAGAACTTGGCTCAAAGGTTCGGATGCGGGAGTTACGCCATCGGTCAGCTCACGCCACTTCCTTAGCGTCTTCTCCGCCTCCTCCCGCTTCTTCTCTGTCCAGTCCATCGGCTTGCGGTAATGCGTGCTCAGCACCACAAACCGGATCACCTCACCCGGGACGCCTTGGTCCAGCAGGTCGCGTACGGTGAAAAAGTTGCCCAAGGATTTGGACATCTTCTTGCCTTCCACCTGTAGCATCTCGTTGTGCATCCAGACGTTGGCAAAGTCGTGGCCCGCGCATTTCGACTGGGCGATCTCGTTCTCGTGGTGCGGGAACGTCAGGTCGTTGCCGCCGCCGTGGATGTCGAACGCGCTGCCCAGAAGCTCATACGCCATGGCGGAGCATTCGATGTGCCAGCCCGGACGCCCCTTGCCCCACGGGCTATCCCAACCCGGCAGATCATCAGACGACGGCTTCCATAGCACGAAGTCCATCGGGTCTTCTTTGTAGGGGGCCACCTCCACCCGAGCGCCTGCGATCATATCATCGACGGAGCGGCCGGAGAGCGCGCCGTAGTCGGTGTAGCTGCGCACCTTGAAGAGCACATGACCCTCCGCCGCGTAGGCGTGATCCTTGGCGATCAAGTCTTCTATCATCGCAATCATCTGGCCGATGTAGGCCGTGGCGCGGGGGGCGTCGGTCGGTGGCAGCGCACCCAAGGCCCCCATGTCATCCAGGAACCAGCCGATTGTCTCGTCGGTGATCTCCGAGATGGGCCGCCCCGTTTGGGCCGCACGGGCGTTGATCTTGTCGTCCACATCGGTGAAATTGCGCACATATTTCACATTCTCTGCCCCGTATTCGTGACGCAGCAGACGGTACAGAATATCGAACACCAGCACGGGGCGGGCGTTGCCGAGGTGCGCGCGCTCATAGACCGTGGGGCCGCAGACATACATGCTGGCGTGGCCCGGATTGATTGGCTCGAAGACCTCTTTCTTGCGGGTCTTGGTGTTGTACAGCTTGATCGTCATATCGCCCTCGCGCGCAGGTGTTGCGGCGGGTTTAGCGAAACTGACCTAGATTGGAAAACGCAAAACGACCCGCCTGAGACTTCTCAGATGGTAATGCAGCAACAAATAATGATGGTGCGTGTCGTCATGGCCCCTCGTTAGCAGGCGCAGGCGGGTTGGTCGAGCGTGGATTTAGGTCAGCGATGGTGACCATCACAAGATTCGATTTGACAAGGGCGGGCTTTGCCATTCCCTCTTCGCCCCAATATCAATGAGGAGCGATGCATGAAATTGTCGAAGCGGATAACAGGTTTGACGGGTGGCGGATCGGATGGATGGGACTTGTTCATCAAGGCCCGCGGTATGATCGACGCAGGCCAAGCGGTGACAGAGCTGACCATCGGCGAGCATGACATCAGCACGGACCAAAGCATTCTGGACGCCATGCACCGCTCCGCCAGCAACGGGCACACCGGCTATGCGATGGTTCCGGGCACCGATGCGTTGCGCGATGCTGTCGCCGCCCGCCTGACCGCGCGCACCGGCGTGCCAACCAGCCGCGACAACGTATTGATCACCCCCGGCGGGCAATCGGCGCTGTTCGCGTCGCATCATGCGGTCTGCGACGAGGGCGATGTGGCACTTTACTGCGATCCCTACTACGCCACCTACCCCGGCACCCTGCGCGGTGTCGGCGCGGTCCCGCGCTCCATCGCCTGCCTGCCGGAAAACGCGTTCCAGCCCAGCTACGACGACATCGCCGCCAAGGCGGACGGTGCGAAATCGCTGCTGGTCAACACGCCTAACAACCCCACGGGCGTTGTCTACTCCCGCGACACCGTGGAAGGCATCGCCCGCGCCTGCCAAGAGTACGACCTGTGGTGCATTTCAGACGAGGTGTACGACACCCAGATTTGGGATGGCACACATATCAGCCCGCGCACCATCGACGGCATGGAAGCGCGCACCTTGGTCATCGGCTCCATGTCAAAAAGCCACGCCATGACTGGCAGCCGCGTCGGCTGGATTGCGGGGCCGACAGAGGCGATTGAGCACCTGATCAACCTCGCGACACACACCACATACGGGGTTCCGGGCTACATTCAGGACGCCGCCACCTTTGCCTTGGCGCAAGGTCTGGCGCTGGAGGAGAAGGTCGGCGCACCGTTCCGGCGCAGGCGGGCCTTGGGACAAGCCATACTGGCCAAACAAAACGTGGTCGGCTTGGTGCCATCGTCGGGCGCGATGTATATGATGCTGGACATACGCGCCACAGGTCTTAGCGGTGACGACTTCGCGGACAAACTGCTTGAGGCGCACCATATCGCGGTGATGCCCGGCGAAAGCTTCGGCGCATCTGCGGCGGGCCACGTGCGCGTTGCAATGACGGTGGAGGACAGCGCGTTTGAGGTCACCCTGCAAACGCTTGTAGATTTTGCCAAGGAGATTCGCCCATGAGTTTCCGCGACCTGCACCAACGGGGAAACCCCGTTATCCTCGCCAACGCGTGGGATGCGGGGTCTGCCAAAATGCTGGCGGGCTTGGGCGCGCAGGCTATTGGCACGTCCTCCGCCGCGCATGCCTTTACCTTGGGCAGACCGGACGGCGGCCATGTAACGCGCGACGAGGCCTTGGCCCACGCGCAAGACTTGATCGCCGCCGTAAAGGTTCCCGTATCGGGCGACTTTGAAGACGGCTTTGGCGCGGCACCCGACGCGTGCGCGGACACCGTGCGCCTGTCCGGCGAAATCGGGCTGGCGGGCATTTGTATTGAGGACACCATCGAGGCATCGAACCGCGTGTATGACTTCGACCTTGCCGTAGAGCGTGTCCGCGCCGCCGCAAGCGCCGCCCGCGCCCTGCCCCAAGACTTCGTGTTTATCGCGCGCGCCGACGGTGTGATGACAGGTGCTTACGATATTGAGGAAGCCCTGCGCCGCATTCGCGCGTTTGACGCGGCGGGTGCGGACGGGCTTTACGTGCCCATGCCAAGGACCATGGATGACCTGAAGCGCGTGATCGACGCCACCGACAAGCCGGTCAACGTGCTGGCCGCGGGCCGCTATGCCCAGCACACACTGGCGGATTTCGCAGCCCTTGGCGCGGCGCGGATCTCTGTAGGATCTGCATTAGCACGCACCACACATCGCGTGATCCACGACATGGGCCGCGCGATGTTGGGCGACGGGGATTTCACTGGCCTGAGCCATGGAATTTCCAGCACAGAGGTGGACAAGCTGCTCGGATAAAGGGCATCACCGCGTCAAAGTAATTTTGACGAGGGTAATTTAATGGTTCGTTATCTGTTGGCGCTTGTTCTGGCGGCCTTTTGCGGAATGGCAATCGCGCAGGAGAAGCTGCCCTATCCGCAGCATTACTCCGTACTGACGAACGATTTTGCTGATATCCTGAGCCCCGAAGCCGAGGCGCAGATCAACGCAGAGTTGCAAGCCGCCCGCACGGAGCGTGGCCGCGAAATGACCGTCGTGACCATCCGGTCGCGCGATGATTACCTGCCCTCGACCGACATTGTGGGCTTTGCGAAAGACCTGTTCAACGGCTGGGGCATTGGCAATGCAGAGCGCAACGACGGGCTGCTTTTGCTGGTCGCGATTGAAGACCGCGAAGTGCGCATTGCACTCGGCGCGGGCTATCCGGCCCGCCAAGACGGCGTCGCCGCGCGCATCATTCAGACCCAGATTATCCCCGCCTTCCAAGAGGGCCGTGTGGCAGACGGCATTCTTGCAGGCACCCGCGCCGCGCTGCGCCAAATCCAGCACCCTGACGACAAGCCAATCGCTGCGGCCCCGCGCCCGCAACCTCAAACGCAGCCCCAAACGGCCGTGCCCCCCGCCCCGCGTGTCCTGGAGCAGGAGCCTACGCCGCGCAGCGTCGGCGTCCTCAACCGCGCGTGGGAAGCGTTCCAGTCTTCCCCCATTATATCCATGCTCCTCGCGGCGGCCGCCGCTGTGGCTGGCTTCTTCGGGTTGCGAGAAGCCCAACGCCGCCGTCCCCGCAAATGCCCACAGTGCGGCGACTTGATGCTGCGCCTTGGCGACGCCCAAGAGGATCAATATCTGGACCACGGCCAATTGGTGGAGGAACGTGTCAAATCCAAGGATTACGGCGTCTGGTTCTGCACCAAGGACGAACACATCACGGTGATCGGCTACCCCAAGATGTTCTCTCGCCATGCGGCCTGCCCGAATTGCACCTACCACACCTATGAAACCGAGCGCACCGTCCGCACCCCCGCGACGACAACAAGCATGGGCGTCGCCCAGCTGGATCACCACTGCAAAAACTGTGACCACAGCGCGTCGGAGACCGTCACCATCCCCAAACGCCCAGAGAATAACTCCAGCGGTACCAGCTTCTCTGGATCAAGCGGCGGTGGGTCTTTTGGTGGCGGAAGCTCCTCTGGCGGCGGCGCATCGGGCAGTTGGTAGCGTTTTGATGACGCAAACAGACGCGATTGGCGCAAATAGAACAGAATGACCCTCCGTGGGGCCCAAAACTGGCCCCACGGAGGAGTGTGATGCAGAAGTACGGATACAAGACAGTTCTTGTGGCCCGCACCATCGGGGCCCGCAGGGGCCGCGCTGCACGGGGGCGTCCAAGGCAGGTTTGAGCCGCAAACCTTGCCCTGACATCTTCGCGAAAGTCCCTCACATGACAGATCAATCGCCTTCCTCGCCCCGCCGTTCTGGCGGTCGCGCCGCGCGCCGTGCGTTGCGTGCCGCCCCGCTTGCCACCGACAAACGCCCCGTACATGCCGGTTTGCGCGGCGGCCAATTGCGCGTCTTAAGCGACCTCGACATTGCCAACATCCACGAAGCCGCGCTGACTGCGCTGGAACACATAGGTCTCGCCGACGCGCCGCCAAGTGGCATCGAGATCCTGACCCGCGCAGGCGCGATCCTAGGGGAGGATGGCCGCATACGCTTCCCGCGCGCGCTGGTGGAAGACATGCTGGCCGTCGCCTGCAAGGACGTCACATTGTGCGGCCGCGATCCCGGAAACGACCTGCATCTTCAGGGGACGAAGGTGCATTACGGCACTGCGGGTGCGGCCGTGCACATGGTCGACGTCGAGGGGCGCAACTACCGCGAAAGCACGGTGCAGGACCTCTATGACGCCGCCCGCATCACCGACCAACTGGACAACCTGCACTTCTTGCAACGCCCGATGGTCTGCCGCGACATCGCCGACAACTACGAGATGGACCTGAACACCGTTTATGCCTGCACGCGCGGCACGACCAAGCACATCGGTGTGTCCTTTACGGAGGCTGACTACGTCGCGGGCGCGTTAGAGATGCTCCATATGATCGCCGGAGATGAGGACACGTGGCGCGCACGGCCTTTCGTGTCCAACACCAACTGCTTTGTGGTCCCTCCCATGAAATTTGCCACAGACGCCTGCCGCGTCATGGAGGCCTGCATAGAGGGCGGCATGCCTGTGCTTCTGCTGTCGGCTGGCATGGCGGGCGCTACCGCGCCATCGCCCATCGCGGGCGCAATTGTGCAGGCCGTGGCGGAGTGTCTTGCAGGGGTGGTCTATGTGAACGCCATCAAGCCCGGCCATCCCGCCATCTTTGGGACATGGCCATTCGGATTAGACCTGCGTACGGGTGCTATGTCGGTGGGCTCAGGCGAGCAGGCATTGCTCACGGCAGGCTGCGCCCAGATGCACCATTTCTACGGCATACCCGGCGGCGCGGCCGCGGGTGCGTCCGACGCCAAACTGCCCGACATGCAAGCCGGATGGGAGCAGATGTGCTCTAATGTGATGGCAGGTCTTTCCGGCCTCAACATGGTTTACGAGGCAGCGGGCATGCATGCCTCCCTGCTGGGCTTTTGCCACGAAAGCCTGATCTTGGGCGACGACCTGATCGGGCAGGCTTTGCGCTGCGTGCGCGGTATTGAGGTGACGGAGGAAACGCTGGCGCTTGATGTGATGCGCACCACCTGTCTGGGTGACGGCGATAAGGCCGGCGTCGGTCACTATCTGGGTGCCGCGCAAACCCTGACGCGCATGGAAAGTGACTACGTGTACCCCACTCTAGGTGACCGGATGTCCCCGAAAGAATGGGCGGAAAAGGACAAGCCCGACCTGTTGCAGAAAGCCACGGCCCGCAAGCTGGAGCTTCTTGCCGCTCCGTCGTCAGCTGCGTTTAACCCTGCATTGGACAGCGCCATCCGCGCGCGGTTCACCATTCACCTGCCGCCATAGGCGTGTGCCTCAAGGGAACGTGATTTGAAGCTGCGCGCTGGACGCGCGACCTGTGGTGTTCACCTATCTAAGCGGACGCTACACGATGAAAAAGAAAACCAGAAAAACGCCCCCCAAACGCACGCATTCCCAACCGGACCCTGCGCCCGCCGCCCAAAAGGCCAAAGCGCATAGCCGCCGCAATGTCTTGCGCCTGATGCGCAACGCGGCAATCGCTGTGCCAATCCTAGGGATCGCGGGCTATCTGGTGATGGACAGCGTGCAGGCGTCGGCGGCGGAAGCCGACTTGTCAAAGATCGGTGGTGGCAAGCTATCCGTCGTGCAAATTCATGACCCGCAATGCCCGCTCTGCCGGACATTGCAAAAGCAAACTCGCAAAGCTTTGAAATCGTTTGAGGAAGATGAATTCACTTTCTTGGTCGCCAACATCAAAACGCCCAGAGGGGCGGAGTTCGCGGCGCAATATGGCGTACCCCATGTGACACTGTTGCTGTTTGATCGCCGTGGGGAGATGGTGGAAATCGTGCGTGGCCCAATCGCCAGCGATGCGTTGCAAAATGTGCTGCAAGCCCACGCGGCGGCCCACGGTTGAACATAGGCCACCGCGCTAAATTCTAGCGAGACAGTGCTGCCGCGGCTTTCGCAATGGTGGTGATGCCGTCCCAGTCGCCAGCCTGCATCTTGTCTTTCGATGCCACCCAAGAGCCGCCCGCGCACACCACATTGGGCAAGCTCAGATAGCTATTCGCGTTGGCGGGGCTTACGCCGCCCGTCGGGCAAAAGCTGACCTGCGGGATTGGCGCGCCAATGGCTTTGACAGCAGGTGCGCCGCCAGCGGCTTCTGCTGGGAAGAACTTCAACATGGTGTAGCCGCGTTCCAGCAGGCGCATGGCTTCGGTGGCCGACGCCACCCCTGGCAACAGCGGAAGGCCCGCTTCTTCGCAGGCGTCCAAAAGCCGATCCGTCGCCCCCGGCGAGACGCCGAATTTCGCGCCCGCGTCGATCGCCGCGTGCACGTCCTCTGGCGTGAGCAATGTGCCCGCACCCACAACGCCGCCTTCGACCTTGGCCATCTCCGCAATGACTTCGAGTGCAGCGGGCGTCCGCAACGTGACCTCTAGCGCAGGCAAGCCGCCGGTCACCAAAGCTTGCGCCAACGGCTGCGCGTGGGCGGCATCGTCAACCACCAGAACGGGAACGATTGGCGCAAGCTCGCAGATTTCACGGGCAAGTTGGCTGGCTTGAATGGGTGTCATGGAAAAGTCCTTTAGGAAGCGTGAAGAAATCGGGGTCGCCGAGCTTTTAGAACAGTGCGCGGGTTTAGACCACCACCCCTGCGCCATCTGCCGCAATACCCGCGTTTTGGCGGAACATGGAGAACAGTTCGCGCCCGATGCCGTGGGAATTGTCGCTGAGGTTTGGGGTGGCCGCGCTGCGGGCCTCCACGCCTTCGGTCAGCACCTCTAAGGTGCCCGCCGTCGCGTCCAACCGCACAATGTCGCCGTCCTGCAGCTTGCCGATCAATCCGCCATCGACGGCCTCCGGACACACGTGGATCGCTGCGGGCACCTTGCCCGACGCGCCCGACATACGCCCATCGGTGACCAAGGCGACCTTCAGCCCACGGTCCTGCAACACGGCCAAGACCGGCGTCAGGCCGTGAAGTTCTGGCATGCCGTTGGATTTTGGCCCTTGAAAGCGCACCACCACCACTGTGTCCGTGGTAAATTCACCCGCCTTGAAGGCGGCCTTCACCGCGTCTTGGCTGTGGAAAATTCGTGCTGGCGCCTCAATGAAACGTCGCTCCGGCGCAACGGCGGAGACTTTGATCACCCCGCGCCCAAGATTGCCGTTCAGCTGCTTCAAGCCGCCTTCGGGGGCGAAGGGATCACTGACAGGCCGCAAAATCCGGTCATTTTGTGTCTCGCGCGGCGCGTCTTCCCACGTCAGCTCCCCGTTGCGCAGCTTCGGATCCCGCGCGTAAAGGCCAAGCCCGTCGCCCATCACCGTGCGCGTGTCGGGATGCAGCAGCCCCGCGTCGAGCAACTCACCGATCATGTAGGTCAAGCCGCCAGCGGCGTGGAAGTGGTTCACATCGGCCAAGCCGTTCGGGTAAACCCGCGCCATCAGCGGCGTCGCGTCGGACAGGTCGGACAGGTCTTGCAGATCAAGAATAACGCCCGCAGCCCGCGCCATCGCCATAATGTGGATCACGAGGTTGGTGGAGCCACCTGTCGCCATCAGCCCGACAAGCCCGTTTACGAATGTCTTCTCGTCGAGGATATCGCAAACAGGCGTGTAGTCGGACCCGAGGGCCGTAATCTCCAGCGCCCGTTTGGCGCCGTAGCTGGTCAACGCATCGCGCATTTCGGTGTTCGGGTTCACGAAACTGGAGCCGGGCAAATGCAGCCCCATGAACTCCATCAGCATCTGGTTGGAGTTGGCTGTCCCGTAAAACGTACATGTTCCGGGCGAATGGTAGGACGCCATTTCAGCCGCCATCAACGCATCGCGGCCCACTTCACCGGACGCAAACTTTTGGCGAACCTTGGCTTTTTCATCGTTCGGTAAGCCCGATGCCATCGGCCCCGCTGGCAAGAAAATACCCGGCAGGTAGCCAAACGTGGCCGCCGCGATGATCAGGCCTGGTACGATCTTATCACAGACGCCCAAGTAAACCGCCGCGTCAAAGGTATTGTGGCTGAGCGCTACACCCGCAGACAGGGCAATCACGTCGCGCGAAAACAGGGATAGCTCCATACCCACCTGCCCTTGCGTGACACCGTCACACATCGCCGGAACG
Organism: Litoreibacter albidus; assembly: GCF_900107015.1. Classification (GTDB taxonomy): domain Bacteria; phylum Pseudomonadota; class Alphaproteobacteria; order Rhodobacterales; family Rhodobacteraceae; genus Litoreibacter; species Litoreibacter albidus. Next base: position 753,962 of record NZ_FNOI01000001.1, on the reverse strand, counting down.
CCCCCCGCCACTTGCGCGGTGCCGCCATTGGCGCGTGCGGTCGCTTTGATCAGGTCGGGGTAATCTTTGAACGGCTGATGCGCAGACAGCATGTCATTATAAGCCGTCACGATACCGATGTTGCCGCCGGTCCCCTCCAACATCGGGGCTTGGTCTTCCTCCATCGCTGCATAAGCATGGGCTTGGTTGCCACAAGTCAGGTGGCCGCGACGCGGGCCTTCCTCGGCGGCTTGGCGCATACGCTCCATGTAGGTTGTACGTGCGCCTTTGGAGCGGTCGATAATGCGTTGGGTGACGTCTTGAATTGTGGAATTGAGCGGCATGGCGTCCTCCTTTGGTTATCGCCCATATACGCCTGTTAGCGCTAACAGTAAAGCCCCCAAGCCCGACTGCTTCGGCGCACGCAAATCCTCGCCGCGACTATCTATCGGTACAACAACGAACGCCCGTCCGCGAACAAATGCACCTTTGACGGGTCGGCTGTCATTTTCATCACCCGTCCGCGCACATCGGTATGGATGCCCTGTAGCTTGGCAATCACCGGCTCATGCTCCGGCGCTGATTTCGCAAAGTAAAGCTGCGTCACCTCGCCCAAGGCTTCCACAATATTCACCGTGCCGGCATAGGCGTAGATGTCGCCGTCGGTGACGGTCATGTCCTCCGGCCGGATACCCACATTGACCTTGAGGCCCATGTCGTCCGCGTTGGTCGGGATATTGGCCGTGATCGTGCCCGCCCCTTCGGGCAGCGCGACAGTTGTGACCTCACCAGTGCCAACGACCTCCCCCGCCATCAGGTTCATCGCGGGGGAGCCGATGAATTGCGCCACGAATTCGTTCTCCGGCGTTTCATAAAGCTCCAGCGGGCTGCCCACCTGCGCGATGCCTTTGTCCGCTAAAACGACGATACGGCTGGCCAGCGTCATCGCCTCCACCTGATCATGCGTAACATAGATCATCGTGGAATTCGGCATCGATTCCTTGAGTTGTGCGATCTCGATCCGCGTTGCCACGCGCAGGCTTGCGTCGAGGTTGGAAAGCGGCTCGTCGAACAGGTAAACCTTCGGATCCCGCACGATACTGCGCCCGATGGCTACCCGCTGGCGCTGCCCGCCAGACAGCGCTTTGGGCAGGCGGTCAAGATACTCCTCTAGCTGCAACACTTTGGCAGCGCGCCCCACGGCGGCCTCAATTTCCTGTGGCGACTTCTTCGCCAGTTTCAGCGCGAAGGCCATGTTGTCGCGGACCGTCATATGCGGGTACAGCGCGTAGCTTTGGAACACCATGGCGATACCGCGCTGCGCCGGCGGGACGTCGTTCATCACGTCCCCGTCGATTTGCAACTCGCCTGCGGTGATCTTCTCCAGCCCCGCGATCATGCGCAATAGCGTGGACTTGCCGCAACCGGACGGGCCTACGAAAACGATCAATTCACCTGTGGTGATGTCAAGGTCGATGTCCTTGAGTACCTCCACAGAGCCGCCGTATGTTTTGCCGACGCCCGTAAGTTTCAGGTCTGCCATGGTATAAATCCCTCCGGCGTTAGCGTTTCAGCGCGAAGCATGGCTGCCACGGCTCTAGTTGCAGTTTGCCGTCAACCGGCGTCGCGGTCGCCCCAAGTTCGCCGCCTGTCAAATCCCAATTGCCCGACGGCATGTCCACTGTGACGGGCGCATCCGACAGGTTGAAGGCGCAAAACATCGTCTCGCCATTCTGCATGCGTTGGAAGCTTAGCACATCACCCTCAGCCCGCATCGCGGACTGCGCGCCCTTCACAAGGGCGGGATGGGCTCGGCGAAACGCCAGAACTTTGCGGTAATGGTGCAGCGGCGCGTCGGGGTCGGTTTCCTGCACAGCGACGGAGCGTGAGATATGCGCGCCACTCACGGGAAGCCAAGGTGCGCCCTCGCTAAAGCCGCCGTTCTGGTTCGACCCGCCCCACACCATCGGCGTGCGGCAACCGTCACGGCCTTTAAACTCCGGCCAGAACTCGATCCCGTAAGGGTCTTGCAAGTCCTCAAATGCGACGTCTGCCTCCGGCAGGCCCAACTCCTCCCCCTGATAGAGGCACAAAGAGCCGCGCAACGCGCCCATCATTGTGGTGTAGCCGCGGTGCGCCTCTGGCGACAGGTTCCAGCGCGTCGTGTGCCGGACCACGTCGTGGTTGGAGAAGGCCCAACACGCCCAACCGTCCGGTGCCATCTCCTTTAGGCGGGTCATCGTCTCCACCACGCGGGTGGCGGTCAGGATCTCGGGCGACAGAAACTCGAATGCGTAGCACATGTGCACACGCTCATCGCCCGCCGTGTATTCACCCAAAAGCTCAAGACCGCGCTGCGCATCACCGACCTCGCCCACACAGGTGGCGGCGGGGTATTCATCCAGCAGCGCACGGTAGCGCTTCAGAAACGCAAGGTTCTCCGGCTGGTTTTTGGAGTAGAGATGCTCTTGGTGGTTATACGGATTGACCGAGGGCGCGATGGACGCGTTGCGCTTCTCTGGTGACAACGCGGGGTTGTCGCGCAGTTGCTTGTCGGCGAAGTAGAAGTTGATGGTGTCCAACCGGAAGCCGTCCACCCCCCGCTCCAACCAGAACCGTGTGGCGTCGAGCAAAGCGTCTTGCACGTCAGGGTTGTGGAAGTTCAGGTCAGGTTGGGTCGCGAGGAAGTTGTGCAAATAGTACTGCTCGCGCCGCGCGTCCCAATGCCACGCAGGCCCGCCAAAGATCGACAGCCAGTTGTTGGGCGGTGTGCCGTCCGGCTTTGGGTCGGCCCAGACGTACCAATCCGCCTTATCATTGTCGCGACTGGCGCGGCTTTCCTTGAACCACGGGTGCTGGTCGGAGGTATGCGACAGCACCAAGTCGATCATCACTTTCAGCCCGTGGCTATGGGCCGCCTCAACCAGCGTATCAAAATCGCCAAGCTTGCCGAACATCGGGTCCACGTCGCAATAGTCGCTGACGTCATAGCCAAAGTCTTTCATCGGCGAGGTGAAGAACGGCGAAATCCAGATCGCATCCACCCCAAGCGACGCAATGTAGGGAATGCGCGAGGTGATGCCCGGAAGGTCGCCGACCCCGTCACCGTTGCTGTCTTGGAAGCTACGCGGATAAATCTGGTAGATCACCGCACCGCGCCACCAATCGGCATCCACGGCGGGAACAGAAGTCAGGTTTACGTCGATTTTGGTCATATCGGTCTCGTGTTATTTGACGAAGTTACTTGACGGAGCCAGCCAGCAGGCCGCGCACCAGATAGCGTTGCATTGTAAAGAAAACGATCAGCGGAACAGCGATGGAGATAAAGGCCGCCGCCGCAAGGATACCCCAATCGCCGCCCTTGGAGCCCAGCAGGTCATCGGCGATTTTCACGGTCATCACCCAAGACTCCGAATTGGAGGGCAGAAACACCTTTGCCACCAGCAGATCGTTCCATGTCCAAAGAAATTGGAAGATTGCGAAACTAGCCAGCGCAGGGAAGCTCAGCGGCAGCACGATTTTTGTGAACACCTGAAAATCCGTGGCCCCGTCGACCTTGGCGCCTTCGATGATGTCGCGCGGAAGGCCAACCATGTAGTTTCTAAGCAGATATATCGCCAGAGGCAGCCCGAAACCGGTATGCGCCATCCAGATCCCAAGGAAGCTTTGCCCGATGCCCACCTTGTTATGCAGTGTCAGCAACGGCACCAAAGCCAGCTGCAACGGCACCACCAGTAGGCCCACGACCAGTGCTATCAGAAAACCCCGCCCGCGAAAATCCATCCACGCCAAAGCGTAGGCCGCGAAGGCCGCGATCAGGATCGGGATAATCGTGGCCGGAATAGTCACCGTCAACGTGTTGATGAACGCGCGGTCCATGTTATCGGACGCCATGATGGTGCGGTAATTGTCGAGCGAAAAGTCCGGCGGGCTTTCAGCGGCAAAGTAGATCGACGGATCACGTTTGATCGCCGCAGGGGATGTATAAACGTAGCTGCCATCCCGCTGCACGCTAAGGGTTCTGTCCTTTCTAAGTTGCGCGGTATCCCCCGCCTTGAATTCGGTGGGCGCGGCGCGCTTGCCGCCGAAGCGCGACACCGTACCCTCACCGTCCCCGAATACGTTCCCTTCGATAACATTGCGGTCCCCGTCCACCGTCACGTCGCCCGCAGGCGCTTTCACCTGATAGTTCTGCTCCACCGGAAACGGCGACAGCCACCAACCCGTGGCGCTGATCTGGTCACGGTCGCGGAACGACGACACCAGCAACCCGACCGTCGGGATGAGCCACAGCACCACCAAAAGCACGACCGAAATATGCACCACCCACGTCAGCGCGGGTTTTGTGCCAGCAATATTGTCCATTATCTCATCTCCGCGCGGGCTTGGCGTATGTTCCAGATCATCACCGGCAAGACGATGATCATGATCACAAAGGCCACCGCCGTAGCGCGCCCGTCATCGCGGAACATATAGGCCATCATGTAGCTGGGCAGGATTTCCGTGCCAAAGTTGCCGCCTGTCATCGTGTAGACAATATCGAACACCTTCAGCACCAGAATGGTGATGGTGGTCCACACCACCACAATCGTGCCCATGATCTGCGGCACCTTGATGCGGAAAAAAACCTGAAACGGGTTCGCGCCGTCGATGATGGCGGCCTCGACCGTCTCCTCCGGAATGCCGCGCAACGCGGCGCTGAGGATCACCATGGCGAAGCCCGTTTGGATCCACACAAGGATGAACATCAGGAAAAAGTTGTTCCAGAACGGCAACTGTAGCGGGTCCAGCGGTGCCGCGCCGAAACTGTCCCTGATCGCGTTGATTAACCCGATGTCTGGGTTGTTGGCATAGACAAACTTCCAGATCAGCGATGCACCCACAAACGAGATCGCCATAGGCATGAAGATAATCGACTTGGCGATATTCCCCCACGCCAGCCTGTCTGTCAGCTGCGCCACCAGCAGGCCTAGGAACGTGGCCGCAGCCGGCACAAACAAGACCCACAGGAAGTTGTTGAGCAACGCGGTTTGAAATCCGTCATCGGCAAACATTGTTCGGTAATTGCCAAAGCCGATGAATTCCTCACCGCTGCGGTTGAACAATGAGCGATAGAAAGAGCCAACCACCGGATAGAGCAAATACAGCGACAACGCCGAAAGTGCGGGCAGCAGGAACAACCACGGGCGCACCATGTTGGCGCGGTTGATGTTCTTTCCGGGGTTCACGGTCTGGGGCGGGAAGATGATTTTATCAAGGATCAGGTTCGACGCGAAGAAGTACCCCACGCATCCGCCAACACCGATAATGATCGTTAAGACACCCTGTAGCAGCGGCGACATCTCTAGCCCTCCCCAAGCCAGTTAAGGACGGTCTGCGACATGACATACATGCCGCAGACCCTTGATTTTATTGAATTGCGTCCCAGCGATCCTGAATACCTTTGGCCACGTCTGCGGCTTCGGTTCCGGTGACGTAGTCGACCATGCCGGTCCAGAACGCCCCTGCGCCGATTTCACCCGGCATCAGGTCAGACGCGTCGAAGCGGAACGTCGTGGCGTTTTGCAGAATTTCGCCTTGCGCGCGCAGGCTGTCGTCCGCATAGGCCGCCAAATTGACGCCCGCGTGGGCCGTAAGGAAGCCGCCTTGCGTCATCCACAACTCATGCGCGATTGGGAGTTTCATGAACTCGATCATCGCGTTCGCCGCTTCGGACGGGTTGGTGATCGCAAAGAGCGCCCCTGCCCCAAGAACCGGCTTGCCTAAGTCTTTCTCTTCAAACGCCGGAAAGTAGAAGAAATCGACGTCTGTGCCCATTTCGGTGCCCTCTGGAAAGAAGGCAGGAATAAAGGACGCCTGACGGTGCATGTAGCATTTTTGCGGAATCGTGAACAGGCCCGCAGGGCTGTCACGAAAGTCGGTGCTGGCGACGGCCGCCGCGCCGCCGTCTACATAGGCGTCATTGCGGGCGAACTCGCCGAAGGCTTCAATCGCAGCAATAACCTTGGGATCGTCGAACTTCATCTCGTTCTTCACCCACGCGTCGTAATCCTCAGGCGTGTTGGTGCGCAGCATCATGTCTTCAACCCAGTCGGTTGCAGGCCAGCCCGTCGCCGCCCCTGATCCCAGACCGATGCACCAAGGGGTGCCGCCGTCTTCCACGATCTGATCGGTCAGCGCCTTCAGCTCTTCCATCGTCTCTGGAATGTCGTAGCCGCTTTCGTCAAAGGCTTCCGGCACGTACCAAACCAAGGATTTCACGTCGACGCGGTAGAACAAGCCGTATAGCTGGTCGGCCCCGTCCTTGTCCGCATAAGTGCCCAGATCAACCCACGACTGGCCCGCCGCGAAGTTGTCGCGCACCCATGCGTCGCTGCCCTCGGCCAATGGCGTCAGCAGGCCTTGGCTGGCCATATCGGCCGCAAGACCAGGTTGAGGGAAAGCCGCCAAGTTCGGCGCGGAGCCGGAGCGCGCGGAAACCACGATATCTTGCTCGAAGCTGTCGGAACCCGAGTAGTTCACCTCAGCGCCGGTGGCTGCTGTGAAATAGGCGAACACTTTTTCCACCTTTTCCTTTTCGTTCCCCGTCCAAGCGCCGGTGATCGACACCGTTTGGCCGCTCAAATCCGTGGCGGCTGCAAATTCATTGTAACTGTCCCACGTGAAGTCACCGCCGTCGGTGCCGAACGCAAGATGACCGTCCGCAATGGCAGACGCAGTGCTCAGCGCGACAATAGCGGCCGAGGTGTACAAGCTAATCTTCATGATATCCTCCCAGTTTTGGCGCGTACTGCGCCCAAGTATCTTTTGCGCGTCGAGAATCGTTTTTCAAAGCGCTTTGGATGAATGTGAACGTGCAGCAGACAAACCCGCCTGTCAACAAATCGCAAAGCTGAGGTACGGTTTTCCTTATCTTTTCTGCACCTGCATACTGAATAACTGCACCATCTAGTTTAAAATCCCCTTTGACGCCCCTCGAAACTGCCCGTAAGAATTACCGCAGTCACCCAAAGCGCTTTGGGAGATCTGGGGAGGGAAAACCGGATGAATTTACGAGAGCTGTCGGACCTGCTCGGCCTGTCCCAAACAACGGTCAGCCGCGCGTTAAACGGCTACCCCGAGGTCAAAGAAGCCACCCGCATCAGGGTCGCGGAGGCCGCCTTGGCCCACAACTATCAGCCAAACACCCGCGCCAAAAGCCTAGCGACGGGCCGCACTATGTCAATCGGGCACGTGATCCCGCTGTCAAACCAGCATGAAATGGTCAACTTGGTGTTTTCGGACTTTATCGCCGGCGCTGGCGAGGCTTACGCCCGTGAAGGCTATGACATGCGGGTATCCGTGGTCGACGATTCCCAAGAAGCCGCCGCCTACGAGCGGTTGGCCAACACCGGAACCGTGGACGGTGTGATCGTGCATGGCCCCTTGGTAAATGATGCGCGTATCCCGCTCCTCCAAAAGCTGGGGCTGCCCTTCGTTGTGCACGGCAGATCCAGCAATTGCCCGACCCCCTACAGCTGGCTCGACGTGAACAACCGCTCCGCGTTTCTACGCGCGACCGACTTTCTGCTGGATCTGGGGCATACGCGCATCGCTTTGATCAACGGGTTTGAGCAGATGGATTTCGCTATGCGCCGCCGCGCCGGATACGCAGATGCCCTCTCTGCGCGCGGTGTGGCTTTGGACCCAAGCCTGACACACGCATTCGAGATGACCGAGCCCTTCGGCTACGCCAAAACCGCGCAAATGTTGGATGCCGACAATCCCCCCACCGCTGTCATTGCGTCGTCGCTGATCCCCGCGATGGGCGTCCGCAGGGCGGTTGAAGAGCGCGGTCTGGTGGTTGGCAAGGATGTGTCGATCATCTGCTTTGACGACGCGTTGTCATACCTTCCCAACGGTGAAGGCTCCCCGATTTTCACCGCCACCCGCTCCTCTGTGCGCAACGCGGGGCGGCGCTGCGGCGAGATGCTGATGGATCAGATCGCGGGGCGCACCACCGGCCCCGTTCACGAGTTGTGGGAAGCCGAACTTGTTGTCGGCGGCTCCACCGGCCCTGCCCCAACCCGCTAAAGGTCTGACATGATGCAGTTTACCCGTGCCGATTTCCCCAAGGATTTTCTATTCGCAGCCGCGACATCGGCCTACCAGATCGAGGGGCACAGTTTTGGCGGCGCAGGCCGCACCCATTGGGACGACTTCGCAGCAACCCCCGGCAACGTGGTGCACGCGGAGCATGGTGCCATCGCCTGCGACCACTACCACCGCTACACCGAGGATCTGGATTTGATGGCAGCGATGGGCCTCGACGCCTACCGCTTCTCCACGTCGTGGGCGCGGGTGATGCCCGAGGGGCGTGGCGCAGCTAACCAAGAGGGTTTGGACTTCTACGACCGGCTGGTCGACGCGATGCTGGAGCGCAACCTGAAGCCCATGGCCACGCTCTACCACTGGGAACTGCCCTCCGCCCTTGCCGATCTGGGGGGCTGGCGCAATCCGGACCTGCCCAAATGGTTCGGCGAGTATACCCGCGTCATTATGGACCGCATTGGTGACCGCATGTTCTCTGTCGCGCCGATAAACGAGCCTTGGTGCGTCGGCTGGCTCAGCCACTTTCTGGGTCACCACGCCCCGGGGTTACGCGATATTCGCGCCACGGCCCACGCCATGCATCATGTGCTCTGCGCCCACGGCCGCGCGGTGGAGGTGTTGCGCGACCTCGATGTTGCGAACGTTGGTGCAGTTTGTAATTTTGAATACGCCCATCCCGCCACCGACAGCGCCGCCGACAAAGAGGCCGCAGCGCTCTACGACGGCTATTATAACCGTTTCTTCCTTGGCGGGTTGTTCAAAGGTGCCTACCCCGACAATGTCATGGCGGGCTTGGAGCCACATATGCCCAAAGGCTGGCAGGATGACTTCGCGCTAATCGGCCAAAAGCTCGATTGGCTGGGGCTGAACTACTACACCTGCAAGCGCGTTGCCGCGACAGACGGCGCGTGGCCCGCCCATGAAGAGGTCGCGGGGCCACTGCCAAAAACCCAGATGGGATGGGAAATCTACCCCGAGGGCCTGCATCATTTCCTAGGCTGGGTGGACGCAAACTACACCAAGGGCCTGCCGCTCTATGTAACGGAGAACGGCATGGCGAACCCTGACCAGCCAGACGTGCCGGACGCCGCACGCATAGATTATTTGAACCAACACCTTGCCGCAGCCCGCCAAGCCATCGCCGACGGCGTACCGCTCGCGGGGTACACATTCTGGTCCCTACTCGACAATTATGAGTGGGCTTTGGGCTATGAAAAGCGCTTCGGATTGATCCATGTCGACTTCGAGACGCTTGAACGCACGCCCAAAGCCTCTTACCACGCCCTTGCACTTGCCTTGAAAGCCTAACCGTTATGACCCGCCCAGCTGACACCTATTCCCTTGTAGCCGACATCGGGGGCACCAACACCCGCGTCGCTTTGGCCGAGGGCACCCGCCTGCTTAAAGACACCGTGACCCGCTACGCCAATGTGGACCACGCGGGGCTGGAATCGGTATTGAAGGCCTATATCGCCTCACAGGACGTCACCTGCAAAGCGGCGTGCGTTGCGCTGGCGGGTCCGGTGAAAGATGGGCGCGGCTCTATGACCAACCTCGATTGGGAACTCGACGAGGCCACATTGGCGCAGGCCGCGCATTCGGAAACGGCCTACCTGCTGAATGACCTGCAAGCCCAAGGCCACGCCTTGGGGGCGTTGCCCGAGGGTGCGGTAACGCAACTGGTTGCGGCGCAGGACAAAGACCACGACCCGATGGCCACGAAGCTGGTGATCGGTGTGGGTACCGGCTTCAACATCGCGCCGGTTTATGAAACCCGCTGGGGCCGCCACGTGCCCCCATCCGAAAGCGGTCATGCAAATCTGCCCTTGCGCTCTCAGGATGAACTACGCTTGGCGCAGTACTTCGAAACGGCCCACGGCTTCCCCGCAGTGGAGGACATGATGTCCGGCCGCGGGTTGGAGCGTGTCTACGCGTGGCTGGGCATAGAGGCAGGTGATCCGCGCGAGGCCTTTGCCGCAGACATCATGGCGGGTTTCGAGAACGGGACCGATCCGCGTGCGGAGCAAGCGGCAGCCCTTTTCGTGCGGATGCTTGGCACCGTTGCGGGCAACCTGTCGCTAATCCATCTACCGTTCGGCGGGGTGTTCTTCTCCGGCGGCGTCGCGCGCGCGTTCTCGCGCCACTTCGGCCCGCTCGGCTTCTCTGACGCCTTCCGCGACAAGGGCCGCTTTGCGGGCTTTATGGGCAACTTTGAGGTCGGGGTGATTGAGGACGACTACGCCGCCCTCACAGGCTGCGCCAACTACCTTGCAACCATGAACTGAAGCGTGATGCGAAGCGGCGTGTCAGGACATCGTGCCGCTTCACACCCGTGAAACCCGTTTCACGCCTTATTCACGCCTTGTAAGTCACTGATTTTAAACAATACCATCGAAACACCTTAACGCCACGTTAACTCCCCTCTTGATCACCTTTGGGGGAATGACGCAGGGTCATTTCAAGCGGAGAGTGAACCGCTTGTTTTATGACGAAACTCTACTTGCCGCCCGGTCGCGCTGCTTTCGACGAGGATTTTCCCTTTGCAGGCCGCCGGGCAACGCAAGCCCACGTTAAGGCACAACGGTGTACCCAGCACCTCCCCATTCTTTGTGCCAAAACGCAGACCCTCTCGTGCGGCTCTCCCCTGCGCAGAGGGTCGCGGGCTCGCCCTAAAAAACTTAGGCCCCCGCACTTAGGAACCAGCGTCAAACCCGTAAATCCAGTCCTGCTGGCGGTGTATCACCGAAGCAGACAAGTGCCCCGCCAACGCCATCGGCCCGTAGGTCGCCAGTTGCGCCGCCGCGTTCGGGCGGTGAAACATCCGCGCATTCATGGCGGAGCGTTGTTGCACCCGTGTGGTACGCGGTTTGCGTGCCGCCTCATAAGCTTGCAGCGCTGCCACCTTGTCCGCGTGCCGCTCCAACATCTGCGCCAGAACAACCGCGTCTTCCAACGCCATCACCGCCCCTTGTGCCATTGACGGCAACATAGGGTGCGCCGCGTCGCCCAGCAGGGTCACGGGACCATCACACCATGTCGCGAGCGGTGGTCGCCCGTAGAGCGCCCAACGAAACAGCCCCTGCGAGGCTTCCAGCACCGCGCGCAGACAGGGTTGCCAATCGCCGAAATCGGCCAGCGCCTCCTCTATGCTTCCGGGGATCGACCAGCCCTCTTCTGTCCAGCTGTCCTGCTCCACAATGCCCACAAAGTTGACGTGGCTTCCGCCCTTCACCCGCGTGGTCACCGCGTGCTTGCCGCGTCCCGCCCAGATCACGCCGTAGGGCGGCGGGGCGTTGTCACCCAAAGCATCGACCGGGACCACCGTGCGCCACGCCACCTGACCCGTGAACCGCGCACGGTCCGTGCCGCACATCTGATTGCGGATAACCGAACGCACCCCGTCCGCGCCGATGACCACGTCGCCAAAGACCCGCTCCCCGCGCTCCAGATAGACCGAGGCGCCCCCGCGTTCGCGCACATAGCCGGTGATCTTCGCGTTGGTGCGCAGTTGCGCCCTGGGCTGCGCGCGCAGCGCTTGCGCCAATGCATCATGCAGGTCCGCACGGTGGATCTGGATAAACCGATGCCCCCAGCGGTCCTGCGCGTAGCCCTTCATCGGCAGGCGAAACACCCTGCGTCCGGTCCGCCCCATGCGCAGCTCTATTGCCTCCGGCTCGAACAAGCTGTGTTCCAGATGGGGCAACACGCCAAGGCGTTCCAGCATCTTCATCCCGTTCGGGCTGACTTGGATGCCCGCGCCAACCTCGCGCAACTCCGGCGCCTGCTCCAGCACCTCGACCTCCCAGCCGCTCTGCGCCAAGGCCAATGCGCTGGCCAACCCACCGATCCCGCCGCCCGCAATCACTGCACGTCTGTTGGTCATGAATAAATCACTGCCCCGATTTGTTTTGCCGGAAGATACGCATGATACGGGTGGTGCGATAGGCCCTAGCTGGTCATAGTGACAAAACACCGCCGGAGCCGCCTATGACCCTGCCCTTGATCCCGCTGCCCACCGTACGCACGCACCACCTGATGCGCCACCGCCTGTGCGAGGCACCGACCGGTGCAGGCAAAGGGGACGACCTGCACGACCTACTGCAAGACCTGACGTTTGTGCAGCTCGACAGCATCAACACCGTCGCCCGTGCGCACCATATGATCCTTCACGCGCGGCGCACCAATTACCGGCCCAAAGCGCTTGACGCGGTGCTGGCGCAGCGACGGGGGTTCGAGCATTGGACACATGACGCCTCCGTCATTGATATGGCCAATTTCGCCCACTGGAAGCTGAAGTTCGCCCGCGACGCGGTAACCATCAAAGCACGCTACAAAAATTGGCACCGCGACGGGTTCGAGCAGAAATTCGACACGGTGCTCAAACAAATCTCCGACCACGGCGCGTGCTGCTCGTCCGATGTGGGCACCGAGGAGAAGAAAGGCTCTGGCGGGTGGTGGGACTGGCACCCGTCGAAGACGGCGTTGGAGTATCTGTGGCGGGCTGGCAAGCTCTCGGTGACGCACCGCCAAGGCTTTCGCAAGTTCTATGACCTGACAGAACGCGTGATCCCAGAGCAGCATCTGGCCGCCACCTTCACGCCGGAAGAAACAATCGCCCACAGCTGCGCCACAGCCCTCGATAAGCTGGCGTTCGCCACCTCTGGGGAGATCGCCGCCTTCTGGGATCTGGTCACCCCCGCAGAGGCCAAAGCGTGGTGCGTTGCGGAGCTTGCCGCCAAGCACCTGATCGAGGTGGAGTTGGAAACCGCGCTAGGCAAGCCACGCCGCGCCTTTGCCCGCCCCGAGACATTGGAGATGCCACTCACCGCGCCCACAAAACGCATTCGCATCCTGTCACCGTTCGATCCGGCGTTGCGGGACCGTAAGCGCACCGAACGGTTGTTCGGCTTTCACTACCGCATCGAGGTCTTCGTGCCGGAGGCCAAGCGCCAGTACGGCTACTACGTCTTCCCAATCCTAGAGGGCGACCGCTTGATCGGGCGCATCGACATGAAGGCCGACCGTGCCCGCGACGCCATGGCCGTGCGGGCCTTCTGGCCGGAGCGCGGCGTACGTATGGGGGCTGGCCGCATCAAGGCCCTGACCCGCGCCATCGAGCGCAGCACGCGCCTTGCAGGCGTCACCGATCTGGAGTTCGCCCACGACTGGCTGCGCTAAAAACTTGATTGCACAGCCATTTACGGCGATGAACGCTCTACACAGCGCGGAGGCCCCATGACAGAGACCCAATTGCGCGAGCAGATTTGTGTGCTTGCAAAATCCATGTTTGATCGCGGCCTCACGGGCGGCTCCACTGGCAACATCTCCGCACGCACCTCTGACGGCGGCTTGCTCGTCTCGCCAACGGGGACGTCTTTCGGGCGCCTAGACCCTGCCCGCCTGTCGCGCTTTGACGCAGCGGGCCAATTGATCAGCGGTGACCAGCCAACCAAAGAGATGCCCTTGCACAGCGCGTTCTACGACACCCGCTCCACCGCTGGGGCCGTGGTGCATCTGCATGCGTGCCACTCCGTTGCATGGTCGATGATGCCGGGCGTTGATGCGGATAATTTCCTGCCGCCGCTGACGCCTTATGCGATTATGAAGCTGGGCAAGGTCAAGCTGCTGCCGTTCTTCATGCCAGGCGATCCTGCGATGGGCGACGCCGTGCGCGGGCTTGCGGGCAAGCGCAGCGCGGTGATGCTAGCGAACCACGGCCCCGTGGTCGCGGGCAAAGACATCGAAGCCGCCTGCAACGCCATTGAAGAACTCGAAGACACCGCCCGTCTGGCGATGATGATGCGCGGTTACGACGCCAACGCGCTCAGCCCAGAGCAGGTGCAAAACCTTGTAACCAAATTCGATGTGGAGTGGGACTGATGGTAGAATTCTCGGCAAACCTTGGCTTTTTGTGGAACGACCTCCCGCTGCCTGACGCTATCCGCAAGGCCAAGGCCGCGGGCTTCGCCGCCGTGGAACTGCACTGGCCCTACGACACCCCCGCCGCGGAGGTCAAAGCCGCCTTGGACGAAACCGGCCTGCCCTGCCTTGGCCTGAATACACGGCGCGGGGATGTGGCTGGCGGCGACAACGGCTGTGCCGCGATTGCGGGCCGCGAGGCGGAGGCGCAGGGCTACATCGACGAGGCATTGGCATATGCCCGTGATATTGGTGCGATGAATGTGCACGTCATGGCGGGCTTCACCGACCAAAGCGCGGACGCCAAAGCCAGCTTCGCGCAAAACCTGCGCTACGCCTGCACGCAGGCCGCCCTGACGCAACGCACGATCCTGATTGAGCCGCTTAACCATCATGACGCCAAGGGCTACCACATTGCCACTATCGCGCAGGCCCAAGAGGCGCTGGCCGACGTGGACCTGCCCAACCTGAAAATCATGTTCGACTGCTATCACTTGCAGATCATGCAAGGCGATCTGGTGACGCTGTTCAAAGGCTGCCAAGACCAAATAGGACACGTCCAGTTCGCCGCCGTCCCGGGCCGAGGGGAGCCGGACCAAGGGGAGGTCAACTACCCATGGCTCCTCCCCGAGCTGGCCCGCCTCGGCTGGAGCGCCCCCTTCGGCGCGGAATACAAACCACGCGGCAAGATGGAAGACGGCCTAAGCTGGATCGCGGCGTACCGCTAGGCCGCACCACGACTATCGGCCACCGCACAAAAAAGGCCGCCCAAGGCGACCAATACAAACTCAACAAAATGGGGTAGTGGCGGACAGACAGGGATTCGAACCCTGGAGACGGTCTCCCGCCTACACACTTTCCAGGCGTGCGCCTTCGACCACTCGGCCACCTGTCCGTGGCGCAGGGTGTAGCCAAAAGCAGGGGGGCAGCGCAAGAGGCAAATCGCTCTTTTTGACAAGAGTTTAGCGACGCCCCCTCACTGCGCCAAATTAGCCCTCCAGATGCAGGTTCACGCGGCGGTTGTTGCGGCCTTTGTTTTCGATTTTTCCGATACGCACGCGGCCGATTTCTGCGGTGCGTGCCACATGGGTGCCGCCGCAGGGTTGCAGGTCTATCTGCTCCGCCTCGGTGCCGATCCGCACCAGTCGCACTTTTCCTGCGCCCTTCGGGGGCTGCACGGACATGGTTTTCACAAGGCCGGGGTTCGCATCCAGCTCCGCGTCAGTAATCCATGTTTCGGTGACGCTCAGATCGCGGGTGATGAGGGCGTTTAGCTCCACCTCCAACGCGGCTTTATCTGCGGGGGCCTCTGGCATGTCGAAGTCCAACCGCCCCTTCTCCGCGCCGATTTGCCCGCCGGTTACCCCCAAGGGGATCACCACGGACAGCAAGTGCAACGCGGTGTGCACGCGCATATGGGCGTGGCGTCGCTCCCAGTCCAGCGTTTGCGTCACCTCGGTGCCAACCTCGGGCCATGCGCCGCCTTCCTCCAGTACTAGCACGACCCGCTCCGCGTCGGTCTTGTCTTTGCGGGTATCGGTGATGGTGCAGCTAGCGCCGTTCCAACTTAGCGTGCCCGTATCGCCCGGCTGGCCGCCGCCTGTGGGGTAGAACAGCGTGCGGTCCAAGATCACGCCCTGCTCCGTCACGGCCACGACTGTGGCGCTCGCGTCTTTCAGGTATGCGTCCTCAATGTACAACAAGCTCATGCGTCAGGGGCCTTCTTGGTAGATTTGCGTGGCGCCTTCTTTTCCGGCTCTGGCGGGCGCAAGGCTTCGGGGTTGCGCAGCCAAACGTCGCGTTGCGCGAAGGGTATCTCCAGCCCCTCCTCCGCAAAGCGGCGAGCGATCTCGTGATTCATGTTGGAGGTGACGGTCATGCCGTAGTTCACATCCCGCAGAACCGCGCGAATCTCAAAATCCATCGAATCCGCGCCAAAGCCACGGAACAGCACCGCAGGCGGCGGGTTCAGGATCACCAGTGGTTCCGCCTCTGCAATCTTTTGCAAGATGGCTTCAACCTGCTTGGTGTCGGAGCCGTAAGCCACCCCGACCGGCACGATGATACGCCCTGCAAGGTTGCCCTTGGTCCAGTTGGTCACGGAGGTGGAAATCAGGTCCGCGTTCGGCACAATCACGTCGCGGCGGTCAAAGGTCTCCACCCGCGTCGCCCGCACCGAGATATCGCGCACAACACCCATTGTGCCGCCGACCTCAATCCAGTCCCCTTCAGAAATGGGGCGCTCGATCAGCAGGATGATGCCGGACACGAAGTTGGACACAATCGTCTGCAAGCCAAAACCGATACCAACCGACAGCGCACCGGCAACGATGGCCAGCGACGACAGATCAATCCCCGCGCTGGTAATCGCAATCAACGCCGCAAGGAAAATACCGATGTAGCCAGCGCCCGCGACCATCGCGTTGCGCCCGCCGGTATCAAGCTGAGTGCGCGGCAGGACTTGCGTTTTGAGCATGCCTTGCAACAGGCGCGTCAGCCCGTAGCCCAGCACAAAGATCACGGCAAATTTCAGGAAGTCGACCGGCGAAATGCGGCTATCACCCAGCGGCACACCCGCCGAAATCACATCCCACGCTTCGCTAAGGTCGGTGACCCGTGCGCCCCAGATCAACGCCAACAGTGGCAAAGAGCACAGCGCGATGGCAAAGCCCACCAACACTGGGATCAACCCCTTGGCACCGGCGTCCTCGCCGCGGATCATCGAATAGATGTCACGCACCAAACGTTGCAGGATGGCGACCCCTGCCAGCAGCGCCAGCGTCAGGTAGGTCGAATAGACCAGCATGTTGCCCGCATAGGTGTAGCCGATCGCCGCCAGCGCTGGCCCGACGATGGCCACGATGCGCGCCGCACGGCCCAGATAGCGCATGATAACGCCTGTGGAGGCATCGGCAGCGGGATGGCCGTTGCTGTCGTCCGCGTTGCCCTCAACCGCCAGAACCTGTGCCGCCTTGGCAGAGGCGACCATAAGCTGGGCGATGCGGAACAAGAACAGCCCAGCCACCACAATGACAGGCAGGCCCAACACGGATGATGCGGTTTCGGAAATCAACTCCGCCTCTAGCAGCGCCGACAAGGTCGCGTCCGCCGCAATTAGCAAACCCGCCACGTTGATGAGCAGGCGCATTTGCAGCCCCTGCCCGTCCGTCAGCACCAACACCGAATGCGGTGGGTACGCAGGTGGCGCGACTTGCAACGCCAGCCACCGCGCGACGTAGATGGTAATCGTCACAACGGACAGAATGCCCAAGATCACGGTTCCGATCTCACCGCTCAGCTGGCTTTGATCGGCGGCTTGGATCAGCAAGAACAGCCCGACCACGGGCAGCACCAGCGAGAGCAGCGATATGATAAAGACACCCACGCGCACACGGGCGCGGCTGGCGTGGCGACTGCCGCGCAGCTTGGATGCGCCGCGCTCGACCCAAGCGCCGCCACGGGTAACCAAAGCCAGCCCCGTGAGCAGCAACACCACGATCAGCGGTAAATTGCCTTTCAAAGCGTCGGAGCGTTGTGGCGAGGCGTAGTTTTCCCGCACCTCCGCCATGAACGCCGTCCAAACGCTGGCGATGGACACCACAGCCTCCGGCCAGAGTGCCGGATTGATCGGGGTCGGGTTCAGTTCCAAAATCTGATTGGTTTGCCGGTCACGTACAGTGCTGTCGAGCCGTGAGATAAGCCCGTCAGCGCGGGCGTGTGCTTCCTCCGCGCGGCGGTTCGGGGCCGTGTTATCGTCCAGTTCCTTGTTCAACGCGGCGCGACGGTTGGCGATTTCCTCGGCCTCGCTCTCCCCCTCGGCGGGCAGTGGGCCAAGCGCCTCGATCTGGCTCTTTAGGGTGGCAATCTTGCCTTTGTTCGTATCTTGGCGCTGCGAGAACAGATCCCGCCACGATACCAGTTGCGCGCGCAGGGTTTGCAGCCCCTCGGTAGACGCGCGGTCTTCCTCCAAGACGTCAGTCGCACGGGTGGCATCACGCTCCCACGCTTCATAATCGGGCAAACCGGTCTTGGTCTCTACCGCTTGCGCCAGCACCACGTTTGGCACGGCGACGACCGCAAAACACAACGTCAGCGCGACAAAAAGCACGCGCACAATCCCAGCCATGGCCATTTACTCGAACATGCTCGGCATGTCTTGCGGGGCTTTGGCCAACCACTCAGGGTATGGCAGCCCCTTCTCTTTCAGGAACTCTGGGTTCCATAGCTTCGCCTGATAGCGCGTGCCGTAGTCGCATAGGATCGTCACGATGGTATGCCCCGGCCCCATGTCCTTTGCCATGCGCACCGCGCCCGCGATGTTCACGCCCGACGACGCCCCAAGGCACAGCCCTTCGTTTTGGAGGGTGTCAAACACCACTGGCAGCGCTTCCTCGTCAGGGATCTGGTAGGTAAAATCGGGGGTGAACCCTTCAAGGTTTTTGGTGATGCGCACCTGCCCGATTCCTTCGGCGATGGAGCCGCCCTCCGAGGTCAACTCCCCCTTGGTATACCAATCGTACAAGGCCGCGCCCATCGGGTCGGCCAGCCCGATCTTCACGCCCTTGGGTTGCAGCGCCATGGCGATGCCCGCCAAGGTCCCGCCGGAGCCCACGGCGCAGACGAAGCCGTCGACCTTGCCGCCGGTCTGATCCCAGATTTCAGGGCCAGTTGTCTCGATATGCGCCTGACGGTTGGCGACATTGTCGAACTGGTTCGCCCAGATAGCGCCGTTCGGCTCTGTCTCGTTCAGCTTGTTGGCCAAGCGCTCCGAATAGCGCACGAAGTTGTTGGGGTTGCGGTACGGGGCGGCGGGCACTTCCACCAGCTCTGCGCCAGCAAGGCGCAACATGTCTTTCTTTTCTTGGCTTTGCGTCTCTGGGATCACGATGACTGTCTTGAAGCCCATAGACTCGCCAACCAGCGCCAGACCGATGCCAGTGTTGCCCGCCGTGCCCTCGACAATCGTGCCGCCCGGCTTCAACGCGCCAGAGGCGACCGCGTCGCGAATAATATAAAGCGCGGGGCGGTCTTTCACCGACTGGCCGGGGTTCATGAACTCCGCCTTGCCCAGAATTTCGCAACCCGTCGCGTCGCTCGCCGCGTTCAACCTGATCAAGGGCGTGTTGCCCACCATATCCGCGAGGTTTTTGTTAATGGTCATCTGCGACAACTCCTGTTCAGCGCTTAACCTTTGATAGGCATCGCAACAGCCGAACTCAAGCGGGTGTTGCCTTTGCGCGTAGCTGCGCACGTTCACGTTGCAGACAGAAGGCGCTAATCAACAGCGGTGCGTTTTGCACCTCGCCACTGGCCACCGCCGCCATCAGCGTGTCAAACGGGATCACCATGGAGCGGATGTCCTCCGCCTCGCTATCCAGACCGCCCATGCCTGCGGCACTGTCCGGCAGGTCCGCCAGCCCGATATAGCAGTATAAATACTCGCTCACCGCGCCGGGCGACGGGTAGAAATCCGCAGCTTTCACAAACTCCGTGATATCCAGCCCCGTTTCTTCCTTGGCCTCACGGCGCGCGGCAACTTCGGGGCTTTCGCCGCCGTCAATCCGGCCAGCAATGGCCTCCAGCCCCCACGGGGTCGGGTCACCACGCAAATACGGCGCGGGGCGGAACTGCTCGATAATCAGCACCGTGTCGCGCACCGGATCATAGGGCAGCACCACAACCGCATCGACTGAGACGAACACCTCGCGCTCCACGGTATTTTCGCCGCCGTCAAAGCGTGGGTATTGCAAGCTCAGCTCGTCCATCGCGAAGAACCGCGAATACGGGCGGCGATGCTCACGCAGGGTGACGCTGTCACGTCCACCCCCACGGCGCAGTGCCACAGGTGTCGCATCATGCCGCGCGTTCACCCGCGACTGCGCCCGTGCGCGGATCGGCCCAAGGCGCGGGATCAGCGCCTCAATGGTGATTTCGCCGAACAGCCCCATGATCTCATGGGCGGCCTCGCGGGTCATTTCCCCGACTGCGTCTTGCCACTGCGCCAAATCCCAAAGCGGACCTTTGCCGTATTGGTTGTCCGTCGGCGTATAAAGTCGCGCCGCGCGCCCATCTGCCAGAACCACGGGCACCAACGTGTAGCCATATGGCGCCTCGTAGTAGTCCAGTCGCGCCACTTGCGTCTCTGTCAGGTTTCGCAGCAACAGCCCCGAAGCCTGCTGGCCCTGCGCAGGCAGCAACAACGGAAAACTTTCCCCCGCAGCGGTATAAACCGCGTGATCCGCCAAGCTGACGGGTTGCGCATCTGCCACAGCGCCCAGCACGATTTCAAGCAATTCGGGGTCGGTCAACGTGCCGAAGATGACGATATCTTGCACGGCGCTGGTCACATCAGGATGGGCGTTCATTAAGGTTACTCAAACTTCCGATGTGCCCATTCGGCGGCAGCGCCACCGATAAACCCGCCCAACACAAGGGTGAGCAGAATGTACGGGTCAAGCAGATGCACACCGTTCTTTAACATCAGCGCGAACACGTCGACCAAGGCTTCCATCGGGCCGTCGTATTGCAAGCGGCGTGACTTCTTGATCATCTGCGCCACGGAAAAAACGAAAGTCACAGAAACTGTTGAAACAACAATACCGTAGAAGCCGGAGTTCAAGCTGACGCCGTAGTTCTTGCCAACCAAGCGGCCCATCACGCGCCAGCCGATAATCAGCGGCAACCCCACGCAGATGATCATTAACCAGCTGGACGCTTTGCCGTCCGGCATATTGGCGCGAATAAGGTCAGCGACAATGTATCCCGTCAGGGCAAAGATGAATGCGGCGGCAAGTTTGGCGGCGGTGGGCATTGGAATTACTCGATTATCTCTATGGCCTGCGATTTTGTCGCAGTCTTCACGCCAAAGCGCAACCGCGCAAGAGGCAGATCGAATTAATGCTGCAATCCCGTCTAGTCCCCGCGTGCCTTGTAAGCGTCCAGCGCCCGCTGACGCCCCTCCGACAGTCCCACCACGGGCTTCGGGTAATCGTCCTTTGGCGACATGTTCCATGACGCGGGGATCGCGTCAAAGTAGTCGCGTGCCTCTTGGCCGTGGTCGCTGAACAGCTCCGCCAGATAGCGGGCGCGGTACGTGCGGTTAGGGTCGAATTTTTCGGCCTGTGTCTCGGGGTTGAACACCCGAAAGAACGGCGTCGCATCCGGCCCGCTGCCTGCCGACCATTGCCAGCCCATGGCGTTTGATGCAGGGTCCCAGTCGATCAGGCAGTCGTCGAACCACGCCTGCCCGACCTTCCAGTGCGTCATCAGGTGTTTCGTCAGGTAGGAGGCCACAATCATCCGGCCACGGTTGTGCATATAGCCCGTCACATACATCTCGCGCATGGCGGCATCGACCAGTTGGACGCCCGTGCGCCCCTGCTTCCACGCCTTGATCTCGGCGGCGCGTTCGTCGTCTTTCCACGGGAAGTCATCCCATTCCTCGCGCCAGTTTTTGTCGACGATGCGCGGTGTGTGATAGGCAAGATGGTAGGCAAACTCGCGCCAGACCAGCTCTTTCAAAAACACTTCCGCCCCTGACTTGCCGTCGTGGAGCGCCCGCCACCCCGCGTGCCGGCACTGGCGCGGGGATATTTCGCCGTAAGTCAGGTTTTCCGACAGCATAGAGGTGCCGCGCGTCGCCATGTTGTCGCGGGCGGCGGTGTAATCTGCGATATTCTCATCAACGAAATCTGCCAAACGCGCCTGCGCCGCCTGCTCCCCCACAACGATGTGCTTGGCTACGATATCCGCGCCGCGCTGCATGTCGGCCCCCATATTCCAATCCGCCATTTTGTCGGTGGATGGCCATTTGTCCGGCGCCTCAAGCGCCTTCACTGCGGGCAAGTCTTTCGCAAGTTCGCGGCTGCGCACGTTTTTCCACATGGGCGTGTAGACTTTGTAGTAGCCGCCGGTTTTGGTCTCCACCGTCCACGGCTCGAACAGGACGTGCCCCTTGAAGCTTTGCGCGTCGATGCCGTCGTCCGAGAGCGCGCCTTTGACCTTCTTGTCCCGCGCCACCGCCGCCGGATCATAGGCGCGCGACCACCACACGGCCCCTGCCCCTGTCTCGGACACCAAGTCGCGCAACACATCGAGCGCAGGCCCCCGCCGCAAAATCAGTCGCGAGCCGATATCTTGCAGCACACCCGCGAAATGCTCCACCCCAAGACCCAGCCGCCATTTGGGCGCGGCCCCGTGGGTTTCCACGACTTCATCCATGATAAACACAGGGATCACCGGACGTCCGGTTTCGGCGGCGGCGCTTAGGCCCTCATGGTCTGACAGCCGCAGGTCGCGGCGCATCCAAAACAGTATAGGTGTATTGCTCATACCACCTGATCTAGGGCGGATATGAGCCGGTCAACCTCGTCCTTCGACGTATAATGCACAAAAGACACCCGCAGGACGCCTTTGTCGGCCGCAACACCCATCGCGCGCAGGGCGCGACCTGCATAAAAGTCGCCGCCCCCCGCCATGATCCCGTGCGCGGCGAGGTCCGCAGCGGCCGCTTCCGCACCCGATTGCAGCGCCAAAGCAACAGTCGGTGCACGCAGCGCCGCATCGGACGGCCCGATCAACCGCACGGAGTTCTTGGCCGACGCGTAGTCCAGCAAAGGTTGCAACAGCTCCACCTCATGCGCGCGCATCAGGTCGTGAACGGCAGCGCCCTTGGCAACGGTCGCCGCCTCCCCGCCGATGTGGTGCGCGTAAAGCGCGTCGATGTAATCCGCCATGCCAGCGCTTGCCGCGACTTGGGCATGGTCAGGCCCCGCAGGGGTGAACCGTTTGTAAAGGCAGTCGGCGTTGAAGTGGTGGCCTTGGTTGGGCAGCGTCATGCCCAGATCGCGCCGGATTGCCATGATCCCTTGATGGGGCCCGTAGGTCTTGTAGGCGGAGAACAGATAGATGTCCGCGCCCAGATCCGCCACGTTGGGAATGCCGTGCGGCGCGTAGGACACGCCGTCCACGCAGGCCACAGCGCCCGCCTCATGCACCAGTTCGCAGATGGCCGCGACGTCGTTGATTTCGCCCACGACGTTGGAGCAATGCGGGAACGCCACCAGCCGCACCTTGTCATCCAGCAGGTTCGCCAGATCGGCGGGGTCCAGATGGCCGGTGTCGGGGTTGATCTTCCATTCGCGCATCTCGAAGCCGCGCTCCGCCAACCGCCGCCACGGGCCGGTGTTAGCCTCGTGGTCTTGGTTGGTCACGATGAATGCGTCGCCCGGCTTCATCCACTGGGCAAAGGCCTGCGCTAAGACATAGGTGTTCTGCGACGACGACGGGCCGAACGACAGCTCGTCCGCGTCGATCCCCATGATTGCGGACAACCTTGTGCGGGCCTCGTCCATCTCTGCCCCGCCTAGGCTGGACGCCGTGTAGGGCGCATAGGGCTGCACCTTTCGCTCAGTATAAAAGCGGTGAAGACGGTCAATCACCTGACGGCAGGTGTAAGACCCGCCCGCGTTCTCGAAGAAGGCTTGGCCTTGCAGCGACGGCACCTCGAACGCAGGGAACTGCGCGCGCACAAAATCCAGATCAAGCTTGGCCATAAAACCCTCTTCCAAATAACAAAAGCTCCGGCACTGTGGCCGGAGCTTCCATGGGTTTCAATGGCGAAGCGCCGCGTTAAGGCTGTGCGGCCTCAATTTCGTCGATGGTCGCAGGTACGCCCGCCGCCTCGCGCTTGCCATCATTGTAGATGGCCTTCACCAGCGCGACGCACATCAACACCATCACCACCGAGAACGGCAACGCACCGATCACCATGGCCGTCTGAATGGCCGATGTCCCGCCTGAGACAAGCAAGCCGGCCACAACCAACCCAAGGGCACCGCCCCAGAAGATGATATGTGGGCGGGCTTTCGGGCCTTCGTCGCCCGCCGCGTTGATCGTGTTCACGATCAGCACCGCAGAGTCAGCGGAGGTCACAAGGAACGTCATCAGCAGCACCACGATCAGCATCGCCATAGCCCAGGCCAGCGCATCAGCGATTGGGGCCAGCATGAACTCGGTCATGGCGAAAATCTTGTCGCCATTGGCCGCGTCAAAGATCAGCCCGTTGGCCTCGCCGTTCAGTTCCAGATCAATCGCTGTGCCGCCGGCCCATGCGAACCAAACGAAGCACATGAGCGACGGCACAATCATTGCGCCCAGCACGAATTCGCGGATCGTCCGCCCGCGCGAGATACGCGCAAGGAACAGACCAACGAACGGTGCAAAGGCAATCCACCACGCCCAGTAGAACACGGGCCACCAGCCCTGCCACTGCGCTAGCAAGAAGCTCTCGGAGCCCTCGACGCCGTCGGATTTGAACACGTTGAAGCTCAGTTCAGGCAAGGCGATCAGGTAGTCCCAGATGCCCAGCACCATCGCCTGTGCGCCAAACCATGTGGCCCCGAAGATGATGAAGAAGCCAAGCAGGATGATCGACAAGGTCATGTTGATGTTGGACAACCACTTGATGCCTTTGCCAACGCCCGAAAGTGCCGACAGGGTCGACGCGCCCATGATGATCAGCAACGCCACGACCACACCCAAAACGGTCGCCCCGCCGTCGGCTTCCATCAGTCCACCGATGCCGATACGGGTCAGGCCTGCCACGAATTGCTCCACACCGAAGCCAAGCGTTTGCGCCACACCCAAGATCGTCGCGACCACGGCCACGATGTCGATCAGGTGCCCCAGCTTGCCCGAAAGCGAACTGCCGAACAGCGGCGTCAGGGAGGAACGGATCGTCAGCGGCAAGCCGCGCCGGTAGCTAAAGAATGCCAGCGACAGGCCCGTCACCGCGTAGCACGCCCATGCGCCCAAACCCCAGTGCAGGAACGACCACTTGTACGCCATGCGCACGTTGTCCGCGCCTGCCCCTGTGGTCAGGCCTTGGATCACCTCGGGGTTGTTGCCAAAGTGCGTGACCGGCTCTGCGACGGCCCACGTCAGCATGCCGACGCCGATACCAGCGCCGAACATCATGGAGAACCAAGAGAAGTTGGAGAACTCCGGCCCTTCGCCGTCTTGACCAAGGTTCAAGCGGCCCGCGGTCGGCCAGATTGCCAGCCCGATGCACACGATAACGAACAACGCCACAACCCAGATATACCAAGCCGCGAAGTTGCCCAAAATGAAGCCGTTCAGCCCGTTTAGCACGACGCCAGACTGGATCGGCCAGAAGATGGCCCAAACGACCAAGGCGCTAATGATGATTTTACTGATGACAGTCACATCTAGACTGAACCCATGATAAAAACCGCCCTCAGCGGTTTTTATCGGCAGGTCAGTCAATGGAGGTTTCATTGACATGCTATTCTTCCTGATGATTTTTATTATGCCCATAGGCTATGCAGATTGTTCGCGGGCGACAAACAAATTGCGACATTTTGTCCTGTTAAAGCAGCCTTCATGCCCCTTTGACGCTAAAACGTGAAGAAACCGGCGCTGAGTTCACGGCACCGGTCTCATTATTTAATATTCTGTATTGAGATCAGCTATTAACGTCAACCACAACGCGGCCTTTGACCTGACCTTTCAGGATATCTTTGCCAAGTTTCGGCAAGTCCGACAGCGTCGCGCGCTGCACCATGGCCTCTAGCTTGTCCATCGGCAAATCCTTGGCGATCCGCTGCCACGCGCGCAGGCGGTTCTCGTAGGGCTGCATCACGCTGTCGATGCCCAGCAGGTTCACGCCGCGCAAAATGAACGGGATCACCGTCGCTGGCAGGCCCGCGCCGCCCGCCAAACCGACCGCCGAGACGGACGCGCCGTATTTCATCTGCCCCAGCAGCCGCGCCAGCATGTCGCCGCCCACGGCGTCGATGCAGCCGCCCCACGTCTCGCCTTCCAAGGGGCGCTTGGTGGTCTCGTTAATTTCGTCGCGCGCGACGATCTGCGTCGCGCCCAAGCTGGTCAGATAGTCCGCTGTTTCTGGCCGTCCGGTGACAGCGGCAACCTTGTGCCCCAAGTTGGCCAGAATAGCCGTCGCAACAGAGCCAACACCGCCCGCAGCCCCCGTCACCAGCACGGGGCCGTCTTTGATACCGTGATCCTCCAGCGCCATGACCGCCAGCATCGCCGTCAGCCCCGCCGTGCCCACGGCCATCGCTTGGCGCGTGTCCAAGCCATCCGGCAGCGGCACCAGCCAGTCTGCCTTCACGCGGGCCTTTTGCGCGTAGCCGCCCCAATGGGCCTCACCCACGCGCCACCCTGTCAGCACGACCTTATCGCCCGGCTTGTAGCGCTCATCATCAGAGGTCTCTACGGTGCCCGCAAAATCAATCCCCGGCACATGCGGGTAGTTGCGCACCAAACCGCCCCCAGGCCCGATGCACAGCCCGTCTTTGTAATTCACCGTGGAATACTCCACGGCCACGGTTACGTCACCGTCCGGCAAGCGGTCCTCGCCAATACTCTGAACCGAGGCGCTGGTTTTGCCCTCTTCATCCTTTTCGACGATCAATGCATTAAACATCGGCATTCTCCTTGCTAGATCCAAAATTCTTCGTGGACGGTCGCTGTGCGCGGCCCGTCTTGCGTTTCTACCTGCACTTGCGTGCCCTCATCCCAATGGGTCATCCGCACCATCCCGATGGCCACGTTCGTCCCGAAATCGGGACTTCTCGCCGCCGACGTCACCTGCCCGACAGCTTTGCCCTTAGCGGTGATTGTCCAAAGCCTGTCGCAAGACGGCAGTGCCCCCTCAATACTCAGCGCGCGGATTTGTTTCACCGGCCCTTCCTTGGCCACCCGCAGTAGCGCGTCGCGACCAACACAGCCAATCGCCGTCTGGGTTGAGCAAAACCGCCCCAACCCGCATTCATGCGGCGTGTTATCGCGGGTCATGTCGTTGCCGTAGGATAGCAACCCACCCTCGATCCGCTCAATCAGGTTCGGGCATCCGGCATAAACGTCCAGATCACGCCCCGCCTCCATCAGCGCGTTCCACAGTGGCATGCCATTGTGCGCCCCTTCGACATACACCTCAAACCCGCCTTGCTTGGAATAGCCGGACCGTGCCACCAACATCATCAGGCCCTGAAAGTTGAAGTAGCCGTAGCGAAAGAACCGCAGGTCTTTCACGCTATCGCCAAACACGCGCGCCGCAAGCGCATCGGCCATGGGCCCTTGGATCGCCAAGGGCGACACGTCCGGCTCATCCACGATAACATCCAGATAAAGAGCGTGCGCCAACCCCTTGACCCAAAGCAGCAAATCACTGTCAGCGATCGACAACCAATAGCGGTCCTCCGACAGCATCAGCGCCACAGGATCGTTGAGCATCCCGCCCGTTCCATCCACCAAGGGGACGTAGTAACACATGCCGGGCAACATCCCGCGCAGGTCGCGCGGGGTGAGCATTTGCATCAGCCGCCCCGCGTCCGGCCCGCGCAACTCGACCTGCCGTTCGCAGGACACGTCCCACACCTGAACCGCTGATTTCAAGTGGTGGTAGTCCTCCTCCACCGAGCGGAACACCGTCGGCAAAAGCATATGATTGTAGACGGTGTATCCTTTGACGCCCGCCGCCTCGACCCCGTCAGAGAACGGCGTGCGGCGCACGCGCCGTGATGGTGCGATCGTGGCCATGTAAAGTCTCCTTTCGGTTACACGTGGGCGCGGCCCGTCACAGTTCGTCCGGCATAAACACCAGATCGGTGTCGCCCAGCGTTTGCCCCGCCGCTGTCAGCATGGCGTGTAGTTGCCCGCGGTGGTGCGTTTGGTGGTTAAAGAAATGTACGGCACACAGCCCCATAGGCTTGCTTAACTCGCGGTCCGCAATGGCGGAGTGGTAGGTCAACGGCCCCACCAAATCCACCTGACTAAGCCTCTCGGCCCACCGCGTGATCCGCGCATCCGTGCGCATTCGGTCGTCCAGATAAAGCTGCAGGTTGTCGTGTAGCTCTGCACTCAACGCGCCGCTGCCAGCTGGGCCAAACCCGCCGTCAAATCGCGACATCCACAATTGATCTGCCCACAACAGGTGGTTCGCCGTCCCGAAAATAGAGCTGAAGAACGCTTTGCGATCCTTGCGCAGCGCCATGGGTGTCAGGGCCTTGAACGCCTTCATCTGCCCACGGTTTTGCCACGCGTTGTAACGCGCCATTTGGCGGCAATATTCGACTGTAATCATTTGGGTGCTGGCCCGCCCCAGTCAATCTGACATATCTCGGCCGACCGCCCGTCGAAGTCCCACACACGCCCGTAGGCACGTACTTTGCCTTTGTTTGCCGTCGCAACAGTGATGTCCGGTCCCATCCAGTATTCCGTGTTGGTGATCACCATGTCCTTGCCGTCTTTGCCCGACACGGGAACCACTTCCCCTTGGATCTTGCGGCCAACCATCAAGCGGCGTGCGTTGCCTTCCGTCGTGAAAGACACGGGCGCACGCTCCGCGCCCAAAAACTCGCCGACCAGCATACTGAACAGCCCTGTGGTGCCCTTTGCCGCCCCCGACAGGATCGCAACCAACCCGTCATATGCCGCCTCGCTGGCTTGGTCGTCGATGTAGGCTGCCGCCTTCCAGTTGCCGCGCCCCATGTTGCCTGGAATGTCCATCAACATGCCGACGGCCATGCCGGACAGGTCTTCGTCACCGTAGTGGCCCTCGTCGATGCGAATACCCAGCCACGCCTGACAGTAGCCTTCCGTGGGCGGGTGCTTGCCCAGCGACACCACGCAGGGGCAAAACACCGTGCAGTTACAATTGAGGATCAGCTCCCCTTTGATGTTCCATGGAACCGTTCCAAGCTCTTGAGCATCCAACGCCATCGTCTTTTCCTTCCCTAAGTAATCGCAGTCATAAAGGCCCACGCCCCTGCTATCAGCAACGCGCCCCCCAAAGGTTTTGTGATATAGCGGCCCAGATCGGGCAGTTTCTCAACCACCATGATCACCGTGGCCAAGCCCATGAAGCCAACGCTCATCACGCCGCCCACAAAGGCCAAAAGCATCAACGCCCAACAGCAGCCCAAGCACACGACGCCCAACCGCAGCCCGTTGCGCCACGGGCCCTCCTCAAAGTGCTGCATGAAGAACGTCATCGGTTGGCGGCACTTGGCTAGGCACGCCTCTTTCATGGAGGAGAACTGGTAAAGTCCCGCCATGATCAGCAATCCACCCGACAAAACCGCCGACAGGCTGCCGCCAAAACCGCCGATCAAACCAGCTTGGAACAGCACCATTTGCAGCGCTGCCGCGACGATAGAAAACCCGAACCACACAACAAGATAGCCCGACACCAGCGCGCCGAAATTCGAAGTGTCACTGACGTGGGACAGGTCATCATAGGTCGCCAACGCGGGCAGCACCGTGGGCGCCATCATCGCCGCCGACATAAGGGCCCACATCGTGACCATGCGGATATACCCCGCCGCGTCGGGCGTAATAGTGCAAAGGCTGACCCAGAAATCACGGCCGTAGGTTTGCTCCAGCGCGCGCAACTCGGGTGGGATCGACATCGCGTAAAGCACCGCCCACGACAGCACGATCATGCCGAATAGTGTCAGCCAGTGCCCCCCTGACATTGCCCTGATCCGATCTGACCACATGTGCGTTGCGACTCCCGTACGACCTGCTAAATTAAATTGTCAGACTTTTATTTGTCTGACAATTGATTTTGACGCGAGACCGATGAAAAAAACCACTCCCCCCAAGCAGGGCGACCTGTCGGCGCAAATCGCCGGATCCATTCGTGACGCGATTATTGCGGGGGATTTGATCGTTGATGCCCGCCTGCCCTCCGAGGCTGAACTCGCGGAGCAATTCGAGGTATCACGCCCCACCGTCCGCGAAGCGCTAAAGCGGCTCGCCGCGCAGGCCCTGATCCGCACGCAGCGCGGCGCAACCGGCGGTGCTTTCGTCAATCATCTGAAATATCCCGACGCCTATGCCCAGCAGATCACCACCTCGACGCTGCTTTTGTCGATGAACGAGGTCTCTATCGTGACCGCCTGCGAAGCCCGCTTCGCGTTGGAGCGCGCCTGCACCCGCCTCTCCGCAGAACGGCGCAGCGCGGACCATCTGGCCACCATGCGCGCGGAGATGCACCGCCAATCGCAGCCGGGCCTGAGTGACGAGGCCTTTTGCGCCTCGGACGTCGCGTTTCACCGTGCACTGGTCGACGGCGCACAGAACCCGGTGATGTCCTACCAACTCGCTGGCGCTGTGGAGGCGATGCAGCCGTTGATGAACATGATCACCTTCAC
Source organism: Litoreibacter albidus (assembly GCF_900107015.1). Lineage (GTDB taxonomy): Bacteria > Pseudomonadota > Alphaproteobacteria > Rhodobacterales > Rhodobacteraceae > Litoreibacter > Litoreibacter albidus. The sequence goes on along the minus strand of NZ_FNOI01000001.1, from coordinate 723,771 downwards.
CGCCCGCTCCCGCGAGCGGATTGTGGCGCTGCACGGCCAGATCGCCGACGCGTTGGAGGCCCAGAACGCCAGCGACGCTGATGCGGCCTTAACCGCGCTGGAGGCCTATACCGTGTCCTTGGCGCAAGACGTGCTGGACGCCCGCGCCCAGCGTTGAGCGACGCCAGCGGCCCACCGATCCGTGGACGCGCCAAAGCAGTCGTGCAGCGAGTCCACCGCGATCACGCTGCCCATCGCCATGCGCCCAAGCAGACACAGGCCGCGCGTGTCTCTCCCGTCTGCCATCAACTGCCCATCCGTGCGGGTCAACGCGCCCAACCCGTCGGCAAACCGCTGCGCCAAGCCCGACTTTATGCAGGCCGACATCAGGTGATCCACGACGTTGTCCAAACTTGGGCTAGGCAAAACCGCGTCGACCATCACGGACGCTAATTCTGTATCGTCTTCCATCAGTTTCCAGCCGGACGGCTCCAGCCCGATATCGGGATCGTCAACCACGCGCAGGCTGACCAGCCCCTGCTCGATCAGCGCCAATAGCTCCTCGGCCGCAGCAACGGGCGGGCCGTAGCTGAAACGTTTCAGCCCTTCGTCAAATCCGATGATCGCCTCCGCCGTCTTCGTCTCAGGCCGTCCGGCATTCACACCGTGGCGCAACTGGTTTTGCCACTTGCGCCAGATTTGCCCCACCACGTAGCCAACTGATGGCGCGACCCTGCCGTGGGCCATATCGATGTCGGACCGCAGCTTGTCCACGGCGTCGCGGTCGTCCTGCTCGCCCGGCGCGTCGCATTCTTGCGCCAGCCAAGCGTCCACGTCGCCAGCCCTTGCGTCGCTCCCACGCTCTGCCAATATGCGTGTGGCGGGCGGCGCTAAAGCCTCGCAGATCATGCGGAGCGCCGTCACAGGCGACGCCGTTTTCGCGGCCTCTAACGCGGCCTCAAAGGCGTGGGTCTCGTGCCCGGATGGTTCGAACCATGCGTCTATGTCTTCCGTCGCGGGTTTGCCTGCAGGGGGATGGCCATTCAGGGCGAAAGGCAAAATGCACGACGGCTCCCGCCCCGACGGGATATAACGCCCGTCTTCGAAGGTGCCGCCTAAGCCAGATGTCAGCAGGCGGATGACGTCAAAGGTGGACAGCCCCAAACCGCGCACGGCGATGGTCTTTCCCGCCCAATCCTTCGCACCCTGGAGCAACTTGTCCGCTGGATACGCCGCCATGATGTCTAACCCGTGCGCCTGCGCGTGCTCAGTCCATTTTGCGATTTGCTTATCCTGCTCGGTTGCGGGCTGGCCTAACGTCAACAGAACCTCGTCATACGGCCCGAGCCGCGCGGCATCTGCGTGCAACATCCAACCGTCAACCGATTGCTCTAGGTCGGTGATGCGCTGATCCGACATGTTCAGCGATAACGCCTCCGTGGCACTCTGCAATGTCTCGAACCTTGCGTTCAGGTATGCGCCGAGATGCGCCCGTGAAGGGAAATCGTCGGGCTCCAAGCCGGTGTCGTCCCAAACATCAAACGGCGCGATGCGCCCCTCCACTACCGCAGGCGGCGGGATGTCCAAATCGCGCACGGGGATGTTCAGCAGGCACAACGGGCTTTGCTCTGGGTCGAAGTTCGGTCCCGCACCCGGCAACGCGAACGGGTCGTAGATATCCACTACGACCCGCTTGCCTTGTTCTTTGGCGACGCAGCCGAGCGCCTCTAAAGCACCCAGCCCCCGTGGCCCAAAGCCGATGACGGCCACGCGTATGGCGTCCGCAGCCACCCCCTAGGCCGACTGCATTTCGACGGCCATGCCGTCAAGCGTGCCGGTGGTAACCGCGTTGCACAGCACCTCTGCCACGTCAGCGCGGGCGGCGGTGGCAGTTTTGTCGACCTCTTTGCCCAAGACGATTTTCATGCTGCGGTCCTCGTCAGTCAGCGCCACTGGGCGCACGATCGCGTAAGTCAGCCCCGACGCCATCAGGTGTTCATCCGCCTCATGTTTGGCCTTCAGGTAGTGGCCCATTTCACCTTGCGGGTTTTCTTGGTCCGCCCCCACGGTGCTCAGCATCACGAAGCGCTCCACACCGGCGCCAGCGGCGATATCCACCAGCTTCTTCGCGCCGTCGCGGTCAACTTTGTCGGTCATCTCTGGACCGGTGGAGCTGCCAGAGCCTGCCGCGAAAATCACCGCGTCCATGCCATCGCATACATCGCCTTGCAGATCCGTCAGATCGCCTTCACGCAGGTTGACCGTGTCTGGCAGATCGGAGGTGTCGGAGCCATCGCGCACCAGCGCGGTGGGCTTGTGGCCTTGCTCAATCAGGGCTTGCACCAAGTGGTGGCCGGTTTTGCCTGTGGCGCCTGCAACGAGTACGTTCATATTCATGTCTATTTTCCTTTTCTGTTTAAGTGGGGCGGCAGCGGCGCCCTAGCGCGGCGGTGCCATTGGTCCGGCGGCGTCCAGCGCCGCGATGTATCCGGGCTGCTGTTGCAACCGCTGCCAGTAGGCCAGCACTTTCGGGTGGTCGCCCAAAAGCTCCATCCGCTCCAGCAGCGCTAGAATGTAGGACATCTGGATGTCCGCCAGCGTCAGCGTCTGGCCGCATAAAAACCGGCCCCCGCCCACTTCGCTGGCGATGTAATCCAGATGGTCCGCCAAGGCCGCTTTCGCGGCGCGCGGCGCGTCTTCGCCATTGAACGCGGGCAGGATTACCTGCAAAGCGACCTCGGCAAACGACGCCTCGACGTAGTCGAACAGCGCCTCGTGCCGCCAGAATGCGGGCGTTCCCGCCGCAGGCTGGTGGCTGGTATCGCCGTATTTGGCGGCCAGATAACGCAGGATCGTCGACGATTCCGCGATCATCTCGTCCCCGTCCACGATCACTGGCGATTTGCCCAAGGGGTGGACCTTGGATAATTCGTCAGGGGCACGGAATGCGGACGTGCGGTCATAATCGATCCGGTTACACGGCTGCCCAAGGTCGTTGAGCAGCCATAAAACGCGGGTCGCGCGGGAGTATTTCAAAGCATGCAGGGTGATCATGACAGGAAGATCGCTTTAACGTTGACGAATTCCTTCATGCCGAAGCCGCCGTGCTCGCGACCGTAGCCAGAATCCTTGACGCCACCGAACGGCATGTTCGGATCCGCTGCGCCGAAGGAGTTGATACGGATCATGCCAGTGTCAAAGTGGTCACGGGCAAGCTCGAGCGCACGTTCTTCGTTTTTGGAGAAGATACCGCCTCCAAGGCCGTAGCGGCTCTCGTTGGCCAGGCGCATCGCGTCTTCGTCGTCCTTCGCGCGGATGACCGACGCGACGGGGCCGAAAATCTCATCATCATAGGCAGGCATTCCCGGCTCCAGATCGCCAAGCACGGTCGCGGGGTAGTAGGCCCCCGTCCCCTCCGGTGCTTCGCCACCGCACAGGACTTCCGCGCCTTTTGCCACGCTTTCATCAACTTGATCCTTGACCGTTTTGAACTGGTCTTGGCTGGACAGCGGCCCAAGCTGCACATCGTCTTGCGTCGGGTCGCCCATTTTGATGTCTTCCATCTGCGCCACGAAGGCACCCACAAATTTATCGTAGACCTTATCTGTCACGATAAAGCGCTTGGCGGATACGCAGGTCTCCCCGTTGTTATAAAGCCGCCCCATCACGGAAAACTTCACGGCGGTCTCGATATCCGCGTCCTCCAGCACCAGATAGGCGTCGTTGGAGCCCAGCTCCAGCACCGTCTTTTTCAACGCTTTGGCGGCAACCGCGCCTACATGACGCCCTGCGCCATCGCTGCCCGTCAGGGTCACGCCGCGCACTTTTTCATGGGCAATCAGTTTGTCGCTGGTGTCGTGGTCGATCAAGATCACTTGGAAGATATCTTCTGGCAAGCCCGCCTCAATGCACAGCTCGCGCAGGCGCTGGCCGGAGCCCGTGCATATGCTTGCATGCTTCAGCACGCAGCCGTTGCCCGCCATCAGGTTGGCGGCAAGGACGCGCACGGGTTGGTAGATGGGGAAGTTCCACGGCTGGATCGAATAGATCACGCCGACCGGCTGATAGCTGACGACGCCGCGCTTGCCGTCGGTGCCATGCGTGCGCTCCTCGTCGGCCAGCAGTTCGGGGCCGTTCTTGGCTGTGTAATCAAAGATAGCCGCGCAGATTTCGACCTCACGGTGGCCGTCTTTCAACAGCTTGCCAGTCTCGGCGGTCATCAATTCCGCAAGCTCGTCAGCATTGTCGCGCAGCTTTTGGGCGATGTTCGTCAGGTGCGTGCCGCGCTCTCCATGCGACAGCTTGCGCCACTCCAGAAATGCGTCGTGGCAGGCTTCCAGTCTCTTGGTGGCTTCCGTCTCGCTCATCAGGGTGTAGGTTTGGATTTCTTCTTCGGTCGCGGGGTTGATCGTTGTGATCGTAGACATGCTCGCTCCTCTTGAGGTTCAAGAAGACAACAAGCCACCCACACATTTGTTCCATAGGTTTCCGGCGCCGCGCTAGTCGCGCAATCCCCCGATACGCTTCGCCAGCGCGGCGACCTGCGCGATGCCATCTTGATTACGCAGGGACGTAAACACGAACGGGCGGTCTTTGCGCATCAGCCCCGCGTCGCGCTCCATAATGCGGAGATCCGCGCCCACATGCGGGGCAAGGTCGGTTTTGTTAATCACCAGAATATCGGATTTCGTGATTGCGGGACCACCCTTGCGCGGGATTTCCTCGCCCGCCGCGACGTCGATCACATAGATGGTTATATCCGCCAGTTCAGGGCTGAAGGTGGCTGACAGGTTGTCGCCACCGCTCTCGATGAGGATCACCTCTACGTCGGGATGCCGCTCCACCATCTCCGCCACAGCCGCGAGGTTGATGGACGCATCTTCGCGGATCGCCGTGTGCGGACAGCCGCCGGTTTCCACGCCTATGATGCGGTCGGAGGGCAGCACTTGCATGCGCACCAAGGCCTCCGCGTCCTCTTGGGTGTAGATATCGTTGGTGATGACACCGACGGAATAGACGCCGCGCCACAGCGTGCTGAGCGCGGCTGTCAGCGTGGTTTTGCCTGCCCCGACAGGGCCGCCAATGCCGATACGAAGGGGGCCGTTAGGTGTGGTCATGTTCTGAATACTCTTGCGTATTGGGTTTCGTGTTTCATCGACGCGATGTCGGGCAGGAAGGTGGTGGACGACAGATCACCCAGATCACCTTGCGCGGTTTGCTCCGCCAGCGTGCAACACAGCCCCGCCATCCCGTGGATCAGCATATGCCCCTCGCGCTGACCTAAGGGGATCAGGCGGATGCCCACGCTAATCAGGGAGCTGGCAAAGCTTTGCAAATACATCTGGCTGGTCAATTCCAGCGGCAATGCGCACAGCTGCGCCGCGCGGCCCACGGCCACCGGATAGGTCAGCCCCTGAAGATCTACCCCAGACACCGCCGAAGTAATGTCGCAGAACGCGGCGCCTTGCAGATCGGTCTCTTTCAGCCGCTCCGCCGAGGGCGCGAGGGCGCGGCACATATCATCCACGTATGTCACATCCTGCGCACGGTACGCGGCGGCGATAAACAGCGCGTCGTTGCGGCCGGAGCCGAAGGTCAGAACGTCCCGAACCCACGCACCGAGCGTTGCTTGGTCATGTACATCGCCCGCCTCAATCGCCCATTCCAGCCCGTGCGAATAGGCGAACGCCCCGATCGGATACGCCGGTGAGAACCACTGCGCCAAGGTCAGCGTGGCGTGATCAGTGGGCATGGCTGTGCGTCCGCCCGTGCCCGTAAGCCCCGCCTTCGGGGATAAACACCTCAACCACCTCGCGCACCTGCGCCCCCAGCTTAGCCATCAACGCGCGGATCACATGGTCGGGTTGGATCAACAGGCGGTCCGCCTCGATCTGGCACGGCGTGTGGCGGTTGCCGATGTGCCATGCCAGTCGCACCAAATCCTGCCCCTTGATCTCCAGCAGTGGCTCCGCTGCGGCGCGGACCTCTATCAACGCCCCGTCCGTCAACACAAAGGCGTCGCCGTGGTTCAGCGATTCCGTGTGCTCCAAATCCACAAGGAAATCCTGCCCCGCGTCCGTGGTCAGAAGCTTGCGCCGCAAAAACCGCGCCTCATAGCTAAGGGTGCATTGGCCCAGCGGGGTCTCAACATGGGCGTGTCGTTTGATGGATTGGCTGATCAGTTCCGGCATTGGGCGTCCTGTCTCAAAACATGAAATAGCGTTGTGCCATGGGCAAAACCTCTGCGGGCGCACAGGTCAAAAGCTCCCCATCCGCGCGCACCTCGTAGGTTTCGGGGTGCACCTCCACATCGGGGATCGCGCTGTTGAGCAACAGGTCCGACTTGCCAATGTCGCGCGTGTTCTCGACCGCCAGTGTTTGCTTGGCCAAGCCAAGCGTGTCGCGCAGATTGGCATCTTGCGCCGCGCCGGAGATGAAGCTCACCGATGTTTCGCGCAGGGCGGAGCCAAAGGCCCCGAACATGGCCCGCGAATACACGGGCTGTGGCGTCGGGATTGACGCGTTTGGATCACCCATCTGCGCCACCACGATCGTGCCGCCCATCAACACCATTTCGGGCTTCACCCCGAAAAACGCCGGATCCCACAACACAAGGTCCGCGCGCTTGCCTTCTTCAATGGAGCCGATGTGCTTGGACACCCCATGCGCAATCGCGGGGTTGATGGTGTATTTCGCAATGTAGCGGCGCACGCGAAAGTTGTCGTTTTCGCCACGCTCCTCAGGCAGCCTGCCACGCTGCTTTTTCATCTTGTCGGCGGTCTGCCACGTGCGGATCAGCACCTCGCCCACCCGCCCCATGGCCTGACTGTCCGACGCGATAATCGAGAACGCGCCCATGTCGTGCAAGATATCTTCCGCCGCGATGGTTTCGCGCCGGATTCGGCTTTCCGCGAAAGCCACGTCCTCGGGGATGGATTTGTCCAGATGGTGGCACACCATCAGCATATCCAGATGCTCCTCCAGCGTGTTGACCGTGAAGGGGCGTGTCGGATTTGTGGACGACGGCAGCACGTTTTCCATGCCACAGATTTTGATAATATCAGGCGCATGCCCGCCGCCAGCGCCTTCTGTGTGGAAGGCGTGGATCGTGCGGCCTTTGATGGCGGCGACGGTGTTTTCCACGAAACCGGACTCGTTCAGCGTGTCCGTGTGGATCATCACCTGCACGTCCATGTCATCCGCCACCGACAGGCAGCAATCAATCGCACCGGGGGTGGAGCCCCAGTCTTCGTGCAACTTCAGCGCACACGCCCCCGCCTTCACCATCTCGACCAGCGCTTGGGGCTGACTGGCGTTCCCCTTGCCCGACAGGCCGATGTTCATCGCGATCCCGTCGAAGGACTGCAACATTCGCCCGATGTGCCACGGCCCCGGCGTGCAGGTCGTCGCCAGCGTGCCATGTGCGGGGCCGGTGCCGCCACCAAAGCAGGTGGTCACGCCGGAATGCAGCGCGTCCTCCATCTGCTGGGGACAAATGAAGTGGATATGCGAGTCGAACCCGCCCGCCGTCAAAATACGCCCCTCCGCCGCGATCACTTCGGTGCCGGGCCCGACGATAATGTCGACATTCGGCTGCGTGTCAGGGTTCCCCGCTTTGCCGATCTTGTGGATGCGCCCGCCCAGAAGCCCCACATCCGCCTTATAAATCCCGCTGTGATCTATGATCAGCGCGTTGGTGATCACCGTGTCCACCGCGCCGCCTTCGCGGCTGGTTTGCGCTTGGCCCATGCCGTCGCGGATGACCTTGCCTCCGCCGAATTTGACCTCCTCGCCGTAGGTGGTCAGATCGCGCTCCACCTCGATGATCAGGTCGGTGTCGGCCAGCTGCAGCTTGTCGCCCGTGGTGGGGCCAAACATGGCGGCGTAATCAGCGCGGGAAATCTCTGTGGCCATGTTACAAATCCCCCATGACGTCTTGGTTGAAACCGAAGATGCGCCGCGCCCCGCCAATCGGGATCAGCCGCACCTCGCGGCGCTGCCCCGGCTCGAACCGCACGGCGGTGCCCGCCGCAATATCAAGGCGCATGCCGCGCCCTGCCGCGCGGTCAAAGTCCAGCGCGCTGTTGGCTTCGCCAAAGTGGTAATGGCTGCCGACCTGCACGGGGCGGTCGCCCGTATTGGCGACCATCAGCGTGATCGCGTCCGAGCCTGCGTTCAGGACCAAAACGCCGTCTGCGGGAAATACTTCTCCGGGGATCATGGCGAACCTCTACCTTATAGGATTGTGAACGGTGACGAGCTTGGTCCCGTCAGGGAACGTGGCCTCGACCTGCACGTCGGAGATCATCTCCGCGATGCCGTCCATGCATTGATCGCGGCCGACCACATGTGCGCCCGCCTCCATCATATCCGCGACGGAACGACCATCGCGCGCACCTTCCACCACAGCGTCGGTAATCAGCGCGATGGCTTCGGGGTGGTTCAGCTTCACACCGCGCGCCAGACGCTTGCGGGCCACCTCAGCGGCCATAGCGATCAGCAGTTTGTCTTTTTCACGTGGGGTCAGTTGCATCTCAAAGCATCCATGATCGGGGAAGGTAGCCGGTGTTCAAACACCGCAAAATCGGGATCAGCGACAGGCGCAACGCATAGCTGTCGGCGGCCAATGCGCGAACGCACAGCACGCTGTCGCGGATCAGGCTCGCGCCAAAACTGTCTGGCAGCAGCGAGCGCAAGGCCGCGAGCAGGCTGGGCGCATCGGGCGCGACATAGAGGACATTGGCCATCGCACCCGCGCCGCCAGCAACCCCCGCACGTGCCAGATGCGCAGCCGCATCTCCATTCAGGCGCACCGCGTCCAGATAGAGCGGCACATCGTTTTGGATGATTTCAACACGGTCCTTGAAGTGGCACTGGCGCAAAACCTCGCCCATCGCGGCGCGCCCGAATACCAGTGGCTCCACCATCAACAAGGTAGACGCATCATCCATCTCCACATGAAGTGTTCGCTCAAATGCGCTGTTCTCAAACAGTATTGTCTCTTGGGGCAACCAGTTCACGCGGGCCGTGCCGCGTAGCTTCAACCGGTTGCTTAGCCGCGCAACTTCCAAGGGCTGGGCGCGGTAGGCCCGCTCCGCCGCTTGTGTGCTCAGGGTCAGTTCTGTGTCGCAATCGGCGTCAACATCTGTACCAAAGGTATCGCCACCAGTCATGCCGCCCGCGGTGTTGATCAACACCGCCTCTAGGCCGCGCGCGGCGCTGCGCGGGAAGATCGCCTTGGATGACCCTGACTGACGCAAGTTGCGCAGCCCCGTGCCTTGTGGGGTGGCCTTTACCGAAATCGCGACAGCCCCCCGCGCCCGTGGCTGGACGGCGGTTTGATCCTCAACTTCGATATGCGCGACAATAGAAATTTGGGGTATCCCGAGTTTGCTGCCACAGTCTGTGGCCGACAATGCCAGCTAGAGTGGCCCCACCGCGAAACGCCAGCGTGGAGCACAGCCGTACCCCTGCGCCGACACTCAAATGCACAATAAACAGGCGCAGATGTCATTTATTGTGCAACCCAGAAATCTGCGCAGCCCCTTGCAAGCATATTGTAAGTCCCCCAGCCCCGTCCTATATGTGAGAGGTCTCTTCGGGGACTATGGACATAAACGCGCTCGTAATAAGCGGATCGGACCCGGGGGCGGTACCCGGCGACTCCACCAACATCTCCCTCATTTGGGGAGCATGGGGTCGAAATAGGATCGACGAACGTCTAAAGGGGTAAGCTTTGTCTCGGTGAGTTACCACCGTTATCGGTACATTCAAGCTAGTTGCAAATGACAACAAAGCTCCAATGGCGATGGCTGCGTAAGCAGTCGGAACTATTGAAAACTTAAGTCCTCTCGCTTAGCAGCGTTTGGCGGGGTTTGCAGGTACCTGGCAACAGAAACCTGCGCTTACCCTACACCTGAAACGCCTTGCGAAACGCACCCTCCCCGACGCCCGTGAACCGCACGATGCGCGTCCCCTCCGGGCGCGTGACCCAGCCTTGGGCAAAGGTATACTCCAATGTAGCGCGCGCCAAACGGCCCGCCAGACGCGCCCGCCGCGCGGGCCAATCCAGACAGGCCTTGCACTCAGGACTGCCCGACCGTGCCGACAGATCAATACCAAGGGCAAGAAAACCGTCAGCCAACAGCAATGAAGCCCACGGGTGCCCCTATCGGCCTTGACGACTGCCCTTGGGCGCGGCACCTTGACCGCATGGGGACCCCGCGACGCCCCGTGAGGCGTCAGCCAAATGCTCGCACCCTTCTGCCGTAACACTACGGGGTGCTTTACCATGCCTGGCTTCACTGAAATCTCTCCCTCCACGTTGATGCGCCTGATCGGCACGCCTGATGCGCCGACGATACTGGACGTCTGTATCGACGACGACTTCAACGCTGACCCGCGCCTGATTCCGACCGCGCGGCGTTGGCCGCATAACCAAATCGACAGTTTCGACGGTGCTGGCCCCGTCGTGGTTGTGTGTCACCGTGGCCTAAAGCTAAGCCACGGGGCTGCGGCACTGTTGCGTGCCAAGGGGATCAAGGCCGAAGCTTTGGAGGGCGGCAACGTGGCATGGCGGGACGCGGGGTTGCCGCTGATCCCCGCCGCCGCAATTCCTGCGCCGCTTTGGGTGACCCGCCATCGCCCCAAGATCGACCGCATCGCCTGCCCATGGCTGATCCGGCGCTTCATTGATCCATCGGCAAAATTGCTGTTCGTGCCCCCCGCGCAAGTGCTGGAAGTCGCCGAGAAATTCAACGCGACCGCCTTCGACGTGGAGGGCACGGCCTTCTCGCATGTGGGGGATCTGTGCAGCTTTGACGCGCTGCTGAGCGCCTTCAAGCTCGATATCCCACCGCTGCAAACCATGGCGCGTGTCATCCGCGCCGCCGACACCAACCGCCACAATTTGGCGCCTGAGGCCGCTGGTCTGTTGGCCCTGTCCGTGGGGTTGTCGCGGCAATACAAAGACGACAGCGCACAGCTGGAGGCGGGAATGGTGCTTTACGATGCGCTCTACCGCTGGGCGCGCGACGGCCAAAGCGAAACCCACGATTGGCCCGGAGGCAGCGCATGATATCAATAAGAGAAATGGCGCGCGTGTTCGGGCGCATTGGCGTGCTGTCCTTTGGCGGCCCTGCGGCACAGATTGCGCTGATGCACAAAGAGCTGGTGGAGGACCGCCCTTGGTTGACCGAGGCGCAGTTCTTGCGGGCGCTGTCCTTTTGCATGCTGCTGCCCGGACCCGAGGCGATGCAACTGGCGACCTATGCGGGCTGGCGGATGCGCGGCGTCGCGGGCGGGCTTTTGGCGGGGCTCTTGTTTGTGATCCCTGGTGCGGCGGTGATTGTCGCGCTCGCCTTGGCCTACGGGGTCTATGGCCAACTGCCCTTGGTGCAATCGCTTTTTCTGGGGGTGAAGGCCTGCGTTGTGGTCATCGTGATCCAAGCCCTAATCAAGGTCGCCAAGAAAGCGCTGCTGGGGCCTGCGCATTACGCAATTGCCGCGTTTAGCTTCCTTGCGTTGTTCGCGTTTAACGCGCCATTCCCGCTGGTGATCATCCTTGCCGCCTGCGCCGGTGCGGTGGCGTTGCAATCCAACGTGGAGGGCGGTGCCCCTGCCCCCAAAGCGCCGTTGACGCAGACCCTGCGCACGGTGGCAATCTGGCTGCTTATCTGGTTCCTGCCGGTCGTGGTCTTGTCGCTGGTGGCACCCGCGATCCTGATCGACATGGCACGGTTCTTTTCCACCTTGGCGGTGGTGACATTCGGCGGGGCCTACGCCGTGCTGGCCTATATGACGCAAGCGGTTGTGGGCGATTTCGGCTGGCTGAGCACCGCGCAGATGGTCGACGCCTTGGGGCTGGCAGAAACCACACCCGGCCCGCTGATCCTTGTGACGCAATTCGTGGCGATGGTCGCGGGCTTTAACGCAGGCGGTGCGGGTTTGGCGCTACTGGCGGGACTGGTCACGCTATGGGTGACCTTCGCGCCGTGTTTCTTGTGGATATTCGCGGGCGCGCCCTACATTGACCGGCTTGCCCATATGCCGCGATTGTCCGGCGCGCTAAGCGCGATCACCGCCGCTGTTGTGGGTGTTATCGCCAATCTGGGACTGTGGTTTGCGGGGCCCGTGTTTGTGCAAGATGGCGCGCCGCACCTGCCCGCGCTGGCAATCGCAGGCGTGGCAGCGCTGCTTTTGCTTTGGCGCAAATGGGACATGTTGCTGGTCTTGCCTATTTGCGCGACTCTGGGTCTGGTTTTGCTAAGGCTGGTCTGAGTGCCCCCTTTCCCTCACCAACGAATCCGCGCATTGTAGATTTATAGATCAACCTGCGGGGCCCAAACGACATGTCCGACACTATTGATTATGGCAACAAGATGCACCGCGCGATGCGTGGACTTATTGCCGAGGTGTTGGAAGATGTCGGCGCCAACGGCCTGCCGGGTGAGCATCATTTCTTCATCACCTTTGACACCCGCCACCCCGATGTGGAGATGGCGGACTGGCTGTTTGATCGCTACCCCTCCGACATGACAATCGTGGTTCAGCACTGGTTCGACAACCTGATCGTGACGCCGGACGGCTTCCAGATCACGCTGAACTTTGGCGACAACCCAGAGCCGCTTGCGGTGCCTTTCGACGCGATCCGCACCTTCGTGGACCCGTCCGTTGAATTCGGCCTGCGGTTCGAGAGCCAAGATGATGAGGACGACGACGGCGAACACGAAGTCGTCGAGCTTCCCGACATTGATCTGGCCGAGGCGCTTGATCTGAAAGAAGCCGAAGAACCCGCCGCGGATGCGGAGCCGGAAGACACCCCCGCCAAAGAAGCGGAAGTCGTCTCGCTGGATGCGTTCCGCAAAACCTAACGCCTACTTTAACGGCAACACCCCAAGATCAACCAAATGTGCTTCCGCCTTATGGCAAAGATCAACGTCAGCGGCGTGCAGCGTCATGAAGTTTGGCTTTAAAACCAAGATGCTACCCACTTCAACTGAAGTAACTTCAGCCAACGCTTCCCCCGTTGTGGCGACGGGTTGATCTGTATACCCAAGCCAGCCAAAAGCTTCACGATCCTCAAATAATGACGGTGCCGGACTCGTGCCGTAAAGCGTCGGCCCTATACTCAGCCAGCTTACTGGATACAGGTTGGTGATCTCACGGATCAGCCCCTTCATCATTGATAGATTGTCGAACCAGAAGTCTTCTTCGTGCTCTGCCGGAAGGGTAGTCGCCAAGGATCCCGTCGACTGGGTCATGCCTCGTGATAGAGATATTTTCGCGCTGGCCAAGAGTTTCGGGGATTGCACACTCAAAGACAGATGATCCCCGCCCGTTTGCTCCTGCAAGGCCGCACAGGAATGTTGCAACATCTGCGCCACCATCTCCGGATCGTCGCGCAGCAAGATACGGTCGGATTGCGACAGCCGATCAAACTCTTCAATGACCTTAGGCGGAATGCCGTCATCCCCAGCAGCATAACTCCCAACCTTCGCGTTGATATAGGATTGGGTGTCTTCGAGGATCAGGCCCAAATCCGCGAAATGGGCGTTCTGGGCGCTCAGCCGCTTTGCCAATTTCGCAATTAAGGCGACAGCCCTCACGATATAGGCATCGCGATCCTCAACGGCAGGTTGGTTCTTTAAACGCGCAACGATTGAATACATATGGATAGAAATACCTAAGCGAGCGATGAATTCATAGGCGCGCAACGGGCACGTCAGGCCCGTTTTCACGACTTATACTGGTGTTAGCGCAACCTTAACCGAACCGCCAATTGTAAAAGCCACATCACCCCGCTACATCGTGGTCCAACTTGATTTGGAGGATCTACCATGACCGCGACCCGCACCGAGACAGACAGCTTTGGCCCCCTAGAGGTCCCTGCCGACAAATATTGGGGTGCGCAGACCCAACGCTCGATCATGAACTTCCCCATCGGCTGGGAAAAGCAGCCCGTGGCCATCGTGCGCGCGCTTGGTGTGATCAAGAAAGCCGCCGCCACCGTGAACCTTGAGTTTGGCGATCTGGATACGGAACTGGCGCCAGCGATCCAACAGGCCGCACAGGAAGTGATCGACGGCAAGTTTGACGACAACTTCCCGCTGGTCGTGTGGCAAACTGGGTCGGGCACCCAGAGCAACATGAACTCCAACGAGGTGATCTCCAACCGCGCGATTGAGATCATGGGCGGCGTGATGGGCTCCAAAACGCCTGTTCACCCGAATGATCACTGCAACATGGGCCAGTCGTCCAACGACACCTTCCCCACCGCGATGCATGTCGCCATCGGCATGGTCGCCCGTGACACGCTGCTTCCGGGCTTGCGCAAATTGCACGCCGCGCTGGAGGCCAAGGCCGAAGAATTCAAAGACATCATCAAGATCGGCCGCACGCACACGCAAGACGCGACACCGCTGACACTGGGCCAAGAATTCGGCGGCTACGCGCATCAGATGAAGAAGGGCATTGAGCGGGTCGAAGCCTGCCTGCCTGACATCTACGAGCTGGCCCAAGGTGGCACGGCCGTGGGCACGGGCCTGAACACCCGCAAAGGCTTCGCCGAGAAAGTGGCCGCGGAGATCGCGGCCATCACCGACCTGCCGTTTGTCACCGCGCCCAATAAATTCGAGGCTCTGGCGGCGCATGACGCGATGGTCATGTTCTCCGGCGCGCTGAAGACGGTTGCGGCGTCCATGTTCAAGATCGCCAACGACATGCGTTTGCTCGGCTCCGGCCCGCGCTCCGGCTTGGGCGAATTGATCCTACCAGAAAACGAGCCAGGCTCGTCCATCATGCCAGGCAAGGTGAACCCGACGCAGGCAGAGGCACTGACGATGGTTTGCGCCCACGTCATGGGCAACGACGCTGCCGTGGGCTTCGCAGGGTCGCAAGGCCACTTTGAGCTGAACGTCTACAATCCGATGATGAGCTATAACGTCATCCAGTCGATGCAACTGCTGGGCGACGCAGCGGGCAGCTTCACCGACAACATGGTGGTCGGCACACAAGCCAATGTGGCGCGTATTGACAAGCTGATGAAAGAGTCGCTGATGCTGGTGACAGCGCTGGCCCCG
The DNA here is from genome assembly GCF_900107015.1 of Litoreibacter albidus. Lineage (GTDB taxonomy): Bacteria > Pseudomonadota > Alphaproteobacteria > Rhodobacterales > Rhodobacteraceae > Litoreibacter > Litoreibacter albidus. Next base: position 708,712 of record NZ_FNOI01000001.1, on the reverse strand, counting down.
ACCATCGGATACGACAACGCCACGAAAGTCGCCAAAACCGCGCATAAGAACGGCACGACCCTCAAGGAAGAGGCGATTGCGCTTGGTCTGGTAGACGAAGAAACCTTTGACCGCGTTGTGCGGCCAGAAGATATGATTGGACCGAAATGAAAGCTGGAAACCTGAGCAAGGCGCGCAAAGAACGCACCCGTCTTGATAAGCGCGCCATTGGTGATGCCAACGCGATGAAGTTCGGCCGCACCAAAGAGCAAAAGCAAGCCGATCTAAAGGCGCAGCTTGCCGCGCGTGCGAAACTGGACGGGCATAAGCTGGACAAATGAGCCGCCCGATAAAACGGTCTTTGACACTGAAGGGGCACCGCACGTCGGTGTCCCTTGAGGACGAGTTTTGGGCCGAGTTCCGGCGCATTGCCAATGAGGCGGGGCGCCCGATCAACGACCTTGCCGCACAAATCGACGGGGACCGCGGAACCGACATCGGCCTCGCCTCCGCCATCCGGCTCTTTGTGCTACAGGATTTGAAGCGCGACTTAAGCTGAACTCTGAGCGGTTATAAGCGCCCTGTCACACCCCAAACCAATCGCCGAAAAGCTGAGATTCTGCTGTGCGAACCGAGCACGGCACATGTCGGCTTTGAGGCCACCTCTACTAACGCAGCGTAGGCAACGAATGTCGGCATTCTCCAAGACACCCCGTAAGCTCATGCGATAGTTTCGAGGCATAACGTACAATGAGTGAGTGATAGATGATCTTCCGATACACGATTTTTTATGTCGATGACGTGCCTGCGACACTCAACTTTTTTGAGAAAGCATTTGGGCTAGAACGCGGTTTCTTACACGAAAGCGGGGACTATGGCGAACTAATGACTGGCGAAACGAAGTTGGCCTTTTCATCGACGGCTTTGATGCGGCAATTGGATAAAAACCCTGCCACACCAAAAGCGTCGGCACCAACCTTTGAGATCGCATTTGAGACCGAAAATGTGAAGGCCGCCCTCGAACGCGCGATTGAGGCTGGTGCCACCCTCATTCAAGATGTGCGTGACGAACCTTGGGGGCAGACAACGTCCTATGTCACCGATCCGAACGGATATCTGGTGGAGATTTGTTCTGCTGTCAAAATGCCGAGTGCAGGTTGATATGGATAAAAGTGTGAAAGCTCAAATCACACAAGAGCTGTCCGAGATCATATTGGATGTGATGCCGGACGCCGCATTGCTCGACAAATATGGTGGTATTATAGTCGAGAGGATTGCAGGTGAACCGAAAACGCATTGTTGTGGTTACTTCATCTACGCCCAGCATGTGTCGTTGGAATTTTCCAGTGGCGTACTGCTACCGGACCCTGACAACATTTTGGAAGGGAGGGGAAAGCTGCGACGACATATCAAGTTGATGAACAGTCAAGACTTGCAAACAAAGCAATGCAGACATTTTTTAGAACAAGTCGCCAAGTTCTGAGCCGCCTTCATTCGGCCAATTTCCAAGGCCGGGTTGGTTGAAGCCACTAATCGAAACTATATCTTGACGGAGCCGTGAGGGCGAACGTCCAAACCAACGAACAAGCTCACGTGTCATATGAGCCTGATCGCAGTATCCGTAATCGTGAGCGATTTCTGCCAATGGAACGCGGCAAGGTAGTGCCGTTACGGCTCGTCGGGCACGACCAAGCAGACGCCAAAAATCAGGGCTGGGCAAGGAAAGGTCACGAAATTGACGTTGAAGCGTCCGCGCCGTCCGCCCACTTTGTCTGGCCACTTGTTCCACAGTTGAATTTGATCGAGCTAAGGCGTCGATCAAATCGAAAATTTCCGAGTTCCCAATCGCCTCACTTTGGATCATATCTTCCAATGTGTCCGTACTCAGTTTTTCGTTCGTCAGAACCGTTGAGGCGATAGTCGTGCCGGGACTAAGACGATACCCGACCATCTTTGTCCCCGCTTGTAGATGTACCGCATGTGGTTGACTGTCCCAATCCGTCATACGAACTGTATCTGGTTCATCTTGTCGGGACACTAGTATGAGGTCGCGGCACCCATCGGGCTGAACTACGACGGTCTCGTCCGCAGGCACCGAATACTCCCAGCGATGGTAAAGCAAGCGAGCAAATCCTTGTTATTGAATTTCTTAATATACTTGTCACAATAGCTGACCTTCGTGCAACCGCAGTGAAAGACAGCTCCGTCCGCATAGCGGACTTCCACAATCTGTATCACGAAATCTAGGATGGGTCAGGGATGCACTAAAACTGTGCCTGCCTAGGAGCTGCGCGAGGGACGTCGTGCTCGCCAACGCCCAATCGTAAACCAAAGGGACGCCAATAGCCCTGCCCCCCCGATCAGCATGAAAACCCACATGATGATAGACGTCCCCCAATGGCGCTGGAACGGGATGTCGATCGCGATGGATTGCGTCTTGGGCCGCCAAAGCACCGTTACGCGGTCGCCTTTGCGAAAGTCGTAGTGGACGGAGCCGCGTTTGACGCTCATCACCCGCTCCTGCCCGCCGGGGTCGGTGAATTCCACGCGCGGCAGGAAGGTCAGGTATGTATCAGTCGGCTGCGTGCGGCGGCTGTGCATCTCAACCACGCGGCCCGGAACATGGATGCCGTCGCGTGTTGCCGCCCAGATCAACCGATCAATGTTACCAAAAAACAAGAACGCCACCCCAATCAAAAAGAGGACGCCAATCAGGCCCCACGGCATCGGGCTGCTTTTGCTGTGTTTAGGCATCATCCGTCCTTTTACTGATCTTTAACCAAATCCCGTCCTTGGAGCGTACGGTCAAATGCGCGACGGGGACAGGCGTGCGTTCGGTGGTCTCGAACCGGAAGTTGCGCACCAACATGGACAACAAAAGCGGCCCCTCCACCATCGCGAAACCCGCCCCAGTGCAGACCCTTGGCCCGCTGGAGAACGGGATAAACGCGTCGCGCATGCATTGCTTGCCGTTCTCTGTGGCCCACCGCGTCGGGTCGAACCCGTCTGGATTGTCCCACAGCCGCGTGTGACGATGCAGGTGCCAAGGGGAGATCACCACCTGCGCGCCGGGCTTGATAGCACGGTCACGAAAATTCTCGGGGCATTTGCTTTCGCGCACCATCATTGGCACCGGCGGATAAAGCCGCAGCGCTTCGCGGAACACATCGCGCGACAGGCGCAGCTTGGACATCACCTTGAAGTCGCAGCCCGCATCCAGCGCCTTGGCCTCCGCCGCCAGCTTCTCTTGCCAGTCGGGGAACATCGCCAATAGATACAGCGTCCATGCCAGCGCGGAGGCACTGGTCTCATGCCCCGCCAAGAAGAAGATCGCCACTTGGTCGACCATCTCTTCGGTTGTGAAGGTCTCTCCGGTTTCGGGGTCGGCGGTGGTCATGATCTTGGTGGCCAGATCATCCGGCGCGGTGCCATCCTTGATTTGCGCCATACGCGCCTCGGTCAGCTCAGTGATCAGCACGCGGATGGAATGCGCCGTTTCCTTGGTGCGCTTGCTGAACAGGCGCGGCATCCATTTGGGGCCTTTGACGAAGGCCGCAAGGTTCAAGATGGGCTGCGTGCGCTGGTAGTCGCGAAACTCGGAGAACACCGCCTGCGCGATGCGGTCCTCTATCGGGATGGAGAACAGCGTGCGGAAAATCACGTCCGCGGCGGCGAAGCTGGTGAGTTCCTCCAGCTCCTGCACGCCGCCGCCCATCCGCGCGGTCGCCGCCTGCCCTGCGGCCCACATCGCGGGGAACGTGTCGCGCAACCGCCCCCCCTCAAAGGCCGGATCAATGATGCGGCGCTGGCGCTCCCATGTGGCACCGTTTGTCAAGAACACCGAGTTCCCAAGCAACGGGCGCAGCCCCGCGCCGATGCGGTCGGACTTCGGGAAGTCGCGCGGGCGCGCGTTTAACACCGTCTTAACCAGCGACGGCTGGTTGATCATATAGCTGCGGAAGAACGGCGTGCGGAACTCCGCCATCCATGCGCGGTAGAGCTTGGCGGGTTGTGCCGACAGGATGTCTTGCCGAAACAGCCGCAGGTACGTCAGCAAAGATACCTTCTCGGGCCTTACGGGGGGTTTTGGCGGGATCATGACATGGATGTGTAGCCGGAGGCGGCCACGTCAATGCGCGTCCACGACTGCTTGCGGTCGTGGTAGCGGTCATAGAGCGTCACAGGCCCTGCGGTGATCTGGAAGTAGTCGTAATCATTGGGACGATCAAAGGCGCAGAGGTATTGGAAATGCAGTCGGAAAAAGCGCCAGCGCAGCTCGCGCCAGCGCTCTGGGCTTAGGGTCTGGGTGAAGGCGGCAGAGAACACCAGCGGCCACTTCTTACCCGCAGGCTCTACCCCGGACACCGACACCGGATCGCACAGCGCAAAGGCGCAGCCGTCACCCGGCGCGGTGACGTCGACCCAGATCAACGCGTCACTGGCCGATAGATCATGTAAATCGCGGCGCAAACGATCGGCCTTGGGCAGGAACGACACCATCGGCACCACCTGCCCCAAGCTAAGAAACGCAAGCTTCGGCCCCGTCTCGGGCACGCGGCCCGCACGGATCAGGTCCGCCAAGATCGACACCGCCAGATGCGCGCCCGACGAATGGCCGACCACTAGGACTTCGTCGACGTCGTCGTGCAATGCGGCTGCGATGACATCGCCAAACTCCGCCATGCGGTCTTCCAAGGCGGGGGGATTTGCTCCCATCCAGCGGGCAGAATAAGCGAAGTCGTGCATCAGGTAATAGGCGAAAAACTTGCCGTCATTCTTCTTGAACCAACGCAAGATGTAGACAGCGACGCCAATCCAGATCACGGCGCGCAGGATCAAACCAATCCCGAAAATAAGTAGGAAGAATGCGCTCCAAAACTCCAATGACAGGCGGTTACCCAATGCCTCTAGTAAAGGGACTTGTGCTGTGAGGTTCAAAAGCCCCCCGAACATCGCAGTCAGCCCCCAGAGTACCAAGCCCGACAAAATCGCCCCCGCCACCACGGCGAGGAAAAGCTGCACCAGCAACATACCAATCGGATAGAGCGCGGCGATGATCGGCCCCTTGCGCAGCCGCATGAGGCGAAACAGCGCGCCGGTAGTAATATAGGCATAGGCCGTGCGCAGCAGTTGCATGTAGGTCGCGGGGATCGAATTCGACATGGACGCGCGCACGATGTCGGACCAGATCAGCACATCTACCTGCGCGTCAGTGTGCTGACCGTCGATGTCTGTGGAGGCGTGCCAGCCGTAGGCTCCACCCTCTTTTTTCGCTTCCAAATCAAAATTGTACCCGCTGATCTTCGCCTGATCCGCACCCTCCTTGCGGAACAGCTCGCGGTAGCGTCTGGGATGGATCGGGTCGTATCCCGGAATGTAGAACACCCGCCTTTTGGTCACGCTTTGCACTTGCTTGAACTCGTCCACAGTTTCCATGGCCGCACGTTAGCCCGTGTTTTTGGCTAAAGTAAGAACCACCCCGCGTGGACAAGGCAGCGCGTGTCGCCTAGATCACGGTTATGGAACATGACGCTGAACTTGATGCTTTGGGGCTGCTGTGCCCCCTTCCCGTGCTTAAAGCCCGCAAGCGCTTGCAGGCGCTTGCCTCCGGTCAGGTGCTTAGGGTGTTGGCCGATGACCCCGCCGCAGTGATCGACATGCCCCATTACTGCGCCGAGGCCGGTCATGAACTGGTGTCCATGACCGACGCCGAGACGCATCAGGTTTACCTGCTTCGCAAAGCCTAGCTTACTGCGCCGCCATCGCGGGCTCTGTTGAATTGAGCGCCACCAGAAGCTCCTCGCGGCGCTTTGCGGCTTTCGCCTCATTGGCTTGCTTCACCGGACCAAAGCCACGGATTTGCAGTGGCAGCTCCGCCAGGGCCACGGCGGCATCCTTGTTGGACGCGCTTAGGATCTTCGGCAAATCCGCCTCATACTGGGCAATCAAAGCACGCTCCATTTTGCGCTCTTCGGTGTAGCCGAAGACATCAAGCGGCGTGCCGCGCAAGCCTTTCAGCTTCGCCAGAACGCGGAATCCACGGGCCATCCACGCCCCGTATTCCTTCTTCATGGGCCGCCCGTTGGCCCCAATCTTGGACATCATCGGCGGCGCAAGATGGTAGGTCAGCTTCAGATCGCCATCGAAGGCCTCGCGGGCTTTAGCTTCTGTCTCCAGATGCAGGCGCGCGACCTCGTATTCATCCTTATATGTCAGCAGCTTATGGTAGCCTTTTGCGACCGCTTCTTTCAAAGCAGGATCGCTGATTTCGGCCAACGCCGCGTCGTAGCGTTTCACCAAAGCGTCTGACTGATAGGCTTCCAGATGTTTGCGGCGATAGGCAATTTTGTCGTCCAGCGTTTTAGGAAGCGCGACCACCTGATCTTTGCCGTAGCCTGCCGCCTGTTCGGGGTATGCGGCCGCCCAACGACCCAGTTCAAACGCGCGTTTGTTACGCTCAGGTGCTGCACCGTTCAGGTCGATCGCCCGCATCAACGCCTCAAAGCTGATCGGCAGAAGCCCGCGTTGCCACGCCGCCCCGAAGATCATCATGTTGGAGTAGATGCTGTCGCCCATCAACACCCGCGCCAATTCCGACGCGTCGAAGAACTGCACGCCGTCTTGAAGCCGCGCTTCCAGCGACAGCTGCAATCGGTCCGTCGGGATCTTGAATTCGGTGTCGCGGGTGAAGTCGCCGGTGATGATCTCGTGGTTGTTCACCACCCCGCCCGTGCGCCCTGTGGTCATCAGGCCAAGGGTTTTCGCCCCCGCCGTCACCACCAGATCACCGCCGATAACCGCGTCAGCCTCCCCCGTTGCCACGCGGATGGCGCTGATGTCGTCGGGGTTGTTCGACAGGCGGCAATGAATGTGGACCGCGCCGCCTTTTTGGGCCAGCCCCGCCATTTCCATCATGCCGGCACCTTTGCCGTCGATATGCGCGGCCATGGCAAGCACGGCACCGATGGTCACAACGCCAGTCCCGCCGACACCTGTGATTACAACGTTATGCGTCCCTGTGATCACAGGGAGCGTTGGCTCGGGCAATTCTGGCAGTTCCACCTCTGCGGTGGCCTGTTTCTTCAGTTTCGCACCCTCGACCGTCACGAAAGACGGGCAAAAGCCGTTGACGCAGGAGAAGTCCTTGTTGCACGACGATTGGTCAATCGCGCGCTTGCGGCCCAGTTCGGTTTCCGCAGGAACGATAGACACGCAGTTTGATTGCACGCCACAATCGCCGCAGCCTTCGCACACGTCCGTGTTAATAAACACCCGCTTGTCGGGATCAGGAAATAGCCCCCGCTTACGACGGCGGCGTTTTTCTGCGGCGCAGGTCTGGATGTAAACAATAGCCGACACACCATTGACTTTGCTCAATCTTTCCTGAACAGCAGGAAGCTCTGAGCGCTCATGACGTTCCAGATCGGACGGGAATTGCGTGAAGTCCACGTCTTCCTTTTCGTCGTAGACCAGCACCAATTCCTTAATGCCCATGGCCTTCAACTCCGCAACGATGCGCGGCGCGTCAAGGTCGCCTTCGTTCTCCTGCCCGCCCGTCATGGCGACGGCGTCATTGTAGAGCACCTTGTAGGTGATGTTGGTTTTCGCGGCGACTGCGGCACGCACTGCCTGAATGCCCGAGTGGTTGTAGGTGCCGTCCCCAAGGTTTTGGAAAACGTGATCACGTTTGCTGAACGGCGCCTCCCCGATCCAGTTGGCCCCTTCACCACCCATTTGGGTGAAGCCCACGGTTTCGCGGTCCATCCATTGCACCATGTAGTGACAGCCGATACCCGCGTAGGCGCGAGAGCCCTCAGGCACTTTGGTGGAGCTGTTGTGTGGGCAGCCCGAGCAGAAATACGGCAGTCGCGCCGCGATATCCTGCGCGTTGTCGGACCTGCGGGCCTCCGCGAGTTTCGCGAGCCCTGCTTCGATCCGGTCGGTGCGGCGACCTTCCTCAATCAGGATGCCGCCAATTTTCTCTGCAACATCAATAGGGTCAAGCGCTGCGCGCGTCGGGAACAGCTCCAAACGGCGGCCATTCTCCCATGTATCCCCCTTGTGCCAGCCATATACGCGCTGCTGGTAGTGGTCGTCGAACAGCGCCTCCTTGACCTGCACTTCGATCAGTTTGCGCTTTTCTTCCACCACCACAATCAGATCAAGCCCGCTGGCGAAATCGTGGAAGCTGTCCATATCAAGCGGCCAAACCTGACCGACCTTATACATGGTGATGCCCAGACGCTCGGCTTCCTCGCCGTCGATGCCCAGCAGCGAGAACGCGTGGACCAGATCAAGGTAGTTCTTGCCCGCCGCCACAAAACCGATTTTTGCACCAGGTTTACCCCAGACACGTTTGTCGATTTTATTTGCCTTTGCAAAGGCTTCAGCGGCGAACCTGCGGTAGTCAATTACACGCGCTTCTTGCTCTTGCGGGGTGTCGATCAGACGGATATTCAGGCCGCCTTCGGGCAAATCCATCTCTGGCGTCACGAAGGACATGCGGTCTGGGCGTCCATCCACGACGGACGTGACCTCAATCGTGTCCTTCATGGTCTTCAGCCCGACCCAAAGGCCGGAATAGCGCGACAAGGCCCAGCCATACATGCCGTAATCCAGAATTTCCTGCACACCAGCAGGCGACAAAACCGGCATGTAAGCGTCAACCATCGCCCAGTCGGATTGGTGCAACGTCGTGGACGACTCGCCCGTGTGGTCATCGCCCATCGCCATGATCACGCCGCCATGGGGCGATGTGCCCGCCATGTTGGCATGACGCATCACGTCGCCCGTGCGGTCAACGCCCGGCCCCTTGCCGTACCAGAGGCCAAATACGCCGTCATACCGCCCCTCGCCGCGCAGTTCAGCTTGTTGGGATCCCCAAATCGCCGTCGCGGCCAAATCTTCGTTCAATCCCCACTGAAACTTGACATCAGCGGCTTCCAGCATCTTTTCGGCTTTGGTCATCTGCAAATCGACCGCGCCCAGTGGCGAGCCGCGATAGCCGGTCACCAATCCCGCCGTGTTCAGCCCTGCCGCGGCGTCGCGCGCCTTTTGCATAAGGACAAGGCGCACCAGCGCCTGTGTGCCGTTCAACAGAACCGGCGACTTCTCCAGATCGTAGCGATCCGTCAGTGAAATAGATTGATTGCCCATGCCGCGCCTCCCAGTGCTTAGGTTGACTCATTATAGGTCACAAAAGCTGACCTACCAAGCGATTTTTGCAAATGAAACCTTTTCGCCTCCCCACCCGAAAGGTTACATGGTCCGAACATTAAGATATTTGTAAGAAAGTGGGCCCTTTATGGATTGGGACAAGCTAAGAATTTTTCACGCGGTTGCGGATGCGGGCAGCCTGACACATGCGGGCGAAACCTTGCACCTGTCCCAGTCTGCTGTGTCGCGGCAGGTGCGCGCGCTAGAAGAATCGCTGAACACCACTCTCTTTCACCGCCATGCCCGCGGATTGATTCTGACCGAGCAAGGCGAGCTGCTTTTCGACGCAACCCGCGCTATGACCAAGCGCCTTGATGCGGCCTCTGCGCGCATCCGCGACAGCGAGGAAGAGGTGTTCGGAGAGCTGCGTGTGACCACAACCATCGGATTCGGCTCCCTATGGCTGGCCCCACGCCTGTCGCGCCTTTATGAGAAATACCCCGACTTGAATATCAACCTGATGCTGGACGAGCGGGTTTTGGACCTGCCCATGCGTGAGGCCGATGTGGCGATCCGCATGAAAGAGCCATCACAGGCCGATCTTGTTCGCAAACGCCTGATGTCTGTTCGCATGCGCCTTTACGCGTCGCGAAACTATCTGGCCGAGCACAACACCCCCGAAACTATGGAAGACCTCCGAGACCACCGCCTGATTTGCCAGAACGTGGCGTCAGAGCAAGTGTCCGCAGGTGCGACGCTTGTGCGCGAGTTGATGAGTTACGATCTGCCGAACATTTTGACCGTGAACAATTACTTCGGCTGCCTGCAAGCGGTCCGCAATGATCTGGGCGTGGGCGTACTGCCGCATTATGTGGCCATTGATGATCCTGAGATTGTGCGGGTGCTGCCAGATGTCGAATCCAATGCAGTGCCCGTTTTCTTGGCGTTTCCGGAAGAATTACGGCAGTCCAAACGCATATCTGCCTTTCGCGACTTTGTGCTGGAACAAATAGGCGAGCAAAAAAAGCGGGCACAAATGTTTGAAAACGATTGATTTAGGGCTTGCTATGCGCTCAGCGCATAGCGGTTATGTTTTAAAAACTGCCTATTTTTCTTGAACCGAAGAGTTCAGATGCCTAATTCAAAGTCACTGGGAGACACCATGTGTTTCCCACCTCCCTGTTGGACTTCGGCCGAGCTTTATGCTCGGCCTTTTTTTTTGCGCTGATGGGTATGAGGCATGCAATTTCTCATAGAGAAATTGGGACCAGACTTTCCCAGAAAGTCTGGTACACGGCAGTGTCTAGCCGCACGGCGCAAAGAACACCCCTTCCCCCTAAGCCCCCTGTGCAATAAGAGGTGCGCAAGCAGAAATGATCCGGGGACGTCAAGGAATGCAAGAACCACATATCACCGATGATCTCATCGCCGCGCATGGGCTTTCGCCCGACGAATACCAGCGCATACTGGAGATTATGGGCCGTGAGCCGACGTTCACCGAACTCGGCATTTTTTCGGCCATGTGGAACGAGCACTGCTCATACAAATCCTCGAAAAAATGGCTGCGCACGCTGCCGACTGAGGGCCCTCAGGTGATTTGCGGCCCTGGCGAGAACGCAGGGATCGTCGATATTGGCGACGGCCAGTGTGTTGTTTTCAAAATGGAATCGCACAACCATCCGTCCTACATTGAGCCCTATCAAGGCGCTGCGACCGGTGTGGGCGGCATTCTTAGGGATGTGTTTACTATGGGTGCGCGTCCGATTGCGGCGATGAACTCGCTGTCCTTTGGTTCTCCTGAGCATCACAAAACCAAGCAACTCGTCTCCGGCGTGGTTGCGGGTGTTGGCGGGTACGGCAACTGCTTTGGCGTGCCGACCGTGGGCGGCGAAGTGCGCTTTCACCCAGCTTACAACGGCAACTGCCTTGTGAACGCTTTTGCGGCGGGCCTCGCGGACACTGACAAGATTTTCTATTCCGCCGCCTCCGGTGTCGGGATGCCTGTGGTCTATCTGGGCGCTAAAACTGGCCGTGACGGCGTTGGTGGCGCGACGATGGCATCGGCCGAGTTTGATGACACAATTGAGGACAAGCGCCCCACCGTTCAAGTGGGCGACCCCTTCACCGAAAAGCGCCTGATGGAAGCCACGCTGGAGCTGATGGCGACGGGCGCCGTGATCTCCATTCAGGATATGGGGGCCGCTGGCCTGACCTGTTCCGCCGTGGAGATGGGCGACAAGGGCAACCTTGGTGTAAAGCTCTACCTTGAGAACGTGCCGCAGCGCGAAGAGAACATGACCGCCTACGAGATGATGCTCAGCGAGTCGCAAGAGCGCATGCTGATGGTCTTGAAGCCGGAGTTGGAAGCAGAAGCGCGCGCTGTTTTTGAGAAATGGGACCTCGATTTTGCCATCGTTGGCGAAACCATCGACGAAGACCGCTTCCTGATCACGCATAACGGCGAGGTCAAAGCCGACCTGCCGCTAAAAACACTGTCCGGCTCCGCCCCTGAGTACGACCGCCCTTGGGTGGAAACCCCTGCGGCCGATCCGCTAGAGGATATCCCGCAGGTCGACGCCATCGACGCGTTGCGCATGATCCTGTCCAGCCCGAACTATGCGCGCAAGCAGTGGGTTTGGGAGCAGTACGACAGCCAAGTTATGGCCGACACCATCAACGCGCCCGGCGCGGGTGCGGGCATCGTGCGCGTCCACGGCACCGATAAGGCGCTGGCCTTCACCTCGGACGTGACGCCGCGCTACGTTAAGGCCAACCCCGTTGAAGGCGGCAAACAGGCGGTGGCGGAAGCCTACCGCAACCTGACCGCCGTGGGGGCCGTGCCATTGGCGACCACCGACAATATGAACTTCGGCAACCCTGAGAAGCCCGAAATCATGGGCCAGTTCGTTGGTGCCATTAAGGGTATCGGCCTTGCCGTCAAAGCGCTGGATATGCCCATCGTTTCCGGCAACGTGTCGCTTTACAATGAGACCGACGGCACCGGAATTCTGCCAACACCCACGATTGGTGCAGTGGGCCTGATCCAGCACACGGACGACATCATCGCAGGCACGGTGCGCGAGGGCCATGTGCTGCTGATGGTTGGTGATGCAATTGGCCATCTTGGCCAATCCGCCCTGCTGGCGGAGGTCTTCAACCGTGAGGACGGGGACGCGCCGCAGGTTGATCTGGCGGCTGAGAAGCTGAACGGTGACTTCATCCGCGCGCAGCGCGAATGGATCGACGTCTGTACCGACGTGTCGGACGGCGGCGTGGCTGTAGCTGCGTTCGAGATGGCCGACGCCGCTGGTGTTGGTATGACCTTGGACGATGACACCACGGCGATGGCGTTCGGCGAGGATCAAGCGCGCTACCTGATCGGATGTTCGTTCGATAAGGCGGAGGCGCTTATGAGCGCGGCTGGCCAAGCTGGCGTAACGCTGACCAGCGTCGGCAAATTCGGCGGCGACGCGGTGACGATCGGCGGATCCTCCGTTCCACTAGCGGAGTTGTCAGAGGTGTATCACACCAGCTTTGAAGCCGCCGTCGGGTAAAGTCTTTGCAAGTCGGGCGAGAGAGGGTTGTCACCTTCCCGCCCGCTACTTACCTTCACATCAACGACCATCGAACAGGAGCCGCGTGCGCCATGCTACCCAAAGACATTGAAGACTTGATCCGGATCGGCTTTCCCGACGCCCAGATCGAAGTGAATGGCGACGACGGCGCACATTTTTCGGCCCTTGTGGTGGATGAGAGCTTCAGGGGCCAAAACCGCGTGCAGCAACAGCGCGCCGTGATGGCCACCGTTAAAGAAAAAGTGGACAGCGGTGCCTTGCACGCACTGGCCCTGACAACCAAAGCACCGGAGTAAGTCATGACTGACGCAAACGTACAAATCAAAGAAACCGTGGACGGCAACGACGTTGTCTTGTTCATGAAGGGCACATCCGAGATGCCACAGTGCGGCTTCTCGTCCAAAGTGGCGGGCGTGCTGAACTACATGGGCGTCCAATACAAAGACGTGAATGTTTTGGCGGATGAAGGCATCCGCTCAGGCATCAAGGAATTCTCGGATTGGCCGACAATCCCGCAACTCTACGTCAAAGGCGAATTCGTCGGTGGCTGCGATATCATCACCGAAATGACACTGTCCGGTGAGTTGGATACCCTGTTGGAGCAAAACGGTGTAAGCTTCGACAAAGACGCGGCCAACAAGATCCGCGAACACAATAGCTAAGGAACCAAAACCATGAGCGATGAGATTGAAGAGTATCTAGACAATATCTTCTCTGAGCATCGCGTGGTCTTGTTCATGAATGGTGCGGTTCAGTCACCGTCGGATGCGGAATCGATGATGGGGCGCGATGTTATTGCGGCCCTGAAAATCGACTTTCACCCCGTCGACCTGAGCCGCGACCCACGCCTGCTTGCCGCTGTACAAAAGCGGTCCGGTTGGGAGAAGGTCGCGCAACTGTTCATCGACGGACAGTTCATTTGCGACAGCTACAATTTGACACCTGCGCTAAAATCCAAGCAGTTCGACAAGCTTCTGAAATCGAAGAAAGTCCCCTTTGACGAGGCGGTTGCCGATCAGTTCCGTGCGATGAATTCCTAGATCATCGCTACACCCCATAAAAAAAGCCCGACGAAGTCATCACTTCTCCGGGCTTTTTTGTTTTTCTAGAAGGCCTTACAGAAGACCTTTGACCTTATCGGCCACGTTCTGTGCGGTGATGCCGAAGTGCTCATATAGCTCGTCCGCTGGTGCGGATGCGCCGAAGCCTTCCATGCCGACAAACGCCGCTTTGCCGTTTTTGCCGCGCTCGCCCAGCAACCAACGATCCCAGCCAAAGCCGACTGCGGCTTCCACTGCGACACGTACCGGACCGGCAGGCAAAACCTTGCGGCGGTAGCTTTCGTCTTGAGCCGCGAACAGTTCGTGGCATGGCATGGACACGACGCGCGTGCCGATGCCCTCGGCTTCCAGCAACTCACGGGCCGCCAAAGCGATTTCCACCTCGGAGCCAGTCGCCATGATGATCGCCTGACGCTTGCTTTCGGCCTCTGCCAGAACATAGGCGCCTTGGGCGGTCAGGTTCTTCAGCTTGTGGTCGGTGCGCACAGTCGGCAGGTTCTGGCGCGACAGCGCCATAACGGACGGCGTGGATTTGGACGACAGCGCCAATTCCCAAGCCTCGGCAGTTTCCACCGCATCCGCTGGGCGGAACACGTTGGTGTTTGGCGTTGCGCGCAACATGGCCAAATGCTCCACCGGTTGGTGTGTCGGGCCATCTTCGCCAAGGCCGATGCTGTCGTGTGTCATCACATAAGTGACGGGCACGCCCATCAGCGCGGACAGGCGCATCGCGCCCCGTGCATAGTCGGTAAAGCACATGAACGTGCCGCCGTAAGCCTTTGTTCCGCCGTGCAAAGCCATGCCATTCATCGCAGCGGCCATGCCGTGCTCACGGATGCCGTAATACATGTAACGGCCCTTGCGGTTGTCGGTGTCGAAGACCCCCATGTCGCCGGTCAACGTGTTGTTGGAACCGGTCAAATCGGCGGAGCCGCCAAAGGTTTCCTGCATGATCGGGTTGATCACTTCGAGCGCCATCTCGGACGCCTTGCGGGTTGCAACCTTGGGCTTGCCTTCGCTGATCTGCTTTTTCAACGCCTTGATTGTCGAAGACAGCTTGTTCGGCACATCGCCTGCGTAACAGCGGGCGAATTCCTTTTGCTTGGAGCCGGAGACCTCTTGCATACGGCCTTCCCACGCTTGGCGGTCTGCTGCGCCGCGCGACCCGATGGCCTCCCACTGGGATTTCACGTCTGCAGGGATCTCGAACGGGCCGCCGGACCAGCCGTAGGCGGCTTTGGTGTCGCGGATCAGATCATCGGAGGTCAGTGCGCCGTGGCCTTTGGAGGTGTCTTGCGCCGAAGAGCCCAGTGCGATGTGTGTTTTGCACGCAATCATCGATGGCTTCTTGGTTTTCTTGGCTTTCTCGATGGCCGCGTCGATCTGCTCTGGATCGTGGCCGTCGATTTCCTGCACATGCCAGCCGGACGCTTTGAAGCGCTGGATCTGGTCAGTGCGGTCGGACAGCTCCACGGTGCCGTCGATGGTGATGTTGTTGTTGTCCCACAGCACAATCAGGCGGCCCAACTCGTGGCGGCCAGCGATGCCGATGGCCTCTTGGCTGACGCCTTCCATCAGGCAACCGTCACCCGCGATGCAGTAGGTGTAGTGGTCAACCAGCTTCTTGCCGAACCGTGCGCGCTGGTTTTCTTCTGCCATCGCGAAGCCGACGGAGTTGGCGATACCTTGGCCCAGCGGGCCTGTCGTCGTCTCAATACCTGTGGCGTGGCCGTACTCTGGGTGACCCGCAGTGATCGCGCCCTTCTGGCGGAAGTTTTTGATCTGCTCCAGCGTCATGTCCGCGTAGCCGGTGAGGTGCAGTAGCGAATAGATCAGCATGGAGCCGTGACCCGCTGACAGGATGAAGCGGTCGCGGTCAGGCCAGTTTGGCGCGGATGCGTCGAACTTCATGTGCTTCTCGAACAAGACCGTTGCAACGTCCGCCATGCCCATTGGCATGCCAGAGTGGCCGGAATTCGCCGCCGCAACGGCGTCTAGTGTCAGGGTACGGATGGCGGCGGCGCGCATCCAATGTTCGGGGTGAGCTTTGCGCAAGGCTGCAATATCCAAGGGTTTGATCCTTATTTGGCGGTCCGTATCGTTCGCGGTGATACCAGCGTTGGCGCGAAGTTCAAGGCACGGTTGACGCCACAACACCCTGATGCACGCTTAAAGGGGAGGCATTCGCCGCAATCTATGGTTAAAATCAAGCCTGTGAGGCACGGAGTTGATTCGTCGCGGGATTTTCCGCAGAACGGTCCTCCAACGAGACGAGGGACTAACATGACGAACGTCACAGAGCTGGAGCAACGCATTATCACTGCGTTGGACCGCATTGCGTATAGCGCTGACCAGATCGCCAACGCCCCGGCCGCGCCGGATGCGGATATGATTGAAGAGCTGGAAATCGAACGCGACACCAACGCGCGGCTGGTTGAGTCCGGTCAGCAAAACCTTGCCCGCATCGAGCGGCTGGAAACCCGTGTTGCCCGCCTGACCGACCGGTTGGAATTTATGGACAGCGAAAACAAGCGCTTGCAAGCGGTTATGGGCGCCCTGCGCGACACCAACAAGCAGCTGCGCAGCGCCAATGCCGAACACCAAGGCGCAGACGCCGCGATCAACACTGCGTTGGAAACCGAGAACGAGGCGCTTCAGGCCGCCCGCGCCGCCGACCTTGCGGAGCTGGACGACATCCTGAGCGACATCGCCCCATTGGTTAAGGAGGGTTAAGCTATGCCAGAGATCAACATCGAAATCGGTGGCCGCACCTTTCAAGTCGCCTGCCAAACCGGCGAAGAGCACTTTTTGCAAACCGCAGCCAAGTTTCTCGACAATGAGGCCAGTGTGCTGGCCGAACAAATCGGCCGGATGCCGGAAACCCGCATGTTGCTGATGGCGGGCCTGATGCTGGCGGATAAGACCGCAGGTCTGGAAGAAGACCTGAACGCCGCCGAAGACCGCTTGGACAAAATGCGCCGTGAGCTGGAAAGCCTGAAAGCCGCGCCGCCCCAAACCGTTGAAGTGCCCGTGGTCCCTGCCTCTGTCACCGACACGCTGGCGGAACTCGCCGCACGCTCCGAAGCTTTGGCCGAAACGCTGGAAGCGAAACGCGGCTAAATCTACGCGCGGGGGCAATTTATTTTGCCCCTGCCTGAAACTTTCCTGATCCTGTCCACGTGGGTTCTTGCATAGCCGGGCATTTGGCCCCGCTCCATGCAAAGGACAACGACATGATCAAGCACTTCCTCGCCGCTACGCTCGTACTTTCCGCCCCAGCTTTCGCCGCAAACCCAGATGTGGGTGGTGCGCCGATGTTCGAGAACAAGAACATCGTAGAAAACGCCGTGAACTCTGCCGATCACACAACGCTGGTCGCCGCCGTGAAAGCCGCCGGTCTGGTTGACACCCTTGCAAGCCCCGGACCGTTCACCGTGTTCGCCCCCGTGAATGCCGCCTTCGACGCCCTGCCCGCTGGCACGGTGGAGACGCTGCTTATGCCCGAAAACAAGGACATGCTGACCAAGGTTCTGACCGCCCATGTTGTTGCCGGCAAAATGTCGAGCAGCGACATCGCCGCCAAGGTCCGTGCCTCCGACAGCGGGTTTCATTCGTTCCTCACCGTTTCGGGCGACACGTTGTCTGCGACCATCAAAGGCGGGAAGCTCTACATTGTTGATGAAAGCGGCAACGGCGCGGGCATGGTCATCCAAGACGTGAACCAGTCGAACGGTGTCATTCACGTGGTGAACTCGGTGCTGGTTCCAAAATAACGCTGTCCTCTCCAGGCACGCGACGTCGGGCGGCAGTCACTGGCCGCCCGACACCCTCCTCCGGACCAATAGGATTGAGCACCATGACCCAGTTTTCACGCCGCGCATTTCTTCTCACCGCTACCGCCGCCTGCGCCACTTCCCGCCTTCACGCCGGAACAGGCATATTTGAAGTCACCCGCAGCGAAGCGGAGTGGCGGGCGATGCTCACCGACACGCAGTATTTGGTGATGCGCGAGGAAAAGACAGAGAACGCCTACCTCAGCCCATTAAACGACGAGACGTCGCGCGGGACATACATCTGCCGTGGCTGCGATCTGCCGCTGTATGCGTCAGATGCAAAATACGATTCCGGCACCGGTTGGCCCAGCTTCACCGCGCCCCTTCGCAACGCCGTCGCGACCAAGCCGGACAACACGCTGTTTACCACGTGCACCGAGGTCCATTGTCGTCGCTGCGGCAGCCACTTGGGCCACATCTTCGACGATGGCCCCGCACCATCCGGCAAGCGCCATTGCCTGAACGGCGCGAGTTTGGTGTTCGTGGCGAAGTAAGGTGATTCTTACCCCGTGGTCCTCCGTCCAATTCGTTATCGCTAACAGTCAAACCACACCCCGCCCGCACCGCCAAGGCCCAGCGTGTTAACGCTATCAGCTTCATTTTTAAGCCAAATCAAGGTATCCACATGGGGGCGCAGCCCTTATACCTCCTGACAAGATTGAGCGGAGCGTAAAGGGACCTGTGACCATGACAACAACCGTAGCTATCAACGGGTTCGGCCGCATCGGCCGCTGCACCCTGGCCCATATCGCCGAGAGCGCACGCAACGACGTTCAAGTCGTCGCCATCAACGCCACCGGCCCTATCGAGACCAATGCACACCTGTTGAAGTACGACAGCGTTCATGGCCGCTTTGGCCAAGAGGTTCGCGTGGACGGTGACACAATGGACATCGGCCGTGGCCCGATGAAGGTGTTCTCCACCTATGATCCCGAAGAACTGGACTGGAGCGGCGTTGACGTCGTGTTGGAATGCACCGGCAAGTTCAACTCCAAGGCCCAATCCGAAGTGCACCTGTCACGCGGCGCGAAGCGCGTTTTGATTTCTGCCCCTGCGGGCGGTGTTGACCGCACCATCGTTTACGGCGTGAACCACCGTGACCTGCTGCCGGAGCATAAAGTCGTCTCTAACGGGTCCTGCACCACCAACTGCCTTGCCCCGCTGGCGAAAGTCTTGAACGACGCGATCGGTATCGAGCGCGGCATCATGACTACGATTCACAGCTACACTGGCGACCAACCAACTTTGGACCGCCGCCACGCCGACCTATACCGCGCGCGTGCTGCAGCGATGGCGATGATCCCGACCTCCACCGGCGCAGCGAAAGCCTTGGGCGAAGTCCTGCCGGAACTGGCAGGTAAACTGGACGGCACCGCAATGCGCGTGCCAACGCCGAACGTATCCGCCGTGGATCTGACATTTGAGGCTTCCAAAGACGTGACCGTCGAAGACGTGAACGCCGTGGTGGCCGAGGCCGCCGCCGGTCACATGGGCGCGGTTCTGAGCTATGATCCGGAGCAGAAAGTTTCCATCGACTTCAACCACACCGCCCACTCATGCATTTTCGCCCCCGACCAGACAAAGGTCGTCGGCGGGCGCACGGTTCGGGTGCTGGCTTGGTATGACAACGAATGGGGTTTCTCCTGCCGCATGGCCGACGTGGCCGCAGCGATGGGACGCCTCTGACACCTCAGAGGACGCGCGCCTTACCTAAACATCCCCTGAAATCAAAACCTGCGCGACGTCTTGTGGCGCAGGCTCTTTGATCGGAGGGGCCCTATCAAAGAGTTGAGCTGATGCGATGTTTTACCCGTCGGTTTCAACAGGCTTTCCAAACTCAAAATTTCGAGGTAAAAAGCGCTAATTATTAGTTAATTGTATTATTTCCCCATGCGACTTTCTTCACGTCAAATGCAAGAGTTGGAAGATCGAGTGGCCGCGCAGGCTCTCTCGGACGGCCTTTGGCAATTTGAGCAAGACACCCGCGAGATTGATCCAGAACTTGCGGATCAAATTTCGACATACAGGCAACACGGGGACAGATCGATCTATGCGCGCATCGTCGCGCTCACGGATATCGGACTATACCAAAGAGGGCTGCTCGCGCTGTGCCTTCAAAGTGGGGTTGATATGACTATCCGCCCAGAATTTCACTACATCATGCGCAATCCCGCGCTTAGTGGGAACGTAAAAGCCCGCCATGTCATCTTAATGGCCATGGGCTTTCAACGCGTATTGGAGGGAACGACATGAACGGATATGCCATAATGGGCCCAGCAGCCCTTGGTGGACCACCCGGTTGGGCGCTCTGGGCAATCGGCGGGACCATCATCACCGTCGGCACCGTCTTGCTAGGCAATGAGGTTTACCAAGCTACACGCGCGGAGCCACGCGCCGAACCGCGGGCACCCGCGGTGCCCACAACAGACACCTGCGCGACGGGCAATTGCCCAAGGCCATACAGCGTACGGGTCCATGCGCAAGGGATGGATTGCGGGGGGACGTCAGGAAGTACAATCGGTGCCCCCGCTTTCGTTAGCACGACCCCAATTCCTGCAGCCACAGCGATCGGTCTTTCACAAGCGACTTGGGCCATGCTCGGTCGGCGCCAGCGAAGCATTCGGACACAGGCAAAGGTTAGACTTGAACGCTATGTTTTAGCCCGTCCTCCAGCTGGGTATCTCGGTGAAAAAACCTTTGCCGCCTCGGACCCGAGTGGCGGTAAGCGCTACGATGTCGACAGCTATGGCTCGACACCCAACTTTATTGCGTGATCCCTGATGAACAGCCCGACTTACACTCTCGATGACATCCGTCGCCATCCGGCATTCCCGTTTCCCGCATGGCCCAACGATGACCATCAGTTTCTCATGCTGGAACTCTATTGGGCCGAAAGGGTCCGTGAGCTACTTGGCGAAGATCTTTCCGGCTATGCACCGCTGTTCGATACTGACCGAGACGGTAACCCGATCCTGACCCTTACCAACACGCAGCAAGCCCGAGGATTGCGCCTCGTCGTTCTGGAAAATGAGGACGCAAAGCCTGTCTATCCTGACAGTAAAGGACCTGATGCATTCTATGGGCTTTACGGCTTTACGAACAAAGGTCGTTTGCCGGACGGTACAACGCAGGTGGATGAGCTGGTTTTGCTTGTGCATCTAGATGAGCGGTACGCCAAACATTTCGACAGTTTTGTAATGTGGCACTGCGTCGAAAACCTGCCGATGAGCGAGATGGAGAGGCGGCTGCAAGAGTATGAAACTGAAATTGGACAATCATCTCCAGACGCAGATATTTCCGACGATTGACGAATGGAGGGCCTTCGCTGCCAGCTGCGGCGCGCCCAGTACATTCTATGGTGGCGCGTCGGCGCCGCAGTTTGCGCAAAGCGTTCATGTTTCGGTTCTTATGTTAGAAGTTGGCTGCGCAGCTCTCGCCCCCGTTTTTCAGACCACGAATGAATGTGGCCTTTGGGTTGCGCCACAATGGCGGAATCAAAAGCTGGGCGTTCGGGTTCTCCAACATGCTTTGGGCCCGCGAAATGCGCGGCCCAACTTAGCGACAGTTTCGCACGATAACCCAGACCGTCAGTGGATGACCAAAATACTATTGCGGTGCGGCTTTACTGAGCACGTAAGCTCGGCAAAGCTGGCGTTGTGGCGCAGGGATGCCGCCGCAATGCCCACTACCACCGTCGCGCCGATTTCTTGATCTTTTTGCCCAAAAAAGAGAACTCGATTTTTGCCCCCAACCAGACAAAGGTTGTCGGCGGGCGCAGGGTTCGGGTATTGGCTTGGTATGACAACGAATGGGGCTTCTCGTGCCGCATGGCCGACGTGGCCGCAGCGATGGGACGCCTCTGACACCTCAGAGGACGCGCGCCCGACATGACGGATAAGATAGCGATTGTTTTGGCGGTCCTGATCTGTGGCATCCTTGCCGCGGATCATTTCGTTTTCGGATGGGACTTGCACATATTCCTAGGCCGCAAGCTGTTGCAGCTGACCAACTACTTAGCGTTTTGGCGCTGAGTGGCCACGCGATCTAGCGGCCGATCAAGCTTCCCAGAAAAGAGCGTGGCTTCACCTCGACGGGCTTGGCGGGTTCGGGTTCCGGCGTCGGTGCGATTGGCGGCAGAGTGGCCGCTTTGGGTGCTGCTGCAACAGGCTCCGCGATCTCTGCCACAGGGGCTTCTTCCATCTGCGGCGCAGGTGCGGTGGCTTCCGGCTCTGTGATCTCTGGCTGCTGCTGTGCCTCGGCTTGGGCTTCAGCGGCCTGAGTTTCTTCGGCAAGCAGCTCTTTGATGGTTTTCATCGTAAACGCCGTTTTCTCGCGGGCCGAGGCGCCTTTGATGGGTTGAAGGCGGGTGTGTTCCATTGGATCAATCTCCACAAGCTTAGACAAAATTGTTAAAATTCACGCGTTTTCCCCACACGGGTGGGATATTGCATGCACAATGTGGCAACTTTGTGGTGCGCCGAGCGCCAGCCGCGCACCAATCAAGCGCCCACCCCGCGCAAATCCCCGCCAATCCCCCTCAATCCGCGCCCAGTATTCAGCCTCCCCCGGTTGACCTTTGCCTCAAAATGTAATTGTTAGCGGTAACAGATTTCCAATCTCCCAGCAGGAGGGTCCTCCCCATGTCAGTTAAAGTAGCCATCAACGGTTTTGGTCGCATCGGCCGTAATGTGTTGCGCGGCATCATCGAGAGCGGTCGCACCGACATTGAGGTGATTGCCATCAATGACCTAGGCCCAGTCGAGACCAACGCGCACCTGTTGCAGTACGATTCAGTTCACGGACGCTTCCCGCAAGAAGTCGTCGTTGACGGCGACACGATCGACGTGGGCCGTGGCCCGATCAAGGTAACCGCCATTCGCAACCCCGCTGACCTGCCATGGGGCGACGTGGACGTTGTTCTGGAATGTACCGGCATTTTCACATCGAAAGAAGCCTGTCAGGCGCACCTCGAAAACGGCTCCTCGCGGGTGCTGATTTCGGCACCAGGCAAGGACGCGGACAAAACCATCGTCTACGGCGTGAACCACGAAACCCTGACCGCCGACGACATCGTTGTGTCCAACGCATCTTGCACCACCAACTGCTTGTCGCCAGTTGTGCACGTGCTTGAGGCCAACATCGGCATCGTCAAAGGCTTCATGACGACGATCCACAGCTACACGGGCGATCAGCCCACTTTGGACACGATGCACAAAGACCTGTACCGCGCCCGCGCGGCGGCTTTGTCGATGATCCCGACATCCACAGGTGCCGCCAAGGCCGTGGGCTTGGTGCTACCAGAGCTGGACGGCAAGTTGGACGGCGTGGCGATCCGCGTGCCAACCCCGAACGTATCGGTGGTGGATTTGACCTTTGAAGCCGCCCGCGACACCACAATCGACGAGGTGAACGCGCTGATCTCGGCCGCCGCAGAGAACGGCCCGCTGAAAGGTATTCTTGGCTACACCGAGAAGAAGCTTGTCAGCTCCGACTTCAACCACGACCCGCGCTCCTCGATCTTTGCGGCGGATCAAACCAAAGTTCTGGACGGCCGCATGGTCCGCATCCTGACATGGTACGACAACGAATGGGGCTTCTCGAACCGCATGGCAGACACCGCCGTGGCGATGGGCAAGCTTATCTAGCTGCAATTAGCCCCAACCGACGACTAGATCACGCGGCCCGCTCCTTATAGAAGCGGGCCGTAGGCTTTTATGGAGACAGCACGCACATGGCTTGGAAAACTCTTGACGATCTCGACCTGAACGGCAAACGCGTGTTGGTTCGCGTGGATATCAACGTGCCGATGGAAGACGGCCGCGTGACCGACGCCACCCGTATGGAACGTATCGTGCCCACCGTGCGCGACATCGTCGCCGCAGGCGGCACGCCGGTGTTGATGGCGCATTACGGCAGACCCAAAGGCAAAACCGTGCCGGAGATGTCGCTGCGCCACGTGGTCCCTGCCCTGTCCGACATTTTGGGCAAGCCCGTGACATTCATTGATGGCGATTACAGCGACAGCGTTGCGGCGCTGGAGGCTGGGCAAATCGCCTTGTTGGAGAACCTGCGCTTTAACCCGGGCGAGGAAGCCAATGAGGCGGGCTTCGCCGCGCGGCTGGCAACATTGGGCGACGTGTATGTGAATGACGCCTTCTCCGCCGCGCACCGCGCGCATGCCTCGACAGAGGCCTTGGCCAAACTGCTGCCCGCTTGCGCAGGTCGCCTGATGCAAGAGGAGCTAAGCGCGCTCGAAGCCGCACTTGGCACGCCGGAACGCCCCGTTGTGGCCATCGTTGGTGGCGCGAAAGTGTCAACCAAGCTGGACCTGCTGTCGAACCTGATCGAGAAAGTTGACCATCTGGTGATCGGCGGCGGCATGGCCAACACCTTCCTTGCGGCGCAAGGTGTGGGTGTGGGCAAATCGCTGGCAGAGCACGATATGGCGGGGACCGCCCGCGACATTCTCGCGAAGGCTGAAACCACCGGCTGTGAAATCATCCTGCCGCGCGACATCGTTGTTGCGGCGGAATTCAAGGCAAACGCCGCCTCGCTGACTGTGGCCGCAGATGCCTGCCCTGACGACCAGATGATCTTGGACGCGGGGCCGCAAACCGTGGACTACATCAAATCAGTCCTGAAGGACGCGAAAACACTGATCATGAACGGCCCCTTGGGCGTGTTCGAGTTGGCCCCCTTCCACACCGCCACCTTTGGCGTGCTGGACGAAATTGCCAGCCAGACCAAGGCGGGGCAGCTTGTGTCCGTGGCGGGTGGCGGCGACACGGTGGCCGCCGTGAACGCAAGCGGCCATGAGGCTGACTTCACTTATATTTCCACCGCTGGGGGCGCGTTCCTAGAGTGGATGGAAGGCAAAACCCTACCGGGCGTTGCCGCGTTGGAAGGATAAATCATGGGCTATGTGCTGATCACCGGAGCATCTGAGGGGATCGGCAAAGCCATCGCCCGACGCGCCGCCAAAGACGGGCGCGACCTGATCCTGAGCGCGCGCTCCGAAGACAAGCTGGAGGCTTTGGCGGCGGAGTTGCGTAGCTCAGGGCGCACCGTGCATGTCATCGTCGCCGATCTGAACACCAGCGACGGCGCGGCGCAGTTATGGGCGGAAGCCGTACAAATTGGCCAGATCGACGTTCTGGTGAACAACGCGGGGCTTGGCATCAACGGCCCGTTTGTCAAAACCGACACCACGCGAGAGGACACCAGCGTGCAGGTGAACATTGTCGCGCTAACCCAATTGATGAAATCAGCGGCGCAACATATGCACGCAAACGGCGCGGGCAAAATCCTGAACGTGGCCTCCACCGCCGCCTTCATGCCGGGGCCGCATATGGCGGTCTACCATGCCAGCAAATCCTATGTGCTGTCCCTGTCGGAAGCCGTCGCGCAAGAATTGGCAGGCGGCGATTTCACCGTTACCGCCCTCTGCCCCGGCGCCACCAAGACGGAATTCTTCAAGGATGCCGACATGCACGACGTGCGGCTTTTGAAGCTGGGCCTGATGATGAGCGCCGAAGATGTGGCGGACGCCGGCTGGTCCGGCATGATGCGCGGCAAGCGCGTCGTGGTGCCTGGATTGGCCAACAAGGTGTTTGCGGTCCTGCCCAGATTTGTCCCGCGCGGGCTTCTGACGTGGGTTGTGGCGCAGTTTTACGTCCGCTCCTGATTGCTTGCGCCATGTTAGCGCAAGCATTGTTGCAACCCAATTGCGGCTCCCATAGAGATTGCGCAACTTAGCGTATCCCTAGCGAGGCCTTTCATGTCGAACTCTGAACAACTTGAGCAAATCCGTAACGGCAAAGGCTTCATTGCGGCCTTGGACCAAAGCGGCGGCTCTACCCCGAAGGCCCTGCGTCTCTACGGTGTCGAAGAAGATGCCTATAGCAACGACGAAGAAATGTTCGACCAAATCCACCAGATGCGCACCCGCATCGTGAAGGCCCCTGCCTTCAACGGCGAAAAGGTCATCGGCGCGATCTTGTTCGAGAAAACAATGGATCGCGAGATGGACGGCGTCCCGTCGGGCAAGTTTATCTGGGAAGACAGCGGTGTTGTGCCTTTCCTGAAGATCGACAAGGGCTTGGAAGATGAGGCCAACGGCGTTCAGCTGATGAAGCACATCGACGGTCTGGACGCGCTGCTGAAACGTGGCGTTGAGAAAGGCATGTTCGGCACCAAGATGCGCTCCGTCATCTCTGCGGCGTCGGAAGCAGGCATTGCAGCGGTTGTCGCACAGCAATTCGACCTTGGCCGCCAGATCTTGGGCCACGGCCTGATGCCGATTATTGAGCCAGAGGTAACGATTTCCATCGCTGATAAGGCCGAGGCTGAAACCATCCTGCTGGCAGAGCTGACCAAGCAGTTGGACGCCCTGCCCGAGGGCAAAGACGTGATGCTGAAGCTGACGCTGCCAGAGGTCGCCAACATCTATAAGCCACTGGTCGACCACCCGCGCGTGCTGCGTGTCGTGGCGCTGTCGGGCGGCTATTCGCGCGACGAAGCGAACGCCCGCCTGTCGACGAACACCGGTATCATCGCCAGCTTCTCGCGCGCGCTGACCGAAGGACTTTCCGCCCAACAAAGCGACGCCGCGTTCAATGAGATGATCGCCGGCACAATCGACAGCATCTATCAGGCCTCTGTCGCCGGATAATCGACTGAATCCCCTATAAATATTGCCGTTTTAGCAATTTAGGGGATTCACAAATCGAATCACATGTGCGATTCATATGGGGTAGCGTCCACAAGAGACGCGCCCTGAGGCATGACATGACTAACGTTCGCTCCACATCTTTCGGCCTTACGCCGCTGCTGATCTTTTCAGTGCTGTTCCTGATGGGAGCGTATTTTGTGTTCGCCGCTGTGCAGGGCGACTACGGCATTTTCCGCCGCGTTCAGGTTGAGGCCGAAATCGAGGTATTGCGGGGCGAGCTAGACGTTCTGGAGGCCGAGGTTGCCAATCTGCGCAACATGACGCGCCGTCTGTCCGACGGGTATCTGGATCTGGATTTGCTCGACACGCAAGCCCGCGCCACGCTGGGACTGATGCGCTCCGACGAAATCCTGCTGCGCTAACCCTCGCGCATTCGCCTATAATTTAACACCCCTTCCCCCGTCTGCGGTGAAAATTCCCCTGCGGCACTTAAACAGGGGTGATCTTTCCCAAAAGCTCTGCTAAAAGATAGTTTAACGTTAAACTATACCTTTTTGCGCTAAGGTTTTTGGGAGGATTGCCAGTATGGCCGCCAAGAAAACAACCAAGAAAGCGAATGTCTCTAAGGAGGAGCTGCTGAGCTACTACCGTGACATGCTTTTGATCCGCCGCTTTGAAGAGAAGGCTGGCCAATTGTACGGCATGGGCCTGATCGGGGGCTTTTGCCACCTCTACATCGGGCAAGAGGCTGTTGTGGTTGGGCTGGAAGCAGCGACCAAAGAAGGCGACAAGCGCATTACCTCCTACCGCGACCACGGCCACATGCTGGCCTGCGGCATGGACCCCAACGGCGTTATGGCAGAGCTGACCGGCCGCGAAGGTGGCTACTCCAAGGGTAAGGGCGGCTCCATGCACATGTTCTCCAAGGAGAAGCATTTCTACGGCGGCCACGGCATCGTGGCAGCACAGGTGCCACTGGGCGCGGGTCTGGCGTTTTCCGACAAATACCGTGGCAATGACAACGTGACCTTCACCTACTTCGGTGACGGTGCGGCGAACCAGGGCCAAGTCTACGAAGCCTTCAACATGGCCGCCCTTTGGGATTTGCCGGTGATCTTCGTGATTGAGAACAACGAATACGCGATGGGGACGTCCATGGCGCGCTCCACCTCCTCCCCAGACATCTACACACGCGGCGCGGCCTTTGGCATCAAAGGCGAAGCGGTCGACGGCATGGATGTGCTGAAGGTTAAAGAAGCCTCTGAGAAAGCTGTGGCGCACTGCCGCGCGGGCAAAGGCCCCTACATTCTTGAGGTTAAAACCTACCGCTACCGTGGGCACTCCATGTCGGACCCCGCCAAATACCGGACCCGCGAAGAGGTCCAGAAAATGCGCGACGAGCGTGACTGCATCGAGCAGGTCCGTGACATGCTGCTGACTGGCAAACACGCGACTGACGACGACCTGAAAGCCATCGACAAAGAGATTAAGGCCATCGTCAACGAGTCCGCAGACTTTGCCAAAGAAAGCCCGGAGCCAAGCTTGGACGAGCTTTACACAGACATTTACATGGAAGCGGAGGCTTAAAACATGGCGACCGAAATTCTTATGCCCGCGCTCTCTCCAACCATGGAAGAAGGCACCCTTGCCAAATGGCTCGTTAAGGAAGGCGACACTGTCAACTCCGGCGACATCATGGCAGAGATCGAGACCGACAAAGCCACGATGGAATTTGAAGCCGTCGACGAAGGCGTTATCGGCAAAATCCTCGTTGCGGAAGGCACCGAAGGCGTCAAGGTAAACACCGCTATCGCGGTTTTGCTGGAAGACGGCGAAAGCGCCGATGACATCGCCTCGGCCTCCTCCGGCGACAGCGCCGACACCGAGGAAAAAGCCCCGATTGACGAGCCCATGTCCGCCAACCCTGCCGCCCCCGTTGAGATCGTTGCACCGGCAGAAATGGACATCCCCGAGGGGACGGAAATGAAATCCACCACCGTGCGCGAAGCCCTTCGCGACGCGATGGCCGAGGAAATGCGCCGCACGCCGGAAGTGTTCCTGATGGGTGAGGAAGTCGCCGAATATCAGGGCGCCTATAAGATCAGCCAAGGCTTGCTGGACGAATTCGGCTCCAAGCGCGTCATCGACACGCCAATCACCGAGCACGGCTTCGCCGGTATCGGTGTCGGCGCGGCCTTCGGCGGGTTGAACCCGATTGTCGAGTTCATGACCTTCAACTTCGCCATGCAGGCGATTGACCAGATCATCAACTCCGCCGCCAAGACGCTGTATATGTCCGGCGGCCAGATGGGGTGCCCGATTGTGTTCCGTGGCCCGAACGGTGCCGCCGCGCGCGTGGGTGCTCAGCACTCCCACGATTACGCCGCTTGGTACAGCCAGATCCCTGGCTTGAAGGTGGTCATGCCCTACTCCGCAGCCGACGCCAAAGGCCTGCTGAAAACCGCCATCCGCGATCCAAACCCTGTGATCTTCCTAGAGAACGAAATCCTCTACGGCCAATCCTTCGACGTGCCTGTGATGGACGATTACACCGTCCCGTTCGGCAAGGCGAAAATCTGGCGCGAGGGCACAGATGTCACCATCGTGAGCTTCGGCATCGGGATGAAGTACGCGCTGGAAGCCGCTGATAAACTTGCAGAAGATGGCATCAGCGCGGAGGTCCTTGACCTGCGCACGCTGCGCCCGATGGACACCGCCTCTATCATTGAGAGCGTCAAGAAAACCAACCGCTGCGTGACCGTAGAGGAAGGCTTCCCTGTCTGCTCCATCGGCAGCTACATCAGCTCTGTGTTGATGCAGGAAGCGTTCGACTACCTCGACGCACCGGTCATCAATTGCACTGGTAAGGACGTTCCCATGCCCTATGCCGCCAACCTAGAGAAGCTTGCGCTGACGACGACCAAAGAGGTCATCGACGCCGTCAAAGCTGTCACCTACCGTTAAGGAGCGCTGATCATGCCAATCGAAATTCTCATGCCTGCGCTGTCCCCGACCATGGAAGAGGGCACACTGGCCAAATGGCTGGTGAAGGAAGGCGACACCGTCAACTCCGGCGACGTGATGGCGGAAATTGAAACCGACAAGGCCACCATGGAATTTGAAGCCGTGGACGAGGGCGTCATCGGCAAAATCCTCGTTGAGGAAGGCACCGAAGGCGTCAAGGTAAACACCGCCATCGCGGTGCTGCTGGAGGACGGCGAAAGCGCGGATGACATCGGCGCAACCTCCGAAGCCCCGGCAGAGACACCAGCCGCAGCGCCCAAAGAGGCAAAGCAAGAGGTACCCGCCGCCTCAGCTGCTCCCAAAGCCCCTGCCCGTGCAGATGGTGACCGCGTGTTCGCATCCCCCTTGGCCCGCCGCATTGCTGCGGACAAAGGCATCGACCTCGCAGACTTGAAAGGCTCCGGCCCCAAAGGCCGCATCGTCAAAGCCGACGTTGAAGGCGCATCCGCCGCACCCAAAGCCGCACCTGCGGCTGCCGCAGCACCGTCGGCCCCAGCCGCCGCCGCACTGGCGTCCGGCCCAACCACCGACCAAGTCCGCAAGATGTACGAAGGCCGCGAGTTTGAGGAGCAACCACTCGACGGCATGCGCAAGACCATTGCGGCGCGCCTGACAGAGGCCAAGCAATCGGTGCCGCACTTCTACCTGCGCCGCGATATCCAACTGGATGCGCTGCTCAAGTTCCGTGCGACGCTCAACAAAACCTTGGAACCGCGCGGTGTTAAGCTGTCCGTTAACGACTTCATCATCAAAGCCTGCGCACTGGCGTTGCAGCAGGTTCCAGATGCGAACGCAGTCTGGGCAGGCGACCGCACGCTGAGCCTGAAGCCCTCCGACGTCGCCGTCGCCGTGGCGATTGAGGGCGGGTTGTTCACGCCCGTGCTGAAAGACGCCGACATGAAGTCGCTGTCCGCCTTGTCGACAGAAATGAAGGATCTGGCCGCCCGTGCCCGCGACCGCAAACTTGCGCCGCATGAATACCAAGGCGGCAGCTTCGCGATCTCCAACCTCGGGATGTTCGGCATCGACAACTTCGACGCGATCATCAACCCGCCCCATGCCGCCATTCTGGCCGTGGGCGCTGGTGCCAAGAAGCCGGTTGTGGGTGACGACGGAGAGCTGAAAGTGGCCACCGTGATGTCGACGACGCTCAGCGTCGATCACCGTGTGATTGACGGCGCACTTGGCGCCAACTTGCTCAACGCGATCAAGGACAACTTGGAAAACCCGATGGGCATGCTCGCCTGACTGCGGTGACATGACATGAAAAAGGCCGGATCACCTGATCCGGCCTTTTTCATTTTAATGGTTATATATCAGCTTCTTGTGCCAATCATCTGATCCATGGAGATCGACGGGTGCGTGCACCCCGCCTCCCCGACGATACGCGCTGGCACACCTGCCACGGTCTTCATCGGCGGCACCTCTTCCAGCACCACGGACCCCGCCGCAATGCGCGAGCAATGTCCGACGGTGATGTTGCCCAGAACTTTCGCGCCCGCGCCGATCAACACGCCGTTTTCAATCTTGGGATGACGGTCGTCGTGCTCTTTGCCGGTGCCGCCCAGCGTCACAGAATGCAGCATTGACACGTTGTCGCCAACGACCGCCGTCTCCCCGATCACGATAGAATGCGCGTGGTCGATCATGATGCCTTTGCCAATCCGCGCCGCCGGATGGATGTCGACTCCAAACGCTTCCGAGGTGCGCATCTGCACGAAGTAAGACATGTCCTTGCGGCCCTGTTTCCACAGCCAATGCCCGATACGGTAGGCTTGAATCGCTTGGAAGCCCTTGAAGAACAACACCGGCTGAATAAAGCGCTCGCAGGCTGGGTCACGGTCATAGACCGCAACGATATCGGCGCGCGCAGCCTCGCCCAACCACGGGTCAGCCGCATAGGCCTCATCCGCGATCTCGCGCAGGATTTGCTCCGACATCTCAGCCGACGCCAGCTTTTGCGAAAAGCGGTACGCCAAGGCCGAATCCAGCTTGCCGTGGTGCAAGAGAGAGCCGTGAATAAGCCCGCCCAAAAGCGGCTCATCCGCAATCGCCACACGTGCTTCATCGGTGATCTGTGACCAGACCGGATCGAGTTTTGCCAGCTTGGGGTCGGAATGTGCCATTCAGATGTCCTTAAAAATGTTGGGCGTAGTCTACACTAGATAGGCAAAATGTGGCAATTCCAAACCCCTGTCACGCGCAAAACTGTGATCAATCGGATCACCATCTACGATGTGCGCGGTATATCAAACCGTAAAAGGTGCACCGCCAAGCGAACCGTGCCACCAGAAAAGTCGCCGCCATTGGCGGTCAGCTTCAGCTGTGTGTTCTCGTAATAAGCCTGCGGTTGACCCGTCACCCCGCGCAACCACGAACCGGTTCCGACGCCGTAAAGCGTGCCATAGCGCGTGTCCGACGTCGCCACCCCCAATGACCAGTCACTCAAGGTGCCGGTCACCGCAGTCACCACCACCCCCGTGACCGCCAGCACCACGCTGCCTTTCGGGATAACAAACCCCGTGAGCACGCTTGCCCCCGCGCCTATGTCAAAGTCGAACTCCACCGTTTCAGCCCGCATACCCGCGCCGAACGGGCTGGAGGACAGCGGGTTTTCCTGCCACGCCACACCGTCAAACCTGATATCTAATGCCTCGTCGACGACGAATATCTTCCACCCCGCCAAAGGCGTCAGGAACTCCCAGCCACCGTTTAGATGAAACGCAAGCTGCTCATCCGCGCCGTCCCAATCGTTAACCCCGCCCAGCGGCACCAGGTAGCAGTCCCCCGCCTCCGGCAACGCGGGCGGCGTCATCAACGACCGGCTAATCACGCTCAACTGAAGCGCCGCGTCGATGCGCGCCAAAGCCTCATTCACCGTGACATGTTTTTGCGCCTGCGAAGCCGCAAGCAGAGGAAGGTTCAGAGTTGCCGTATCAGCCATTGATTTCAATCCTTGAAAATAGTCCCGGTCCAAAGCGCAAGGACACTTGCGCCACGTCGATTGTGTAGGCTCCGACCAGCCCGTCGGCGCCCTGCTCTGTCGCCCCATATGTCCAGCTTGCGCTGCTCAGCGTGGTTTCGCGGACGACACTGCCCGCTTGGCTCACGCGGACGACATAGCGCTCCACCTCCTCGCCCAGCGGTACGTCCTCCGACACCCAACTGTCCCCGTCGACGCGGGTCCGGCGCGTCCAACTCACGGCAATATCCGGTCCGAACTTGCGCGCCTTCAAATGCGCGGGCGCATAGGGGCGCAGCCCGATGCCTTGGAACGCTTCGACGTAGTAGCGGTAAGACGGGTCATCATAGGGTCGTAGCGATGGCCCGATGCGGTAGTGACGCGCCAAGCCACGTGCCGACAACGGCATCTTGATCTGCGACGGGCCGCCGTCCAGCATTACAAAGCGACTACCGGCAGGCCACACAGGCGGGATCAACCCGTCGCTTCCTGCCTGCCCCCTAAGCAGCTCCGACAGGTCATATGTGTCAGGGGCCACAAGCTCCGCCTTCGCAAATTGCACAATCTCCCACAGGTCGGACGACCCGTCCCCAATCGCGGCCACATTCGCCCCGTTCAAAACCGCCGCGCGGTCCACCGAACTCAGCGGCGCGCCAGCCAGTTTGACCCGCAACGGTGTGCCCCGTTGCCAAAGTCCGGCCTGCGCGCGCACCAGCGGCGTCGCAAGCACTCCCATGCGCGAAGGCGTCTCGACAACGGAGTTCAGCGTGTAGTCGCTGTCTTGCGCTGCGCTCATTACCGCCACCCCCCCCGGCCACGGGCGCGCCGTCGCGGCTAGGTAGGGCGCGTGCGGCACCTCCTCCCCCGTCAAAAGCGGCAGATCCATGAACTGCGCAGACACGGGGACCGGCACCGCGAACGGGCGCACCGCCCCCACGCTCTCAACCGCGTCGCTTGGCGTGTATATCTGGCGCTCCATCCGCACCGCCTCAATCCGCCGCGCCCCGCGGTCTTCCACACGGTCTACACGGTATAGCGTGCGGTCACCGCGCTCATTCGTAAGCTCCGCCAAATCCCCAGCGCGCAAGTCCCCGCGCGAGGGCGGAACTACGAAACTGACGGCGTCCCGCGCCACTCGTGCCTCGGACAGCCAACGCTCCGCGATTGTCGTGGCCTCGGCCTCCGTCAACGCCAGCGGCAATTCGTTCTGCGTCACATCAGATGCGCCGTCACGCGGGAAGCGCGCATCCGCGACGCGCGCCACGAACTCGCCCTCGGCTTCCACATAGCCAAGGCGCACCTCACCCACGACTTCGGCCTCCGGCGCGCGCACGTGCTCCAGCACCGCGTCCGATCCGTCAACAGCCAGCTCGTCCGCGCTTACCTTCACCTGCGCTGCGTCTTTGCGGGACTGGAACACAATCTTGCCACCACGTTCCACCGCGTCAAATCCCAGCGCCACCATCAAAGGCTGTAAGGCAGCGCGGGGCGTATCAAACTCCGTCACGCTAAACCCGCGCACCACCCCGTGCAGCGCCTCGACATCATAGTCCGCCAATCCGACGCTTTCGCAGATCTCTCCGACCACATGGGCCAGTGGCATCACCGATGTCCGCCCCGTCAGCCAATGTCCGGTGATGTGGTTCTGCCCGTCGCTCCACACAGACAGGTTGGTTGGAAAGTCCGGCCACGGGCGCGCATCCCACGCCCAAACAAAAGCCCGCGACATATCCACCATCGGGCCACCGTAGACGTGGCTGACCGGATTATTGTCCGTCGTCCCGAAGAAGCCGTAGTAGGCCCGTAGGTACTGCATCTGCACGTAGTCATCTCGTTTCCCGCTAGAGAAGTGCGGGATCGCGCTTTCGCTCGACTTCGGATCAAGGAACTTATTAGGCTCGTTCGGTCCCTTGTCGATTGCGGCGCAGCCCATTTCGGTAAACCAGATCGGTTTCGATTGCGGCTCCCACGCGGTGGACGCGGCCGAGCGCACACCCCCGATGCGGTTGTGATGCGCCTGCCCCCACCAGTTCCACAAGTCTTTGGTCCGGTACACCCAGGGCTCCCCATGTGCGCCGTCCTCAATGGGGGTTCGTATCTGCAACGCACGCTCCTCGGCGTCGCGGTAATACCAGTCGTAGCCCTCTCCCCCACGGATGTTGCGGCGCAGATATGCCAAGTCGTAGATCGCGCCCGCGTCAGCATCCAGATGCCCGTGTCCGTCCCGCCAATCGGCGATTGGCATGTAGTTGTCAATCCCGATGAAATCGACAGCCTCATCGGCCCACAAAGGGTCTAGATGATACAGCAGGTCGCCGGAGCCGTCTTGCGGCTGGTATCCCGCGTACTCCGACCAGTCCGCCGCATAGCCGATCTTTACCGCGTCGCCCATAACAACGCGTACCTCTGACGCCAGTATCCGCAACGCCTCCACAGCGGGGAAACCGCCGCTTTCGTCCCGTATCCGCGTCAGGCCACGCATCTCCGACCCCACGCAAAACGCTTCTACGCCCCCCGCCGCCGCGCACAGATGTGCGTAGTGCAGGATAAACCTGCGGTAGCTGTACTCAGCGGGTCCGCTATAGATCACGGCCCCGTCGACAACAGCGAAGTCCGACACCTGCGCGCTGCCCATGAAGGCCTCGACCTCCAAACGCGCCGCCGCCGTCCCATCCGTTGCGCCAGGCGTTCCCAGCGCCCGCTCCGACGTGATCCGTCCGCGCCACGGCAAGGCCGGCTGCCCAACCATGCCCGTATATGGGTCAGGAAGCGCATTCCCCCCCAGTTGGTCCATCAGTATGAACGGGTAAAACATCACCCCCTGATCCGCCGCTTTCAGCGCCGCAATCGCCTCCAGCACGGAGCCATCCGACGGCGTGCCGCCATAAACGGAAACACCGTCCTTCTGCGCCACCAATTCCGCTGTGCCGCGCGTCAGCCCCGACACCGACCATTCGGAGGGATCAGCCCCCACAACGGGCGCACTCCCGATAGGAAGCCCTGCCGCCGCTTGATGCTCCACCTTCGGGGCCACACGGCAATGTCCGGCACGCAGGTCGTCCCCGAACCAACTCACCACCAAGGATGTCCTGCGGCACTTAGGCAGCTCGCCCGTCAACGCATCCAGTGAGGACAGCAGGTCCGTCTTGCCCTCCGCGCTGTTCACATTTACCGCAGTTTGCGCGCCCAGCTCCCCCGTGCGGTACACAGGCGTCGTTGCCAAGGTGAACTCCCCCGATCCCGGCATCAGCGCGACGGCTTCCACCAAATCGGATACCAACGGCTCACTCACACCCTTTGCACGCGACTGGCGGATCACCTCAAAGGTGAGCTGCGGCACACGGTTGCCAAACTCGCTCAGGTCCAAGTCTTCAATCACCACATAGGCCAGCCCCCTATAGGCGGGTACATGGCCCACCCCCTCAATGGCGCTCATCACTGGGTCAGGTTGCTGGTCCTTGGTGCCACGGTAGACCCGCAGGTTCAGGTCGGACTTGCGGATGATCGTCCCATCCGCCCAGATGCGCCCGACACGGGCAATCTCCCCTTCGCACAAACCCACAGCGATTGAGATGCAGTAGCTATACTGCCGCGTCGTCGCCTTCGGTCCGCCCCCCTTACCGCCGCGCTGCTGGGTGACGGCCACCTTCTCCTTGAAGCGCGAGGTCCAGATCACGTTCCCCGCCACCCGCATGCGCCCGAAGGCACGCGGCACAACACCGCCCTCGTTTGCCCCCATGACACGCATTCGGTCCAAACGGCCGGTTTCTACGGTCTGCGATCCGGCCCCCATCAGGCGCTGGTCGATTGCACGCCCCACGGTCGCGCCAATGGCCCGTCCGATCACGACGGAGCTTATCCCAAATGCGCCGCCCCCCAAGGCACCGCCAACCGCGGCCCCCGCTGCGGATAAAAGTATCGTTGCCATCAGCTACCTGCTTTCGGAAATTCAAACCGCGCCACGACGCGCCGTGCCCAAGGCTCCGAGAACGGAGACTCCACTACCCCATGCCCCGAATAGGCATGGATAAACGTCGGGGCCGCACCCAGCGCAGCCGTGATGCCCAAATGCTTGGCCACCCCCTGCTCACGCATGCGGAACAGCACCACATCCCCCGGCGCGGCGTCCCCTGCCGCTTTGGGGATCAACCGCCGCCCTGCGGCAGCCCACAGGCGTTCTTCCCCCTGTGGCTCCGACCAATCGGAGGAATATGCGGGCACCGCCTCCGGCTCCTGCCCGATCACAGCCCGCCACACGCCGCGCAATAGCCCAAGGCAGTCCGCCCCCGCGCCTTTGCAACTGGCTTGGTGGCGATAAGGCGTCCCCAGCCACAGCCGCGCCTCCGCGACGACCTGTTCCCCCACCACGCTCATGCGTAACGGCTCCCGCCATCATTCGCGCCGTCCTCTTGGGGATAGGTCATCAGCCAGTCCTCCCCTGGAATATGTGGGAAGCCCTGAAAGTTCTCGATGTTCTGGTATTTCAAGCGGCAGGTCTCAATCCGCTTGTCGCAGCCCGCCTCGATCGTCACCACATCGCCCGTCTCCACGGGCATTCGCAGCTCTTCCCAAAGCTCGATCTCGCGCTTGCCGTCCACAACGCGGTCATTCTTGACCATCGCCACCAGCCCTTCGGCCTGCCCCGTGCGCACCTCTAGGCGTCCTCGCTCAAACCATCGGTCGTCAAACCCTGCGAGGGTCGTGAACCGGAACACGCGCGCGTCCTCCACCTGCTCAACCACCACTTCTGTGCGGTATCCCGCAGCACTCAGGTCAACGCAGCAGGCCGCGTCCCCTAGCACCGCCTGACACGGCTTCTGGTACACACGCCCCACAGGTGTGTTCAGCACCTCAGACAAACCGCGCAACTCCGCATGAAACGCGCCGTCAGCGCGCTTCAACTCCCCGATGCTGCCCTTGAATTGCACCTCGCGTGCGCTGACATCGCGCCAGTTTACCAGCCACGCGACCACCTCCGCTCCGTCAAAGCGCCCCGCGTTGATGTCCGCCTCGGTCACGGCATCCCCAGACAGCGCGCCCACGGCTTCGCTGTTGTCCACGGCCAGCCCCGTCACCTGCTGCAACGCGCTCGCCGTCAGACCGGTGTCCGCCTTGAACTCCACCCCGTCGAAACTCATCGCTTCATCATGGTCGGTAAAGCCAAACACACGCCCGTCGCGCCGCGTCACCGCCCAGCAACGGCACACTGTCGTCAAGCCACCCTTGAGGTGTTCCTGCAAGCTCATACCCGCACCTCCACCACAGGCACGCTCGGCACGTTGCCCGCCTGAAAGCTCGCCACGCTGGTCTGGATCGCATCCACCGCAAAGCGCACAGGCACGTCGAATTCATAGCCCGCCGTGATCTCCACGCCCTCGTCCGGTGCCTCCCCGAATGACACGACGCCGGTGTTCAGGTCGATCTCCCACTCCACGCCTTCCTGCAAAACGATCCCGTCGAAGCCAAGCAACACGGTCCCAAGCACCGGCTTCGCCACAGGTCGCGCATAGTCGTAGCCACCCGAGGCGTAGGTCTTGATCAGCTGCCAGTCGGTTTGCACGCCGTCGCCCCGCCCGATGATCTGGTCCTCAAACGTCACCTCGCCCGAGGCTTTGCACGACCGGAAATCCGCCCAATCCTTCCAGCGGAATCCGTAAAGCTGCCCTTGGCGCGCTTCGAAAAACGCCACCATCGCTTCCACGTCGTCCAAGGATCGCATCCCCACGCCCGCGTCGTAGCGCCTGCGCGAGTGCGCCCAAGGCGTGTTACGCTCCTCAAACCCGTTGGCGAGCGTCACGACCTCCGTGCGCCGCTCCGGCCCCCCGAGGGAGCCAAACGACAAGGATGCCGGAAACCGTACTTCATGAAAATTCATCGGAAGGTCCTTCAAGTTATCAACGGTTGCGCTGGCCACGGCTCAAGGCGCGGCCCATCTGCGCGGCAATCTGACTTTGGGAGCGTTGGAACCCCGCCACATCCGGCGTGGAGATATTCATCACCACCTGCACCGGCTGGCCGCCCCCACCGGCCCGCACGCCCAAGCTGCCGTCAGGCCCGCGCGCCAGCGGCATAATCGCCTCCGGTCCGGCCTCGCCCATCAACCCCATGCCGCCGCGCATGGCGAAATTCGTGGGCGCGCTGACCACGCCGCCTTTGGCAAATGGCATCACGCGGCCTTGGCTGAAGGTGCCCCCCTTCTCGAACGGCAATATCCCCGACACCAAGCCGTTCATGCCATTGGCAATCACCGCGCCCAACCCGTTCTGCACGGGCCGCATCGCGGTGTTATAGGCGGCGTTGATCATGCTCTCGGCCACAGTCTTCAACGCGTCCGACAGCTTCATGCCGTCAAAGGCCAGCCCGTCGAACGCCTTGCGCAACCCCCCGCCAATCGACAGCGACAAGGACGCCACCTCTTTGGAGGTGTAGAGCATCGTGGAGCGCATGGCCGCCAACTCGGTCTCAAAGGTGCTCACCACCACTTCAGCACCGCCCAAAGAGGTCTCTAACCCCTCGATGCGGCCCTCCAGCCCGTCAATTCCGTCCAAAACACCCATCACGGCGCTCCCTTCATATCGCTATACATGCGCTCCAGCTCCGCCAGTCGGGCGCGGTTCAAAGGCTTCTCCACCGCCTCCAAGCCCAGAACCACGACCAGTTCCGCAGGGGTCAGCGCCCAGAATTCCGCGGGCCGCAGCCCCCCCGCCACGCCAACACGCAGCAACGAAGGCCAGTCAAAGCCGCTCATGTGCCCTGTGTCGTGAACGCCCGCGCCAAAAGCTGCGCCGCCACTTTGGTGCATTCCAGCAAACCGCCCTCGATGTCAGCGGACACCAAATCCCCCGCCACGCCGCGCCAGCCGCCGCCGCGCAAGCCCGCCACGATCAAGGTCAGCACGTCGCGGGTGGAAAACCTGCCCGCTTCAAACCGCTCGATCAGGTCCAGCACGGTCTCGCCCGTCAGCTCTCCCTCCAACTCGGCCAACGCCCCTAGGGTCAGGCGCAGCTCCCGCGCCTTTCCGTCCAAGGTTAACCGGACTTCGCCCGCCCAAGGGTTCGCCATCACGGCACCACAGGTGCATCAAGGATCGGGGTGAAGCTCAGCGCCCCCGCCGACGCCAGCGACATCTCATATGTCGCCTCCCCCTCCAACGCCCCCGCATATTCGATGGAGCCAATCTGGAACGCGCCCTCCACGATTCCGAAGTCGGGGACAATCACTTGGAATTGCGGCACTTCCCCGTCAAAGAAAATCTGGCGCGCGCGCTCGTCTGTGCCTTCGTCGCGAAACACGCCGGAGCCCGAGATCGCGGCGCTCTTCACTCCCGCGCCCGCAAGCAGCTCGCGCCATCCCCCCGCGCTTTCCATGGAGGTCACATCCACCTGTTCCGCATTGAACGAAATCCGCGTGGCACGAAGCCCCGCGATGGTCTCGAACTGCCCGTCGCCGGTCAGATCCACTTTCAACAACAAGTCCTTGCCGCGTTGCACACCCATAACCATCTCCATCCATTTACCTTGAAG
The DNA here is from genome assembly GCF_900107015.1 of Litoreibacter albidus. Lineage (GTDB taxonomy): Bacteria > Pseudomonadota > Alphaproteobacteria > Rhodobacterales > Rhodobacteraceae > Litoreibacter > Litoreibacter albidus. Next base: position 668,928 of record NZ_FNOI01000001.1, on the reverse strand, counting down.
GACACCGCCCGCGTCTTCACGCGCAACGCCCCCCATCATTGCTTCAAAAATACCTAAAATCCGCCGCCAGCCTCAAAAGCTGGCGTCACAATCTGGCGTCACCCGTCATCCACACGCGCTCGGAACGTCAGATCAATCCGCCGCGCGCTGCCGTTCTCGGCCCGCGTGGCTTTCGCTTTCAAGAACCGGCACGACACCAACCGCCCCCGCTCCAATGCCAGCTCCGCGTCAATCAGCACATCGCAAACCAGCACGCCCGCGCGTTTCGCCGTGGTAAACCCCGCAGCGTCCGTCACCACCGAGATCACAAACTCATGGACAGCCCCGCCGCCCGATCCGTCAGATCCCGCCCGCACGGCCTCCGGCCCCAAGGTCACGTATAACTCTGGCAAGCTCCCCGCAGGCTCCGCGTCGAAGATCGCGCCCCCCACAAGGGCGCTAAGCGTCGCGTCTCCCGCCAACGCGCCGTAGACGCCCGCCTGTAGGGCCGCTGAAACCGCATAGGTCATCCCGTGACCTCCTCTATGGCAAAACAGGTCAGGTAGCGCGCGTCCACGTCGTATTCCGCAACGCCCACGATCCGGAACACCCGCGTGCCCTCGCGAAACCGTTGCTCCGGCTTCGGGCGCGCCTGCGCGCCCATGGGCGCACCGCGCACCACAATGCGGTAAGGCACCGCAGAGACCGTGACGCCAGCTCCGAACCGCTCACGGCCCGATCCCGCCTTGACCCGCGCCCACAACTCACCCAGCGGGGTCCAGGCCTCGACGTAGCCGCCCGCGCCGTCCGCCACGCGCACGGCGTGCTCCAAGGTCAGGCGTCTGTTCAGCTCCACACTCATGAGCGCGCCCCCAGAACACGGATGTTGCGGTAGCTCTCCAGCAGCGACACCACGCCAAACGGCATGGCCCGCACTGCGCCGTTCGTCTCGCTACGGTGCTCGTAGTAATGCGCGGCAAGCAGCAGCACCGCCTGCTGTAGATCCGCAGGGATGTCGTCCCAGCTGGGGCCGAATCCTGCCGTCATGCTCACCACTGCCTCCCCATCATGAGTGATCGCAGGAAGGGTCGCGCCTTTGGCGAACAGCCGCGGGCGGTGGGTGTCGCGCTCCAGCCCGTAAAGGGCCACAGCAACCTCGCTCACGCCGCCCTCGGCGTTGCGCAGTGCCACGCTGGTGATCGCCGTCACAGGGGCCACCGGCAGCGGTTGATGCCCCGCCTCCGCCCACCGCGACAAACGCCATTGCAACACGCGCTCGAACAGCACTTTGCCGGTACGCGCCTCAATGGCAGCAAGCGTGGCGCGCAGATACCCCGCCAGCAAGTCGTCTTGCAGGCTGTCATCGGCAAAGCCGGAGCCAAGTCGCAAATGCGCCTTGAACGCGGTCAAAGGCAGGGCCTCGGCGGGGGTGGTGGTCAGATCAACCAGCTCCATGATCCATCTCCAAACGGTCTGTTTCAGAATGTGACGAAGGGAAGTGCCGGGCACGGCCAATCCGCGCCCGGCCGGACCGTTTAAGACATCGCAAACTTCAGCAATTTGATCGCCGCAAAGTCCGACACGTCGCCGCCCACGCGCTTGGTGGCATAGAACAACACATGCGGTTTGGCCGAGAACGGGTCGCGCAGAATGCGCAAGTCAGGACGCTCCGCCACCGTGTACCCCTTGGAAAAGTCACCAAACGCGATCGCCGTCGCACCCGACGCGATGTCCGGCATGTCCTCGCCAATCAGCACCGGATAGCCCATCAGGCGCGCAGGCTCTCCCGCCGCCAAGCCGTCCGACCACAAAAAGCGCCCGTCCGCGTCCTTCATCTTGCGCACCGCGCCCGCCGTTTTGGAGTTCATCACAAACGCTGCGTTGGCGCGGTAGCGCGCGCCCAGTGAGTACACCAAATCCACGATGCTCTCCGCCGGTGTGCCAGAGGCGAAGTCGCCGTCCACACCCGTCGCGGTGTAGCCGATGCTGCCCCACGCCCAAAGCGCGTCGTCCACGGTGCCATGCGCCAGAAAGCCCTTGGGCTTGTCCACCCCGTCACCGTTGATAAACGCGCTGGCCTCAGCCGCCGCGAACTTGTCCGCAATGCGCCCTGCCAGCCAGCCCTCGACGTCAAACGCCGCGTCGTCGAGCAGGCGCTGGGATGCTTTGGGCAGCGCCGACAGCTCGTGCAACGGGATGCTGATGCGGTCGAACTGCGGCGTGTCCGTCTCCGCTGAGGCCGCTTCCGTGGCCCAGCCAAATCCCAGCTCCGTGTGGTCCACCAAAACGTCGTACGACGTGGCCTCCACGTTCACCACATTGGCAATGGCCCGCAAGGATGCGGCTGATTTCAGCACCGTCGCCACAGTGTCCGAGGTCTGCGGGTCCACCAGATAGCCACCGTCGGCAGCCACCGCCGTGGTCATGCCTTTGGCCTCGACCTCAAGGCCGCGCAAACCATCGTCATCACCACTTCGCAGATAGGCCTGAAAGGCCTTCTGATGAGGCACCTCGGCCTCAACAGCAGTCGACAATGCAGGGCGCGCCGTGCGGGCGAAATTCTTGCGATCCAGATGGGTCATACGGTCTTCCTGTGTTTGAAGTCGGGATTTAACGTCGGCCTGAAACTGGCCGAAATCATTCATGAAACCGGCCATCTCGTGGGCCAGATCAAAAGCCGGAGCCGTGCCATCAGGCGTGCGCCCTCCGGCCCGGGACTTTGTCTCGGGTTTGGTCATGTCATGTCCTGCATATTGCTACGTTTTCTGGTGCTCAGCCTGCGCTGAGCGTGTGACGCAGGGTGCGAAACACCCCCGCCAGATCTTGCGCCGATGTGGTCAGGGGACTGTCCGCCTTCGCCCCCACCCGCGCCTCTGAAAGCATCGGGAAGGTCACAAGCGACACCTCCCACAACTCCAGCTCTGCCAAGTGCCTCCGGCCTTTGGCATCCCGTTCGGCCTTCACCGTCCGGTATCCGATGGACAGCCCGTCAATCGCGCCCGCCTCGATCAAGGCCGCAGCCTCAAACCCTTGGCGCGTCTCTGTTAGCAGCCGCCCTTTCACGTATAATCCGCGCGCGTCCTCGCGCACCTCGTCCCAGACGCCGATGGGCTGGGCGGGGTCATGCTGCCACAGCAGTTTGACGCCCGTGCCGCTCGCCTTCAGCCGCGCCAAAGAGCCGCCATAAGCCCCCGCGCGCACCACGTCGCCGCCCTGATCCACTTCCCCGAACAGCGAGGCGTAGCCAGAAATAGTGGCATTCGCGCCCAGCTCCACCTGATCCCCGATCTGGCAAAACTTCCGCTCCAACTCTGGCCCGTAATAATTTGACATCATTCACCTATTCCAAAATAGTCACGGCAGAAAAACGCCGGTCACAGTTTCCTTAAGGACGGCGGCAGCCACCCCGAAAATCGTCAGCCAGACCCGCTTTTCCAGCCGCTCCAACCGCGCCTCGATCTGTCCTAGCCGGTAGTCCAGCGCGGTCCAGCGTTCCGCCTGCACCTGCTCCAGTGCTTCCAGCTTCAGCATCGGCGCCAGCTCCACCCCGCTTTGAAACGGCTCGTAAAGGTAGCGCGACCCGCCGCCCTTATGCGGGCGCTCTTTGCCCTCCATCAGTTGGGCTCCGCAGGCAGCCCCAGCAGCACACGCTTCTCGGCAGCACTCAGAAAGTCGGCGTTCGCCACCCGCTTCCACTGCGCCTCACGTTCCACCCCCAACGCGGGGATCTGGTCCAGATCGGCGCTCAGCGTCACCACTTCGCCCGACAGCTCCGCCAGCCAATGCGAGACCGCGCCCAGAACCTTGCCCGCCAGTGGCAGCACCGTCAGGCGGTAGAACGCGCGGTTGGCTTCCGCGTAATTGGCGTAGGTCGCATCTCCCGGTATCCCCAGCAGCATCGGCGGCACCCCGAAGGCCTGTGCAATCTCCCGCGCGGCGGCTTCCTTGGTTTTCTGGAACTCCATGTCCGACGGGCTGAACCCCATCGGCTTCCAGTCCAATCCGCCCTCCAGCAGCATCGGACGCCCCGCATTGCGCGCGCCTTGGTGGTGCGCCTCCATCTCGACCTGCAACCGCTCGAACTGGTCATTCGTCATCGCCTGCTGGCCGTCGCCGCCCTTATAAACGATTGCGCCAGAAGGCCGCGCCGCATTGTCCAGCAGCGCCTTGGACCAGCGCGACGCGCTGTTATGCACATCAATCGCCGTCGCCGCCGCCTGCAAAGGCGAAAAGCCGTAGTGGTCATCTTGCGGATGAAAGCTGCGGATATGGCAGATCGGCGCCAAATCCCCCGTCATGCTAAACCGATGCTTGCGCCCGCCCACGGCGTATTCATAGGCCGCTGGCCAACCGTCCGCCCCTGGCACCAAATTCATCCGCTCGGAGCGCAGCACATGCAGCTCCACCGGGACGCCGTCGCCTAGGCCTACCGCTTCCAGATAGCCGTTGCCTGACAACAAAAGCTGGCCATAAAGCGCTTCCAGCATCTCCGCCCGCCCCTGCGCTTGGTTGGGCCGCGACATCAACCCCAGCACCGGATGCGTGTCATAGCGTTGCGCGTCGTCTTGCAGGATCAGCGGCAAGGCCGCCGCCGCCTCCGCGATCATCTTCACTGACCGGAACCCCACAGGGTTCGCCGCAAAGCCGGAGCGCGTCAGTGACGGCGTGTCACGCGGGCTCCAGGCAATGCCGCGCCCGCCGTAAGCCAGCACCTTGCCCGTGGCCGAGGCTTTCGCCTCCGGCACCTGCGCCTGTCCACGCCGCAAAAAGTCAAACACCATCATCCGGCTCCCGTTCGTCCAAAAGAAAAGGCCCCCGTGGTGCAAATCCATGGGGGCCTCAATTGTCTGTCGTCCAAGGCCCACAGGCCTCTCATCGCGTCTTGGGGGCACATTAGCGCACAGCTCCTAAGACCGCATTACACCACCGTACGGTGCTCTAGAGCGTGCGTATCCGCGCCTTCGGCGCAGCCCGCCCCATCAGTTCTGTCAGCGCCCACACCAGCGCGTCCACACGGTCCGGAGAGCCTGAGCCGTGAAAGCCCGTCGTCGTCATCTGGCACATCTGGTCCTCCAGCGGCCCCAACGCGCCGTAATGCGCCACACGCCCCTGCTCGTACAAAGCCGCCACAGGCTCCGCCCGCGCCGCCTTCCCGCGTGATGCGTGGACAGAGCGGTACGGCACCAGCGGGTCCAACTGCCGGATCAACGTCTCCACCAAGTCGCCGCCTTGGTTCACTTCCGCCACGATCCGCTCCGCGCCGTGCCGCGCGTAGGCCGCCAACGCCGCATGCGCCCAGCCCGTGGGCGATGCCCCCTCAACGGTCGCGTCCTCGATCACCACGGCTTGCCAGTCCGCGCCACTGCGCACCAAGCCAGCCACCACGATCCCGCAAGCGTCCGACGCCTTGTTCGATGACACCGCAGGGTCCACCGCAACAACCACCCGCTCGAATTCGGGCAACGCGCTCAGCCGCACATCCTCCAGCATCGACGCGGTCCACAGCGCACCGTCCAGATCCTCCAGCAGAACGCCGTCCAACTCCTGACGACCCATCCGCGTGTTGCCAAACCGCGCTCGCACCTCCTCCAGAAACGACGCCGCCAAGTTCGCGCGGTTCGCCTCCGTCGGCGCATGGGTCACCACGGTGGTGCCCGCGTCCAGCACCTGCTTCAGCACCGCCACATTGCGCGGCGTTGTGGTGATCACCTGTTGCGGGCAGTCCCCCAAGCGCAGCGCGAATTGCAACTGGTCATAGGCCTCGCGCGCCTTCTTCCACTTGGCCAGCTCGTCAACCCACGCCGCATCAAACTGCGGCCCCCGCATATGCTCTGGCGACGACGCGCTATGCGCCTCGGCTACAGCACCGTTCGGCCACACCAGACGCCGCCGCGTGGCCTGCCATTCCGGACGCCTGTCAGGCGGAGAGCACGCCATGATCCCGCTATCGCCAAAAATCATCACGTCGCGCACTTGGTCAAAGGTCTCGCCCACCAGCGCCACACGCCGCGCGCGCCCCGCATCCAGCGGCATGTCACCCTCCACCATCATGCGGACCCATTCGGCACCGGCACGGGTCTTGCCCGCGCCACGCCCGCCCATGATCACCCACGACCGCCAGTCGCCCGCAGGCGGGTGCTGATGCGGATGCGCCCAGAAGTCGAACAGATACGGCAAGGCCGCCAAGTCATGCTCGCTCAACCCGTCAAGAAACGCCTCCTGAACCGCGCGCGGCTCGGATGCTATCAAGTCGGCGCCCGACCTCAAGTCGGGCCGCTCCAAGATCAAGGGCGAATTCTCCGGCGCGACCGGCACGCTTCGTGCGGTGTTCATCTAGTTTTCCTTCCGCGTCTTTACTCGTGTTCAACAAGGACAAAAGCTCTTTCTTGAGCTTGGTTTGTAACTCGGAAGGCATCGACTGATCACGGCGCACGCGCCGCCACTCCTGTCTGACCTCGGTGGTCAGATCATGGGCCATTATCGTCAGGTCTTCCAAGATTTGGTCTACTGTTTGCGTCTCCGATGGGTCCGGCGAACCGGGGTGATCGGGGGTCTCTGTCATGGGGCCTCCTGCCTCCCTCACGCACAGGGCGAAAAGGGTCAGTCTAGGGACTGAAAACGAAAAAAGCGGCCATGGGTCTGATGACCCGCGCCGCTTTCTCAATTCGTCAGTCTTGAGGGGTCTTATCCCCTATTGTGGCCCAAAAGTCAAGATAATGCGCAGATGCAAAACCTGCGAACGCTGTTTCTTAACAAATGGTTAGCGGATCAATTCTCCGCTTTTCTGGCCGCCTCGATCTTGCGCCATTCCGCCACGTTCTTGTTGTGCTCTTGGATCGTCACAGCAAATGCGTGCCCTCCCGTGCCGTCCGCCACAAAGAAGATATAGGGCGTCTCGTCGGGGTTCAGCGCCGCCTCAATCGCCAAACGGCCAGGGTTGGCAATCGGCGTCGGGGTCAGGCCCGGGATGGCGTAGGTGTTATAGGGCGTTTCGCGGTCCAACTCGGACCGGCGCAGGCCACGGCCCAACACGCCTTCCCCACGGGTAATCCCGTAGATCACGGCAGGGTCGGTTTGTAGCTTCATGCCTTGGCGCAGACGGTTGGTAAACACGCTGGCCACTTGACGCCGCTCCTCTGCAATGCCCGTCTCTTTCTCGATGATAGAGGCCAGAATAAGCGCTTCCTCAGGTGTCTTGAGCGGCACCGACGGGTCGCGCGCCTCCCAAGCTTCTGCCAAAATCTTCTCTTGCGCCGCCGTCATCCGTGCCACGACATCCGTGCGCAGGTCACCGGGTTTCACCTCGTAGCTGTCCGGCGCAAGGCTGCCCTCTGGGGGCGTTGCTTCGATCTCGCCTTCCAGCACGTCCAGCGCGCGCAGGCTGTCGGCGATCTGCCAACTGGTCGCGCCCTCTGCCACCGCCACGCGGTAACGCACATCGCGGTCGTCACGAGCCTCTACATACACTTGCGGGGCTTCATCCACGCCAGGCGTGAACTTGGCCGTCTCAACGTATGCGTTCGTCGCTGGGTCCAGCTCGCGCACCACTGCGCTGCGCGAGGTAACACCGATACGGTACACAACTTCCGTGCCGCAGGTGTTCTGCCCGCCACGGGTCACGATATCCACGATCTCCGCCATAGACGCGCCTGCAGGCACCAGAAAGCTACCCGCCTTCAGCTGTTGCGACTTGTCCGCGTAATCCGCACCAATGCGAAAGATGCGCCCGTTGCTCACCGCGCCCTTGGCTTCCAGATCACGCGAAACCAGCGCCATGGAGCCGCCCAAAGGCACGCGCAAACACATGGCGTCCTCCAGCGGTCCTTCGCTGCTGTATTGCGATTGCCCCCAACCCACGATTGCACCGGCACCCACCAGCAGCAATATAAACAGGGTCAGAAAATTCGAGGCGATAGACTTCCACATCGGCGGGTTACACTTTCCCCATGATCAAGCAGGCGTTGGTCCCGCCAAAGCCGAAGCTGTTGGACAAAACAACATTAACGTCGCGCTCTACTGCCTTGTTTGCACACAGATTGATGTCCGTATCCACGGCAGGATTATCAAGGTTAATCGTCGGCGGGCACACGTTGTCCCGCATCGCCAAGATGCAGAAAATAGCCTCAATCGCGCCCGCAGCGCCAAGCAGGTGCCCCGTCATCGACTTCGTCGACGACATAGCCGCGTTTTTGCAGGCATCGCCCAACAGGCGCTCCACCGCGCCCAGCTCAATGGTGTCGGCCATGGTCGATGTACCATGCGCGTTGATGTAGTCGATCTGCGACGGCTCAATGCCCGCACGTTTCACAGCCGCGCGCATCGCGCGCTCTGCGCCCTCGTGATCTGGGGGCGGTGCGGTAATGTGATGCGCGTCGCCCGACAGGCCGTAGCCCAGAACTTCGCCGTAAATCTTCGCGCCGCGCGCCTTGGCGTGCTCGTACTCTTCCAGCACAACAACGCCCGCACCCTCGCCCATCACAAAGCCGTCACGGTCCGTGTCCCATGGCCGTGAGGCCTTGGTCGGGTCATCCGCACAGCTTGTGGACAGCGCCTTACACGCGTTGAAGCCCGCAATTCCGATTTCGCAAATCGGGCTCTCCGCGCCGCCAGCGATCATCACATCCGCATCGTCCAAGGCAATCAACCGCGCCGCGTCGCCAATGGCGTGCGCGCCGGTGGAACATGCCGTCACAACCGCGTGGTTAGGCCCCTTGAAGCCGTAACGGATGGACACTTGGCCAGAGACCAAGTTCACCAAGGCGCCCGGAATAAAGAACGGCGACACGCGGCGTGGGCCGCGTTCCTTGATCAGCACAGCCGTGTCCGCAATCGACGACAGCCCGCCAATGCCGGAGCCGATCATAACGCCCGTGCGCTCTAGCTCGTGTTTGTCGTCCGGCGTCCAGCCCGCGTCTTCCACCGCTTGTTGCGCCGCTGCCATGCCGTAAAGGATGAAGTCATCTACTTTACGCTGCTCTTTCGGCTCCATGTAGGTGGCCGCGTTGAATTCGCCCTCGGCTTCCCCGCGGGGAACCTCGCAGGCGTAGCCGGTTCCCAGATGGGAGGCGTCAAATTTCTCAATGGTGCGCGCGCCGGATTTTCCCGCCAACGCATTCTTCCACGTGGTCTCCACGCCGTCGCCCAAAGGCGTCACCATTCCAAGACCGGTAATCACAACTCGACGCATACCCCACCCCTTTATTTTGTAGCACAAGGTTTATCCCCCGCGTCTTACACGCCCACGACCCATAGGGGCAAGGCATGAGCGTGGGAATTCACAACTGCGTATCACATGGAGTGGCGGCTTCCCGCCTTCAAGGGGCTGCGCTACACTGGGGAAATGTATGAAATTTACTCCGTCGACCATTCGCTCTACTGCGCAAAACTGCGCCTTGCCCTGCGCACTAAGGGCGTGGCGTGGCGCGATATCCCCCCGACCAGCGATTATCTGGCGCGGGTCCCCACGGGGAACCTGCCCGCGCTGGTTGACGGGGATCTGACCCTGACCGACAGCGAAGCTATCGCCGAATACCTGGAGGAAAAGCACCCAAGCCCCGCGATGCTGCCCACGGGCCTTATCCCCCGCGCCAAATGTCGAGAACTGTCGCGGTTTCACGACACGCGGTTGGAACCTGCGTTGCGCCTGCTCTTTTCCAACGTGGACCCCGCCACGCGCAGCGGTTCCGAGGTAGAGGAGGCCCACGCAGGGATTACCAAACGCCTCACCGCGCTGAGCGCCTTGCTGGACCAAAGCCCGCTGCCCCGTGACCGCCTATGGCTATGTGATTGCGGACTAATTGTCACTTTGGAGTGGCTGAACATCATGGAGCGGCACAGCGTTCTGCCCGCGTTGCATTGGTCGGGCACCGTGCGCAGCTACCGTGCGCAGATGGCCACCCTGCCCGATGTCACGCAAGAGCTCACCAGCTACCGCCCGCATATGTACGAATGGATGCAAAGCAAGGGGGCCGTGGAGAGGAAACCTTAATCTTTCTGCCCCAAAGAGGATCACAGCCAATGCCCAACATGTGTGACACTCTTTATGACCACCTTCGCTATCTCAGCATTCTTCACGCGCTTTAAGGCTGGGTTTCGCCTGTTGTGCCTTGGGTTTGCGCTGTTTTTCGCACCGAACGCCGCGCTGGCGCAATCGTCCTGTCAGGGCATGGAAACCATCTCGCGCCTGTTGCGCCGCGCCGATGGTCGCAGACCCTGCCAGCCAGTTTAACAGCATCACTGCGAAACGGTTGGACGCCTTGGTGCGCGGCAAGAATACCAAGACATTGGAACGTTTGCTGAATGAACGTTGGCGATCCTTGGAAATCACGCAGATTAACGGAACATTCGCCAAACTGCGCGAGGCGGCGCAAATCTCGGTCGACTACGGCAGCAACGCGGTTGTGCATTACGTGACCGACCAAAAGCTGCAAACGCGCGTCGCCGACGCCACACGCACGATGCACGAACTCTGCGGCACAGAACCCGACCCAGAGGCAGGCGACCCTGCCAAACCCAAATCAATGAGTGCGCTGATCACGCAGGCAGTTGCGCGCAAAACCGATGGTGACGCGACAATCCAAGGCGGGGTTCGCTTGACCAGCATCTACTCCATCCTCGCGGTGTTTACCCTGCTCGCCCTCGGCACGCCCTACACCGTCGCATGGGTCCGCTCGATGATGCTGAAGCAACACCCATGCCGTATTGACGCGGTGGTGCACGGCAAGGACGGCGATTACACCGGTCAGGTGGTGATGCTCAGCGTGCGCGGGTTCACCTTCCGCATCGCGGCCAAGCACACCCGAAAGTTTGCCGAAAATATCGAAAAAGGCGCATCCTGTCTGGTGCGCGTGGGCCGCGAGAGCATCCAAGTCCGGCTTAAAAACGCAGTGCGCACGGACACGCATGAAGCCAGTTTCGTGATGAAAACCGAAATACCGGAAGCGCGACTCGTCACGATTCTGGCCCAGCCACCCGCGCAAACCTGAACAGTGCTCGGGTTACGATTTAGTCGCGGCCTCCGCCTGCGGTTCCTGATCCGGCGTGCTTAGCGTCGACCATGTATCGTCACGCGGCGGCGGTGGCGGTGTCTGGCAGGTCCGTGTGTGGATATTCACCTTCGCAATGAAATGCGCGGAAATCGGCGCGGTCACAAACAGAAACGCCATGATCAACACCTCATGGACGGAGGTTTGCCCCAAGGTGAACGCATGGATCATCGCCGCCAGCAACAGCATCCCGATCCCGATCGTGCCCACCTTTGTAGGCGCATGCAGGCGGGTCATGGGATCGTTGAATTTCAACAATCCGATGACACCGACGATGATGAAGGCCGAGCCGATCAGCAGGCTAATCGCGGTGGCATATGTTCCGATAATCTCACCAGTCATTCGATGATGTCCCCCCGCAGCAAGAAGCGCGCCAGCGCCACGGTGGAGACGAACCCCAACATGGCGACAAGCAAGGCGACCTCAAAATAAATTTGAACGCCCAAGTAAATGCCCAACACAATGATCAGGCCCAAGGCGTTGATCACCATCGTGTCCAGCGCAAGTATGCGGTCTCCGGGGGTTGGCCCCAAAACCAACCGCACCATCGACAGCAATTGCCCAAGGGCAAGTGCCGCGAACGCGATGATCAATGCGACGTCCAGAAGTCCGGAAGCTAGCGTCATATGAAGATCTCCTTCAGGCGGTTCTGGTAGCGGGTCATGATGTCGTCGCGCACCGCGTCAGGATCGTCGGTGTGCAGCACATGAACCAGCAAGCTGTGCCCTTGGTCCGACAAATCCGCCGATACGGTGCCCGGCGTCAGCGTGATGGTTCCGGCAAGGACGGTGATCGCCTCCGGCTGGCGCAGCTCCAACGGGACCACGATCCACGCGGGTTTCAGCTTGGCGTTCGGCACACTCAGCACGATCCAAGCGACTTGGATGTTGGCCACCAGAATATCCCACAACACCATAAGGCTGTAGGTTACCATTTTGCCCAACCGGAAGCCTTTCGGCGTATCGGGCCACCAGATCGAGGTGCCCCACGGGATCACGATCCCGAGGATGATGCCAAATACGACCATCCCTGCCGAAATCTCGTTTTGAAGCAGGGTCCAGACCACCGCCAGAAGCAGCGTCAGCAGCGGGTGCGGCAAGAGCCAGTAGAAAGCGCGTGACATGATCAGTAGTCCCCCGTCGTCGATGGTGTGCTGAGCTTGCCCGGCGCGTCGAGCACCGTTGAGATATACGGCTCCGGCGCGAACAACTGCTCCGCCATGGTGACCGCATAGCCATGCATCTGCCCCGCGAAAGCGGTGTGGGCCACCAGCAGGGCCACCAAGCCGCCAACGGCCACGTACGACATCGTTGCAGGGCGTGGTTGCGGCGGGTCGCTGTCCAGCGGCGCGACGCTATGCGCCTTCCAGAACAGGATGCTGCCCGCCCGTGAGAACCCGATAATGCTGATCAGGCTGGACCCCAGAACAATCGCCCAGATCCAGACCACAAGGTCTGTGCCGTAGGCCGCGTCCAGCACCAGAAGCTTGCCCAAGAAACCAGACAGCGGCGGCAAGCCCGCCATCGCGATAGCGCCCACAAAGAACAACCCCGCCGTCAGCGCGGTGCCTGCGACCGGTGGTTGCGGCGTCAGGTCGAGATTGGCGCGCCCCGTGCGCACCAGATCGGAAATCAGGAACAATACGGCGCCCGCCAAGGTGGAATGCACGATGTAATAGAGCGCGGCCGCGATGCCCTCCGGCGTGAACAGCGCAATCGACACCAGCACCATCCCCATTGAGCCGATCACGGAGAACGCCACAAGCCTGTCCAGCCGCTTGGCGGCCAAAACGCCGATCATGCCGATGGCCAGTGACAGCAACGCCGCCGGCAGCAACCATACGTCGTGCAAGCCAGACGTGACCTCCAGCTGGGGTGGGAAGATCATCGTGTAGACGCGAATGATGGCGTAAGCCCCCACCTTCGTCATGATCGCAAAGAGCGCCGCCACCGGCGCGGGGGCCTCCGCATAGCTGGACGGCAGCCAGAAATGCAGCGGCACCAACGCCGCCTTGATGGAGAACACCAAGAGCAGCAACACCGCCGCCACACGGATACCCACCGTATCTTCCGGCCCGATCATCGCCACGCGGTTGGCCAGATCTGCCATATTCAGCGTGCCGGTTTCAGCATAGATGGAGCCGAGCGCGAACAGGAACAGCGTTGAGCCGATGAGGTTGTAAAGCACATATTGCACGCCCGCACGCAGCCGCGCATTGCCGCCCGCGTGGATCATCAGACCGTAAGACGCGATCAACAAGACCTCGAAGAACACGAACAGGTTGAACAAATCGCCCGTCAGAAACGCGCCCATGATCCCCATAAGCTGGAACTGGAACAGCGCATGAAAGTGCCGCCCGCGATTGTCCCAACCGGAACTGATGGCGTACAGCAGCACAAATAGCGCCAGTACTGCGGTGAGCAAAACCATCAGCGTGGACAGGCGGTCACCGACGAGAACGATACCGAAAGGTGCGGCCCAGTCGCTAAGTTGGTAGAGCACTATCGTGCCGCCCGACGCCTGCAGTGCCAAGCCCAAGGCGATGCCGATCAGCGCGAGGACACCAGCAACAGACAACGTCCGCTGGATGCCGATGTGATAGCGCGCGGCCAGCACAATGAAAGGCGCCAGCAGTGCGGGCAGCACGACGGGGGCAATAATCCAGTGGTTCATGATGTGCCCTCAACTTCGTCGTCTGCGGTGACCGGATCGTCCGCCGGATCATCTACGTGATCATCGTCGGAGCCTAGAAACGCGCCCAAGCCGATCATCACCACAACCGCCGTCATGCCGAACGAAATGACGATCGCCGTCAGCACCAACGCCTGCGGCAGCGGGTCGGTGTAGACGGTCGCGTCGCTCAGGATTGGGGGGGCGCCGACGGTCAGGCGGCCCGATGCGAACAGAAAAACGTTCACGGCGTAGGTCAGCAGCGACATGCCCAAGATCACCGGAAAGGTGTGCAAGCGCAACATGAGGTACAAGCCACCCGACGTCAGGACGCCGATGGCGGAGGCAACTAGAAATTCCATATCAGCTTTCCTCCGTCGCGGGTTTTGCGCCGATTTGCGCCGGATCGCCGCGCGACGGGTCAATATCCATAGGGTGCTCGTTATCGGCGATATGCGCACGCCGCGCGAGGCGCGAGAAGCTTTCAAGCGACAGCATCACCGCACCGACCACGGCCAAGAACACACCCAGATCAAACAACGCGGCGGTCGCCAGCTCAAACTTCTCGAAGGGCGGGATGCGCACATAGGTGAAATCCGACGTCAGGAACGGCTTGCCCACGAACCACGACCCGATGCCCGTCAGGCCTGCGATCAGAACACCGGCCCCGATCACCCCGTGATAGGGGTAGCGCAGGCGCGACGACGTCCACGCGAAGCCGCTGGCCATATATTGCATCACCACACCGATGGAGACGATAAGCCCCGCGATAAACCCGCCGCCGGGCTCGTTATGGCCGCGCCAGAAGATGTAGAAGCCGACCAAGATCACCACCGGCATAATCACGCGGGTCAGCACCACCATCATCATCGGGTGAACGTCCCCTGCCCGTGCCTGATCCGGCTGGCGGTTCAGCAAGCGCGCGCGCACAGGACCGCCAAGCAGTGCCTCGGTCAGCGCGTAGATCAACAGCGCAGCGATGCCCAAAACGATGATCTCGCCGTAGGTGTCAAAGCCCCTGAAATCTACAAGGATCACGTTGACCACATTGGTCCCGCCGCCGCCTTTGTAGGAACTCGCCAGATGGAACTCGGAGATCGGCGTGTCGACTGCATCGCGCAGCAGGTAGTAATACGCCAGCGCGAAGGTGGCCAAGCCGCCTGCGACCGCCACGCCCGTGTCGCGCACGCGGCGCAGCACGGTGCTCTCAATCGGGGTGCGGTTTGGCAGGAAGTTTAGCGCCAGCAACAGCAGGATGATCGTGACGACCTCCACGGTGAACTGCGTCATCGCCAAATCCGGCGCGCTGAAGAACACGAATCCCACAGAGACCATCAGACCGACGATGCCGATCAGGATCAGCGACAGCAGGCGGTTGCGGTGCATCAACACCATGCCGCCCGTCGCCGCGACCAGCATCAGCCACCCCGCGATGAACACCGGCCCCGCGGTTTGTACGCTGCGCGTCGCAGCCCCCACGGTTCCTGTGACCCACGCGTGGTAGCCCACCGCGATGATCGCGACGCTGGCGATGGCCGCATAGCGGGTGAACGCGCCGTTATGCAGGGGCAGGATGAGTTTTTGCGCCAGCGTGGCCACGCTCTCCAACATTGCGTCGAAGATGGTTTTCGCTTCGGGCCGTGGTGCCCTGTCCCACAAGCGCAGCGCTGGTGTGAAGATGGCCATAACCGCCAAGCCGCCGACCACCGCGATGATCGACATGAACAACGCGGGCACCAAACCGTGCCAAATTTTGAAATGGGCGCTTGGCACCTTTGCCGTATCGCCCAGCACGGAGGCGGTGACCAGTTTCACAAAAGGCTCTGCCAGAAACGGTGCGACGCCAATGGCGACGACCAGAACCACCAAGATGGCTGGCGGCATCCAAAGACCCGCGTTCGGGTCGTGCGGCTCTGCGGGGTAATCGTCGCGCACCGGCCCCAAGAACACATGCCCGATCAGGCGGAAACAATAGGCGGCGGACAGCAGCGAGCCGAAGGTCGCCAAAGCCGGCACCAACCAAGCGCTGCCGAAGAGCACAGTGTGGTTGGCCTCCTCCAGCATCATTTCCTTGGACAAGAAGCCGTTCAGCAACGGGATACCCGCCATGGACAGCGCCGCGAGGGAGGCGATCATGAAGGTCACCGGCATCAGTTTGCGCAGGCCCCCAAGGCGGCGGATGTCGCGGGTGTGCGCCGCGTGGTCAATGATGCCCGCCGACATGAACAAGGCCGCCTTGAACGTGGCGTGGTTCAGGATGTGGAACACCGCGGCCATCGCGCCGAAGGCTGTGCCGGTGCCCAAAAGCATGGTGATCAGGCCAAGGTGGCTCACCGTGGAGAAGGCCAGCAACGCCTTCAGGTCATGCTTGAACAGCGCGATCAGGGCGCCCAGCACCATCGTGACCAAGCCTGCGCTGGTGACGATCATGACCCACTCGGGCGTGCCCGACAGCACCGGCCACATCCGCGCCATGAGGAAAATACCCGCCTTCACCATCGTGGCGGAGTGCAGATAAGCCGACACCGGCGTCGGCGCGGCCATGGCGTGGGGCAGCCAGAAATGAAACGGGAACTGCGCGGATTTGGTGAAACATCCCAACAGAATCAACACCAGCGCGGGGACATAGAGCGGGTCCGCTTGGATCAAATCCCTGTTTTCCAAGATCACGCTGAGGTCGTAGCTGCCGACGATCTGGCCCAAGATCAGCATGCCACCGATCATCGCCAAGCCGCCCATGCCGGTGACCGTCAGCGCCATCCGTGCGCCTTGGCGCCCCTCCGGCAGGTGCTTCCAATAGCCGATAAGCAGGAACGACGACAGCGACGTGAGCTCCCAAAACACCAACAAAAGCAGAATATTATCACTCAGAACAATCCCCACCATCGCGCCTTGGAACAGCAACAGATAGGTGAAAAATTCGCCCATATTGTCGTCGCGGCTGAGGTATTGGCGCGCGTAGGCGATGATCAGCAGGCCGATGCCCAAGATCAGCAACGCGAAGAAAAAGCCCAGCCCGTCCAGCATCAGGGTGAAGTTCAGCCCCAAGGCGGGCATCCAGTCGACCCGTGCCGTCACGACCTCCCCTTCGAGGACCATCGGCAGGTTTGTCAGCAGGCCCACGAAGGCCGCCAGAGACACGGCAAATGTCACGCCAGCACAGGCGGACCGCCCTGCGGAATTCATCAAACCCGGTAGAAGTGCGCCAAGGAAAGGCAGTGCGACGATTATGAAAAGGGACACGAGAACTCCAGAAACGATCGGTGAGCTAAAGTGCACAAAATCGGGTAGGATTCGCAATAGCATGAACAAGATAATCGGCCCTGTTCAGGCCCTATCGTGCATCACTTTCACGTCCGTTCACCGACAAGCGGCTCCAAGCGTCCTAAGCCTGCCGCAGCGCACAAAAAAAATGGCGCCCGAAGGCGCCACTTTTAATTTCGTAAAAGCTTAAAAACTTAGGAAGCTTCGGTGATGAATTTTGTCGCGTCGCCGAAAGTCTGGATGGTTTCTGCAGCGTCGTCAGGGATTTCGATCCCGAACTCTTCTTCGAACGCCATTACCAGCTCAACGGTGTCGAGGCTGTCTGCGCCCAGATCGTCGATGAACGATGCGTTTTCAACAACTTTGTCTTCTTCAACACCAAGGTGCTCGACAACGATCTTTTTAACGCGGACTGCGATATCGCTCATGATGTATTCCTCGTAATTGCTCGGGACATCCCCGAATTGTGGCGGGCGAGTTCCCCCACCCAGTTGGTATTGACCATTTGGCCTGTTATCTCGCCGCGACTGCGGCAGCCGGAGGGTTGCCCCCAGCAATATCTGCGCCGCCTATAGCACACCAAATAGGGAACGCAAACGCTTATGCAACCCACCGGTGACCACAGAGAAGACGCCGCGCCGCAGCGCCTAGATCATCGCCATTCCGCCGTTCACATGCAGCGTTGTGCCTGTGGTATAACCCGCTTCGGCGCTTGCCAGATACAGTGCGGCCGCAGCAATTTCGCCTGCGTCGCCCATCCGACCGGCAGGAATTTGCCCGAGGATGCCGGACTTTTGGTCGTCCGTCAGCTTCTCTGTCATCGGTGTCGTGATAAAGCCCGGCGCGATGCAGTTCACCGTGATCCCGCGTGACGCGACCTCATAGGCCAGCGATTTGGACATGCCAACCATACCGGCCTTGGATGCGGCGTAGTTACCCTGCCCCGGGTTTCCCGTGGCCCCCACAACGCTTGAGATGTTGATGATCCGGCCCCAACGCGCCTTCATCATGCCGCGCAGAACGCCTTTGCACAGCTTGAAGGTTGAGGTCAGGTTAACGTCGATCACCGACTGCCACTCCTCATCCGACATGCGCATAAACAGGTTGTCGCGGGTGATTCCTGCGTTGTTCACCAGCACATCGACAGCGCCCATCGCCGCGACCGCCTGTTTTGGCAGCGCGTCGACGGCCTCGAAATCGCTCAGGTTGCAGGGCAACACATGCGCGCGCTCCCCCAGCTCCGCCGCCAAGGCTTCCAGTGGCTCCACACGGGTGCCGGACAGCGCCACGGTGGCGCCCTGTGCGTGCAGGCTTTTGGCGATCTCGCCGCCGATACCGCCGGACGCACCCGTAATGAGCGCCGATTTTCCGTCTAGGTTGAACATGTTACTGCCCCTTCTTAATGTGTATTAGCGTGCAAGCACGCCCCTATTTATGCGTTCAGCGCGTCCGCCGCGGCTTTCACGTCCGCCGCCGTGCCGATGGCACGCGTGGCGATGTCGCGGTTGATGCGTCGGATCATACCGGAGAGCGCCTTGCCAGCGCCGACCTCCCAAATCTCGGTCACGCCCTGCGCGCCCATGTAGCTGACACTTTCGCGCCACCGCACGGAGCCGGTCACCTGCTCCACCAGCAGGCTGCGGATCGTTGTCGGGTCGCTTTCCGCGTTGGCGCGGACGTTGGCAACCAACGGGACGGACGGGCGCTGAATTTCAACGCTATCCAAGGCAACGGCCATCGCTTCGGCGGCTGGCTCCATCAAGGCACAGTGGAACGGCGCGCTGACGGGCAACAGCACCGCACGCTTGGCACCGCGCTCTTTGGCGAGGTCCACCGCGCGCTCCACCGCTGCCTTATGGCCGGAGACCACAACTTGGCCGGGATCGTTGTCGTTCGCGGCTTGGCACACCTCGTCGCCCGCAGCCTCTGCCGCGACGGCTTGCACCGTTTCGAAATCAAGCCCGAGCAGCGCCGCCATTGCGCCCACACCTACTGGCACGGCCTCTTGCATGGCCAAGCCCCGCGCACGCAACAACCGCGCGGTGTCGGAGACGCTGATCGCACCGGCCGCAGCCAAGGCAGAGTATTCACCAAGCGAGTGCCCCGCCACGAAGGAAGCGGCGTCAACGCCGACACCTTCGGACTTCAGCGCGGCCATAACGGCCAGCGACGTCGCCATGAGCGCGGGCTGTGCGTTTTGCGTCAGGGTCAGCGTGTCTTGCTCCCCTTCCCAGATCAGCGTTGAGAGCTTTTCGCCCAAGGCGTCGTCCACCTCGTCAAATATGGCTTTGGCGTCTGGGTAGGTGTCGGCCAGATCGCGGCCCATCCCGATGGTCTGAGCCCCTTGGCCCGGAAATACAAATGCGCGCATTGGCTGCTCCCCTATATGCTTCAGGTGTTTTTTCCATGGTCTACCCGACCCGCCGCCCCCTCACAAGCGCCCCAACGCGTTCACGCACAAATCATGTGCATGCTTTTGGCTTTCCAGCGTAGGCGAACTGGGGTCTACCTAGACCACCATGTTTTTCAGGAGCAGCCAGATGCGCGGCAACACCACGGCGACCTATGGGTCCGTTACCAAAAGCTTTCACTGGCTGATTGCCTTGCTGGTGATCACCATGATCCCGCTGGGCATCTACGCCAACGACCTGCCCTACGACACCGGCGAGGCACTGTCCTACAAGGCGCAGATGTTTACCGTTCACAAGACGTTGGGGCTGGTGATTTTCTGGGTCGCCCTAGCCCGCATCGGCTGGGCGTTGAGCCAACCCAAACCCGCCTTGCTGAACGCCGACAAGCGGCTGGAGGCCACATTGGCCGAAATCGTGCATTGGACGCTGTATGCCGCCTTGGTGCTGGTGCCGTTAACGGGGTGGATACATCACGCCGCCACGACGGGCTTCGCGCCGATCTGGTGGCCGTTCGGGCAAGGCCTGCCTTTTGTGCCAAAGGACGACGGCGTGGCCCACACCTTCGCGTCGCTGCACATCGTGTTCGAGCGGGTTCTGGCTGTCTCCATCTTGCTGCATGTTGCGGGGGCACTGAAGCACCACTTCATCGACAAGGACGCCACCCTAAAGCGCATGACACCGGGCATCACCGTGCCGGATCACATCCCTGCGCAGCACCGCTCCGTCGCACCGATCTTGGGGGCCGTGGGGGCGTATCTTCTGGCCTTGGTCATTGGCCTGAGCTTGGGGCTATTCGCAACCCCCGAGGGGGCCGCGCCCGCAACGCCCCGCTTGGAGGCCGTACAAAGTGACTGGAGTGTGCAAGACGGCACATTGGCGATCACCGTGCGCCAGTTGGGCAGCGATGTCCAAGGCAGCTTTGCCGATTGGACCGCCGCCATCGACTTTTCCGAGGAGCCGGACGCAGACGGCCGCCACGGCAGTGTGGAGGTGCAGATCGCCGTTGGCTCCCTCAGCCTAGGCTCTGTCACGGCGCAGGCAATGGGCGCGGACTTCCTTGATGCGTCAGCGCATGACACCGCCGTGTTCAAGGCTGACATCTTGGCGGATCTGGACACATATATCGCGAAAGGCACGCTGACCTTAAAGGGCATCGCGTCGCCTGTGGAGCTGCCGTTCTCCCTAAATATCGACGGGGACACGGCGATCATGCAGGGGCAGACGCGGCTGAACCGGACCAGCTTCAACGTCGGAGAGAGCTATCCCGACGAAAGCTCCCTCGGGTTTGATGTCGCGGTGGAGGTCGCCTTGACGGCGACCCGCAACTAAAGCTTGGCGAGCGCGTCGTCAAAGAATGACACCGCGCCGAAGTTGCCGGATTTCAGCGTCAGCGCGATGTCGCAGCCTGCGCTTTGCGCAAAGCACCACGGCACACCCGGCGCAATTTCCGCGCCGATGGTCAGCTGTGTCACGCCAAGCGCCTTCGTCACCGCGCCTGATGTTTCCCCGCCGGCCACCACAAAACGGCGCGTGCCAAGATCGCGGGCCTTGACGGCCAAGGCTGCCAAGGCGTCCTCCACCACGGCGCCCGCCTTGGCGACGCCCAGCTTGTCTTGCGCGGCTTTCACCGCATCGGGCTCTGCGGTGGCATAGATGATCTTTGCGCGTGTTGCAGGTTGCTGTTCCAGCCACGCCAATGCAGCACTTGCGCCGTTTTGCGCCAGATCGAGCGGGTCCAGACGGTAGCCGTCTGCGTGTTCCAGATAGGCCGCAACTTGGGCGCGCGTCATGGCGGAACAACTGCCCGACAGCACGATAGCGCCCTCCTCTAAGGTCGGTGCGTCCAGTTTGGGGGCATCTGCGGCGAGCGTCCCGTCCTTCATGTAGAGCGCGGGCAAAGCCATCGCCACCGCGCTGCCGCCCGTCAGAAGCGTCATGTCGCGGCAGGCCTCGGCGATGACCGACAGGTCATCGTTTGACACGGCGTCCACAACCACATGCGCCACGCCGTCACGCTTTAGCGCGGCCAAGCGGGTTTTGAGGGCCGCGGCCCCTTTCTCCACCACCAAGCGGTTTGCCAGCCCCACGGGCTTCGTCACCTGCGGCGCAAGGAGCCGCATCAGGTTGCTGTCACGCATCGGGGTTAACGGATGGTCACGCATCGGGCTTTCCGCCAGCGGCTGCTCCTCCACGAAGAGGTTCCCCATGAAGATGGAGCGGCCATTCTCTGGGAACGCGGGGCAATAGATCGTCTGATCTGCGCCGAGCTTGGCCATCAATGCCTCTGCCACGGGGCCAATGTTGCCGTCCGCCGTGCTGTCAAAGGTTGAGCAATACTTCCAAAAGAAGCGCGCTGCGCCCGCAGCTTGCAGCCAGTCCAGCGCACGCAGGCATTCGGCAACGGCCTCCGCTACAGGCTCCGTGCGGCATTTCAGGGCGATCACCTCGAAGGCGGCGGGGTCTTCGGGCGGGCCGTCTGGCACCCCCATGTGCAAATTCACCTTCACGCCGGAGCGCGCAAGCAGGCCCGCCAAATCCGTGGCCCCCGTGAAGTCATCCGCGATGCAGCCCAGAACCGTCATGACATGCCCGGCAGTTTGATGTCGCCTTTACGTGCCAACAGCTTCGCCACCGCCGCGTCGTCCTCGCGGCCCATGCCAGCGGCGGAGGCTTCCTTGAACAGCGCCAAGGCGGTGTGGGATAACGGCACGGGGTGAGTATCAGCCTCCCCCGTGACGATGCCCAAATCCTTCACAAATATATCGACCGCCGAATGGGGCGTGTAATCACCCTGCACAATATGTGCGCCGCGGTTGCCGAACATCCAAGAGTTGCCAGCGCATTCCTGAATGACCTCATGCAGCATCTCCAGATCAAGGCCGATCTTCGCCCCCAGTGTCAGCGCCTCGGCTGCGGCGGCGATGTGAACGCCCGCCAGAAGTTGGTTAATCATCTTCACCTGCGAGCCTTTGCCCGCCGCGTCGCCCAAGCGGTAGACCTTGGTGGCGACGGCATCGAGACAGGGCGCGGCTTTGTCAAAGCCCGCTGCTGGGCCGGACGCCATAATCGTCATCTCCCCCGTCAGGGCCTTGGCCGATCCGCCGGACACTGGCGCGTCAATCGCCAGCATGCCTGCGTCCGTTATGCGTGCGGCCAAATCCGTGGCGCGCGATGGCTCCATCGTGACGCAGGTGACGAACACCGTTCCCTGCTTTGCAGTCGCCACAGCACCGTGCGCACCGAACAACACGTCCTCGGCTTGTTGGCCGTTGACGACGAAGACGAACACCACGTCGGCATTCGCGCTGGCCTCGCTTGGCGTGGCGCAACCAGTGCCGCCCTCAGAGGCAAAGGCCGCCGTGACATCCGCACGGATGTCGACACCGTAAGTTTGAATTCCCGCGCGCAGCAATGACACAGCCGCACCCCAGCCCATTGACCCCAGCCCGATAACGGCTGCGGTAGGTTGATTTGACATGAGGCCCTCCCAAGCGCAAAATCTCAATATTTCACTATAATTTCAAAATTTGTGCCTTTTTTCGATAATGCTGTCAATCGCGCTTCTCCGCACTCATCTGATAAATCCGCAAAAAAGCCCCGCCAGCAGGATGTGCCAGACGGGGCTTAACTTAGCGCGGTAAGATCGGAGTCGCGGTTTACTCGGCTTTTTTCGCCTCAATGGAGATTTTCACCTCGACTTCGTCGCTCACTGCGGGGGCGAAGGCGCCCAAGCCGAAGTCAGAGCGCAGAACGGTGGTTGTCGCGTCAAAACCTAACCACGGCTTGCCTTCCATCGGGTGCGTGTCGGATTTGTTCAGCTGCGCGTCCAGCACCACGGATTTGGTCACGTCGTTCATCGACAGATCGCCGGTGATCTTGGCGGTCGTGTCGCCTGTGACTTCAATGCCGGTGGAGGTGAAGGTGACCATATCCCCATCTTCCGCGCCAAAGAAGTCAGGCGACATGAAGTGACCGGTGCGCTGCTCCCAGCCGGTGAACATGCTGTTTACGGGCATGGAGACGGACACCGTGGAGGCGGCTGGATCTGCTTCATCAAAGGAAATCTCGCCTTCAAAGCCGGAGAACATGCCGTATGTGGTGGAGAACCCGAGGTGGCTGTAGCTGAACAGCACTTGGCTGTGGCTCGCGTCCAGCGTGTAAGTGTCAGCGGCAAATGCGGTGGTCGAGGTCAGCGCGAGCGCTGCGGCCAAGGCGATGGATTTCATATTTGATGTCCTTTCAAAGGGTGTTGTTTCTCACCTCTTAAGTTGGCGGATACGCCGTGAAAGGCAATCCGCTGCCCATCAACAGTTTGTGTGCGTAAATGCGGAGCGGTCGCAGGGTGCCAACAATCTGTAAAATAAGGCGCACAAGGCTTGCGCCCTGCCCGATCCCTGCTATACCGCGCGGACCTTCGTGAAACTATTTGAACCGCGATGCCACTCGTGGATGGGTGCGAAGGTCTTGATTGCCCGTCCTGTGAAGCACGCCTTAAAAGTAAGAGGAATTACACATGCCAATGTATGAGCACGTGTTTATCTCGCGCCAAGACCTGAGCAACACACAAGCTGAAGGTCTTATCGAGCACTTCTCCGCAGTCCTGTCGGACAATGGCGGCAAAGTTGTCGAGCACGAGTACTGGGGCCTGAAGACTATGGCCTACAAGATCAACAAAAACCGCAAGGGCCACTACGCCTTCGTCCGTTCAGATGCGCCAGCCGCAGCTGTTCAGGAGATGGAACGCCTGATGCGCCTGCATGACGACGTCATGCGCGTTTTGACCATCAAGGTTGATGCGCACGAAGAAGGTCCATCCGTCCAGATGCAGAAGCGCGACGAGCGTGAACGCCGCCCTCGTAACTAATTTTGTTGACCTGAAAATAAGGAGCTAAACCATGGCTGCTAAACCATTTTTCCGCCGTCGTAAGTCCGATCCGTTTGAAGGCGACAACGCGCCTAAGATCGACTATAAAGACACCCGCACACTGCAGCGCTACGTATCCGAGCGCGGCAAAATCGTACCTTCGCGTATCACAGCCGTTGGCGCCAAGAACCAGCGTGCGCTGGCCCGTGCCATCAAACGCGCACGTTTCTTGGCCCTGCTGCCCTACGCAGTGAAGTAAGGAGCAAAGCACATGCAAGTAATCCTTCTGGAACGCGTCGCGAAACTCGGCCAAATGGGCGAAATCGTAGACGTAAAGCCGGGCTTCGCCCGCAACTATCTCTTGCCACAAGGCAAGGCGATGAACTCCAACAAAGCCAACATGGCTGTCTTTGAAGCGCAAAAAGCGCAGCTCGAAGCAACCAACCTGGAGACCAAGAAAGAAGCCGAAGCAATGGCTGAAAAACTTGGTGGCCAGCAGTTCATCGTGATTCGCCAAGCTTCCGACGCTGGCGCTCTGTACGGCTCCGTCACCACCCGTGACGCAGCAGACAGCGCAACAGCTGAAGGCTTCACCGTTGACCGTGGTCAAATCGTGCTGGAACGCCCGATCAAATACCTCGGCGTTCACGACGTGACTGTACGTCTGCACCCTGAAGTCGAAACATCGTTCGCACTGAACGTTGCACGCTCGGTTGAAGAAGCAGAACTGCAAGCCTCCGGCAAGTCGATCCAAGAACTGGCCGCTGAAGCAGAAGCTGAAGCAGAGTTCGAAATCTCCGAACTGTTCGACGATATGGGCGCTGCGGCGGCTGACGACGAAGAATTGGCCGAGGCTGTTGAAGCCCCGGCCGCTGAGGAAGACGAAGACAAGGCTTAAGCCGTCCCGTCGACTAACAGATTTAAGGCCGCCCATAGATTTGGGCGGCCTTTTTCGTGGGCTGAGACACTGCGCGCACAAAAAAGCGGCCCCCCTGCCCAGCAAAGAGACCGCATGATCGTGTGATTTATCAGGTGATTATGCCACGCCCGCGTCTTGGCGCAAGCGGCGCAGCAAAGGCTCCAGATCCATCATATCGCCGCCAAACAGGTTGATGTGCTTCTGGCCTGCCGTCAGGGTGATTTTGCCATAGTCCCAGCGAGACAATGCACCGCGCAGCTCCGTCATCAAGTCGGCGTCGCTGAGCTCAATGCGGCTGATTTCTTCAAAACGAAATGTTCGGCGCGACTGCAACATGCCGTAGGGCGCGCGTGTCAAAACGTGCAAAACGCGATCTTTCACGTTTACCTGCACCTCGTCGCGGCTGCTGGCGAACGCGCCGTTCACAACCAAAGCGGCGGCGACAATATAGATAGCGGTGGACAGAATGGCCTTGGTCATCGACGGGTCACCGGGGAAGCTGGCGTCGGCTAGGGTCCAGACCATGCCGCCCGCGGCCATCATGCCAAAGCAAAGTGCGGCGGTCGCGGCGCGCGCGGCCATGATGCGCCAGCCTTCCATCTTCGCCTCGCGGATGCTGTACCCCGTTGCCGATCGTTTCACATCAACAGAAGGCTGCTGTTCCGGTGCGTCCAGTGTGAAATCCATCAGCGTCATTGTACATTCCCTCTTTGCTTTCTGTCCTCTGACCATGCGGGGCAATTGAGACCAAATTTCAGCAAAGTTAGGCAAATGCTGCGACGGGCCGCAGACGCTTTTGCGGCAACAAAAAAGGCCGCCCCTACGGGCGACCTTTAATATCTGTTTGTTTTCAGAAGCTTAGGAAGCTTCGTCTTCCAGTGCTTCTACAGCCTTCTCAAGATCGGCTTTCTTGATGCTTTTCTCTGTCACGTCAGCCAGCTCAAAAACGTAGTCGACGACTTTGTCTTCAAAGATTGGCGCACGCATTTGCTGCTGCATCTGCTGGTTTTGCTGCACGAACTCGAAGAACTGACGCTCTTGGCCCGGATACTGACGGGCTTGATTCATGATCGCTTGCGTCATCTCGGCGTCGGTCACCTCGATCTCGTTTTTGCGGCCCATCTCGGCGAGCAGCAGACCAAGGCGAACGCGGCGTTCGGCCAAGGATTTGTGCTCGTCTGTGGTTTCGATCTCTGGGTGATCGTGGCCTTCAACGTCAGGGTTTTCCTCGTGCCACAGCTGGTGCGCGATTTGGCCTGCTTCGGCTTCAACCAGCGATGGTGGCAGCTCGAATTTGACCAAAGTATCCAGCTCGTCCAGCAGCTTACGCTTTTGAACAGCGCGTGCAGCGCCGCTGAATTCAGCTTCAAGACGTTCTGCGATTTGAACTTTCAGCGCGGCAAGATCTTCTGCGCCGAACTGTTTTGCCAGCTCGTCGTTCACTTCAGCGGCTTTAGGCTCTTTAACAGCTTTGATTTTGCACTCGAACACGGCGGCTTTGCCAGCCAGATGCTCTGCTTGGTACTCGGCTGGGAAGTCGACTTTAACTTCTACGTCTTCGTCAACTTTTGCGCCGACCAGCTGCTCTTCAAAACCAGGGATGAAGGAGTTGGAGCCGAGAACCAGCGGGTAGTCCTCTGCTGCGCCGCCCTCGAAGGCTTCGCCGTCTACTTTACCAAGGAAGTCGATGGTGACTTGGTCGCCGTCTTTCGACTTGGAGCCCTTTTTGCGGTCTTCAAAGTTCTGCGCGTTTTCAGCCAAGTTGGCCAAAGCTTCGTCGATGTCTTTGTCTTCTGCTTTCACAACCAGCTTTTCCAGCTTGATCTTCTTCAGATCAACCTCAGGAATTTCTGGCAGTGTTTCGTAAGAAACGGAGACGTCTACGTCGTCGCCCGGCTTCCAGTTTTCATTGGTCATTTTGATTTCTGGCTGCATCGCAGGGCGATCGCCGGTTTCTTCAAAATGCTTGGACATTGCGCCGTCGATGCTTTCTTGCATCGCTTCGCCCATAACCTTGTCACCGAACTGCTTTTTCAGCAGCGCCATAGGCACCTTGCCTTTGCGAAAGCCCTTCATCTCGACTTCGGGCTGAGCCTCGAGAAGCTTTTCGTTCACTTTCTCTTCCATCTCAGCCGCAGTGACTACGATATTGTAGCCGCGCTTGAGGCCTTCGTTCAGGGTCTCGGTGACCTTCATATTAGTCGTCCTTTATATATTGGTGCGGGTGAGAGGACTCGAACCTCCACGCCTTGCGGCGCCAGAACCTAAATCTGGTGCGTCTACCATTCCGCCACACCCGCATAACTGTACTGGCTAAAGAGTCGCCTCCAAAGCCTGCTTGGCGCCCATGTAGCAAAGCCCGTCACAGGATGCGAGACGAAAATAAAACAATTCGACATCTAAAGGTAAGGGAACCCCTACCGCAGGGGGCAAAAGCCACAAATAGATACCGACAACGCCTTGGACTTGTCAGGGTCGTGTCCAGTTTCTGCCTCATTTCGACTTCACTCATTACACATCGGATGAAGTAACAATAAAATGATCGGAGTGCTCAAATGTCTGCCAACATGCACAAAACGTTCCACGGGGAAAACGACATCAAGTTGATCGGCCTTCTGGATGGATCACAAGTTTTGACACTGCGCGGCTACCTGCCCGTTTCCAGCCTTGAAGCTGGCGACCGCATCGTGACCCGCAACGGCACCCGCACCCTGCGCGAACTGCATGTAGAGCGCCACATGATGCGCCCGATCCGCGTAGGCCAAGGCACCTTGGGTTTCTCGCGCCCCAACACCGATATGATGGTTGCCCCTGATCAAGAGGTCATGGTTCGCGACTGGCGCGCAGAGATGCTGTTTGGCCGCGACATGGTTATCGTGAACATCAACAACATGGTCGATGGCAAACACATCACCGAAGATCCAGAGCTGGACCTGCACGACCTGTACCAGCTGCGCTTTGACAGCGAAGAAATTTTCTACGCTGACGGCGTTGAAGTTGTCTCCAGCTTCGTCGCAGAAAATGCTGTGACACCAACAGGCGCACTCGTCGCCGCTTAACCGCTACCAACCACTTGCTACACAAGACGATTGGCAGACGGGGCCTCGCGATTGCGGGGCCCTATTTCGTCGTAAAGCTAAACCCCTAAATCGCGATACAGATACGGAATTTGCTGCGGCAGGTCTTCCGCGATCAGGCCAGCGCCCAGCATTTTCGCCGCCATGGCGTGCAATTGCGCGCCCGTTTGCGCGGCCACATCCGGCGCAAACCCGCGCGCCAGCAACCCCGTGATCATCCCCGCCAGCACATCGCCCGCCCCAGCGGTCGCCAGCCACGCGGCTGACGGCTCCGCCCCCGTATCAAGCACCCAGACCTCTTCGCCGTTTGGGGCGGCCACGGTCGTTTGCGCGCCTTTATAGAGCACGACCGCGCCCGACAGGTCCGCCGCGCGTTGGGTCGCGTCTTTCTTTTCTTCTAGGGTGAAGGGGCTCCGGTCCTCGCCCAAGCCCGGAAATAGCCTACGGAACTCTCCCGCATGGGGGGTCAGCACGCAGGCTTCGTGCATCATGGTGAACAACTCGCGGTCCTGCGCCATGAGGCTGAGCGCGTCGGCGTCCAAGACCACCGCACGCTGCGCGGCAAGCACCGCGCGCAGGATGGCGCCCTGCGCCCGCTCCACCCCGAAGCCAGGCCCGATGCACAGCGCGTTGATCCGCTTGTCCTCCGCCAAGATCAACGACAGATCCAAGGCCTCCGACACCTCGCGCAGCATGATCCCCGTCAACTGCGCCGCGCATTCTGGCAACGCATCTTGCGGCGCGCCGAGTGTCACCACCCCTGCGCCCACACGCAACGCCGCCATCGCCGCCAGACGTGCGGCGCCTGTGCGGTACGCTGGTCCGGACAGGACCAAGGCAGAGCCATGGCTGTATTTGTGCTGGTCAGGGCGTTTGCGCAGCAGCTCAATCCGCTCCGGCGTCATTTCTAAGCTCATAGGCCGATATCCTTTACTTTAACAAAGCGCGCCAGTGCCGCTGGGGGCGGGATCACGCCAGCCCCTGCCTCCCGCAAATGGCACGGCTTATATGCGTGAAATGTGACCGTCAGATCAGCGCGCAACGCTGATCCACCGTCAGGTGGGCGCCCTGTCTCGCTGTCCACCCCAGACGGGACGTCTATCGCGACGCGCACGGGCTGCGCGGCCCGCGAAAGGTGCTTGAACACGTCGCGTAGCACAGGTGACGTAATCGGGCGCGACAGGCCGATCCCGAAGAGCGCATCCACAACCAAATCGCACTTGGAATAATCCGTGTCCAAGGCGTGTTCGATCTCCGACACGCTGCCGTTGAGCATCCACCTGTCGTAGTTGGTGCGCGCGTCGGGCGGCAGTGACCTTGTATCCCCGTATGCGAACACCTCGACGCCCCACCCCGCATCACGCAGCAAGCGCGCAACGACATAGCCATCCCCGCCATTGTTGCCCGGACCGCATAGAACCACCGCGCGGTGCGCGTCTTTTGCCATCGCGGGCCATTCCTCAAAAATGGCCTCAACAACGCCCTGACCGGCGCGCTCCATCAGTTCCAGTCCGGTGACGCGCCCCGATGCGATGGCCTCCTGCTCCAACGCGCGCATTTCGTCGCTAGTGATTGTCTTCGGAACACCTTCGCTGTCAGAAGTTTTCATTTCGCACACTTTCACGCCAGTTTGCCCAAAAATTAAGCACATCATGTTCGAGCTAGGCGGTTCCCTGCCCCAACGACAGTCTGCCGATTGTGCCGCCCAATTGAAAGTGGTCTGACCCAATCAAGACGAGCAAAGGGAGTCGGTCTGAGATGAAGAAGATTGAAGCGATTATCAAGCCGTTCAAATTGGACGAAGTGAAAGAAGCGCTGCAGGAGCTGGGCATTCAAGGCCTCTCCGTGACCGAGGTCAAAGGCTTTGGCCGCCAGAAGGGTCACACGGAACTGTACCGCGGCGCGGAATATGTCGTCGACTTCCTGCCGAAAGTTAAAATCGAGGTCGTGCTGGCCGATGACCAGCTTGATGGCGCGATTGAAGCGATCATCGAGGCCGCCAAAACCGACAAGATCGGTGACGGCAAGATCTTCGTCTCCACTGTGGAGCAAGCCATTCGCATTCGTACCGGCGAGTCCGGCGACGACGCGTTGTAATCATACACTATCTTAACTGACAGAAGAGGAACGGTCAGATGAGCAACAAAGATTTGTTGAAGACCATCAAGGACGAGGGTGTCGAGTACGTTGACATCCGTTTCACCGACCCACGCGGCAAGCTGCAGCACGTGACCATCGTTGCTGACCTCGTTGACGAGGACTTCCTGGAAGAGGGCTTCATGTTTGACGGCTCCTCCATCGCGGGCTGGAAAGCCATCGACGAGTCCGACATGAAGCTGATGCCAGACGCGAAATCCGCGTATATGGATCCCTTCTACGCCGAAAAAACTATCTGCGTGCACTGCACGGTTGTAGAGCCCGACACCATGGAGCCTTACGACCGCGACCCGCGCGGCACCGCCGAAAAGGCCGAGGCTTACCTGAAGACCACCGGCATCGGTGACGTGTCTTACTGGGGCCCTGAGGCTGAATTCTTCCTGTTCGACGACGTTCGCTTCTCGGTTGAGATGAACAAAGTGTCCTTCGAGGTCGACGCGCAAGACGCCTCTTGGAACTCCGACACCGAGTACGAGATGGGCAACATGGGCCACCGCCCGGGCATCAAGGGCGGCTACTTCCCTGTGAACCCAACCGACGCAGCCCAAGACCTGCGCGGCGAAATGCTCTCCACCATGAAGCGCATGGGCATGAAGGTCGACAAGCACCACCACGAAGTGGCGTCTTGCCAGCACGAGCTGGGCTTGATCTTCGGCTCCCTGACGCACCAAGCGGACGAGCTGCAGAAGTACAAATACGTGATCCACAACGTGGCCCACGCCTACGGCAAAACAGCGACATTCATGCCGAAGCCAATCGCTGGCGACAACGGCACCGGTATGCACGTGAACATGTCGATCTTCAAAGACGGCAAGCCACTGTTCGCAGGCGACAAATATGCTGACCTGTCGCAGGAAGCGCTGTACTTCATCGGCGGCATCCTGAAGCACGCCAAAGCGTTGAACGCGATTACCAACCCGTCTACCAACTCCTACAAGCGCCTGATCCCGGGCTTTGAGGCTCCGGTTCTGCGCGCCTACTCCGCACGCAACCGTTCGGGTTGTGTACGTATCCCATGGGCCGAGAACCCCAAAGCCAAGCGCGTTGAAGCCCGCTTCCCTGATCCGGCGGCGAACCCCTACCTGTGCTTCGCGGCCTTGCTGATGGCTGGCCTTGACGGCATCAAAAACAAGATCGATCCGGGCCCGTCTTCGGACAAAGACCTTTACGATCTGCCGCCAGAAGAGTTGGCGAACATCCCGACGGTTTGTGGCTCTTTGCGTGAAGCGCTGGACGCTTTGGAAGAAGATCACGAGTTCCTGCTGGCTGGCGACGTGTTCACCAAGTCGCAGATCGATGGCTATACGGAACTGAAGTGGGAAGAGGTTTACGCCTACGAGCACACACCGCACCCAATCGAGTACAAACTGTACTACAGCTGCTAAATTCTAGCGTTCTAGATATCGGAAAAGGCACCCCTTGTGGGTGCCTTTTTTGTTTGCGCGGCGCCTAGGTTTCAAGCGCGGCAGGTTCTGGGCTGACGCGATCCTCCCCCATGTCGGGCAGTGGTTCTGGCAAGGCCTCTTTCGGCAAGGCGGCGGGCGGCGGCACGTCCATCTCAACGGTCGGCGTCTGCGCGGGCGGCGGTGCGCCGTTCAGCCGGAAGGCGCGGTGCCCGCCGAGTTGGCCCAAGCGCCCCTTGCCCAGCGTCACGCCCCTCCGGTCGCACAGCTGCGCACGCCCTAAAATTCCGTCAGGCAACGGGATGATGGTGCCGTCATCAAAGCCCAACAAGGTCTTCACCGGCAGGCGCACAGACGGCAGATAGGCCCGTAGGTGCAATTCGCTGTCTTGCAATGCGGCCACCATATCGGGGTTCACCTGCTGGCGGACGGGTTTGGCCGGATCAATGGCAGCAGGGAACATCAAAACCGCTGTCCCTGTTTTCAGTCCCGGCCCCAAATCCAACGTCAGGGTTAGAACGTCGTATGACCTTTCCGACATCGCCAAGCTAAGCGCCGCGCGGTCGGTTTGCGGCGCACCGCAGTTGTAGCCAGCCAAGGCGCTCGCGTCGCGGCGATCAACGCTCACCTCCGCCAGCTTGCCCACCACCGCCTGCGCGAATCCGGTGCTGAGGGCGGCATCAATCGCGGTGACCGGACGCTCCACCCGTGGGGCGGCTGATATGCGGCCCAGCGTTTGCTGCTCAATCAGCGCGTCGATCAAAGTGCCGTCAAACACCAACAAGCCGCGTGTGCCATTTGGCCCGTCCAAAACATGCGGCACGGCAATGTCAGGGATGAGAGAGAGCGCCTTGGCCTGCGGGAAGGATTGCGCCTGCGCGTCACGCACCAACAGGTCGATCCCGTGGCCCAGTTTCGCAGGACCGCGAAACAGCCCGTCCGCAATGTCTTCCAGCAAGATGTGCCGTGCGCCGCGCGTTGGTTTGCACGGGCGCACCATAAACGCCAATGCCGTGTTTGGTCCTGTCACGATATCCGCCTACTTGTTCTCGACTTGTTCCGAGGCAGAATTGACCGCAACGTGCTGCGATTTGATTAACCGACAAACTTGAACTGAATTTTTCTACGCAACGCGCGCTCAAACGTTGGTTAACGGAATATGTACACGAAACGCAGCACCGCCCTGCCCTGGTACGTAATCCAGCGAGCCGCCAAGCCGGTGCACGATCTCCCGACTGATCGCGAGCCCCAAACCAGCACTGCCCGCCGACGCCTGATCGGTGAGGCGCACGAATTTTTCAAACACAACCGTCGCGTCGTCGGGCGATATCCCAAGCCCGTTGTCGACAAAGTCGATATCCACGTAGCCTTTGGATTGCGACACGTTGATCCGCAGCTTTGGCGCGTCTGACACGCAGTATTTCTGCGCGTTGGAGATCAGGTTGATGAACACTTGGCTGAGCCGGTCGGTGTCTGTTTTAAGGTAAATCCCTTCCCCCTCCGACTGGCGAACGACCTCTAGCCCGCCGTCGGCTAACCCCGCCGAAGCCACCGCGCGGTCCAGCAGGTCGCTGATGCGGGCGGTCTGGACATTGAGGACGACTTGCCCGTTCTCCAGCACGCTCAGGTCCAGCAAATCATCCAGAAGCCGCGTCAGGCGGATGCTTTCCTCGTGGATGATGCCCGCGTAGCGGCTGCGGGCCTGCGCGTCCAATCCGCCTTCCTTCAGGAACTCGGAGAAGGAGCGGATCGACGTCATCGGCGTGCGCAATTCATGGCTGACTTGGCTCAGGAAAGCGTCTTTCTGCACCGACAGCGCCGTCAGTTTAGCGTTGGCTTCGCGCAGCTTGCGGGCGATTTGCTCCAGCTCCCGCGACTGGGTTTCCAGCTTGCTGGAGTATTCCAGCATCTGCGCGCTTTCATCGGCGACGGCCAGTAAATCCCGCACTGTGATTGACGCCTGCCCGTTGATCTGGGCGATCATCGCGTGGGCCGTGGCACTGCCGACGGAGCCAGCTAACTCACGCTCCAGCAGGCTGATGAAATCCGGCGTCGGGTCGGGCAGATATCCGGCCTTGCCTTGCCGCGTGGCCTCCCGCTGGAACAGGGTCTGCGCCTCGCGCGCGCCCAAGAGCCGCTGCGCCATGACAAGCAGATCTTCCGCCTCCGCCTGCCCGCCAGCGGTGGACACCGCGCCGTCGCCGCGCTCGAACACATTGACGAAACTGGCGCCTTGCAGGCGCTCCATCGGGGTCGGGAAAGACACCAGCGACACCATCACGAAGGCCAGCGTATTCAGGGATATGGACCACAGGATCGAATGCACGAGGGGGTCCATGCCCTGCACGCCCAGCAACGCCTGCGGTCGCAAAGCTGCGATCCCCAGCGGGCCGCTGTCCAGCATGCCGGCAGGGAACACGCCGATTGCAGGCATGAACAAGGTGTAAATCCACAGCCCGAAGCCCACAACCAGCCCCGCGATGGCGCCGCGTCGCGTGCCGCCCCGCCAGAACAGCCCGCCCAAGAGCGCGGGCACGACCTGCGCCACCCCCGCGAAGCTGACCAAGCCGATGGCGGAAAGGGCCCCGGTGCCGCCCGTGGTCCGGTAGTAGGTGTAGCCAAGGCCAAGTACTGCAACAATCGACAGGCGGCGCGACAGCAGCACGACATGGCGCATGTCGCCGGACATGGACGCGCCGCCCGCACGGGTGTTCAGCCAGATGGGCACCACGATGTGGTTAGACACCATCGTCGCCAACGCGATGGAGGCGACGATCACCATAGATGTGGCGGAGGAAAACCCGCCCAGAAACGCCAAGAGCGCCAGCCCCTCTTGTCCCAGTTCCAACGGCAGAGTCAGCACAAAGAGATCGGGGTTCGCCCCGTCCGGCATGACCGCCAAGCCAACAACCGCGATGGGCAGCACGAACAGGCTCATGGCCATCAGATACGCCGGAAACGCCCAAGATGCGGTACGCAAATGCCGCTCGTCGGAGTTCTCCACGACCAGAACCTGGAACATACGCGGCAGGCAGATCACGGCGGCCATGGACAGGAATATCATTGACGTCCAACGACTTGGACTGGGTTGCCAACGCGCCACGGGGCTTGCCTCTATCACCCGCATAGTGTCGAGCACACCGCCCGACACGCCCCAGACCACGAAGATGCCCACCGCGACCAAGGCCACCAGCTTGACGATGGCCTCTAGCGCGATGGCGGTCACCACGCCGTGGTGACGCTCGTTCGCATCAAGGTTGCGGGTGCCAAAGAAGATGGTGAAGAGCGCGAGACCAACGGACAGCCAGAACGCGGTGGCGTTGAGGTCGGAGCCACCACTGACGCCGGTGGGGAAGTCCGCGAAGACGGCTACGGATAGGGTCACGGATTGCAACTGAAGCGCGATATAGGGCGTGGTGCCCGCGATGGATAACACCGTGACAATGACCGCCAGCGCAGGCGACTTACCGTAGCGGCTGGAAATCATGTCGGCGATGGAGGTGATGCGCTCCGCCTTGCCGATGCGCACCAGCTTGCGCAACAGCCACCACCACGCGAGGAACACCACCGTTGGGCCAAGGTAGATCGTCAGATACTCCAACCCCGACCGCGCAGCGTTGCCCACGGCACCGTAAAACGTCCACGCGGTGCAATAGACGCTCAACGACAGCGTGTAGGTCCAAGGGGAGCGCAGGAAGCGCGACGGGCCGCGCATCGCCCGACGGTCCGCGTAAAATGCGACGCTGAACAGTACCATTGTGTAGATGATGGCGACCGTGACGAGGACGTTAAAGCTGACCATCAAGGACGGTCCTCATCGCGGGCCTTTTGGGTCTCGCTCGCTGTGTCCGCCCCCGCCAAGCCCCGCGCGATGGTGGCGCAGGTCGCGATCAGGCAAACCCAGACGAAGAAGAAGTAGATCAGCCGCAGCGCCGTGGTGCCGGAGGCGTTTTCCGGCCCCGGCGTGCCCAGAACCAGTGCAGGTGCCACAAATAGAACCAGCCCCGCAATCGGCAGCAATTTAGCCGCGTCCCCCAGACGGCGACGTTGGTAGACGCGGCGCTCCAAAAACAAGGTGCGCGAGTTTGGGTTGGTGTGCATCAGACCGATGCGGCGGCGTCCCTGCCCTTTAGGTTGCTCTGGCTCCGGCATTTGGCGTCTTAGGACTTCACGGCCGACGCCGCGTAGAGTTCGCGCACCTTGCCCAGCATCTCCTCGTTGGAGAACGGTTTGGTCATGAAGTGGCTGACGCCGTAGCTTTCCGCCAGTTCGCGGTCTTTCGTTTGGCCTCGCGCGGTGAGCATCAGGATCGGCAGATCGCGGGTGCCGGACTGGTTGCGCAGGTCGCGCAGGATGTCAAAGCCGCTGCGCCCCGGCAACATGACGTCTAGGATTACCACATCCGGCGACACCCGCGCGACAGCCTCAACGGCGTCGGCTCCTTCTGCGTGAATGCGCACGGTCCAGCCGTCGCGCTCCAACAGAAAGCTGATCGCCTCAATGATGTTCGGCTCGTCCTCCACGAGCAAAACCGATTTTGACATGCGCCTCACACCTCCCCGAGTTTGGCCATAGTCCCCATTAGGACCGATTTTCGCCCGTTGTCAAAACGACGATGGGCTAGCCTTGGGTTAAAACCGTGGGCTCGCGCCGCGCGGGGCAGTCGCTACGGGCGCAAACGCGGCACGAGGTGCCGACCAATGAGGCGTCTGTCGCGGTCTGATCATCGCGCGCCACCAACAGCATGGCCGCGTGGTACATCGGCGGGCGCTCAAAGCTGAGCGGCCCCGTCGGATACGCCACCGCCATCGCCGTGAACTGTGCGCGGTCCTCGCTCTCGATCACCTGCCGGACGGGAAAGCCCGGCGTGCCGAGCGCGGTGTAGAGCGGCCAAAGCGGGCACCCTGCGCCAAACCACGGCAGCGCAAGACCGGAGGGTGACTTGCGCAGCAAAAGCGCGCCCGCCGCATCACAACAGACCAATCCGATATCGGGCACCGTGGCGCTGCGCGGCAGGCTCGCAAGCCGCCGGAACGCCGCATCAAGGGGCACGTTGAACGTGACGGCCAAGGCCGAGGGATCAAACTGCGCGCTATGCGCAGCCTCGCGAAACGCCTCTAGCGGCATCGCCGCAGCGTCTGCGCTATAGGTGGCGAAGTGCTGCAGGGCGAGCGCACGGGCCTCTGCGCTGTCCAGCTCTGGGAACGTGTCCAGAAGGACTTGCGGGTCACCGCCCTCCTCCAACTCCGCCAAATGATAGGCGCGTGTATCAAGGGCCGCGAACATTGCCTCTAGCGGCGTGGCGCGGCTGGTGTGGTTGCGCGACAGATGATCCAGATGCGCCGCCATCGACGCGGAGCTGTCGGCGAGCCTTCGGCTTTCGGTGTCGATGTTGGAATAGAACCGTGCCTGCCATTCTGCCCCCAGATCCGGCGTTGCGACCAAGATCGACGCGGTGGAGCGGATCGCGGACACAGTCGATAGCACTTCGTGCATTTTCTCGGACAGCACAGGGTCATGGGTCAAACGGTCGTTCAGGCCGCCCACCGTGCGTTCCAGTGCGCGCAGGCGGCGATGCTGGGCCGTGATCTTGGCCGCCCACCCCGGAAACCGCGCCACCAGATCGTCGATCTGATCCAACTCGACCTGCGTATCGCTGTCAGATGCGGCGGCGTCTTGCAGTTCCGTCACGACGGCACGTTCCGCCCCCTGGCTTAGGGTGGAAGGGTCGATGCCCAGCACTTCCGAGAGGGCCAACAGGGTTTTGCCGCCGATTCTGCGGCGATTGTGTTCGATCAAATTCAAGTAGCTGGCAGATATGCCGATCTCGCGAGCCAAATCGGCCTGCTTAAGCCCCCGCATCAAGCGGTGTTCGCGTATCCGAGAGCCTGTCAGGGCAGATTTTGGCATATGCTATCCTTTGCGCTGCGCCTGTGATGCATCTGTTTTCGCAAACGAATCCAGCGGCTTTCCGCAGTGCGGTGAAAAATAGTTTACAATTTCTGCGTAAGCAATGTCCATTTGTTTACAAATTTTCAAAGCAAACCCAATGGCTTGTTGCGCGATTTACCCCCTCGCCCTGATACTAAAGATGGCCTGAGAACCATTCAGACCGCGGCTTCCCCTGAGGAGGAGGGGCCAAAATCAACTAGGGAGGATTTTAATGTCCAATTCAAACTTCACACGTCGCGGCTTGCTCAAGACGTCTGCAATGGCGGGCGGCGCACTGGCGGCGCCTACACTTTTTGATGGCTCTGTCTGGGCCGACGGCCACTCCGGCTACCTGAACGCGCCAACCGGCTCCACGGTCACGCTGGGCTTCAACGTTCCACAGTCCGGCCCATACGCTGACGAAGGCGCGGACGAGCTGCGCGCCTATGAGCTAGCGGTCGAGCACCTGAACGGTGGCGGCGACGGTGGCATGATGAACACATTCTCGTCCAAAGCCCTACAAGGCAACGGCATCTTGGGCAAAAAGGTCGAGTTCGTTACAGGCGACACGCAAACTAAATCTGACGCGGCGCGCGCATCGGCGAAGTCGATGATCGAAAAAGACGGCGCAATCATGATCACCGGCGGCTCGTCCTCTGGTGTGGCTGTTGCTGTGCAAGGTCTGTGCCAAGAAGCTGGCGTGATCTTCATGGCGGGTCTGACCCACTCCAACGACACAACCGGTAAAGACAAGAAGGCCAACGGCTTCCGCCACTTCTTCAACGGTTATATGTCTGCGGCTGCGCTGGCACCTGTTCTGGAGGCACGCTACGGCTCCGACCGGACCGCGTATCACCTGACAGCTGACTACACATGGGGCTGGACGCAGCAGGAATCCATCCAAGCTGCGACTGAAGCTATGGGTTGGAAGACCGCGAACAACGTACTGACACCGCTGGCGACGACCGACTTCTCGTCCTATGTGGCTCCGGTTCTGAACTCCGGCGCTGACGTTTTGGTTCTGAACCACTACGGCGGCAACATGGTGAACTCGCTGACTTCGGCGGTTCAGTTCGGCCTGCGTGAAAAGCAAGTGAACGGCAAAGACTTCGAGATCGTCGTGCCACTCTACTCCCGTCTGATGGCGAAGGGTGCGGGCGAAAACGTGAAGGGCATCTTTGGCTCCACGAACTGGCACTGGTCGCTGACCGACGAAGGCTCCAAAGCATTCGTTAAATCCTTCGGTGAAAAGTACGGCTTCCCACCAAGCCAGGCTGCGCACACCTGCTACGTGCAAACCATGCTGTACGCGGATGCGGCGGAACGCGCTGGCACGTTCAACCCATGCGGCATCGTCGAAGCGCTCGAAGGCTTCAAGTTCGATGGTCTGGGCAACGGCGAGACAGAGTACCGTGCGGAAGATCACCAGTGCTTCAAAGACGTGCTGGTTGTGAAGGGTAAAGACAACCCGACATCCGAGTTCGACCTTCTGGAAATCGTGGAAATCACCCCACGTGCGCAGGTTGAATACGCGGTCGACCACGCAATGTTTGCGGGCGGCGAGCTGGGTAAATGTAACCCGGGCGCCTAAGCCGAAGCTAACATGTAACACGCCGGGGCCTGCTTTTCCCAAAGGAAGCGGGCCCCGGCACCCACTGCCCCCTTTGCCGCATACGCGGCACAGGTTTCGGTAAGATCACCCCAACAGGCGAGACGGGAACGATGGACGTAATCATTCTGCAACTACTGAACGGTTTGGACAAAGGCTCCGCGTATGCGTTGATTGCCTTGGGTCTGACCTTGATTTTCGGCACGCTCGGCGTGGTGAACTTTGCCCACGGGGCCTTGTTCATGCTGGGCGCCTTTTGCGCGGTCACACTACAGCGCATCTTGTCGTTGTCCTTCGAGACGATTGACCCAACCAAGACGGACTTCCTTGGCAACCCCGCCAAGGTCAAGACGCCCTACCTCGAAAGCTGGTTCGGCCCTGAGATGGGCAGCTCCATCATCGACTGGTCCGTGCCGTTGGCCATCCTGTTTGCCATCCCGATCATGATCGGCGTCGGCTACATCATGGAGCGCGGGTTGATCAAACACTTCTACAAGCGTCCCCACGCGGACCAGATCCTTGTCACCTTTGGCCTTGCCATCGTGATCCAAGAGGTCATCAAGCAATTCTACGGCGCGAACCCGATCCCGACACCGGCCCCTGACATGTTCAAAGGCTCCTTCGACTTCGGTGTACTTCTGGGCTTTGACCCGAACGCGGTGATCTACCCGTACTGGCGCCTTGTATACTTCTCTTTCGCCGCCGTCATTATCGCTGCCGTCTTCGCCTTCTTGCAGTTCACCACCTTCGGGATGGTCGTGCGCGCCGGCATGGCGGACCGCGAAACGGTGGGGCTGCTGGGCATCAACATCGACAAGCGCTTTACTATCATGTTCGGCATCGCCGCCGCCGTGGCCGGTATTGCGGGGGTCATGTACGCGCCAATCAACTCGCCCAATTACCACATGGGGATGGACTTCCTTGTCCTTAGCTTTGTTGTGGTGGTTGTCGGCGGCATGGGCTCCCTGCCCGGTGCGGTGCTTGCGGGCTTCTTGCTGGGCATCCTCGAGAGCTTCTCCTCGATGAACCAGATCAAGCAAATCCTGCCGGGCATCGACCAAATTATCATCTATCTTGTTGCAATCATCATTCTACTCGTGCGTCCGCGCGGCCTTATGGGTCGCAAGGGTGTGATGGAGGACTAAGAAAATGCTAGGTCTCGAAAAGAAAGACACCTCCCTGCTCATCATCGTTGCGATCTTGACGATGTGCGCTCCCTTCATCCTGAACCCCTTCCCCACGGGCTCGGCCATGGCGCAGTTCAACGCGGGCTATCCCGACTTGATGCAACGCTTCGTGATCTTCGGCATCTTTGCCATCGGGTTCAACATTCTGTTCGGCCTCACCGGCTACCTCAGCTTTGGCCACGCGGCCTTCCTCGGAGTAGGATCATACTCCGCCGTCTGGATGTTTAAGCTCTTGGGCTACAACATTCTGCCAGGCATCGTGCTGTCGGTGATCACCTCGGGCGTCTTCGCGCTGCTTATCGGCTACATCTCGTTGCGCCGCTCCGGCATCTACTTCTCCATCCTGACGCTGGCCTTCGCCCAGATGTCCTTTGCGCTAGCCTATTCGGTGCTAACGCCGCTGACCAATGGTGAAACCGGCTTGCAGGTCTATAACTCCGACCCGCAGTATTTCCACTCCGACGCGTTGCCAAACATCCCGCATCTGTTCGGGCAGGAAATGCAGTCCACCTTCAAGCTGGAGTTGGGCGCGTGGAGCTTTGACTTCAACACCGGCTACTACATTTGCGCGTTGATCATGCTGGTGATGTTTTACCTTGCCATCCGCATCTTCCGCTCCCCGTTCGGGCTGATGCTGAAGGCGATCAAAACCAACCAGACGCGCTTGAACTACACCGGCTTGAACCCACGCCCCTACACGCTGGCGGCGTTCGTCATCTCCGGCATGTATGCTGGTCTGGCGGGCGGCCTCATGGCGTCTATGGACCCGCTGGCTGGCGCGGAGCGCATGCAGTGGACGGCCTCCGGTGAGGTTGTTTTGATGACCATCCTTGGTGGTGCAGGCACGCTCATCGGCCCCGTCTTGGGCGCGGGCTTCATCAAGTACTTCGAGAATATCTTCTCCAAGATCAACGACACCGTGCTGCACCAGTGGTTCGCCTTCCTGCCTGACGGGATGGAGGATTTCCTGATCGTGATAATCCACCCCTTCGTGGGCAAGGGCTGGCACCTGACACTGGGTCTGCTGTTCATGGCCATCGTTATCTTCCTGCCCGGTGGGCTTGTCGAAGGTGGGCAGAAGATCGCGCAGAAGTTCCGTGGCTCGAAGGCCAAGGACGACACCACTGCAACCGACTCAACCCCTGCTGAATAAGGAGCAAATGACATGGGCATCCTAGAGATCAAAAATGTCGGCAAACGCTTCGGCGGGTTGCAGGCACTGGGCGACGTAAACCTAAGCGTCGCAGAAAACACCGTTCACGCGATTATCGGCCCCAACGGGGCTGGTAAGTCCACCCTGCTGAACTGCCTCGTGGGCAAGCTGATCCCCGACACGGGCTCGGTCACGTTCCAAGGCCAATCCTTGCTGGGGCGCTCCCCGCATGAAATCAACCAGATGGGGGTTTCAAGGGTGTTCCAGACGCCGGAGATCTTCGCTGATCTGACCGTGTTCGAGAACGTGATGATCCCCTGCTTCGCGCACCGCGACGGCTCGTTTAAGCTGAACGGCATCTCGGCCATTCGCGGGCAAAACGATATCAAAGAGATGGCGGAAGCCATTTTGATGGACGTCAACATGATCGACAAACGCGACATGACCGCGTCAAGCATGTCGCGCGGGGATAAGCGGCGTTTGGAAATGGCGATGTGTCTGGTCCAGGAACCAAAGCTTCTGCTGCTGGATGAGCCGACCGCTGGCATGGCGCGCGCGGACACCAACAACACCATCGACCTGCTGAAAGAGATCAAGGAAAAGCGCGACATCACCATGGCGATTATCGAGCACGACATGCACGTTGTGTTTTCCATGGCGGAGCGGATCACCGTTCTGGCGCAAGGCACCCCGCTGGTCGAAGACACCCCCGAAAACATCAAAGGCCATCCCAAGGTGCGCGAAGCGTATCTGGGTGAGGCACAGGTTTAGGAGCCGGAAAAATGAATGTGAAACCCGACTTCAACAAGAACGCCAACAACGCGGCGACCGCCCCCGCCTTCCTGTCCGTCTGGGACATTGAGGCGTACTACGGCGAAAGCTACATCGTTCAAGGCGTCAGCTTTAACGTGCATGAGGGCGAAATTCTGGCCCTGCTTGGCCGCAACGGCGCGGGCAAAACTTCTACACTGCGCACGATTGCCCGCATGGGCGATCCGCAGCTCAAGCACGGCGAGATTTGGCTCGACCACCAGCCGTTGCACAACATGGCCGCCTATCAAGCCTCCGCCGCTGGTATCGCGCTGGTGCCGGAAGACCGCTGCATCATTCCCGGCCTGACGGTCGAGGAGAACCTGCAACTGGCCCAAATAGCGCCGCCGATCGGCTGGTCGATTGAGCGTGTCTACGAACTGTTCCCCCGCTTGGGCGAGCGCCGCAAGCAAGAAGGCGTGACCCTATCTGGCGGAGAGCAGCAAATGCTCGCCATCGCACGGGCCCTGTGTCGCGACATCAAAGTGCTGTTACTGGACGAGCCTTACGAGGGTTTGGCGCCGGTGATCGTGCAAGAGATCGCCAAAACGCTACAGATTATCCGCGACCAAGGCATCACAACCATCATCGTGGAGCAGAACGCCGTGGCCGCGCTGAAGCTCGCCGACCGTGCGGTGATCTTGGACACAGGCTCCGTGGTGTTCGATGGCTCCGCGGTGGAAGTGCTAGAGAATGATGCTTTGCGGGCCGAATATCTGGCGATCTAACGTCGTCTAAATACCAACAATTAAAGGCGCAGTTTTCACGAACTGCGCC
Source organism: Litoreibacter albidus (assembly GCF_900107015.1). Taxonomy (GTDB): domain Bacteria; phylum Pseudomonadota; class Alphaproteobacteria; order Rhodobacterales; family Rhodobacteraceae; genus Litoreibacter; species Litoreibacter albidus. The sequence goes on along the minus strand of NZ_FNOI01000001.1, from coordinate 625,672 downwards.
TTTTGCGCTTTGCCGCGTTAAGGTTCCGTTCAGAGTTGTCGCACATCCTCGGGATTGGGTGGGCTATTCGAAGACGGAAGGCATTGCGATGTCCCTACTTTCTCAACATTTGTCCGGCCTGTCGCCAATTCCGGCGCGGCCAATTTCGCCGCTCGCGGCGATCAAAACCGGTACAGCGATCAGCCCGCTTCTGAGTGCGCAAGCGCGCCAATCCCAGATCAAGCCAGTGGCGCCCGTTGCCGCATCAACGGTAGCCGCCTTCGCGGCAGATCAGCCTCAGCACTCCGCGTTGCGCGACCGTGGGCAGCATGAATTACAGGCCCTGTTGCGCAACATGCAGGGCATCGACCACCCCACCCCGAAGGGGGAGCGCGTCGATCTTCTGGTGCCGCGCCCGACCGACCTTCCACCGCCGTAAATTCGGCCGCCATAATTCACGGCTTTTCACCAAATCAGCCTTGGCCTATAAGCGTTGCAAATATAGCAAAGCCGCATTACCAGACTGCACCTGGCAAGTAAGAACGGCACACGGGTCGAGGACTAGACAAATGGCAAAGAATTCCCATGACGGCGACGTCGCGTTTGTAAAGGCGCTGGCGGAAGTTTTGAAAAGCAACGACCTCACAGAGCTTGAGGTTATGCGCGAATACGGACAGGACGACAGCCTGAATGTGCGCGTCAGCAAGCAAGTTAACGTTGTACAGCAAGCAGTTGCAGCGCCGGTCGCCGCAGCGGCTCCGGCAGCGGCGGCACCTTCGGCAGCAGCGCCCGCCGCAGCCGCAGGCAACGATGACCCGTCACAACATCCCGGCGCGGTGACCTCCCCGATGGTTGGCACCTGCTATCTGCAGGCCGAACCGGGCACCCCGCCCTTCGCCGCAGTCGGCGACAAGGTCACAGAAGGCCAAACGCTTTTGATCATCGAAGCGATGAAAACCATGAACCACATCCCTGCCCCCAAATCCGGCACCGTCAAGCGCGTGTTGGTCGAGGACGGCACGCCTGTGGAATTCGGCGCGCCGCTGATGATCGTGGAGTAACGCTCCATGTTTAAGAAAATCCTCATCGCCAACCGCGGCGAAATCGCCCTGCGCGTCATCCGCGCCGCGCGCGAAATGGGCATCCAGTCGGTTGCTGTGCACTCCACAGCAGACAGCGACGCCATGCATGTGCGTATGGCCGACGAAGCCATCTGCATCGGGCCACCGTCCAGCACGGAAAGCTACCTGTCGATCCCTGCGATCATTTCCGCCTGTGAAATCACCGGTGCGGAAGCGATCCACCCGGGCTACGGCTTCCTGTCGGAAAACGCGGGCTTCGTGCAAATCATCGAAGACCATGGCTTGAAATTCATCGGCCCGACCGCAGACCACATCCGCGTTATGGGCGACAAAATCACCGCCATCGAGACCATGAAGAAGCTGGGCGTGCCCTGCGTTCCTGGCTCCGGCGGCGGCGTTCACTCCCTCGAAGACGCCTACCGCATTGGCGATGAAATCGGCTATCCTGTCATCATCAAGGCGACGGCTGGCGGCGGCGGCAAAGGCATGAAAGTTGCGCAATCGCGCGACGAGATGAAAAGCGCCTTCCAAACTGCGCGCTCCGAGGGCAAAGCCAACTTTGGCAATGACGAAGTCTACATCGAGAAATATCTGACGACCCCGCGCCACATCGAGATTCAGGTGTTCGGTGACGGTAAAGGTCGCGCCGTCCACTTGGGGGAGCGCGACTGCTCCTTGCAGCGCCGCCACCAAAAGGTGTTCGAAGAAGCCCCCGGCCCCGCAATCGACGCGGAAACCCGTGCGCGGATCGGTAAAATTTGTGCCGACGCAGTCGCCGACATCGACTACGCGGGCGCAGGCACCATTGAGTTTCTGTATGAAAACGGCGAGTTCTATTTCATTGAGATGAACACCCGCCTGCAAGTGGAGCATCCGGTCACGGAAGCCGTCTTCGGCGTCGACCTGGTGCGCGAACAGATCAATGTCGCGGCCGGTCTACCGATGTCCTTCCAGCAGGAAGACCTTGTGGTCAACGGCCACGCGATCGAGGTGCGCATCAACGCAGAGAAGCTGCCAAACTTCAGCCCCTGCCCCGGAAAAATCACGCAATATCATGCCCCTGGCGGCCTTGGTGTGCGGATGGATTCGGCGCTGTATGACGGCTACTCAATCCCACCGTACTATGACAGCTTGATCGGGAAACTCATCGTTCACGCGCCAGATCGTCCTGCGGCCTTGGCGCGATTGCACCGCGCTTTGGGCGAATTGATCGTGGATGGCATCGACACCACGACCCCATTGTTCCACGCATTGTTGGCCGAAGAAGCCGTGCAAACCGGCGACTACAACATTCACTGGCTGGAGCATTGGCTCGAGGAAAACACCTAAGGTTGCGCGCATAGCGCAGCCCTGCTTTCCTGCCGCCATGGCCAAAGATGAACCCACACTAGAGTTAACGCCGGAATTGATCCTTAGCGCATATGCGCAAGGGATTTTTCCGATGGCGGAAAGTCGGGATGATGACGGGTTGTTCTGGCTGGACCCTGAGATGCGTGGCGTTATCCCGCTTGACGGGTTTCACATCTCGCGCTCATTACGCAAGGACATCCTGCGGGAGCGGTACCAGATCAAAGTCGACACCGACTTTGCGGGCGTCATCGCAGGCTGCGCCGATCGGGACGAGACATGGATCAACGGTCCGATTTTTAACATCTACATGGACCTTTTCAACGCAGGCTACGCCCATTCGGTTGAAGTCTGGGATGGCTCCGAACTTGTTGGCGGCGCTTACGGTGTGACGTTGATGGGTGCCTTCTTTGGCGAATCCATGTTTTCGCGCCGCCCGAACGCATCCAAAATCGCACTGGCATATCTTGTGTCGCGGTTGAATGAAGGGGGCTTCAAGCTTTTGGACACGCAGTTCATCACCCCGCATCTGGCGTCACTTGGCGGGATCGAAATTCCGCGTGCTAGTTACCGCCGAGTCCTTCAGGACGCATTAACGGTAGAGGCGAACTTTCTCCGGCAACCACTGACGGTGTCCGGTCGTCAAGTTTGCACCTGATCGCCCAGACATCGTAACGCGGGTGATCCATCGCGTGCAGCGCGGGGCTAGAGGCAACCATCCATCCCTCAAACGCTGATTTTCCGGTCTTGCTGTCGGTGATCTCAAGGTTCACGAAGGCGTCGCCACTCGGGTTGCCCTTAGGGTAACGGCAATCCTTCATGGTGATGGTTAACGCGCCGAAGTCGGTGCTTTCGCCAGTCGTCAAGATGATATCTTCACTGGCACCCGCAAGCTTATCAAGCCCACGCATAACGGCCTGCGCCGCACTCGACGCGGAGGCGCGTGTGCGGCTTTCCGCAGTCGGCGCATTGCCCAGACTGATAACGGTGTTGTCCCCCTCAATCACCGTTTGTGCGTTGGCGGAGTGCGCCAGCAGCATAAAGACCGTGACCAGCCGCTTCATTCGTCGCCGTCCCCAGCCACGAATTTCATCAACAACGTGATCAGCGAGACCGAGCTTTGAGTGTCTTCGATTTCCCCACCCGGTTCCAAATTGAACGGGGATCCACCGGGGATGACCTCCACAAAGTTACCGCCCAAAAGTCCCTCGGAGCTGATGGAAATTGCGCTGTCGTCGGGCACTTCGATGCCCTGCTTCATGGTAAACGTCGCGTCGGCGCGGAAGGTTTGCGGGTTCAGGTCCAGCGATGTCACCGTGCCCACTTTGACGCCTGCCATGCGCACATCGGTGCCAACTTTCACGCCCTCTGCAGAGCGAAAACTCGCCGCCAACGGATATGCGTCACCGCCCGTCGCGAAGGATGTCGCCCCCGTGGCGAAAACCAGAAAGCCGATTGCGACGGCCAGCACCCCAGTGCCGACGATTACTTCAGTTGTGTTCTCAGACATATGCGCCCCCGCAAGCTGTGGCCCTACTCGGGCGACCACGCCTCATAGTCTTGGCGCGCTTTGGGCTCTGCCCGACGCATAGAGCCTTTCGGTGCATAGGCCAAAGCCGTTCCCGTCAGGTTCGCGTGATGCGGTTTTTCCCAAGCCTTACGGGCAAGCGGCGCCTTTGTCGGCGGCTCATTCCATGTATGGTGCAGCCAGCCATGCCAGTCGGGGCTCACACGGGAGGCTTCTGCCTCACCGTTGAAAATCACCCAACGACGTTTGCCACCAGCTGTTTGGAAAAAGGTATTTCCGGCCTCGTCTTCGCCAACTTTTTCACCCTTGCGCCACGTAAACAACTGCGTGTTCAGCGTTTGCCCGTTCCACCAAGTGACGGCCCGTAGAAGAGTGTTGAGAATGCCCATGTTGGCCTCCGAGATTGATCTAGCGATATATGGACCATCGCATCGCCACAGTCCAGTGCGCAGGGCGTTGCTAGGGACGTGGTTTATATGCCGTTACTTCTATTTCGATGCGGTACTTTGGATCGATCAAGCCGCATTCGATCATGGTCGCTGCGGGCGGTGCCTCACCGAAAGTGTCTCGCAATATCGGCCAGCACGCTTCGAACTCGGCGGCAGCTGGCAACATGTAAGTAACCCGCACAACGTCAGAAAATTCGGCACCTGCTTCATTTAACGCAGCTTTAATGATCTCAAGGGCAGAGACGCATTGCGCCGCCGCCCCTTCGGGTGGCTCCGCGGTGTCGGGAAGCGGCGCTGCGACGGTTCCAGCGACATGGATCCAATCGCCTGCCACAACTGCGCGACAGTAGCCAATCTTGGCCTCAAACGCGCCACCCGACTTAATCCGGCGAAGGGACATTAGCCGGCTTCTGCCTCGGCTTTTTCTTTCGCCTCGCCGTAGATGATCAGTGGCTTTGCGGTGCGGCCGACCGCATCCTCATTCACCACAACTTCATCTACGTTTTCCAGCGCCGGTAGCTCAAACATCGTGTCGAGCAAGATGTCTTCCAAGATGGAGCGCAAACCGCGCGCGCCAGTCTTACGCTCAATGGCACGTTTGGCGATTGCCAAGAGCGCATCTTCGGTGAAGGTCAGCTTGGCGTCTTCCAGCTCAAACAAGCGTTGGTACTGCTTGATCAGCGCATTTTTCGGCTCGCTCAGGATTGTGACCAGCGCGTCTTCGTCCAGATCTTCCAAAGTCGCGATGACCGGCAAACGGCCCACGAATTCAGGGATGAGGCCGAATTTCAACAGGTCTTCCGGCTCCAGATCTTTAAACAGCTCCCCGACGCCTTTGTCGTTTTCTTCACGCACTTCCGCGCCGAAGCCCATTGCAGAGCCCTTACCGCGCTGCGCGATGATTTTGTCCAGCCCCGCGAACGCCCCGCCACAGACAAACAGAATGTTTGTTGTGTCGACCTGCAGGAATTCCTGCTGCGGATGCTTACGGCCACCTTGCGGCGGCACGGAGGCCACGGTGCCTTCCATGATTTTCAGCAAGGCCTGTTGCACGCCCTCGCCGGATACATCACGGGTGATGGACGGATTGTCGGATTTGCGGGTGATTTTATCAACTTCGTCGATGTAGACGATGCCGCGCTGCGCGCGCTCCACGTTGTATTCGGATGCCTGCAACAGCTTCAGGATGATGTTCTCAACGTCTTCGCCAACGTAGCCTGCTTCTGTCAGGGTCGTCGCATCAGCCATGGTGAACGGCACATCCAAGATGCGCGCCAGAGTTTGCGCCAGCAGCGTTTTACCGCAACCGGTCGGACCAATCAGCATGATGTTGGATTTCGCCAGCTCAATATCGCCGGATTTACCCATGTGGTTCAAACGTTTGTAGTGGTTGTGAACCGCGACGGACAGCACGCGTTTTGCGTGCGCTTGGCCGATCACGTAATCATCCAGAACACCGCAGATTTCTTGCGGGGTTGGGACGCCATCTGCGGCCTTGAGGCCGGCAGTTTTGGTTTCCTCGCGAATGATGTCCATGCACAACTCAACGCATTCATCGCAGATGAACACTGTCGGGCCTGCAATCAGCTTGCGGACTTCATGTTGGGACTTGCCGCAGAACGAGCAATAGAGGGTGTTTTTGCCATCACCAGAACTGTTTGCCATTGCACCACCTATCTTAATTTTCGCCCGCTGCTTATGCCGCGTGGCAATTCGTTTGCGCCTGTCGCCTCAAGTTAGGGCAGCATCAAGGGAGGCACAACGTCAAAAACGTGAAAACTGCGCCCTGCCCCGCTCAAAGAAACAAGGCGCAGTTTCGGATTATTTGTCCTCGTCGCCTTTGACGCGATTCTCGACGATTTCGTCGATGTGACCCCAGTCTTTGGCCTCTTCAGGGGACATGAAGTTGTCACGATCCAGCGCCTTTTCAACGGCTTTCTTGGTCTGGCCGGTGTGCTTCACGTAGATGTCATAAAGACGATCTTTGAGCTTTTGGGTCTCGGCCGCATGAATCATGATGTCAGACGCTTGGCCTTGGTACCCGCCGGAGGGCTGGTGAACCATGATCCGCGAATTCGGGAGGGAGAAACGCATCCCCTTTTCCCCGCCAGCCAACAGCACGGAGCCCATGGACGCCGCTTGACCGATGCACAGCGTGGAAACCTTCGGCTTGATGTACTGCATGGTGTCGTAAATCGACAGGCCAGAGGTCACCACGCCACCAGGCGAATTGATGTAAATGCTGATTTCCTTGGAGGGGTTTTCCGCCTCAAGGTGCAACAGCTGCGCCACGACAAGGTGGGACATTCCGTCGTGGATCGGGCCGTTGATGAAAATGATCCGCTCCTTCAGCAGGCGCGAGAAAATATCATAGGCGCGTTCGCCACGGCTCGTTTGTTCGACCACCATCGGGACGAGATTCATATAGGTTTCGACTGGATCGTACATGCCTGCCTGCCTTCTGCTTTTAAGCGCTTCATAATCGGTAAATATGAATGCGAGGTTAGTTGCGGAGAAAAACGGGTGCAAGCGCATCTCGCCTTGATCCCTTGTCCCGCTAACTTGGGGTGTCGATCTGATACTTCAAGTCGCGCGGCTGCGCCATTCGCTATTACGCACGGGCACCGTATTGACTTAGCCGCGTGCACGCAGCTTCTTAGATGAAACGCCGTTTGCTGCTTGCCCTTGAAGCACCTAAATCCGCGCAAAAATACATTAAAAAAGAAACACAACTAGCTCATTCAAAACATAATTTAGAGAAACATGATGACAAAAATGACCGGCATGCGCGCCGAGGCCACCGCCCTCTTTCAAGCTGCAATCGAGGCGGCCGACCCTGCGCGTGCGGTGACGCGCGCGCTCAAACAGGGACCGCTCCGCGCCGAGGGCACACTTTTTCTTATCGCTGTGGGCAAGGCCGCCGTCCCTATGATGCGTGCGGCCTTGGCACAAGTGGACGCGGAAACGCAGGTGGAGGCGCTGGTCGTCACCAATCCAGAGAACGCAGCACCTGTCGAGGGTGCGCGCGTTTTACAGTCCAGCCACCCCGTCCCTGATGAGGCTGGGGAACGCGCCGCCTTGGCGTTGGAGGCGATGCTGTCGGGCACAACACAACGAGATCGCGTGATCGCGTTAATCTCCGGCGGTGGCTCCGCCTTGTTGCCCGCCCCTGCGAGGGGGATCACCCTCGCTGAAAAAGCGCGGGTTAACAGTGTGTTGCTAGGCTCCGGCCTCGACATCAACGACATGAACCACATCCGCCAACAGATATCGCGCCTGAAAGGTGGCGGCTTGCTGGCGACGGCGGCTCCCGCCCCCGTCACTGCCTATATCCTGTCCGACGTGGTCGGCGACGATCTGCGTGCCATCGCTTCCGGCCCGACCGTCGCGCCAATCGGCACCCGTGCCAGTGCCAAGGCGTTGCTGGAGCGCGCCAATATCTGGGACGACATGCCCGCTAGCGTGCAAGCACATCTGGAACACGACGCCCCCGAAACTCCACGCCCGCCAGCGGAGAACCACTTGGTCGCGTCCAACCGCCAAAGCCTAGACGCCATGCGCGCCGCCTGCCCTGAGGCGCAAATCATCAACGACAGGCTGGAAGGCAATGTGGCCGACGTCGCACCAAATCTGGCCGAGATCTTTCGCGCACTTCCAGAAGATGCGCCCGCCGTTCTGTTATTTGGTGGCGAAACCACCGTGACGCTGACAGGAGACGGGAAAGGCGGCCGCAACCAAGATCTTGCCCTGCGCATCAGTCAGGAAAAGATCGCAGGCGAATGGGTATTTTTATCTGGCGGCACGGACGGCCGCGATGGCCCCACCGACGCGGCAGGTGGCCTTGTGGACACGAACAGCGCGGCCCGCATGACGGCGGCGGGAATCGACGCTAAGGCCCGATTGGACAACAACGACGCCTACGCGGCGCTAGAGGCCTCCGGTGATCTTTTGATGACGGGGGGCACCGGCACCAATGTGGCCGATGTCCAGATATTTATCAGGCGTTAACGGCTGGCCTTACGGCTCGCGGAAAGCCTCACGGGATTTATAGAGCGGCTTGGTCAGATACTGCAAAATCGTTTTCTCGCCAGTGTGCAGTTCTACTTGCGCCAACATGCCCGGTCTAATTTCTACCGACTTCTGACGCGGCGACAAATTTGCCATATCGACCGACAACAGCACCTTGTAATGCGGGTCACCGTCCGCCACACGCTCGTCCTTGAACGTGTCGGCAGAGATCACCTGCACCTTACCCGCCAACGTGCCGTAGATCGTGTAGTCATAGGCCGACAGCTTCACGGTGGCGTCCTGCCCCGCCCGTAGGCTGGCGATGTCTTTCGGTTTCACCTTTGCCTCCACGAACAATTCTTCGCCCATGGGAATGATCTGAAATATCTCCTCCCCCGGACGGACGACCCCGCCGATGGTGGAGATTGCCACGTTGTTCACGATGCCCTTCATCGGGGAGCGGATTACGGTGCGTGCCAGCTGGTCTTGGCTCAGCTTCATGTTTTGGCGCAAGGTTGCCAATTCCTTGAGAGTATCGGAGTAAGCCGACGCACGTTCCAACTCTGCCTTCGAGACGATCTCTTTGTATTTCACTTCGGCGTCGGTGTTGGCCTTGCGGGCGCGTGTCGCCTCGACGAGTGACACGATCTTTTGTTGCAGCAAATCTTCCATCAACGCGGCCTCGCGGCGCGTTTCTTTCAAAATCGCACGGGCGCCGTCGGTGCGCCCTTCGAAGTCGGTTTGGCGGGCGTTCAACAACGCACGCTCAGATGCCACAATCTCTGGCTGGCGGGCTTCCAACGCGCTGTCCACGAAGAAATCGAACTGCCCCGCAAGCTCCGCCTCCAGCCGCATGCGGCGGATTTCCAATGCGTCGATCTGGTCTTGGAGATCATCTACAGAGGTTTTGAAATTGGTCACCGACAGGCGCGCCAGTACGTCGCCGGGGTTCACGGTATCGCCCTCGGCCACCAAAAGCTCCGACAGGATGCCGCCCTCAAAGTTCTGGATAATCTGCGGGCGCGAGGAGGACACGAACTCCCCCTCCGAGCGCACGATCTCATCAACCCACGCGAAGGAGGCCCAAACGATAAACGCCAAAACCGTTAACCCGATAATCCGGATAACCCAAGACGGGCCGCGCAGATCATCGTCAAATGCTGCATCAATCGTGGCCATTACTTGCCCCCTTTCGGCGGGTTAATCTGAACGCCGCCTTGCGCGCTTGCTTTGGTCTTCTTCAGGTGATCCAGAACCTGCTCACGCGGGCCATCCACGGACAGCTTACCGCCCTTCAGGATCATCACGCGTTCAGTCAGCGCAAGGATAGGCATGCGGTGCGTTGCGATCACGGCAGTACGCCCTTTCAACCAACCTTGCAGGTGGCCTACCAGCGCAGTTTCCAGCGATTGATCCAGCGATGCAGTAGGCTCGTCCAACAGTACAACCGACGGGTCTTGCAGCCACAACCGCGCCCAGCCGATGGACTGGCGCTGACCGATAGAAAGCCCCGCGCCGCCATCGTGAATTGGCAAATCCAGCCCTTTGGCGTGTTCGCGCACATAGCGACCCAAACCCGCAAAATCGAGTGCTGCAAGAAGCCGTGCATCATCGCGTTCCAGACCGGAGAGGTTCAAGTTTTCGCGCAGCGAGCCCGCGAACAAGCGCACCTCTTGGCTCAGGTATCCAACACCGCGGCGCAGGTCTTTGGGGTGAATTTGCCCCATGTCGATGCCGTCGATCAGCACACGGCCTTTGTCGGGCGCGTATAGGCCCGACAACAGCTTGATCAGCGTTGATTTGCCAGAGCCGTTCGCCCCCAGAATTGCCACATGCTGCCCCGCTGGAATGGCGAAGCCGCCAAGGTCCAGCACAGGTGCCGCGTCTTCGTCGTAGCGGTGAATAACATCGCGCAACTCGAACCGTCCGGTGATGCGTTCGCGGCGCAAGTAGCTGCGTTCAGGGTCATAATCCTGCGGGCTTTCAACAACTGCATCAAGGCCCACCAGTGCGGTTTTCACATTCGACCACCGCGCCATAGTGCCCGCCAGTTGGGTCAGCGGCGCAAGGGTGCGTGACGTCAGAATGCCCACCGCGATGATGGAGCCCACGGTGAATTCCCCCGCAAAAACAAGGAACGTCCCCAGTACGACCGCGCCCACATAGGTGGCCTGCTGCACACCCTGCGACCAGAACGTCAGAGCGGAGGCCAAGCGGCGTTGCTCCGATGATTTCAACGCGGACAATGCGTTGAGCTCGCTCCACAAACGCGCAAACCGCTCCTCGCCGCGATGCGATTTGACGGTGTCGGCCTCGTAGATGGCCTCATGCAGCAAGCGGTTCGCTTTGACCGATGCGCCTTGAGTTTCTTCCGTCAGTTTCATCATGCGCTTTTGCAAGAAGAACCCCGGCAACAGCATCAAGATGCCGCCCAAAACCAAGACCCACACCAGATTGCCCGCGATGGAGCCAACAAGCAGCAAAAACAAGAAGATAAACGGCACATCTGTTAGGGAGCCTATGGTGGAGGCGGTGAAAAACTCGCGGATTGAAGAGAATTCGCGCATGGCAGAAAACGTACCGGAAGGCGTCGCACCGGGGGTGCCCGCGCGCATGCCCAACAGGCGGCTCATCAGGGTTTGTTGCACGGCCAGTTCGATCTTGCGGCCCGCGCCGTCCATCATCCGCGCGCGCGCGATCTTCAAGAAGGCCTCCAACGTCAATGCGCCCATGGCGCCGATGGCCAGCACCCAAAGCGTGGCGTGCGACTGATGCGGGATCACGCGGTCATAGACCTGCAAGGAAAACAGTGCCACGGCCACGGCCAAGATGTTGGCCACGAAGGAGCCTGCGGTGATCTCAACCAAGTGGCGTTTGTACTTTGGAAATTCACCCCAGAACCAATGGGTCGGCTTGGCGGCAAGGCGGTGCTTTTCCTCCACCTGACGCATGGAGCTTTCCGCCTTCAGCACCTTTCCGGAAAACACTTTCGCGAATTCGGGCAGCGGCACTTCGGTACGCCGGTCACCTATGGTATCGTCAAAGATCGTCAGCGTCTGCTCGTGCTGCTCCAGCACCAGAACCAGCTGTCCGGTCTTCATCTCAACCAGCGCGGGCCACAGATCGGCCCGCAGTTGCACTGTGCGAACGGAGCACACTAGGCCCAGCGTCTTCATAGCGCGGGCCAGCAACTCCGGCGAGATACCACCTTGATCAAGCGGCATTTCAACCGCCGCGTCCAACACGTCGGACGGTTGCAAATCGACGCCCAGAAGCCCCGCGTAGACCGACACCAACTCGGCGCGGTTGCGCAATTTCTTGGAGAAACGGCCCGCCTTTTCCGGCGCTTGCGGCATGGGCACGCGCAGCCCCGGGTCATTGGCGACAGCGGTTGGCGTCTCGACAGGTTTCAGCTTTGCGGTGTTCGATGCTTGGGCCGCCTTGGCCCGCGCCATGTCAAAGGCGATGACAGGCGTGCTCATATATCCTCACCATCAACCAAGGCGCCCATCAGATGCGCAATCTGCAATTCCACCAATGCGATTTGATAGGTCAGGCCGATTTGGTCCCGTTCCGTCGCGACCTTGGTTTCATAGACGCGCACGACGTCCATAACCGGCCGTTGCCCCGCCTGATACTGGCGGTCGAACAGCGACAGGTTGTCATTTGCGGAGGCCAAAAGCCCCTGCCCCTGCTTTTGCTGGCGCTTCAGCGAAATCAGGTTCTGCTCCAAACGGCGCATCTTGCGCGATTGGTCTTCAGAGGCCTGCGCCACACGGCGGCCGGCCGCTTCCTTGGTGGCCTCGATTGCTTTCAAGCTGGCTTTGGTACCAAAGCCGAAACCATTCGCGGCCCCTACGTTGATCGACGCGCCGGAGCTACCTTTGCTCACGGTCCCTTGCGCAGAAACACCAGGCAGGAAGCCTGCGCGGTTGATCGTGGCTTCTGCTATATCGCGGTCGCGTTCGGCTTCCGCCTTCAGCACTGACAACGGCTTAACCGCCTTGGGGTTGGCGACAGAGGCCAGCCCACGCACATCGCCAAGCGGTTTCAGCGACATGGCGTTCAGTTCGGCAATCGCGGTGCGTGCTGTTTCCAAATCGGAATTGCGTTGGTTCTCAGCTTCGGCCAGCTTTTGGTTCACCACCTGTAAGTCCGCTGGGTTCGAGACACCGCCCCGCACGCGTTGATCCATGATCCACGCAAATTCGCCCAAACGGCTGGCCGCGCGGCTTCCCGCCTCGGCTTGGGCACGCCCGCGCTCTGCGGTGATGTATAGTTCCAATGCGGAGTAGACGCGGTCGTTGGTATCTTCTGCCAGCGCCACAGCCGCGACTTCAACGTCTGACTTGGCGAAGCTGCGTTCAGCTTTCTTGCGGCCGTTGTCGAACAACACCTGATCAATCACCAAGGAGGCGACGACTTCCCCCAGCGACGACAGCGTCAGCGCAGGGCCAATCGTCGGCAGCCAGTTCTTTGACGCGGCCTCAGCGCGTAGCTTGGCAGAGCGCAGCTCCGCCTCCGCCGCGCGGGAGTTGGCAGCCAAAACAGCGCCCGCCACAGTACCATAAGGCGACCGCGCGTCCAGCACAGCCTCGCGGCGCAGCAGGCTATCGATCAGGGCCGACCCTTCCTTACCGCCAGTTCCTCCAGCCAGTGCAGCTTGGGGTTGCACTGTTGCGCCCGACAGGTTCTCGCCGATCGCAATGCTGGAGGTGTTTCGTGTTACCGCCTCGTCCTTCGGCGCGCGTTTGAGGAAGCCGAATATCGGCGTCGTCTTTTGGTCGTCATCGGCGCGCTCGGTCTGAAAGCGTTCGGCGAAGCGACCCGTTGTCTTGAATTTTCCACCGAGCACGGGCCGTTCGCCGGAGAAAACCCCGCGTGTTGCCTCGTTGCCCATGCAGCCCATCAGTGAAGCTGCGGTAGTGCCTGCCAGCACCATGCGCAAAATTGCGCGGTTACGTGTACCCTGTCCCATGCGGAGCCCCTTCTTGTTTAGTCGAGAGGTTGGAAAGGGCGCATCCTTTGCGGCTGCGCCCCCGCCCGCTTTTAGTAGTTTACTATAATTTGGTTTTCGATAAGCAAGCTGCCGTCGTCGCCCAATGTGTAGACATCGTAATGGCGACCATCGACTTCTTCCGTCAGTGTCGTCTTTTTGGCCCCTGCGATATTCACGGTGTCGGTGTTGTCACCGTGGATCAGAAGCGCGTTGGTGTCATCAGACAGCCCCAGAAGGTCTGCCTCAGAGAGTGTGAGTTCACTTTCAGCCACAATCGACAGGTCAATCGCGCTGACGTTGAAGCTTTGCAGCCCGTTCAGCGACACGTTCACCGTGCCAACCGCATTGTCGTCCAACACCAGCAGCGTCGCGCTTTCGTTGCCAACGCTGTCTTCCGCGTTCACCACAAGGTTCGAGCCGTCTGGGATGCGGTTATTGAAGGAGAACTGAAGCTCGTCGCCGCGCACCACATTGGTGTCGTAGTTTACGTTGCCGACAACACCGGTCTCGCTCACTTGGCTGATTGCCACGATATCGTCCGTCAGTTCTGTGCCAATGCCAGACACGCCTGGATCGCCGCGGAAGTATTCGGTGTAGGAAATCACAACCGGTGCGTCTGGCACTTCTGTGTCCACTGTAACGGGGGTCGAGACGCTGTCGGGGTTGCCGTTGCGGTCGATTGTCGTGACTTTGACCTCGGAGGTGTATTCGCCCTGCGGGATCTCGTTCGGGCCGAAGGTCACAGACCAGCTGCCGTTTGGCTGGATTGTCGCCGCGCGCGCCGGAAGGTTGTGGAACGTCACCATGACGCCCTGCGCACCCGCCTCGGTTGTGCCCGTCAGCGTGAAGCCGGTTGCCGCCTCGCTCGCGTCCACAACGCCGTCGCCTGTGACTTGGTTCACACCAAGGTTGCGCACGATGGTGTCGACCTCAACCGTGCCGTTGGCCACAGCCGTGTTTCCAGCCGCATCCGTGAAGGTTGCGCGAACTGGCACAGTTGTCTCCACGCCTGCTGGCACGTCATTTGGCCCGAAAGCCGCCTGCCAGTTGCCGTTGCTGTCCGTCACGACAGTGCGTGTCGCGCCGCCGAAATCCACCTCAACGCGGGAGTTGGCTTCTGCCGTGCCCGAGATTTGCACCCCGTCGCTGGCTTCCGCGATGTTGATGATGTTGTCGCCCTCAACGTTGACGGTGTTCACGGAAACATCTGCCACAGTATCGACCGCAAAGGTCGAAGTTGTGGAAGCCGTGTTCCCTGCCCCGTCCGTCGCCACTGCGGAGACATTCACGTTATACTCACCGCCCGGCAACGTGTTGGCCGAGAAGTTCGCCGTCCATGTGCCGTTGAAGTTCGCAATGATCGTCTGGCTCCCCAAGGCAACGCCCGCTTCGGTGGTCATGGAGACCACAACGGATGCGCCCGGCTGGGCCGTACCAGTCAGCGCGGTGCCGCTGGCGCTTTCGGCCAAGTTCATGACGTTGTCGGCGCCTGTGTTGTTGCCGGTGATTGCAACATTCGTCAGCGTGTCGATTTGCATCGTGCTGGTTGCTGTATCGGTGTTGCCAGCCTGATCGCGAATGGAAACGGACACATCAACCGCGCGCTCTCCGCTAGGAATTTGCGCAGGTTGGAACGTGACGTTCCACGTGCCGTCCGCGCCGACCACGCCTGTTGCAGTGCCACCGCCCGCAACCGCGACCGTGACGTTGCCGCCCGCCTCGCCTGTGCCGGACATAGTGACGCCATCCGCATGCTCAACCGCGTTGATAACACCTGTGCCCGCCGCGTCGCCATCGATGGTCGTGATCTCCACATGGGTGATCGTGTCCACGGGGATCGTTGCCGATGTTGTCTCGGAGTTGCCGGATGCATCTGTAGCCACGGCCGTAACCGTCACGTCGTACTCACCTGATGGCAGCGTGTTCGAGGGGTATTGAACCGTCCATGTGCCGCCGGATGTCGCTGTTACGGTCTGCGCGCCCAAGGTCTGACCCGTTGGGCCAGCAAGGGTGACCACAACTGTGGAGCCGGCTTGCGCTGTGCCGCTCAACTCTGCGACCGTTGCGGCCTCCGCGTTGTTGTAAACACCGTCGGCGCCTGCGTTGTTACCCGTGATTGCCACGTTGGTAACGGTATCCACTGGGAAGGTAGAGCTGGACGTCGCCGTGTTGCCCGCAGCGTCCGTCGCCACAGCCGTTACGGTCGCATTATACTCACCACCGGGCAGCGTGCCGCCCGCGAATTCAGCGGACCATTCACCTGAGGAAGTCGCCGTAACCGTTTGAGCTCCCAACGTTTGACCGTTCTCACCCGTCAGCGTTACTACAACACTGGAGCCGGGTTGCGCGGTGCCGTTCATCACGGTTGCATTGCCCACTTCCGCACCGTTGTAGATGCCGTCTGCGCCGGAATTGTTGCCCGTGATCGCGACCTCGGTGAAGGTATCAACGACCATCTGCGCAGTTGCGGTTGCCTGATTGCCGTAGGCGTCCGTGCTGGTGACAGTAACTGTTGTCGAGTATTCGCCAGTGGAGACCTGATCCGCCGTGAAGTCAGCCGACCAGTTGCCGTCCGCATCCACAACCGCGTTCGCGGTCGCGCCGTTCTCGGCAATAGTGATGACCACATTGGCCCCAACTTCACCCGTGCCGGTCAGTGTCACGCCATCCGCATGTTCAACCGCGTTGATTACGTCGCCGGAGCCCGTGGCCGCACCGTCAATGGCCACAACGCCAACTGTTGTCACGGTATCAACCCGCACCACATCGGTGATTGTGGTCGCATTGCCAGCCGCGTCTGTCGCGGTGATGGTGACATCCACGTCGTACTCGCCTTCGGGAACTTGTGTGGGGTCAAAGACCACCTGCCAAGTGCCATCTTCGCCCACGACGGTCTCTTGCGTCTCGCCGTTGATATCCACAACGATTGCAACACCAGCCTCGCCAGACCCGCCCACCTCGACGCCGTCCGCATGATCTTCAGCGTCGAACACGTGATCGACCGAGACGACACCGCTATCCAAGGAAACTTCCGGTGCTTCCGTGTCAGCAGCACCGCCACCCCCACCGCCAGCACCACCAATTACCGCAGCGCCACCTACAACAGCGGCAGCCGCGCCAAGACCCGTCGCACCGGCACCACCAAGACCCGCAAGGATCGGGGCCGCCAGCATGGTTGCGGTTTCTTCTTCCGCCGCGCCAGCCGCGATGACCGCGTCGACCTCTGACCCGCCAACATAATAGAGCGCATCGTCAGGGCTCCACTTGCCGAAAATCTGTGCCTCGGCGTACTCAGCATCAACCAAGCCTTCTTGCGCGCCAGCCAAATCGACCTCAGTCAGAATGCCGTCTGCGCTGATGTACAAATCAGCGTCTGCGCCGAAATACCCTTCAAGGCGGATTTTGCGACCATCAGCCAAAGTGACGATCACGGTATCGCCGGACCGCTCATAGCCAGCCACCTGATACCTACGCAGGTTCAGGGAAACATCGTCGCCGCTATTAATGAAAATTGTGTCGGCACTTTCGGATTGCGCCAGCATTCCACGCCTAATATTACCCGCACGATCGCGAACAACGAATTCAATCGCTTCCATCTTTACTACTCCGCCTCTACATTTCGGACGCTTTTGCGCCTCGATTATTATCTAAAACTTAAACCAGAAATGTTCGTTTTGTCCAAGGGGAAAAGCCGACATATTCGACCATTTTCCATATGTTGTGGTTTTCCCTCACCTTACGGCAAGTGGTTCGATGCGCTTTTCCGCAACGCCCGTAAGTTGCTGCTTGCCTGCCCGCGCCATTTGCTACGAAGCTGGGCAAGATCACTTTCATAGGGGCATTCATGATGCAAGCGCTCGTCTATAACGCCGCAAAATCGATGGAGTTCCGCGACATCCCCCGCCCTGCGCCAAGGAATGGCGATGCCCTGATCGAAGTGAAGTCCGTGGGCATTTGCGGATCCGACATGCACGCCTATCTGGGCCACGACGACAGACGCCCCGCCCCGCTGGTTCTGGGTCACGAGGCTGCAGGGGTGGTTGCGTCCGGTACGCATGAGGGTCGCCGCGTCACGGTGAACCCGCTGGTGACATGCGGCAGATGCGCCGCGTGCAGCAGTGGCCGCACCAACCTGTGCCCGACGCGGCAGATCATCTCCATGCCGCCGCGCGCTGGCGCGTTTGCGCAGTGGTTGACGATGCCCGAGAGCAATTTAATCGCGCTCCCAGATACCCTGAGCTTCGATCAAGGCGCACTGGCGGAGCCGCTGGCCGTGTGCTGGCACGCCGTCCGGCTGTGCGCGGCGCACCCCTTTGCGGAGCTGACCGCGCCAACGGTCGTCATCGGCGGCGGCGCAATCGGCTTTGGTTGCGTATTGGCGTTGCGGGCTTTTGGTGCGACGGATGTAACACTGATTGAGGCCAACCCCTTGCGCGCAGCGCACCTGCGCACGCTGGGAGACACACCGGTGCGCGCACCAAGCGAAATTGCGGACGGCCAAGCCGCGCTGGTCGTGGACTGTGTGGGGTACAAAAGCACGCGCGAAGCCGCCTCCAAGCTGGTCGCGCCAGGCGGCACAATCTGCCACGTGGGGCTTGGTGACAGCGATGGCGGACTTGATGTTCGCCGCGCAACCCTACAGGAAATAACGTTTTTCGGCACTTACGCCTATACAGCGCAAGACTTCCGCGACACCGTGAAAGAAATGGCGGACGGACGGTTGGGTACCCTCGACTGGACGGAAGCCCGCCCGCTATCTGAGGGACCAAAAGCCTTCGCGGATATTCTTGGCGGGGCCGTCATGTCGCCCAAGGTGATTTTACATCCCTAAACGAACAATGCATCGCGCAATTTTACGGCCGCTGATTGTAGCGCGGGCAGCATTTCGCGCGCCTGCGCAATGCTCATACGTTGCGCGGGACCATGCACCGCCAAAGAAGAAACATAGCGTCCTTTAAGGTCACAAACCGGCACCGCGATGGCAACCATACCGTCAAGAAACTCTTCGTTGTCCTCTGCAAACCCTTGTTTTGAAATCGTTTTCAACTCTTCCATCAGCGCATCCGGCGTCGTGATGGTTGCGCGGGTGTGGCGCGACATTTCAATCGAACTCACAAACGCACGTCGCGCTTTGGGGGCGAGTGACGCCATGAACACCTTGCCCGACGCGGTGCAGTGAAACGGGACATTCGTGCCAATCGGCAGCTGGATGCGAAACGACCAGCTTGTATCGACACGGTCCAAGTACCGCATGCCCGCTTCCTCCGGCACGACGTAGTTCACGGTTTCCTCCACCGCGCTGGCCACCTGCGACAGCACTTGGTGGCGCGCGATGTTGGCCCACCCCGCATGTAACAAGCCCGAGGCCAACAACCGCGTGCGGCGTGCCGCGCGAAATCCTTTGCCGTCGTCATCGCGCATCAAGAAGCCTTCCGCCTCAAGTGTAGTACACAGCCGGTGCACCGTTTGCTTGGGCAGCCCCACGCTCGCGTTCAACTCGGTTGGGGTCATGGCCTTGTCGCTATGCCCCAAGGCTTCGAGCAGCAAAAGCGTGCGCAGGTTGGTCGGAATACGCGCGTCGTCGGCGCCGGTTTGGGAAGAGGTGTCAGACATATCAGCTCCGCAAAATATGGGGCCACCCGAAAAAACTTGCCTAGATTTCGAATCGCTGTAGGCTCACCATAACAAAAACGAGACCTAAAGTCTCAATTTTTGATGAAAGACAGAATTTTGGAATTTGACTACGTCATTGTGGGTGCAGGCTCTGCCGGATGCGCCATTGCGAACCGCCTCTCGGCCAGCGGCAAATACACCGTGGCCCTGCTTGAGGCCGGTGGCCGCGACAGCAATCCGTGGATCCACATCCCCGTCGGGTATTTCAAAACGATGGATAACCCCAAGACGGACTGGCGCTACAAAGCCGACAGTGATCCGGGGCTAAACGGCCGCTCCATCCCGTGGCCGCGCGGACGGGTGTTGGGCGGCTCCTCCTCAATCAACGGGCTTTTGTATGTGCGGGGACAGGCCCAAGACTACGACCAGTGGGCACAGCAGGGAAACCAAGGTTGGGACTGGGATCAGGTTCTGCCCTACTTCAAGAAAGCCGAAACGTGGTTGGGCGACGACGCAGGGGAAGAGCGTGGCACCGAGGGCCCGCTGAAAGTGTCCCCCACACGGCTAAAGCGCGATGTCGTCGACAAGTGGATCGACGCTGCGGAGGCCGCTGGTTACAAGAAGAACCCAGACTACAACGACGGCGATCAGGAAGGCGTGGGTTACTTTCAACTCACCATGGCCAACGGCCGCAGGTGCTCATCTGCCGTCGCCTACCTGAAGCCCGCCCGCGGACGCCACAACCTGTCCATTATCACTCATGCCCAAGCCAAACGCCTGATCCTCAACGGCAAGCAAGCCGTGGGCGTGGTGGCTGATATCAAAGGCGCGCACACAGAAATCGCCGCGAGGCGCGAGGTTATCCTCTCCGCTGGGGCGATTGGGTCGCCACAAATCCTGATGTTATCGGGCATCGGCGACGCGGACGGGATCAAGACACATGGCATCACGATGGCGCATGAGCTCAAAGGCGTGGGCCGGAACTTGCAAGACCACCTGCAAGCCCGCCCTGTGTTCAAAACCGACCTCTCGACCATCAACGTTGAGGTGTCGAATTTCTTCAAGCAAGGCATGATCGCGCTTGAATACGCACTGAAGCGCAGCGGCCCGATGGCCATGGCCGCCAGCCTCGGGACTGGCTTCCTCAAGACCGAGCCACATATGGATGTCCCCGACATCCAGTTCCATATCCAGCCGTTTTCCGCCACGCATCCTGCGGACGGCCCGCATAAGTTTTCCGCCTTCACCGCGTCGGTGCTGCAACTGCGCCCCGAAAGCACGGGGCATCTGGCGCTCAAATCCGCCAACTGGTGGGATCATCCTGCAATCCACCCGAATTATCTGGCGACCCAAACCGATCAGCGCACCATCGTCAGGGGCATTCAGGTGGCGCGGCGCATCGCCGAATTCAGCCCTTTGAAGGAACATATCCTAGAGGAATTCGCTCCTGGACGGGACGTGGCCTACGACGATTATGACGGCACACTGGAGTGGGCCAGAAACACCGCTGTCACGATTTACCATCCAACCGGAACCTGCAAGATGGGGCAAGACGACATGTCCGTCGTCGACGCGCGCCTGCGGGTGCGTGGAATTACCGGTCTGCGGGTCGCGGACTGCTCCATTATGCCGACCATCGTGAGCGGCAACACCAACGCGCCGGCAATCATGATCGGCGAGAAAGTTTCTGATATGATACTCGAGGACGCCATAGCATGATTGATACCCTTCTGGATTTTGGCAAAATCGTCATCGCCGACCTAATTTTGTCTGGCGACAACGCTTTGATCATCGGCATGGCAGCCGCCGGACTTGCCCCTGATTTGCGTAAAAAGGCCATTCTGTACGGCATGGTGATTGCCGCCTTCTTGCGGATTGCCTTTGCCGTGGTCGCGACCAAGCTGCTGGGCATCCCTGGAATTCTGTTTGTGGGCTCGCTTTTGCTATTCTGGGTGTGCTGGCGACTTTACACCGAAATCCGCGACAACGTGGATGAACAGGCCGAACACGCGCTCGAACTCGCCGAGGACGAGACCCAAGGCTACACTGGCCCGCCGCGGCGCACACTTGCCGCCGCCTTGCTGTCGATCACCATCGCCGATGTGTCGATGTCGCTTGATAACGTGCTGGCCGTTGCCGCGATCGCGGATGGCGACACCAATATGCTTATCTTCGGGTTGGCACTTGCCATCATTTTGATGGCCTTCGCCGCGACAATGATCATGAAACTGCTGACGCGTTATCCTTGGATTAGTTGGTTGGGTCTAATTGTGTTGCTCTATGTTGCCGGAGAGATGCTCTACCGCGGTGTTTTTGACGCCTCTACAGGCATTGGCCCCATGATGGGCTGGTTTGAGGGGTACCAGATGGGCAAGGGGCATTAAGCGCCCTTCGCGCTTTCAACCACCGCATCTTGGAGGAGATATGCGGTAACATGTTGAAGAAAATGCGGTTCGGGACGCCTTCCCCGAACCGCCACGACGTTACCGAAGGCTGAACCCTAAGGGAGGACCCTATGTTGAACTTGAAATCCATCACGGCAGGCGCGCTTGGCTTGTCGATGCTAACCTCGGCGGCTTTCGCCGAAACGGTCATTCGCGTGCAGTCCGTTATTCCATCATCCGCTGACGAAATCGTCATGCTGGCCGACTTCGCCAAAGACGTGCTCGAACTGACCGAAGGCGAAGTGAAAATCGAAATTTTGCCCGCCGGTGCCGTGGTCGGCGTGCAAGAAACGCTTGATGCTGTTGACGCCGGCCTGATCGAGGGCGGTTTCGCTTGGACGCACTATTGGTCCGGCAAACACCCTGCCGCTATGCTCTTCGGCTCCCCTGTTGCCGGCGCGGGCGTCGGCATGGACAACCTTGCCTTCGTATCATGGTTCCTGAACGCGGGCGGCAAGGAGCTCTATGACCAGCTCTGGGACGAGATGGGCGTGAACGTCAAAGGCTTCATGTTGCAGCCAAACGGCCCAGAGGCCTTGGGATGGTTCAAAGAGCCGATTGAAACGATGGCCGACTTCCGCAAGTACCGCTTCCGCACACCTCCGGGCATTCCTGGCCAGACCTATAAGGACATCGGTGTGGCATCCGTGGCCATGGGCGGCGGGGACATCCTGCCTGCCCTGGAAAAGGGCACAATCGACGCGGCCGAATGGTGCTGCCCGAAGCCTGACTCCGTCTTCGGTTTCCAGAAGGTGTTGAAGCACTACTACCTGCAGGGTTTGCACCAAGTCGTTGTGAACGCTGACATTTACTTCAACAAAGATGTCTTCAACTCACTGACACCAATGCAGCAAAAAGCCATCGAAGTGTCCGCCAACGCGTCTTTGATGAAGTCGCTGGCCTACCGTATCAACGAGAACGGCATCGCGCTGGACAAGTTGATCAACGAGGACGGCGTGCAACTGCATGACACCCCTGCCGATTACTTCTCGGAGTACATGGCGGCGGCGGCCAAGGCCTTGGAAACCAACGCCGCAGAGAACGAGTTCTTTGCCGAAGTGTGGCAGTCCCAAAAAGACTTCGCACGGACCGCGATCCCGTTCTGGGCAGGCGCACAGACGTCCAACGCCAACCTTGGCCGCGCCTACGCGGCGCAGCTGGCTGCGGAATAAACTGTCACTGCATATGTGACGCCCCCTGCCCGCACCTCCCTGTGCGGGCAGGATGAATTACCCACTCCAACGCACTGAAGCTAGGGCACTTTAAGTGCTACCTAGGGGGGATCTCTCATGATCAACGAAGATCAAGACAAGATCGATTTCTCGGAATACGAGAACATCGGCGACGAGCTTCTTGCGGACGCAGGTGGTGCCGTTGGCAAACAGCTGCCAGACGACATGCATCCGTTCGCACGCAAGGCTATTTATGCAATCGACAACTTCTCGAATTGGCAGGGCCGGATCGCCTGCGTTCTGGTGGTCCCGATCATCTTTGGGATGTTCTACGAGGTTGTGGCACGCAGCTTCTTCACCGCGCCCACCCTGTGGGCCTACGACCTGTCACGCATTCTATACGGCGTGTCCTTCATGCTGGGCGCGGCCTATGCGCTGATGCGCGGGCTGCATATCCGTGCGGACTTTCTCTACCGTGGCTTTACCGAGCGCACCCAAGGACGCGTCGATTTAGTACTTTATATCGTGCTGTTTATGCCTTCGATGCTGTTCTTCCTCAAAGCCGGTTACGACTTCTCGCTGAAGTCCTTCTTGCAAGGAGAGCGGGCTGGCGACAGCACATGGGCCCCTATCGTGTGGCCCGTCAAAATCGCGCTTACAACGGGGGTGCTGTTTTTGTGCATCCAAGGCATCTCTGAAATACTCAAATCGTGGTACGCCGCGACACGTGGAAAGTGGCCCGTCTGATGGAATTCTCAAATGAAATAATCGGGTTGCTCATGATCGGCGCGATGCTCTTCGCGATCTTCATCGGCTTCCCCATCTCGTTCACGCTGATCTTCCTTGGCGTCGTCTTTGGCGCATGGGGCATCGGGGTAAAACTGACCATCTTCCTGATGACCTTACAGTTCTACAACTCCATGATGGAGCAGACCCTAGCCGCTGTCCCGTTATTCGTCTTCATGGGCTTCATGATGGAGCAAGCCGGCCTGATGGAGCGATTATTCGCGGCCATCCAGATGCTGTTGGCCCGTATGAAAGGGTCACTTTACGTGGCGGTTCTATTTGTGTCGGTGGTCTTTGGCGCGGCAACAGGCATTGTCGGCGCGTCGGTCACCATCCTTGGCATCATGGCTGCAAAAACCATGAACCGCTCCGGCTATGACGTGCGCCTTGCGGCTGGCACAATCACGGCTGGTGGGACGTTGGGCATCCTGATCCCGCCGTCAATCATGCTGGTGGTCATGGGGCCGGTTCTGGAAATCCCAGTGACCGACCTGTTTGCGGCGGCAATCATGCCCGGCATCATGATGGCCGCTTTGTACCTCATCTACGCGGTGGGCCGGTGCTGGATTAACCCACGACTTGGCCCGCCCCTGCCCGAAGACATGATCGAGCCGGACAAAGGTAAGGTTCTGAAAGAGCTGATGTTGGGTTTCGTTCCGCCCACCATCCTCATCGCTTTTGCCTTGGGCTCGATCCTGTTCGGCTTCGCGACCCCGACAGAGGGCGCGGGCATGGGGGCCTTCGGCTCCATCTTGTTGGCCATCGGTTACCGAAAGTTCACGGCCAAAGGCTTCTACGACGCATTGATTAAAACTTTAGAAATATCGGTGCTTATTCTGTTCCTCGTGGCAGCGTCCAACTTCTTTGGCGCGGTGTTTTCGCGGCTGGGCACGCCCACCATGATCACAGAGCTGTTGCTGAACTTGGATGTGTCCTCCTCCATTGTGGTGATCTTGATCCTCGCCTTGGTCTTCGTGCTGGGCTGGCCGCTGGAGTGGGTGCCGATCGTGTTGATCATTCTGCCGATCCTCGCACCTGTCCTGATCGAGTTGGAAGTCGACATGCTGTGGTTCGCCATTCTGGTCGCGGTCTGCCTACAGACAGCATGGCTCAGTCCGCCGGTGGCACTGTCTGCGTACTTCCTCAAAGGCGTGGTGCCGGAGTGGGATTTGAAAGACATCTACCTCGGCATGATGCAATTCATGATGATCCAGATCATCGGCCTTGGCTTGGTCTTCGCCTTCCCCGCGATTGCAACTTGGCTGCCAGTCTACATGTACAGCAACTAGGCCGCAGCACGCATACACCCAAAGAGGGCGCGCCACGTCTTGGTGCGCCCTTTTGTAGTCTCACGCCTTGGCAGTCACCGCGTTGACCAGCGCTTCACTTCTCGCCCCGTTCTTGCAGTAGGCCAGAACCGGCGGCGGCAAAGACTTCAAAAGCTCCGCCATATGCGCCGTGTCCTTCGCAGTTGGCCCGTCGGCTGAAACCGGCAGATAAGCTGTTTTTAAACCAGCATAGGCGCAGGTCTGCGCGATCTCGCTATACAAGCTTTGGTCAATGGCCTCCCCGTCGGGGCGGTTACATACAATGGATTTGAACCCCAACGTGTGCAGCAGCGCGATGTCTTTGACCGAGGGCTGCGCGCACACGCTAATTTCCGGCGTAAATTTCTTGGTTTCGATCATCTGGTCATCCTCCACAAAATACGAAGCGCACTATCACAGCGCGAAAGAGCTGGCCCAAGCATAGCGCCATCGGCGATGCCGGACTTTAATCTAGGTCAAACGTCGCTCTGCTTACGAAAACACGCCAACTCACCCAACCGCGCATCATACCGCCGACTGGGCGGGCCAGATTTGCGCTGCCTCAATACAGGGCGGCCGCGATGTGATAGACTCAGCGTCAAACAGAAACGAGGTATAAGACATGGAAAACTCAACGATCTTGACTGTTATCGGCGCATCTTGTGCCAACAAAACCTTGCAACCAATCGCAGACGTTGCCCGCGCCAAGAACCTGCACCTGGCCTATCTGGCCGTCGGCGCAATTCCGCGCCTGCCAAGCTACGGCGTCGGGATGCTGCCCTATAGCACGCCCGTGGTGCCCGATACATGGCAGGTTGCCGTGACCCAGACCAACAGCGATTTGAAAGCAAAGATTGACCAGATAGAGGACATGCTGTCCGACGAAGGCCTGTCGGGGGACGTTACCTCCGCCTATGCGGAGCCTGCGGGCTTATCCGATCTGGTCGCATGGCGCGCACGTGTTTGCGATTTATCGTTTATCTGCAACAGCCTGCGCGACGACCCTCAAACCTTCAAGAACGTGCTTCAAGGCCTGTTGTTCAACGCTGGCGCCCCCGTTGTTATCAATGATGATGCTGGCCAGAAATCGCTGACTGCACAAAACGTGCTGATCGCGTGGAACACCAGCCTGCCCGCCTCGCGCGCGGTAAGGCAGGCTTTGCCGATCCTGAAAGCCGCAAAATCCGTCACCATCGCATGCTTTGATCCCGACATGAGCGAGATGGCGGACGGCGAGAACCCAGGCTCAGACATCGGGAAGTGGCTAACACACCACGGGTGCAGCGTCACGGTGGAGCAGCACCCAAGTGGCGGCAAAGACGTGGCCACCTGCATTCTTGAACGGGTTGCGGAAGTGGGCGCGGACCTGCTGGTCGCGGGTGCTTACGGCCATTCACGCCTGCGCGAAAGCCTGTTTGGTGGCACCACTGCGAGCCTCGCAGAACAGCGCGACACGCCGGTCTTTATGGCGCACTAACGCCAAATCCGCCGCGCGACCAATTGGCCGCGCGGCGGGCTACTATGGGGCAGTTTATGCCAGATCGAAACGGTCTGCGTTCATCACCTTGGTCCATGCGGCGACAAAGTCGTCCACGAACTTCTGGCCATTGTCATCCTGCGCGTAGACTTCCGCGTAAGACCGCAAGATGGAGTTGGAACCGAACACCAGATCAACCCGTGTCGCTGTCCACTTGGCCTCGCCCGTTTTACGGTCGCGGATTTCGTAGACATCACCCTCTGTCGGTTTCCACGTGTTGTTGATGTCGGTCAGGTTCACGAAGAAGTCCGTTGTCAGCGCCCCGACGCGGTCGGTAAAGACCCCGTGCTGCGTGCCACCGTGGTTGGTGCCGATCACGCGCATGCCGCCGATCAGTACCGTCATCTCATGCGCCGTGAGGCCCATCAGTTGCGTGCGGTCGAGCATCAGCTCCTCCGCGTTTACGGCGAAGTCTTTCTTCAACCAGTTGCGGTACGCATCATGGATTGGCTCCAGCGGCTCGAAGGATGGGCCGTCGGTCATCTCTTCGGTCGCATCGCCGCGACCTGCGGCGAACGGCACCGTGACGTCGTAGCCTGCGGCCTTCGCCGCCTGCTCTACCCCGTGGTTACCCGCCAGCACGATAACGTCAGCAATGCTGGCGCCCGTTTCAGCGGCGATGCCTTCCAGCACGCCCAACACTTTCGCCAGACGGGCAGGCTCGTTGCCGTCCCAATGCTTTTGCGGTGCCAAACGGATACGTGCACCGTTCACCCCGCCGCGCATGTCAGAGCCACGGTAGGTGCGCGCGCTATCCCATGCGGTGGAGACCAACTCGCTGGTTGTCAAACCGCTGGCCGCGATCTTCGCCTTAACGGCGACAACGTCGTAATCCGTGTTGCCAGCCGGAATTGGGTCCTGCCAGATCAGATCCTCTTGCGGTGCTTCCGGTCCGATGTAGCGAGCCTTCGGCCCCATGTCGCGGTGCGTCAGCTTGAACCACGCACGGGCGAACACTTCAGAGAAATAGTCGGGGTTCTTGTAGAACTTCTCGGCAATCTCGCGGTAGATCGGGTCCATCTTCATGGCCATATCAGCGTCGGTCATGATCGGGTTGCGGCGGATCGAAGGGTCGGCGGAATCGACAGGTTTGTCTTCTTCCTTGATGTTGACCGGCTCCCACTGCCACGCGCCTGCGGGGCTTTTGGTCAACTCCCAGTCATAGGTGAACAACAGGTAGAAGTAGCCATTGTCCCACTTTGTCGGGTTCGTCGTCCACGCGCCCTCAAGGCCGCTTGATACCGTGTCCCCGCCGTTGCCGGTGCCATTCGGGTTGATCCAGCCAAGGCCCTGCTCCTCAAAGCCCAGCCCCTCGGGGGAGTCGGTCAATGCGCCCGCATCCCCATTACCGTGGCATTTGCCGACTGTGTGGCCGCCTGCCGCCAGCGCCACGGTTTCTTCGTCGTTCATCGCCATTCGAGCGAAGGTTTCACGAACGTGCAACGCGGTTTTCAACGGGTCAGGGTTGCCGTTCACGCCTTCAGGGTTCACGTAGATGAGCCCCATTTGCACGGCAGCCAGCGGGTTTTCCATGGTCGACGGATCGTCGACATCGTCATAGCGCTCATCGCTTGGGGCAAGCCACTCGTTCTCTGCGCCCCAGTAGATGTCTTTCTCCGGTGCCCAGATGTCGGTGCGACCGTAGGCGAAGCCGTAGGTTTTCAGCCCCATATCTTCATAAGCCACTGTGCCCGCCAGAACCAGAAGGTCGGCCCAGCTCAGCTTGTTGCCGTATTTCTTCTTGATCGGCCACAGCAAGCGACGCGCCTTATCAAGGTTCACGTTATCCGGCCAAGAGTTCAGCGGCGCAAAGCGCTGGTTCCCCGTTGCGCCGCCACCGCGACCGTCTTCCAGACGGTAGGTGCCAGCCGCGTGCCACGACATACGGATCATCAAGCCACCGTAATGGCCCCAGTCCGCAGGCCACCAATCCTGGCTATCGGTCATGAACGCGCGCAGGTCTTTTTTCAGCGCGGCGTGGTCAAGGGTTTTGACCTCTTCGCGGTAATCGAAATCCGCGCCCATCGGGTTCGTTTTCGTGTCGTGCTGGTGCAAAATGTCGAGGTTGAGCGTCTTCGGCCACCAATCCGTCACCGAGGTGTCTGTGGCCGTGTGAGACCCGTGCATCACCGGGCATTTACCCGCACCGCTTGCATTGTTCGCGTTCATAACTTTCTCCGCTTGCTCTATGTGTCCGATGTGTCGCCTCAGGCCCCGCCAGGTGGCTAAGAATCCCAAAGATGCACATATATTCCGAGACCGTTATAGGCAGCGGTTTCGATAGTTAAAATTTGTATTTTCTAATAGTATCTATAATCTGACCCTATGAGTCAGATCACCCTAAAACACCTGCGATATTTCGAGGCGCTCGCGCATCACCAGCACTTTGGCAGGGCCGCAGATGTATGCTTTATCTCGCAGCCCGCACTCTCCGTTCAGATGAAAGAGCTGGAGCGTCTTCTTGGCGCACCGTTGATTGAACGCAGCGCCCGCCAGATCCGCCTGACGCGGTTGGGCGAAGAATTCGCCGCCCGCGCCCGTGAGGTGCTGCGCTCCGTTGATGAATTGGGCGATCTTGCGCGCGCCTCCCGCGATGATCTGTCCGGCCCCTTCCGCATCGGGATCATACCTACGATTGCGCCCTACCTTCTGCCCGCCTTCGTAAAACGGCTGGCCCAACACCACCCCGATCTGGACCCGCACCCGCGCGAAGCTGTCACACAGCGACTGATCCACGATCTGCTGGATGGCCGCCTAGACGCGGCGATTGTTGCCCTGCCCGTGTCAGAACCATCGCTGACAGAGGTGGCCTTATTTGACGAGGATTTCGTGCTGGTGCGCCCGCTTGCTGACGCGGATAAGCCCGTGCCCAGTTCCGACATGCTTCGGGAAATGCGGCTGCTGCTGCTCGAGGAAGGGCACTGCTTTCGCGATCAGGCGATATCTTATTGCAACCTGTCCCCCTCTCGGCCCCGCGATTTGATGGAGGCAAGTTCCCTCTCCACGTTGGTCCAGATGGTTGGCGCAGGGATCGGCGTGACCCTGATCCCTGACATGGCCGTCGGCATTGAGACGCGCTCCGCCGCCGTGTCGGTGTCCCACCTGCCCGCCCCCCAGCCGTCGCGCACAATCGGCATGGTATGGCGCAACACGAACCCTTTGGCGCAGCACCTGACTGGCATCGCCCAACTGTTCAGAGAGGTCGGCACAGCAGCCCGCTAAGCAGCGTCGCGGCGCCTACTGCAATGCCCAGCGGCCCCAGCGTTATCTGCTGCGGGACAAATTGCCCCGCCCCCTATTATTAACACCGTATACCACGGCATACTGTAGACGGCACCTCTCGCATCCGGTAAGACACGGCCAACTCAACTCAAGAGGTTCCCCTATGTCTGATATCATCTACACCAAAGTCGACGAAGCACCCGAGCTGGCCTCCGCGTCCTTCCTGCCTATCATACAGAAGTTTGCCGCCGCCGCTGGCGTGTCCGTGGGGACGAAAGACATCAGCCTTGCAGGCCGCATCCTCGCGACATTCGCGGAGCATCTGAACGAGGACCAGCGCCAGTCCGACGATCTGGCAGAACTGGGCCGTTTGGTGAAAACACCGGACGCCAATGTGATCAAGCTGCCAAACATCTCTGCGTCGGTTCCGCAGTTGGTCGCTGCCGTCAAAGAACTGCAGTCCCAAGGCTACGCGTTGCCCGACTACCCAGAAGCCCCCTCCACTGACGCGGAAAAAGCGATCCGCGCCAAATACGACGGCATCAAAGGCTCCGCCGTGAACCCTGTCCTGCGCGAAGGCAACTCCGACCGCCGCGCCGCCAAAGCCGTCAAAAGCTTTGCGCAAAACAACCCGCACCGCATGGGCGATTGGGCTGCTGACAGCAAAACCCGCGTGGCCTCCATGTCGGGTGGTGATTTCTTCTCGAACGAGGTGTCCGCAACACTGGCCAAAGAAGCTACCGCGAAAATCGTGCTGGAAACCGCCTCTGGCGAAACCGTTTTGAAAGACGGCGTGAGCTATCCCGCAGGCACCGTGGTCGACGCCACCTTCATGAGCGCCGCCGCGCTGGACGCCTTCTTGGCCGATGAGATAGAAAAAACCAAAGCCGACGGCACGTTGTTCTCGCTGCACATGAAGGCCACGATGATGAAGGTCTCCGACCCGATCATCTTTGGTCACGCGGTCAAAATGTTCCTCGCGCCCGTCTTTGAGAAGCACGGCGCGGCCATGGCCGATCTGGGCGTGAACCCGAATTCCGGCCTTGGCGATCTGCTGTCGCGCGTTGAAGGCAACGCCGACATTATGGCCGACATTGACGCCTGCATCGCCGCGCGCCCGCCCATGTATATGGTCGACTCCGACAAAGGCATCACCAACCTGCACGTCCCGTCTGACGTGATCATCGACGCCTCCATGCCCGCGCTGATCCGCGCAGGCGGTAAAGGTTGGGGGCCTGACGGCAAAGAAGCCGACGCCAACTGCGTGATCCCCGACAACTCCTACGCCCCCGTCTATGACGAGAGCATCAAGTTCTTCAAAGAGAACGGCAAGCTGAACCCAGCCACCGCAGGCACCGTGCAAAACGTGGGCCTGATGGCGCAAAAGGCCGAAGAATACGGCTCCCACCCGACCACCTTCGAGATTGCCGAAGCTGGTACCGTGAAGATGATCCTTGAGGACGGCACCGTCCTGCACAGCCATAAGGTAGAGGCTGGCGACATCTGGCGCTCCGCCGCTGCGCGCAAGGCGCCGATTGAAGACTGGGTGAACCTTGCCATCGATCGCCAGAAAGCCGAAGGCTGCCGCGCCATTTTCTGGCTGGATGCGTCACGCGCCCATGATGCGGAGCTGATCGCCTATGTGAAACCGATCCTTGAAGCCAAAGGCGTGGCCGATAAGTTCGAGATCATGGCCCCACGCGAAGCCACCCGCGCCTCGCTGGAGACAATCACCAAGGGCGAAAACACCATCGCCATCACCGGCAACGTGCTGCGCGACTACCTGACCGACCTGTTCCCTATCTTGGAACTGGCAACCTCGGCCAAGATGTTGTCCATCGTGAAGCTGATGAACGGCGGCGGCCTGTTCGAAACTGGCGCCGGCGGCTCTGCACCCAAGCACGTCCAACAGCTGATGGAAGAAAACCACCTGCGTTGGGACAGCTTGGGCGAGTTCTGCGCACTTGGTGAAAGCCTGACGTTCCTTGCCGACGCCAAAGGCAACGCCAAAGCCCGCGTGTTGGGTGAAGCGGTGGACGCTGCGACGCAGGGCATCTTGGACAACGACCACTCCCCATCGCGCAAAGTCGGCGAGCCTGATAATCGCGACAGCCACTACTGGTTCGCGCGCTACTGGGCAGAAGCCTTGGCCGCCCAAACCAGTGACGCGGAACTGGCGGCGCATTTCGCTCCAATCGCCACAGCGCTGGCCGAAAACGAGGCGAAGATCACCGCCGAGCTTGCAGCGGCCCAAGGCAAAGCCGTCGATCTGGGGGGGTACTTCCACGGGGACGCGGCCAAAACCGCTGCCGTTATGCGCCCGTCCGAGACGCTGAACGCGATCATCGGCTAGATCGCCTGAGCCAAGTAAAAAGAAAGGCTGCGCCTCTAAACCGAGGCGCGGCCTTTTTCATTTGCAATACGTAGGACGCGTGAAGGTGGCTACCCTGCGGTCCAGCCGCCGTCGATCAGCATCGACGTGCCCGTGACCATTGCGGATGCGTCGGACGCCAGATAGGCGACGGCCCCCATGATGTCCTCTACCTCTCCGACGCGGCCGAGTTTGATTTTATCCGCGATCCACGCGGCGCGTTCCGGATCGTCAAATGTCCCAGCCGTCAAAGGTGTGCGGATGAATGTCGGGCAGATTGTGTTGATGCGGATGTTCTCGCGCCCCCACTCGATGGCCATGGACTTTACCATGCCTTCCAGCCCGTGTTTGGCCGCGCAGTACACCGCACGGTCAACGCCGCCCACGTGACCCATCTGGCTGGAGATATGAATGATGGAGCCGCCCTTGCCCCGCATTCCCTTGGCTGCGCCCACGGATAGAAAATAGGCCGCACGCAGGTTCAGACCCATCGCCGCGTCAAAATCTTCCGGCGTGGTCTCGAACGCAGGTCCGTGGCGCGCAAGCCCCGCCGAGTTCACCACCACGTCAAAGGGGGCTTGCCCGCCCAGCATGGTTGCCAAGGCGTCCAAGTCACCCATGTCCAAGGCCACGGCCTCTGCCGACCAGCCTTCCCGCGCCACCGCGTCCACCGTGGCTTGCAGCTTTTCCACGCCGCGCGCGGCGCAGACCACATGCGCCCCCGCCTCCGCCAAGGCAACTGCACAGCCCTGCCCGATGCCGGAGGACGCGCCTGTTACAAGCGCGCGTTTGCCGTCAAGACGTTGGGAGGGGGATTTCGGCAGGGTCATGGCAACTCCTTCATAGGAAGCGCGACGCCCTCAAAGACGTCGCGCCTTGGACGGTTTATTCGGCAGCGATGCGGTGGACAGGCGCGCCTTCGCCGTAGGGGACATTCGTGCCGCCGTAGCGGCGCACGCGCACGTTGCATTGCTCCGCGTGGCCCACGAAGCCTTCGAGCATGCACAAGCGCGAGCCGTATTCGCCGATCATCGCCGCAGCCTCGTCCGTCATGACCTTCTGGTAGGAATGGGTCTTCAGGTATTTGCCGACCCATAGCCCGCCCGTGTAGCGCCCCGCCTTCTTGGTCGGCAGTGTGTGGTTCGTTCCGATCACCTTGTCGCCGTTCGCAACGTTGGTGCGCGGGCCAAGGAACAAGGCCCCGTAGCAGGTCATGTTTTCCAAGAACCAGTCGTCGCGGTCGGTCATCACTTGCACGTGCTCGGACGCGTAATCGTCGGCCACGGCAAGCATCTCGTCGTAGGTGTCGCACACGATCACCTCGCCGTAGGTGTCCCAAGATACGCGCGCTGTTGGTTCCGTGGGCAAGATGCCCAGCAAGCGGTCGACCTCGGCCAATGTGTCTTCGGCCAGCGTCAACGAGTTGGTGAGCAACACGCAAGGGCTGTTGTAGCCATGCTCCGCCTGCCCCAGCAAATCTGTTGCGCATAGTTCGGCGTCGGCCGCAGTGTCGTCTGCAATCACCATGGTCTCTGTCGGCCCCGCGAAAAGGTCGATGCCCACGCGACCAAACAACTGGCGCTTGGCTTCTGCGACAAAGGCGTTGCCCGGACCAACCAGCAGGTGAACGGGATCAATGGTCTGCGTTCCGATCGCCATTGCGCCAATCGCCTGAATGCCGCCCATGACATAGATTTCATGGGCGCCGCCCAGATGCATCGCCGCAATCACCGCAGGGTTTGGCGCACCGTTGAACGGCGGCGTGCAGGCGATAATGCGCGGCACACCCGCGACGGAGGCCGTCGCGACCGACATATGCGCGGATGCCACCATCGGGAACTTGCCACCCGGCACGTAGCAGCCGACAGATTGCACGGGGATGTTCTTGTGGCCAAGGATCACGCCCGGAAGGGTTTCGACCTCGATATCCAGCATGGAGTCCCGTTGCGCCTGCGCGAACTTGCGCACTTGTTCTTGTGCGAATTTGATGTCGTGCATTTCTTGCGGGGTAACTTGGGCCATCAAGGCCTCGATCTCGCTCTCGGACAGGCGAAAGGACACGGGCGAATAGCCGTCAAATTTTTCGGACAACTCGCGCACAGCGTCGTCACCACGTGCTTCGATATCCTTCAAAGTGGCCTCTACCACGGCACGGGTCTGGGCATCGTCGTCCGCGCGGTCCGCTTCGGGTTTGCCCCGCTTGAGGTAAGTAATGGTCATTTCAATGTCTCCTTCGCGCTGCGAACTGCGTTAAATTTTTGGGAAAGGCTAAGCCCGCCTGAGGTCATCAGGCTGTGCTCCGAGCCGACAACAAAGAGCGAGCCACCCACCGCCTGTAGCGGCCCAAGCTCCTCCGTCGGGGGGCAGTACAGACCGGTTGCGGTGTCAGTGTTGCCAAGAATTTCGGTGGTCATATCGGCGACTTCAGGGGCGAAGAAATCGCTGTAGCCATGCGACACGGCCAAATCAGCCCGCCCGATGAACAGCGCATCCACGCCGTCAACTGCCGCGATTTCCGCGTGATTGATCACACCGTCGGGATCTTCGATTTGACAGATGAGTGAGACCTCATCGCGGGCACGGGCGAGATGTTCCGCCAGAGGTCGCCGTGCATATTCAGCAGCGCGGGAGGTGCCCGCAAAACCGCGCCCCCCCGGCCCGTAGGTCACGGACTGCGCCAAGGCTTGCGCCTGCGCGGCCGTCTCAACGTGGGGCACCATGATGCCCGCGGCGCCTGCATCCAAGATGTTCAGCACCCAGTCAGGGCTGGAGGTTGGCACCCGCACAATAATCGGACAGCCCTCCGCACGCGCGGCGATCAACATCATGTCGATGGTGGTCCGGTCGAACGGCGCGTGCTCCGCGTCGATCACTAGAAAGTCGAACCCTGCATGGGCCATGATCTCGATAATGATCGGATGCGGGGTTTTGATAAATGTCCCCAGCAACGGCTCTTTGGCGACGAGCTTGGCTTTGAAGTCGGAATTTACAGTCATTCTATGCCTCCTGTTGTGGTGTAGCGATGAACGCTGCGTCGGCGCTGCGTTTGGACAAGACCCAGAACACGGCAACAAGGCAGGCGCCGGTGATGGTCGCGGGCCAATGTGGGAAGAGCAGCAGCACTGCGGGCACGGCCCAGAGTAACGATGTGAACCGCCCGAAGATCGGCTGACCCGCGAAGAAGGCTGCGACGCTCAGGGTGAAACCAACGCCCGCCAGCACGGCCATGGCGATGGACGCGCCGCCGCCTTGCAGCAACAGGCCCGGATAGATCAGCATCAGCATGGGGATCGCGTAAGCCGTCACCCCAAGGCGCAGCGACTGGCTGGCAACGCCCGTCCAGCTTGTTTTTGCTACCGTCGCGGCGACAAACACCGCCACGCAAACCGGTGGCGTGATCACGGAAAGCACCGCGTAATAAAGAACGAAGAGGTGGACAGTGATCGGCTCCAACCCTTGCTGGATCAGCACGGGCGCGAATACCGCCGCGACCAAGACATAGGCCGCAGATGTGGGCAGCCCCATCCCCGCGATCAGACAGACCACCGCCATGATCAGCGCGATAGCGATCAGGTTGCCCTCGGCCAGCGCCAAGATGGAGGATGTGACAGCGACGCCGACACCGGTAAGGTTGACGATGGCCACAAAGACCTGCGCCGCGACCAGCAAGATACCCACGATCACCACGCCTCTGCCGCCGTCTTCGAGCGCACGCAGCAGGGTCAGAACCACTTCGCGGATTGTCCCACCGGAAACGAGCGTGGCGACAGTGTAGGCCCCGATGATCCCGACCATGCCGTAGCACGCGGTCAGCTGGATGGAGTTGCCGTTAAAGATACCAAACGCCAGCCCCGCAACGCCCGCGATGATCGGGCTCATACGGCGCCAGTTCAGCGCCTCACGCCAGTCTGGCAACTCGCTTTGGTCAACCGCGCCAAGGCCAGTTCGCTTGGCGATAAGGTGGACGGTGGTGAACACGCCAAGGTAGAACAAGAACGCGGGCAGTATGGCGACGGCTGCGATGGTCCAGTAGTTCACCCCCACAAGTTCGGCCATCACAAAGGCTGCTGTCCCCATGATGGGCGGGGCCAATTGACCACCAGTCGAGGCAACGGCCTCAACCGCCCCCGCGAAAGGGGCTGGGTAGCGGAGGCTTTTCATCAGCGGGATAGTGAAGTTGCCGGTGGTCGCGATGTTGGCCACCGAGGAGCCGGAGATCGAGCCGAACAGCCCCGACGCGATGGTCGCGATCTTGGCCGCGCCGCCGGGGCTTTTGCCCCCTGCCCGCGCGCTTAGGTCAAAGAAGGTTTGCCCCGCACCCGTGTGCAGCAGCAACGCGCCGAACAAGATAAAGGCCGCCAAGGTCGTCGACGCAATGGACACAAGCATGCCCCACAACCCACGATCCGACAGGAAGATCACCTCCGCCAAGTAGCCTGCGTCGAAGCCACGGTGGCCGAACGATCCGGGGATTTTGTCACCAAGGAAGGCGTAGACGACGACGCCGCCAACGATCAGCGGAAACACGAGAGAGGCGCTGCGGCGGGCCATTTCCAGAATGATCAACAGCGTGCCGAAGCCCAAGATGATGTCGATCTGCTCGGCGAAAGGGAGATCGTTCATGATGCGCTCGAAGTTCATCACGATGTAGCCTGCGGCGACGATCACAAAGCCCGATATCGCGATATCGATCACCGCGCCAAGGGGCCGCCATACGCGGCCTTTGCCAAGCGGGAACAGCAGCACGCTGAGGGGGACAATCATGGCCACAAATACCGCGCGTTGGATCAGTGTCTCGAAGGAGCCGAAGAACGACGTGTAGAACACGAACAATCCGATACCGACCGCAAGCGCCGCGGCAATCCAGTCTAGCCGCGACGATGGCGCGACAACATCTTCCGAAATATGTGACACGTTTACGGTCCTCCCCGAACGGTAGTGCCCGACACCGCGCCAAGCGCGGCATCGGGCAATTGGCTTATTTTAGAGCGTCTGGAACTGTGAGGCCGATTTCCTCAAAGTAACGGATCGCACCCGGATGCAGCTTGGAGGTTGCGTATTGCAGCGTCAGCTCCGCCAGATTTTGGCCCTTCACGGTGGGGAAAGCTGTTGCTTGCTCTACGTCATCTTCCATCACGGCCTTCACGATATCGTAGGCCACATCGTCAGACAGGTCAGGGCGTGCGGAGACGCCGATCATGAAGCCCCACGCTGTGTAGGGTCCGGAGTTCTCCATCTCACCGCCGGGCATTTCGACGACGGATAGCTCTGGCAATTCAGCTTTGATGGTGCTGACTTGATCGTCTGTCAGACCCAGGACTTGCACGGGTGTGAAGGTCGCGATGTCGGTGGTAAGCGCGTCGAATTTGGTACCAACCGCAGATTTGATAAAACCGACGGAGCGGTTGTCTTTAATCGCCGCGGCGAGTTCCCCGTTTGAGCCACGCACCCAGTCCGGCTCCACCCCGAGGGTCGCCATTACGTCAAGCGATGTTGCCTCGGTGGAGCTACCACGTTGCCCCGGACCGAAGCGAACGCCAGCCAGATCTTCGAGCGACGTGATGCCGGAATCCTGACGCACGACCACGTTTTGCGGGGCGAGCGAGTATGCCCACAGCAATTTGGAATCGATCTGGTTGCCTTCAAACGTCTTGATGCCGCTGTTTGCGTGGTACAAGGCGCTGGTGGTGATCAGGCCGATATCCAGCTGACCACGGGCCATGCGCTTCAGGTTGTCGACGGTTGCGCCGGTTTCAACAACGGACGCCTGATAGTCGGGGTAGGCTTGGTTCACGATTTTGGTGATTGCCGCGAAATACGCGTAGTGGGCGCTCTGGGCGTTGGTCGCGCCAAAGGCGAGACGCTCTTGGGCCGCAGCCGCAAATGGCATAACTGCAGTCGCCATGAGCAACGTCGCGGGCTTCAGTAGGTTTGTAAATTTCATGATGCACTCCTCCTTGCATTGATATGGAGGACCGCATGAGTCTCGCGAAACCGTCCACGGCGACAGGAGGTATCAACAGCGCAACAAACTGCAAGATGAATTATTTTTGCATGAAATATTTCACACACGTTTTATCCGCTTGCCCGCTCCACGAGGCCGCAGCGCACCATGCGCAACGCGCCCTCGGTTTCCGGCTCTTGCCACACCTCTTCGATCAAGCCGATGGTGTCAGACACCATCTGCCCGACGCGCTGGCGAAACGTTGTCAGCTGGTACGCCGTCCATGCGGCCATTGGCACATCGTCAAAGCCAAGGATCGCGATATCTTTACCGACGGACATCCCCACGCGACGTGCTGCATCAATCGCAGCTATCGCCATGATATCGTTCGCACAAAATAAGCCATCCGGCAGGTTCCGCCCTTCCAGAAGTGAACTCACGGCCGAGAATGCGACGTTGTAATCGTATTCCCCCGCCCCCTCAAACATCACGCCAGCGCCTTGGCGCTCCAACTCGTCCAGAAAGCCGCGACGACGCTCCAGATGCGTGGAGGTATCGCGCGTTCCGCCAAGAAAACCAATTGCCGCACAATCACGCGACAGCAAGCGACGCGCCGCCAGAAGCCCCCCGTTGTAGTTGTCAGCGCAGACCGCATTGGTGGCCGCGTCCGCTTGGACACGGTTAAACAAAACGACCGGCATACCGCGATTACGGCACTGGTTCGCCAGTTCGGACGACAGATTTGCCGATGCTATGATTGCCGCATCAGAACCGCTGCGCAAAACCTGCGACATGGTGCTGTCGACGGTTTCTCCTTGCGGGACGATATGCACCAGCATGTTGTGATTGCGCGCGCTCAATTCCTTTGCGAACAGCTCCAACGCGTTGGGGTAGAACGGGTTTATGATCCCCCCAACGACGATTGAAATTGTGCGTCTCCCCTGCGTCCGCTGGGGACGTTTCGCTGGCGGCGCATAGCCTAAATCCCGCGCAGCGGCGAGTATCTTGGCACGCAAAGCGGGGTTGATCGTGGCCTGTGCTCTGAACGCGCGCGACACCGCTGCGGTCGAGGTTTCACATCTTTCGGCGACATCTTTGGCTGTAATTTTCATGACGTTCCTGAAATTTTCAGATAAGATTTAGGTCATTGCACGCAACATGACAATAAAATCCTTTCACCAAGCCACCTCGTGATCGTGACGCGCACCCGTGCTACACTCCACCCGCATCGTACCACGCGAGGTTTGATTTGGCCGAAAATACCCCACCTAAAACGCCCACCTACGCGTCCCCGGCCTGCATGGCGCCAGAGGTAGATCAAACGCAAGCCCGCGACGTCGCGGTCTGGCGCAAAGCGAAACGTACCGAGTTAAGGGACGCCAGAAAGACATTGAGCGCCAGCACACACGCCGACCTGTCAGCCCAGATCGCGGCACGGCTGGAGGACATCTTGCATCGCCATTACCACGGCGCAAAAGGGCAGATTTTCTCAATGTACTGGCCCATAAAGGGCGAGCCTGACCTGCGCACCCTGATGGGGAAGTTGCATAAATTTGGGGTCCGAATTGCGCTGCCATCGGTCGAGACCAAAGCCGCCCCGCTGGTTTTCCGCCTGTGGACACCGGACGCCGAAATGACCCGTGGAGACTGGAACATTCCGGTCCTGACCAAAGACGCCGCGCGTGTGACGCCAGACATTACGCTTGCCCCGCTTGTTGGCTGGGATCCTGCTGGCTACCGGTTGGGATATGGTGGCGGCTACTTTGACCGAACGCTGGCGGCGCTGCCCTCGCCCCCGCTCAAGATCGGCGTGGGGTATGACGCGGCCCGCCTGCCCACGATCTACCCGCAAGAACATGATATTGCGATGGATGTCATCGTCACAGAAACTGGCGCTCACGCCGTCTGAGGAAGGCTTCAGGTCGCGGAGTTCTTCGCAGGAACATGGTCCGACAACCGGCGCCCCACCTGCACTAAAGCACTGCCCCTATCTGCCACGGCACGAACTCTACGCCGCCAAACCCTTGGGCTTCACTTTTGCTCGGCTGACCGCTGGCCATCGCGATGAGGGTTTCAAATATCTCCGCCCCCTTCTCTGCCAACGACACACCATCGACGATATCGCCGCAATTGACGTCGACATCGTCGCCCATCCTGTCGAACAGATCAGAGTTAGAGGACAGCTTCATGCAAGGTGACGGCTTGTAGCCCGACACAGACCCCCGCCCCGTTGTGAACGCAATCAACGTGGCCCCCGACGCGACCTGCCCCGTGACGGAGCAAGGATCGTATCCGGGACTGTCCATGAACACCAAGCCCTTTGATGTCAGCGGCGCGCCGTATTCGAAGACGCCCGACAGCGGTGCTTGCCCGCTTTTGGAGACCGCGCCCAACGATTTCTCCAAGATGGTCGTTAACCCGCCGCGCTTGTTTCCCGGGCTTGGGTTGTTGTCCATTTTAGAGCCATGCAGCGCGCAATAGTTCTCCCACCACGACAGCTTGTCGACCAGCGCCTGCCCTATTTCGGGCGTGCGCGCGCGACGTGTCAGGAGGTGTTCGGCACCGTATATTTCTGAGGTTTCAGACAGGATCGACGTTGCCCCGTGCTGCACCAGCATGTCTGACGCCACACCGAGTGCGGGATTGGCCGTGAAGCCCGAATAGCCGTCAGACCCGCCGCACTGCATGCCCAAGGTCAGCTCCGAAATCGGGGCTGGCTTGCGGGTGGCTTGATTGGCAAACTCCGCAAGCGAAGCCACATGTTCCAGACCTTGATCAATTGTCCGTTTGGTGCCGCCGGTTTGCTGAATTGTCATGTACCGCAAGGCGCCATCGGACGTGATTTTGCGCCCCTTTACCAAATCGGCAAGCTGCAACACCTCACAGCCCAGACCGACCATTAAGATACCGCCAAAGTTCGGATGCGCCGCATATCCCCCCAGTGTACGCAGCAAGATATCATATCCGTCCCCGCGATTGGACATGCCACATCCGCTGGAGTGAACGATCGGCACGATGCCATCGACGTTGGGAAAAGCGTCTAGCAGCCCCGTTTTCTCGGCCTCCTCAGCGATAAATCGCGCCACAGAACCGGAGCAATTTACCGTTGTCAGAACCCCGATGTAATTGCGCGTCCCGACCTTGCCGTGCTCGCGGTGATAGCCGTCAAAAGTACGGGGGTCGGTTACAGGCGGCAAAGCGTCAACCGCGGTGGCGAAGGCATAATCAACATCATGGGCGCTCATGTCCATGTTGTGATCATGAACGTGGTTGCCCCTTGCGATATCGCGGGTCGCTTGGCCGATCACCTGCCCATAGCGCAACACAGGGGCACCCTGAGGAATATCGGCCAAGGCAACCTTGTGCGATCTAGGGACGTCACCGCGTGCTATCCCGTCACCGGCAGATAGTTTCGTTAACGCGATGGCAACGTTGTCAGCAGGATGCAGAGTAAGTGTCTTAGCAGACATATTTATTCCCCGAGTTGGATAATCACTTTGATCAGATCAGCGCGATCCTTTGCCAAGTCGCCAAAGGTCTTCACCAGCGTATCCATGGAAATCACGCTGGAACACAGCGCATCAGCATCAATGAGACCATCTCGAAACGCCGACATGACCCAATCAAAATCCGCTTTGAGCGCGTTGCGACTTCCGATCAGGCGCATCTCGCGTTTGTGAAATTCGGGGTCGCTGAAGCTGAGCGTATCTTTGACGACGCTCACCAACGTATAGGTGCCCCCATGGGCCACTGCGGCAAAGCCCGCCTCGATTGCGCCGCCGTGACCGGTTGCGTCATAGACCACATCAAAGCCGTCGCCTTTTGTCGATCCGATAGCGTCATCAATACTAACAAACCCTTGGTCAAACCCGAACCTGTCCGCCGCCATGTTCAAACGCGCAGGGCTGAGATCAAGCAAAGCGACTTCGGCACCTTTCAGGCGCGCGAATAGCGCGGTCCCAATCCCGATAGGCCCCACGCCGGTGACAAGAACGGTATCGCCCTGCCCGACTTCGGAGCGTTGCACCGCGTGGGCTCCAATCGCTAGGAACTCGACCATTGCAGCCTGAAGCGGCGTCAAACCGTCGGCAGGGTACAGATTGCCAGCGGGCACAATCAGCTGCGCCGTGAGACCACCATCGCGGTGCACACCCAGCACTTCAATATTGGAGCAGCAGTTAGGCTTACCGCGGTCACAGGCGCGACATGTGCCGCACGACAGATACGGGTTCACAACCACCAAATCGCCGACCGACCAACCGTTTCCCTGCTTCGCCACACGCCCGCTCAACTCGTGCCCAATGACACGCGGGTAGTTCAAGAACGGGTGTTTGCCCTCTAGGATGTGATAGTCCGTGCCACAAAGCCCCACGGCGCAAATGTCGATCAAAACCCAGCCGTCGGGGATGTCTTGAGGAATGGGACGCGGCTCAAGCGCGAAGTGCCCCGGTTCAACAACCACACCGCTCTGCATCATGGGCGCACTCATGAGGTTTCCCCCCGTGGCGTCCAGTCATCCGGCAAGGTGCCTTTGATGATCAAACTAAGGATGTCATCCTTGTTGACGTCTTCGATCTTGAAAGTACCTACATTGCGCCCCTTGTTCATGACCATCACGCGGTCGCAGAGGTCGAAAACATCATGCATGTCGTGGCTGATCAGGAAGATACCAATACCGTCTTTCTTCAGCCGCAACGTCAGATCTGCGACCATTGCGGTCTCTGACGGGCCAAGCGCGGCGGTGGGCTCGTCCATGATCAAGACCTTGGCCTGAAAATAGATTGCACGGGCGATCGCAATCACTTGGCGCTGCCCGCCAGACAGACGCGACACGGGGTCTTTGAGGTTTTTGAAATTCGGATTCAGCTGAACGAGCGCTGCTTTCGCCTCAGCATGCATGCGGGTTTCATCAAGGTTGCCGAACCTCGTCTTCAGTTCGCGCCCCAAGAACAGGTTGGCAGCGGCGTCCAGATGGTCGGCGAGCGCAAGCGTTTGGTAAATGGTCTCAATCCCAAACGTCTTGGCATCTTGAGGTGTCTTCAGATCGGCCTTCTCGCCATTGACCAAAATCTCACCACTGCTCAGCGACATCGCGCCAGACAGCATCCGCATCAGACAGGATTTGCCCGCGCCATTGTGGCCCAAGACGCCGACAACTTCACCGGGGTACAGGTCAACTGAGACGTCATCTACGGCGACAACACCGCCAAAATTTTTGTGGATGTCGCACATCTGAACCAGAGGCGCATGTGTGGGGGCGGTATCAAACATCTAGGGGCCTTCGTTTGGAAACTGTTGGAGGGCCAGCGCGCATACGCTGGCCCAAATCTTGCTTAGTACAAGACGTTTTGCGCGACAGGCGTATCGATGTTCTCTTTGGTCACCATGACCACACCGGTGTCGATGAAATCCGTCACAGAATTACCCGCAAGGATGTCTGCAATTGCGTTCACGCCAAGCTCACCCATCTGGAATGAGCCTTGAACAGCCGTGGCCAACAACACGCCGCTTTTGACCATGTCTTGCAGATCAACGTTGCCGTCAAAACCGATCGCGGTCAGCTGACCGGCTTTGCCAGCTTGCTCAATCGCGCGGCCCATGCCGATTGCGGTTGGCTCGTTCGCGCCGAAAATACCAATCAGGTCGCCGTTTGCCGCCAGAATGTCGGTGGTCTGGTTCAAGGCTGTTGCCATTTGCGACTGAGAGTAGAACGGACCGACGACTTCGATGTCGGAGTTCTCGCTGAGGTATTCGACAAAGCACCCGACGCGGCCAACTTCAGAGCCAACACCCGCGACGTAGGACATCACGGCCACTTTGCCGGTGGAGCCCGCGTCCTCGATCATCATAGCAGCAGCTTGCTGGCCTGCCGCACAGTTGTCGGTCGACAGGAACGTCTGGTAGTACTGGTCGTTCCCTTCAGCCAACGCGCTGTCGATGATCGCGACAGGAATGCCGGACTCGTAAGCGCGCTTCACGACGGGCGCGAGGGACTCTGGGTCTGACGGGGCCAGAACGATGCCAGCGACGCCACGGTTGATCGCGTTTTCTACCAAGGCCACCTGATCGTTGATGGCGGATTCTGATGCTGGGCCGTTAAAGGTCATCGTGTGTTCGGCATGGCCCTCGATCGCCGCTGTCGCACCTTTGTTGACGTTCTGCCAGAAGCTGGAGTTCGTGGTTTTCACGATTACCGCGATTTCGCCGGCAGAGGCGACAGACGCCGCGGTTGCCAGAACGCCCGCTGTTAGAGCCGTGGTGATAAGTTTCTTCATGGTTTCCTCCCTTTTGAAGATGGTCGTTTCGTTATTTTCGGTTGCGGATCTGGTCGAGATAAACTGCGCCGATCACGACAACGCCGATGATGACTTGTTGGATAAAGGCGGA
This sequence comes from Litoreibacter albidus, assembly GCF_900107015.1. GTDB lineage: Bacteria > Pseudomonadota > Alphaproteobacteria > Rhodobacterales > Rhodobacteraceae > Litoreibacter > Litoreibacter albidus. The sequence goes on along the minus strand of NZ_FNOI01000001.1, from coordinate 581,497 downwards.
TGTCCCTGCCATGTTCAGACCGTTGCGCAACACACCGATGATGAACGCGCCGATCATGCTGCCAGAGACGCTGCCGACACCGCCCATCAAGGACGCGCCGCCGATCACCGAAGCCGCGATTGCATCAAGCTCATACATGACGCCTTCATTTGGCTGCACGGTCACAAGGCGCGACATCAGAACCATGCCGGACAGACCGGCTAGGGCACCGGATGCCGTGTAGGCCCAGATTTTAGTGCGATCCACGTTGACGCCAGACAGACGGGCCGCCTCCTCGTTGGAGCCTACGGAAAAGATGTGGCGCCCGATCTGGCGGCGCTGCAAAAGATACGCGCCGAAAAGTGCCATGATCAGAAGCAGAATTGCAGGATAAGGGATGCCGGGAAAAATGACCTTCGGAAAGCCATTCGCCTGCATTTCAACCACACGAAACAACGCGCCATTGCCAAGCCAACCAAAGGTTTCGCCAAGTCGGCTAATCGGGGCCGCCCCCGTGAGCTGTAGCGCGACACCACGGGCGATCATCATCATGCCCAACGTCGCCACAAAGGGCGTGATCCGCATCTTGGTGATGACCAGACCGTTCAGAAAGCCGCAAACCCCGCCTGTCACAACGCCCAGTGCCATGGCAGGCATCACAGGCAGCCCCGCCTTCATGAGCAATCCGGTGACCACCCCCGAAAGGGCCAGCACCGACCCGACACTTAAATCGATACCACCGGTGATAATGACCATGGTCATCCCAATCGCCAGCAGTCCGATGACCGATGTTTGCAACAGCACAGTAAGGCCGTTGTTCACTGAAAAGAATGCCGAGCTCATGATCGAGAAGGCCAAGATCAACAGCAGCAACGTGATAAGCGCAGATAATTTGTGGAGGGCCGACCCCGTGGGTAAAAAGCGGAGCTTAGCTTTTAGTTCTGTATCCGACATAGATCCTCCCAGATCAAAACGCCAAAGTGTCTTTAATAATAATAAACTATTCTGAGAAATATCACTGCGTCAATTGTTTTTAATTTATCCATACACTATTAAAAACTGACACTCAGGCTTTGAGCCTTACAGGAGAAACTGTATACATGGCCCGCACGAATACGCGCTTCATTGAAGCCTACAATAAGGCCCTAACCCTTTGCACCAAAGCGACAATCGGGGAACCGGTGCCATCGGAAAACGCATTGGCGTCGCAGTTGGATGTCAGCAGGACCATTGTTCGCAGCGTGCTGACGCGCCTGCATGAAAACCAAATCATCTCAGGAACCGGTCGCAACAAAGTCGTATTGCGCCAACCGACCCCTGATGACCGCCTTGAGGGGCCCACTAGACTGTTGAGCATCGAAGAGCTGGAAAGCCGGTTCCTCGACTGGATTTTGCGTATGGATGTGCCGCCTGGTACGGTTTTAAATGTCGCGCAACTCTCCAAAGAATTTTCCGTTGCGACCCACACGTTGCAAGAGTTCCTGAACGCGCTAAGCCGCTTCAGCATCGTGACACGGCGCCCACGCGGCGGCTGGGAGCTGAACGGGTTTACGGCTGATTTCGCGGTCGAGCTCTCCGATTTTCGCGCAATGCTTGAACTCAACTCCGCACGCCACCTTGCGACCCTGCCCGAGGATCACCCGATCTGGGCAAAGCTTGAGGCGCTGGAGGCGAGCCATCACGATCTATTGGCGCGGATCGACGACGACTACCACGACTTTTCCGTGCTGGACGAAAAGTTTCACGAGACAATAAATAGTGTCGTCAAAAACCGGTTCGTCAAAGACTTTCAGAACATCATTTCACTGGTGTTTCACTACCACTTCCAATGGAACAAATCCGATGAACGCACACGAAACGAGGCCGCGATCCACGAGCACCTTGCCTATATTGATGCGCTGCGGAGTCGTGATACGGACCGCGCAGAACGCGCCGCCCGTACACACCTGATGACCTCGAAGCAGACATTGCTGGACTCCCTCAAGGCGAACGCCCACATGCGCTAAGTTGTCACGAACGATAGCGCCTCATCGGACAATGGGGTCTCCAACGCATCCAAATTTCGCTGCAAAGAACTGACTTTCCCCGTGCCCAACAGAACCGAGCAGGCAGCGGGGTGGTGCATGGCAAATTGCAACGCCGCTTGCGCTAATGTCAGACCGAGCGCCTCTGCTCTCGCCTTCAACTGCCCGACGCGGTCCATAATCTCTTGCGGCGCGGGCCCGTAGTCAAACGTGGCCCCAGGCACTGGGCCGGTGGCCAGAATGCCGGAATTCAGAATCCCCCCCAGCACAAGGGACGTCCCCTGCTCCGCACAAAGCCCAAGCAGTTCCTCTTCGGCTTCACGATCTAGCAGCGTCAAACGACCCGCTAAAAGGATCACATCCAGCGGCGTCTCTTTCATCACGTCAATACAGACTTGGCTTTCATTGACGCCAAGCCCGAAGGCCTGAATCCGCCCCGCCTGTTTTAGATCGCGCAGCGCTTGAATGCCTGAGCCTAGAAAGTCCTCCATGTGGCGCGCGTTGTCCGCCGCCCCGTGGGTGTAAATGCCGATGTCATGGCAAAAAACAATGTCCACGTGGGATGTGCCAAGACGTTCGCAGCTGCTCTCGAAGCTCTCCCGTATTCCGTCGGCGGAGTAGTCGTAGCGCACCGCATTTGGCAGTGGGTTGATGAACCCGTCCACCTCAGCCAGCTGTGGACCGGGTGACAAGACGCGCCCCACTTTCGTGGACAAGACGTAAGTATCACGGGGCTTGGTTTTCAGATACGCCCCCATGCGTTGCTCCGACAGGCCGCGCCCGTAATGCGGCGCTGTGTCGAAGTAGCGAATACCCGCCGCCCATGCGTAGTCCATCACCGCCACAACATCTTCGTCGCTAACCTCACGCGCCATATTGCCTAGGTTGGCACCACCGAGAGACAGATGCGTGACATGGAGATCGGTTTGTCCAACGCGTTTGGCGTCTATGGCCATCAGGTCGTTTCCTTATTACGCGCGACGATATCCGTCAGCACAGGTTTTGGGGATGTGTCGCCCTGCGCAACGGCCCAATCCAGCATAGCTGCGATCCGGCGGGTCACTTTCTGGGCGTGGTTTTGCGCAATATCCGCGATGCGGTGATCCAAATATGGATTGGCAAAGCGATCCAAGGTCGTCGCAACATAGGCGTCGAACTCCGCGCCGAGGCCTGCAGCAACAAAGGCTGGGCGAACCTCGTCGCTCAGGACTGTTTTCAAAGCCGTCAGTGCCGCCTCGTCTTGTACCAGCTGACGCACCAGCACATCCGGCCCGCCTTGCGCCGCCTGCCAATGCTCAACGAGGAACGTGTGCCCGAGGTTCAGCACGAACAACTTAAGCGCTTCTATCTGCTCGAGCGATGCGACGACCTGAACCGAGGGATGTTCGCACGGCACGATCAACTTCGGCTGATCCTCAATCGCCCACAGCGCGTAGGGCTCAGCCACCGCGCCCGCGGGTTCAAGCGGTTGCGACACGATCCGGTCGACCAGCGAATTCACCCAAGTGACATCCTGCTCAAGGTAGCGTTGAAACGCATCTTCGCCCCGCGCCAATTCCATGACGCGGGCCTTCAGCACAGCGCCGTTACCAACGATCAGTTCCATCGGCATGATCTGAATGGGGGCACCGCCCGCCGCGAACCGCGCCCGCAACAGCAGGGTCAGCTTGGCTGGGTATGACATTGATTGATCGAACACCGCGCCCGTATCGCTGGGCTGCGGGGCGAACCCGCTGTCACCCGTGTTGGAGAGGACAATCGCCGTGTCTTGCACGAAAGCACGTACCACCTCGTCCCATTCCGATGCTGTCGACAAGCTGCGTGCGACGCTGCTGACCGTGATCGTCTCGCGCACCTGCGCGCCGTCCAGTATCCCCTCGACGCGCACAGGATAGCCACCGACCAGCCCAGCCAGCCGCGCGGCACGTGCCGTATCGCCTGAACTTTGCACAACCGTGATCGGCCCAACGGCTTGGCCGCCAGCCATGGCTTGCGAGATAAACAAATCGGCATGGGCTTGCAGAAAACGGCTAGTGCCGAATTGTAGGATCGGAAGTGCGGTCACAGCGTGCCCTTTCAAAATAGCCGGAAGATTTTAGGCGCTCACCTATATATGTTTTTAATTATACAAAACAAAATACACGTCAAGCCCATATGACGACGCCCCTCACGCGGATCAGGCGAAGGCACGGTGATAACTGCGGCTTAACACCCAAGATCGCGCGAGACCCCCGACATCACCAAGGCACGGGCCGAGGGCGCAATCGAAATGCTATTATGAACGAATGACTAGGCGCCCGACCCCAAAACAAAGCAAAAGGGCCGCCTAAGGCGACCCAATCAAAGCGACCAAAATGTATGGTGGCGGAGGAACAGGGATTCGAACCCTGGGAGGACTTTCACCCTCGTCGGTTTTCAAGACCGGTGCATTCGACCACTCTGCCACTCCTCCGACAGACACGACTTACCCCCCACAAATCGATTCTGGAACCCCCTCGATTATCCCCTGCGCTCACGCCAATTTTCGCCGACCAAGCAACGGATTGCTTTGCAATAACAAGTTTATTTACTAGTGTGCGCGAAAGACGGTCGCTCAACACTGGGTGGCCGCGGGTAAAGTCGCGCAAAGCGACGGAATATGCGCCCTAAAGGGTGCGGGGGCAGAGGGCAAAATTATGGGTCATCAACCGACTATGACACGCGCATGGCGACTTGCATTTCTACTAAGTGCCACGACCGCTTTGGCGGCATGTGAGGACGGTCAAGGGTTTGATTTTCTGAAGAAAAAGGAAACAACCGAGGTCTCGGCGGACGGTGCGGACGCAACAGGTGACGTTCAAACCATCGAACGAGAAGTCGAAGCGCCCGACGTGTTCCAAGCTAATGAAGATGGTCTGTGGGACGGTCGCCCGTCTTTAGGCGGTGTCTGGGTCGCGTACCCCGGTGTGAAAGCGCCGGAGCGTGTGGTGATCCGCAACTTGGCCAACAATAAAACCGTGATCGGGGCACTTTTCCGCCGTGAGCGCGATAATCCGGGCCCTAAATTGCAGCTGTCGTCCGACGCCGCACAGACATTGGGCCTGATCGCCGGACAACCCACCAAGATGAGCGTTGTTGCCTTGCGGACCGAGGCCGTTCCAGTGGCGCAGCCTGCCGTCTCCGGCCCAAGTGGTGCAGACACCCTGCCCGCGCCCGACGCCATTGAGGCGCAAACCCTCGATCCGATCGACAAGGCGAAAGCCGCGCTCGACAAAGCGGACGCAATGCCAGCGCCGGTGGCCGCAGCCCCCGCGCCAAAACCTGCACCCGCCGCAGCGCCTGCGCGCAAATCGTCGAGCAGCCTATCCAAGCCTTACATCCAGATCGGCATTTTCTCCGTCAAGGCGAACGCCGATAACACCGCCACGTCGCTGCGCGGTATCGGTATCCTGCCCGAAGTGAAGCAGGGAACCAGTCAGGGTAAAAAGTTCTGGCGCGTCGTGGTGGGGCCGTCCGGCTCCTCGTCCGAGCGCGCCACATTGCTGAAGAAGGTCAAAGAATTGGGCTTTAACGACGCCTACTTCGTGACCAACTAACACAAATAGAATCTAAGGAGCCGCCATGAGCATCCGCGCTGCCACGCTTATCGCCGCCCTCACCTCCAGCATTTGCATGAGCGTCGCCGCCCATGCCTTTGAAACATCAGCCAAATCGGCGATCATTCTGGACTTGGGCACAGACCTGACATTGATGGAAAAGAACGCCGACATGGCGCTCCCTCCCGCCTCCATGTCCAAGCTGATGACCTTGAACATGACGTTCGAGGCGCTGGAAGACGGGCGGCTGTCGCTTGACCAACGCCTGCCCGTGTCGGAGCATGCGCAAAGCTACGGCGGCTCCACCATGTTCCTGAACACCCGCGACCGCGTATCAGTGGAAGACCTGATCCGCGGCGTGATTGTTTTGTCCGGCAACGACTCCGCTGCTGTCTTGGCCGAAGCGATCTCCCCCGACGGGACGGAACGCGGCTTTGCCCAGATGATGACGGAACGCGCGTTGGACTTGGGCATGACCAATTCCACCTTCGCGAACTCCAACGGCTGGCCCGCCCCTGCGCAACGCATGTCGATGCGGGATTTGTCGATCTTGGCGAAGCGCCTGATCACCGTCTTCCCGCAGTATTACGGCTACTTTGCGGAAACCGAATTCGCCTATGACAACCGCGCGCCGGACAACCGCTTCAACCGCAACCCGCTGCTCAAGCTGGACATTGGCGCGGACGGTTTGAAAACCGGCCACACCAGCGAAGCGGGCTACGGGCTTGTCGGCTCTGCCAAGCAAGGCACACGGCGCATCGTCTTTGTGCTGTCCGGCCTGAGCACGCCAGAAGAACGCGCCAGCGAAAGCGAACGCATCACAAACTGGGCGTTCCGCCAGTTCGCGGAACAACAACTCGCGGAACAAGGTGTGATCATGGCCGACGCCGAGGTCTGGATGGGCACCGCCGCCAAGGTCGGCATGGCCTCCCCTGAGGACATCAAAGTGCTAGTGCCCGTGCTGAAAAAGGACGGCGTTACCGCGAAAATCAAGTATCAAGGGCCGCTGGAAGCCCCGATCACCGCTGGCGATAAAGTCGCGGAACTGATCGTGAGTGTGCCGGGCATCGGCGACGCAACCCACGATCTGGTGGCGACCGAGACAATCGAGGCGGGCGGCTTCATGGTGCGCGTGCGCACCGCCGCGACAGTGCTGTTTCGCCAGTTGACCGGCCAAGCTGCGACCGTGTTTTGAGCGGGCTCTTTATCACGTTTGAGGGGATCGACGGCTCTGGCAAGTCGACCCAGTCCCGTCTTCTGGCGGGCCATCTTGAGGCCGCAGGCCACGAGGTTGTCCTGACGCGCGAGCCCGGCGGCTCCCCCGGGGCGGAAGACATTCGCCGCCTGTTGGTGGAAGGTGATCCGGGCCGCTGGTCCGCAGAGACAGAAATCCTGCTGTTCACCGCCGCCCGCCGCGACCATGTGGAGCGGTTGATCACCCCTGCCCTAGACGCCGGAAAAATCGTCATCTGCGACCGTTTCGCGGACAGCACGCGGGTGTACCAAGGCGTCACCCGTGGCGACCTGCGCCGCACCGTTGACACGCTTCACACCCAGATGATCGGGCTAGAGCCGGACCTGACCCTGATTATCGACATGGACCCCGACGCCGCGCTGGAGCGCGGCTTGGCACGGGGCACCGGCGAAGACCGGTTCGAGGATTTTGGCGCGGAGTTCCAGCACAAGCTGCGGGCGGGCTTCCTTGGCCTGACCAAAGACTTCCACGACCGCACGAAACTCATCGACGGCACCAAAGGTGCGCAAGACGTGGGGCAGCACGTCTCCGCGGTTGTCGACACCTATCTGGCTAACCGCACATGAGCGACGAAGCCCTTCCGACATCAGACCAGATCGACGGCGCCCCGCACCCACGCGAAACCGCCACACTGGTGGGGCAAACCACGGCTGAGGACAACTTCCTCGAAGCCTTCAACGGGGACCGCCTGCACCACGCTTGGATGATCACCGGCCCGCGCGGAGTCGGCAAAGCCACCTTGGCATGGAAGCTGGCCAAGTTTCTGCTGGCGCATCCACCCGTGGACCCGAACGACATGTTCGGCGCACCGCCACCGCCCGCCACACTAGAGATAGACGCCCACCACCCGATTGCTACGCGCATGACGGCAGGCAGTGAGCCGGGACTGTTTGTTCTCAAACGCCCCTACGATGCCGACAAAAAGAAGTTCAAGCAGCAGATCACCGTGGACGAGGTGCGCAAGCTCAAAGGCTTCTTTTCCCTCTCGGCCACGGAGGGCGGTCGCCGCATCGTGATCGTGGACGCGGCGGACGATATGAACGTCTCTGCCGCCAACGCCTTGCTGAAAGTGCTGGAGGAACCACCTGCCGACGCCTTGCTGTTCTTGATCAGCCACCAGCCGTCGCGCCTGTTGCCGACGATCCGCTCGCGCTGCCGCGAGTTGCGCTGCGTGACGCTGGATGCGGAGCCAATGTCGGCGGCCTTGGCCGCAACGGGCGCAGAAGTTGGATCGCATAGTTCGGCCTTGGCCGAACTGTCCGGCGGGTCTGTCGGGGAAGCCCTTCGGATGCTGAATTTGGGCGGCTTGGACGTCTACGCCGATCTTGTCGCTCTGGCCGCTAGCCTCCCGAAACTGGACCGCACATTGATGGTTCAACTGGGTGAGAAAGCCGCCGCACGCGGCCAAGACGCCCGCTACGAACTCATGCTGCGGTTGGTTGACGTGTTGCTGCTGCGCTTGGCGCGGGCGGGACTTGGCCAGCCGCTTACCGAGGCCGCGCCGGGGGAGTTGGCGATGCTGGCCCGCCTGTCACCAGACGAGAATGCGGCACGCGCGTGGGCCAGCGTTTCGGCAAATATTTCCGCGCGGGCGCAACATGGGCGCGCCGTGAACCTTGACCCTTCGGCGCTGGTCATTGATATGGTTCTGGCAATGAACGAGGTGGCTGCGAAAACCGCGGCCTAACGAGGCCGAGAATGAGCACCCCCCAAATTACCGACAGCCACTGCCACCTTGATTTCCCCGATTTTGACGGCGAACTGCCCGACATCATCGCCCGCGCGCGCGCGGCTGGCGTCACACGCATGGTCAGCATTTGCACGCGGCTAAGGCTGGAGCCACAGGTCCGCGCCATCGCGGAGGCGCATCCTTCGGTCTATTACGCCGCCGGCACCCACCCGATGAGTGCTGCCGACGAGCCTTTGGTGACGGTGGAAGAACTGGTCGCCCTCGCCGACCACCCCAAGTTTGTGGGCATCGGCGAGACGGGGCTGGACTATCACTACACCGCCGAAAGCAACGCCATCCAGCAAGAGAGCCTGCTCATCCATATCGAGGCGGCTCGCCAAACCAAGCTTCCGTTAATCATCCACGCGCGCGGCGCGGACGACGACATGGCGCGCATCCTGTCCGACGAACACGCCAAGGGCGCGTTCACTTGCGTGATGCACTGCTTCTCCTCCTCCAAGGAGCTGGGCCAAGCGGCCCTTGATCTGGGCTTCTACCTGTCGATGTCCGGCATCGCCGCCTTCCCCAAATCCCAAGAGCTGCGCGACATCTTCGCGGCCGCGCCCTTGGACCGCGTCCTTGTCGAAACCGACAGTCCCTATCTTGCCCCGCCGCCCTACCGTGGCAAACGCAACGAGCCAGGATATTCCGCCCATACTGCCAAAGTCGGCGCAGAGGTCTTCGGGCTGGACTACGCCAAGTTCGCCGCCCAAACACAGGCCAACTTCGAGCGCCTGTTCTGGAAAGCCGCATGAAGCGCCGGTTCACCATATTAGGCTGCGGCTCTTCGGGTGGGGTGCCACGCTTGGGCGGGCATTGGGGCGACTGCGATCCCGCCAACCCCAAAAACCGTCGCCGGCGGTGCTCTTTGCTGATTGAGCAAATCGGGCCGGATGGCACCACATCCGTCTTGATCGATACCTCCCCAGATCTGCGCTCACAGCTGCTGGACGCAAACGTCGGGCACTTGGACGGTGTGGTCTACACCCACAGCCACGCGGATCATGTTCACGGCATTGATGACCTGCGCATGATCGTTTTCAACATGAAAGAACGCCTGAAGGTCTACGCGGACGGCGACACGTCCAACAGCCTGATTTCCCGTTTCGGGTATGTGTTCGTGCAGCCCGAAGGCTCCCCCTACCCGCCGATCCTGTCGCTGAAACCGATGACCGACGTGGTGGAGATCAACGGCGCTGGCGGCAAAATCCCCCTAACCCCGTTTCGTGCCAATCACGGCACCATCGACGCGCTTGGCTTTCGCGTGGGTGATCTGGCCTACCTGCCCGATGTCGCCGAATTCTACGACGAAACATGGGCCGCGCTCCAAGGGTTGGACTGCTTCATCATCGACGCCCTGCGCCGCACACCCCACCCCAGCCACTCCCATCTGGAGAACACGCTGGGCTGGATCGAAAAGCTGGCGCCAAAACGCGCGGTCATCACCAACATGCACATCGACTTGGACTATGCGACGCTGGATGCCGAGACGCCCGCGCATATCACCCCTGCCTATGACGGCATGACCATCGAATACGACCTCTAGATGGGGGCACTGCTGGAAGTCATCTTGCCGGTGTTCTTGGTCATCGGCGCGGGATTCCTTGCGGTCAAACGGGGGCTGTTCTCCGACGATGGCGCCGACGCGCTGATGAAATTCACCCAAAGCTTCGCGATCCCCTGTTTGCTGTTTCGTGGCATCGCGGAGCTGGAACTTGGCGCCTACTTTGAGCCACGCCTGCTGACATCTTACTACCTGCCAGCCATCATAGGGTTCACCCTTGGTACGCTAGGTGCGCGGTTCGGGTTCAAACGACCTTGGGAAGACACCATCGCCATCGGGTTTTGCTGCCTGTTCTCCAACGCGGTGCTGCTTGGCCTGCCCATCACGGAGCGCGCCTACGGCCCCGACGCCCTATCCCCGAACTACGCCATCATCGCAGTGAATGCGCCGATCTGCTACGCCATCGGCATCACCGCTATGGAGGTCGTACGCAACAAGGGCGGCGGCATCTGGCGCACGGCCAAATCCGTTTGGCGCGCGATCACTCATAATGCGTTGATCATCGGCATCGCGCTCGGCTTTGTGGTGAACATCACCTCCATGCCCCTGCCCGGTGTATTGACCGACGCGCTTGACCTGATGATCCGCGCCGCCTTGCCTGCGGCAATCTTCGGGTTGGGTGGCGTTTTGGCACGTTACAAGCTGGAGGGCGACACTGGCCCCGTAATCATGGTCTGCGCGTTGATGCTTATTGTGCAACCATCCCTCGCGTGGGTCTTCGCGGGTGGTTTGGGGGTGTCGGTGGACGGCATACGCTCCGCCGTGTTGACGGCCGCTATGGCGCCGGGCGTGAATGCGTATGTCTTTGCCAACATGTACGGCGTCGGCAAACGGGTTGCCGCCTCCGCCGTGCTGGTGTCTACCGGATTGTCGGTGCTTACGCTGTGGGTGTGGCTGGCGCTTTTGCCTTAGTGTAGGACTGTAGCAGCACCTGCGCTTCGTGGCATTGCAGCGGCGGAAATGCCAGTTTTTCGGCCCCCTTCACCTTGGGGGACATCATCGGATCGACTTGCGCACTTTCTACAGGAACCCGCTCCGCAAAGATAATGTGATGCGCGTCAAAGCCCAGATAGCCATAGCGGACCATCCCCCCGACATCACGGGTCACGTCCACGCCGTTCACGAAGTCACGGGCGGCGACCAGCACCTCCCACTCCCCGAACAGCAAGTCAGCCTGCCACCCGGCAAAGCGGATACGGTGCCCTGCGGTGACGCAAAGGTCGTGTTCGTTGTTCAGGGTGCCCGCTTTGAAACGGATCGGGGCTAGGTCGTCCAAGGCCTCGTAGCATTTGACGCCCATCGCACGAATGGGCTGCGCCCCGTGGTCCAGCGTCTCCACCAGATCGCCGACTTTAAGATCCTGGATGAGGCGGTCCCCCATCGGCGTCAGAATGTGGGTTCCCAAAGCAAAGCACGGTTTGTTGCTCCGCACCCTCGACATGTTCAGCGTGGCCGCGTTTAAAAACTGTGCTTGATGATGCGACATGCCCGTCCCCGACTTCGAAATGTTAGGGTTAATTAGCGCGGCATTCTGTCGGAAACCGGACGGCCCACCGCGCAAACATGGCATTCCTATGGCAAATCGCGGATTGGGGGAAAAACTCTGTTTCGACTATGGCATCAACGCAACGGGCGGAGAGTTGCCAATTTCGCACCTATCCGACGGATATTTCTTGCATCCCATAGGCGGAACGCGGGTTTTGAGGTATGCTTGGCCGTCCTTCAAACCAAGGTTATTTTCATGATCAGCACATCCCGCGCACGCCGTACCTCTCTCGTTTTCGCGGCATTGACCGCGCCACTGGTCGCCACAAGCATGGCCGCCGCGCAGAGCATTCCGCCAATAATGCCCCCGACCTACGGGCCCAAAATGGAGTCACCGCGCTCCGAAGCCTTGGGTGTAGAGGCTGGCAACACCTTCGCGATTTACCGCGACGCAATCGCGCAGCGCCGCCGCGCCACGTCGCAACCAGCGGTGCGCCAAGACAGCAGCGAAGCCCCGACGTGGGGCGGTATTTCCTCCGCGTGGATCTCCGCCGACACCAAACGCCTGAACGGCACCTATTCCGGCAACTCGTCAAATCTGGTGTTCGGGGTGGATGCGATGGTTGGCAGCAACCTGATCGTGGGGCTTATCGGCGGCTACAACCGTTCGTCGGTGGACCTGCCATCCGGTCAGCGTGTCAAAGCCGATGGTTTCTCGGTGGGCCCGTATTTCTCCGCGCGGTTGAGCGATAGCCTCAGCCTTGATGGCTTCATTGGCTTCGGCAAGCCGGACTATAACGTCGACGGCGGGCAGTTTTCTGGCGACAAGACATTTGGCAACCTGACCCTAAGCGGCAGTGTCCCGATGCAAAACGCGGAGTTGTCGCCCTTCATCAGCGTCGCCTCCGTACGTGAAAAACTCCCCGCGTTCTCTAGCACAGCGCCCGTTGTCGCCTACGCAGCAACCGAGATCAAAAGCTTCGTCGCAACGCTGGGAACCAACGTGCATTACAATGCCATCGACCGTGGCAACCTGACCTACCTGCCCACCGCTGGGCTGGAAATCGACTACGTGCGCAACGATGACGGCTTCGGCAATGTCGACAGCTTCACCACCCCGCGCATCAGCGGCGGTGTTACGATCATCAGCGACACCGGCGCGCTGAACCTGGGCGCCAACGTCGCGCGCACGTCCGAGGGGACCACGACCGTCGGCGTAAACGCAGGCTACTACTTCCAGTTTTGAGAAACGGTGTGGCGAAGCCTTCGGGCTTCGCCGTGCGGGCCCCCATTCAGCGCGGGAACTTAGTGCTTATCTTTCCGTTTGGTTATGCATGGCGGGAGCGACCAATTGAAGTGTTTGCTCCATCAATCGACGATCTCGGTTCCACAGTTCAAATGACCAATCCCCGAGAACCAACTCGAACTCGTCCTCAAGCCGGTATCCCACGAACATCTGCCCAGCAAAGTTTTGATATCGCAACGGCCATTGCTGATGCGTCCGTCCCTCCAGCCCCATAGCGGGATGATAAACTTTTGCATGAAACGACTGGGCAAAAAGCTTACGCGGTAGGTTAACCCAAAACCCAAACATGACCCCGACTAGCGCAGGGGCGGTGCGAGAGCTTTGAAATGTCGGCTTATCGCGCGATTGAGACAGTATAACTTCACCATCGATCGTATCGTGCCCATACCGAATACTTTCCCGATCTGCTCGTTCAGTTGTATAGCCGAAGTCAACCAATTCAGGTTGCTTTCTCTGCCCCCAAATTGCTGACGAAATAATCTCAAACAGCATAAATACCCCAACTCAACTTCAAAATGCTCTGATAACGTGCAGGAAGTATTCAGTTCTGACAATACAACTCGCAGCCAGGCCTGCTAAAGGCTCTCCGAGGGGCATCATTTTAAGGAAAAATTCAAACCCTATGGTGCGGTCGGAGGGACTCGAACCCTCACTCTTGTTACAGAACAGCGACCTCAACGCTGCGCGTCTACCAATTCCGCCACGACCGCAAAATCATAGGGATGTGGGCGGCGTTCTAGCCTGCGCCTCAGCCCTTGTGAAGCGCTAAATCGCATTCCACGAAAAAGGCCGAGGGCGCGATGCACCTTCGGCCTTAAAACTATGGGGATCGGGGCGTTTATGGCTCCACTTTAAAGATCGGCAACGTGGAGGCTGGCTGCACTTGCGGCAAGGCGGAAGTGTTGCTGGCCAACGAGAAAGATGCTTTGCGCAACAACGCGTTACGCTCCGGCTGGCCCGGCGCAAAGACGGGCGTTGCTCCGTTCTCGATGGCTTTAAGGCCCAAGTCGTACCACGGCAGCGCCAGATCGGTGCGTTTAGAGACACCGAATCCCTGCGCCAAGTGATGGCCCATCAATTCGGAATACACCTGCTCCCCAAGCACTGCCAAAAGCAAGGCGGAGCCGATTGCCACATCCATATTGTCGGTGCGGTAGCCTACTGACAGGCAGATCTTCGCGGTGCCCGCCAGTTGCACCGGCGACATGCCAGTGCCCAGCACAAAGCCCGACACATCTTGCATCACCGCCGTGTGCGGCTTCAGTGACATTGCGGCCACGTGTTCGCGCAACGCGGGGCCAAAACCCTCGCATTGCTGCGCGATCTGAGCCGGTGTGAAGCCTTGTATCTTGGACGCAAGCTGCTCCCCTTCCGCGATGGCGTAGGTCCGCGCGAGGCAGAACTGCTCGTTCAACGCCAAGTTGGTGTCGACCATGGTTTCCGCCGTCATGAAGCCGCCGTTCGTCGACGTCAGCAGGGACACCTGATTACAATGCGACGCCAAGGACACTTCCGTGGTCTGGCCCATAAAGCTTGGGAGCGATCCCGTCTGCGGCGTGCCCAGCGTTGCCGCCCCTGCCCCCGCACCTGCGGTCACGGTTGTTGTGGTGGTCGTCGTGCCGCCCAAAACTTGTGGCTGCGGCGCCAGTGCGACTGTGGTCGTCGGCGCCTGCGGTGCCGCAGTGGCAACGCCAGCGGCCTCGGTGCGGTACCGCGTCAGCAACCCGCGCGGCCCTGTGGGGCTTGCCGCGATTTGTTGCGAGGTTGCCGCGCCCCCCGCGATGGCGCGGTGGTAGCTTTGCAGCAGGAAGTTCTTCTCATAATCGGTCAACTGGCCAGTTGCCGCGTATCCCATATGTGCTTGGTAGTTGGAAATCGCGTTGCGCGAGTTGCGCCCCAACACGCCGTCGGGGGTGCCCGCCGGAAACCCGAAGTAATTTAGCGATGTCTGGATGTCGCGGCGCTCTTGGCGAACATGGGACGGCACGCTTGCCCGTGGCTTCTTCTTTGCGTAGGTTTTCTTGCGCACAACGCGCTTTTGCTTGCCCGCATTGCGCACAATCGCAGAGCCAACGACCCCCGCCACGATGCCAGCGGCAAAATCTCCACTATCCGCAGACGCGCGAGTCGTGGGCACCGACACCAAGGCCGCAGCTGCACAAGCCATTGTAATATTTTTAAAAAACATGCAAATCCTCCAAATACTAAGCACTATCAATTGACCTTGGGTAACACGCGGACTGGCACCCGACCTAGAAAAAAGACCCGCCAATCCCGCGCAATCGTCAACAAATAAAGGCAAATCGAATGGTGGAGTGGATCACAACCGACGGCCTGACCGACTACGCCGAGGCCGTCGCCTTCATGGAAGACCGTGCAAACGCCATCCACCGTGGTGACGCGGCGGAGTGCATCTGGCTCGTCGAGCACCCCCCGTTATACACCGCTGGCACCTCTGCCGATGTGGCCGATCTGGTGTCCCCCGACCGCTTTCCGGTTCATGAGACGCGGCGCGGCGGACAGTACACCTACCACGGTCCGGGGCAGCGCGTGGCCTATGCCATGCTGGACCTGAACACGCGCGGGCGCGACGTGCGCAAATACGTCCAAAATCTTGAGGCATGGGTTATCGCCACCCTCGCGCAGTTTAACGTCACCGGTCACATCCGCGACGGGCGCGTGGGCGTCTGGGTGGAACGCCCCGAGAAGCCGCTCTCCCTCGATGGCACCGTTGCCGAGGACAAAATCGCCGCCATTGGCGTGCGCCTGCGCAAATGGGTCACCTTCCACGGCCTGTCGATCAACGTGGAGCCGGACCTAGAGCATTTCAGCGGCATCGTGCCCTGCGGAATCTCGGAGCACGGGGTGACGTCCTTGGTTGATTTGGGCCTTCCGGTCACTATGGAGGACTTGGACAGCGCGCTGAAAACCAGTTTCGAGCAGGTTTTTGAGGGCCAGGCATAAAAACCTGCCCATAAATGCGACATTTTGCGCCCCTTGATGATGGTTGCAACATTGCCCATTCCGCCTATCGTCTCTAGAACAACAAAATAATTACGGGGCGACTCTGCCTTGTCTTTCGCGCGGGGACCAACTGCCCCGCAAATATATGAGTGGAAACGGGAGAAACGCATGGCCGACGCAGCCATTCAAGGGCACGAGCACGACGAGCGGGGGTTCTTCACCCGCTGGTTCATGTCCACGAACCATAAAGATATCGGGATCTTGTATCTCTTCACCGCCGGCCTGATGGGTTTGGTTTCTGTTTGCTTCACCGTTTACATGCGGTTGGAGCTTATGGAGCCCGGCGTACAATACATGTGCCTTGAAGGCGCACGTCTGACAGCCGCTGCTGTGGCTGATTGCACCCCGAACGGCCACCTGTGGAACGTTCTGATCACAGGCCACGGCATCTTGATGATGTTCTTCGTTGTGATCCCTGCCCTGTTCGGCGGCTTTGGCAACTACCTGATGCCACTGCAAATCGGCGCGCCTGACATGGCGTTCCCACGCATGAACAACCTGTCCTACTGGATGTATGTGGCTGGCTGCTCATTGGCTGTGGCCTCCCTGCTGACACCTGGCGGCAACGACCAGCTGGGGTCCGGCGTGGGCTGGGTGCTCTATGCGCCGCTTTCCACATCCGAGGCCGGTATGTCCATGGACTTCGCCATCTTCGCGGTTCACCTCTCCGGTGCGTCCTCGATCCTTGGCGCGATCAACATGATCACCACCTTCCTGAACATGCGCACACCTGGCATGACGCTGCACAAAGTGCCGCTGTTTGCATGGTCCATCTTCGTGACCGCATGGCTTATCCTTCTGTCCTTGCCAGTTCTGGCGGGCGCGATCACCATGTTGCTGACCGACCGGAACTTCGGCACCACCTTCTTCCAACCTGAAGGCGGCGGCGACCCGATCTTGTACCAACACCTGTTGTGGTTCTTTGGCCACCCAGAAGTTTACATCATCATCGTTCCGGGCTTCGGCATCATCAGCCACATCATCGCAACCTTCTCCAAGAAGCCGGTCTTCGGCTACCTGCCGATGGTTTACGCGATGGTTGCAATCGGCGCGCTTGGCTTTGTTGTGTGGGCACACCACATGTACACAGTCGGCATGAGCCTGTCACAGCAGTCCTACTTCATGATGGCCACTATGGTGATCGCGGTGCCAACCGGCATTAAGATCTTCTCGTGGATCGCCACCATGTGGGGCGGCTCGATCGAGATGAAAACCCCAATGCTCTGGGCCTTCGGCTTCCTGTTCCTCTTCACCGTTGGTGGTGTGACGGGCATCGTATTGTCGCAAGCTGGCATCGACCGCGCGTATCACGACACCTACTACGTTGTGGCACACTTCCACTACGTGATGAGCTTGGGCGCCGTGTTCTGTATCTTCGCAGGCATCTACTTCTACCTGCCGAAGTTCTCGGGCCGTATGTATCCTGAATGGGCTGGTAAGCTGCATTTCTGGGCAATGTTCATCGGGGCCAACCTGACGTTCTTCCCACAGCACTTCCTCGGCCGCCAAGGCATGCCACGTCGCTACATCGACTATCCGGAAGCCTTCGCGTACTGGAACTACGTATCCAGCTGGGGTGCGTTCCTCTCCTTCGCGTCGTTCATCTTCTTCATCGGCGTCATGGTCTACACCCTGACGAAAGGCCGTAAAGTTACAGAGAACAACCCGTGGAACGAATACGCCGACACGCTGGAATGGACCCTACCGTGCCCTCCACCAGAGCACACCTTCGAGATCCTGCCAAAGCAGTCGGAGTGGGATAAAGGCCATAGCCACTAAGCGGCCATGCCTATCCAACGTGTAAATCTTGATGAAAGGGCCTCGGACTATTCCGAGGCCCTTTCGTCGTATAAAGGCAAGGCCCCAAGCTACCGCGTGCTTCTCTACCCGCACCGCTCCCTGCCGCGCGGCGGCTTCGTCATCTTCATCGCGGTAACCTGCGCGATGATGGCCCTGCCCTTGCTGGCGCTGGTCCAGACCTCCGCATTCTGGGGGCTGTTGCCGTTCCTCGTGATCACCGTCGCCGCTGTGTGGATGTTCTTGATGCACAGCTACCGCACCGGCCAGCTGGTGGACGAGCTAAGCCTCTGGCCCGACCGCATAACCGTGGTCCGCCGCAACCCCGACGGCTCTCTGCAAACATGGCAGGCGAACCCCTACTGGGTGGAGGTCATATCCCATGACACCCCCGTCCCCCACTACCTCACCCTGCGCGGCGGCCCGCGAGAGGTGGAACTCGGCGCGTTCCTGTCGCCAGAGGAGCGGGTGGAGCTGAAAGAGGAGCTGGAAACCAAGCTGCGGTTCTTGGCGGTTGGGGGACCCTGAAGCTCGAAATTAAGTGGGACGAAGCCATTTACCCAAGGCTGGGGCTGGGTAAGCTTATTACCGAAAGTCTTAGCCTTCTCTATTGGCCAACGGACAGAATGCGTCGCGCAGCGTGACGGCCATTGCATCAATGGCAGGTGACGTGCCTGCGGGATTGCGGTGCAACACGACCCGCGCGTTGTCTATCATCACAAACCCGTCCTCGACCGTCAATTCACGGCACCCCGCCGGAATGGAACTACGCGCCAACGGGGCGACAGAAATGCCATTCATAACCGCGCTACGCATGCTGGCAGAGGTATCGCATTCAAAGGCCGTGTAGTAACTCATCCCAATCTGTTCCAACGAATGCAAAGCGTAATCGCGACACCAGTCAGAGCTGAAGTAGATGGCTATAGGGAGCGGTCGGCGCAAATGCTGGGCATGGGAGATGGACGTCACCCAAACGGTGGGGTCAACCGCCAGTATATCCGCCTCGTCTTTGCTAGACCCTTCATAGACAACCGCGAGATCAATCTCATCAGCACGCAAGGCAGCCAGTTGCGGTGCGCTGAAATCACAACGGGCGGTCACCTGCGTTTCAGGGTGGCGTTGTGAAAAAGAGGCAAGGGCCGCAGGCAAAATGCTCTGCACATACTCGTCTGGAATGCCGACACGTACGGGGCCTGAAAGTGGTTTCTCCCGCAACGCTGTGGCCGTCTCATCCAACAGGCCAACGACACGGCGCGCATAGGGTAACAGTTGCCTCCCCCTGTCAGTGAGGCTGACACCGCGTGGCTCGCGGACAAAGATACTCTGACCTAGGTTTTCTTCGAGTTTACGTATCTGCATGGACACCGCAGATTGTGTGCGGCCAATTTGGTCTGCCGCACCGGTCACAGAGCCGGCGTCCACGACGGCCAAAAAGCTGCGTATAAGATCGCTATCAAGCGGTGCGTGCATAACGGACACCCATTAGAAATTCACATGACACCTATCAGAACTATGCGTTTGATTGATGTCAACCGCCCGTTGAAGATCGCGTCACATATAGAGAGGTAACAGGCGAATGCTTTGGAAGGCGTGGAAACGGTGGAGAGCTCTGCAAGATCAGAGACAGTCAATGGCATGGATGCTGATGCGTGAAGATGACAAATGGATGGATGACATCGGGCTAACGCGCAACGATCTGCGGAACCTGCTGGAAGAATGGTAGAGGTGACGAAACGCCTTGTAGGCCTCGCCGACAATTGCGTTCAAAGCTCAACCAATCGGCCAAGCATACACACACATATCGCAGGCAAGACCAGCCCGAGAGCAGACCCGGCCCCTACCCCAGCCGCGCCTTAACCATAGGGCCAACGCTGCCGAAATCCATTTGGCCCGTGTATTTGCCTTTCAGCACGCCCATCACCTTGCCCATGTCGCGGATGCTTTCGGCACCGACGTCTGTGATAGCGGCGTCAACCGCCGCCTCGGTTTGGGCTTCGGACAGCTGCGCGGGGAGGAAGTCGCTGATGACTTTCACTTCGGCCAGCTCGCGTTCTGCCAGTTCCAGCCGTCCGCCTTCCTCGTAGGCGCGCGCGCTTTCTTGGCGCTGCTTCACCATTTTTCCGAGAATCGCCAGAATCTCTGCCTCGCTGACGCTTTTCCCGTCCACCCGCAGTGCGATGTCTTGATCTTTGATCGCCGCGTTAATCAGGCGCAAAGTGCCCAAGCGGGCTGCGTCCTTGGCCTTCATGGCCTCTTTCAGATCGTCGGTAATGCGCGTGCGCAAGTCATTGGTCATAAGGTGCCTTCCCTGAAACCTTGTGAAGCGCGTCTTTTAACCAAAAGGCCCAAACAGCACAACCACCGCTTTGCGCGTTGCAAAAAAGGGGCACGGCGTAGGTTGACGCCCCCCACGCCCCCCCGTAGATAGTCCGAAGTTTTGCATTCAGCTTTGTGGGAGAAGCCGCCATGACCGCCAAACCGACAGCCTGTCTTGTTCTGGCCGATGGCACCGTATTTTACGGCCACGGCTTTGGGGCAACCGGCCAAACGACCGCCGAACTTTGCTTCAACACATCCATGACCGGATACCAAGAAATCATGACCGACCCGTCTTACGCGGGCCAGATCGTGACCTTCACCTTCCCCCATATCGGCAACACCGGTGTGACAGCGGAAGACGACGAAACCGCAGACCCGTTTGCGGCCGGTATCGTGGTGAAATGGGATCCCACGCTAGCCTCCAACTGGCGCGCCACCGGCGAGCTGACGGAATGGTTGACCAAAACAGGCCGCATCGGCCTTGGCGGCATCGACACCCGCCGCCTGACCCGCGCCATCCGCGCGCAAGGCGCACCCCATGTGGCAATGGCGCATGACCCTGACGGCAATTTCGACCTTGAAGCGCTGGTCGCCGCCGCGCGCGGCTTCGCGGGGCTTGAGGGGTTGGATCTTGCCAAGGAAGTCACCTGCGCGCAGTCCTACACATGGGACGAACAACGCTGGGCATGGCCCGAAGGCTTCACCAAACGCACTGGCCCCGGACATAAGGTCGTGGCCATCGACTTCGGCGCGAAACGCAACATCCTGCGCTGCCTCGCCTCCGCTGGCTGCGACGTCACCGTTCTGCCCGCCACCGCGACCGCGCAAGAGGTTCTGGCGCATGCGCCCGACGGCGTGTTCCTGTCCAACGGCCCCGGCGATCCGGCGGCCACTGGCGCCTATGCCGTGCCGATGATCAAGGGCGTACTGGAGGCGGATATCCCCGTCTTTGGCATCTGTCTTGGTCACCAGATGCTGGCGCTGGCCGTCGGTGCGAAGACCGTGAAGATGAACCACGGCCACCACGGCGCCAACCACCCTGTGAAGGATCTGGACACTGGCAAGGTCGAAATCACCTCGATGAACCACGGCTTCACCGTGGACAGCCAGTCCCTGCCCGACGGCGTGCTAGAGACGCATGTGTCCCTGTTTGACGGTTCCAACTGTGGCATTCGTCTGGCCGACCGCCCCGTGTTTTCTGTGCAGTACCACCCAGAGGCCTCGCCGGGACCGCAAGACAGCTACTACCTGTTCGAGCGTTTCGCGGAAGCGATGGCCGAGAAGGCCGCCGTCACCGCTTAACACCCCCTTAACGGGAATCGCGTGATCCTCGGGCGTTACGGTTGAACCGGAGGCCCGTGAATGAATGCGCCCTTTAAGGCAAGCGCCCGCCAATCGGCGGCAACCGCGTGTGGCAAGACGCTGCCCCGCGGCGATGCCGCACGGCAATCGTTACTGGGTCAACAACTGGTCGCGCAAGGCACGCTCACGGATCACCAACTGCTCGTGGCCCTCGCCCTGCAAGCCCGTCAGGACGCCGCCTTGGGCGAAATTCTGGTCGGGCAGAATTTTGCGTCAGAGCACGATATCCTTCAGGTTTTGGCCCGCCAACACGACACCTATGTGGTCGATCTGGAAACCTCTCCCGTTGATCCGCGCCTGTTCCCGCTCGTCCCGCCGGAAGACTGCCTGAAGCTTGGCTTCGTCCCGTGGCGCAACCAGGGCAAATACACTGTATTCGCCACAGCGCACCCGGAACGGATCAACGCGATCCGCGTGAAGCTGCCGCCAACGTTGGAGCACATCAAATTCGTGGTCGCGGCAGAACGCGACATCCAAGACGCAATTCACCTGCATTACGGCCCTCAACTGGCCGCCGGTGCCGAATGCCGCACCGCGCCTCAAGACAGTTGCCGCGACTGGTCCACCACCTCGATGCGCCTGTTGATGGCGGCGGTTCTGCTCACATGCGCCCTCGGCCTCGCCTATGCGCCGGTCTGGCTCATCTGGGCGCTGTTCGCGGGCGCGAGCCTTGCCTTGGCGTTAAACGCGATCCTCAAAACAGCGTGCACAGTCATCGCCTTACGCGCGAAACCACAGCCGCGCGAACCAACCGGCCCCTTTCCGATAACCCGCTTGCCAAAGGTGTCGATCCTCGTCCCCCTTTTTCGCGAACGCGACATCGCAGGCGCCTTGGTGAAACGCCTCGCGGAATTGTCCTACCCCCGCGAGCTGCTGGAAATTTGCCTTATTGTGGAGGCCAGTGACAGCGTCACCGAAGAAGCGCTGAGGGCGGGCGGCCTCCCGAACTGGATGCGCGTGGTGCGTGTTCCAAAGGGCGGCGTGCAGACCAAGCCGCGCGCGCTGAACTATGCGCTCGATTTCACCTCAGGATCCCTAATCGGTGTCTTCGATGCGGAGGATGCGCCCGCGGCGGGGCAGCTGCACGAAGTCGCCAAGAGATTTGCCACAGGCGGCGATGATCTGGCCTGCGTGCAAGGCATCCTAAGCTTCTATAACGCCAAGACAAACTGGCTATCGCGTTGTTTTTTCTTCGAATACGCGGGCTGGTTCAGGGTCATGTTGCCGGGTTTGCAAAAGCTGGGCTTCGCCATCCCGCTGGGCGGCACCACATTGTTCTTTCGCCGCGATATCTTAGTAAAAATCGGCGCGTGGGACGCCCACAATGTCACCGAAGACGCCGATCTGGGGATGCGCTTGGCACGGCGCGGCTACCGCTGCGAGATGATGCACTCCGTCACCCAAGAAGAGGCGAATAGCCACGTTTGGCCATGGATCAAACAACGCTCACGCTGGCTCAAAGGCTACGCTGTCACGTGGTGCGTGCACATGCGCCGGCCCCTGCACCTGCTGCGGGAGCTTGGCGCGTGGAAGTTCATCGGTTTCCAAATCCTGTTTCTAAGCACGCTTATGTCGTTCTTTCTGGCTCCGGTCTTATGGTGGGGTTTGCTGACAGTGCTGCTCGGTTGGCCCAACCCCGTCTTCGACCCGATGCCCAAGCCTTGGGTCGCGGCCGCAACAGTGTTCTTTATTGCGGCGGAAATCGTCACCCTAGCGGTGTTCGCCACGGCGACCGCAAACTTGCCCAAACGGCCAAACATCGGTTGGATCATAACCCTGCCCGTCTATTTCATTTTCGGAACGTTGGCCGCCTACAAAGGCTTGGCGGAGCTGTTGTTCAACCCGTTCTATTGGGACAAAACAGAGCACGGCATGTTCGGCGGCGCCACCGACACGTCAATCCGCGCTGATAGCGCCAGCGTCAATCCGCAGACGGGTCTGGAACGCAATAGATAGGTGGTCGCGCAGGGCTTTGGACGCGGCCTTGCCGTCCCGCGCCTCAATCGCCTGCACGATGGCCAGATGCTCCGCCAATGCTACTTCGCCGCGCCCTTCCGCCGATAGCGACGTCGTCGCCAGCAACGCCATAGAGCGGTAAACCAAGTCCAGTTGCTGCACCAGAAACTGGTTGTGCGACGCCAAATGAATTTGGCGGTGAAACCGCCGGTTCGCCTGCGACAGCCGCGCCGGGTTGGACAAAAACGCGTGGTCCTCCTCGACCATTGCGTAAAGAACCTTAACCTCTTCCGTCGCTGCATGTTGCGCCGCCAACTCGGCCGCCAGCCCCTCTAGCGCCGTGCGAACCGTGTATAATTCCGCCATCTGGTTGTGATCCAGTGAAGCCACAATCAATGACCGCCCGTCGCGGCTCAGCATGGATTGAGTTTCCAAACGCTGCAACGCCTCGCGGATCGGTGTGCGCGATACGCCGAAACGGTCCGCCAGCTCGCTCTCCACCAACCGATTTCCGGGTTTGTAGATACCGGTATCAATCGCGTTCAGGATCAACCCGTAGGCATCATTCGCGGCGGGCACATCAATGGACATTATTCTCAACCTTCAAACTCGTCGCCCCACGCTAGCCCCCGCCCCCGCGACACGCAAGTTTCTGGCAGACAAAATACCGTTGCGGCCCCACGCGATACCGCTAAGATCGCCGCCATGCCAGCCAAACATTTCTCGCACGTCCAAACATGGGTCTTTGACCTCGACCACACGCTCTACCCTCCTGAAATGCAGCTTTTCGACCAGATCGAGGTGCGCATGGCAAATTGGGTGATGAAAGAGCTTGGCGTGGATCGCCCAGAGGCCGATCGCTTGCGGGCCAAATACTGGCGCGAGCACGGGACAACCCTCGCCGGTCTCATGCGGGTTCACGGGGTGGAGCCTGATGGCTATCTTCTGGATGTGCACGACATCGACTTTACCGTACTCACCCCCGACCCGATGCTGCGCCGCGCCATCACCGCGCTGCCGGGCCGCAAGATTATCTACACCAACGGCACCGCCCCCTATGCAGAAAACGTGTTGAAAGCCCGTGGGTTATCGGGCCTCTTTGATGCGACCTACGGCGTGGAGCATGCGGATTTCCACCCCAAACCCGACCGTGCCGCCTTCGAGAAGGTCTTTGCAACGGACGGCCTTGATCCGACCACCTCGGCCATGTTCGAGGACGATCCGCGAAACTTGGCCATCCCGCATGCGATGGGGCTTCGCACGGTTCACGTGGCCCCCGCAGCGCTGCCGCAAGATCACATCCACCATCACACCGATGACCTGCGCGGCTTTCTGACCCAGCTGACAGGCTGACCCTTGGCGCGGGTGGCGGCGCGCCCTAAACTATAGGGCATGAACACAGATATTTTCATTTCCGGCGGCGGCGTCGCTGGGCTGACCGCAGCCTGTATCTTTGGCAGCCAGGGGTTTAGCGTCACATGCGTGGACCCCGCCCCGCCCGTCACCGAACGCGATGTCGACGGCGCGGACCTCAGATCCACGGCCTTCCTGCAGCCCGCTATTCCGGTCCTTGAAATGGCAGGCGTTTGGCACAAGTTGAGCCCGCACGCGATGCCCCTGCAGACCATGCGCATCGTCGACGCAGGCGGCACGTCCGCAGAGCCACGCGCAACCCGTGATTTCAACGCCACTGATATCTCCGAACTGCCGTTCGGGTGGAACCTGCCAAACTGGCTGATCCGGCGCGAGCTTGTCGCGCGCCTGAAAGAACTGCCAAACGTCACCTTCCGCACGGGCACCGCCTGCACCAAGATTTTCACCCGCTCCGCCTCCGCGAAGCTATGGCTTAGCGACGGCAGCACTTGCACGGCGCAGATGGTCATCGCGGCGGACGGGCGCAACTCCCTGATCCGCGAGAGCATGGGAATTCGCGTAAAAACAACGCGCTACGGGCAAAAAGCGCTGGCCTTCGCGGTAACGCACCCCGTGCCGCACGGCAATGTCTCCACAGAAATTCACCGCACCGGCGGCCCGTTCACATTGGTGCCGCTGCCGGATCATGACGGCCAGCCCAGCTCCGCCGTCGTGTGGATGGAAAACGGCCCCGAGGCGGCGCGCCTTCACGCCCTCCCCGAGGCGGAGTTCAACACCGAGATGTCGGAGCGGTCATGCCACCTGTTCGGCCCCCTAGCACTCGCCACCAAACGCACCATTTGGCCGATCATATCGCAAGTGGCGGAGCGCTTTAGCGCGGAACGCGTGGCGCTCATCGCGGAGGCCGCGCATGTGGCCCCGCCCATCGGCGCGCAAGGGTTGAACATGTCGCTGACCGACTTGGACGAATTGCTGACCCTCAGCCACCTGCACCCATTGGGCAGCAAGGACATGCTGGACGCCTACGACCAAAAGCGGCGCCTCGCCGTCAAAGCACGGGTGGCAGGGATCGACCTTTTGAACCGCACCTCGATGTCGCAAACAGCGTGGATCAGGGACTTGAGGTCTGCAGGAATTGGGGCGATCCATGACGCCGCCCCAATCCGAAAGTCGCTGATGAAGCTGGGACTTGGCGCCCGCTAGAGCACCTGATCCACAACCTCTTGCAAGGATGCCAATGTGGCATCCACATCATAAAGCTTGTCCAACCCGAACAGCCCCAAACGGAACGTCATAAAATTGTCCGGCTCATCGCATTGCAAGGGCACTCCGGCTGCAATTTGTGTGCCAAGCGCCGCGAATTTGGAGCCGTTTTGTACCGCCGGATCATCGGTGTAGCTGACCACAACGCCTGGCGCGCCGAAGCCTTCCGCCGCAACGGACACAACACCCTTCGCCGCCAGCATATCGCGCACCCCGTTGCCTAGGCGCCACTGCGCGTCGCGCAATGTCTCGAAGCCGTGATCGCGGGTCTCAATCATCGTATCGCGGAACGCACGCAAACCGTCAGTCGGCATGGTGGCATGGTAGGCATGCCCGCCGCCTTCATAAGTCTCCATGATGGTCAGCCATTTTTTCAGATCAATCGCAAAGCTGTCGGAGCTTGTCTCGTCGATCTTCGCCCGCGCCCGCGCCGACATCATGACAAGCCCCGCGCAGGGCGTCGCCGACCAGCCCTTTTGCGGCGCGGAAATCAACACATCCACGCCCGTCGCTTTCATATCAACCCACGCGCAGCCCGACGCGATGCAGTCCAGCACCATCAACGCGCCGACCTCATGGGCAGCGTCGGCCATGGCCGTGATGTAGTCGTCCGGCAGGATAACGCCTGCGGAGGTCTCCACATGAGGGGCGAACACCACGGCGGGTTTTTCCTCAAGAATGCGGGCCACCACATCATCAATCGGGCAAGGGGCAAAGGGCGCACGGGTATCGTTTCCCGTCTGGCGGGCTTTCATGACGGTGGCCTCAGACGGCAAGCCGCCCGCCTCCATGATCTGGCTCCAGCGGTAAGAGAACCAGCCGTTGCGCACGACCAACGCCCGCTCATTACGGGCAAACTGGCGGGCGACGGCCTCCATTGCATAGGTGCCTCCACCTGGAATAATCGCCACGGACTCCGCTTTATAGACATCTTTTAACATGCCGGAGATGTCGGTCATGACCTTCTGGAACGCCTTGGACATGGAGTTGAGGGAGCGGTCGGTGAACACGACCGAGAATTCGCGCAGACCGTCGGGGTCGACGTTGTTTAGCAATGCAGACATGGGGAAACCTCCTGAGTTTGAACCGGAAATTAGGAGGAAACGACGGCGGATGCACGGTCTATTTTCCGTGTGATGCTGCGTGCATTAACTTCGCGCCGCTCAGACTTTCATGGAAAGTCTGAGCCCAAATCCTCCTAGAGGATTTGGCGGATCACAATGGCCCCGCCAAGCGCTCTTCACTCAGCAACACGTTTGCCTCCACATCCCCGACACCTGGAAGCGTCATGATACGGCGTCGCAGCACACGTTCAAAGTCGGATAAGTCGCGCGCGACCACGCGCAGGCGGTAGTCGTAAAGGCCCAGCACATGCTGCACCGTTTGCACCTCTGGGATGGCCGTCACTGCGCGTTCAAAGTCTTCTAGGCTGACACGTCCCTTGGTGGCCAGTTTCACGCCAAGAAACACCGCCACGCCAAAACCCAATGCTTCCGCATCCAGATCAACGCGCCGCCCCGCCAGCACACCCTCGTCCTGCAACCGCTTGATGCGCCGCCACGTCGCGGGCTGGCTTAGCCCCAGCTCGCGCCCCAACGCCCCCGCGCTCATCGTGGCGTCTGCGCTTAACGCACGCAGGATAGCGAAATCTGTTGTATCCCAGCTCATATCGGCAACGTCTCGGTGGTCTTGATTGTGGCGACATGCATCAGCGCTTCGACCTCTGCGATATGCGGCAGCGTCAATATCTGGTTCCGGTAGAGGCTTTGGTAATGCGCCATATCGCGCGCAACAACAGACAGGCGCAGGTCAACGCGGCCAAGGAATGTCTGGATGGCAATCACTTCGGGGATCAGACGCGCCGCGTCTTGAAACTCGTCAAACGCGCGCGCCGCTGTTTTGTCCAATGTGAACCGCAAGGACACTTCAACCGCAAAGCCCAGCTTGGACCAGTCGATGACCGCGTGCTGCCCTTTCAAAATCCCCTTCGCGCCCAGCTTCTCCAAACGGCGCGCGGCGGTCGCGGGTTGCATGGCGCAGCGTTCCGCCAGCTCCGAGATCGGCGCGGTCGGGTCGGACTGCAAATAACGCAACAAACGGCGATCAGTATCATCGAGCATGATTTTTTACTATATGATACATATGACGAATACTAGGCCACAAATATCGGAATAATATCGTCACTTCAACTCTAGCCCCTACCGTTCAAACGGGTATGGTCCCCTCAATCGAAACCAAACATGAGGACGCCCGACATGCGCGTTTACTATGATCGCGATTGCGATGTTAACCTGATCAAAGACAAAAAAGTAGCCATCCTCGGCTACGGCTCCCAAGGCCACGCCCACGCGCTGAACCTGCGCGACAGCGGCGCGAAGAACCTTGTCGTTGCTCTGCGCGAAGGGTCCGCCTCCAAGGCAAAAGCCGAAGGCGAAGGCCTGAAGGTTATGGAAGTCGCTGAAGCCGCCGCTTGGGCCGATGTGATCATGTTCACAATGCCCGACGAATTGCAGGCTGAAACCTACAAGAAATACGTCCACGACAACATTCGTGAAGGCGCGGCCATCGCGTTTGCACACGGCCTAAACGTTCACTTCGGCCTGATCGAGCCTAAAGAAGGCGTCGACGTAATCATGATGGCCCCCAAAGGCCCAGGCCACACCGTGCGCGGCGAATTCACCAAAGGCGGCGGCGTGCCTTGCCTTGTTGCGGTTAGCAACAACGCCTCCGGCAAAGCGCTGGAAATCGGCCTGTCCTACTGCTCCGCCATCGGTGGCGGCCGCTCCGGCATCATCGAGACCGACTTCCGTGAAGAGTGCGAAACCGACCTGTTCGGTGAGCAAGCCGTTCTGTGCGGCGGTATTGTCGAGCTGATCCGCATGGGCTTCGAGACCCTCGTGGAAGCTGGCTACGAGCCTGAGATGGCATACTTCGAGTGCCTGCACGAAACCAAGCTGATCGTGGATCTGATCTATGAAGGCGGCATCGCCAACATGGACTACTCGATCTCCAACACAGCGGAATACGGTCAATACGTCTCCGGCCCGCGCATCCTGCCATACGACGAGACCAAAGCCCGCATGAAAGCCGTGCTGAGCGACATTCAGTCTGGCAAATTCGTGCGTGACTTCATGCTCGAGAACGCTGTTGGCCAGCCAACGATCAAATCGTCCCGCCGTGCAAACGACGAGCACCAGATCGAAGTTGTTGGTGGCAAACTGCGCGACATGATGCCGTGGATCTCCGCTGGCAAAATGGTAGACAAAGCCAAGAACTAAGCATTCACGGTTCGGCAGCCGCCGAACTATGCACTGCAAACGGCAAAGGCGTCTCGCAAGGGGCGCCTTTTTCATTTACCGATGACCGCATGAGCACCCCTACCCCCGAAAATCCCGGCCTGCTGAACTGGCTTTTGATCTGCATCCTTGGTCTGGTGTGGGGCGGCGCGTTCATGTCCGTGCGCCTGTCATTGGACGGGTTCGGGCCATGGACGGTCGCCGCATGGCGCACCGGATTGGGCGGCATCACGCTGGCGCTTGTGGGCGCACTCCTTGGGCAAGGCATCCACAAAATCCCGTCACCACGGGCATGGATGTTTGCGGCCATCATCGGGGCCGGTGCCGTCGCCCTGCCCTTCGCCGTTTTGAGTTGGGGGCAACAATTCGTCCCCTCCGCTTTTGCGGGCGTCGCTATGGGGGCCGTGCCTTTGCTGGTGCTGCCGTTGGTCTATCTCTTCTCAAAGGAGGAAGGCATTGGCCCGCGCCGTATTGTGGGGATGCTTTTGGGCTTTGTCGGCCTGTTTATCTTGGTAGGTCCGGGGGCTGCGGCCTCCACGGGGCACGCGCTGGAGTGGCTGGGCCGCATCGCCTGCCTTGGCGCTGCAGGATGCTACGCGGCAGGCTCTGTCATCACGCGGCGCGCACCCGCCATGCCGCCCATCGCCTTCGCCACGGCAAGCCTGCTGGTTGCAGCTATGATCCTGATCCCGATTGCGGCCATCACGGAAGGCTGGCCCGACAGCTTCCCCACCACGCCTAGCCTTGCGTTGATCTACGCCGCGCTTTTCCCCACGGCCCTCGCGGCTGTCATTCGCGTGCGCGTGATCACCACAGCGGGGTCGCTGTTTATGAGCCTGACAAGCTATCAGGTGCCTATCTGGTCGGTGATCCTAGGGGTGAGCTTCATGGGGGAAACCCTTCCCCCACAATTGTTTTATGCGCTGGCAATCATCTTGGCGGGCATCGGCATCAGCCAATCCCGCGCCCTTATGGCGATGATCAAGCGGTAGCGGATTGCACCGCAGACACCACGCTCCCGACGACCTGCGCCAGCTTCGCCTCATCCTCGCATTCGGCCATAACGCGGATCAAAGGCTCCGTGCCGGATTTGCGGATGAGCAGACGTCCGTTGCCAACAAGTGCGGCTTCCGCATCAGCGATGGCCGCCTTGACGCTTGCATCGTCCAACGGTGTTTGGCCCGCACTATAGCGCACGTTTTCAAGCAGTTGCGGGCAACGTTCAAACTGGCTGACCAAGGCGCTCGCGGGTTTATCGAGCTGCTTCATCGCGACAAGGAACTGCAAGCCCGCAACCAATCCGTCGCCGGTTGTAGCATAATCGGTCATAACGATATGGCCCGACTGTTCCCCGCCCAAATTGTAGCCGCCTTCGCGCATCCGCTCGACAACGTAGCGGTCGCCAACGTTGGTGCGTTCAAGCCGCAGGCCTTTGCTCTCCAAATGCCGCTCCAGCCCGAGGTTGCTCATCACTGTGGCAACCAGCGCGCCGCCTTTCAGGCGCCCTTCCTCGGCCCAGCGTGTGGCCATCAGCGCCATCAGTTGATCACCATCAGCCACGGCACCGGTCTCATCAAGGATCATCACGCGGTCGGCGTCACCATCCAGACAGATGCCAACATCAGCACCATGCGCCACGACCGCCTCAGCCGCTGCACGCACATCGGTGGAGCCGCAGCCTTCGTTGATATTGTACCCGTTTGGCGACACGCCGACGGGGATCACCTCCGCGCCCAGCTCCCAAAGAACCTCCGGCGCGGTGCGGTAGGCCGCGCCATTCGCGCAGTCAATCACGACCTTCAGGCCCTTCAGGGTCATGCCATAAGGCAACGTCGACTTCACCCGCTCCCCATAGCGAAAGCGCCCGTCGTAGATGTGCTTGGCACGGCCAATGTTCTGGGACTGGGCTGGCACGATTTCTTCTTCCAACATGGCCTCAATCGCCATCTCGTCCTCGTCAGACAGCTTGAAACCGTCCGGCCCGAAAAACTTGATGCCGTTGTCGTAATGCGGATTGTGAGAGGCCGAAATCATCACGCCCACGTCAGCGCGCATGGAGGTCGTGAGCATGCCCACCGCAGGCGTCGGCACGGGCGACAACAGTAAAACGTCCATGCCCGTGGAGGTAAAGCCAGCGGTCAGCGCGTTCTCGAACATATAGCCCGACAGGCGCGTGTCCTTGCCGATCACAACGCGGTGGCGGGCTTGGTCCTTGCGAAAGTACCGCCCAGCGGCCGCGCCAAGTTTCAACGCCATCTCTGCCGTCATAGGATATGTGTTTGCGCGACCGCGCACACCGTCGGTGCCGAAAAATTTTCGTGCCATCTGGGGCGTTCCAATACTTGTGTCCGCTAATGCTGTGCGGATCTGGTGGTTAGGTATGTAGGGCGCGCCACAGGGAGAAGGCTTGCCGGTGCGCTTCTATATCATGCGCACGGATAATCTGAACACCCTGTCTAAGTCCTTCCAACGCCACGGAAACGGAGCCGGATGCGCGGTCTTCCGCCTGATCTACCCCTGCAATATTACCGATGAATCGTTTTCGTGAGACGCCCAGAAGGATCGGGCAGCCCAAGGTGTGGAACAGGCTAATGTTGCGGATCAATGCCAGATTATGCGCTTGGGTTTTGCCGAACCCGATACCGGGGTCCAGAATGATCCGGCTCCGCGCGATGCCCGCCGCCTCTGCCGCTGCAACGCGCGCCGCAAGGTGGTCGTAGACGTCCAGCAGCACGTTGTCATAATGCGGGCTGTCTTGCATGGTTTCGGGGGCGCCCTGCGCGTGCATCAAGCAGATCGGCGCGCCAGCGCTTGCGGCGACCCGCGCCATATCCGCGTCAAAGGTCAGCGCGGAGACATCGTTGAGCATTGTCGCCCCCGCCTTCAGCGCAGCCTCCGCCACCGCCGCCTTGCGGGTATCAATCGAGATCGGCACATCAACGCCCGCCTCCCGTAGCGCCGCAATAACCGGTGCCGTGCGGGAAATTTCCTCGGCCTCTGGCACCACCGCCGCGCCGGGACGCGTGCTTTCCCCGCCGATATCAAGAATATCCGCCCCCGTGGCAATCATCGCCTTGGCATGGGCGATTGCGGCGTCGGGGGCGGTGAAGCGCCCGCCATCCGAAAAACTATCCGGTGTGACGTTCAAAACGCCCATGATCGCGGCGCGATCAGCGGGTAAATCGGGCGTTCCCCGCGGGGAACGCAGAATGTCGATCAACGGGCCAGGCAAGTCCAAGGCGGGCATCAGCGCATGGGTGACGCCGCGCTCCAGCGGCTCCACGCGGTCAAACCACAAAGGGCCACCGTTCAAGGACACAGCGCCAGAGGTGCGTTTCGGATCGGTTTGGATGATCGGTCTGAAATAGAGTGACATAGCGGCTGTTTAGCCCAAGATCGGTGCGGCTGCCAACAGGTCGCGCGGTGTCATCACCTGCCCCGCGCCATGCGACATGCCCCCGACGGAGATCACCTGCACAGCCCCAAATTCACCCGCGAGCCATTCGGTCAGCGCGACGGCGTCGCGGGTGTCCGCCTCTGGGCCGTCCGTGGCGTCCAACACCAGTTTCGACGGGGCCCAAACGCTCATCTGGTCGTGCTTCATCGCCCAGTCCAGCTCCGTACGGGTCGACACAACCACGCAACGGCGATCACGCGCGGCCAGCACCCATGCGTTCTGCTCCAGCGCCAGCAGGTCAATACGGCGCTGCGCTGCGGGGTGCTCTGCCTGCGGTGCGTCGCTCTGCGCCATGGGGACGCAAAGGACAACCGGCGCAGCGTTGGATTGCAACGCGTCCAGCACCTTGCCCAAATCAGCGGAGCCGATCACGTCATTGCCCAGATATGCCACCAAAGGTGCCACGTCCGGCGCGTGCTCCGCCACGCGGCGCGCCAGCATCTCGCGGTCGCGCACGACCTCCACCCCAAGGGCACCGGGGCCACGGTCCAGCTTTTCGATACGCACGAACACGCGCGCGGCAAGCGGGTCGGCCAGAATATCCTCTGCGACTTTCGCGGCGAGCGTCTCAAGAAGGTTCAGCCGCTCCGCCTGAAGTTCACGGTCGATGGCTTCGGTGATGGTGTCGTAGGACAGGATTTTATCGACGTCATCGTCGACGCCCCCTGCGCCTGTCAGTTCGGGCAATTGCACCTCGACCACCACGTTGAAGCAGATGCGCTGCAAGGTGCCGCGTTCTTGCTGGAACGCGCCGATTTCTACCTCGCGGATGTGGTCCCGCAGCGAAATGCGGTCGCGCAACTCGCCACGGGCGGTTGCCTCGGCGCGCTCTGACGGGTGCGCGAATGCCAGTCGGATGTCGGAACTCATAAGGCGGGCCTTCCGGTCGCAAGTTGCTGTCGCGCGTTGTCTAACAGGCCAGTGTCCGAAGGAAACAGCTCATTTGCGACCAATTTGCGATTGTCTACGAGACTTAGGACCGCGCGTAAAACAGGTGAACGCCGTGGCGTGCTGTGCGGCGGAACTTGGAGGCCCAACGCGGATTAACAGCCGTTGTATGATAGAACGTCGCCCCACCAGACAAGGAGCGCGGCGCGCCGTTCAGCATCATACGCGCGATCTTGCCGACGCGCACATAAGCGGCGGGTTCGCTGACGTGTTCGGGGCGGCCATCGCAGGTGTAGGTGAACTGGCAGGCGTATTTGCGGCCCGTGCCCTGATTGATCACACCGCACACGGTGTCAGGAAAGCGCGAGGACGCCACGCGGTTCAAGATAACTTCGGCCACCGCGATCTGGCCTTTGACGGTTTCGCCGCGGGCCTCGAAGTACAAGGCTTCCGACAGGCAGCGCCACTGCGGGCCACCAGTGGCGGGCGGCAGTGCTTTAAGCAATTTGGCGTCGGTGATCAGCTTGCCCGCTCCTGCGCCCTTGCGACCAACGGGAGTAGAGATTTTGAGCAACCGTTCAGGTTGCAATCCGGCGATGCCGACTTGATGTGCTTTCTCGGCGCGCAAAATCGCGGAGTTGAAGGCCAAGGATGCCCCCGCCGAAGATGATGTGACCCCATCAGCCGAGGCGCTGCCCACAGACAACGCCACACACACAGCGCCAACAGCGCTAAATGCTGTTCGACAAAAACCCATTACTCACTGCCTTGGGGCATAACCCCTCTACAATGACCCCCAGATGGCCATCAGAGGCTGGATTTAAGCGTTGTTGGTTAAGGAATCCACCCGTGGCCAGATTACCGCGTCAATTCGCCGTAAAATGGGCATATTTGCCCAACATCTGGTGGATTGGCCCTATTGGGGAACAAATCCGGCCTCTTCGGGGAACTCCAGATCGTCGTCCCCTTCCAAAGGTTCGCGAATCGCTAGCTGCGCTGCGGCCAATCTTGCGACGGGCACACGGAACGGCGAGCACGACACGTAGTCCATCCCCAAGGACCGACAAAACGCGATGCTTTCAGGGTCGCCGCCATGCTCCCCGCAGACCGATAGCGTCAGTTTGGAGCGCACCTGCCGCCCCCGCTCGGACGCTATCGCCAGAAGTTCACCGACCCCGTCCTGATCCAACGCCAAAAACGGATCTTCCGCGAACACTCCCTGATTGACATATTCCGACATGAAGCGCCCCGCGTCGTCACGCGACAGCCCGTAGGTCATCTGAGTCATGTCATTGGTCCCGAAACTCAGGAAGCTGGCGTGGGTGGCGATGTCCCCTGCCCGCAATGCGGCACGCGGGGTCTCCACCATTACGCCAAAGCGGTATTCCAGCTTCTGGCCCGTTTCGCTCATCACGTCAGCGGCCACGGCGTCGATACGGGATTTGACGATTTCCACCTCCCGCTTGGCCGAGACCAGCGGGATCATGATTTCGGGCGTGACAACGGCCCCTTCCTTCGACGCCTCAATCGCGGCCTCGAAAATCGCCCGCGCCTGCATCTCGTAGATTTCCGGCACGGTAATCCCCAAGCGCACGCCGCGCATGCCGAGCATCGGGTTCACCTCCCCCAGATCGTCAATCCGTGCTTGCGCCTCGCGGGCGCTCATGTCCATCGCATCCGCCAGTTCCACGATCCCCGCGCGGGTTGTCGGCAGGAACTCGTGCAAGGGGGGATCAAACAGCCGCAAACACACGGGGCGCGGTGCCATGATCAGGAACATGTCGCGAAAGTCGGCGCGTTGCATAGGCAGCAGTCGCGTCAGGGCGGCGGCGCGGTCTTCGGCGTCTTCGGCAAAAATCGCCTCGCGTAGAACCGTCAGGCGGTCTTCGCCGAAAAACATGTGCTCCGTCCGGCAAAGCCCGATGCCTTCTGCATTAAAGAGCATGGACGCCTTCGCGTCCTCCGGCGTATCAGCGTTGGCGCGCACGCCGATATCGCGCATCTCGTCTGCCCATTCCAGCAGCTCGCGGAAGGCGGCGCTCAGGCCGGCCTCTATCAGCGGGACGCTACCCACAAGGATTTGCCCGCGCGTCCCGTCGAGCGTGACCACATCCCCCTCCGCCAAGACGCGGCCATCGGCGGCGGTCACGGTGCGGGCCTTGGAATTGATGTCGAGGTCCGTAGCCCCCGCGACGCAGGGCAAGCCCAACCCCCGAGCGATCACTGCGGCGTGGCCGTTGGCGCCGCCCCGCTCGGTCAGAATACCTTTGGCGGCATGCATGCCGCGCACATCCTCTGGGCTGGTTTCGCGGCGTACCAGAATGCACGCCTCCCCTTGCGCGGCAGAGGTCTGTGCGGCGAAGCTGTCAAACACCAGCTTGCCCGTTGCCGCCCCCGGACTGGCGGCGATCCCTGCGGCCAGCACGTCGCGCTTGGCCTTGGGGGCCACTTGTTGGTGGAGCAATTCGGATATCGCCCGCGGCTCTATGCGCAGCACCGCGTCCTCGCGGGAGATGATCTCGTCATGCGCGAGCTTGGTGACGATCGCGACTTCGGCGCGCGCGGTTCTTGGCGCGCTGACCGCGTCGAGGATGTAGAGGTTACCGCCCTCTAGGGTGAACTCGATCTGCATCTCTTCGCGCAGGCCCGTGCGTCCGACGCGGCCCAAACGGCGCAGCTCGGTGTATATCTCGGGCTGGCTCTCCTCCAAAGACGGGCCGCGCTCGTCTTGGGTCAGGTACATCGTGTCGTCTTGCCCGCCGCTTAGCGCGTCGCGGCCTTGGCTTTGGCGCTTGTAGCGGCCCACCTCTTGCGCGTCGCCGGTGTCGGAGTTGATGAACTGGATCACCCCAGAGCCGCTTTCGCCCTTGCCCATGCCGAACGCCATGCGTTGCACGACCAGCCCCAGCCCCGCGTTCTCAGGCGCGCCTTTGGACATGCGCAGCAGGCGGGCTGATGTGCCCTCCCACGCGCGGGCCATGGACTTCAGGACGTTGAACAGCTGCACTTCGACTTCTTGCGGGAAGGCTTCATCCGTCTCGTCCTCATAGGCGGCAAGCGCCTTTTCGACGGTCAGGTTGGGCATGTCGAACATCTCGTCATCAAGACGGGCCACATCCACGGCGTAGGAGCGGATAAATTTCAGGTGCAAAGCCGCCGCAGCGTCGGAGCCCAAGCGCGAGGCGAAAAACGCCTCGTTGGCGCGGTTCATGCCGATGTTGAGAATGGTCCCCGGCCCGCCCCAATCGGGCATGATCGGCGAGGAGCGCACGGAGATCACCGGCCAGCTGCCGAAGTATTCCAGCAAACGCGCCATTTCGGGCTGCTGCCCCCCTGCAATCGCGCGCACGGTCGCAGAGGAGATCGCGACGGTGTCGGGCACGGGCATATCCAGACGGATAAGGCGCTGCAGGCATTTCGCCCGCGCGCCATGCAGCTTCCGGTGGATAGCAGCGGTGGGCGTAATCAGCTCAAAGTTTAAATGGTCAAGCATACTGCATTGCAGCATAGGGCAGATGGTGCGCCACGCAAGCGTGACGCACGGTTGTGTTAACGATTTATGACGGGTGTTACCCTTCGACCTTGGTCAGATCGGCAACGCCGCCACAGATTGTCCTGATCCGGTGCAACAGGCAGAGCCGGTTGCGCCGCACGATCGGGTTATCGGAGTTCACTTGCGTGGCCTCGAAGAAGGCATCAATCGGGCCGCGCAGCTTGGCCATAGCGGCCATTGCGGTCGCGAAATCGCCCTGTTCCATCGCGGGTTTGATCACGGCCTCGGCGGTGTCGAGCGCCTTGAACAGTGCCTTTTCCTCGTCGTTTTCCGCGAATTTGATATCGGGGTCCAACTCGTAGGAAACGCCGTCTTTTTCTTCCTCTTTCGAGAGGATGTTGTTGGCGCGTTTGAACCCTTGGATCAGGTTTTCACCGTCGTCGGTTTTCAGCGCGTCAGACAGCGCCTCGGCGCGTTTGACTAGAAGGTTCAGATCGTCGCTGCCTTCCATGGCGATGCAAGCGTCGATGATATCGTGGCGCACGCCCTTGTCTTTGAGGAAGACTTTCAGGCGGTCGTGAAGGAACGTTAACAGAGAATGTTTCCGTTTCTCGGCCGTCGCTTGTATTATTAGAAGCTCCTCTTCAACAATGGCCTTCTTTTCGTCGGAGGCTTCTTTCCCGATAACATTCCGTAGCATTTTCGCAGTGACTGCAAGACGTTCATCAAAGCTTCTATGAAGTAATTCGGCGATTGAGACATTGTGATTGTTCTCTGACAGCAGCCGAAACAATCCTAGTGCGGAGCGCCGCAGAGCATAAGGATCCTTTGACCCACTAGGCAATTCATTCATAGCCCAAAACGCCGTGAAAGTGTCGATCTTATCCGCCAATGCCACCGCCACCGAAACCGGTGCAGTCGGCACATCATCTGACGGCCCCAAGGGAGAGTAATGCTCTTCGCAAGCTGCACCAACCTCAGGCGGCATCCCTGCGGCATCCGCATAGTAGCGGCCCATCAAGCCTTGCAGTTCGGGGAATTCGTAGACCATCTCCGACGACAGATCGGCCTTGGCGACCCGCGCCGCCTGCTCTGCCAGATCAGGGTCAGCGCCCACGGCGGGGGCGATCTCACGCGCCAAGGCGGCGATGCGCTCAATGCGTTCTTTCTGGCTGCCCAGCTTGTTGTGGAAGGTCACGTTTTCCAGCGCGTCGATCCACGGCTGCATTTTGTCACCCTTGGCGATGCGCAGATCGTTTTCCCAGAAGAACTTCCCGTCGGCCAGACGCGCGGAGAGAACCCGCCCGTTGCCTGCCAGAATGGTCGCGCCTTGGTCGGAGGTCTCGATATTGGCGACGGTCACATATTGCTCGATCCGGCCGGACTTCGGGTTCTTCACCGAGAAGAATTTTTGGTGCTCTTTCATCGAGGTTTTGAGAACCTCTGGCGGCAGATCAAGAAACTGCTCCTCGATCTTGCCCATCAGGACGACGGGCCATTCGACCAGCCCTGCGACCTCTGCCAAAAGCCCGCGATCCTCGACTACTTCCATGCCCTGCGCAAATGCCTGATTGGTGGCGTCAGCCCAGATGTGATCGGCGCGCTCGGAGGCGTCCAGAACGACCTTCGCGCGCTTTAGCTTTGCCGCGTAATCATCGAAAGATGTTACAGAAAACGCGTCCGGCGCCATGAAGCGGTGGCCGCGCGTGGTGTCGCCCGATTTGATGCCGTCAATGTCCAGATCAACGACCTCGGCCCCCGTCTCGTCGGACAGGATGCACAGGATCGAATGCAACGGGCGCACCCAGCGCAGCGTGCCCGCGCCCCAGCGCATGGACTTGGGCCACGGGAAGGTGCGGATAGTGTGCTCCAGCACCTCCGCCACGATCTCGGCGGCGGGGCGGCCCGGCTTGTCGATCACGGCGAACCAGACTTGGCCCTTCTTATCGTCGCGGGCCTCCAGTTGGTCTTCGCTCAATCCGGTGGAGCGCAAGAAGCCTGCCATCGCCTGCTCCGGCGCGCCGACTTTGGGGCCTTTGCGTTCTTCTTTGACTGCGGGGGATGCGGCCAGCAGGCCATCGACCGACAATGTCAGGCGGCGCGGCGTCGAGAACGCCCCAGCGGAGGCATAGGTCAGCCCTGCCTCTACCAGCCCGTTGGTGACGAGCTTTTTCAGGTCGTCGGCGGCCTTGCCCTGCATACGGGCGGGAATTTCTTCGGAGAAGAGTTCGATCAGAAGATCAGGCATATCAGTTACTTTCTGTCGGTCGTGCTGGGCATTCGGGGCCAACGGCGGTGCCGTCATAGGCACGCTGCCCGCAATCATTGAGCTGCTGCCAGACATAGCCGCGCCCGTCTTCAAAAATGACCACGATGCGGTCTACGCCGTATTCGATGTTCTTGCCGCCCAAAAAGGCCAGCGCGGTGCCGTCCTCGAGGCCTGCGCCAATCTCGGTGGCGTCGAAGCAATCGAACCAGTCGGGCGCGGTCAGGGGTGTTGCGCCATCGGCCAGCTCGTAGGTTTCGGTCAACATGGCGTGCGACATCGGGGTGTCGAAACATGCGCGGTAGCGGATCGGCGACGAAGTGGCATCAATGGCGGTGATATCATCCGCGATGATTTCCTCCGGCTCTCCGGTTACGACGGACACAAGTTCCACCGCGTCGGGGGTCTCCACCTTGGCATAGTAGTGGTAGACTTGCAGGTAGTAGAGGCTTGCGCCCGCGATCAGTGCGATGACCATGATGCCAATCCCAATTACCTTACCGTTCATGCCGCGTTTTCAGGGGAGTAGCCCCCTGCCGCCGTCTGCACGAAGGCATCCGCACAGGCGACCGTCAACGTGCGCACCCGCCCGATGTAGGCTTGGCGTTCGGTGACCGAGATCACGCCGCGTGCGTCGAGCAGGTTAAACAGGTGGGACGCCTTGATGCATTGATCGTAAGCTGGCTGCGCCATGACGATGCGGCGGCCGGTTTTGGGGTCGTCCGCAGGTTCAGCCAAGATACGGGCGCATTCGGCCTCTGCGTCCTTGAAGTGCTGGAGCAGCGTGTCGGTGTCGGCCACGTCGAAGTTCCACCGCGCATATTGCGCCTCGGCCTCGCGGAAGACATCGCCGTAGGTCAACGGGATCGGTGCATCCGGGTCGTTGAACGGCATCTCATTGCCGTCGTCAAAGCCCAGCACATACATAGCGAGGCGCTCCAACCCGTAGGTCAGCTCCCCCGACACGGGCTTGCAGTCATGGCCGCCGACCTGCTGGAAATAGGTGAACTGCGACACTTCCATGCCGTCGCACCAGACTTCCCAACCAAGCCCCCACGCGCCGAGCGTCGGGCTTTCCCAGTCGTCCTCTACAAAGCGGATATCGTGCATCTTCATGTCGATGCCGATGGCCTCCAGCGAGCCGAGGTACAGCGCCTGCAAATCCGGTGGGGACGGTTTGATGATCACTTGGTATTGGTAGTAATGCTGCCAGCGGTTCGGGCTGTCGCCATAGCGCCCGTCCGTGGGGCGGCGCGATGGCTGCACATAGGCCGCAGCCCACGGTGTGGAGCCCAGCGCGCGCAGCGTGGTGGCGGGGTGGAACGTGCCCGCGCCGACTTCCATATCGTAGGGCTGCAGGACCGCGCAGCCTTTGGCCGCCCAGTAGTTTTGCAACCGCATGATGATCTCCTGAAAGGAGCGCGGCTTTTGCGCAGTATCAAGTGTAGTTTCGGCCATGATGCTTGCCCCAATGGTGGTTTGGCTTCTCAATAGGCAACCCGTGTGGAGGGGTCAATCAACTGAACCGCCCTAACACAGCCGTGAACACAAGCTTTTCAGGTGCGTCCGCCGTTCCAAGTGGTAACTTGCGCCAAATTAAGATTCGGGGCGGCACACAGACCGCCCGTCAAACCCATGAGGATTTGAGTATGTCGCGCAGCGTTTTTGCAGCTTTGTTTCTAACCGCCTCTGGCGTTGCGTTCTCCGCTGCCGCACAGACATGGGTACAGGTCGAGGCCCTGCCTGACCTGCGCACCGCACAAGAGCGCGCCCGCGCCTATGGCTCCGCGCTGAAGGATGTGAACGGGTTCCGCCTGAGCTCCGGCTGGTACGCGCTGGCGCTTGGCCCCTACGGCGAGGACGAAGCCCGCGCCAAGCTGCGCGAATTGCGCAGTGCGGGCATTATCCCGTCCGACAGCTACCTGTCGGACGAAGCCCCTTACCGCAAACAATTCTGGCCTGTGGGGGCTGCGGCGGGTACGGCCCCCGCGGCCCCTGTCGAGGCGCCACAAGCAGAGGCCCCCGTGGCACAAGCGCCTGTAGTTGAGCCAGCGGCCCCCGCGCCGGTGGTGGAACTGGAAGAAACCCCGCGCGAAGCCCGTGCAAGCGAGGGGCTGCTGAGCCGCGACCAGAAGAAAGACCTGCAAATCGCGCTCCAGTGGTTTGGCTTCTACAAGTCGTCCATCGACGGATCGTTCGGCAAAGGCACCCGCACCTCCATGGCGAAGTGGCAAGAGGCCAACGGCTATCAGGCAACGGGCATCCTGACCACGAAACAGCGCGCCCAGTTGACCGACAGCTACACCAGCGCTTTGGCGGCCTTGGGGCTTGGGGTGGTGAAGGAAGAAAAGGCCGGCATCGAGATCACCATGCCAATCGGCCTCGTGGAATTCGACAAATACGAATACCCCTTCGTGCAGTACCGCGAAAAAGACGGCAACGGCATGCAGGCCATGCTGATCTCGCAACCGGGCGATGCAGACACGCTGTTTGGCCTTTATGAGATCATGCAAACGCTGGAGATCGTGCCGCTGGAGGGTGAACGTTCCAAGGGCCGCCGCTCCTTCACGCTGACGGGGCAGAACGAGGACATTCATTCCTACACCTACGCCCGCGCCGAAGGGGGCTACGTCAAAGGGTTCTCGCTGGTATATCCGCCCGCCAAGGCCGCCGACATGGCCCGTGTGATCGAGATTATGCAAGACAGCATGACTGTGACCGAGGGCACTCTGACCCCCGATCTATCGGACGCAGCGACGCAAGGCGTGGACCTGCTGTCCGGTCTGGATGTGCGCCAACCGCTGCAATCGCGCTCCGGCTTCTATGTGGACGGGCGCGGGCATGTGTTGACCACCGCCGAGACGGTGGCATCTTGCGGGCGCATTACACTTGATAACACCTATGAGGCCACTGTTACCGCCACAGGCAACGGCTTGGCCCTGCTGGCACCATCGACCAGCCTTGTGCCACTGAACTACGCAGCATTTGCCACCAGCCCAGGACGGCTGCGGAGCGCCGTGGCGGTGGCGGGCTATTCCTATGAGGGCGCGCTGGATGCGCCGACGCTGACCTACGGCACGCTGGAGGATTTGAAGGGTCTGGGCGGCGAGGCCGAACTGGCGCGCTTGGAGCTTGACGCCCTGCCCGGCGACGTGGGGGGGCCAGTACTTAGCGGCTCCGGCGCGGTGTCGGGTATGTTGGTCGACCACGATCTGTCCGGCAAAGCGCTACCAAGCGGTGTGCGATTTGCCCTGAAGGCCAGCGAATTGGCCACGTTTCTGAGCGAGAACGGTGTGACCGCCGTGGCGAACGACAGCGTTAAGACATTGGACGCCGAAGATTTGGCCACCTTGGGCACCGACATGACGGTATTGGTGAACTGCTGGGAATAGCCGCGTGGGAGGTGCTGCCCCGCTCATTTGAAGCTGGATCGAAGATGTCGCATGATGCGGTTTTACAAATGATTATGATTTTGCGGGGCTTTCACCATGACGCTTGAGTTTTTCCTGACATCCCTTGTGGTGGTCCTGCTGCCCGGTACGGGGGTGATCTACACATTGGCTATCGGGCTTGGGCACGGGTTCAAGGCCAGTGTCGCGGCCGCGTTCGGATGCACGCTGGGCATTGTTCCGGCGGCTGTGGCCAGCATTATCGGCTTGGCGGCCCTGCTTCATACCAGCGCCTTGGCGTTTCAAGTGATCAAGTTCCTCGGGGTCGCATATCTGTTCTACATGGCTTGGAAAATCCTGAAGGACGACACAGTGATGGACCTGTCGGAAAGCAAGGAACAGGTTGGCTACACACGCATTGCGACGACGGGCACGTTGCTCAACGTCTTGAACCCTAAGCTGTCGTTGTTCTTCCTCGCGTTTCTGCCGCAGTTCATTTCGCCGTCGGCGACGAATGCCGCCGCCGCTCTGGCGTGGTTGGCGGTGGTCTTCATGGTGATCACCTTCGCCGCTTTCGTGCTTTACGGCGCGTTTGCATCCTATGCGCGGGACTATGTGATCAAGCGGCCTTCGGTGATGAGATGGATCAAGCGGTGCTTCGCAGGAACCTTCGGCTTTCTTGGTG
The DNA here is from genome assembly GCF_900107015.1 of Litoreibacter albidus. Lineage (GTDB taxonomy): Bacteria > Pseudomonadota > Alphaproteobacteria > Rhodobacterales > Rhodobacteraceae > Litoreibacter > Litoreibacter albidus. The sequence goes on along the minus strand of NZ_FNOI01000001.1, from coordinate 538,011 downwards.
CGAAACTCGCGGCCTCAAGCTGAGGTGCAGCGCCCGAGTGGTCATTGCCCCGCCCAGTTCGAGCGGTTAAGCTTGCCCTATGAAACATGTACCTAAAGAGACCACAGATGACGCCCTTATTCAGGAATTCCTGAATAAAGGCGGCAAAGTCAGCGTCGGCAAGACCAAACCGCTTAAGGCCGAACTGGGCCTGAGCAATAATGTTTGGAACAACAAGCTGACCAAAGAAGAGAAAGCCGCGCGCGACAAGAAGTGATCGCGCGGCCTTCGGTCGTGAAACAGGCCAGTCCTAGCGTCGGCCTTAGGCCTGCGCTGTTTCTGGCGTGATGTGGATAAGCGTTGGACCGTCCGCTGACAGCGCCGCTGTCACCGCCTGCTGAAACGCCGCGATAGAGCGCGGGGCCACCGCATGAGCGCCGTAGGCTTCCGCCAGCCGCAGAAACTCCGGGTTGCGCGCGATGACTGCGTTCGGCGCGATTTGCGCGGCGGTCATGCTATCCTCGATTTCTTTCAGCTTGCCGTTGTCCCACACAATGATCGGCAGGCTCAGCCCCAACTCCACCGCTGTCGCAAGCTCCTGCACATTGTACTGGAATCCGCTGTCGCCGTTGATGGATACGACGGGCTGATCCCCCACCCCGACCTTGCCACCAATCGCAGCGGGCAGCGCGTAGCCGAGCGTGCCGAAGCCCGACGGGTGGTGCCAATGACCGCCACGGTCCATCGGGAAGGTTTCATTGGCCACATAGGCGAACTGCGTCATGTCGGAGAACACCATCGTCTCTGGCGGGAGCACCGCGCGCAGGGCGTCGACCAAAGGCAGGATCCCCGGGCGGTCCATATCCGTCTCGCGCCGCCACTGCGCGCGCAGGCTGGCAACGGTCGCAGGTTTCCAGTCACTGTCTGATGGGGACATCGCGGCCAACAACGCCTCAGAGAAAACCGTGCAATCGGCGAGCACGGGATCCGTGGCGCGGTGGCGGTCAATTAGCACTTCGGGGTCAAGGTCGACGCGGATGAGCGGGCATGTGTGCCCCAACCCGTCGCGCCAGAGGTCACACTCTGACAGCTCGCTGCCCAGCACCAGCACCACGTCGGCCTGCGCCATGATGTCGGCGCTGCCGCCACGCCCCAATGTGCCACCGAAGTTCAGCGGCGCATCCTCTGCGCACAGCCCGCGCCCCGCGTAGGTCGTGAACACCACAGCACCCGCAGCTTCGGCGATTTGCGCCCCCAGATCCTCGCTGCGCACGGCACCGCCGCCCAAAATTACGACGGGGTGGCGCGCGTCTTGCAACACCCTAGCGAAGCGTTCGATCTGCGACGCCTCCGGCGCGTCGAAAGCAATCTGTACCTTATGGTCTGGCGCGTCCTCCGCGTTGCCCTCCAGCAGCGCGATCGGCACGTTCATCACCTTGGGCCTTGGGCGGGAGGTTTGGAATTCCAGCATCGCACGGTCCACCAGATGATAGGCCGCATCAGCGGTGCGCGCGGTCTGCGACCACTGCGCAACGGTCGCACCTGCGCCCTCTTGATCCAGCATCTGATGAAGCTGACCGCGCGTTGCGACGCTTTCATCCAAGCATGACGCGATAACCAGCATGGGCACACTGTCCGAATAGGCCTGCCCGATGGGGTTCATGATGTTACACAGACCCGGCCCAGTGATCACATACGCCACACCCGGCTTGCCGGTGGCGCGAGCATAGCCGTCCGCCATGAAGCCTGCGCCCTGCTCGTTGCGGGCCAGCACGTGGGTTATGCCCGCTTCCTCAATCCCGCGATACATCTCTTGGTTGTGCACACCAGGGATGCCGAAAATCACCTCAACACCACGGTTTTTCAGCATATGCGACAGTTGCGCACCCAAGGGTTTGGTAGACATATCAGGCTCTCCAGAAGCGAATGGTAAAAATTGCGTAGACGGCCAGAAGCTCCAGCCGACCGACAAGCATGCCTGCAGCCAACAGCCACTTGGCCGTGTCATTGAGGTTTGCGAAACTTCCCGCAGGTCCGATCTCACTCCCAAGCCCCGGCCCGATATTGGCCAGCGCCGTGGCGGCCCCAGACAGGGAGGTGATGAAATCCAAGCCTGTCATGCCAAGCAGCACGGCGAAGATGCCGAGCGACACCACGAACATCACGAAAAACGACATCACCGACGACAAGACGTCGTCGCCCACAGGTTTGCCGTCATAGCGGGGCTGGAAAATGCCGTGCGGCGTGTGGATGCGGCGGATTTGGGCTTTGATCGACGCGAACAGCAACTGGTAGCGGAAGATTTTCACCGAACAGGCCGTGGAGCCCGCGCAGCCGCCTATGAGCCCCAAAAAGAAGAACGTCGCGACGGCGAAACTGCCCCAAAGCTGGTAGTCCACACTGGAATAGCCCGTGCCCGAGATGATCGAGACGACGTTAAACAATCCCTCGCGAAACCCCTCTTCGGGGTGGTCACCAAACACGTAGAGGCGAAACAGCGTGAAGATGAGTGTGAACACAAGGATCGTGGCGAGATACGCGCGCAACTGACTGTCGCGCAACAACGGACGGGCAGAACCAGACAGCAACTGCACGTAGCGCACGAAGGGCAGCGACGCCAAAATCATGAAGAACGACGCGACATATTCCGCGATCCCTTGGAACGCGCCGAACGATGCGTCAGAGGTTGAAAACCCGCCCGTCGACATGGTTGTGAGGGCATGGTTCAGGGCCTCAAACGGGGACATGCCGACGATGACGTAGGCTACGCCGCAGGCGACCGTCAGCCCGACGTAAAAGTAGGATATCTGCGCCGCGATTTGCACCGCACGCGGCAGCACTTTTCCCATAGTATCAAAAGCTTCTGAGCGAAAGATCTGCATCCCGCCCACGCGCAGTTCCGGCAAGAACACCATCGCCACAACGATAATGCCGATGCCGCCGAACCACTGCAGCATAGACCGCCAGAGCTTTAGGCCTTCGGGCAGGTCCTCCAGCTGTGTGAACACCGTCGCGCCCGTCGTGGTGAGGCCCGACATGGCCTCAAAGAAGGCATCAACGTAGCGGGCCTCTGTTGCGCCAACATAAAGTGGCAGGGCCCCGAAGATCGGCAGCGCTAGCCACACGCCTGTGGTCAGAAGAAAGGTTTGCTGAATACTCAGCCGGTCGGCCACGCCGTTTGACGTTGCTACCGCCACAAGCGTCCCTGCCCCTGCCGTGATGATCGCGCTTTCTGCGAAGGCGGGCCAATGGCCGTTGCCCACATACATATCAAGCGCCATCGGCAAAAGCATGGAAGCCCCGAGGCAAGCGGTGAGTAGGCCAATCACATAGGCCACTGGGCGCACGTCAAACATGCGCCAAGGCTTGGAGAGGTGCTGGCGAAGTGTCAAGCGGCGGCGTGCGCAAGACGGGGCATCCGGTGCACCGCTGCTAGGGTCACGGGGCGCGAATTTGGCACACGCCCTTTTGTCTTTGCGTGTGCCGCGCCCCCCGCTATACGCACCGTTTATTGCCACTGCGCCCTTATTGGTGCAAGTTTACCCTACCCGCGACAGCACCTATGGCCCGTCGACCCCTTTAAATGAGTGACCAATGACGACGATAAACGCGCCGGCCGAGTTGCCTGCCTTGCAACTTTTGATTGACGCCATGCAGGATGCCGTCGCGATTGTGGCTCCTGATGGCACCATTCTTGCAGTGAACAAAACGTGGCGTCAGTTCAGCGTCGACAACGGCGGCGACCAGTCTTCACACTACATCGGCACAAACTACTTTGGAGCTTGCGAAGGCCCGAATGGCGCAAGCGACGATCTTGCAGGATCCATCGCGCAAGGGCTTCGCGACGTCTTGAACACCGGCACGGATTTCATCACGGAATACCCCTGCCACACCCCCACTGAAAAACGCTGGTTTGAGGTTGTTGCGAACCCCTTTGACATCGACGGCGAGCGCTATGCGCTGGTCGCCCACCGCAACATCACGACCCGTAAGCTGGCGCAGGTCGAAGTCGCCTACGCCGAGCAGAACGCGCAGAATTTGGCGGCCATCGTCACGACCATGCCGGACGCGGTAATTGCCTTTGATCTGGACGGGCAGATCACCAGCTGGAACCCTGCGGCGGAGACGCTCTACGGCTACACCCGCGAGGAGGCGATTGGCCAGTCGATGGAGATGCTCTACCCGCCGGACTGGCCCAAACGCATCACCACCTATATTGCCGAAATCATCGTCAGCGAGCTGAAGAACTTCGACGTCATTCGCAAAACAAAATGGGACGAGCTGCGCACTATCGCCGTCACGGCGGCCCCTATCCGGTCCAGAGACGGGGACATCATCGGCATATCTAACGTGCACCGCGACGTCACCGTCGAGCGCGAGGCCGAGCAGAAACTGCGCAGCGTTTTAGATAATCTATTCGCCTTCGTAGGCATCCTTGATCCGGACGGCACCCTACTGGAGGCCAACAAAGCGCCACTGCAAGCCGCAGGGTTGGAAGCCAAAGACGTCATCGGCAAGAAGTTTTGGGAATGCTATTGGTGGACCTATAACGACGAGGTCGCCCACCAACTACAGTCAGACATCGCGCGGGTGCTGAAGGGCGAAACAGTCCGCTATGACACGCAAGTGCAAGTCGCCAACGGGCGACTTGTCTGGATCGACTTTCAAATGGCGCCGATGCGTGACGCCACTGGGAACATCGTCAATGTCGTGCCCTCGGGCATAGACATATCGGACCGCAAGGCCGCCGTTGAGAAGCTTGAGCAATCCCATGAGACGTTCAAGAACCTTGTCGATCGCTCGCCCTTCGGCGTCTACACCGTCGATGCCGACTTCCGCCTTGCGCACGTCAGTCAGGGGGCGTCGGCGGCCTTCGCGAATGTTAACCCTCTGATCGGCCATGACTTCAGCGACGTGATGCACACGCTCTGGCCCGACGAATTCGCCGAGGAGGCCATCGCCCGTTTTCGCCATACGCTTGCCACCGGCGAGCCTTACCACGCGGAGCCGCTGGTGGAGCAACGCCTAGACGTTGGCGAGGTGGAATCCTATGACTGGATGATAGAGCGTATCGTTATGCCGGACGGCCGGCTGGGTGTGGTGTGCAACTTCTACGACCTCTCCGAACGCGAGAAGTACGAGCAGCACATCCGCCTGCTGATGAGTGAGGTGAACCACCGCTCCAAAAATCTGCTGGCGGTTGTGCTGTCCATGGCGCGTCAAACCGCGCGCAATTCCACGCCGAGCGAGTTTGTAGAGCTGTTTTCGCAGCGCCTTTTGGGGCTGTCGACGTCGCAAAACCTGATCGTTGAGGGCAGCTGGTCGGGCGTCAGCGTCACCAATCTGGCGGAGATGCAGCTTAAACATCTTGGGCCGGAAATCCTTGGGCAGCGGATCAAAATGGACGGTCCCGACATCACCGTGTCACCGACTGCGGCTGAGGGCATTGGGATGGCCTTACATGAACTTTCGACCAATGCGTTGAAATACGGCGCACTTTCCGTGCCGGAGGGCGGCGTGGATTTGGTGTGGAGTATTGACCAAAACAAGGACGCCTTTAAAATCCAGTGGCGCGAGCATGACGGCCCGGAAGTTGTCCCGCCCACGCGAACAGGCTTCGGCCGCACGGTGATTGAACGCATGGCGGCCAATTCTGTCGATGGATCGGTTGATATCAAATACGCGACAAGCGGTCTTGTCTGGCAGCTAAAAGCGCCATTAGAAGACGTCGAGCAGGCCAGAGATTCGTGACACCTTTTAGGGCATAAAGAAAATGACTAAGAAAATTCTGCTGGTCGAAGACGAAACCTTGATCGCGCTCGATATCGAGTTCGCGATCGCGGACGCGAATTGCCACGTGATCGGCACCGCTCAGACCGTGGACGAAGGCCTGAGCATGCTCGACTCCATGCCCTGCGACGGCGTTGTGCTGGATGCAAACCTTGGTGGACATAGCGTGCAACCTATCATTGAGCACCTGCAAGCCAAAGCACTGCCCTATATTGTCGTCTCGGGCTACACCCGCGACCAGCTAGAGTTTTTGCCCGAAGAGGCCGTGCTGATCGGCAAGCCGTTTAGCATGACCGAACTTGTCGATGCCATCCGCCGCCATCTGGGCTGAGCCCACCCCGCCAAAGTCACGATTACCTGAACAGCGCGGATAGGTGCCGACCTGCGACTTGACCCCGTAAACGCAGGGGCGTATCCACGTGCCGTGGCGATTTGTTACCGGATTGCGGGCCACGTTAAATATGCTGCTAAAGAGGATGGATTGCTATGAGCCTCCCCCTTTTTCCGGTGGAGGCTTTTTATTTGGGCGATGCCCAACAGAGGATGACATGACAAAAGACTGGTCCCCCCGCACAAAATCCGTCCACAGCGGCACCCGCCGCTCCCAATACGGCGAGATGTCCGAAGCGATCTTCCTGACGCAAGGCTTCGTTTACGACAGCGCCGAGCAGGCCGAAGCCCGCTTTATCGAAAGCGGCCCAGACGAATTCATCTACGCCCGCTACGGCAACCCCACCGTGCGCATGTTCGAAGACCGCATCGCCGCAATTGAAGGCACCGAAGACGCCTTCGCGACCGCGTCGGGCATGGCGGCTGTCAGCGGCGCGCTGACGTCGATGCTGAAAGCTGGAGACCACGTGGTGTCCGCCAAGGCGCTGTTTGGCTCCTGCCTTTATATCCTTGAGGAAATTCTGACCCGCTTTGGCGTCGACGTGACCTTTGTGGACGGCACTGACTTGGACGCATGGAAAGCCGCAGTACGCGACGACACCAAGGCAGTATTTCTGGAATCCGTGTCCAACCCGACATTGGAGGTCATCGACCTGAAAGGCGTCGCGGAAATTGCCCACGCCAAGGGCGCGACCGTGGTGGTCGACAACGTATTCGCCACACCTGCATTTTCTAAAGCGGCAGAACTTGGCGCCGATGTCATCGTCTATTCCGCCACCAAACATATCGACGGCCAAGGGCGGTGTTTGGGCGGCGTGATCTGCGGCACCAAAGAGTTTATCCGCAAAACGGCGGAGCCTTACCTGAAGCACACAGGCGGCTCCCTCTCGCCGTTCAACGCTTGGGTCATGCTGAAGGGGCTCGAAACGATGCATCTGCGCTGTGCGGCGCAGGCCGAAAGCGCACTGTTCATCGCAGAGGCCTTGGAAGGCCACACCAAGCTGGATCGCACGCTGTACCCTTACCTGGACTCCCACCCGCAACAGGCTGTTGCAAAAGAACAAATGGGCGCTGGCGGGACGGTAATCTCGCTCGATATTAAAGGTGGCAAGGACGCAGCGTTCCGCTTCCTGAACGCGCTGGACATCGTGCTGATCTCCAACAATCTGGGCGACAGCAAAAGCATCGCCACACACCCTGCGACCACGACGCACCAACGCCTCTCGGTGGAGCAACGTGCAGAGCTGGGCATCACAGACGGGCTGATCCGCATGTCGGTGGGCCTTGAAGACAAGGCCGATCTGCTGGACGACATCCGCACGGCGCTGGACGCGGTCTAGTCCGAATTGGTCGGTTTTCCTTTGTAACGCACGGCTGCACCCCCATATACAGGGGGCGCAGTCGCCGCGCCCCAAGGAGGCAAGCCCGATGAACGTACACAGCCCGAAGTCGGACGAGCCGACTCGCGAAGAGGCCGAAGAAGCCCTTGCGCTTCTGCGTCAGTGGGCGGGCAACGCCGATCCTGTGGAGGTGGCCGAGATGGATCCGCTGATCTCGCGGTTGATCCCCGGTGCGGAGCTGGCCAATTACCCTGCCCTTGCCCGCGCCTACCCCGAAGATTTCGCCGTGGATGAGGCTTACAAAGCCTCCATGCCGGACCTGCAAAACGGGCCGTCCTCACTGATCCGCGGGGCGAAACAGCATATACAGCACGTAGGGATTTCCAACTTTCGCCTGCCCATTCGGGTCCACACCCGCGACGGCGACGACCTGACGCTTGAGACCTCGGTGACGGGCACCGTGTCTCTGGAGGCGGAGAAGAAGGGCATCAACATGTCGCGCATTATGCGCAGCTTCTACAGGCACGCGGAGCAGACGTTCAGTTTCGAGGTGATCGAAGAGACGCTGGACGCCTACAAGACCGATCTGGAGAGCTTCGACGCCCGCATCCAGATGCGGTTTTCGTTCCCGATGAAGGTGGACAGCCTGCGCTCCGGCCTGTCCGGATATCAATACTACGACATAGCGTTGGAAGTTGTGGACGTGGCTGGGACGCGTAAGAAGATACTGCACCTTGATTACGTATATTCGTCCACCTGCCCGTGCTCGCTGGAGCTATCTGAGCACGCCCGCCAGTTTCGCGGCCAACTGGCCACGCCACATTCCCAACGTTCCGTCGCGCGGATATCGGTCGAGGTGGACAGCGCGGCAACATGCCTCTGGTTTGAGGATGTGATCGAGCTTTGCCGCGCGGCCGTCCCGACGGAGACCCAAGTGATGGTCAAACGCGAGGACGAGCAGGCCTTCGCGGAGCTGAACGCCGCGAACCCAATTTTCGTTGAGGATGCCGCGCGGTCCTTCTGCGCCCAGTTGCAGGCGGAGCCACGGATCAAGGACTTCCGCGTTATCGCCTCACATCAGGAAAGCCTGCACAGCCACGACGCGGTGTCCGTCATGACGGAAGGCCCGACCTTTGCCGCCGACAGCTTGGACCCCAAGCTGTTCAACACCCTGTTCCACGTCGGATAGCTCCCCCGCCCCGTCTACCGTTCGGGCCCCGTCATATATGCGACCTCGTCCGAGGTCAGCATGACCGCAAGTGCCGCCACTTCACCGAGCCGCTAGGGCCCCGCTCAGGCGTCCTCGTGGGGCTCGTCAGCGTAGCGCTGCAACATGCCCGCTTGCGACATGAAGAACACGAATAATGCGACGGGGAAGCCGAAGGTTTCGATCTTTACCCACGCATCGGTCGACATCAAACGCCAGACCAATTCGTTGGCGATGGCGAGTGCTGCAAACATCGCGGCGAGGCGCTTCGTCAGGATCATCCAGCCCTCTGGTTTCAGGGGCAAAAAGTCATCCATCACATATTCAAGCCAAGAGCGTTTGAGCAACAAACCTATGCCCAACATGCTGGCGAAGAAGCCATAGACGATGGTGGTTTTGATTTTGAAGAACTTCTCATCGTTGAAATAGACCGTCAGCCCGCCGAAGAAGATCACCATAAAGGCGGTCAGCACCTGCATGCGGCTTAGCTTTCCGGTCAGCTTCCACAAGATTGCCATCGACAGAAGGAGCAGCGGCACGAACAGCGCCGTCACGACGATGAAGCCGGAATAGTCAACTCCGCCAAAGGTATAGACCTCTTCCTTCATCTTCACATAGGCTACGAAGAACAGCAGCACAGGGCCCAGTTCCAGCGCCGATTTCAACCCTTGAGAGATTTTCTTCTCAGCCATGCTCTAGCCTCCAACTTCTACAATTACCGCGCCAAGCGCGATGAGCGCCATCAACGTCAGGCGGCGCGGTCCGACCTTCTCGCCCAAAACCACCCAGCCGATCAAGGCTGCAAATACGGTGGAGGTCTCGCGCAGGACGGCGGCCTCCCCCACATTGTCCAAACGTGTCGCCAGCATGATCGAGCCGAAGGAGAAAAACGCGACAAACGCGCCCAGCACGCCGCGCGCCATCAGCGGCCCCAGCGTCGGGCGATCGGTTTTTCGCCACCACATATACGCGGCGACGGGCGGCATGAAAAATAGCCCGTCGATAAAGAAGAACCACGCGAGGAAGGTGAACGGATTGGCCGTCGCGCGGATGCCGTAGGCGTCATAGGTGGTGTAGGCCGCCACGAATAGGCCCGTCGCCACCGCCAGCCACAAAGCAGGCACCAGCGTGTCGCGGTTTACGGTGATGGTGCGCAGGTTATACGCCGCCAAGCCGTAGATCCCCGCCAGCAACGTCGCGACGCCAAGCCATTGCACCGCGTTGAACGTCTCGCCAAACAGGAAATACGCGCCGATAACGGCGAACAGCGGCCCCGTGCCGCGCACCACCGGATAGACGACTGTGTACGCCCCCTTGCTGTAGGTGAAGCCTTGTAACAGCTTGTAAAGGACGTGGATCACATAGGCGGTGGCAAAGATGGGCCACATGTGTGGCTCCGGCCACGGGACGACAAACAAGGCGAATGGTGCCGCGATCAGGCCATAGCTGAAATCAATAGCTCCGCGCGACATCCACGGGTCATGCCGCCCTTTTTGTAGCGCGCCGAACACCGCATGAAGCAGCGCCGCCATCAAGGCCAGCCCCAACGCCAGTTGGTGCCCCGCCTCGGTGCCCTCCAAGGAGGTGAGCCATTCGCTCATAAGATCGTCTTTCTGTGCACGGGCATAATACGCGCGTTACTCGGTGGCGGTGCCTGTAAGGGCTTGCGCGAATTCCTCGGGGTCGAAGGGGGCGAGATCGTCGATCTGTTCCCCCACGCCGATGGCGTGGATGGGCAGGCCGAATTTGTCCGCCAAGGCCACCAGCACGCCGCCTTTTGCGGTGCCGTCCAACTTGGTCATCACAAGGCCGGACACGTCGCTGATCTGGCGGAACACCTCCACCTGGTTCAACGCGTTCTGCCCTGTCGTGGCGTCCAGCACCAACAGTGTGTTGTGCGGCGCGGTTTCGTCTTTCTTGCGAATGACGCGAACGATTTTGGCCAACTCCTCCATCAGGTCCGTACGGTTTTGCAAACGTCCGGCGGTGTCGATCAACAGCAAGTCCGCGCCGTCCGCTTCTGCTTTTTGCATCGCCTCATAGGCCAAAGACGCGGGGTCGGAGCCCTCTGGCGCGGTCAGCACCGGCACGCCCGCGCGCTCCCCCCAGACCTGCAATTGCTCTACGGCAGCGGCGCGGAAGGTATCGCCCGCAGCGATCACCACCTTCTTGCCCGCGTTGGAGAATTGCAGCGCCAGCTTGCCAATGGTTGTGGTTTTGCCAGAGCCGTTGACCCCCACCACCAACACCACCTGCGGGCGTTTTGGATAGATCGGCATGGGCTTGGCCACGGGCTCCATGATCTTCGTGATCTCGGAGGCCAGAAGGTCCTTGATTTCCTGCGTCGAGAGCTTCTTGCCGAAGCGCCCTTCCGCCATGTTCGCGGTCACGCGCAAGGACGTATCAACGCCCATGTCGGACGCGATGAGCAGTTCCTCCAGCGCCTCCAGCATGTCGTCGTCCAACTCGCGGCGCACAACGGTCTTTTGCTCTTTGCGCCCCATGAGACGACCCAGCAACCCAGGGGCTTTCGCCTCTGAGGCGGCCTTCTCGGCGGCTTTCTCAACTTCCAGTTCTTCAAGCGCACGTGCCGCGGCTTTTCGCTCGGCTTCGGCCTCTTGCGCTTGCTTGGCGGCTTCGGCCTGTCGTGCCTGCTCGGCGGCCAGCGCGGCTTCTTCGCGGGCCTGTGCGGCGCGGGCTTCTTCGGCTTGCTGCGCCGCACGTGCCGCGGCGGCTTGTGCTTTCTTGGCTGCCGCTTCATCGGCGTCGGCTTGCGCAGCGGCCTCCGACGCGATCCGCGCGTTCTCGGCCAAGCGGGCAGCGGTTTCAGCCTCTGCTGCTGCGCGCGCGGCGGCCTCAGCCTCGGCTTGGCGCTCCGCCTCAGCTTGGCGTTGCGCCTCTGCGTCAGCCTCAGCTTGGCGTTGCTCCGCTTCCCGCTGTGCCGCGTCATCCACAGGTGCTTCAACCTGCGGTGCCTCGGCGTTCACATCCTCTTCAACGCCGCCGTCTTCGACGATCGCATCCAAGCCCTCCTCCAGTTTGGAGGACGATTTGAACAACTTCGTTTTAAGCTTTTTGAAAAAAGACATGAGGGTCAGCGAGGCCTTAACTGTTGCGACGTTATCCCACCTAACCCCTTGCGCCGTCAGATGGAAGATGTGGCGCTGAATTGCCTGTCAGGGTAGCGTCGCCTTATGAGATGGTTCCTTGCACTTCTGTGGCTGTCTAGCCCCGCCATGGCCGCACCTCCTGATCCTATGTGCACGTCCGGCAAATGGGATCAGGTGCAGTGCATCCGCGCCCAACATTTCGTGTTTGACCTGTGCCAACTGATAGAGAGCACCGCCGCCACCCACGAGCTGGACCCGCACTTCTTCACGCGGTTGATCTGGCAGGAAAGTCGCTTCAACCCGAACGCCCTGTCGCCCGCAAATGCGATGGGCATCGCACAATTCATACGCTCCACCGCGACAAAGCGCGGGTTGGCAGATCCCTATAACCCCGCCGACGCGATTGACCACGCCGCCCAATATTTGGCCGAAATGGTCGCGCGCTACGGCAATGAAGGTATGGCAGCGATCGGCTACAACGGTGGGGAGGCCCGCGCCGAAGGCTTCTTGGCCGGACGGGGATTGGCGTCAGAGACAGAAGCCTACGTACCAATCATCACCGGACTAGACGCGGAGGCGTGGCGCGATGGTCAGCCAAAAACCCATGACATGCGCCTGTCAAAAACGGGTAGCTTTCGCGCCGCTTGTTACGTCCTCGCCCGCGAACGGCAGATGACGCCGCTGCGCACGGTCCCGCGCTTCAAGCCGTGGGGTGTTCAACTGGCGGCGGAGCGTAGCAAGAGCGCCGCACGCGCGCGGTTCAAGTCGCTGACCAAAACCTGCCATGGCCTTGTTGAGGGCGAAAAACTCGACGTGATTTACAAAAAGCATCGCGTGGCGAAGCTGAAGGGGTGGTACATGGCCCGCCTCAGCCGCAACACCCGTGACGCGGCGCATGCTTTATGCGGAAAACTGCGCAAGCAAGGGTGCGCCTGCGCAGTTTATAAGAACAATTAGAACGACTTACACTTCGTCATGGAAGTGCTTTATAACCATGCGGATCGGGTTTGGCGCGGCTTGTCCAAGCCCGCAAATGGAGGCGTCGCCCATCGCGGTGCACAGCTCTTCAAGCAGCGGTTTGTCCCATATCTCAGCCTCCATCAGCTTCACCGCTTTCTCGCAGCCCACACGGCAGGGCGTGCATTGGCCGCAGGACTCGTCCTCGAAGAATCTCAACATATTGAGCGCGGCGGCCTTCGCGGAATCCTGATCCGACAAGACCACCACAGCGGCGGACCCGATGAAGCTGCCGTGCGGCTGCAACGTGTCAAAGTCCAGCGGTATATCGTCCATGCTTGCCGGCAACAGCCCAGAAGACGGCCCGCCCGGTTGGTAGGCTTTGAATTGGTGCCCCGCCAGCATGCCACCCGCAGCCTCGATAATATCTGTGATGGTGGAGCCCGCAGGCAGCAAGTGCACACCCGGATTGGCCACGCGCCCCGAGACGGAGTAACTGCGCAGGCCGGTGCGCCCATTTTTCACGGTCGCGTTCAGCACCTCTGGTCCTTCGCGGCAGATGCGCGCGATCCAGTGCAGGGTTTCGACGTTGTGAACCAGCGTGGGCTGCCCGAACAAGCCGACCTGCGCCACATAGGGCGGGCGATGGCGCGGCAGGCCGCGCTTACCCTCAATGGACTCGATCATCGCGCTTTCTTCGCCGCAAATATATGCGCCAGCGCCACGGCGCAGCTCAATGTAGCCAGCAGGGGCAAGCCCCGCCTCCTCCAAGGCGGCGATCTCGCGGCGCAAGATTTCCAAGACGGCGGGATACTCGTCGCGCATGTAGATGTAGCAGCGGTCCGCCTCGACGGCCCACGCAGCGATCAACATACCCTCTAGGAACAGATGGGGCGTGCGCTCCAGATGGAAGCGGTCTTTGAAGGTGCCAGGCTCGCCTTCGTCGCCGTTGACCGCCAGATAGCGCGGCCCCGCGTTGCCACGCACAAACCCCCATTTGGTGCCGGAAGGGAACCCCGCGCCACCGAGCCCACGCAGACCGCTTTCTTTGATCAGGGACTGGACGTCTTCCCAGTTTCCATCTGCACGCAAGGTAAGAAATGACGCGTACCCACCTGAATTTTGGTAACTTTTATAGTTTTCATAGTCAGGAACATGCGCATGGGTGTCGCCTGCAGAAATTGCGGCTTCGACCCTTTCAACCGTCGCGTGATCAATATGGTTGTGGCCCAGCTCCAAAACGGGGGCCGTGTCGCAGCGGCCCATGCATGGCGCCCGCAGAACTCGCACTTGGGAGGCGTCCAAGCCGTCTTCCAACGCCGACTTCAGGGCTTGTGCACCAGCCAACTCACACGACAGCGAGTCGCAGACGCGGATGGTCAATGCTGGCGGCGGGGTTTCCCCCTCTTTGACGATGTCGAAATGGGCGTAGAAGCTGGCCACCTCGTAAACTTCAGCCATCGACAGGCGCATCTCCTCGGCCAGCGCACGCATATGCGCGGCGGACAGATGGCCGTGCTTGTCTTGTATCAGGTGTAGAAACTCTATCAGCAGGTCGCGGTCGCGTGGTCGCGCGCCAATCAGCGACTGCACCTCGGCCAATGCGGTGTCGTCGTATTGACGGCCCTTGGTGAACTTGCGCCCACGTCCCTTGCCTGATTTCCACACGCCTTTGCGTTCGTCTAGCGCCATGCTGATGCCCTCCCGATCTTGCTTGCGCCAAATCTAGGCGCTGTCCACCTGCGGCGGATACGCAAAAACGACCTCTGCGGACGTTCCTGCGCAGCGATTGGTGCAAATATCTTAAGCGCTTCCATGATTTGGGCACATTCGTATTATTTAGGAAACATCCGACACCCGTTTTCAGGAATTCCTTACCTATGCCCCGCTCCTTTCTGGCCTTCACGCTCGCCACACTCTTCCCGCTGCCATTCTTGGTGGCGGGCGCGATATTTGGTGGTTGGGCCGTGTGGATCGCGCTGTTCTACATAACGCTGTTTGTCGCGGGGGTAGATGAATTCGTCCCCGCCATGGACCGCGACGGCGAAGCCGCCGATGATGAGGACGCCGATCTGTTGTCGCTGGTACTGGTGGGGGTTCACTTCTTCTTGCTGTTCTTGATGGTATGGGCCCTGTCGGGGCACGGCACGCGACTGTTTTCCCTAGACGGCTTGGCGCTTTTTGCGGCGACAGGGTTGTTCTTGGGGCAAGTGAGCAACTCCAACGCACATGAGCTGATCCACCGTGGCGCACGTGGACTGCGGCGGGCTGGCAAATGGGTCTACATCTCTTTGTTGTTCGGCCACCATGCGTCCGCCCACCCGCTGGTGCACCACACCCATGTGGCGACACCGAAGGACCCGAACTCGTCCCGCATGAACGAAAGCTTCTACAGCTTCCTGCGTCGTGCTTGGGTGGGGAGCTTCAGGGCGGGGTTAAGAGCGGAGGAAACGCGGCTGGCGCAGGTCGGTATCGGTCGATGGTCCATGCGCAACCCCTACATCCTATATGTTGGCGGGGCTGCGGCGATGCTTTTTGCCTCCCTGTTAATTGCGGGCTGGCGCGGCGTGGCGGTGCATCTGTTGCTGGCCAGTTTTGCGCAGATACAACTGATGCTGTCCGACTACGTGCAACACTACGGGTTGGAGCGCCGAGAGTTAGAGAACGGCGCATTCGAGCCGGTAGATGCGCGCCATTCATGGAACGCGCCGCATTGGTTGTCGTCTTTGTGGATGCTCAACGCGCCACGCCACTCCGACCACCACGCGCATCCGGCCAAGCGCTACACCGCGCTGGACGTCCCCGAGAGAGGTGCCGCACCTATGTTGCCCCACGCCCTGCCCGTCATGGCCTGCATTGCGCTTTACCCGAAGCTGTGGCGAAAGGTGATGAACCCGCACGCCGAGGCGTGGCGGTCGGTCTAGGGCGGCTCTGACTTGACGTGCCGCAGTGGTGCTATCAGGTTGTGCGCATGATCCGTATTCTCCTTACCGCTTTGCTAGCACTCCCCGCGCAAGCCGAAACCAAAATGACGGCGGCGCAGTTTGATGCTTTCACCAAGAACTCGACCCTTTTGTTCAATCGCCACGGCAAACCCTTCGGGGCGGAGCAGTATTTGGACAACCGAGGCGTGATCTGGAGTTTCTTGGATGGCACCTGCCAGCGCGGATATTGGTTCGACGTGGAAGACGAGATTTGCTTTGTGTATGAGGGACAGGGCGCCCCGCTATGCTGGTATTTCCTTGACGATGGCACCCGTAAGTCCGCCCGTGTTGTGGGCGACCCGCCGCAGGATGATCTGGTTGTCAGCGCCCAAAGCAAGGAGCCGCTGTCCTGCCCGGGACCGGCGGTTGGGGTCAACTACCGGAGCAGCGTTTATTAGGTAGCGCAAGATCCTCGCGCGCTACGGCGGGGGCCAGCCCCCGCACCCCCGAGGTATTTTTGAAGCAATGATGGGGGACGGCGCAGTGTGGGGCTATGTCAGTCGTCGAACAGGCTGGGTTGGCCTGATTTCGGCGCCTTGGGCTTTGCAGCAGGTCTGGCTGTTGCCCCGACGGGGATGCGGGCGTCTTTGAACTGAACCTCCAACTGCGTGGCTTTTTTAGCGGATTTGCTATCTTTGATAACCCTATCGCCGTCCCAAACCACTGCGTAGCCGCGCTGGAGCGTGGCTTGATAGCCGAGGGTTTCACGCACCCTGTCCCGCGCCTCCAGCAACGCGCGCCAATTGGCGACCTGTGCACGCCCCGCA
This sequence comes from Litoreibacter albidus, assembly GCF_900107015.1. Taxonomy (GTDB): domain Bacteria; phylum Pseudomonadota; class Alphaproteobacteria; order Rhodobacterales; family Rhodobacteraceae; genus Litoreibacter; species Litoreibacter albidus. The sequence continues at coordinate 521,487 of NZ_FNOI01000001.1, read as the reverse complement.
TTGCCCGCAGCGCGCGCCGCGCGTGCCAACCGATCTTGTTGGAGTTTTAGATCGCGGTTGAGACCGCTAGGCGTGAGCCCCCCAGCCACGCGGTCGAAGCTGGCGCGTGAGCGCTCGGTCCGACGGTCGAGCGCCGCCCCTAACCTGTCTGACATATGACGCAGCTGCGTGTCCATGCGGTCGGTTTGGCGATTCAAGATAGAGGCCCGCAACGGGGCTGCGGTCTTCTCGAAGTTCAGCCGTTTTGCGGATGTCCCTGCCTGCAACGATGTATCCAAACGCGCGGCAGCCACATCAAGGCGTTGGCGGGCGATCTGCGTCAACTCCTCGCCGCGGGGCAACGCACGGGCAACATCTGCCAAGCGCTGTTTGCGCGCGCCCACGGCGACGCTGAGCGCTTGGCCCATACGGGCACCGTGACTGTCCACCGCCGCGAGCAACTCGAGCCGAACGGGCACAGCGATCTCCGCCGCCGCCGTGGGGGTCGGCGCGCGCACGTCCGAGACGTAATCGATCAAAGTCGTGTCTGTCTCATGGCCCACGGCCGATATTAGCGGGATGTCCGAGGCCGCCGCGGCGCGGGCCACGCTTTCCTCATTAAAGCCCCAAAGATCCTCTATCGAGCCACCGCCGCGCGCGACGATGATCAAATCGGGGCGCGGCAGTGCACCACCCGGCGTCATTGCGTTAAACCCGTTGATTGCGGCTGTTACCTGCGGCGCGCATCCCTCGCCTTGCACCGCAACGGGCCAGATCAGCACCTTGCGCGGAAATCGGTCGCGCAACCTGTGCAGGATGTCTCGGATCACGGCACCTTGCGGCGAGGTCACCACGCCGATGATCTCGGGCAGATAGGGAATACGCTTTTTACGCTCGGGCCGGAAAAGCCCCTCGCGCTCCAGCAGTTTTTTGCGCTTGTCCAGCATGGCCATAAGCGCGCCAACGCCTGCGGGGCGGATTTCCTCGATCACCATCTGGTACTTCGACTGACCGGGGAAGGTGGTCAGCTTGCCGATGGCCACGACCTCCATCCCCTCCTCCGGCTGCACGGCCAGCTTGGCCGCTTGCCCCTTCCAGATGATCGAGGCGAGCACCGCGCGGTCGTCCTTGAGGTCCAGATAAACGTGGCCGGAGCGCGCGACCATGACCCGCCCGCACTCACCCTTGATCCGCACGCGGCCAAACTCACCCTCGATCGTGCGCTTTACCGCGCCTGCGATTTCGGAAACCGTATACTCGGGTTCATTCCGTCCGGGTTGGTCGTCTTCGAGAAGGTCCATGTGTCGCTCTTGTTATGCCTGCCCGCGCAGCTTAGAACGCCCGAAACCGGAGGGGAAGCGACGATGAACATATTGATCCTTGGAAGCGGCGGGCGCGAGCACGCATTGGCATGGGCCGTGATGCAAAACCCCAAGTGCGACAGGCTGATTGTCGCCCCCGGAAACGCGGGAATTGCGGGGGTCGCGGAATGCGCCGCATTGGACATCATGAACCCTGACACTGTCGTCGATTTTGCGCAGGCCCAGTCTATCGACTTCGTGATTGTTGGCCCTGAAGACCCGTTGGCTGCGGGCGTTGCGGACGCCCTGCGCTCCGCCGGTATTTTGTGCTTTGGCCCCTCCGCCGCCGCCGCGCGGCTGGAAGCGTCGAAAAGCTTCACCAAGGAGATCTGCGACGCGGCGAACGCGCCGACCGCGGGCTACGCCCATTTCACCGACCTAGAGGCCGCCAAAGCCTATGTTCGAGAGCAAGGCGCGCCGATTGTGATCAAGGCTGACGGCTTGGCCGCTGGCAAAGGCGTTGTTGTGGCGATGGAGTTGCAAGACGCATTGGACGCGCTTGACGACATGCTCGGCGGTGCCTTCGGCGCGGCTGGCGCGGAGGTCGTGATTGAAGAATTTATGGAGGGTGAAGAGGCATCCTACTTCGTCCTGTCCGACGGCAAAACCGTTTTGCCGATTGGTACCGCGCAAGACCACAAGCGCGCCTACGACGGCGATGAAGGCCCCAACACCGGCGGTATGGGCGCGTATTCCCCTGCACCTGTTTTGTCAGATGACATTGCCGCCAAAGCGATCAAGGAAATCGTGCAGCCCACCATCGACGAGATGGCCAAGCGCGGCACCCCCTACCAAGGCGTGCTTTACGCGGGTTTCATGATTAAGGACGGCCAGCCACGACTTGTCGAATACAACTGCCGCTTCGGGGATCCTGAGTGTCAGGTGTTGATGATGCGGCTGGGGGCACAAGCGCTTGACCTGCTATTGGCCTGCGCCGAGGAGCGTTTGTCGCAGGCGAAAGTCAACTGGGCCGACGACCACGCGATCACGGTTGTGATGGCGTCAAACGGGTATCCGGGAGCCTACGAGAAAGGCTCCGTCATTCGCGGGCTGGAGGCGCTGCCGGAAGACAGCGCAAACATGGTGTTTCATGCGGGCACGAAAGCCAGTGGAGAGCAGATTACTGCGGTGGGCGGGCGCGTCCTGAGCGTTACCGCACGCGGCGCGTCGCTAAAGGAGGCCCGCGCACGAGCTTATGCGATGGTCGACAAAATTGACTGGCCCGAGGGGTTCAACCGCAGCGACATCGGCTGGCGCGCCCTTTAGCGGCAGCGAAGCGCCGCGTCCAAAGAGGCGCGGCCTGTGTGCGGCCCTAGATCGCGAAGGCTGAAACTGCCGTCGCGAAAGCTGGTCGCGATAACACGGGCCCAATCTGCGGAGGCCGTGATCATTTCGGAGTGGCCGTCGCAGGTCCGAATGCCCCCGCCAATATCGGCCTCGCCGATGCGGTGATTGGTCAGCCCAGTTTGATCCGCGACATGGTGTAACGCGCCGTCACGGTAGCGCCAGATGCGCAGGGTTTTCGCCAGATGCGGGCGGTCGATATAGGCCAGTTCCGTGAAGCCGTCGCCGTCAAAATCAGCTATGCCGATGGGTGATAGCCAGCGGTTACTTTGGCCTATGTGCGGCGTCGCCGCGATTTTTCCGGTCTCATCGTAGATGGCAAGCTGCGCGCCGGTACCCAGTTGGCTCTCCACCACGACGACTTCGGGCCTGCCGTCGCCGTCGACATCGGCCAAGCGCGGGGCCACGTCTTCAAAGACGCGGTCTTCGGGCAGCTGTATGCGCAGCGTCGTCCTATGCGCCCAGTCTTCGACGACCAGCTCCAGCGTGCCCCACTCTATAGCATCGCCAAGGATGCCATGGGCATAACGAGTCGTGGGTTCGGCATATTGCGCGTCGACAATTGTGTCGGCCGCGGCAGCCCCGCTCGCAGCCAAGCACGCGGCGAGCCACGCGCGGCGCGCGAAACGGGGCAGATAACGCGACAGAAGACGCCGCGCCACCGTTTAGATCTGCTTCTCTGGCATGCGGACGATCAAGCCGTCCAATGCATCCGTGACTTTTAGCTGGCATGTCAGGCGGGACTTTTCAGCGTCCGGCTCGTAGGCGAAATCCAGCATGTCCTCTTCCATCGCTTCTTTGGCTGGAACCTTCGACACCCATGCATCATCCACATAGACGTGGCAAGTAGAGCAGGCGCAAGCGCCGCCGCAGTCGGCCTCAATACCCGGAATATTGTTATCGCGCGCGCCTTCCATGACGGTCAGCCCGTTGGCCACTTCAACGACGTGCTCGGTGCCGCTGTGCTCGATATATGTAATTTTGGCCATGTGTCATGCGCCCCTGTCTTAGATACCAATCTTAACCGGATGTAGTGCACCCGACGCCGTTTTGCCAGACCCCGTATCACCGTGGCTGCGACCCGAATGCCGCAGTGCCTGCCTGTCCCGCCGCCGGCCGCTTGGCGCGCGCCCCTCTGGTGCGCTACACTTCCTTAAACGCGGCGCTAGACCGCATCACATAGGGCCGAGCATCCATGCCCCAGATGACCAGTTTTCGCGGCCTTGGCGCCGTCGTCTCGCTCGCCGTTCTGGCGGGCTGTGCGCCGTTACCGATGACCCCAGACGTCACCAAGCTGATTTCTCCGACCAATATCACCGCTGTGGATATGGAGCCGCCTGCGGACATGCCCGGCGTGTGCTGGGGGCATATTCCGGGGCCGCAAATCACGCAGATCGTCTCTGACATCGTTCTGGCGACCCCCGCGCAGATAGGCCCGAACGGGGAAGAAATTGCCCCCGCCATTTACCGCGAGGTCACCCGACCGCAGACCTTTAATGAGGGCGACGGGCGCTGGTTTACCCGCACCTGCGACAACGACCTAACGCCTGACTTTGTGATGACGTTGCAGCGCGCGCTTTCGGTGCGCGGCCTCTACCGTGGTGACATCAATGGCGTGATGGACCAGCGCACCCTGCGTGCGGTGCATGCCTATCAAACGCCACAAGGTCTCGACAGTGCGGTGCTGAGCCAAAGCGCCGCCCGCCAGCTTGGGCTTATTGCGGTGGAGTTGGAGCAAAACGCCGCTGAGGGCTAATCCCTGCGCGCATCTCGACTAACGTTGCGCTTTTAAACTGGCGCGCACATATTTTGCCGCCGACCTGAAATGGCTCGGGCCTGCGGCCTCTGCCCAACGGCCAGCCGTCCATGCGTTGTTCGCGCCCTTCATGGGGCCACCGTATAACTCCGCGTCGGAGTGTTCCTCTATGAATGCTAAAAACTGCGCATACCTGTCCTGCAGCATCAGGGCGGCCACCGGCCAGTCCAGATCCGACTGCTGCGCGCGCAGGTCTGCGTTGTAGCGCTTCAAGTCGTTCCATTTGTATCCTTCTGCGGGAAAGAAGACGGGCTTGCCCGCCTGCCCGTCCGCATACCAACCCAGAAACAAGTCGATCCAATGCGCACGGTGCGCGGTGACATCCTTGATCGACGTCCCGTCCTGATCCTTCTCCATCGCAACGCCCGCATCAAGGGGCGCGATAAGCTTGGCTAGCTTGTCGAATTCTTTCCGCGTCACCGCCAGTAGCTCTGCCTTGGTCGTCGCTGCCATGATCGTCCCTTCCCCGTTGTTGACGACCTGTTGCTATCAACCGCACGCATCTCGCGCCTTGTGCCAGATCAATATGCCACAATAGAAAAGGGCGCCCCAAGCGGAGCGCCCTTCCCTAAATCCAAAATGGACGGTTTATTCTTCGAGGCTAAGCGCCACAAAGCGTGGATCGCCCTCGCGGCGGATCAACATCAGGAACGACTTGCGCCCTGCGTCCTTCGCCTCCTCAATGCGTGCTTCCAGATCATCAACCGATGCGATCTTTTGCTGGCCGGCTTCCACAATCAAGTCGCCGGAGCGCAGGCCCTTCTCAAAGGCATCGCTGTCTTCGGCCACGTCCTTTACGACCAAGCCTTCCAGCGCGGTGTCCAAGCCAAGCTGCTCACGCAGTTCATCGTTCAGCACTGCCACGGTCATGCCCATGATAACGCTCTCGTCGACGTCGGCCTTATCGAGCGCCACGGGAACGGCGGAGGATTCTGCCTCCTCACGGCGACCCAAGGTCACTTTCAGCGTTTCGGACTTGCCGTCGCGGATCACAACAACACGCACAGCTTTGCCGACAGTGGTGTTGCCCACAAGGCGAACCAGTTCGCGGGTGTCTTCGACTTCGCTGCCGTCAAATGTGGTGATCACGTCGCCAGCCTTAATGCCAGATTTCTTGCCCGGACCTTCGGGCACATCTGTGACCAACGCGCCCTTGGCGCTTGCCAGTTCCAGTGCTTCGGCCACATCTTCGGTGACGTCCTGAATACGTACGCCAAGCCAGCCGCGACGGGTCTCACCGAACTCTTTCAGTTGATCAACAACCTTTGTGACCACGTTGGACGCCATGGAGAACCCAATCCCGATGGAGCCGCCCGACGGGGACAAAATGGCTGTGTTCACGCCAATCACGTCGCCAGATACGTTGAAAAGGGGACCACCGGAGTTGCCGCGGTTGATCGCGGCATCGGTTTGGATGAAATCGTCATAGGTGCCCGACAGCGCGCGACCGCGCTGTGACACGATACCAGCGGACACGGAAAAGCCCTGCCCCAGTGGGTTACCCACGGCTACAACCCAGTCGCCCACGCGGGCCGCGTCGCTATCCCCGAAGGAAACGAACGGCAGCGGCTTCTCGCTTTCGACCTTCAGCAGCGCAATATCGGTTTTGGGATCTGTGCCAATCAATTTGGCGTCCAGTTTTTCGCCGGAGAAAAACTCGATCTCAATCTCGTCAGCTTTATCGATCACGTGGTTGTTGGTGACGATATAGCCGTCCTCAGACACCACGAAGCCCGAACCAAGCGCGGAGGAGCGGCGTGGACGCTGGCCTTCACCTTGGCGGTCGAGGAAATCCTTGAAGAAGTCTTCTAAGGGGGAGCCTTCAGGAACGATCGGGCGCGGGCCTTGGTCGACGCCGGCCACAGTTGTGGAGGTTGTGATGTTAACGACCGCTGGGCTGACCTTTTCGGCCAAATCGGCGAAGCTGTCGGGCATTTTGGCATTTGCGGTAATGGCTTGTGCCAGAACCAGTGCCAAGCCCAGCATGAGCGCGCTCATCGCGCGCATTGGCCCCGTCTGCCTGTCTGATTGAGTGAGAATGTCTGCTTTCACGTCTCCGCTCCTCTGCGAATTCTGCCATTGAGTGCGCCACCCCACCTAGAACGGACCGGCCGCGCCATGCATACAACTTGTGCTCGGGTCACGAAGTTATCAAGAACCCGTGCTGTTGTAATGCTTCAACTCACTGTGAGAGGTGTGAAACACAAGTACAAGACGGCCGCTTGGATTGCGCAGAAAAGATCGGCGAATTCACGCCTTTGGGCGTAACAAAGGGGCCTTCCGACGGGTGCGAATTATGGAGCAGCGAACGCCCCTTTGGCCAACCAAACAAGGACAACACCAAGCGCAAGCGCGCCCAGCCCCAGCATGCGGCGCGTGTCTGGCGGGATATCGGCCAGCGCCTTCACAATGTCCTCCATACGCGAAGGGGCCAGTGCAAGCACCAGCCCCTCAACCACGAGCACAAGACCTGCGGCCAGTGCAATGTGCATCAACATCAGTTCGCTGCCGAGCCTTGATCCGACTTCAGATAGTCGAAGAACGCGTTGTCAGGGTTGATCACCAACGTCGAGTTACTGCCTTTGATCGCCTTCTCATAAGCGTCCAGCGAGCGGCGGAATTCAAAGAATTCCTCGTCCGCGCCGTAGGCTTCCGCGAAGATCGCGTTGCGCAAAGCGTCTGCTTCACCGCGTGCGACGTCGGCGGTTTTCTGGGCTTCCGAGACCAGCTCCACCACGGTCCGATCGGCTTGCGCACGAACACGCAGCGCAGCCTCCTCACCACGAGCGATTTCGTCCGCAGCTTCACGTTCCCGCTCCGCACGCATACGGCTGAAGGTCGCGTCAAGGTTTTGCTCTGGTAGGTTGGTCTGCTTCAAACGCACATCCACAACTTCGAGACCCAGCGGCAGCGCTTTGGCACGCGCCTGCGCGGTGATGCGCTGCATCAGGGCCGCACGGTCTGCGGACAGGATGGTGTTCGATGTCACACCGTCGGAGCCCAGGACCTCACGAATAACGGGATTCAGGATGCCTTCCAAACGGTCCTCGGCGGCAGCAAGGCCCCCGACACCAACAGCTTGGCGGAATTGAACGATGTCTTTGACGCGGTAGCGCGCGAAGGCGTCCACGACCAAGCGACGGTCATCGGATGGCGTAACTTCGGTTGGGACTGTGTCCAGCGACAGGATGCGGTCGTCATATTTGACCACTTCCTGAACGAACGGCAGTTTAAAGGCGAGGCCCGGATCCTGCTTCACGGATTTGATCTGCCCGAATTGCAGTACCAGCGCTTTTTCACGTTCGTCGACTATGAACACCGACGACAAGATCACGAAGATGATGCCCACGAGGGCCACCAATGAAATGGTTCCTTTGGTCATCAGTTCGACCCTCCAGAGTTAGAGCCAGAGCGGAGCAGCTCATTTAGCGGTAGATATTGAACGACGCCCTGCCCGCCGCCAGAGCCTTCGGAGGCACTGTCGAGGATGATCTTATTGGCACCGCCGTAGACCCGCTCGACTGTTTCGAGCCACAGACGCTTGCGCGTCACTTCAGGGGCTTTGTTGTATTCTTCAAGGATAGCGCTGAACCGGCTGGCTTCACCTTCGGCTTGGTTCACCTGTTGCGCACGGTAAGCTTCGGCTTGCTCCAGAAGCTGCGCAGCCTGACCACGGGCACCAGCCAGTTGGCGGTTGGCGTAGGCGTCAGCTTGACGCTGCAGTGTGTCGCGCTTTTGCTCGGCGGCTTGCACTTCGCGGAAGCTGTCGATGACCTCACGCGGCGGGTCTGCCTTGTCGAGGTTGAGACGCACGATGTTCACGCCCGAATCGTATTGGTCCATGGTATCTTGGATCAGCTGTTGCGTGGTGTCCGCAATGGCCTGACGGTCACGGTTCAGGATAGGTGCCAACTCCGACCGCGCGATGACTTCACGCATCGCAGATTCGGACACCGCGCGGATGGTTTCGCGTGGGGCTGCCAAGTTAAACAGGTACTTCGCCGGATCGTTGATATTCCAAACGACTTGGAAGTCTACGTCGACGATGTTTTCGTCCGTGGTCAGCATCAAGCCACCCGCGCCGCCAACACCGATATCTTCGGTTTGCTCGCGTGTTACGGGCAGCACTTCAGCCGTCACAACAGGCCACGGCGCAAAGTTCAGGCCCGGCCCACCAGTGGAGGAGTATTCGCCGAGGAACAGCTCTACCGACTGTTCTTCCGGCTTCACGGTGTAGAATGACTGGAACACCCAGATCGCCACAGCACCCAGCGCCACAAGGCCAAAGGTCCCTTTCGAGAAACCGCCGCCAGAGCCCATACCGCCGGACCCGTTGTTGGAACCGCCACCGCGACCGCCCATCAGCACGCGCAGCTGTTCTTGGCCTTTTTTCATCAGCTCGTCGATCTCGGGGATCTGAGGGCTGTCACCACCGGTGTTGCGGCCCCCGCCGCCGTTGCCGGATCCGTTAGATCCGTTCCGATCGTCTCCTCCGCCGCGGTTTCCACCGCCGCCCCAAGGTCCGCCATTGTTACCGGCCATGCAGCATCATCCTCTTAATAAGTTCGTCTCATGTATTACTTGGCTCTTAGGTGGGTTTATACCCCCCTAAAATCAAGCACTTCTTACAGGTGTTTTCATCGTCACCAATTCTTCCGACATCGTCGGATGCACGGCGCAAACCTGATCAAATTGCGCCTTAGTGGCTTTCATTTTAATCGCGATGCCCGCCATCTGGATCATCTCGCCCGCCGCTGGAGCCACGATGTGACACCCAAGCACGACGTCGGTGTTCTTGCACACGACAAGTTTCATCAACACGCGGTCCTCGCGCCCGACGAAGGCTTGCTGCATCGGCCTGAACGACGTGGCGTAGATGTCGATCGGGCCAGCCTCGCGGGCTTCCTCCTCGGTCATGCCGATGGTGCCCAGCTCTGGCTGGGTGAAGACGGCATAGGGGATCAACTCGTGATCAACTGGCGTTGGGTTGCCGTTAAACACGGTCTCCACAAATGCCATGCCCTCGCGGATGGCCACAGGCGTCAGGTTCACACGGTTAGTGACGTCGCCAATCGCGTAGATAGAAGGCTGGCCGGTCTGGCTGTATTCATCAACGATGATCTCGCCGCGACGGCCAAGTTCAACATCCACATTGTCCAGCCCCAAGCTTTCGGTGTTGGGGGAGCGACCGGTGGCGTAGAGGACCTTCTCGAATTCGGTCTCCGTCCCGTTGGAGGCTTTGACCATCAGCCCGCCGTCCGATTTCTGCATATCAAGGATGTTCGTGCCCGTGTGGATCGCAATGCCGCGTGCTGCCATCATCTCGGCAATCAGCCCGCGCGCCTCGTCGTCAAAGCCGCGCAAGATTTGCGCGCCGCGGTAGAACAGTGTCACGTCAACGCCGAGCCCGTGCATGATGCAGGCGAACTCGCAAGCGATGAAACCGCCGCCCACGATCAGCATCGACTTCGGCAGCGTATCCATGTGGAAGATGTCGTCGGACACCATCGCCAAGCTTGTGTCGAATTCCTCGTCGGGGCGTACGGGGCGACCGCCCGTTGCCAACAGAATGTGCTTGGCGGTCTTCTCTGAGCCGTCGGCCAGAACGATCGTATGCGCGTCTTTGACCGTCGCGCGGGTCAGGAAGGTTTTCACCCCAGAGTTTTTCAGCATGTTCTGATAGACGCCTTCCAGACGGTCCAATTCAGAGTTCAACCGTTTGGAGAACTTGGGCCACTCGAAGTCCCCCATGGAGACATCCCAGCCGTAATCATCGGCCTCGGCCATTGCGTCGCGATAGCTGGATGCGAACACCATCAGCTTTTTCGGCACGCAGCCACGGATGACGCATGTGCCGCCCAAGCGGCTTTCCTCGGCCAGTGCGACCTTGGCACCGCCACCTGCGGCCACGCGCGCAGCACGCACGCCGCCAGAGCCGCCACCAATAACGAAAAGATCGAAGTCGAATTTCATGCCTGCTGTCCTTACTTAATCTGCGATGTCTACGAACAGGTTGTCCGTTTCCTGAACATCTATCTGCTCATGCTCCACGGTCCCGTTGTTAATGTCGCGGACTTCCACAGACCCGTCGCCATTACCAATCACAACCACGTCACAGATATCAATAAACAGCCCGTTTTCCACCACACCGGGGATCTGGTTCATCACCAAAGACAGCTGGCGCGGGTTGCCGATGCGGCGCAGGTGCAAATCAAGAATGTAGTTGCCCTCATCCGTGATGCAGGGCGTCGCGCCGTTCATGCGCAACGTTGTGTTCCGGCCCAGCACGTCAAGGTTGACCAGTGTTTCCTCAATCAATGCCTTGGTCGTTTGCCACCCGAACGGGATGACCTCCACGGGCAGTGGAAACGCCCCAAGCGTTTCCACCTGCTTGGACAGGTCCGCGATCACAATCATCTGGTCCGACGCGGTCGCCACGATCTTTTCCATCAAAAGCGCGGCCCCGCCGCCTTTGATCAGGTTCAGGTTGTGGTCGTATTCATCGGTGCCGTCGATGGTCAGGTCCAGCCATTTGGCTTCGTCCAAGGTCACGATCGGTACGCCAACTTTTTGCGCCAGCTCTGCGGTGCGGCTGGAGGTGGCCACGCCCGTGATCTTCAACCCGTCGTTGCGCACCATCTCGCCCAAGCACTTCACCATCCACGCGGCGGTGGAGCCCGTGCCAAGGCCGACCTTCATGCCGTCCTCTACATAGTCGACCGCACGCTTGGCTGCGACGAATTTGGCTTTGTCGATGGGGGAAAGCGTGCCTGACATGGTTGCGTCCTCAAGTGGTGTCCGTGGCGCTTATACGCGCTAAGATGGCGCGGGGCGAGACTTAAAGGCGTGAAATTTGCACGGCGCCTGCGCCGAACTTGCGACCGCTGACGTGATCACGCAGACGGGGCCGCTTGAGCACCCTGCCCCACCAGTGCATCCAGCACCGTCTCCACATGCTCTACTGGCAAAAGAACCAGCATCAGCCGCGCTTCCAGACGCAGCTTTACAGGGCCCGTGACTTCATTCGACGTCCCCCCACGTGTGGCAGGTGACATGGTCAGCCCGTCTATAGGGTACATCAGCCCCTCGCTTTCGCCAGAGACCTTCCCCATTGGATAGAGCGAAAAGCGTGTGCCAACGGGCAGATCAATCGCGAAGTCCAGCGGGGCAAGAAAGCACAGGTCTTCCTCCCCCATTAAAATGCAGCGCTGCTCCGGATGGCGCACAAGGGCCGTGCAGGCCGCAAGCTGATGATCCAAACGTCCGCCAGTAAAGCCGTAGGCCAAGATAGCTGGCGTCTGCACGGAGCGTAGGCATTTCTCGAAATCGGTGCTGTCTTGTTCTGCAATATGGTGGATGCGGGCGGGATCCAGTTTTTCCCGCGCTTCGGCACTCAGACTGTCCATATCCCCGATCACGGCTTCGGGCTGCACGTCATGTTCGACCGCCAATTCCGCGCCGCCATCCGCACAAACGAGAATCGGTGCAAGCTTAAGCGCTTGAATTACATGTCTAAAATGTGTCGGAGCCCCACCCAAAAGTGTCATAAATAAGGGGGTGTGTACAATTCCTGCCATAGTGCGTGTATTAATGGACACACTGGAAACAAACGGCAAGATTTCTACGTATAATTCGTCGGAAAACAGTCGATTTCATTTTCGTTCGGGAAATTCCGGATGGTACCTTAACCACGTGGTTGGGGAGAAAGTGAGTTTACCGTGGTTGGTGATAGTAAAATTCTAACAGTCTCATATGGGACGTTTTCATGTACGCTAGAGGGGTTCGACGAACCGTTCTCGACGATGAAAGCAATTGCGGAGTACTTCCGCGATCTGGCGGCTGATGACCGCTACTTTGGCGCGGAGCCTCCGACGCCAGATACAGAAATGCTGCACAAGATTGCAGAAAGCACGATCAAACGCCGCGTTGCTGCCGAGTTGGCAGAGAACGGTGTGATCCTGCGCCAGACTGAAGCGACCCCGCAGGTCGCAGCCGAGGCCCCTGCCTTGGCGGTCGAGATGCCAAACGCAGACGTTCCGGAACAGCAGAGCCAGGAACCGAAAGCCGATGTCATGTCCTCGGTCGCAGATGTGCCAGCGGAACCGCAGCCAACGCCAGTGCGCGCCTCCGCAATACCGACGATCACCTCGTCCGAGGGTCGCGGCGGGGATACCGTCGCCGAGAAACTGCAACGTATCCGTGCCGTTGTGGCCCGCGAAAACGCGGCACCGGTTGCCTTTGACGAGGATCAGCACGCGGACGAATTCGGCCAGACCGCGTATGATGCAGAGGAGATCGCACCAAGCGCCCTGTTCGACACGCCCATCGACACCGGTTTTGAGGATGAAGACGGCGGCACGCTAGACGCCGTGATGGCAGGGCTGAATGACCCTGACGAGATTGAAGAAGAAGCTGCCGTAGCTCCACCCGCTGCGGAAGACCCAGTCGTCGAAGAGCCTGTAGAAGACACCGTCGCAGACGAAGTTGAGGCTGAGGCAGAAACTGCGCCAGAGGAAGACCTCGTTGCCGAGGACGCGCCTGTTGAGGCGACTGAAGAAGACGCACCGTTCGCAGTTGAGACAGAGGCTGAAGACGCCACTGCCGAACCGGAGGCCCAAGACACGGCCCCTGAAGCGCCTGTTGCCGAAGAGGTGGCAACAGACGAAGATGGTGACGAAGAAGCGGCAGCCGAAGAAACTGTTGGTGACGCCACTTCTGACGTGGAAGAGGATAGTGAAGTCGCCGCCTCTGGCGAGGATGTCTCCCCGCTGCGCACAAAACCGCGCCGCCGTATTGTCGTACAAAAGATTTCGCGCGCCGACATGGAGGCCGCCCAAGCCGCAAGAGAAGCCCAACTGCCGCCAGAGATGGAAGCGGAACTGATGGCGGAACTGGCCGAGGTCGAGGCAGAAACCACACCCGTGGCTGAAGCTGAAATCGAAGACACACTTGAGATGTCGTCGGTCAACGACACTGAGGCAGAAGCAGAAGATGTTGCGACCGCGGAAGAAGAACCAGCGCAAGACGATGACTCCGATGACATCTTGTCCCGCCTTAGCTCTTCCCTAGATGCGCCTGTCGAGGAGGCCACGCCCGAAACTGCTGAAGTGCCGGCAAACGATGCGGACGACAGCGACGACATTTTGAAATCGCTGATGGACGACACTGCAGCGGCCCAGACGGACGAGACCGAAGCCGCCGCACAGGTGGAGCGCGCAGAAGAGCGCAAGCGTAAATCTTTGGCCGCTACCGCCGAGGACGACGCGATTGAGCGCCTGATGACGACCACCGGCTCCCGCCTTGAGAACGATGAAAGCTCGGTGCGCCGCGCCTCCATCGCGCACCTCAAAGCAGCCGTTGCCGCCACCAAAGCCGATAGCACGATCGCCGCTGCGGCTGACAAACGCGAAGAAGAAGAGCTAGACCAATACCGTGACGACTTGGCCCGCGTTGTGCGCCCGGGCCGTCCGGTCGCGGGCAGCAGCCGTTCCGACCGCCCGTCACCGTTGGTTTTGATCAGCGAGCAGCGCATCGACCACACAGAGACGCCAAAGGAAGCCGTTGCGGCGACCGCTGGCAGTGTCGATGTGCGTCCGCGCCGCGTGACCCGTGGCAACTTGGCCTTGCAAGAGGAAATGGAAGAAGAGTTCGAAATAGAAGACAACCTGTTCAACGAAGACGATCAGGTAACCTTCGCCGAATACGCCGCCAAGAACGGCGCGTTGGAACTCCCTGACCTGCTTGAAGCCGCCGCTGCGCATTACATCGACATTGAGGGTGCAGAACACTTTACCCGCCCGATGTTGATGCGCAAACTGGCGCAGATTTCCGGCCCCGATGCACCATCGCGCGAAGATGGCCTGCGCGCCTTTGGCACGCTATTGCGCACGGGCAAGATCGTCAAAACGGACAACGGCAAATTCACGCTCTCCAAAAGCTCGCAATTTGCTTAAGAGGCCCGCTGGCCGGATCTGCTTCCGGTCGGGCACCAACCACGGGACGGGGGACGCAGCAATGCGTCCCCCGTTTCGCGTAATACCCCAGGCACTTAACCGGCAACAATTAGCCGAAAGCCCAAATGTGATCTGGTGGGGACAATCAGCGGTATAAAATCCGCCTCAAGGGTGTGATACTCTGGCCGTCGGCCTATATCGTCCGGCATCGGTTCACTTTTTGAGAGACGCCCGCACCTATGAAACGTTACGCCATCGCTGGGCTACTTGCTTTACTTCCCACTGTCGTGGACGCGTTCGAGCTTCGGATTGTCACCAATGGACTGGGATCAGACCTGCGCGACAATTCGCTTTTAACACCGCTTGCTGGTCCCGCCTCCGATGCGACCGCGCAAGACATTATCGCCGCCGCACAAGCCGACTACGTGCGGCTTGTCGGGTTGATGTATGATCGCGGCTTTTTCGCGCCCAAGGTGTCAATCCTCGTCGACGGGCGCGAGGCAGCTTCGCTATCCCCCGTGCAGCCGCCACGCCAGATCGCGAACGTCGAAGTGCGCGTCGATACAGGCATACCGTTTCGCTTCGGCACTGCGCGCTTGACGCCTTTGGCCAACGGAACAGAGCTGCCGGAAGGCTTCACCACAGGCCAACCCGCCTCTACCCGAATTTTGCAAGCCGCCGTGGACAGTGGCATCACTGGATGGCGCAATCAGGGGCATGCCAAGGCAAGCCTATCGTCGCAAACCATCACCGCGCGCCACAACACAGCCAAACTGGACGCCGACATCAAGTTGTCCCCGGGGCCGCAGCTGCGCTTTGGCAACTTGCGGATAAGTGGCACCACAAGGATGCACGAGGACCGTGTGGTCGATATTGCGGGGCTACCAACGGGAAAGATTTTCGACCCCGAAGAGGTTGAGCGCGCCGCGATACGCCTGCGCCGTACAGGCGTCTTTTCCGTGGTATCCCTTGCTGAGGCGGAGGATATTTCCGCAGGCAACACCCTAGATATCGTCACACAGCTGACCGAAACTAAGCCGCGCCGATTTGGCTTTGGTGCGGAGCTGTCGACCCAAGAAGGGTTAGGTTTGAGCGCCTTTTGGCTTCACCGGAACTTATTCGGCGGGGCGGAGCGGTTGCGCATCGGCGGAGAGATTGACGGAATTGGCGGCGACACCGGCGGCGAAGACTACACGCTAACCCTCGCCTTTGGCCGTCCGGCCACCTTTAACGAAGACACAGACTTTTACCTCGACGCGGAAATCTCCAGCCTGAATGAGCCGAATTACTCGTCCGACAATGCGTCTGTTGAGGCGGGCATCCGTCGCTACGCGTCGGAAAAGCGTGAATACACCTTCGGCTTGGGGTTCGAAGGCGCCAAGACCACGGACGCATTTGGCACGCGGTCCTACCGCATCCTGACGTTGCCCGCGTCCGCTGAATTCGACTACCGCGATAACACTTTAGACGCGAAGGACGGCTATTACGCCAAGGCCAGCCTGACGCCGTTCTTAAATCTCAAGGGCACAGCAAACGGCCTTCGCGGCTATCTGGACACGCGCGCCTACCGCACGGTTGGCGACGCAGAACGCGTCACCTTCGCGCTGCGCGGCCAGCTTGGATTTGTCAGCGGGCCATCCTTAGCCGACGCACCCGCCGACTTTTTGTTTTACTCCGGCGGCGGTGGCACGGTTCGTGGGCAAGACTACCAATCCCTTGGGGTTGATCTGGGGGGCGGTGCCACTGTGGGCGGGCGTTCTTTCCTTGGTCTCTCCGGCGAGGTTCGCGTGAAAACCACGGATAAGCTGAGTGTCGTCGGTTTCTACGATGTCGGCTACATCGGCCGCGAAGAATTTCCCGATGGCTCCACCGGACGCTGGCACAGCGGGGCGGGATTGGGCGTGCGCTACAACACGGGCATCGGCCCTGTCCGGCTTGATCTAGGCGTTCCTGTCAGTGGCCCCGATAATTCCAGTGGCCTAAACGTCTACATCGGTATCGGGCAGGCATTCTGATGGCGCGCCTTATGTCTAGACTGGCCCACATCCTGCTGGCCGCGCTTTTGCTTTGCGCGGGGCCAGCGATCGCGCAGGACGATGCACTGGCCGAAGATTTGGCCAGCGAGGACGATCGCGGCTTCATCGTCGGGTTACTGGAGGACGCCTTGGGCGGCGAGGGCCGTACTGTCCGCGTCGAAGGCTTTCGTGGCGCGTTGTCCAGCACCGCTGGCATCGACGCGATTACCGTTGCCGATGCGGATGGCGTCTGGCTTGCGCTTGAGAACGTCGAGATGGTGTGGAACCGGTCCGCCCTACTACGGGGGCGGATCGAAATCGAACGCCTGAGTGCTGCAACCGTGTCGCTCACCCGTCCGCCTGTCGTGCCTGCGGGTGAAACACCTGACGTCCAAGCGGGCGGGTTTGCGCTGCCCAACCTGCCGGTGTCCGTTTCAGTTGCGGAATTCAACCTCGAGACGATCACCCTTGGCGAGGCTATTTTGGGTGAGCCTGCTGAGATGACGCTAGAGGCTTCCGCACAACTTGCCGCAGGCTCCGGCGACGTCGCGCTGACCGCCCGTCGGACCGATGGCCAGCAAGGGCGCTTCATCATCGATGCAAGCTATGACGCTGTGACCCAGCTTGCTGCGATTGCGCTGGACCTGACCGAGGCCGAAAACGGCATCACCGCGCGGCTGCTGAACCTGCCAGGACGCCCGGACCTGCGCCTGCAAGTGTCGGGTGAAGGCAGCATTGACGACCTTGTCACAGACATTTCGCTTGAGACTGACGGCGCGCCACGTCTGGAAGGCCAAGTCGTATTACAAGGAAATTCTGAGGCAGGGCGCGACTTCAGGACCGAGTTGAGCGGCGACTTGACGCCGCTTCTCCCTGCCGAGTACCGCGCGTTTTTCGGCGATAACACGGCCCTTCGCGCGCGCGGCTCGCAAAGCCTCGAAGGCGCACTTAACCTTGATGAATTGACGTTAAAAACAGGCGCTGTCGACCTGCAGGGCGCGGTGGCTCTTGATCCGACTTACTGGCCGACGTTTATCGCGCTGACAGGCCAGATCGCGCCAGAAACGGGCAAGGACGTCGTGTTGCCCTTCAACGACGGCAAAACCCGCATCGACAGCGCGGGCCTGAAGATCAGCTATGACGCCGCCGAAAGTGAAGACATCGAGGCCGTGTTCGATATCGCCAATCTGGTCACAACGGGCGCGGCCGTCGACGCGGTGGAATTGACGGCGCGCGGCGCGCTCAGCAACTCGTTTGCGGGGCAGAGCAAGTTTCAATCCGATGTCAAATTTAGTGCGACGGGTGCCCAGTTCGACGATCCAGCGGTGCAGGACGCCGTGGGGGCCGATTTAGTGGGCTCCGTGCAAGTAGAGTATCAAACCGCTGGGTCATTGCGCCTGAGCGATATCGAGTTTGAAGGCACAGACTACGACCTAACCGGCTCAGCCTTCGTGGCGGGTTTGGAGGATGCGTTTGAAACTGAATTCGATGCCACGTTGCGGGCGGATCACCTGTCGCGGTTTGCCGCGCTAACAGGGACGGACTTAAGGGGCCAAGCCGAATTGACCATTGCCGGCACCGCGGATTTAGGCGGCGCGTTTGATCTGAAAATCGCAGGGAAAACTGTTGAACTTAGCATTGGGATCGACCAAGCCGACAAAGCCTTATCCGGCATAACCGAATTGACGCTTGAAGCTGTGCGAGACGAATCCGGCACGCACATCCCCATGCTGGAGATCACCAACCCGCAGCTAAGCGGCACCGCCAGCGCCAGCCTGCAAGCCGACGCGGCAGTGGTGAATTACGATCTGACCCTTGCCGACAGCGCACGGATCGATCCGCGCCTGAAGGGCGCGGTCACTTTGACGGGCAAAGCCACGCAAGATGACCTTGGCTGGTCGGTCGATACGTCGCTGAACGGACCGTTCGACGCGACCGCGACCCTAAAGGGCCGTGCGACGGGCGAGCAACCGTCGTTGGTGTTTGACTTGGCGCTGCCAAACGTCCAGCCAATCGTGCCCCAGTTCAGCGGCCCCGCGACCGTGAAAGGCACAGCGTCGCGCAATGGCGATGTTTGGAGCGTCGACACCGATTTGACCGGACCATACGGTGTGTCCGGCGATCTCTCGGGCACAGTCACTGGCACGGCCCCTGCCCTGCAATATGCGCTCAACATTCCAAATGTCGCCGCTATCGGCGCACAAATTAACGGCCCATTGGCGCTGCGTGGTACGGCGGCGCAACAGGGATCGGCATGGCGGATTGACACGTCGCTCAGTGGATTAAGCGGCGCGAACGCGGAGCTCAGTGGCCTGATCCGCGAGAACGGCACGCTGGACCTTGCGACGACTGGCACAGCGCCGATGGCACTGGCCAACCCGTTTCTGGCCCCGCGCAACATCCAAGGGCAAGCAAGCTTTGATCTTGCGCTCAACGGCGACCCTGCGTTGTCGTCCCTGTCCGGCACCATCACCACAGCAAACGCCCAGCTTTCCGCCCCGACGTTGCGTATATCGCTGAATGACATCAACGCGCGCATCGGATTGAACCGTGGCCGTGCGCAGGTCGACCTTGCGGCTGGCCTGTCATCCGGTGGGCGCATCAATGTGCAGGGGCCGGTTGTCTTGACGGGCGGTCTCGCGGCCGACTTGGCGATTTCGCTCGACGCCCTCAGGCTTGTCGATCCATCGCTCTACGACGCGACCGTGGACGGCCAAGTTAGCGTCAGGGGGCCACTTTCCGGCGGGGCGGTGATTGCGGGCCAGATCAACGTTGGGGAGACAAATATCCAAGTTCCCGCCTCCCAAGCCTCCGGCTTTGCGATCATCCCGCAAATCACCCACGTTAATGCGTCACCCGCCACGCGCCAGACGTTACGTCGCGCAGGGCTTGATGCTGCGTCGCAAGCGGCCGCATCTGACACAGGCGGCGGCGCGTCTTACGGGCTGGATATCCGCATCAACGCGCCGTCGCGCTTGTTTGTACGTGGGCGCGGTTTGGACGCGGAGTTGGGCGGCTCCCTTAGCCTGCGCGGAAGCACCGATAGGGTAATATCTGCGGGACGGTTCAACCTCATCCGCGGTCGGCTTGATATATTGGGCAAACGTTTCGCGCTTGATGAGGGGAGCGTGGCGCTACAGGGCAGCTTGGACCCTTATTTGCGGTTTGTTGCGACGACGAACACCACCGTTGGCACAGCGAGCATCATCATTGAAGGGCCAGCCTCGCAGCCTGAAGTGACCTTTGCGTCCTCCCCCGCCGCGCCGCAGGACGAGGTTCTTGCGCAAATCTTCTTTGGTCGTGACGCAAGCACCCTGTCAGCCTTCCAAGCCCTGCAACTGGCGAGCGCCGTTACGACGTTGGCTGGCAAAGGCGGGGAAAGCGTCGTGTCGCAGTTGCGGCGCGGGTTTGGGCTGGACGATTTCGACGTGACCACCGACACAGAGGGCAACACCGGCCTGCGTCTTGGCAAATACATCAGCGACAACGTCTACACCGACGTCACCATCGGCAGCGCCAACACGGCCGGCGTGTCGATCAATATTGACCTGA
Organism: Litoreibacter albidus; assembly: GCF_900107015.1. Classification (GTDB taxonomy): domain Bacteria; phylum Pseudomonadota; class Alphaproteobacteria; order Rhodobacterales; family Rhodobacteraceae; genus Litoreibacter; species Litoreibacter albidus. The sequence goes on along the minus strand of NZ_FNOI01000001.1, from coordinate 501,467 downwards.
CAAAATCCATCACCGCCCGTGGGCAAGTGAAGTCCAACGGCGACAGCTCTGTCGGGGTGTATTTTGAGAAAGATTACTAGCGGGCGCGTATCCATACGCGCCCGCTAAAGCAGTCTAATCTTCGCGATCCGCGTCAGGATCGGCTTGGCCGATACCCTTGAAGATAAACTTGAAGGGCAACGCCCAGACGATGCCAAGCGCCAGATAGATCAGTATCTCTACCACGACATTGGGGCGTTCCAGCGAGCCCGTCAGCCACCAAGCCACCGCAATATAGAGCGGCAGCCCGATGACCAAAATCACCAACGCCCAACGACGGCGCGCTTTATAGCTAAGCGCCATCCGATCAGTCCGAGAACGGGTCGGTGACAAGGATCGTGTCGTCGCGCTCTGGCGAGGTCGACAACAGCGCGACGGGGCAGTCAATCAGCTCTTCGACGCGGCGCACGTATTTGATCGCTTCCGCAGGCAGATCCGCCCAAGAGCGCGCGCCCTCCGTGGACTGCGACCAACCCGGCATTGTCTCGTAGATCGGCTTGCAACGCGCTTGGTGGCTGGAGGCCGTGGGCAGGTAGTCGATCCGTTTGCCGTCAAGCTCATAGCCGACGCAGATTTTCAGTTCCTCAAAGCCGTCGAGCACGTCCAACTTGGTAAACGCGATGCCCGACACACCGGAGGTCGCGCAGGTCTGGCGCACCAGAACCGCGTCGAACCAACCACAGCGGCGCTGGCGGCCTGTGACGGTGCCAAACTCGTGACCCCGCTCGCCCAAGCGTTGCCCGTCGTCGTCGTTCAATTCACACGGGAACGGACCTTCGCCCACGCGGGTGGTGTAGGCTTTTACGATACCCAGCACGAAATCAATCGCCCCCGGCCCCATGCCGGAGCCCGTCGCAGCCTGCCCCGCAATCACGTTGGAGGATGTCACGAACGGGTATGTCCCGAAGTCGATGTCCAGCAGTGCGCCTTGCGCACCTTCGAACAAGATGCGTTTGCCAGCTTTGCGCTTTTCGGCGAGTACCTTCCAGACGGGGGCCGCAAATTGCAGCACGGACGGTGCGATTGCTTCGAGCGAGGCCAACAGCGCGTCACGGTCAACCGGCTCAAGCCCCATGCCGCGACGAAGCGCGTCATGGTGCTCCAGCAAACGGTCAACGCGGGTTTCCAGCGTTTCGCGGTCGGCCAGATCAGCGACGCGAATGGCACGGCGGCCAACTTTATCTTCATACGCAGGCCCGATGCCACGGCCGGTGGTGCCGATCTTGGTTCCGGGATTCGCGGCTTCTTCGCGGGCGCGGTCCAGCTCGCCGTGGACCGGCAGGATCAGAGGCGTGTTTTCCGCGATCATCAAGTTGTCAGGGTTGATCTCGACGCCTTGCCCTTGCAGCAGCGCGATCTCTTTTTCCAAGTGCCAAGGGTCAAGCACGACGCCGTTGCCAATGACAGACAACTTGCCGCCGCGCACAATGCCAGAAGGCAAAAGCGACAGTTTATAGACCTTGCCATCAATGACCAACGTATGGCCTGCGTTGTGACCGCCTTGGAAGCGCGCGATAACGTCTGCGCGCTCTGACAACCAGTCCACGATCTTGCCTTTGCCCTCGTCGCCCCATTGAGCGCCGACAACTACCACATTGGCCATGCTGAATTCCTTGTATCGGAGATTAAACCCGCGCCCGTATACAAGGGCATCTTCGCGGGGGGAAGCCTCAATTGGCGGGTTGCGCCACGACGCCGCCCCTACTACATACCATCGGAACAATTGCGTCATAGGCCCCTGCCCCATGGAAAACATCATTCTTACCGTCCACCTGATCGTTGCCTTGTGCTTGATCGGTATTGTCCTCGTCCAACGCTCTGAAGGTGGCGGCCTAGGCGTGGGTGGCGGTGGCGGTGGTGCTACATCAGGGCGTCCGGCGATTTCGGCGTTGGGCAAGCTGACTTGGGTTTTTGGCATCGCGTTTGTCATCACGTCCATCAGCCTGACGGTTATCGCAGCACGCAACGCCAGCAGCGGCTCCGTATTGGACGGCGCAGTGACATCTGCACCGGCAGGCGATGCGGCCCCATCGGGCGACGCGCTCTTGCCGCCAACCCTGCCGACGACGGGTGATGCACCACTGGCACCGCCACGCATCGACGAATAGACCAAATAATCACTAGTCATGGGCGGTTAAGCTAAACCGCCCACATAATGTTGCGGCGCGCGGTTGCGGGAGCGCCCCGAATCCTCTATGTCTTAAATCCCGTGAGTAAGGGCATCTCGATGCCCTGAAACACCATTCAATTCAGGTAGCACGGGACAGATCCAGCCATGGCAAGATACGTATTCATCACCGGCGGGGTGGTTTCCTCTTTGGGCAAAGGTCTCGCCTCGGCGGCACTTGGCGCCCTGTTGCAGGCCCGTGGGTATTCTGTGCGTTTGCGCAAGCTTGATCCCTACCTCAACGTCGATCCTGGCACGATGAGCCCGTTCGAGCACGGCGAGGTTTTTGTAACAGACGACGGCGCGGAGACCGATCTGGATCTGGGCCACTACGAACGCTTCACGGGTGTCGCGGCGCGCAACACTGATTCCATCTCTTCTGGGCGCGTGTATTCCACCGTTTTGGAAAAAGAACGTCGCGGTGACTATCTTGGAAAAACCATTCAAGTAATCCCGCATGTGACGAATGAGATCAAAGATTTCCTAGCCGTCGGTGATGACGAGGTCGATTTCATGCTCTGCGAAATCGGCGGCACCGTTGGTGACATCGAAGGCCTGCCCTTCTTTGAAGCAATTCGCCAGTTCGCCCATGAACGTCCCCGCGGTGAGTGCCTGTTCATGCACCTGACGCTGCTGCCCTATCTGGCGGCGTCCGGCGAGTTGAAGACCAAGCCGACACAACACTCCGTCAAGGAATTGCAATCCATCGGCATCGCACCCGACATTCTGGTCTGCCGCTCGGAACACCCTATCCCTGAAAAAGAGCGCGAGAAGCTGGCGCTGTTCTGCAACGTGCGCCCTGATAGCGTGATTGCCGCCTACGACTTGCCGTCCATCTATGACGCGCCGCTGGCCTACCATAAGGAAGGTCTGGATACTGCGGTGCTGAACGCCTTTGGCATCTCGCCCGCGCCGCAACCTAAAATGGCCGTGTGGGAAGATGTGTCCGACCGCGTCCACAACTACGAAGGTGAAGTTCGCATCGCCATCGTGGGCAAATACATCCAGCTGGAAGACGCCTATAAATCCATCAAAGAGGCCTTGATGCACGGTGGCATGGCCAACCGCGTGAAGGTTCGGGTGGAATGGGTCGACGCGGAGGTCTTTGACCGTGAAGACGCCGCCCCTCACCTCGAAGGCTTCCACGCCATTTTGGTTCCCGGTGGCTTTGGCGAGCGCGGAACAGAAGGCAAAATCAAAGCGGCGCAATTCGCCCGTGAGAAGAAGATCCCCTACCTTGGAATCTGCCTCGGGATGCAAATGGCCGTCGTGGAAGCCGCCCGTAACCTTGCGGGGATGACGGACGCTGGGTCCGAGGAATTCGACCACGAAGCGGGCAAGAAGCGCTTCACACCCGTTGTCTACCACCTCAAGGAATGGGTGCAGGGCAACCACAAGGTGAAGCGCAAGGAGTCCGATGACAAAGGCGGCACCATGCGTTTGGGCGCCTATAATGCGACGCTGACGAAGGGCTCCAAAGTGGCTGAAGTTTACGGCACCACCGCCATCGAAGAACGCCACCGTCACCGCTACGAAGTCGACACCAAATACAAAGAAGCGCTTGAGAAAAAAGGCCTTATTTTTTCCGGTATGTCGCCTGATGGCAGCTTGCCCGAGATCGTTGAGGTCAAGGACCACCCATGGTTCATCGGCGTCCAGTTCCACCCGGAGCTGAAGTCCAAACCCTTCGCCCCGCACCCGTTGTTCCGTGATTTCGTGCGCGCGGCGAAGGACAATTCGAGGTTGGTGTAATGCCCAAGGCCTATTGGATCGCCCACGCTGAGGTTTCCGACCCAGAGGTGTATGAGAAATACAAAGCCGCCAACGCGGCACCCTTTGCCGAATACGGCGCACGCTTCATCGTGCGCGGTGGCCAGCAGGAGGTGCGCGAGGGGCAAGCGAAATCGCGCACTGTCGTGATCGAATTCCCCTCGCTAGAGGCCGCCCAAGCCTGCTTTGACAGCGGTGCCTATCAGGCCGCGAAAGCCATTCGCGACCCGATCGCCGTTGCCGACCTTGTCATCGTTGAAGGCTACGACGACGCCTAAACCTCTTTCAGGAGCTGATCTTTTCTTATGATTGCTGACTTCTTCAAACGCCTGACCGCAGCCAAAGACACACCCCTTGATGCAGGTGACGCCCGCTTGGCACTTGCGGCGTTGCTGGTTCGCGTGGCCCGCGCCAATGACGACTATACCACCAGCGAAGTCGCAAAGATCGACGTCATTCTCGCGCGCCACTTCAGCGACCTTGACGCGACAGGTGCGGCCGCTTTGCGCGCAGAGGCGGAAGCCATCGAGGACACTGCATACGACACGGTCAAATTCACTCGCTCCATCAAGGACGCCGTTGATCTGGATGACCGCATGGAAGTCGTAGAGGCCCTTTGGGAGCTTGTGCTGGCAGACGGCGAACGCGACCACGAGGAAGAAGGTGCCTTGCGCCTGATTGCGCCCTTGTTGGGGATTAACGACCGCGACAGCGCATTGGCGCGGCAAAGGGTCGAAGCTCGGCTCGGATGATCGCCAGCCTGCCCATGTACGACCGCGCGGAGACCGCGGCGGCGAACGACCGGTTTTGGAAGCTCATCCGCGCGGGATTGCCCGCAGACGCGCCGCAAGCCCTTTGCCGCCACATTCCTGATTTGATGACGCATTGGCAATCGCCCAACTTAATGCTGTCGCAAACCTGTGGCTTCCCCTACCGCGCGGGGCTGTCGGATAAGGTCGCCTTGGTGGCGACACCGGTTCTCAACCTCGATTGTCGGGCAGGGCATTACTACTCCGTCCTCATTGCCCACAAAAACCGTACAGGATCACCGCTTGCCGCCTTTGATGGCGCAACTGCGGCCTATAACGATCCCCTGTCCCAAAGCGGCTGGGCTGCCCTTTATCACCATATGGAAGATGCAGGCCTGCACCTTGGCACCCGTTTGGCAACCGGTGCGCACCTAGCCTCCGCCTTGGCCGTCACCGAAGGCCGCGCCGATATCGCAGCGATTGATGCCCTGACGTGGCAGATGATATCGAAGTGGGACAGCATCGCCGACGCGCTATGCGTCATCGACACCACCGCCCCCACGCCCGCGTTGCCCTACATCTGCTCCAAGTCCGCGCCGCGCGCTGCCATGCTCCGCGCCCTGCAAGACGCCATCCACGATCTGTCCCCCGCCGACAAGGCATGCCTCGGGATTTCAGACATCACCACGCTTTCACCAGAGGCCTATCTGGCAGTCAAAACCCCTCCAGCGCCCCAGCCTTACCCTGCGTAACGGGTCAAATTCCCATTGCAAACGCGCTAAATATCGGTCCTATTGCAGCACTGATACCAATTTGCGAGTTCCCGTGTCTGCCAACACACCTCCCGTTTTAGAAATCCGCGACCTGCACAAAGCCTATGGCTCGCTGGAGGTGCTGAAAGGCGTCTCGGTCTCTGCCAATGCGGGCTGCGTCGTGTCGTTGATCGGCTCTTCCGGCTCCGGTAAATCGACCCTCCTGCGCTGCGCCAACCTGCTGGAAGACAGCCAGCAAGGCGAAATCCTGTTCTCGGGTGAACCCGTCACGTGGAAAGGCCACGCGATGAACCGCCACCCGGCCGATCATCGCCAAGTCACTCGGATCCGCACGAATTTGTCGATGGTGTTCCAGCAATTCAATCTCTGGGCGCATATGACGATCCTGCAAAATGTGATGGAGGCCCCCGTCACGGTACTGGGAGAAGATCCTTCGGTGGTTGAGCCCCGTGCGCGTGCCCTTTTGGAGAAAGTCGGTATTGGTGACAAATGCGACGTCTTCCCTGCCCAGATGTCGGGCGGGCAGCAACAACGTGCAGCCATAGCGCGCGCGCTGTGTATGGAGCCAAAGGCGCTACTCTTTGATGAACCCACATCCGCCCTTGATCCAGAGTTGGAGCAAGAGGTGGTAAAGGTCATCAAAGACCTCGCGGCTGAGGGGCGCACCATGATTATCGTGACCCATGACATGCGCCTTGCGGCAGATGTCAGTGACCACGTGATCTTCCTGCATCAAGGCAAGATCGAAGAAGAAGGCCCGCCAGAAGACCTATTTGGCGCCCCAAAAACGGAACGGCTGCAACAATTCCTCAGCGCAACCGTTCCGGCATAAAAATCAAAATACGACCCATAAACTAGGAGTATCCAACATGAAAAACCTGATCCTTGCCACTACCGCGCTGATCATGACAGCAGGCGCTGCACTGGCCGATGGCCACGGCAAAACAATCCGCATGGGCACCGAAGGCGCCTACCCTCCCTATAATTTCATCAACGACGCTGGCGAAGTTGACGGGTTCGAGCGCGAGTTGGGCGACGAGCTGTGCAAACGCGCGGAGCTGACATGCGAGTGGGTCACCAACGAATGGGACAGCATCATCCCGAACCTCGTGTCCGGCAACTACGACACGATTATCGCTGGTATGTCGATCACCGCAGAGCGTGATGAAGTCATCGACTTCACTGATCCGTACACACAGCCCGACCCGTCCTCCTACATCGCGCTCAGCAGCGATGTAGACGTCGCAAGCGCAGTGGTTGCGGCGCAAGCCTCCACCATCCAAGCAAGCCACATCGCGTCCATGTCCGGCGCAACGCTGGTCGAATTCGCCAACCCTGAAGAAACCGTTGCAGCTGTCAAAAACGGTGAAGCGGACGCGGCTCTGGCCGACAAAGCATTCCTTGAGCCCATCGCAGAAGCTGACGCAGACCTGTCGCTGATCGGCGACGACGTTCTGCTGGGCGGCGGCATCGGTATCGGCGTGCGCGAAAGCGACGGGGAGCTGAAAGAGAAGTTCAACAAAGCCATCCAGTCCATGAAAGCGGACGGTAGCTTGAACGCCTTGATCGCCAAGCACCTGCCTGGCTCCGCCACGTTCTAAGCACTATGGATGAGGTGGGGCACCGTGCTCCACCTCATCACTGCTTCCTAAATACCTAAATTCCGACCGTTCAGCAGGCACTCCCATCTTTAGTTATTGCACCGACCCCACCACCCTTGAGGGCCTGTCTTGGCTTAGCTGCTACCTGACCACAGGTAAGCACATGGGGCTCTATTGGGCCTTCGGCACCGTGCTGACGCTGCTCGCTATCACCGCGCCCGCTGCGTTGCTCTTCGGCTTCGGTGGTGCGATGGCCGCGCGCTCGCACTTCTTGCCGCTGCGCTGGTTCGGCAAGATCTATATCGCGGTTGTTCGCGGCGTACCCGACATCGCGTTTTTCTTGTTCTTTGTCATCGCCCTAGATCAGGGGTTCGAGTGGCTGCGCCATCAATACATGTGCCCCGATTGGGACCAGCCTATCCGCCAAGGCAACGACTTCGTCGTGTGCCAAGCCGCCAAGCTGCCCTTGGGCGACGCGCCACAATGGGTGCATGAGGTTTACGGATTTTTCACCGCCGTTCTGACCTTCGCAATCGTCTTTGGTGCCTTCGCGGCAAATGTGCTTTATGGCGCGATGAATGCTGTGCCCAAGGCGCAGATTGAAACCGCGCAAGCCTACGGCATGACCGCCGCGCAGACTTTCCGCCGCATCACAGTGCCGCAAATGTGGGTTTATGCCTTGCCTGGTCTTAGCAACCTTTGGATGGTGTTGATCAAGGCCACGCCCCTGCTGTTCCTACTGGGCGTTGAAGACATCGTGTATTGGGCCCGCGAATTGGGCGGGACAAAGACCCCGCGCTTCACCGACTACCCGCACGGCGACTGGCGCTTGTGGTACTTCTTGGGACTGCTCGTGTTCTACCTGTCGTTCACCAAACTTTCCGAAGTCGTGTTAGAACGGATCATGGCGCGTCTCACCAACGGACAAGCCACCTTGGGTGGCACCCAATGAGTTGCTGGGACACTGTACAGGCTTACGCCTTCCGCTCCATCGGGTATGGGGAGCGTTTGCTCCCGCGCGATGATTTCACCATCTGCCAACAGGTGACGTTGATCGGCTCCGGCATGATTTGGAACATCTATTTTGGCTTGCTTGCGCTATTAACAGGGTTTGTTTTGGCTACAGCAGTTGCCGTGGCGAAGGCGTCCGATAACCTGTGGCTGCGGCGGCCCGCCAATTGGTTCATCTTGGTGTTCCGCGGCTCACCGCTGTTCATCCAGTTCTTCCTCGCATATTTCCTGTTCCTAACCCTGAAACAAGCAACTGGCGGCTTCAGCTGGCTGACGTCAGCTTGGGCAGGCGCTTTGATCGTGCTGTTTCTCAACACTGCCGCCTACTCCGCCGAGATCTTTTACGGCGCGCTGCGCTCCGTCCCTAAGGGCGAGGTCGAGGCTGCAGAGGCCTACGGCATGACCGGCTGGACGCGGTTTCGCCGCGTGGTCTGGCCGACAATGCTGCGCCTCGCGTGGCCCGCCTACACAAACGAAGCGATCTTTCTGTTTCACGCGACCACGCTTGTGTTCTTCACTGGCTTCCCAGCATTTCAACAGAAGGGCGACGCGCTATACTATGCGAATTACTTCGCCGATAAGACCTTCAACCCCTTCGTCCCCTACCCCATCGTGGCGGGCTATTTTATCTTGCTGACGCTGATCGTTATTGGCGCGTTCGGCCTTGTAAACAAACGGCTCAACCGCCACCTTCCGCAAGAGGCGCGGCGAAAGCTGCGCTATCGTCCTCAAATCATCAGGTAACACATGGACAGCTGGCTCCGCGACAACCCCACCGTGCGCAACATTCGCGCCGCAGTCGCAGATTTAAACGGCCAGGCCCGCGGCAAACGAATGCCCGCCCGCTTCGGACATAAACTAACAACGGACGGGTCTCGCATGCCCATGTCCGTCCTCAACGTAGACATTTGGGGCGACGACATAGAGGACAGCCCGCTGGTCTTTGCCTCTGGCGATCGCGACGGCGTTTTGATGCCAACGGAGCGGGGCTTCGTGCCGATGCCTTGGCTGGTCAACCCGTCCGCGTTGCTGCCGATGTGGATGTTCTTGGAAGACGGCACGCCGTTCCATGGCGACCCGCGGCATGCGCTCAAATCTGTTGTCGACCGTTATGCCGCAAAGGGCCTACGCCCCGTCGTCGCCACAGAGCTGGAATTCTATCTGATCGACGACTCCAGCGACGAATTGCAACCCCCGCCTGCTCCAAGGTCCGGCAAGCGCCGCTTGGGCGGGGAAGTTCTGTCGATGCGTGCGCTTGACATGTTCGATGACTTTTTCACCGAGCTTTACGACGCCTGTGAAGCGATGGATATCCCCGCAGAAACCGCCATTTCCGAGGCGGGTATGGGCCAATACGAGATCAACCTTGTCCACACCGACGACGCCATGAAGGCCGCCGATGATGCTTGGTTGTTCAAAATCCTGACGCGCGGCCTTGCCCGCAAGCACGGGTTCGCCGCGAGCTTCATGGCGAAGCCATATGCAGAACATTCCGGCACGGGGATGCATACGCATTTTTCCGTACTGGACGCCGACGGCAACAACATCTTCGACAACGGCGGCGACGAAGGCACCCCCGCCCTGCGCCACGCTATCGCGGGTTGCATTGAGGCGATGCCAGCCTCCATGTTGATCTTTGCCCCACACGGCAACAGCTACGAACGCTTCACCCCAGGTGCGCATGCCCCAACGGGCATCGCGTGGGCCTATGAGAACCGCACCTCTGCCATCCGTGTGCCCGCAGGCGCCCATCAAGCACGCCGGATAGAGCACCGCGTGGCGGGCGGCGATATCAACCCCTATCTGATGCTTGCCACCGTTCTGGGCGCCGCATTGGTCGGTATGGAGGATGAGATGCAGGCCCCCGCACCAATCACCGGCTCCGCCTATGACGAGGAACTTCCGCAATTGCCGACCACGTGGGAAGGCGCAATTACCGCGTTTGAGACCTCAGAGCTTTTGCACCGCATTTTGCCCCGCCAGTTGATCCGCAATTATCTGATGACTAAGAAGCAAGAAGCGCAATACTATCTTGAGCTGACCGAGGTGGAACGCATCGACCTGTATCTTGATACCGTCTAGACGCACCATATACGGCAACATCTGTTTTAAGAGGCGAGAATGAAAATCGGCATATTGGTCTGCGGACATGCGGCCCCCGAAGTTGCAGATCAGTTCGGCGACTATGCGGATATGTTCCACGCCCTCCTGGCCGGACGCGACTTCACGTTTGAGACCTACGATGTGGAGCACTTACAGTTCCCCACAAATATACGCGACTGCGACGGGTGGCTGCTCACCGGTTCACGCCACGGCGCGTACGAGGATCATGCGTTCATTCCGCTGCTGGAGACCTTCATCCGGCAAGCCTACGCCGCCCATGTGCCCATGGTTGGTATCTGCTTTGGCCACCAGATCATCGCGCAAGCGCTTGGCGGGCATGTGGAGAAGTTCGACGGCGGCTGGGCGATTGGCCTGAATGATTACACCTTTGACGATCTTGGGCCGGTAAAGCTGAACGCATGGCACCAAGACCAAGTGCTGCGCTTGCCGGAAGGCGCACAAACCGTGGCGTCCAACGGCTTTTGCGAGCACGCGGCGCTGGTCTACGACGACCGCGCCTTTACGGTACAGCCACATCCGGAGTTCGAGAGCCGCGTGATCCGCGAGTTCGTGCGCTTGCGCAAAGGCAGCGCGGACTATCCTGACGACATCATGGATTTAGCGGTAGAGAACGCGGCGAAAAGCAACGACAACGCTGTGCTCGCCCAGAAAATCACCGACTTCTTCAAACTGCCCCGTGAGGCTGTCCATGCAGATTAGCCCCTTAGACACCGACTGGATGCAGAACCTGCCCGATGCGGCGCAGGAATACTTGAACGGTCACCGTCTGGACGAGGTAGAATGCGTCGTCTCTGACCTGCCTGGTATTGCGCGCGGCAAGGCTGTGCCCGCCTCCAAATTCGCGCGGCAGTCGCAATTTTTCCTGCCCAACTCCATCTACTTCCAAACCATCACTGGTGGTTGGGGCGAAGCCGCTGGTGAAAATGGTTTCACAGAACCCGACATGATCTTGCGACCGGATATGGAGACAGCCTGCGCCGCGCCGTGGACTGGCGACTGGACGCTGCAAGTGATCCACGACGCCTTCGACCAAAATGGCGAACCGATCCCCTTCTCCCCACGCAACGTTCTAAAACGGGTGGTAGAGCTTTACCGCAAGGAAGGCTGGGAGCCTGTCGTAGCGCCTGAGATGGAATTCTACCTCGTCGCGCGAAACATCAATCCAGCGGAAGCGATCATGCCAATGATGGGCCGATCCGGCCGTCCCGCCGCCGCTCGCCAAGCCTATTCGATGAGCGCTGTGGATGAGTTTGGCCCCGTGATTGATGACATCTACGATTTCGCGGAACACATGGGTTTCGAGATCGACGGCATCACCCAAGAAGGCGGCGCAGGTCAGTTAGAAATCAACTTGCAGCACGGTGACCCTGTGAAGCTCGCTGACGAGATTTTCTACTTCAAACGCCTGATCCGCGAAGCCGCGTTGCGCCACGATTGCTTTGCCACCTTTATGGCCAAGCCTATCGAGGGTGAACCCGGTAGTGCGATGCACATTCACCATTCGGTTCTGGACCGCGAGACCGGTAAGAACATTTTTACCGGCGGACGCGGCGCTGAAACGGACGCGTTCTTTCACTTCATCGCCGGTTTGCAAAACCACCTGCCATCGGTCGTGGCGTTGATTGCGCCCTACGTGAACAGCTACCGGCGCTACGTCAAAGACCACGCCGCCCCCATCAATCTGGAGTGGGGCCGCGATAACCGCACCACAGGTATCCGCGTGCCGATCTCCGACGCGGCGTCACGTCGCGTGGAAAACCGCCTCTCGGGGATGGATTGCAACCCGTACCTGAGCATCGCCGCGTCACTGGCCTGCGGCTACCTTGGCCTGAAGGAGCGCAAACGCCCGACCAAAGAATTCAAGGGTGACGCCTATGAGGGCATCGAAGAAATCCCGCGCGACCTGTTTTCGGCACTCGATTTATTCAAAGATGCCAATAAGATGCACAACGTTCTTCATCCGGAATTTGCACGGGTTTACCAGATCGTTAAAACCGCCGAGTACGATGAATTCCTACAAGTCATCTCTCCGTGGGAGCGTGAGCATCTGCTTTTGAGCGTATGAACCTGCTCGACGCGAACGACCGCCGTGGGTGCTACCCCGACGGGTGGTATGCGGACACCGCCGATAAGCTGCCCGCGTTTGACGCCCTAACCAGTGACCAGCGTGCGGACCTTTGCGTCATTGGCGGCGGCTACACAGGTCTGTCCGCCGCGCTACACGCCGCGCAGGCGGGGTTGGACGTCGTCTTAATCGACGCGCAACGCGTTGGATTTGGCGCGTCGGGGCGTAATGGTGGTCAGGTACAATCTGGCTTTAATACGTCTCAGCAAACCCTTGAAAAACTGTTGGGAAAAGACGACGCGATCAAGCTATGGGCAATGTCACAAGGCGCGATGTCCTTGACCAAAAAACTGTGCGCGACCTACGCGCCTGAGGCCCGCTTTACCAATGGCATCGCCCACGCGAATTGGCACGCTGGCGAGACGGTGACAGATCACGCCAATGCGGCCTACTTGGCGGAGCACTATAGCTATGGCGACTTAGAACCCCTCTCCCAAGAAGCGCTCTATGATATCGTGCGGTCCCCCGTTTATCAGGGCGGCACGCTGGATCATGGCGCGGGGCATTTGCATCCGTTGCGCTACGCCTTGGGCTTGGCCCGCGCCTGTGTCGCGGCGGGCGTACGCATCTTTGAGACGACGCGCGCACTGGGGATCGACGGGACCACCGTACGGTGCGACGGCGGGCGGGTTGTCGCCACGCATGTGATCCAAGCGACCAACGGGTATGGCACCGAACTCAGCCGCGACACCGCAACGCGCGTGATGCCGATCAACAATTTCATTGCCGCGACAGCGCCACTTGGCTCGCGCGCGATAGATGTTTTGCGCCGCGACATCGCCGTGTCTGACAGCAAATTTGTGGTGAATTACTACCGCCTGAGTGAGGATGGCAGGCTGCTGTTTGGCGGCGGGGAAAGCTATGGCTACACGTTCCCGACGGACATCGCAGCCGTCGTGCGAAAACCAATGGCGCAAGTGTTCCCACACTTGAAAGGCGTGGAGATCACCCACGCGTGGGGCGGCACTTTGGCGATCACGCGGTCCCGCCTGCCCTCTATCTCGCGCCCGCAACCCGGCGTTCTGGCCGCCGCTGGGTATTCGGGCCACGGCGTCGCTCTTGCGGGTTTCACGGGGAAAGTGCTTGCCGATGCTGTGCGCGGCGACACGGACGGGTTCGATGCGCTGTCTAAACTACCTTGCGCAAAATTTCCGGGCGGCCCTGCGTTCCGCGCCCCGCTGCTTGCGCTCGCCATGACGTGGTTCGCGACACGCGACAAGCTGGGGTTCTAGAAACCCTTTCCGAAGATCGAAAACTAGGTTACAGCTTTTCCGAAGGTAAAATTTGGAAAAGGCGAAGCTGCGATGCGTGACCTCCCACTCGAAGCCCCGAACACCTATAACGCGGAGCCTATCCCAGATGCGGCCCGTGCCGCGATCGAGGCTCTGATGAGCAGCGGCGATCTGTTCCGCTACACCGCGCCGGAAAACTCCCCCGTTGCATTGCTCGAGCAAGAGTTCGCAGAACTATTGGGCGCGAAATACGCGTTGGCAGTGTCGTCCTGCTCCGCCGCGCTGTTCTTGGCGTTGAAAGCGTTGGACCTACCCCGCGACGCGAAAGTCCTGATCCCAGCATTCACCTTTGCCGCCGTGCCCTCTGCAGTGGTCCACGCCGATTGCCTGCCCGTCCTTGTGGAAGTCGGCGACAATTACCGCGTTGATCTGGCCGATTTAGAGGCCAAAATCACGACAGCCGACGCCGTGTTGATTAGCCACATGCGCGGACACACATCCGATATGGACGCCATTCTGGACATGGCAGCGCACCATGGCCTGCCGGTCATTGAAGACGCTGCACACTCGCTTGGCACCAAGTGGAACGGCAAGAACATCGGCACATTGGGCAAGGTCGGCTGCTTCTCGTTCCAGAGCTACAAAATGATCAACGCTGGCGAGGGTGGCATCATGATCACCGATGACGCCGAATTGGTGGCGCGTGCGGTCATTATGTCCGGTGCCTATGAGCACAACTGGTCCAAGCACGCGATCGTCGGCGAAGAAGCCGCCAAGTGGCAAAACAAACTGCCGCTCTATAACCTGCGGATGCAGAACCTGAGCGCCTGCGTGATCCGCCCGCAACTGCCGGAACTGGCCCGCCGTATAGAGAACGGTCGCGCCAACCACGACTATGTCGCGGCGCGGTTGACCGACAGTGGCTACTTCACCGTTCCGGCGCCATTGGCGCCAGAGTTGCGTGCGCCGGACTCTATCCAATTCAATTTGAACGATTTCACGGCCGAGCAGTCGCAAGCCTATATGGACGCCACGAAAGCACGTGGCGTCAGTACGCAGGTGTTCGGGCAATCCAAAGACAACGCACGTGCGTTTTGGAACTGGCAATTCATCCCAGGCGACCTGCCCGATTTGCCGCAAACCCGTGCGATGCTGGCGAAAGCCTGCGACACGCGGCTTCCGGCGCGGCTCACACGGGATGAGTTGGATTACATCGCGGACGCGCTGATTGAGGCGGCCGCCCAAGTGCGCGGATAAGCCTTAGCTCAGAATACGCATCTTATCTTTGAGCCACGGCATTTTATGGGTGCAGTACTCAACGATATCGCGCTGAAACAGCGGGCGCATTTCGGCGGCGACACGCGCCGGAATGTCCTGTGTGGCCCCCTCGCGGGCCATCAGGGATATGCGGCGCGATATCGGCTCGAACGGCAACTCGAAGATGTCCACGCGGTCGATGAAGCGTTTGGCGCGCATCACGCCCAGCGGGGTGAGGATCGTCCACCCCTCCCCCTTGGCGACCATCGCCATGATCGCATGGTAGCTATCGAGCTCAAACCGGTGGGACGCTTTCAGTTTCACGCGCGACAGGTGCGACGCGATCTGGCGGCCCATCACGTGGCGCGATGTGTAAAGGAGAAGCGGATTGGCCCTTAACGCCGCCATCAGGTCGGAGCCCTCACGCACCATCCGGCGCGGTGTCACGACGACGAACGGGTCCTCCATCAAGGGATGCACCTCATAAGACGGCGGCAAGTCGCCGGGTTCTGCTGCCACGGTCATATCCAGCGCCCGCGCTTCCAGCTGGTCCAGCAAGCGATGAGACGCCCCAGTTTCTAGCAGGAACTGCGCCTTTGGCATCTGCTCCGCCAGTCGCGTCAGCAGCGCGGGGGTCACGTCAGCGTCGAAGTCTTCAATCACGCCGATGCGCAACCGCATGCGTGCGGACAGATCGTTCAGCGTTAGCTCCGAAGTTGCCAAAGCCGCCTCGTGCAAAATGGTTTGGGCACGGCGCAAAAACAACTCCCCCGCTTGGGTCAGGGGCATGGGGCGTTCGGTGCGTGTCAGTAAGCGTGCGCCAAGGGCGGCCTCCAGATTGGACAGCTGTTGGCTAACGGCGGACGGGCTAGATCCCAACCTGCGCGCGGCGGCGGTTATGGATGGCTCCTCCGCTGCGGCCACGAAAATCTCGATCTGCCAAAGCGTTATTTTTCCCGGCGTATCAACCATACCAATCCTCATCGCGCACACGCTGATCTCGATTGCCGAGGTCGCGGACCAAGCGTAAGCTAACCCCAACTCAAACTGGAGACCAGAGACATGCGTGACGATAACCCCAACTCTTGGGAAGCCCGCGCCGATGCCCATTCCTTCTACGGATTTACCGACCTGCCCTCGATTGAGGAGCGCGGAACCGTCGTCCTAACCCACGGTGAAGGCCCCTACGTCGTTGACGTCCACGGGCGGCGTTATCTCGACGCAAACTCCGGTCTTTGGAACATGGTGGCGGGGTTTGACCACAAAGGCATGGCCGCTGCAGCTAAGGCGCAATACGATCGCTTTCCGGGCTATCACGCCTTCTTCGGGCGGATGTCGGATCAAACCGTCATGCTGTCCGAGAAACTGATCGACGTCTCACCGTTCGAGCGCGGCAAGGTGTTCTATACCAACTCCGGTTCGGAGGCGAATGACACGTTGGTTAAAATGCTGTGGTTCTTGGGCAGGTCCGAGGGAAAGCCCGAACGCCGCAAAATCTTAACCCGCAAGAACGGCTACCACGGTGTGACGGCCGTATCTGCGTCGATGACGGGCAAACCCTATAACGAGGTCTTTGGCCTGCCGTTGGACGGGTTCATCCACCTCACCTGCCCGCACTACTGGCGCGAAGGCCGCGACGGCGAGACGGAGGCCGAGTTTACCGCCCGTATGGGCGCGGAGCTGGAAGACGTCATCGCCCGCGAAGGTGCCGACACCATCGCGGCGTTTGTGGCGGAGCCTGTCATGGGCGCAGGCGGGGTCATCCCCCCGTCAAAAGGCTATTTCCAGACGATTGCCCCCATCCTGAAGAAACACGGCATTCCATTGGTCGCGGACGAAGTGATCACCGGCTTCGGACGTACAGGGTTTGACTGGGGGTGTCAGGCGTATGACTTCATGCCTGATGCTATTATTTCCTCCAAGAACCTGACGGCGGGTTACTTCCCCATGGGCGCGGTGATCCTTGGGGCAGAGCTAACCGACCGGATGCAAGCGGCCGCCAACGCTATTGAGGAATTCCCGCATGGCTTTACCGCCTCCGGCCATCCCGTGGGTTGCGCGATCGCGCTCAAGGCGATTGAGGTAATCATGGACGGCTCCGACGGTGCCGCGCCGTTGATCGACAACGTGCGCGCCATCACGCCGAAATTTGAAGCTGAAATGACACGGCTTGCCCAGCACCCCCACATCGGGGAGGCACGCGGTATCGGGCTTATGGGCGCGCTTGAGGCCGTCAAGGACAAGGCGACAAAAACGCCGTTCGACGGGTCGCTAAGCGTGTCCGAGCGGATCGCGAACACCTGCACGGATCACGGCCTGATTTGCCGCCC
Source organism: Litoreibacter albidus (assembly GCF_900107015.1). Lineage (GTDB taxonomy): Bacteria > Pseudomonadota > Alphaproteobacteria > Rhodobacterales > Rhodobacteraceae > Litoreibacter > Litoreibacter albidus. The sequence continues at coordinate 484,289 of NZ_FNOI01000001.1, read as the reverse complement.
GCTGGGTCAGGCTGTGGTGCTTTGCCCTGCGTTCATAATGACCGATCCACAGATGGATGAAATGTTCCAAAAGCTAGAAGCGGCCTTGAACAAAGTGTTTGAGGAGGTCGTCTAGGCCGGAAGCCGGCCTAGGGTGCAATATAGATGGGCAGGTCTGGCTACTTGCCCATCTTGGCAACGGCGGCCTGCATGTCAGCGAGCTGCTTTTTGATTGCTTCCAACTCTGACGTGTCTTCTTTCTTAGATGTCGCGTCAGACTCGGTCTTTGCGTAATCGTCAGAGCCCGGCCCCGTCCAGCCGCCCATCATCGACTTCATGAAGGCTTCTTGTTGGGCTTTGATCTGCTCAAACCCGGGTACTGACGAAATTGGGCTGGCGATGCTCTCGACCATCTTGGTCTGCCCCTCGCGCAGCATCTCAAAGCTTGCAGCCAGAAAGTCCGGCACCATGCTTTGCGCGTTCGTCGTGTAGCTGCGCACGAGGTCCGTTAACACATTGATAGGGAGAACGTTTTCACCCTTGCTCTCGTTGTCGGCGATAATCTGCAACAAGTATTGGCGGGTCAGGTCGTCACCTGATTTCAGGTCAATAATTTGCACATCACGGCCGCCTTTGATGAAGCCGGAGATGTCATCGAGCGTTACGTAATCGCTGGTCTCCGTGTTGTAGAGTCGCCGCGAGGCGTAACGTTTGATCAACAACGGTGTCTTTTCAGCTTTGGCCACGAAAACCTCCCAGTATTGCGGTGCAGAAAACGCTAGCGCAGGCGCAGAAAAAAGAAAAGGGGCTGGCGGGCAAGCCTGCTATGCACCCCCGTGCCTTATGCGCACAAAAAAGGGCGGGCCCGAAAGGCCCACCCTATAAACCTGCACGCTATCGGGAGGAAAAGCGGCAGTGTTTTGAAAGCGCTAAAGCTTAGGCAGCTTTAGTTGCTTTTTTCGCATTTGCGGTCAGCTCGTCAGTTGCTTTCTTAACAGCAGCCGATGTGTCTTCCTGAATGTCTTTGCCAGCGGCCATCAGCAGCTCAACAGTTTCCATTTGAACTTTTTTCGCAACTTCAGCGAAAGCAGCCAAGTGCTCAGCGGAAGATTCAGCTTGCGATGTTGCGAAGTCGGAAGCGGATTTCGCGTAGTCAGCAGGCTCTGCTTGGGCTTTGGTCACGCCGGACATTTTGGTCAGCGTTTCTTTTGTCCACTTGGAGGACAGCTCAGCGGAAGTCGCTGCGGCGTCCAGTGCAACTTTGGACATTTTTTCGCCCAGTGCTGCGGAATTTTTCAGTGCTTCGTTGTATGCGGACATATCAACCGGGAATGCAGCTGCCATGTCAGAGAATACTTTGGTGAAGTCTTGTGTTTTGTTAGCCATTGTCTTGATCTCCAAAAAATTTGGGTCATCTGCGACCCGGTAACTTGCTTGCGTCTGCAGAATATATACGTGCTGCATTGCAGCATTGCAAGCTTTTTTCTGCACTGCAGCAAAAACTTCACAAAGCGACCGAAAAACGATCAGGGCGCGAGGCAATTTCTTGCGCCCGCGCCTTGTTTAACAGGTGTAAAAGTTGCTTAGGCCTTGTTAGATTTCATCTGAACATAAGTCCCCGGAGCAGGCGCAAGTATCGGAAATTCCTCACTTCCAAGCGTTCGAGCGGGTACTTTCTTCGCCGACTTCCCAGATAACCAACCATCCCAACGCGGCCACCAAGAGCCCTCATTGAAGGTTGCCCCAGCCCACCACGCGTCCTGCGTGCCAGTCATGTCGGTATTGGTGTAGTGGCCGTATTTTTTCTTCGACGGGGGATTGATAATCCCCGCAACATGGCCCGACTCGGAGACAATGAAGGTTTTATCCTTCGATCCGAACTGAGTGATTCCCGCGTAAGAACCACGCCAAGCTGCGATGTGGTCAGTCTCACAAGCGATGGCGCAGATCGGGACGTCGATATCGGTGAGTGACAGTGTCTCACCGAGCAGCTCCATCTCACCTTTGGCCAGCTTGTTCTGCTGACACAAGTTGCGCAAATACTCGACCACAAAGCGGCCTGGCAGGTTGGTGCTATCACCATTCCAGTAGAGCAAATCGAAGGCTGGAGGCGCCTCCCCCAGCATATAACTGCGGATCGCAGGCCCGTAGACCAGATCATTCGCCCGCAGGTAAGAGAACGTTCGCGACATGAAGAAGGAGTGCAGATAGCCCTTCTCCGCGACCTGCCGCTCTATCCCGTCGACAAAATCGTCCTCCAAGAACACGCCCATTTCACCGGGGTCGTCGAAATCGGACAGCATGGTAAAGAACGTAGCCGCCTTCACTGACGTATCGCCGCGCTTCTTCAGCAAAGCCAAAACAAGGGACAGAGTGGTACCGGCGATGCAGTACCCCACCGCGTTCACCTGCTTCTCACCGGTTATCTTTTTGATCTGCTCGAACGCGGTCAGGTATCCCTCGTCTACATAGGTGTCGATCCCGACGTCTGCATAAGTCTCATCGGGGTTGATCCAAGACACCACGAACAGTGTGTGTCCCTGATCTACCAGCCATTTGATGAGGGAATTCTGCGGCTTCAGGTCCATCACGTAAAACTTGTTGATCCACGGCGGGAAGATCACCAGCGGGGTCGCATTGACCTTTTCCGTGGTGGGCTTGTACTGGATCAGCTCAAACATACGGTTTCGAAACACGACGGAGCCTTCGGTGGCGGCAATGTTTTCCCCGATTTTGAACGCGGTCTCATCGGCGAGGCTGACCAGCAAGTCGCCCTCATTCGCCTCTATATCATGCACAAGGTTCTCAAGCCCCTGCACCAAGGATGCGCCATCCGTCTCCACCGCGCGCGACAAGGCTTCGGGGTTCGTCGCCAAAAAGTTGGTCGGCGCAAACATGTCCACGATCTGCTGCGCAAAGAAGGACACGCGACTTTTCTCGTGATCGGACAACCCGTCGAGGTTCTGCATCGCGTCGGTGATAGCCTCCGACGAATACATGTATTGTTGCTTAATGAAGTTGAAATACGGGTGCGTGTCCCAAAGTTCAGACTTGAAACGGCGATCGCTGGGGCCTTTGTCCTCGGGTGGCGTCAACTTGCCGTGGGCGACCTGCTGCTGCGCATCTACATAATGTTTTAACGACTTGCCCCAGTAATTGACCTGCTGCTCCAAAATTTTAGACGGGTTATTCATCATTTCCGCCATATAAGCGGCGGCAGCTTGAATGTAGACGTCCTGACTTGGGGCCTGAAGACCCGGATCAGCTGACTTTTTCTTACCCATCGCCGCGACCAGACGCTTGGACAACACGTCCATTTTGGCAAGATTTGCATTCAAGCGTTCGAGCTTTTCAGCATTGGCACTATCGTCGGATGGATCAGTTTTGGTTGTCATCTTAAGTTTTCCACAATACCTTAATGCTGCAACTGCGAAGTATCGACGTAATGCTTATGTAGCAAAGCGACGAATTGACGTAGGGCAAAGCTTACGCTCGAAAGGAGCTACCCGTGAAGTATATGGCAACTTACGACCTGATGGAAACGATGCGCGTCACCAACCAGTGGTTAGGTGCAACTGCGCAAGCCATGGGTTCATATCCAGCGGCGGGGATGAGCTCCAATCCTTGGCTCAAAATGCTGGGTGCATGGGGCGAAGTGACGGAGCGCACCTTCGCGCGGATGGTCGCAAAACCTGCTTGGAACATCGCCTCTGTTGTGGGGGAAGACGGCCGCGACCACCTCGTGCAGGTCGAGCATGTGTTGACCAAACCATTCGGTGACCTGATCCACTTCAACGTCGCTGACCGCCCAACGATGGACCGCAAAATTCTGCTGGTTGCCCCTATGTCCGGCCACTACGCCACGCTGCTACGCTCGACCGTCGTGAGCCTGTTGCCAGAGGCGGAAGTCTACATCACCGATTGGCACAATGCCCGTGACATTCCGGTCAGCGAAGGCAAGTTCGACATCGAGGACTACACACTCTACCTCGTTGATTTTATGAAAGAAATGGGACCAGACACCCACGTCATTGCCGTTTGCCAACCCGCACCACTGGCTTTGGCCGCGACGGCCTATCTTGCGGAAGAAAACCCCAAGGCACAGCCCCGCTCTCTGACCCTGATCGGTGGCCCGATTGACCCCGATGCGGCCGCTACGGATGTGACCGATTTTGGCCGTCGCATCACGATGGGGCAACTAGAAGAAACCGCGATCCAGCGCGTCGGCTTCAAGTACAACGGCGTGGGCCGCAAGGTTTATCCCGGCCTGCTACAACTGTCGTCTTTCATGTCGATGAATGCCGAGCGCCATGGCACCGCCTTCAAGGAACACATCATGGCCGTGTCCAAGGACGACGTAAGCGCGCAAGCCAAGCACAACAAATTTTACGACGAGTATCTTGCCGTCATGGATATGACCGCAGAGTTCTACCTGTCTACCGTGGAGCGGATCTTCAAAGGCCGTGAAATCGCAAAGAATCAGTTCACCGTAAATGGCAAGAAAGTCGACATCGGAAAGATCACTTCGGTCGCTGTGAAGTCGGTCGAAGGGTCCGAAGACGACATCTCCGCACCCGGTCAGTGCATCGCAGCATTGGATTTATGCACAGGGTTACCCGACGACAAGAAGGCCTCTCATGTGGAGCCAGGGGCCGGACACTATGGTATTTTTGCCGGTAAAAGCTGGCGCAACAACATCCGCCCACTGGTCCTAGAGTTCATCGACGCCAACGCGGACGCGCCAAAACCCGCAAAAAGCAACGTGTCCAAGCTGAAGAAAAAGACAGCCTAAGCCGAAAGCCACCGCTTGAGTGCGGCATTGACCGCCTCAGGCTGCTCCAACGTTGGCAAATGGCCTGCGTCTGGCACGATGCACAGCTCTGCCCCGTGGATCAAATCCGCCATGAACTGGTGGCGCGACACGGGGCAAAGACGATCATATTCCCCACATAAAATAAGCGTCGGAATTTTCAATTTCCGCAACACGTTTTGCTGGTCAGGACGGCGTTGCAAAGCACGGGATTGGCGCAGATAAACGCCCTCGCCCATCTCCAGCGCCATGTCCATCACCAGATCAAGAACCGCCTGACGCCCTGCCCCAGGGGCCAGATAGTCGGGTTTCATGTCCTCGCGCATCACCTCCACAAGTGACCCAGCCATCACTCGCGCAATCTGAGGCTCCCGTGAGGCGGCATAGGCCGGTGTTTCGCTCAGCGCGTTCGTGTCCATAAGCGCCAACCGCGTCACGCGGGTCGGCGCGCGACGCACAACCTCCATCGCGACGATCCCGCCCATCGACAGGCCCGCCAGTGCGAAGGTCGCTGGTGCATTGGCCAGCACCTCCGTCGCCATAGCCTCCACCGTGTCTTGCGCCTGAATAGGCGCTACGTGAATAGCGCGGTCGCGGCCAAGTGTTTTGATTTGGGGGCCGTAAAGGCGTGCATCGCACATCATGCCTGGCAGGAGGACGAGAGGCTCTGGCATTGGGGATTTCCTTGTAAAATAAAAGGCGCGCAGGCGGTGATCGGTCGCGAACGTCTTAACCTGCGGTCCAGCCGCCGTCGACCAGTATAGACGTGCCCGTCACCAAGGCGGAGGCGTCGGAGGCGAGATAGACTGCCGCGCCCATAATGTCTTCGACCATGCCGACACGCGGCAGCTTTATCTTGTCGTCAATCCACGCGCGCTTCTCAGGGTCCGCGAATGTGGTCTCCGTCAGGGGGGTCAGAATGAACGTCGGACAGATCGAATTGACGCGGATATTGTCGGGGCCCCACTCTATCGCCATCGCTTTGTTAAATCCCTCCACCGCATGCTTGCTCCCGCAATAGACAGCACGCTCCTGCCCGCCGACATGGCCCATCTGGCTGGAAATCTGGATGATGGAGCCACCACCACGCCCCCGCATTTGCGCCGCGGCTTGCTGCGCCATAAAGTACGCGGCCTTCATGTTGATCGAGACCACGGCGTCAAAATCATCGGGCATCGTTTCGCTGGCAGGCGTGTGACGTGCCAACCCCGCCGAGTTGCACAAGATGTCGAACGGGCCGTGATCGTTGAACGCGGCCTCAACTGCGGCCAAGTCCGTCACATCCAGCGATAACCCGCTTGCAGAGAGGCCTACGGCCTGCATCTGCGCCACACTGTCCGCGACCTGATCCGCGCTGCGGGCGGCAATCACGACGTCCGCGCCCGCCTCCGCAAGCGCCACCGCGCAGCCAAGCCCGATACCACGTGACCCGCCAGGGACAAATGCGCGTTTTCCGTCAAGCCGGAAGGAAGGGGTTTTAGGTAGTGCCATTTAGGAGGCTCCTGTCCAGGTTTTGGGCATGGCGGGCTGGGTCAAACCGCGAAAGCGCGGAAAATCCATGTATCTAGCGGCGCGGGTCGCGCGGTCTTCCTCCGGCTCTTGCCCCGCGGCCAATAATTTCCCGCGCGGCGCGATATAGCTGGAGATCGTTCGGCGCGGGTGCGGCTCCCAAGTTAGGTTGAATGCCGCAAGTTTTGGAAAATACCACTGCTCCGAATAAGGTAAATGGTCATGTATCCAATAGGCTAAATCGCGCCAGTCACGGCCTTGCGCGTATTGGTCGGCAAACCACGGGATCACAATGGTCGCGCCCCCAATCGGTGCGTCAACCGAGCGGTCCCAGATATGGCACTCGCCCGGATGATCATTGCGCGCGCAGTTCAATTTGTTCTCATTGCCGTAACGGTTAAGCGCGGCAGAGCGATAGCCGGACCGCACGGTAACGCAGCCGAAAGTTTCGTGCAGCGGATCCAGCAATTCCGTGCAGAACGCGCGACCAACTTTTAATGTCAACTCAACATCGTCGGGAATGTTCTGGCGTGCATGAAAATTGCCGATCTCGGAGTACAGAAATTCCCGCATGAAGAAGTATTTGGACAATCGCTCGCGGCCCAAGGTTTCCAACGACCACATGGAGGTAGGCTTACGGCGCACCGTATCCGTTCCAACGAAACGCCCCGTCCCCATCGCGAAGTGGGGAAAACGGGTTGTGGGCAACCTCGAAAACATGACCATCCAGATCGGCAAAGTACCCGTGGTGTCCGCCCCAGAATACATCCTGCGCTGGCTTCAAAATCTTCCCGCCAAGGGCTTCAACCTTGGCCAACACTTTGGCCACGTCTTCTTTCGCACGCACGTTATGTGCCAGCGCGACGCCGGAAAACCCGCCGATGCTGCTCTCGTCGATGCCCAGTTCTGCAGCAAGGCCAGATTTCGGGTAAAGCCCAAGTGTCTGCCCCACCATATCAAAGGCAATGACCCCATCGGGACTATCAGTGCGGGCCCACCCAAGCCCCTCGTAGAAAGACGCGGCGCGCTCCATATCTTCCACGCCAAGCGTGATCAGCGAAATGCGTTGTTCCATAATCTAAATCTCCTCAATCCAGGCTTTCATCACCGCAACAGTCTCTTCGGTTTGGTTCGGGCTCAGGATATCACCTGCGATAACGTGGTTGAACGGATCATCGCCCTCCGCCAGTTCGCGCGGACTTAGGGTAACCGGTCCGCCCCACTTCGTGGAAACCGCGCGGGTTGTCTCAGCCGAAACGACGCCATCACTATCAGAGAACAAGAACAGCGCGGGTGTCGTCACCTTGGAGTAATCCGCGTCGCGGGCATGCTTGACCAAGGCCGCCATCGGGATGAGTGCGGTGGTCGGGTAAAGCGTGGTCCAGTATTTCCCATGATCGTCGTTTATAGGCGCGAAGCTGCGCTCTGCTCCGGCAACGAGCGCCGTCCAGCTACGGGCCAGCGGCCATTCCAACATCACCGACATCGGGGAGCGGACGCGGAAGTTTGGCGACACCATCACAACGCCTTTTACCCGTTCCATCAGCAACGGATCAGTCGCGGCGATTGCCGCAGCGGTGCCCCCCGTCGATGTAGCAATCACGATCACGTCCTGCCCCAGCCGTCGCCCAATCGCCAAGGCTTCCGCCACGTCCTCCAGCCAGTCGCCAGCAACGGGTTCGGCCATCGCCAACGCCCCGCGCCCGTGCCCTTTGAGGCGTGTGTAGAACAAATTGGCCCCGAGCTGGGCCGCGAGCTTGTCCGGCACTGGTCTGATTTCCTCAGACGTCGCGGAAAACCCGTGCACGTAGACAATGCTAACCGGTGTCTGCGCCCCTACCTCACCGGCCCAGACGATCCGCTTTTCAACGCCCTCGGTGATGTCATCAAACTTCGCCTCGGATTTGGCTAAGTACGCGTCAAGGTCATCACCCAAACTACTTTCTTGAAACGTTATTTCGGTGTCCACAGGTTCTGCGGGGACGAACAAATAGATCGCCACCCCGATGACGAGCAAGCCCAGCAGAATGCGGCCCAACCACTGTCCGAAGCGCTGCATCAGATCGCAGTGAGGACGTCAGAAAGCGCGCCCTCGATCATGCTTAATGCCGGACCGTCGGAGAACCGGTGATCCCCGCCTTTAAGCAACGCCAACCGCATATCGTGCCCCTCAGCATGTGCCAGCAACCGCAGCGCGACGGCCATATCGACGTCAGCATCTGCGGTACCTTGCAAGAAGCGCACGGGAAATGGCAAGCGAAGCGGCGTGCGAAGAACCAGATTGTCCCGCCCGTCCTCTATAAGGCGTTTGGTGATAATGTAGGGGTCCCCGTAGTCAGACGGCAACGCCACCTGCCCTGCCGCTAGCTCTTGCTTTTGTGTCTCACTGAAGCCCGCCCACATGCTGTCCTCGGTGAAATCCGGCGCGGCGGCGATGGTAACCAGTCCGGCGATGCGTTCAGGAATGCGCTTCGCCATCAGCAGCGAAATCCACCCCCCCATGGACGAGCCGACGAGCACTTGTGGGCCTTCCGTCAGCCCCTCGATTGCATCACGCGCATCCTGCGCCCAATCGCTGATCGCCCCGTCGGTGAAAAGCCCTGAAGACTGACCGTGGCCGGAGTAGTCGAAGCGCAAGAACGCGCGCCCCTGCGCTTTCGCCCACGCTTCTAGGTGAATGGCCTTGGTGCCCTTCATGTCCGACTTGAAGCCGCCCAAAAACACGACACCGGGCCCCTCCCCCGCGTTACGGTGATAGGCAATGCGGCGTCCCGTGCTGGTTTCAAGGTAATCGGGCATATCGCCTCCCAAATTGTAATGTCTGGTAAGCTAGCGATTGGTGCGGAAGGTGCAACCATGACACGACATGATCTACCGCCCGAGCGTGGCTCAAAAACCCGCACCCGCTGCTATGAAAGACCGCCCAGTCGCATCCCCGCTTGACCTTCGCGCACGACCCCGCCATTTAAGCCACACACATAACCCGCAACCGGGCGTTCCGTGGGCGCCAAACTGACGAGGAGCCAAACACATGGCCTCAATCTCCCTCACTTTTCCTGACGGCAATTCGCGCGACTATGATGCAGGCGTCACCGCCGCCGAAGTCGCAGCGTCCATCGCGTCATCGCTTGCCAAGAAGGCCATTTCTGCCACTGTGAATGGCGAACACTACGACATGGCTTGGCCGATTGAGGCCGATGCGCAAATCGCCATTAACACCATGAAAGACGAAGCCCCCGCGCTGGAGCTTATCCGCCACGACCTGGCGCACATCATGGCGCGCGCGGTGCAGGCTCTGTGGCCAGACGTCAAAGTGACCATCGGTCCAGTGATCGACAACGGTTGGTACTACGATTTCGACCGCGCGGAGCCGTTCTCATCAGAAGACCTCGGCGCGATCGAAAAGAAGATGAAGGAAATCATCAACCTGCGCGATCCCGTTCGCACTGAAATTTGGGACCGGCCACGCGCGGTGAAGTTTTATGAAGACAACGGTGAGCCGTATAAAGTCGAACTCATCGAAAGCATTCCTGGCGACGAGCCGCTGCGCATGTATTGGCATGGCGACTGGCAGGACTTGTGCCGCGGGCCGCACCTGCAACACACCGGCCAAGTACCAGCCGATGCGTTCAAACTGATGTCCGTCGCCGGCGCCTACTGGCGCGGTGATAGCGACCGTGCGATGTTGCAACGCATCTACGGTGTGGCGTTTCAGAACAAAGAAAAGCTCAAGGAATACCTGCACTTCCTTGAGGAAGCCGAGAAGCGTGACCACCGGAAACTTGGCCGCGAGATGGACCTGTACCACATGCAGGAAGAGGCCCCTGGCCAAGTGTTTTGGCACCCCAACGGTTGGACCATCTACACAGAGCTGCAAGACTACATGCGCCGCATGCAGCGTAAAGGTGGCTATGTAGAGGTAAACACGCCTCAAGTCGTTGACCGCAAGCTCTGGGAAGCCTCCGGTCACTGGGAGAAATACCAAGAGAACATGTTCGTCGTCGAAGTGGACGAAGACCATGCCCGCGAGAAATCCGTCAACGCGCTGAAGCCAATGAACTGCCCATGCCACGTGCAGGTCTACAACCACGGATTGAAATCCTACCGCGACTTGCCCCTTCGTATGGCCGAATTCGGGTCCTGCGCGCGTTATGAGCCATCCGGCGCGTTGCACGGCATCATGCGGGTCCGTGGGTTCACACAGGATGATGGCCACATCTTCTGCCGCGAGGACCAGATCGAAGCGGAAACCGCCGTATTCATCGACTTCCTGTCGACTGTTTACAAAGACCTCGGCTTTGAAAACTTTAGCGTTAAATTTTCTGATCGCCCGGACACCCGCGCGGGGTCGGACGAGGTTTGGGACAAGGCGGAGGCCGCCCTTTTGTCCGCCACACGTGCGGCGGGGATTGAGCCGGAGCTGAACCCCGGTGAGGGTGCCTTCTACGGGCCAAAGCTTGAATTTGTGTTAACAGACGCCATCGGTCGTGACTGGCAGTGCGGCACGCACCAAGTCGACTTCGTGCTGCCTGAGCGCCTTGACGCGACCTACATCGGCGAGGATGGCAACAAGCACCGCCCTGTCATGCTGCACCGCGCAACGCTCGGCTCTTTCGAGCGGTTCATCGGGATTTTGATCGAAGAGCATTCCGGTAAGCTGCCGTTCTGGCTGGCACCGCGTCAGGTGGTTGTGGCGTCTATCATCTCGGACGCAAACGAGTATGTGATTGAAACAGTTGAGAAACTGCGCGCCGCTGGCATCCGTGCGGAGGCTGACACCCGCAACGAGAAGATCAACTACAAGGTGCGCGAGCATTCGGTCGGCAAGGTTCCCGTGATCCTTGCGGTCGGCAAAAAAGAGGTTGAGGACGGCACCGTTACGCTGCGCCGTTTGGGCGAAAAGCACACCTCCGTCGTGGAGACGGAGGCGCTGATCGCGGACCTTAAGGCAGACGCCTGCCCACCTGATCTTAAGTAAATCTTAAGTAAGGGCGGCCTGCACGTCCTTGCCCCAGCCTAGATAAAGCGTCCCGTTGTCGATCACGGGGCGCTTCATCAATGTGGGGTGCGCCAATAGCTGATCCAGCGGGTCGGCGGCGCGCTCCGCCTCCGACATGCCGCGCCATGTGGTGGAGCGGGTGTTGACCAGATCGCTCCCGAATGCGTCCAGAAAACGGGCCAGTTCGGCGCGCTCCAACGGGGTCGCCCGCACGTCGACAAACGCCGCATCCGGCAGGGCTTTCAGCGCCTTGCGGCAGGTGTCACAGGCCTTGATACCATAGAGTTTCATGCGGTTTTCCCTTCTGATTCCTTTCGTTTTATGGGGTTTGTCACAAAAATTGTCCAGAAAACGCCGATGCGAAATGCTTGGGGATCAAGGGCTTACTATACGTAACCCCGCCGAAATCAGGGTGCCTAATTTCTGTCATTGAAGTTTCAAACAGCACGCCTAATCTATTGTTTGTGAGACAGACTTTACGTTTCGGCCTACTTCTACGGATGCACACGCCTAACTTGAAGACACTGCTGCACCACCCCGCCGCATAACGCGGGCGGAGACTAGAAGGAGACACGGAATGGCCACTGGCACCGTAAAATGGTTCAACACCACCAAAGGCTTCGGCTTTATCGCACCTGACGATGGCGGCAAGGACGTCTTCGTCCACATTTCCGCCGTTGAGCGCGCTGGTCTGACCGGCCTGCGCGACGACCAGAAAATCCAGTACGAGATGATCGAAGGCCGCGACGGCCGCGCGTCGGCTGGCGATCTGGTTGCGCTGGATTAAGCCCTAAGCTGTTAAGAAAAGATGAAGGCCCGCCTATTCTGGCGGGCTTTTTTGTTGGATTTTTGCTGTCTGTAAAGCGTACGGTAAGTTTCGGACAAGTGAAGTTCCGAACCTATCAAAACGGCAGCGCCCGACCTGATGGGTGGGAGCGGCACGATCTTTGATCGTGCTTGGTCAGTTACCTACTACGGTTTGCTACCATTCCTCAATGTTTTTGCCAAATTCTTGTATGTATTCATCTTTGATAGCGAATCCGAATTCAGAGTTACCACTGGAACGAATGACACTTACGGCCCCATGTAGTGCTTTCAAACTTTGTTTTAAAAGCGCCTCCAATTGCTTCGATTGCCTTTCAATCTGCTCGCTTAGAAAAAACGCCCTACCTGAGACCTCCTCCTCATTCTCCGGAGATACTTCGATGGCCCAATCGCCAGCTTTGTTTCGCAACAACTTGGCCAACTCGAGAACCCTGGCGCGATCGAGTTGGCTGCGCTCGAATGCATCAAACTCACCGCTAGCTTGCAAATCTAGGTTCCCAATTAAGTTGTACAGCTCTGACTGCCCTTGAGAAATCAAAAAACTCTTTGCTTCGTGAGGAACTCTAGTTCGTTCAAACGTCCCAGCAATCGGCAACACCGCAAAAATCGGAAACGGCACTCCCCTATTCGTGGCGTCCTCTAAGCAAATATTTATATGGTTACGAAGAAATCCCACGTTCGAAACAATTTCTCCCAAGTGCTCAAACAAACTGTACGCGTGAGTCAAATTTTTCAGCCTCTCAAGCCGTTCTATCTCGGCTCGATTGTGCTGGTGCTCTAAAGTAAGCGCTAGCATTGAAAAGGCTCCACCGGACAAGGCACCGATCAAAGCCGCCCAATACTCGTTACCTGAAGGCAAAATACTGGAAAACATCTCCAATAAAAAGAAGACCAAGATGGTACCAAGCACACCTACGGTAATACCAAGCGCTAAATGCCCGCCACGCAACATGTTCAAACCTATTCGATTAAGCGAAGTTCAGAATTCAGTTCAACCACCAACAACCCCCATAAACTCCCGCCATTCGCCTTTGCTCATGCCGGAGGTCTCTTGGGTGACGTCCTCGCCTTTCAGCATGCGGCGCAGGCAGTCGACGCCTTTGCCGGAGAGTTGTGCGCCGCCTAGGCGGTAGTCCTTGAACGCCGCATAGGCCGCGGGGACCCAATCGGCGACGACCTTACAAATCGCATCCGCGTAAACCCTTATTTCATACTGTGCATGGCTATCTGCACGCAGGCGCAAGAAGTGAAACAGATTGTGGAGGTCCACCTTCCAGTACCATTGAGTATAGATATTCGCAGGCAGGTTCATGCGGGCCAGCTCGCGGGCAAGGCCGTCTTGGCCCTCATCGGAGATCATCGCCTCGTAGTTGTCATAGGCGCGGGTGCTGTCAGCCTTGAGGATTTCCAGCACGCGGGCGGCCTCCTCGCCCTCCAGAATTTGGCCACGGCCTTGGTTGTTCACCACGCTTTGCGCGTTGATGTGTTCCGGCGCGGGGATGTAGAACTCACGGTCGAGGATCGAATAGCGGGCGGAGTATTCGTTGACGTTAGCCGTCCGGTGGCGGATCCACTGGCGCGCGACAAAGACGGGCAGCTTCACGTGAAGCTTGATCTCGCACATCTCGAACGGGGTGGAGTGCCAGTGGCGCATCAGGTAGCGGATCAGCCCCTCGTCGTTCTGCACCGACTTGGTGCCCTTGCCGTAGGACACGCGGGCGGCCTGACAGATGGCTGAATCGTCGCCCATATAGTCGATGACGCGGATGAACCCGTGATCCAGCACCTCGTGGGCGGTATAGAGGTGCTGCTCCATCCCTGGCACCGTGGCGCGCATGGTGGTGTTTTGCTGAGACCGCGCGTCGGCGATTTCCTGTGCTTGCTCTGGGGAAATGGGCATCTGCGGCTCTCCGGCGTAAAGGATTCGAGGGTTGAGGCCATATATTGCGTCAAAGGGGGGGCTTTCATCAAGATGATGTTGGGGTTATCCACAAGCTAATCGGAATTGCCTTTGGATGTGGGCGATTGTTTAGCAACACTCCACAAATTCGCCCCCCGACAAGTGGCTGCACCGTTGACTTTTAACCCGCGCCACCGGAGTTTCCCCCCAAAACGCGCCGAGGGCGCACATTCGGGCAGTGAGATATAGATATGAGCATTAATACCGCCGTTAAGGCCTTTGGCATCCTGTCGATTACCGCAATGGTCGCCTGCGGCGGCTCCGGCTCCAACCCGGTGACGGGGGGGGATTCCGATGATGATGTGGTGACAGACCCCGGCACGGATCCGAATGCGAGCCTTACTAACGCCGCGTTTTTGTTCGACCCAAGCAAGAACCTCGTTGCTAATAGGTTTGACTTCACTCCAGGCGCCACCCCCGGCACCGGAACGATCACGATTAACAACCTTCCCTTCGATGGCGTCAGCTCTGAGGGCGGAGCCTACACCCCACGCCCCGGCGTCGTGTTACCGAATGGCGAAGTGTATCAAAACACGCCAAACTCTAGCGCTGAAGATCAATATTATGCAGTGGTTTTGACTTCCCCAACCACGGGGACAGGTGCGTTAGTCGGTGCGGTTGCCACAAATGCCTATCGGGGTTCGGGGTATGGCGGAGCGTATGCCAGTCGCCCAGAAGGTGCGAAGCTGCCACCAACTCAGGCGGCAACATACCAGTATACCGGCACTTACAACGGCATACGGGTGCTAAGGCAGCAAGAAGACATTGGTGCCACAAATGCCATTCAGTTGACCACTGGCAAGGCGGAAATCAACATTGACCTTCAAGACTTTGATCTAACTGGTGCCATTCGTGGACAAATCATTGATCGTCGCCTTTTCGACCTTGACGGAAACGAAATTTCAGTCGCAGGACGTGGGCTTGGCCGGATAGGTCTCGTGATCACCAACCTCAACCCCGATACGTTAATGACTGAAAGTGACAGCACCAATCCCGGAACTACAAATACCCGTAACCTTGACAATTCGTTTGCACAAACAGGCACATGGAATGGCATGGTTTCCGGCCCAAATGGTGAAGAAGTTGCTGGCTTTCTCGTCGTTGAGGGGCAACTGTCTGACTTTGATCCAAACTATGACTCCGACACAACTCGTGACCCCGTTACGGGCCGAGAGACTGGTGGCTTCATCACCTCCCGCCCCTAGCACCAAGGTAAGTTCGTGCCACGACCAGCTTTCCGTCATTTGAATTGCCTTTGCGCCTCAGCCTTTTTGTTTGCACTTTCACCGGTGCCTCACGGTTGGGCGCAAACTCAGATCAATCTCGATGAAGCGCGGGCGCTCACCTACCAGCTGGTTGCCGACGGTCAGTACGACAGCGCTTCAGCGTTGGCCCGCACAGTCCTTCAAAGCGACCCGAATGATCACGCCGCCCTACTGGCGTTGGCTCAAGCCGAACAGGGTGCGGGCCGCATGGCTTCGGCGCTCAGCGCATCTAAAGCTGCGTGGCGCAACTCACACACCGACGCCCAAAAGTATTCGTCTTCAGTGGTTGCCGCACAGGCGCTGAACGCAGACGGGAAGCCGTTGCGCGCCCAGTTTTGGTTGCGCCGCGCCGCTGAGCATGCCCCGAATGACACATTCAGAGCCCGCGCCAAGCAAGGCTTCAAGTATGTGCAAAACAAGAACCCCATGCGCGTTCACTTGCGGCTCTCGGTGGCGCCCTCATCTAACATCAACAATGGGTCGAAATCGGACACGATTGAGATTGCTGGCCTGCCCTTCTCCATTAGCGGTGACGCGCAGGCCTTATCCGGCGTCGAATACAATTTAGGTGCGACCCTATCGTACCGGTTGCCAAAAATCGGTGACTGGGCTCTTACTGCCAGTACATCGTTTGACGCTAAGTCATACAGCTTGTCGTCAGACGCGCAGGCCCTTGCCCCAACGGTTTCCAGCTCCGACTACGCCTTTCAAGAGCTCGACGCGCGGATCAGTGCGCGGCGCATTGACGCCGACGGCAAGGGCGCGACCAACCTCAGCTTCAAGGTCGGTGAAAACTGGTACGGTGGCAGCGCCTTAACCAAGTTTGCCGGCATCAATTTTGGCCGCCAGATAAAGGCCGGCAAGCAATCGACACTCGCCTTCAATCTGGGTGTGGAACGGCAGTGGCGGCAGGACACTGATTTAAGATCAGCCAATGTCGTATCTGCGTCTAGCACGTGGGGTCACCGCTTTGCTGGCGGAAATTCGGTTTGGGTCACAGGTTACGCCAGTGACACGGCATCCGACTCGGCCGCTATTGCGCAACAGACGCTGGGCGCGCGGGTCCGCTATGCGCCAGCCAAGCCGATCTTCGCAAAAACAAGTCTGGAGCTCTCACTGGGCTACCAAAACAAACGCTTTGACCGCGCTCTGCCGCTGTTCGACCGACGCGTGGATGACACTATCAACGCGTCCGCCACTATGACTTTCAACGATCTTGATTACTTCGGCTTTGCGCCAACCGCTGAGCTTAGCGCGAGTAAGACGTCCTCAACAGTCACTCAATATGATGTCGAGGATCTAGGCTTAAAACTAGGCCTTCGCTCGACATTCTAACGCCATGAAACACCAACGCCCTCCCACGACCCGCAGACTAGAGCGTGCTCTTGGGGACTTTGTCCGTACGCGGATGCAAGGTGGGTTTGGCGAGCTGCTTATGTTCTTCCTCAAACAGGGCTGGGCCGCGTTGTTTGGGGTATTGTTCATCATCGCCCTGATTGGCACCAAATTGGTGTGGCAGGACGACTGGCCGCTAGAGCGCTATGATGGTCTGTTTATATTTGCCGTCACGACCCAGATTGCCATGCTCTATTTCAAACTCGAGACTTGGGACGAGGCGCGGGTGATTTTGCTGTTTCACCTGACGGGCACCGCGATGGAGCTGTTCAAAATTCGGATGGGAAGTTGGTCATATCCCGAACCCGGTTACTTCGTGCTGGGCGGTGTGCCGATGTTCTCGGGCTTCATGTATGCCTCGATCGGCAGCTACATCGCGCGGGTGATCCGCATCTTTCAGATGCGCTTTGCCCCCTACCCACCGCTGTGGGTTACTTTTTTGTTTGGCGCGGCGATTTACGTCAATTTCTTCGCGCATCACTATACCGTCGACATTCGCCTTGGGTTGTTTGCCGCGTCGCTGATCCTATTTCTACGGACCCGCATCTGGTTCAACGTCGCAGGCACCCCGCGCTGGATGCCGATGCCAGTTGCGGCGTTCCTGTGCGCCTTCGTCGTCTGGATTGCGGAAAACGTCGGCACCATGACGGGTACTTGGATTTACGCGGGCCAGTCCGACATGCAGATGGTGAGTTTCGCCAAGATGGGATCATGGTACCTGCTGCTCTGGGTGGCATTTGTGACGGTCACCTTGGTGTCACGCAGCGCGTTGTCGCGTACAGCCGTAAATCCCGTGGCTACCCCCTCGCCATCAGCCGCTGAGGTGCTAGATAAGGAGGACACCAAAGAAGGAGCCTCCCACGATGAAAATCGAATTTCTGCACACCATGGTCCGCGTTAAGGATCTGGATAAATCCATCGAGTTCTACAAAATGCTGGGCCTGATCGAGCGTCGCCGTATCGACAATGAAGAGGGCCGGTTTTCCCTGATCTTTATGTGTCCGCCAGAGCAGGCCGACGGTCGCGCTGACGTTGAACTGACCTACAACTGGGACGGTGACGACGGGCTGCCATCCGATGGCCGTCACTTCGGCCACCTCGCCTACCGTGTCGAGAACATCTATGAGATGTGCCAGCAACTTATGGACGCGGGTGTAACGATCAACCGCCCACCACGCGACGGTCACATGGCGTTCGTGCGCTCCCCTGACAATGTGTCGGTTGAGTTGCTGCAAATGGACGAACCTTTGCCCGCACAAGAGCCTTGGGCCTCCATGGAAAACACAGGCCACTGGTAGCAATATGACCCTGCGAGCATCACGTGCGGCGGGGCCAGTTTTCTAAGTTAAACCGGAATGAGGGCCGCGCCGATCCTGCGGCCCTCGGACAACAAGACGTTATAGGTGCGGCAAGCCGTCGGCGTCGCCATCAGCTCCACGCCGATCTCGGCCTCATCCAAGGCCGAGCGCAATGCTTTAGGAATCTGGGTGATCTCGGCCCCTGTGCCGATGAACAACACGTCAAGCAGCTTGGCGCGGCTCAAGATTGTCTCGGTGTCGTCGAACCCACTCCATGCGAACCGCTCCGTGGGCAACAACAGTTGACCGCCATGGATCACCTCACCGCCGATCCGGAAGAAGCCGGGACCATAGCTGTCGATCGGCGGGGCGGTGTCATATGTGATTTCGGTCAAGCGCATGGTTTTAGTCCCAGAATGGCAGGCCCATAAGGATGGCCACCGCGATTATGACATAGGCAACAATGCGGTAAAACACCTCAAAGCGTGGAATAAAGATGGCCTGCCCCACTTTGGCGCCAATGCCGTAGGGCACCAGCAGCAAAAGCCCTAGCATCACGGCCTGCCCGCTGAGCATGCCTTGTAGCGCCATGCTTGGCAGCAACAACAAGCTGCTAACAGTCAGGAACACCAAAGAGTTGGCGCGCACTCTGGCAACGGGTTCCGTGCCGCTGAGTTGAAAGAGCAGCATAACTGGCCCCAACAACCCCGTGGCCCCGCCAACGAAGCCCGTCACAGTCCCCACCGCGGCCTGTGTGCTGCGTAGGGAGGACAGTTTTTGCCGCCAGCCACTCATCAATGCTGCGAGGGTCACCGCCGCAATGACAAGGACCGCCCAGCGGATATGAACCACGTCACTTGTGCGCAGCACATAGATGCCCACAGGCGCACCGAGGACCGAGAAAGCAATCATGGTGAGAACTGAGGGTTTATCCATCTGCCCCCATGCGCGCGGGACCAGCGTGACCAGTGAGGCCAGAGCGGAGACAGAGAAGGAGGCGACGGCCAATTCCGGCACCCAGAATATCGTTGCAACTGGCATGAAGATGAGCGCCGCACCGAACCCCGCAAAGCCGTAAACAATGCCCGCGACAACGGTGATCAGAGCGACCCAGCCCAAGCCCGATTGGGCGAGGGCTGTGGTCAGGATATCAGGCATCAATATTCGCGTATTGGCCGCCCGCGTTCGGGTCTTTCTTGGTCCAATCGCGTTTCACACCGAGGAAAAGCAATATCGTGGAGGCGACGAAGACAGAGCTATACGTCCCGACGATGATGCCCCAGATCATGGCGAATACGAACCCACGGATCACGTCTCCGCCCAGAACGAACAGGGCGATCAGTGCCAGCAGAGTGGTCACCGATGTCATCATCGTCCGCGACAAGGTCTCGTTGATCGACAGGTTCAACACCTCCGACAAGTCCTTGGTCTTGTACTTGCGCAGGTTTTCCCGCACGCGGTCAAACACCACCACGGTATCGTTGATCGAATAACCGACGATGGTCAAAAGCGCCGCGATGATCGCAAGATCAAAGCGGATTTGAAGCTCCGAGAAGATGCCAAGCGTCAGCACAACGTCATGCACCAAGGCGATGACCGCGCCGACAGCGAACTGCCATTCGAACCGCAACCAGATGTAGATCAACACCGCAGTGATCGCCAAGAACACGGCAATAGCGGCAGTTTGGATCAACTCCCCCGACACCTTTGGCCCGACGGATTCGACGGACGGGAAGGTGATTTCAGGATCAATCGTGCGCAGCGCGGTCTCGACGGCGGCGATGGTCTCACCAGTTACGGATTCGTCACCCTCTTGCGCTTCGATACGCACCATGGCGACGTTCTGATCAGCGGCGAATGTCGGGTCGAAGACTTCGGTGATAGAAACGTCACCAAGGCCCGCAGGCTCCAATGCGAGGCGGTAGGCTGCGACATCAACCGGCTGCGTGCTTTCGGTGCGGATCGTGGTGCCACCGCGAAAGTCGATGCCGTAGTTCAGCCCTTGTATCATGAACGACGCCATCCCGACGACGATCATCACCAAGGAGATGCCAAGCCAAACCTTCCATTTGCCGAAGAAGTCCCATGAGGTGACTGTAGGTACGAGTTTCAAACGCATCGTATTATACCTCGATCTGTTTGGGACGGCGGCGTTCAAACCAGAATACCACGATTAGGCGCGTCACATAGATGGCCGTGAACACGGACGTCATGATGCCAAGGCCAAGCGTGACCGAGAAGCCGCGCACAGGGCCGGAGCCCATGACGAAGAGTATAACCGCGACGATGAACGTGGTTACGTTGGCGTCGAGGATGGCCGACAATGCTTTCTCGTAACCAAGCTCAATCGCGCGGGCCGGACCTTTGGAGGTCAGAAGCTCTTCACGGATACGCTCGAACACCAGCACGTTTGCGTCCACCGCCATACCAATGGTCAGCACGATGCCGGCAATACCAGGAAGCGTAAGCGTGGCCCCGATCAGCGACAACAGGCCGAAGATCAGCCCCACGTTGATGATCAGCGCGATGTTGGCGAAAACGCCGAACAACCCGTAGCTGAGAACCATGAAGACCAACACGCCGATAAAGGCCACGATGCAGGCGATTTTGCCCGCGTCGATGCTGTCTTGTCCCAGTTCCGGACCGACTGTGCGCTCCTCTAGGAAGGTCATTTCGGCTGGCAGCGCACCGGCGCGCAGAAGCACAGCAAGGTTCGTCGATTCCTCAACCGAGAAGTTGCCGCTGATCTGGCCGGAGCCGCCAAGGATAGCTTCGCGAATAACCGGAGCGGAGATCACTTCGTTGTCGAGCACGATCGCGAAAGGCGCGCCAACATTTTCGCTGGTAAAGATACCGAACTTGCGCCCGCCAGTAGAGTCGAAGCGGAACGTAACGGACGGCTGGCCGTTCTGGTCAAACGCAGGTTGCGCGTTGGCCAGATCCTCCCCCGTGACCACGGGGGTTTGTTCTAGAACGTAGAACGTGCCCTGCTCTTGCGGGTCGATGGATGGCACCAAAATCTGGCGGCCGGATACACGCTCATTGGGGTTGGATGTGCGCGAAACGACGGGATGGAAGGTGAGTTTCGCGGTCGTGCCGATAAGCTCTTTCAACTCGGTCGCGGAGCCGATGCCTGGCACCTGAATAAGGATACGGCGTTCACCTTGGCGCTGGATTGTTGGCTCACGAGTGCCCGCCTCGTCCACACGACGGCGGATAATTTCAAGCGATTGCTGCATCGTGCGGTCGTCCGTGGCAACGCGCTCCGCTTCGGTCAGGGACACAGTGATCGTATCGCCCTGCCCTGAAACCTGAATGTCAGTGTTGCCCGATCCGGTAAGGCTTACAACGGGCGTGGCCAAGCCGCGCACCAAAGTGATGGCTTCTTGAAGGCCCGCTGGCTCGGAAATCTTGATTTTTAGCTCGCCCGGCGCGGCGTTCTGGCGGCGGATGGTACCGATGGTGTCACGCGCATCACGCAACGTGTCACGGACCTCCGGCCAGAAGCCGTCCATGCGGCTGTCGTAGACGTCTTCCACATTGACCTCGGCCAACAGATGGGCCCCGCCCCGAAGGTCGAGCCCCAAGTTGACTAAGCCAGACGGCAGGAACCCCGGCCAGCTGGCGGCATCGGCCGTAAGCTCCGGCGTGACCGCAGCGCCTGCCTCAAGTGCCGCAGTGGCGTCGTTGTGCTTTTCAACGGTGGGGTAGAAGCCGTTGGGCAATGCCAACGACAACCCCACAAGCACCGTCAGCAGGATCGTGGCCCGCTGCCAGAAAGACATCTGAAGCATGGTTTATTTCGCCGGTTCGGTTTTGCTGACAACGGATGCCAGTGTCGATTTGATCACGCGAACTTTGACGCCTTCAGCGATTTCAACCTCGATTTCGCCGTCTTCTTTGACCTTGGCCACTTTGCCAACAATGCCGCCTTGGGTGATCACTTGGTCACCGCGACGCACAGCGTTCACCATGGCCTGATGATCCTTCAGCTTCTTTTGCTGTGGGCGGATCAACAAGAAATACATGATCGCAAAAATCAGGATCAGGGGAATGAATGAAGTGAAAGCGCTTCCTGCGCCCCCAGCGGCCTGTGCGTAGGCAGGTGTGACGAACATCTGCAGTCCTTTTGTTTGTGGGCCAAAACGGCCTTTGTCAGTTGCGGCGCACCCTATCGCCGCCACGCGTGGGGCGCAACGGGGATAGTAAGACCACGTAGGCATGATATATCGGGATCATATTTCGAGATTTAAAGGACTTCAGAATGGGCAGTTTCTCGTGTGAGGCGATTTACAGATGCGATCGCCGCGACCGCACCGTATTATTCAACGCGAAGACCGCCGACGACGGTATGAATGCGCTCAACCAGATTCACGAAACCGCCAGCCAACGGGTAGAGTTTCGGGGGTGCGAATATGACCATATTCGATATCTTCCGGTCCTAAATGACCTCTTCGCACAGCGTGAGTACCTCGCCTTTGATCAGTATGCTGAACGCCCCATCATTCATTACCGTATCATCAATGCAGTCGACGTTTCCACACAAGCGCAAGCGATCTTGGAGCTAATTGCCCGTTTGAAAGAGAACCCGACCCCAATTATTGAAGTCATCCGCAAAGAAGCCGAACAAATGGTTGCGGCGTATAGAACAGCGATGAAGCGACCAGATAGTAGAGCCTCAATGATGCGGCATTACTCTGAGGGCTTACACACAGCGACAAGTGCGCTTGAACAGTTTTCGTTGAGTGCAACAGATGTCTGCACCCTATTTGAAATTGCAAAAATCGGCGGGTTTTACCCAGGTGACGCCCCAGAGGAACTTGTGGCCATGGCAAACATCCACACGCCCAACTCAAGTGCCTTAACCTCGCTATGCCAATCGTTCGGGTTCCTGAAGTCCATAATCCCTATTTACGAAGAAGCCGCCGACGCGGGGCAATCTATTGTTCACCTGCAAGTATACGGCACTTAAAAACAGCCCCACTTTCCACCCCCACAAAAACCCGTCATAAGCCCCATATTAGCAACCCAATACGAGGACAGACACCGTGCATGACATTCGCATGATCCGCGAGACCCCCGAGGTCTTTGACGCAGCCATGAAGCAGCGCAAATCGGATGTGTCCTCGTCCGACGTGCTGGCCATTGACACAGCTCGTCGCGCCAAGATTGCCGCCGCCGAAGACGCCAAAGCCGCGCAGAACGCCGCCTCCAAGCAAGTGGGCGCCGCAAAAGCCAAGGGCGATGAGGCCGAGTTTGAACGTCTGCGCGCGCTTGTGGTCGACAAGAAAGCCGAAGTTGCGCGTCTCAACGACGAAGCCAAGCTGGAAGACGACAAGCTGACGGACCTGCTGATGGGCCTGCCCAACATCCCGATGGAGGGCGTTCCAGAAGGCGACAGCGAAGACGACAACGTCGAAATCAACCGCTGGGGCACACCGCGCCGTTTCCCGTTCACCCCGAAAGAGCATTTTGACCTGCCGGGCGTCATTCCGGGCATGGACTTTGAAACCGCTGCAAAACTCTCCGGCTCGCGCTTTGTGCTGCTCAAGGGGTCGGTTGCGCGGTTGCACCGTGCCTTGGCCCAATTCATGCTCGACACCCACGTCGAAAACGGGTTGACCGAGATGTGGACCCCCGTTCTGGTCAATGAGGCCATGATGTACGGCACGGGCCAGTTGCCTAAATTCGGCGAAGACAGCTACCAGACGACCAACGGTCAATGGCTGATCCCGACGTCCGAGGTGACGTTGACGAACACCGTCAACGGCGAGACCTTGGACGAGGCCAAACTACCGCTACGCATGTGCGCCCATTCACAGTGCTTCCGCTCCGAGGCGGGATCCGCAGGGCGCGACACATCGGGCATGCTGCGCCAGCACCAATTCGAGAAGGTGGAGATGGTGTCGATCACCAAGCCCGAAGATTCCCGCGCGGAGTTGGACCGCATGACAACCGCCGCAGAAAGCATTCTGGAGACCCTACTCCTGCCGTTCCGTACTGTCGTGCTGTGTACCGGCGACATGGGCTTCGGCGCAGAACGCACCCACGACATCGAAGTCTGGTTGCCCGGTCAACAGATGTACCGTGAAATCAGCTCTGTCTCCGTGATGGGTGCGTTCCAAGCACGCCGCATGAATGCGCGCTATAAACCGGCGGATGGCGGCAAGCCTGAACATGTTCACACGCTGAACGGCTCTGGCCTCGCGGTTGGACGCTGCCTGATTGCGGTGCTGGAGAACGGCCAACAAGCGGATGGCTCTGTGGAGCTTCCGGTGGCCTTGCACCCTTACTTGGGCGGCAAAACAACGCTGGACCCGTTCGGCACGCTTATTTAAGCGGGCCTTTCGCACTTTCTTAGGAACCGAAGCCAGACATCCGGCGTTTAGCCTGCAATGCGCCCTCGTACACATCGCTGTACGGGGGCGTTAAACAGTTACTTAGGATGTAGTGGCATGAAGGCTTGGGCAATATTGGCCGCGACGACGGCGTTTTTGATATCCCCGTTCATAACCGAAGGGTTTGCGGGGTTCAGGCCCGACCAATTCCCCATTCCGCAAGACGACGCGCCGGTTCAGCCGCTGGGCTACGCCTTCTCCATCTGGTCGGTGATTTATCTGTGGCTTCTGGTCTCGGCGGTCATTGGTGTGTGGAAGCACCGCGATGACGCGCATTGGGATGCCGCCCGCGTGCCCCTTTTCCTGTCTCTGGCCGTCGGCGCCTTCTGGATCAAAGTCGCGACGCTGTCGGTGATCTGGGCAAGTGTGCTCATCTGGGTGATGCTAGGCACGGCCGTTTGGGCACTCCTCGCGGGCCGCAACATTCGGCCCGCGTGGCAGTTCGCACTGCCAGCTGGTCTTTATGCAGGTTGGCTGACGGCGGCGTCCTGCGTCTCTATCGGTTTGTTGGGCGCGGGGTACGGCATAGGCGGCGGCGCGGTCATGTGGGCACTGCTGATGGTCAGTGTGGCCATGTTGATCGCCGCGTTGGTTCAGCACCGCGCGCACGGCGTGTGGACCTACGCGCTAGCCGTGGTCTGGGCCTTGGTTGGTATCATTGCACGCAACGGCACTGAGACGCTCTCCGTGACACTGTTTGCAGTGGCGGGAGCTGTGATAATTTCGGGACTGGCGGTTCGACAGATGCAATTCAACCGCTGACCCCGCTTTACCCACCGCCCTATTTTCCCTAAAGCTAGGTTAAAAAACGGGGCGGTCACATCCATGCGCATTCTTATTACCAATGACGACGGCATCAACGCTCCTGGGCTAGAGGTCATTCACGCCATCGCAACCGAAGTCGCCGGACCCGATGGCGAGGTTTGGACCGTTGCACCTGCGTTCGAGAAATCGGGCGTCGCGCATTGCATCAACTACGCCCACCCCACCATGATTGTCGAACTGGCGGAACGCCGTTTTGCAGCCGAGGGCGCGCCCGCCGACTGCGTACTCGCGGGCGTTCATGAGGTCATGGGCTTAGCCAAGCCGGACCTGATTTTGTCGGGCGTGAACAAAGGTAACAACTCCGCAGAGAACACCGTTTATTCGGGCACCATTGGCGCCGCCATGGAAGGCGCACTTCAGGGTGTTAAGTCAATTGCGATGTCCCAATACTTTGGACCGGGCAATTTGCGGCTTGAGAACCAGTTCGAAGCCGCTGCAGCGCATGGTGCGGAACTTGTCAAAAACCTACTTCAGAACGGCATTTGGGGCGGCGAAGGCTACCAAACCTTCTACAATGTCAACTTTCCGCCCGTTGCCGCCGCCGACGTGAAAGGCACACGCGTCGTGCGCCAAGGTCTGAGGCCAACGGGGGGGATGGGCGTCGAAAGTCACATGCCACCGAACGGGCGCAAGTATCTTTGGATCAAGGGCAATCCGCAGAACGTGTGCTCAGGTGAAAACACCGATGCGTCAGTGAATATCGACGGTTGGATTTCCGTTACGCCGATGCGCTGCGATTTGACGGCGCATGACCTGCTGGACGACCTAGAGCGTCGCCTGTCATGACAGAACCTGCGACCTCTGAAGCGGAACGCAAGATGCAGTTCCTCTACGGGCTGCGCTCCAAGGGGATAATGGACCCGCGGGTGCTGACGGCCATGGAGAAAGTGGATCGCGGCGCGTTTATCACTGGAACCTTCGCGGATCGCGCTTACGAGGACATGCCCCTGCCCATTGCGTGCGGGCAAACGATCTCCCAACCATCTGTAGTAGGGTTGATGACCCAAGCTTTGGATGTGCAACCACGCAACAAGGTGTTGGAGGTCGGAACAGGCTCCGGCTACCAAGCCGCCGTTCTGAGCCACCTTGCCAGACGGGTTTACAGCGTGGACCGCCACGCCCGTCTGACGCGCCCTGTGCGTAAATTGTTTCAAGATCTGGACATCACAAATGTGACCATATTGACAGGCGACGGCAGCTACGGCTTGCCCGAGCAAGCCCCCTTTGATCGCATTCTTGTGACCGCAGCGGCTGAAGACCCGCCCGGCCCGCTATTGGCGCAACTGCGCGAGGGCGGTATCATGGTTGTGCCGGTGGGGCAGTCCGACGCGGTGCAAAGCCTGATCAAGGTAACGAAAACCCCGCAAGGGTTTGACTACGAAGAACTAATGCCGGTTCGCTTCGTCCCTCTGCTTGAGGGTCTGGGGCAGGACTAAACCTAAAGGCCCAGACATAAGGGCCACGTGGATTGAGGAAGAAGAATATGCGCAGCAGGCGTTTCAGCAAGTTATTGCCGATGGTGGCTTTGGGATTTGGGCTTTCGGCCTGTGACGGTCAGGTGGGCGAACGCCTTGCCAATCTGGACCTTGACCTGCGCGGCACAGCGGGTGGCTTGGACACCTCCAGCGCCGCGCGCACAGCCACAGGCACGCGACCCCGGCCGGACAGCCGTGGCATCATCTCCTACCCGAATTACCAAGTTGCCGTCGCCCAGCGTGACGACACGGTGACGACTGTCGCCAACCGTATCGGGGTTAGCCCACAGGATTTGGCCAGCTACAACGGCCTGCGCGTTGACGACAAGCTCAACAAGGGCGAAGTCCTCGCACTGCGCGGCACGATCAGCACGACTGGAACCAGCCCAAGCGGCGAGACCAAGCCGCTCGACATCACACAAATCGCGACCACAGCTATTGGCCGCGCGCCGACGTCGAAAACCACAGCGGCAACCAAACGCGTCGACGGGCCGGAGCCGATCCGCCACCAAGTCGGACGCGGCGAAACCGCGTACTCCGTCGCGCGTCTCTACAACGTCTCCGCACGCTCCTTGGCGGAGTGGAACGGTCTGGGTCCGGATTTGGAAGTCCGTGAAGGCCAGTACCTGCTGATCCCTGTCGCCAAAGACGGCTCTGCCACCGTGAAGGCGCCCGTAAAGGAAGCCGCCGTTGTGGCACCGGGCGCAGGCACGCCGACGCCGCAGCCACCATCAGCAACAAAACCGCTTCCGGCTGAAAAGATCGCGCCCAAGGCCACGCCAGTCGCGGCCCCTGCTGCGACGAAGGCCGCGCCAAGTGCCGCCGCACGGCTTCTGACACCCGTGTCTGGACAAGTCTTGCGCCCGTATAAGAAGCGCAAGAACGAGGGCATCGACATATCCGCCAGCACCGGCACGCCGGTTAAGGCGGCAGCTGACGGTGAGGTCGCCGCAATCACACGAGACACAGATCAAGTGCCGATTCTGGTGCTCCGCCACCCTGGCAACCTTTTGACAGTCTACGCAAATATCTCTGATATTGCGGTGAAAAAGGGCGATAAGGTGACCCGTGGCAAGACCATCGCCAAGGTCGGTAAGGGCTCCCCGAGCTTCTTGCACTTTGAGGTCCGTGAGGGCTTTGAAAGCGTCGACCCCGCGCCGTTCCTGAAGTAGGGCCTACGGCAAATCAATTAAGGCAAAAGCGAGGGGAAGTTCGGCAGAACCCCTCGCTTTTTTCTTATTTACGTCATTTAAACAGCCAATTTGAAGATCAATGTATTCGTAGTGTAAACAGTTATCGGGGCCTGTTATGGCCATTTACTACGGATATTCTAACGCCATCTTTGGGTCGCAGAGCACGGTAAACGGCTCTGCGCACAACTATGCGTTTGGCCCCCCAACTGGCGGAACGTGGTCCTTCACTGGTGAAAACACCAGCTTTCACGTGCGCGAGAACGATGCCGCGACCGTTTACAACGGCGACGTCACCAATGAACAAATCGCCGCGCAAGAACGCTTTGGCGGCGTCGGTGAACAAGTCACTCTGATCGACGGAACCTATTACCAGACGATCTGGGACTATACCTTTCAAGTGACCGCTGCGGACGGCACGGTCTACCGCGTCGGCGTGATTGACGTTGACTTGAACAACGACAACGACGTGCAAGACACCGTGGGCGGCGTATCCGAAGACGGGTATTTTCTGGTGTTCCCCGATGGCGTCCCACCGGCGGGTGCGAACTATACTATCGGTGGCATCGTGGAGAATGACGCTCACACCCCGCACACGGGTTTGGGCGCGCAAGTGGTTTGCTTTGCGGCGGGCACGCTAATCGAGACGGACAGCGGCTTGCGAGAGGTGCAGACCCTGCAACCCGGCGACTTGATCATGACGCGCGATGCTGGGCTTCAGCCCTTGGCATGGACGGGCGGTCGCCGCGTGGAGGCGGTGGGCGATCTCGCCCCTATCGTCATCCGCAAAGGTGCGCTCGGCAACACCCGCGACTTGGTCGTGTCGCCCCAGCACCGCATGCTAATAGAGGGCTGGCAAGCGGAACTGTGGTTCGGTGAGCCGGAAGTATTCGTGAGAGCCAAAGACCTTGTGAACGGCAAGACGATCTACGCGCGACAAGGCGGCATGGTGAATTATCACCACATCATGTTCGATACGCATCAGGTCGTCTACGCCGAAGGCGCACCATCTGAGAGCTTCCACCCCGGCCCCCAAGCAATGGATGCGCTGGACCATGGCCCGCGCGACGAACTGCTGCGTCTGTTCCCCGATCTGGCTTACGCGGCATCCCCGGTGATGTCTTCCGCACGTATGAGCCTCAAGGGGTTCGAGGCCAACTGCCTGCTGAATTGAGCAGAAAACACATTCATGTCTAAGCCGAGCTGACATAGACATTCGCCTAATTGATCTTATATGAAGGCAATGCGAGGACGACCTCCCCCATCAGGGTATACATCCGGGACGACCCGGCGATAAGATGGGACACATCATGCGCACGACACGCGACCGCATCCGCCACGCAATCAGCTTCGAAATCATCGGACTCCTTCTAGTGATACCGCTTGGCGCACTGGGTTTTGGCATGCATGCCGCAGACATCGGTGTCGTGGCGGTTATCGCGTCCACGCTCGCGACACTTTGGAACTACGTCTACAATTTGATGTTCGACAAAGCGTTGATACGCTGGCGCGGCCAGGTATCGAAAACCGTGCCGCTACGTGTCCTTCACGCCGTGCTGTTCGAGGCGGGTCTGCTTCTTGCCACGCTGCCATTGTTGGCGTTTTATCTGAACATCAGCTTTGCGCAGGCCTTTATCATGGATGTGGCTTTCGTGGTCTTCTACTTGGTCTACGCCTTCGTTTTCAACTGGGTCTACGACGTCGTGTTCCCAATCCCTGAAACGGCCTAGACCGCCAGACCACACCGGCCCGCGAGATCAGTGAAATACTGCCAAGCCACCCGACCGGAGCGCCCGCCACGGGTTTGCTGCCATTCAATCGCCTCTGCGTGCAGAACGTCGTCATCAATCGCCACGTCATGTGCCGCGCAATATCCACGGATCATGTCGAGGTATTCGTCCTGCGTGCATGGGTGGAAGCCCAGCCATAGTCCGAAGCGATCCGACAGGGAGACCTTCTCCTCGGTCGCCTCGGAGGGGTTGATCGCCCCGCCCCGCTCGTTCTCGATCATGTCGCGCGGCATAAGGTGGCGGCGGTTGGAGGTGGCGTAGAAAATGACGTTCTCTGGCCGCCCCTCAATGCCGCCGTCCAGCACGGCCTTTAAGGATTTGTAGTGTTGGTCGTCATGGCTGAAACTCAGATCATCGCAGTACAGCACGAAGCGGTGCTCCGACGCGCGCAGGAGGTTCAGAAGTCGCCCGATGGAGGGTAGATCCTCGCGCTGCACCTCGACCAACTTCAACCCCAGGCCCGATGCCACGATGTCACTATGGACCGCCTTCACCAGCGATGACTTCCCCATCCCGCGAGAGCCCCAAAGCAATGCGTTATTGGCCGCGAAGCCCTTGGCGAATTGCACGGTGTTGGTGTGCAATGTGTCGCGCGCGCGCTCAATCCCGACAAGCAAGTCCAGCGCCACACCATTGACCTCAGCCACGGGGGCGAGGCGGTCCGGCTCCACATGCCACAAGAAGGCCGACGCGCTGTCGAAGTCAGGCGCGGGGCTTTCCGGCGGTGAAATGCGCTCCAGCGCAAGGGCGATGCGCAGCATCGGGTCGTCCATAACATCACTCATCTTAAGGGCCGCGATCTTCAGGATGGTGCTCACCGAAGTCGTCATCGTCGAGATCACCGGCGTCGTCCTCGTCGTCCCAAAGCCCCTCCTCACGAAGTTTCACTTCGCGGGTCTTCTCGACACGGGCGACAAGGAAAATAGACACTTCATACAAGCCATAGACCACGACGAACAAAATCAACTGGGTGGTCACGTCCGGCGGGGTCACGAGTGCAGCGACGACCAGAATGCCGATGACGGCGTATTTGCGCACGTCGCGCAGGCCTGCGGCCGTTGCCAAACCGGCTTTACCCATCAGCGTCAATAGAACCGGCAACTGAAAACACAGCCCGAAGGCCACGATCATTTTCAGCGTAATATCAAGGCTCTCGTTCACCTTACCATTGAAGACAATGTCGATCCCTGTCTCGCGAGTGGCTTGCGTCACCTCGCCAGAGGCGATCATAGCCGCGAAGAAGGACGGAAGGTCCGCGAAACCTAAGAAGAACTGCATGGCCAACGGCACCACGACGTAGTGGGCGAAGGATGCGCCCAGCAAGAACAGCATCGGAGACGCCACTAGGAAGGGCAAAAACGCGTTCTTTTCGTTCTTATACAAACCCGGCGCCACGAAGCGCCACAGTTGGTAGCCGATAACCGGAAAAGACACGAACAAGCCGCCGACCATGGAGATGCGGATCAACGTGAAAAAGTATTCCTGCGGCGCGGTGTATTGCATCACGGGGTTCGGGTTCCCCAAGGCGCGCATCGTGTTCTCGATCGGGACCAACAGGAAATCCAAGATTGCACTGCCGAAGGTGAAGCAGATGACCATCCCCACGAGGAATGCCAAAGCAGCGCGGATCACACGGGTGCGCAGCTCCGCAAGGTGTTCGATCAGCGGGGCGGAGCTGTCTTCAATATCGCTCTCGGCGCTCATGTATCAGCTTTCTTGGGTTTTGGTTTCGCGGCTGGCTTCACCTTGGGCTTAGCTACGGCTTTCGCCTTAGGGGCTGCCTTGGGTTTTGCGGCAGCTTTCGTCTTGGCAGGCGCTTTAGGCTTCGTAGCCTCCTTAGGAGTGGCCGTTTCAGCGGCTGCAGCCTCTTTGGCGATGCGCGTCTCTGCGGCCTTGTTCGTTGCGGCTTTGATCTTCGCGGCAGCTTCAGCGCGTTCCTTGGCCAGCTTTTTCGTCTCGGAGCCGTCAGGGAATTTATTGAAGTTCGTTGCTTCGCGGATCTTGTCGATCCCCATTTTCTTGGGGTTCGCAGCGGCTTTGACCGTGTTGGCGACATCTTTGACGCCAGCCTCATCGGCGGCGTCTTCCATCGCGCGGCTGAACTCGCGGGCCATGCGCTTGGCCTTGGCCGTGAATTGTCCCAACGTGCGGAACATTCCAGGCAGATCCTTTGGACCCACGACGATCAGGGCGACAAGCCCGATCACCAACAGCTCGGTCATACCGATGTCAAACATGGTGCGTGCCTCCGGCTCGCTTAATCGCCCTACTCACGAAAATCAGGCTTTGTCTTTTTCTTCTTCGGGGGTGACGTCTTTCACTGCAACGTCGGCCTCGTCGAGCTCTTTGGTGCTGTCATCGACGCCCTTTTTGAAAGCAGTGATGCCTTTGCCAACTTCGCCCATCAGGCCGGAAATTTTGCCACGACCGAAAAGCACCAGCACAACAACTGCAATCAGCAGCAGGCCTGGCAATCCAATATTGTTCAACATGAGTTAGTCTCCCTTGGTCGCGCATACGAAAATCGAGCGCGGATGCGTGTATCTATCTTCCTATCTAGGGCCTCGCACGGTTGGGGAAAAGGCGCAAAACGCCGCTGGTGCGGGGAAAACGCCACCAAATGCCGCGATGCTGCGCTTGCGCAAAGACTCCTGACAGGTTTATGTCAGTTGTGGGGTGCCACAAAGCTCATATCGAAACAGAATCATTCAAGGAGCTTCCCCATGACCCAGAACGCCCAACCGCAGGTTGCTGAAATCGTGACCTTCGCATTGAAGGATGGCACGGATGAGGGCGCATTTCTCGCGGTCCTTCGCGCCACCCAAAGCTGGGTCGACGATCTGCCAGGATTTCTAGGGCGGCACGTCACACGCGGACCGGATGGTCGCTGGACCGATCACATTTTGTGGGCGGACGCTGCCAGCGCGAAGAACGCGCAAACGAGCTTTAATCAACAGGATTTCGCGCCAGATATGGGCGAAGCGTTGAACCACGAAACGTTAGAGATGCGCCACGAGACCGTTTTTATGGCAGCCCCATGACCCACCAATGATGCGCCCATGAGAAGAACCGACCGCCTTTTCGATCTGATCCTGCTTCTTAGGGATGGTCGCCTGCACCGCGCCGAGGACTTGGCGCGGCAGCTTGAGGTGTCGGTGCGTACCGTTTATCGCGACATGGAAACGTTGCAGCTTTCCGGCGTACCCGTCGCAGGGGAGCGGGGCATGGGCTACATGATGACCGCCCCGATCACCCTGCCCCCGCTGAATTTGACACTCGTGGAGCTGGAAGCTTTGCACCTTGGCATGGCCATTGTGGGGGAAGTTGCGGATCAAGAGTTGCAACGCGCTGCGCAAAGCCTCTCTGCCAAGATCGACGCCGTGCTGCCTGAGGACCGAACCACCCCGCCCACAGGTTGGGGTTTCGCGGTCTACCCGTTCAAGGACGCAGCTGGGGGCTTCAGGTTCATGCCGCAGTTGCGCACTGCAATCCGGTCGCGCCAGAAGCTATCGATCACCTACGCCACCGCCGACGACACCCCCAGTGAGCGGATCATCCGGCCGCTACAGATGGAGTACTGGGGGCGGGTCTGGACTGTGTCCGCGTGGTGCGAGTTGCGTGGTGACTTCAGAATGTTTCGCGCCGACCGTATTCGCGCTCTCAAGCCTTTGGCAGAGTTGTTCGTTGAGGAGCGCGGAAAATCACTGGCAGACCTACATGCCCGGGAAACCTCCACCTAACCTATCGCCATTACATCCGTTTGTACCTTGATATCATGCGATAATCCTTGGACGGGCCAACAACGCGCCAAACGGCTTCCCACTCCGGCCACGCGGTAAAATCGTAGCTGACATGATAGAAATCGGGATCGCACTGGTGATCATCATCGGGCATAGAGCGGTCAAGCGCGATGACATGAAACGGGCTGCCGTCTTCAAATGCGACGGCAATCTTGGACGCATGCTCCCCCTCAAACCCGCGCCATATGTAGCGACGGGTGGCGATCATGCTGGGCTGTTGCCCGTAGACAAGCTCGCCTTCCTCTTCGTACTGCAACTCCAGCGGCGCACTCGGGGTAAACGTAGCAATCCCTGACAAGCGCCCTTCGACGTCGTTGCGGCGGTCTTTGATGATACGGGTGAGTTGCCACTCACCCTCAAATTGGTTCAATCCCTTGAGCATGCGATCCTCTTACACCTCATGATTGGCGATTTTGTTAATGCCACTGCTGGCATCTCCGGTGACTTCTGCGTGCCTAGCGGCGCGGCGTTACAACTAAGTATAGCACAAAATACGCGGGACGGTCAGCGACGCCCTGTCTCAGGGCACCATCTGCGGTTGTTCCTTGCGCTACGTCAGTTTAAGACCGCCGCACCTGCCACATAAATTTTGAAAGCGCTAGACATGATCCCTCGCTATTCCCGCCCCGAGATGGTTGCCATCTGGTCACCTGAGACCAAGTTCCGCATCTGGTACGAGATCGAGGCCCATGCCTGCGACGCGATGGCCAAAATCGGCGTGATCCCCGCCGAGAATGCCGCCGCCGTCTGGAAAGCCAAAAACGTTGAATTCAACGTCGCGCGCATTGACGAAATCGAAGCAGTCACCAAGCACGACGTCATCGCATTTCTCACGCATCTGGCCGAGATCATTGGCAACGACGAAGCCCGTTTCGTTCATCAGGGCCTCACCTCCTCCGACGTATTAGACACCACGTTCAACGTGCAACTGGTGCGCGCGGCGGATTTGCTGCTGGCGCAAATGGACAAACTCTTGGCCGCACTGAAGACCCGCGCGCTGGAGCACAAGATGACAGTGCGCATCGGCCGCTCCCACGGGATCCACGCGGAGCCAACGACCATGGGCCTGACCTTCGCGCGCTTCTATGCTGAAATGGACCGTAACAAGCGTCGCCTGGAAGTCGCCCGTGAAGAAATCGCGACTGGGGCCATTTCTGGCGCTGTCGGTACCTTTGCCAATATCGATCCGTCCGTGGAAGAGCATGTTTGTGAGCAACTCGGCCTGAAGCCGGAGCCTGTCAGCACCCAAGTCATCCCGCGCGACCGCCACGCCGCATTCTTCGCAGCACTCGGCGTTGTTGGCTCCTCGATTGAAAACATCTCTACCGAGATTCGCCACATGCAGCGCACCGAAGTACTGGAAGCCGAAGAGTTCTTCTCCAAGGGGCAAAAAGGTTCCTCCGCGATGCCACACAAGCGCAACCCTGTGCTGACAGAAAACCTGACTGGCCTCGCCCGTCTGGTCCGCATGGCGGTTGTCCCTGCGATGGAGAACGTAGCCCTGTGGCATGAGCGCGACATCTCCCACTCCTCCGTGGAGCGCAACATCGGGCCGGACACCACCATCACGCTCGACTTCGCACTGGCACGCCTGACAGGTGTGATCGAGAAACTGGTGATCTACCCTGACAACATGTTGGCCAACATGAATAAATTCCGTGGCTTGGTCATGTCGCAACGTGTTTTGCTGGCCCTGACACAAGCGGGCGTGTCGCGCGAAGACAGCTACAAGCTGGTGCAGCGCAACGCGATGAAGGTTTGGGAAGAAGGCAAGGACTTCAAAACCGAACTTTTGGCCGACGCAGACGTGTTGAAAGCCCTGTCGGCAGACGAAATTGAGGAAAAATTCGACCTCGGCTACCACACCAAGCACGTCGATACGATCTTCAAACGCGTCTTCGGCTAAGCCCGCCGAACCTGAAAGACATCGGACAAACGCCCGCCAAATGTGCGGGCGTTTTTGGTTTTAGGCCAACCTGTGCTATCCTTGCGGCGTATTGCTCAACAGGAGGTACGCTCAAATGAAAATCTATCTGACAGCTTTGGCCTTGGCACTATCGCCGACAGTCGCCGCCGCAGAGTGCGTGTATGGCCAACACAAACAGGCCGCAACGTGTCAGGCTGGCGCCACATGGGATGCCGATAAAGGTATCTGCGTCGCACAGCCCACGGGTTAGAGACGCCCAATGATCCAAATTTTGCGTATTTGAATTAATACGCGATCAATCACCGTGGCGACTGTTACCATCCGTTAAGATCACCCGCCTCTATTGGACCTTGCGAAGTGAATAGAGGGATGGGATTGCCATGAACATGGTTGCACAACCGCGTGGGGGCGCGGGCTTTGGAATTGGGGGCAAGATCGCCACGACGGCGTTCGCCTTCGATGGGTCCGACACCCCTATCAAATTGAACGGCGCCCAGAAGGCCGCCGTCATCGTGCAGATGATCCTGCATTCAGGCGGCGCGATACCGCTATCCGTCATGTCGGAAGCCACTCAGGTCCATCTTGCGCGCGTCTACGCCTCCATGGGGCCCATCAATAAAGCCACGGTCGCCAAGGTACTGACCGAATTCGCGGCGCATCTGGACGCGCACGGGCTTAGCTTTCCAGTCGACACGTCGGCGGCACTGGACGCGCTTGAAGGCAACCTGAGCGACAGCTTGCTGGAACGCATGCGCCAAATACATAGCCCGACCCTCCCCAAAAATACGTGGGAACTGATCGCGGACCTCCCACCAGAGGAGCTTGCGCAGCGGGTCGCGGCCGAAAGCCCCCGTGTCGGGGCCATCATCCTTTCAAAACTGCCAGCTTCCGCATCAAGCGATGTGATGGAGATTCTAGAGATTGAAACGGCAAACGCCGTGACATTCGCTATATCTGAGACCAGTGCAGTGACCACCGACACGGTAGACATTGTAGCGCAAACCATTTTGGACAGCGACGGGGCCAACAGCGATGGCGGCGCTTTCACCGCCAAGCCCGTCGCGCGCGCAGCCTCCTTGCTTAACGCCGCCGGATCGGCGCAGCGCGATGCCGTGCTGGACGCTTTGGACGCGCTCGACACCGTCTTTGCCGCACAGGTGCGCAAGGCAATCTTTACCTTCGCCGACATCCTGACCCGTCTCAAACCGACGGACATACCGGCCATCATTCGCGTGTTGCCAGGCGAGGAGCTGAACGCAGCACTGAAGGCCGGCATGGCGGAACATTCCGCTGTTGTGGAGTTCATTCTAGAGAACCTGTCCAAACGTATGGCCGATGCGATCCGCGAGGAGCTTGAGGAATTGCCGACGCCCACCGGCAAGATTGCAGAGACAGCCATGGGCAAGCTTACCGCCGCTATCCGCCAGCTAGAGGAAAGCGGAGACATCATGTTGCTAGTGGTAGAGGAAGAGGATGCCACTTGAAACGCGAAAGGGCGGCCCGACCGGACCGCCCTTCCCTAGTTTTACGTGCAGCGTGGTTTAATGCGCAATCGCGCTCGAAGAGGAGCTGCCTTTAGCCGCGAGTGCTGCTGCGGCGGCTTCTTCAGCTGCCTCATCCCACTCAATCGCTTCAGGTTCTTCGATCAGGGCCAGCTTTAACACCTCCGAGACGTGGCGCACGGGAATGATCTTCAGGCCCGCTTTCACGTTCTCAGGGATATCCGGCAGATCTTTCTCGTTCTCTGCAGGGATCAGCACAGTCTTGATGCCACCACGTAGCGCCGCCAGCAGCTTCTCTTTCAAGCCGCCGATTGGCATTGCGTTCCCGCGCAAGGAGACCTCACCGGTCATGGCGATGTCTTTGCGCACTGGAATTTTAGTCAGCACGGACACGATTGACGTCACCATGGCCAAACCTGCTGACGGGCCGTCCTTCGGGGTTGCCCCGTCCGGGACGTGAACGTGGATGTCGATCTTGTCGAAGGTCGGGGGTTTGACCCCGATCGACGGCGAGATGGAGCGCACGTAAGACGACGCTGCATCAATCGATTCCTTCATCACATCACCCAGCTTACCGGTGGTTTTCATCCGACCCTTGCCCGGCAGGCGCAGCGCTTCGATCGACAGCAGCTCGCCACCGACTGACGTGTAAGCCAGTCCCGTGACAACACCAATCTGGTCGTCCTGCTCAGCCAACCCGTAGCGGTACTTCTTGACGCCAAGGTAGTCGTCGAGATTTTCCGGCGTGATCTTGATGGACGTTTCCGCCTTGCGCACGATCTTTGTGACCGCCTTACGCGCCAACTTGCCGATTTCACGCTCCAAATTTCGAACGCCCGCCTCACGTGTGTACGTGCGGATCATCTCCTGAAGCGCCTCATCAGTCAGCTCGAACTCACCTTTTTTGAGACCGTGGTTTTTGACCTGCTTGGCAATCAAATGCTGCTTCGCAATCTCGGCCTTCTCATCCTCGGTATACCCAGCAAGCGGAATGATCTCCATCCGGTCAAGAAGCGGCCCCGGCATGTTGTAGCTGTTCGCCGTGGTCAGGAACATTACGTTGGACAGGTCGTATTCCACCTCAAGATAGTGGTCGACGAACGTGCCGTTTTGCTCCGGATCAAGCACCTCAAGCATGGCAGACGCGGGGTCGCCACGGAAGTCTTGCCCCATCTTGTCGATCTCATCGAGCAAGATAAGCGGGTTTGTGGTTTTCGCCTTCTTCAACGCCTGAATGATCTTACCCGGCATGGATCCGATGTAGGTCCGACGGTGACCACGGATCTCGGATTCGTCGCGCACACCCCCGAGGGAGATGCGAATGAACTCACGGCCAGTGGCCTTCGCCACGGATTTCCCAAGCGACGTCTTACCCACGCCCGGAGGCCCCACAAGGCACATGATAGGGCCTTTGAGCTTCTTGGACCGTTGCTGAACAGCGAGGTACTCAACGATACGTTCTTTAACCTTTTCAAGGCCGTAGTGATCATCATCCAAGATCGCCTCAGCCTTCGCCAAGTCTTTCTTGACGCGAGACGTGACGCCCCACGGGATACCCAAAATCCAATCCAGGTAGTTGCGCACAACGGTGGCTTCGGCGGACATCGGGCTCATGTTCTTGAGCTTTTTGACCTCGGCGTCGACCTTCTCTTTGGCCTCTTTTGACAGTTTGGTTTTCGCGATTTTCGCTTCAAGCTCAGCGACCTCGTTTTGGCCCTCTTCACCGTCGCCAAGTTCCTTCTGAATGGCTTTCATCT
Organism: Litoreibacter albidus; assembly: GCF_900107015.1. Lineage (GTDB taxonomy): Bacteria > Pseudomonadota > Alphaproteobacteria > Rhodobacterales > Rhodobacteraceae > Litoreibacter > Litoreibacter albidus. The sequence goes on along the minus strand of NZ_FNOI01000001.1, from coordinate 445,585 downwards.
GCTCATTCAGATAGTACTCGCGCTGCGTGCGCTCCATCTGGTTTTTAACGCGGGATTTGATCTTCTTCTCGACCTGCAAAACGGACATCTCGCCCTGCATTAGCCCGTAGACTTTCTCGAGGCGATCAGCCACGGAGAGCGTCTCCAGAAGTTCCTGTTTTTGGTGCACTTCAACACCCAAATGCCCGCCCACCAGATCGGCAAGCTTGTCCGCCGCGTCAGTGTCCGCGACAGAGGCCAACGCCTCTTCAGGAATGTTCTTTTTGACTTTTGCGTAGCGCTCGAACTCTTCGCCGACAGTGCGGGTCAGCGCCTGAACCGTTGCTTCGTCACCCACGGTTTCTTCAAGCTCAACAGCGCGCGCTTCAAAGAAGCTTTCGTTTTCAACGTATTCCACGATTTTCACGCGGGAACGACCTTCGACGAGGACCTTCACAGTCCCGTCAGGCAGTTTCAGAAGCTGCAAGACGTTGGCGAGCACACCGACTTCGTAGATGCCGTCGGCCGACGGATCATCCTCGGAGGGGTCCATCTGGCTCGACAGAAGGATTTGCTTGTCGTCTTTCATCACCTCTTCCAAGGCGCGCACGGATTTGTCTCGGCCCACGAACAGCGGCACGATCATATGCGGAAACACCACAATGTCGCGCAGCGGCAGAACTGGGAAAGAAAGGGTCGTTTGCTCGGTCATCATTTTTTCCTTTTTGGCAAGATCGCCATGGCCCCACATTTGCAGCAACCGTTGGGCAATCTCCGGTATCGGACTCAGAAGTGGGGCCGCCCCACACCTCTTTCAACCTTACACCGTTTTGGTTGACGCCAGTGTGAACGTGCCACGCAACGGATACAAGCGGATCAGCACGTAATTTTGGTTCGTATCACTCAAAAAGTAGCCTTTGGAAACGCAAAATCCAGCCTCACTCATGCCCCAATGCCTCGGCACAAAGGAAAGATAATAAGTGACCCAACTGTTACAGGCCGATCTTGATGCTTGCACTTTTCCTAAGACACTACCGCCGCTTCGCCATGTTTTCCGGCGGCGTCGCTCTCTTTGTCATGACAGAGTTGTCGCTCTCGGGCGCGGGCCTGTCGATGGCGAGCTACGTGGGCGCGTTTGCGGTAACGGCGATGCTCTTGGCACTGCTCGCCGCTGGCGTTTACATAATCGCGCCCCAGTGGCGCGGACTGCTGGAAATTACCGGCATGGCAGCATTGATAACCGCAGCATTTTTGTATTTTAGCGCGCCGACGCTGAGTAGCTTTTGGCTTTGGGCTGTCGGGATAGCGTTCTGGAGCTTGCTATCAATGGCGATTGGCGCGGCTTTAAACGGTAGGGTGTCGCAAAAAATCGGGTCAGAGACGACATGGCGTGATCGCCACTCCGGTCACATCTCCTACCCTGCCCGTTTGGTTTGGCGTCACGTCGTGCCCGGCGCCGCAGAGCCGGGCGACCACTGCACCGGCATGATGGCGCACTACGACGAAGATGACGAAGACCCCGACACCGTGCACGTCACGTTTAAAGGCCGCAAAGACCGCGCGGCACAATACACGCTCACGTTTCTAGAGCGCGATTTCCCATCTTCCTGCCGCTTCTTCTTCCAAGGCACAGAGGCGGACGGCACGGTCGTTGACGGCATATTCTCCCTTCGCTGCACAGTTTTAGACCGCGACAGCTGCTTCATATCCTTCGTGGAAGAACGCGCGGGCCTAAAAATAGGTAGCCTTGTGGAGCGTTGGTTCGACGACGCACTAGGCTATCAATATGACAAGCTGATTGAGATCCTCGATAAGCGTTACAGTGAGACCTACGGCATCCGAAAGCCAAGCTTGGTGGGCGCAGAGTAGCACCGCGCCCAATACCCACTATGGCGCAGCTGGCCCAAATTCTGTATGTCCTCGCGCCATGACAACACTGAACTACCAAATCGACGAAACGGAATTCATGCACGCCGCCCGTGCTTATTGGTCTTACAAGGGCATTGGTGATTTCGGGAATTGGGTGATCGTCGCCCTCCTGCTCATCACCGGTACAAGCATCCTTATTTGGGGCATGGCTATCGGCTGGCTCTGCATCGCAGCGGCGGCGATTTTCGCGGCACTCACAGTTTTGCGAAACATTTTTTGGCGGCGACGCTACCGCAGGATGGTCAAATACAGCGCCCCGATCACGGCAACGTTCTCAGCCGACAACGTCGAGACACGGTCCGCTGAAGGTCAGTCAACTGTGCCGTGGAGCATTTTCACCAAATACGCCGAAACGCCGGATTATTTTTTCCTCATGATGCCGCTGCGTGGCCTGTCGATCATCCCGAAACGCGCGTGTGAGGACGACTTCCAGCTAGAAGCCCTTCGCGAAGTTATCACCGCCAACCTGCCGCGCGCGAAGATGCGCTGGACCTGAATACTAAACCGGTTCTATGTCGCCCAGCGCCCGTGTCTCATGAAATGTCTTCACAAATCCCGCCAGATCAGCGCGTGCGATAGCACCGCGCAAGCCTGCCATCAGCTCTTGATAGTAGTGCAGATTGTGCCAAGTCACCAACATGGATGAGATCATCTCGTGGGACTTGAAGACGTGATGAAGGTAGGCGCGCGAGTACTGCGCACAGCACGGGCATGTGCACGCCTCATCTAGCGGCCGCGGATCGTCGGTGTGCCGCGCGTTCTTAATGTTCACCACGCCGCGCCGTGTGAACGCTTGCCCCGTCCGACCGGACCGCGACGGCAAGACACAATCGAACATGTCGATACCACGCTCCACCGCGCCGACGATGTCATCAGGCTTACCCACCCCCATGAGGTAGCGCGGCTTATCGGTCGGCAGTTGATCCGGCGCGTAGTCCAAGCAAGCGAACATGGACTCCTGCCCCTCGCCCACAGCAAGACCACCGACGGCGTAGCCCTCAAACCCGATGTCTGTCAGCGCCTTGGCGCTCTCTTCGCGGAAGTCCTGCTCCAGCCCGCCTTGCTGAATGCCGAACAACGCATGGCCGGGGCGGTCCCCGAAGGCTTCGCGAGAGCGTGCCGCCCAACGCATGGAAAGCTGCATGCTCTCCTCTATACGCGCGCGGTCGGCAGGCAGTGCGGGGCATTCGTCGAAACACATGACGATGTCCGACCCCAGCAGCTTTTGGATTTCCATCGACCGCTCTGGTGTCAGCACATGCTTGGACCCGTCGATATGGGATTTGAACGTCACACCCTCTTCGGTCAGCTTGCGCAACTCGGCGAGGCTCATCACTTGGAAACCACCGCTGTCCGTCAGGATCGGACGATCCCAGTTCATGAATTTATGCAGACCGCCCAACCGCGCAATGCGCTCGGCCGTCGGACGCAGCATCAGATGATAAGTATTGCCCAGCAAAATGTCGGCACCTGTCGCGCGGACACTTTCGGGCATCATCGCTTTTACGGTCGCGGCTGTTCCGACCGGCATGAAGGCCGGCGTCCGGATTTCGCCGCGCGGGGTGGAAATAACGCCGGTGCGGGCCTTACCGTCTGTGGCATGAAGGTCAAACTGAAATCTTTGTGTCATGCGGTTGGCTTTAGGGGTAAAAGCGAGTTCTGCGCAAGGGAGACAGCGGAAAATGAACATCGATTCCACGCTAAAACTCGGTTGGGAAGAATGGCTGGGGCTGCCGGACCTGTCATTGCCCGCCATCAAGGCCAAGGTCGACACGGGCGCTAAAACATCTGCGCTGCACGCCTTCGACATCGAAGCCTTCGGGTCTGCCGCAAAACCCAACGTCCGTTTTGCCGTGCACCCGATCCCGGGCAATACATCGCTGATCATCACTTGCTCCGCGCCGATCATCGACCGCCGCGACGTTATTTCCTCCAACGGCGAGTCGGAGTTGCGCTACGTCATCGAAACCACGATCGCCGTTGGCGGACAAAGCTGGCCCATTGAGGTGACCCTAACGGATCGCGGGTCGATGGCTTACCGCATGTTGCTGGGGCGCCAAGCCTTGCGCGAAAACGCCGTCGTGGCCCCAGCGGAGCAGTTCTGCCAGCCAGAGCTCAACTATGATGTCTACACTGCATCCAAGCTGCGCACTGTAACCAAGGCCCGCGCGTTGCGCATCGCAGTCTTATCCCGTGAGCAAACCAATTACTCCACCGCCAAGCTCGTGTCCGAAGGCGAGTCCCGTGGTCACGTTGTCGAGGTAATCGATACAACCCGTTGCTACATGGCGATCAACGCCAAAGCCCCTGAGATTTACTACGACGGAAAGCGTTTGCCCCGCTTTGACGCTGTCATCCCGCGCATTGGTGCGTCCATCACCACCTACGGCTGTTCCGTCCTGCGCCAGTTCGAAACCTTGGGCACCTACTGCGTGAACGGGTCGGAGGGCATCGCCGCATCGCGGGACAAATTGCATGCGCATCAGGTTCTGGCTCGCCACCGTATCGGAATGCCAACCACGGCTTTTGCGGCTTCCCCGAAAGACACCAAGAACCTGATGGATCTGGTTGGCACTGCCCCGCTTATCGTGAAGCTTCTGGAATCCACCCAAGGCAAAGGGGTTGTTCTAGCGGAAACCAAGAAGGCCGCCGAAAGCGTAATTGACGCCTTCCGCGGGTTGAAGGCAAACTTTCTGGTGCAGGACTTCGTAAAAGAGGCCGCAGGAGAGGATATTCGCTGTCTGGTGATCGGCGGCAAAGTGGTCGCCGCGATGAAACGGACATCGGACGGGGACGACTTCAGATCGAACCTGCACAGGGGCGGCACCGCAGCTGTCACGCGCATCAGCAAGGAAGAACGCGACGTGGCGACCCGCGCCGCAAAGGCCTTCAAACTGGGCGTCGCGGGCGTGGACCTGCTCCGCTCCTCTGAAGGGCCGAAGGTGCTTGAGGTCAACTCCTCCCCCGGACTTGAGGGCATTGAGAAAGCATCACACAAGAACATTGCCGCGATGCTGTTCGACCAAATTGAAATGCGGGTTCGCCCTGAGCCACTGAAAAAGGTACGTAAGAAACCGAAATGATCCGCCGCGCTTTCATTGCTGCTCTGATGTCTGCCGCCGCCCTCCCCGCGCATGGGCAGTCGGCGCGCTATGAATTGGACAACTCCCTGCGAGAGCGCGCCAAATGGCGCAGTTTCGGCAATAAGGACTGGATCACAGGCGATCCGGTAGAGCGCGCACGCTCCGGCCGCACCCGCGTTACGACGTATGAGTTAACCCATGTTGCCGGCAACACGCCCGTCGCGCGCCTGAAATCGCTGATCGCCTTGGCAGAAGCGGGCCCAAAAGGCTACGACGCGGTACATGTCGGGGCCAGGACGAAAACACCAAAGCCCCCTACCCAGCTCAGCCTTGGACAGATACTGGCATGGATCAAGCGCACCCCTGGACAGCCCCATGCGATTGGGCGCTATCAGTTCATCCCGTCCACACTAAGAGTACTTATCAGACGCGCGGGTCTGCCCGCCAACACGCGCTTCTCTCCCCAGGTACAAGACGTGTTTGCCGATCTGCTGCTCGCGGATGCAGGGCTCCAAAAGTTTCAATCCGGCCACATGTCTCGCAAACGGTTTATGAACAATTTGGCCAAAATTTGGGCCGGCCTGCCGACCTCATCAGGCAAAAGCCACTACGATGGATATGCTGGCAACCGAGCAACGTTGACACGGGCGTATTTTGACGCCCGAATGCGCGAGTTCTTCCCGTCATAATAAAGGCTGCGACCCTATCACCACATAATAAAGGCTGCGACCCTATCACCACAAAATCGTGCATCTGCAGCACTGGACGATGCCGCGGCCAATCCTTATATCTTTACTCAACTATCCCTTATGGATGCTGAGCACGAATATGAACCAGCCAACTGAACACCTCGAAGGCGCGCCGCTGATTAAGCCGTCCTCAACCAATCACCCCCTCTATGACAGCGTCGTAGAGGCGTGTCGGTCAGTCTATGACCCTGAAATACCTGTGAATATCTATGATTTGGGTCTCATTTATACGATCGAGATCACGGACCAAAACGAAGTGTCAATCATCATGACGCTAACGGCCCCAGGCTGCCCTGTTGCCGGTGAGATGCCCGGCTGGTTGGCTGAAGCCGTGGAGCCGCTCGCGGGCGTCAAACAAGTCGACGTTGATATCACGTGGGATCCGCCGTGGGGCATGGAAATGATGTCCGACGAGGCACGTCTGGAATTGGGGTTCATGTAATGTTTTCTATACCCGGCAAACAAGCCGTCTCAATCACCGATAAGGCCGCAAGCCAGATCGCAAAACTGATGGAGCGCGACGGGCATAAGGCATTGAAAATAGGCGTCAAAAAGGGCGGCTGCGCTGGCATGGAATACACCATGGACTACGTGGACGAAGTGGCCCCGAATGACGAGGTGGTAGAGCAGAATGGCGCCCGCGTCATCATCGCGCCTATGGCGCAGATGTTTTTGTTCGGCACGGAAATCGACTACGAAACCAGCCTGCTCGAAAGCGGCTTCAAGTTCAACAACCCGAACGTCTCCGAAGCGTGCGGGTGCGGCGAGTCGATTAAGTTCGACGAAAGCCTGTTTCAAAAGTGAGCGTGAGCGAGGCGGATATCGCCTTCGCTCGCGAACTTTTCGCCGACATCCCAAACGTAACAACTCGCAAAATGATGGGTGGGCTTTGCCTGTATTCCGACGGGCAAATTTTTGCTTTACTCTATTCCGACGGACAGATGTTTATTAAGGCAGTGGGCGAATTTGTTGCTGAAATTGAAGCCCTTGGCGGAACGCGCTGGACCTACACCCGCAAGGACGGCAAAGTGACGTCTATGCCCTACTGGTCGCTTCCCGACCAGTTTCTTGACGACCCATCCGAGGCCAGCGCATTTGCATCACGCGCCTTGGAGCACCTCTAAAGGACAGAAATTTATGCGCCGCAAACTTGCCGCCGGTAACTGGAAAATGAACGGGCTGTCCGCCCAACTGGCCGAAGTCGAGGCCCTTTGCGCGGCCCATCCCACCCCTGGTGTCGACATCTTGATTGCCCCACCGGCCACATTGATCACACCGATGGTCGTGACCGCATCCACGCATCCGTTAGCCGTAGCTGGACAAGACTGCCACGCGGCGCAAAACGGTGCACACACGGGCGACATTTCGGCGGCCATGCTCAAAGACGCAGGCGCGTCGCACGTGATCCTTGGCCATTCGGAACGCCGCGAAGATCACAACGAGAGCGATGACGACGTTCGCGCCAAAGCGCGCGCCGCCTTGGCAGCGGGGTTGAAAGTCGTCATCTGCATTGGTGAGACCTTGGAAGAACGCGAAGCGGCCAACACGTTAGATATCCTCGCGGGTCAACTCGCGGGCTCCCTACCCGACGTTCTGACGGGTGAAAACACGGTTATCGCCTATGAACCAATTTGGGCAATCGGTACCGGAAAGGTTCCAACTCTCGGCCAGATCGGCGAGGTGCATGACTTCATCCGCACCAAGCTGGAAACCCGCTACGGTGAGGGCGTCGCGCGCTCCATGCGCTTGCTTTATGGTGGCTCGGTAAAGCCGTCGAACGCATCCGATATCTTCGCAGTGTCGAATGTCGACGGCGCACTGGTTGGCGGGGCTTCGCTAAAGGCGGAGGATTTTTCCGGCATCATCAAGGCCTTGGAAGACGCCGTATAAAATGCAGCACGTCTCACAGGCGCCGACCGATCCCGCGCTAAACCAAGACCCCTACCCGTTCTACAACCGCATTCGCCCGCTTGGAGATTTGGTCTGGTGGGAAGACTACAACATGCCCGTCGCGGGGTCCCACGCGGTGGTCTCATCGCTGCTGCGGGATCGCCGCTTTGGTCGCGAAAATCCGTTTCCGCCGGAAATTCCTGCACACCAAGCACCTTTCTACGCGGTGGAGGCCCACTCCATGCTGGAACTGGAGCCCCCGCGCCATACCCGTTTGCGTGGCTTAGTGCTGCGTGCGTTTACATCGCGCCGCATCAAAGAACTCGCCCCTGAAATAGAAGCCTTAAGCCATAGCCTTATTGATGATTTTCCGGACGCGCCCTTTGATCTTTTAACCGAGTTTGCGCAAAAGCTACCTGTCATCATCATTGCGCGCCTTCTAGGCGTCCCCGAGGACAAAGCGCCCGATCTGCTGCGTTGGTCGAACGCGATGGTCCGCATGTATATGGCGGCGCGCACCCGTGCGGACGAGGATGCGGCCGCGCTGGCCGCGACCGAATTCTCGGATTACCTACGCAGCTACGTGGAAGCCCGCCGCGCAAAGCCCGCCGACGATTTGATCACCAACCTCATTGCAGCTGAGGAAGACGGTGAACGCCTGTCCACGGAAGAATTGATAACGACCTGCATCTTGTTGCTAAATGCGGGGCATGAGGCCACGGTTCACTCATTGGGCAACGGTGTTAAGACGGCGCTGCTCACCGGTCTGCGCCCTGAGAACCCAGACACCTTTGCGGAGGAAGTACTGCGGTTCGATCCGCCACTGCATATGTTCACCAGATTTGCGACGGACGACATTGAGGCATTTGGCCATCAGTTTAAGAAGGGCGATCAGGTTGGCCTGCTGCTGGGTGCTGCCAACCGTGACCCGCTTGTCTATCCTGCGCCGGACAGTTTCGACCCAGACCGTGCGATGCCAGCACACACCAGCTTTGGCGCGGGGCTGCATTTCTGTGTAGGAGCACCCTTAGCGCGGTTGGAGCTGTCGATCGCGCTGAAGGCACTGTTCGCGCGTTGCCCCAATCTAGCACTCGCGGAGCAACCGGAATATGCGACCAGCTACCATTTCCACGGCCTCACGCGGTTGATGGTTACCCGCTAGGGGGCCTCATGCGGCAAAAAAGTAGCGCCGCGCAGCGGCTCAGTCAGATCAAGCTGGGAAGACGAAGCAACGGTCGCGGCGCATGGTTAGCCATAGAGTTGTGCCCTCTTGAGGCAGGAACACCGCCGGAACCGTGGCCTTCAAGCTAGAGCCGTCGAAGTCCATGCGAAACTCCACCAAACTTTCGCGCCCCATAAACCGCGCGCGTTGAACCGTTGCGCGCGCAGGGGTGCCGTCTTGCGGTGTCGGGTTTGGTCCTTGCCCCTGCCGGTCAAAGTCGATCTTCAGGTGTTGCGGGCGAATAATGATCTCTACATCGCCGCCGTCCGGGTGCCCGGGGGTCAGGAATTGACCGAACGGCGTCTCGGTCAAAGCACCTTTAGATTTACCGCGTATCACATTGATATCACTAAAAAAACCTGCAGCGGCCTTATCTACAGGTGCGTTATAGATGTTGTAAGGATTGCCTTGTTGCACAATCCGCCCGCCCCGCATCAACGCGATTTCATCGGCCATGCGCATCGCCTCATGCGGCTCATGTGTGACCAGCAAAACCGCTGTTCCTTCTTCTTTCAGGACAGACAGGGTTTGATCACGAATACCGTCGCGCAGCCTGTCATCAAGGCCGGAAAACGGCTCGTCCATCAGCATGATTTTGGGGCGCGGTGCCAAGGCTCGCGCCAAAGCCACGCGCTGCTGCTCCCCGCCCGATAACTCGTGCGGATACATGGCATCAAAGCCGCTTAGGCCCACGCGCTCGAGTAACTCCATCACTCGATGGGTCGTCTCTGATTTACTGCCCGTCAGCCCGAACGCCACGTTTTGCGCAACGCTTAAGTGCGGGAACAGCGCGAAATCTTGAAACATCAGGCCGATGGATCGCCCCTCCGGTGGCACGCGGATACCGTCTCCGCAAATCAAGGTGCCGTCGACCCACAACTCGCCGCTGGTTTGGCGCTCTACCCCCGCGACAATCCGCAAGGTCGTAGATTTACCACAACCTGATGGCCCCAAAAGGCAGGTCACTTGCCCCGGTGCGACGCTCAGTGACAGATCAGTGACCACCTGCCGGCCTGCAAAATCTTTGCAGATATTCTTCAACTCAAGTCGTGGGGTCACGTTGTTTGCCGCCTCTTACCCGATCAAAACAATCGGAAAACTAGGTAACAGTCTCCTTGTTAGTCGGCAACCCTACGCGCACCAATCAGGACTGCGGCAAAGCCGACCAACAGAACGAAAACGCAAATTACCAGCAGCTGTTCGTATTTCGGCGCGTCGGGCAAAACCTTCGCCACCATCGCAACCTCGCGCAGGAAGTACGCCGCCGCGCCCAGTATTGCCGCACCAAAAGACGTCAGATAGGCCCACATGGGCACGGACCAGCCGAACACAAACACAGCTACCATGACGGGCGTCAAGAACATCGATGCCGTGCCCGACACGGCAACTGCATCGAACAGCGTCGTATTACCCCACAGGGTCAAGGCACCGCCCAAGATCATGAACACGACCATGACAACGCGCCCCCCCATCAGAGTGCGTGGTGCCAATCGCAACTCTTCAACGCACAAGCGTGCTGCCGAGGACAAAGCCGAGTCCAGCGTAGATAACGCCGACACCAACAAGGACACCAGCAAAGCCACAAACACCCACGACGGGAACATCCCTGCCCAAGTGGTGAGCAACTGGCCCTCATATGCGGCCCCAAGGTTTGCCGCGTGAATTCCGAAAACACCGAACGCCAGAATGCAAAGCGCAGACAGCCAAAACGCGTGCAGGAACGAGTTCCGCGTGGTTTTGCGGTCCGCGATAAAGCCTCGGTCCATCATTACGGGATCGTGTGCGGGGTAGGAGAAAACCTGCAACAAAGCCACGATCAGCAAGACCCAGCCTTGCCGCGCGCCCGATGCGCCTTGCGACGTGGCGATTTCAACGATTGAAAAATCGGGCTGCGTCACGAGGTAGATAAACGCGACCCCGAAGACGGCCAAGAACAACACCATCTGCACCACATCTGTCCTCAGTGCCGCGCTAAGCCCACCCCATGCGGAATAAGCCAATCCCAGCACCGCAACAGCGACGATCGCCAAGGTTCCCGCACTCGCCATCTCTGGCAGCACAGCGCTGAAAATCAAACCGACGACCAACAGGTTCGCGAAGACCTCAGACAACAACCGCAATGCCACAACAACGTTGTAGGCGGATTGTCCAACGGTGCCGAACCGCGCGCCGAGCCAATCTTGAACCGAGGCTGCCCCGCGCAGTCGAAGCTGCCCCACGATGTAACCGCCCGACAGAAAGGATAGGTAATAGGCCGCATAAGCCAGTGTACCCGCCGCCCCGTAGTAATAGCCAAGAATCGCCGAGTTCATCAGCGAGCGGGCAAATATCCAAGTGGTCACTTGGCTAAGCACAAGGGTACATAACCCCGGCGCTCGGCCCGCCACCTGCCCCTGAAAGAACCCTTCGACAGATGCGCGGCGTGGTGCAGTCAGGAACGAGAAAAGGACGACGACCCCAAAAGTGGCAATCACATAAAGGCTAAGCATGGTGGTGTTCCATCTATCAGGGTTCTGTTAGCTGCACATAACAAAGCCCCGCCCATCGGGCGAGGCTTTAGCTATACGCCAACAAAGATGTGATGAAATCAGAGCGTTGCGTTGACGCCGCCGCCATCCAGCAGAATGTTCTGCCCGACAATGAACCCTGCATGCTGGGAGCACAGGAACGCGCAGGTCGCGCCGAATTCCTCGCGGGTTCCATAACGCCGTGCGGGGATTGTTGCCTCACGTGCGGCGCGCGCATCGTCCACGGTGATCCCTTGTTGCTTGCTCACACCCGCGTCCAACGACGCCGCGCGATCGGTCGCGTGAATGCCCGGAAGGATATTGTTCATCGTCACACCCGAAGGGGCAATCTGACGAGAGGTGCCCGCCACGTAGCCCGTAAGGCCCGCCCGCGCCGCATTGGACAGCCCAAGCACAGGTATTGGGGCTTTCACCGACTGCGACGTGATGTTGACCACGCGGCCCCAGCCCCGATCCATCATCGACGGAACCAGCGCCTTAATCAGCGCAATAGGCGTCAGCATGTTTGCATCTAACGCGGCAATAAAGTCGTCACGCTCCCAATCGCTCCACAGCCCCGGAGGCGGTCCACCGGCGTTATTTACCAGAATATCAACCTGCCCTGCGGCCTCTAAAACCTTCGCGCGGCCGTCTTCTGTTGTGATATCTGCAGCAACCGCTACGACATCGACATTGTAGCGCTTGCGGATCGCTTCGGCTGCCTCTTGCAGCGGACCATCAGTGCGCGCGTTCATGACCAAATCAACACCTGCTTCGGCCAATGCCTCTGCGCAGCCCAGACCGAGCCCCTTGCTTGATGCGCAAACCAGTGCGCGCTTACCTTTGATCCCTAGATCCATGTTCAACCCCTTGTCGATGTTCAAGATTAATACTCAGCGGTATGGGTAGCACCCCATTTGCGGCCCGTCGATTCGTGTCTGCATCTAAATCTCAACCGCCTCTTAAGGCCGCCCCATCACCAAAGCCGCAATTATGGCCGCATTGTTTCAAGTCAAATTGGGTTTTGAGCAGTATTTTAACCATTTCCCCTCAAACCGTTGTGCAGGACGGGGCATAAAGGGTAAGGATTACCTTACGAAGACGGTGAGGTTCACCAGAGGACGCAAGCGTGGGGGCGCTGCATTCCATATCTGGTCGAACCACGAAATACTGTTTGATTAGCGAGTGACTGCCACATGCAACACCATCTGCCGTCCGACTTTGTCGCGAACCATGCGTTCTTGGTTTACCAAGCTGCGGAATTCCGTGTCACCAACGGTGTTAACCACGGTGACCCCGTGTCGGGCGTGAATGATGTATGCCTTGGCGACGGCTATAGCCTGCAACGCAGCGCGCAAATCTATTCCATGGATTTGGCCGAAAGCATAGGCGCAGGCCCCCGCCCCGTTTTTGCTGTTTCAGACGGCAGCCAAATCGAAGTGCCCGGCACCCGCACCCGCATTTCTGCCCGCCTGACCTTCATGACGCAAATCGGCGCCTCCGTTGATGCATTGGTGATCACCTGCGACGCCCCGCATTCGCGCGACTATTTGTACCCGCTTGGCCCTATCGAATCCGGTGTTGAGTACACGCTAATTGCAGCAGAAGACGCTCCCCGGGAAATCCCACTCGCCGATCTGACAGGCATGAGCTTTGGACGCGGCACCCGCATCACGATGTCCGACGGCTCACAACGCCCAGTGGAGCAACTGAAAGCCGGCGATCGCGTGTTGACCCGCGACAATGGGATGCAAGAAGTCCGCTGGGTCGGTTCGCGGACCGTTCAAGGTGCGGGCGAGTTTGCGCCGGTGGTCATTTCGCAAGGTGCAATGGGCAACGCCGAAGACATCACAGTGAGCCAGCAGCACCGCATGCTCGTATCCGATTGGCGCGCAGAGGTTATGGTCGGGTCGCGCGATGTGTTGATATCCGCGATTGATCTGATCAACGACGATACGATCTATGTGCGTAAAGGCGGCTTTGTGGAGTACACGCAGTTGGTCTTTGACCAGCACCAGATTTTATACGCAGAGGGTGTGCCGACAGAGAGCCTGCACATGTCACAGCAAATTCTGAACGGCCTGCCTGCGGACGTCGCCTCCGAGGTGTTGCAGCTGTTTCCCGATCTGCCATCCTCCGAGCCGAAGTTCAGCCGCGTCCCGCTGGAAAGCAAGGACGCAGCCAACCTGTTGCGTCAAACGGGCCGACTGTAAGCCTATTCGCCTGTGTAGAAAAATTCCTCGCGCACGATCTTTCCGTTCGCGACATGATAAACGGCGACCTCTTCCATTACGCTGACTTCGCCGGTCTCTTTGTTTTTCGCGTCCATCTTGAATGTCACAGCGAAGCGGTCATCGCCGTGCGGGAACGGCCCGCCAACTGTTCCGCCAAGCATCTCAAACATGCTGTCGAACCAAGCGTGCTTTTCCTTGATCCCCTCTACCCCTACGGTCTCGCGGCCATTTCCCATGTCAGCGGCTTCGACGGATACTGCGTCCGGCGCATACAGCTTATCCAAATTGGCCAGTTCGCGGTTTTCGCGGCACCCCGCGACCAATTCATTCGCAATCTCCATTAAGTTCATAGCAACCACTCCCAATAATTTGTTCACGATACGTTCAAAACCATGCCCGACTTGCCGAAACCGATCAAGACAACATGTCTGACCGATTGCGGAACCCCGCTGACGCCTCTATATCCCAGTCCATGTTAGATCGCGCACATAACCAGCCTGAACTTCCGCCCGAGATTGCTCGGCGTCGGACCTTTGCCATTATCTCTCACCCAGATGCTGGAAAGACCACCTTGACCGAGAAGTTCTTGCTCTATGGTGGCGCGATCCAGATGGCGGGTCAGGTACGTGCCAAAGGCGAAGCGCGCCGGACCCGTTCGGACTTCATGCAGATGGAAAAGGATCGCGGGATTTCCGTGTCCGCGTCGGCAATGTCATTCGACTTTGACAGCTATCGGTTCAATCTCGTCGACACGCCCGGTCACTCCGATTTCTCCGAGGACACCTACCGCACGCTCACCGCTGTTGACGCGGCCGTCATGGTAATCGACGGGGCCAAAGGCGTGGAAAGCCAAACGCAAAAACTGTTTGAAGTCTGCCGCTTACGCGACCTTCCGATCTTGACTTTTTGCAACAAAATGGACCGCGAAAGCCGCGATACCTTCGAGATTATTGACGAAATTCAAGAAAACCTTGCGATTGACGTCACCCCAGCGTCTTGGCCCATTGGCGTGGGCCGTGACTTCCTCGGGTGTTACGATCTGATCAATGACCGCCTTGAGTTGATGGACCGCGCTGATCGAAACAAGGTGTCAGAAAGCATCGAGATCAACGGCTTGGATGACCCCAAGCTGGCAGAGCACGTGCCCGCGGAGCAGTTGAATAAATTCCTTGAAGAGATTGAAATGGCAAAGGAATTAATGCCGCAATTCAATCATCAGGACTTCCTAGACGGCACCATGACACCGATCTGGTTCGGCTCTGCGATCAATTCGTTCGGAGTGCAGGAGTTAATGCAGGGCATCGCCGACTTTGGCCCACAGCCGCAACCCCAAAAGGCCAGCCCACGCGCCATTTCTCCTGATGAACCAAAGGTTTGCGGCTTTGTCTTCAAAGTGCAGGCGAACATGGATCCCAAGCACCGCGACCGCGTGGCTTTCGTGCGCCTTGCGTCGGGTCATTTCAAGCGCGGCATGAAGCTGACGCATGTACGCAGCAAGAAGCCGATGGCGATCTCCAACCCCGTCCTGTTCCTCGCCTCTGATCGTGAGCTGGCGGAGGAAGCGTGGGCGGGCGACATCATGGGCATCCCGAACCACGGCCAGTTGCGCATCGGCGACACGCTGACCGAGGGCGAGATGATCCGCGCCACGGGTATCCCCTCTTTCGCGCCCGAGCTGCTGCAAACCTGCCGCGCGGGCGACCCGCTGAAGTCGAAGCACTTGGAAAAGGCGCTGATGCAATTCGCCGAAGAAGGCGCAGCCAAAGTCTTCAAACCCGCGTTTGGCTCCGGCTTTATTGTGGGCGTGGTGGGTGCGTTGCAATTCGAGGTGCTCGCTTCACGGATTGAGCTGGAGTATGGCCTGCCCGTGCGCTTTGAAGGATCGCAGTTCACCTCTGCCCGTTGGGTAACCGGCGAGAAAGCCGCCGTGGACAAGTTCATTGAGGCGAACAAGCAGCACATCAGCCACGACAACGACGGCGACGTCGTATTCCTGACCCGCTTGCAGTGGGACATAGACCGTGTGGCCCGTGACTACCCCGATGTCACGTTGAGTGCGACAAAGGAAATGATGGTCTAAACGGCCCCATAGCAGAAGTGTCGATTAATCTCGGCGCTTCTGCTATCTTCGCTCTATCGGGGTCATGATCGGCCCAGAATGTAATTATAACAAACGCATAGAGCATCAGCAGTGACACCGCCCCAAACCAAAGAGAAGATGCCCAAAGGGCTTCTGGCCGCCGCCCATTGGGCCGCCGAACGCACCCCGGAGAGCCGCAATCGCGCCGTGGACCTTTACCGCGCGATTGCCATCATGTTCGTGATCTTGGGCCACTGGCTGCTGGTCGCAGCCGTCATGAGAGACGGTGAGCTGAACTTCCTAATACTGCTCTCAGAGCAACGCTGGACCCACTATGCAACGTGGTTGTTCCAAGTTATGCCAGTCTTCTTTTTTGTCGGTGGCTTCTCTAACGGCCTCTCTTGGACTTCTGCCCGCAAAGACCCACTAAAGAAGAAATCATGGGCCGCCGCGCGCCTGTCGCGCTTGCTGAAACCAACGGTTCCGGTGGTACTGGTCTGGGCCTGCGCCGGATTGGTGGCGCACGCATTGGGCGTACCGGTGGATTTGATATCCAGCGCATCACAAGCCGCGTTGGTGCCGGTTTGGTTCTTGGCTGTCTACATCATCATGACGATGGCGGTTCCGCTAACAATGGCGTTTTGGGACAGGTTTGGCATTGCCTCTGTCGCGATACTGGCAATCGCCGCTATCGTCGTTGACGTCATTGCCTTCGGTGCCGATCAAGGCTGGCTCCGCTGGACCAACTACGCCTTCGTCTGGCTGGCCGTCCACCAGTTGGGATACTGGTGGGGCTCTGCAACGCGGCCAAAATCATGGGCGTTGGGCTTTGTCGCCTTGGGTGTTGCGTGGCTCTACATTCTTATCGTCCAGTTCGGGTTTCCTGTGGCAATGGTGAGCGTTCCGGGCGCAGAGATGTCCAACACCCGCCCGCCAACCACCGCAATGCTGGCCGTCGGTAGCGTGCAAATCGGTGTCATCCTACTGCTCACTGACCTCGCCCAACTTTGGCTGCGCCGCGTGCGTGTCTGGGCGTGGGTGATCGTGTTCAACCAAATGATTATGTCGATTTACCTCTGGCACATGACAGCGCTTTTGATCGTCACGGGTGTAGCCGCGTATGCTTTCGGTGGATTTGGCCTGAACGAAGCGCCGGGGACGGCCATGTGGTGGGCGATGCGCCCCATTTGGGTCGTGCTATTCACCATCGTTTTGATCCCATTCGTGTTGATCTTCGTGCGTTTTGAAGCCGGCAGCAAAACCAAACCGGAACAACGGCCAAGCCCGTGGCAAGCCATGGGCGGCGCGTTCATGACCTGTGCGGGGTTGGTTGTGATGGCTATGGTGGGTCTCGGCAAAGATAACGCGATCGGAGTTAACTGGCTTGCGGTCGGCTTCGCGGTGCTCGGGGTTTTGATCGCTACGCGCCGATTCTCACGGCGGTGATAGGACAGCAATCGTGTTAAATCACCGCCACAGCACAGGATTGGGCGAATTTAGCGCAGTCCCAGCTCAGGTTTCCCTGTATTTATTGACCTTCTGATCCACTCAGGCTAAACGCTGCGTACCTGTGGAAAACGTCCGCGGGTCGACGCAGGGACGCGTTGAAACCTGCGTCCCCAGTTTCTGCCGCATATCGCCTCATTCTGAGGCTGCGCAACTTGGATATACATGACAAAATTCTCAGATCTAAAACTACACACGAAAGTCCTTAAGGCTATCGAAGATGTTGGCTACACAGAGCCGACCCCAATTCAGGCGGGCGCCATTCCCCCTGCTTTGGAAGGGCGCGACGTGTTGGGCATCGCCCAAACCGGTACAGGTAAAACCGCGAGTTTTACACTGCCTATGATTACGCTTCTGAACCGTGGACGCGCGCGGGCTCGCATGCCCCGCTCCTTGGTTCTGGCGCCAACCCGCGAATTGGCAGCGCAAGTCGCCGAAAACTTCGACCTATACGCAAAATACACCAAACTGACCAAAGCGCTGCTAATCGGCGGCGTGTCGTTCAAAGAGCAAGACGCCCTGATTGATCGTGGTGTCGACGTGCTCATTGCGACACCGGGTCGCCTGCTTGACCATTTCGAGCGCGGCAAACTGATCCTCACTGACGTGAAGGTCATGGTTGTCGATGAGGCGGACCGGATGCTTGATATGGGGTTCATTCCCGACATCGAGCGTATTTTCCAGATGACGCCGTTCACCCGTCAAACGCTGTTCTTCTCCGCGACGATGGCGCCGGAAATTGAGCGGATCACCAACACGTTCCTGTCAAACCCAGAGCGAATTGAAGTGGCCCGTCAGGCGTCTGCCTCGGCAACCATTACGCAATCCTTGTTCGAGCTTCCGGGCACGCGCCGCGATGCCCAAAGCAAACAAAAACGCGACTTCTTGCGTAAGCTGATCGACCAAGAAGGCGAAAAAGTAACCAACGGCATCATCTTCTGTAACCGGAAGGTCGACGTGGATATCGTTGCGAAGTCGTTGAAAAAATACGGTCATGACGCGGAGCCTATTCACGGTGACCTTGATCAATCGCACCGCACACGCACGCTTGAAGGCTTCCGGAACGGGGAAATTCGCTTCTTGGTCGCGTCCGATGTCGCCGCACGGGGCCTAGACGTGCCAAATGTGAGCCACGTGTTCAACTTCGACGTTCCCAGCCATGCCGAGGACTATGTCCACCGGATCGGGCGTACGGGGCGTGCCGGACGCTTGGGCGCGGCGATGATGATCTCCACACCCAAAGATGAGAAGCTACTGGAGGCAATTGAAAGCCTGATCGGCTCCACGATCCCACGCGGCGATGTGGGCGAGCAACACGCACCAGTCTCCAAAGCATCTGAAGCCGACGTGGCAGCAGATAGCAAGGAAGAGCGCCCAAAGTCCCGCTCTCGGTCCCGTTCGCGCAGCAGCTCCAAATCCAAGGACGCGCCTAAGGTCGATGCACCTGAGGCGGCCAGCGCCGAGGCAGCCCCTGCCCCAGAAGCAAAACCCGCACCAAAGCCTAAAGCTGACGCACCGAAAAAGGCCGCAGCACAAAAGCCAGCGGAAGACCGCAAACCGAAAGACAACAACGAGCAGGACAACCGCTCTAACGCGTCGCGCTCTCGCGGTGGCAAGGGCCGTGGCCGTAACGAAGACCGCGGTCCCCGCGTCGTTGGCCTAGGTGACCACTTGCCGACATTTATCGAGAAAAGCTTCGAGCAGCGCCGCGCCGACTAAGCGACGCTTCATTGAACACGAAAAAGCCCCCGAAGCTGATGAAGCTTCGGGGGCTTTTTGTTGCCTACGTTAAACTGGTGTTACGCAGTTAAACGCGAAATCAACACGACCACTTCCGGCTTTTTGCCAATCTCCTTCTGAGAGGTCTGGCGCACAATTCGCTTGATTTGGTCTTCCAGCTTATCGTCATTCGCAATGGTCTTGGCATCCGCACGCCCAAGGAATTGACCGACATCAGCTTCAAGGATGTCTTGCAGCGGCGCGTTGGAGCGCCCTTGTTCGGGCAGGCCGCGCAGCTCGCACCACGCGTCCGTAAGTGCCTCATCGTCCTCATCAATCAAGATACCGATCACAGCCTGACCGTTCAACGCCATGCGGATACGGTCACGCACGACACCGTCAAGCGCACCAATCTGCACGGAGCCATCCAAGTACAGACGGCCCGTCTCGACAAACTCAACAACCTCTGGGCGGTCCCCAGACAGCGACACCATCGTTCCGTTCGGCGCGACCATGGACGCGATTCCGTTGGCTTCACCGATTTTCGCGTGCTCACGTAGCATGCGGTGCTCGCCGTGGTTGGGGATCAGGATTTGCGGCTTCACCAAGCGGTGCATCTCTTCCAGATCAGGACGGTTGGCGTGACCTGACACGTGTATGTCTGCCATCTTGTCGTCGATCACATCGACTCCCAACTCGCTAAAGTTGTTTACGATTTGGCCAACGGACGTCTCATTCCCCGGAATAGTCTTGGAGGAGAACAACACCGTGTCGCCTTCTCGCAGTGATATGCCAAGGAACTTGCCGCGCGATAGCTGCGCCGTTGCGGCGCGGCGCTCCCCTTGAGAGCCTGTTGCGAGGATCATTAGGTTTTCGCGTGGGACGTCGCGCGCTTCTTCAGGCAAAATGTACGGCGGGAAGTCAGTGACGACGCCGGTCTCGATCCCTGCCTTGACCATCCGTTGCATAGACCGCCCCATCAAGCAGATTGAGCGGCCAGCCTCGCGGCCCGCCTCTGCCAGCGTTTTCACCCGCGCGATGTTGGACGCGAATGTGGTCGCAACGACCATGCCCGTCGCATCACGTACCAGCGGGACGATATTCGGACCAACTGTCGCTTCGGAACGCCCTTCGTGCCGGGAAAACACATTGGTCGAGTCGCAGATCAGCGCCTTGACCGGTGCCAGCGCGGCCCAAGCCTCGCGGTCGAATGCTTCGCCTAAAACCGGTGTTTCATCAATTTTGAAGTCGCCCGAGTGAACGACGCGGCCATCAGGCGTATCAATCACAAGGCCGGAGCTTTCCGGGATCGAGTGCGAGATCGGCATAAAGCCGACCTTGAACTTGCCGACTTGAACTTGCTCGGGCATTGCACCGACCACGTTAATTTCAGAGCCGTCGTAGCCATGCTCGGCCATTTTCAACGCGGCGATATGCGACGTGAATTTTCGTGCATATATCGGCGCTTTCAACCGGCTATACAAATGCCCGACTGCCCCCACATGATCCTCATGTGCGTGGGTGATGAAAATCGCATCAAGCCGCTTGGCGCGGTCCGCGATCCATTCAATGTCGGGGAAAATCAGATCGACACCTGGTGTGCCGTCCATATCGGGGAAGGTCACCCCCATGTCGACCAGAATAAATCGCTCCTTGCCCGGTTTCCCGTAGCCGTAAAGGTACATATTCATGCCAACTTCGCCTGCCCCGCCTAGGGGAAGGTAGACTAGTCTTTCGCCTGCCATCTTAGATATTCTTTCTATTGTGTTCATTGATGACCACCAAGCCGTGCATGGTCAGATCATCGTTGAATTCGTCAAATAGGGCGTCTGCCTGCTGAAACAGCGGCGCCAACCCCCCGGTGGAAATTACTTTCATCTCTCGGCCGTGTTCGGTCTTGATGCGGGCACAGATCTCTTTGATCAGGCCGATATAGCCCCAGAACACGCCCGACTGCATGCACGCAACCGTATTCGTACCAATGACACGCTGCGGTTTCGTAATGTCGACATGGGGCAACGCTGCCGCCGCCTGATGCAATGCCTCTAGGGACAGATTGACGCCTGGCGCGATAACGCCGCCAATATAGGCGCCGTCCCCATCCACAACGTCAAACGTTGTGGCCGTCCCGAAGTCGACAACGATTAAGTCACCACCAAACAGGTTGTAACCTGCAACTGTGTTCACAAGGCGGTCAGGCCCCACGGCGGTCCCTTCGTCGACGCGGACATCAACGGGCAGGATGCAGCCATCCTTTCCGACGACCAGCGGGCGTGTGTGGAAGTAGCGGTCCGCGAAAACCCGAAGGTTAAACACGACGCGCGGCACCGTGGAGGAGATGATCACCTCGGTGATCTCCACGTCGATCTTCTGAAAATGCATGAGCGTAGACAGCCACACATAGTACTGATCCGCCGTGCGCTGCCATTCAGTGGAGGTACGCCAAGTCGCGATAAACTGCTCCCCGTCCCAGATAGAGAACACGGTATTTGTATTGCCGCAATCGATCGCTAGTAGCATGTCGTCGTCCCTATCCGTCGCGCCCTGTGCATATACCCCATTGGGCATAGCGTCAAAGCGCTGGCGAATTGCCTAAAAATACACATCTGCCGCCGCAATAGCCTGTGTCCCCTTGGAGGTCCGCAGGATCAGGTTCCCCGACGCGTCGACACCGTCGAAGCTTCCGGTGTATTCCTCGCGGACCGTGCGTGCGGTGATAACTTCACCGAGACGCGCGGCCTTGGCCAACCAAGCCTCACGGATAGGGCCAAAACCGTAAGTGGTGAATTCAAGTTCGCGGCGCGCGTATGCGGAGGCCAGTTCCAGCGCAAAATCATCGGGTTCTATGGCGACGCCAAGCGTTTGCAAGCTTGTCGGGCCAACTGCGGTGCTTTCCAAGTCGGACGCAGACGGCGTGTCCCTTAGGTTCACGCCGATCCCGATGGCCAAGCTGTCCAATCGGCCACCCTGCCCCGCGCTGGCCAGCAAAATGCCCGCCAGCTTACCGCCATGCAAAAGCACATCATTCGGCCATTTCAGTGAAAACGCATCCGCACGCCCCGTCAGCGCCACGCAGGCATCGAACAGCGCTAATGCCGCAACAAAGGAGCGGAGCGCCACAGTTTCAGGCGCCTCGCGCGGCTGAAGCACCAACGTGCCCGCGAAATTTCCCTTGGGGTTCGCCCACGCGCGCCCGCGGCGTCCGTGGGCTGCGGTTTGGTCTTTCGCGATAATCCACGTCGGGCCAGCCAAAGTCGCGGCCCGACGGTTTGCTTCCAACATGGTGCTGTCCACGCTATCCAGCGTGATCAGCCCGTATCCCTCAGGCCATTTAGTTGACAAGCGCACCTGCTGCGGCCAGTGCCAGCCCCTCAATCCCGAAGAGGTTAATGACCCCGACCAGCATTACAGCCGCGGAACCGACCAAAAACAGCCAGTTAACCATTGGCATGGATCCGTTAAGCGCATCGCGCTCTTCACCGAAGTACATGTAGTAGATCACGCGCAAGTAGTAGAAGGCACCGATAACCGACGCGACAACGCCCGCAATGGCAAGCCATGCCATGTCAGCGTCCACAGCCGCCTTCAGTACATAGAACTTGCCAAAGAAGCCCACCATTGGCGGGATACCCGCCAGCGAGAACAGCAGCACAAGCATTGCCAAGGCGCGCATTGGCTCCTTCTTGGAGTAGTTTTGTAGCGCGTCGATATCAGTCACCGGCTCACCGTCTTTTTCCATCGACAGGATAAAAGCAAACGTCCCGATGTTCATGGTGACGTAAATCGCCATATAGATCAGCATGGCCTGCACGCCCTCGGCAGTGCCTGCAGCCAAGCCCATCAGGGCAA
Organism: Litoreibacter albidus; assembly: GCF_900107015.1. Classification (GTDB taxonomy): domain Bacteria; phylum Pseudomonadota; class Alphaproteobacteria; order Rhodobacterales; family Rhodobacteraceae; genus Litoreibacter; species Litoreibacter albidus. The sequence continues at coordinate 422,838 of NZ_FNOI01000001.1, read as the reverse complement.
ACCCCATATGCGCGATCGACGAATAGGCCATCAGACGTTTGATGTCGCGCTGGCCGATTGCCGCGATAGCGCCGAGGAACATTGAGACCACGGACAGGAATGCCACGATCTGCGACCAGTCGGCGACCGCACCACCGAAAGCGTCATGCACAACGCGGGCGAACAAGCCCATCGCAGCCACTTTCGGGGCTGTCGCGAAGAATGCAGTGATCGGCGTGGGGGAGCCTTCATAAACGTCCGGTGTCCACATGTGGAACGGCGCGGCGGACACTTTGAACGCCAGCCCCGCGATCACAAAAACCAGACCGAACAGCAAGCCGAGAGAGATATCGCCAGCATTAACCGTGGAGAAGATGCCCGCGAACAAGGTGGTACCCGCGTAGCCGTAAACCAGTGATGCGCCGTAAAGCAGCATGCCTGAGGACAGCGCGCCCAGCACGAAGTACTTAAGGCCCGCTTCAGTGGATTTTACCGAGTCGCGGCGCAAGGATGCAACGACGTAGAGTGCCAAGGATTGGAGCTCCAACCCCATGTAAAGCGCCATTAGATCTCCAGCGGAGACCATCATCATCATCCCCACAACCGAAAGGGCGACAAGGATCGGGTACTCGAACCGGAACAAGCCGTGGCGTGTCATGAAGTCCTGGCTCATCACCAGGATCGCCGCTGCGGACAGCAAGATCGTCACCTTGGCAAAGCGCGAGAACCCGTCGTCGACGAAAGCCCCGCCAAACGCCGCATTCGTGCCCTCCCCGTTGAATCCGATCCACGCGGCAAGCAGCACAAACACAAGGCTAGTCGTCCAAAGGATCACCGGCGCGGCTTTGTCCTTGGTCGTATAGACCCCGCCCATCAGCGCCAGCATGGCGAAGATCGCCAGTGAAACTTCGGGCAGAACGATATTCAGGTCAGCTTGGATCATCTTATCCGTCCTTAGTGTCCGGCCACAGCCGTGGTGACGCCGCTATCAAGCAACGCCGTGTCATAATTAGAGACCAGCGCCTCAACGCTCGGCCCGATCAGGTCCAGCACCAATGCTGGGTAAACACCCAACAAGATGGTCATGAAAACCAGTGGCGCGAAAATCGCCCGCTCGCGGGAGGTCATGTCGGTGATCGACCTCAGGCTTTCCTTGATGAGATCGCCCATGACGACGCGGCGGTACAGCCACAAACCGTAGGCTGCTGACAAGATCACACCCGTGGTCGCAAACAGCGCAACCCAAGTGTTGACTTGGAAGACCCCCATAAGCGTCAGGAACTCGCCCACGAAACCGGACGTGCCCGGCAGGCCCACGTTTGCCATGGTGAAGAACATAAAGATCAATGCGTAGGCAGGCATCCTGTTAACCAACCCGCCATAGGCGTCGATTTCGCGGGTGTGCATGCGGTCGTAGATCACGCCAACACATAGGAACAATGCGCCAGAGATGAACCCGTGGGAAATCATCTGGAAGATCGCGCCGTCAACGCCCTGCTGGTTCGCCGCGAATATCCCCATTGTCACATAGCCCATGTGAGCAACCGAAGAGTAGGCAATCAGTTTTTTCATGTCCGACTGCACCAGTGCCACCAGCGAGGTGTAGATGATGGCGATGGCCGACAACCACAATACATAGATGCCAAGAACGTCAGCACCAACAGGGAACATCGGCAGCGAGAAACGCAGGAAGCCATAGCCGCCCATTTTCAGCAGGATCGCCGCCAGCACGACAGAGCCCGCCGTCGGCGCCTGAACGTGCGCATCAGGCAACCAAGTGTGGACGGGCCACATCGGCATTTTCACCGCGAAGCTGGCAAAGAAGGCAAGGAACATCAGTGTCTGCAAACCGCCAACAACGGTGACGCCAGCAACGCTGAAATTCTCAGACGCGAAAGTATGGGTCAGGAGTGTCGGAATGTCTGTGGTGCCTGCGTCCATATACATTGCAATCATCGCCACAAGCATCAGCACAGAGCCAAGCAGTGTGTAGAGGAAGAACTTGAAGGATGCGTAGATGCGGTTCACGCCGCCCCAAATCCCAATAATCAAGAACATCGGGATTAGACCTGCCTCGAAGAACAGGTAGAACAAGATCAGGTCCAATGCACAGAACACGCCGAGCATCAGCGTCTCGAGCAGCAAGAAGGCGATCATATAGTCCTTCACGCGCGTCTTCACGTCCCAGCAGCTGGCGATCACCAGCGGCATCAGGAATGTCGTCAGCAGCACGAAGGTCACTGAAATCCCGTCCACGCCCATCTTGTATTGCAGGCCCATCAGCCAGTCGCGCTCTTCCACGAACTGGAAGCCCGTGTTAGAGGCGTCAAACCCCGTGTAGACGAAAATCGATAACAGGAACGTAACGCCCGTCGCGATAAGCGCGAGCCACTTGGCGTTGCGTTGTGCAGCCTCGTCGTCGCCGCGCAAGAAAAGGGCAAGGATAAGCGCCGCAACCAGCGGCATGAAGGTGATAACAGAAAGCAGGTTGTCCATTATTCGACTCCCCCCACGCTCGGGCCGCCAATGGCGAACCATGTGATAATCAGCACAACACCTATGACCATGGCAAAGGCGTAATGGAACATGAAGCCGGACTGCGCGCGACCGGCAAGGCGGGTCAGAAACGGTACGGCCCCCATCGCCAGCCCGTTGATCGAGCCGTCAATAATTTTGCCGTCGCCACGCGTCCACAGCACATTACCCAGCCACTTTGCAGGGCGCACGAAGATCACATCGTAGAGCTCGTCAAAATACCATTTGTTCAGTAGGAACTGATACAGATGTTTTTGGTTATTGGCCAAACGGCCGGGCAAGCTAGGGTTCTTGATGTAGAACAGCCATGCCATGAACAGGCCTGTCAGCATCGCAATGAACGGCGACACCTTCACCCACTTCGGGGCGTGGTGGGCATTGTCCATCGTGTGGTTGTCGGGGGCCATGTAAATCGCACCCTGCCCTGGAAGGGCGGCATCGCCTTCACCACCCGCAACGTCATCGCCGTGGCTGGCTTGTGTACCGGCCGCAACCGCAGCCATGCTCAGCAGGTCGGGATCGACCAACGCATGTTGCTCGCCTTGCGTGATGCCAAAGAATTTTTCGACATCATGGTGATCGCCGAAGAACGGCTTGAAGAACACCATTCCCGAAAAGATTGCACCAATCGCCAGAACACCAAGCGGCACCAACATAACCATCGGGCTTTCATGAGCGTGCTCATGCGTGTGCTTGTCGCCACGTTCCGTGCCGTAGAACGTCATGAACATCAGACGCCAAGAATAGAAGGACGTGAAAACAGCGGCGATAACCAGAAGCCAGAAAGCATAGCCAGACCCACCGCCCCAAGCGCTCTCGATGATCGCATCTTTGGACAGGAAGCCGGCAAAGCCGATATGCGTCAGCGGAATGCCGACGCCGGTGATCGCCAAAGTACCGATCATCATTGCAGCAAAGGTATAGGGTATCTTTTTGCGCAGGTTGCCATAGTTTCGCATGTCCTGCTCGTGGTGCATCGCGTGGATGACAGAGCCCGCGCCAAGGAACAGCATCGCCTTGAAGAACGCGTGCGTCAGCAGGTGGAACATTGCAACCGAGTAAACCCCAAGCCCAGCCGCCACGAACATGTAGCCAAGTTGAGAGCACGTTGAATACGCGATCACCCGCTTGATGTCGTTTTGGACGAGACCAACCGTTGCAGCGAAGAATGCGGTCGATGCGCCAACGATAACAATGAACGCCTTGGCGTCCGGTGCGAACTCCATGAGCGGCGACATGCGGCACACAAGGAAGACGCCCGCCGTCACCATGGTCGCTGCGTGGATCAAAGCTGACACGGGAGTCGGGCCTTCCATCGCATCAGGCAACCACGTGTGCAGGAACAGTTGCGCAGATTTACCCATCGCGCCGACGAACAGAAGGAAGGCCAACAAATTCGCAGCGTTCCACTCGGTCCAAAGGAAGTGCAATTCCGTCTCCGCAATCTGGGGAACGGCGGCAAAAATGTCGTCAAACCGGATGCTGTCAGCCAAGAGGTAAAGACCGAACATCCCCAGAAGGAACGCGAAGTCACCCACGCGGTTTACAACAAAGGCCTTGATAGCGGCGGCGTTCGCAGACGGTTTTTTGTAATAGAAGCCAATCAGCAGGTAGGATGCGACGCCCACGCCTTCCCAACCAAAGAACATCTGAACAAGGTTGTCAGCGGTAACGAGCATAAGCATGGTGAAGGTAAAGAACGAAAGGTACGCGAAGAAACGGGCCTTATATGCAACGCCCTCTCCGAAATTCTCGTCATGCGCCATGTAGCCGAAGGAGTACAAGTGCACCAAGCTGGAAACCGTGGTGACGACAATCAGCATGATGGCCGTCAGGCGGTCCACCCGAATGCCCCAAGAGGTGTCCAGCGTGCCAGATTGAATCCAGCGCAATATTTCAATCGTTTCGGTCGTTCCGTCGAATGTGAGGAAAACGATCCAGCTCAGCAGCGCCGAGAGGAATAGTAAGCCGGTCGCAATCACACAGCCCGCTTGCTCGCCAATAAACTTCCAACCGAAGCCGCAGATGAGTGCGCCAACGAGTGGCCCAAAGAGGATGATGGTTTCCATGGTGACTTAGCCCTTCATCACGTTGACATCTTCGACGGCGATCGTACCGCGGGTCCGGAAGAAACAGACCAAAATGGCCAGCCCGATTGCGGCCTCGGCCGCGGCAACTGTTAGCACGAACAAGGTGAACACCTGCCCCGCAAGATCGCCGAGGTAGCTCGAGAACGCGACAAAATTGATGTTCACCGCCAGCAGCATCAGCTCGATAGACATCAAGATAATGATGACGTTCTTGCGGTTCACGAAGATGCCGAAAATGCCAATGACGAACAACGCCGCAGCGACAGTTAAATAGTGTTCAAGTCCGATCATTTGGCGTCTTCCTTCGATACGGTGTCAAATTCTCCTAGAGAATTTGCGTCCAATTTTTCCTCGAAAAATTGCATTATAACCCCTGCCCCGGTTTTACGTCTTTAAGCTCCATTTGCTCGCTCGGATCGCGATAAATCTGGCTCAGAACATTTTGGCGTTTGATGTCGGGTCGGTGACGCAGTGTCAGTACAATCGCACCAATCATCGCGACCAACAAAATTAGGCCAGCGGCTTGGAACAGGTAGATGTACTTCGTGTAGATCAACTGCCCCAAAGCCGCAGTATTGTGTGTTTCTTCCAACGCCGGCGCCACAGCGTCACGTAAGGATGCCGCGTTCTCCGCACCCGTCCATGTGCCGAAGACCAAGGCCAGTTCCATCAACAAGATAACCCCGATCAGCCCAGCGAGCGGCACGAACTTGGCCAGCTCCCCCCTCAGTTCCGCGAAATTCACATCAAGCATCATGACCACAAAGAGGAACAACACTGCGACGGCCCCCACATAGACAATGATCATCAGCATTGCCACGAATTCAGCGCCGAGCAGCACGAATAACCCCGCAGAGGACAAGAATGCCAAGATCAGCCACAGAACCGAGTGAACGGGGTTGCGCGACACGACGACAAACAGCCCCGAGGTCACGACCACGAAGGCAAATAGATAGAATGCGAAATCTGCGAAGCCCATTAGCTTGTTCCCTCTTCGTCCAGCACTTCTGTCGCAAGCTCCATAGCTTTGGACATTGCCGGTACTCCGCCAAACATCGCCGCTTGGGCGATTGTTTCGGCAATCTCTTGTTTCGTTGCGCCCGCTTCCACAAGGTGGCGCACGGTAATCCTGATCTGACTTTCCGCCTGCGCGCCCTGAATGGTCAACCCAGTGAGCGTCAACAGCAAACGCGTCTTGGCATCGAGCCCCTCGGGGCTCACGCCCTTGCCCATGAATTGCTCCATCATGTCCGCCGACATTGTTGGCATGATGTTCTCAAACCCCTTCGGCGTGAATGCCTCCAGTGCGGGGTTCATGGTCTTTGCCATGTCCTGGCCCATCTTCATCATGGCCTCGAAAGGGTTGGTCGGGTCGGTCATCTGTACGGCGCATCCATTTCTAGGTTGCGGGCGATCTCGCCTTCCCAGCGGTCGCCGTTCGCAAGCAACTTGTCCTTATCGTAGAACAGCTCTTCACGGGTTTCGGTGGCGAACTCAAAGTTCGGCCCCTCTACGATGGCGTCTACGGGGCAAGCCTCTTGGCAGAAGCCACAGTAGATGCATTTGGTCATATCGATGTCATAGCGCGTGGTCCGACGCGAGCCATCGTCACGCGGTTCCGCATCAATCGTAATCGCCTGCGCAGGGCAAACTGCCTCACACAATTTGCACGCAATGCAGCGCTCTTCCCCGTTGGGGTAGCGACGCAGCGCATGCTCACCCCTGAAGCGTGGCGACAAAGGCCCCTTTTCGTGCGGGTAGTTCAAGGTCGCCTTAGGCGCGAAGAAGTACTTCAGCCCCAGCTGCATGCCTTTGAACATGTCCATCAGCAGGAAGTATTTGGCACGACGGCCGAAACTCACGCTCATTTCATCTCTCCCGTAGGGCGGCGCATCATGCGGTGGCCCATTTCAATTCGTAGTCGCTCTGCAATGCGGATCCCGTCCGCGCCTTTGCAGTCGTCTTTTCAACCTCGTAGTGCAGATACATGCGTCCCTCAGGAATTTTTCCCTTCAAGCGCAACCTGCGGCCGGTTTCGGCGGCGTCCGGAAAGTTCAGCGGTTTCGCCGTACCCGGAATCTTGTGAATGCCCGCGCAGATGTGCACCAAGCACTGACATTTGCGCTTCCAGAAGGTCCAGACCAGCTCTGGCGAAAACTGGTACATGCCGTGACCAACCCAGCCGTTCATCCCGTTGGCGGACACGAAACGACCGCCGGGTTTGAGCATGTTATAGACGTTCTCCAACGCTTGCGGGACGTTGAACACATGCTCAATCGTTCCGCCGTCAAAGATAAACCCGAACTGATTGTGCAAGCTCTTAGGCACCGGTTCGTTCAGATCTTGTTGGATCACGGGCCCCTCGTAGGGGGCATAATCCATCGTCTCTATCTCCCCCAAGCCAAGGTTGCGAAACAGCATCTCGGAATAGCCATCCTCTTGGACGAAGTGGAAACGCTTTTCCTCGATACCTGCGCGACGCAAGGATTTCTCGTATGACTTGGCAAAGGGCGGCTCGATCCGAAACCCCTGACGGCCCAGCATCAACGACCGGCCCGAAGGCCGGAAGCGGGCGGATAAGTCCACCAATTGCTGAAACAGGGTGCAGTCGACGCCCATGGTTAAATTATCCCCCTACTGCCCAGCGGGCATAGGCCCCGCCGAATGCGCCGAACTGTGCGAAGAAAGCAACCAGGACAACCCAGCCCAGAGACAGCGGCAGGAACACTTTCCAGCCAATGCGCATCAACTGGTCGTAGCGGTAGCGCGGCACGATGGCCTTCACCATGGCGAACATAAAGAAGAAGAACGCCATTTTTCCAACCATCCAAAGTGGGCCATCAGGCAAGAACGGGATCGGGGACAACCAGCCGCCGAAGAACAGCAGCGAGATCAGCGCGCACATCAAGAAGATGGCGATGTATTCACCTGCCATGAACAGCAGGAACGGGGTCGAGGAGTATTCAACCTGATAGCCAGCAACCAGTTCCGACTCTGCTTCGGGCAGGTCAAACGGTGGGCGGTTGGTTTCAGCCAAAGCGCTGATGAAGAACAAGAACACCATTGGAAAATGCGGCAGCCAGTACCAGCTGAAGAACCCGTAGCTGCCATCTTGCGCCCGCACGATATCACCAAAGTTCAAAGAGCCGGTGGAGAGCACAACACCGATGATGATCAGGCCGATGGAGACCTCATAAGAGATCATCTGCGCTGCCGACCGCAGGCAACCCAAGAACGGGTATTTGGAGTTGGACGCCCAGCCCCCCATGATCACGCCGTAAACCTCCAGCGAGCCAATGGCGAAGATGTAAAGGATCGCGACGTTCAAATCTGCCAACACCCATGTGTCGTTGAACGGGATCACAGCCCACGAGATAATCGCCAACACGAAGGCGAGCATCGGGGCCAGCATAAATACGAACTTATCAGCGCCCGCTGGGATAACGATTTCTTTGACCACGTATTTCAGCGCATCGGCGACCGATTGGAGCAGCCCGAAGACACCCACAACGTTTGGTCCGCGCCGCATCTGAACGGCCGCCCAGATTTTGCGGTCGCCATAAACCAAGAACAGCAGGGAGATCATCACAAAGGCGATCATTGCCAAGCATTGGGCGACGATGATCAGGGTGATCCCCAGTCCAGATGAAAGAAATTCAGCCATGGTCCCTCAAACTGTTGGTATGCCGGTTTCGGCACATTCTGCGACGGCCACTTCGGCGTCGATTGTTTGCAATCCGTCGGGTAGTGCTGCCGAGATGGTGTAAACCGCATCTCCGGCCCAAAGGCCACCCTCTTCCTGTACGTTTGTGCGCACATGACGCGCAAATCCGAAGCCGCGGATCAATGCGTACTGTGCTGCGGCACATTTTCCATAGTCCGCCACGTCCGCCTTGGTCCGCGCACCTTCCATCCGGACCAGAAAACTGACGAGATCATCGTCGAGTCGTCTGGTCTCGATGCCAAGGTATTCCGGCGCAAAGTAGCTTTGCGACGGGTCCTCGGTCGGGGTGCAAGCCGCTAGCATAGCAGCCCCCAGAAAGGATATGCGCTTACGCATGTCACGTTACTCCGCGGCCATCGGGGTGTTGGCCCGCGCTTTGGCGTTTGCCGACAGCTCCGCCATCAACTCGGACGCACGGGCAATCGGGTTGGTGAGGTAGAAATCCGTCAATGCGTAGCGGAAGTCGGCCTTGCCCATCTTCTTGGCCTTAAGCGGCGTCCATTCGTTCACCGGCACCGTGTCGATTTCAGCAAGGTGCGGCACTTCTCCGACCAGAACCGTGCGCAGTTGCGCCAGTGTGTCGTATGGCAACGTTGCGCCAAGCTCTGCGGACAGGGCGCGCAAAATGGCCCAGTTGTCTTTCGCTTCGCCCGGCGCGAAACCGGCGCGCAGCGCAAGTTGTGGACGCCCTTCTGTGTTCACAAACAGCCCTTGCTCTTCGGTGTAGGCAGCCCCTGGCAGGATGATATCGGCGCGGTGCGCGCCGCGATCCCCATGAGAGCCTTGGTAAATCACGAACGGACCAGCCTCGATATCGACCTCGTCCGCACCAAGGTTGTAGATCACTTCGGCATCTTTGATGCCGTCCATGCCGGCGTCATTGGTACAGCCCGCGTCCATCGCGCCCACACGGCCAGCGGCAGTGTGTAGGACCATTAACTTGGCCCCGCTTGCCTCAACCATCTGCATCGTGGTGCCCAGAACGGCTTCGCCGTCGGCCTCCTGCAATGCGCCTTGGCCGATGATGGTCACCGCAGCTTGCTCGTTGGAATTATCCATATCGGCAACCTTCGCCAGCGCAGCGCGGTCCGTGCCCAAATGCGTGTACTCAAAGCTCAGGTCCAGCTTGGGCCCGATCACCCCGACCGTAGCGCCAGCCAGATACGCTTTGCGAATGCGAGCGTGAAGCACTGGGGCTTCGATCTCTGGGTTGGTACCGATCAGCAGTATCATTTTTGCGGTGTCGATGTCTTCGATGCTGGCCGTGCCAACGTAGCCGGAGCGGTTTCCGGCTGGCAGTTTCGCGCCGTCCGTGCGGCACTCCACAACACCGCCCTGCCCCTCGATCAGTTGCTTCAGGGCGAACGCTGCTTCAACAGGCGCCAAATCGCCCACAAGACCCGCAAGTTTCTTACCAGTCATTGCCGCGCTCGCGGCTTTCAGGGCTTCATCCCAGCCTGCTTTGCGCAGTTTGCCGTTCTCACGAATGTACGGCGTGTCCAGACGTTGACGGCGCAAGCCGTCCCAGACAAAGCGTGTCTTGTCGGAAATCCATTCCTCGTTCACGCCGTCGTGGTTGCGCGGCAGGAAGCGCATGACTTCGCGGCCTTTCGTGTCGACACGAATGCTGGACCCAAGCGCGTCCATCACGTCGATGCTTTCAGTCTTCGTCAGCTCCCACGGACGCGCAGTAAAGGCGTATGGCTTCGAGACGAGAGCACCAACCGGGCAAAGGTCAATAATGTTGCCCTGCATGTTGGAGTTAAGTGTTTCGCCCAAATACGATGTGATCTCCGCATCTTCGCCGCGACCTGTCTGGCCCATTTGGGTGATGCCCGCGACTTCCGTGGTGAAGCGCACGCAGCGCGTGCAAGAAATGCAGCGCGTCATATGAGTCTCGACAAGCGGGCCAAGATCCAGATCATCCGTAGCGCGTTTCGGTTCGCGGTAGCGGGAGAAATCGACGCCGTACGCCATCGCTTGATCTTGCAGATCGCATTCACCGCCTTGGTCGCAAATCGGGCAATCCAGCGGGTGGTTGATCAGCAGAAATTCCATCACGCCTTCACGGGCCTTCTTGACCATCGGCGAGTTGGTTTTCACCACGGGCGGCTGGCCTTCGGGGCCGGGGCGCAAGTCACGCACTTGCATTGCGCAAGATGCAGCGGGCTTCGGTGGGCCACCCACAACTTCCACCAGACACATCCGGCAGTTACCGGCAATCGTCAGGCGCTCATGGTAGCAAAAACGAGGCACTTCTACACCAGCTTGCTCGCAAGCCTGGATCAGGGTCATAGCCCCGTCACACTCGACCTCTTTGCCGTCGATGATAACTTTCTTTAGGTCGCTCATGCGTTACTCCGCAGCCACTTGGCAGCCATGTGTTTTCCACATGGTCGCGTCTTTCAAATAGTCCCAGCCGAAAGCATCGGGGCTTTCGCCCTGCTCTCTCAGCATCTCAAGTCGTTCCAGCGCTTCGGCCAATGTCGGATTACCAACACTCTGCTCTGCAAGGTGATGGTCAATCATTGCGCGACCTCCACCAGCAACGCGCCGATATCAGTTTTTTGCGAGATTTCGGCGCGGCCTGCATCGCAAACCGCCTCGCCCGACGCACCTTCAAGCTGATGCTTGTCCATGAAGGCGGCTTGTGCCTCCGACAGGCGGTCCTCGCCACTTTCCATATCCGCGCTCGGGTCATTCGCATCAAACCCGTCAGCTTCCAGCTGCGACAGTAAAACTTCGGACGCATTCACGACAGCAACAGGGTCAACGCTGATCGTTGGGCATGACAGCGCCAGGGCCTGCGCAGCCGAGGTCGCGACGAGCGCCGAAACAAAGTAGTCAGGCATCGGGCGCGTGTCGGCCATCACAGGCGCGGCCGCCAAAACGGCGGCAGCGGCGAGAGGTCCAAATTTCACTACGCTCGACATGTTCATTTCATCCTACCGCGAAGTACAGCGTGCATTAAACACGAGCTTGTCGCCGTCTTGGGTGAAGGCCCAATCCTTGCTCACGGGGCTAATCTGCCATGCAGCGTCAGAGCCGCCGTAGTTCAGCAGGCAATACTTCGTGGCCTCAAACCGCACACTTTCGCGCACTTCTTCAACACCAGCCCCTTTGTTGACCACCGCGATCGCGATGTTCCGCTTGTCGTCTCCAGACGACAGTTTTGCCTTGAACGGCAAGGCGCGCTCACTACCCGCGTTGCGCGACTTGTCGCGGCTCAGCAGGCCGCAAGATGCCGTCGACAGCACCAAAACACTTATGAGCGCGAAGCGGATCATGTTTTCAACCCCGACCCGTCAACGACTTGGTCGCTTTGGAGGACGGCAACGCAGAAAACTTTGACCGTCAACAAACCATCGGCCCGCGTGCGGGTGTCAGGGATGGCGCTCTCACCCTCTTTGCAGGCGATTTCCATGGCGCGGATCACCGCACGGTTCTCATCAGCGGCAGGAATGGCAGCGCCATCCTTATAGCGCAACACGATGCGCGACGTGTCAGCCGCGCGAACTGCCTCAACGATCTCGATCGGGGGGCCTTTCGGCTTCTCAGCAACCGGACTAGCTGGAACACAGGCTGCCAACAGGGCCGCCGCTGGGATCAGAGCTACAGCGCGCATCATTGGGCTGCCACAGCCGACACGCGGCCAGTCCGTTTGTGTTTGATACGATCTTCGATCTCGTCACGGAAGTGACGTACCAGACCTTGGATCGGCCACGCGGCCGCATCGCCCAAGGCACAAATGGTGTGCCCTTCGACCTGCTTGGTCACGTCGAGTAACATGTCGATCTCCTCAACTTCGGCGTCGCCCGTCACCAGACGATCCATCACGCGCATCATCCAGCCGGTACCTTCGCGGCACGGCGTACATTGCCCGCAGGATTCGTGCTTGTAGAATTTGGACAGCCGCCAGATCGCTTTGATGATGTCGGTGTTCTGATCCATCACGATAACCGCAGCCGTCCCCAGACCGGAACGCTGTTCGCGTAGCCAGTCGAAATCCATGATGCAGTCTTTCTCCATCATCTCCCCCGGCAGCATCGGCACGGACGAACCGCCCGGAATAACGGCCTTCAAGTTGGACCAGCCGCCACGAATACCGCCGCAATGGCGGTCGATCAGCTCTTTGAACGGGATCGACATGGCCTCTTCCACAACACAAGGGTTGTTCACGTGACCGGAGATCGCAAAAAGTTTGGTGCCGGCGTTATTCGGGCGGCCAAAGCTGGAGAACCAGTCCCCGCCACGGCGCAGGATGGTCGGCACAACCGCGATGGATTCCACGTTGTTCACCGTCGTCGGGCAACCATACAAGCCAGCGCCCGCAGGGAACGGTGGTTTCATCCGCGGCATGCCTTTTTTGCCCTCAAGGCTTTCCAGCAGCGCGGTTTCTTCCCCGCAGATATATGCGCCCGCACCGTGGTGCAGGTAGATGTCGAAATCCCAGCCGGATTTGGCGGCGTTCGGGCCAACCAGCCCCGCCTCGTAGCATTCATCAATCGCGGCTTGCAGCGCTTCTTTTTCGCGGATGTATTCGCCGCGAATGTAGATGTAGCAGGCATTGGCGTTCATCGCGAAAGACGCAATCAGGCACCCCTCGATCAGCGTGTGCGGATCGTGGCGCATGATCTCGCGGTCTTTGCAGGTGCCAGGCTCCGACTCGTCCGCATTCACCACCAAATAGCTTGGGCGGCCATCGCTTTCCTTCGGCATGAAAGACCACTTCAGGCCGGTCGGGAAACCCGCCCCGCCCCGCCCACGCAGGCCAGAGGCCTTCATGTCGTCGATGATCTTGTCGCGGCCACGTTTGATAATCGCGGCGGTGCCATCCCAATGCCCACGGGCTTGCGCGCCCTTCAAGGAGCGGTCGTGCATCCCGTAGAGGTTGGTAAAGATGCGGTCTTTATCTGCCAGCATTGCTTCGCGTCCTGTCTGATCTTCGTGTGTTGCGCGGCGCACCTACTGTCGGGCGCGCCACACTCGTAATAATACGACCAACGCCCAAATGAACGCGGCCCCTGCCAGCATGTCCAACAGGAAGGCGTATTTCGGGGCCAAACCAAGTTGCCCCCCAATCACCTGTGCCCCGACCCAGATCAGCATCGTGGCAAAAATCACGATCGCTGCTTGGCGGGCCTGTTTGACCATCTTCGGGTCCTCTTGCGAGGGCCCGCTCATTGTTTAGTCTCGGCTAGGGTCAATAAACCCCGCCCTTTTTCACCTTCTTGGAGAACTCGGTCTGGCCGCCCTTGGCCAAGACCTTGGCTTGCTTCACCCACTCGTCGCGGGAAACGCGGCCTTTTACACCATCCAAGTTGTTATCGGCCCATTCAACTTCTTTCTTACGCCAGCTGGCGACCTGATCGAAGTGGAACACGCCCTGCTTGTGAAGCTCGCTCTCCAGCTTCGGGCCTACGCCTTTGATCTGTTTCAGATCATCTGGCCCACCCTCGCGGGCTTGTGTCAAAAGTTCCGGCTTGCCGTCTGCGGCCACTGGCTTCGCTTTCGCGGGCTTCGCTTTGGCCGCTGGTTTAGCGGCTGTCGCGGCTTTGGTTTTGGGCGCAGCCTTCGGCTTTGCAGTTGCCTTTACGGCAGGCTTCGCGTCAGCTGATTTGGCCTTTGGCGCCGCTTTTGCCTTTGGGGCGGGTTTGGGCTTCGCTGCGGCTTTCGCCTTTGGCTCCGCCTTGGGTGTTGCTACTTTGGATGTGGTCGTGCTGCCGGACTTCGCCGTCTTTGCCGCAGGCTTCTTCGCTTTTGGAGCGGCGGCTTTCTTGGCAGCCGGTTTCTTCTTCGCAACAGGGGCTTCCGCAGCTTCGGGCTCTGCCTCGTATTTCCATTCACCTTTGCGGGCCGCAACATCTGCCTCACCAGCAAGGGCCGCAGTCGGCTTAACTTTAGGCGCGGGATCTTCAACGGGCGAAGCCGCGGCGGCGGCTGGTGCAGGAACGTCCTCAACATTGGTCGACGTCGTGGCGTCGCGGTTCGAGGTCAGAGGCGCAGCAACAGGCGTTGTCTCCTCTTTGGCCGCGGGCGTAGCAGTCGTGGTCGCTGTCTCAGCTTTGGAGTTACCGCAAAACGCCCAGTTCAAAACGAAACCGCCAACGATCAACGTAAGCAGGCCCCAGATTGCCGCAGGCATAAAGCCATAGCCGCGCATCGACATAAGCAGCGCTGCAACCAAAACACCTGCAACTACTGCCACAAGCCAACACACTGTTGTGCAGCTAGAGCCGTTTGTATCGTTCTGTCCCATTTGTAGTACTCCCCGTCTGTTTCAGACTAGTAGACGCCGCCTTTTTTGACGCGGCTTGAAAATTCCGTAGTGCCCCCTTTGGCCAGCACCTTAGCTTGTTTTACCCACTCGTCTCGGGAGACGCGGCCTTTGAACCCCTCAAGGTTCTCATCGGCCCACGCTACTTCTTTTTTGCGCCAACCAGCGATCTGGTCGAAGTGATACACACCCATTTTATGCAGCAATGCTTCCAGCTTCGGACCAACACCTTTGATCATTTTCAAATCGTCCGGACCGCCAGCGCGTGCTTTCTTCAACAGCTCCGGTTTACCATCAGCCGCGACCGGCTTTACGGGCGCCTTCGGTTTTGCAGACGTTTTCTTTTCGGGTGCCACGGTGCCAACTTTTGGACGGGCGATCTTCTTCGCGTCGACTTCTGCCTTGGTCGCGTCGACCTTCGACTTCGCCTTTTTCGCCGTTCCGGTCCTCGCCTTGCCATCGTGCTGCCACGGGGTCAGCAACGGCACTTCCGTGCCATCGATGCGCTTCACGGTGTCGCCGATGTCAGCGGCCAATTGCACCGATGCGTTATATTGCGTTTTGCCGCTGTCGAACTCTGTCAGCGACGTCAGGCCTTTGCGTGGCTCTGCCGCGTAGCGCCCGTTTTGCGAACCGGGCGTGGGAACCTCGCCCTTGTCCAGCATGTCGATGATCTGCGCCATGCTTTTGGCGGTCAGGTCTTCGTAGTAGTCTTTGCCGATCTGGGCCATTGGCGCGTTGGCGCAGGCCCCCAAACACTCAACTTCTTCCCAAGAGAACTTGCCGTCAGCTGACAGCTGATGGGGCTTCTCAGCGATTTTCTCTTTGCAGACACTCATCAGGTCTTCCGCGCCACAGATCATGCAGGACGTCGTGCCGCACACTTGGATATGTGCAACAGAACCAACGGGTTGCAGCTGAAACATAAAGTAGAATGTCGCCACTTCCAGCGCACGAATATACGCCATACCCAGCTTTTCCGCCACATATTCAATGGCGGGGCGGGTCAGCCAGCCCTCCTGCTCTTGCGCACGCCACAACAGCGGTATGATCGCCGAAGCCTGACGCCCCTCAGGGTATTTCGTAATCTGCGCGTCCGCCCATGCAAGGTTTGCTGGGGTGAAGGCGAAGCTGTCAGGCTGGTCTGCGTAAAGTCTGCGAAGCATGGAGGTCTGAGGCCTTATATCTGTGCGGTCGGGGCGCGGCGCTTACGCGCAGGCCCCTACGGTGGAACGGATGCCGCCGCCGGCTTGCTCAATGGCTTGCAGTTGGGCGATGGCCTCTTCCTGCACTTTGTCGAGCTTCATGTCTTTCCAACCGGTAAGATTGCGGATTTCGGCATGTGTGATGCCGTCGAAGTCAATGCAGCCCACTTGCGCCATGGCGGACGCGTAACGCGCCAGATCAATATCGTCGACGCTCAACTCAGGGGCAGGAAGGCAAGCGCTCAAAGTTACAGCGCCAGCTACGGCAAAAGCAGAAAACTTTTTCATCGGTCAATCTCTCCAAAAACTACGTCCATCGTTCCAATAATAGCGGCCACATCAGCAAGCTGGTGGCCTTTGCACATGTAGTCCATAGCCTGCAAATGCAGGAACCCAGGTGCCTTGATTTTGGCGCGGTAAGGTTTGTTCGACCCGTCCGCCACCAGATACACACCGAACTCGCCCTTAGGGGCTTCGATCGCCGCGTAAACCTCACCTTTGGGTACGTGGAACCCTTCGGTGTACAATTTGAAATGATGGATGAGCGCCTCCATGGAGGTTTTCATCTCGCCACGCGATGGCGGGGTCATCTTGCCCCGTGCCATGACGTCGCCTTTTTCCACACGCAGCTTTTCGATGCACTGACGCATGATCGACACCGACTGGCGCATCTCTTCCATGCGGCACAGGTAACGATCAAAACAGTCGCCATTCTTGCCGACAGGAATTTCGAAATCGAACTCGTTATAGCATTCGTAGGGCTGCGAACGGCGCAAGTCCCATGCAAGGCCGGAGCCACGCACCATCACGCCAGAGAAACCGTAAGTGAGGATATCTTCCTCGGTCACGATGCCGATATCCGCGTTGCGTTGCTTGAAGATACGGTTGTCGGACAACAACCCGTCGATATCAGAGAGCACCTGAGGGAAGGTCGTCGTCCATTCCTCGATGTCGTTGATCAGGTCATCCGGCAGGTCTTGGTGAACACCGCCCGGGCGGAAATACGCCGCGTGCAGACGCGCACCGCATGCACGCTCGTAGAACACCATCAGCTTTTCGCGTTCCTCGAAGCCCCAAAGCGGAGGCGTCAACGCACCCACGTCCAAAGCCTGCGTGGTGACGTTCAGCAGGTGGTTCAGGATGCGGCCGATCTCGGAGTAGAGAACGCGGATCAAAGACGCACGGCGCGGCACCTCAGTGCCGGTCAACTTCTCGATGGCCAAGCACCAAGCGTGCTCTTGGTTCATCGGGGAGACGTAATCGAGGCGGTCGAAATACGGCAGGTTTTGCAGGTAGGTCCGGCTCTCCATGAGCTTTTCGGTCCCACGGTGCAGGAGGCCAATATGCGGGTCGCAGCGTTCTACGATCTCGCCATCCAGCTCCAACACCAAGCGCAATACGCCGTGGGCCGCAGGGTGCTGCGGGCCGAAGTTGATATTGAAGTTACGGATCTTCTGCTCGCCCGTCAGGGCGTCATCGAATTTGCCACCGTCCATCAGTTAGACTCCCGAACAGCTGAGACAACTCCAATGTCGACCATTTCGACATCCGCGATTTTTTTAAAAACTGGCATTGCCCCGAACGCCATAAGCGCTGCGGTCAACAAGCCAAGAAGTTCAGTCGCAAATTCCATCAGCCCTTCGCCCCCTCTTCGGCCTTCTCGTCACCCGGCATGATGTACTCGGCACCTTCCCACGGGGACATAAAGTCGAACTGCCGGTATTCCTGCACCAGCTTCACCGGCTCATACACCACACGTTTTTCTGCGTCGTCGTAGCGGACCTCTACATATCCCGTTGTCGGGAAATCCTTGCGCAGCGGGTAGCCGCGGAAACCGTAGTCGGTGAGGATGCGGCGCAGGTCGGGATGGCCCGCGAACATGATGCCGAACATGTCGAAAATCTCGCGCTCGAACCAGTTGGCGGCAGGGTAGACCTCGTGCAGCGACGGCACGATTTCGTCTTCGCGGACCGCGATTTTCACGCGGATGCGGTGGTTCTGATACATAGACAGATACTGGTAGACGACCTCGAAACGCGCATCGCGCGTCGGGTAATCCACAGCCGTGATGTCCACCATCGTCGAGAAGCGGCACGCACGGTCGGTTTTCAGAAACTCTGAAAACGCCTCAAGCGAGCTGGGTGCGATATGCACGGTCAGCTCGCCGAATGCGATCTCGGTTGTCAGCACGCAATCAGGGCGCTTCAGCTCAATGTGGGCTGCGAGTTCTTCAAGTGCAGAATTCATCGAATGATGTTCCCCGTCCGGCGGATTTTGCGTTGCAGCTGAAGGATGCCGTAAAGCAATGCCTCAGCCGTGGGCGGGCACCCTGGCACGTAGAGGTCAACCGGAACGATCCGGTCGCAGCCGCGCACAACGCTGTAAGAATAGTGGTAGTAGCCGCCGCCGTTCGCACAAGACCCCATGGAGATCACGTAACGCGGCTCTGGCATCTGGTCATAAACCTTGCGCAGCGCAGGAGCCATTTTGTTGGTCAACGTACCGGCCACAATCATCAGGTCAGACTGGCGCGGGGACGCACGGGGCGCCGTGCCAAACCGCTCCATATCGTAGCGCGGCATGGCGGTGTGCATCATCTCCACGGCGCAACACGCCAAACCGAACGTCATCCAGTGCAGCGAGCCAGTGCGCGCCCAGTTGATGATGTCCTCGGTCGAGGTGACAAGGAACCCCTTGTCTTGCAGCTCATCGTTCAACTGCGCGGTGGCGACGTCTTTGTCCCAGCCCGCAGTGTTCAATCCGGTTGCTACTCCCATTCGAGTGCTCCCTTTTTCCATTCGTAAGCAAAGCCGATGGTCAGCACCCCAAGGAAGATCATCATCGACCAGAAGCCCAGCAACCCAACGTCCTTAAAGGCGACAGCCCAAGGGAACAGGAACGCAACTTCGAGGTCGAAAATGATAAACAGGATCGACACCAGATAGAACCGCACGTCAAACTTCATCCGCGCATCGTCAAAGGCGTTAAAGCCACATTCGTATGCAGACACTTTTTCGGAGTCGGGATTGCGGACAGCGACCACAGCGGCCGCAAGAATCAGAACCAGTCCAAGACCAATGGCTATTGCCAGAAATATGAGGATTGGCAGGTATTCGCGTAGAAGCTCGTCCACGTAAGTCTCCTTCTCGCCTGTTCGCAGTGACTCACAGGGCTTGCTAGTTGCGGTGATCTTTACGCTTGCGCGTGCAGGGGGTCAACCGATGGACGTCCCCTGTTGTGGCCGCAAAGCCCTAATTTTTCACTCCAAACTGATAGATTTCAGCGGGGTCGTATCCTAGTGTTTTGATAGGATATGACCCCGCGTGCCATCATAGACGTGGCAAATCTTGGCTCAGCGCGCGTCTGCAAAGGCCCATCGCAACGTTCGCTGGCAATCTCTATTCAAGCCGCGCAAGCAATGCTGGCGACGGATTCCCCGTCACCTCCAGCCCGATACTGCGCTGAAAAGCCCCGATCGCAGCCTGTGACTTCGGCCCTAGAACACCGTCCGCACCACCCGTGTCGAAGCCCCGCGCGGTCAGGCGCTGTTGCAGCCGCTTGCGGTCGTTGATTGTCAGCCCGAACTTATCCGGCCCGAACGGTGTTTTCAGCGGCCCGCCCCCCGCCAGACGGTCGGACAAATGCCCAACGCCCAAGGCGTAATTGTCGGAATTGTTGTAGCGCTTGATCGCCTTGAAGTTTTGCCCCACGGCAAAACGCGGACCACCCGGATCGGGCTGCAAGCCGCCGCTCGTGACTTCGCGCCCCCAAGGCTGCGACCGTTGCCAACCGGAGCGCGCAAGATATGCTGCGGTCGATGCCAATGCGTCAGACGGATCGTCGGACCAGATGTCGCGCCGCCCGTCCCCGGTGAAATCCACTGCGAACAGCTGATAGGACGTGGGGATAAACTGCGTGTGTCCCATCGCCCCCGCCCAAGAGCCCACCAAACGGTCCGGCGTGGTGTCCCCCGTCTGCAAAATCTTGAGTGCCGCGATCAACTGCTTCTCAAAGAACGCGCCGCGCCGCCCGTCAAAAGCCAGTGTTGCCGTGGCAGAAATCACGGGGATATCGCCGCGCCGTGTGCCGAAGTTGCTCTCCACGCCCCAGATGGCCGCGACAACATTGGCAGGCACGCCGTACTTGGCCTCAATCGCATTCAGGCGGGATCTTTCACGAGCGAAAGCCGCACGGCCCGCTTTGACCTTCTCCTCCGAGGCGACGATGGCAAGATAGTCCTCGAAGCTGCGTTTGAATTCGGTTTGGTTGCGGTCGCGATCAATCACGTCAGGCAAGAACCCGACGCCGCGCAGGCCCGCGCGCAAAGTGGCGTCCGATATCCCGCTGGAGGACGCGCGGGATTTGAACCGCTCGACCCACGCATCAAAGGCGGCGTTGGGCACCGCGCGCATGCTGGAGCGGGCGACAGGTGCGGTGCTGCCCCCGCTGGCGCTACAGGCCTGTAGGGCGGTGGCACCGGTCAGGGCGATGAAGTGGCGGCGTGTGATCATGGGGCTGCTCCCTCTCATGGGGTTGTTTTGCCATAACCCTAACTGATGATGGCGCCCCATGGAACGGGTCTCTTCACGACCCCTGTGCGGTTATTGCGCGATCCACGCGGCCTTCCGCTTATCAAAGAACGCGGCGATGCCTTCCCTGCTCTCGTCACTTTCCCAGCGTGTCACCAGCGCTTGGATGGAATGTGCCACCTCCGCCTGCCCCGGTGCGCCCCCCAGATGCAGCGCCAGCGCCTTGGCCTCTGCCACCGCGCCCGGAGCGCAGGCCAGATACGGGGTGATTTCCGCCTCAACCGCAGCATCCAGATCATCCGATACACGCGCCACGACGCCAAGGTCACGCGCCTCCTCCGCGCCGAAGACGCGGCTGGACATGAACACGCGGCGCGCGTTGCCTTCGCCCATACGCGCAATCACATAAGGCCCGATGGTTGCGGGGATCAGGCCGAGCTTTGTCTCTGTCAGGCCAAACTTGGCGTCCGTTGCTGCAATCGCCACGTCACACACGCAGGCCAGTCCGACACCACCGCCGAACGCCGCGCCCTCGATCCGGCCAATGACCGGCTTGGGGAGCGCGTTCCATGCGCCCAGCATCGCCGCGAGCTTTCCTGCCTCGCGGCCCCGCGTCGCACCGTCCGCATCAATCTGTGCGCGCATCCAGTTCAGATCACCGCCCGCACAAAACAACGCGCCCGCACCGCGCAAGACCACCGCACGCACCCCACCGTCCGCACCCAATGTGGCTGCACAGGCCGTCAGCTCCGCAATCATCTCACCAGACATAGCGTTGCGCTTTTCGGGGCGGTTCAAGGTAACCGTGGCAACGCCACGCGCGTCTGTCTCAACCAGTAAAGTGTTATACATCTGGACGTTCTCCGTTAGCCGCGCAGGGCTAAGGCCATCTGGCCCGCCCGCGCGATTATATCTGCGTTCAATCCTGTGGCATATCCCGTCCGTTCAACATGCGCCAAAACCGCCTCGGTCGCGACGTTCCCCGCTGCACCGGGCGCATAGGGGCAACCGCCCAGACCACCGACCGCAGCGTCAAACACCCGAACCCCGTGTGACAACGCTACATCAATATTGAGGAGCGCCCGCCCCGACGTGTCGTGAAAATGCCCCGCGAGCTTTTCCGCAGGGCAAACGTCGGTGACCGCCTTCAACATGGCGTCGATCTGCTCCGGCGTCGCCCGCCCGATGGTGTCGCCGAGCGACACTTCGTAGCAGCCCATCGCGACCAGTTCCGCCACGACCTTCGCCACGTCAGCGGGGTCGGTCGCACCATCGTAAGGGCACTCCGCAACGCAAGACACATAGCCACGGACCGGCATGGGGGCCGCGTCCATAATCGGGGCAAAGCGCGCAAGGCTTTCCGTGATGGTTGCGTTCACATTGGCTTTGGAAAACCCCTCCGATGCGCTGGCGAACACTGCCACCTCATCGGCTTGGGCGGCAATCGCCCCCTCTAGCCCGCGCATGTTGGGCGTCAGCGCCGCATAGGACACCCCCGGCGCCCGCATGATGCCCTCCAGCACCTGCGCACTGTCCGCCATTTGCGGCACCCATTTCGGCGAGACAAAACTAGCGACCTCAATACGCTTGAAGCCAGCGGTCGACAGCAGGTCAACCAGCGCGATCTTATCCGAGGTGGCGATTTCGGCCTTCTCGTTTTGCAGCCCGTCACGTGGACCGACTTCGAAAATTTCAACCGTTGTCATGCGGGCACCTCGTAGAAGTCTTCGGGATAAAGCCAGTCGCCCCTGTCGTCAGGTGGCAGTGAGGCCTTAAACGCGGATCTGGCGGTGATACGCGCGTACCACGCAGAAGTTAAAGGAAAGTCGGTCAGCTTCGCAAAGTGCTGGCCGGAGTAAAGCGAATAGCCGCAGGAGATATCGGCCGCCGAGAACCCGCCGTCCAGCAGGTAATCGCGCCCCAGCAACCGCCCCTCAAGTGCCGCGTAGCATTTGCTAAGGCGCGCGGCTTCCAGCTTCATCACAAGAGGGCTGCGCATGTGGTCTTCGTAAAGTGCGATATGCTGCTGCGTAAGGGCGGCGCAATGCTGACTCATGGTTTCGCCGAAATGCACCCACACCAGCCAATCCGCGCGCTCCGCGCTGCCGACGTCACGGCCGAGCCCCGCCTGTGGGAATGTCTCGCACAGGTACTCGGTGATGGCCGTACTCTCGAACAACGTCTGGTCGCCGAGTTGCAACGCGGGGACACGCCCTGATGGATTCAGCGCCAGATAGTCGGGCGCGCGCAGATTCTTGCCGAACGGATGCACCACCGTCTCGAATGGGACGTCTAACTCCTCCAGGAGCCACAAACAGCGCATGGAGCGTGTCTGATGCGCATGGTGCAGCGTGATCTTAGTCATCCGCCGCGTCCATCCGCACCAATGCAGCGCCCGCAGCGACTTGGTCGCCCGCGCTCGCCATAACCTCAGCCACCACGCCGTCAGCCTCCGCGCGCAGGGCGTGCTCCATCTTCATGGCTTCCAGCACCAGCAATCTATCGCCTGCTTGGACGCTTGCCCCAGCAACCACATCAACGACCCGCACAAGCCCCGGCATAGGCGCGCGGGTGAACCCGTCGCCCGCACCTTGGTCGGCGTCCCTCGCCAGCGGGTCGGGCACCGTGAAGGCGTAGGTGTTGCCCCAGAACACGGCCCCCTGCCCGCCTGCGCACCAAACTTTCGCATCCGTTTTGGTGCCGTCCACATTCCACGCCCCTTGCAGGCAAGCCAGCTCATGGGCAGCATCGGGAAGCGTCACTTTGAACCGCCCACGCGAGAGCGTTTCAACCCGCGCGGCCTCTGCATCCCCAAAAGCGAAATGCGCGGTCTGCTCCACTCCACCCCACAGCGACACGCCCGCAAAGTCTGATGCCGTATTGTTGTGCAGCCCAAGTGCCGCAACCGCAGCCAAGGCCCGCGTCTTGGAATATGGCGCGGCTTGCTTGACCAAACTGTCCAGATCGCGTGCAATCAACCCTGTGTCCACATCACCCGCCGCAAAGCCCTGATGTTCAGACAAGGCCGCAAGGAAGCCGATGTTGGTCACCGTGCCGCCGATATGCGTATCTTTAAGGGCGCGGGTAAGCTGCGCCAGCGCTGTGTCGCGGTCGCTGCCGTGTACGGTCAGCTTAGCAATCATCGGATCATAGTGCGGGCTAATCTCGTCTCCCTCTCGCACACCCGTGTCGATGCGCGCACCGTCCGCAAATCGCAGATGCTGCAACGTTCCTGTGGCAGGCAAGAAACCTGCAGGCACGTCCTCTGCATAGATCCGCGCCTCAAACGAATGGCCGTTGATCGAAAGGTCTTCCTGTGCGGCAGGCAGTCCCTCGCCCGATGCGACCCGCAGTTGCCACTCCACAAGGTCCACGCCGGTGATCGCCTCCGTTACCGGATGCTCCACCTGAAGACGTGTGTTCATCTCCATGAAGTAGAACCGGTCAGCCTGAAGCCCGTCCGATGCGTCCACGATAAACTCGACCGTACCGGCCCCAGCGTATCCCACGGCCTCCGCCGCGCGCACAGCAGCTTGGCCCATGGCCTCACGCATTTCAGGCGTCATGCCGGGCGCGGGTGCTTCCTCGATCACCTTCTGATGGCGGCGTTGGAGCGAGCAATCGCGCTCGAACAGATGCACGGCCTTGGTGCCGTCACCGAAAACCTGCACTTCAATGTGGCGGGGGGTGGCGACGTATTTTTCGATGAGCACGACGTCGTTGCCAAAGGCCTTTTGGGCTTCGGTCTGTGCCGCCTCTAACTCTTGCGCAAATTGCGCGGGGTCGTCGACACGGCGCATACCTTTGCCGCCGCCGCCCGCGACGGCCTTGATCAACACTGGGTAGCCAATCTTATCCGCCTCAGCGGCGAGGTTGTCTTGGCCCTCGCCGTGGTAGCCGGGAACGACAGGCACACCGGCCTCCACCATCAACGCCTTCGCGGCGTCTTTCAGACCCATCGCGCGGATAGCATGGGCGGAAGGGCCGATAAACGCCAGACCTGCGCGCTCAACCTCCTCCACAAAATCGGGGTTCTCCGACAGGAATCCGTAGCCCGGATGGATGCCTTGGGCACCCGTTACTTTGGCCGCCGCGATGATCGCGCCCCCGCGCAGGTAGCTTTCCGCAGGTGTGGCGCCGCCGAGCGACACCGCCTCATCCGCCATCTGCACGTGTCGGGCGCGCGCATCTACGTCGGAATGAACCGCGACCGTGCGCACCCCCAAACGGCGGCAAGTGTCGATGATCCGGCATGCAATTTCGCCGCGGTTAGCGATAAGTACTTTAGTGAACATCTGTGACGCCTCGTGTTGCTGCTTGTGCAGGCCACGCGGCAACGCCGCAGGCCTGAGCGATCCGAAGGGGCTCGATGCCCCTTTGGAGCGCCCCCCTTTCGAAGATGACGGAGCTTAACACGCTCACTCTACGCACCCGCATCACATCCGGAACACGCCGAAGCGTGTCTCCTCGATTGGCGCATTCAGCGCGGCGCGCAGGGACAGGGCCAGCACGTCACGCGCTTTGCGCGGGTCGACGATGCCGTCGTCCCAAAGCCGCGCGGACGCATAGAGCGGGTGGGATTGCTCCTCGAACATATCAATCGTCGGCTGCTTGAACGCGGCCTCTTCCTCCACGGACCAAGTCCCCCCCTTGCGCTCAATCCCGTCGCGTTTGACCGTGGCCAAAACGCCGGCCGCTTGTGGCCCGCCCATCACCGAAATGCGGCTATTCGGCCACGACCACATAAAGCGCGGCTGGTATGCCCGTCCCGACATACCGTAATTGCCGGCCCCGAAAGAGCCACCAACCACCATGGTGATCTTCGGCACAGAGGTCGTCGCCACGGCTGTTACCATCTTGGCCCCGTGCCGCGCGATGCCCTCATTTTCATATTGGCGCCCGACCATGAAGCCGGTGATATTTTGCAAGAACACAAGCGGGATGTTGCGCTGCGAACAAAGCTCTACAAAGTGCGCGCCCTTTTGGGCCGCTTCGGAAAACAGCACCCCGTTGTTGGCGACAATGCCAACCTGCATGCCGCAAATCTGGGCGAAGCCGGTCACCAGCGTCTCCCCGAACCGCTTCTTGAACTCGTCAAAGCGCGAGCCATCAACGACCCGCGCGATCACCTCGCGGATGTCATAGGGGGTGGTCAGCGACGCGGGCACCACGCCCAGCAGTTCGGCAGGATCGTAAAGTGGCGCGTCGTATGAGGTACCCGCTAATTGCGGGGAAGCACCTAAGTTGCCCACCGCTTGTCGCGCCAAGGCAAGTGCGTGCGTGTCGTCTTCGGCCAGATAGTCCGCCACGCCGGACAGGCGTGTGTGCACGTCGCCGCCGCCCAAATCCTCGGATGTCACCACCTCCCCCGTTGCGGCCTTCACCAAGGGGGGCCCCGCAAGGAAGATCGTGCCTTGTTCTTTCACGATGATTGTCACGTCGGACATGGCAGGCACATAAGCACCGCCCGCTGTGCATGACCCCATGACCACGGCGATCTGTGCGATGCCTTTCGCCGACATACGGGCCTGATTGTAGAAGATGCGCCCGAAGTGGTCGCGGTCCGGAAACACCTCGTCCTGATTGGGCAGGTTCGCGCCGCCACTGTCCACAAGGTAGACGCACGGCAGATGGTTTTCTTCGGCGATTTCCTGCGCCCGAAGGTGCTTCTTGACGGTCATCGGGTAATACGTGCCGCCCTTCACCGTGGCGTCATTGCAGACCACCATCACCTGACGCCCCTGCACCAAACCGATGCCCGCGATCACCCCCGCGCATGGGGCCGCGCCGCCGTATAACCCGTGCGCTGCTGTGGCACCGACCTCAAGGAAGGGCGAGCCGGGATCGAGCAGGTTCGCCACGCGGTCACGCGGCAGCATTTTTCCGCGCCCCACGTGACGCTCGCGGGAGCCTTCCCCCCCACCCAGCGCCGCGGCCTTGGCCGCATCTTGCACCACGCGCAAAGCGTCAAGGTTTGCCGCCTCATTGGCGCGAAACGCCTCTGATCCGGCTGCGATGTTGGAGGTCAGTTTCATAATAATCCCTCGGTGTTACAGCGTGCAGGGCCCTGCCCGACTTTACCTAAAGCGTCACTCATTCTTTGAACTCACAATATCCGGCGGAGGAGCGCCCTTCCAAACAGGCCGCCAGCTCGCCCGACAGTCCGGCCAACTCACTTACTTCGCATCCCAGCCGCGCGCTTTGAGCGCCAGTTGTTTTGGTGTCGGCGACCTCTTGGCACTTCTGCACGACGTAGCCCGTCCATTGCCCCATCAAATCCAAAAGCTCGGATGATCCGCTGCTGGTCACCGCCTCAATCACTTGACCTTGCAGGTCTTTCACCGTGCCGGACCAGTCTTCGCGCACCTCAGAAAGGCACGCGGCATGCGCATCTGTGCCGGCCTCATACGAGACACAAGGCTGGAACATCAGCTCCACACATTGCGGCCATGTGGTGCCCTGCTCCATGTTTTCCAAACAGGCCAGCACAAGGATTTTATCCTGTGCCAATGGCGTCTCCGCTATGGCGGGGCTGACGGCAAGCGCTGCGATGAGGGCCAAGTATTTCATGGGCGATCCTTCAGGTCACATCGCGCGGGGCGACGGGGGATTTGGTGGCCCAATCGGCAGGACCATGTTGCGTGACTAACCCGCCGAGCGGGCCGACGTGGTATTCATAGTGCCGTGCCGCATCAAACGGCTCAGGCCCGCAAATAACAACCATGCGTGTGGCTTTGGCAGCCGTAGGCCGCGCGCGGCAGTCGGTGCGCTTGGCCTCAGGGTGCGTGTCAAGGTAGCGGGCGGCGTAGGTCTCGATGATCTGGGTCTCGGTCAACTCAAGCGTCGCGCGTTGGTATTGCGCGACGGCGAGGATGCCGACGAGGCACAGCAGGGCGAGACCTGCGTAGTGGAGGGGGCGGAGGGTCACGAACTTTCCTTGTCCCAAGTCGTGTCCAACTTGAGAATAGAACGCTGCGAATGTTGTTTCATGGGCGCAAGGTCAGGTAAGAAAATAGATATCTCGGTGTCACCACTGAGAATTGCCCACCTCAGATCACGGACGATTTGATTTAGAGCAGAAGATTTCTTGATAACTTCATAGTCAAGCCCATGATCCACCTCTTCAAAGCCCAATTTTATACTCTGAGTTAGTGACGAAAGAGAACACTTTTCTTCCCAGCCAACCCATTGGACACCACCACGCATTTCACCAAAAATAGGTTGTCTTTCCCCTTCGTCCGAGAGGATCGACACCTGAAAGGGTTGCCCATCTATTCCTTCCTGAATTCGCCCATGCTTGAAAGCATTCACGGCGTCCCGGTTCTTAATTAGACGTGCTTCCCCAGATATAAACCGAGAAAACTCGTCTCGATCAAAGTCTTCCATCTTTTCCCCAGAAAGGAAAATAAACTCCAACCACTCACTAAATCTAAGCGCTCGCCCATCCTGCAAAATTGCGAACTTCTGAGGAACCTTTCCCAAAGAGATGCTCTCGAGAGCCTTGTTCAACTCGTCATTGCGAAGGGCACTGAGTGTTTTCGGCAGTGGGCCAAATGGATAGGCTGATAACAGGTGCAGTATAAGTGTTTCAGAAGATAGGTATCTAATAAAACGAAAAAAAGATGTCTTCGTTTTGATATGCCGTTCGGCATTGTCGGGTATGAGATCTCGCTCATTTCCAATAGTGTCAGATACAAAAGCGGGCAGCTCAAATTGCGCCGCCAGCCTAAGATAGTACTTCGGGTCAAACGCCTTGTAAAACAACCAATCTGCCTCAAACATCGTGTCCGAGTAACGAGGATATTTTTTGCGAAGAGCAGGGATGCGCTCAGCTTTGAACTGCTCGGAGATCACCCCATCGCCCCCATCAGCTCCCGACCGACCAGCATGCGTCTGATCTCAGACGTACCCGCGCCGATCTCCATCAGTTTGGCGTCGCGGAACAGGCGCGCAACCGGAGCGTCGGCGAGGAAGCCTGCGCCGCCCATGGCTTGCACGGCTTGGTGGGCTTGGACCATCGCTTGCTCGGACGCATAGAGACAGCAGGCTGCGGCGTCTTGGCGGGTGATGTTGCCACGGTCACAGGCACGGCCCGCCTCGTAGACATAGGCGCGGGCGGAGTTCATGGCGGTGTACATGTCCGCGATTTTGCCCTGCATCAGCTGGAACGAGCCGATGGGCTGGCCGAACTGCTTGCGCTCGACCATGTAGGGCATGACCTCGTCCAGACAGGCGGCCATGATGCCAGTACCGATGCCCGCCAGAACCACGCGTTCATAGTCGAGGCCGGACATCAGGACACGCACGCCGCGCCCCTCCTCGCCCAAGACATTCTCGAACGGGATTTCAACATCGTCGAAGATCAGCTCTGCGGTGTTGGAGCCGCGCATGCCAAGTTTGTCAAAATGCGGCGAGGTGGAGAAGCCTTTCATCGACTTCTCAACAATGAAGGCGGTGATGCCCTTGGGGCCAGCCTCCGGATCCGTCTTGGCATATACAACCAGTGTGGAGGCGTCTGGGCCGTTGGTGATCCAATACTTGTTGCCGTTCAGGCGGTAATGATCATTGCGCTTTTCCGCCTTCAGCGACATCGACACCACGTCAGAGCCTGCGCCCGCCTCTGACATAGCCAGCGCGCCGACATGTTCACCGGACATCAGCCCAGGCAGAAACCTGGCCTTCTGCTCGGCTGTGCCGTTCAATTTGATCTGGTTCACGCACAGGTTGGAGTGCGCCCCGTAGGACAGCGACACGGAGGCGGAGGCGCGGGCAATTTCTTCAACCGCGATCACATGGGCAAGGTAGCTCATGCCGGAGCCGCCATCTTCCTCAGGGACCGTAATACCAAGAAGGCCAAGCTCCCCCATCTCCGCCCACAGGTGCGCGGGGAATTCGTTGGAGGCGTCGACCTCGGCGGCCAGCGGCTTAACGCGATCTTGTGCCCAGCGGTGCACCATGTCGCGCAGCGCGTTTACATCTTCACCTAAATCGAAATTCATCGAGGCGTTAAACATGGCCGTTATCCCAGTTATTGAACACTCGTTCAAATATTAGTATGGAGTCTTGCGCCGGTCAACACCATCCGCTCGCTAACGGTTTCTTAAGGTGATCCAGCCATCACGAGGAGTGCTATCAACAAAATTGCGATTCTGCGGGGATTGTTTCGGCGATCACTGCCGAAAGGTAAGGAATACCATACCTGAAATAGCTTTGAGCGCCCTTAAGTCATTGTCAAATCAGCATTTACCTTGCGCTTCAATCAGATTCTGCCTCACTTTCGCCACACTACCTGACCCGACAAATTGAGTATCGAAATGATCTATCTAGCCTTCTACAGGGGAGAGGGTCGGCCTTTAAGCGACACGCTCGTCAAGTGGGTGACCCGCTCCGAGTTCTCGCATTGTGAATTATTAGTGAGTAACCGCCCACCCAAAACCGGTGAAACCCATCGCTGCGCGACAGCGCAAGGCAAGAACGGTGGCGTCTGCGTACGCGACCTATATTTCCGCGAAGGGGCGTATGAATTCGTGCAGGTGCCTTGGGCCCCGCACGACACCTTTGAGCGCGCCGCACGCCATGTCGGTCGCGGCTACGACTACTGGGGGCTGTTGATGAGCCAGTTCATCAACCTGCGCCGCCATGTGGAGGATCGCTGGTTCTGCTCAAAACTATGCGCACAGGCGTTAGGTTTGGCAGAAGCACACACCTACGCCCCCGGGGACTTGAAACGCATCGTCGAGGAACACAACCGCGTCTACCGTATGGCGCATATGGCGGCGAAAGCAGTCCCCGCACCGCACGCGCCCGCTGCAACCGCGCACGGGCTTGGCCCGGTGCCGCCTGCCCATCCGCCCGCAAACAAGCCCAGCCAACCCGTGAGTGGCTTGGGTGCGCTAGCCCGCGAGGGCCGCGCGGCCCTGCAAGGCGCGGGCCTCGCTTTGAATTATACGGGCGATCAGCGCGCAGTCCTCAACGGAGAAAGTCAGCGGCAGGCGCATGTCCAAGAGACCAGAGAGAATTTCATCCGTCCGCGCCAAAGCTTGCGGCCGCGCATAGCGCCAACTGTCGTATCGCGAGGTAAAGGCTTTGGGTTCGGCCGCGCCAAACCACTTAAGCTCCACACCGCGGGCGGCGCAACGCGCGGTGAACTCATTGATTTCTGCACTGGTGGCCTGCGGGAGCCGGAACTGGATTGAGGATCCAACAAAGACCCCGCGCGGGTCGCGCTCGATAACCGACAGGCCGGGGGCGTTGCGCAGACCCGCCTCCATCGCGGCGTAGCGGGCGTTCCAAGCCGCGACCTGCGCGGGCAACTTGACCAACTGCGGGCGCAAGATCGCCGCGCGCAGGTTGTCCATACGGCCGGATATATTCGGCGTGACATATTTTACCTGCTCGAACACCTCGGGCGGCGGTGCTGCCAAGTGCCGCTCGTAGAGCATGTAAGAGCCGGACATGATCGTCGCCCGCGCCATAACCTCCGCGTCATCAGAGACAAGGAAACCGCCCTCACCTGAATTTACATGCTTGTAGGTCTGGCATGAATAGCATCCTGCGACCCCGTGCCTGCCGGACGGCACCCCCTGCCAGCTTGCCCCCATAGTGTGCGCGCAGTCCTCAATCACCGCAACGCCAGCCGCGTCGCAGATTGCCATCAAGCGGTCCATGTCGCACAGATGGCCGCGCATGTGCGACAGCAACAAATACTTCGCGGCGGACGCTTCTATCTGCGCCTCCAGATCATCTAGGTCTATGGTCAGGTTCTCCGCAGTCTCCACGAACAATGGCTCCGCGCCCACCGAGGCAATAGCGCCAGGCACAGGGGCCAATGTGAAACCGTTCGACAAGACGGTGTCGCCCGCTTTGACGCCCACAGCGCGGAGCGCACAACCGATCGCATACCCGCCGGACGCAACGGCCAGCGCATATTTCGCGCCCGTAAAGGCCGCGAACTCCTGCTCTAGCAAGGCAGTCTCACTCAACTCCCCTTCGACCACGTTATAGCGGTGCAGACGCCCGTGCTGGAGCACCGCCATCGCGGCGGCTATGCCTTCGTCGGGGATGGGTTCTTGCTGGGTAAAGCTGCCGTCAAAAACTTCGAACATCGCTTACGTCTCCGGATAGTGCGCCGCGAAGCTTGGGCGGGCGCGGAAATACAGTCAAGCCATGAGGCGCCCAACGATGTCATCAAGGTCATCGAAGTGGTCCATCAACGCCTCCGGCTTGAGGGCAGCAACGTCAAAACTCCCCGGCCCGAACGTGACAAGGATCGACGGCGCGCCTGCATTGGCGGAGGTATCGCGGTCGGTTTGCGTATCGCCGACCAACACGGCCCGCGCAGGGTCTCCGCCTGCCCGTCGCACAGCCTCAATGAACGGCGCTGGATCCGGCTTGCGCACAGGCAACGTGTCCGCGCCCACAAGACTGTCGAAAGCATCGCGAAAATCCAGCGCTGCCATCAGTTGCTCCGCCAGCCCCTCAGGCTTGTTCGTGCAAATGCCGACTTTGTAGCCTGCGTCGCGCAGCCGAGCGATTGCCTCGCGCGCGCCTGGATAGAGTGTGGTGTGGGTGCAGATGTCTTGACCGTAAGCCTCAAGCAGGATCGGGAACTGCGTATCGACGTCACTGTCGTCATAGGACAGGCCCAGCCGCGTGAACCCCGCGTTCAGCATAGCCCGCGCCCCGCGCACCGCCGTGCCCGCATCCGTTTCGGCCGTCAGCACGTCACCGTGGCCCAACCCTCGAAAGCACGCATTAGCCGCCGCAAGCAGGTCACCGCTGGTATCAGCCAGTGTTCCATCAAGATCAAATATTACCGTGCGCATAAAAATGCCTCCTGTAACGCGGCGAAACCTGTTGTGACGCAGGCGCACCTTGCGCCGCAGCCCGATACGGATAGAACGGGGCCAACAAGAAGGAAAGGCCGGGCAACCGGGAAAGGCAGCTATCGTGAGCAGCAAACC
Source organism: Litoreibacter albidus (assembly GCF_900107015.1). Lineage (GTDB taxonomy): Bacteria > Pseudomonadota > Alphaproteobacteria > Rhodobacterales > Rhodobacteraceae > Litoreibacter > Litoreibacter albidus. The sequence goes on along the minus strand of NZ_FNOI01000001.1, from coordinate 390,536 downwards.
AGTCGCATTAGTTCTCTTGGCCGCGGGCCAAGGAAGCCGCATGAACTCCAACCTCCCAAAGGTGTTGCACCAGATCGGCGCGGCCCCCTTGGCGGTGCACGCCCTGCGTGCGGCCTCAACGCTTGAGCCGGAAAAGAGCGTTGTGGTCACAGGCCACGGGGCGGAGATGGTGGAAACCACCCTATCTAAACATGACGACGAACTCATTTTCGTGCGCCAGACCGAGCAGAACGGAACAGCCCACGCCGTTGACCAAGCCCGCGCGGCCTTGGACGGTTTCACCGGCGATGTCGTTGTGCTGTACGGCGATACCCCCTTCGTATCAGGCGAAACCCTGCAAAGCATGGTCGACGCCCGTGAAACCGCAGACGTCGTGGTTTTGGGCTTTAACGCGAAGGATCCAGGACGGTATGGCCGCTTGATCATCAACGGCACGTCCCTTGATGCCATCGTTGAGGCGAAAGATGCGACGCCGGAGCAGCTTGCCATGACCCTGTGCAACTCAGGCGTGGTCATGTGCGCGGCACAAACCATGTTTGAGCTGATAGCTGACGTGAAAAACGAGAACGCCAGCGAAGAATACTACCTGACCGATATCATTGGCCTCGCCCGTGCCCGCGATCTAACCGCCGTAGCCGTGACTTGCGACGAGGCGGAAACGCTGGGCATTAACACACGGTTGGAACTGGCCGCTGCTGAAGCCGCGTTCCAAGCCCGCAAACGCACCGAGGCGCTGGAGGACGGCGTGTCGCTCGCCTCGCCCGAAAGCACATTTTTCGCCTATGACACGGTTTTGGGACGCGACGCTGTGATCGGCCCCAACGTGGTCTTCGGCCCAGACGTGACGGTTGAGTCCGGCGCAGAAATCAAGGCATTCAGCCATCTTGAGGGGTGCCACGTTTCGCAAGGCGCTGTCGTCGGCCCCTTCGCCCGCCTGCGCCCCGGAGCTGAACTGGAAGAAGGTGCCAAGGTTGGCAACTTTGTCGAGATCAAAAACGCTACGCTGGCCGAAGGCGCGAAGGTAAACCACCTCTCTTACGTCGGCGACGCCCATGTCGGCGCTGGCGCGAACGTTGGCGCGGGCACCATTACCTGCAATTACGACGGTGTTTTCAAGCACCGCACGGTCATTGGCGCGGGTGCGTTCATCGGATCGAACACCTTGCTGGTCGCCCCCGTGGAAGTTGGCGCAGAGGCCATGACTGGCTCCGGCACCGTAGTGACTGAAGATGTACCCGACGGCGACTTGGCCCTGTCGCGCGTGCGTCAAACAAATAAGACAGGCCTCGCACGCAAGCTGATGCAAATGCTGCGCGCCAAAAAGATGAAGAAGGACGCTTAAATGTGTGGAATTGTTGGAGTTCTTGGAACTCATGAAGTCGCCCCGATCATTGTCGAGGCCCTGAAGCGGCTTGAATATCGCGGCTATGACAGCGCGGGTATCGCGACGGTGAATGACGGTGCCCTTGATCGGCGTCGCGCAGTCGGCAAGCTGATTAACCTGTCGGATCTGTTGGTTCATGAGCCGCTTGCTGGCAAGTCGGGCATCGGCCACACCCGTTGGGCCACCCATGGCGCGCCCACCGTCAACAACGCGCACCCGCACCGCTCTGGCCCCGTTGCCGTCGTCCACAACGGCATCATTGAGAACTTCAAGGACCTGCGCGCTGACCTCGCAAAAGATGGTTACGCGGCTGAAACGGACACCGACACCGAGACCATCGTGCTGTTGGCGCGCCGGTTCCTAGAGCAAGGTCTCTCGGCACGTGAAGCAGCTGAGAAAACGATCGCCCTGCTCGACGGCGCGTTTGCGCTGTGCTTCTTGTTCAACGGTGAAGACGACCTGATGATCGCCGCGCGCAAGGGCTCGCCTTTGGCCGTCGGCTACGGTGATGGCGAAATGTACGTCGGCTCCGACGCGATTGCCCTCGCCCCGATGACCAACCGTGTGGCCTATCTGGAAGAAGGCGACAGCGCATTCCTCACGCGCACCAGCATCGAAATCGTGGATGCGGACGGCAAACCCGCGAACCGTGCGATCAAGACGCTTGCCCTTGACGAGGCACGCATTGAAAAGGCTGGTCACAAACACTTCATGGCCAAAGAAATCGCGGAGCAGCCAATCGTCTTGGCCGACGCGCTGAAGGCCTACAGCTCCAACGACGCGAAGGGGATCGCGCTGCCCAGTGGCACCATTGACTTCACCAAATGTGACCGCATCACCATGGTCGCCTGTGGCACAGCGAACCTAGCGTGCCAAGTTGCGAAATACTGGTTTGAGCAAATCGCAGGCCTGCCCGTCGACGTCGATATTGCCTCCGAATTCCGCTACCGTAAGCCGGTCGTGTCCGACAAGTCCTACGCCCTCTTCGTCTCCCAGTCTGGCGAAACTGCCGACACTCTGGCCGCGCTTCGCTACGCGAAAGAACGCGCCGCCATGATCTTGTCGGTGGTGAACGTGCCCGAAAGCTCCATCGCGCGAGAAAGCGACTTGGCGCTGCCGATCATGGCCGGTGTCGAGGTCGGCGTGGCGTCGACCAAAGCATTCACCTGCCAGCTTCTTGCCCTCGCCGCCTTGGCGTTGAAAGCGGGCCATCAACGCGGCCACATCTCTGACGCGGAGATGGCGAAGCACATGGATGACCTCAATTTGCTACCTGGCATTTTGAACCAATCCCTGTCACTTGAGAAAGCAATCGAGCGCATCGCGGGCAAGATTGCATCGGCCCAAGACGTGCTGTTCTTGGGGCGCGGGTCAATGTTCCCCTTGGCTCTGGAAGGCGCCCTTAAGTTGAAAGAAATCAGCTACATACACGCCGAAGGTTATGCGTCGGGTGAACTAAAACACGGCCCCATCGCGCTTATCGACAAGACGGTGCCGGTCGTCGTCATGGCGCCAACGGACGAGCTGTTCGATAAGACCGTCTCCAACATGCAAGAGGTGATGGCGCGTGGGGGCAAGGTCGTTTTGATCACCGATGCCGAGGGTGCGAAAGAGGCAAGCGACGGCGTTTGGCAAACCATCGTCATGCCAACCATCAGCCCCTTTCTTGCCCCGATCCTGTACGCGGTTCCGGCGCAGCTTCTGGCATACCACACAGCCGTCGCCAAAGGCACCGACGTCGACCAACCTCGCAACCTAGCCAAGTCAGTGACGGTAGAATGAACGTAGAAGACGCGATTGCGCACCTAGAAAACCTGTCCGACCCCGCGAAAGCAGAGAGCCTTGCCGCCCATCACGGCGTGGAGCGCCCATATCTGGGTGTGCCCACTGCCAAGCTCGACGAACTGGCGAAGGAGTGGCGTGGCGACGATCTGAACGCGCGTCTGGCGCTCGCTAAGGGGCTTTGGGAGAGCAACATTCACGAGGGGCGCATCTGTGCCGCGAAACTTCTAACGCAGGCCCGCCTGCGTCCGGATGATGCGGGCGCATGGGCTTTACTGGTGTCATGGCTGGCTGATCTGGACGAGACCGCCATCGCCGATCACGTTGCCAACGCTGGCGGCAAGCGGGTCGTATGGGACACGTCGCGGCTGGATGAAATGGATGATTGGATCGCGTCGGAGCACGTCTGGACCCGCCGTGCGGCCCTTGCGTTCACCCAACCGTGGACCAAACAGAACAAGTCCAAGCTGGAGGATGAGGCCGTCCGCGACCGCGTTTTAGGCTGGGCTGCCCTACTCGCGGAAGACCACGACCCGCTGATACAGCGCGCCATCGCGTGGTGGCTGCGGGATTTGTCGCGCCACGATGTACCGCGCGTTCAGGCGTTCTTGGAGGAGCACGGCGAGCGGATGACCCGCTCTGCCCGCCGCGAGGCTGCGCAAATGATGAAGCGCCAGTCTTAACTTTTCGAGACAGTCAACGTCGCGAGATCAGTCAAGCTGAGGTTTAGCGCCCGCATTGCAGCCAGAGAAATCCGGCTGCCTGCGGATGCTTCGCCCTCAATCGGGATCAGTTTCACCTGCACCACAGCGCCGCCAGTGGTCTTGACCGAGCCTTGGGTCTCGGCCTTAACCAAGGGGGTCCGCAGCCAGAACCCTTGCTCCGTAGGATCGCCCAATGTGGCGACCGTTGTGCCCAGCACCGCGCCACCGCCCGCAGGAGCTGCCGTCGCTGCGGATTTTTCCGCCGCCGTTGTTTTATCCAAGGAAGCCGCGGTACGTCCAACGCCGCCGACCACACCTGTTTCCGTAGGCCGTGCCACGGGCTTCGCGGCTGGCACGCTGTCCCCGCCTGCCCCCGCCGGTGTGGTCTGAGACCCGCCAAGAGGGTTGGAGAACTGGCCACCACACGCGGATAGCGTGAAGAGGACGACTATGGGAAGGATGTGTTGTTTCATAGGCGATAGGTTAACTGCTCCGAAACACTTCATCAACGACCTTAGTTGGGTTGTCGCGGCTTGCCGCGCACACTACCTTGAGAGAATGAAAACACCTCTCGTCGACCCGTTCCACCGTGCCATCACTTACCTTCGCCTGTCCGTTACGGACCGCTGCGACTTTCGCTGCGTGTATTGCATGTCTGAAAACATGCAGTTTTTGCCGAAGAAAGAGTTGCTGACACTGGAGGAGCTGGACCGCATGTGCACGGCGTTCATCGGTATGGGCGTCGAAAAGCTTCGCATCACCGGCGGCGAACCGTTGGTGCGACGTGGTATCATGGGATTTTTCGAGGGCATGCGCCGTCACCTCGACAGCGGCGCGTTGAAAGAGCTGACGTTGACCACGAACGGCTCTCAGTTGGAAAAATACGCAGCTGACCTATACGCCGCTGGTGTGCGCCGCGTGAACATATCCCTCGACACGTTGAACGAGAAGAAATTCGCCGAGATCACCCGTTGGGGCCGCCTGCCGCAGGTTTTGCGCGGCGTCGACGCAGCCTTGAAGGCTGGACTGAAGGTGAAAATCAACGCGGTGGCGTTGAAGGACTTCAACGAAGACGAGTTGTTCGACATCGCCGCGTGGTGCGCCGATCTGGGCATGGATTTGACGTTTATCGAAGTCATGCCCATGGGCGACATCGGCAATGAAAACCGCATCGGTCAGTTTTGGTCGCTGGACGATCTGCGCGCCAGTTTGGCGGAAGAATTCACCCTGACAGACCTACCCGACCGCACCGGCGGGCCCGCACGCTATATGCGGCTGGAAGAAACCGGCCAAAAAATCGGCCTGATCACGCCGCTGTCCCACAACTTTTGCGAAAGCTGCAACCGTGTGCGCATCACCTGTACGGGTGAAATCTACACTTGCTTGGGACAGGAAGGGAAATCCGACCTGCGCGGCCCACTTCGGGCGTCGGAAAGTGACGGACCGCTGGAGGACGCCATTCGCGCTGCGATCGGCCTGAAACCCAAGGGTCATGACTTTGATTACTCCCGCCAAGAGTTGGGCGGCCAGATGACGCGACACATGAGCCATACCGGCGGCTAACGAGGCCTCCTTTTGATCAGCCTGCGCAAGCCCCGCTGGCCTGCGCAGGATGCATATGCCACATAGGTGGCAACCGCATCACTGGCATCGGACCTTTATGACCTTCTTTGAAATTTTGCTGCTGCTCTCAGCCGCCTTCGGTGCGGGCGTGTTAAACACAATCGCGGGCGGCGGTACGTTCCTGACATTTCCCGCCCTTGTGTTCGTGGGCATCCCGCCGGTTATTGCGAATGCCACATCCACCTTCGCGGCCCTTCCGGGCTATCTGGGCGGCGCGTTGGGCTTTCGCCAAGAGGTCATGGCTTTTGACCGAAAACAACTTTTGCGCCTCATTGGCATTGGCCTTCTGGGCGGCGCGTTCGGGTCATGCCTGCTGCTGGTGTCGTCCGACCAAGCATTCTCTGCACTGGTCCCATTCCTGTTGCTCCTCGCCACACTGATCTTCTTGTTCGGCGCACAGGTTCGCGCGTGGGCGGCCAAACGGTCGCAATCTGTCACGCCATACGGGTTTGTCAGCATGTTCATCGTCTCCACCTACGGGGGCTACTTCAACGGCGGGTTGGGCATTATATTGCTGGCGCTGTTCTCGCTGTGGGGCATGACCAATATCCACCAAATGAACGGCCTAAAAACCGCCATGAGCTTCATCTTGTCCCTGATCTCTGTCGCCATTTTCGCAAGCGCGGGTATCATTGAGTGGAAAGCGGGCTTGCTGATGATGGTCGCAACCACCGCTGGCGGCTATGCTGGTGCCCCGATCTCGCGGGCGCTGCCTATGCCGGTGGTGCGGGGAATCGTGGCCACGGTCGGCTTCGTGATGAGCGGCGTCTTCTTTTACCGCGTCTTCATTGCTGGCTAGCCGCAAAACTCCGCTACCGTGAGTAAACCGTGTGGCGGCCGTGAATTGGGCGCTGCGCGTATATGCACACGCACAACGCTGCTCTAAGCAGTCGGCAGGCACACCCGTATTTTCGTGCCGCTTTGTGTTTTTGTGTGGAGGTCTGTCTGATGGACAGCCTAGGATTTCTTGCCTACGGGTTCGTTTTGCTATCCGCGTCGACCAACGACATCCGCTGGTTGCGCGCGGCGCTGTTCGGCTCGAACCTGTTGTTCATCGCCTATGGCTACGCGCTAGAGTTGATGCCGATCTTCCTATTCAATCTGCTTTTGGGCTGCATCAACGGCTATCAGGCCTACCGTGCGTGGCGTCGCCCGATCATTGTTCTTCATCCGACAGAAAAAGGCGGGGTTCCCCCCGCCTTCGTTCATTCAGCTCGGTAGGCGTTGCTCCACAATTTCGGCCCACCAACTGCAACCCGCAGGGATGGCTTCATCGTTGAAGTTGTACTCTGGGTGGTGAACCATGGCGGTGTCGCCGTTGCCGACAAGGATGTATGCGCCCGGGCGCTCTTCCAGAAGGTAGGCGAAATCCTCCCCGCCCATCACCAACGGTGCCTCTTCACACGCGCCCGATACTTTGGTCGCGACGGAGGCTGCGAATTCGGTCTGCTCCTCGTGGTTCACCATGACGGGATACCCCTTCATGTAGTTCACCTCGGCGGACCCACCGAAGGTTGCAGCCACGCCTTCACAAATTTCCGGCACGCGTTTCGCCGCAAGGTCGCGCATTTCAGTCGACATCGTGCGCACGGTGCCCTTGATGGTAACGGTCTCAGGGATCACGTTGAACGCTTTGCTCTCCGTCTCGAAGGACGTGACTGAGCATACGATGTTCTGAACAGGGTCCGCATTGCGCGACACCAAGGTTTGCAATGCCAGCACCGCGTTAGATGCCATAACCGTTGTGTCCACCGTCTCATGTGGCTTCGCGGCGTGGCCGCCCAACCCCTTCATCGTGACCTCAAATGTGTCGGTTGCCGCAAAAAACGCGCCCGCGCGGATCGAGAAGCTACCCACCGGTTTCCCCGGCCAGTTGTGCATGCCGTATACTTCGTCGATCGACCAGCGGTCCATCAGGCCATCTTCACACATCTCGCGACCGCCGCCGCCGCCCTCTTCCGCAGGTTGGAAAATCACGACGACAGTGCCGTCAAAATTGCGCGTCTCCGACAGGTATTTGGCAGCGCCCAACAGCATGGCAGTGTGACCATCGTGTCCACAAGCATGCATCGCACCCGGCGTTTTGGAGGCATAGTCCAACCCCGTGGCCTCAAGGATGGGCAGCGCATCCATGTCGGCGCGCAAGCCGATGGTCTTGCCGGATTTGTTCGACTTGCCCTTGATAACGGCAACAACCCCCGTCCGGCCAATGCCCTCAACGACCTCATCGCATCCGAACGCTTTCAGTTTCTCCGCGACCAGCGCAGAGGTGCGGTGCGTTTCAAACAGGATTTCTGGGTTCTCGTGGATGTCGCGACGCCATTCAGTGATCTCTGGCAGGAGTTCGGCAAAGCGGTTTTTAACAGGCATGGATAAGTCCTCTTTCGGGTTAGTAGGTAGGGTTATGCGGCAGGCTCAAGTTCATTCGGCAAGATGATCCACCAGCTTTGCCATGAATGCCTGACCTGCCTCGAATTGGGAGACCTCAAGGAATTCGTTCGGCTGGTGGGCTTGCGCGATATCGCCGGGGCCGCAAATGATGGCGGAGTAGTCTTTCTCTTGGAATTGCCCCGCCTCCGTGCCGTAACTGACAACATGGGTCGCGTTGTCGCCGGTCAGTTGTCGCACCAGACGTTCGGCCTCGCCGTCGTTCTCCGGCTGCAATGGGGGCACGTGAAAACGCTCAGTCACTTCGATGCGTGTTTCGGGCACAACCGCCTGCATCGCAGCCTCCACTTCCGCCACACGCGCAAACAAGGCGTCGCGGTAGGTGGCAATGTCGTCGCCAGGTACCAGCCTGAAGTCGATGCCGAATTCACAATCCTTCGCGGTGATGTTGTGCGCTGTGCCACCCCAGATCTTACCCGTGTGGGCCGTCGTGAATGGCGGATCAAACTGCGCGGCAATCGGAGAAGGCGTCGCAGCGATATTGGCGTCGTTGATCTGGTTGGCCCATTCGATCAGTTTCACGCCATACATAATCGCGTTCACACCCGTGTGCAGCAGGGAGGAATGAACCTCGAAGCCATGCACATGGATCCACCAGCCGTAGCCGCCTTTGTGACCTGAAACAGCCTTCATCATAGAGGGCTCCCCCACCACCACGGCGCTGGCGGCGGGCAAGTGTTTACGCATCTCGGCGATCATTGGCGGCGCACCAAGGCAGCCGACTTCCTCGTCGTAGCTGAGTGCGATTTGCAAGGGGCGCTTCACGCCCCGCTCCAATGCGAGAGGTACGGCTGCAAGCGCCAAGGCATCGAATCCCTTCATATCGCAGGTACCGCGCCCGAAGAGTTTTCCGTCTTTTTCCACCACCGTGAACGGGTCGGTATCCCACGCCTGGCCCTCGACAGGAACGACATCCGTGTGCCCAGAAAGTACAACCCCGCCCGCGACATCCGGCCCGACGTTGGCGTATAGAGACGCCTTATTTCCCTCTTCATTATAGACACGGGTTGCGATGACGCCGTGACCTTTAAGGTAGTCTTCCACCCAGTCGATAAGGTCAAGGTTACTGACATTACTGACTGTTTTAAAAGATACTAGCTTGTCGAGAATGGCGCGCGCATCCATGGGCCGTCCTTGCATTTTTGAGAGATTATCAATCGGCAGGTTGGTCCCCCGATGTCCCAGCGTCAAGACCTGTGCTTAAGAATTCACCTCATGCCGCGACAACGCGCATTTCTTTCACAAAAACCGTTGCTATGAAAAATTTCGGTGATAAACTTACGACGAGCGCCGGGGGACACTGGTGCCGTTCAACAGGGGGTATTGAATGCCAGACGGGCCCGCGCCAGTCCTACAGCCCGTACTTGATGTACGGGGTCTAAAGACCGTATTTAAAACTCGCTCCGGCGAGGTCCATGCCGTGAATGACGTCAGTTTTGACGTCCGTCCGGGAGAGTTGTTGGGAGTCGTTGGAGAAAGCGGCTCCGGCAAATCGGTGACGATGATGTCGCTGATTGGCCTGCTGCCTTCCCCACCTGCGGACATCCGTGGCGGGGAGGTGCTTTTTGAAGGCAACGATCTGCTCACAACCGATGCGGAAACCTTGCGCAAAGTGCGCGGCGGGCGGATCGGCTTTATCTTTCAAGACCCGATGACCTCCCTGAACCCCGTGTTCAACGTCGGCTTCCAGATCATGGAGCCACTGCGCAGGCATATGGGCCTGAGCAAAGCTGACGCGCGCATTCGCGCCGCTGAGTTGCTGGAGCTTGTCGGCATCCCCGATGCGCAAAGACGTCTCAAAGACTACCCGCACCAGTTTTCCGGCGGTATGCGCCAGCGGGTCATGATTGCCATCGCCCTTGCGTGCGACCCCAAGGTGCTGATCGCCGATGAGCCGACAACCGCGCTCGACGTGACCATTCAGGCGCAAATTCTGGAACTGGTAAAAGACCTACGCGAAAAGCTGGGCATGGCGATTATCTGGATCACGCATGATCTTGGCGTTATCGCTGGGATCGCTGACAGGGTTATGGTCATGTACGGGGGCCAAGTTGTTGAACAAGCCCCGACCCGTGAACTCTTCGGCAACCCCCAGCATCCGTATACACGCGCCCTGCTGGAAACGATCCCGACGGTGCGCGGCGCGCGCCCCGACAAGTTGAACGTAATTGACGGCCAGCCGCCCATCCTTGGCGCGGCCCCCACCGCCTGCCCGTTCCGCGACCGCTGCCAATACCGTTTTGCACGTTGCGACGCAGAGAACCCGAGCCGCACGCCAGCCGGTCCTGGCCACGATGCCGCCTGCTTCTACGACTTTACCGCTGGAGGACCGCGCGTTGCTTGATACCCCGAAAGAGCCGCTTGTCCGCGTTTCCAATCTGAAAATGCACTTCCCGATTTACGGCGGCTTGCTACGCCGACGCACTGGAGAAGTAAAAGCCGTTGATGGCATTTCCTTCGACATCTTCGAGGGGGAAACCCTTGGGCTGGTCGGCGAGTCCGGTTGCGGGAAATCCACCGTCGGGCGTTCCGTATTGCGTCTCTATGAGGTGACGGGCGGGTCGGTGACCATTGACGGGCGCGACATTGCGCACGCAGCCCCTGAGGAGCTGCGCAAGATGCGCACCCAGATGCAGATGATCTTCCAAGATCCGCAAGCGTCGCTGAACCCGCGCATGAAGGTGTCGGAGATCATCGGCGAGCCGCTGCGCGAACATCACGCTGGCTCCGCTGCGGAGCGCCGCGAGCGTGTGCTGGAGCTGATGGACCAAGTTGGCCTCAACCGTGATTTTGCCAATAGATACCCGCATGAGTTTTCCGGCGGGCAACGCCAGCGCATCGGTATTGCCCGCGCCTTGGCGCTGAACCCCAAGTTCATCGTATGCGACGAGCCGATTGCGGCCCTCGACGTGTCAATTCAGGCGCAGGTGGTTAACCTGCTTGAGGAATTGCAAGAACGGCTTGGGCTGACCTATCTGTTTATCTCGCACGATCTGTCGATGGTGCGCCATATCGCGGACCGCGTGGCGGTTATGTATCTGGGCCGCATCGCAGAGCTGGCCCCGCGCGATGACATCTACGCGGAGCCTTTGCATCCCTACACCAAGGCGTTGCTCAGCGCTGTGCCTGAACCGGATCCGTCCGTGGAGGAAAAGGTCGAGCGGATTATTCTGGCGGGCGATGTTCCGTCGCCGTCGAACCCGCCTAAGGGGTGCAATTTCTGCACCCGCTGCCCGTCCGTCATGGATATCTGCAAGCGCGACGAGCCGGAGTTTCGCGAGGTTCAGCCCGGCCGCTTTGTGGCCTGCCACCTCTTTAACCAGACAACATAGAGCGTTGATAAAGCGCCAAAAACAATAAGCTCAACAAGGAGAGACTACATGAAACTGAAACCAGCCCTCTTAGGTGCTGCCGCCTCACTGGCCTTTGTGCCGATGGCAATGGCCGACGGCCATTCCGGTGAACGTGGCCGCGACGGCGCCGTGTCGATCATTTATTGGCAAGCCCCCTCCATCATGAACCCGTTCCTGTCGGGCGGGACCAAAGACGTTGAAGCCGGCTCCATGGTTGTTGAACCGCTGGCGCGCTACAGCGAGACCGGCGAATTGGTTCCGTGGCTCGTGGATGAAATTCCGACTACCGATAACGGCGGCGTTTCCGAAGACCTGACCACAATCACGTGGAAGATCAAACCCGGCATCGTCTGGTCAGACGGCACCCCGTTCACATCCGCTGATGTAAAATTCACGGCAGACTACTGCATGAACCCAGAAGGCGGCTGCGCGCAGATCACCAAATTTGAGGGTGTCACCAACGTAGAAGCAATCGACGACCTGACGGTCAAAGTCACCTTCGACAAGCCGACCCCCTTCCCTTACGGCCCCTTCGTCGGCGGCGAGAGCCCAATTTTGCAAGCTGCACAGTTCGCGGACTGCACGGGCGCAGCTGCATCCAGCTGTTCGGAGCAGAACTTCAACCCAATCGGCACCGGCCCGTTCAAGGTGGTTGAGTTCAAGCCTAACGACGTGATCACTATGGAAGCCAACGAGAACTACCGCGAAGAAGGCAAACCAGCCTTTGCAACGGTAACCTTCAAAGGTGGCGGCGACGCGACGGCTGCTGGCCGTGCGGTTATGGAAACCGGCGAGTTTGACTACGCGTGGAACCTGCAACTGGCGCCTGACGTCATCGCCAACATGGAGAAAGGCGGCAAGGGCAAGCCTGTGGCAGGCTTCGGCCCGTTGGTAGAGCGCCTGATGCTGAACCAAACCAATCCCTCGCCTGATCTGGGGCCGGAAGAACGCTCCGTCATTCGCCCGCATCCGTTCTTGGGCGACCCTGCGGTTTACAAGGCCATGTCCATGGCAATCGACCGCCCACTGCTTGTCGAAATCGGCTACGGCAAAGCGGGTAAAGTCACCTGTAACTGGGTGCCTGCACCTGATGCGTTCAACTCCACTTCGATGACCTGCGATAAGCAAGACATCGCGGGCGCGAACAAGCTTCTTGAGGACGCAGGTTGGGTCGATAGCAACGGTGACGGCTCGCGCGATAAAGACGGCGTAGAGCTGAGCTTGCTCTATCAATCCTCCACCAACGCCGTACGTCAGGACTTCCAAGCCCTGATCAAACAGTGGTGGTCGGAAATCGGCATCACCGCAGAGCTGCGCAATGTAGACTCGTCGGTGTTCTTCGGTGGCGACGCCGCGTCGCCTGATACGTTCCAGAAGTTCTACGCAGACGTGGAAATGTACGCCAACACGTTCAACGGCACAGACCCGCAATCGTATCTGGCCAACGGCCTGTGCGACAAAGCACCGTCGCCCGCGACCCAGTGGCAGGGTGAAAACATCACCCGCTTCTGTAACGAAGAGTACGACGCGCTGCACAAGAAACTGTCCAACACTGCCGGTCTTGAGGCCCGCGCCGAAATCGGCAAACAGCTGAACGATCTGATCGTCCAAGAAGGTGCCATCATCCCGCTGGTGCACCGTGGTCGTCTGTCCGCGCATGCGAATAGTCTTGGCGGCGTCAAGCTGAACGTATGGGACAGCGAGCTTTGGAATGTGGCCGACTGGTACCGCGTTAAATAAGCCATAACACTTTGTGAGGCGGGCCAGTCCCGCCTCACTCCCCCCACCCTTCCTTAAGACCTGAACCGAGGCGTCGCTATATGTTCACCTTCACGATCCGCCGGCTGATCCTAACGGTCCCGACGCTTCTGTTCATCTCTTTCGTGATCTTCATGATCGTGAAACTCAGCCCGTCCGACCCGACTGGCAATCTGCCCCTCACGATCCCGTCCGAAGTGCGCGAACAAATACGCGAGGCACTTGGGGTCAACAAACCACTGATTGTGCAATACGGCCTATGGTTAAAGCAGTTCTTCTGGCTGGAACCGCGCATCTATCTGGAACACGCTTTCGGCTGGGACTTGGGCACCGCTGGGGAAACCCGCCTGATCTCCTACCAAACCCGCTCGCCCGTTATGGACCTGATCATGCAGCGCATGCCGCAGACCTTGATGGTAGTTGGCACCGCCTATCTGGTCGGCACCCTCATCGCGCTGCCCATCGGTATTATATCGGCGTACAAGCAATATTCCGTCTTCGACCAAATGGGCACGCTGGTGTCGATGATCGGCTTCTCCGTGCCGCCGTTCTTCTCCGGCGTTCTGGTGATCGTTCTATTCTCCGTGATGATCCCGAGCGACAGCTATTTCTGGCTGCCGTCGATTTATGACACCACCCATGAGGTCACGGACTGGGAAAGCTTCAAGTTCCAATTCCGCCAGATGATCATGCCGGTGATGGTGCTGGCCTTGCAGATCACCGCGCAGATATCGCGCTTCACGCGGGCATCCATGCTCGATAACCTGAACCAAGATTACGTGCGCACAGCGCGGGCCAAGGGCATGAAGGAAAAGACCGTTGTGCTGGTTCACGTGCTGCGCAACTCCATGATCCCCGTGGTCACGGTGATCGCCCTTGGGATCCCGTCGATCTTCGGCGGCGCAATCATTACGGAGCAAGTGTTCAAGGTTAACGGCCTCGGCCAACTGCTGATCATCGCCATCCAAGGCGGCGACGTGCCAACGGTGCAAACACTGACCTTCATTTTCGCGATCCTGATCGTGCTCTTCAACCTGATTGCCGATGTGCTCTACGGCATTCTGGACCCCCGTATTAGATATGATTGAGATCCACTATGACTGATACCACGCAGATCACTGCCCCGCCCCGCAACCAATGGTGGGACGTTTGGGACCAGTTCAAAACCCATAAAGGCGCGCTTATCGGCGCCGTCTTCTTCATACTTATCATTCTAGGAGTGATTTTTGGGCCGTGGTTGTGGGGCGTTGATGCGACCCACATCGACATCCGGTCCCGCAATCAGGGCCCTAGCCTCGCCCACCCTATGGGCACCGACCAGTTGGGCCGCGATACCTTCGCGCGCATGATGGCTGGCGGGCGCGTGTCGATGGCTGTTGGCCTGACAGCGATGGCTCTGGCCTTGGGGCTTGGCACGCTGGTCGGCGTTGTCGCAGGCTACTTCAAGAAGCTGGACGGCATTATGATGCGGACCACGGATTTGTTCCTTGCCTTGCCACTGTTGCCGCTGCTGCTGGTTATCATCATGCTGTTTCGCGACAAGCTGAACTCAGCGTTCGGACCTGAGGGTGGGATTTTCATCCTAATGGTGTCGGCCATCGGCGCGACCTCTTGGATGCAAACCGCGCGGATCGTCCGCGGGGATGTGCTTGCTATCAAAGAACGTGAATTTGTGCTGGCCGCGCGGTCCATTGGGACACCAAGCCGCCGCATGATCATCCGCCACATTCTACCGAACGTGCTATCGCCGATCATGGTGTCCGCGACCTTGGGTATCGCCAACGCGATCATCACCGAAAGCGCCCTCAGCTTTCTTGGCCTTGGGTTCCCGCCGGACTTCCCGACATGGGGCCGCCTGCTGTTCGATAGCGTCGACTACCTACAACAATACCCGGAGCGGGTCATGTGGCCGGGCCTAGCGATCTCACTGACAGTGTTGTCCGTGAACTACATGGGCGACGGGCTAAGGGACGCATTGGACCCGAAAATCCGCGGGCGGTAGTCGCGCACAAAAAAGGCCCGATTGCGTGTTGCACCGGGCCTTTTCATTTTGGGCGCCAAGCCCCCTACTCCATCTTTTCGCGAATTCTGTGAACCATCCACCACACGGCCAGCACGACCACGGGGGTCGTAACGGCGGCGAGCACCAGCTTGGGTATTCCCACCGCATAGGCGGCTGGCTGCGCCATGTAGAGCACGAGGTTGACCGCATAATAGCTGATGGCCACGACCGATAGCCCCTCCACCGTCTTTTGCAGGCGCAGTTGCAGATCGGCGCGCTTATCCATGCTTTCCAGTAGCTTCTGGTTCTGGGCGGAGCGTTCCACATCCACCCGTGTGCGCAGCAGATCGCCCGCACGAATGGCGCGTTCGGCCATGGTTTGCAGCCGCCGCTCCGACGCTTTGACCGTCCGCATCGCCGGATCAAAGCGGCGCATCATGAATTCGGCAAAGGTCTGTCGCCCCTCGAAACGCTGTTCACGCAGAACATCAATGCGCTGGTTCACAATCGCCTCGTAAGCCCCCGTGGCCCCAAACCGGAATGACGACTGCGCCAGCAGGCTTTCCAACTCTGCGGAAGTCACGAGAAGCTCGCGAAGCGTGTCTTCCGCGTTCGTGCCGCCCTCGGTCATGGCCGACATTAATGCCGTTAAAGTGGTGTCCAGATCGCGCATACGCGGCCCCAGATCACGCACTCGGGCCAAGCCTAGCATCGACATGCTTTTGTAGGTCTCGATCTCACACAGGCGTTGCACGATCCGCCCGATGCGCCGCTCCCCCGTGACGTCACCGACGAAAATCGCAAGCCGCATGTGGCCCGCGACATCAATGCGAAAATCCGTGGCAATGGTCGCAGCCCCGTCCAATACCTTGCTAACAGCAAGGCTTTCTGGGACGAACCACCCGTCGACACGTTTGGTGATCTCTGCGGGTCCGGGATCCCCTTCCACCCTAATGAGAGCGGATGTAATCCGTGGCCCCGGCGCGGATGCAAGCCACTCGTCGGGGAACCCCTGAAAGGCTTTGGGGTCGAAAGGGCGGTCCTCCAGCGCGGGGGTAAACAGCGTGTAGGTCACGAACTCGGTGTGTTGCTCCCACTTCAGCTTAAATTTGCCAACCTCCCCGAACCAATGCGTCGCACCAGGTTGAGGGTGCGGAGCACCGTAGCGGTCCAGCAGTTGCGTAAGATGTGCTCGCCCTGCGTCGACCTCGTGCGCTTCGGGTTGCTCTGGTCGCTTGATGGCCAGAAATATCGCGCCACATGGTGCGTCCAGTGATGGAAACGGGCGCGCGTGCAACTCGTTGGCCAAAGCGTAACGGAGCGGGTGATCTTCGATAGGGGACATAGAACTAACCGTAAGTGACAATCACTCAAGGCTATGCTGCAATGCGCCCTATTGAAACAATTTTTTCATCTAAATCAGATACTTATCGGCATGCAATTGCATACACTATTATCCGAACAGATAAACACGCCCCGAAGCCTCCCGCCTCCGGAGCGTGCAACTGGTTCAGATGGTTACAACCGCAAGTGGCGGGAAGCCATTGAAACCAATGGAGGAATACGACGATGTGTAGGCTCCGGTATTGCGGATCAGAACACGGTCGCCGGATTTCAAAGTCAGCGGCAGTTGCATCGGGCGCTTCTCATAAAGCACATCCGCGCTGTCGCAGCTTGGCCCCGCCATGACACAAGGGCCACATTCGTCACCGTCACGCGCAGTCTCAAACTGGTAGCGGATCGCCTCGCCTTCTGTTTCGGCCAGACCTGAGAAACGGCCAATGTCGAGATAGACCCAGCGGTGCATGTCGCGATCGGACTTGCGTGACACCAGCATAACCTCTGCCACAATAACGCCAGCCTCCGCGACCATGCCACGGCCGGGCTCTGCCATGATGCGGGGGACATCGCCGAAACGCTCTGTCACTTGCGCCATCACCGCCGCAGCATAGGCCGTCGGGGCCTCAATGGCCTCGCCGTGGAATGCTGGGAAACCACCGCCGATGTTGAGCATGCTCAGGTTGTGGCCCGCATCCTGTGCCGCGTGCCAGATCAGCGCCAGCGCGTCCAGCGTAGGGGTCCACATATCCGCTTTGCGGGTTTGCGAGCCCACGTGGAACGAGAAGCCAACAGGGGCCAGGCCCAGCTCTTTTGCGTAATCAAGCAGGCGCAGCGCAGTGTCACGGTCGCAACCAAACTTGCGCGACAATGGCCAATCAGCCTGCGATACCTCTACGATCAAGCGGATGTAGACCTGCGCACCGGGGGCGTGTTCCGCGATCTTTTCCAACTCTTCGTCAGCATCGGCCGCGAACAGCGTGATGCCAGCAGCGTAAGCGAACGCAATGTCAGACGGGCGTTTGATGGTGTTGCCGAACGAAATATCCGCTGGGTCAGCACCCAGACCAAGGCATAGTTCAATCTCGCCGCGCGAAGCCGCGTCGAAGTGAGAGCCGAGGTTAATCAGGGTCTCGATGACCTTACGCTCTGGGTTGGCTTTGACGGCGTAGTGGATGTCCGCGCGGCCAAGACCGGCTTTCAACGCGCGGTATTGCTGGGCAACCAGTTCAGTGTCGATGACCAATGTTGGGCGATCAAACTCTTGAGATGCAACGAATGCATCCAGACGATTAGGAATAACAGGACGGGCGGACGCGTGCGCGTCCGAGAATTGTACAGTCATGGTCATCTCCAAATAGACCCGGCCATAACGGGATAGACCCGCGCGAGACCGCTCACTTCCAAGGGGAGACGTTACCGTCGCTACGTAAACACGTGTTGCGTAAACTGCTACAGGCCAGAGGCGCGTGCGTTGGCGTCTATTTGCGTCGTATCGACCACAATGTGAGTCGAAGCAATCAAAAAATTTACGTTAAACGAAAAAAGTGCCCCGCCGGTGTGACGGGGCAAATTTCCGCTTACATGCATGGATTAGCCTTGAAGCTTATCCTGTGTCTTGGTGTCAAAGTCACTTGCATCGTGGCGCTCATGCAGCTGCCCTTCAAGCGGCCCAGAGGTCCGGTTAACCATCTGCCCCCGTTGCACCGCTGGACGCGCCGACACCTGCTTTTCCCAGCGTAGAACATGGTCGTACTCATGTACGCTCAGGAATTCGCCAGCGTTATAGGCCTCACCCTGCACCAGTCGCCCGTACCAAGGCCAGGTGACCATGTCTGCGATCGAATAGGTGTCGCCTGCGAGGTATTCATTGTCTTCCAAGTGCTTGTCGAGCACATCCAATTGACGCTTCACTTCCATCGCGAAACGGTTGATCGGGTACTCCTGCTTCGTCGGTGCATATGCATAGAAGTGACCAAACCCGCCACCAAGATACGGCGCTGCCCCTTGCAGCCAGAACAGCCAGTTCATGCATTCGGTCCGCTTCTCGACGTCCGTGGGTAAGAACTCCCCGAATTTCTCCGCGAGGTAGAACAAGATGGAGCCACTCTCGAAAACCCTCGTCAGGGACTTGGTATCGAACAGGGCCGGAATCTTGGAGTTCGGGTTCACGTCAACGAAACCGCTTGAGAACTGATCGCCCTCCCCGATGTTGATCAACCACGCATCATATTCCGCGCCTTTGTGCCCGAGGGCCAGCAGCTCCTCCAGCATGATTGTGACCTTCTGCCCGTTTGGCGTGGCAAGGCTGTATAGCTGTAAAGGGTGCTTACCGACCGGCAAATCCTTGTCGTGGGTCGGGCCGGAGACGGGGCGATTGATGGATGCAAATGTGCCGCCGGACTCAGCTTCCCATGTCCAGACTTTGGGTGGGGTATACTCTTGGGTCATTGAATTCCCTTCCTTTTCACTATTGCGCGTACCAAACCCCGTTGCAGCCGCAGGTGCAAACCGAAAAAGATTAAGGGGCAAAGTTGTCACGGAATTTGCGGTCAAGCCCATGAGGCCAAGAACGCCTTACTGGTATATTTTACAGCGACTTAAAGCATACCCAGCTAGGCGGATCAGTGCTCGTAAACTTCCCGGCATACTATCGCCCCCACCCTGCCCTTCGAAAATAAACTGGGAACATTCTAGCAGAGCCCGCCGTTGTCTCCTCATACAGCGCTTGAAACAAATTCCAGTGCATCAGAAAAGAACCAGGAGATACACCATGACCAAGTTTTTCACATCGACAGTACTCGCAATGACCGTTGCAGCACCTGCTTTCGCCGAAACATCTATCAACGCAGAAGAGTACTTCG
Organism: Litoreibacter albidus; assembly: GCF_900107015.1. Classification (GTDB taxonomy): domain Bacteria; phylum Pseudomonadota; class Alphaproteobacteria; order Rhodobacterales; family Rhodobacteraceae; genus Litoreibacter; species Litoreibacter albidus. Next base: position 371,280 of record NZ_FNOI01000001.1, on the reverse strand, counting down.
CTCTGTCCAACAGCTCCGCAGCTGAACGCATGGTCGAGGAAACCTCCACAGGTGACGTGACCGCCGCCGAGATCAAATTCGCCTTGGGCAACATGAGCGCCGCCGAGCGCACAGTGTTCTTCGAAATGGACGATGAGACACGCATGAATAAGCTGATCGCACTGCGCAAAACCGCGCCGATGGACAGCCCAGCAGAAGCAGCCGCTTCTAACTAAGGTTACTTGGGCCGGCCATCGCCGGTCCACGAAACAAAAACGGGCGCTCCGATTGGAGCGCCCGTTTTCATGTCAGTCGTAGGTGTCAGCCCTGCCCGTCTAGTCGATCTTAGGCAACAGGCTGTCCAGCGATGCCTTCGCATCCCCGTAGAACATCCGCGTGTTGTCCTTGAAGAACAGCGGGTTCTCGATACCCGAGTAACCCGTGCCTTGACCGCGTTTGGACACAAACACCTGCTTGGCTTTCCAGCATTCCAGAACCGGCATGCCAGCGATAGGCGAGTTCGGATCGTCCTGCGCCGCAGGGTTCACGATGTCATTGGACCCGATCACGATAGCGACGTCCGTGTCTGGGAAATCCTCGTTGATCTCGTCCATTTCCATCACGATGTCATAGGGGACTTTAGCTTCCGCCAGCAGGACGTTCATGTGGCCCGGCAAGCGCCCGGCAACTGGGTGGATTGCAAAGCGCACAGTCTTACCCTGCGCGCGCAGCTTGCGCACCAGTTCCGCGACCGCCGACTGGGCTTGCGCCACGGCCATCCCGTAACCTGGTATGATGATCACGCTATCTGCTTCGTTCAACGCCGTAGCGACACCGTCCGCGTCAATCGCAACCTGCTCCCCCTCAACCGCCATCTGTGGGCCCGCTGCGCCGCCGAAGCCGCCCAGAATAACCGACACGAAAGAGCGGTTCATCGCCTTACACATGATGTAGCTGAGGATCGCACCGGAGGAGCCAACCAGTGCCCCGACGACGATCAACAGGTCGTTGCCAAGTGAAAAGCCGATCGCCGCTGCGGCCCAGCCCGAGTAGCTGTTCAGCATCGACACGACGACAGGCATGTCCGCGCCGCCGATGCCCATGATCAGGTGGTAGCCGATAAACAGCGCCGCCAAGGTCATCAGGAACAGCGGGAAGAAGCCGCCCGTGTTGAAATACCAAACAAGGCAGATAACGGAGAGCGCCAAGGCACCCGCGTTCAGCATGTGGCCACCCGGCAGTTTGGTCGCAGCCGAGTCCACCTTGCCCGCCAGCTTACCGTAAGCGACGACGGAGCCGGTAAACGTCACGGCGCCGATGAAGATGCCCAAGAACAGCTCCACTCGCAGGATCGAAACCTCAACCCCCGACTTATGTGCCAGCAATCCCGCGAAGCCTTCCAGCGCGTTGCGCTCTGCTTCGCCCATGGCCATCACGCGGCCCAACTCGATGTGCGCAATCAGTCCCACGAACACCGCTGCCAGACCAACGAGTGAGTGCATCGCTGCCACCAGCTCGGGCATTTGGGTCATTTGGACCTTGGTCGCCAGCTGGTAACCGATTGCCCCGCCGCCCGCGATCAGCAGCAGCGACAAGAACCAATAGCCCGCGCCCGGGCCGACAAGGGTTGCAGCAACAGCCAAGGCCATCCCCGCGATACCATACCAAACAGCGCGTTTCGCGCTTTCTTGGCCGGACAGTCCGCCAAGCGACAAGATGAAAAGTACAGCGGCAACTACGTAAGCCGCGGTGGTAAATCCGAATTCCATGATCTCTACCCCTACCTACGATTTCTGGAACATGGCGAGCATGCGCCGTGTCACAAGGAAGCCGCCGAAAATGTTAATGCCAGTCATGAAGACCGCCAGCGCCGCCAGCAAAACCACGAGGAACGACCCCGACCCGATCTGCATCAACGCCCCCAAAATGATGATGGAGGAGATGGCGTTGGTCACAGCCATCAGCGGTGTGTGCAACGAATGCGCCACGCCCCAAATCACTTGGAAACCGATAAACACCGACAACACAAACACGATGAAGTGCTGCATAAAGCTGGCGGGGGCCACGAGGCCCACGGCCAGCAGCAGCGCGGCACCTACGGCAATCAAAGTCACCTGCGTCTTGGTTTGCTGTTTGAAGTCCGCGACTTCTTTGGCGGCTTTTTCTTCTGCTGTCAGTTCTGGGACAGCGGCCTTTTTCGGCGCGGCTGCAATCGCTGCCACTTTGGGTGGTGGTGGCGGGAATGTGATCTCCTTATCGAAGGTCACCGTCGCGCCACGAATTACGTCGTCTTCCATGTCGTGATCGATCACACCGTCTTTTTCCGGCGTAAGATCGAACAACATGTGTCTAATGTTGTTGGAATAAAGCGTAGACGCCTGTGCGGCCATCCGTGACGGGAAGTCGGTGTAGCCGATAATTGTCACGCCGTTGTCGGTGACGATCTTCTCGTCCATGACGGTCAGCTTACAGTTGCCGCCCTTCTCTGCCGCAAGGTCGACGATGACGGAGCCCGGCTTCATCGCGGCGACCATGTCTTCAGTCCAAAGCTCCGGCGCTTCTCGGTTCGGGATCAAAGCCGTGGTAATCACGATGTCAATGTCAGGTGCCAACTCGCGGAACTTCGCAAGCTGTGCTTCGCGGAATTCTGGGGATGACACGGACGCGTAACCGCCCGAAGCGGAGCCGTCCGCCTGCTCTTCCTCAAAATCGAGGAAGACAAACTCGGCTCCCATGCTCTCGACCTGCTCTGCCACTTCGGGGCGAACGTCAAAGGCGTATGTAATGGCACCCAGCGATGTCGCGGTACCAATGGCGGCAAGGCCTGCGACACCGGCGCCGACCACCAAGACCTTGGCAGGTGGCACTTTACCAGCGGCCGTCACCTGACCTGTGAAGAAGCGGCCAAAGTTATTGCCAGCCTCGATCACCGCGCGGTAGCCCGCGATGTTTGCCATGGACGACAGAGCGTCCATCTTTTGCGCGCGCGAGATGCGTGGAACCATTTCCATCGCGATGACACGGGCACCGGCTTTCTTGGCGGCTTCCATGCCCGCCTCGTTGGCGGCAGGGTTAAAGAAGGAGATCAGGGTTTGCCCGTCACGCAGCCTCTTGCTTTCCGTCTCGCTGGGTTGGCGCACTTTGACGACAACGTCGGCGGCCTTCCACAATGCGGCGGCGGTCTTGACGACCTCTACGCCCGCGTCTTTGTAAGACTTGTCAGAAAAGCCGGCCATCGCGCCCGCACCGGTCTCGATGACACAGGTGTGGCCAAGTTTTTGTATTTGTAGCGCGGATTCGGGCGTCATGGCAACGCGTGCCTCGCCCTCGAAAGTTTCCTTCGGTGCCCCGATTTTCATTGAGGGTCCCCCATCGTCAAAGTGAATTTAATACACAGGTCAGGTCAATATCGTCGCTTTGGTAGATTCACAAGTCGCAGACGCAGTATACGAAAGTATACTGCATGGACGTAACGTCACAACGCAAGAAAATGTCGCTCTAGACGTCCGGCACAGCCGCGTTAGGGTACCCCTCAAATAACAGGGGGAGCACATGGACCTTTCAGGGAAACACGCACTCGTCACCGGTGGCGGAACAGGCATCGGGCTGGCGATAGCGAACGCATTGGCGGCGGCTGGCGCAGATGTCACCATCACGGGGCGACGCATGGAGGTTTTGCAAAGTGTTGCAACTGACCATCTGCACCCGCTTGTGATGGACGTCACCCAAACGGATCAGGTTTTCGACGGCGTGGACGCTGCTGTCGCGGCCCGTGGTCCGATCCAGATTTGCGTACCAAACGCAGGGATCGCCGAGGGCCGAAGCCTCCATAAAATGGACCTCGACTTTTGGCGGCGCACCATGGCGACCAATCTTGATGGGGCCATGCTCACGATACAAGCGTGCCTACCCTCAATGCTTGGCACGGATTGGGGCCGCGTCATCGCGGTGTCCTCCATCGCAGGCGTACGCGGCCTGAAGGGCGCGCCCGCTTACACTGCCTCGAAGCACGGTCTAATCGGATTGATCCGCGGGCTGAGCGAGGACTACATGGGCAAACCCTACACCTTTAACGCACTCTGCCCGGGCTACGTTGACACCGAAATCGTCACCCGCAACACAGCTGACATCGCGACCCGCGCGGGGCTGTCGGAGGAAGACGCGCTGAACACGATGGTGCGTGCCAACCGCCACAAACGCCTGATCAATGCCGATGAAATCGGCGCCGCTGCCGTGTGGCTGTGCGGGGCGGGGTCAGGCTCGGTCAACGGGCAAACAATCGAAATCGCAGGCGGCCAAGTTTAAGGAACACCCTATGGACATTTTCAACAAAACCCGCGCCCTATTTCACCTGCCGGAGGGCATGACCTATCTGGATGGTAACTCTCTTGGTCCACTGCCCTATGCCGCGCAAGAGCGTGTGGACGCGATGATCCGCGATCAATGGGGCGAATTGCTGATCACCGGTTGGAACAAAGCCGGCTGGATGGAGCAACCCTCCCGCGTTGGGGACCGTGTTGCAAAGCTGATTGGAGCAGAGGCTGGCCACGTGGTGATGGGCGACACGCTTTCGATCAAAGTGTATCAGGCCCTTGCCTCCGCGTTGGAGCTGAATCCGGACCGTAAGGTGATCTTGTCCGACAGCGGAAACTTCCCGTCTGACTTGTATATGGCTGAGGGTTTGATTCGTACGCTGGACCGTGATTTGGAGCTGCGCATTGTGGAGCCGGAAGACGTTGAAGCTGCGCTTGGCGACGACATCGCGGTGATGATGCTCACGCAGGTCGATTACCGGACGGGCCGTATGCACGATATGGCGCGGCTGACCGCGCTGGCTCACGATGCGGGTGCTATCGCGATGTGGGATCTGGCGCATTCCGCAGGGGCGGTGCCCGTCGATGTCGCGGCCGCCAACGCAGATTTCGCAGTGGGCTGTAGCTATAAATATCTGAACTCCGGCCCCGGCGGGCCTGCCTTCATCTACGTCGCACCGCGCCATGCTGATCTGGTGAACCCTGCCCTGTCGGGCTGGCTTGGACATGCATCCCCATTCGCGTTTGATCTCAACTATCAACCCGGCGCAGGGATCGAACGGATGCGCGTCGGCACGCCACCGGTCATCCAATTGGCAGCGTTGGAGGCGGCGTTGGATGTCTGGGATATGGTGGACATGGCCGACGTCCGCGCCCGCGCGGTTGAACTATCTGAGATGTTCATCACCGAAGTGGAAAGCCGCTGTCCGGAGTTGAAACTCGCCTCCCCACGTGACGCCACGCAGCGCGGCAGCCAAGTGTCCTTCACCCATCCGGAAGGCTACGCCATCATGCAGGCATTGATCGCCCACGGCGTTATCGGGGACTTCCGCGCGCCGGATATTTTGCGGTTCGGCATCACGCCACTCTATGTTGGTGAGGCTGACATCATGAACGCCGTCACGGCGCTGCAAAATATCATGGACGGGCGCTTGTGGGACCGTGACGCCTACAAGGTGCGCTCCCGCGTCACTTAACGCGCTTGCGCAGATGGTAGTGCAGTGCCGCGTCGACGACATAGTTGAACACCTGCCGCTGCCCGCCTAAAACCAGCCCGCGTTTTCCGGACAACTCCGGTAAAGGGCCGAAGATGGCGCGGGCGTCGTCTATAATCGCGGTGCTGCAAGGCACCATGACAGCTGCCTGCCCGCCAATGAGACCTAATCTCAATGTGGTGCCCGTTTTTGGGGCACACGTCAGGTAGGCTGGCTCCCCCCATTTCATGGTCTCGTCCAACTGCCCGACCTCATTCGAAGCCGCTGCAGCACGTAAGATATCTAGGCGCGCCGCACGCAACGTCGTCGCCACATCGGCTGGCATAGAGGCAAACACTTGGAAAATGGCGTCAGGAATATCATTTGAGGCCAGCATCATTGTCTCCTTTGGCGATGGCTTACCTTAAACCACGTGCAAGTCGCAAATCTTGCTATAGTTTGCGTAGACCCGATCTTGAAAATAGCGTCTTCTGCTGAGGCGTCCCTAGCTGGATATATTTATGGATTCCTTTCTATTCGCCTCGACCCTTTATCTTTTGGTTGCCTGCATCGCCGTGCCTTTGGCCGTGCGTTTGGGGCTGGGGTCGGTTTTGGGCTACCTCACAGCTGGCATTATGATCGCGCCGCTCGAAGGGCTGGTCGGGTCGGAGACGCAAAGCCTGCAGCACTTCGCGGAGTTCGGCGTGGTGATGATGCTGTTCCTCATCGGGTTGGAGCTGGAGCCGCGCTCTCTATGGAATATGCGCCACAGGTTATTGGGCCTTGGCGGGCTACAGGTTGGTCTAACCACGGTGCTGGTGTCGGGCGCTGCAATGCTGATGGCTGTGCCGTGGCAAGGTGCTTTGGCAATTGGCTTGATCTTCGCGCTGTCGTCCACCGCCATCGTGCTGCAAACGCTGACCGAAAAGAACCTGATGCAAACCAACGGCGGTCGATCCAGCTTTTCGGTTCTGCTGACGCAAGATATCGCCGTCATCCCCATGCTCGCGCTGGTACCTTTGTTGACATGGCCCGGTTTGAACAACCGCGCCGCAACAGACGGGGGGCACGGCAGCGAAGACTTAGGCGCAGCCAGTGACGTCATGCATATGCTCGACGGGTTGCCAGGTTGGGGGGTCACGCTCGTCACCCTTGGCGCGATCATTTTAATCGTGATCGGCGGGCATTACACCACCCGCCCCGTCTTTCGCTACGTCCACCGCGCGCACATGCGCGAGATGTATACCGCTGTGGCCCTGCTCATTGTCGTCGGCGTCGCCGCTTTGATGGTGCTGGTTGGCCTTTCGCCAGCTTTAGGAGCGTTCCTTGCGGGTGTGGTTTTGGCTAACAGCGAGTTTCGCCACGAACTGGCCGCCGACATTGAGCCATTCAAAGGCCTGTTGCTGGGTTTGTTCTTCATAACCGTCGGCGCTGGCATCAATTTCGACGTTCTCATGGGCGCGCCCCTCGTGATCCTCGGCCTGACGCTGGGCGTTATGGCAATCAAGGCGGGCGTCCTCTTTGCGCTTGCGCTTCTGTTCAAGATCAAAGGGCGTGACCGTATGTTGTTCACCTTGGGTTTGGCACAGGCCGGTGAATTCGGATTCGTGCTGACGAGCTTCTCCGTGCAGAACAATGTCCTCCCGACAGAGATGTCGGAAACCATTTTGCTGGTGGTCGCGCTTTCCATGTTGCTGACACCGCTGTTGTTCATCGCCTACGACAAGCTGCAACATCGTTTCCTAGAACAACGCGAGCACGTCCCCCAAGACGATATAGATGAGCAGCAACCGATTATCATCGCAGGCGTCGGGCGGTTCGGGCAGGTCGTGAACCGCCTTCTGCAAAGCTCCGGCTTCCAGACGACCGTGTTGGACCACGACTTACCCCTTATCCAACTGATGCGCCGCTTCGGCTTTAAGGGCTACTTTGGCGACCCTACCCGCCCCGAGATGTTACATGCGGCTGGCCTGTCCGAGGCAAAGGTACTTGTGGTGGCAGTCGACGACCCGAAGGCCGCGACAAAAATCGTTAAATTCGCCCGCCGCGAGCGTCCGGACCTCACCATCATTGGCCGTGCTCGCGACCGCGTTCACATGTTCGAACTCTATCAGGCGGGAGCCGACAAAATCGTGCGCGAAATGTTCGACAGCTCTCTGCGCGCTGGCCGGTATGTACTGGAAGAGATGGGCCTGACCGATCACGAGGCCCATGAGCAGGAGGTCGCCTTCTTCCGCATGGACCGCCATGCGATGCTTGACTTGGCCGAGTTGTGGGATCCCGACATCCCCGTCAGCGAGAACGAGGCTTATCTAGAGCGGGCGAAAGAGCTGAACCGCGACCTCGAGATCGAACTGCTCTCCAACCTCTCAAAACCTGAGGCGGCTGAGTAATCAGCCGTCGCTAACCCCGGCCTCCGCAAAGGTCGCCATTCCAGAGTGACATGCGACTGCGGCCTTTAACACCCCAATGGCGGCAGCCGCCCCTGACCCTTCGCCAAGCCGCAATCCCAACGACAGAAGCGGCTCCTTACCGAGGCCCTCCAGCATCTTACCATGCGCCCCTTCTGCGGACAGATGCCCCGCCACGCAGTGATCCAACGCGCCGGACTGCGTTTTCTCCAAAACAGAGGCTGCGGCCGTGCAAATGAACCCGTCCAAGATAACGGGAATGCGGTGTGCCCGTGCGGCCGCAATTGCCCCCGCCATGGCAGCGAGTTCTCGACCACCCATGCAGCGCAAGATTTCTAAGGGATCGCGCGAGGCGTGCAGCGCCAAACCTTCGTCGACAACCCGTGCCTTGTTGGCCAGCCCCGCGTCATCAACGCCGGTACCGCGGCCAACCCAGTCTTCACCGGCGCCGCCAAACAGCGCAGCCCCAAGGGCCGCGCCCGACGTCGTGTTGCCAATCCCCATCTCGCCGGTCACCAGCAGGTCTGCCGATGGATCAACCGCGTCCCACCCCGTTTGCAGCGCGGTCACGCAGTCCCGCTCACTCATCGCGGGGGCCTTGGTGAAATCCTCGGTGGGCCTGTCCAACTCCAAAGCATGTACCGTCATGGACGCACCGAAAGCCTTCGCCAATTGATTGATAGCTGCGCCGCCGTGCTCAAAATTTGCGACCATCTGCACCGTCACTTCAGACGGGAATGCCGACACGCCTTGTGCACACACCCCGTGGTTGCCCGCGAAAATAACTATCTGTGGGGCCTCCAGTGTCGGGCGCGCGGAACCGCGCCAGCCCGCATACCAGATTGCAAGCTCTTCCAACCGCCCCAATGCGCCGGGCGGTTTTGTCAACTGCCCGTTGCGCTGCTCGGCCCCATCGCAAGCGGCTAAGTCGGCATCCGGTAGCTTCGCCAACACATGCGCAAATTCGGTGAGGGTGGAAAACTGGGACATCAGACGCTCGCAATTGTAAAAACCGTTGCACCTGTTTACCCCTGAGGGTCCCGAACACAAGCGAATGACGGCGTCACTTAATGGACAATACCGACACGACCCCCGCCAAGCCTGAAGATATCTGGGTGGCGCTTGGCCTTCTGACCCGACTTCCCCTGCCCGCGCGGGACTGGGATAACGCGCGCCACGCGGCGCTGGCCGCGTGGGCGTATCCCCTTGCGGGGTTCATCGTGGGCGTGATTGCCTGCCTTTTGGGAACGCTTGCGCAAGCCTTCGGGCTTCCCGCAGGCATGGTCGCCGCCCTGGTCCTGCTGGGCTTGACCCTTTTGACAGGCGCCATGCACGAAGACGGCTTGGCCGACACCGCAGACGGTTTCTGGGGCGGCGCGAATCCCGCGCGCCGGTTGGATATCATGAAAGACAGCCATATCGGCGCATACGGTGTCATCGCGTTGATTACCGGCTTCACGCTGCGTTGGAGCGCCCTAACGGCACTGCTCTCCGCCGGATGGCTTTGGACCCCGATCCTTGTCACCGCGATGACATCACGGGCGGCGATGGCATATGTGATGAACATATTGCCCAATGCCCGTGCATCAGGGCTTTCCAGCCTCACGGGCCGTCCCGGAAAAACTGGCCCCCGCATAGCAGCCGCAATTGCTGCGGCAGGCGCTATACTCGGGTTTGGGCTCTCGGGGATTTGGCTGCTCATCATTGCGGGCGCGACACTACTTGGCTGCGCGGCGCTGGCACGGCAAAAAATTGGCGGGCAGACGGGCGATATTCTGGGTGCGACACAGCAAGTGACGGAGATCACCATGCTCGCGACGGTATGTACTTTGGTTCTCTAGAACAAAAAAACCGCCCGCCAGTGATGGCGAGCGGCTTTAAAAATTAACAGTTTTGGGCAGTTTAAGCCGCCGAGACTGTCCGGCTCACCAGCACATCGTCGATCTCCTTCATCGAAGACGGCTCATCCTTGCCTTGCACGACTGCGATCTCACGCGTCAGACGCTCCAGCGCAGCCTCATACAGCTGACGTTCCGAATAACTTTGCTCGCGCTGGTCGCCATGACGGTGTAAGTCGCGCACAACCTCAGCAATGGCGATCAAGTCGCCGGAGTTAATCTTTTGCTCATACTCCTGCGCACGGCGTGACCACATCGCTCGTTTAACACGTGCTTTGCCCTTCAAGGTTTTGAATGCCTGTCCAACCAGATCAGGCGACGACAATGGGCGCATGCCGACTTCGATGGCTTTGTGCGTCGGAACGCGCAGGGTCATTTTGTCCTTCTCGAACGCAACAACAAAGAGCTCCAGCTCGATACCGGCAACTTCTTGGGTCTCGACATTGATCACTTTACCAACGCCATGCGCCGGATACACCACGAACTCATTCGCACTAAAGTCTTGTTTCTTCTTGCTCATACATATTCATTCCCAACTGGGAACGCCCTTCTAAAACAGCGAAAAAGACGGGCCGGAGAAGCGTCTCCGGTCAATCCTAGACCCTGTTTGATTTAAAGCACCCGAGTGAAACATAGCGTGGGTGCTCCCCATTCGTTGAGAACACCATAACACAGAATCGGGCATATCGGAAGTCATGCCGATTTCAGCGCCGGATTAACGCGAGAAGCTAATCCCTTTAGCCGCCCTCGCCGGGCTTTTCAGAGAAGTACTTTTCCAACTTGCCTTCTTCGCCGTCGCGTTCCTCGGCTTCTGGCAACTGATCTTTCTTGGTAATGATAACAGGCCACATTTCCGAGTACTTGCGATTGAACTCGACCCATTTCTCCATATCCGGCTCGGTGTCCGGACGGATGGCATCTGCGGGGCATTCGGGTTCACATACACCACAGTCGATGCATTCATCAGGGTGGATCACCAGCATGTTCTCACCCTCATAGAAACAATCTACGGGGCAAACCTCAACACAATCTGTGTATTTGCAGGCGATGCAGGCGTCGTTGACAATATAGGTCATGTGCGGTGTCCGATTTTTCTTATCGCGATTGTCCTAAGCCTCAGGGACGGATCATTCAAGGCCACGATCCCGTGAAAGATCAAGACTGCGCCGATCTTTCTTCGTGGGACGCCCACCAACGCGGTCCGCGCCGAACGCTTTTGGCTTGGACACATGTGCTGGGGTTTTGTCCAAATAGAGGGTCTGCGCTTCGGGGGCGGGGCCGCGCCGTGTACCGCAGGCCAAGATTTCGACCACTCTTATTCTATCGCCTTGGGCGAAGGTCAGAACGTCCCCGGCCCCGATTTTATAGGCTGCTTTGTCGATTTTTCCCGCGTTCACACGAACATGCCCACTGGTCACCTGTTTGGCCGCCAGCGTGCGGGTTTTGAAAAACCGCGCATGCCAGAGCCACTTATCTATTCTAAGCGTCTCTGACATCACGCGCGGCATCGCTGCACGGAAAACTCTGTATCAGAGTTTTCCCAAAAGTCTCTTGGAGACTTTTGTCCAAATGAACCGCTCAGTCTTTCTTCAGCCCCATCAGGGCTGCCGCAAACGGATTATCGGGGTCGATTGCCTTTTCTTTCTTTGGCGGTCGGGCTTGGTAGGTCTTCGCGCTTGCGTCGCGACGCGCGCCGCCCTTACCCTTCGGTTTACCGCCGGGCTTCCCTTTACCACGTGCGTCACCTTGCGGACGCGCGCCCTCGCGCGGTTTGCGTGCCCCTTGTCCGCCCCATGTGAAGGTGTAGTACACCTCCATCTCCGGCGCAGCGTTTTCTGCCTCGGCGGGAGCGTCTACAATAGCCTTACCATCTGACGCACCCTCGGCTACAGCCGCTGCCGCGTCTTCGGCTGGTGACGTCTTTTCCTGCGCAGACACTGTGGGGGCCGCTTTGATCTTCGGGCGCTCTGCCTTCTCGGCTTTATAGCCCAAACCCGTCATCAAATTAGAGAACTGCTCCAGCGTCATCCCCGTGATCGAGAGCATATCGGCCTTGGCCTCAAATCCGCCACGGCTGTTTTCCGCACGCAGTTGGTCGGCCAAGCGCTCTAGCATGTCAATACGGATCGCGCGGTCACCCGCTAGACGGTAGCCAGCTTGCGTATAATATCCCTCAGGCGCGTCAACAACTGCAGGAACAGTAACCAAACCAGGTGGCGGGGATTCGGGGAACTCGGCCAGATCCTTTTGCAGCGACCAAAGCACCAAACGCAAACGCGTCGGGGCGGGTTTCAACAGCAGGGGCATGAAGATTGTGAACTGGCCGAAACGAATGCCGTGCTTGCGCAACGCGCCGCGCGCCTCCTGGTCCAGCGCTTTGACATCGTTGGCAACCGCGTCACGTGGCAGCACGCCCAGAGCTTCTGACATCTGAAACGCAAAGCCTTTTGCAAGGCCCGTCAGTGTCTCGTCGTTCGACAGCGCCATCATCGGCTCAAACGCCGCAGTCACTTTGCGGTCAATGAAGTGCTGCAAGCGGCGTTTGACCTTCTCGGCAACATCGGCGCCAGCTTCTTCGTCAACGAAGGCTTCAACATCCGGCTTCAACGCAGACGCGCCTTTCACCAGCTTGCCAACGGCCATCTCACCCCACATCAATCCACCTTGCTCGGTGAAATCCATCTCAGTGTCCGGCGCATTGTAGAATTTATCAGCGCGCAGGTTGAAGTGCGGTGTTAAAGCCGCCAGCGCCGCTTGGCGCAGCATCTTTGCCTCGTCTGGGCTAGAGGTTTGATCCTGCCGAAACCGGAACCCATCAAGACGGCCGATCATCTCGCCCTCAACCGTCACTTCACCCTTGTCGTTTACGTCAGCCACGAGGCTCTCCTTCTGCTTCAACCGCCGCAACAACACGGATGTGCGCCGGTCGACAAATCTTTGCGTCAGCGCGCCATGAAGCGCATCTGACAGGCGGTCTTCTACAGCACGGGTTTCCCCGCGCCAATGGCTTTCGTCCTGCACCCAGCCTTTGCGCTGCGCGACATAGGTCCAAGTGCGAATAAAAGCCAACCGCTTGGACAGCGCGTCAATGCCGCCGTCCGTGCGGTCGATACGGGCAACTTGGCCGGCGATATAGTCGCGCGGAACTTCACCCTTGTCGTGCAAATAGCCGAAAATCGCCTCCAGCAAGGCGGAATGCTCTCCTTGGCTGATTCCCCTGAAATCCGGTATCCGGCACACATCCCATAACAGCTTCACGTCATGGGGCGTGGACACACGGGCGTCCACTTGCGCCACATCACGCAGGGACTTCAGCGCGATCACGTCATCGGCGTCGCGGGCGCGGCTCAGCCAGTCGTCATTGGTGCGCATCTCCAGGCTTTGCAGCAAACGCCCGATCGATCCGAATTCAAGCCGGTCGTTGCGCCACTGCAGCTTCTTGATCGGCGTAAACCGAGCGGATGTGATCGCCTCCACCACCTCCGGCTCCAAATCAGAAGCCTCTCCTGTCACGCCAAAGGTTCCGGGCTGCATGTAGCGGCCCGCCCTGCCCGCGATCTGCGCCAATTCATTGGGCATAAGGCGGCGCATGCGGCGCCCATCGAACTTTGACAAAGCCGAGAACGCGACATGGCTCACATCAAGATTCAGCCCCATGCCGATCGCATCTGTGGCGACCAGATAGTCGACGTCCCCGTTTTGGTACATCTCCACCTGCGCGTTACGTGTGCGCGGCGAAAGCGCTCCCATAACCACGGCGCAGCCACCTTTTTGGCGGCGGATCAACTCCGCAATGGCATACACATTTTCAACAGAAAAGCCGACGATGGCGCTGCGCGGCTTCAGTCTGCTTATCTTTTTCGAACCTGTATAGGTCAATTCGCTAAATCGCTCACGCCGCATGAATTGCGCTTTCGGCTCCATAGCGGCGATGGCACTTTTCATGGTGTCGGACCCCATGAACAACGTCTCCAGCTGACCGCGAGAGCGCAGCAATCTGTTCGTGAAGACATGCCCGCGTTCCGGATCGGCACACAGCTGGATTTCGTCAATCGCCAGAAAATCCGTGCCCATGCCCTCCGGCATCGCCTCCACCGTGCACACCCAGTAGGCGGCACGGTCCGGCACAATGCGCTCCTCGCCGGTGATCAGCGCCACAACGGACGGACCACGCAGAGCCACAATCTTATCGTAAACCTCGCGCGCCAGAAGCCGCAGCGGCAGGCCGATAATGCCGGTGCGGTGCGCCAGCATGCGCTCGATAGCGTAGTGGGTTTTGCCAGTGTTGGTCGGGCCAAGAACCGCAGTGACGCGTGCCTGTTGGCTCATATCTTGCCCTTAGAGTTCGGGGGCCGGAAGTTTCCGGCCAGCCGTCTAGATGTCTTGGCCGGAGATCGTTTTCTCCAACCGCTCGATGGCCTCTTTTAGGCCCTCACGCTGGGGATGTATAGCGGCCGCAGATTGATACGCCGCAAGTGCATCCTCCTTGCGGTCCAACTCCTCCAAAATACGCCCCAATCCTTGCAGCGCGGCGAAGTGGCGTGGGTTCAGCGCCAGCGCGCGCTGGATGTCAGCGATTGAAAGCCCGTATTCATCGGCATTGAAAAACGCCGTCGCACGGGCATTCCAGCCTTCGGCGAATTCCGGCGCATGGTCGGTTAATGCGGTCAGGTGGTTAATTGCCTTGGCAAAATCACCGTTCTCCATCGCGCGTCGCCCTCGCGACAGCAACAGGTCCATCGACGCAGAGCCCGACCGCGACCATTCCGCCCAGATCTGACGCTCGACGCTTTGCGGATCTTCCAAATCGGGCGCGCTTAGCTGATCGTACAACCCGTCCAGCTTCGTCTCATCTGCCAGACTTGGCACGCTGAAAACGGAAACCGACAGAAATGCCGTAACGAAAATATTGAGGACTGTGCGGGAAACTACCATAACGCCTTTAACTCTAGCGGATGATTTGCAAAAATCAAAAGGTGCAGGCATCCGTCCCATCACTTTTTCAGGAGAACTCTTCATGAGCGACGTAATTAACCAAGCCGTAACTGCTTTGTCAGCTAAAATGGACGGCGGCTTTGACGGCTCCGTAAAATTCGTGATCGAGGACGAAGGTGCGATCATGGTTGACGGCGACGGTGTACGCGCGGGCGACGACGAAGCGGAATGCACGATGACGGCAGACGCCGAAACCTTCGAGGCAATCCTGAGCGGCGAAATGAATCCCACTGCAGCCTTCATGAGCGGCAAGCTCACCGTTGACGGTGACATGGGCACAGCCATGAAGCTCGGCTCGGTCCTGTCGTGAGCTTAACCCCTGCCCCCTTTCACGCTGATGTTGCGAATGGGCCAGACGGCGGCTCTGCCTACTGGTTAACCACCTCCGACGGTGTTCGTATCCGCATTGGCGTTTGGGGCGGCGGGGACAAAGGTACCGTGCTGCTGTTTCCCGGTCGTACGGAATTTATTGAGAAATACGGCGCCGCGGCCCAAGGTTTTCAGGACCGCGGTTTCTCTACGGTTGCGATTGACTGGCGCGGCCAAGGACTTGCCGACCGTGCGCTGGACAACGCTGCAATCGGCCATGTCGACGATTTCCAAGAATACCAAAAAGATATTGATGCCGTTCTTGCCGCATTGCCGGAGTTAGACCTGCCCGATCCAACGGGCCTGTTCGCGCATTCCATGGGCGGTTGCATCGGCCTACGTGCGTTGATGAACGGCTTGCCCGTCGATGCCGCCGTGTTCACCGGCCCGATGTGGGGCATATCGCTTGATCCGGTTCGGCGCGGCGCGGGTTGGGCATTGTCGACCCTGTCGCGCAAGACCAACTTCGAGAAACTTCTAGCCCCTGGTACCACTGGGCAGTCCTATGTGATGGTGCAGCCGTTCGAGGGTAACCTGCTGACCCGAGACGAGAACATGTACGCGCAGATGCGACACCAGTTGATTGCGCATCCAGAGCTGGCCCTTGGCGGGCCGTCGATGGCTTGGCTGAACGAGGCCTTGAAAGAATGCCGCGCCCTGTCGCTAAGCCCCACGCCCAATGTGCCGACGATCACCTTCCTAGGCACGAACGAGCGCATCGTAGACACCAAAGCCGTTCACGACCGCATGGCGCGGTGGAACACCGGAGAACTGCGCCTCGTTGACGGGGCGGAGCATGAGGTTGTCATGGATCGGCCCGACGTGCAGGCCGATGTCTATGACGCGACTGTAGAGCTGTTTTTGGGCGCGTCAGAGGACGCCTAAGCGTCCACCAACACCCCGTTTTCCAACCGCACCACACGGTCCATTCGTCCCGCCAACTCTAGGTTGTGCGTGGCGATCAGCGCCGCCAAGCCAGTGTCGCGGGCCAGCGTCATCAGCGCGTCGAACACCTGATCGGAGGTGCCCGGGTCTAGGTTGCCGGTCGGCTCGTCCGCCAACAGCAAACCCGGTTGGTTTGCCAGAGCACGGCAGAACGCAACCCGTTGCTGC
Source organism: Litoreibacter albidus (assembly GCF_900107015.1). Taxonomy (GTDB): domain Bacteria; phylum Pseudomonadota; class Alphaproteobacteria; order Rhodobacterales; family Rhodobacteraceae; genus Litoreibacter; species Litoreibacter albidus. The sequence continues at coordinate 355,009 of NZ_FNOI01000001.1, read as the reverse complement.
TCCCCGCCTGACAATTCGCCCGGACGGTGCGCAGCGCGCGCAGCAACCCCCACCTTGCCAAGCAGATCAAGCGCACGCTCTTGTGCCTCACCCTTCGGCACGCCAGCGGCAAGTTGCGGCAGCACAATGTTTTCCAAGGCTGTGAATTCCGGCAGCAGGTGATGGAACTGGTAGATAAAGCCGATCTTGGAGCGCCGCGCCGCCGTCCGCGCGCGGTCGCTTTTGCCGCTCAGATCATCGCCCGCAATGGTGACGCGCCCCGCATCCGGTGTGTCGAGCAACCCCGCCATATGCAGTAGGGTCGATTTGCCCGCACCAGACGGTGCCACCATGGCGACCACCTCACCCGGCGAGACCTCCAGATGCACACCGCGCAAAACCGCGATCTCGTTGGGTTTGCCTTGGTTGTAAACTTTCTCGACCCCGTCGAGCAGTAATGCCGCGTTACTCATAGCGCAGGGCCTCCACTGGGTTCATGCGGGCCGCACGGCGGGCCGGAAAGATGGTGACGACAAAGCTGAGGAACAGCGAAAGCGAAATGGCGGACACCACGTCCCCCCACTCCAATCGCGCCGGTAGCTTGGAGATCAGGCGCACGGACGGATCCCAAACGCCACCGCCAGCGACCCAGTTCACGAGCCCGAAAATCTGGTCGATGTAGATAGCAAACAGGCACCCAAGGATCATCCCCAAGATGGTGCCAATCACGCCAATAGACGCGCCGCAAATAAAGAACACCCGCAACACGGAGCCCTCCGACAGGCCCATGGTGCGCAAAATGCCAATGTCACGGCCCTTGTTTTTCACCAACATGATCAAACCAGAGACGATGTTCATCGACGCGATTAGCACCAGCACCGACAAGATCAGGAACATCACGTTGTCTTCCATTTCCAGCGCATTCAGGAACGCGCCCGAACTGTCACGCCACGTCCAAAGCAACGCACCGTCACCGGCCGCCGCCAGCAGGTCGCGCTCGTGCGTGCCAACGTTCTCGGGGTCATCAAGAATAACCTCAATTTCGTCCGCAACGCCTTCACGGTTGAAGTATTCTTGCGCCTTGTCGAACGGCATGTAGACGCGTGTGCGGTCGATGTCGTAGCGGCCCACTTGGAAGACATAGACCACCTCAAACGCCACGATGCGTGGTGAAGTGCCAAATGCCGTCTTCGTGCCATTTGGCGAAATCAGCTTAACTTTGTCGCCGACTGATACACCCAAGCTGCGCGCAACGCCCCAGCCGATAGCAATGGTCATACCGTTGTTCGCCACGCCAAATTGCGCCAGATCACCAAGGCGTTGCTCCGGCTCCGCCACGCGGCGCACGGAGGACAGGTCTTGCGCACGGATGCCAAACACCTCCGCCGCGGCATTGCCGCCCGCGGGCGCTGCCGCCATGACCTGCCCTTTCACGAGGGGTGCCGCACGTACAACCCCCGGCGCGTCGGCCATCTTGGCGGTCAGCCCGTCATAGTCTTGAATGACCTGCGCGAAAGTCCCCGCGTCGTTGGTTTGACCGGACGAATACACGGTGACATGGGCGTTCGCGCCCAAGATCGTGTCTACGAATTCGTAGCGAAAGCCAGACCGCACGGCCAAGGTGATGATCAACGCGGCCACCGCCAATGTGATGCCGATCAGGCTGATCCATGTCATGACAGACACGCCACCTTCGGCGCGTTTAGCGCGCAAGTAGCGCCATGCGATCATCCATTCAAACCCCGCAAACGGGGTGGTAGAGGTGGGGCTGCTGTTGCTCAACTGCGCTCTCCTGCTCGATTTTGTCGTCACATTTGCGCTGATCGCCTTGGCGGGTCAAGCCTATGACGGCGGCTCGCCGCCGAGCCTCGCGCGCACGCCGAACCTGCCCCCGCGTCACCTTCGGACGAATTCGGTCCCAATATTGACGCTTTTCACGCCCGTCTCGCCGGATTTGTCGTGGTTTTTACGCATAATCGTCTAAGCTTGCAGGTGAGAGACAATAGAAAAACTTGACCGCTAATACGCGCTTAGGCCTTCAAATTAGAAGTTATACGTCTCTTGCCAACGCGCGAAACACAAGATGGGCGGTCGCAATGGGAGACAGTACTATGTCAACGAAATTGGTTATCGGCCTAGACGGGCACAGCTCGGGGGATCGCGCGCTTGAATTTGCGAAAACTCTGGCGACCCAGATTGGCGCGTGCGAATTGCTCGTGGTTTATGTTATTGAGTGGTCGCCCTATTCCTTCCAAACCGCCGAAGAAAACGCGCAGCGCCATAAACGGCGCGAGGAGGAAATCTCCACCGCGAATGAACGCGTCGTCGCCCCTGCCGTTGCGTCCCTGTCGGACAGTGGCCTGAATGCCAGCGGGCGGGTTCGGCACGGCAACGTGGCCGACACACTGAACAGTATCGCCAAGGAAACCGGCGCGTCACAGATCATCGTCGGGCGCTCCACGGAATCCGGTCTGTCCAAGCGCATCTTCGGCAGCTCAACCGCAAACCTTGTGATGGAGGCCAGCGTGCCCGTCACAGTCGTCAACTAAGGGGGCTGACATGAAACGTATTCAACACCTCGCAGCCTCTGCTGCTTTGCTCATGGCTGCCGCTGGCCCCGCGCTGGCACAAGAGGCCGAAGGCCTCGACGCCCGTGTAAACGCCGCCTTCGCGGCAGCCACAGGCCCGTTCGTCAGCTTTATCTTCGCCCCACTTCCCGGCACAGCCTTCCCGTGGATCGTGATGTGGCTGGTGATCGCGGCAACAATCTTCACCATCTACTTTGGCTTCGTACAGTTTCGCTTCTTCAGTCACGCGATCGGGCTGGTCAAAGGCGACTACTCCGACCCGAACGACGCGGGTGAGGTGAGCCACTTTCAGGCGCTCGCAACGGCGCTCTCCGGCACCGTGGGCCTTGGCAACATCGCAGGCGTTGCAGTGGCCGTGGGTATCGGTGGCCCGGGGGCCACATTCTGGATGATCCTCGCGGGTCTTCTGGGCATGGCGTCAAAGTTCACCGAATGTACGCTTGGCGTGAAATACCGCAACGAATACCCCGACGGCAGCGTCTCCGGTGGGCCGATGTACTACATCTCCAAGGGCTTTACGGAGCTGGGCCTTCCCGGTGGGAAAATCCTAGCCATCCTGTTCTCGGTCTTTTGTATTCTGGGCGCACTTGGCGGTGGCAACATGTTCCAAGCCAATCAGGCCCACGCGCAGATATCAGGCATTGTGGGCGAGTATCCGGGCTGGATCACAGGCGTCATCTTCGCCGCTGTCGTCTTCGTCGTGATCGTGGGCGGCGTGAAGTCCATTGCACGCGTCACCGAGAAGGTCGTGCCTCTTATGGGTATCCTCTATGTCGGCGCGGCGCTGATTATCCTGTTGGTGAACTACGACAAAATAGGCTGGGCCTTCGGCCAGATCTTCGCAGGGGCCTTCACCGGTCTGGGCGTTGCTGGCGGCATGGTCGGTGCGCTGATCCAAGGCTTCAAACGGGCCGCCTTTTCGAACGAGGCGGGTGTTGGTTCTGCCGCCATCGCGCACTCCGCAGTGCGGACCAAAGAGCCCATCACCGAGGGCTTCGTGTCCCTTTTGGAGCCGCTGATCGACACCGTCGTGATTTGCACCATGACCGCGTTGGTTATCGTGATCTCGCAACAGTTGATCATCGACCCGACCACCGGAAACTACGTGCTGAATGATGCGGGCAGCGCCATCGCAACGGTAGATGGTAACAGTGGTGTCGCGCTGACCTCCGCCGCCTTCGGGTCCGCCATCGGCTGGTTCCCCTACGTCTTGGCCATTGCCGTGGTACTGTTCGCCTTCTCAACCATGATTTCTTGGAGCTACTACGGCTTGAAGGCGTGGACCTACCTGTTTGGCGAGGGCAAGACGACGGAGCTGGTGTTCAAACTGATCTTCTGCGTCTTTATCGTCATCGGCGCAGCGGCATCGCTCGGCCCAGTAATCGACTTCTCCGACGCGGCGATCTTCGCCATGGCGGTGGTCAACATCTTCTGCCTCTACTTCCTGATGAAGCTGGTGCGCACAGAGCTGGCCTCCTACGCCGCGCGCCTCAAGTCAGGTGAGATCAGGAAATTCGAGCACTGAGTTGACCTAAACGCAAACTGGAGCGGGGCACCTCGGGGTGCCCCTTTTTGACTACTCTACCGCACGGTTATCTCCTCGCGCCAAACAGCTGCGGAAAGCTCAGTATCCAGCATGATCCGGCTATCTAGCGCCTCTAGTCCGTATTGTTCGAGCAAGGTCGGCGCCGCCTTTAGCAAAGATGTCCCCAAACCGGCATGGCTTTGTCCCTCGGGAAGCCACCCCAAGGAATCGAGCACAGTTGGGAAAACATCTACCATAGAGCCAAGCTTCTCAATCTTCTCACCAGCACGGCCATCGTCCAGAAATAGCACGGTATTCCGGCGCGGGTAGCGCATTAGATCGACGTAGGAGTTCGATCTATGAGCGAGGTGATCACTCATCAGCACAATCTTGGTATTCGTCCCCGCGGTACGCGCACGTACCTCCGACACAAAATCTTCGATAAGCCGCGCTGAGCACCTGACCGCATCCACAATATTTTCGCTGAACCACTCACCACCAGTCTCGTTGCAGGCTTCACCCATGAAAGCACGAGGGCCGTGGGTATCCATCGTGGCGACAGTCAGAAAATATGGGCGTTCTGCAGCCCGCAATTCGTCAAGGGTACGTAGCGCCTGCGACAAGGTAACGTCGTCTCGGTAGCCCCACCCGTCTTCACCCGAAAAGACCCGCCCCGTTTCGCCGAGTTGGTTTGCAATCACAGATCGGTCGACAACTACGCCGTGGCCATGTGTATCAAAGAAATTTACATACCCGAAATATCCCTGCTGGTCGCCAATAAGCTCGGTGCCAGCCACATACATATTCGAGTAGCCAAGCTTTGCGGTCAGATCAGACAAGCAGGTGACGCCCGCCACCAATGACGTGTCGGCGGCCTTGGCGGTCAATGCCGAGAGGCCATCCATCACCAGCGGGGCACCGCATTGTGTCGCGACGGTGCCCGCCAGGCTCCAACCGGTCGCGGCTATTTGCGCGACATTTGTGAAGCTAACTCCCTGCGCCCGCAGCCGTGCAATAGGCGCGTAAGCATCGCCGAATTCATCCTCTTCATAGGTTTGCTCTAAACCCTCCATAAAGATGAAGACGATATTGGGCCGATCAACTCCCTCATGCACATTGACGCTGGCGAGCCGCGGCGCGAGGCTCTCTTGTGCCTCCGACCATGCCCATCCGCGATTTACGCCAGCCTCAGTTACTAAAGGATTGATTAACAGCACCCCCAATCCCAAAGCCACGTCCATACCTCGGAACCGGCATAGAAACGGGTCCAGACGGATGATCGTCCACCCGATTACCACCCAATATGTAATCGCAGTCACCACAAACGGCAAAACATCCCAAATGGGCACTCCACGCGTCCCAAAAACCCAGTGAAAAACGAAAGCGGCCACGTCGACGCGCCCGAAAATGAGCGAGACAACCGTAATCGGCAAAATCAGGACAATTGGTACGATCCACCAAAGACGCGAAATTCGCCGCCTTACCGAGCGCGTCACGGGAGTGGCGACAGGCAGTCGCACGAATAATGTCGCACCGAAAAGCAGCGCTACCACGGTAGCGTAGCGCATGTCGCTTGTGTCGCCATCAAACCTAGCGCGCAAAATTAAGAATGCTGCAATCACAGCCGGAAACATCAGCGCGCCAAGTTTCAAAATGAAAATGGCACGCGCGCGTATGTGTGTCGTCATTCCCCCCCCGAAAAAACTAGTTACTTAACTCCTACCGATGCGTAAATCGCGGCCACCTTCTTCACGGCCTCTTCTGGTGGCAGTTCTTCGCTTTCGCCGGTGCGGCGGGAGGTCAGTTCTACCACGCCGTTTTTCAGCCCACGTGGGCCGACTGTGATCCGCCATGGCAGGCCAATCAGGTCCATCGTCGCAAACTTGCCCCCTGCCCGCTCATTGCGGTCGTCGTAGAGGGGCTCCAGCCCCAATGCGGCGAATGATTTATACAGGGCCTCGCACGCGGCGTCGGCCTCGTCGTCGCCCTGCTTGAGGTTCACAATGCCAACGTGGAACGGTGTCACGCCTTCAGGCCAAATGATGCCCTTGTCGTCATGGCTGGCTTCAATGATCGCACCCAGAAGCCGCGAGACGCCGATACCGTGCGATCCCATGTGAACCGGTACGGACTTGCCATCTGGCCCTTGGATCGTGGCTTTCATCGCTTCGGAGTATTTCGTGCCAAAATAGAAGATTTGCCCAACCTCGATGCCGCGCGCAGTTCTGCGGCGTTCTTCGGGCACTTCGTTGAACAAGGCCTCGTCGTGGGTTTCATCCGTGCGGGCATACTTCGTGGTGAATTCCTCCATCACGCCCGCGCATTGCGCCACGTTGTCATAGTCAATCTCGCGGGCGCCGAACGACAGGTCCGTGACGGCGCTATCGTAGAACACCTCCGACTCGCCGGTTTCCGCCAGCACCAAAAACTCATGCGTGTCGTCGCCGCCCATGGCACCGCTGTCCGCGCGCATCGGGATCGCCTGCAGGCCCATACGCTCATAGGTACGCAGATAGCTCACCAGATGGCGGTTGTAGGCGTGCAGCGCGTCTTCCTTGGTCAGGTCAAAATTGTAGCCGTCTTTCATGTAGAACTCGCGGCCCCGCATCACGCCAAAGCGTGGGCGGCGCTCATCGCGGAACTTCCACTGGATTTGGTACATGGTCAGTGGCAGGTCTTTGTAGCTGCTCACATGGGAGCGGAAAATATCTGTCACCAATTCCTCAGCGGTTGGGGTGAACAGCATGTCGCGGTCGTGACGGTCCTTAATGCGCAGCATCTCGTCGCCGAATGCCTCATACCGCCCGCTCTCGCGCCATAGGTCAGCGGACTGGATCGTGGGCATCAACATAGGCATGTGGCCCGCGCGTTGCTGCTCTTCGTGGACGATATTCTCGATCTTTTTGAGAACCTTGTACCCCAGTGGCAGCCACGAGTAGATTCCCGCAGAGGCCTGCTTGATCATCCCAGCCCGCAGCATGTAGCGGTGCGACACGATCTGCGCCTCCGCAGGAGTTTCTTTCAGGACGGGCAAAAAGTAACGGGACATGCGCATGGGCTTGGATCTCTCTGATAGGTGGTTGCATTGGGGTTACGCGAATGCCCGCGCCTTGCCAAGTTGGGGCGCGGTGTTTTTCACAAATAGCACAGGCAGCGGCCCAGCCGCAGCGCCCTAGGTGACGATGGTTTCCGCGTCCAAAGCGGAGGCCAAGGATGCAAAGCGCGCTTGCGCAACTTCCCCGAACAGCCCTTTAGTGTCGGGGTGCAACTTCAGCTTCAAGACGCGCTTTTTGGGATGCCATTTCAGTTGCCCCATAAGCTCTGGCCGCTGGACCGAGAACATCGCCCCGAACCGCATGGCTTTGCCGAGCACCTCCGCATCGCGCAACTCTCGTTCGGACAGCAGGTCGAACAGCTCTTGGAAATGTGTGCCAGAGCGGGAATTCTTGTAGCGGTGCAGCAGTGCTGTGCCCAAGAAGATGCGTCCGGGGTGATCCAACCCGCCAAGGTTCGCGCGGGTCGCGTTGTCGAAACACACCTCCGCACGGTAGTCGGGGTGCGCACGCCAGCTCACGTCATGCAACAGGCAGGCGGCTTTGACCAAACGGATGCGTTCCGGTGAGGCCTTCTCGAACAATGGCTCGATAAAGCGGTACAAGAAACGCCCGAATCCGGGGATGCGGGCGTTCATCGCCTCGTCGTAGCGGCACGCCTCAATCAGCGGATCGCGGCGCTTCAACTCGAATGGCATCTGCTCGTAGAGCAGGCCTTCGCGGATACCGTAGCTGGAAACCGCGACCGACTTGGGCTTGAAGCGTTGGATAAGGGATTTCAATACTTGCGACGCGATCGGCACCAGTCGCATCCGCGCCTCGGAGTTTCCGGTCATCGCGCGCAGTTCATCCACCGAAAACTTGTTGATCCATTTGACCGTCTGTAAGATCGACTTCGCGGTCATGCGGTACTCATGCAGAACCTTGAGCGGGTAGCCGCGCCGCTCCATATCCAGCCGCGCGATGGCACGCCAAGACCCACCCACGAGGAACAGGGTTTTATAGTCGCCATCGATTTCGTTGCGCAAATCGTCGATTGTCTCGTCGATCAGCGCTTTGCGGGCCTTGGCGCCGCCCTTCAGGCTCATTAGCTTCAGCGGCCCGATCTGTGACGACACCCGCCGCCCGACAACACCGTCGCCAAGCTCTGCCAATTCCATCGAGGAGCCGCCGATGTCGCACATCAATCCGCGCGCCTCGGGCCAGCCCAAGAACACACCCTGCGCCGAAAGCCGAGCCTCTTCGGCACCCTCCGCGACCCACAGATTTAAGCCCGTTTCGCGCGCAACCTCTGCGCGAAAGTCCGGCCCGTCCGCCGCGTCACGAACGGCTGCCGTCGCCACGCAGGTCATTGGCGAGACGCCCATGCCTTGCGCCAACAACGCAAACCGGCGCAAAGCAGCCAGCGCACGGTCGCGACCTTCAGGGTTCAGGTGACCCGTTTCGGACACCCCCGCCCCAAGGCCCGCCATGACTTTTTCGTTGAAAAAATAGGCGGGGCTTCGCGCCGCGCCATCAAAGACCACCATCCGCACCGAGTTAGAACCAACGTCGATGGCCCCCACCCGCTTCAGCGCCTTGGATTTGGGGTCATTGAACAGGGGCCGCCCGAAGGGGCCGTCTTCGTCGTGGTGTCCGTCCAAAGCTCGTCTCGCTTTTTGGTTCGTGGCGTGCACTTAACCATGACGTCGCCGATGGGCGCACGTCAACGCGAAAGGCGCGCTCTGCGCGAATTTGGTCAGCTTGCCGTGCCGTCATGCCGTTCCGCAGGGAAATCGGGGCCGAGCTTGAAATTAAGAACTGCTGCCCCACGACAGCTCAAATCCAAGCACACAGCACCATCGTTAAAGGTTAAACCGGAATATTATCCCTCAAACATTCACCGCTTCGCATGTATTGTTCAGCATCGGCGGTTTGACTCGGCCTAAATCAGACAGATATCCCGCACACAACCACTGCGGAGAAAACGACCATGCTGCTCGAAACCTACGACTGGGGCCTAGAGGCCCGCACGCTGCAACTGCTGTTCGGCTTGGGGCTGGGCCTTGTCTTTGGCGTCGCCGCCCAGATCACGCGGTTCTGTTTGCGGCGCGCCGTCGCCGGTGACCGTGCGGAGCGCGGACCAGCGGCTGCCATATGGCTGACCGCCTTTGCCACCGCTATCGCGGCCTTTCAGATGGCACAGGCTTTCGGGTTCGTCGCAATCGAAGACCACCGTTTCTTGGCCAGCGACGTCGCAGTGCTCGCCATTGTCATTGGCGGGGTCGCCTTCGGGGCTGGCATGGTACTGACACGCGGCTGCGTGTCCCGCCTGACCGTGCTGAGTGCCACGGGCAACATGCGTGCAGCCACCGTGTTGATTGTCTTCGCCGTAACCGCGCACGCCATGCTGAAAGGTGTTCTCTCCCCTGTTCGCACGTCCCTTGGGGCCTTCACGGTCGATGTGCCCTTCGCGTCCTTGGCTGACCTGCCGGGCGGTGCCGCGCTCGGCGTTGCGGTCGCTGCTATCGCTGCAATCTTGACGATCCGCCGCTTTCGCCCCGCGCCATCGCACCTGCTGCTTGGCGCGGTCATCGGCTTGGTGCCCGTCGCGGGGTGGGCCACCACCAGCGTGTTGCTTTTTGATGAGTTCGATCCCCTTGCGGTGCAATCAGCCGCTTTCACGCTGCCGTGGTCGGACACGTTGTTTTGGGTGATCGCGTCCACGGCCGTGCCTGCGGGCTTTGGGACTGGTTTTATCGGCGGCATTCTCGCGGGCAGCTTTGCCAGCGCCGCCCTGCGCGGCGAATTACAAGCCGCCGCGTTTGAGAACGCCAAACAGACAGGGCGTTACACCCTCGGTGGCATCCTGATGGGATTTGGTGGCGTCTTGGCTGGCGGTTGCACCGTCGGGGCCGGTCTTAGCGGCGCGTCTTCCCTGAGCCTCGCTGCACTGTTGGCATTGGCAAGCGTGATCGCTGGTGCGTGGGCAGTCAGCCGCGCGGTCAACCCTAGCGCAGTCGCAGTCCCCGCCTAATCCGGCGTATGGGTTAGCTCCGGCACGTCACCCGCGCCTGCTGAGCCGCGCCCTGACAGTGACGGATTTTCCATGAAGAAGCGGTGACAGTTGAACGGGTTCTCCTGCGCGTCAACATCTGCCCGCACATAGGATCCATCCGGCGACAGCACCCAGCTTTGGGCGGTGTCCGCTAGGTTCGCGGCCATAATCTGGCTCATCACCTGCGCTTGAACGGTTTTGTTGCTGATTTCCACCAGCGTTTCCACGCGGCGGTTCAGGTTGCGGCTCATCCAGTCAGCGGAGGACATGTAGACCTTGGCCTTCTTCGACGGCAAACCGTGACCGTTGCCGAAGCACACAATACGCGAATGCTCCAAGAAGCGGCCAACGATGGACTTCACACGGATGTTCTCGCTCAACCCCTTGATGCCTGGGCGCACGGCACAGATGCCGCGCACGACGAGGTTGATTTTCACCCCCGCCTGCGATGCACGGTACAGCGCGTCGATCACATCCACTTCCACGATGGCGTTCATCTTCGCCCAGATTTCGGCGGGCTTGCCCTCAGCGGCGTAGCTGGCCTCTTTGTCGATCATCTTGATCAACTTCTTCTTCATACCCGTCGGCGACAGATACAGGTTCTCCAAGCGCTCCGGCTGGGCATAACCGCCGATGTAGTTAAACACCTTCGTCGCGTCGCGCCCCAAGGATGCGTCACAGGTAAACAGGCTCAGGTCAGTGTAAATTCGCGCCGTGATCGGGTGGTAGTTGCCCGTGCCGTAGTGCGTGTAGGTCACGAGCGAGTTCCCCTCGCGGCGCACCACGGTGCTAATCTTAGCGTGGGTTTTGTAGTTGATGAAACCATAGACCACATGCGCGCCGGACCGCTCCAGCTTGCGCGATTGGCGAATGTTGGCGGCTTCGTCAAAGCGTGCTTTCAGCTCCACCAGCGCGGTCACGGATTTGCCGTTCTCCGCCGCTTCGCACAATGCCTCCACGATGGGGCTTTGATACGACGTGCGGTAAAGCGTCTGCTTGATCGCGACAACGTCAGGGTCGCGCGCCGCCTGCGCCAGAAAGCGCACAACCATGTCGAAGCTCTCATAGGGGTGGTGCAGCAACATGTCTTTTTGGCGAATGGCCGCGAACATGTCGCCGTCATTGTCTTGCACACGCTCTGGCACGCGGGGGCTGAATGGCGGCCAAAGCAGGTTCGGCGGCGCGGCAGACACCAGCTCCCCCAGATCGGACAGGCCAATCATGCCCGAAATCTCGATCACGTCCTTTTCGGTCACTTCGAGCGACTTCATCACCAACGCACGCAGCTTCGCAGGCGCGCCGGAGCTAATTTTCAGCCGCACAACCTCACCGCGCCGACGGCGCTTCAACGCCACCTCGAATTCGCGCACAAGGTCTTCGGCCTCTTCCTCAACCTCTAGGTCGCTGTCGCGCAGCAACCGGAAGGCGCATAACCCTGACGCCTGATAGCCCGGAAACATCTCGCTGATCTTCAGGATCAGAAGTTGCTCCATCGGCAAAAAGCGTTGCTGCCCCTGCCCACACGGCAGGGACACGAAACGCTCGATCTGCGCAGGGATGGGGAGCAGCGCCTGCAACGTCCGCCCGTCGCTGGGCCGCTCCAGTTGTAACGCCAGCGAGAAGCCCTCATTCGGGATGAACGGGAACGGGTGCGCGGGGTCAATCGCAAGCGGCGACAACACCGGAAACACGTTTGACATGAAATAACTGTCGAGGAATTCGCGATCTGCGTCGCTCAGGTCTTCGGCATCGTGAAGGCATATCCCGCTGGCCTCCATCTCATCCTTCAAAGCTTCCCAAACACTGTCCTGCTTGGTGATCAAGGCGCGGGCGTTCTGGTCGATCAAGACCAACTGTTCCTCAGGTGTGCGCCCGTCCGCAGACGGCGTGCGGTTGCCAGCATTCGCAAGCTCCCGCAGGCCAGCAACCCGCACGGTGTAGAATTCATCAAGGTTGGTGGAGGATATCGCCAGAAACCGAACGCGCTCCATCAAGGGAACACGCGGGTTCGCTGCCTCGTCCAGCACACGCCAATTGAACGCGAGCCAGCTCAGCTCACGATTGAAGAACCGGCTAGGCCCCTGCGCATCAAGATCGTCGATCTCTACGGCTTCAGGGTAGTCGGCAGTTAGAAAGTCCGCTCCACACATGGGCAAAGTCTTAATTTGGGAATGTAACGTCACAGTGACGAATGTGGGGACAATCCGCGGCCGAGTCCAGATCGTTTCCGGTTAATCGGCGTCAATCTGCGCCAAGACGTCTCGGGCCAAGCCTTTGCCAATCGGGCGCTTCTCGGCCAAGGCGCGGGCGTCCATCTTCATCACGAAACCCCGCACCGCCTCAAAACTGCGCGGCAACCGTGGCATCACGTAGTTCAACAGGTCCGGCTTGATCGCAATCTGGCGGTCCGAAAACATCTTCATCACCAGCGCCATCAGCAAGGCATCGTCCAACGCTTCCAACGCGGCAAGCGACGTGCCCTCCATCCGGCTTCGCAAATCGGGCAGGACGAACGTCATTCGTGCAGGTGCAAGCGCCGAGGTGATCAGCAGCGGGTACCCGCCCTGCTGCATCAGGTTGTGCAAGTGAAACAGCTGCGTCTCATCGGCGCGGCTCCCCGCGATGCGGTCAAGGTCTTCAACCACCAGCGGCCCGTGCGCCAGCGCCGACGGATCATCCAACGCATCGGCAGAGACCACCGCCGCTTCGGTTTCTTGCGCCCACACCATTGCCAGATGGGTCTTGCCCGATCCGGACGGGCCAACAAGCACCAGCTTGCTCAGGGGCCAATCAGCCCAATTTTCAACGGCAGCCACGGCAAGGGCATTCGCACCGGACACGAAATAGTTTTCGCGCCCAAGCGCCTCTTTGGCGGGCAGGGAAAAGGCAAGTTGCTCTGACATTTGGTTACTCGGCACTTTCCGTGTCGTCTGGATCGTCGAGCCCCTTATAGAGCCTGCTCATGCGGTATTGTTCGGTCCCGAACCGCATGATGACGCCCATGGCCGCCGCCACAGGAACCGCCACCAGCATGCCGACGAAGCCGAACAACGTTCCGAAAACCGACAGCGCAAACATCAACCAAACAGGGTGGAGCCCCACGCTTTCGCCCACCAGTTTTGGCGTCAGTACGTTGCCCTCTAGGAATTGGCCCGCCACAAACACCGCCGCCACCGCGCCGATCATCGCTGGCTCCCCCCAGAACTGGAACAGCGCCAGACCGACGGCCAGAACGCCGCCAATCACGGCGCCGATGTAGGGGATGAAGGAAATCAGACCCGCGATGAACCCCACGACCAGACCGAATTGCAGCCCCACCAACATCAACCCGACGGCGTAAAACACCCCCAAAATGGAGCACACCGTCAATTGCCCACGCACAAAACTGGCAAGGGTCAGGTCAATCTCGGAGGCAATCTTGCGGATTTGAGGCGCGTGATCACGGGGCAGAAGGCTGTCTATCTTGGCGACAAGATTGTCCCAATCCAGCAGCATGTAGAACGCAACCACGGGCACGACCACAATGAAGACCACCGCATTGATGACCCCCAGCGCCGAGGAAAACACGCTTTTCGCGAATTCCCCGCCACGCTCTTGGATGGTCGCCCCGATTGAGGCAAGCGATTGGCGAAGCGTAGAGTTAGCGTCGCCCAACTGCGGAAACCGTTCCGACAGGAAGTCACGAAGCCGCGCAAATAGGTCCGGCGCGCTTTCAAACAGGTCGGCGGCTTGGCTGACGATCATCGGTATGATCAAAACCGCCATCAGGATGAACACACACACGGCGATAAGGCTAATCACCGTGGTCGCCACCACGCGGCTCGCGCCCATGCGCTCCAATCGGTCGGCCAAAGGGTCTAGCCCGTAGGCAATCGCGCCGCCCACGATGAAGGGCAACATGACGTCGCCCAAGTACCAGAGCGCCACCAAGAACACCGCCGCCGCGATGCCCCAATACTTTGCTTGCTCGCGGACAGGTAACGCCATTGAATCCCCTCTTTAGCCCCAGATGTGACCTATAGAGGGGCCGGTTTCAAGGCCGACGCAACATTGCGAGCGCAAAGCCGGTGATCCCTCGCGCGAAAAACCGCCAAAGCCCCGCCGTCCTGCGGCGAGGCCTTGGATCATCTGTCCTAGCTACGCGCTTTGCGGATCAGACTCAGGATGTCTTTCGCAGCCTCTGGGATGTTCGTACCCGGACCGAAAATCGCCTTCACCCCCGCGCCGTAAAGAAAGTCGTAATCCTGCTGCGGGATCACGCCGCCACAAATGACCAGAATGTCCCCCGCGCCTGCCGCCTCCAAGGCCTTCACCAGCTTCGGCGCCAAGGTCTTGTGCCCCGCCGCTTGCGAGCTAATTCCGATGACGTGGACGTCGTTGTCCACCGCATCCTGCGCCGCTTCCTCCGGTGTTTGGAACAGGGGCCCCACATCGACGTCAAAGCCGATATCCGCGAAGGCCGTCGCGATGACCTTTGCGCCGCGATCGTGGCCGTCTTGCCCCATCTTCACCACCAGCATGCGCGGGCGGCGGCCTTCTTCTTCGGCAAAGTCCTCGACGTCTTTCTGGATTGCGGCAAAGCCCGCGTCGCCCTCATAGGCGGCGCCGTAGACCCCCGCCAAGGTTTTCACTTCGGCGCGGTGGCGGCCGAATGTTTTCTCCATCGCCATGCTGATTTCTCCAACTGTTGCGCGCGCGCGCGCCGCATCGACCGCAAGTTCCAGCAAGTTGCCTTCACCGGTTTTTGCGCCCTCTTCCAGCGCGGCCAAGGCGCCGTCGCACGCCGCCTGATCGCGACTGGCTTTGATCTTCTCAAGCCGCTCAATCTGGCTAAGCCGCACGGCCACGTTGTCGACATCCAGAATGTCGATCGGATCTTCCTTGTCCAAACGGAACTTGTTGACGCCGACGATTACTTCCTCGCCGCGGTCCACCTGCGCTTGGCGCAATGCCGCCGCTTCTTCAATGCGCAGCTTGGGCATGCCGGACGCCACGGCTTTGGTCATGCCGCCCATCTCCTCGATCTCCTCAATGAGCTTCCACGCTTCATCCGCCAGATCGGCGGTCAGTTTCTCAACGTAATACGACCCCGCCAATGGGTCGACGACCTTGGTTACTTTGGTCTCATTTTGCAAAATCAGCTGCGTGTTGCGTGCGATCCGTGAGGAGAACGCCGTGGGCAAGGCAATCGCCTCGTCGAAGGAATTCGTGTGCAGCGATTGTGTGCCCCCCAGCACCGCCGACATGGCCTCATAGGCCGTGCGCACGATGTTATTGTAGGGGTCTTGTTCCTGCAACGACACGCCCGACGTTTGGCAATGCGTGCGCAACATGGAGGATTGCTCTTTCTTCGGCTCGAACTCTTGCATGATCTTGTGCCACAGGAACCGCGCCGCACGCAGCTTGGCCGCTTCCATGAAGAAATTCATGCCGATGGCAAAGAAGAACGACAAGCGGCCCGCGAAGGCGTCCACGTCCATGCCATTGGCAATCGCCGCGCGCACGTATTCGCGCCCGTCGGCCAGCGTGAATGCCAGTTCCTGCACAAGGTTCGCACCGGCCTCTTGCATGTGGTAGCCGGAAATCGAGATCGAATTGAACTTCGGCATATCCGATGCCGTATAGGCGATGATATCGGAGACGATCCGCATCGACGGCTCCGGCGGGTAGATGTAGGTGTTGCGCACCATGAACTCTTTCAGAATGTCGTTCTGAATGGTCCCCGACAGCACAGACCGGTCATGCCCCTGCTCCTCACCGGCCACGATAAAGGACGCAAGCACAGGGATCACTGCGCCGTTCATCGTCATGGAGACTGACACTTTGTCCAGCGGAATGCCGTCGAACAGGATTTTCATGTCCTCAACGCTGTCGATCGCAACGCCCGCCTTGCCAACGTCCCCCTCCACGCGCGCATGGTCGCTGTCGTAGCCACGGTGCGTCGCCAGATCGAAGGCCACGGAAACCCCCTGCTGCCCTGCGTCCAGTGCCTTTCGGTAGAACGCGTTGGACTCTTCCGCCGTGGAGAACCCCGCGTATTGCCGGATCGTCCAAGGACGCCCCGTGTACATTGTGGAGCGCGGGCCGCGTGTAAAAGGACCTTCGCCGGGCATGCCGCCCATATGCTCCAGCCCTTCGGCGTCCTGCTCGGTGTAAACCGGCTGGATCGCTATACCTTCGGGGCTGTCCCACGTCAGATCGTCCAGTGGGCGGCCGCGTAGCTCTTTTTCAGCGCGCGCTTCCCACGCTTTTTGTCTGTCGGTCATGGTGGCTTCCTTCTGTCATGTCTGCCCCGCCGAATGTCCCTTCGGTCGGGTCTAGGTAGGTCACGCGCGGCCCCGCACTGGCCTTCAGCCAGTCGATGTCCGCACGGTAATCTTCTTGCAGCTTCCACGCCTGCAGGGCGTCAAAGGGCATGTATCGGGTCCGCGAGCCCGCTGTTGAAAGGCGCAGCGCACTATCTAGGTCGCCCCGCTCCGCCGCAATTTGCGCCAGCTCCGCCGCATTGGCGGAGGCGTTCGATTTATACGGCAGCGCCATAGCGCCCAGCATCAACGGGCGCCCGATCAGGGCGGTCAGTATGTCAGCCGGTTTCGCCACCCAGCCTTCAAACGGCCAAACGACCACATCCGCCTGCGGAAACGCGCCCAAAATATCCGTGACCACATCGCGCCATCGGCGTGGCTGCGTGACCATACGGTCTAAATCCGCGACCACTGGCAAAGCTGCCCCCGCCTTCACACGAAACGCCAACTGTGATGCCCAGTGCAAATCATAGGCGCGCACGGCCAATCCTACGCGCATTCGCCGCCCTGCAAACGCAGGCGCGATCCGCGCCAGCCGTGCGGCAAGCTGGCCATAAAGGCGCACAGAATCGATATTCTGCGCCATCGTCCCGATCAGGTTTTCCTCACTCATGACCAGTTGCGCGGTGTCTTCATGCTCCAGCCGCGCGAATTCCATCCGCAACCGTCCGCAAGACCGCCGCCCTAGCTGCGTGTCATCCGCGTTCAGATGCTGCGGGTTCTTCACCAACCCCGCCAATAAACCCCCGCGCGTACGCTCCGGCCCCCAGTAAGCAACACCCGCGCGCTCCAACGCGGGGCGCTGGTTGTTCATGAAAAGCTGAAGGCCGGTTGTGCCGGTCCGGTGCGCCCCAAGATGCAGGCAAATATCCACAACAATCGCCCCCGATATGCCCATCGCCCGATGCGACCGGCTGGAGCTTTCCTTGTCCGCCCAAAGGCTGACCATCATCTTAACGCGCGGGCTTGGCGCATTTGTGCACGCCTTCCCCATTCCATTCCCGTGAATGCCCCCTATATTGGGTACAAAGGGAGCTTCAATGAAACACGCTATCTTATTTGTTTTATCAGCATTTTTCGTGGGCCAAGCAGGTGCCGCAGGGTTGCCTGACGGGGCGCTTGAAGACCCCAGCGCAATCGGCCCATACGAAGCAGTTGAGGCGAATTTGAGCGACTTTCTATGGCTGAAGCGCCCCGTCGTCGTCTTCGCGGACACCCCCGCAGACCCGCGTTTCAAACGCCAGATAGAGCTGTTGGAGACACGACCGCAGGCCTTGATTGACCGCGATGTGGTTATTTTGGTCGACACGGACCGCCAAAACCCGTCCGACATACGCCTGAAATTGCGCCCGCGCGGGTTCATGATGGTGCTGATCGGCAAGGACGGCGAGGTGGAGCTGCGCAAACCCTCCCCATGGGATGTGCGCGAAATCACCCGTGCCATCGACAAAATGCCCATGCGCTTGCAAGAGTTGAAGGAACAACGTGCGGCACAACTGCCCATTTTTGACGATTGAGCCCTTGCTTCATTGCGCATTAACGCAATCGCACCTATATTAAACATAGGAAAGGCATCATGCCCGACCGACAACCCCAGAGGTGAGTGATATGTCCAAGACGCCAAAATCTCCTCCCCCTATGACTGGTCAGACAGGGCCACGCCCCGGCTACTAGGTTTCACAGTGCGCCCCGTGCTGACGCGAAGCGCGCGCAGGGCCACTTCTCCACGTGCCAGTGCTTCCTGCTTTAGTGCGATGTAATCGGTGTACATGCCGATCCGCTGAATTTGGTCCATTTCCCGGAACAGGTCGGACCGCAGGTCGTCGATAATCGCGTCCACCGCAAACACCTGATTGTAATAGCCCACAACCGGCTGGATCACCGGCTCCGGCAACACGTGTATCTCCGCAATCAACGCCGAAAAAATCGTGTCATTCCGCTCACTCGGCACCACAGGAATGTAGGACATATCGTCCTCCATCGCGGTCACAATGCGGCTCCAAGAGGCTGCCAAGTCAAACTGCTTTAGCGTCACGATATAGTGGTCGATCTCCGCGATCAGCGCGGTCTGCACATCCTGCATCCGCTCCAACCGCCGCCGCCGTTCCCGTTTGCGGTTTTGATAACCGTTGAACACCCACCCCACCGCCACGAATACGCCAGCGACAACCGCTTGCTGTACCCGTGGGTCGATGATGTCGGTGAGGATGGCCATAACCGGTTATTCAAACTCCATGATGATATCATCCACGGCGAGATTGTCACCTGCTGCCGCATTGATCTTGGAGACCTTGCCCTTGCGCTCGGCCCGCAAAATATTCTCCATTTTCATCGCCTCAACAGTGCAGAGCGCTTGGCCGTCCTCGACTTCATCCCCGACTTCGACGTCGACTTTGACGATCAGGCCAGGCATCGGGCAAAGCAGCAGTTTGGACGTATCCGGTGCCACTTTCTCCAGCATCAACGACGCCAGTTCGGCTTGGCGCGGCGTGCGCACATGGACCTTCAGGTCCGCCCCACGGTGGCGCATACGGAAGCCGCCGGAAATCTTGTCGACCTTCAGCACCAGCTTCTCGCCGTCGACCTTCAGCTTGGCAAGGCTGTCGCCCGGCGTCCAATTCGACGACACGCGATGCTTGGTGCCATCGGCGTGTTTCACCGTCGCGCCCTTTTTGTCAGCCTTGATCGTCACCTCGAAGCGCTCGCCCTGCAGGGTCACGACCCAGTCCTTGCCCACCTTGCGGCGGTGGTTGTCCATCGTGCCGGAAATACGTGCGCGGCGGATTTCCGCGACGCGGTGCATCGCAGCCGCAGAGGACGCGATGCGGGCCAAAGTCTCTTGCGGCAGGTCCACCCCTTGGAAACCTTCGGGGTATTCCTCCTCAATGAATGCCGTGGTGATGTTGCCCGATACAAACTTCGGGTGGTCCATCACAGCCGCGCAGAATGGCAGGTTGTGGCCGATGCCCTCCACCTCAAAGCTGTCCAACGCCACGCGCATATGCTCAATCGCCTCCGCGCGGGTCGGCCCCCAAGAGCATAGCTTGGCGATCATCGGATCATAGAACATGGAAATCTCGCCGCCCTCATACACGCCCGTGTCATTGCGCACGGCGCGCGTGTCGTTGGCTTTCTCCGCAGGCGGGCGGTAGCGGGTCAAACGACCGATCGACGGCAGGAAGCCGCGATACGGGTCCTCGGCGTAAAGGCGCGATTCCATCGCCCAGCCGTTCAGCTTGATATCTTTTTGCGCCAGCTTTAGCTTCTCGCCGTATGCCACGCGGATCATTTGCTCCACCAGATCAACGCCGGTGATCAGCTCGGTCACGGGGTGTTCCACCTGCAAGCGGGTGTTCATCTCTAGGAAGTAGAAGTTCCGGTCCCCGTCGACGATGAATTCCACCGTACCGGCGGACGTGTAGCCCACCGCTTGCGCCAAGGCGCAAGACTGCTCGCCCATCGCTTTGCGGGTGGCCTCATCCAAAAACGGAGACGGGGCCTCTTCGATCACCTTTTGCTGGCGACGCTGGATGGAGCATTCACGCTCCCCCAGATAGATGCAGTTGCCGTGCGCGTCGGCCAGCACCTGAATTTCGATGTGGCGCGGCTGGGTGACAAACTTCTCAATGAAAATACGGTCATCGCCAAAGCTGTTCGCAGCCTCGTTCTTGGAGGATTGGAACCCCTCGCGGGCCTCGTCATCGTTCCACGCAATCCGCATGCCTTTGCCACCACCACCTGCGGAGGCCTTGATCATCACCGGATAGCCGATTTCCTTGGAGATTTTCACCGCTTCTTCGGCGTCCTCGATCAGCCCCATATGGCCCGGCACGGTAGAGACTTCGGCCTCTTGGGCGATTTTCTTGGAGGTGATCTTGTCCCCCATCTTCTCAATCGCGCCCTTAGGTGGCCCGATGAAGGCCACGCCAGCGGCTTCAAGGGCCTCAGCGAACTTGGCGTTCTCCGACAGGAACCCGTAGCCCGGATGCACGGCTTCCGCGCCGGTTTCCTTGATCGCGGCCATAACCTTATCAATCACGATATAGGATTGGTTGGCAGGGGATGGCCCGATGTGCACCGCCTCATCGGCCATCTGCACATGCATCGCTTGCGCGTCGGCATCCGAATAAATCGCCACCGTTTTGATGCCCATCTTGCGGGCGGTCTTGATGACACGGCAGGCGATCTCGCCGCGATTGGCGATCAGGATTTTCTTGAACATTAGGTCAGGTCCCCTCTTGCCCAGCCAATTGGCTGGGGGTCTTGCATCAAAAAAGGCCGGGGCACGCTGCGGCGCACCCCGACCCTGTTGGTCTGGTTATGTCGTGTGGTGTTAGCGGCGGCAGACGCCTGCGTCGTCGCAGAACACGCCAGCAGCGCCGCCGATGACTGCGCCGGTAAGCGCGTCGCCGCCCGTGGCTTTAGAGATGGCTGCGCCAGCGCCCGCGCCGACAAGGCCGCGCTCTGCGTCTGTGTCGCAGGCCGACAGGGTGAAAGCTGCGGCAATGAATGATGTGGTGATGAGTGTCTTACGCATGGGGGTTCTCCTTGATTGTCCTTGGAGACCCAACACCGGAACCGGTGGTTTGGTTGCGAAAAAATGTAGATGTCGCGGATCGGGCGGAAACCTGCCCGCCAGCTGGGGGGGACGTCGGCGCAATACTGCCCGCGCACCTTAGATGCAAAAAAAAGAGGTCTGCCCGCATGAGCAGACCTCTTTAGAGGGGAAGGGTAACGGTCTTCTAGTTGCGCGCCCATTGCTGTGCGTAAGCAATTAGTTTGCCCACCCACGATGGGACGCAGGCTGCCATGTGAAAACACCAAAGTTTCCCTTGCGTCAATCTGAGCGGCTTCCCGCTTAGATGCACCGTATGACAGCGTAAACCCGCCCATTACTCGATGAATTCCTCAGCAAACGCGTTGGGGAAGTTCGCCTGTACGCGGCGGATATCTATCCGCAGTAGCGCCTCATAGCTGGCGGGGTCAAACGGATCCTCTGCGGGGATGACCTCGCGCCCGAACACCCAGTTCAGACGCCCTGCATCAAGATTGCCGCGCTCGAACGGTTCTTCGCCGAAATGCTGGACCAAGGCCCAGATGAACCCCGCGTCCGCGCGTCGGTCCGCCGGACGCCGGTCCGCGTAACGCTCGCGGGCGGTCAGGGGCGTTGCCCCACCCTTGTTGTCGCGGCGAATAGTGAATTGAAAGTCGCTTCCCGGTAGGCGCGATGGAAAGCCCTTATGCTTTAGCATGGTGATACCTTTGAACATGTCCCGCGACACCAAGCCGGTCCCATACGCGCAGGCGAACGGGTCGCGCAGGCGCGGATCAAGGCTAGGATGTCACTGACAGGGATTAGAGTGGCCGCATGCGCAAGCAGCGCCGTCGGGCCGATGGAGTTTTGCGGGGCGATGCGTAATGCCCGCCCCGCAAAGGTAGTCTTAGTACTTGCTGTATGTTGTTTCAGCTTCAACTGGCTGAACAATAACAACTTCTTCTTCTTGCTGGCTGCCGCATGCTGCGACGATTGCGACGAAGCTGAACGCTGCGAGTGCTTTGATGCTCTTGGACATCTGAGTCTCCTGTTTTGATCTGGCGAATCGTTAGTAGGGCTAATCCCCACTCCTTCATCGCACACATTAGGGGTCACAGAAATGTAACCTAGACGCAAGGTAGCGGTTGTATTGGGAAAAAAATATATCCCGGATGCACGGATTGCGCGAAGTGTTGCTAAAGCACCATCAATTCGAAAATCGGTATTTTTTCGCTTAACCAATTGGTTTTTCATCACAATCCACCCCAGACGCAGGTGCCATCGATGATGGTGAACACATCAAAGTATTGCACAACATTCGGCACTGAATCGCCGAACGGAACAGCGGCGGATGAAACAGACACAACCACCTCGTGGGCATTGGGTGCAAAGTTCGCAACGATTCTAAGGCCTTCCCCCTCACACAGGGCTAAAAAATCCGGCTCAATCGCCTCAAAACCATAGCGTGTTTGGTCCGCAAGTTCCGCCGCCACCAGTCGCAGGCGGACGGTTTTTCGCACAGCTTCATCTGCGTCGGCAGGCTCGAACAAAACCTCACTCGGCAGGTATTTCACCGCTGACACGGCGCGCAGCGCGGCTTGCTCGGCCAAGGCCGGCCCCGTCACAGCGATCCCTAATGCCAACGCGCACACTCTCATGCAGGGCGCCTCGCGATACAGTCGATTTCTACCAACGCCCCTACCGCCAGTGCGGTCACGCCCACCGTGGTGCGCGCTGGTAGCCTGTCGGCGGGAAAGAAGCTTTTGTAGGTGTCGTTGAACACCGCGTAGTCGCGCTCAAACTCCGTCAGAAAGCAGCGGCATTGCACAACATCGCCAAGCCCCAGCCCGATGCCTTTCAGCACTGTCTCAAGGTTCGCCATAACCTGCCGCGTCTGCGCCTCAATGCCCTCGTCCAGCGGGTCCGTCGTCGCCCCGCCCGGCTTGGTCGGCATCTGCCCCGTCAGGATCACCCAGCCATCAGATTCAACCGCATGAGAAAACGGTGCCACATGGGTCGGCGCGTTGGATATGTTGTGGAACTCGGTCATACCAACCTCACAGCGGGATATTGTCGTGCTTCTTCCACGGGTTCGTCAGCGACTTGCCCCGCAGTGACGCGAAGGCCCGCGCCACACGTTTGCGCGTCGAATGGGGCATGATGACCTCGTCAATGAAACCCTTCTCTGCGGCCACAAACGGGTTGGCAAAGCGGTCCTCATAATCGGCCGTGCGCTCCGCGATTTTCTCTGCGTCGCCCAACTCGGACCGGTACAGGATTTCAACCGCCCCCTTGGCCCCCATCACCGCGATCTCGGCGGTGGGCCATGCATAGTTGAAGTCCCCGCGCAGGTGCTTGGACGCCATCACGTCATACGCCCCGCCGTAGGCTTTGCGCGTAATCACGGTGACTTTCGGCACCGTGGCTTCGCCGTAGGCAAACAGCAGTTTCGCGCCGTGCTTGATCACGCCGCCGTACTCTTGGCTGGTCCCCGGCAAGAATCCCGGCACGTCCACAAGCGTCAGGATCGGGATTTCGAACGCATCGCAGAACCGCACAAACCGCGCCGCCTTGCGGGAGCTGTCGATATCCAAGCAGCCCGCCAGCACCATCGGCTGGTTTGCCACCACGCCGACCGACTGCCCTTCAAGGCGGATGAAGCCCGTCAGGATGTTCTTAGCGAAGTCTTCTTGGATCTCGAAAAAGTCGCCTTCGTCCGCCAGCTTGGTGATCAGCTCTTTCATGTCGTAGGGCGTGTTCGCGTTGGACGGCACCAAGGTATCAAGGCTGTCTTCCAACCGCGCAGGGTCATCGAAGAACGGACGCACGGGCGCTTTCTGCTTATTGTTCAGCGGCAGGAAATCAACCAAGCGGCGCACCTCGGCCAAGGCCTCCACGTCGTTCTCGAACGCGCCATCCGCGACAGAGGACTTCTTGGTATGCGTGCTCGCCCCGCCCAACTCCTCCGCCGTGACGACCTCGTTGGTGACGGTTTTCACCACGTCGGGGCCGGTGACGAACATGTAGGACGAATCTTTCACCATGAAGATGAAGTCCGTGATCGCAGGCGAATACACCGCGCCACCCGCGCATGGCCCCATGATCAGGCTGATTTGCGGCACCACGCCCGACGCCATAATGTTGCGCTGGAACACCTCCGCGTATCCGGCCAAGGACGCCACGCCCTCTTGAATGCGCGCGCCGCCAGAGTCGTTGATGCCGATGATCGGCGCGCCGTTCTGCACCGCCATATCCTGGATCTTGCAGATCTTCTGCGCGTGGGTCTCGGAAAGGGAGCCGCCAAACACCGTAAAGTCTTGGGAAAACACGTAAACAAGGCGGCCGTTGATGGTGCCCCACCCCGTTACAACGCCGTCGCCCGCAGGGCGGTCCTTCTCCATGCCGAACTCTACGCAGCGGTGGGCCACGAACATGTCGAATTCCTCAAAGCTGTCTTCGTCCAGCAGCAGCTCGATACGCTCCCGCGCCGTCAGCTTGCCCTTGGCGTGCTGTGCTGCGATGCGCCGCGCGCCGCCACCCTCACGGGCAGCCTCGCGGCGGTCTTCCAATTCGCTGAGGATATCTTTCATGGCGCGGGCCTCCCTTTAAATCACCTGAAACCTACACAAACGCCGCGTCGCGGCAAAGGATCAAACGGCAAATTTGCAAATATAGCAAAGCGAGTGGCCAGAATATTGCAAATATGCAAATAACTAAACTAACGGGTTCACCTTCCAAATCGCCCGCCCTATCGTCCGCCGCATGAGCTATTCAACTGCGCGCCTATTTGATCGCGCCACACCGCCACACATCGTAACTCTCGTGCTCCTCGCTGGGGTTTCTGCGCTGAACATGTCGATCTTCCTGCCGTCGCTTCCCGCGATGACAGAGGAGTTCCAGACGGAATACGGCATTATGCAGCTGTCCATTTCGCTCTATCTGGCGTTCACAGCGGTGCTGCAAATCCTGATCGGCCCCCTGTCCGACCGCTATGGCCGCCGCCCCGTCGTGATTGGCGCCTTGGCGATCTTCGCCCTCGCGTCCTTGGGCTGCTACCTGTCCCCCACAATCGAGATATTCCTAACATTTCGCCTGATTGCTGCCGCCGTCGCGGTAGGCATGGTGATGTCACGCGCCATCGTGCGCGACGTGGTCCCCATGGAGGAAGCCGCCTCCACCATCGGCTATGTGACCATGGGCATGTCACTGGTCCCAATGTTCGCGCCAACCATCGGCGGCTTCATAGACGAGCTTTTCGGCTGGCGCGCGATTTTTCTGTTCACCTTCCTCTTCGGCGCGGCAATGGCGGTGCTGTGCTGGCTCGATCAGGGTGAGACAAACAAGGCCAAATCGGTCAACTTCATGGCCCAGATCAGGGATTACCCAGAGCTGTTCACCTCCCCGCGTTTCTGGGGCTACGCCCTGTCTGCCGCCTTCGCGTCCGGCGCGTTTTTCGCCTTCCTCGGTGGCTCCCCCTATGTTGCCTCCGTCGTTTACGACCTGCCACCAACCACCACGCGCTACCTGTTCGGGGTGCCTGCGCTTGGCTATTTCGCGGGCAATTTGTTCTCGGGGCGTTACTCCATCTCCATCGGTGTCAACCGGATGATCCTGATCGGCTGCGTGCTGCTGGTCATCGGCATGGCCGCTTCATTGCTGGTCACCGCAGCGGGCTACGGCTCGGCGCTCACGTTCTTCGGGTTCTGCACGTTTGTGGGTCTTGGCAACGGCTTGGTGCTGCCCAACGCCACCGCCGGCCTTCTCTCGGTGCGCCCGCATCTGGCGGGCACCGCGTCCGGCGTGGGCGGGGCTATCATGATTGGCGGCGGCGCGGCATTGGCCGCGCTTTCCGGCTCCCTGCTGGAGGGCGGCAACGGCAGCTTCCCGCTGCAATGGGTCATGTTGCTAAGCGCCGTGGCGAGCCTCGTTTCCATCTTCATCGTGCTTCACCGCGAGAAAGCAATCCGTCCCAACGCTTGAGCAGATGCTTTGCAAAGGCTATGACCCCACATAGCAAAACTGCAAAGGTGCGCCCGATATGGCCCCACGGAAACTCTACGCTGGCACCAAGCTGCGCGAATTACGCACCCGCATGGGGCTGACGCAAAAGGCGTTCGCCACCAAACTGGGCGTCTCGCTGCCCTATCTCAACCAGATGGAAAACAATAACCGTCCGGTGTCCACGTCGGTGGTTTTGGCCATGGCCAGCGAATTCGGCTTCGACGTGACAGAGCTGTCCACCGGCGACGCGGAGCGCATGGTCACCGATATGTCCGAAGCCCTGTCGGACCCGATATTTGCAGAAATAGCGCCCCCGCTCGCTGATCTACGCCTTGCGGCGTCGAACGCACCGGCCTTGTCGCGCGCCTTTATAGAGCTGCACCGCGCCTACCGCCAAACCCATGAGCGCCTAGCATCGCTGGACGAAGTGTTAGGCCAGGAGGCCACAAATTTGCAGCCTAGCCCGTGGGAGGAAGTCCGCGACTTCTTTCACTATTGCGATAACTACATCGACGCGGTCGACCGCGCAGCGGAACGCTTCGCAAGCACCCTCAAAGGCGATAGCCTCCGCGCCACCAATCTCAGCTTTGAGCTGGAATTCACTGATAACAAGGCACTTCGCCACTACGACGCTGCGACCAAAACCCTCAGCCTCGCGGCCAGTTCGGCCCCCTCGACACAGCGCTTTCAGCTGCTGCATCAAATTGCACTTGTTGAACAAAATGAGCTTTTGGACGCCACGCTGGACCTCGCCCGCTTTCAAACCGATGCCGCACGCCACATCGCCAAAATCGGGATGGCCAATTACTTCGCAGGCGCGGCCTTGATGCCCTACACCGCCTTCTTGGAGGCCGCGCAATCCACCCGCCACGATCTGGAGCAGTTGGCCGACCGTTTCGGGGCCTCCATCGAGCAGGTCGCGCATCGCCTCTCCACATTGCAACGCCCGGGCGCTAAGGGCATTCCGTTCTTCTTTGTGCGCGTGGATCAGGCAGGCACGATCACCAAGCGCCACTCCGCAACGCGCTTGCAATTCGCCCGCTTCGGCGGCCCCTGCCCCCTGTGGAACGTCCACCGCGCGTTCGAGACACCGGGTCGTTTCCTGCGGCAACTGGCCGAAACCCCTGACGGGGTGCGCTACGTCTCCATCGCGCGTGACGTCTCGAAACCCGGCGGCAGCTTTACCGCGCCCACCCGCCGCTACGCCATCGCGTTGGGCTGCGAGATGACCCACGCACCGGATTTGGTCTACGCCGACGACCTGCTGCCCGCCAGCCCGCAAGCCTATGAACCCATTGGCATATCTTGCCGGATATGCCCACGGCGCGATTGCCACCAACGTTCTGTCCCGCCGTTGGAAAGCAAACTCAGCGTCGACCATGACCGACGCGACACCCTGCCCTACAGGGTCGAATAATGCGGCTTCTTCTGCGCGCGGCCATTCTTTTGACGCTGTTCTTTGGCGGCTATTTCACCTTGGAACGGTTGATCGTCTACCCTCTTGATCCCCGTGCCATCAGCCCGTCCGACGCGCGCATTTCGCAGCACAAGGTGGGCGATATGGTCGTCTGGACCGCCCCACCCAAACGCGGCAAGCCGACGGTGCTGTATATTCACGGCAACGCGGGCCATGTCGCCAAACGCACCGCGCGTTTTCAACGCCTGATAGATCGCGGTTACGGCTTGGTTGCCCCCAGCCTGCGCGGGGGAAACGGCAGCAAGGGCTGGCCGACGGAAGCCAGTATTTCCACCGATATCGCCGCCCTGTACATTGCCCTAACCAGCGGGGCCCTGACCGGAACACCCGTCACGCCAATCCTCTACGGTGAAAGCATCGGGGCCGCCGTCGCGATCAATCTGGCGACCACCACGACCCCGCGCGCCATCGTCCTGGAGGCGCCGTTTACCTCCCTCAAGGACGTGGCCGCACATCTGCATCCGCAGCTGCCCTTGGCCACTGGCCTCATGCTTAGCCGCTGGCCCAGCCTTGCGCGCGCGCCCGACGTGACTGCCCCGCTTTTGATCCTGCACGGCACCAAGGATGATCTGATCCCGCCCAAAATGGGCCGCGCGATCCTCAATGCAGCAGGCTCCAAGCAAAAGGAGCTTTACGCAGTTCAGGGCGCGGGCCATATCAACATGTGGACAGGCGACGCCCAGCGTCGGCTCTATAAATTCCTGCAACAGTTCTGAGGCCGCCTTCATGGATCATCACGCAAAATTTCCTGGCCTGTCGGATCTGAAAGCCCGCGCACGCAAACGCATCCCGCATTTCGTTTGGGAATACCTCGACAGCGCCACCGGCCAAGAGGCCACGTTGCGGCGCAACCGCACCAAGCTGGACGAGGTGCTTTTGCGCCCCTCCATCTTGCACGGCGAATTCACACCCGATCTGTCGACCACCCTGTTGGGCCGCGACTACGCGCTGCCCTTCGGCATCGCCCCCGTCGGCATGTCCGGCCTGATCTGGCCCAACGCTGAAAAGACACTCGCCCGCGAGGCCGCCAAGCTTGGCGTCCCCTACTCCATGTCCACCGTCGCCACGCAAACGCCCGAAGACGTGGCCCCCCATCTGGGGGAGGACGCGTGGTTTCAGATGTATCCGCCGCGCGATCCCGATATCCGCAAGGACATGATGGCACGCGCGAAATCCGCAGGTTTCAACACGCTGATTATGACGGTAGATGTGCCGGTGGCCTCGCGCAGGGAACGCCAGACCCGTGGTGGGCTGACCCAGCCACCACGTCTGACGGGGCGCTTGGCCTTGCAAGCCGCGCTACGCCCTGCATGGCTCAACGGAATTCGCAAAACCGGCATGCCGCGCATGAAACTGATGGACAGCTACGCGCAGCAAACCACCAGCCTGTCCTCAACCGAACACGTCGGCTACCTGCTGCGCACCTCGCCGGATTGGGACTACGTTAAATACCTGCGCGACGAATGGGACGGCCCGTTGATCATCAAAGGTGTCGCAAACGCCGACGACGCGGCGCGCCTGCAAGATGAAGGCGTGGACGCACTTTGGGTGTCCAACCACGCAGGCCGCCAGTTCGACGGCGGCCCCTCCACCGTTGAGGTCTTGCCAGACGTGCGGGCCGCAACGACGCTGCCACTCATCTTCGACAGCGGAATTGAAGGCGGCTTGGACATCCTGCGCGCCATAGCGCTTGGCGCAGATATCGTGATGCTGGGCCGCGCATGGCACTATGCCCTTGGCGCGTTGGGGGACGCAGGCCCCGCGCATCTGGCAGATATGCTGGCCAAGGATATGGTATCCAACATGGGGCAACTCGGAACGCACGGCTTGGGCGACCTAAAAGGCCGCCTTCTTTGATCGCCCACCCCCGCCAAACCCGTTAGCGCTACCAAAAACTGGGTATACCCAGTTGTAACCAGTTTACGACATGCCTCTTTGCCCCTATTCATGCTGCAACTGCACACATAGAGGTTCTTGACCATGGCTGATTTTCAGAAAATCCTCATTGCCAACCGCGGCGAAATTGCGATCCGCGTCATGCGCGCCGCCAACGAGATGGGGAAGAAAACCGTCGCCGTTTACGCCGAGGAAGACAAACTTGGCCTGCACCGCTTCAAAGCCGATGAAGCCTATAAAATCGGCGAGGGCCTTGGCCCCGTCGCCGCCTACCTCAGCATTGAAGAAATCATCCGTGTCGCGAAAATGTCCGGCGCTGACGCCATCCACCCAGGCTACGGGCTGCTCTCCGAGAACCCCGAATTCGTAGACGCCTGCGACGCGGCCGGCATCAAATTCATCGGCCCCAAGGCCGAAACCATGCGCGCCTTGGGCGACAAAGCCTCCGCCCGTCAGGTCGCGGTGGACGCTGGCGTTCCCGTGATCCCCGCGACGGGCGTGTTGGGCGACGACATGGACGCCATCAAGAAAGAAGCCGCAGAAATCGGCTACCCCTTGATGCTCAAAGCCTCTTGGGGCGGCGGCGGTCGCGGGATGCGCGCAATCAACTCCGCAGACGAAGTTGAAGAAAAGGTTCTTGAGGGCCGCCGCGAGGCCGAGGCCGCATTCGGCAATGGCGCAGGCTTCCTGGAGAAGATGATCGTGCGCGCCCGCCACGTCGAGGTTCAAATCCTTGGCGACAGCCACGGGCAAATTTACCACCTGTATGAGCGCGACTGCTCCGTCCAACGCCGCAACCAAAAGGTGGTGGAGCGCGCGCCAGCGCCCTACCTGTCCGGCACACAGCGCGAACAGATTTGCCAATTGGGTAAAAAAGTTTGCGAGCACATCGGCTATGAATGCGCAGGTACCGTCGAATTCCTCATGGATATGGACAGCGGCGAGTTTTACTTCATCGAAGTGAACCCACGCGTGCAGGTGGAGCACACAGTCACCGAGGAAGTCACCGGCATCGACATCGTCCGCGCGCAAATCCTCATCGCCGAGGGTAAGTCCCTTGTGGAGGCCACAGGCTGCGCCTCGCAATACGACGTGAAGCTTGACGGCCACGCGCTGCAATGCCGTGTCACCACGGAAGACCCGCAAAACAACTTCATCCCCGATTATGGCCGCATCACCACCTACCGCTCCGCCACCGGTATGGGCATCCGCCTTGACGGCGGCACGGCCTACGCAGGCGCGGTGATCACCCGCTACTACGACAGCTTGCTGACCAAGGTGACGGCATGGGCGCCCACGCCGGAAGCCTCCATCAACCGTATGGACCGCGCGTTGCGCGAATTCCGCGTGCGCGGCGTGTCCACCAATATCGCCTTTGTCGAGAACCTGCTTAAGCACCCGACGTTTCTAAACTATGAATACCACACCA
Source organism: Litoreibacter albidus (assembly GCF_900107015.1). GTDB lineage: Bacteria > Pseudomonadota > Alphaproteobacteria > Rhodobacterales > Rhodobacteraceae > Litoreibacter > Litoreibacter albidus. The sequence goes on along the minus strand of NZ_FNOI01000001.1, from coordinate 324,185 downwards.
AATTCATCGACGAGACGCCGGAACTGTTCGACTTCAAAAAGCGCCGTGACCGCGCAACGAAGATCCTGACCTATATCGCGGATATCACCGTCAACGGTCATCCAGAAACCGAAGGCCGCGCCCTTCCCGCCGAGGCCCGCACGCCCAAGGCCCCCGTTCCCCACGGGGAAGCCGCCTACGGCACACGCAATATCCTTGAGGATCACGGCCCGCAGGCCGTCGCCGACTGGATGAGCGACCAAAAGCAGCTGTTGATCACCGACACCACCATGCGTGACGGCCACCAGTCCCTGCTGGCGACGCGTATGCGCTCCATCGACATGATCCGCGTGGCGCCGACCTACGCCTCCAACATGCCGCAGCTGTTTTCTATGGAATGCTGGGGCGGCGCGACTTTCGACGTGGCTTACCGCTTCTTGCAGGAATGCCCGTGGCAGCGCCTGCGCGACCTGCGCGCGGCCATGCCGAACGTGATGACGCAAATGCTACTGCGCGCCTCCAACGGTGTGGGCTACACAAACTACCCCGACAACGTGGTGCAGGAATTCGTGCGCCAAGCCGCCGAAACCGGCGTCGATGTGTTCCGCGTGTTCGACAGCCTGAACTGGGTGGAAAACATGCGCGTCGCGATGGATGCGGTCAACGCGTCGGGCAAGGTCTGCGAAGGCTCCATCTGCTACACTGGCGACATCCTGAACCCAGACCGCGCCAAGTATTCCCTGCAATACTACGTCGACATGGGCAAACAGCTCAAAGACGCGGGCGCACATGTGCTGGGTCTGAAGGACATGGCGGGCCTGCTGAAACCCGCCTCCGCTTCCATCCTCGTCAAGGCGCTGAAGGAAGAGGTCGGCCTGCCGATCCACTTCCACACCCACGACACGGCGGGCGGCGCGATTGCCTCCATCCTTGCGGCCTCGGCGGCGGGCGTTGATGCCGTCGATTGCGCCATGGACGCGCTGTCGGGCAACACCAGCCAAGCGACGCTCGGCTCGGTGGTGGAGGCCTTGGCCCACACCGACCGTGACACCGGCCTCGACATCAAAACCGTGCGCCAAATCTCCGACTACTGGGAAACCGTGCGCGCGCAATACGCTGCCTTTGAAAGCGGCATGCAGGCCCCCGCGTCCGAGGTGTACCTGCACGAAATGCCCGGCGGGCAATTCACCAACCTCAAGGCGCAAGCCCGCTCCGTCGGGTTGGAGGAACGCTGGCACGAGGTCGCGCAGACCTATGCCGACGTGAACCAGATGTTTGGCGATATCGTGAAGGTCACGCCGTCCTCCAAGGTCGTGGGCGACATGGCGCTGATGATGGTGTCCCAAGGCCTGACGCGCGATCAGGTGGAGGACCCGAAGACCGATGTGGCCTTTCCTGACAGCGTGATCGACATGATGCGCGGCAATCTGGGCCAACCTCCGGGCGGCTGGCCGAAGGCGATCCAGAAGAAAATCCTCAAAGGCGAGAAGCCGATGACCCACCGCCCCGGCGAAAAGCTGAAGCCGGTTGATCTGGAAGCCACCCGCGCAGAACTTAGCGAGAAACTGGGCGGCAAGACGGTCGATAACGAGGACCTGAACGGCTATCTGATGTACCCCAAGGTGTTCACCGACTACGCAGAGCGTCACGAAATCTACGGCCCCGTGCGCACCCTGCCCACGCGGACCTTCTTCTACGGCATGGACCCAGGGGAGGAGATCAGCGCGGAGATTGATCCCGGTAAGACGCTGGAAATTCGCATGCAGGCAATCGGGGAAACCGACGACGCGGGCGAAGCCAAAGTGTTCTTCGAGTTGAACGGCGCACCGCGCGTTGTGCGCGTGCCAAACCGCAAGGCCACCTCCGCAACGGCGCGGATGCCGAAGGCGGAAGTGGGCAACCCGAACCACATCGGCGCGCCGATGCCGGGCGTTGTGGCCACCGTGGCGGCGCGCGCGGGCGCAGAGGTCAAGGAAGGCGATCTGTTGCTGACAATCGAGGCCATGAAGATGGAAACGGGCATCCACGCAGAACGCGACGCGGTGATCAAAACCGTCCACGTTGTGCCAGGTGGTCAGATCGACGCCAAGGACCTGCTCATCGAGTTCGAAGACGTCTAAGCCCCGCGCTTGACCCCAGTGTCGCCCGCGATGCGGGCGGCGATATATTTTTGGCCATCTTGCACTAGCGAGGGCTGAAACCGGAAGCTAACCTCCCGCTTGTGGCCCACCTTGGGGTCTCAAGCGGGAACGGCTTAACACCATGAAACTACTCGTTTTAACCGACCCTCATTTGGTCGAATCCGGCGGCGACATTATCGGGCTGGATCCGGCCCGACGTCTGACCGATGTACTTGAGCACGCGTTGGATCATCACCCAGACGCCGCGCATATCGTGATCTTGGGCGATCTGACCCATCACGGTCGCCCCGCGCAGTATGACGTGCTGCGTGATTGCCTCGCAGGGGTGCCGCTTCCCATGTCTCTGCTGCTTGGGAACCACGACGACCGCGCTACGTTTATCGCCGCCTTTCCCGATGCCCCGCGCACCGACGACGGGCACATCCAGCAGGTTGTGACGCTTGGCAACCACCGCCTGATTTGCCTCGATAGTTTTGACGAGGCCGCCGACCCGCCCCATTCCGGCTATCTGTGTGACGCGCGCATGGCGTGGCTGCGCCGCGCGCTGCAGGGCGCGGACGGTGCGCCCGTCATCCTTGCCCTGCATCACCCGCCGTTCAAAACCGGCCTGGACGGGATGGACCACATCCGGCTGCGCAACGACGACGCGCTTCACGCCCTGATCGCGGAATTCCCAAACGTGGTGCAACTGCTCTGCGGCCATGTGCACCGCACCATTTCCGGCGGCGTGCGCGGCACGCCTTACGCCACCTTCAAGGGCACATGCCACCAATCCCCGCTGACCTTGGGCATGGCGGGCAGCGATCATTCCATTGACGAGGCGGGCGGCTGCGGGGTGGTTTTGCTGACCGACGACGGGGTTATCGTGCACAACGACGACCTTGCCCCGCGCGGCGCGGCCACCGTTGACGGACATTCCGCCTGATCTTCAGGATTTGACCACCTACGCCTTGTTGCCCCCGCCCCCCGCACTTAGGTTGCGGGGGAACTTGATAAAAGGATCTCCCATGCGCACTCCGTTTCGCCCCGCCCCTAAAACTCCCCTTCGCGACGTCCATGAGGGTGGCGGCGGCTTGGGCGATCTGCCCGACTGGGATCTGAGCGACCTCTACACCGCGCCCGACGCCAAGGAATACAAGCGCGACATGGACTGGCTGGAGCAAGCCTGCGCCGATTTCGCCGCCGATTTTGAGGGTAACCTGTCCGGTCTGGACGCCAAGGGCCTGCTGGATTGTGTTCTGCGGTATGAAAAGATCGACATGATCTCCGGCCGCATCATGTCCTACGCGGGGCTGCGCTACTACCAAAACACCACCGACGACGAGCGCGCGCAATTTATGGCTAACGCGCAAGACAAGATCACCAATTTCACCACACCGCTGGTGTTCTTCTCACTAGAGATCAACCGCATCCCCGACGAGCAACTTGACGCCCTGTTCGCGCAAGACGCCGATCTGGCCCGTTACCGCCCGATCTTCGACCGCCTGCGCGCCATGCGCCCCTACCAGCTGTCCGACGAGATGGAGAAGTTCCTGCACGACCAATCCACCGTCGGCGCCGCCGCGTGGAACCGTCTGTTTGATGAAACCATTGCGGGCCTCAAGTTCACCGTGGACGGCGAGGAAATGGGCATCGAAGGCACGCTGAACCTGATGACCGACCCCGATCGCGCCAAGCGCGAGGCGGGCGCGCGAGAGCTGTCACGCGTCTTTGGCGAGAACGTCAAACTCTTCTCCCGCGTGCACAACACGCTCGCCAAGGAGAAAGAGATCGAAGACCGCTGGCGCGGCATGCCCACCCCCCAGACCGGTCGCCACCTTGCCAACCATGTGGAACCGGAGGTGGTCGAGGCCCTGCGCAATGCTGTGGTCAACGCCTACCCCAAGCTGTCGCACCGCTACTATGAGCTGAAGCGCAAATGGCTGGGCCTTGACGTGATGCAGGTCTGGGACCGCAACGCGCCCCTGCCCATGGAAGACCCGCGCCTCGTGGGCTGGGACGAGGCGCAAGCCACCGTCATGGAAGCCTACAACGATTTCGCGCCAGAGATGGCCGGCATCGCGGAGCCGTTCTTCAACCGTGGCTGGATCGACGCAGGCGTGAAGCCGGGCAAGGCCCCCGGCGCCTTCGCCCACCCCACCGTCGCGGATGTGCACCCTTATGTGATGCTCAACTACTTGGGCAAACCACGCGATGTGATGACATTGGCGCATGAGCTGGGCCACGGCGTGCACCAGGTTCTGGCCGCTGGACAAGGCGAATTGCTGTCCTCCACCCCGCTGACGCTGGCCGAGACCGCATCGGTCTTCGGCGAGATGCTGACCTTCCGCAAGATGCTGTCCAAAGCCAAAACCCAAGCGGAGCGCAAAGTCCTGCTGGCAGGCAAGGTAGAGGACATGATCAACACCGTCGTGCGCCAGATCGCGTTCTACGACTTTGAATGCAAACTCCACGACGCCCGCGCACAGGGGGAGTTGACCCCCGACGACATCGGCGCGCTGTGGATGTCGGTGCAGGCGGAGAGCCTTGGGCCAGCGTTCGAGTATATGGAAGGCTACGACACCTTCTGGTCCTACGTGCCGCACTTCGTGCACTCGCCGTTCTACGTCTATGCCTACGCCTTCGGCGACGGCTTGGTAAACGCGCTCTACGCGGTGTTCGAGGAAGGCGGCGACGACTTCCAAGACAAATACTTTGATATGCTGAAGGCAGGCGGTTCCAAACACCACAAGGAGCTGCTCGCCCCCTTCGGTCTCGACGCGTCCGACCCGAAATTCTGGGACAAGGGCCTGTCGATGATCTCCGGCATGATCGACGAGCTGGAAGCGATGGAGGAGTAAACCCCTCCGATCAAGTGCCTGCCCCCAAGGGGGCGGGCACTACTCAGACGCGGTGCATCCGCCCCCAATTGTGGTGCTTAGCGCCAGCGGCGTTGGCTCAGCCCCATATAGGTAGCCAGTTATCTGCGGCCCCATCCAATCCAGCGTCGTCGAGAACATCAGCGGCGCATCATCCGCCACATCATCGCGCGCGCGGCCCCTGTCCTCCACATATGATCCCATCTTGCTGAAGCCGAGCTGTTGCATGTAATGCGCGCCGAGGATGGAGCCCTCTGTTTGCACGCCGCACCCATGACGGTACGACACCAGCGCCTCGAACACGTAGAACTCGGGCAACCAGTACCCCGTGCCACCGGTCCGCAAGTAGATGCGCGGTTGCTCGTCTCGGCCCGCCTCCCGCCAATGCGCCGCGATGTCGTGCGCATCCGCCTTCAGCATATCCATAAAAAGGCCATAGGTTTTGGGGGTGATAAACTCATATTCCGCATAAGCGCGGTCCAGCAGCGGAAGCCGCGCCAATGGGGCGGGGTTCACGCCCCAAAACGTGACAATGCCAATCATCGCGGCCTGCCCGCCAACCAGCCCTGCGGTCAGCATAGGGCGCTCTTTTCCAAGTGACAAAGACAGCACCAGCCCCGCCGCCATGAGATACGGCATGAACAGGCGGTAGCCGAACATCATGTGCTGCCCCGAAGACCTGCTTGCGTAAAGCAGTAGCAGAACCGCGCTAATCGCCGCCCCGCGCAAAATTGCTTTGGACAGCGGTGAGCGCTTTTCCAAAGATGCAGGACGCACGAAAAACAGAAGCACCAAAAGGCCAGACAGCACAACAAAATTTAATAGCGCCGACAGGCTATCAATGGCTGGCCGACCACCGACCGCCAATTTCACGTAATAGGACGTCGGAAAAATGTCGCCGTAATAGGCCCAAGAAAACACTAACCAGCTTGCCGCCAGCGCCAAACTAAACGCGGCCCCAGCCCAAATGACCGGCCGCCGGTACTGCGTTATCAAAACCGCCAAAAGGACGGGAACGCTAACCAAAACACTGTCGAAGCGCGTCAGAAACATCAGCCCCGCGAGTAGCCCCAAAATGGCGAAGTCGCGCCCGCTCACCACACCTGCGCGGTTCACGACGATCAGTTTGGACACCAGTAGCGTGGTAAAACAGGCCAGCAGCGGTGTCTCCAGCCCGCCGACGGTCCACAGCGCCAAGAACGGCGACAATAATCCCACCACAGTGAACATGACCAAGGCCTGCCCCTGAATGCCCGTCTGCCGAAGCGCCACAAACCAGCCCGCGAGTACCACGAACGGTGCCATGAGGCGGTAACTGGTCACCGGATCAAGCCCGAGCACCGCCAGCCCCGTCTCCAGCAGCCCGTGTAACGGGGACGTCAGCGCCGTGACATGCTCCCCCAAATTGTAGACAAGCCCGTGGCCCGCCGCCGCGTTCTTCGCGTACCGCCCGACGATATAGGCGTCATCCGCTGTGAACCCCCAAAACAGGGCGCAAAGGGCCAAGAACGTCAACGCGCTGCCAATGATAAAGGCGCGGTTCATGTCGGAGATGCGGGGCCGCGCGGGCAAATCGGTAGTGGTCATAGGATATGTGTTTTCAATGTCATTCGGGCACCAATATGCTGAAAATCTGCCTGTAAAGGGAACGCGTGGCATGTGCTGCTATCTCTGTAGCAATCATGCCAATCGAAATCCACACGCGTAAACCCTGCCCCCTTGCCATAGGGGCATCCGCACATCACACTGCCCAAACACCCCAAGCGAGCCGCCCGTGACCAGAGACGAGTTCAACGCCTTTTGCGCCGCCCTGCCCGCCACCAATCACGTGGTGCAATGGGGCAATTCCGATGTTTGGAAGGTCGGCCCCAAGGTCTTCGCGATGTGCGGCTGGAACGACGGGAAGGACGCGTTCACCTTCAAGGTGTCAGACATCGCGTGGGAGATCCTGCCCGACATGCCCGGCCTTCGCCCCGCGCCCTATCTGGCCTCGCGCGGCATGAAATGGATACAACACTACGAGGCCCCCGGCCTGTCCGACACGGAGCTAAAGGCCCACCTCACCGCGTCCTACGACATGGTTAAGGCGAAGCTCACCAAGAAGCTTCGCACAGAACTTGGCCTTTAGCCTGCCGCAGCTCCGTCTGTGTAGTGCCACACCGTTCAGGTGCCCTGCGCGCTCCCTTTAGTGTGGTTACTACCCTATTAATAATTCTGATCCGATAATCACGCATCATCATATTAGTCAAAAAAATGCGATCAAAATTTCACACGACCCCTCGAAAAATAGCATACGGGAGTTGTGAAAATTTCACTAACCACATTTCAAAAGTGTGCCGGTTTGGCAACGATACTAAAATGACAAAAAACTGATATTGATCACCACGATCTGCGCCTTCAATAAATAGTTAACGAGAAGTTAATAATCTCGTTTAACATAAATACGAAAGAAAAAATCATGAAAAGCAGTATCCACGCATTGGCAGCATTAGCCCTATGCGCAACCATTCAACCAGCCGCCGCATTTGAACTTACAGGTGGGTCAGTCGACCTAGGCTATTCCGCATTCGCAGACGACACCGATTTTTCTAAACTATCCCTGCAAGGTTCCGTAGAAGCCGCATTTACCCGCAACTTCGGCGCGCAACTTGATCTAAGCTACCACGACTTCAACTTTGTGAACGATAGCGGCAGCAACATGACCTTGCACGCGCTCTATCACGTGAATGAAGTTGCCTCCCTCGGCCTGTTTTACGGGCGCGACAGCGACGGAAGCACTGACATCGATTTTTACGGCATTGAAGGCGGCTACGAGTTTAACAATTTTGACGCCGAAATGTATCTGGCAACTGGTGAAGAAGCTGGCATTTCTGGCAACATGTTTGGCTTGGAAGGGCGCTACGCTATCAACGAAAAAACCGGCTTGGGCGGTTCCATCGACCGCGTAAACTTCGACGGCGGGGTAGACGCGACCCGCATCGGAGTTAAAGTCGATCACGATTTGACCGAGACATTCAACCTCAACGCCGAAGTAGGTACAGCGAGATTGAGCGTGCCAGGCTTGTCTGGCACTGAAACCTTCGTTGGCATCGGCGCGCAATTTAAATTCGGCGCGGAGCGCGGTACTACTTTCGGGAAACGTGGCCTGTTAGACCTCATACCGGGTTTGTAAAACAAACTGGAGGGCAGTGCAGGTCGCACCGCCCTCCAATTCAAAACGTGGCCTTTAGCCTGCCGCCGCGTAGATAGCGTCAATTGTGGCTTGTGTGCCTTTGGCGTCTTCCAGCGTCCACGGATAGGCCGCCTCGCCCCGCACTGCGGCGCAAAATGCCTCCACCTGATTGACGTAGTGATTGGCCGCCGCGAAGCGTTCAACGCGGGTTTCAGTGCCTTGGCGCAGCTCGATCTCGGCCATGCCGTAGACATTCGGGTTGTACGGCGCGCTCAGGCGCATGACGCCGTCTTCGCCGTGAAATGTGACCTCTTGAAACGCATGCATGCGCGTCGACACATAGCCCTGATACGCCGCCCCGCCGATCCGCGCCTGAATGCGCGATAGCGTGTCGACGCCGTTGTCCCAGTCGATTTGCGCGGTGATCTGCTCGAACTCCGCGCCCAGCGCATAGCGCGCGCAGCCCAGTGCATACACCCCGATATCGGGCAGCGCACCGCCGCCCATCTCCCTTTGGTTGCGGATGTTGTCAGGGTCGCGGTTGTCGAACGAAAACGCGCAAGAGACCTGCTGCACAGTGCCGATCGCCCCGTCATCCAGCAGCGCCTTGGCGCGCTGCCATTGCGGGTGGTGGACGATCATATAGGCCTCTGCCGCCAGCAGTCCGCTGCTGTCACGCGCGGCGATCAGCGGATCAATCTGCGCCGCCTTCATTGCGACGGGCTTCTCAATCAACACATGTTTGCCCGCCTCCAGCGTCTTCAGCCCCCACTCAATATGCAGGGTGTTGGGCAGCGGGATATAGACCGCGTCGATGTCATCATCGGCCAAAAGCGCCTCATAGCTGTCGTGATGGCGCAAACCGGCAAACTTACCCGCAAAGCGCGCAAATTTGTCAGCAGAGCTGGTGCCCAAGCCCACCAACTCCGCGCCCCGCGCGGCGTGAATGGCGGGGGCCATGTGCTCATAGGCAAAATTCGCGGCCCCTAGGATACCCCATCTGAGTGGCTTGATCATGATACGCCTCCAATGCTGTTTTGGCGCAACCTATGCCGTTAGTTCCCCCGCGCCAACCGCCCATCCACCGCCGCGCGGATCATGTCGCGGGCACGGGCATAGTCGGCGACATATTGGCGGTCGCTTTCCTCAGCGGCGCTGGCACTTTGACGCTGTTGCAGCTCTTCCTCGGCAGCCGCCGCGCCCTCCGACACCGCGTCAATGATGCTGCGGCCCTTCAAATCAGTCGCCAGCGGGTCGGCACCGGACTCTAGCAACGCCTGCACCATCTCCACATTGCCCGCCGCGATCATCAGGGGCGGCTGGCCCGGCGAATATTCCGGTGGCACATGTGCGGGCGGCGGCGCGTTGGGGTCTGCGCCACGCGCCAGCAATCCGTTGACGAGGGACGATTGATAGTTGCTCAGGGCCAGATGCAGCGCGGTCAGGCCCGATTTTTCCGTCTCCGCGATCAGCGACGCGGGCAGCAGCGCCAAAAACGCCTCCATGTCCTTCGCCACGGGGTGGTAGTTAAACGGTGACGCTGCGGCGTGCAGCACGGTGTAGCCGTGCGCCGTGCGCACCATCGGGTCCGCGCCGTGGTCCAGCAAAAGGCGTGTCATGGCGGGCAGGAAATCCGTGTGTCCTGTGGCCCAGATCAGCGGCACCCCGCCGTAGCGCCCTTGGGGGCTGTTAAGGTCCAGATCAGGGTGGCGCGCAAGGAAGGCCTGTGCCGAGGTCACGCTGCCCTCCATCACAAGATCGCGCAATTCGGCATAGGGCGCGGGCAACACATCGCGGGAAATCTCAGGCGCATTGTTGCCTTGCGCCTCGTGCATCTGAAGCGCAATCAGCTCCTCAAAACGGGCCATGTCGCCGACTTGCAGTGCCAAGCGCATTTCGCCGTAGATGGTGTCAAAAGCCAGTATCTGGGCATCACTCACCGCCGCAGGGTGCGCCAGTGGCTGGCGCCCGTCGGTCAGGTAAGCACCTGTCAAACTTAAACAAAATGCGGTGAACAACAGCGCCGGTGCGGCGCGCGAAAACATCATTCCACGTCCTGCAAATAAAACTTGTTACGGCTCACACAGGCCCCCTTCCGCTGCGGCCACAAAAAAAGGCCGCGCATTGCACGGCCTTCTTTCCATCTCAGTTTGGCGAAAGTTAGGCGGTTTCAAGTAGGCCTTTTTCATCCGCCAACGCGCGCATGCGCTCTTGCAGCTTCTCGAAGGCGCGGACCTCGATCTGGCGAATACGTTCGCGCGACACGTCGTATTGCCCCGACAGGTCTTCCAGTGTCACCGGTTTGTCCTGCAAACGGCGCTGCACCAGAATGTCCTTTTCGCGGTCGTTCAAAACGCCCATGGCTTCGGCCAGAAGCTCGCGGCGGGTGTCCAACTCGTCCTTGGCTTCGTAGTCGCCAGCTTGGTCGGCGCTTTCGTCCTCCAACCAGTCCTGCCACTGCGTCGCGCCCTCGCCGTCAGCCGAGACCACCGCGTTCAGCGATGCGTCCCCGCCCGACATGCGGCGGTTCATCGAAATAACTTCGCTTTCCGTCACATTCAGGTCGCTGGCAATCTTGGCCACGTTTTCAGGGCGCAGGTCGCCCTCTTCCAACGCGCCGATGCGGTTCTTGGCTTTGCGCAGGTTGAAGAACAGCTTCTTTTGCCCGCTGGTGGTGCCCAGCTTGACCATCGACCACGATCGCAAAACGTATTCTTGGATGGACGCGCGGATCCACCACATTGCGTATGTCGCAAGGCGGAAGCCCTTTTCGGGGTCGAATTTCTTAACCGCCTGCATTAGGCCAACGTTGGCTTCGGAAATCACCTCGGACGTCGGCAGGCCGTAGCCGCGATAGCCCATAGCGATTTTCGCCGCCAGACGCAGGTGAGAGGTGACCAGCTGATGCGCTGCATCCGTGTCGCCATCATCGGCCCAGCGCTTGGCCAGCATGTATTCTTGCTCCGGCTCCAAAAATGGAAACTTGCGGATTTCTTGCATATAGCGGTTGAGACCTTGCTCCGGACTCGGAGCTGGTAATCCAGTGTAGTTCGCCATTGTTCGTGCCCCCCTTAGAAGGTTTGCCTATTCGGATATCGAATATACGAGCAGGTTGTGTCCCACTCAACATTTTACAGCGCACATACCCTGTGCGCCTTTCTCAACGGTTAATGTAGGAACTAGGTTCCCCTTCCGTAAGGGCATGTTACGCAGGTTCACATAAATGTCAGCGAATTTAGGCGAGTTTGCTCAGTAAATCTTGGAAATCATCGGGCAACGGGGCTTCAAATTGCATCATTTCACCTGAAACCGGATGCTTAAATCCAAGCGTCGCCGCGTGCAGCGCTTGTCTTGGGAACGCCCGAATGGCCTCTTGGGTTTCTTCGGGAAGCGCATTTTTGGCCAGTTTGCGCCGACCGCCGTAGACCGGATCGCCCACCAAAGAGTGCCCGACATGCGCCATATGCACCCTGATCTGATGCGTCCGCCCCGTCTCCAGCCAGCATTCCAGCAGTGACACCACCGCAGGCGTGCCAAAGCGCTGCAACACCCGTGCGCGGGTGATGGCGTGGCGGCCTGCGTTCTTGACCACAGCTTGGCGCTGACGGTCGGTCTTGTGCCGCGCAAGGTTCGCAATCACCCGCAGAATGTTGCCCGGCTCGAACGCAACACCCGGAAGGCCGTTGATCCGCGGGTCGGAGGCCTCCGGCACGCCGTAGACCAGCGCGTTGTAGCGGCGCTCGACGGTGTGTTTCTCAAACTGCTTGGCCAGCCCTTGATGCGCAATGTCGGTCTTTGCGGCAACCAGCAGGCCCGATGTTTCCTTGTCGATGCGGTGCACAATCCCGGGGCGCTTCTCTCCGCCGATGCCTGACAGGCTGTCGGCGCAGTGGTGCAGCAGCGCATTGACCAGCGTGCGGTTCGGGGATCCCGGCGCGGGGTGCACCACCATGCCCGCAGGCTTGTTCACCACGATCAGCGCGTCGTCCTCATAGATCACGTCCAGCGGGATGTCCTCGGCCACGGTGTCATACTCCACCGCCTCGCCGATTGTGACCATCCACACCTGCCCCAGTTGGGATTTGGTCTTTGGCTCCGTCACCACGGTGCCGTCCAGCGACACCGCGCCCTGCTCGATCAGCTTAACAATTCGTGACCGGCTCAGCTGCGCGTCCACTGGTGCAAACAAGGCCAATGCCTTATCAAGGCGCGCAGGCGGGGCGTCAGTGATCTCGACCGCGATAGTTTGAGGCGACATGGACAGTAATCCCGAAATTCCGGCGGAAGAGCCCGCCAACCTAAAGTTCCTGCGACGGCTGGTTACAACCCTGACCGCCACTATGATTGTCGGCCTTGTAGTGATGATTACGCTGGTTGTCATCCGCTTGAACGCAAGCACGCCGCAGCTGGCTTTGCCCGACTACATAACCTTGCCCAACGGCACGCGGGCAACCGCCTTCACCCAAACGCCCAGCTGGTACGCCATCGTCACTGCGGACGACCGAATCCTGATCTTCAACCGCGACAGCGGGGAGCTGACGCAAGATATCCGCGTCACGTCACGCCCGTAAAAATGGCGCGCACCCTAGGAAATAACGAGATGGGGGGGATGGTACCGCCTCCCCGGCTTGAACGGGGGACCCCTGGTTCCACAAACCAGTGCTCTAACCAACTGAGCTAAGGCGGCACACTGCGTGGGATTTACCCATAGGTGCGCGCGATTGCAAGACCGCTAAAGCGATTAATTCCGCTTAAAGTGAAAGTTCGAACTCTTGCTCTAGCGTGTCTTGCCCGAAGGCGTGTGATTTGCGCTCCCCCGTCATCACAAACCCGCGCCTTCGGTACAGGCGGCAGGCCGCCACATGGCTCGCGTGGGTCCAGAGCACCAGTTTGGACGCGCCCACGCTGCGGGCGTGCTCTATCACCGCCTCCAGCATGATCGGTGCCAGTCCAAGCCCCCGCGCCGCAGGGTCTAGGAAAAACATCCGCAGCCGTGCGGTCGCCGGATCATCCATAAAACAAAAGACGGAGCCAAGGCGCGCGCCCGCCACCACCGGAATGAACGCACGTTCAGTTGTTGGGTCGCGCGTCTCGATGAACTCCGCCAGAATCCGCATGACCAACGCCTCGAAAGTTGCGTCGTAGCCCTCGTCCTTGGCGTATAGCTCCCCGTGGCGGGCCGCGATCCAGCCCGCGTCCCCGATCTGCAAGTCCCGTAACTCAAACTGGCCCGCGTCCAGCGCGGCCTTTACCCCGTCGGCTTTCATAGCGCTCTGCATGCTGCCCCCTTGCTTCACCGCTTTATCAACGCTACCTCAAGACCCTAGCTATGGCAAAGAGGGTCCAATGGGTATCAACAGCGAAAGCGAAATTGCGGGCAACTTGCAGATCGGGCCAACCACCGACGGCATGGTGCGCATCTATGTTGAGGCAGACGGCATCGAGCTGCCTTTTGACTTTGAACCCGAAGAGGCCGAGGAAATTGCCGAAGAAATTCGCGCGGCCGCTGCTGGCGCCCGCGCAATAAGCAAACCTAAGGGCAAAAAGCGTTAGTTCACGCAGACGCCGTTGCGGTAGCTGCCCAGCGTGCGCACCACCTTTGACGGGGCGGCCTCAATGCGCCGACCGCTCAGTTCGCTGCGCAATACACGGCCCACCAAGTCGGTGAGTGCGGTGACGCGGTAGCACGACACCGTCGGCTCCGCATGGCCGTGGCCCACGCCGCTGTCGTCGGTCAAAAACATGTACCGTCCGCCGGTTTGCACCGCCGCTTGGCGCATCAAAAACTCCGCCTCTGGGCCAACACCGCTGGCCCCCAAGCCGAACACCTGTACGCCCTTGACGGCGGCCTTGCGCGCGGCCTCTAGGTAGGTTTTGGCGCGGCTGTCATGTTCCGGCGCATCCGCGACATGGAACATCAAACGCTCCCCCTTGCCGCTGCGCCATTGCATCGCCGCCGCAGAGGCAAGCGCGCGCCCCGCCGCCTCCGGATAGTCACCACCACCGTTCGCGGACTGCGCACGCAGCCAGCCCTGCATCTGCGACTGGCGTTTGGTGAAGCCGTAGTTCTTGACCACATAGGCGTCCCCGTCGTCGCGGTAGACCACCAGCCCATAGCGCACATCAAGCTTCGGGGCGGCGCGTTTGGCTTGGCGCACCATGCCTTTCAACTCCTTGGTGAGCCACGATAATTCGTCCGCCATGGATCCCGTGGTGTCGACCACAAAGACCAGATCCAGAAACTCCGGCGACCAGTCGCCCTCAAACGGCAGTTGCACCTGCGCGCGTTGCCCTGTCTTTAAGCGTTGCACCATAGGTGCGCCCTGCCCGTCGGGGATCGCACGCAGTTCCACCTCCCGCAGGCGTCCCGCGCCAAGGCTCGCCGGAAAGACCGACACCATCCCGTCCACGCCGGAATAGCCCGTGTAGAACGGCTCCGCCGTCCCCGGTTTGCGCAAAGTCACCCGCACCCCCGCCGCAGGCTTCCCGTCGGCCCCGCGCAGTTGCGCCAGAACCGGCGTCGACAGGTTCGCCATCGGCAGCTTCAACGCTTTGCGCGACCTGGATTGGTAGCGGGAGAAGGCCGCGAGGTTCAGCGCGTCGTCAATATCGCCCGCAGTGATCACCCCGCGCCGCGCACGGCCCGGATTGCGCGACGGCGGCACAGGGGCTGGCATCGGCGCAAAGACGGGGCTGGTTTTCACGCTCGGCGCGGCTTCCATCACCGACGGCTCAACAGAAACCGTGCCCTGCTCCGGCACGGCGCAGGCGGACAGGAAGGCGCTGGCCATAAGGGCCAATCGGGGGGATGAAAATGCTTTGGTCATGGGTAACTCCATTTAATGTGTATTTTGCACATATTTCAAATTCACTTGCTCGCGTCAAGAAAAATGTGCATATTGCGCATATGCTGGATTTACTCGATGCCCTCCTCGCCCCCTTCGCCCGCCTGATGGTGGCCCTTGGCGTGCCCTTCCCTGATCTGGCGGAGCGCCTGAAGGCGCATTACGTGGAGGCCGCGCGCAAGACGTGTGACGGAAAACCCACCGACAGCCGCCTGTCTGTCATGACCGGATTGCAGCGCCGCGATGTGGCGCGTCTGCGCGACTTCCACCCGAAGGAGCCACGCCTGACGCATCTGTCCCGCCTCATCTCGCTGTGGCAAACAGACACTGATTACGCGGGCAGGCCCCTGCCGAAAAGCGGCCCCGCCCCGTCGTTCGAGGCGCTGGCGTGGGAAGTGCGCCGCGACGTCCACCCGCGCACCATGCTCGACACATTGCTGACCGCAGGAACCGTGACCGTGGAGGGCGAAACCATCACCCTGCGCGACACGTCCTACCAACCGCTGGCCGGATCAGAGGACCAGATGGCCTACCTCGCCCGCAACATGGGCGACCATCTGAGCGCCGCAACGGCCAATATCACCGCCGACGCGCCGCCCTATTTCGAGCGCGCCGTACATTACGCGGCCCTGTCGGCGGATCAGGTCGCCAGCTTGGAGCAGCGATACCGCGACGGGCAAATGGCCTTGTTGGAGCAAATGAACAAAGAGGCCGCCGCGATGAAGGCCTTGCCGAGCAGCGCCCAAACCGTCAGGTTCCGCGCAGGCGGTTATTTCTACTTTGAGGACGCAACATGAAGCGGTTTGCAACGGCGATATTGGCATTGGCTTTGACGGGCTGCGCTGTGCCACACGACGTGATGGTCGAGCCGGTCATCGCTGAGTCCGCCGCACCAGCGCCTGAAACCGCCCCCCGCGCCAAGATAGAGGCCTGCGTTCCCGGCGAGGACGACGGTATCGGCGGCACCGGATGCGCCATTGATTAGGGCTGAGTGACCCGTAACCCCCTGTAACCCATGGGTTACCTGACCCGTTGCATTGTTAACTCTTTTTGTGAATGAGGTCAGTCAAAGGCAGCGTGCGCTTTTACACCTGTTTACAGCGGGTTAACGCAATCACATCAAAAACGGCCCCATTTTGATGTGATTAGCCGAAGCGCTTCAAATCCGGATCGCGCAACTGGTTGAGCCGCAACGCCGCCACCCGCCCGAATTTTTGGATCACCGCCTTGCGCCGCGCCGCCGCCAGCTTGTCCTCAGGGCTCATCCGTATGATCTCCGCGTCGTAGGCATCGGCGATGATAAGGCCCGTTTCCTCCGGCAAAAGATCTGTCGGGAAATGCTCGTCCACGGCCCAGAAATAGCGGTCGCACCATTCCAGATAACCGGCCCATTTGCAGTCGGACTGAAAATCCGCGCGGGAAGATTTGCACTCCACCACCCAAAGCTCCCCCTTGGGGCCAAGCCCCATCACGTCGACCCGCTTGCCACGCTCCGGCACGAATTCCTCTAGGCAGGCGAAGCCGTGGGACGTCAGATGTCGCGCGACGCCACGGGCCAGAAGCTGACCAGGTTGGTGGGGGAGGATGAAATCATCAGGCATGCCCAAAAGGTGAACAAAACGGAAACAAAAATCAAGGCAGGATTTTCCTTGACGCGATACCAAATGGTTTCATATAAGTTTCAATACCAAACGGTATCACAAATACAGGCCCACATGATCGCAGAGCAACCCACCTTCAAAGCTTTGGCAGACCCCACCCGCCGCGAAATTTTGCGGCATCTGTCCCAAAGCGACATGAGTATCGCTGAAGTCAGCGACCACTTCGACATGACCCGCGCCGCCGTCAAAAAGCACCTTACCGTGCTGAGCGATGGCGGGCTGATCACCGTACGCACCAAGGGGCGCGAACGGGTCAATGCGTTGAATCCAGAGGGCTTTGCCCCTGTCCGTGACTGGCTGTCGTTCTTCGACCAGTTCTGGGGCGCGCGTTTGGACGATTTGAAATCCGCCATAGAAAAGGACCACAGCCATGACTGAGACGATTTTGCAAAAATCCATCTACCTGCGCGCGACCAAGGCGCAGGTTTGGGACTATCTGACCGACCCCGACAAGCTGGCGATCTGGTTTCATAAGCCGAAAGTGGCGCTGGCAGACGGCGCGGACTACGCGATGTTCGGCACGGAAAGCGGCGACAAGCTGATGTGGGGCACGGTGAACACGGCGCGGCCACACGACTATCTGGAATACACATTTACCATCGCGCCGATGGGCGACGCGACCAGCACCGTAAAATGGACACTGGAAGAGGTTGCGGGCGGCACCCGCCTGTCGCTGGAGCATTCCGGCCTGCCACAGGGCGACGCCGCCTTTGGCCTGACACTGGCGCTGGATAAGGGCTGGGACGAGCATCTGGGCCGTCTACGCGCCGACGCCCACGGCGAGAGCGACTGACTGGCAAGTGTTTGCAGGGGGCGAAAATTGCTGCCGCCCGCCCCTTGCTTTGCGACCACCACAGGCCTATCTGATTGAGTGACGGTTCTGCCCTTCGCGTAAAATGGACGCTACATTCTGGTGGCCTTAAGCAATTCCTCGGGAGCTGGCTCTGTCTGGACCCTGGTTCAGTTACCTGGTGCCCACCTGTACATACAGGTCTGCGGGAATAAGCGTTCTACGGTTGTGGTGGTTCCGTCACCTACCCCCGATCAGTCACCCGCACAGGGACCAATGCGGACACCTGCACACCGCCGCGCGGTGGTGGGGTATCACCGTCGCTTTCCGTCATCGCCATCACAGCGCGCGCCATTTGCACGGAGGCGAATGTGATTACGAAAAACACCGTCATAACTGTCGCCGCCAACGGTCCGTCTGCCGTCTCCAGCACCAGATGACGCAGGCCCGCGATATTGGACCAGACCAACAGCCCAGAGAAGCACACACCGGCCAAAGCGCCGCCGATGGCGTTGCGTAGCAGCAGTTTGATGAGCTTGGGCATGACGGTCCTCCTGAGGCTGGCTAGGGCGCTATTATACACCATTTCGCGCCTCTAGCCCAGTGCCGCCGCCAGCACGTCAAACACCAGCCGGATGCGGCTGCTGGTGATCAACTCGCGGTGACTGACAAGCCACGTTGGAAACACGATCGCGCTTTGATCCGGCAAGGCGCGCACGACTTCGGGGGACAGGCGCGCGACTTCTTCCGACATGACGCCAACGCCCAAGCCCTGCCGCACCATCTGCCAGCCGACGACACCGCTGTGGGAATGGTAGCGAATGTTGGCGCGCGACAGTGGCAAGCCCATGGCCACGAAGTGCGGCAACATCTCGTCGGGGACGCCGAAGCCGATGAACTCCGCGTTCTTGAAGCCCTGCAACGTCGTGGGGCTGCCGATCCGCGTCAGGTAATCGGGCGTTGCGTAGAGGTAAGCGCGATTGTCGGCGAGCTTGCGTGCGATCAGCGCGGGCTGCTCGGGGCGGACGTGGCGCAGGGCGATATCCGCGTCACGGCGCAACAGGTCGGAAATGGCGTTGGAGGCGACGACCTCCACCTCGATACCCGGCGCAGTGTCGCGCAATTGAGCGATGATCTTTGGCAACTGATAGGTGGCCAGCACATCGCTGACACTGATACGCACCAAGCCCTCGATACTGTGCGACTGACCGGACGCGGCGAGCGATATGCGCGTGGCGGCGTCGCCCATGGCGCGAACGTGATCGACCAGTTGCGCGCCCGAGGTGGTGAGCGTGAGGGAGCGGCCGACGCGCTCGAACAGGGTCACGCCGATGGCGTCCTCCAACGCCGCAACCTGACGGCCCAAGGTGGGCTGCGTCAGGCCAGTGGCGCGGGCGGCGGCGGACAAAGACCCCTCCTCCACCGTCGCAAGGAAGGCGCGGACGTGATTCCAGTCAAAGGAGATAGCGGACCAATTCATGCATTCCTGTATAGATGTTCGCCAAATTTAGGCAATTCCTATGGGATTGGCGTATAGGTATCACAGGGTCAGATGAAGGAGACACATCATGACGGCTGCGAAATTCTGGAACGGGGTGGCGGAGAAATACGCCAAATCCGCGATCCGCGACCCCAAGCAATACCATTTGTCACTGGAGCGGACGCGGTCTTACCTGCGCGACACCGACCGCGTATTGGAATTGGGCTGCGGCACTGGGTCCACCGCGTTGTTGCTGGCCCCGAACGTGGCGCTTTACACGGGGTCCGACCTGTCGTCGAAAATGATGGAAATTGCCCGCGAAAAACTGGCGAGTGGCGAGCATCCGAACGTTGAGTTCATGGTCGCAGAGGCAGACAGCACAGCGGTTGGCGGGTCTTACGACGCGGTCATGGCGTTCAACCTGCTGCATCTGGTGGACGACCTGCCGCGCACGCTGCGCCATGCCCATCAGACCCTACGCGATGGCGGGTTGTTTATTAGCAAAACGCCATGCCTTGGGACCAAGAAGTGGTTATTCCGCCCGCTTATTGGCGCGATGAAACTGGTTGGCAAAGCGCCGGACGTTTTGTTGTTCACACCCACAGAGTTGGAGCAGGCCGTGACAGATGCGGGGTTCGAGATCATCGAGACCGGCGATTACGCCAGCCGCTATGTTGTGGCCCGCAAGATCTAAGACGCGGTTTTGCCTTAGGAAAACGCCTCCGGGCGTGCTTCGCGGGCCATGTGGTCCAGCACCGCGTTGACGAACTTCGGCTCTTTGCCATCCGCGAAGAAGGCTTTTGCCACGTCGACGAATTCCACGATCACCACTTTGGGCGGCGTCTTTGCCGCGACCAGTTCAGCGCCAGCGGCGCGGAACAGCGCGCGCAGGGTCGGGTCGATGCGGTCGATGGGCCATTTGGCGACCAGCGCGCGGTCGGTCATCTGGTCGATCTGCGACTGATCTGCCACCGCGCCTTCAAGCAACGCGCGGAAGGTGTCGACGTCACCGTCGAGCATCTCCGCGTCGTCGATGACCTCACCGAAACGGTGGTCTTCGAACTGGGCGCGGACCTTGTCGATCGAATGGTCGCTGTGCTCCATCTGGAACAGGGCCTGAACGGCATAAAGCCGTGCGGCGGAGCGCATAGCGCGTTTTTGGTTACCTGAAGTGGTCATGCGATCTGGAAACTCTCATCATCATCGTCGGAGGGGCGCGGCAAGAATCCTATGCCCGAATTGGAAGCGCCGTATTTGCGCTGCAACGCGATGAGATGCAAGGCCGCAGCGGCCGCACCGCCGCCTTTGTTTTGATCTTTCGGGTCCGCGCGGACCTCTGCTTGGCTCCGGTTCTCTACGGTCAGGATGCCATTGCCGATATTTGCGCCTTGCAGACCCAGCAACATAAGCCCGTGCGAACTGTCGTTGCACACGGTGTCGTAATGCGTGGTCTCGCCGCGAATGATGCAGCCCAGCGCCACGAAGCCGTCGAAATTAGACTGACGGTAGGCGATGCGAATGGCGGGCGGGATTTCCAGCGCACCGGGGACGTTGATGATCTCTACCGTGGCGCCGGCCTTCTCGGCCTCCGCCTTGGCACCCGCGACCATATTGTCCGCGATGTCTTTGTAATAGGGCGAGACGACGATTGCCAGTTTGACAGGCTTGTCAAATTTGGGCGTGTCCATGATGTGGTGTTGTTCTGCGGCGGCCATATGGATCAAGCTCCTTCGATTGGGCGGGTGCCGGTGATCGACAGCCCGTAGGCATCAAGGCCCACGACCTTGGGCGACGGCGAGTTGGTCAAAAGCTCCAGTTTGGTCAGGCCAAGCGCCGCGAGGATTTGGGCGCCCAGACCGTATTGGCGCAGGGTTTGCGGCGACTGACCGCCCTCGGGGTCGATTTTCATCTGGGTGTCGCGCAGCAAGACAACAACCCCGCGCCCCTCCGCCGCGATGGTTTTCATCGCCTGCGCCATTTCGCTGGCGGGGCTGGGGCCGAGGCCCAAGACGTCCTCCACCGGATTAAGCGCGTGCATGCGGGTCAGAACCGGCGCGTCGGTCGTCAGATCCCCCTTGGAGAGCGCGATATGTTCCGCGCCCATCGTCTCGTCGGTGAAGACACGCATCATCCAGTCGCCGCCAAATTCGGAGTGCACAGCGCGCTGCGCGCTTTCCTTGACCAGATTGTCATGGCGACGGCGGTAGGCAATGAGATCGGAGATTGTGCCAATTTTCAGGCCGTGCTTTTGCGCGAAGCCGATCAGGTCAGGCAGGCGCGACATGGTGCCGTCTTCATTCATGATTTCGCAGATCACCCCCGACGGGTTCAACCCCGCAAGGCGCGACACATCCACGGCGGCTTCCGTGTGGCCCGCGCGGACCAGCACACCGCCGTCGCGCGCGCGCAGCGGGAACACGTGCCCCGGCGTGGCGATATCTTGCGGGCCTTTGCCCGCGTCGATGGCCACGGCCACGGTGCGGGCACGGTCATGGGCGGAGATTCCGGTGGTGACCCCCTCACGGGCCTCAATCGAGATGGTGAACGCCGTCTCGTGACGCGACGAGTTGTAGGACGCCATCAACGGCAGGCCGAGCGCGTCGATCCGTTCCGACGTCAAGGTCAGGCAGATCAACCCGCGCCCGTGGGTCGCCATGAAGTTCACCGCCTCCGGCGTGGCCATTTGGGCGGGGATCACCAGATCGCCCTCGTTCTCGCGGTCCTCGTGGTCCACGAGGATGAACATCCGCCCGTTGCGGGCGTCGTCGATGATTTCGGAAATCGGCGAGATAGCGTCTGAATAATCGGTCATGGGCAGCATCCTTTGATCGCCTGCCAATTAGAGGGTTTCAGGCGTCTTGGGAAGGGTCCTGCCCGATGTCGTGACGTCGCGGGGGGATGACAGGGTGGGATTTAGGTATTTTTGAAGCAATGATGGGGGAGGATGCGCGTTAACGCGGGGCGGCGTTTGCGGCGCAGAAGTAGCTCTCGGAGGTCATGAAGCCCGCGAGGCGGCCAGCGGCGCACCAGTCGCGTTCATGCGCGGTGTCACCGATCACCATGACCCCGTCGAAGGGCAAGCGCCTGTCCCGCAGCGGGGTTTGCACGGCGGCGGCGATGTCTGACCAGCCATCCGCGAAATGCGGCGCGGGGGCGGTGGTGACGGTGAGACCTTGTGCTGCGAGCGTGTCTTGGACCTGCGCCGCCGACAGAGGGGCATGAATGAGCGCTGCGAGGTCGGCGTTTACATGTTCGAGCAGCGGCACGCGGGGCGACAGCTGGGCGGGGCGCAGCATCCGCAGGGCGTTGTTCGAGAACAAGAACCCCACGATGTCGCGCCCTGTGGAGGCGCGCACGGAGGCGTAGGTTTTATAGGGCAGGCCCAAAGCCTGCGCGCGTTTGACCCGCCCGCGCAAAATCTCGATCGGCAAGCTGGGCAGCAGGTCGGCGCGCGCCTTGGCCCACGCGTGTTTGCGAAACGCGAAGCCCTGCTCCATCGTGGGGCCGTTGTTGTGGCCGATTTTGGCGTGTGTCACGGTGGCGGGCTCCCTTTTTGCTGCGAGCAGCATAGCGGGTTGGGCGCGGGTCCGCGCGCTACATCCGCACGAGGATGTCGTTCGGATAGCTGCCGTCGCCAATCTTAAAAGCAACTTCGCCGGATTTGGTGAAATTATGGGCAAGGTAGAAAGCGCGTGCCGCGCTGTTTTCCGCATTCATCGCCAGCCACATGGGGCCGGCTTGCGCGGCTAATGCTGCGTGCAAGAGCGCTGCGCCGAGGCCCCTGCCCTGATGGCGCGGCTGGATGTAAAGCGATGTCAGCTCGGTCGTCACTGCGCCGTCCACGGGGTCGGGGTTGGCGCGGTCCATGTGTGCGAACCCGTCGATGCCGTCACGGTTTTGCGACACGATCAGGCTGCGCGTGGGATCAGCGATCCAAGCGTCAAAGCGCTGCGGGGTGAAATGCGCCAAAGCATAATCGGCGAAATGCGCGTTGATGCCGTGGCGCAGGTAGGTGGCGCACCAGACCTCCAGCGCGAGGGCCGCGAGGCTGGACGCGTCCGCAGGGGTTGCGGCGCGCAGATCGGGCGTGATCAGCTGCCCCATTCTTGCAGCCGCGCCACGTAGCGGGCCAGCGTGTCGATCTCCAGATTGATGCGGTCCCCGACTTTGGTGTCGCCCCAATTGGTGGCCAGTTTGGTGTGCGGGATGAAATTGACGCCGAACTGCGCCCCATTCACCTCGTTCACGGTGAGCGAGGTGCCATTCAGCGCGACGGAGCCTTTGGGGGCGATGAACTTCGCCAGGTCATCCGGTGCCTCGAAGGTGACGCGGGTGCTGTCGCCCTCCTCCGTCATGGCCACCACGGTCGCCACGCCGTCAACATGGCCGGAAACGATGTGACCGCCCAGCTCATCCCCGAGCTTTAGCGCGCGTTCCAGATTAAGACGGGTGCCCTCGGCCCAGTCGCCGATGTTGGTTTTCGAGACGCTTTCTGCAGAGATTTGAACGTCGAACCACGGGTTATGGTCTGTGCCGCGCTCGATCACGGTGAGGCAGCAGCCGTTGCACGCGATGGACGCGCCGATGTCGATGCCTGCGGGATCGTAGGCGCAGGAGATACGGACGCGCAAATCGCCCTCTTGCGTGCGCCGTGTGACCCGCCCGACGTCAGTGATGATGCCTGTAAACATTGCAGCGTCCCTTCTTGTGTGCGCCTAGGAATTAGCGCGGCGCGGCGGGGTTCGCAAGGCGCGGGCGACTTGGCCCCCTGCCACAGTTGCGACGAAATGGGGCCTTACCTGCGCCCCAAGGGCTAGGCAAGATGGCGCGAGCTTGTATGAGTAAACGGTGAACGACGTGAAGGCCGCATTATGACATTGTCCGGCGCGGACAAAACATTCCTGTTTTTGCAGGGGCCGCATGGCCCTTTCTTCTACCGCTTGGGCAAAATGCTGCGCGCGGCGGGGGCTACTGTTTGGCGTGTGGGCTTCAACAAGGGCGATGACGCCTTTTGGTTCTCCAACAAAAGCTACATTCCCTATCTGGGCCGCCCCGAGACGTGGGGCGAGGAATTTGCACGGATCGTGGAGGAGAAATCCGTCACCGATCTGGTGTTATACGGCGACACCCGCCCCATTCATGCACAAGCCATTGAGCACGCGCGGGCCATGGGGCTGCGCATACATGTGTTTGAAGAAGGCTACCTGCGGCCCTATTGGGTCAGCTACGAGCGTGGTGGCGCCAATGGGCACTCACGACTGATGGATATGTCGGTGGGCGATATGCGCGCGGCGCTGGAGGGGCTGGATCTGGATCTGCCGGACGCCCCTGCCCGTTGGGGGGACATGCGCCAGCATGTGTTCTACGGCATGGTCTACCACTACTTCGTTTTCTTGCGGAACGGCAGGTACCGCAACTTCAGGCCGCACCGCGCGTTGAATGTCACCAAGGAGTTCAACCTGTACCTGAAGCGGTTGCTGACGATGCCCTTCACCGCTGCGCAGCGGGCGCTGGCGACGTTTCGCATCAAGCACGGCGGCTTTCCCTACCATCTGGCGCTGCTTCAGCTTGAGCACGACTCCAGCTTTCAGATGCATTCCCCCTTCGCCACGATGACCGATTTTCTGGAGCTCACGATAGACGGCTTTGCCAAAGGCGCGCCGACGCATCATCATCTTGTGCTGAAGGCGCATCCTTTGGAGGACGGGCGCGTGCCGCTGCGCCGTGAGATCAGGCGGATCGCGCGGGACCTAGGGGTAGCACACCGTGTGCATTATGTGCGGGGCGGCAAGCTGGCGGGGCTTTTGAACACCGCGCGGTCCGCCGTGACGGTGAATTCTACCGCAGCACAACAGGTTTTGTGGCGCGGGCTTCCGCTGAAGGTGTTTGGCGACGCGGTTTATAACAAGCCAGAGTTTGTCTCCACCCAGAGCCTGCCGGAGTTTTTCACCAACCCGACGCGCCCCGACAGCCGCGCCTACCGCGATTACCGCCACTACCTGCTGGAAACGTCGCAAATACCGGGCGGGTTCTATTCGGCCCGCGGGCGGCGCCAGTTGCTGCGCCAAGTGGTGGATATGATGCTGGCGAGCGAGGACCCGTATGACGCGCTGGTGGCTGGCACCGCGACGCCGCGCCAGCAGCTACACGTGGTTAACTAGGCGCTACTCCTAAGACGTGAAAAACCGCCACTGCGACGCGCTGGCAACACTCCGCCAAGGCCCCGCGCAAGGGGCTAGCAATTTTGCCGCCATCCGGTAGTGTAAAAAGAAAAACTTGAGGCAGTCTCATAATCGAGGAGGACACCAGTGAAAAACTTGGGTCCCAAAGCTACGAAAATCGTGGCTTTTACGCTTGTGGCCGTTATGGCCGCATCCTGCGGGTTGCCGAAATCCGGCCCCGGAAAGCGGCAGATCTTTGCAGGATCGGTCCAGAAACAGGGCGACGCATTCATTGTGTCGGTCAACAGCCGCGTGACACGCGCGACCGCTGTTCAGCCGGTTTTGGGCTTCACCGATAACTTTATCAACGCAGGCGTTGTGGGGTCGGACATCATCCGTCCGGGCGACACCCTTGGCTTGGCCATCTGGGAAAACGTCGACGACGGCCTGCTGGCCCCCGAGGGCGCCAATGCCACCGACCTGAGCGAAGTGCAGGTTGACGGGGCGGGCTTTATTTTCGTGCCCTACGCGGGCCGCATCAAGGCCGCTGGCAACACGCCGGAAGCCCTGCGCCGCGTGATCACGGGCAAGCTGGACACGCAGACGCCTGACCCGCAAGTCATCGTGCGCCGCGTGGCCGGTGACGGCGCGACGGTGTCGCTGGTGGGCGGCGTCGGTCAGCAAGGCCTGTTCGCGATTGAGCGCCCGACCCGTACGCTGTCGTCGATGATTGCGCGCGCGGGCGGTATCTCTATTGAGCCGGACGTGGCGCAGATCACGGTTATTCGTGGCAATCACCGCTCCAAAATCTGGTTCGAAGACCTCTATTCCAACCCGAAGTTTGACATTGCGCTGCGCCCTGGCGACCGCATTCTGGTAGAAGAAGACAGCCGCGCCTTCACCGTTTTGGGGGCCACTGGTGCGCAGAGCCGCATCGAGTTTGTCACCCAGACCTTGTCGGCCATTGAGGCAATCGCGCAAGTGGGCGGCCTGAATTCCAACCTTGCAGACCCGACCGGCGTGTTCGTGTTCCGCAACGAGCCCGCAGAAATCGCCAACTCCGTCTTGGGGCGCAGCGATCTGCAAGGCGCGCAGCGGTTCGCCTATGTGCTGGACCTGACCCAACCGACGGGCATGTTCGAGGCCCGCGACTTCGTTATCCGCGACGGCGACACGGTTTATGTGACCGAAGCCCCGTTCGTGACATGGAACAAAACTATCTCGGCGCTGACCGGATCGCTTTCATCGGTTAACGCCTTGTCGAGCCTCGGTGGCAACTAAGACACCTGGCTTAGAAGAAGCCGTGGGCGGCCCCTCCCTCCGCCCACGGCTTTTCTATTTCAACGGGGGTTTTTTTACCCAAGCGCGTGTGCGCCGCATCCTTGAGCTTGCGGGCTATGACTTGCGGTTGGGTAAACCCGCCGCTGATGACCTGATCGCCGTTTGGGGCAAAAGCCCGACGGCGGCACGCGGTGAGAAAGTGGCCGATCTGACCGACGCCAATCTGGTTCATGTGGAGGACGCCTTTTTACGGTCCCTGCGCACCGGCCGTGACGGAGAGCCGCCACTGGGGCTGACCGTTGACCACAAGCGCCCCTACTTCGACAGCTCCGGCGTGTCCGATCTGGAAGACCTGCTGGCGACAGAGGCCTTTGACGACGCGCATGAATTGACCCGCGCCCGCGACGCGGTGGAGCGGATCAAGGCGCTAAACCTTTCCAAATACAACGATTTTGACGACACCGCCCCGATCCCAGAGCCAGGGTATGTGCTGGTCATCGACCAGACGCGCGGCGACGCCTCCATCAAGCATGGCGGGGCAAACGCAGATCATTTCCGCGAAATGCTGGCCTATGCGCAAGAGGAGCACCCGACGGCGCGCATCGTTATCAAAACCCACCCCGAAACCAACGCAGGGCACCGCGACGGGCATTTCGGGGGACAGGATCGCGGCGGGCGGGTCTCGCTTTATGACCATAAAGCCAGCCCCTACGCGCTGATGGACGGGGCGATTGCCGTCTACACCGTGAGTTCCGGCATGGGGTTTGAAGCGATTTTGGCGGGGCACAAGCCCGTAGTATTCGGCCAGCCGTTCTATGCGGGGTGGGGGCTGAGCGATGATCGCCAGCCGATTGACCGACGCCAACGCACCCTGACGCGGCCACAGCTTTTTGCCGGTGTGATGCTGCGCTACTGCAAATGGTACGATCCCTACCGCGACCAGCTTTGCGAGTTGGAGCAGGTCATCGACACGTTGGAGGCGCTGACCAAAGCACAGCGCCAAGACAAGACCGGCCATGTCGCGTTTGGCATGCGGCTTTGGAAGCGCGCGCCCCTGCAAGAGATATTCGGCGGGCGGCGCTTTGGAAAAGAGGCGCAGTTGCGGTTCGAGGCCGATCCCGAGGCCGCGTTACACGCCGCGCGCGGCGGATCGCTGATGGTTTGGGCGGGGCTGGAGCCGATTGATTTTGCGCAGCGGGCGGCGAACCAGAAAACCACGCTGCTGCGGGTCGAAGACGGCTTTTTGCGCTCGCGCGGGTTGGGCGCGAATTTGATTGCGCCGTTGTCCTTGGTGACCGACGACAAAGGCATTTACTATGATCCGACCCGCCCCAGCGGGTTGGAAGCGCTGATCGCGGCAAGCGGCGGGCTAAGCACCGCCGCCTTGCGCCGTGCGGAACGGTTGCGCACCGCGATCGTGCGCATGGGGGTCAGCAAATACAATTTGGGCGGCACGGATTTGCAGGTGCCCGCCACGTCGGGGCAAGTCATCCTTGTCCCCGGACAGGTGGAGGACGACGCGTCGATCCGGCTGGGCACCAAAGACATTGCCACCAACGCGGACCTTCTGACCGCAGTGCGCCGTGATTTCCCCGATGCGTTTATCATCTACAAGCCCCACCCTGATGTGGAGGCTGGCCTGCGCAGCGGTGCTATTTCCGCGGAGGCGGCTGACATGGTGGCCGAGAACGCCGACGCCATCTCGTTGATCGGGCGGGCGGACAGGGTGTGCACGATGACATCGCTTTTGGGGTTCGAGGCTTTGCTGCGCGGGGTGCCGGTGACCTGTTACGGCGCGCCGTTTTACGCCGGATGGTCCTTGACCGACGACCGTGGGCCCGTGCCCGCGCGGCGCGGACCGGCGGCGAGCCTTGACGGGTTGGTGCATGCGACGTTGATAGATTACCCGCGCTACCATGACCCGATTACCCGCCAGCCCTGCCCTGTCGAGGTGGTGGTAGAACGGTTGGCGAAGGGGGATTTGCCGCAATCAGGCTTGCGCAACCGTTTGCTGGCGAAGGCACAGGGCGCGCTGGCAAGCTACGCGCATCTTTGGCGATAAAAAAAGCCCCCTCGTGAGATCACGAGAGGGCCTTTTGTCGGTCCAGGGAGAAGACCTATCGGGAGATTAGTTTACGAAACGCTCTGCAGCGGAGTCGTTGCTCAGTGCGAATTTGGCTTGAACGTTGCGGCTAACTTCGTTGCCACCGACGACGATGTTTTTCTCAGCAGCGCTTTCGTTTGCGTTCACACCAGCCAACAGAGCGGCGTTTACGTCGCCTGTGGATGTTTCAGCAACAACGCGCTCTGCAGCGGAATCGTTGTCTTGTGCGAAGAACGCTTGAGCGTTGGAAACGTCAGCAAAAGCAGGTGCAGTTACGGACAGGGCGATGATTGCGATGATCGATTTCATTGTAAGTACTCCGGTATGTGTTTTTGTGTGTCACGGCGTGTTGCCGTTTGATGTACCTAATATGAGGCTTGCAACGCCGCGCCTCAACGCGGGAAATCACCAAAATACCCGTAGTTCTGTTTACCCATGCACAATCAACCTTCACGTCAGCCGACAGTGTAACAGACGCGTGACTGGGCGATCACGAACCGTGATATCCTTGAAATAACGTCATAAATCGGGGGATCCGCGAGGGCTAGGAAACGAATCTCTGCCAGTGATGCATGACGTCAGCACCGACCTGCCTGCTTGACGCCAACTCAAACCGCGGGGCAGCGTCTAATGCGGGGTAGTTCAACGCACCAAGGCTGGGCAGCCCCGTGGCCCCCAACATAATGCCCGCCGTGAAGCCCACCACATTGTCGACCATGTCCGCCGCCAGAAGAGACGCGGCCAAGCTGCCGCCGCCTTCACATAAGACGCGCGTTAACCCCGCCTGCCCCAACG
The DNA here is from genome assembly GCF_900107015.1 of Litoreibacter albidus. GTDB lineage: Bacteria > Pseudomonadota > Alphaproteobacteria > Rhodobacterales > Rhodobacteraceae > Litoreibacter > Litoreibacter albidus. Next base: position 294,918 of record NZ_FNOI01000001.1, on the reverse strand, counting down.
CCTGAAGCGCTGCAGACATATCGAGGCCAGCGCCCCCCTTCGGGACCGCGATAAGCTGCGCACCGCGCGCGGTCCAGAAATCGCGTGCCTTTTGCGGCGCGTCCTCGCCGTGGAGCAGCCACACCGGCGCGCCGCTGTTGTCTTCGGCCAAGGGGCCGTGTTGAGGCACGTTCAGGCTGGCGCTCACCACGATGCGCACGGGCTGGCGGCGTCCGCCCATCCCGCGCAGGGTCAGGGAGGGCAAATCTTCGCGCGCGGTGCTCCCCCCCACCATGACGGCATCATGGTTCGCGCGAAGGGCCTGCACCTGCTGGCGGGCCTCTGGGCCAGTGATCCACTGGCTCTCGCCCGTCGCGGTGGCGATGCGCCCGTCAAACGAGGAAGCCAGCTTCAGTGTCAGGACAGGCCGGTTGTCAGTGATGCGCAGCAAAAAGCCCTGCTGGTCACGGCGCGCCTCTGCTTCCAGCACGCCTGCACACACCTTAATGCCCGCATCTTGCAGCATCGCGAGCCCCCTGCCCGACACCCGTGGGTCCGGATCACCCGTCGCAACAACCACGCGTGCGACCCCAGCCTTGATCAAGGCCGAGGCACAGGGCGGGGTTTGCCCCGTGTGCGAGCAGGGCTCTAAGGTAACATAGGCGGTGGCCCCGTGCGCCGCACCCTCGGCCAATTGCGACAGGGCGTGCTGTTCCGCGTGTGGGCGGCCGCCGGTCTGCGTCCAGCCGCGCGCAAGCACGCGACCGGATTTCACGATAACGCAGCCCACAGCGGGGTTGGGCCATGTCTGGCCTAACCCGCGCCCGCCCAGCGATAGGGCCAAGGCCATCCACCGCTGGTCATCAGGCTTGGTCATTGGTTAGTCGTCTTTAGTGACTGGCGGGCGCAACTCGTGGACGAAATCCTCGAAGTCATCTGCCGCTTGGAAGTTTTTATAGACCGACGCGAAGCGCACATAAGCCACCGTGTCGATGCGGGCCAAAGCCTCCATCACGATCTCACCTATGGCGGGGGACTGAATGTCCGTCTCGCCCATGCTTTCCAGCCTGCGCACAATGCCCGAAATCATCTGGTCGATGCGTTCAGGATCAACGGGGCGTTTCTGCATGGAAATACGAATGGAGCGTTCCAGCTTATCGCGGTCAAAATCTTCGCGTTTGCCGGAGGACTTGATGACTACGAGGTCGCGCAGTTGCACGCGTTCATAGGTTGTAAATCGGCCCCCACAGGCCGGACAAAACCGCCGACGGCGGATCGCCACGTGATCTTCGGCGGGACGGGAGTCCTTCACCTGGGTGTCAACATTACCGCAAAATGGACAGCGCATCTCTTTTTTCCCTCTATCCTCAGCCTGGGTGTTATCCCCCAGTTATCCACAGGCACTATAGGCCGCGCCCTACACTTTGGGTAGAGGTGAATTCATGCCCCTACGCCTAGTGAGACAGATACGCCACGACCTGCCTCTGATGCGGGTGATCGCGATGCTCAAACAGATAGATGCCCTGCCATGTGCCAAGGGCCAACCGCCCCGCCAGCACCGGAATTCCAAGTGATACCGGCATCATAGCGGCCTTGATGTGGGCTGGCATGTCATCCGGACCCTCATAGGTGTGGGTCAGATACGACATGCTCGGGTCTGTTGTTGGCGGCACCAAACGCTGGAAAAACTGGCGCAGATCGGTTTGCACCTCCGGATCTGCGTTTTCCTGAACAAGCAGCGAGCACGACGTGTGGCGCACAAACAGCGTGAGCAAACCATCAGACTTGGTTTGAGCAGCGAGCCACGTTTGCACGTCACGGGTGAATTCGTACAAGCCTTGGCCTTGGGTGGAGATCGTGAAGGTGGTCATTGCGGCTCCAACATACCCCTATAGTGAACGATGAGCCCGCCGCTAGGCAGGCTGAGGCGCACATCAAAGACGAACCTGCCCTCTGCGTCGACCGTTTCCGTGGTTTCACTTACGGGCGTGATTATATGAGGGATCGGGAACATGCCAAAGGCGCGTCCTTTGGTGACAGGGAAATGCAGCGCCCCGTCGCTCACATGCAGGTCAAGGTTGAAGGTAAGAGGGCCGAACTGCTCCGTCACGCCCTGCCCGCGCGTGTAGCGAAGGGTTGAGCAAAAGCGCGTGCCGCCCATGTTGCGGGTCCAGACCTCGCTTTGGTCATCGGCTGCAATCTCCACCTCTGCCACGACCTGCCCGCCTTTCAGCGGAAACCGCCCTGCAAGTGCGGCCAGTTTTCCAAGCAAGGTTGTCGCGGTGCGGACCTCAGCCATCCCTTTGAAGCGTGAGACATAAGCGGGGCGATGCAGCTGCTGCACGGCGTTGGGGAGATCGTTGAACGCGGGGCCAAGGGCCTGTTCGAAAATTGGTATCAGATCGCGGTCGCGGCGCTCGAATACGGCGTGGATCGTGGCCAGCTGCGCCTCCGCCTCCGCGCGGCTGAAGGCGGCCAACGCCGGGCGCGCGCCAGGTTTGGCTTGCCCCGCCAAAAGCTGATCCAGCAAGATGGCCACGGGCTGCACGGGCGTTTTAGGGCCGTGCCCGTCGGGAATGATCATGTCCCACACCCGTTCCTGCCGCTGGGCACCTCTTGTGCCAAGCACCCGCACCCGCATGCCGCCCGCGTCAGAGCCAAATCCCGTGAACAGATTGGACAGCGTCAAGAGCGGTTTCGACAGCGGGTCCAGCGAGGAAATTCGCAGCGCAGGTACCAGATAGCGCAACACGCCCAGACTGCGGTGGAACAGACCCAACTCCAGCCCCGCGCGGGCGGTCACGGTGGCCGCGTTGAAATGGCGAGGAAACAGAGCGGCGTCGGGCGTGTTCACAAGTGCCGCAAGGCGCGATTTCAGTACGGTTGCGCCGACCTTTGGCGCAATGCGCTGGCTGTCCGCCCAGCCCATCGCGGTCCCTAAGCGCCCACCCCGCATCTGCGCGAAAGGCCGTCCGATCTGCCCCAAAATCGCCCGCATCACGGACAGGCCGCGCGGGGTTTTGTTACCGGGCAGGATTGACGTCTCGATCAAGTCAACCTCGTCCAGCCCCGCGCATAGATCCGCAGCAATTGCGGACGATAGCGCGGGCGTTGTGGAGGCCCCTGACCATGCGCACACGCCCTGCTCTTTGGCCAATGCGTCTAGTGCGCCGATCCCCGCCACGAAGGCCGCGCCGTCGGCGATGTCAAGATAATGCGCCCCTGCCCGTAGCACCTGTTTGGCAAACGCGTAGGGTGCCACGCCGTAGTTTTGGAACGGACCGGAACAGTCGATGACGGCGAAGGGGCGGAGCCGCGTCAATACGCCTTGCACCCCGGTGGCGTCGGTCCGGTCAAACGCGACGGCTTCTGCCCCGAGCTCCTGCGCCAAGGCGGTCAGGGTTGGAAGCCTGCGGCCTGCAACGATCAAGGACATATCCGTGCGCCGCGCAAGCTGGCGCGCCAAATGTCCGCCAAACAACCCAGTGGCCCCCACAAGCAGCACCGCCCTAGTCAAGGAACCGGCCTTGAATATCTGGCGTGGGGACGAGGCATGCGTCTGTTTTACCAAACACCGCATAACGGTTCTGCGCGATACGGTCGTAGAGCCAATCTGCGGTAGCACGTGGCAAAATTCGAACCACACCTGCAACGGACCAAATACCCCCCAACGCCTTCATAGCAGCCGCAAAGGCGTCCAGCTTGGTGTAGATGTGACCGTCTACGATAACCACGTTCGTGTCGTAGTCAGCAGACTTGAGGCCAAGGTGATCGTAGATCGCCTCCCCCAGATCGGACTGGGCTATGACAAACTGGAACTGCCTCCGGCGGTCGTGCTTCAGCATGAACCTGAGAAACCCCGAACAAAGGACACAGACCCCGTCGAAAATGACCACATCGGCGCCGTTCGTCAACGCGCTTACATGCGGATCGGGGGACAGATGTGCCATGGCTTCAGGCTAGAGGTCTGGCACAGCGATTGGCATGTGGGACGGTGTCGCACTCACTTGCAAGCGCCCCACGCGAAGGTTGAGTGGTCATAGCAGAGGCCTGCGGCCTCGCGCATCTCGAACAGCGCGTCGATATTCGTCTGCACACTGCCCGCATCGCACTGCACCGAGGCCACGGGGGACCCATCCTCGAACACGTCCACACCGCCGGAGATTGCAGGTGCTTCCGGATTGCGCGCAACGGAGCTGAAGGCCTCGTAACTGAACGCGCCATTGTGGAGCGTGACACTTTCCCAGATGGAGGAGCCCACGCCGGACCACGGGGTGACGTCTACATCAAGAATGGAGCGTATCAACTCTAGGTTGGGCGTCTGCCCCGACGTCCCAAAGCGATAAAGGACATGTGTTCCGTCGCTGCAGACATCAAGCGCCTTGTCCCCGTTCCCTGCTGTGCAAGATACAAGCGTTGTCATATTAGAGGCGCACCCCGCAAATGCAGTGGCGGGAAAGATGCAGAGCGCTGCAAAGAAAAGCTGGACGCGCATAGCTTTGTAACTCCGACGGATGGTCAGACTTTCCATGAAAGTCTGGGGCCAAATCCTCGTTGAGGATTTGATGTTACGATACCAAAAAGCGCCCCGAAGGGCGCTTTTGTTACTGATCGAGGAAACTGCGCAGCTTGCGCGACCGGCTCGGGTGCTTGAGCTTGCGCAGCGCTTTGGCCTCGATTTGGCGAATACGTTCGCGTGTCACGCTAAACTGCTGGCCCACTTCTTCAAGCGTGTGGTCAGTATTCATGCCGATACCGAAGCGCATGCGCAGCACACGCTCCTCACGCGGGGTCAACGACGATAGCACGCGGGTTGTGGTCTCTTTCAGGTTTTCCTGAATAGCGCTGTCTAGCGGCAGAACCGCGTTTTTATCTTCAATGAAATCACCGAGTTGCGAGTCTTCCTCGTCGCCGATTGGCGTCTCGAGAGAGATCGGCTCTTTCGCGATTTTCATGACCTTGCGTACTTTTTCCAGTGGCATTTGCAGCTTTTCGGCCAATTCTTCCGGTGTCGGCTCGCGACCGATTTCATGAAGCATCTGGCGGCCTGTCCGGACCAGCTTGTTGATCGTCTCGATCATGTGAACCGGAATACGGATCGTGCGGGCCTGGTCGGCGATGGAACGGGTGATCGCCTGACGGATCCACCATGTCGCATAGGTCGAGAATTTATAACCGCGCCGATATTCAAACTTATCCACGGCCTTCATCAGGCCAATGTTACCTTCTTGAATAAGGTCAAGGAATTGCAGACCACGGTTGGTGTATTTCTTGGCGATGGAAATCACGAGGCGCAGGTTGGCTTCGACCATTTCCTTCTTGGCCTGACGGGCCTCTTTCTCACCTTTTTGGACCTGCTGCACGATGCGGCGGAATTCGGTGATGTCGACGCCCACGTATTGGCCGACTTGTGCCATCTCGGCGCGCAGGTCTTCGACCTTCTCGCGGGACCGCTCCATCAGTGCGCTCCAGCCGCGACCGGTTTTTGCAACGATACGGTCAACCCAGCCAGGGTCCAGCTCGTAGCCGCGGTATTCATCGATGAATTCGCGACGGTTGATGCGGGCTTGGTCGGCCAGTTTCACCATGCTGGAGTCGATCGACATGATACGGCGGTTAATGCCGTAAAGCTGGTCGATCAGCGCCTCAATCCGGTTGTTGTGCAGGTGAAGCGAATTGACCATCTCAACGATCTCGGAACGCAGGTTCTGGTAGGCCTTCTCTTCTTTCTTCGAGAAGGTGTCATCGTGGTTGATGGTCGCCGAGATGCGCAAATCCTGCATGTCGGCCAGCTTCAGATAATTGTCGGCGATCAGGTCGAGGGTTTCGAGCACGCGCGGCTTCAGTGCGGCTTCCATCGCGGCGAGCGACATGTTGGCCTGCTCGTCTTCATCGTCCTCATCATCGTCGTCTTGCGCAATTGGGTTTCCGTCGGCGTCCAGCTCTTGCGCGGGTTCACCGGCCTTCTGCTCCGCACCGGCCACAGGGGCGGCGACCACGGCTTCGGTTTCTTCGCTGCCCTCTTCGAGGGTGTTGCCGAATGTGGTCTCAAGATCAATCACATCGCGCAGCAGAATGTCTTCGGACAAAAGCTCGTCGCGCCAGATGGTAATCGCCTGGAAAGTCAGCGGGCTTTCGCAAAGCCCCGCGATCATCGTGTTGCGGCCAGCCTCGATGCGTTTGGCGATGGCGATTTCGCCCTCGCGCGACAGCAGTTCAACGGAGCCCATTTCGCGCAGGTACATGCGCACGGGGTCGTCGGTGCGGTCCAGAACTTCCGTCGTAGAGGAGGAGAGCACCACTTCTTTTGCGGCGCTGTCGACTTCGACAATATCCTTGGAGCCGTCGTCTTCGGCTTCCTCTTCCTCAATGATGTTGATGCCCATTTCGGAGAGCATCGACATCACGTCTTCGATTTGCTCCGATGCGACCTGCTCCGGCGGCAAAACCTGATTGAGCTGGTCGTAAGTGATGTAGCCGCGCACACGCGCCTCGGCGATCATCTTTTTGACGGCGGCCTGGCTCATATCCAGGCCAGCTGCGGCATCCTCGCGCGCTTGCGTCTGATCGTCGGTATCTTTGGCCATGAAGTGCCTCCCAAAAAGCGCGTAAGGGTGATTCGCGCGAATCTACCCGAATCAATAGCGCGAATCAGAGTGATTCGCACGTCGGTTTATCTGTCGGGCCTATTGCCCCTTCTTCACCCAAATCTCACCGTCGATCAGCGACTGAAGATAGTCCGACATGGAGCCGCGATCTTCGCCCACGCCGCTGTCAGATATCCCCTTGCTGCGCAGGGACGCGTTGCGGGCTTCGGCAGCCTGCCCCACGCGCCAAGTCAGCGCCTCGTCGGCTACGCCGGCGAGGTCCTCGACGGCATCTTCGATTTCGCGTTGAACGCCCCGTCGGGCTTCTAGCTTGGCCAATTCTTCAGCCATGGTCATACGGGTGAGTTTCAAGTCGGCCCCTGCCCTAACAGCAGGCGCAATCTGCACATGGCTAAGCGACCAAAGCTTTTCAAGGGGCGCTGACCCTATCTCGGCGGCGAGAATATTTTTCAGGTGATCCGAGTCTGTTTCTTCGCTGTGGCGCAAAAGAGCCGCCAGAATTGCGCGGTGATCTTCGCCGTGCAAATCAAGTGTTTCCAAGTCGGACAGAAAATGTGTCAGCAACTCCGGATGGGCGATCAAAATGGCAAGGATCACGGCCTCGCGCATACGTTCTTCCACGTCGGTGCTTTGGGCCAGCAGAGAGTTTTTGGTCGAGGCCACGGCCACGCCTTTATCGGGAAATTTGCCCTTTCCCTTGCCTCCGCCCTTACCTGTCCAAGGCGCGCGGTCGCGGTTGGGCGTCCATTCACGTTCTTCGCGCGGCGCGGGGTTCAGGCCGAACAACTCAGCCCGCAAGCGCTTGATCTCATGGCCGTAATGGCTGCGCAGGTTACCGTCTGAGATTTTCTTCAGGGCCGCCCTCAGCGACACATCCAGTGCGGCGCGGCGTTCGGGGCTATCGAACACCTTACCGTCCGTTTCACGCTGCCACAGCAGGTGGACCAGTGGCTTGGAGTTTTCGACCAAGTCGCGCATGGCTTGCACACCATCGGCCTTGATCAGATCGTCGGGGTCCATGCCTTCGGGCAGGATACAAAACCGCAAGGACTGCCCCGCAGACAGCATAGGCAACGCCAGATCAATCAGGCGCATCGCGGCCCGCAAGCCAGCCGTGTCCCCATCGAGCGCGATAATCGGTTCGGGCGAAATCCGCCACAAGAGTTGCAGTTGCGTCTCGGTCACGGCAGTGCCGAGCGGCGCCACGGCGGAGGCCAGCCCCGCCGCCGACAGCGCGATGACGTCCATGTAGCCTTCGGCCACGATCAACGGCTCGCCTTTTCCCGCCGCCTCCCGTGCAGGGCCGTGGTTGTAGAGGCTGCGGCCTTTGTCGAACAATTCTGTCTCGGGGGAGTTCAAATATTTCGCATTGTCATTCGGGTCCATCGCACGGCCACCGAAGGCAATGCAGCGCTTTCGCGGATCACGGATCGGGAACATGATGCGGTTGCGGAATGTGTCGTAGGGCTTGCCGCCCTTGGTCGATGCTTTGGCGAGCCCCGCGGCGAGGATCAACTCCTCCGCGACGCCTTTGCCCGTGAGATGGTCCCACAGGTTTTGCCAACCTTCCGGCGCGAAGCCGATATCGAACTGGTCTTGCGTCTGCTGCGACAGCCCGCGCTTGTTGATGTAATCGCGCGCCGCGGAGCCTGCGCCGGACTTGAGTTGCAGGCGGTAGAACTGTGTCGCCTGCTCCATCACCTCGGCCAATTGGGTGCGGCGGTCAGACTTTTTCTGCGCTTGGGGGTCGCGGGCGGGCATGGTCATGCCAGCTTCCCGCGCCATGATTTCCACCGCCTCCATGAAGGAGACGTTTTCCGTTTCTTGAATAAAGCCCAACGCGTCGCCTTTGGCCTGACAGCCGAAGCAATAATAGTAGCCCTTGCGGTCATCCACGTGGAAGCTGGCGGATTTTTCCTGATGGAACGGGCACGGTGCCCACATGTCGCCTTTGCCCGGATTGGACTTACGCTGATCCCACATGACCTTGCGCCCTACCACCTGAGTGATGGAGGTGCGTTCGCGCAATTCGTCTAAAAATCCGGGTGGTAGGCTCATAGACCAGAATATCGGGCCACGCGCCGCCAGAGTCCAGTGACGTCGATTAATAAACGTGGGGATTAATCGGGCAAAGTTGCTTGCGCAGTGACCGACCGCATGGCCGTTTGCAGATCATGCACCAATGTCTTGGCGAATGCGCGGAACACCATCAGCGTGACCCCGCCCTTCCGCTTCACGATGATCGCGGACATGTGGCCGACGAGTGACCGCGCAACGTCCCCATGTTCCATCGACGCGATGTCGAGCGGGCATAGCCGCGCCATGACGTGATCTGTGTTTTCGCCCGTCAGTGCGACTGTGCACCACGCGTCGGATTGATCGGTGATCGCGGCGGGCAACGGCGGCGGCTTCGCACCGATCAGGAAATACTGCCCGCGTGCTGCCCATAGGATTTCCACGCCGTCCTCAGATTTTGAGCCGCCCACATTCGGCAAACCAAGTCCAACAGCTTTCTTTAAGGCTGTGGACACGTGCGCCCCCTTAAAGGGGGCTATGGAATATATCTGCGTCACGGGCTGTTCGCTCAGTGTCGACGCGCCGACGGTGACGGGTAGCAGCCCCGCTGCGGGCGATTTTGCGACGAGATCAATCACGGGCTTTGCTCCCTTCTGGGTCTAAAAACACGGGATGGCATATCTCCACCCGCGTGGTGACTTGGCGCATGTGGTCGACAAGTTTCAACACCTCGCCGTGGCGTTCGCGTCCGTTCTTTAAGAAGCCCAAGCCGATCATCCCCAACTCCGGCGAGAAGGCGACGGAGGTGGTGTAACCTTGCTGCGTCTCACGGATAGGGTCGTCCTCTACCGCGAAGAGGAACGCGCCTGCGTTCAGCTCTTTCACCGCGCCGACGGGTTTGAGGCCCACGAGTTCCTCCCTATCCTCCAGCAAGCCGGGGCGTTGCGCTGCTGTCTTGCCGATGAAGTCTTTCCCTTCCGACATCATCGCGCCCATCCCGATATCCCCCGCCGTCACGCGCCCGTCGATTTCAGAGTGGGTGAGGAAGCCTTTCTCGACACGCATAACGTTGAGGGCCTCCATCCCGTAGGCGCCGCCGCCGAGCGCGTCCGCTTTATCCAGCACCCCCTTGAACAGGCTTTCGCCGTAGCGTGCCGGCACGGCCAGCTCATACGCATGCTCCCCCGAGAAGGAGATGCGAAACAGGCGCGCCTTGATGCCGCCAACGGACACCTCCCCGCAGCCCATGAACGGCAAATCGGGCGGTTCATCCAGCACCTGCGCCAACAAATCGCGGGACTTTGGCCCCGCGACGGCGAACTGCGCCCATTGCTCTGTGACGGAAATAAACTGCACATCAAGATCGGGGCGTAAGCATTGGGACACAAACTCCAAATGCCGCATCACCTGCCCCGCCGCCGCCGTTGTCGTGGTCATCACATAGTGGTTTGTCGCGATACAGGCAGTGGTTCCATCATCCATCACATACCCGTCCTCGCGCAACATAAGGCCATAACGGACTTTTCCGGGCTTCAGCGTAGAAAACGTGTTTATGTACAGAAAATCGAGAAATGCGCCCGCGTCAGGCCCCTGAATGTCGATTTTTCCCAAGGTGGACACATCCGCGACCCCCACTGCGGAGCGCACCATAGCGACCTCACGGTCGCAAGACTGTCGCCAATGGCCTTCCCCGTCCTTGGGAAAATAGCTGGGGCGATACCACAGGCCTGCCTCTATCATCGGGGCGTTCATATCGCGCGAAATCTTGTCGCTGGTGGTGAAGCGTTGGGGCGCAAAACCCGCGCCCTGCCCGTGCGCCCCCATCGCTGCAATGGCGACTGGCGTGTAGGGCGGGCGGTAAGTGGTGGTGCCCGTCTCCGCGATCCCGCGACCAGTGGCATCTGCCAGCACGGCCAAGGCGTTGACGTTGCTGTTCTTGCCTTGGTCTGGTGCCATGCCTTGCGTGGTGTAGCGCTTCATGTGCTCGACGGATTTGAAGTTCTCCTGCGCGGCAAGCTTCACGTCCTTGACAGTCACATCGTTCTGGAAATCGAGCCATGCACGGCCCTTGCAGGGGACCATCCAGAGCGGTCGGATCCGCGTCTGCAAAGCGTCGGCTTTCGGTATGGCGGGTGCGCGGGCCTCGAGGCCTAGGGCCTTCAACACTTCGCGCGCGCGAAATACTCCCGATTTGAGGCACCCGTGGGTGGAAAACGTGCCGCCCGCCGCACCAGCGACCTCCATACCCGGCACCATGTTTGGGGTGGGGATAAATGCCGCGATATTTTCGTTCCACTGCGGGCGGCCGTTCATGTGGCAGGCCAGATGTACTGTAGGGTTGTAGCCGCCCGAGACGCCCAGACAATCAGCCATGACATCGCCCGCACCCGTGATGGTGACGGCCTCCACCCGCTTGCGGCCTTTGACGTTGGTGACATGCGCGCCCTTGTAGATCGGGAAGTCACCAGTGATGTCCGCATCCGCGCGGCTGTCGACGTAGGCCGCGATGTGAATGCCAGCGGCCGCCAGATCGTGGGCCGTGCGGAACGTGTCGTCGTTATTGCCGAACAGCACCACGCGCTTCCCTGCCGCGACGCCGTAACGGTTGAGATAACCGCGCAAAGCACTCGCCATTATTACCCCAGGACGGTCGTTGTTCTGAAACGCGATCGGGCGTTCCATCGCGCCAGCCGCGTAGACGCAACCACGGGCGGTGATGCGCCAGAATGTCTCTAAGGGGGCATCACCAGACTGCGCGACATGATGCGACACCCGCTCCACTGCTGCGTAGGTGCCGCCGTCATAGGCGCCGGTTATTGTCGTGCGTTTCATCAGGCGAACGTTGTCCATCTCGCGCAGTTTCGCGATCTGCTCTGCCGCCCAGATGTGGCCTGACGTGCCGCCGACGTCGTAGGTTTCTGAGTTAAGGCGACCGCCGAAGATGAAATCCTCTTCTGCCAAGATCACCTGCGCGCCTGCCTCTGCGGCGGTCAGTGCCGCCATAAGGCCGGCGGGGCCAGAGCCGATCACCAGTACGTCGCAAAAGGCGAAGGCCTTCTCGTAGCGGTCGGAGTTATTGGCCATCGACAACCGCCCAAGGCCAGCGGCACGGCGGATGATCGGCTCGTAGAGTTTTTCCCAGAAGGCTTTCGGCCACATGAAGGTTTTGTAGTAGAAACCGGCACTTAGAAACGGCGAAAGCAGATCGTTGAGTTCCAGCAAATCCCAGTCGAGGGAGCCAAGGTGGTTTTGCGACCGGATATCGAGGCCGTTTACGAGTTCTTGACCTGTGAGCCGTAGGTTCGGGGTGATCTGGTCGCCTTGGTGCAGCTCTACCAAGCCGTTCGGATCTTGGGTGCCGTCCGACATGATGCCGCGCGGGCGGTGGTATTTGAAGGAGCGCCCTACAAGATGCACGTTATTTGCAAGGAGCGTTGAGGCGAGCGTGTCGCCTTTGAAACCAGAATAGGAGTTGCCGTCGAAAGTGAAACTGCGCCTTTGGGTGCGGTCGATCAGGCCTTTGGTATCGTGCCTCATTTTGCCACCTCACTGGCGAGTGTGACACTGTGGATTTCATGGGTCGTGGCGTTGCGTTCCACCACCAGCCAGCTGGAGCAACCGGACTCGTGGTGCCACAGGTCTTTTGTCACGCCCGCGGGATTTTCGCGGATGTGGAGGTATTTGTGGATCCCGTCCAGATCGCCCTCGGCGGGACGGTTCAGATAGTCGGCAGCACCGAGGTAGTAGAATTCGCGCCGGTCACGGTCGCCGCAAATGGGGCAGTTGATACGCATATCTGTTCCTCAGTGCAGATTGTGTTGAGAGCCGGTGCCCTCTTCGTCCATCAGGCCGTGGCCTGTTCGGAACCGATCAAAGGTGTGCTTCTTGGCGACCTCGTGGGGTGCGTCCTCGGCCATCAGATGTGCCATACACCAGCCGGACGCGGGCACGGCCTTGAAGCCGCCGTAACACCAGCCGCAATCCATATAGAGGCCGTCGACCTTGGTGCGGTCTATGATGAAAGAGCCGTCAGGCGTCATGTCCATGATGCCGCCCCAAGAACGCAGCACCTTGGCCTTGCCCAATGCGGGGACAAGGGACATTCCGGCCTCCATGACATGCTCCATCATCGGCAGGTTACCGCGTTGGGCATAGGAGGCGTAGAAATCCAGATCCCCGCCGAAGACCAAACCGCCTTTGTCCGACTGGCTGAGGTAGAAGTGGCCCATACCGAAGCTGACCACATGGTCGACGGTTGGTTTCAGACCCTCGGTGACGAAGGCTTGCAGGATATGAGATTCGATGGGGACGTCGACGCCGGCCATCGCCGCAACTTGGGAAGAGCGGCCCGCGACAACGATGCCGACCCGATTGGCGCGGATAGCCCCGCGCGTCGTTTCAACGCCTTGGACTTTGCCGTCCCGCACGTCGATGCCCGTGACCTCGCATTGCTGGATCAGGTCCACCCCGAGGCGATCTGCTGCGTGGGCATAGCCCCACGCCACCGCGTCATGGCGGGCCGTGCCGCCACGCGGGTGGTATAATCCGCCGTAGACGGGAAAGCGGTGGTTGTCGAAATCGAGATACGGCAGGTGCTTACGCACGCCGTCGCGGTCCAGCAGGATCGCGTCGTCGCCTTGGTTGCACATCATGTTGCCGCGCCGCGCGAAGGCGTCACGCTGACCGTCAGTATGGAACAGGTTAATCAACCCACGGGCGGAATGCATCGTGTTGAAGTTGAGCTCCTGCTCCATGTTTTCCCACAGTTTGAGGGAATGGGAGTAAAATTCCGAATTGCCCGGCAGGAAGTAGTTGGCACGCACAATGGTGGTGTTGCGGCCCACGTTGCCGCCGCCGATATACCCACGCTCCAGCACCGCTATATTTGTGATGCCGTGATTTTTCGCCAGATAGTAGGCCGTGGCAAGACCGTGGCCACCGCCACCAATGATGATCACGTCATAGTCCGACTTCGGCTCCGGATCGCGCCAAACCGGGCGCCAGCCCTTGTTACCGGTCAGCCCCTCTTTAAGGACTTGGAAGGCATTGTAGCCCATGCGTCTCTCCCACGACTATTGTGGGTAGAGAAACAGCAAAACGGGCAGAGCGAAAGGCCCTGCCCGAGATGGATCTGGTTTACGCGAGAAATTCGCCGTGGCCGCGCTAGCAGCTTGGCAGATTCACGCCGTCGTCCCAAGTGAGGCAAGACGCGAAACGTGGCGACGTCACAACGAAGTTTTCGAACACGCGGTGATTCCAGCCAACGTTGAAGGCGGGGTTATAGTCGGTGAACGACTCCACCAAGATTACCGTGTCGGCAATCGCCATGATCGGAATGCGGTTTCTGAAAGAAGAAACCCTGACCTTATCATTGTCTAGGACCGGTAACTTTTCCTTAGTGGAGTGGCTCCACAGCACGCGGTGCTTTTTGCCGTTCCACGTCAGGCTGGTCACTCGGATAGCGGAGGTCCCCGACGTATAGGCAAGTGAGTCGTAGAGATCTTGCAGTTTGTCGATGTATTCCGCGTCCGCTGCCGTCACACGGCGCGACAGGATATCGCCAATTGTGTAGGTCGCCTTCAGCGCAGTGTTGCGGTTCTTGAACCCGTCAAAGAAGACAAACCCGCCGACAAACCAAGCCAGCAGCAGCGGCGTGATCAACACGGCCTCAACCGTTACTGACGCCTTCGTATCACGGCAAAATTGCGCAACCGGACGCATGGCTTTGTGTAAAACATACTTCAATTTACTGGCTCCACAGAAATAGCCGACGACGCCATCATATAAAGCTTGTTGTCAGAGCTGTTGCGGATGAGGAAGTCGCCGAACGCCATCGTTGGGAACAGCGGCTCCATCGCCATACAGCCGCGAATGAACAGAACGTCGTTGGCCTCACCGGTGCTGAATTCACGCACGGGATCAATCTCGATCGGCTCATCGTGGCAGTCGGCATCATTGTAGCCGAACGTCCAAGACTCGTCCGCGTCCAAACGGTGCATTTCCAACCGCAGGTCATCCATGCAGTGGTTTCGCAGAATAACCGTTTGCGAGCACAGCAATGTCTTCACCTGAAGCGGCGTAAAGTTACGATTTTCCGACAGGCGGATTTGGCGCACGGTCACATCCAAGGCCCGGTCAAACATCATGTAGCGGGTCATGATCATGGCCAGCTCAAAGATGGACAGGAAGGCCAGAATGAAGATCGGGAAGATGATCGCGAACTCGACCGCCGCATTGCCATCCTCGCGGCCCATGATCCGCCGCCAAAGGCGGAGCATGCGCGAACGCTTGTTAGGATTGCTCATCGGATCAACCTCAACTGGTTAATGGTGCGGGCAACGGCGCCGAATGCCGCGTTGATCTCAATCCCATCCACCGCGTAGTAATGGCTGTCCGACGTCGCGCAATTGCTCATCACGTTTGAGGCCGTCGTGTTGTCGTTGATCTCGAAGCCGATACTAAAGATGACGATGCCTTGCTCGCGCGATGCGGCGCAGACTTTTCTCAGGCGGCGATCTGCATCCGTAGAATCGTGATCCTCATAGTAGTATTTGTAATGGTCACTGCGGCGCACATAGTTGTTCAAGTAGTACCACAACGTGTATTTGGCCCAGTGGCTGTACTCGGAAGACGAGTTGTAGGCCCAGGTGGCGATGCGGTCTTGGTCCACATTCATTCCGTCAGTCATCAACACGATAACCTTTACGGTTTCCTCATCGTCGTAGGACGCAGGGCGGCCCTCAAACACAGGGTCGACCTCCCCCGCTTGGATCAGCGATGTCACCGTGGTGCGCATGGATGGGTCCAGCAAGGCCGCCGCCCATTTCATTGCGTAATGGATGCCCGTCGCCGTCCGCGGACGGTAGGAGTTAATAACCGACGTTAAATCACTATTGCTGTTGCGGAACGGCTTGATTTCCTCGGTCGATTTGTTTGAGCACCATGGGTTCTGGATACGGTAGTTAGCCCAAGACCCGTAGTAGGCGCTGGAGTACTCGTAGTGCTGCGCTTGGCGGTACTGCTTCGCAAAATCCAGCGGCACAGTCTCGAAGTCAGTCTCATCAAACTCAACGCAGTAGGAATAGTTGTGGACTTGGTTCACATTCAGCCTGTCGAACAACTTTTCGCCGGCGTTGGTCTGGCCAGTGTAGGGCACGACAGAAATCGACACCAAGTCCTTGGTGTCCGGCGTGATCAGCGTATCGACGAATTCGTTCGCTGCGTGCTGCATGTTTTCAAGCTTATCGTTGTCATCCATCGATCCGGAAATATCGAGCACCAGAGAGATTTCGACGTTGTTGATACGCTCTTCCGCGGCACCGCCTGCGGGGGCGTTGATCGTTTCGATCCCAACCATGTTCAGAAACATGCTGTCTACGTCACTGGAGGCGTCGGCCGTCACGGTGCGGTAGTTAATTCCCTCTTTAACATCGACAGTCAGATTGTAGTTTTCCAAGCCCGACTTGGCAAAATAGTCTTCCACAACCGCTTTCGGGTCGAGGGTTTGATCGAGGTCAGCCGCGGCAAGCACTGCACGGTCAAGCGTTGCTTGCAAACGCGAGCGCATGTTTTCATGACGCATAAAATCAATCGCCATCCCCGTCGCCACCAACACCATAATAAAGATGGTGAGGCCGAAGATGATCATCGTGCCGTTTTCTTCACGTGCGAACCCACGCGAGCGGCCAACAAGCCGCTGCTTGATCTGCGCCAGCAGACCGGATGTATCGCTCGCAAAAACCGCGACGTCTTTCTTACCGTTACGCTTGTCACTCATGACTGACCTTCCCTGACGCACGCACGCGCCGATGTCACCGGACGCAATTCGTCCAATCGCCAATAGGCCCCAGCATCATGGCCATAATTTGGCAAAATAGGGCGGGAATGCGGCATTTAATAAGTGTTTTCAGCAACTTTTGGAAGGTTTCTCAGGTATTGTTCCTGCGTCATGGTCAATAGCCAGCGTTATGGACGGAATCAGTAATAGAACCGTTAACCCTCCAATTATGACTTACGTTCGCGCAAATCTCGTTCTAGGCTGAGTTTGCAAGCTGCTTAAAAAATAAGCGATTTGTTAAGGTCCGACATGCCAGAAGGTATCCCATGAGCACACATAACGAACCGTCTTTCAGAGAATCTGTAGAGTTAATGTTCAATCGGGCGGTCAGCCTGATGGACCTGCCACCGGGGTTGGAAAACAAAATCCGCGTTTGCAACGCGACCTACACAGTTCGCTTCGGCGTGCGGCTGCGCGGGCAAATCCACACGTTCACCGGCTACCGCGCTGTACATTCCGAACATATGGAACCGGTTAAAGGCGGCATCAGGTTTGCCCCGAACGTGCATCAGGACGAGGTCGAAGCCCTTGCCGCGCTGATGACGTTCAAATGCGCGTTGGTGGAAACACCGTTTGGCGGCTCGAAAGGTGGTTTGTGCATTGACCCGCGCGAATGGGACGAACATGAGCTGGAACAGATCACCCGACGCTTTGCCTACGAGCTGGCCAAGCGGGACTTGATCCACCCCAGTCAAAACGTGCCCGCCCCAGACATGGGCACCGGCGAGCGTGAGATGGCTTGGATTGCCGATCAATACGCCCGGATGAACACGACCGACATTAACGCGCGGGCCTGTGTGACGGGTAAACCGTTGAACGCGGGCGGCATTGCTGGCCGTGTGGAGGCTACTGGGCGCGGCGTTCAATACGCGCTTCAAGAGTTTTTTCGTTACCCCGAAGACATCGCAATCGCGGGTCTGGAGGGCACACTTAGCGGCAAGCGGATCATCGTCCAAGGCCTTGGGAACGTGGGCTACCACGCCGCCAAGTTCCTGTCTGAGGAAGATGGCGCGAAGATCGTGGGCATCATCGAGCGTGACGGCGCGCTGACGAATGACGCGGGCCTCAACATTGAGGCCGTTCACGCGTGGATTGGTGAGAATGGCGGCGTCAAAGGCTGCCCTGAGGGTGAGTTTGTCGAGGATGGCCCCAAAGTATTGGAAGCTGACTGCGACATCATGATCCCAGCCGCCTTGGAAGGCGTGATCAACCTGAGCAATGCGGAGCGTGTGAAGGCCCCCTTGATCATCGAGGCCGCGAACGGACCAATTACTGCCGGTGCGGACGAGATCCTTCGTAAAAAAGGCTGCGTGATTATCCCGGATCTCTACGCCAACGCGGGCGGTGTTACGGTATCCTACTTCGAGTGGGTCAAAAACCTGAGCCACATCCGCTTTGGCCGCATGGGCAAACGCCAAGAAGAGGCGCAGCATCTCCTGCTCATCAACGAGCTAGAGCGGCTGTCCGCTGACAAAGAACTGGGCTGGGAGTTGAGCCCCGACTTCAAGGCGCGGTTCTTGCGCGGTGCGGGGGAGATTGAACTCGTCCGCTCTGGCTTGGAAGACACGATGCGTACCGCCTATCAAGCGATGCGGGCCGTTTGGCACGCGCGTGACGACGTCCATGACCTGCGGATCGCGGCCTACCTTGTGGCGATCGACCGCATCTCTAGCAGCTACCGTGCAAAGGGGCTGTAGATAAACCAAGGTGGGGCGCCGCTGCGCCCCGCCTTCCCACGACGGCCCGTTACCTCAGGCTATCGAGGTCGACCAACCCGTCGCGCGCGGCGATCATTGCGGCCAATGTATCGGCCATCATCTTGCCCTCCGCGCCTGACGTCAGCCCGCCAACACCCACGCGCTTGCCAAGACGCCACCACAGGCCAGGTGCCCAAGCCTTTGGGTACGCAACTTTGAGTGTGACCAAGAAGCCGTTTGACGGCTTGAACGCAAAGAAGCTGCGGTCAACCTTGTGCACGTCTTCCATCCGGAAAATCACGCGACCGTCGGACAGGCGCAACTCCTGCTCGGTCAGTTCTATCATGTGACCTGTGACATCCCACATCCGGTACCCGCCATAGATCGACGCGGCGCCTAGAATGATCAGCAAGAACACCAGATGCAGCCCTTCGGGCGGTTGGGTCACAACCAGATAAAGAAGCAACCCGCCCAACGCATACAGCACGACAGTGCCGAACAGGCGGCGCGGGGCCGACGGAATAAGCCCTACGATCACTTCAGAGCTTTGATCATTGTCGTTACGTGTCATCAAACTACTTTCCTTACTGCCCACCCCGCTTAGCGCGGCAGGCAGATCGGCGCTAGCCCTCACCCCCGATTTGGTACGACCTCGTGGCCCACGGCCTCCGGCTCATCGTCGCGCATCTCCGCTGGGAAACCGGGCGCCGTGACGCGAAGCCCTGTTGCATCCTCCAACCGCCGGATAATATTGGGCGACAGTTCTCGCGCGCCATAGCGCTCGATGCCGTCCTTGAAAATCTGGACCATCAGCGGGTTCATTTCCAACGGCACGCCAGCCCGATCCGCCACCTCCTGAAACAGGCCGATGTCTTTCAGCACCAAGTCCATCGTGAAAGAGATGTCACGCGATCCGTTTAAGATGACCTGACTTTCGGTCTCATGAACGAATGAGGTGCCGGACGACATTTTGATGGCCTCGTAAGCCACGCCCAAATCCATGCCCGCCCCCTTGGCCACGGTTAACGCCTCGCTGCAGGAAATTAGGTTCGCGGTCGCCAGATAGTTGGTCACCACCTTCAGGACGGAGGCCGAGCCCAAAGCACCCGTGTGCAGAACCCGCCGACCCATTGTCGTTAACACCGACAACACCCGCTCGAAGGTTGCGCGGTCGCAGCCCGCAAAAATGGAGATGTTGCCCGTATCCGCGCGGTGACAACCGCCCGAAACGGGGCAATCGACTGCCGCCCCGCCAGCGGCCTGCACCTTTGCCCCAAGCCGCTTGACCTCCGCCTCGTCGGTGGTCGACATCTCCAGCCATATTTTTCCGGTTGTCATGGCTTGCAGTAAGCCGTCGTCGCCTTCCACCACTGCGGCAGAAATCTTTGGGTGCGGCAGGCATGTGATGACGATGTCGCAGTCGGCCATCATGGCACGCGGCGTCGTGCCCGCCGTAGCCCCCTTGGCCACAGCACCTGCGACCAGCTCTGCGTTGAGGTCGTGAACCGTGAGGTCGTAGCCGTTTCGCAGTAATGAACCAGACAGCTTGCCGCCGACATTTCCCAATCCGATAAACCCGATACGCATGATTTGCCTCACCTGTTGTACCGGTTCAGCGTGGAAGTCAGCGCCCGACCCGTCTATCCCAAAGCCGACACGGGCGCGACATCACCTTTATCAAGCTTGCGCCCTAAAGGTATCCGCGCCAGCGCAGCAGGGCGACCGCGGCCGCGCCGATCAGCACGATCTGTATGATCAGCGTCGCCAGAAACCCGAAGATCCGCTTTGCCTTCATCGCTTTGGCATCAATTGCATCAAGGTGGGTCAGGCAAGTGTTATAGGCGGCGCTGACCTGTTGCGGGTCGAGCCGTAGGCGCATCTTCGGGTCTTGTGCCATGCGTTCGGCGTTGACCAGTTCCATCGCAGCCTGCCGCACACGGCGGGGCAAGCCGCGCCCTGCCCACTGTACTCGCGCCTCTAGTGAGCTGCCTCTTGCGCCCAGTTTCTCGCGCAGCAAAGCCGAAATGCGCTCTGCCAATTGTTCTACGACGACTTTTTCCATGCGCTCTCTTAGCCCACTTTCGCAGGCGACGGGAAGCTGCTACGGCTCGGTCTATGCTTAACTATACAACATTTGGCACGGCTGGTGCCGCCAAGCCTCTGTTGATCGCCCACGGGCTGTTCGGCTCTGCGCGCAATTGGGGCGTTATCGCCAAGCGCCTGTCGGATCGCGGGCAGGTCATCGCCGTCGACATGCGCAACCATGCGCACAGCTTTTGGGATGATGACCACAGCTATCCGGCCCTTGCCGGTGATCTGGCGCAAGTGATCGAGGAAATTGGCGGGCCGATGGATGTGCTTGGCCACTCCATGGGGGGCAAAACGGCGATGGTGCTGGCGGCGACGCGCCCTGACTTGGTGCATAAGCTGATCGTCGCGGATATCGCGCCAGTGGGATACAGCCACACGCAAATGGGCCCGATTGAGGCGATGCGCCGTGTGGATTTCACGCACGTGGAGCGCCGCTCCGACGTGCTGGAGCAGTTAACGGGCCTAGAGGCTGGCGTGCCTGAGTTCATCGCCCAATCCGTCGATATTGCGGGCAAGGCGTGGCGTCTGAACCTTGATGTTCTTGCTGCCGAGATGGAGAAAACCATCGGGTTTCCACAGGTCCAAGGGCAATTCGACGGGGCGGTGTTGTTCCTCTCCGGCGCGAACTCCGACTACGTGAAGCCCGAGCACCGGAGCCTGATCAAACCGCTGTTCCCCAACGCGAAATACGCCAAGATACCCGGTGCGGGGCATTGGCTCCATGCGGAGAAGCCCCGCGAATTCGAGGCGGCGGTGCGGGTGTTCTTGGACAGCTAGACGATTTTCGCGGTGATCTGTTTGGCCAGCCACCATGTGGCGGGGATGGACAGCACAAAGCCCACGGCCGCCGCGACCACAATCGGCATCCATGTGTCATAGCCCATGGTTAACACCGCGATCACGGCAATGCCCGCCAAGGTGGTGGAGGTCATCGAGAAGAGGATTGCGGCAAGACGGAACATGATCAGGGACTCCTTGGTCGTGGTTACGCCTGCGTCTATAGCGCGCGCGGGTCGGTGAAACATTGATCTGGGTCATGTGCGGCGGCGGGTTCGCGCCAAGCCCCGTTCCGCCGCTGGAACTCCCCCGCGAGGCGCGCTAAAATGCGTGAAACCATGAACCAAGAGGGCCTCACAGATGACCACGCGACTAACGATGATTTGCCTTGCGGCGATGCTTGCGCTGGCAGGCTGCGAGACGGTTGACGGCATCGGCCAAGACGTCAGCGGAGCGGCGCGGGCGGTGAAACGGGCGTTGTGATTGAGGGGTGGTAATCTAGCGTTTTCCGCCAATCCACCAGACTGCTATCCTCAGATACGGCACCTTTACTGAAGCCCAGTCGATGTAGTTCCCCTGGAACTACATCGACTGGGCTTCATACGTCAAGAGATTTTCCAGTGATTTTGCCCTATCGACGATCTGAAACAATTCGTCAACGCGGCTCCTTATCTGCCTAAAGGCAGATAAGGAGCCGCGTTGACCTTGTCAATCTATAATTTTTAATTGCCTCTTAACGTTTCTGAGCCTATGTGAGAGATAGGCCTAGCCTACGAGGTCATCGTTATGATGGCTGAAAGAACCCAGCTTACGAGCTGGGTTTTTTATTTGTCGAAGCAATAGTACTTAATACCAAGGCTGTTTTTTTCGGCTTCTGATATCATGTTATCAACTAGCTTCTCATCTTCGCTTAGCCTTTTGTAAGGTCGGCATTCTGAATTGTAGCCTCCCATGCATAATGGCCATAAATAAAGATCAGCGAGTTGCATCAACGGAGATGACTTCGCTTTCGTTCTGAATTCGTATAGCGAGTGCGCTAGATCAACTGTAGATGATGGTGCGTATTTTTTGGACGTTTCTTTAGCAAAGGGCATCCCTTGCTCCCGCATTTCGATGAAGTATTCCTTTATCAACCTGTCTGTCTTTTTGTCAGCCCGTTCGATGTAAACTCTCAGCTTTGCATCGTTAGTCGATGCTATCTTCGCAGCGCGTTCAACGCATATGTTGAAAGCGGACTTACACAACAACCAGCGCTTATCTTCATCGTACTTTTTCAAGTACCTTGCGTTGTAGCCAGGCCTATCAATAACGCACGCCATACCGTGAACCGGAATGTCACGCATCAAACAGTACAGCTCCTCATAGAAGCGCGACTGTTCTCTCGTCTCGAGTGTTCTAATGAACGCAAAATTACTTGCCCGCGCCCTTATCTCAGAAGAATGCAGCGGAACCTCAAGTGACCACTTTTCGCAAAACACTCTATGGTTTTGACGAATCATTTTCTCTTTATCCTCGTCAAATAGGATACCTCCGAGAGCAAACCAATCATAACCGTGCTCAGCTTGTCGTCCCACCTTACGTGTGGGGTGCCGAGCACCTGAATCGTCTAAACATAAAATGTAAGTTTTGGGCAAACTTGTTCTCAATTATCCATTTTCAGCGCCGAAATGAACGCTTCCTGAGGGATATCAACTTTACCGAACTGGCGCATCTTTTTCTTACCGGCCTTCTGCTTCTCCAACAGCTTCTTCTTACGCGATGCGTCGCCGCCGTAGCATTTGGCGGTCACGTCTTTGCGCATAGCAGCGAGGGTTTCGCGGGCGATGATGCGGCCACCGATGGCGGCTTGGATCGGGATTTTGAACATGTGGCGCGGGATCAGGTCTTTGAGTTTTTCGACCATGGCGCGGCCACGGGCCTCCGCACGGTCGTGGTGAACCATGATGGACAGCGCGTCCACCGGCTCGTCGTTCACAAGGATCTGCATCTTGACCAGACGGTCCTCGCGGTAACCGGTCATCTGGTAATCGAAGGACGCGTAACCCTTTGTTACCGATTTCAGGCGATCATAGAAGTCGAACACAACTTCATTGAGAGGCAAATCATACACCACCATCGCGCGGGTGCCCGCGTAGGTCAGATCCTCTTGGATGCCACGGCGGTCTTGGCACAGCTTCAGCACGTCGCCCAGATACTCGTCCGGCACGAGGATCGTCGCCTTGATGCGCGGCTCCTCCAGATGGTCCACATGGGTCAGGTCGGGCATGTCGGCGGGGTTGTGCAGGTCGATCTTCTCACCGTCGCGCATATAGACGTGGTAAATCACCGAGGGCGCGGTGGTGATCAGGTCAATGTCATATTCGCGCTCGATCCGGTCGCGGATCACCTCTAGGTGCAGCAGACCCAAGAACCCGCAACGAAAGCCGAAGCCCAGCGCGGCGGAGGTTTCCATCTCGTAGCTAAAGCTCGCGTCATTCAGTGCCAGCTTCTCGATGGCGTCGCGCAGGTCCTCGAACTGGGAGCTGTCCACGGGGAACAGGCCACAGAAGACCACGGGCTGGGACGGCTTGAAGCCAGGCAGCGCGTCGGTCGTGCCCTTCTTCTCGTGGGTAATCGTGTCGCCCACACGGGTGTCGCGCACCTGTTTGATGGAGGCG
The DNA here is from genome assembly GCF_900107015.1 of Litoreibacter albidus. GTDB lineage: Bacteria > Pseudomonadota > Alphaproteobacteria > Rhodobacterales > Rhodobacteraceae > Litoreibacter > Litoreibacter albidus. The sequence continues at coordinate 271,256 of NZ_FNOI01000001.1, read as the reverse complement.
GTCAGGAAGCCAAGCTCCCCCGGCCCCAGCTCCGCGATTTCGGTCAGGGCGGGTTTGAACACACCGATCCGGTCAACGTGGTGGGTGGAGCCGTTGGAGAGCATCTTGATCCGCTCCCCCTTCTTCAACACGCCATCAATGATGCGTACCAGCACGATCACACCGAGGTAGCTGTCGTACCAGCTGTCCACCAGCATCGCCTTAAGCGGTGCATCGCGCGTGCCAGACGGCGCGGGCAAACGGGTGACAATGGCTTCCAGCGTCTCGTGAATCCCCTGCCCCGTTTTCGCGGAGACCTGAATAGCGCCGGACGCGTCGATGCCGATGACGTCCTCGATCTGCTCTGCCACGCGGTCACAGTCGGCGGCGGGCAGGTCGATCTTGTTCAGGACCGGCACGATCTCATGATCGGCGTCAATCGCGTGGTAGACGTTGGCCAAGGTTTGCGCCTCGACGCCCTGACTGGAATCGACGACCAGCAAAGACCCCTCCACCGCGCGCATGGACCGCGACACCTCATAGGCGAAATCCACGTGGCCCGGCGTGTCGATCAGGTTAAGGACATAGGCCTCCCCGTCGTCGGCGATGTAGTCAATCCGCACGGTCTGCGCCTTGATGGTGATGCCCCGTTCACGCTCGATATCCATGCTGTCGAGCATCTGCTCTTTCATGTCGCGCGCAGCAACAGTGTTCGTCTCTTGGATGAGGCGATCAGCAAGGGTCGATTTACCGTGGTCGATGTGGGCCACGATGGAGAAGTTGCGGATTTTTGAAAGCTCGGTCATGCGTAGGGATATGCGTTGGAAATAAGGGTTGGTCAATGGGTCGCGTCGCGGTTGGGCAGGCAAATCGCGCAATAGGGTGGCGCAGGTATCAAAGGGGTATCCGGCCCGCCGCTGGTTGCCGCCGCGCCATACGATGCATCACGCGTGGTATCCACAGAATCAGGCGCGGCAAATTCGTGGCAAGAATGTGGCGGCGGTTGCGATAGCCGAAACAATGATGCCTCAAATAGCGGTTTTATTCACCCCTCGCACTAGATGTAGCCCGTAACCTCCTGAAAAGTGGCAAAAACTTGACGACACTGTGTCGTTAAGGAAAGGTTAACGCCTCTGTTCTGCTGCCCTTCCAAAGGAAGTAATTATGTACCGTTTTGCACTTGTAAGCCTCTGCCTCACCACCGCCGCTCCGGCCTTTGCGGGCGACCAGTCTCTGTACCCGCATCACCACGCTGCCACCCGCATCGTCGGCAGCTACACCACCCCGATCAACTACCGCCCGCACAACCCAGCGGGCAGCAACATCGGCGTGGGTTTTGTCGAGAGCGAGATCGTGCGCTCCCCGGGATATAACGCCGCCGACACCAAAGCTCTTCCGCGAACCAATTCTGGCGCGGGGTCCATTGCGGACGACGGCCCCGTCACCGAGATCTTCGTGGAAAACCTGCCCGCGCTGAACGGCACTTATGCGCCGCGCCACGTCATGATCGGCTCCAACCTGCCGCGCAACTAAAGCTTCCATACTCCGAAATTGTGATCGCCGTGGAGATTGATATCTCTGCGGCGTTTGCCCTATATTGCTCCAAATATACAGAGCGCGCACCGCATCGCGCCGCCATTTGGAGCAGGACCATGGGTTTAAAACTAGCCGCAATTGCCGTTGTGATCGGGTGTTCAGCCAGCGCCGCATGGGCTGGCCCTATTGAGCGGGCCTGTCTGAAATCGGACCGCAAGGCCGCCTCGCGCCCCTTGTGCAACTGCGTACAGCAAGTTGCCGACCTGACGCTCAGCTCTGGCGACCAGCGGCTTGCCGCGACGTTCTTCTCCGACCCGCACCGCGCGCAGGTCATCCGCCAGTCGGACAACACCAACCACGAGAAGTTTTGGAAGCGCTACAAGGAGTTCGGCTCTAACGCGGCGACCTACTGTCGCTCTGTCAGAAGCTGAGAAACCAGCGCGTCTGCGCAGCCCTCAACCATGGAAATCACCGGATCGAACTTGCCCGTGTAATACGGGTCAGGCACTTCTGACGGACCGTCTGGCGGGCCGAAAGACGACAGCAACACGACCGGCGTAGTAGAGCCCGGCGGACGCAATGCCTCAATATCCTGGCGATTCGTCTCGTCCATGGCCACGATCAAGTCGGAGGTTTCGAAGTCTACGACGCTCACGCCGCGGGCGACCTGCCCTTCGATAGAGTAGCCCTTGAGGCGTGCTGCCACGATAGCCCGCGCATCGGGTGGCTCCCCGATGTGCCAACCGCCTGTGGCAGCGCTGTCAACGATCACATCAAGCCCTGCGTCTTTCGACTTGGCTTTGAAAATGCCCTCCGCCAACGGCGAACGGCATATGTTGCCTAAACAGACAAACAATACACTCTTCTTCACTATAGTAGCTCCCCAGCTATCCCAAAACAGTGAAGTACTTATCGCCATGTATCAAGGGTTAAGGCCGTATGTGAGCCAAAACACTATGAAACCCCTTGGTTGCATTGCGAAAGGGGCAGCATTTCTGCCGCCCCTCTCCGTCTAATCGCGCATTCGATTGGTATCAGCTATCGCTTGCAGAACCGTGCTTCGCGCCGTGACCGTTCCCATGGCCTTCGCCATGTCCTTCGTCGTGGCCTTTACCATGCTTCATGCCGTGACCTTCTTTTGGCTGACGCTCCAGATCAACAGGCACCATGACCTCCATCTCGCCCGCCCTCTCGAAGGTCAGGGTCACAGGAACTGTCGCGCCCTGCTCAAACGGGCCGTTCAGTCCCATCATCATCACGTGTTTTCCGCCGCGCTGCATCTCGATCATCTCGCCCGCCATGACGGGGAAACCTTCTTCCACATGGGTCATCTTCATGACACCATCATTCTCCATGTGGGTGTGAAGCTCCACACGTTTTGCCGCTGGTGACGCGACCCCAATCAAGCGGTCATCCGTGTCGGTCATGTTCTTCAGCGTGATAAACGCCGCGCCGGTTTTGGCGTTGGCGCTGGCACTGCGCGCGTAAGAATCGGTGACCTTAAAGGCCATGTCGCCAGCAAAGGCGGCGGTAGACAGGGTGGCTGCAAGAACTGCCGCGGAAATGAGTTTGATAGACATGTAATATGCCCTTTCGTCTGTATGATTGTCTGTGTGGTAGAGGGAGTTCGGACAGATCAACCAACAGGCGGGGCGCGCACGTTCAACGCCCCCTTGGCGCGACGCACATAGGGCTGGCTCCTCAGGGGCGTCACCTGATCCAACTGGCGAAGCCCCCCCGACAGCATGACCAGTGGCGCGGGCGCCCCCGCAGCCAAGGTCATCACATTACATTCGGGGCAGATCGGCGCTGGATCGACCCGCTCACCGTTGGCGTCGACAAGAATCGTATGCAAACCAACGCCGGTGCAGATCACCATCGCCTGCGCACCCACATCACGATCCCGCATCACTGCCATGGTGCCAGTCGTGGCAACCATAGTGATCACAAGGATCATGGCAAAGAGGCGACGCAAGAAGATCATGGGCTACCAATACGGATCAGGGACGACAGAGCCAATATGTCAAATCGTCTCTCACGCAACCTTGTTCCAGATCAAACGAAAACGGCCCCGCTCTTTCCAGAGCGGGGCCGCTTCAAACTTGATTACGCGCTAGTTCAAGCTTCTGCTTGGGCTTTCGCGATGTCTTTCTTGACTTTGAGTGCCTTAGTGGACAGCTCGGCATCTTTCGACTTCGCCATAAAGCTATCGAGGCCACCACGGTGGTCCACTGTGCGCAGAGCAGCAGCAGAGATGCGGAATTTGAAGCCGCGACCCAAGGTCTCGGACAGCAAAGTCACGTCATTAAGGTTCGGCAGAAACCGACGACGAGTACGGTTTTTAGCGTGGCTGACATTGTTGCCGACCATCGGGCCTTTGCCAGTGAGTTCACAGACGCGCGACATATGCGTTTCCTTCCGGTCTTAAACAAGTGAAGGCACCGCACGTGCGATGCCCTGAATTCGGTCTGCGTGGAATAGGCGCAGATTCTTGGAGGGTCAAGTGCAGAATGGCCCTTTCTACAAGGGAAACGCCGTGTTTTTGCCTTTGCACCACCATTGGGCGGGAGTCCGCACCGATTCCGGACGGAATCGCGTGCAAATTGTCCCTATGACAGGCGATCCAGCATCCGCGCCGCGGCCCGATCTGGCGACACGACCCCCTCCGCCACCTCCGCTGCGAGGTCTTGCATGGCGGCGGAGGCGTCCTTGTCGGCGTCGATCCGCGCCAACAGCCCCGTTCGCACCGCCTGCTCGAACCAATGCACCCCCTGCGCTTGACGCCGCGCATCCCAATGACCGTGCGCCTTGCGCCAATCGCTCAGGGTTTGCATGTCCTGCCACGCGTCCTCCAGCCCCAACCCCGTCAGCGCGGAAACAATCCGCGCCTTTGGGAAGCCTTCAGGGTCTTGGGCCCTTTTGCGCAACAGACGCAGCGCGCCCGCGTAATCCGCTTGCGTGCGGGTGGCGGCGGCTTTCAAATCGCCATCCGCCTTGTTTACTAAAATCAGATCCGCAATCTCCATGATGCCGCGTTTGACGCCTTGCAACTCGTCCCCGCCAGCAGGGGCCAGCAGCAAAATAAACAGATCGGACATTTCCGCGACCATGGTTTCGGACTGCCCCACGCCCACGGTTTCGATCAGCACCACGTCGAATCCCGCCGCCTCGCACAGGGCGACAGCCTCACGGGTGCGGCGGGCCACCCCGCCCAGATGCGATTGCGACGGTGATGGCCGGATGAACGCGTTGGGGTCACGCGACAGCAGGTCCATGCGCGTCTTGTCCCCCAGAATAGAGCCGCCAGAACGGGTGGAACTGGGGTCAACTGCCAGCACAGCCACCCGCAGACCCTGACCTGTCAAATGCAGCCCGAAGCCCTCGATAAAGGTGGATTTCCCGACACCTGGCGTGCCGGACAGCCCAATGCGCAATGCTTGTTTTGCGCCCATGCGCAACGTGTCGATCAACGCCAGCGCCTCCGCGCGGTGATCCTCGCGCCCACTCTCAACAAGGGTAATGGCGCGTGCCAGCGCCCGCCGGTCACCGTGCCGTATCTTCTCGGCCATGTCTTCGATATGTTTCAAGGATGCGCGACCTTTCGCTTGTTTTCCCCTTGGGCTGGGGTGTTAACCGAGGGATCAAACACCAATATGCCCTGAGACGCATAAGTGATGCAACGAGGCTAGAATATGAAGCAGTTTATGAAGATTTTGGGCGTCTGCGCCCTGCCACTGACGCTAAGCGCCCCGCAAATGGCCGTAGCCGATGGCGCAACTGACGCGAATTTTTCAGTGTCCATCCGTGGCATTCCCGCCGGCAGCCTGACCGTAAAAGGCAAGGAAAGCGGCGGCGCATATTCTGCGTCTGGCGTGTTGCAAAGCGGCGGGCTGGTCGGCTTGGTGGCCAAGGTGAAATATACTGCCACCGCCAGCGGTCGGGTCAAAGGCAACCGGTTCAGCCCCGCGCGCTACGATGAGAAGGCGGACACCGGAAAACGCAAATCCGATTCCTCCATGACCTACAGCGGCGGCGTGCCCACCGTGTCTGACTACGAACCAAGCGCCAATGGCGTGAAGCCGTCGACGCAGAAAGGCACTGTCGACCCGATGACCGCGCTTTACGCTGCGTTCCGCGATGTGAACAAGGACGAGGTGTGCAAGCTGGATGTCAAAATGTTCGACGGCAAACGTGCGTCGCAGGTCAAACTGGCAAGCCCGCGCGCCGAGAAGGGCATGATCAAATGTGATGGCGAGTACCGCCGCCTTGCTGGTTTCTCGGCCGAGGACATGGCGGAGAAGGCACGGTTTCCGTTTAACCTCTATTACGCCAAAACCGACGACGGGCGCTACCGCGTGGAAAAAGTAGTGACCCAAACGCTGTTTGGTAACGCGGTGATGAAGCGGAAATAGACCTTCGCGCAATTGCACGTTAAGCGGGGGCATGAGCCTTCCGATTGAAGATGTAGTAGACGCCCTTGTTGGTCACATGACCGACGGGGGCGTTTGCGTTTTGCAGGCCCCACCCGGTGCAGGGAAAACCACGCGGGTGCCCTTGGCGCTGCTGGCGGCGGATGCGTTTGACGGGCGGCTGATCATGCTGGAACCCCGCCGCCTTGCCGCACGCGCCGCGGCGGAGCGCATGGCCCAGACTTTGGGCGAACCCGTGGGCCAAACCGTGGGCTACCGGATGCGCGGTGAGGCGAAGGTGTCGAAAGCCACCCGCGTTGAGGTCGTGACCGAAGGCATCCTGACCCGCATGATCCAAAGTGATCCGGAACTCTCCGGCGTGGGTTGCGTGGTGTTTGACGAATTTCATGAGCGGTCTTTGAATGGCGACCTGGGGCTGGCCTTGGTGTGGGAAGCCCGCGAGGCCCTGCGCCCCGACCTGAAGCTGATGGTCATGTCCGCCACCCTAGACGCGGCCCCCGTCGCCGCCCTTCTGGGCGACGCGCCTGTGGTCACATCCGACGGGCGGGCTCATCCGGTGGAAACCCGCTGGCTGGACCGCCCCTTGCATAAAGACGTGCGTTTCGAGGCGGCAGCGGCTGATCTGGTGAACCAAGCCGTGCGGGAGACGACGGGCGGCGTTTTGGTATTCCTTCCCGGCGAAGGGGAAATCCGGCGCGTGATGAACGGCATAGACGTGCCCAAAGGCGCGGTGGTGCGCCCGCTGTTCGGCGCGCTACCGTTTAAGAAGCAACGCGCGGCGATCGCGCCAGAAGACGGCGTGCGCAAGATCGTGCTGGCGACTTCTATCGCGGAGACCTCCCTCACCATCGAAGATGTGCGGGTCGTCGTGGACGCAGGGCGCGCAAGGCGCGCGCGGTTCGATCCGGGATCGGGCATGTCGCGGCTAGTGACGGAGAGAGTATCCCGCGCAGAAGCCACCCAGCGTCAAGGCCGCGCGGGGCGCGTCCAGCCGGGCGTGTGCTACCGGATGTGGACCCGCGCCGAGGAAGGCGCGTTGCCCGCCTTCCCCCCAGCCGAAATAGAGGCCGCCGATCTCACAGGGTTGGCGCTTGAACTGGCCAACTGGGGTGCGGCTCCTGACGAGTTGGCGTTCCTCACCCCGCCGCCGGATGCCGCCTTCGGCGAGGCGGTGGCACTGCTGGAAATGCTGGGTGCCTTGCATGACGGTCGGATCACAGACCACGGCAAAGCGCTGGCCGCGATGCCGCTGCACCCGCGCCTTGGGCATATGTTGGCGAAATCCGGCACCGCTGGCCCAGCACTCGCTGCCTTGCTGGCGGAACGCGACCCCTTGGGGCGCGGCGCAGGGACTGACATCGCCACGCGGGTGAAACTGCTAGGCGGCGCGGTGCCGCCCCATGCCAACCGCGGTGTGGTGGAACGGGTGCGTGCGGAGGCCAAGCGCCTCAAGCGGTTCGCAGGGACCACCGACCGCAGCTTGGGCGAGATGGCCGCCCTCGCCTATCCCGACCGCATCGGGCTCCGCCGCGCGGGCAAGGACGCGCGGTATGTTTTGTCGGGCGGCAAGGGCGCGGTGATCGATGCCGCCGACAGCTTGGCAGGGCAGCGGCTGGTGGTGGCGCTAGATCTCGACGGCGACGCTCGCGAGGCCCGCGTGCGATTGGCCGCGGCGATCACGGAGGGCGAGTTACGCGCGCTCTACGCCGACAAAATCCAATGGGTCGAGCTGTGCGAGTGGTCCAAACGCGACCGCAAAGTCTTGGCCCGCAGGCAGGAACGGTTCGGCGCTTTAACGCTGGACGACCGCATGTGGAAAGACGCTGCCCCCGATCACATCGCGCAAGCAATGCTTACGGGCGTGCGCCAGCTGGGATTGACGTCCCTGAACTGGTCTAAGCCCGCCAAATACCTGCGCGCACGGGTACAGTATATGCGCGAGGGGCTGCCAGACTGGTCTGACGACGGCTTGCTCGCCAGCTTGGAAGACTGGCTCTTGCCGTATCTCGGCGGCGTACGCTCGGCGGAAGACCTGAAAAGCGTCAACATCGCGGAGGCCCTTCGCGCCGCGTTGAGTTGGGACCAGATGCAAGCATTGGACGCGGGCGCGCCCGCCAAATTCACCACGCCGTTGGGCCGCGATCTGGCGCTGGACTATGCGGACGGTGCACCTGCGCTGGAAGTGCGCTTGCAAGAAATGTTCGGCGTGACAACGCATCCGCGCACAGGACCGGACCGCCTGCCCTTGAAAATCACACTGCTTTCGCCCGCCTCTAAGCCGGTACAGGTCACCACCGATTTGCCCGGTTTTTGGGCTGGCTCCTACGCCGACGTGCGCAAGGATATGCGCGCGCGCTACCCGCGCCACCCGTGGCCGGAAGACCCGACCGTGGCCGACCCGACCCTGCGCGCCAAACCGCGCGGCACCTAAGCGGGCTGGACAGCGCAGCCGCGACCGCTAGTGTCTGTCGGGACAAAACTCGGAGGCCCGCATCATGACACTCGCCAACAGCAAATTCGGCACAGCTCAACCCGTAAAGCGGCGCGAGGACACGCGGTTCTTAACCGGTGACGGGCGCTATCTGGACGACACAGCCCCAGCCAATGCTCTCTATGCCTACGTCTTTCGCTCCTCCGTCGCGCATGCGGAAATCACCACGCTTGATGTCAGCGATGCAGAGGCCGCAGAGGGCGTCCACATGGTACTGACCGCCGACAGGTTTGAAGCTGCGGGCGGCACCAACAAGATGAACGGCGCGATTAACACCAACCGCGACGGCAGCAGCGGCGCCGCCCCCCTTCGTCCTGTGCTGGCCACGGGGCGCGTGCGTTTCGTCGGGGAGGCCATCGCGATGGTCATTGCCGACACACTGGAGCAAGCCAAAGACGCCGCCGAGCTGATCGAATTCGACTACGACGACCTCGATGTGCATATGGACGTGCAGGCGGGCGGCCCTGCCATCCACCCCGAAGCGCCCGACAACGTCGCCTACGATTGGGGCATCGGCGACGCGGACAAGACCGAAGCCGCGTTTAAAGCCGCAGCTTTCACCACCAAAGTCGAAATCGACGACAACCGGATCATCGCCAACTCGATGGAGCCGCGCGGCTGCTGGGCCGCGATGGAAGATGGCCGTCTGCACGTCGAGTTCTCTAGCCAAGGCGTTTGGGGGCTGAAGGGCTCCTTGGCGTCGACACTGGGCTTGGACAAAGAAGACGTGCATGTAACCACGCCCGACGTCGGTGGCGGGTTCGGCATGAAAAGCTTCGACTACCCCGAATATTTCCTCGTCGCGCAGGCCGCACGCACGCTGGGGCGCCCCGTGCGCTGGCAGGCGGAGCGCACGGAATCCATGCTGTCGGACAATGCCGGCCGCGATCTGGTGTCCGTGGCGGAGCTGGCCTTCGACGAGAACCACAAGATCACCGGCTACCGCGTCAACGCGGTCAGCAACATGGGGGCCTACAACTCCGGCTACGCGCAGTTTATCCAAAGCGATCTAGCGGCCAAGGTTCTGATGGGCGTGTACGACGTGCAAGCGGCGTATTTCTCCAACCAAGGCATCTACACCAACACCACCCAAGTCGACGCGTATCGCGGCGCGGGACGGCCCGAGGCTATTTATGTGCTGGAACGCGCTATTGATTATGCGGCGCGCGCGCTTGGCGTTGATGCGCTGGAGTTACGCCGCAAGAACTTCATCCCCGCAGATCAGTTCCCCTACACCTCCGTCACCGGAGAGCTGTATGACGTGGGCGACTTTCACAAAGTTCTGACCCGCACAGAGCAGGAAGCCGACATCGCGGGCTTCACCGACCGCAAAGCGGCCTCCGCGAAGCACGGCAAACTGCGCGGACTTGGGGTGTGCTACTACATTGAGAGCATCCTAGGCAGCCCCGACGAGACCGCACATGTAGAGTTCGCAGATACGGGCCGCGTTAACCTTTACGTAGGCACCCAAAGCAACGGTCAAGGGCATGAGACCGTTTATGCCCAGATGCTGCATGAATATACCGGCATCGACATTGACCTGATCGACATCATCCAAGGGGATAGCGATAAAATCGCCAAGGGCGGTGGCACTGGCGGGTCCCGCTCTGTCACGACGCAAGGCACCGCCAACAAGGCCGTGGCGCTAAAGGCCATCGACAGCTTCGCCCCCTTCGTGGCCGAACAATTGGGGGTGCAGGAGGTGGCATTCGACGACGGATCGTTCCGCGCAGATGGCTCCAACACCGTCATGACCCTGATCGAGGCCGCGAATGCGGCGCGGGACGCGGGGCGCGACGACTTGCTCAACATCTCCGCCAGCACCACGCTGCCGGGGCGGTCCTACCCCAACGGCTGCCATGTGGCTGAGGTAGAGGTCGACGCCGACACTGGCGTGACGGAGGTGGTGAAGTACACCGTAGTTGACGACTTTGGCGTTCTGATGAACCCGATGATGGCCGAAGGTCAGGTACATGGCGGCGTGGTGCAGGGCATCGGCCAAGCGATCAGCGAGCATGTCGTCTTTGACGACGACGGCCAACTTTTGACCGCCACTTTCATGGATTACGGCATGCCCCGTGCCTCCGATATGCCCATGATCGCCTTCCACTCGGAACCCGTGCCTTCCACGGCCAATGTGCTGGGGATGAAAGGCTGCGGCGAGGCGGGCACCGTGGGGGCGCTGGCGGCGGTGGCCAACGGCGCGCTGGATGCCATGTGGGAGCGCGGCGTGCGCAAGGCCGACATGCCCTTCACCCCGCAACGCGTGTGGCAAATGTTAAGCAACGCCTAAGCGCACGCCAAGCAGCGCGCGCTGTAACGTGATAGTAACCACCGCCGAACGATTATGTGAAACCCATTGACTGGCAGGACAGGTTAGTTCCCCCTAATGTGGGGACAGGTGCTTAATTGGAGCGAGTAACGTGCGTTGGTATAAGGGATTAGAAAGGCTCGGCGGATACATCCGCCCGATGTCTAACCGCCTAAAATCCCTCGTAGGCTTTGGCCCTGCCCCCCGCTCGGTCCACCCCAAGGGAACGCGCGGGCCTGTCACCCACGTGATCATCCTCGACGGCACCATGTCCACGCTGGAGCGTGGCTACGAAACCCACGCTGGCACGACCTTCCGGCTGTTGTCGGAAATGGCCCCGAACAAGGCCGTGTCCCTAAAATACGAGGCGGGCATTCAGTGGCAAGGGCTGCGCCGCGCCATTGATGTGATGGCGGGCGTCGGTATCAACCGCCAGATCCGCAACGCCTACGGCTTTATCGCGTCGCGCTACCGCCCGGGTGACCGGATCTTTTTGTTTGGCTATTCGCGCGGGGCTTACGCCGTGCGCAGCCTTGCGGGGGTGATCGACCAGATCGGCCTGTTGCGCGCGGACTGCGCCACCGAACGCAACGTCCGCCAAGCCTACCGCCATTACCGCCGCAGCCCCTCCTCTGACGCCAGCAAGGCGTTTCGCAAACAGTTCTGCCACGCGGACGCAACGATCGAGATGATCGGCATTTGGGACACCGTGCGCGCCTTGGGGTTCCGTGCCCCGTTTTTGTGGCGCTTCTCCCCTGTGGAGCACGAGTTTCACAGCCATTCACTTGGTTGTTCGGTCAAGCACGGATACCACGCGCTGGCCCTGAACGAGACCCGACGTGTGTTCGAGCCGGTGCTGTGGCAAAGCCGCGAGGGATACGAGGGGGTGCTGGAGCAGGTTTGGTTCAAAGGCGCACATGGTGATATCGGCGGGCACCTTATGGGCTACGATGCGGCGCGTCCCCTCGCAAACATCCCGCTGGTCTGGATGCTGGAGAAGGCCGAGGACTGCGGCCTACCCCTGCCGGACGGCTGGCGCGCCCGCTTCCCACGTGACGTGGATGCGCCCTCTGTGGGAACATGGCGCCAGTGGGGCAAGCTGTTTTGGCAGCGCCGCGCCCGCGTTGTGGGCCGCGACCCGTCGGAGCGGTTGCACCCCAGCGTCGTGAACAGCCCGCAAGGCTTCGTGCCTGCGTCCAAGGCACAGATCAAAGCGTCCGGCCCTCCCTGACCCGCGACTACAGCACCGTGCGCACGCGCCACAATTCGGGGAACAACTCGACCTCCAACATGCGTTTCAGGTAACTAACGCCCCCCGTCCCGCCAGTCCCCCGTTTAAAGCCGATCACCCGCTCTACCGTGGTGACGTGGTTAAAGCGCCAGCGGCGGAAGTAATCCTCAAAGTCCACCAGCTTCTCGGCCAACTCGTACAGCGCCCAATGCGCCTCAGGGTCGCGGTAGACCGTGGCCCATGCCTGCATCACACCCTCGTCGAAGTCGTGGCTCCCTGCGATGTCGCGCTCCAAAAACGCCTGCGGCACCGCCACCCCGCCCCGCGCCAAGGCCCGCACGGCCTCATCATACAAAGACGGCTGCGCCAGCTCCGCCTCGATCTTCGCCATTATGTCCGCGCGATGCGCGTGGGGCGTGATCATCGCGGGGTTGCGGTTGCCGACAGAAAATTCAATCAGCCGGTATTGCCAAGACTGAAAGCCTGACGATTGGCCCAAGTCGTCGCGAAAGGCGGTGTATTCGCTTGGCGTCATCGTGCGCAGCACGTCCCACGCATTGTTCAACTGCTCGAATATCTTCGCCACACGGCTGAGCATCTTGAACGCCGGTTGCAATTGATCCGCCCGAATACTGGCCCGCGCCGCCGCGATCTCATGCAGGGCCAACCGCATCCATAGCTCCGAGGTCTGGTGCTGGATAATAAATAGCATCTCGTCGTGGGTGTCGGTCAGGCAGTCCTGCGCACCCAGAACGAGGTCCAGCTTGAGGTAGTCGTTATACGACATGCGCCCGTCAAAACGCATCTGCGCGCCCTCTCGCGCCGGATCATAGGGGGTATCCGCGGTCATTCTCTTGTGCTCCCGAAATATGCTGGTGGGCGCACCCTACCCCGTGGCCTGGGCAGCGCAACCGGCGTGCTGCGCCCAAAGCCGTCAGAATACGCCCGATCAACCCTTTTCGCGCCCGTCTTGGCGCGGTAAGACCTGCGTAACTCCAAAAAGGGGACCGATATCATGGCCATGGAAAAGACATTTAACGCATCTGAGGCCGAAAGCCGCCTCTACGACGCTTGGGAAAAAGCCGGCTGCTTCACCGCTGGTGCAAACGCCAAGCGCGCCGAAACCTTCAGCATCATGATCCCGCCCCCGAACGTCACTGGCGTTTTGCACATGGGCCACGCCTTCAACAACACGCTGCAAGATGTGTTGATCCGCTGGAAGCGCATGCAAGGGTTCGACACCCTCTGGCAACCCGGCACCGACCACGCGGGTATTGCCACGCAGATGGTGGTGGAACGCAAGCTCTCTGAGAACGGCGAACCGAAGCGCACCGAGCTGGGCCGCGAAAAGTTTCTAGAGAAAGTCTGGGACTGGAAGGCCGAGTCCGGTAGCACAATCGTTGATCAGCTCAAGCGCCTTGGGGCGTCCTGCGATTGGTCGCGGGAGGCTTTCACCATGTCCGGCGCGCCCGGAGCGCCCGACGATGCGCAGGGTAACTTCCACGACGCCGTGATCAAAGTCTTCGTTGAGATGTACAACAAAGGCCTGATTTACCGCGGCAAACGGCTGGTCAACTGGGATCCGCATTTCGAGACCGCGATCTCTGATCTGGAAGTCGAAAACATTGAGACGCCAGGCCACATGTGGCACTTCAAGTACCCGCTGGCCGGTGGCGAAACCTATGAATACATCGAGCGTGACGAAGACGGAAATGTCACACTGCGCGAGACCCGCGACTATATTTCCATCGCCACCACACGCCCCGAGACCATGCTGGGCGACGGTGCTGTTGCGGTTCATCCGTCAGATGAGCGTTACGCCTCAATCGTCGGAAAACTTTGTGAAATTCCGGTTGGCCCGAAAGAGCTGCGCCGCCTGATCCCGATCATCACAGACGAATATCCAGACAAGGATTTCGGCTCCGGCGCGGTGAAAATCACCGGCGCGCATGACTTCAACGACTACCAAGTCGCCAAGCGCGGCGGCATCCCGATGTACAACCTGATGGACACCAAGGCCGCCATGCGCGCGGACGGCAAGCCCTACGCCGAAGAGGCCGCCGTGGCCCAAGCAATTGCCAATGGCGAGCAGGACTTCGACGAGGCTATGATCGCCGCGATGAACATGGTGCCCGAAGCCTACCGCGGCATGGACCGTTTCGAGGCGCGCAAAGCTGTGGTGAAAGATATCACCGACGAAGGCTTGGCCGTCATGGTCAGCGTGCCCGTCATCGACGAGGAAACCGGCGAAGAAAGCTCCAAGCTGGTGCCTTACGTCGAGAGCAAACCGATCATGCAGCCCTACGGCGACCGCTCCAAAGTGGTGATCGAGCCGATGCTGACGGACCAATGGTTTGTGGAGACCGACAAAATCGTCGGCCCCGCGCTGGATGCGGTGCGCAATGGCGACGTCAAAATCATGCCCGAGAGCGGCGAGAAGGTCTATTACAACTGGCTCGACAACATCGAGCCATGGTGCATCTCACGCCAGCTTTGGTGGGGTCACCAGATTCCGGTCTGGTATGGTTTTGATCTAAACGCCGCTGGCTTCAAAGATGACGAAGGTGACGGCGACCTGGATGCCGTAGAATTGGGTCGCATCCTGAACAACGACGCCATTGCTGCGAACCCTGACGTGCATCACTGTGCGACGGAATTCGACGGCGTGACCAACCAGTTCGGCGACATCCTCGCCAAGCTACCCACCCCACTGAACCACGCCCGCCCTGTTGAGGTCACGGATCGCGCCGACGCGCTGCATCAGTTCGCCGCTGGCTTGGCGGAATATAGCGTCACGCAAGACCCCACTAAGCTGGTCTACCCAATCTGGCGCGACGCCGATGTGCTGGACACTTGGTTCTCCTCTGGCCTCTGGCCCATTGGCACGCTCGGCTGGCCCGAAGACACCGAAGCGCTGCAAAAGTACTTTCCAACCTCCACGTTGATTACAGGCCAAGACATCCTGTTCTTCTGGGTGGCGCGGATGATGATGATGCAACTGGCCGTCGTGGACCAAATCCCATTCGACACGGTCTACCTGCACGGCCTCGTGCGCGACGCCAAGGGCAAGAAAATGTCGAAATCCACCGGCAACGTGATCGACCCGCTGGAAATCATCAATGAGTACGGCGCCGACGCGCTCCGCTTTACCAACACGGCGATGGCATCCCTTGGGGGGGTGCTCAAAATCGACATGCAACGCATCGCGGGCTACCGCAACTTTGGCACCAAACTCTGGAATGCCGTCCGCTTCGCGGAAATGAACGGGGTGTACGCTGGGTCCGACGCTTCGCCAACGCAACGCCGAGCACCTGCAGACCTCGAATTTACGGTTAACAAGTGGATCGTGGGTGAGACCGCCAAAGTCCGCATGGACGTAGATGCAGCGCTGGAGGCCTACCGCTTCAACGACGCCGCAGACGCGCTTTACAAGTTCGTTTGGGGCAAGGTCTGCGACTGGTATGTGGAGTTCTCGAAGCCGTTGCTGCTGGATGGTACAGAGGCGCAAAAGGCCGAAACCCGCGCGACTATGGCATGGGTTCTCGACCAATGCATGATCCTGCTGCACCCGATAATGCCCTTCATCACCGAAGAGCTTTGGGGCGAGACGGCCAAACGCGACGGTATGTTGGTGCATGAGGACTGGCCGACTTACGGCGCTGACCTCATCGACGGAACTGCGGACACGGAAATGAATTGGGTCATCTCCCTGATCGACGCCGTCCGCTCTGCACGCGGTGAAATGAACGTCCCCGCGGGCCTCAGGGTGCCGCTGGTGCAGGTCGATCTGGATGGCGCAGGCCGCACGGCCTTTGAAAACAACGAAGCACTGATCCTCAAGCTCGCCCGCATCGACGACGTCACGGAAGCTGCGGCGCCGAAAGGCTCGATCACTATACCTGTGTCCGGCGGCAACTTCGCTTTGCCCCTTGCTGGCATCATCGACGTCGACGCGGAAAAAGCACGCCTAGAAAAAACTCTGGGCAAGCTTGCCAAAGAGCTAGGCGGGCTGCGCGGCAGGTTGAACAACCCCAAATTCGCCCAAAGCGCCCCCGCTGATGTTGTTGAGGAGGCCCGCGAAAACCTCGCAGCACGCGAGGACGAAGAAGGGAAGATCAAAGCCGCACTCGCGCGATTGGCTGAACTGGACTAAGCGCCCTTGTTTCCATTTGGTCCCAAATACTCATGAGACGCCGCCTGCATCGGGCGGAAAGATTTGAGTATTTTAACCAAATGGAAACGGGAATCGTGGCTCTCTAGAGGTCCGGTACAGGCTGGAGAGCCGATGACCGGACCGGATGGAGACCGCCAAGCGCGATCTTCGGAGCGCGGCTGGGGGCGACCTCAGCCGCCTTTCTCGAACCTATTTCTTGGACATCCCACGCATCACGGCGGCCATTTGGTCCGGTGTCCCAATCAGCGCGGCTTGCTCCACCGATTCCGCCATTAGGACGCTTTCGCGCGTGCCACTCTGCGCCTCGGCAATCAGCCTTTTGGCCGCGCTGATCGCACTCGGGCTTTGGGCCGCGATTTGCTGCGCAAGCGTCATCGCGCGCGTGAGCGGGTCCTCGGCCAGTTCCGTGACAAGCCCCAGTGCCACGCCCTGCTCCGCCGGCACGACCTCGGCTGTGTAGATTAGCTTTCGAAGCACGTCGTCGCGCAGCACCTGCGGAAAGAGCGTCATCCCGCCCATGTCCGGCACGAGGCCCCACTTCATTTCCATGATCGAGAGCTTGGTGTCAGGTGCCGCCACGCGGATGTCGGCGGCAATAGCCAGCTGCATGCCCGCCCCGTAACACACCCCATGCAGGGCTGCGATCACCGGCACCTCCAGATTGCGCCACGCGAGGGCGAACTCCTGAAACCGGTTCGCCGTCCCATGGGTCCGGCGGATAATTACCTCCTCCATGTCTTGCCCGAGAAGGCCCGACAATGAGGTGATATCAATCCCCGCACAGAACGCCCGCCCGCTGCCCGAAAGCACGACGCAGCGGATATCGCTCGCATCCTTCAACGCCTCGGCCGCGGCAAGAACATCGTCCAGCATGTCTAGGGAAATGGCATTCATTTTGTCGGGGCGGTTTAAGGTGACCCGTGCGATGCCATCGGCGATTTGCGTGGTGACTAAGCTCATGATGCTCAAACTAATCGCAAGATTGCCACCACGCCAGCGTTACCTGACGATACGCTCCACCGCGCGCATCATGCCCAGCGCCTTGTCGTAGACCAGCTCCAACACGACGCGTGGCTTCTTTGCCCGAAGAGCGATGGGCACGGCGCGACTGGCACCTGTTGCGAGCGTTGCGGCCATGAAGCCGCGTCTTGAAAACTGGGGCATGGGGGCTCCTTTCGTAGTTTATAGGTGGGAGTGCATGCGCGCACTTGCAAGCTTGAGCAAAACACGCTCAAAGTCTGCACCATGAATAGACCGCCCCTAACCCCGCTTGCCGACAGTCTTCCTGCCTCCGTCCCGTTCGTGGGCCCCGAAACGTTGGAGCGCGCGAGGGCTGCGCCCTTCGCTGCCCGCCTTGGTGCCAACGAGAGCGTGTTCGGCCCCTCCCCCAAAGCGCTGAACGCCATGGCCGCCGCCAGCGCCGACGTATGGAAATACGGCGACCCAGAGAACTACGACTTGCGGCACGCCTTAGCGCAGCATCACGACGTATCGCCGGACAATATCGTTGTAGGCGAAGGTATCGACGCGCTTTTGGGGTATCTTGTGCGGCTTTACGTGGAGGGCGGGACCGCTGTTGTGACCTCCGCTGGCGCCTACCCAACATTCAACTACCACGTGGCGGGCTTTGGAGGCGAACTGCACATGGTGCCTTACCGCGACGACCGCGAAGACCCAGACGCGTTGGTGGCCCGTGCCCTAGAGACGGGCGCACGGCTGATCTATTTCGCCAACCCAGACAACCCCATGGGCAGCTGGCATGATGCCGTCGCCGTGCAGCATTTGATTGATGCGGTGCCAAGCGACTGCCTGTTGATACTGGACGAAGCCTACATAGAGCTTGCCCCCGACGGCACCGCCCCCGCACTGGATATGACGAACGCGAATGTCATTCGCATGCGCACGTTCTCAAAAGGCCACGGCATGGCTGGCGCCCGTGTGGGGTATGCTTTGGGGGAGGCGCAGACCATCGCGGCCTTCAACAAAATCCGCAACCATTTCGGCATGTGCCGTATCAGTCAGGCAGGCGCATTGGCCGCGCTGAACGATCAGCCCTATCTGGCTGAGGTTTGTGCCAAGGTCGCCGCATCGCGTGACCGGATCGCCGAGATTGCCCGCGATAACGGTCTGGTGCCGTTGCCGTCCGCCACCAATTTTGTGGCTGTGGACTGCGGCGCGGACGGCGATTTCGCCCGCAAGGTGTTGGAGGGATTATTGGCCGAAGGGCTGTTCGTGCGCATGCCGTTCGTCGCTCCACAAAACCGTGCGATCCGTATCAGCTGTGGGTCACCGCAGGACATGGACCTGTTGGCCCAAGCCCTGCCAAAGGCTTTGCACGCCGCCCGTCAAAGCAACGGCTAGGACGGCGCAGCGCAAACCTGCGCCGCAGCGGCCAATGCGCCATCCCCATGCGGGATGCGCAGGGCTTTTAGGCCCGCATCAATCGCGCCAAGTGTGCCCAGCATCATATGGGTGTTTATGTGCCCCATGTGTCCGATGCGGAAGAAGCCGTCGGAATAGGCATCGTCCTCTGTCGCCATGCCAAGGCCGATGCCCAGCGTGACACCTGCGTTCGCAATGAGCCAGTTTCGCAGATCGGTCCCATGCGGGGCGCCGATGCGCAGCGCTGTGACAGCATGACTGCGGGCGGCTGGATCGCTAATGTTCATCTCAAGCGGACCACCCTGCCCCCACGCATCACAGGCCGCCCAAACCGCGCGAGCCAATGTCGCGTGACGGGCCAATACGTTGTCCATCCCTTCCTCATGAACGATCATATCAAGCGCCACGCGCAGTCCGTAGAAGTGATGCGTTGGCGCAGTACCGCACGACATCTGGTAATAGCCCTCGGGGTTCGCGCGAGGGTGCCAATCCCAGTAACTTGACACACGCGACATCTTTTGTCGGGCTGCTACGGCCTTGTCGTTGAAGAACACGAAACACATGCCGGGCGGCACCATCAGCCCCTTCTGGCTACCCGTGACCATCACATCGACGCCCCACGCATCCATCTGCATATCGTCGCAGCCCAAACAGGCGATGCTGTCTACACACAGCAACGCAGGGTGGCCAGCGGCGTCCATCGCGGCACGAATTGCGGCCAGATCAGATTTGGCAGAGCTCGCCGTATCCGTTTGCACAACAAGCACCGCTTTGATGTCGTGGGTGCTGTCTGCACGTAGCGCGTCTTCCACCGCTTGCGGGTCGATGGCGTTGCGCCGCCCGAAATCAAGCTGGTCCACCAACAGCCCGCGTCGCCGCGCGGTCTCCGCCCATCCCAAAGAGAACTGCGCAGCACCCGGCACCAATACCTTGTCGCCCACCTCCAGAACGTTCGCCAGTGATGCCTCCCAAGCCGCGTGGCCGTTGCCGATGTACATCGCAACATGCCCTTGCGTTTTAGCGACGGCCTTCAGATCGGGGACCAAGGAGTAAGTCAGGTCGATCAACTCACCGGTGTAGATGTTCGGCGCGGGGCGATGCATCGCCTGCAACACGCGCTCCGGCATAACCGAGGGGCCAGGGATGGCCAGCGTGTGACGACCATGGGACAGGTTGGGCGAATTGGTCATGAAGCGAGCCTTCTACATAGCAATCATTTATTGAGACTCTAAGAGGTAGAGGCGCGCATCAAAGCCGTCAATTCGCTATCGGTGACGCCTGCCATCACCCTTTGTGATAGCGCTTCGACAGCTGCTCCGGATCAGCCCCGAAGCTGTAGCGGGTCAATGTGCCAAAGTTGCGTAGGCTCTGGCGGACCCAACCATTCTTGGCATAGCGCTCCGCCCCTGTCGCGGCATAGGTGTCTAGCAATCTGATGCGCCCCTTCAAGGCCCGCGCCATCGCCACATCCTCCATCAGGGGCTGCTCCGGATAGCCCCCTGAATAGTCGTAGAGCGCGCGTGACATTAGCAAGCCTTGGTCGCCGTAGGGCAGGTTCAGCGCGGAGCTACGCAGGTTGGCCCACCCCGCGACAATGCGCGGCGCGAGACCTGTCGCGCGAAACTTCAGCCGGAAGACCGCCGCTAGATTGGGATGTTCCGCACGGTGCACCGCCGCCGCGCCGACCCAATCAGGGGCCAACTGGGTGTCCGCATGCAAAAACAAAAGCCACTCGCCTTGCGCAGCTGCTGCCCCCCGCCGCAACTGGCCGCCCCGCCCTTTTGGGCCAGCTACAACCACAGCCCCCGCCTGCGCCGCGATGTCCAGTGTCGCATCAGTGCTGCCCCCGTCAGAGACGATCAGCTCGTGGATCATCCCGACCTCCAACCCCGGCAACAAGGCATTAACAGTCGCAGGCAGCCCTTCGGCCGCATTTAGGGTTGGGATCACAATGGAAAACGGTGCAGACATATCGGGGCTGTTATAGCCGAGCCCGTCGACTATATAACAGGCCAAACAACGCAAGAGGGATCATATGTCAGACGCCAAACGCATGTTGATCGAAGTGACAGGCGGAGACCGTGTCGGGTTCCTGCAAGGATTGGTCACGAATGATCTGGAAAAACTGTCGGACGGCTTGGTCTACGCGGCCTTGCTGACGCCACAGGGTAAGTTTCAGGTGGATTTCTTCTTGGTCCCGTGGGGGGACGCGATCCTGATCGACGTAGCCGCCGATTATGGCGAGGCATTGATGCGCCGCCTGACCTTTTACAAGTTGCGTGCTGATGTGAAACTGCAAGAGCTAACCGCCGATGTGACGCGCGGTGTCGGTGACATGCCGAACGGTGCTTTTGCCGACCCCCGCCACGAGGCGATGGGCTGGCGCGCCTATGGCCCCGGCTTCGCGTTCGAGGCGCAAACTGATGTGGACTGGGACGCCATTCGCGTGGCGCATTGCATCCCCGAGATTGGTGTGGAGCTGATCCCCGACGACAGCTTCATTCTGGAAATGGGCTTCGAGCGGCTGGACGGCGTTGATTTTCGCAAAGGCTGCTATGTCGGCCAAGAGGTCACCGCCCGCATGAAGCACAAGACCGAGCTGCGCAAAGGTCTGGCCGTGGTGAAAGTTGACGGCGCGGCCCCTGTCGGCACACCGATTGACGCCCACAACAAAGCCGCCGGTACGCTCTATACCCAGTCTGGTGGCCACGCGATTGCCTACCTGCGCTTCGACCGCGCAACCGAGGGCATGACCGCTGGCGACGCGCGGGTCGATTACATCAAAGAAGCCTAGGCCTCGGAGACACGTCGGAAGTCCAAGACACGCTCCGCGTTGGACGTGGCGACCGTGCCATCGCTGTTCCAGAACGAGTTTTCGAACCCGATGCGCACGTTGCCTCCCTTGCCGTGGGCATAAGTCAGGCACTCGGTCTCACGTTTGCCAAAAGCGCAAACGCCCCACTCGGCGGAGGCGCAGTTGCGCCCCATCCACCTGATAAATGGGTCCAGATCGCTTGGCGCGCTTTCCTGCCCCGCGGTGTAGCGGCCTAAGACGAACAGCAATTGAAGGGGGGCCGCCTCCAGTCCGCCCCGATCTAGCAGCGCCGACATCGCCGTCAAATCCTGCGCACCGTATAGGATATGCTGCACCGCGATTTGGTCCTTCGCGCATTTTGCATAAAATGCGGCGGCGGTGTCCAGATCAGTCCCCTCCAGCATCTCTGCCAAGGAGATTGATACGGCCTGCGGCCGGACCTCTTCAACAATCGCCCGCTGCTGCGCCGCGCTATACATCCCGACGGCTTCGGTCGTGATTTGCAGCAACATATCAGGCACCGCGCGGTGCAACTCTGCCAACGCCTCGCGGTATCGCCCCGCGTCAAGGATGTGGCGCCCTTCCGCGTCGCGCAGATGCAAATGCAGCCCGTCGGCGCCCGCAGCATGGCAGGCCAGGGCAGTCTCGACCACCTCCTCCAGCGTCATTGGCAACGCCGGATGGTCGGCCTTGGTTTTACGGGCCCCGTTCGGCGCCACCATCAATTTAGGCAGCGGTTTCATAGCACCCGCGCCATAGCCGTTTGCAGCTTGGTGATGATTTCGTCGATGTGGTGACGATCCATAATAAATGGCGGTGCCAGCAAGATATGGTCACCCTGCTTGCCGTCGATCGTGCCCCCCATCGGATAGCAGATCAGACCTGCCTCAAACGTCTCGCGTTTCAGGGCCTTGTGGATGGCGCGGTCTGGCGCGAAGGGGCGCTTGCTATCTCGGTCCTCCACAATCTCTATCCCGCGAAACAGCCCCCGCCCGCGTATATCGCCCACATTCGGGTGCTGACCGAACGCTTGCATAAGGCCATCCTGCAGTTCCGCACCTAGGGTCGCGCAGGCGTCGACCAAGCCGCCGTCTGTCAGCTTGGTGAGTACTGCGAACGCCGCCGCGCAGGCCGTGGGGTGGCCCACATAGGTGTGGCCGTGCTGGAAGAAACCGCTCCCCCCCTCAATGGCCGCGTAAATCTGGGCTGTGCACATCATCGCCCCGATGGGCTGATACCCCGCGCCAAGCCCCTTGGCGACGGCTACAATATCAGGGCGCACGTCGTCTTGTTCGCTCGCAAAGAGCGTGCCAGTACGCCCCATCCCACACATCACCTCGTCCAGAATAAGCAGCACGCCGTATTGGTCGCAAATCTCACGAACCCGCTTGAAATATCCCTCCACCGGCGGCACCGCCCCTGCGGTTGCCCCCACAACCGGTTCCGTCACGAACGCGATTACGCTGTCTTCACCAAGGCGCAAAATCTCGGCTTCCAACTCGTTCGCAACCCGTTGACCGTAGTCGAACGTCGCCTCGTCCTCCAGCTTGCCGCGATATTCAAAGCAAGGCGCGATATGGGTCGTTTCCACCAACAACGGGGCGAAGGGCGCGCGGCGCCATTCATTGCCGCCCGTGGCTAACGCGCCCAGCGTGTTGCCGTGATAGCTTTGCCGTCTTGCAATCACGTGGCGGCGTTGCGGCTGGCCTATTTCGACGAAATACTGACGCGCCAGTTTTAACGCGGCCTCCATCGCCTCCGATCCACCGGATACCAGATAGACGCGGTCGATGCCCTCGGGGGCATGTTTGATCAGCTTGTCCGCCAATTGCTCCGCGGGGTCAGAGGTGAAAAAGCTGGTATGCGCGAAAGCGACCTGATCAAGTTGCGCCTTGATGGCGTTGGTCACATCCGCGTCCCCATGCCCCAAACACGACACAGCCGCCCCACCGGAGCCGTCGAAATACTGCTTGCCGTTTTGGTCGTAGAGATACACCCCGCGCCCGTTGGCGACGGTGGGGAGGGTGGCCTTGGTATGTCTTGGGAAAACATGTGACACGGTGCTGGTCCTTTCGCAGCTGCGACCAAACTGAAACAGATGAATCTACAATTGACAATGCGTGAAACACCTGAAACAAATCACACTCGCAAGCATTCTGGGGGGAGTTGTTGATTGCACACGTCTTTTGAACAACAATTGTCCAGCAAATACGGGTCTCTTAGCGCTAAGCTGAAGGAGGCGGCGGATTTCATTGTGGCAAATCCGGTCGACGCGGCCACCCGCAGCCTGCGCACCATTTCGAAAGACGCAAAACTCTCACCAGCCACGTTCTCTCGTATGTCCACGGCCTTGGGCTATGCCAGCTATGAAGACCTGCGCGAGGTACTTCGCGCGGGGATAGAGCGCCGCGCAAATTCCTTCTCGCACCGCGTCGAGACGCTTCAGCAGCGCCATCAAGACGGGGATCACGACTTTCAAACCCAGCACATCATTGACTGCACCGCCAACCTGCAAACCCTTGGCGACACGCTGGATCAGGATATGCTGAACGCCAGCGTAGAGCGCCTACACAATGCACGACGGGTCTTGGTCGTTGGCGCGTTAGGCTCCACAGGCGTTGCAGAATATCTGACCTATATGGCAAGCTTTATCGCCGACAATTGGTCAATGGCCAGCCGCATGGGCGCGTCCTTGGCGAGCGGTCTGGTCGGGTTGTCTGACGCCGATGTGCTGATCATCATGACGAAGCCACCCTTCGCCACCAAGGCGATTAACGCCGCGCAAGAGGCCAGAAAAGCCGGTGCGTTTGTTATCGTTGTGACCGACACCCACACCTGTCCCGCTTTGGTGCATGCATCGGCTTATTTCATCGTGCCCACTGATAGCCCACATTTTTTTTCATCCTACGCCTCGACTCTCGTGCTTTGTGAAATCATGATTGGGATGCTCGCAGCGCGCGCGGGCGATCCCGCGCGCGCGCGCATCGCAGACGTAGAATCCAGAAACCGCCGTCTCGGAGAAGTCTGGGGTGACTAAATTCACGAACACATCAATCTAGGGAGACTAATGATGTCGAAACACTTGAAACTATCATTCGCAGGGCTTGCGATGGGGACTTTGATGGCTCCGGCAGCGTTTGCCGAAGAGTTCATCACCATCGGAACCGGCGGCGTAACGGGCGTTTACTATCCGACGGGCGGCGCGATTTGCCGTCTGGTCAACAAGGGTCGCAAAGACCACGGCGTTCGCTGCTCGGTCGAATCGACTGGTGGCTCCGTCTACAACATCAACACGATCCGTGAAGGCGAGTTGGAATTTGGCGTGGCCCAATCCGACTGGCAGTACCACGCATATAACGGCACTTCGAAGTTTGAAGACGCCGGTGCATTTGAAGGCCTGCGCGCGGTGTTCTCCGTACACCCAGAGCCGTTCACCGTGGTGGCCCGTGCCGACGCTGGCATCACCACTTTTGATGATCTCAAAGGCAAGCGCGTGAACATCGGCAACCCTGGCTCCGGTCAGCGCGGCACGATGGAAGTTCTGCTTGAAGCCAAAGGTTGGACAACAGACGATTTCGCACTGGCAACAGAGCTGAAAGCCGCTGAGCAGTCCGCTGCGCTTTGCGACAACCAGATCGACGCAATGGTCTACACCGTTGGTCACCCGTCCGGCTCCATCCAAGAAGCTACAACCGCATGCGATTCCGTGCTTGTGACCGTGAGTGGCGCAGAAGTTGACGGCCTGATCGGCGACAACCCGTTCTACCGTTCCGCAACGATCCCGGGCGGCATGTACCGCGGTAATGACGGCGACACTGCCACCTTCGGCGTTGGTGCTACTTTCGTAAGCTCCACCGACGTGTCGGACGAGGCTGTCTACACAGTGGTGAAGTCGGTGATGGAAAACATCGAAGACTTCAAAAAGCTGCACCCTGCTTTCGCCAATCTCGACCCAAAAGAGATGGCGACAGCTGGTCTGTCCGCTCCGCTGCACCCTGGTGCGGCTAAGTACTACAAAGAAGCTGGCTTGATCGACTAATCGACCGCCTTCGGAGGGGCGTTCGCGCCCCTCCACTGCCACCAAAAGATATAAGACAGCCCAAGCTGTACCTGAGGGGGATATGACAATGGCCAATACTGCATCCGAGAACCGCGCTCTTAGCGAGGAGGAGCTACAGGATCTTGTCGCGTCCTCTGACGCCGGTGCGCGAGACCCCGCCGGAGGTGTCGGCACATTGCTCGCCGTCGTCGCCGTTGTGTGGTCCCTGTTTCAGGTGTTGCTGGCATCGCCGCTGGCAAACTACATTTTGCCGGGCGACGTCATCAACAACTCCCGCCAAGTCCATTTGGCCTTTGCCGTCTTTCTGGCCTTCATGGCCTACCCCGCCTTCAAATCCAGCCCGCGCCACTACATCCCCATCGCCGACTGGCTGATTGGCCTCGCTGGCGCGTTCATCGCGATGTATGGCTTTATTTTCTACCAAAAGATTGTCGATGCGGGTGGCCTAGCCGATGACGTCGACAAATGGTTTGCCCTCGCTGGCCTGTTGATCCTGTTCGAAGGCGCGCGCCGCGCGCTCGGGCCCGCCATGGCGATCATCGCGACGATCTTCCTTGCCTATGTGTTCTTCGGTTCCTCCGACATCGTCCCCGATGTTATCCGCTGGAAGGGGGCCTCCCTGAAGAAAGCCATGAGCCACATGTGGATTACGTCAGAGGGCGTCTTCGGCATCGCGCTTGGCGTGTCCACCAAGTTCGTATTCCTCTTCGTTCTCTTCGGGGCCTTGCTCGATAAAGCGGGCGCAGGGAACTACTTTATCAAAATGGCGTTCGGTGCGCTTGGACACCTGAAAGGCGGGCCTGCGAAGGCCGCCGTTGTTGGCTCCGCAGCGACAGGCCTGATTTCCGGCTCCTCTATCGCCAACGTTGTAACGACCGGTACATTCACCATTCCGCTGATGAAACGCGTGGGCTTCTCTGCCGAGAAGGCTGGCGCGGTCGAAGTGGCCTCCTCCGTCAACGGGCAAATCATGCCGCCCGTCATGGGCGCTGCGGCGTTCCTGATGGTGGAGTACGTGGGCATTTCCTACGTGGAGGTCATCACCCACGCCTTCCTGCCCGCCACCATTTCCTACATAGCGTTGGTCTATATCGTCCATCTTGAAGCGGTGAAAAACAACATGCCAACGCTGGGCAACCGCGTGGTGTCGATGGGCAAAACCATTGGCGGCATGATGGCATTCTTCGTAGGCTTCGCGCTGCTTTGCTACGGCGTGCAGTATCCCGTCGGCTGGATCGCCGCTGCGGCTGGCGACGCCTCTGCCGTGGTGCTTTCGGTGCTGATCTTCGTGGCCTATGCCGTGTTGCTGTGGCTCGCCGCCAGCGTCCCCGATCTGGAGCCCGACGACCCGAACGCCGAGGAGGTGGAGCTGCCAGTCGTTGGTGACATCTACAAATCCGGCCTCTACTTCCTGCTCCCCATCATCGTGTTGGTGTACTTCCTGATGATTGAGCAAAAGTCCCCCGGCCTGTCGGCCTTCTGGGCGACCATGCTGCTTTTCGTCATTCTGCTGACACAGCGTCCGCTCAAGGCGATCTTCCGCGGCGAAAGCGACATGGCCAACGCCTTCACCCAAGGTGTGGCTGACCTAATCCAAGGCCTGATTGACGGCGCACGGAACATGATCGGCATCGGTCTTGCCACGGCAACAGCTGGCGTCATCGTGGGGACCGTGACCCTGACAGGTGTTGGCCAAGTCATGGCGGATCTTGTGGAGTTCCTGTCCGGCGGTAACCTGATTGGCATGTTGGTGATGGTGGGGCTGCTGTCCCTGATCCTTGGCATGGGCCTGCCGACCACGGCAAACTATATCGTTGTGTCATCCTTGATGGCTGGCGTTGTGGTGGAGCTGGGGGCGCAATCGGGCCTTATCGTGCCGCTGATCGCGGTCCACCTGTTCGTGTTCTACTTCGGTATCATGGCGGATGTGACGCCGCCTGTGGGCCTTGCCAGCTTTGCCGCTGCGGCGGTATCTGGTGGCGATGCAATCAAGACTGGCTTCGTGGCGTTCTTCTACAGCTTGCGCACCGTGGCTTTGCCCTTCGTGTTCATCTTCAACACCGACTTGTTGCTGATAGATGTGACGGTGACCCAAGGCATATTGGTGTTCATCACAGCATCCATCGCGATCCTCGTGTTCACGGCGGGCACCATGGGCTGGTTCCTGACCAAAAGCCGCGTCTATGAAAGCGTCGCCCTGATCCTCATCGCGTTCGCACTGTTCCGGCCAGACTTCGTCATGAACCGCATACAGCCACCGTTCACCCAGATTGAGCCCGCGAACTTCACCACCGCCCTTGGTGACGCCTCCGAGGGGTCAGAGATGCGCTTGGTGGTGTCTGGACCCGACTTCGACACGGGCGAAATCAAGGAGACCACGCTGGTCCTTCCCGTCGGCGCGGGGTCCGGCGATGATCGCCTGACCGCCTCCGGCTTGCTTCTGCTGGAAGAAGACGGCGTGGTCAAAATGGATGAGCCCGCGTTTAGCTCCCCATTCGCGGACACGTTGCAAAGCTTTGATTTCTACGGCGACAATCCCGTGCAAATCGCGTCCGTCAAAGCGCCCTCTGATCAAATGCCCAAAGAGCTGGTCTTCATTCCGGCTTTGATCCTCTTACTGCTTGTGGCCTTCGTGCAGCGGGCCCGTATCACTCGTGAAGGAGTCCCAGCATGACCGGTTCCGTAATCTGCGCCGTCGACGTCTCCAATGGGGACGAAGACATAAACGTCATCCAGCAGGCCGCGCGTCTGGCCAGCATGGAC
Source organism: Litoreibacter albidus (assembly GCF_900107015.1). Classification (GTDB taxonomy): domain Bacteria; phylum Pseudomonadota; class Alphaproteobacteria; order Rhodobacterales; family Rhodobacteraceae; genus Litoreibacter; species Litoreibacter albidus. Next base: position 243,084 of record NZ_FNOI01000001.1, on the reverse strand, counting down.
GGCAAGCAACTTGATGTGATTGCCGTTGTCCCTGACTACGGCCTGAGCCAAGTGGGTAATTTCTTCGGCAAGGACCACCACGACAAAGTCGTGGTGCAGGCCAGGAAACACCTGAACGCGCTGGTAACCAAAGCACTTGATGCGGAGCAGAACGCCAAGGTCCGGCATGTGATCGCCACGGGCCGCGCCTATGAGGAGGTCTTAAGCCTCGCCAAAAAGACCAACGCATCGCTGATTGTGGTGGGGGCGCATAAGTCCGACTTGGCGGACTACCTGCTTGGGCCGAATGCCGCACGCGTGGTGCGACATGCCAAATGTTCGGTCTACGTCGTCCGCTAAGCGGCTAGCCTAGGCTAGCTGCGCTCACGGATCGTTTTGGCGAAGGCTGGGAAGATGTCTGCGTTCGCGGCAATCAAATGCCCGTCTTCCAACATGCTCTGGCCTTCGCGGATCGTCTCGACAAAGCCGCCCGATTCCTGCACCAGCAGCACACCGCCAGCGATGTCCCAGATGTTCAGACCCCGCTCCCAATACCCGTCGTAACGGCCAGCCGCGACATACGCCAAGTCCAGCGCGGCGGAGCCCCAGCGGCGCACGCCCGCGCATTGTGGTGCCAAGCGCGCCATGTCTTGCAGCGCGGCGGGCAAATAGCGGCTACCGCCGAACGGGATGCCGGTCGCGAAAACGCTCTCGATCATCTTATGACGTGCAGACACCCGCAGGCGTTGCTCGTTCATGAATGCGCCTTCGCCCTTTTCAGCGACGAACATTTCGTCTTTGGCAGGGTCATACACCACGGCCGAGACGATCTCGCCCTTATGCTCCAGCGCAATCGACACCGCGAAGTGTGGCATGCCGTGCAAAAAGTTGGTGGTGCCATCCAGCGGATCCACGATCCAGCGGCGGGTCGGGTCAGCGCCCTCTATCTCGTCGCTTTCCTCTCCAAGCCAGCCATAGGTTGGACGTGCGCCCATCAGTTGCTCTTTGATGATCGCTTCGGCGGCAAAGTCAGCCTTGGATACGAAGTCGCCCGCGCCCTTTACCGAGACTTGCAGGTTTTCGACTTCGCGGAAGTCTTTGATCAGCGATCGGCCTGCAACTCGTGCGGCTTTGATCATAACATTGAGGTTTGCACTGCCTTGCATGGGTCATCATCCTGTGGAGAGGTTTGGAGGCGCGTATAGACCGAACCACCGCATAGGGAAAGCCCTTGCGAACGCCGCAGTTTTAGAGGAGCGTCACGTCATGTCCGCTGACCGTCCCCTTCTAGGCATCATGTTCATGATTGGCTTTTGCATCCTCGCCCCCATGGGCGATGCGTTGGCGAAGGTGTTGGGCGACAGTATACCGTTGGGCCAACTGCTTTTGACCCGCTTCGGCGTGCAAACCGCCGTGCTGATCCCGCTGGCCATTATGACGGGCCGCACGCTGCTGATGTCGGGGCGCGTGTTCCGCCTGACGGTGCTGCGCTCTGTCCTGCACATCATCGGCATTGGCGCCATGTTTTCGTCCTTGCGCTTCCTGCCGCTGGCGGATGCGGTGGCCATCGCCTTCGTGATGCCGTTCATCATGCTGCTGTTAGGGAAATACGTGCTGGACGAGGAAGTCGGCATGCGCCGCCTTCTGGCCTGCGTGGTGGGTTTCATCGGGACACTGTTCGTGATCCAGCCCAGCTTCGCCGCTGTTGGCGCCCCCGCCCTGCTGCCCTTGGTGGTCGCGGTGGTATTCGCTCTGTTTATGCTCGTCACGCGCCAAGTCGCCAAACATGCCGATCCGATCAGCCTACAGGCGGTGAGCGGTGTCGTGGCTACGCTCATTCTGGCGGCGATGTATTTTATCCCTGCTGCAGATGCGGTGGAGCAGTTCCAACTGGTTATGCCCGAAGGTGTTGATGTCTGGTCTATGCTGCTCGCAATCGGTCTGCTCGGCACATTCGCGCATCTGGTCATGACATGGAGCCTGCGCTTCGCCCCCTCCGCGACGGTCGCGCCTATTCAATACCTGGAAATCCCCGTCGCCACCGCCGTCGGCTTCGCAGTGTTCGGCGACTGGCCGAATGGCTTGGCGATGTTGGGCATCTGTATCACCATGGGCGCAGGACTCTACATCCTGATGCGCGAACGCCGCATGGCCAAGCTGGTACCGCCCGTCGCCTAGACCTTGTCTGGCGCGCGTTGCAGCTTCAACGGCTCTGTGCGCGCCAGCCGGATGACATTAGCCATAAAGGGCTTCGATGTATCCTCGCTACGCGTCGCGGCATAAAGGCGCTTGGTGCGCCCGTCTTTGGTCAGGGGTCGTGTGACGTAGTCGGAGTTGTATCGCACTTCGCGCACCACCCAGTCCGGCAACACCGCCACACCGCGATTGGATGCCACCAGTAGCAAGATCACCGCTGTCAGTTCCACCTGCCTCAACGCTCTTGGCTCGACCCCTGCAGGGGCCAACAACTCTGTGAACACGTCAAGACGCGAGCGGTCCACGGGATAGGTGATCAACAGCTGATCCCGCAGGTCCTCCGCCACGATGAAGTCCTTTTTCGCCAAGGGGTTCTGGGACGACGCGACAAACACCGGCTCGTAATCAAACAGCGGCGTGAAATCGACGCCAGGAAGGTCCTCGGGGTCGGAGGACACCACAAGATCGACCTCCTCGCGCATTAATGCGGGCAGACCGTCGAACGACAGGCCAGGGCGAATATCCACATCCACATCGGGCCAATTCTTGCGAAAGCCCTCCAATACAGGGAACAGCCATTCAAAACAGGCATGACACTCGATTGCGATATGCAACCGCCCCGTTTTGCCCATGCGCAAGCCTTCAAAGTCGGCCTGCATCGCCTCAACCTCTGGCAGGATACGCTCCGCCAGTCGCAGCAGCTTTAGCCCCGCGGACGTCAGTTTCATCGGTTTGGCACGGCGGATAAACAGCTCAACCCCCGCCTGATCCTCCAAGCCCTTAATCTGGTGGCTTAGCGCACTTTGGGTGATATTCAGCTGATCAGCGGCTTTGGCGAGGCCACCTGCTTCATGGATCGCGCGCACTGTTCTAAGGTGGCGAAACTCGATATGCATGCTGCCCTCATAATCATGGTGAAAGTTATGAATTTGTCTCACAACGCGGGATGTGGCACAAGGCATCAACTCCAAAAGGACATTTGATATGACCCGCCCTAACGTTTCGTTTGAATTCTTCCCGCCCAAGTCCGTCGAAGCGAGCTTCCGGCTGTGGGACACCATTCAAACACTGGCACCGCTGGAGCCGACATTCGTGTCGGTCACCTACGGCGCTGGCGGCACCACCCGCGAGTTGACCCATGAAGCGGTGACCGCGCTGCACAAAACGACCGACCTGCGGGTCGCGGCGCACCTGACCTGCGTCGACGCGACACGCGATGAAACCCTGAGCATCGCCCGCGACTACATCAAAGCCGGTGTGACAGACATCGTGGCTCTGCGCGGCGACGCGCCCAAAGGGCAGGATTTCAGTGTGAGCGAAGGCGGCTTTGCCTCCTCAATCGAGCTGATCGAGGCCCTGAAAACCGAAACCGACGCCACTATCCGCGTTGGCGCCTACCCCGACAGCCACCCCGAAGCGGGTTCCATGGCGGACAACATCGCCTATTTGAAGCGCAAGTTTGACGCGGGCGCGGATGCGGCGATCACCCAGTTTTTCTTTGAAGCGGATACCTTCTTTCGCTTTCGCGACGCCTGCGTCAAAGCCGGTATCGACCAACCCATCCTGCCCGGCATCTTCCCCATTGAGGATTGGACCCGCGCCCGCAACTTTGCGATCCGCACGGGTACGAAAGTACCCGCGTGGCTGGACGAAGCCTTCACGGCCGCAATTCGCGACGACCGCCACGACCTTCTGGCGCAATCTGTCGTGACGGAGCTGTGCTCCGATCTGGTCGACGGTGGCGTTGAGGATCTGCACTTCTACACCCTGAACCGCCCAGAACTGACCCGTGACATCTGCGCGGCATTGGGCATCACGCCAAAGTCCGCATTGGCGCAAGTGGCCTAAGCCTACGAAACTTTGGGCTGTTGCGCCCGTCGGGCCTGTCTTTTACCGTCTCCCTGACACATCAAAAGACAGGCCCACATATGCCCGAACAATTCCTGCCCACATCGGTGGATCAACTCCCGACACGCGAGACAACCATGTCCATGTCGGGGTTGGATTTCATGCAAAAAATCCTTGAGGGAGAGCTTCCTCTTGCGCCGATTGCGAACGGGCTGAACTACCAACTGCAGGATGTGCAGCTGGATCAGGTGATCTTTCGTGGTGCGCCAGGTTTTGAGCAGATGAACCCGACAGGCACTATCCACGGCGGCTGGTACGGCACCTTGCTAGACAGCGCTATGGCCTGCGCCATCATGACCCGCGTGCCCAAAGGGTCAGTCTATACGACGCTGGAATACAAGGTGAATATTATCCGTCCGATCCGGCCCGGCACGTCCGTGGACTGCATTGGGGTCGTAGAGCACGCGGGCCGCTCAACGGGCGTGGCCACCGGAAAGATCGTGGGGGTGGAGGACGGCAAGCTCTACGCCACCGGCTCCACAACGTGCATCATCATGACGCCTAAATAGCTGTTCACGTTCCCTTGAGGCTATTTCGCGCAGGCAGTGTTCACTCATGCGCCTACTAACCCGCGCCCTGTGTACCTATGTAATGCGTGTACTCCACTGCACGGCAGGGAGGCAGACAGGGCCGGATGCGGCTTGCCAATTTCGGCCCTGTTTCTGTCTAGCAGGCACTCGCAATCTTGCGGGTGTCTGCGGACGACACAGACCTGACAATCTGCAGTCGCTTAGCTTGCGACCGCCGCACGGCGGGTTAGCTTCAGGTAGCACCCGTCGGCTGTGAGCTCGCTTTCTATATCTGCGTTAATCTGCTCAGCGGACGCCTTGATAAGTTTCGCGCCAAGTGCATCGGCGGAGGCGCTTGGGGATGCCGCTTGCTTAAGACCCACACCGTTGTCGCTGCAGACCATCTGCGCAAACCCGTCTGGTCCCATCTTCACAACAACCTTGACCTCCCCCGACACGCCATTCGGGAAGGCGTATTTGAACGCATTCGCAACAAATTCAGACACAACGGAGCCGATCACCGCGGCCTCTGCTGACGCGACATTGCCGTCTTCAGCCTCTAAGCTTAACGTGACGTTGGAGGGCGCTTCGACGCGAAGGTAGTCCAAAACGCGCCCGAGGAAGCTCTTGAGTGGCACGCGGTCCTCTTGGGACGTGCTGTGCAATTCGCGGTGCAAGCTGGAGATCGCGGACAAACGCCGTTCCACCGCGTCGAAGGCGGCTTCCGCCTCTGGAGTTTGCGCGGTACGGCGATACATCCGGACAAGGGAGCCCACCATGGTTAGCGAATTCTTAACGCGGTGATCCATCTCGCGGCGCAATACGTCACCCAAGGCCACGTTGCGACGCAGTTCCAGTTGCGCCATCACCTGCCGCCCCAAGACGCGCAGCGTCTCACGTTGCAGCGGGGTCAACCGGCGCGGCTTGGTATCAAGTACGCACAGCGTCCCAATCGGCATGCCGTCAGGTGCCACGAGCGGCGCTCCCGCATAAAACCGCATATCCGTTCCGTCGTGACACAGCGGATTGTCTGCCGTGCGTGGATCAAGCAACGTGTCGGGGATTTCCGTGATCTCGTCATCAAGGATCGCGTGCGAGCACACGGATTTGTCCAGCGTGGTCTCTGTTAGGTCCGTGCCGCAGGTGGCCGCGAACCATTGGCGGTCGACCTCAACGAGGCTCATAAGGGACACCGGCGCTTCGCAAATCTGCGATGCAAGGTTCACGATGTCGTCAAACTCCGCACCCTTCACCACCTCCGGCAGACCGTAACCGCGCAAAGTGGCAAGGCGACGTTGTTCGTCTGGATGGGTGATTGCAAACATTGGGCATCTCTTATGAACTTTTTAACGGGTTCGGCGCTTCTATTCGAGAAGCCGCCTAAGCGCTACTCCCCAAGGCACCACCGCATCACAGCCTTTTGTGCGTGCAACCGGTTTTCCGCCTCGTCAAAAATGACCGAGTTCTTACCGTCCATCACCTCTGACGTCGCCTCATCATCGCGGTGTGCAGGCAGGCAGTGCATAAACAGCGCGTCAGGCTTCGCGTGGTCCATCAGGCGTTGGTTAACCTGATAACCGCGCAACTGGTTATGCCGCCGCTCCCGCGCCGACTGCGGATCATGCATCGACACCCAAGTGTCGGTGACCACCAAATCCGCGCCCTCAACCGCTGCGTGTGGATCACGCTCCGTCGTGTAGAGCCCGTCGAGCGATGCCTCCGGATCCAACGGCGGCGGGCCGGAAAACACCAGATCGAATCCGAACTGCTTCGCCGCGTGGGCGAAGCTTGCGAACACGTTGTTGCCGTCCCCCGCCCAAACAACCTTCTTGCCTTTGATCGGACCGTTGTGCTCCTCGAAGGTCAGGATGTCGGCCATGATCTGACAGGGGTGCGTGCGGTCGGTCAGCCCGTTGATCACGGGAACCGTCGCGTATTCCGCCATCTCCAGCAGTGTGTCTTCCTCGAACGTGCGCATCATGATTAGGTCCACATACCGCGACAGGACGCGCGCGGTGTCCGCAATCGTCTCGCCGTGGCCCAATTGCATGTCGGAGCCGGACAAAACCATCGTCTGCCCGCCCATCTGGCGCACACCCACATCAAACGACACGCGTGTCCGTGTCGATGGCTTCTCGAAGATCAGCGCGACCATGTGGTCTTTCAAAGGCTGTTCAGCGTCCAACGCCCCCTTGGGCTTGCCGGCGCGGGCTTTCTTTACTGTCAGAGCAGTGTCGATGATGTGCCGCAGGTCTGCGGGGGCCGTTTTATGGATATCTAGAAAATGCTTCACTGTTTGCCCTCCAAGGCTGTCGCGGCGCGATCCAAACGGGCCACGGCTTCCTTAATTTCTTCGTCACTGATCGTCATCGCGGGCAACAGGCGGATGACGTTGTCACCGCCCGGAACCGTCAGCACATGCGCGTCGTAGCCCGCGGCCACCACGTCGACGTTCGGCACGACGCATTTCACCCCGATCATCAGGCCCGCACCGCGCACCAGCTCAAATATTGTCGGGTGAGATGCCACAAGCCCCTCAAGGCTCTGGCGCAGCAGGCCGGATTTCCGCGATACATCTGCCAGAAATTCATCGTCAGCCACGATGTCCATCACCGCGCTGCCAACGGCACAGGCCAAAGGGTTGCCGCCATAGGTGGAGCCGTGCGTCCCCGCGGTCATGCCGCTCGCAGCCTCCTCCGTGGCAAGGCAGGCGCCCAGCGGGAAGCCGTTACCGATACCCTTAGCAATGGCCATAATATCAGGCGTGATCCCCGACCATTCATGCGCGAACAGCTTGCCCGTGCGGCCAACGCCGCATTGGATCTCATCCAAGATCATCAAAGCGCCAGTACTGTCGCAGAGGTCGCGCAGCCCTTTCAGGCAGGCATCCGGCAGCGGGATAATACCCCCCTCACCTTGCACTGGTTCCACGATGACGGCGGCGATCGTGTCGTCCAGCGCCTCTTGCAACGCGTCGTGGTCTCCGGCTGGCAGGTTGATGAAGCCCGGCAACAATGGCCCGAAGCCTTTTGTCAGCTTCTCCGATCCTGCCGCCGAGATCGTCGCCAAGGTCCGCCCGTGGAAGGACCCCGTGAAGGTGATGATGTTCACCCGTTCCGGTTGGCCTTTGTCGTACCAGTATTTGCGCGCCATCTTGATCGCGCACTCCATCGCTTCCGCGCCAGAGTTGGTGAAAAACATCGTGTCCGCGAATGTCGCCTCGCGCAGCTTCGCTGCCAGTTCGTCTTGGTGCGGGATCTGGTACAGGTTTGACGTGTGCCACAGCTTTGCAGCCTGATCCTGCACCACCTTCACCAGGGCTGGATGCGCGTGCCCAAGGCCAGTCACAGCGATACCTGCGCCTAAATCCAAGTATCGCGTGCCGTCTTGGTCTGTAAGCCAGCTCCCCTCTCCGCTCTCGAAGCTCATTTTCGCCCGTGAATAGGTCGGCAGTACGGCAGGTATCATCGCGTGGGTATCCTTTACGCAGAGGAACTCCAGATATTGAGGATGTTCCGCGGCAAGTCAATTTGAATGAGAAGTGGAGGCGTGCGCTTTGCGCACAGATGATCGGACGCTAAATTAGCGTCGGCGTCGCAGTGTAGAAAGGTTTGCGGTGTTGATCATGAAAACGCGTCTAAGCGGCGTGCGGTGGGCTGTCCAGTTTTTTCTTGCCCACGGCATCACGGCGGCATAGCCAAACCTATGACACCCACCCATGAAAACCGCCCCGCCGCCATCGCGTTCATGTTGCTCGCGTCCTCGCTGATCGCGGGGACGACGTTGCTCGCCAAAGTGATTGGAACAGGTGTTGCGGGCGACCCACTTCATCCGGTGCAGATTGCCCATGGTCGTTTCCTTTTCGCTTGGATTGCCGTTGCAGTCACGGCCACCGTTCTGCGCCCGAAAATTTCTGCGAAGCATCTCAAGATGCACGCAACCCGTACCCTCTTTGGTGCGACCGGCATCACCTTGCTGTTTGCCGCCGTAGCATTCATTCCACTGTCGGATGCGACGGCGATTAGCTTCCTGAACCCCGTGTTCGCGATGATATTGGCGATCCCGCTGCTGGGCGAACGCGTGGGCCCTATTCGCTGGGCGGCATCCGCCGTGGCCTTGGTTGGGGCTGTCGTGTTGCTACGTCCCGGTTTCATCACTGGCGGCGCGCCGTTTAATCCGATGGCGCTTTTGGCCCTATGTGCCGCCGTGTCGATGGGGATCGAGATCACCATCATCAAACTTCTGACCGGACGCGAAAGCCCGCTCAGCATTTTGTTCATCAACAACTCAATCGGCCTCGCGCTCGTAACAACAGCGCTCTTTTTTGTCTGGCAGGTTCCAACGGCCCAGCAATGGGGAGCGTTAGCAGGAATCGGCTTTATGATGGCAGCCGCGCAAACCTGCTTTATCCAAGCCATGCGTCGTGCCGAAGCCTCTTTTGTGGTGCCTTTCAGTTATGCCACACTAGTCTTCGCCACCCTTTACGACACGGTGGCGTTCCAAACGCGCCCCGATGGCATTTCCCTGCTTGGCGCGGGTGTTATTATCGCCGGTGCGGCCCTGCTCGCATGGCGCGAAGGCCGCGCTCCGCGCCCCTTACCTCCGCCTCCGCAAGACAAGCCCTGATCGAAACTTGTATCCTGACGCATTGGGCTCTAAATTAGGGGCAACTGGAAAAGAACACGCCGCCCTAAGCGCAATGGATTGGGGCGGTTTGTCGTTTGAAAAGGCTAAACCGCATGTCATGGACCGATGATCGCGTCGAAGTGTTGAAAAAAATGTGGGGCGAAGGAAAATCCGCCTCGCAGATCGCCAAGGAGTTGGGCGGCGTGACGCGCAATGCCGTGATCGGCAAGGTGCATCGTTTGGGGCTGTCCAACCGCTCTGGCGGCGCAAGCCCCGCGAAGGCCGCGACCGCAGCCCCCAAGGCGAAGCCCGCAGCCAAACCCAAAGCCCCCGAAAAGCCCAAGGCCGCAGCGCCCGCGCCGGAATCCAAGCCCGCAGCCCCTGTGCACAAACCAATCGGGCGGCCAAAACTGATCGTCACGGCAGGGCAGCCGCTGCCACCGCAGCCGTCCGCCAACGAGATCAGCCCAGAGGCCCTTGCTTCTGTGCGCGAGGTCGAAAAGAAGGCCAAGCGCCTCTCTGTGATGGAACTGACCGAACGCACCTGCAAATGGCCAGTAGGCGACCCCGCAACCGAGGATTTCTGGTTCTGCGGCCTCCCGTCCCAAGCCGGTAAACCCTATTGCGAGGCGCACGTTGGTGTGGCCTTCCAGCCTATGTCCGCCCGCCGCGACCGTCGCCGCTAGGACCAAGCCGCACATTTGATTTATTAAAAGCGCCCCTCAGTCATTGAGGCGGCGCTTTTTTAATGCCCGACAGCGTCTTAGTTGCCGCCCAAAAGATTGCGCAACGCGTCCTTGGCCTTGTTCTCAAGACCTTCCTTCAATGCGTCCTCAACGCTTTGCCCGTCTTGACGCACGACACCCAGCTCATCCTCCAGCTTGGCGTCCGCCTTCGCCCGCAGCTCCGCCTCGCGCGCTTTGGCTTTGACACGAAGCTCTTCCTCTTTGGCCTTCGCTTGTGCCTTCAGCTTCTCTTTTTCCGCCTCTAGGTCCGCATCAATCAGCGCTTTCAGGTCGGGGCGGAACCGAACGTTACTCCAAGGCCCCTCAATGATCACAGGCACACGGATGCCGCCGCTCAGTTGGCTTGCCAGCGCAACCGGCGCCAGCCGATATTTGATCGTCTGCCCGCCAAGGTCCAAAGCGCCGCCGCCCGTCGCGGTCAGCAGCTCTGCTACGAAATTCAGGTCCGTGTTGCTCAGCACCCCGCCATCAATGTCAAAGCTGGCGGTAATGTCGTCAAAAACCGTTTTGGACCCTTCGCCCTGATATGACGCGTCCAGATTTTTGATCATCCCCGCGATGTCCAGTCCCAGCAATTCGCCGCTACCCACGTCGAGGCGGCCTGAGCCTTTCAGGCCGTTCATGATCTCGTTCATCGTGTTGCCAACGCCCAGAAACTTGAGCGAGAGCGACGCATCCCCGACCAACCGCTCAAACCCTGCGAAATCTGTCAGCACCTGTTGCATCGCCACGCTGGAGGCCGCCAGATCGCCGCCAACCGACAAGCCGCCGCGCCCGTTCACCACAAACTGGCCGGAAACGGCGCCGTCAAACACGCCCACATTTGCCAAGTCCAACACCAGTCGAGAGCGGTCGAGCGCGCCCCCCAAATCCGTGCGCCCCAGCTTGATGGAGCCCAGATCAATCTCGTTCGCCTTGAGCGAAAACTCCCCGTCAACCCCAGACAAACCGGACACATCCAATTGCGCGTCAGACCAGCCCCCCGCCCCCGCGTTCGCGGCGCCGTCACCTTCTGTGGTGTCAGTGCTCATCGCGGAAAAATCGAGGCGGTCGCCCTGCAGCCGCGCCGTCACATAGGGGGTGTCCTTCAGCGCGACGTCCAGTTCGCCGGTCAGTTGGTTCTGGTCCAGGTTGATCGTCGCCCCCCGCAAAAACATCTGGTTGTCGGCGGTCAGCGTCATGTCTCCCGACACGTTCACTTCTTGACCCAACCCCTCTGGGATGCGCGGCGCGGCCTGATCCATCAGCGCAAACAAGGACACGTGGTCAGTTACCGCGCCCGTGACTGCGCCTTTAGCCTGCACAGGGTCCAGCCCCGCGCTGCCCTTGAACGCCACCGAGTTGGGTCCAGCGCTGACTGTGACGTCCACGCCTTGCACGCCGCCGTCCAGCAGTTGCTGCACGCCGTTCACCGTGCCTGCCAGCTTAACCGCTTGGCCCTTATACAGCGCCGACATTTCCAGCCGTCCCGCGCCTTTCAGGTCGATCAGCTTCACCGTTGCATCCAGTGCGGTCAGCACGTGGGACTGGCCGCTTTGAGCGTCCGCAAACTCGACGGAGCCGTTGGTGATCTGCGCCAACGGCAGCGACACATCGGCCGAGCCGCCGCCGTCCTCGCCGCCGCCCAGTTCCGTCACGAAGTCCCAGTTGGCAAGCCCGTCTTTGGACCGCTCCAACCGGATCACAGGGGACTGGATGTCGAAGGCTTCGACCACGATGTCGCCGCCCATCAAGGCCGAGAAGCCTACGCCCATCTCCATTGACGCGGCTTCCAGCATAGGCCCATTGCCCGACCACTCCGCGTTGGAGATCGCGACGTCCTCCAGCTTGACGCCCAAGCGCGGAAATATCTGCGGCGACACATCCCCCGCAATGCTGAGCGCGCGGCCCGTGTTCTTCTCGAACTGCCCTTCCGCGAACCGCGCGATCTTGTTCGTGGGGATCATAAACAACCCTGCGACGGCGAGCACGATGAGGCTGATCAACGTGACGAGTATCCGGATTATCCAACGCATAGGGCCTGCTCCTCTTAAGGGGTTTGTGGGCAGGTTAGGCCCTGGAGAGGCAGGCTACAATGATTTAGCGCAAGTGATCCTCGGCTGCGCCTTGAAGTGACAGATTCGATTTTCCCAAACAGTTGCTTTGCTAATGTTGTTGGTTCAATCTGATCGAAATTACTTAAGGATATTTGAATGCGCCCAGATTACTTAAAACAGGGAGAGATCGCTCGCCTTTTTCCGGTCTTAGCGACAACTTCCAAAGAGGGTCGAACGACCTCAATCGTCCTTTCATGTCTTTCTCGTGTTCAGGAATTCGGCAACGCGATGCTGACTTCGGTTGGTGTAAGAATTGGTAAACGCTCGCAGATCGAGTGTTATACCGAGATTGTTTTCAAAGCCGAAAAAATCATACCTAACGATCGCCCGGATGGCCTAATCGTTGTTAAGAACGGCGCACGGGAATGGCGAGCCTTAATCGAAGCTAAAGTCGGTAATGCAACACTCGGCGCTGAACAGATCGAGAAATACCGCGAGATTGCGAAAGAACAAGGCTGCGACGCAGTTATAACCATTTCTAACGAGTTCACCTCAGCACCCAAAAACCATCCAATCGCAGACGTGCGCAAAAGCAGGTCAAAGATCCCTGTTTATCACTGGTCATGGATGTTCGTACTGACAAATGTGGGCTTACTACTTGCCAACGAAGAGATCGAAGACACTGATCAAGCGTTATTACTCAACGAGTTACGCCGTTTCCTAAGTGACGACAGCGCCGGGGTTAAGGGGTTCGAGCGAATGCCGCCGGAATGGTCTAACATCAACAAATTAGTTTCCACAGGCGGAAAAATACTAGTTAAGTCCGAAGACGCGACACGCGTGATTGAAGCGTGGCATCAGGAAACCAAGGACCTATCTTTAATACTGACGCGAATGACCGAAACATATGTGCATGAACGCCTGTCGCGAAAGCACATCGCAGACCCTGTGCAGCGACAAAAAGACGAATTGGCGTTGTTGCGTGAGGACAACCAACTTCAAAGCACGCTGGACATCCCAGATGCGGCAGCGCCATTAGAGATCATTGCAGATATCTCTCGTAGAACAATCGATGTTGGCATGTTTCTAAAAGCGCCCGAGGATAAAAAATCTTCGAAAGCACGTCTGAATTGGCTCTTACGTCAAATCCCAAGCGACGCTTTAGAAGGTCTAACAATACGCTGCAACTGGCCGGGTCGAAGTGAAGCCACACAGTTTTCATACGCAGATCTTCTCGCCTCCCCAGAGCTGATCGAAGATGGTAAAACAGGGCTACAAGTTCTCTCTTTTAACATCTTCCTCTCCAAGCGGCTCGGTGCACGCTTCACGCAACAAACCAACTTCATCGTCGATCTAGAAGACATCGTCCCGCGCTTCTACCGGGAGATCGGTCAAAACCTCGTCGCATGGCGAAAGAGCGCACCCAAAATCAAAGCGGACCGCGATGAAAGAGAATACGTCTCCGTCGCCAGCATATCGGAGGAAGCCGAAAAGGACGCAATCTAAACCGCCTCAACCCCACTTCCCCCCAAGCCCTGACCAGCGTATACGGCCCCTCATGGCTCAGAACCCCCCAAACCTCCGCCCCGACCTTGCCCCGAAGCTCAAGCTCTCGGAGGCCCCTCGCGACAACCAGCCGAAAATCGGCATGGTCTCCCTCGGCTGCCCCAAGGCGCTGGTGGATAGTGAGCGCATCCTCACGAGGCTCCGCGCCGAGGGCTACGCCATCTCCCCCGACTACGCGGGCGCGGAGGCGGTGATCGTCAACACCTGCGGCTTCCTAGACTCAGCCAAGGCGGAATCCTTGGATGCCATCGGAGAGGCCCTCACAGAAAACGGCAAGGTCATCGTCACCGGCTGCTTGGGCGCCGAGGAGGATTACATCCGCGGCACCCATCCCAGCGTGCTCGCCGTCACCGGACCGCACCAGTACGAGCAGGTCCTCGACGCCGTGCACAAGGCCGTGCCGCCCAGCCCCGATCCCTTCATCGACCTGCTGCCCGCGACAGGTGTGTCCCTCACGCCGCGCCACTACAGCTACCTCAAGATTTCCGAGGGCTGTAACCACAAGTGCAAGTTCTGCATCATCCCTGACATGCGCGGCCGCCTCGCCTCCCGCCCCCAAAAGGCCGTCATCCGCGAGGCCGAAAAGCTGGTGGAGGCTGGCGTCAAGGAACTGCTCGTCATCTCCCAAGACACTTCCGCCTATGGCACCGACTGGAAGGACCGCCCCTCCAAGGCGCCCATCCTCGATCTGGCCCGTGAGCTTGGCAGCCTCGGCGCGCAAAAGGACCTGTGGGTCCGGCTGCACTACGTCTACCCCTATCCGCATGTGCGCGAACTGATCTCGCTCATGGCCGATCCCGCAAACGCGCTGCTGCCCTATATGGACATCCCGTTCCAACACGCGCACTCCGATACGCTCAAACGCATGGCCCGCCCTGCCGCCGCCGCGCGGACGCTGGACGAAATCACCGCATGGCGCGCGGAATGCCCCGACATCACCCTGCGCTCCACCTTCATCGTCGGCTACCCCGGCGAGACGGAGGCGGAGTTCCAGCACCTCCTCGACTGGCTGGACGAGGCGCAACTGGACCGCGTCGGCTGCTTCCAATACGAAAACGTCGACGGCGCGCGCTCCAATGCCCTGCCCGACCATGTGGCCGCCGAGGTCAAACAAGACCGCTGGGACCGCTTCATGGAGAAAGCCCAAGCCATTTCCGAGGCCAAGCTGGCCGCCAAAGTCGGCACCACCATTCAGGTGATTGTGGACGAGGTCGAGGACGACGGAGCCACCTGCCGCACAACATCCGACGCGCCAGAGATCGACGGGAACCTGTTCATCGACGAAGGGTTTGAGGGGCTGAAGGCTGGCGATATGGTCGACGTGCTGGTGGATGAGGCTGGGGAATATGACTTGTGGGGGTTAATCGCGAATAAGAAATGATCCAGTGGATCATTTCCGCGATTAACGGGCAGAGCCCCTAAGGCAAGCCAGCGAGTGTGTTTTATAAAAGTCGGCTTAGAGCCCAAAGCGAGCAGCCGCTTAGTTCATTTTTTGCGCCTGTCGAGCAAGTGTGTTTAGGGACTCTTCCGCTTCATCCCAGTCTGGAAAAACCTCCAGCCCTAATAAAATTTCCATCTGCTTTAGCGCCTCTATAAGTTTCATCGTTCCGACATCACCACTATGAACTCTGCCGTAGAGTTTAAGGTTCAACATCGTTTTGCCACCTTCTTCTGCAATCTGCACAAAGAATGATTGTTTCGGTTTCAACTTATTCAAGACACTTTCAACGCAGGCAAAAAAGCGTTTCTCACTAACGAATTGCCAACTAAGCGACCAACTCGAGTGTCTATACTTACCGTCGAGTGTCGTCCCCACCGGTGTCACGCGTTGTTCGCCTACGTTAAACGAAACGTCGGGAGTCAAGTCTAAGGTTTTTGTGATTTCGTCGGCACTCAATTTCGGGTGACGAATTAGAAGCTCTACATCAAAATAATTTGCCACTGCGTTCAAACTTAAATGCCTTTTATTGCCCTTGGCAAGCTATGTGCATCGCCGGATGAGCTCAAGGTCCGCTTTTGTCCCGCAGACCGGACATTCGAACTCCCTGTTTCAATTGGCCACCGAAAACCTCTCCCGCCCGGCATCGCTGGGCAGCGCCCGTCCAGGGCTCCGCCCGTTTCAGCCTGAAAATGTCCTCGACAGTTTCCAAGACGGCTTCAACCCTCCCTCATAGGGAGGGCGCTTCGCACCCACCCCGAGGTCCGCACCCTCCCCTAAAACTCGCGACCAAATCAACACCCATACGAAAACGCGCTTTTAACGTCTGAATCTGCCCTCGACGGTTTCCAGATCGGCTTTCGCACCTTTAGACCACACACACCAAACCTTAACGTTTCCTACCGCGCGCACCGTTAAATCGCTCAATTACCCACGATCTGCCCGACGCAATGCAGACGCTTTGCATACGTTTCGCAGACCCTCAATTTCCTAGTAAACACAGGCATTAACCACGCCAATTTTGGCCCTGCAGGTTACTCGCCAAAACTCCAACCGTCCACCGCGTTAACCTCGCGCCTCGAAATACATCCGCACGCAGTCTTGCACCCGCCGGAAGCGATCCCCGCCTAGCTTCACCCCGCCGAACCAACGGGTGACCACCACGACCTCCCCCACGACCTCTTCGCGCTCCAGCATGCGCAGGATCACCATCCCCGCCCCGCTTTCGCCGTCGTCGTTCTTCACAGGTGTGCCGTCCGGCAAGATCACTGCCCATGTGTTATGCGTGGCCTTGGCGTATTTCTTGTTTCGGCACAGCGCCTTCACAAAGGCCGCCGCCTCCTGACGCGTCGTCGCAGCCCCGCCAGACACCGCGTATTTGGAGCCGCGATCCGTCAGGATGTTTTCAAGCTGGATCACGCCGCGCCCCCTAGGATCAACCGCCTTGACCCGCACAAAAACCGTTTCAAAACAAATCGATAATCAGGATGACCCAAGCAAGCCCCGCCGCAATCGCCGTAAGGGCCACCCCCGCGCTGGCGGCGTCTTTGGCATATTTGGCAAGGGGATCGCGCTCCATCCCGCTCCGGTCGACAGCCGCCTCAACGCCTGTGTTCAACCCCTCCGCCGCAAGCACGAGCACCCCCAAGGCCAGTATCAACGCCCGCCCCTCGCCGCTCAGCGGTAAGGCGAAAGCCAACGCGGCGGAGGCCACATTCAGGCAGGACCAAAAGCGGAAACTCGGCTCCGCGCCCCACATGGCCACGACGCCTTGCAAGGACCAACGGCAGCGATCCGAGAACCGCTGCCATTCACGTTTGACGAATGCCCTCAAAGTTGAGAGTTCACCTTGCGCACAGTTTCAATGCGGCTCGCGTTGGGCGGATGGGTCCCCAAGAACCGATCGCCCGGGTCAGGGATGCGCGTAAAGAACTGCGCCCCGCGCACAGGGTCATAGCCCGCCCGTTTGGCGATGACCGTGCCCAGCGCATCCGCCTCCAGCTCGTTGTTCTTCGAGTAAGCACGCGCCCCGACGGTGCCGCCCAACTGCTGGCCCGCGTTCACGTCCAACCCGACCGACGCCGCGATGATACCGCCGATGATGGCCCCGCCAATCGCGGTTTGTTGCTGCTTGGCAAGGTGCTTGGAGATGTGATGCGCCGCCTCATGGCCCATCACAAAAGCCACCTCGTCACGGTTGCGCGCATCAGCGATCAGCGCAATCGTGAAGCCCAAAATAGGACGACCGGACTTATCCAATGTCTGGAAGGCGTTCGGCGGCTGGTTGGTGCGCTCGTCAACGATGATCTTGAAGTCGCAGTTCAGGTCTGGCGCGCGGGCGCGGCATTCACGCTCCGCCACCGGCTCCACCTGCGCGACGACGGCCCTGAAGTTCGACACTGCGGTGCGCGAGGACACTTGTGGCGGCGATTGGGTCGCCTTCGGCTCTTGCGGTGCAGGTTGGGATGTTGGCGTGTCAGCGGTTTCGACCGTACACGCGCCCAAGGCTGCTGCCGCAATGAAAGATAGCATTAATCGCATAGATGAACCCTTCTTGATTTCCCCCGAATGTATCCTCCTCGCCACGCCGCGCCAAGCCCACAGATGAGCATTTGCAATTCCGCGCCCACCCACCCTACGGTGAGGCCACACGAATAGTCTTCGGAGGGCCCATGTTCACCATCGAGCACGAATTTGACGCCACGCTCATCACACTGATCGATGAGGGCGCCAGCTATTTGCAAGGCGACATATCGATCAACGCCTTCGATGACAGCGTCACGCTGGAGCAAGTCGACCCCCACACGGAGCGGGTACAGAAAGTGACATTCTCACTGCGCCAAATTCGCGACCTTACGGCGGCTTTGGATCTGCCCGAAGGCAGCTACCGCCTGAAAGGAAAACCATGACCAAGACCGGCTTCTTCTGGGACGAAAAGTGCTTTTGGCACGCCGGTGGTGACTTCGCGTTTACACTGCCACTGGGTGGATTGGTTCAGCCGTTGGCGTCTGGCGGACTGCCGGAAAACCCCGAAACCAAACGACGTTTGAAGAACCTGCTCGACGTCACGGGGCTCGTGCAAGACCTGCATTCTCGCTCCGCGACGCCTGTCTCATGGGGCGACCTTCTGCGTGTGCATCCAGAAGCTTTCCTCCGTAAATTCAAGGAAAAATCGGATACCGGCGGTGGCTCCATGGGGCTGCGCACGCCCTTCGCGCAGGGCGGATTTGAAATGGCGACCTTGTCAGCGGGACTGGCGAAGGACGCGTTGTTCTCGGTGCTACAGGGCGACATGCAGAACGCATACGCCCTGTCCCGCCCGCCCGGCCACCATTGCCTGCCGGACTTCCCCAACGGGTTCTGTCTACTTGCCAACATCGCCATCGCCGTGGAGGCCGCGCTGGAGCACCGCCTGACCGACCGTGTGGCTGTGCTGGATTGGGACGTGCACCACGGCAATGGTACCGAAGCTATATTCTATGATCGCGACGACGTGCTGACGATATCCATGCATCAAGAACGCAACTACCCGATGGATACCGGTGATGCAGAGGATCGCGGTGTCGGGGCGGGCGAAGGGTATAACCTGAACATCCCGCTGCCGCCCGGCGGTGGGCACCGTTTGTATCTGGAGGCGATGGAGCGATTGGTGCTTCCTGCCCTCAGCGACTTCCAACCCGACGTGATCATCGTCGCCTGTGGCTATGACGCAGCCGCAGTGGACCCGCTGTCGCGTATGATGGCAACGGCCGAGACATTTCGCGCGTTGACCGAAATGGCTATGGACGCAGCATCTGAGCTGTGTGGCGACCGATTGGTTCTGGTCCACGAGGGCGGCTATTCAGAGGTTTACGTCCCATTCTGCGGCCACCATGTGTTGCAACAGCTCTCCGGCAGCGCGATCACGGCTGAGGACCCGTTGGGGGAGACACTCGCCCTTCGCCAGCCATCCGATAGGCTGGTGCGGATGCACAGTGAGTTCATTACAGATCTGGAAGAGATGCTGCGTTAACGCGCGGGAAAATACGTCAACGATTTTGCGTGTTTGACGCTCTGGTTCATACTGTTGCGGCTGACGTTCAAGGCGTCGGCGCTCCTTTCGCGTAGCTTTATCCCATCGTAGGCGCAGCGCCTTAGCCGCCGTCGCCAACACATGAGAATTAAAGGGATAAAGTTATGAAACTCATCGCACTCTCCACAGTGGTTGCGCTCTCTGCCGCACCGGTATTGGCAGACACATCACCCGCCGAAAAATTCGGCATAAAGCACGCCGCCCAGAGCACATCAGCAGCAGCCCAGACAATCGCAGTTGGCAAGCTCAGCGGCGACGACATCGACGACCGCATCGAACTGGTGGCACCGGCACAAACCAGCCGCAACTCCCAAGGTCACCTGCAGTTGGCGAAAAGCATGGGCGTGTCCCCCGACGCCTACACGAACGCCCAGCTGGCGAAAATGTTCATCGGCGAATACGACTGATCCCTCGCCCCCAGCTCTACGCAAGTAGAGGAGGGTTCGTCCAAAGCCCCGGCTGATATGTATCAGTCGGGGCTTATTTGTTTCGGCACGAAGTCTAGGCGTGGCCCGCGCGAAACTCGCTTGGGGACACGCCCAGATGCCGCTTGAAGCTGCGCGACATATGCGCCTGGTCCGCGAAGCCACAGTCCGCCGCTATCTGAGCAAGTGCCAGCGTGCCTTTGCCCAGCAGTCGGCGCGCAACCTCTAGGCGGATCTTGTTGACAAAGCGCATGGGCGTTTCCCCAACCCGCGCCTTAAACTTGCGGGCGAAGGCCGCCTCACTCATTCCCAGTTCGGCGGCAAGCTGTGCGGGGTTCAGCTTTTGGTCAAGGTGGTCCTCGATGTAGCGAACAACTTGCGCGTATTGATCCGGCCCGAACCGTTGATCGAACGACATGTCGGACTGCTCCGCTTTGCCATAGCGCTTTACCAGCTGGACCAAGAACATCCGCGCCAAGGCGTCAAAGACAACGCCAGCGCCCAACTCCCCCGCGACCAGAGTTTCACGCATACGTTCGGCGCCGTTGCGCACCTCTGCATCACGAAAGAAAATCGTGTTCTCAAATCGGTGCCCTGTTGGGATAACTTTAAGTTCGGTTTGAACAAAGCGCCGCATCACATCGGGGTCAATGTGCAGCAAAATTACCTTGGTCGGATCGAGCCACTGCCACGCATTGAGCGATCCGGCCAAGGCAACTGCGATGTCGCCCCCTTTCATGGTGAACTGTTCAGACCTCCCGTCGCGCTGACCGATCACGCGGAGTGGTGTATCCTGCACGGGAATGATGAAGGTCGTGTACTCGCTGACCTGCGCGGGCAACGCGCCGGGGGCGTCCTCGCGGTACTCGAACCGCAATAGCCCGTCGGTGCTAGCATGCCTCAGCAGCGGCGGTAACAAGCTGTCATCGGTCGGGTCAAGCCGTGGTCGGTCGATAATATGGCCCATGCGTGTCTCCGCCCGAAACTAAACTGATTAGTTTAGATATGCGGGGACACGCAGGCGGTCAAGGCAGGCGAACCTCCCTAAGCACACTTCTGCTGGTAACAATTCTGTGACACGTCAACCGTCGCGGTCAACCGGCCCGCCCTGCGCTTCCCACGTAGAGAACCCCTCTTTCAGGTGCGCCGCGTCGAACCCCATGTCATTCAAAGTCGCAACGGTCAGCGCGGAGCGCCAGCCGGACGCGCAGTGGAACACGAACTTCTTGTCCTGCCCGAATATCTCTTTGAAATAGGGGCTGTCGGGGTCCACCCAGAATTCCGCCATACCACGCGGGCAATGAAAACTGCCCGGAACATAGCCGGAGCGCTGACGCTCTCTCACGTCGCGCAAATCGACAATCACCACATCATCATCGCCGACCATAGCAATCGCGTCCTTGGTCTCGACTTCCTCGATGCGCGCCCGCGCTTTGGCGACCATCTGCGCCGCTGATACTTTCAAACTCATGGCCTATCCTCCGACCGTCTATAGTGCCGCGACCAGTACCAATATGCTGATCACAATCAGCGCAATGCCCGCGATCTCTTTGGGCGTACTGCGCTCTTTGAAGATGAAGTAGGACGCCAGAAAGGTGAACACCAATTCCACCTGCCCGACCGCTTTCACATAGGCAGCATTTTGCAGCGCGAAGGCTATGAACCACCCGAAAGAACCGCACATAGACGTCACACCGACCAGCGATGATACCCGCCAAGATGCGACTACGCGCGCGATCTCACCCGTGTCGCGCCACGCCAGCCACGCGGCCATGATGATCGTTTGGTAGGCCGTGACCATCGCCAACGTCACCCCTGCGCGCACGATCACATCCGCACTGTCGATTTGCATCGCCGCACCGCGGTACCCGACCGCCGACACTGCGAACAACAAGCCGGAACTAAGCCCGAAGCCTGTCGCCTTGTTGAGGAACCGTGCGCCGCCCTGTGGCGGGTCTGACAGCAGCATGACACCCGCAAAGCCAACAACAATCGCAACCACTCCAAGCGACGACACCCCCTCGCCCAGCACCACCAGCCCAACCAGCGCCGTCAGCACGACCTCGGTTTTCTTGAAAACGATACCAACAGCGAAATTGCGCTCGGCGAATAGGGCCACCACGCAGGCCGTCGCCAAAATCTGGGCGATCCCACCGGATAGGGCGTAGGCCCAGAACGTGCCGCTTAACGCGGGAAAAGCCGCGCCTGACCACGACAGATAGCCCCAAACAGCAAGGGCAACCAACGGACTGGAAAACAAAAACCGCGAGAAGGTCGCGCCGCCCGTGGACAGCTTTGTTGCCTTCAGGTGTTTTTGCAACATGAACCGCAGGTTCTGCATGAAGGCCGCAAAGACCGAGACGTATATCCAAAGGGCCATGTGTCTCTCCAAGTGCGGCATGCGGTGTGGCCCATCTATACCGCGCAGGAGCTAGCGGTCCAGTCTCTCCTCCCCCACGCGCAAGTGCGGATGTGGCACGGGGTCTTTTACTGCAAGCAGATACCGCGCCATGATGCTGGCGTAAGAGCGGTACCAATACCCGCCGTTGCGCGCCAAGAACCGCGCCTTACGCCCTTGGTAGAGGCGCGGCAGATCATACCACGCGACCTGCGGATGCATGTGGTGAACGATGTGCAGGTTGTTGTTCAGGAACAGGAATGCCAACGGGCCGCTGTCCTCGATAATGACACTACGCCCGCCGTGACTTTCATGCGCACGGTGCTCCAGAAAGGTGCGTATCTTCAGCACCGACATCCCCACGTAAGCCGCGCTCAGATACGCCCAGACAGGCATTGACGACGCCACGACCAGCCACATAACCCCAACTGTGCTGACCGCATGCGCAGCCCAGCTACAGGCGACATTCGCATCCAGCAACCGGAAATCGCGGCGCATAAACGTCCATTGCCCTAGCAGCGGGCCAATCAACATCCGCCCCGCCAGCGTGTTATTGAACCGGTACACAGGTCGCAGCCAGCGCGGCACGCAACGCCACCGCGCGGTGGACAAGAAGTTGGTTTCTGGGTCGTCGTATGGGTCTGTCAGGTTAGCATCGCGATGATGGTTCAAATGCGTGTCGCGGAACCGCCCGTAGGGGACCAGCAGGTTCAGCGACGGTCGCACCATCAGCGCGTTGAGCCACTGCCACCGCGAAGGATGCCCGTGCAGCGCCTCATGCTGCAGCGACGCGTGCTGAACGATTGCGAGTGCAGTGATCAAAACAGCCAAGGGCAGCGACCACGTCGCCATCCAGAACACCGCGACACACCAGACCGCGTAGGTCGCCACCAACAAGACCAGCGTTGGCCATTCCACCGTGCGCTTAGTTGTCCGGTAGCGACCGCCAGTCAGACGGTCGTCCCGTTTTGTTTTCGTCGCAGTCCCCATCGGCTCGCCCCTCTTTTAAGACGTTGCTAACCCGCGATCGGGCAAGGCGGCCATTCTGTGAATAGTTCACATTTTTCTGCGATGATGATATAAATCACCACATGACATTTATTATCGACAAGCGGGACCGTGCGGAATTGTTCCGCGCCCGCGTCGCCCAAGCCATGGACGCCACCCAAATAAGCCAAAGCGCATTGGCGCGTGCCATAGGCGTGGACCGCTCCACCGTGTCGCAGCTTCTTAAATCGACGACCGCGCGACTGCCAAACGCACAAGTCGTCGGGGAATGCGCCCGCGTGCTGGGGGTATCCGCGGACTGGCTGCTGGGCCTAACTGACCGCCCAGAGCTTGCCGTGGACCTGATGGCCAGCGCGCTTAGCTTCACCGAAGCGCCGCGCGCTTTGGCGGACGAGCAAATCCATGCGTGGCACCGCGAGGCCGAGGGGTACAAAATCCGCCACGTACCCGCGAGCCTGCATGACATGCTAAAAACCCGTGACATGCTGGAATGGGAATACACGCCGCATCTGGGGCGCACGACCGCCCAAGCTGTCGGCGCCTCCAAGGACAACTTAAATTGGATGCGAAGCACCGGCTCCGACTATGAAATAGCGTTTCCTGTGCACGAGTTGAGCGCCATGGCGAAAGGCTGCGGCTACTACGACGGTCTACCAGTGAGCACGCGCCGCGCGCAGCTTGAACGGCTACGGCACCTGCACGACCAGCTTTATCCAACCTTACGCCTGCACATGTTCGATGCGCGCAAGCTGTACTCCGCCCCCGTGACCATATTCGGGCCCAAACTTGCGGTGATTTACTTGGGCCGCAATTACCTCGCCTTCCGCGACAAGGAACGCGTGCAAGCCATCACCCAGCATTTTGACGGGTTGGTCAGGGAGGCGCAGATATCGTCGCGTGATGTGCCTAAGTTGCTGGATACCTTGATCAACGATCTGACTTAGCGCACACCAACAGCCGCGCCCGCGCCTTCGGGCCTTGGTAGACTGGCGTGCGCAGCGGCGATCGCACTTAAAGTTTTGGCAATATCCGCAGATGGCTCCGCCGCGCGGCGGGTCTCCAGCGAGACATGGATCAACATATGCTCGCCCGTTGACAGCAATCTGTTGCCGTCGAACATACGGTGGAACAGGTGCATCTTTTTACCCTGTCCTTGAAGCACCTGCGTCTCGACACGGATACGCGTTCCGGCGTGGGTTTCGTCAAGGTGCCGGATGTGCGTCTCTGCAGTGAAGTAGCTGCCGCCAGACGCGATGTAGTCCGCATCACAACCGATCATTTCCATGAAGCGATCTGTTGCGTCACCGAAGGCCTGCAAATAGCGCGCCTCGTTCATGTGACCGTTGTAATCTGTCCAATCCAGCGGCACCGCGCGGTGCACCGTCACGATCGGCGCAGACGTGTCACCGAGCGCAGGTTTCGCGGGCTCCGAACGGTTCAGCACCGCGCCAGCGCCGTAATCCTGCGCTTTGAGCGCCCGCAGCATGGCGACAAGGTTGGTATCGCGGATGCGTTCCAACTCGCGGATAGAGTGCATGCCGGATTGTGCGTCGGACTGGCTGGCGATCGTATCGACCAACTCGTCCGTCAGTTCTGGCACGTCCATCAGCTTGGTCCAAGGCCACGACAAGCATGGGCCGAATTGCTCGATGAAATGCTTCATCCCCGCCTCACCGCCCGCAATGCGGTAGGTCTCGAACAACCCCATTTGCGCCCACCGTAGGCCAAACCCCATGCGAATGGCTTCGTCGATTTCTTCGGTGGTGGCGATACCGTCTTTGATAAGCCAGAGCGCCTCGCGCCAGACGGCTTCCAAAAAGCGGTCCGCGATATGAGCGTCGATTTCCTTGCGCACATGAAGGGGAAAACACCCGATGGAGGTCAGGACGTCCTTGGCCCTTTGCACAAACGACGCGTCGTTCGCGGGGCTGGGAACCAGCTCAATTAGCGGCAACAGGTAGACAGGGTTGAATGGATGGGTCACCACGATCTGTTCGGGGCGCAGCGCCCCTTCTTGTAGCTCCGACGGCTTAAAGCCGGAGGTCGATGACCCGATGATCGCATCCATACGGCACGCGGCCTGTACGTCCGCGAAGACTTTATGCTTGATCTCCAGCCGCTCTGGCACGCTTTCCTGTATCCAGTCGGCGGGGCCAACGGCCTCGGCTAGGTCGTCGTGAAAACTCAGAGCGCCCTCCTCCGGCATCGCGCTGTCGGACAGTCCGGGTAGCGAGCGCCGCGCGTTGGTCAGCACCTCGTTAATCTTGCGTTCAGCCTCTGGGTCAGGGTCAAACACGCGCACGTCCCACCCCATAAGCAGGAACCGCGCGGCCCAGCCGCCCCCTATGACGCCACAGCCAAGAATTGCTGCTGTTTTCGTCATGGCGACACCTTTCTAAGTTTCGTCAAATCGTAGCCGTTGAAGGCAAGGATTTCCCGCGCGGCATTCAGGCGGTCAGAGCGCAGGGTTTTGGTGCGATTGATGATCATGCCAAAGCGACCGGAGGGCGTACCGAGCGCCGCCGTGCGGTGGTCTTCGTCAACCCAGATCACCCAAATCGGGTCACCTGCTTCTGGCACCAACCTGCCAAACTGGCCAACGGACAAGAGCGGCCAAACGGCCCCTTCTGCATCCTGCGCCAAAGGCGATATTGCGGCTTGGGGAATGTAGCGGTAGCCGCCCGCCTCGGCGCGGAACGTGATGCGGCTGATTGCGACCTCTCGCGGGGTTTGCTCGAAGCTTTCGATGACTGTCCAGTCGCCTGCAAAGCGTTTGGCATCAAACCGCGTGGAGGATGTGATCGCTACATTCGTGTCACGAAACCCGTCTGGCACAAAGACGGGCTGCGGTGCGCAGGCCGCGAGCACAAGCAGGCCCAAGGTGGTTAACCAACGTCTCACCCGCGCGGCGCCCGCTTTACCAATCCTAACTTCTCGCGCACGGCATCTGGCCCGATGACTTTCGCGCCGAGGCGTTCGGTGATCTCAACCGCGCGCGCAACCAATGCTTCATTCGTGGCCAGCACGCCGCGATCCAGCATCAGATTGTCCTCTAGCCCGACGCGCACGTTTCCGCCCGCCAAGACGCTCGCCGCGACGTAGGGCATCTGGTTGCGCCCCAACCCGAAGGCGGAAAACGTCCAGTCGTCCGGCACATTGTTCACCATCGCCATAAACGTGTTCAGATCATCCGGCGCGCCCCATGGGACGCCCATGCAAAGCTGCACCAAGGCGGGGCTGTCCAGCACCCCGTCTTTGACCAACTGCTTCGCGTACCAAAGATGGCCAGTATCGAACGCCTCGATCTCGGGCTTCACGCCCAGCTCGGTCATCATAGTGCCCATAGCTGTCAACATGCCGGGCGTGTTGGTCATGACGTAATCGGCCTCGGCGAAGTTCATCGTTCCACAGTCCAGCGTACAAATCTCTGGCAGACATTCGGCGACATGCGCCACACGTTCTTCTGCCCCGATCATATCCGTGCCCGCAGCCACTGGAAAAGGGGACGCGGTGGAGCCAAATACGATATCGCCCCCCATCCCCGCCGTCAGGTTCAAAACCACATCGACTTCGGCATCGCGAATACGGTCGGTCACGTCACGGTAATGCCTCAGATCCCGCGACGGTGCGCCGCTTTCGGGGTCGCGCACGTGGCAATGCACCACCGCGGCACCCGCCTTGGCGGCGGCAATGGCACTATCTGCGATCTGCTTCGGGGAACGCGGTACATGCGGGCTCTTGTCTTGCGTAGCACCCGAGCCCGTTACGGCACAGGTGATAAACACCTCGCGGTTCATTTCCAGTGGCATATCGGCCCTCCCTTTTTTTGCGCAGGGGGCCAGTTTTATCCCCCCCGCGCAACCCCGAATTTTTCCGGTCGGTCAGGTACGGTCACAGACCCGTTTAATAGGGCATCGGATTTGCTTTGTGGGCGGCCGTTATGTCATCCAGAACGTCCTGCCCCAGCACCAAGTCCTTGCCCGCGATAATATGGTTCAGCTGGTCCATATTGGTCGCGCCAAAGATCGGGATCACTGAAAACGGGCGCTGGCAGCACCACGCCAGCGACATGTGCACGGGGTCCAAGCCATGCTTTTCGGCGATATCCAGATAGACCTGCGCAACGGGCAGCACGCGGTCCGATGCACGCCCGCCCATCTGGTCATTGATCGACATGCGCGAGTCTTCGGGCACCTTACCGCCCTGATATTTGCCGGTCAGATACCCGACCGCCAGAGGCGAGAACGCCAGCAGCGACATGTCTTCGTTGTGCGACAGCTCCGCCAGATCCGTATCGAACAGGCGGCACATCAAGGAATACTCGTTCTGGATGGTTTCCATACGTGGCGCGTCCATGCGCTGCGCGATTTGCAGCCACATCATCGTGCCCCACGCGCTCTCGTTGCTAAGGCCGACATGGCGGATTTTACCCTCCGCGACCAAAGATTTCAGCGCCCCCAACACATCTTCCATGTGGGCGACGGTCGCGGCGCGGTCCTGCTTGGAGGGATCGTAATCCCAATTCTGACGGAACATGTAGCTGCCGCGATTGGGCCAATGGAGTTGGTACAGGTCAATCACATCGGTCTGGAGACGGCGGAGCGAGCCCTCGACCGCCTCGCGAATAGTCTTGGATGAGATTTCGTCCCCGTCACGGATGTAGTTGCCCGCGCCTGCGACCTTGCTCGCCAACACCACGTCGTCACGGCGCCCTGTCTTGGCCAGCCAGTTGCCAATGATCTGCTCGGTAGAGCCCGCGCTTTCCTTGCTCATCGGATTCACGGGGTAGGCTTCAGCGGTGTCGATGAAGTTGATGCCCGCGTCCAAGCTGGCCTCTATTTGTTTGTGCGCGTCCTCTTCGGAGGTCTGCGTGCCCCATGTCATCGAGCCCAAACAAAGCTGGGATACCATCAGGTCAGTGCGGCCGAGGCGTACGTTTTTCATATCAAAACTCTCTGTCAAATTGTGCGGCTGTTGCGGCGGACCCTACCCGCCTCCCAAGCCGTGGCAACCGCAAACTGCCCACGCATCTGTGATCGAAGTTTGACCCTTGCGCGCGGCGGATCAGTATAAGCTTGGCTATGAACGGAGAACACCCAATGCCCCATCTGACCCGCCGCGCCTTCGCTGCCGGACTTGTCGTATTGCCATACGCGCGGGGTGCAACGGCCGCATCTGTCCCCTACAACTTGCAGGCGGAGCGGTCGACGGTCGGGTTTGTGTACCGCCTGTCCGGCCAGCCCGCCAAAGGCACCATGCCGATCAAGCGCGCGACCGTCTCCATTGACGTCAACGCGTTGCAACGGTCCTCCCTTGACGTTGAAGTCGATGTGCGTCGCGCCAAAACCGGCCTGATATTTGCAACGGAGGCCCTAAAAGCCGCCAGCGTGTTGGATGCGAAACGCCACCCGACAATCCGTTTCACATCCACCGCCGTTAGGCTGAACGGCAATGGCAACCTGTCGGACGGCGCAGAGATCGACGGGATGCTGACCATCAAGAGTACGAAAGCCCCGATCACACTACGGGCGGCATTGTTCCGGCAAGCGGGCACTGAAGCGGGCGATCTTCGGCAGCTAAGCTTTAGAGTGAACGGTAGCGTAAGCCGCGCGGCCTTTGGCGCCAGCGGCTACGCCGATCTTGTCGAGGACGCGATTGATCTCGACATCATCGCCCGCGTCATTCGCGCCTAGATGTCTTTCGGGTCCACCAGTGTCAACACACTCTGGTTCAACTCGCGCAACGGACGGATATAGCAGGTGACGACGGCCCAGCCGCGCTCCATATCCGTCAGGAACGAGGTGAAAGAATGCGGCGATGCCGTTGGCATATTGCGTACTTTTTGCGCCATCGCCTGATGGCTTTCGTCGTCATTCCAGCCGCGGTTCGACGTGGCCCCGATCCGGCCCAACGCCAGAAAATCCGCCCCCGGTCCTTTCGAGCGGGGCAAAAGGTGGTCAACGTCCTGTCCGTCCGACGTGCGCGGCATAACCGCGTCAAATGCCGCGCGGTAACTGGTATAGGCAGGGTTCACATAGACCGTCGCCCACTTCTTGCGCACCAGCACGAACGCATTCGAAATACCGCGCCCGCCGATTTTATAGATGGAGACCTCGGGTAACTTCATATCCGCGCTGTCTATCGCCGGAGCGGGCCACAAAACGCCCTGTTGGCGCATCATCGCGCCGTATTGCCTTGCTGTGATCATGATCGACCTCATTGAAAATTCATTAAATAATAGTCGCAGTATTCCGCAAACCTTCTCAGTAATCCAGACTTATTGCCCCTAAGCGACAGGGATATGACGCAAAGCCTCTTGCGGATCAGCCCCAAGAAGGCGAGCGTGAGCCAACACAAAAGGCTGACCCATGCGGCTCATGATTTCCTTCGCGGCCCTCTTCTTGTCGGTCGTCCTGTTGCAGCTGTCGTCAGGCGGCGTCGGCCCGCTGGATGCGCTGTCCGGCCTGACGTTGGATTTTACCAAGGGGGAAGTCGGCCTGCTGGGCTCCGCCCATTTCTTCGGTTTCTTCATCGGCTGTTGGTGGGCACCGCGCGCTATGGGCTCGGTCGGCCACTCGCGTGCGTTCGCAGCCTTCGCAGCAACGGGCGCAATCGGGTTACTCGCACATATGCTGATCGTCGATCCCTATGCATGGGCGCTGATGCGGATCGCCTCCGGATTATGTGTGGCGGGATGTTACACAGTGATTGAGGCGTGGCTTCACTCCAAAGTCACCAACGAGACCCGTGGCCGTGCCATGGGCACCTACCGGTCGGTTGATATGGGGGCGTCTTTGCTGGCCCAACTCATGATCGGGGTGCTGGAGCCCGCGTCCTACGTGTCCTACAACCTGCTGGCGTTGCTGTGCTGCGCGTCGATCCTGCCGCTCACTTTGACCACGGCACGTGCACCGGAAACACCATCCGCCCCGCGCTTACGCCCTATGCTTGCCATCACGCGGTCGCCCTTGGCGGTCGCAGGCGTCATGGTCGCAGGCCTGAACAGCGCGGCCTTCCGCATGGTGGGGCCTATATACGGCCAGGAGGTCGGCCTGCGCCCTGACCAGATCGGTATCTTTCTCGCGGCCTTCGTTGCGGGCGGTGCGCTGGCACAGGTGCCTTCCGGCTGGCTCGCCGACAAATACGACAGGCGATGGGTGCTGATCTGGCTGTCTGTGGCTGCGATTATCTCGAGCGGCTTCACCGTGCTATCCGCCACTGGCGGCACGACGCTGGTAATGCTGGGCGCCGCCGTCTTCGGATTTACAACCTTCCCGATATTCTCCGTCGCGTCGGCCCACGCGCATGACTTCGCGACCTCGGATGAGCGGGTGGAGCTGTCAGCCGCGTTGATGTTCTTTTACGCCGTTGGTGCGATCGCATCGCCCCTTGGCGCGTCCAAACTGATGGAAGCTTTCGGGCCGATGGCCCTGTTTGTCCTGATGGGTTTGGCACACGCGGTACTGGTCATCTTCGGCCTAAACCGGATGCGCGCCCGCGCCACGCCAAAAAAACGCACGCCCTACGTTTACGCGCCGCGCACGTCCTTCACCATCGGCAGGCTCCTAAGGCGCCACCGCGACCGAAAATAGCGCGCAACTTGTGGGGGTTTGGCGAATTCCAGCACTGGCAGGACAGGCTGGCTTCGGCTAAACCAGCACAACACCGGCCAAGGACGACAACATGACCCGCATCCTCATTACCTCCGCTATTCCATATATCAACGGGATCAAGCATCTCGGGAACCTCGTGGGTTCCCAATTACCCGCCGACCTATACGCCCGCTTCCAACGCGCGCGCGGGGCGGAGGTCATGTTTATCTGCGCCACGGACGAGCACGGCACACCGGCCGAACTTGCGGCCGCCAAGTCGGGCAAGCCGGTCGATGAATTCTGCGCCGAAATGCACGACGTCCAAGCCGACATTGCGAAACGCTTCGGGTTGTCCTTTGACCATTTCGGGCGATCCTCCAGCGCGCAAAACCGCACGCTGACGCAACATTTCGCAGGTCGCCTGAACGCAGAAGGCTATATAGAAGAAGTGTCCGAGAAGCAGGTCTATTCCAACGCCGACGGTCGCTTCCTACCGGACCGCTACATTGAGGGCACCTGCCCCAACTGCGGCTATGACAAGGCACGCGGCGACCAATGCGAAAACTGCACGAAGCAGCTGGACCCGACCGATCTGATCGACCCGCGCTCCGCCGTGTCAGGCTCCACCGATCTGGAGGTCCGCGAGACCAAACACCTCTACTTGCGCCAGTCCAAATTGAAGGACGCGCTGGACACATGGATCAACTCCAAAACCGACTGGCCCGTGCTGACCACGTCCATTGCCAAGAAGTGGCTACACGACGGCGACGGGCTGCGGGACCGTGGGATTACCCGCGATTTGGACTGGGGCGTTCCGGTTAAGGATGGCGACAACGAGTGGCCGGGGATGGAAGGCAAAGTTTTCTACGTCTGGTTCGACGCACCAATCGAGTACATCGCGGCAACGAAGGAATGGGCCGACGCACGCGGACTGGACGACAGCGCGTGGGAAAGCTGGTGGCGCACCGACAAGGGCGCGGATGACGTGAAGTACGTCCAGTTCATGGGCAAGGACAACGTGCCGTTTCACACGTTGAGCTTCCCCGCCACCATCATGGGCTCCGGCGAGCCGTGGAAGCTGGTCGACTACATCAAATCCTTCAACTACCTCAACTACGACGGCGGGCAGTTCTCCACATCGCAAGGGCGCGGCGTGTTCATGGACCAAGCCCTCGACATTCTGCCTGCGGACTACTGGCGCTGGTGGCTTCTAAGCCATGCGCCGGAAAGCTCCGACTCTGAATTCACCTGGGACAACTTCCAGACCGCGGTGAACAAGGATCTGGCCGACGTGCTGGGCAACTTCGTGTCCCGCGTGACGAAGTTCTGTAATTCCAAGTTCTCCGCCGCTGTGCCGGATGGCGGCACCTACGGCGCGCGTGAAGAGGCGTTGATTGCAGACCTCACAAGCAAAATTCGCGCCTACGAGGGGCACATGGACGCGATGGACGTGCGCAAATCTGCGGCAGAGTTGCGCGCGATCTGGGTCGCGGGTAACGAATACCTGCAAGACGTCGCCCCATGGTCAACCTTCAAAGAAGACCCCGCGCAAGCTGCCGCCCAAATCCGTTTGGCGCTGAACCTGATCCGCGTTTACGCGGTCTTGTCCGCGCCGTTTATCCCCACGGCGTCTGCACAGATGTTGTCCGGCATGAACACGATGGACATGAGCTGGCCCGACGACGTCGAGGCCGCCCTTGCTGTATTGCCCGTAGGCCACGCGTTTACGGTGCCAGAGGTTTTGTTCGCCAAGATCACCGATGACCAGCGCGACGAATGGGCAGAAAAGTTCTCGGGCGTTCGCGACTAGGCCTCAAAGCCACGCGAGCGTCGCAGCCGTCAACACAAGGTAGCGGCCGAATTTTGCGGCCGTGACGAGAACCAGGAACGGGCCGATCGGCTCACGCAGGACACCTGCGACCACTGTCAGCGGGTCCCCCAAGATCGGCAACCAACTTGCCAAGCAGCGACCAGCGTCCGTAGCGACGGTACCACCCTTCGGCGCGCGCGAGCTGTGAACTCGAAACGGGGAACCAAGGCTTATGCTGGAAGCGGAGAAGATAGCGGCCCAGCCCCCAGTTGATGACGGCACCGAGGACGTTGCCCGTGGTCGCCACGGCCAGCAATGCTAAGACCGAGTAACGGTCTAGCGTCAGCAAGCCCACCAAAACCGCCTCTGACTGAAGCGGTAGGATCGTCGCTGCGATCAGCGCAGATGCGAACAGACCAAAGTAGGCAATCACCTATCGCGTGCCCGCGCAGCCATAACCGGAACAAGCACACTGAGCACCAATAAGCGACCGACATGGCACGCGGCAACAAATCCTGGGTTCGCGCCCAGAACGGCCCCCATCACGATCATCGTCTCAAGGCCGCCTGGAGCGAAGGCCACCAAGACATGTGTCAGCGGCATGTCCAAGAACATCGCCACTGGCACGGAAAACGCGAGCGACAGCGCGGCTGTAAGGATCGTGATAACCACCCCGCCCCCCGCATAGCGAAACAACAGCGCAGGGCTGATCCCGCCAAATCGCGACCCGATAAGCGTGCCCATCAAAACCAAGCAGGCCATGGTGATCTTCGGCTCCAACACCCCGGGGGACAAATCTGTCAGGTGCCCAATCGACGACACCAGCATGGCCCCGATCAACAGCGGCGCAGGAACCTTTAGCCTGTTCAAGATGACGCCCGCGATCAGCGACAACACCACCAAAACCGCAATGTAGCCCACGCCCAAAACGTCCCCCTGCGGGCGGAGGCCTTCGGACAAATCAACGCCCATCAAGGCCGCTATAGCGGGGACCGTTAGCGTCAAAAGCAACACGCGGATAGATTGCCCGACGGTGACCCGCGCCAAATCAACGCGGTATGCTTCGCCCAATGCGATTACGAAACTCAGATGGCCCGGCGCGGATGCTAGAACCGCGCTCCGCGCGTCGAAGCCAAAGGCCCGCACCAGCACGGCGCGGCAAAGGATCATGGCCAGTACTAGCATGACTGCCAGCGCCACGAAGGCGAGTGGCCACCGCAACATGGCGGCTGCGGCTTCGGCGTTGACCCCCGCGCCGATACCGATGCCGATAAACAAAAACGCTATATCGCGGAGCAACGGCGCGATCTCCAGCTTCAGCCCGAAAAGTGACGCGAGCGAGACAATCACCGCTGGCCCTGTGAGCATGTACAGCGGTAGGTTCACTAAATAGCCAAGCGCGGCGCCGATGGCGCCAACCAGAAGTGCCAGAACTGAGATGCCAAAGGCCGGTAATGTGGGGAGTGCAAACATGCGCCACCGCTAGCATCCCTCTGAGCGGATGTGGAGAGGCACACGTACCTCTGCAACATGAAAGTGATAGGTTCCGGACCAACGCGCCCGCCCTTAAGGGTTGACCCCAGGAGGCCGACAGGCCTCAATTGGACATGCGCATTGTTTTTCTACTTGCCCTTGCCTTACCTGTCGCGGCTACTGCGGCCTGCCCACCGCCGCCCGAACGGTCTCCGCGGCACATAGAACTGATGGCCGCCGTCGCAGCGGCCCCAGACGAGATGACCGCGCGCCAGCACACAAACGAGTTATGGGGCATTTGGGCCAAAGCTCCGGATGGCACCGCCCAACAGATATTGGATCGCGGCATGACGCGGCGGGCCTCTTATGACTTTGTCGGGGCGCTCGCAGACTTCGACAAGCTGATCGCCTACTGCCCCGATTATGCAGAGGGCTACAACCAGCGGGCCTTCGTCAACTTCATCCGCGAGGACTATGAAGCCGCCCTGCTCGACCTAAACCGCGCCCTAGCCCTGACGCCGGACCACATCGGCGCAATTGTGGGCAGGGCTTTGGCATTGATAGAGCTGGGTCAGCATCGCGCAGGGCAGATCGCGCTGCGCAAAGCGTTGCTGCTCAACCCGTGGCTGCCCGAACGCAACCGCATCACCGCGCTGCCGGACCGTGAAGAAAACGACACACAGACTGACCTTTGATCTTTAAGCCCCTGCGCCACCTCGCTATGATCCACGCACCCCTCGTGCCCGCGTGGTGGAATGGTAGACACATGGGACTTAAAATCCCTGGACCTAACGGTCGTGCCGGTTCAAGTCCGGCCGCGGGTACCACTCTTTCCCAGACATCAAGATATCCATAAAAAAACGCGCCCCGAGTGGGACGCGTTTCAAAATTCGGGTCGTGGCCAGCTTTAAGCAGCTTCAGCTTGGCTCCGACGTTCGCTTTCCTCGCGCGACAGCGCGACGGAGGTGCGCACACCATTCCCGACGAAAGCCATCAGTCCGGTCACAACGCGTTCGTTCGGGTCGATGCCAGCACAGCTAAGCACCTCGCGACCATCGCGTGAACGCGCCCAGCGAGCGATCTGCTCAGGACCGTTCCCATATTTTTTATCATCCGCAATCGCATCATCGAGCGCGGCAAGAACGACCGCAGCAAACAGTTTGCGTGCGCGTTGTCCTTGTTCAAAGTTGAAAGCATTGCCATCAACGAAATCAGCAGCCATTTCGTTTCCTTTTTTTTGCTCTTGTATCTTTGGGCGTGAAGACGGTTGTGACAGAAACATTCCGATTCGTCATTGCATTTCTTATATATCACCTATGCGCTGAGCGCATGGCTCTCCGTCACCCCAAACCTTATTTAGTCTTCTTGCCAGCCTATACCTCCCCAGATATAGGTTTGATCCAAATTCTATCAACCCTTTGTCAAGGAAGTGACACAATGCCGAAGATTAACGGAAACGAAATCCGCGGTGGCAATGTATTGGAGCACAACGGTGGCCTATGGGTCGCTGTGAAGGTGGACCACGTGAAGCCCGGCAAGGGCGGCGCTTTTGCCCAAGTGGAGATGAAAAACCTGCGGAATGGCTCGAAACTGAACGAGCGTTTTCGCAGCGCCGACAAGGTAGAGAAGATCAGGCTGGAACAAAAAGACCAGCAGTTCCTCTATGAAACCGACGGCATGCTGACATTCATGGACACGGAAACATACGAGCAAATCGAATTGCCTGCCGATTTGCTAGGCGACCGCCGCCCGTTTTTGCAAGACGGCATGATCGCAGTGGTGGAGTTCCACGAGGCCGAGGCCCTCAACGCCTCCCTGCCTCAGAAGGTGACCTGCAAAGTCGTCGAGACAGAACCCGCCATCAAAGGGCAAACCGCCTCCAAAAGCTTCAAGCCGGCCGTTCTGGACAACGGCGTGCGCATCATGATTCCACCGTTTGTCGGCGTTGACGAAGATATCATCGTCGATACCGAGACGATGGAATACTCCGAACGCGCTTAAACGGTGATCCAGCGATCCGGCAAGATATCTGGGTTCGCCAGCTTTGGATCGTTAAACCACTTCGCAGGCCCCACCACACGGGCTTCGGGCCTGCGATCCAACCAGCCCCCCCACCATGAGAACGTCGAGTTCGCGATAATATGGTCGTTGCAATACGACATAAGCCGCAAATCCTCGTAGTGTTTATCTGGCCCGTTATGCCCGACTGCGGTCATGTCGTAAGGCAAACGCAAATTCGCACGCACCCAATCGGGGTCATCAGAAAACACGAACACCTTGAGATCGTGGCCGCCTTGCGACAGCTGTTGCAAGGCACGTAGGTAGTAAGCTTCGTCACAGGTCGCGTAAGTCGCACTAGACTTCGGGGTGCCAAGATAATCGCCACGGCGCATGTGTAGCGATACCGTGTGCCCCGCGTTGGCGATGCGCTTCGCGTACTCTGCATTCTGCTTATCAGGCGGAGTAACGATCCGCAGTTCATCCTCCAACAGATCCAACACATCCGCAAAATAGCGCTCAGACTGGAAGTATCCGTGTAAGTAGGTGTCGTCCGGTGCCTTGGCGATTGCTTCCTGATATCCCAGCCCGTTTTCGCGCATGAACTTTGGATGACGGCCGAACGTTCGCCATAGGGCGTATCTGATCAATTTGTACTTGTTAGGAGGCAGGTCCGATGGCTCTGCGATGCGGGCGTTGATATTGAAATGATCCAATGCGAACGCCCAGTGCGACCCTTCTGGCGCCAATCGCGTATCCAGCAGAAGATCGGTCCCAGTGCGTAAAGACACGGCCCGCGACGCCGCGTATTGGAAAAGCTGATTACCTAGGCCGCCGTAAATTCTGCTGTAGATCATAGTTTCCCCTGTTGCCGAAGGCTTGCTCTACCCTGCCGCGTTTGTCATAGCTTAGATCTCAACTACCCCAACAGCGGACAAACCTGAATGCGAATTTCGCTCAAGCACTGGCTTCGACTGCGCCGCGACCCATGGCGCAAGATTTTCTATGACGCCTTCCGCCAGTGGAAACGCGACAAAATGGAAGCCAAACGCTACAACTTCGAAGGTCTGAGCGAGGACAGCGTGGTTTTCGATGTTGGCGGCTTTGAGGGCAATTGGGCGCAAGCCATTAACGACCGCTACGGGTCGGCAGTACATGTTTTCGAACCACACCCCGCCTTCGCTCAGCGGCTAGTAGAGCGCTTTGAAAACAACCCGAAGATAACCGTTCACGCATTTGCCCTAGGCAGCGAGCCGGGGCAGTTGCACCTGTCTGACGAGGGCGACGCATCGTCCGCAGTGAACGACACCGCGAGTGCAGTCACTGGTGAAGTTCGGGCTGTGTCGGAGTTTATGCAAACCTTTGAATCGCGTGTAATCGACCTCATTAAGGTTAACATTGAGGGCGGCGAGTATGACTTGCTCCCTGCTCTCGTGGCATCAGACAGCATGGCGCGCTTTAGAATTTTACAGGTTCAATTCCACCAATACCGCGAAAGCGATATAGCCTTGCGCGAAAGCATACGTGGCGACCTTGAGAACACCCACACCGAAGCATGGAGCTATCCGTTTGTGTGGGAAGAGTGGCATCTGGCTCAGCCGTAGGAGCATGATGCCCCTGCTTGGACGGTCAGCGCTGCCCGACGCAAGTAATCGGCATAGAATCTGGCCCGCGTAGCGTTTTCAAGAACAGCATCTCGACGTTGATCGTAGTCCTGAACACTGACCATCCCCAAGGCACGCTGAATGTCAGCTTCAGTCTCGCAAATGATGAGGCCCGCGGGATCAAAGTAGTCCCCGATGTTGGGGCAGCCCCAGTAGATTGGAACCGTTTCGCAAAGCGCGGCATCGACGATCTTTTCTGTAAAGTAGTCGCTCTCCCGCGTGTTCTCGATGACGACCGAATAGCGATACGGAGCGAGGCCGTCCTGTTTGCGCTTGAACGGGTTATACCCCCGCCCCATGACCGCAACGTCCAAGCCCTTGTTGCGCACGTGATCAACAATCTTGTGGCGCAACTTATGCCCGTCGTGATCTCGTTTGGCCGACGCGATAAGCGACGTCATCTGCGTCTTGTCAACGACTACGCCGTCGACGTCCTCGATAAACGTAAACCCAAACACAAGATGCATAGCGTTCGGCGCGGCGTCGAGGAGCGCGCGGTTCTTTGTTAGGATATTTTGAAACCGCCACCGCAACCTGCGGGCGCTGTTCAGATGGTGGGCATGAACGGCGTCTGGCTCGACAATCATGACCGATACTTTCGCGCGCACACCAACCCATGGCAGGTAGAACATGGGCTTGCGTGGAAATGTAATCAGATGGTCATCAGGCCCCATATCCGCCACTGTCCCTTGTTGCAGACGTTCTGGTCGCCCGAGCGGCCACACGAGGTCGTCCAAGGGCATCTTGGCAATGCCCCACGTCGGCCAGCGCCCGTATGGCACAACGGCGTATGCCGGTTCATTATCCCTCATTTGCGTCGCCTCACGAGTGGCAACCGCGAGTTGTAGTTGGTCTCGGGGTGCGGTGGGTGGCCGTGGGTTCTCTGCCAATAGGAAATACCGCCGCGTTTGAGCCATACCGGCAGGCAGAGGGCTAGCCCTACGACAAAGCCGCCTGCGTGCGCCCAATAGGCCACGCCGACGCCGTCGGCTCCCAGACTGGCAACGCCGTTGAACAGCTGAAGCGCGAACCACACACCAAGCATGACCCATGCCGGAACGGTGAAAATCTTGAAGAAGATAATAAAGATGAGAATGATATCGACCCGCGCGCGCGGGAAAAGGAGCAGATAGCCCCCCATGATCCCAGCAATGGCGCCTGATGCACCGACAACCGGTGCAGTGCTGGTTGGATCTGCCAAAAGCTGCCCCAGATCGGCACCAATCCCAGCCGCCAGATAGAACAACGCAAACCCGACGTGGCCCATCTGGTCTTCGAGGTTGTCGCCGAATATCCACAAAAATAGCATATTCCCCGCGAGATGCATAAGCCCACCATGCAAAAACATGGAAGTTACGAGGCTATGAAGGCCCGCCCCGCTGCTGACGCGCTGCGGTTGCATACCCCACGTCTGAAAGAACGCCGCCAAGGCGGGTTCATTGTCAAACAATGGCCAGTAACTTGCGAAGATCACGACGTTAATCGCGATCAACGCATAGGTCACATAGGGCGTGCGCTCGGACGGGTTGTGGTCACGTATCGGGAACATGGCGCGACGCTGACGGATTGCGCGGGGAGGGTCAACCACCCACCTCCGCCAGCAGTGCCGCGTTACCGCCCGAGGCCGTCGTATCGATGCAAACATGCCGCTCTGCCACAGTGTCGCACGGGCGTGGCACGTCGGTGATAAGCTGCAAAATCGGCCCATCGCGCCCCGCCAAGCTTTGACGCAGCTGACGCGTGGTGTCCGCGTCCCCCCACCAAACGGCGCCAGAGATACCTTCGGCACTGGCAACCTCCGCGATGTCGCCACGACGAGCCACGCCGCCTGCTTTGGTGACCGCATCGATTTGAGCCGCGTGATCTGGGCCGAGGCACAAGAACGGGAGGCGAGCAACCGTCGACAAGCGGTTGGTCTCCCCAGTTGGGCCCGGCATCTCTTCCACCGGAGCAACGGGCGCGGCCCCGTTGCTTTGCGTGAACTTGGTCAGGTATAGTGGGCCACCCGCCTTGGGGCCTGTGCCCGACAGGCCCTCGCCGCCGAACGGTTGCGAGCCGACGACCGCGCCAATCTGGTTACGGTTCACATAGACGTTGCCCGCCTCGATGCGGTCAACAACCGCCTGCACGCGGTCGTCGATACGGGTGTGCAGCCCGAAGGTCAGCCCGTAACCCGTGGCGTTGATTTGGTCGATCACCCCGTCCAGCTCGTCTGCCTTAAAGGTTGCCACGTGCAGCACTGGTCCGAATATCTCCTCCTTCATTTGCGCGATGGTATCCACGCGAAGAAGCGTCGGCGTGATAAACGTGCCCTCCGCCGATGGGGCTTGTCCTTCGTGAAGCACCCTGCCCTCTGCGCGGGCGGCTTCAATATAGCTCGCGATCTTCTCGCGCGCAGCTTCGTCGATGATGGGGCCGACGTCAGTGCTGACCGACCAAGGGTCGCCCACCGTCAAAGCGTCCATCGCGCCTTTGATCATCTCAATCAGGCCATCTGCCACGTCATCTTGCACATACAGACACCGCAGGGCCGAGCAGCGTTGCCCTGCCGATTGGAATGCGGATGCAACCACGTCGCGGGTGACCTGCTCCGGCAAGGCGGTGCTGTCGACAATCATCGCATTCAACCCGCCAGTTTCCGCGATCAACGGTGCTACTGCATTCCCGCTATGCGCCAAGCTTTCGTGGATGCGCATCGCGGTGCCGGTGGAGCCCGTAAAACACACGCCGTCGACAAGCGGTTGCGACGTCAGTGCGGCGCCCACTTCACCGCCCCCCGGCAGCAGCTGCAGCGCGTCCAGCGGAACCCCCGCCTCATGCAACAGGGATGTGGCCAAGTGAGCGATCAACGGTGTCTGCTCCGCGGGTTTCGCTAGCACTGCATTGCCAGCCGCTAAGGAAGCCGCAATTTGCCCGGTGAAGATGGCCAGCGGGAAATTCCACGGTGAGATGCATACAAAGCGCCCACGAGCCGCGCCCGTCAGCTTCAAAGCCTCCCCTGCGTAGTAGCGTAGAAAATCAACCGCTTCGCGAAGCTCCCCGATGCAATCGGGCATGGTTTTACCTGCTTCCCGCGCCAAAAGTGCGAAGATGCGGCCCATATTGGCCTCGTAAATGTCCGCGGCCTTAATCAAGACCGCCGCGCGGTCCGCTGCGGACGCGGTCCATGGCTGGGCCGCCTGCGTCGCCGCCGCCGCATCCTGCGCCGTTGCCAATCGCACCGTTCCAACCCAATCGTGCGGTGCAGCGGGCGCCTGCACCTTGCGGTTTTCCGCACCAGCGCTCGCAACGGCCATCAAGGGCTCGCTGTCGGCCTGTTCGCCGCGGCAGACATCCCGCGCGCGGTCAATCGCGGCCATATCGTGCGGGTCGGTCCAGTCCCAGCCTTTTGAGTTCTTACGCCCCGGGAAAATGTCAGCCGGATGCGTCACAGCGGGGAATGACAGCCCCTCAAGCTCTGCAAATGGGTCGGACGCCACCTCTGCCGCTGGTACATCCTCGTCCACGATTTGATTCACGAAGGAGCTGTTTGCACCGTTCTCGAGCAGGCGGCGCACCAGATAGGCCAGCAGATCGCGGTGCGCGCCGACAGGGGCGTAAATTCTACAACGGGTTTTCTCTGTCTTCAAAACGATGTCGTGCAGACGCTCCCCCATGCCGTGAAGACGCTGGAATTCGAACGCGCTTTGGTCGTCCGCCATGTCAAGGATCGCGGCCACCGTGTGAGCGTTGTGTGTGGCGAACTGCGGATAAATACGGTCCGTGTGGCCCAGCAGCTTACGGGCGTTGGCGATATAGGACACATCCGTCGCTTGCTTGTGGGTGAACACCGGAAAGCCATCCAGCCCCATGACCTGCGCGCGCTTGATCTCCGTGTCCCAATACGCACCCTTCACCAGACGCACCATGATACGGCGGTCCAATCGGGTGGCCAATGCATGCAGCCAGTCAATGACGAAGCCAGCGCGGGGGCCATAGGCCTGCACCACGACGCCGAAGCCATCCCAACCGACCAGCTCCCCGTCCTCCAGTGCCGCTTCAATCACGTCGAGCGACAGGTCCAAGCGGTCCGCTTCCTCCGCATCAATGTTCAGGCCAACACCGCCCTTGGCAGCCAAGCGGCAAAGCATGGTCAACCGTGGCAGCAACGTCGCCATCACGCCATCTTTATGTGGCGCCTCGTACCGCGGATATAGTGCGGAGAGCTTTACCGAAATGCCCGGGTTGGAGCGCACGTCGCCGTGAGTGGCCGCCTTGCTGATCTGCTCGATCGCATTGCGGTAAGCTTCAAGATAGCCCAAGGCGTCGCTGTCGGTCCGCGCTGCCTCGCCAAGCATGTCGTAGGAGTAGGTGTAGCCCATAGCTTCTTGCGCTGCGGCGCGGGTCATCGCCTTGCCAATGGTTTCCCCCAGCACAAACTGGCGGCCCATCTCCTTCATCGCGCGCGTCACAGCCGTGCGGATAACCGGCTCCCCGAGCCGTTTCACCATTCCGCGAATTTGCCCTGCGATCCCAGCGGTTTCTTCTTCCAAAACCTTGCCTGTCAGCATCAAAGCCCATGTCGACGCATTCACCAAGGATGACGCCGAGTGCCCCAAATGCTTGCCCCAGTCGGACGGTGCTATCTTGTCCTCGATCAGCGCGTCCATCGTGTCCGCATCCGGTACGCGAAGCAGTGCCTCTGCCAAGCACATGAGCGCGATGCCTTCGTCGGTCGACAGACCGTACTCGGCCAGAAACACTTCCATCAATCCCGGCTTGGCTGAGCGGCGGATCTGCTCCACCAGCTCTGCCCCAGATGCCGCGATGCGCGCACGATCTGCCGCTGAGAGGTTCGCTGTCGCGATCAATTGGTCTAACATATCACGCTCATTCGGCAGCATATGAGCGCGCATTTCGTCACGTAGATTAGCGGAAACTGAAGTGGTCATGGCAGACTCCTCTCTGCAGGGTATTTGGCGACCTTATCTGCGCTATTGCAAACAAGAGTCCCGTCCTGCAGGGTTTGGGCGGATTCTGTCCCGTAGATTCGAGATTAAGCAGGCAAAATGACTGATGAGCTAGACACATATGACACCGCCATCCTCAAGGCCGTGTCGGCGAACGGCCGGATCACCGTTACCGATCTGGCGGAACGCATCAACCTGTCCAAATCCCCGACCCAAACCCGCCTGCGCAGGTTAGAGAAAGACGGCTATATCCGCGGCTACACCGCCCAGCTCAACCCCGTTAAACTGGGGTTGGCCCACATCGCATTTGTCGAAGTAAAACTGGATGATACGCGGGAGAAGGCGCTGAAGGCCTTTAACGTGGCCGTCTTGATGTTGCCGGAAATAGAGCAGTGCCACATGATCGCGGGGAAGTTCGACTACTTGCTGAAAGTCCGCACACCCGACATGCGAACCTACCGCCGCATCTTAGGCGAACGGGTCAGCGCATTGCCCCACGTCGCGCATACCTCAACGCACGTCGTTATGGAGGCGGTGAAGGAGGACGCGATTTAGGCCCCTGCCCTTTACTTTCCCGCCCTTCCACGGCACCCCAGACACCCAGCTGATCGGAGTTCCCGCGTGACCAAAGCAATCATGATACAAGGCGCCGGTTCCAATGTGGGCAAGTCGATGGTTGTGGCGGGCCTATGCCGCGTTTTCGCGCGGCGTGGCATGGAGGTGCGCCCATTCAAGCCGCAGAACATGTCCAACAACGCCGCCGTTACCGAAGACGGGGGCGAGATCGGGCGCGCACAGGCGCTGCAAGCGATGGCTTGCGGTGTGCCAGCCCATACCGACATGAACCCAGTCCTGCTAAAGCCTGAGAGCGATGTGGGCGCACAGGTGATCGTGCAAGGGAAACGCTATGCGACGCTGAAAGCGCGGGACTATGCCAAGGCCAAACCAGACCTGTTGTCAAAGACGCTGCAAAGCTTCCACCGACTCTCGAAAGCCGCCGATCTTATTATCATCGAAGGCGCAGGCAGCCCCGCCGAAATAAACCTGCGCAAAGGCGACATTGCCAACATGGGCTTTGCCGAAGCGGCAGGCGTGCCTGTGGTATTGATCGGCGACATCGATCGTGGCGGCGTCATCGCGCAAATCGTGGGAACGCACTGTGTTCTGCCAGAGAAGGATCGCGCCCGCATCAAGGCATTCATGATCAACAAGTTCAGAGGCGACGTGACCCTGTTCGACGAGGGGATGGCCGAGATCACCGCCCGCACCGATTGGGCCCCGCTGGGCGTGCTTCCTTGGTTCGCTGACGCGTGGCAGCTTCCGGCTGAGGACGTGATGGATATCTCGTCTACCTCCCGCAGTGGCGACGTTATCAAGGTCGTCGTTCCAAAGTTGTCGCGGATCGCGAACTTTGACGATCTCGACCCGCTTGCCATGGAGCCCGGCGTGTCGGTGGAGGTTATAGAGCCCGGCCGGCCCCTGCCCGCCGACGCAGATTTGGTGTTGCTGCCTGGCTCTAAATCCACCGTCGGAGATTTGGCGTTTTTGCGGGCGCAGGGGTGGGACATTGACCTGCTCGCCCATGTCCGGCGCGGCGGGCACGTGTTGGGGATATGCGGCGGTTATCAAATGCTCGGGCGCACCATTTCGGACCCTGAAGGCATTGAAGGGGCGCAGGGCAGTGTCAGTGGCTTGGGCTTGCTGGATGTTGACAC
The DNA here is from genome assembly GCF_900107015.1 of Litoreibacter albidus. Lineage (GTDB taxonomy): Bacteria > Pseudomonadota > Alphaproteobacteria > Rhodobacterales > Rhodobacteraceae > Litoreibacter > Litoreibacter albidus. Next base: position 198,976 of record NZ_FNOI01000001.1, on the reverse strand, counting down.
GGTGATGGCCCCGCTAAAGCGCCTCGCGGATGTGGAGGGCACGCACCTCGCATCGGGGGCAGCGGTTACTGGGTACGAAATCCACATCGGAACCACGCGCGGGGCGGACACGCTGCGACCATGGCTCAAGATGGACGGTGCGGACGCTGGCGCGACCTCCCCCGACGGCAAGGTAGAAGGGTGCTACATACACGGGCTGTTTACGTCCGATGCATTTCGCAAAAGTTATCTCGCGAAACTTGGCGGCACCTCCGCTGTCAGCGACTACAGCGGTGCAGTCAACACAGCGCTAGACGCGCTCGCGGATCATTTGGAACTGCACGTGAATGTAGACGAATTTCTGGAACTCGCCGAAACCGTCGAAGTCAGCTGAGCGTTATTCGAACTCGCGGGTTAGCAACGCGCGGTGAATCTCGCGACGCACCAGTTTGCGCACGTTGCGCGTGATCCGCTCGCCCAAATCGCCAGTCAGCTCCTGACGCACAATCTCCGCCACAAGGTCACGCAGCGCGTCTTCGTCAATGATGCTTTCCTCCAGATCGGCCAAATCGACATCAACCTCGTCTGGCGCTTCCGGCTCTTCCATGACGGAAGCGGCGGCGGCGGACGCAAAAACGGTCTCGGCTTCCAGCGTCTCTTCTTGGGGCAATTCTTCCACGATGGCTGCAAGCTTCGCGTCCGCCTCAACGTCGTCTATCTCCGAAGACACTTCTTCAGCTTCCTCAGTCTCGACTGAAGTCGCAAACTCTGGCTCGTCTACCCACGCGTGCGCAGGATCAAAGTCTTCGCTGCTCTCTGCGGCCTCTTCCTCAACATCCTTTGCGCTATCGCTTGGCGCATCTTCGGAGAATGCAGCTTCCCCAAAATCTTCCGCTGGTTCTGGTGCAACTTCCGTCGGGGTCGTATTGCGGCCGTGGCGGATAAAATCAATGACGGGGGCGCTCTCAGGCTGCTCATCATCCTCGTAGTACTCGTCGTCCGCCATGGACGGCCAATCCGCGTGCTCCGCAGCGTCACCCTCATCTTCAGACGGCGTGTCTTCAAGCAAGGTCTGACGGAAGTTCGACATTTCCGTGTGGCGAAATTCCGGGACGCTTTCTGGCTCTTGGGTATTCACGCGAAGCGCAGATGTGAGAATCAACGCGTCCGGCTGTTTCTCCACCTCAGGGGCTTGGACGGACGGGGCGTCGGGCTCTTCTGTCGCCTGAAACACGGGCGGCTCAGCAGCCTCCGGCCCCTTAGTTGCAGGGCGTCCGTCCGAATTCGTATCCGAGACAAGTCTACGGATGGACGACAGGACATCTTCCACATCAACGTTGGTTACCGGATCAGACATATGCTCAGCCTCTGCAGTTTTCAGGCAAGATACCTGCCGTGTATCCGCGTGACAACCGATCGTTAGAGTCTTCAGTTCTTTTGATAGCGATTCAAAATACGGTCGAGCTTCTTGCCGGACTTGGAGATAGGCACAGGCGCGTCTTTCACTGCGTTGTAGTACTCCGCTGGGTCATAGCGCACGACGTTCAGCCCCAAATTATCCGCGGTCAGCAATCCCATCGACGCCAGCAAGCTGTAAGCCGCCGAATATACTTGGGTTTGCGAGACAACCAGATTGGTGCGAGCATCCGACAAATCTTGCTCTGCGTCGAGTACGTCGAGCGTGGTGCGTGCACCCAGCTTGGCTTCCTCGCGAACACCGTCGAAGGCGATCTGCGCCGCACGAATCTGCCGCTCTGAGGATCTGACCTGCGCTCTCGCCACGGCCAGCTGCGCCCAATTATTCCCGACGCCCTGCTCAACGCTTAGCACTTGCTGGTTCAACTGCGCCTTGGAGGAATGAACCAGAGCCAACGCGCGACGCGTCAACGCCGACAACTGGCCACCTTGGTAGATCGGTACCGACAAGGTTAGCCCGATGCTGGAGCTATCCGTCGTTCCCGACGAATCCGTGTGCGATACGCGCCCCGATGCGGACAAAGAGGGCCGCGTGCCTGCCTTGGCACGGGCGTAGCTCAACTCGTTGGCTTTAATCTGGTGCTGGACTTGATCAATAAGCGGATTGGACCTGCGTCCCGTCGCCTTGGCCGCATTCTCGGAAGCCGGCAATTTGGGTAGGCTACTGATCCGCTTCAAATTGGACGGCGCCCGACCCACTGCAAGCTTGTAAAGCTCGCGTGTGATCTCCAACTGGCCTTGAGCGTTCGCCAAGTCGCCACGCGCCGAGGCAAGGCGGGCTTCGGCCTGCGCCACGTCGGTGCGTGTAACTTCGCCCACTTCAAAACGGTCTCGCGCCGCCCGCAATTCTTGGGTGATCAGGCGCAGGTTGCTTTGACGCAACCCTAATACACGTTGGTCACGCAACACTTGCACATATGCGTTGACCGCATCCAGCAACACGGCTTGCTCTTGCTGCACCAACTGGCTGCGCACAGCCAAGACAGATTCCTTGGCGGCCTCAACCGCCAGCTTGGTGCGCCCAGCATCCCAAAGCAGCATATCGACAGACAGCGCCACGGTTGCCGCCAAAGACGCCCCCGCTGCGGTGCGGTTATCAGTTTGGGTCAAGGACGCACTGCCGCCAATCTGCGGACGCAGAGCCGAGAGCGCCACGGCTACCCCCTCATCCTCTGCGCGCAGCAATGCACGGCTTTGATCTAAAAGGTTGGAGTTGTTATACGCAGCGGTAAGCGCGCTGGCGAGCGTCTCTGCGGAGAGCTGGATTGGGGCGATCCCAAGGACCACCCCGAGAACTACACCGCTAAAAATACGTCGTGTCATGCGACCCTACCTAACCTGTCATCAAGCCTGTCTGCGGCTTTCGATTTTCGGGCTATTACACCCGTGACGTCTGACTATAGCGAGAACACGGGCTCAGTTCCGAACCCAGGAAGTACCGGAGCGCTCGCATTGAAGACCAAGCCCCAGCTCACCTTGCCGTTGGATTTCAACCCCAAACGGGCCTCTCCCGGCGCGATGTCTGTGAAAATCGCCAGAATGCGCCCGCCTTCCTTCAGCTGCGCAAGCAGGTCTTCAGGAACGTCGCTCACTCCGCCCTCCACACAAATCACGTCATAAGGGCCGGCCTTGGGCGCGCCCATGACCAACGGACCGGTGACAACGACAGCGTTATCCACGCCCTGTTCGGACAAGGCAGCCTCCGCGTCACGCGCCAGCGTTTCGTTCTCTTCCAAAGCAACAACCACGTCTGCCATATGCGCCAGAACCGCGGCGGAGTAGCCAAGGCCACACCCCACATCAAGGATCACGTCAGAGCGCTGAATATCAAGCGCATCCAACATCTTGGCGAAGGTGCGCGGCTCCAGAAGTACCCGCCCAGCTTCAAGGTCAATATGTCCGTCAGCATAGGCCACGTTGCGCTTGCTTTGCGGAACATAAGCCTCTCGTGGCACCGAAAGCATGGCGTCAATAATCGGAAATTTGGTTACATCCGACGGGCGTACCTGCGTGTCGACCATCATTGTACGGTTTGTAGCGTTATCAAGCATACTAAACTCATTAGTCTAGTTTCAGTTAACGACGGTTTGACACAATTCAGTTCATGCGGCAACGCCCAAGTAAACCATGAGCGCCGACCGTCGCAAAATTGACTCAGACCATACCATGCGCGCCCAACACCGGTCAAATAAGGCGCCACGTGCCCGCGGCCATGTTGGTCGCCACAAAACGATAAATGCCACTCACCCTAGCTCTTGCACGACCCCTGCGGTTGGTCTAGAGAACGCAAACACCGTTGAGGCGAGTTGGCGGAGTGGTTACGCAGCGGATTGCAAATCCGTGTACACCGGTTCGATTCCGGTACTCGCCTCCAAGTGTTTTCAATGACTTAGCGAGATTGCCAAAACGAGGCGAAGCAAAGTCTAAACAAATGTCTAAACATTCTGTTTTTGTTCTGTTCGCATTTGCTGTGCCTGAGTGGCCCTGATCTTTTGGCGAACTTTCTTGGTGTAGTGCAAAACCATGGCCGGACTTTGGCCCGTCACAGCGGCAACTAGATCGTCACCGCAACCAGCCTCCACAAGCTCGCAAGCGGCGTTGTAACGCCAACTGTGAATATCGTAGCCAAGCGCCCCGATCTTTACCCTAACGTTCCTGACAGCCTGAGACGCGCCTCGGTAGGACCAACGGTTCGTGCCCCTCTCATTGGTCAGTAGATAAACCGAATGGCGACTTGCGGCGTCTAGAGCTGATTGCAGCTCTGGGAGGATAGGAACCCAAAGCTCCTTGCTTGTCTTATTTTGCTTGATGACAAATCCGCCCCCTTGAATGTCGGACCAGCGCATCTCCAAAACGTCACCGATCCGCTGCCCCGTCCCGACGCAAAGCTCCATGACGAGGCGCTCTCTGGTGCCTAGCTTACAGGTGGACCGATAGACTTCGAGAAGCTCACGTGGCCAAGGCTCACGCCCTGCCCTTTCCGTCTTAAGTTCGGGAACACCCCTCACAGGATTGGTTTCACGCCACCCTAGGTCGACGCAGTGCTCCATGAGCACACGCAGGACGCGCAGAGAGTAATTTGCAAAATATGGCTTGGCCGCATTTGCATCCCTTAACCGGATGACGTCTTTGCGCATCATACTCGCCGGATTGGCTTCACTCATAATCGATAGGAAGAAATCGAGATATTTGTCATAATCAAGCGCAGTACGTGGCTTGAGCCGCGCGTAACGCGGCGACTTCCTATAGGCAGACACAAGAGCCGCAAAATTGCGATGAATTACGCGTTGGGGCTTATCCTTGCACGCGAGAATATCCGCGTACTCTTGCCAAAATTCTGGGGTACCAAACTCATTCTTAAATTTCTGGGACGGCCATCCCCGCCGCTGAAAATAGATGCCATTTCGTTGTTTGTAGACGTGCTTTGGAAGTTCACGTTTTGCCATGGCGCATATCGATCCTCTCGAACTCATCAACGTTCTCGCCCGAAGATAGCACAAGCTCAATCTTTCGGCCCTCAATGGCCACGCTGGCCACAGACTTTCCGGCCTTTTCCACAGCCTGAAGTAGGCTAAGAGCCTTCTGTTCGAGTGTTCGCGTTGACATAGCATACCTATAAAACTAAGCGTTTGCGCATCCTAGGGCTGAATGAGGCGTCCCGCCGCATGCAAACTTCACTTGGGTTTGAGGTTATGTACTTTGGATCAACTTGGACAACACGTAGACAGGCTTTGTGTCACTAAACGCATATAAGCCACTGTAACAAAACGTTACCAAATCCAACGATTTTAAAGCATTTAACGTCACCAATTCCCTCTCACCCCTACCCAGCAACTAGGAAGAGTGCGGCATGAAAATTGGTGTCACTAAATGCATATATCCTCAAGGGGTGTGTATGTGGACGGCGCCATCCCCCCTCAAATATTTGGAGTTTCCGGGGGAATGGCACCTAGCGCAAGAGCTAGAAATCAGAGAACAGCGAAGGCCGTTTGCACATGTGGCCAAGTGCTCCTTGGCGGAATGCGGACCTTCGCTGCGGGACAGAAGATAATCGTGCAGGCTGCGGGAGTGGACCATAAGAACTTGAAAACCCGATTGTTTGATCAATAAATACAGACTTCAGGAAAGCACGCATTCGCTGTGAGCTTTCTGAATGTCAGCCTCGGTTCTCAGCCTGCCGCAAAGCTACTTGCAACCGATCCACTTCTCATCTTCTATTGGCGCTAGTGTTCTGAATCTGACGCAAAGTACCCGCTACTGTTGCCATGGTGGCTATGATGGCGCAAGCAATGCGAGGTGGGTCATCTTGTCATGAGGGCATCTTTTGTCAGGTGCTGAACACTAGCTAGGGTCCTAGATTTTCCAAATAATGGTCCGGGCCAATTCGGAAATGCGTTTGGTATTCGCCAAAATTACCTCCGGAGTAAGCGCCTCAGCGTTCTCAAGAATTTCAGGCAGCTTGTAGCCGTGCTCCTTTAGGATGAGCTTTTTTTCCTTGAAGTCGTTAGTCGAAAGCTTCTCGTTAGTTTTCGAATCCACTAGGACCAAATTGCCGATTTGGCCAATGGTCTCATGGTCCTCATCATTTTTTGAGCTCGATTGCGGCAAGAGATGCTCAATTGTTAGGTCTTCAGTGTCACCTCTGAAGGGTTGGCCCTCGTGAATGGCGACCTTTTTTAGAATATATTGAACCAAAGCTTTTTGAGACGAATGTTTACTTGTGTAAATTACTTGCTGAAACCCTGCATCAAACTCTATGTCGGGAACCTCCCGATCACGCAGTTTTCCAACTAATTCGGCGATTGCCTGAGCCGCTCCACTACTGTCAGTCGTCTCGAATATCGACCTTCCGAAAGATGAATACATTCCGGAAATGCCGCCTGATGATCGTGATGAGGTTATCGCATTAAAGGAGAAGTGAAATTTTTCGATATTGCTGAGTGCGTTTCTTAAGGCTCGGTACTTGATCTGCTTATCCCTGTAGGCTCTCACCAATGACAAGATACCCGGCGCAGGCTGAACGACCTTGAAGGTTCTCAATGCAGCCAACGAGCGCGAGGCTTCCTTTTCACTCTTCGACCATAGATAATCTGTATCAAAAATCGAACGCCATTGCTCTGCGTCGGATACAAAACGGTTCAAGTGAGACTTCGCATTTTTCTTGTTCACTGTGTCCTTCACCTTGTGAAAAACCTTGGCTTTCGTGGCAAAATCATACCGCGACTGCCATGAGTGTACGATAAAGGTATCCGGGTCCAATTGGACCGGAGAACTCTTGATTGTGTCGTGTACCTTGCCCCACTTTTGCTTCACTTGGTCGACTTCACTGGCAGCCTTGATAAGCTTTGCAAAATGGTTCCTCAGCAAGTCTGCAAGTGCAAGGTCTTTCCCTCTTGTATTGAGGGTTTCAAAGATAAGATATGCATCGTCCTCGTTGTCGAGCGTCACCAAAATAAGGTTCAAATCAAAGACCGTATCTCTCAGCATTGACAACCAATCAGCCGCGTCTTTGCTGTTGTCTTCGGCAGTCTGTTCCTTGTTGGATAGGTATTCAGCGAGATTCTGGCCGATTCTTTCCTTGAAGATGTTATAGGCTTTTTTTATCGCTTCTTCTTCGCGGCCAATTTCAAATGGAACTTCAGCATCATCGCTCTTTAGAATTTCTTCCTGCAAAAACGGAAAGGAAGATTCAGTCTTTAAGACGTACACCGTTTTATTTTCACGATCTTTCTGTTCGATATATGCTTGCAGACCATCTGCAAGTTCGGGCCTACCCAATTTCTTAAATGCTTCTCGCATAGCGCAGAGCAGAATGGTGATTGTGGTGAGCCTTTGTTGCCCATCAACTACAGCAAGAGTTGACCGCTCAATTTTGTAAACGACCATAGCACCAATGAAGTAAGGCTCCGTCATGTTGTCCATGATGTCGTCCCAAAATTCAGAAACATGGTCGGGTTCCCACGAATACTCCCTTTGAAAGCGCGGAATCAGAAAAATATTCCCCTTCAGAAGCTCGTCCACGCGCTTGTCTTGCGATTCAATTTTCATGGCCCGCCCTTCCCTCAATTCTGTGGTTCATAGTCACATTAACTGCGCGAAGAATGCACCGCAATGATTTTGCCGCGCCATTGCAAATGGCCTTTAAGGTCCATAAATGGCGGACATACATGAATGGCAGCAATTCGAAAGCTGCAACGCAGCGCTGGCGGTTGAACCGAGGCCTGGTTTGGGCCGGGCGCAACGATGGTTCCTCCTAGAAAACCGGGGCAGTCGCTGCATCGTCGAAAGGCGATCGAGCGCGCCTATGTCTGTTGCGACGATCTGGATGTGGGCTAGCTTCCTTCCTCAGGAAGGGAAACAAGATATACGTGAGAGCGTCGCGCATAGGGAAGCAACATGCAGGTACCGCAGTTCAATACATACTACCCTTCCATTGGAGATATGAATCGAGATCAAAAACGTTTCTATCGGCGCTTCAGCAGTGCCGTTGAAGCTGGTGAATATGTCGACGTCGAAGACCAAATTTCATACGTATTCTGTTACGCGTACCAAGAAATTGATCAAAAGAACCCTCAAAAATCGCTTCGCTCGCTCTCGAGACTTGCCAATTTGTACAAAGACCATCCGAAGTTGCCGAGTTACCTAAACGGTTGGGCGGCCGACTGCGCCATTTTGATCAACGAACTGGATTTGGCACTTCAACTTCTCCCAGAGCCGCAGTTGGGCGCGACGTGGGGGTTAACTGCAAATACTCAGCTCAGCCTAAAATACGCATTGAACATTCCACCTGCACCGCGCGAAATGATTGCCGTCGTTGGCCCGAAGGTAACGAAATACGGGCGTGAAAACCTGGAAGATATTGAACAATACCTTGGCGTTCTGCTCAAAAAAATGCGGTCGCGATCCAGTGATCTAATTTCCGATTGGATTAGGGACTACCAGGTTCACAGTACGGCCTTCGATCCGTTTAATGGTGTGCCGTGTAATCATCGGCCTCACCCAAAGTTTACAGTTTACCATTTCAGCAATCGCGACGAGTTCAGAGATTATGTTGTCGACTTGATCAGGCAGGCTGAGAACGCTCTCAGAGTGGATAAAGGACTTCCGCGCATCGGAGAGGGCTGGATTTCCGAGACTCATCTTTATTACCAGTTAAAGGATGCCTTCAGCGAGCACCAAGTACTGCAGCACGCACGACCGTCGTGGCTGGGGCGTCAGCACCTCGACGTTTTTTTTCCAGAGTTGTCCGTCGCAGTCGAATTTCAAGGAGAACAGCATGATAGGCCAATCGAATTTTTCGGTGGACAGAAGGCATTCGAAGAAAACCAACGGCGAGACAAGAGGAAACGCGCGGCCTGTAAACGCAACGGGGTTGCGCTTTTTGAGGTACGCAAAGGTTACGACATCGATCAACTCATTTTAAATATCAGGGCATCGGGCTTATGAGATGCCCGACGGAGGGCGATAAAAAACGCCAGCTTTACGCCGCACGGATGCACTTATCCATCCTTTGAATATGCAGCCGCAGCGAATGGCTCCTTCGACGGGGCCGCACCGTAGCGACGTTAGGTTATGACGGATGTCGGCGATGGGCCGTTAGCGCTCTACTATTCGCAGAGATAAGCGTCTGCGTGGCTAACCGTGCCATCGTCAGATGAAACAGTCTGTGTGAGCACGAAGGCGTTGCCGCCTCGTTCCGCCACAGAGTTACGGACCTTATTTAGGGCACTTTGCGCGTCGCCAGCGGAAGTCCAACCAAAATACTCAACCCCAGAAACTGGACTAATGAATGAACATTTCTCAGCAGCAGAAAGCGAAATTTGTCTGACAGAGTATGCATGTTCGGTAAGTTCTGTGCTGCAAGCGGCAAGAGAACAGCAAGTTACAAAGGTCACAGTCAACATTCGCATTTAATTGGCTCTTCAAAATTTAGCGGTTGCAGAACACTGCATCAACAGCAATGCCTCGACAAGATCCATCGGTAGCTTTTGGGTAGAGACGTTCTTAGTTGGAAAGTCGGATCGGGGCCCAGAGAGACCTCTTGATAGAGAAATCCCCCTCGCGTTCATGTGTGGTATTTTTCAGAAAATGGTCAATCTTTCAGTCTAAACATTCACGCTACGTTCTCACAGTATTCGTGCGAAATCTAAACACAATACCATATAAATTCAGACACATACCTAGTTTTGCAAATCCGTGTACACCGGTTCGATTCCGGTACTCGCCTCCACGGGTAGCACAGCCACTCATATTATTTCCGCGACAACACGCGAAATTCCATATTGGGTACTCGTTGGCCGGTTCGTGCGGCTGCCCGTCTTCTCAAAGGTTAAAGTGCGGCCGTGGGATCAGGGGGCGAAAACTCTAAGGCGGTGGAAAGCTCCGCACGCCCACATACGCAGTATCTGCACCACGTTCTCCAAGCTTTGATCGCCCGCATCACGCTCGGTTTAGTTCCGGTATATTCTTCTTCCGCCTGCTCCCCCGTCAACAGCTTCCAGCCAATTTCGTCCCTCAATTTTGATCCATTCGAGGATCGGGCGCGTATTGCTATCAAACGAGCAAAGTTTTTGATCTGGGGACAGTACTCATGAACACCATCGGCCTCACGCTTAGCTGCTTTGCATTTCTGCTCGTAGCGTTCCCGTCCTTCGCAGATCTTCGGGTGCAATTCATCGAGGGTGCCCCCAAGGATCGGTTTATTATCGAAAATCTTGGCGATTGTGACCTTGGCGCCGTGGATATTGTCATCGACGTTTCCGCGTCAGAAGCTGGTTTGATCTTCGACACCACGGGAGCGAGCGAAGGTGTAGGAGTGTTTCAGCCTTTCGAAGTTACGAAAGGCGAGCAGTACCTTTTAGAGCCACCCAATATCTCAGATGCTGATCAGCGGGCCACGTTGAATGTGACTGGCCTTGGCCAGGGTGAGGCGGTTGCATTTACTATTGATGTCGACGACACGGCTGGGCAGCGCGGGATCACTGTATCCGCTGGTGAAATCAGCGGCACCTCGGTCACGCTTCTCAAGGGTAACCGATCATATTCTGCGGTGATGGACACCGATGCGCAGGTTGTCGTGGAGACAGAACCTTGCAGCCCATAATTCACGACACCTATATAAAAGGTGGGACTTCCATCCCGCATGCGTTTGAGGCGACGTGGCGCGACATTGGTCCGTTCTTTGACGATGGCGGAGCGTTAAGGTTTCGCGGCCCGAGACCGGACAGGTCTCGAATGTCTCCGAAAGTTGGCGTCCCGCAAGGTTTAGTCAGCGCCAGATCGGCAGGAATGGGCAGGCTATGAAATTACGCCTGATACTCGGCGACCAATTAAGCCGAAACATCGCCAGCCTTGTCGGCGTAGATGCGCAAAACGATATCATCCTAATGTGCGAGGTGCGCAGCGAGGCGACCTACGTCAAACATCACAAGAAAAAGATCGCATTCATCTTTTCTGCGATGCGCCATTTCGCGGCCGAGCTGCTCGCTGAAGGGTTGAATATCCATTACGTCAAATACGACGCCCCCAATAACGCAGGCTCCTTGGCCGATGAAGTGGCGCGCACCGTTGCGCGATACGATATTGACGAAGTCATTGTGACGACCCCAGGCGAGTACCGACTTGTGGAAGACATCAAGGGATGGTCCCAGCGGCTAGGAATCACGGTGACAATTAAAGATGACAACCGCTTTCTCAGCTCGCCAGCCGAGTTCGCCGATTGGGCTGAAGGTCGCAAGCAGATGCGGATGGAATTCTTTTACAGGGAAATGCGTCGCAAGTATTCAATCTTAATGGACCACAACGACCCAGTTGGTGGCCAATGGAACTACGACTCCGAAAATCGCAAGCCCCCTGCTGCTGGGCTTAACCTCCCGCCAACCTACAAGGCGCGGCCAGACGCAGTGACCCAAGAAGTCCTAGAACTCGTAGAGGCCCATTTCCCTGACCATTTCGGGGAATTGACGCCGTTCCACTTCGCGGTCACCCGAGATCAGGCCGTTATAGCCCTTGAAGAGTTCGTCGACCGACGGTTGAAACTATTCGGCGATTACCAAGACGCCATGCTTCAAGGCGAACCGTGGATGTATCACAGCCACATCGGCCTCTATCTTAACTGCGGCCTGCTCGACCCGCTTGAATGCATCGAGCGCGCTGAAGCTGCGTATCACGCCGGCGGCGCCCCCCTGAATGCCGTCGAGGGTTTCATACGGCAAATTCTCGGTTGGCGTGAGTATGTCCGTGGGATCTACTGGCTGAAGATGCCGGACTACAAAACCGCGAATTTCTTCAACGCGAAACGCGCCTTGCCGGAGTTTTACTGGAGCGCTGAGACCCAGATGAATTGCCTGCGCCAATGCGTCACCGAAACCAAGCAGAACGCCTATGCGCACCACATCCAGCGACTGATGGTCCTTGGGAATTTCGCGCTGATCGCGGGGCTGGATCCGGATGAGGTTAACAACTGGTATATGCTGGTGTATGCCGATGCGTATGAGTGGGTCGAATTGCCCAATGTGTCGGGCATGATCCTCTACGCGGATGGCGGTCTGCTTGCGTCGAAGCCATATGCAGCCAGTGGCGCATATATCAACAAAATGTCGAACTATTGTCGGTCTTGTAAGTACAAGCCTTCGGTTAAGAACGGGCCCACAGCCTGCCCCTTTAATTACCTTTATTGGGATTTCATCGCCCGCAATGATGGCAAGCTGCGTGGAAACCCCCGCATGGGGTTCATGTATAGAAGCTTGGACCAAATGAGCGACGAGAAGCGGCAAGCCATTCGGGATGACAGCCGCCGTTTCTTCAACGCAATTGAAGCCAATGAAAAAGTCTGACCTGCCGCAAAAGACCTGTGCCACCTGTGGCCTGCCGTTCACTTGGCGCAAAAAGTGGGCGAAGGTTTGGGATGACGTCAGATACTGCTCTGACCGGTGCCGCCGCGCGCGACCATCAGCCAAATCAACCACAGGTACGTCGTGCCAATGACAACGTCGGCCCTCTTTTCAGGTGATCAAGCCCCCTCGGAAACGGTCACGTTTGAGCCGACCCGCACCGCCGGGCTTGAGCGTCTAGAAAAATTTGTGTCACGCACAGGCGCGCATTACGCATCGCTGCGCAACTATGATTTCGGACCGCAAAACTGCAGCTCTGTCTCGGCACTTTCGCCGTGGATCAGACACAGATTGATCACGGAAGAAGAGGTGCTCGCCGCAACCTTGGCGCATCACAGCCCAAGTGCCGCGATGAAGTTCATCCAAGAAGTATTCTGGCGGAGTTATTTCAAGGGCTGGCTAGAGCAGCATCCGAGCGTTTGGTCGAGTTATAAAAATGGGCTTCAGACTGCATTAAGCACGCTGGAGACGAACGCCGCCGTTAGATCAGACTACAGCGACGCGACTGCGGGCCGAACAGGTATCGCGTGTTTCGATCACTGGTGTGCGGACCTTCAAGAAACGGGGTACTTGCACAACCACGCCCGCATGTGGTTCGCGTCAATCTGGATATTCACGCTGCGTTTACCATGGGAATTGGGGGCCGATTTCTTCTTGCGCCATCTGCTTGACGGCGACCTAGCATCTAACACGCTCAGTTGGCGTTGGGTGGCGGGATTGCACACGAAGGGAAAGACTTATCTGGCGCAGCCTTCCAACATCGCAAAATTTACCAATGACCGTTTTGAGCCGACCGGCCAGTTGGCGACACATGCTGCCCCCTTGGTTGAACACGTTGATCATCCGCGTGTCCCACTGCCCCAGCTTAAACCACTATCGGCAGAGCGACATTTGCTGCTGATCACACCGGAAGATTGCCATCCTGAGAGTACTGAGCAGGGATCACCAGCGGGCGTGATAGGCCTTGTTCCCGCATCGCGGCGGCAAAGTGATCGTGTAGCAGCATTCCAGAAAAGTGCCGTCGAAGATGCTGTGGCGCGGTCGAATGGGACGGGTGCGGTCCATGTGGCGGAAAGCGATTGGGCCGAAATCATCATCGACGGAGCCAAGCGCGCAGAAACTACGCATGTCGTTACACCGTGGACACCGGTGGGCCCTGTCGCATCCAAACTCGAAGCCGTGCGCGCCCAGTTGGAGGCGGCAGGCCTTCACCTACATCAAAAACAGCGCGCTTATGACACGCAAACGTGGCCACACGCCAACAAGGGCTTCTTCAGGTTAAAAAAGAAGATCCCGATAATCCTCAACGAGCTTGGGCTGGTAACGTCATAGCCTCCATTGGCGCCATGTGGTGTTTGCCATTGCTCATGACCCGCGGCAGTTGCCGTGCGTGGCATCCGCCTTTGGCCGGGCGAAGGCCCGTATCGATGCCAGTGTCGACCGCCTGCTGGATGCCCTTACGGGCGACGCCGTAGACATCAGCCACAACCTGCCGCTCCGCTCAACCCCGCGTCACGCACCATCGCAAACGGTGCCACTATCGGAGTCATTATGGCCCCACATGCATACGACACGACCGTGACCCCCGTAACGATCGGCCAGCTGCGCCGGTTTGGACTAAGTCCAGTTCGGCACATCCCCACCTGGCAGGTATTGCCGCGCTATCATCGGTTGGCGGTAATCGACCGAATTTGCATCGCAAAACGCTGTCACCCAGCTGTCGTCCATCAATAGAAAGTCCAGCACCGACCCAAGAAACGCGGGATCGGAGGCTTGGGCCCGAACGCTGTCGATGGAAGAGCCGCTCGACCCCAAGAAAACGCCCATCATATCGTCTGAGGCCGCAAGCCAGCCCAAAACGGACAGGGCGAGTTCTTCGGCTTTTTGCGGCGTCATTCTGAGGGCACTCCTAACAGGTAAGTGTTTCTTAACACTTGGCAGATCAGACTGACTGCATTCAAGAGGCGATTCCAACTTTGAAGGCGAGGCGCGCAGATGGTCGGACGAATACTTGTCGTTGATCCAGTCCCAACCAATCGGATGGTACTACGGGCGAAGTTGTCACTCGCCCATTATGAGGTCAGTGTCGTAGAAAGCGTCGCGCAAGCGCGCGCGGCCTTTGCAGCAAATCGGTATGAGGTTGTTCTGCTATGCAGCACCTTAATTTGCATACGGTCAACGGCGCCTGACTGTGCCCTGAGCTGGATGAGCGATGCGCGCGCAGCCCATAACATGGCCACCGCCTTCGTATTTATGCGCACAGGTCCGGCGGCGGACGATAAAATGTGTACCCTCCTCGACAGATGTTTGCGCGCGGGAGCATCCGACCTGTTGTGGCGGCCATTCAATGAAGGCGTATTGCTTGCCCGCATCCGCAGCCTAATGCGCGACAACGCAGCGCCCCGTGATTTACATATTCAGTCGGCCGAGGGCGACTTAACACCGGCGGACAACGGACGGGAAGAAGGCCTAAAGACGCTGATCTTCAGCACGGAGATTGCGCCGGATGAAGCCGCTCAGCCGACCACGCTGGATCCTAGCCCCATTGATGCGATAAACCAGTCCCGCCAAGCCGAAGACAAGATATGTGCCGTCCCGCTATCTACGCTGATGCGGCCCGACGCCCGCCCAAGCGAGCCTGACGTTGTCGTGCTGCTCACCCGAACAAAAAGCGTAGAACACGCCTTGTCCGTCATGTCCCAAATGCGCTCGCGCAGCCATATGCATGATGTTCGGATCATATTGTCGCTTCAATGCCCCAGCCCAGAGCAGTTAGCGCGGGCCTATGACCTTGGCGCACATGACGTCGTGACTGACAGCACCCCGATCGGTGAACTGGCCCCACGTATTGACAACCAAGCTCGCATCGCTTGCCAACTGCAACGCCACAAACGCGCGGTCCGCGAGGGGCTGAAACAAGCCATGACCGACCCGCTAACTGGGTTACATAATCGCCGGTACGCCGCCCAAAAACTACGCGGAATGCAGCGCACCTGCCTGTCCAACAACACCAACTTTGCTATCCTTGCCTTCGATGTGGACCATTTTAAAGGCGTGAATGATCGCTACGGTCATGCGGTGGGGGACATCGTCCTGACGTCACTCGCACAAACCCTACGCCAAAACTTGCGCAGCGGCGATCTGATCTGCCGTACGGGCGGTGAGGAATTTTTGGTCGCCCTGCCCAACGCCGGACAGGACGAAGCCGCAGCAACTGCCGACCGCTTACGCAAAGCCGTGGGCGCAATGGACATCACCGTGAAGGCAGGCCTCGCGCCGTTGCATGTGACCGTAAGCATCGGCCTTTCGGTGCAAGACGGTCGCGTTGCGATACCCGATATGTTGGAGCAAGCAGACCGCGCATTGTATGACGCAAAGTCCCGCGGCCGGAATGTCGTCGCTATTGCGACGGCGGCGTAGGCGCTACGTCACCCGCGCGCTACTTCCTATCCGATTTGCGGCGCCTCGCCCCCTTCTCCAGCGCGTCATTCAGCCGCTGGGCATAGGCCGCGCGGCGCTCCGGCGACATGGCAGCGATATGCTCCACGAGAGCGGTTTGCATTGCGTCCGCGCTACCCTTGATCACGTGTTGCTGCTCAAGCAACACATTGGCGAAAGCCTGTTTGTCGAAGGGCGTCTGCACTAGCAAGTCCGAGGCTTTTGCCGCCAACGCTCCAAGCTCCGCGCGGATTTCGCGCCGCTGCGCTTTACGGTCCGCCCGCATGAGCGCACCGACCGCCCGACGATCCGCTTTCTCCAGAGCGTGGCCATATATACCGATCGCGACACTACTACCGCTGCGGTCCGAATATCCCTTAGGCGGACGCCCCCCCCCTTTTATCATCGCGCCTGCCACCGCCCCGATCACCAATACGTTGACGGCAAGCGAGGTAATCAGGGCCAATTTCACCCTACGCGGCATAGGTGCCTTGATCTCTTCCATCGCCATCACCCTTCCTCAATCCAGTAGACATCGCCCAGCATGGCGTGGCTCATCACGCCGTCCGTCTCGAAACTGTCTTCAACAGCGGCAGACGTCCATCCCGTCGGCACATCAGGGTTTATAAAGCCCAAGTAGACCCCAGCGCAGGCGCAGGCCGCAAGGCCGCCCAAGGCAGGCAGGCCGCCGATATCATCAAACAACTGCCGCCACCAAGGTGATCGCGCCACAGGTGCGGCCGCATTTTGCGCATCGAAACCGGCCTGTGTTTGGGCCGCGTCCTGCACGATGCGCGACAGGATCTGTGCGGAGGGCACTGGACTTTCTGCACGCGCCAGCGCGAACAGATCATCTAACTCGGCATCCGCCTCGGGGGTTAATTTCAGATCATCGCTCATGATGACAACTCTTCCTTTTGAGACGTAAGCAGCTTTGCCAACGTCCGTTTCCCGCGGGCTGTCAAACTCTCGACCGCCTCCACGCTAATCTCCATGACCTGCGCAATATCAGGGTTCGCCTGCCCCTCGATGTGACGCAAAATCACCGCTTGCCGTTGCCGCTCCGGCAGTTGCGACAGGGCCGCATCCAGTGCTGCCAAACGGTCCGTCTCTATCATCCGCGCCTCGACCGATGGCGTGGGATCCGGCGGCTCCGCCATATCGTCCAACCCGACGCTCACCTTTTGGCGCTTGCGCAGCCGGTCGATACATAGGTTGTTCACCACGCGGTAGAGCCATGTGGCAGGCTTTGCTTCGCCCGGACGCCACTCTGGTGCGACCTTCCACAGGCGTAGCATCGCGTCTTGCACGACGTCCTCAGCCTCCGCTAAATCACCGAGCATACGACGCGCGAAACTCAGTGCGACAGGGGACAAGCGGGCCGTCAACGTCTGCGCGGCCGCGCCGTCGCCATTGGCGAACAGCACGATCAACGCATCATCATCCAGTTGATCCGACTGATCCAGAGCCATATCCATCCCGCGCGACGTTAACCTATTGTGAGTGGCGGGGCGACCAACTTTGACCGCCCCAAACCAAAGTTACTTCTTATGTTTGCCGCCGCGATGCTTCTTACCCATCTGCTCAAATTCGGCTTTGGAGATTTCACCGTTGCCGTCTTTGTCCATGCGCGAGAAGCCCTTGCCTTTGCGTTTGCCACCGGCATCCGCCATTTCTTCTTGGCTCAACGTGCCATTTCCGTCGGTGTCCATACGTTCCATCATCTTATCCAGACGACGGATCATGCGGTCTTCTTTGCCGGATTTCATTTTCGCTTCCAGCTCATCACGTGACAAAGCGCCGTCGCCGTTTGTGTCAGTCGAAGCGAAGCCCGCAGCGCGGTGCGCTTGCATTTCGGCCTCTGTCACGCTGCCGTTGCCATCTGCGTCCAACTCTTCGAATGTAACGCGCGGTCCGTGGCCGCCTTTAGCTTGTGCCATCATCGGCGTCAGCGCCAAGGTAAGGCCCACGCCCGCAAGAATGAGTTTTGACTTCACGTTATCTACCAATAGTGCCATGTGTGTGGTCTCCAGTTTTGGTCATTCGGGAACCGGTCTTGGTCGCCGTTATGCACCTTTAACGAACCACGGCAGGAACTCCGTCGCGGCGCGGGGAAAATAAATCGAGACGCCCGCCCCCGAGACATCCTGTCACCCTGCGCTCACCGCCACTGTCGCGTAATGTGCGCATTCAGAACAAAGGTAAGATCGACATGGCCATCGAAGACATAACCGCACAGACCGACCGCGAGTTGAAACCCGCATTGCTGCGAGGCTGGCGCAGGCAGTGCCCCTCTTGCGGTCAAGGCCCTATGTTTTCGGGCTACCTAACGGTGCGTGACGAATGCCCTGTGTGCCATGAGCCGATGAGCCACCACCGCGCGGACGATGGCCCTGCCTATCTGACGATCCTGATCGTGGGGCACCTGATGGCGCCGCTGTTGCTTTGGACCTTCTTCGAGTTCGAGCCCGATCCGCTGGTCGTCGCAACAATCTTCACGGTAGGGTGCGTTGCCCTCTCGCTCTATTTACTGCCCCGACTGAAGGGGGCGGTGGTGGCCTTGCAGTGGGCCAAGCGGATGCACGGCTTCAAAGACAGTCCAGCCCCCAGCGTTAACGGTTGAAGCTACGCCTCACTCGGGCCAGAGTGCGGGCATGATAGACACACCAATCCGAGACGCGGCGAGCGTCGTGCTTGTGCGTGACGCAGCGACGGTTCCGAAAATATTGATGGGCCAACGCGGCAAGACTGCAGCGTTCATGCCCAATAAATACGTGTTCCCAGGTGGTGCGGTCGATCCGGAGGACGCGCAGACGCAGGTTGTCGGCAAAAAGTCCGAGATTTGCCAAAACCGTCTTGGCCCATTTGGCCCTGCCCTGCTTGCGGCAGCCTTGCGCGAAACATGGGAAGAAACAGGCCTCGCGCTGAACGGCTGCGACGGATTGCACTACTTCTTTCGCGCCATCACCCCACCCGGCCGCCCACGGCGCTTTGATGCCCGCTTTTTTCTGGGTAATGCAGACGCGCTGATCGACACCGACCTTGATGACTTCTCCAAAGCCAGTGACGAGTTGAGCCACCTGCATTGGGTTCCGCTACCGGACGCACGGGCGTTAAACTTGCCGTTCATCACAGAGGTGGTGCTGGCAGAGGTGGAAGCTCTTTCTAAAACCGACGCACCGCCGGCCAGCGTGCCGTTTTTCGACAACAGCACAGGTGTGTCGCGTTTCCTTCGAATTTCCTAGCACTTGCGCGCCAATGTTCCGATTCTAGAAACAGTTTCACAATCCTGCCCTATTTTGTTGCTAGCGCACAGGGACCATGAGTTTGACTGACAGCATCCCAACGCCCCCGCCGCATGTTTTGGCGGCCTCGAAACGCTCGTGGCGTGATCGGGTTCTATTTTGGGGCCTGCTGGTTTTGTTTGTCGTCGGACTTATCGGGCTTGTCACTGCCACTGGCTGGCGCGAGACGTGGCAAGAATTGCAAAAGCTGACGGTCACCCAGTTTGGCGCGTTGCTCGCTCTATCGCTGATCAACTATGTCCTGCGCGGCGTTCGTTGGCACTTTCTCGCAGCAAGGCTTGGCGTGAACCTGTCGCTGCACACCTCTTTACTGCACTTTATTGGTGGCTTCGCCATGACCATCACCCCCGCGCGAGTCGGAGAACTTGTCCGCCTTCGGTGGATCAGGCGGATGACCGGATGGACGCTGGAACGGCTAACACCCCTCCCCCTTGCGGACCGCGCTTTTGACATGGCTGCGATGGGGTTGGTCTTGGGTGGCGGCGTTCTGATCTCAGGCCAAGGCGGGCTTCGTGCGGCCCCCGTGGCCGCCGCGGCAATTGTCACCGCAGTTATCGTGACCCGCCCCATGTTGCTCAAAAGAATTGTGGAAGCGCTCTTTAGCCTCGTCAACCGTTGGCCCCGCCTATTTGCCACCCTGCGCCAATCGGCGCGTTCCATGGGCTTGTTCAGTCAGGCCGGCACCTCCATTCCCGCGCTGATCCTCAGCGCAGTGGGGTGGCTGGCCGAAGGGTTCGCGCTCTATCTCCTCTTGAAATGGATGGGTGCGGATATCGGAATTGCAGCGGCGACAACCATCTTCTTGTTCTCCACATTGGCGGGCGGTTTGACCGGCGCGCCGGGCGGCTTGGGTGGCGCAGAAGCCTCAATGGTTTTCTTGCTCTCCATGAGCGGTGTGCCCCTTCATGTGGCCGTCGCGGCCACCACGGTTATCCGCATCACTACACTTTGGTTCGCGATAGCCCTCGGTGCGCTGACCTTTCCTTTTGCCGAAGCATTCTCAAATAAGTCGAAAATGATATGATCTGGAACACTCTTACCTACACAGGCTGGGGCCGCGTCCACAGCGCCACCGCCAAAGTCGCCCGCCCAGAGCGGACCTCCACGCTTGCCGCTGCCCAAAGCGAACAAAGCGCACCAGCCTTTGGCATGCGCCGGTCTTATGGCGACTCCTGTTTGAACGACGGCGGCCACGCTCTGGATATGACCCGCATGGATCGGCTGTTGGATTTCGACCCAGAGACTGGCATTCTGGAGGTGGAAGCAGGCGCACGCATCGGTGATATCGCACGGCGCTTCGCGCCTGATGGGTGGCTTCCCGCCGTGATGCCGGGAACCGGCTTCGCAACCATCGGCGGCTGCATTGCCCATGATGTGCACGGTAAGAACCACCATGGCGCGGGATCCTTCGGCCAGCATGTCACGGAAATCACTTTGATGAATGGCGGCAAACTCCAAAAGGTCGGACCGTCCAAAGGCGCTAAACTGTTCCGTGCCACCGTCGGTGGTATGGGACAAACGGGCGCGATCGTCTCCGCAAAGATCAAACTGCTGCCGTGCAAAGGCGACGTGATCACCGTGACGGAACGGCGGATCGAAAACCTAGATCACTTCCTCGAAGCCTTGGACAACTCTCAATCCACGTATACCGTCGGTTGGGTCGACGCGACCGCGAAGGGTGAAACCCTCGGGCGCGGCATTCTGGAAGAAGCCGAAACCGGCTACGGCCTCGTCCCCGACGCCAAGCGCGCCAAGTCGGTGCCGTTCAACGCGCCCAAATGGGCGCTCTCCAATCCGGTGGTCCGACTGTTCAACGCATCCTATTTCCGGCGCGTGCCGGAAGATGGCCGCACCAGTGTGAAGCCCATCACCGAATTCTTCTTTCCGCTGGACAAACTTCTGGAATGGAACCGCCTGTACGGGAAACGCGGCTTCCACCAGTTCCAATGCGTCGTTCCGATTACGGAGGCCACAGTTCTGCGCGTGATGCTAGACAAGATCGGGCGCGAAGGCCTCGCCTCCCCGCTCGCGGTGATTAAACGCATGGGGCCGGGCCGTGCAGGCCTGATGTCCTTCCCCATGGAAGGCTATACCCTCGCCGTCGACTTCCCCAATCGCGGGGCCGCAGAAGCCCTCATCGCGGAGCTTGAAGAAATCGCCAAGAACGCAGGCGGGCGTATTTATCTAGCCAAGGACGCGACGTTGTCGCCCGCGCATGTACGCTCCATGTATCCAGACGTCGCAAAGTTCGCCAAGCTCATCACCGAAATAGACCCTAACGGGGCCTATGAAACAGACCAAACCCGCCGCTTGAACATCCGGAGTCACGCATGACCGAAACTTGGATCATCCTCGGGGCCACGTCCTCTATGGCGCGCGCCTTCGCTCGTGCAGTTGCGCGAGACTGCGCGAATGTCATCCTCGCAGGACGCGACGCGAAAGATCTGGACGCCAGCGCGGCGGACTGCCGCCTGCAAGGCGCTCCCTTTTCTCAAGCCGCTCGCTTTGACGCCCGCGACGCCAACACTTTCGCCCCGATTATAGAGAGCGCCACAGCGCTGGAGGGGATGATCAACGTCGCCGTGTTCGTGGGCTCCATGCCGACGCAAGACCAGATCGACGCAGATCCGTCCCTGATCGCGGGCACCGTGACCGACAATTACGCTGGGCCAGCCGCCTTCTTGCAAATGATCGCGCCCCACATGGAAGAACGCGGCGGCGGGACTGTTGCTGGTGTGGGCTCCGTCGCGGGGGACCGCGGGCGCATTGGCAACTATGTATATGGGTCGGCCAAAGCAGGCTTTCACACCTACCTGAGCGGTCTGCGCAACAGGCTCACCCGCAGTGGCGGGCATGTCGTCACCGTAAAACCAGGTTTCGTGGACACCGCCATGACGTGGGGGATCGAGGGGATGTTTCTCGTCGCCACGCCGGACAAAATCGCCGCCGATATCCTGAAAGCCGTGGAGAAGCGCAAAGACGTGATCTACACGCCGGGGTTCTGGCGCCTGATCATGGGGATCATCAAGGCGATCCCTGAACGACTGTTCAAAAAACTCAGCGTTTAGAAGCCAAAGGCGTTTTGGAACAAACCTGCCGCATAGAACATCAAGGTTAAAGCAAACAGGATCAGCGATATTCCGTGACGGTCGCGCATCGCAAAAACAATCGGATCGTAATCCTGTTTGCCCTTATACCCAAGCGACACCATACGAAACAGCCACCCACCGATGGGCAACATCGCCACCCACAGCAGCCATTGCGTGGGATAGAGCGAGCGGGCTTGCTCCGTAAACGTATACAAAAAGAACACCATCAATGCGCCAAACATGCCCAACCCTGCAACGTTCAGCAGGTCCGACCTGTCCGGGCGGCCGTAGCCACGTCCGGGCAAACGGTCGTCGGACGTGGCCAGCGTCAATTCCGTCAGCCGCTTAACGCAGCCCAGTGTGACAAAAACGGGGAAGATAAAGACCAGCATGTAGCCTGTCACATAGACCTGCGCCGCCGCCGCCCCCGCCACGACTCGTATCGTATACAGCGCCGCCAACGTCGCGATATCGACCCAGCGCATACGCTTTAGCTTGAGTGAATATGCCAGCGACAAGATCATATAGAGCACAACAACGCCCAAGAAGGCCGCGTTCAACAGCGCCGCAACACCCAACGCCACAGCCGCAAGGCCGAGCACCGCAAACATTCCCGTCTTCACCGGCAATGCCCCGCTGGCAAACGGGCGCTTGCGCTTCGTTGGGTGAAGTCGGTCGGCGTCTATATCAAGCAAATCATTGACCAGATAGATGCACGAAGCCGCCGCCGAGAAGGACACAATCGCCAACAGCACGGGTAGAAAGGCCGAAAGCCCGAAATTATGCGCCGCGATGATGGGCAACAAAAGTAGCACGTTTTTCACGTATTGGTGCGGGCGCATGGCTTTGATCAGGCTGGCCCAAGACCAGCCGCCGGGCAATTGCGTGACCGCGTGCCCCTCATCCTCCAAAGCCGCGCGTGCCGCAGGCTGGTCGCCAACCATGATAACGTCGTCGGCCTTCGTCCAAACCGCAACGTCGGATGCGTCGTTGCCCGCGTAATGAAAACCGCGTTCGCCAAAAGCTTCCACCAACGCGTCCGCCTTTGCCTCACCTTTGAGGTTATTCACGCCATCCGAGGCAAAGACGCGGCCGGATAGCCCATGGTGCGCTGCCAATGCAGTGACCAAGCTTTCGTCCGAGGCAGAGGCGAGTATCACCTCGTGCCCCTGCTCCGCTGCTTGCTGCGCCATGTCGCGCACGTTTTCATCAACGGGCATCAGATCGACACGGCAATCCGCGAGCGCCGCCAACTCGGCCTTCAACCGCGCGCGGTCCGACAGGTTGCCTGCCGCCACGCGCAAGGTATCGATGGGCGCACGCCCCATTGCGGACCAAAAGGTCTCGAACAACATATCGGTGCGCAAGAGCGTCCCGTCGACATCCAAAATCAGTGGTTTGCGTGTCATAGTCTAGCCTTTTGTCCGAAATACGCAGCCGTCGGAGACCAGTTCTGGCGGCGACAGGCACATGCCTCTGGCCACTTTCCAGGCCGCCAGAACTTTTGGCACATAATTTCGCGTCTCAGGATACGGCGGAACGCCTTTGTGTTTCTTCACGGCATTCTCGCCAGCGTTGTAACCCGCCAACGCAAGGATCGGGTCGCCAGCGAATTCCGTCATCAACCACTCAAGATACGCCACGCCGCCCTTGATGTTCTGGACGGGGTCGGTGCTGTCGGTCACGCCAAAACGCGCCGCGGTGTCGGGGATCAGCTGCATCAGGCCTTGAGCGCCTTTGTTACTTTCAACAGCGACACGTCCACCTGATTCCACCGAAATCAGCGCGAGAACGAATGCGGGCGATATCTTCTTGTTCAACGTCTCCAGCAAAATCGTCGTCCCGTGCTGGCTTGCGATGGCCTGCATTGTCTCCAACCGCGGCGCGGCGACCGCACTCCCCTTGGGGGCCGTTCCAAGGCTCGCCACAGCGTGCGTGAAGCGCCCGGGGCCGGAAGC
Source organism: Litoreibacter albidus (assembly GCF_900107015.1). Taxonomy (GTDB): domain Bacteria; phylum Pseudomonadota; class Alphaproteobacteria; order Rhodobacterales; family Rhodobacteraceae; genus Litoreibacter; species Litoreibacter albidus. The sequence goes on along the minus strand of NZ_FNOI01000001.1, from coordinate 174,839 downwards.
CTCTATCGATGGCGACACGGCTTGCCAGAACCAATCCACTTTCGACGGTGCCTTAGGTGCCGCCCCTTTCGGGGTCGCCGCGACTTTGGGCGTCTTGGGCTTTGGTTGTATCTGGATGGTGATCAGCTTTTTCGCGCCCTTACTGGGCGGCGCAATTTTCTTGAAGGTAAAGTTACCCCCAAATGCAGGTTTCAGCTCTGCAGCGTTACCTGAGCCCGCTACGCATAAACACAGTAGCAGAATAATCTCGCGAATTTTAATCGACATGAGCCTGCCCGACTTGCCGTTGGTATTTTTCTTTTTCCAGACCATCGCAGAAAAAGGGCGTTGACACCACCTGATCTGCGCAACAATCGAAACCCTGTGCCAGCATTGACGCAGGTTATGGGACAGCGCGGGGGCGTGTTTTGCCCGAAATCACATTAAACTTCTTTCAAATCAACATGATGAACGAATTTCAGCGCATTTATGTAAGGGTGCGAAAAAGGTACCATTCGTGCCCCAATCTGGCCCCGATTGAGGAAGATACATGCTGCATACCAAGACGGCGACACAGTCTAGAACAGAGGCTGGCTGGGTCGATCAAGCGTCAGGTTAACTTGGAAACTGACTTATTACATCCTTGGAGGGATATACTATGACACTGAACACAATGATCAAATCTTTCGCAGCAGACGAATCCGGCGCAGTAACTGTTGACTGGGTTGTTCTGACCGCAGCTCTCGTTGGCCTGGGCATCGCTGTTATGGCTTCTGTTTCCGACGGTTTGGAAAAGCTGTCCGGCGACATCGAAACACAGCTGACTACGCAAGGCGTATCTGCAGCATTCTAAGCTGCCTGTCGCCTACTACGGCGATTTGGATATTGGGCCGCGTTCTTCGGAGCGCGGCCTTTGTCGTTCTAACCAGCCTCTACGCTCTATTCTTTCCGTTTGGTTAAGAAAAGGTACCATTCATGCCCCAATCTGGCCCCGATTGAGCGCGATACATGCTGCATACCAAGGCGGCGACACAGTCTAGAACAGAGGCTGGCTGGGTCGATTAAGCGTCAGGTTAACTTTGAAACTGACTTATTACATCCTTGGAGGGATATACTATGACACTGAACACAATGATCAAATCTTTCGCAGCAGACGAATCCGGCGCAGTAACTGTTGACTGGGTTGTTCTGACCGCAGCTCTCGTTGGCCTGGGCATCGCTGTTATGGCTTCTGTTTCCGACGGTTTGGAAAAACTGTCCGGCGACATCGAAACACAGCTGACTACGCAAGGCGTATCCGCAGCATTCTAAGCTGCCTGTCGCCTACTACGGCGATTTGGATATTGGGCCGCGTTCTTCGGAGCGCGGCCTTTGTCGTTCCCCCTCTGCCCCCAATACCCGTGTGTGGCTTGGTTAAGAAAAGGTACCATTCGCGCCCAATTCTTGCCCCGATTTGACGCGATAAATCGGTGTTATGACGTCGACGCAGTCTAGAACAGAGGCTGGCTGAGTCAAACGTACGTCTTGTGAACTTGGAAACTTACCAAACTAAATCCTTGGAGGGATATACTATGACACTGAACGCAATGATCAAAAATTTCGCAGCAGACGAATCCGGCGCTGTAACTGTTGACTGGGTTGTTCTGACCGCTGCCATCGTTGGCCTGGGCATCGCCGTTATGGCATCCGTATCCGACGGTCTGGAAAAACTGTCCGGCGACATCGAAACACAGCTGACAACACAGGGTGTGACAACCACATTCTAAGTTGCTCGTCGCAATTCGCGACGCAGATATCGGGCCGCGCTCTGCATAGGGCGCGGCCTTTGCCATTCCCCTTCCAGTTGAACCCAGGTGCGACAACAATGATCCATTGCCGCCAAACTTTTGCCGTTATCGCCTGCAATATTTCATTACAGTAAACAGTTAGTCACACGCCTAACCATTTACTCTCCGACGCCACGACGAAGAAAGACATGCCATGAGCTTTAAGATGCAAATCAAGACCTTCGCCGCCGACGAAACCGGCGCCATCTCTCCTGAAATTGTTGGGTTGGGCGGCGTAATCTTTGTCTTGGGCATATTCGTTGTCGCTGGCGTCATCAGAGGCGTTGAGGATCTGGACCACGCTGACAACTACCAAGTTAAGCAGCAAGACATCATCTCTACCTTCTAAGCGGCTCAAGGCCAGCGACGGCGCACGGGCGGGAAACAAACCGTTTCCACCAAAATCGCGAATTATGGCAAAACCGCCATAATGCTTCCAATTTTCGCCTTATTTGACTGCAATACCTCCTATTTACGGGCGCACCGCGTCCGTTCTGTCGGAGAAGAGTATGAAATACCTAGTGTCCCGTTTTTTGGGAAGCGAAACCGGTGCCGTTACACTCGACTGGGTTATCCTGTCGGCCGGAATTATAGGGTTAGCGCTGGCCTCGATGGGGGTCGTCATTGGTGGCACGCAGGACTTAACCGGCGACGTCGACGGCAACCTCAGCAATCAGACGGCCACCACCTCGTTCTAGTGGGTGACGCCGCCGTAAAACCTCACCCACTCCCATATTTCGCCGCAATCAACCTGCATAACGGGACCAGATGAGTGAGCCCTGCCCGACAAATGCGGCAGGACGTTATATAATATGAAAAGGGGCAAAAAATGCGGATGGTTTTCGGGTTAGTGCTAATCGTGGGCGTGGCCTTGGCAGGTTTCGCGGCCTTCATGGCAAAAAACAGATTCGACCAATATCAGGCCAAGGTGGCCGCTCAGGAGAAACTGCTGAAAAGCAACGTTCCCCTAGAGGCCGTCTTCACCGTCAAGCGTCAGATCGCATACGGCGAAACGCTGACGAAAGAAGACGTGCAAATCATCGCATGGCCGAACAACGCCATCCCAGAAGGCGCATTCCAAGAGGGTGAAGTGTTGTTCCCGCCGACCGGCGAGCTGCGCACGGTGCTGCGCGTTATGGAAAAAGACGAAGCCGTTATGATCAGCAAAGTAACAGAGCCGGGCGAAGATGCTGGCGTGTCCTCACGCCTTGCAAAAGGTATGCGCGCTTTCGCGCTGCGAGTTGACGTGTCCTCCGGTGTTTCGGGCTTCTTGCGTCCAGGTGACCACGTGGACGTTTACTGGACCGGCAATAGCCAAGGTCGCGAAGTGACCAAGCTGATCGACACCCGTTTGAAGCTTATCGCGGTTGACCAAACTGCTGACGGCGACCGCTCCGCACCAACGATTGCGCGCACGGTCACAGTTGCCGCCTCCCCGAGTGAAGTTGGCGCATTGGCACAAGCCCAATCGACTGGCCGCCTGTCCCTGTCGCTCGTTGGCGCTGGTGATGACACCGAAGTTGCAGGCGTAGAGGTTGACCAAAATCAGTTGCTGGGCATCCGTGAAGAGGCCGCAGTAGTAGAAAAGGCCGCACGGGTTTGCACAATCAAGACGCGCAAAGGCGCCGAAGTGATCGAAATGCCGATCGCCTGCACCAACTAAACAAATCATCATACTAAGATGACCCTGCGGCACCCTATATTGGGTGCCGCAACTATGTCTGCCACTACAATTAGCGTGGTGTTGCGACAGGCCCACATAAAAGACGCGCGATAAACACCTGATTCTTGCAATAAATTTCGAATTCGCGCATGGTTCTCGTGAAAATGGGCATAAGACCCGTTCCCCCCAAGTGATCAGAGAGGCAGATCACAATGATATTAAAGCAGTTTTTCTGCGCAGGCCTGTTCGGCCTAGCGTTAACGACGTTTGTACCAGAGGCTGGGTTCGCGCAGAACCTGAAGATCACCAATCAGTCGACGGCCCGCAAACTTAACGTTTCAATCAACAGCGCCGTGGTCGTCGAAAGCGACGTGCCATTTGCTGAACTCTCCGTGGCCAACCCTGCCATCGCCGACATTGCAACATTGTCGGACCGCACGATCTATGTGTTGGGCAAGGCCCCCGGGCGCACCACGCTAACCCTTCTGGGTGCAGACGGTCGCCTGATCACAAACGTATCCGTGCGCGTGTCGCCGGATCTTTCCGAGTTCAAAGAGCGCCTCCGCGAAATCCTTCCAGGTGAGAACATCGAAGTGCGCACAGCGAACGACGGCCTCGTGCTGTCCGGGACTGTGTCCAGCATCTCCAAACTCGACCGCGCCCTTGATCTGGCGGAGCGTTACGCGCCAGATGCGGTATCCAACCTGATGAGCGTTGGCGGAACACAGCAAGTTATGCTGAAGGTCCGTTTCGCTGAGATGACGCGCTCGGTCTCCAAAGACCTGTCCGCCAGCCTAGGCTTCCAGACAGCCGGCGGCACCTTCGGCGCGAATGGTTTCACAAACACGCTCCAAGCCGGTAGCAACCCTACCACGGCATTTCCGGCTGACGGCAGCGCAGGTACCGCGACCTCAACCCGCGAGCGGAACGGCGTCTTCTCCTTCGGCTTCGGCAGTGGCAGCCTTCGCGCCATGGTCGTTTTGGAAGCCCTAGAGACCAAAGGCCTTGTGCGCACGTTGGCGGAACCCAACTTGACCGCCCTCTCCGGCCAAGAAGCGACGTTCCTTGCGGGCGGCGAATATCCGGTGCCTATCTCTGAAGACGGTTCTGTCAGCATCAGCTATAAACCGTTCGGTGTGGAGCTTAGCTTTACCCCGACAGTGCTCGACGAGGACATCATCAACCTCAAGCTGGACACCGCGGTGTCGGGCATTGACCCGTCGGTCGTCGTGGTAAACGACAGCTTCTCGGTCAACGCCTTCTCTAAACGCGCATCCTCCACGGTTGTGCAGTTGCGCGACGGCGAAAGCTTCGCAATTGCGGGCTTGTTGAAGGATGACTTCACCGATCTGGCTGGCCAAGTTCCTTGGCTGGGCGACATTCCAGTGCTGGGCGCGCTTTTCCGCTCTGCCAACTACGAGCGTCGCCAATCGGAGCTGGTCATCATCGTGACCGCGCACCTTGTGACGCCAACGCATGGCAACAGCCTTGTTCTTTCAACCGACCGCATCCGCCCTCCTACCGAACGTGAGTTCTTCTTGAACGGTAAGATTGCTCGTGAAGTTCGCGCACGCCGCACCCCGACTGGTGAAGTGGCACGTCAGGACTTCTCCGGCTCATATGGCTATGTTTTGGAGTAATATCAGATGCTTAAATCTTCCTCTACGATCGCTCTGATCGCCGTACTGTCGGTTGGCATGACAGCCTGTACCGGTTTCGACAATGAAATCGGCGCCAGTGTCGACGAAGGTGGCTTCGGCAACCCGACCATGACCAACACGCTGATCTCCAACGGCACGATCTCCGTTGCTGAAACACTGGGCCGCCGCTTTGCAGCCGACGTGAACACCGAGGTCAACTTCGAGTTCAACTCCTCCAAACTGGATGCGAACGCACGGGCTGCCCTAATGGAGCAGGCGGATTGGATCCGTCAGTTCCCAGAAGTTAAATTCCGCGTCTATGGTCACACCGACTTGGTCGGCTCGAATGCAGCGAACAAAGCCTTGGGCTTGCGCCGCGCACAAGCGGCCGTGCGGTTCCTGACCAGCCAAGGCATCAGCCGCGCGCGGCTTGAGGCTGTGGCCTCCTTTGGCGAGACCCGTCCGGTCATTCCGACCGAGGCCCCTGAACGCCGCAACCGGCGCACAGTGACCGAAGTTAGTGGTTTCTCAAACGGACGCAAAGCGACGCTTCTGAACGGCAAATATGCTATTCTTGTGCAGCGCGAGTACGTTCAGACCGCAAAGAGCGACGAAACTCTCGCACGGGAACGAATAGTTCAATAACGGAAATAATACCTCAGTTTTTCGGTAATTTCGCCCCATTGTCGCCCCTTTTCCTAAGCATTCCTTGTCATGAGATAAGCCACAATCCGGCATAAAACGGCTTGTTGGTTTTAATACCGCAAACAGTTGGCAGGGGCGCCACCCTACTTAGGGCGCCCTTGCTGACACGAACCCGGCCGTGTTTTGGCCAAATGGGATTCTAGGCATGACGAGCAATGTAGCTTTACAAACTGAACCGGCGCCGATTTCCGCCTGTACCGTCGCCCGCGACGTGCAAAACTTCGATCTTCTGATTGAGGACATGGAAACTGAACTGGGTGAGGCGTGGGGCGACCTTAGCTTCGAGGATGCCAACGCATACTTGTCCCAGCCCGACGCCTCGGATCTTTCGTTCATCGCCGTCGCCGTAGACAGCTCCGACGAAGACAACCTGACCCTAGTTGGCGAAATAATCGGCCGCGCCAAAGATATGGATATCAAGGTCATCTTGATCGCCGAAGACGTCTCTCCCATCGCCTTGCACCAGCTCTTGAAGTTGGGCGCGAACGACTTCCTCCCCTACCCCCTCCCAGAGGGCGCGCTGCACGACTCCATCGCGCGCATCGAAGAGCAGGCCGAAATCGCAGAAGTTGCCCCAGTCGCAGCAGAGCTGCCGCCGGTAGCGACCGGCAAAGTCGGCACCAACGATGGTGTCGTGCTTCCGGTTCACGGGCTTGCAGGCGGATGTGGCGGCTCTACCTTCGCGGTGAACCTTGCGTGGGAGCTGGCCACTGTCGATAAGAAAGCCGATGTCAGCGTGTGCTTGCTGGACCTGGACTTCCAGTTCGGTTCCGCCTCCACCTATCTGGATTTGCCGCGCCGCGACGCTGTGCTGGAAATGTTGTCCGATATCGAAAGCATGGACGACGACGCCTTCCGCTCCACGCTCGTAACCTTCAACGACAAGCTTCAGGTTTTGACGGCACCAGCCGACATGATCCCACTGGACATGGTCAGCCCCGATGACATCGAAAAGCTGATCAACACCGCACGCCGCAACTTTGACTACGTCATCGTCGACATGCCTTCGACCTTGGTTCAATGGACGGAAACCGTTCTTGGCATGTCGGACGTCTACTTCGGCATGATGGAGCTTGATCTGCGCTCCGCGCAGAACACGCTGCGCATGATCCGCGCGCTGAAATCCGAAGGGCTTCCTTACGAGAAAATTCGCTACGTCTTGAACCGTGCACCAAAGTTCACGGATCTGTCGGGCAAAAGCCGCTCCAAACGGATGGCCGAAAGCCTCGATATTTCCATCGAATTGCACATGCCAGACGGCGGCAAGCAAGTCTCCCAGAGCTGCGATCACGGTCTGCCATTGGTCGACACCGCAGCCAAAAACCCATTGCGCAAGGAGATCGCAAAACTCGCGCAATCTCTGCACGAAGCAAATCAGGCGGAAGCCACGGGATAACGAAGGTTTATCATCATGTTCTCGCGTTACAAAAAATCAGATGCTACCCCCAAGACACCCTCGAAAGAGGTTGCCGCTGTCGCGGCTCCGGCCCCGAAAGCAGTGGCCGCAAAGTCGATGCGCAGGGCGGACGCGAAAGCGCCAATCGCGCCGGCAGATGTGATTGCGCAAGATAAAGACCTCAAGCGTCGCCAACGGTTGGAGCACGTCCGCTCCGAGTTGCACCACCGCTTGCTCGACAACCTGAACCTTGCAGCGCTTGAAAACGCGCCGGAAGCGGACCTGAAGTCCGAGATCGTCGCCATCTGCGCCGAGGGTCTTGAGGAAATGTCGGTCATTCTCACCAAGGATGAACGCCAGACCCTCCATTCGGAACTCTTCGACGAAGTCACGGGCCTTGGCCCGCTCGAGCCGCTTTTGAAGGACGACACCGTCAACGATATTCTGGTCAACGGCCCGAACCGCGTGTTTGTGGAGCGCGACGGGAAGCTGTCGCTGACCAACACGCGCTTCAAGGATGAAAAGCACCTGCTGCGGATCATCGACAAGATCGTGTCCGCCGTGGGTCGCCGCGTCGACGAATCCAACCCTTACGTCGATGCGCGCTTGAAAGACGGCTCCCGCTTCAACGCCATGGTCCCGCCGATCGCGGTGGACGGCTCATTGGTGTCCATTCGTAAATTCAAAAAAGAGAAGCTGGCGATTGACGATCTGGTCAAATTCGGCGCCTTCTCCGAGGAAATGGCCGCGTATCTGCAAGCCGCAGTTGCCTGCCGCCTGAACGTCATCGTATCCGGCGGTACAGGTTCCGGTAAAACGACAACACTGAACGCGCTGTCCTCCTTCATTGATAACTCCGAACGCATCCTGACGATCGAGGATACGGCGGAACTTCAACTCCAGCAGGTCCACGTGGGCCGCATGGAAAGCCGCCCCGCAAACGTGGAAGGCAAAGGCGCCGTATCCCAACGCGACTGCCTGAAAAACGCCCTTCGGATGCGCCCCGACCGCATCATCGTGGGGGAAACACGTGGTGAAGAAGTTATCGACATGTTGCAAGCCATGAACACGGGCCACGACGGGTCGATGACTACGATCCACGCCAACTCCGCACGTGACGGCGTGTCGCGCTTGGAAAACATGATCGCGATGGCGGGTATCGAGATGCCCATCAAAGCCGTGCGCGCGCAAATTTCGTCGGCTGTGAACCTCATCGTGCAGGCATCGCGCCTGCAAGACGGCTCGCGCCGCATGGTGTCCATCACCGAGATTACCGGCATGGAAGGTGACGTTATCTCCATGCAAGAGGTCTTCCGCTACCAGCGTCTGGGCCTGCAGCCCGACGGGAAGATCATTGGCCAGTTCACCCCAACAGGCGTGCGCTCGCATTATTCCGACCGGTTCAAGCAGTGGGGCTACGACCTACCTGCGTCGATCTACGAACCAGTCGCAGCGGAGTAACCAGTTATGGAAATCAGTTTCGAGCCAATTCTGTACGGCATAATCTTTGTCGCCGTCCTGATGTTGATCGAGGGCATTTACCTCGTTGTCTTCGGCAAATCGATCAGCCTGAACAGCAAGGTGAACCGTCGCCTGGACATGATCCAGAAAGGTGGCTCGCGCGAAAAGGTTCTGGAACAACTCCGCAAAGAGATGAACCAGCATATGAATTCGGGCAGCATCCCGCTCTATTCTATGCTGGCGGACAAGGCCCTGCGCGCCAACATCGCTTTCACACCGACGGCTCTGATTGGCATGATGTTCGTTCTGGCGGGCGTCATTTTCGCGGTTCTAAGCCAGATGACCGAGGCCACCGCCCCTGTGCGCGGCATCATCGCCCTCGCGATGGGGATCGGCGCGGTTTATGTCTGGGTGAACAACAAGTGCAAAAAGCGCCTCGCCTTGATGGAGGAGCAACTGCCCGACGCGATTGAGCTGATGGTGCGCTCCCTGCGTGTAGGCCACCCGTTTGCCTCCGCGATCAACATCGTCGCCAAGGAAGTCGCGGACCCGCTGGGCACCGAATTCGGCGTCATTGCGGACGAATCCGCTTACGGCCGCGACGTGTCCGAAAGCCTGAAACATTTGGCCGAACGCATGGACATGCAGGATCTTCGCTTCCTCGCGGTGGCCGTGACCATTCAGCAAACCTCAGGCGGTAACCTTGCTGAAATCCTGCACGGCTTGTCACAAGTTATCCGCGCCCGCTTCAAGCTGTTCCGCCGCGTAAAGGCGATCACGGCGGAGGCCAAATGGTCCGGCATGTTCCTGTCGATGTTCCCGCTGCTTGCGCTGGTCGGCATCAACATCATGGAGCCGAACTATTACGCAGAAGTGAAAGAGACCGAATTTTTCATTCCCGCATGTATCGTGGTGGGCGTCTTCCTTGTGGTGAACATGGTTTTCATGCGCATCATGGTCAACATCAAGGTGTAATGAGATGCAATTTGTAGAGACAATCAATGCCATCTTGGTGGAAAACCTCGGCGAACTCGGCCCCCTGATCGCGGTTGGGATGCTGGGCTTCATCATGGTCCTAGTTACCCTGCCGACGATGCTCCAAAAGAAGAAAGACCCGCTGGACCGTATCCGCGAGGAAGCAAAGCGTGCGTCCGCCCGTTCCAAGGGTGACAACTCTTCGCTGCGCGCGGCCAACGGCACCGACAAGCTGGACAAATTCGCCAACTTCCTAGAGCCGCAAGACGTGGAAGAGCTGCAGGGTATGAAGCTCAAGCTGCTTCAAGCGGGCTACAAACAAAAGACCGCGGTGCGTACCTTCCACTTTGCACAGTTCGCGCTTGGTGTGCTCTTTCTGACGCTCGGCCTGCTTTACGTGTTGATCCTTGGTGGCGACGACATGTCCACCCGCGACCTGATCATTGCCATCATCGTTCCGGGCGGCGCGGGCTATTACCTGCCGAAGTACTGGATTGAGCGCCGTCGTCAGGAACGTCAGGAAGAAATTGAATCCGGCTTCCCCGACAGCCTCGACCTGATGCTTGTTTGCGTCGAAGCCGGACAGGCGTTGGACCAATCGATCATCCGCGTGGCCGCCGAAATCCGCGCGGGCTACCCTGCCCTTGCAGATGAATTCCAGATGGTGGCGAACGAGATGAAGGCCGGTAAGGACCGGATCACCGTGCTACGTGACATGGCCGAACGCGCTGGCGTGCCGGACGTGTCCAGCTTCGTGACCGTGCTGATCCAGTCCACCAGCTTCGGTACATCCATCGCAGACGCGTTGCGCGTCTACGCGGCAGAAATGCGCGATAAACGCGTGATGCGGGCGGAAGAGAAGGCAAACGTGTTGCCGACCAAGCTCACGCTCGGAACTATGATGTTCTGTTTGCCGCCATTGTTGATTATTTTGATCGGCCCGTCGATCTACGATATATATAAGAACCTAAACGGCGGTGGGTAACGAATGCATAAATGGGTGGGCGCAGTAGCAGTTGGACTGATCCTCGCAGGCTGCGAGGAGAAGACCGCCACCCTTGCGCAGGGCGACAGCCCGTTTCCGCCAACCGGTGACGTCACCCGCCTGCAGTCCGTCGATGGTCTCGCCGTGGGGCACCGCCTTATGGCCGCCGGACAGTTTGAACTCGCCCTAAAGGCCTATCTGCGCGCCGCAGGGGAGCAAGGAACCACCGTTGATGTGCTGAGTGCGCTCGGCTCGGTCAACCTTCGCCTTGGGCGTCTTGGGCAATCCGAACAGCTGTTACGCCGCGCCATAAAAACCGACCAAACCTTTGTTCCTGCGTGGAATAATCTCGGCGTTGTCCTCATGGACACCGGTCGCGTCGGCGAAGCCAGCCGCGTGTTCAAAACCGCCTTTGCGCTCGATAGTGGCAAATCTGACGAAATCAGGGAAAACCTGCGCCGCGCGCTCGCTAAAATCGAAAACCCTGCCTATACTTCAGAAAAAGACGAAAGAGCCTTTGACTTGGTGAGACGCGGGAACGGCCGCTACCTGTTGCTACAGGCGCCCTGATCACAAGGCCATTGAGAGCAGAGTAGAGGACGCCAAATGCGCCACATAAAGACAGGAATGCTGTGTCTTATCAGCGTCGTAGCACTTGCCGCTTGTGATAAAGATGGTAAGGGCGAGTACAGCAAGACACTCAAAAACGTCAATGTTATTGACGAGAGCAATCTCAACAACATCATGCTGACCGTCGCGGACCCCAACGAAGCCGTGGTCTACTTCCAGAAGGCTGTGACGGAAGAGCCTGACCGTTTGGACATGCAACGCGGCCTCGGCCAGTCGTTGCTCCGCGCCAAACGCGCGACAGAGGCCGGTGTGATCTGGTCCAAAATCGTCAAACATCCCGATGCCACCAACGACGACCGCGTGTTCTACGCCAACGCGCTCGTGCGCCAAGGCGAATGGAAAAAGGCGGAAAAGGCGCTGGATGCAGTTCCACCGACCTATGAGACCTTCGAGCGTTACCGCTTGGAGGCGATCATCGCCGACACCAACAAGGAATGGAAGAAAGCCGACAGTTTCTATGAAACCGCCGTTGGCCTGACCACCACGCCTGGCACTGTGCTGAACAACTGGGGTTTCTCCAAACTGTCGCGCGGTGACTATGACGAGGCGGAACGCCTGTTCGGCGAAGCAATCACCTACGACCCTTCGCTGTTCACTGCCAAGAACAACATGGTGCTGGCCCGTGGCGCGCGTAAGAACTACACGCTGCCGATCATACAGGTCACACAGGTGGAGCGCGCGCAATTGCTACACACAATGGGCCTGACCGCGATCAAGCAAGGTGACATCGAAACCGGCAAAGCATTGCTGGACGAAGCCATCGAGACCCATCCGCAGCACTTTGAGGCAGCTATCCGCTCCTTGCGCACACTCGAAAGCTAAGATCATGACGACTTTTGCGTTATGGGCCCTGCCCCTTGCGACCCTCATTTGTCTGTGGGTCGCATGGAGCGACCTCGCCCGCATGAAGATCCCTAACAAGGCCGTTATAGCCCTGCTCGTGGTCTTCGCAGCAGTTGGTGCAGTAACCCTGCCGTTCGATGTCTACGCGTGGCGCTATGCGCATTTCGCGGTCATTCTCGTGATTGGCTTCTTGATGACAATCACCGGCCTCATCGGCGCGGGCGACGCAAAGTTCGCCGCCGCTATGGCCCCCTTCGTGGCCTTGTCCGGCATCACGACGGTTCTGGCGATCTTCTCTGTGACGACCATTCTGGCCTTCATTTTACACCGCGTGGCCCGCGTTAGCGGCGCGCGCAAGCTTGCGCCCAACTGGGAGAGCTGGGAGCGCATGCGCGACTTCCCGATGGGGCTGCCGCTGTCCCTAACTTTGGTGTTTTACCTCGTTCGCGTCGCCTTTTTCTAAGGCCGCGCGTACAGGATATACAGCTCCGTGCGGCGCAGCTCTTCCAAGACGTCGCCGCGCGCCTCAACCTCAGCCAAGATAGACCTGCGCGCGCTCGGCGTGGTTGGACAGGTGGGCACCAGCAGGTAGTCGGCGTTGTCGTATCCCGTCAACTTCCCGTAGTACCACGGGGCCGCGCCAACCGTTGGCTCCAAGCCGCCGAACATCCAGAACCCGCCGAACGTATCCGCGACGAACACCGATTTTCCGTCCGACAAACCTGCCTTATCCAGATCACGTGCAATCGCGTAAGACACACCAACCATGCCCAATTCCTGGCGACATGACGGTAGCACCTCGCCTTGGAATTCCGGCTCCGACCTGCGGTCTGCCAGATCATTCAGGTAGGCAAACTCTTCGCTCTCAAACACCGCAGGGTGGCGCTCCAGAATGTTATTGGCACGCTCTTTCTTGGTGTAAATGTCTCCGTGAGTTTCGGCCAGCGGCCCACTTTCAAACAAGGGGCCATATGCTTCTGCCTTTGCGACGAAGTGATGCGCCGGGCTGATGGCCATGTTGTAAAACGACGGCCCAATCAACGCGCAGGCCACAACGGCCAAGGCGATCACCTGCGGCGTCCGCGCCACCGCCAGCATCATCACCGCAAGCAGCGCCAGCCATTTCGGATCGTTACCAAAATTCTGGAACGTCACATAGATCATCCCGACACCAAGCAACATCACCACCAACCCGAAAGGCGGGTTCAGCCCGCGCCGCAGGACTACAACCGACAAGAACAGCACGGCCGTGCCCAAAATGTAGTGCGGTGCCAGCAGCAAGGTGCCCAAGTCAACGCCCGCGCGGGGGCGAATGTCGGTACTCGCCACCAATGCAAGGTCGGCGATATATGCGGGCCACATGGCCACGCCCCCAATCAGAGTTAACGCAACCGCGAATAGCGCTACAACGCCCGTTGCCACCGCCATAGCTTTCCACTGCCCGCGCATCGCCAAGGCCGCCGCGACACCCGGCACGAAGGCCACGCCATATGTGATTTTTCCCATCGCAAGGAAGCTGAACGCCACGCCCATGATGATCCCGTCCAGCCAAGCATTGCTGGCATGCTTCGGCTCCAGCGTCGCGATCAGGATCGCAACGAAGGCAAAGGCCCACGCCCAACGGTTGTAATGCATGGACATCGACAGTGACGGCACGGCCTCCCCGTGGACCATCGCCAGCGTCATGATCATGACCAAAGCGCCCACGCCGTAGGCCATGCCGCGGCTGAGGCGACTGCGCCCCACCCAGAACACCATCGGCACCAAAAGCAGCGCCACGGCAATCTGCGCCCAAACAATCGCAGCGCCAATACCGAAGCCAAGCCATACGAAGGCAACAATTGGCAGGAATCCAAGCACGCCCAAAGGCGTCACGAAATCCACATGCGGCCATTGCCCTTGGGCCATGCGCATCACGATCTCGGTGAGATGGAGCGTGTCGCCCTCGTGCCGGTCCACATAAAGCCCGCCCTTCGCGAGGGCCATGCCCCCCATCAGCGCGACCAATCCTAATAAATAAACAAGAAAAAGCCTTGCTCCGGACTTATCCAAACCGTTGTCCATATGCATCGTCCCCATGTCCCGCTCTAAAATGGCGGCGTTGATTTTGGGCAAAGCTACCGCAGCGCAACCGGTTTTAGAAGCAGGATCGTTTTTGTTGTTTGGACAGCTTGAAATTGGTAAACTAGGCGAAAGGATGCCGGAAACTCGGCACACAGGGCAGAGCACATGAATATACAGACAACCACGGGCGTTCAGGCACCGGCCTCCCCAAAGTCGTTGAAAGACACCGGTCTTAGCATCGTTATGATGCGCGATATTTTGTTGAAAACAATTTTCCGCAAAAACTTGGAACATGTTTCCGACATGTCCGAAGCCATCTGCCTGTCCCTTGGGTTGACCCAGCAACTGGTCGAAATCGCACGCGAGCAAAAACTGATCGAGGCGCAAGGCACCCTGCACGCAGGTTCCGGCTCTGAGATGGCGTTCCAGCTGTCCGATGCCGGCAAATCGCGCGCCTTGGACGCGCTGTCGCAATCGGAATACTACGGCGCCCTGCCCGTCCCGCTCAGCATGTATAAAGAGCAGGTGAAGCGCCAGTCGGTCCGCAACATCCAGATCACCCGCGAGAAGCTTTTGTCGAACATGGGGCACCTCATTCTGCCCGATAACCTGCTCGATGATCTGGGCCCCGCCGTTAGTTCGGGCCGCTCCATCCTGCTCTATGGCCCTCCCGGAAACGGTAAATCCGCCATCTCCAACGGTATCCGCGATGCCTTAGGGGATATGATTTACATCCCGCAATGCATTGAATATGCTGGACAAGTTGTGACGCTCTTTGATCCGATTGTGCACACCCCTATCGCGCCGGAGGCGACCGAAGTCGGCTCCTCTTTGCGCCGCACGGACAACCGCTATGACAAGCGCTATCTGATGTGCGAGCGCCCCACCGTTATGACTGGTGGTGAGTTGATGCTCAGCATGCTCGACCTGAACTACAACGCCACATCGCGCACCTACCAAGCCTCGCTTCAGCTAAAAGCGACCGGCGGCGTCTTTATCGTGGATGACCTTGGGCGGCAGGAAGAGCCCCCACAGGCGCTGATCAACCGATGGATTGTTCCTATGGAGGCGGAGTACGACATCTTGGCCCTGCAATCTGGTGAAAAGTTCGAAGTGCCCTTCGACACGCTCGTGATTTTCTCGACCAACTTCCACCCGAATGAAATGTTTGATGGCGCGGCTTTGCGCCGGATTTTCTTCAAGATCAAGATTGACGGCCCCACGCAGGAAGAATTTCTGAAGGTCTTCGCTATGGTCGCCAAGAAGAAGAAAATGCCTCTGAACGAGGACGCCCTCATCCACCTGCTAAAAGTCCGTTACCCCGGCATCGACAACGTCTACGCCAACTATCACGCGAACTTCCTGATCGACCAGATGATCGCCGTTTGCGAGTATGAGGGCATCCCGAACCAGATGACGCCCGAACTGATCGACCGCGCATGGGCCAACATGTATGTGATCGACGAAGAGATTAAGCACTAATTACAGGGCAGCGCATGGCCGCCCTGTAAGGCAAAATTGTGGCAAGTTAGGCGGTCAGCCCTTCCGGCTCCGGCAGGCCATTTGCGCGGCAGCACGCTGTCAGCGTGTTGGCCAACAGGCAGGCAATCGTCATCGGGCCAACACCGCCCGGAACGGGTGTGATCGCGCCCGCAACCGCAGCCGCACTTTCGTAATGCACGTCGCCCACAAGGCGGGTCTTGCCCTCGCCTTTTTCTGGCGCGTCCAAACGGTTAATGCCCACGTCAATCACCGTCGCCCCCGGCTTGATCCAGTCGCCCGGCACCATCTCGGGGCGGCCAACGGCTGCCACAACAATATCCGCGCGGCGAACAACATCCGGCAAATCCTTGGTGCGCGAGTGCGCGATGGTCACGGTGCAGCTATCGCCTAGCAAAAGCTGCGCCATCGGCTTGCCCACGATGTTGGAACGCCCGATGACAACGGCATCCATGCCCGACAGCGACCCGTGATGATCCCGCAGCATCATCAAGCATCCCAAAGGCGTGCAGGGCACCATGGACTTTTGCCCCGTCCCCAGCAGCCCCACGTTGGAGATATGGAACCCGTCCACGTCCTTGGCGGGGTCGATAGAGCCGATCACCAAGTCTTCGTTCAGATGCTTGGGCAACGGGAGTTGCACCAGAATGCCGTGAATAGTCGGGTCTTCGTTCAGGGATTTGATCACATCCAGCAGCGCCGCTTCGGTGGTGTCATCGTCCAGACGATGCTCCACCGACTTCATCCCTACCTCAACGGTCATTTTCCCCTTGGAGCGCACATACACTTGGCTGGCTGGGTCTTCGCCCACCAGAACAACGGCCAAGCCCGGCACCAGATCATGCTCCGTCGCCAGTTTACCCACTTCGGTCGCGACCTGCGCGCGCACCTTGGCTGCAAACGCTTTCCCGTCGATAACTTGTGCGCTCATGCCGTCTTCTCCATCGTTATTGAAAATTTTCTTGTCCGCCCATAGCACGGGCGCGGCGGCTTTCACCACCGCCGCGCCCAAACTGTCGCCCTAGAACAGGCCTTCGATTTCGCCCGCGTCGTTCAGCATGATCGCTTCGGCGGATGGCACCCGTGGTAGGCCCGGCATAGTCATGATCTCGCCGCAGACGACGACCACAAAACCGGCCCCCGCAGACAAGCGCACTTCGCGCACCGGCAAGGAGTGCCCGACCGGCGCGCCGCGCAGGTTCGGGTCGGTCGAGAACGAGTATTGCGTCTTTGCCATACACACCGGCAGGTTGCCGTAGCCAGCCTCTTCCCACTGGCGAAGCTGATCGCGGATTTTCTTGTCCGCCAGCACTTCGTCAGCACGGTAGATGCGCTTGGCGATGGTTTCGATCTTCTCCATCAGGCTCAAGTCGTCGGCATAAAGCGGGGCAAATTGCGATGCGCCGCTGTCCGCGATTTCCGCCACGCGGGTTGCCAGTTCCTTGATCCCTTCGGACCCATGCGCCCAGTGTTTGCACAAAATCGCTTCCGATCCCTGACCTTCAACATAGTCAACTACCGCCGCAACCTCCGCATCGGAGTCGCCGGAGAAGTGGTTGATGCCCACGACAACCGGCACGCCGAAGGATTTGACGTTCTCGATATGGCGGCCAAGGTTCGCGCAGCCTGCTTTAACAGCGTCAACGTTTTCGTCGCCCAGATCTGCCTTCGCCACGCCGCCATTCATTTTCATGGCGCGCACAGTCGCCACCAGCACCACGCAGTCTGGTGCCAATCCGGCTTTGCGGCACTTGATGTTCATGAACTTCTCGGCGCCAAGGTCGGCCCCGAAGCCCGCTTCCGTGACCACGTAATCCGCCAGCTTCAGAGCGGTCGTGGTTGCCACGACGGAGTTACAGCCATGCGCGATGTTGGCGAACGGGCCGCCGTGAACGAACGCAGGGTTGTTCTCCAGCGTTTGCACAAGGTTCGGCTGCATAGCCTGCTGCAACAGCACGGTCATCGCGCCGTCGGCTTTGATATCACGGCAATAGATAGGGGAGCGGTCGCGGCGGTACGCCACAATGATGTCACCCAGACGCTTTTGCAGGTCATCCAGATCCAGCGCGAGGCACAAGATTGCCATAACCTCGGACGCCACAGTGATGTCGAAACCGGTTTGACGCGGGAAGCCGTTGGCCACGCCGCCCAGCGACGTCACACAGTCGCGCAACGCGCGGTCGTTCATATCAAGCACGCGCTTCCAGACGACGCGGCGCTCGTCGATTTCCAGCTCGTTACCCCAGTAAATATGGTTGTCGATCATCGCCGACAGCAGGTTGTGCGCCGATGTGATCGCGTGGAAGTCGCCCGTGAAGTGCAGGTTCATTTCTTCCATCGGCACGACTTGCGCGTAGCCACCGCCAGCGGCCCCGCCCTTCATCCCGAAACACGGGCCAAGCGACGCCTCGCGAATACAGATCGCCGCGTTCTTGCCGATCGCGTTCAGGCCATCGCCCAGCCCCACTGTCGTGGTCGTCTTGCCTTCACCGGCTGGCGTCGGGTTGATCGCCGTCACGAGGATCAGTTTGCCATCCTTCTTGCCGCGCTGCGCCGCGATGAAGTCTGCCGATACCTTTGCCTTGTCGTGGCCAAATGGCAGCAGGTCCTCTGTTGGGATGCCCAGCTTGGCTCCAATTTCTTGGATCGGGCGTTTGGAGGCCTCGCGGGCAATCTCGATATCGGTCTTGAAACTCATGGTTGTCTCCCCTTGGCCGTCGCAAATACGCGGGCGGCGCGATTGTGTCCCTTCGCCTATATCGGGGTCACCGCGCGTCGCATCCCGCATTTCCGACATTTATGGGGCCGGAATCGGCCTCACCCGCCTTCAGGGTTTCAGATGGGAAACAGGCGTTGCGAATAGGGGGCCTCTGCCTAGACAGTCGGACCTTCACCGCGCCATGCCCGCTGCGCCGGAATATGCAGCGTCACGCTGTCCCCCACGCGCAGGGTGCCCTCGCGCTCCACCCATGCGGTGACGCCCCGTCGCCCTTTCGCCGCCTGTTTAAATGCCCGCCCGTGGCCCGGTGCGTCTTCGTCGATAACGGGCGCTGGCAGGTGGCAAGGCTGGTTTTCCATGTCGACAGTCAAAGTGGTTCCATCCGACATCTGCAACCGCGAGGACGGCGGCAGGTGGGTGAAATCGGGCAGCCCTTCAACGACAATGTTCGCGCCGCACCATTCGGGGTTGAACACCTCGACGCCCATCTCGGCGGCAACGGCGGCCATCTCCTCCGCCGAGACCACGCAAATCTGGCGGGTGTTCCTGATCACGGTGCCCTTCGGGTACTGCGTACGCACACGACTGCAAGAGGGCCGCATGGCCCCGCCGTGGTCCTCCCCCTCCAGCCCGTCAAATGTGGCCGCAAGTTCTGTCACTGCGGCGGAGCGCAGCGCCGCTGCCCGATCGGACACCACCCCCAGCCAAACAATTTTTCCAACGTGTTTTGTTTTGATCAATGCCGGCATCAGGTGGTCCTTCGGGTTGGTGATCCGCAGAGCATGCGCCATCGACGCACGGGACGTCCAGTCACGCAAAACAACGCTCTGCTACAAATGAAAACGCCCCACCAAATGGCGGGGCGTTTTAATCTTTGCGCGATACGCTCAGCCTTAGGACGACGGCTTAGGCTCCATCCCGCCATCAGATTTCGGCGTCTTGGTTTTGCGCGTCTTCGGGATCGCGGCCACGGAGGTTGTGCCGCTATCGGGCGTGTCGTCTTCCTCGTCGTCACCACGGTTCAGCGGTTGCCCCGAAATCACTTTGTTGATCTCTGAACCAGTCAGCGTCTCGTACTCCAGCAGGCCCTGCGCCAGCCGTTCCCACTCCTCGTTTTTCTCGGTCAGGATGCGTTTCGCCGTCTGGTAGCCCTCGTCGATCAGCTCTTTGACCTTCTGGTCGATGATCTTCTGGGTCTCTTGCGAATGGCTGGTGCCACCACTGTAAGATCCCAAATGCGATTGCTGCTCGTTGGCGTAGTCAACGTGACCCAACTCCTCGGAGAAGCCAAACTGCGTCACCATAGCCCGTGCAATTTTCGACACCTGTTGGATGTCGGACGTCGCGCCGGAGGTCACGTTTTCGGGGCCGAATTTCAGCTCCTCCGCAACCTTACCACCCATCGCCATAGCGATTTTGGAGGTGTATTTGGTGCGCGACACAGACAGTTGGTCACGTTCCGGCAGGCTCATCACCAGACCAAGGGCACGGCCACGTGGAATAATCGTCGCCTTGTGGATCGGGTCATGCTGCGGCACGTTCAGGCCCACAATCGCGTGACCAGCCTCGTGGTATGCTGTCAGCGCTTTTTCGTCCTCGGTCATCACCATGGAACGACGCTCCGCCCCCATCATGACCTTGTCTTTTGCGCTCTCGAAATCTTCCATTGTCACAAAGCGACGGCCGACGCGGGCTGCCATAAGCGCGGATTCGTTCACAAGGTTCGCCAGATCGGCCCCCGAAAAACCGGGGGAGCCACGGGCGATGATGCGCAGATCGACATCCGGCCCCAGTGGCACCTTACGCGCATGCACGCGCAGGATTTTCTCACGGCCCTTAATGTCGGGGTTCGGCACTTGAACTTGGCGGTCAAAACGGCCCGGGCGGAGCAGCGCGGGGTCCAGAACATCCGGCCGGTTGGTCGCGGCGACGATGATGATGCCTTCGTTGGCCTCGAAGCCGTCCATCTCAACCAGCAGTTGGTTCAACGTTTGCTCACGCTCATCGTTGCCGCCGCCGTAACCCGCCCCGCGGGAGCGGCCAACAGCGTCGATCTCGTCAATGAACACGATGCAAGGCGCGTTTTTCTTCGCCTGTTCAAACATATCACGAACGCGCGAGGCACCAACACCAACGAACATTTCCACAAAATCGGAACCGGAAATGGTGAAGAACGGCACGCCAGCTTCACCAGCAACAGCACGCGCCAGCAGCGTTTTACCAGTGCCCGGAGGGCCCACCAGCAATGCGCCTTTAGGGATCTTACCGCCCAAACGGCTGAATTTTTGCGGGTTGCGCAGGAACTCTACGATCTCTTCCAGATCGTCTTTCGCCTCGTCGATGCCGGCGACGTCGTCGAATGTGACGCGGCCTTGCTTTTCGGTCAGCAACTTAGCCTTGGATTTACCGAAGCCCATCGCCCCGCCTTTGCCGCCGCCTTGCATCCGGTTCATGAAGAAAATCCAGATACCGATGATGACAAGGAATGGCAGCAACGTGCCAACATAGGCGAGAATACCGTTTTGCTCTTGGCTCTTGGCCTCAACCGCCACTTTGTTTTCCAGCAACACGGGGGTCACATCAACGCCGGTTGGCTTGATCGTGGTGTACCGCTCACTGCCGGATTGGATGATGATGTTTTCGCCGTCCAACGTAACTTTGCTCACGTCGCCCGCCTCAACCCGCTCGATAAAATCGGAGTAAGGGATCGTGCGGGAGTCAGCTGCGGTTTGACCGCCGTTGAACAAGTTGAAAAGAGCGAGGATCAGTAAAAACAATACGACCCAGAAAGCGATGTTTCTCGCGTTGCCCAAGGGAAATCTCCTAAATCAGCTCGGCTTCGACGCAGACACTTACGTCGCTTACAGCCCTTGGTGTTAAAATAGGGATAAGTGGCGCAGGTTCAATGCGATAAAACAAACTCTATGTACGCATCGTCACTCTGTTTCAGCTCCAGATGCCAATCGTCCGACAATCCGTGCAGTGGCGCGGCACAAAGCGCGTCGCCATCCCACACGGACGCAAGCGCCAAAACCGCGTGGCGCGGCAACCCTATGTCCCGCCAGTCACCGCCCCATTGAGCCAAGCCTGCTTCACCCAACGCGCGCATTTCGGTGGTGTCACTATGGGGGCCGTCCGCCCGCCAGCGACCATCCCAAAGACCCTTGGAGGGGGCGCGAAGGTCAGCAATTACACCGTATTCACGTCCCACACGTAGCAGGCCGTCATTGGCGTATATGACGCAGCCGTGAAGCTGTGATTTCTGGCGCAAATCCGCCAAAACCCGCCCCAGCTTGCTACCGCGCGGCGGGTACTCCCGCCCCGCAACGAACTGCAAGGCGCAATTCAACAGCCTGCGTTGCGACTCAGGCGAGATATCCCCGACCCATTCCGCATCAAAACACAGATCGCCACGGTCTATCTTGAACCGGCCTTGCACCGCGCGGGCAAGGTCCGCGTTCACATCGCGGCGGGTGGCTTGCAGGTTTCCTAAAGATGCCAAAACCTGCTCTGGCAAGATGCCCGCCGCCGCCAACGCATCCATGTTTTGGCGCACCTGAATGCGGTGGTAACTCGGGTCGTCGTTGCTTGGGTCATCGCTCCACGATACCCCCGCCTCCCGCAACATATCGCGCAAATCGCTGCGGCGCGTATCTAGTAGCGGGCGACAAAAGCGGACGCCGTCATAGATGAACTCGGGCCGCATCCCTGACAGCCCGTCTAATCCAGCCCCCCGTGATAGCCCCATCAGGAACGTCTCTATGTTGTCGTCGCCCGTGTGCCCAAGCGCCACAGCGTCCACGCCCGCCCGCACAGCCCATTGCGCGAGCAAGCCGTAGCGCCCACGCCGCGCCTGATCTTGGAAGTTGCCCTGCCCGTCCCAGCGCCACTGCAACACCTCATGCGGCACGCCGTGACCTGCACAAAACGCAGCGACAGCATCAGCCTCTGCGGCGGCTTCTTCGCGCTGGTTGTGGTTCACCGTCGCCGCCGCCAGCGAAACGCCCGCGCGCAGCAACAGATGCAGCAGCCCCATGCTATCACCGCCGCCGGACACGGCGACGCCAAGCACCCCGTCCGGTGCGATACTGCTTAGAAAATCGTCACGAAGCGTCGGCGCGATCACTGGCAGCCGAGGTTGCGCATGGAAGAATTCGCCGGAAGCACCTGATCAGAGCCAGGGTAGCGCACGCCGACTTCTTGCAGCATCAGGCAGGCTTCCTCCGCTTGGCCCAATTCGTATAGGGACAGCCCCAAACGGAACAACGCCTCTGGCGCGCGCGGCGCGTCGGGGGAGCCGGAGAAGCTTTCCAGATAGGCACGTGCCGCGTTGTTCCAGTCGCCGGACTGCGCCAAGGCTTGCCCACGGTAGAAATACGCGTCGGCGGCTAGCGGGCCGCCCGGGTAGGATTCATTAAAGGTCGCAAACTTTTCAGCGGCGCCTTGAAAGTCACCGGCTGCGAGCGCCTCCTGCGCCCGCTCAAAGTCTTGTCTCTCGGACATTGCAAGTTCGGCCCCACCCGTGTCCGGTGTGGACGCAGGCGCGACGGGCGCAGCCGGTGCCGCCCCCGCATCCCCGCCCAAAGTGGGCGTTTGACCGACAGAGCCTAGGTCGCAGCCCTCTTCCAGCTCACACAGGCGAAATTCCAGATCGCCCACGCGGTTGGTGCCGTCTGTCACCACACGGTTAATGCGGTTCTCAAGGCTTTCCGTCTTGGACGTGAGCTTGGCCAAGGACGCCTCGATAATGTCGATGCGTTGCAGGGTGTCACCGGTGATGGTCAAACCACCGGTGTTGCCGCCCGCCAATTCGGCGCGCAGCTGCACGATCGACGCATTCAGCTGCCCCAGCTCGGCGCGAATATCCGCAAGGCTCGAGTCCTGTGCGGCCAGCGGCCCCACGCTCAAAGCGAAACTCAAACACATTAGTACCTTGCGCATAATCTTAGCCTATCAGCTGCCAACACCAGCGGAGATCACCGTCACCGCACGACGGTTCTTCGCATAACAGGCTTCTGTTGAACAGGCCTCCAGCGGACGCTCCTTGCCGAAGGTCACCGTACGCAGGCGGCTGTCGGCAACGCCGTTCGCCACAAGATAGTCGCGGGCGGCGGCGGCGCGGCGCGCGCCAAGGGCAAGGTTGTATTCACGGGTGCCCTGCTCGTCGGCGTGGCCTTCGATGATGGCGGTGTAGCTTGGGTTCGTGGTCAGCCAGTTGGCTTGCTGCGCCAGCGTGCTACGCGCGGTGTCGTTGATCGTGGACTGGTCCACGTTGAAAAGCACCGTGTCGCCGATGGTCTGGCTAAAGTAAGCGGGGCTGTTCGGGTCCAAGGCGGAGGTGGAAATGCCGCCGTTGTCAAACCCGCCAGCGCCTGCGCCACCGGCAGTGTCGCCGCTACGGTCAAACGGGCTTTTGGCGCAGGCGGCCAGCGCCAGCGTGGTGGTCAACAGGGCAACCTTGGTAAGCGTCTTCATCGGTGTGATCCTTATGGGTCATATATGTTGGCTCGATTGCGCCGAAGTTAGCATGTTTAGGGCGCAATGGGAATCGTGTGGTTTACTTCAGCAGTGGCGACCAGCTTGGGTCCGACGCATTCGCTTGCACGGCCTTCAGGTTACGCCCCGAAATGTCGACCGAATACAGCGTGGACGATCCGGCCGATCCGGCGGTCTCGCGGGTGAACATGATAACGCGACCGTTCGGTGCCCATGTCGGGCCCTCGTCAAGGAAGGACGCCGTCAGCAACCGCTCCCCCGATCCGTCCGTGCGCATCACGCCAATGTGGAACCGTCCGCGGTTTTGTTTGGTGAAAGCCACCAGATCCCCGCGCGGCGACCAAACAGGCGTGCCATAGCGGCCCTGCCCGAAAGAAATGCGCGTGGCCTCGCCGCCGTTGGCGTCCATCACATAAAGCTGCTGCGTGCCGGAGCGGTCGCTTTCAAACACGATCTTCGTGCCATCAGGCGAATAGCTGGGCGCAGTTTCGATTGCGGGGCTGGAGGTCAGCTGCGTGCGCTGCCCGCTGTCCAGATTGAGGCGGTAAATATCCGTGTTCGACCCAGTGGTGAGGGAGAACACAACGTCCTGCCCGTTCGGAGCAAAGCGCGGGGCAAAACTCATCGTGCCCGGCTGGTCTTGCAACACGCGCCGCCCGACAGAGGCCACATCCAGCACGTAAATCTTCGGGAAGCCGCTCTCGTACGACGTGTAGATCACGCGGTCGCCGTTGGGCGAGAAACGCGGAGCCAGCACAATTGCCTGCGCATCCGTCAGGAACTGCTGGTTGGCCCCGTCGTAATCCATCACGCCCAAGCGTTTTAGGCGGGCGTTCTTCGGGCCGGTCTCTGCCACATAAACAACGCGGCTGTCGAAATAGCCGCCCTCGCCAGTGATCCGCGTATAAACCGCGTCCGCCACCTTATGCGCCATCCGACGCCAGCCGTTGGTGGAGCCCACAAATTGCAGCCCCTCGCCCATTTGGTCCTCAGAGAAAACGTCAAACAGGCGGAATTTCACGACAATCTGGCCGTCATTGGTTGTGCTGACAGCCCCCGTGACCAAGGCCTGCGCGTTGATCGCTTTCCAGTCCGCATATTGGACGGGGCTCTCAAAACTGGTGATCTGGCTGATGTAGGCGTCTTGGCTGATCGCACGAAACAGGCCGGAGCCTTGCAAGTCAGCAGCCACCACCGACGCCAGATCGCGCGCGTATTGCTCTGCGCCCGCGGTCTCCGCGATGAAGGCGGGGGCGGCGAAGGGCAGCGGCTCGATATTCGGGCTGTCCAGCTCAATGCGCAAAGGCTCCGCCTTCGCAGCGGACAGCGTCATGACAACAGCCAGACAGGTGAGGATCATCTTGAACATGGTCTTATCCTTTCACGAAGGCGGCGTTTTGCAAGGCATTCACGCCCCGCCCAGCCGTACTTCGGCGTATTTGCGCCATTAAGGTCATCTTATTTCTTTGTTCGTCGCGTTGAAGCTGACTTCCACTTCACGCCATTGGTCATATTTGTCGAGGGGAAGGTTATAGCCACTTGCCCCGCAACGGATGATCGCGCGGCGCGCTGCCTCATAGGCCTTATCCACCGCAACGCCGCTGCCGCCTTTGGACGAGATCAGCTTGATCGAGCCGATAATCGGCTTGGCGTCCTGCTCCATCTGGAAGCCGACCACCACCGAAACGGCCAGCGCATCGGTGCCCAACGCCCCCACATTCCAACACTTCTGGATGCCCAGAATGAACGCGCCCTTTTCTTGGCTCGTGATGGGCGATGACGTGCCGCCACCGGGGTTGGCGTTGTTGGGCTGCGCCGTCTCGCTGTTCGCTTCGGCCACGGCGTCGGCGATGCTGTCCGCAAGGCTCGGCGCGGATGTCGTGGGCTCAGACTCCGTCGCTGCGGGGGCTTCAGCCACTTGCGGCGCAGGGCGCGCAGGCGGCGTGGGCTTGCGGCCCGGTCGCGTGGACAACGTCGGTGCGTGGGTCGCGGGTTCATCCGCTTCGGTCACGATCTCCGTCGTGGATTCCTCGCGTGCGGTTTCTTCCTGTGCCTCTTCCACGGGTGTCGGCTCCGGCGCGGGGGCGCTTGCGGCCTGATCCTCGTCAGCGATTGCAACCTCTGGGTCCGGCTCCTCGACGACTTCGTCGGCGATCCGCTCCGCAGGGCGCGGCACGGGCCGCGCGTCAGGGTCGATCAAAGTAGCGCCCGGATCGCCGTCCACTTCAGGCGCTTCGGCCTGTTCGGGTTGGACTGGGGCTTCCACCGCCTCCTGCACAGGGGCTGGCGACTCCGGCACAACAGGTTCTTCCGGCGCGACGTCCGGCGCGGGCGGGGCGGGCGCAGGTTCAGGTGGCGGCGTGCTTGGTGCAGCCGGCTCTACCGCTGGCGCGGGTTGATCCACCTCTACGGGTGTTTCAGGCGCTGGCGGCAACTCCCCCTCACCGGGGGATTGCGCTTGCATAGCTTCAAACTCTTCGCCCGAAATGATGGAGACATTGCTGACCTCCACATCCAGATCGGTGTCACGCGACACGAAAAAGCCCCCTAAAATCAGGTAGAGGATAAAGGCCGCGTGGCCTGCGCCGGAAACATAGGTGCCCGTATTTGGAGACATGCGCATAAGGCGCTACCCATCCTGCCCATCAAGCGATGGGCCGCCGGTGTCCGTCACCAAACCGATGTTGGAAAATCCGCCCTTGTTCAACGCGCCCATCACTTGAACGACGCGCTCATAAGGGATCGCGCCGTCGGCACGCAGGAACACCTTGTCGTTGTCGCGCTCTGCGGCAATGGCACGTAAACGGCCAATCAGCGCGTCGTCTTCAATCTCTGTGTTCTGGATAGACAGTTGCCCGCTGGCCTCAATGGTGATGGTCAACGGCTCTTCTTGCTCTGTCGGCAACGCGGAGGCTGCCGTCTTCGGCAGTTCCACCGGAACGCCCACCGTCAGCAATGGGGCCGCGACCATGAAGATGATCAACAGCACCAGCATCACGTCAACGAACGGTGTGACGTTGATTTCTGACATGGGCTTTGCGCCGCCCTTGCGCCGCTTGCCCCGACGACCGCCCGAAGACGCGCCTTGAATGACACCGCCCGCCATCGCTCAGGAATCCAGCTGGCGCGACAGGATGGTGGTGAATTCGTCGGCAAACGCCTCGTAGCCCGACATGATGCGGTCCGCGTCTGTC
Source organism: Litoreibacter albidus (assembly GCF_900107015.1). Taxonomy (GTDB): domain Bacteria; phylum Pseudomonadota; class Alphaproteobacteria; order Rhodobacterales; family Rhodobacteraceae; genus Litoreibacter; species Litoreibacter albidus. Next base: position 147,763 of record NZ_FNOI01000001.1, on the reverse strand, counting down.
GACAGTTTGTTGTAGAAAATAACCGCTGGGATCGCGGCCACCAGCCCCAAGGCCGTGGCGACAAGCGCCTCCGCGATGCCAGGCGCCACAACCGCAAGGTTGGTGTTTTGCGCGATGGCGATTTCCTCAAACGCGTTCTTGATGCCCCACACGGTCCCGAACAGCCCGATAAACGGCGCGGTGGAGCCGACGGTGGCAAGGAACGTCAAACCGTTGTTCAGGTTCTCTTCAACCTTCGCGATCGCCACATCCATGGAGCGGTCAATCCGCGCGGTCGCCCCCGCGATCAGCTGGCCATCGTCCTTATGGGAGCGCTGCCACTCCGACATGCCTGCGGCGAAGATACGTTGCGATGCGCCCTGCGGGTCGCTGCCCACTTTGTCGAACAGCTCATCCAGCGGTTCACCCGACCAAAAGGCGCGGTCAAACTCGGCGGCAGAGGCACGGGCTTTGCGGAAGTTGATAAACTTCTGCACGATGATGGCCCAGCTCCAGAACGACGCCCCGATCAGCATCAACATGACCAATTTAACTACGAATGTTGCCCGCCAAAAAAGCGCCGTGACTGAAAAGTCAACGTCGCTGGCTAGGCCGATTGCCTCAGCTTCCATAAAACCTGCTCGCCTTGTTTTTACCGCTTTGTGCGGCTTGATTGGCTACAAGATAGCCGCAACGCCACCGCATTGCTATATTCCACGTCAGATGGGTATAAAAATTCCTGTTACCGTTGCATCAACTGGCGAATATCCGCCGGAAGCCGCTGCGGACGCCCGTCCGCGCCGATGCAAACAAGGGTAATCAGCGATTTGAACAGCACCGCGTCGCCACGGGTGACATCTTGCGTGAGCGTGATCCGCGCCGCCGAGATGACTTGAACCTCTGTCACCACATCCAGCATGTCGTCGAACTTGGCCGACGCAAGGTAATCCGCCTCCACGCGGCGCACCGCAAAGACGATGCCATGCTCCGCCTTAAGCGCCACCTGATCCACGCCGATCTCGCGCACCCACTCGCTGCGGGCCCGCTCGATGAACTTCAGGTAGTTGGCGTAGTAAACGATGCCCGCAAGGTCGGTGTCCTCGTAGTAGACGCGCACGGAAAACCTGTGTGGCATGTCAGTCCCCTGCCTCAATCATGGCGCGAATTTTGACGGCTTTCTCGAAGTGGTCAAGCCGGTGCGTCTCGATCCACCAGCGCGCCGCTTCCATCAGCAACTCGGGCGTATCGTTCCTATTGGCGAAGAACGCGTAAAACGACAGGCCGACGCCCGCGCCCTTCTTGGCGATCTTGTCCGTGCAGATGGCAACGGCTTTGCGGCGCAGCTCTGCCCTCACGCCACCAACATCCCGACACGCGCCGCCATGCGCAACGCGTGCGATGTGTCTTCCGCCGCGACGGGCATGACCGGATCGTAGGCCGCGCGGATCACATTCGCCACGTCCGGCTTCAAAATCGCCACGTTGTCACCAGTCAGCGCCAAGGGGGAGGTACTGGCGAACGCCGCTTCCGACCACAGCAGAACGGATTGCACCGCCTGCCCCAGACACAGCGTGTCCGCAGGCAGCTCCGACATCGCAGCGTCCATGCGCAAGAACAAGAAACAAGCCTTGATCCCGCCGTCGTCGTCAAACCGGAACAGCCGGTATTGATTGGCGTCCGCAGATTTCAGCCGGTCCACCAAAGGTGCGAGCTCTGGGATCATCCGGTCCAGATTGGGGGTATCCGCCAACTCCTGCCAGTCACACACGAAGAACACCATGAAGTTCGCGCCGAGTTCTGGATCAGTCTCCGCCATCTCGTGTTTGGCCAACCGGCACACCGCCTCTATCGCGTCCTTAAAGACCGAGACCGCGCTGTCCTCCACCCCGAACACCACGGGTGCTATGGGGCGGCCCCAGCGGGCGAACTTATAGGTGCCATCTGCACGGGTGAACATCTGCTCTACGCTTTGCGCCGTTACTTCGAAAACCACGGGAATGTCTATCCTTCAAACAAGTCGTTTCGCATTTGCGGCGCTTCCAACCCCAGATGGGTCCACGCCTTTTGCGCCAGCATCCGCCCGCGCGGGGTGCGCTGTATCAGACCTTGTTGCAGCAGGTAAGGCTCAATCACCTCTTCCAGCGCGTCACGGCTTTCCGACAAAGCCGCCGACATGGTCTCGATCCCCACAGGGCCGCCTTGGTAATTTTCGGCCACCAGTCGCAGATAACGACGGTCCGCGCCGTCCAAGCCCAGATGATCCACGCCCAACCGTGTCAACGCACTATCGGCCAGCGCCCGCGTGATCTTACCGCCGCCTTCAACAACCGCAAAATCCACCACCCGACGCAGCAACCGCCCCGCAATACGCGGCGTGCCGCGGGCGCGTTTGGCAATCTCCGAGGCTCCGTCGTCCTCACAGGGAACACCCAGCATCCGTGCGCCACGGCGCACAATCTCATGCAATTCGCTCTCGGTGTAAAACTGCAAACGCGTCGGGATGCCGAAGCGGTCGCGGAGCGGCGTCGTCAGCAGCCCCAGCCGCGTGGTCGCCCCCACCAGCGTAAACGGCTGCAACTCAATCCGCACGGTGCGCGCGGCGGGGCCTTCACCGATCACCAAGTCCAGCTCGAAGTCCTCAAGCGCCGGATAGAGGATCTCCTCCACCACGGGGTTAAGGCGGTGGATCTCGTCGATAAACAACACGTCGCGGGCTTCCAGATTGGTCAGGATCGCCGCCAGATCGCCCGCCTTGGCCAGCACGGGGCCAGAGGTCATGCGGAAGTTCACCCCAAGCTCACGCGCCATGATCTGCGCCAGCGTGGTTTTCCCCAAACCGGGCGGACCGTGAAACAGCGTGTGGTCCATCGCCTCGCCACGGGTTTTGGCGCTCTCGATAAACACCTTGAGGTTGGCACGCGCCTCCGCTTGGCCGATGAATTCGTCAAGGCCTTGCGGGCGCAAGGCGCGGTCCGCATCGCCGGGGCGCAGTTCTGGGCGCAATGTTGGGTCAGGTTCGTTCATATATATCTCTATGCAGCACTGGTCGGCACTCTTCCAGTGCAAGCGTTACGCGCTAGTCTTTCGGGGCCAGCAGCTTTAGCGCCGCGCGGATCAGCGCGGCGGTGTCACTTGCACCCTCGCCCGCCGCCTGCGCCACCGCGCTGGCCGCATCCCCGTGGGCATAGCCAAGGTTGGTGAGCGCCGACAATGCCTCCGCCTGCGTCGACGCATTGGCGGGTGCGACCGCCTCTATCACGTCGTCATTCTCCGGCGCGGCCACAACCTCGCCTTGCGCGGCGGCCAGACTGCCGCCCATCGCCATCACCTTCGGCGCCTTGTCCTTCAACTCCAGCACCACCTTCTGGGCCGTCTTAGGACCGATGCCCTTCGCCGCTTTGATCGCGTTCCAATCCCCCAAAGTGACCGCCCGCGACACGCCGTCCGGCCCCAGCGTGGACAAAATCGCCATCGACGCCTTCGCGCCGACGCCTTGCACCGTCATCAACAAGCGGTGCCATTCTTTCTCTATCAATGTGGTGAAGCCGAACAGTTGCAGCAGGTCTTCGCGCACCAGCAACTCGGTAAACAGCGACACGGCCTCCCCGGGGCCGGGCAGCACCGCCATCGTGCGCTCAGAGCAGTAAACCATGTAGCCCACCCCCCCAACGTCGATCAAAACGTGATCCGTCGCGCGGTAGTCCAGACGCCCTGTGAGTTTTCCGATCATGCCCCTGCCTTCGCCAATGCTGCGCTTAATGTGTTGCCAGTTCGGGCGTGAAAGGCGTGGCACAGGGCTATCGCCAAGGCGTCCGCCGCGTCCGGCCCCGTTAAGATCACGCCGGGCAGTTGCATCTTAACCATATGCGCCACTTGCGTCTTATCTGCATGGCCCACGCCCACAACGGTCTTCTTGATCTTGTTGGGCGCGTATTCCCCAATGCTGACCCCCGCCTGCGCGGGCACCAACATGGCGATCCCGCGGGCTTGGCCCAGCTTCAGGGTCCCCGCGCCGTCTTTGTTCACAAATGTCTGCTCCACGCCGGCGGTCTCTGGCGCATAAAGCGCGAAGACGTCGCTCAGCTGGGCGTGCAAACTCAACAGTCGCTCCCCCAGTGGCGTTCCGGTTGAAGAGTGGCAGGTTCCGTTCGCCACATGCGAAATACGCGACCCGTCAGTGTCGATTACGCCCCATCCAAGGTTTCTCAACCCCGGATCAATCCCTATCACACGCATCGCTGCTCTACTTTTTTGTTGTTCTTTCGCCACAAGTAGCACGAAACAAGAACATTTGCCAAGAGCGCAGCGATACGCCAATTGCGACAGCCCGATGTCGCAATTGTTTCAAAAGCGACATCGGGCAGGCAAAATCGCCCCCCAAACGACCAATAGCGACACGAATGGCTGTCACGTTTCCGTCATATATTTAAGGGGTTTCGTTAACCTTACGACATATGCGCTTGGCGCATAGGGGGCATGCAATAATCTTTCTTGTGAGACTCCCAAGGGGGGCCTATCTGCCCCTCAGATACTCAAAACGCCCACGAATTGGGCACTCTTAAAAAAGGACGACTCGCATGGCTGTATATGAAACCTCCCGCTCGCTGAACGAAGGCGTCCGCGCCGACACTCGTGGCTTCTTCGCTTCCCTCTTCGGTGCCATCGCGGCATGGAACGACCGTCGCGTAACACGCAACGCCCTGTCCTCGCTGACTGCACGTGAGCTGGAAGACATCGGTTTGACACGTGGCGACATCTACAACGTCTAACGGCTGTAGCCTTAGGCTAGACGTTAGAAAGTCACCCTGCGGGGTGGCTTTTTTCGTATCTGGGGGTCAGTTGCCGCGCAGCAGTTTGTCCAAACCATTCGCAACGGCCCGCGTCGCGGGATCAGCATCCAGCAGGAACGCGGCGAAGACCTGAACGCTCGCGCCCTTCATCAGGGAGTCAATCCGCTGCTGGTATTCGTCACCGCCCAACTGCGCGTAGACGAAGCCTTTCAGGATTACAAAGATGGTCGCCCCGATCAAAATGCTCTTCACCGGCACAAGCTTTTTGCGGCGAGGCTTCACCACCTCAACCACAAGACCATCATCATTGACCTTGTGAACCACCCGCTTCTTGGGGTCGCTCTTCTGCTGAATCGCATTTAACCGCTCTATAAAGCGGTCTTTATTCACGTCTGACAAAGCTGCTTCCAGTGCTTATGAATTGCACATTTACAACTTTGGCTAACAGGTCCGCTTAGGATCTCCTATGGAAAATCCTACTTTTTACGCATTCTGAGTGCAGTCCATTCGCCAATGTCGCGTCTTTGCGACAGTTGGAATCCGGCGCCCTCATAGACAGCTTGCACTTCTTCGGCCTGATCAATCAGCAAGCCGGATAGGATAATCGTGCCGCCCACCACGCAATTGGCGTCCATATCAGGGGCCAGATCAATCAGCGGGCCTTTCAGGATATTTGCGAAAATCAGGTCAAACGGCGCCTTGGCCGCAATCTGTTCGTGGCCAAAGCCAATCGCCTCTAGGCAGGTGATCTTGTCCGCCATGCCGTTGGCTTGCGCGTTTACCTCGGCAACATCCACCGCCACAGGGTCAATATCGGAGGCAATCACAACCTCGCCCCACACCGCAGAGGCCGCCATGGCCAGCACCGCAGTGCCACAGCCCACGTCGATCACGTTCTTCGCGCGGCCACCCTCGGCTACGTAGTCCTCCAGCGACAGCAAGCAGCCTTGCGTGGTGCCGTGATGGCCCGTGCCAAACGCCATTGCGGCTTCGATCAGCAAGGACACTTTATCGGCGGGCACCTTGTCCGCGTCGTGGCTGCCATACACAAAGAAGCGCCCCGCCTCGACGGGTGCCAACTCACGGCGCACATGCGCGACCCAGTCGGTTTCGGGGATTTCGGACACAACAAACGGCTTTGCATTGTGCATCGCCGTCAGCAGCGCCAATTCGATGTCGCTGGGTTGCTCCAGAAAATATCCGCCCACTTCCCACAGGCCGGAGCCGTCTTCGACCTCGAACACACCCACGCCCGTTGGCGCAGGCTCCAGCGCTTCCAACGCCACGCCGAGGGCTTGGGCTGCGGGTTCCCCCATAAGGGTCGTCAGGGCGGTGTATGTCGGCATTGGGATGGCTCCTTAAGGTTGCCGTTCGATTAGGCCGCAACCCGCCCCAACGCAACCCCCGCCGCGACGCAGGGCCGCTGCGCTTATTGCGCGGCTACGGGTTTCAGGCGGGCAAAGATGGTCTCGTGGCCCGGCTCTGGGTGGCGCGGGATCAGGAAGGACAGCACAAGTGACGTCACCGCCATCCCCGCCGCCGCAATGAACACCGACGCGGGCGAGGACACCCACATATAGCCCAGCACCACCGGCAGGAAGACAGCCGCGATGTGGTTAATCGTGAACGCAACCGCCGCCGTCGGGGCAATGTCCGCAGGGTCCGCGATTTTCTGAAAGTAAGTCTTCAACGCAAACGCCATGGAGAAAAACAGATGGTTCACCACATATAAGCCCGCCGCCAGCACGACGCCCCAGCCAAAGTAGTAAATCCCGCCGTAGGCCAAAAACACCAGCGTCAGCCCCACGTATTCAAACACCAGCATTTTGCGCTCGCCGAACACGCCAATGGCGCGGCCGATCAGCGGCGCGAAGATCATGTTGGCCACATAGTTGATCAGGAACAATCCGGTGATCTCGTGGACTTCAAACCCGAAGCGCTCCACCATCATGAACGCCGCGAAGACCACGAAAATCTGGCGACGCGCACCCGACACGAATTGCAGCGCGTAATAGAGCCAGTACCGCTTGCGCAGCACCATCTTCTTGTTTTGTGGGTGCGGGGTCTCGAACTGCGGGAAGTAGAACAGGCAGAACGCCGCGATCAGCACGGTGATGCCCCCCGCGATCAGGTAAACCGTCTCGTAGCTCAGATCGAAGGTTTTCCACGTCAGCACCAACAATCCGTAGGCAATAAGCGACGCAAAGCTTCCCGCCGCCGTCAGCCAACCCAGTGTCTGCGGCGCCTTGGCCTTGTCGATCCATTGCAGTTGCAGCGACTGGTTGACCGCCTCGTAGTAATGAAACCCGATTGACGACAGCAGCGTCAGCATCAAGATGCCGCCAAACTGCGGGAAATACGCCGTCATCCCCGTCGCAAGCCCCAGCAAAATCAGGGAGATCAGCCCCAGCACCTGCTCGCGCACGAAGATGATCAAGAAGATCACCCCGATGGCCAGAAAGCCCGGAATCTCGCGCACCGTGTGGAGCCAGCCGATCTCCACGCCCGTGAACCCCGCCACCTCAATCACAAAGTTATTGAGCAGCGCCGACCATGTGGCAAAGGCAATGGGCATGGCGAACGCCATGAGGAACAACAAGAAGACGGGCTGGCGCACAAATGGCAGCGCCTTCGCCTCGTCCAAGTCGAGACGTCTTATATTATCACCAAACATGCGGAAGACTTACGCCCCCGCCTTCCCCTTGGCGAGCAAAAAGAGCGCGACCCTCACACGGGCACCTCCGCCCCGCGCGCGCGTCGGTGTTTTTCGTAAACCACGCAGGGCACGTCATAATGCGTCTGCACCCCGACATAGCTCATCCCCAAGCGCTGCATCACCTTCTGGGACGGTGTGTTGTCAAGGTCTGCCACCGCACACAGGTAATCCACGCCCAAGCGCTCAAATCCGAAGTCCATCGCCGCCTGCCCCGCCTCGGTGGCGTAGCCGCGGCCGTGGTAGCGCGTCATCAGACGCCAGCCGATTTCCAGCGGAGCGTCTTCCTTATGGGCCAGATTTTGCACGCAGGCAGAGCCGATAAGCGTGTCGGTACCCTTCAGAAAAATCGCCCACCAGCCGTAGCCCAGCGCATCCCACCGCGCGCGCACCTTTGCGATACTTGCCTCGACATCCGCGCGGGTCTGCGGCGGGCCAAGATAGCGCATCACCTCTGGGTCCGAATTCATCGCAAACAGCGCCTCCGCGTGCGCGGGCGCGAACGGGGTCAGATACAGCCTCTCTGTGGCTACTTCGCGGTCATGGGGCATAGCGGCCTCTTGGATTGCAAAAAGGGCGCACCGGAATGCGCCCTTGAAAGACTACCCCCAAAAACCGCGCGGGCTAACGTGAAATTTGCCCGACAATCGCGCCCAGCTCGGTTGCGATCTCGCCGATCTCGCCCATCGCATCGACGCGCACCAGCGCGTCCTTGCTGTCGTAGTAGTCGATCAGCGGCGCGGTCTGCGCGTGATAAGCCTCTAGGCGCGACGCCACCGTTTCCGCATTGTCATCGGCGCGGCGCACCATATCGGTGCCGCCGCAGTTGTCGCATACGCCAGCCACTGCAGGCGCTTTGAAGGTGTCGTGGTACCCTTCGCCGCAGCCCTTGCAGGTAAAGCGCCCCGCGATGCGGGTCACCATCTCCGCGTCATCCACATCCAGCGAGATGGCCGCGTCGATACCTTGCCCCGTGGTTTCCAACAGACCGTCAAGCGCCTCCGCCTGCACTGTCGTGCGCGGGAAGCCGTCAAGGATCACGCCCTTGGCGCAATCCTCCTCCGTCAGGCGGTCCTTCAAGATCGCAAGCACAATCTCGTCGCTGACCAACGCGCCGGATTCCATCACCGCCTTGGCCTCTTTGCCCGCGTCCGTGCCCGCGGCCACTGCCGCGCGCAGCAAGTCGCCCGTCGAGAGCTGCACAAGGCCGAAGCCTTCTTCCAGCTTGCGCGCTTGCGTGCCTTTACCGGCACCCGGTGGTCCGAGCAGGATCAAAACAGGGGCTGCGTCCGACATCGTTGACCCGTCCATCACGCGTCCTTTCGGTTCATACGGTTGGCAATCAGCTCATCCACCACGGCGGGTTCCGCCAGCGTGGAGGTATCCCCAAGCGCGCCGAAATCATCTTCCGCAATCTTGCGCAGAATACGGCGCATGATCTTGCCAGAGCGTGTTTTCGGCAGGCCCGGTGCCCATTGGATCAGGTCCGGCTTGGCAATCGGTCCGATCTCCGTGCGGACCCATTTTTCCAGCTCCTTGCGCAACTCCTCGGTCGGCTCCACCCCGTTCATCAAGGTCACATAGGCATAGATGCCCTGCCCTTTGATGTCATGCGGGTAGCCAACCACGGCGGCCTCAGCCACTTGAACATGCGCCACCAAGGCGCTTTCCACCTCGGCCGTCCCCATGCGGTGACCGGACACGTTGATCACATCGTCAACACGCCCCGTGATCCAGTAGTCGCCATCCGCATCGCGCTTGCAGCCGTCGCCAGTGAAGTAGTAGCCGGGGTAGTCGCTGAAATAGGTCTTCTCGAACCGCTCATGATCCCCCCAAACCGTGCGCATCTGGCCGGGCCAGGAGTTGGCAATCACCAGCACCCCGTCCACGTCGTTGCCCTCGATCACCTCGGCGGATTGCGGGTCCAGCACCAGCGGCTTGATCCCGAAGAACGGCTGCTGCGCCGATCCCGGCTTCAGGTTCGTGGCCCCCGGCAGCGGTGTCATCAGGTGGCCGCCCGTTTCGGTCTGCCACCACGTGTCCACAATCGGCACTTTGCCCTTGCCGACAATGTTGTAATACCACGTCCATGCCTCGGGGTTGATCGGCTCCCCCACGGTGCCCAGCACCTTCAGGTCGCTCAGGTCGTATTTCTCGACATAGCTGTTGCCCTGCCCCATCAACGCGCGCAAAGCGGTCGGCGCGGTGTAGAACTGGTTTACCTTGTGCTTCTGGCACACGTCCCAGAACCGCCCCGCATCCGGATATGTCGGCACGCCCTCGAACATGATGGTCGTCGCGCCGTTCGCCAGTGGGCCGTAAACGATGTAGCTGTGCCCCGTGACCCAGCCCACATCCGCCGTGCACCAGAAGATGTCGCCGTCGTGGTAATCAAACGTGTATTCATGCGTCATCGCCGCGTAGGCCAGATAGCCGCCCGTGCTGTGCACCACGCCCTTCGGTTGACCGGTGGACCCGGAGGTGTAGAGGATAAACAACGGGTCTTCCGCGTTCATCTCCGCAGGGCGGCAGCTGTCGTCGGCCTCCATTGCCATCTCGTTGTAGTCGTAGTCGCGCTCGGTCCATGTTGTCTGTGCGCCCGTGCGCTTGACCACCAGACATTTCACGCTGTCCTTGCAGTGCAAAAGCGCTTGGTCCGTGTTCGATTTTAAAGGGGTGGAGCGTCCGCCGCGCGGCGCATGGTCCGCCGTGATCACCACCTTGGCGTCACAGCCGTTGATCCGTGCGCCCAAAGCATCGGGCGAGAAGCCCGCGAACACGATGGAATGGATCGCCCCGATCCGTGCGCAGGCCAGCATCGCATAGGCGGCCTCTGGGATCATCGGCAGGTAGATCACAACGCGGTCGCCTTTGCGCACGCCGAGGCTCTCCAGCACGTTGGCCATTTTGCACACCGACTTGTGCAGCTGCTTGTAGGTGATGTGTTTGGCGTCGTCCTTCGGATCGTCCGGCTCCCAGATGATCGCCGTCTGGTCGCCGCGCGTGGCAAGGTGGCGGTCAATGCAGTTGGCCGCCACGTTCAACGTGCCGTCCGCAAACCAGTTGATGTGGACATTGCCCAAGGTGAAATCGACGTCGGAGACCTGCGTGAACGGCTTGATCCAATCCAGACGCTTGCCCTGTTCCGCCCAGAAGGCGTCCGGGTCGGCCATAGAGGCGGCATACATCTTCTCGTATCCCGCGGCATCTACATGGGCGGCCTTGGCGAAGGCCGGATCCGGGGCATAGGTCGTGTCTGGGTTGGCTGGGGTCGTCATGGTGGTCCTCCGCATATTTCGTGCAAGAGAAGTGACGCTAGGGCAGTTAAGCCGCGCGCTCTAACAGAATAGAATTCACTCCCTCAACGGGCTTATAGCACGCGCGTTTTATAATTACCGCCAAGCAACGGGGATTGAACGATAATTTTGTAAATTTGTTTTTCAAGGTGGGGCCGGCAAGGGGTTTTTGGTTGTAAATTTTGTAAATATATCGAACCCATATCGACTTGCCGCGTCGCAGCAATCCATCGCGCATCCCGCCAAGACACCCGATTTTAACGCCCCGCTCATCCCGCCTTAGACCATGGTCGCGTGGCATCCTGCCGCCTGCGCAACACGCTTGTGGCCGCATCTCGCTGCAAGGCGACACCTTCTGCCAAAGCGATTCTCGGCTCCACACATACCCTCAAACGAAAAAGACCGCCCCGAAGGGCGGCCTTTGAAACTCTGGTCGCAAAGAACGCTTAGTTCTGTGCGTAGTATTCGATCACGAGGTTTGGTTCCATCATGACAGGGTATGGAACGTCGCCCAGGCTTGGTGTGCGCACGAAGGTCGCTACCATTTTGGAGTGGTCAACTTCCATGTAATCAGGAACGTCACGCTCTGGCAGTTGGGATGCTTCCAGCACCAGCGCCATTTGCTTGGACTTCTGACGCACTTCGATCACGTCGCCTTCTTTCACACGGTAGGAAGGGATGTTTACCTTCTTGCCGTTTACTGTGACGTGGCCGTGGTTCACGAACTGACGTGCAGCGAATACGGTTGGAACGAATTTGGCGCGGTAAACAACTGCGTCCAGACGGCGCTCCAGCAGGCCGATCAGGTTTTCGCCTGTGTCGCCTTTAACACGAGCAGCTTCAACGTAGGTACGCTTGAACTGTTTCTCGGTCAGGTCGCCGTAGTAACCTTTCAGCTTCTGCTTGGCGCGCAGCTGCAGACCGAAGTCAGACAGTTTGCCCTTGCGGCGCTGACCGTGCTGGCCGGGGCCATATTCACGACGGTTTACTGGGGATTTAGCGCGGCCCCAGATGTTTTCGCCCATCCGGCGGTCAATTTTGTATTTGGCAGCGGTACGTTTAGTCATACGCTGATCTCCTTCTTATATGTTTTAGAAGGGCGTTGTCCTTCCCCCGGATTTTGCCGGGGTGACAGGGTTCCCCTTGCGGGGGCCACCAACACCAATGAAGTCGCGCTTATATAAGGCGCGCGGGTGGAGTCAATCACCAATGACACGAAAAGGGCAGCCAAACAGCCGCCCCCTTCTTGGTTGAATATAATGTGCGCTTAGGCTGCTGCCGCGTCGCTCTCCGGTTGCTCTGTCAGGCCGAAGGCCACCACAACAAGAACCGCCGCCGCATTTACCAGATAATACACGAAATCCAGCCCCGCGAAGCCGAACGCAAATGGCGCCACCAGAAAGACCACCGCCGCCACCGCGTCCACCGTCAGATGTAGCCAGAACGGGATGATCTGAGCCACTGAAAAGCGGTAATCGGTGATCAGGCTCATGGCGATAACCGCCAACCCTGTCAGAACCGACAGCCAGAAGGCCAGCGGCGACGACACGCCCAAGCCCAACAGGCCGGGGGCGACGATCAGGGTCGTGCCGACGATGTAGTCCAGAACGCCGTGCATATTCGGGGTAATAAAACGAAGCGACATAGGTATTTCCTTTCTTGGGGGGCAGAGAAAACGGACGGTGGCCTAACTTAGGACAGCGCAGCCACGCCCAAAGGCACGCCGAACTGCAAGCACCAGATGTAGACTTCGTTGAAGTCGTCCACGTTCACCGACGCGGGCACTTTGTAGACTTGTGTTCCGCCCAGATCCTGCAACTCGCCCAGATCCGACAACGGGGCGAAAACGCCGTCTTTGCCGAAGCCCACGCGTGGGTCGGGCGCGCCGTCGAGGGAAAAGTTGCTGTCCAAGATAACCAGCGCCCCGCCGTCAGCGGTTTTGAACACGGACACGTTGCCCGTGGTGATGTGGTCGCTGGCACCCGTGAAGGTGCCGCCCGATACGACGTCTGCTTGCGCGGTCAGCGGGGCGGAGACGGCGGCCGCGAAAACGGCGGCCAATGCAATTTTGGAGAGGATGGATGTCATAGCTCTGGTCCTTTTGAAGTGTGAAGCTCAGGCCGCCGGAAGTGGCGGTGTGACTCACTCCTACAGTTAGGAACCAATCGGTTCAAAACACATAAGCGTGATTGTGGACTATCTGGTTCCGAACCTATATGAAGCCTCTGACACCGACGACAGGACACCCCAATGGCCCGCCCCAGAGAATTCGACCCCGATAAAGCGCTGGAACAGGCGATGGATGTCTTTTGGCAGCACGGTTACGAGGGCGCGTCCCTGCCGGACTTGCTCAGTGGCATGGGCCTCACCCGCGGCAGCCTCTACAAGGCGTTCAAGGACAAGCGTTCCTTGTTCCTGCTGGTGCTCAACCGATACGAGCAAATCGCCGTCGCGCAGGCCGTGGCGCTGCTCGGTGACGATAGCATCCCCGACGGGGCCGACCGTATCGACGCGCTGTTTGCCTCGATCACCGACGCGGTGGAGGCTGGCGACAAACGCGGCTGCTTGCTGTGTTCTGCCGCCGCAGGCCCCAGCTCCTACGACCCAGACATTGCCGCCGCCGTAAAGCAGGCGTTGCAGCAAATGCACGACGGCTTCAGCACCGCCCTCGCAGCCTCCGACATACCGCCGGACGAACAGCCCGCCCTCGCGGACTTGCTTGTGACGCAATACGTAGGCCTGCGGATCATGGCCCGTTCGGTGGACCGCCTCGACGTTCTCAGCCGCGCGGGCGCGGCGGTCGCGGGGCTGCTGCGTCGCGGCTAAGGGCGATATTGCTCTCGCGCCCCAAAAGCCCACGTAGCGCAGCACCAATGACAACAAGGCTCAGCACCAGCCAAAGCCCGCCCCACAGTATCGTCGCCCCACCGAACTCTTCCGCCATCATCCGTGCGTCGGACCGCAAATAGGACCGCGCGATGGTGTCGGAGAAAATGTCAAACGGCACATAGATCATCGACGTCAGCCCGATGACCCGCAGCACCAGATCATTGGCGCGGTGATCCAGCCAGCGCGCTATGGCCAGCAACACCGCCGCCAACCCGACGCAAAACAGCAATGCGAAAATGTCGCGCAGATAGAGCGCCGACACGATGAGCAGCGCCACGCCCAATCCGGCCACCACCGCGCGGTCCGCCGCGCTGCGCAACGCGGCAAACAGCAAAGCAAGGCCCAAAAGCAACGACCCCAGATAGCCCGCGGTCAATGTCCAAAACCGCGACCCACCGCGCGTGATCGCCAATCCGCCCTGCTCCGGCGAGACCGTCAACTGCTCGATAGAGCCACCCGTCAGCACCGCCGCCAACCCATGGGACAGCTCGTGTAGCAAAACCACCAGTATTTTCAGGGGGACCATCACCGGCGTTGACCACAGTGCAAAAATCACCGCGACCAACGCAATCAACTGCCAATGGCCTTTCACAAAGGCCACGGGCTTACACCATGTCGTGCATCAAAATAGCCGCTTCCGACCGATCCAGATTGCGCCGCGCGAACGGCCCGTAGCTGTGCAAATCCCGCTTCAGGTCTGGAAATATCGACAGCAGCCCCGCACGTTGCCCCGCATCCACGGTCTTCAGCGTGGTGTTGGCAGGGTGGTAGCTTTCGGTGGCCACGCCGTTGGCCCATAAAATCTGGTGACGCGACAGCAGCAGGTGCACGTAAGTCACCTCTTTCACCGCGTGATCCACAAAGACAGAGTGGTCGTTGATCAGGTCCGACGCAGAAACCAGCACTTCAGGCTGGTTGAACAACGCCTGCGCGTTCGCGCCGGAAAACAAAATCCGGTGGTGCGGGGAAACCAGCAGGTCTTCGTCCGGCACATCTTGATCCAACGCCGCCGCGCGCAGCCGCACGGGGCGCAGTTCCGGCATGGCGTACAGGCGTGCGCCGCTCATGCGACGGCGGCCAATCCACAGGATTTCCTGCGCGCCGTCATCTTTGGTCTGAACCATGTCGCCGACGCTCAGATGCTCCACATGGGTGTCGCCGTCTGGGGTGCGAATGCGGGTGCCCTCGGTAAAGCAAATGACGTCGCCGCCAAAGTCGCTGGAGCGGCGCTGCACCTCCGGCGTTCCGGGAACCGACGCGACGCGGTAGTCGCGCCCCGCCAGCGGCACGCCGTCCACGCACCACCACAAAACGACAGGCATACGTGACAGGCGGATCGGCACAATCGTGAAGCGCATCGCGCCATCCGACAGCACATAGCCATCCGGCCCCGGCACGGTGTCGTCGCCAATGCTCAGCTCTGCGCCTTCGGGCAGGTCAAACTTGCGTTGCACAACGCGCGCCACGCGGCGGCGCAAATCATCGCGCCCGATTTCACCCGTTAAAATCAATGGAGAATGCGCCCCATCCAGACGCACTTCGTCCCCGTGCCATGACCAGACCTGTCCGGTCTGTGGCAGCTGGTCCGGCGCACATGCGGCCCCATCCAGCTGAATTTGGTCTGACGTGAGGACATACGTGCCTTGAAAGCCCGTTGTCATGTCCGCTACCTGCTCAAGTTTTTTATTTTTATGGTCGTCTTTTTTTAAGCCGTAGCACGGGAAACGGACTCTGGATAGTCTGGGATTAACAATTCGTTAACAGACGTTGCTCATCTGTTGCACCGAGGACTCTCCTAGAGGCCGCAAGCGGCCTTGCTCAGAACTTCAGCCGTGCGCTCAGCGACCCCACAACCTGCCCTTCGGGCTGGCTGTCGTATTCCTCGCTCAGATAGGTGACCCCGTAGAACACCGCGCCGCGCCGCAACTGCTGGTGCACGCCCGCACGCAGCCGCGCGCGCATGTCTTTATGCGTGATGCCCGCCTGATCCAGATACTGGCTGTCCGCCACATAGGCCACATCCCCGCCCAGCACCAAAGACGTGCCCAAAGGCGCGTCACCCGCGATGCCGGAATAGCGCTGCCCCGTCGGGTTATCGCGCAGCATCAGCGCCCCTTGCCCGAAGCTGCCAAACGTCACATCCGCGCCGATCCGCGCCAAGGTCTCCGCACCGGCCTGCACCTCAACGAACGGGCGCAGCGCACCCGTCGCGCCGACGTCAAACTTGCGTCCCGCCTCAAAGGTCAGGGTCGGGTAAACCGCGTTTTCCACCTGAAAGCCGTCCACGTTGACGGACGCAGACTCGAACAACCCATGAAAGCTGTCCTGCAGCTGGTCCACGTTTGTTTGCGGGCCGACGAACACGAAATCCAAACCGGCGCTCATCTCGGTGGCGCCTTTTTGGAAATGCGTATGCGCCCCGAAGGACAACGCGCCCACGTACCGGCGATCCGATGCGCTTGGCGACGCCACATTAACCGGCGTGATCATCTCTGTGCGGAAACGGTATTCAACCAATGCACCGAAGCGGTCCGGCAGTTGCCCCGTCCACCCGTCGCCGCGCACATGCGACACCACCAAAGCGGCGCTGCGCCAGCGGTCCTTGCCGTCGCCCAAGGCGTCATTGCTGAACAGGCTGCCCCAGCCCAGCGCCCTGTTGCCATCGGCAGCAGCGGCGGCACCCGCCGCGCTTAGAAACATCAAGGACGTGGCAAGTTTGCGCAAAATATTCATCTGGGGCCTCGGGTTAGGGATTACAGCCGTTATCCGCAAAGCCGTGCGCGGACACAAGTCCGCACGGGCACACCCGCGCCGCGCCTCGACTTCTTGGCAACAGGGTCAGGGCGTCCCGCCCAGCCCCCCACCCAGCCCCCCGCGCAGTCCAAGGTCCGTTGGGGCCACGGCGACGGATTTGATCACCGCATAACAACTCGACCCCGCCCGAAGCCCCATAGCCCGCGCCGACCGCCGCGTGATCCGCGCCATCAACGTATCCCCGCCAGAGCGCAGGGCGACAGCCACCCCCGGCCCCTGCCCTTCGTGCAGCTGCGTCACCGTGCAGGGCAGAATATTCAGAGCCGACAAGCCGTCCGGCTTGTCTTTTGACAACATCACGTCGCTGGCACGGATACGAACCCGCAGCGTCGCCCCGTCCTCGGCCTGCACGCGCGGCAGGAACAGCCGCCCCGCGCTGGTCGCCAGTGCGCTAAGCCCGTCGCTGTCATTGGCGCGCGTCACAGTGACCGTCACAATCGCCCCCGCCTCGCGCACTCCGATGTCGGAAATCGCCGCCGGATCGGATAGGATCTGCCCCAGCGCACCGGACCGCGCCACGCGCCCCTCCCGCATCACCACCAGATGATCGGCCAACTGCGCCACCTCGCTCATCGCGTGGCTGACGTAGAACACCGGAATGCTCGTCTTGGCCACGAAGGCCTGTAGATACGGCAGGAACTCCGCCTTGCGCGTGTCATCCAAGGCGGCCAGCGGCTCGTCCATCAGCAACACTTCGGGCTGGCTCGTCAACGCGCGCGCAATCGCCACCCGCTGCGCTTCCCCGCCGGACAGGTCGCGCGGATAGCGCTCCATCAGATGCGCGATCCCCAGCACCGACAATCCGCCGTCGTTGGGGGTAGAATACAGCTGGTTGCGCCGCCCGTACTCGATATTTTGGGCCACGCTCATGTGCGGGAACAGGCGCGGTTCTTGGAACACATAGCCGATGCGGCGCTTGTGCGGCGGCACGTTGATCCCGTCGCCGCTGTCATACAGCACGCGCCCGCCCAAATGGATGCGCCCTGTGTCGGGCTTGTTCAGCCCCGCAATCGCATTGATCACAGATGTCTTGCCGCTGCCCGACGGGCCAAATAACGCGGTCACACCGCCTTCACTATCAAACGCCACATCAAGGGCGAAATCGCCAAGGCGCTGCTGGATGTGTACCGAAACGCTCATGCCCGCCGCCCCGCGACGCGGCGCGCCACCCATTCAGATACCGCCACCGCGCCCAGCGCGATGATCAGCGAGATCAGCACCAACCGCCCCGCTTGCCCCTCCCCACCCGGCACTTGCAGGAAGCCGTATATTGCGGAGGGGATTGTTTGCGTCTCACCTGGAATAGCGGCGACAAAGGTGATCGTCGCGCCGAATTCACCCATCGCCTTGGCAAAGCCCAACACAGCCCCCGCAATCACCGACGGCAGGGCCGTGGGCAATGTAATCGTATAAAATACCCGCCACGGCGATGCGCCCAGCGTGGTCGCGGCTTGCTCCAGCTTCGGGTCGCTGGCCTCGAACCCCAGCCGGATTGCGCGCACCATCAGCGGGAAGGCCATGATCGCAGCCGCCAGCGCCGCGCCGGTCCAGCGAAAAGCGAAGACGATACCGAGGTGGCTTAGAAACCCGCCCACGGCCCCCTGCGTGCCAAAGGTCAAAAGCAGCATGTACCCCGTCACCACGGGCGGCAAGACCAGCGGCAGCAGCACCAATGCGTTCACCACGCCCTTGCCCGCGAACTCCCGACGCGCCAACACATGGGCCACCCAGATGGCCAGCGGCAAGATCGCCAGCGTCGCCACCACGGACACCCGCAGCGACAGCCAAACCGCCGTCCATTCCTCTGGCCCAAGTCCCAGCATCACGGCACCCCGAACCCATGCGCCGCAAACACGGCCCGCGCGGCGTCCGATTGCAGCACGTCCAGCACTTCGCGGGCCTCCGGCCTGGCCCACGCGGTCAGCGCCACAGGGTAGCGGATCGGCAGGTCCGGCACGTCGGCCAAGGCATGGATCACCTGCACCGCTGGCTCCGCCACCGCGTCGCTGGCGTAGACAATCGCAAACGGCACCTCCCCCCGCGCGGTCAGGGCCAGCGCGGCGCGCACGCTGTCCGTCTCGATCAGGCGCGGCGCGATGGTGTCCCAATGACCGGACGCCTGCAAATAGGCTTTGGCGTAAATCCCAACAGGGACGGAGCGCACCAACCCCGTGGCCACCCGCCCGTCGCCGGCCAACATGTCTTTGAGCGTAGCGGCTTTATGTCCGACGACGACCAAGCTGTTCGACAAAAGGTCCATGCGGCTCTCCGCCGCGATGGCCCCGCCCTGTTCGGCCGCGTCCATCCAGACCGCGTTGGCCGAGAAAAAGATATCCGCAGGCGCGCGTTGCAACACCTGCCGCGCCAAGACCCCGCTGCCGCCGTATGATATGCGCACAGGCAGGCCCTCCGTCACCTCGTCCAGCGCGGTTTTCAGGCTCGAGGCGGCGAAGATCACCACATCCCCCGCCACAGGGGACGCGGTCAGGCACAAGGCCAAGGCTATGATAACACGGCGGATCATCAGGGATGATTGTGGGCAATGCGCGCGCGGGCGCAAGGTCAAATGCGGCTTGCAGCACGCCGTCCACACGCTAGGCTGCGGATATGATGAATTTTACCAAATCCGAGCTAGAGGACGCCTGCGCCCTCGTTTACCGCCACATGGACCCGACGCCGCAGTATAGCTGGCCCCTGCTGAACGCCCGCACCGGCACGCCGACATGGGTGAAGCATGAAAACCACGGGCCGACGGGCGCGTTCAAAATGCGCGGCGCGATCACCTTCATGGACTGGCTGACCCGCACGCACCCCGATGTGCCGGGCATCTGCACCGCCACCAAGGGCAACCACGGCCAAGGTCAGGCCCGCATGGCAACGGCCGCAGGGCTAAGCGCGCGCATCTATGTGCCGCACGGCAACTCCGTGGAGAAGAACGCCGCCATGAAGGCCTTCGGCGCCGAACTCATTGAACACGGCACCGACTTTGACGAGGCCCGCGCCGAGGCTGTGCGCGTGGCCGAACGCGACGGGCTGTTTATCGTGCCGCCGTTTCACAAGGAACTGGTGCGCGGCGTCGCCACCTATGCGTTCGAGTTGCTGAGCGCGCAGCCCGATCTGGATACGATCTATGTGCCCATCGGCTGTGGCTCCGGCATCTGCGGCACCATTCTGGCCCGCAACGCCTTGGGGTCTAAAACCAAGGTTGTGGGCGTTGTGTCCGACCGCGCGCAAACCGCCAAGCTGTCGGTGGAGGCGGGCCGCATGATCGAGACAGAGGCCCCCGACACCTTTGCCGACGGCATGGCCGTGCGCGTCCCTGTACAGGAAGCCTACGACATTTATGCCAAGGGCGCGGAGCGTATAATCACGGTCAGCGACGACGAGGTCGCCGAGGCCATCCGCACCTATTACCACTGCACCCACAATCTGGCGGAAGGCGCGGGCGCCGCGCCCCTTGCAGGGCTGTTACAAGAAAAGGACAAGATGGCAGGCAAGGCCTGCGCCGTGATCCTGTGCGGCGGCAACATTGATACCGCGTGGTTCTTGCAGGTCATGGCGGGGCAAACGCCGCAGCTGCGTCCCGATACCCTTTGAATTCGCCGCAGTCTGCGGCTAAAATTGGCCAAAGCGTGCCAAAAGGCACCGCGCGGAGCAGAGCATGTCGTTAATCAAAATGAAGCACCCGCCGTTGCGGATGACCGGTTCCCACAAACGGGACGTGCGCACGCAGTTCGGCGCGCTGTGCTTTCGGGTGCAGGGCACGGAGACGCAAGTGCTGCTGATTACCTCGCGCGGGTCGCGCCGCTGGATCATCCCCAAAGGCTGGCCGATGGACGACCTGCCCCCCGCCAAAGCCGCCGCCGTGGAGGCCTATGAAGAGGCCGGCGTGGAGGGCAAAGCCTACAATATCTGTCTGGGCCTATACTCCTACACCAAGGTGATGGACGGCGCGGATGACCTGCCCTGTGCGGTATCCGTGTTTCCGGTGAAGGTGCAAAAATCCTTGAAACGCTGGCCCGAAAGCAAAGAGCGCACGCGCAAGTGGTTTAGCCAGAAGAAGGCCGCCGCCCGTGTGCGGGAGCCGGAATTGCGCAAGATAATCAAGAGTTTTGACGCGAGCTTACTCAAATCCTAGTTAGATTTTTTGGCGCTTTGTTCTTGTCATCATGCCAATGGCGCATAAATTTGTGCTATACTGATCGCTCACCTTAAGGACTTGTTAACCCGAATGATCCGCTACGCCCTCTCTTGCGCCAATGACCACGCATTTGACAGCTGGTTCCAATCGGCTGACGCGTTTGACAAACTTCACGCGGCGGCGATGGTCACCTGCGCTGTCTGTGGCTCGCCCGAGGTGCAAAAATCCATCATGGCGCCGCGCGTGCGCACCTCTGATGCGCAGCCGGAAAAACCCCTGTCCGCCCCCGCCTCCCCTGCGGAGCAAGCCGTGCGCGAGTTGCGCAAGCAGTTGGAGGCCAACTCCGAGAACGTCGGCACCAACTTCGCGACAGAGGCCCGCGCCATGCACGATGGCAGCAAGCCCGAACGCTCCATCTACGGCGAAGCCAAGCTAGAAGACGCCAAAGCCCTGATCGAAGACGGCGTCCCCGTCGTGCCCCTGCCCTTCGGGCCTGCGCGTAAAGCCAACTAAAGGAATACCCCCATGAAGGTTCTGATCACCGGCGCAAATCGCGGCATCGGACGCGCACTTTACGGCGATTACGCCGCACGCGGCGATGATGTGACCGGAACCACCCGCAGCGATCCTGCGGACGGTTGGCTGGCGCTGGACGTCACCGATCCGGCCGCCATCACCGCGATGGCGGATCAGTTGGGGGACGCGCCGCTGGATCTGCTGATCTGCAACGCCGGTGTGTATCTCGACAAGGGGCACACGCTGGGCGAAGGCTACGGCGCGGACCTTTGGGCCGACACCTTCGCCGCCAATGTCACGGGCGTGTTCCTGACGATTGAGGCCTTACTGCCAAACCTGCGCGCCGCGAACGGCAAGGTCGCGATCATCTCCTCGCAGATGGGCTCCAGCGAACGGGCCGGTGGCAATGCCTTCATCTACCGCGCCTCCAAGGCGGCGGCGCTGAACCTCGGGCGCAACCTCAGCGTGGAGCTATCGCCCGACGTCGCAGTTGGCATCTACCATCCGGGCTGGGTGCAAACCGACATGGGCGGCGACGCTGCGGCGATCACGCCAGAGCAATCCGCCGCCGGATTGGTCCAGCGGTTCGACGCGCTTGGCCCGAAAACCACGGGCTGTTTCGAGATGTGGAACGGTGAGGCCATGCCCTACTAACGCGCCTGCTCTTGCCCTTCGCGCCACAGCGCCGTAAGACGCGGCACGACACTGCAAAGGGCAAAACCTATGCCAAGACTGGTAATGAAATTCGGCGGCACATCTGTCGCCAACCTCGACCGCATCCGCCGCGCCGCAAAGCGCGTGGGGGTAGAGGTGGCCAAGGGCTACGAAGTGATCGTCATCGTGTCGGCCATGTCCGGCAAGACCAACGAGCTGGTGGGCTGGGTCAATGAGACCTCGCCCATGTATGACGCCCGCGAATACGACGCGATCGTGTCCTCCGGCGAGAACGTCACCGCTGGCCTGATGGCGCTGACCTTGCAGGAAATGGACGTGCCCGCACGCAGCTGGCAAGGCTGGCAAGTGCCGCTGAAAACCACAGACGCGCATGGCTCCGCCCGTATTGAGGAAATTCCGACCGAAAATTTGGACGCGAAGTTCAAAGAGGGCATGAAAGTTGCCGTGGTCGCTGGCTTCCAAGGCATCAGCCCCGAAGGCCGCATCACCACGCTGGGGCGTGGCGGCTCCGACACCACCGCTGTGGCCTTCGCTGCGGCGTTCGAGGCGGAGCGTTGCGACATCTACACCGACGTTGACGGCGTCTACACCACCGACCCGCGCGTCTCGGACAAGGCCCGTAAGCTGGACCGCATCGCGTTTGAAGAGATGCTGGAGCTGGCGTCGCTGGGCGCGAAGGTGCTGCAAACCCGCTCGGTCGAACTCGCCATGCGCTACCGCGTGAAGCTGCGGGTGTTATCAAGCTTTGAAGAAATGGACGACAACGCGGGCACACTGGTGTGTGCCGAGGAGGATATCGTGGAAAGCAATGTAGTCTCAGGCGTGGCCTTCGTGCGCGATGAAGCCAAAATGACCCTCATCTCGGTCGCTGACCGCCCCGGCATCGCCGCGGCAATCTTCGGGCCGCTGTCCGAGGCTGGCGTCAACGTCGATATGATCATCCAGAACATCTCTGAGGAAGGTCGCACCGATATGACCTTCTCGTGCCCCGTGAACGAAGTCGCGCGCGCCGAGAAGGCGATGGCCGACGCCAAGGCCTCCGGCTCTATCAACTACCATGATCTGGTGGCCGACACGGATGTTGCCAAAGTCTCCGTCGTGGGCATCGGCATGCGCAGCCACGCGGGTGTCGCCGCCAAGATGTTCCACGCGCTGCAAGCCGAGGGCGTCAACATCAAGGTTATCACCACCTCCGAGATCAAAATCTCGGTGCTGATCGACCGCAAGTATATGGAGCTTGCCGTGCAAGCCCTGCATGACGCGTTCGAGTTGGAAAAAGCCTAAACCGGCCCGCCCACACCCCGCAAAAATCCATCACCGCCCGCGCTTTGTCGCGGGCGTTTTTGTGTCTGGTGCCCGCCGTCAGCCCTCACGGCGACTGCGTTGAACTGGCACGCAAAAAGCCGCCCCGACACCGTTCCAAAAGCGTGAAATCGCCCAGCCTGCGTCGTTTTCGCAAAGGGTACGCATTCTCTGCCCTCCCCTTCATGGTTAAACTCCCCTATAGCTTTAAGAGAGACCACCAAGGGGGGCGAAGAAATTGCCCGAAAGATCAGAAAGCGAAAGCCGCAAACTGCTAGGCCGTTTGCGCGACACCCTCGCAGAAGAAGGCGCGGGCCAAGAACGGCTCGATCGGATTACCAGTATTATTGCGGGGTCCATGGGCACCGATGTGTGCTCCATCTATCTGTTTCGCGACGCTGAGACGCTGGAACTCTGCGCCACCGAAGGCCTGAAGAAAGAAGCCGTCCACCAAACGCGCATGCGTATGGGGGAGGGTCTTGTGGGCCGCGTGGCACGCACCAAAACGCCGGTGAACACCCCTGATGCCCCGTCCGCCAAAGGCTTCCGGTTCATGCCGGAAACCGGCGAGGAAATATTCTCCTCTTTCCTAGGGCTGCCGATCCAGCGCTTGGGCGAGACCTTGGGCGTGCTGGTCGTGCAATCCAAAGACACCCGCACCTACACCGAAGACGAAGTTTACGCCCTAGAGGTCGTGGCCATGGTGCTGGCAGAGATGACCGAACTGGGCGCGTTCCAAGGCGAAGGGGCCGCGATGAGCGCGCGCCACACCCAACAAGCGCTGTTCAGGGGCGGCACCGCACAAGAGGGCGCTGCAGAAGGCAACGTGTACCTGCACGAACCGCGCGTTGTGGTCACCAACCCCATCGCCGACGATCCCCATCTGGAAATGCGCCGCCTAGAGGACGCGATGGCGTCCCTGCGCGGCACGGTCGACGAGATGCTCGGCTCCATGGGCAAGAAGGCCGACAAAGAACAGGTGAAGGTGCTTGAGGCCTACCGCATGTTCGCCAACTCGCGCTCTTGGGTGCGGCGGATGGAGGAAAACATCGGCCTTGGCCTCTCTGCCGAAGCTGCCGTGGAAAAAGAGCAATCCGCCACCCGCAGCCGCATGGAAAGCGTGCCAGACGCCTACCTGCGTGACCGCCTGCACGACCTTGATGATCTGTCGAACCGCTTGCTGCGCCTGCTCACTGGCCAAGGCCACGACACCGGCGCGGAGATGCCGGATAACCCGATCCTTGTGGCCAAAAATATCGGCCCGGGGGAATTGTTGGACTACGGCAAGAAGCTGAAAGGCATCGTGCTGGAGGAAGGCTCCGTCGGGTCGCACGCGGCGATTGTGGCGCGGGCGTGGGCCATTCCGCTGGTGATCAATACCAAACGTATCCTCACCGAGGCGTTGAACGGCGACCACATTCTGGTCGACGGTGATCAAGGCGTGGTGCATCTGCGCCCAGAGGACGCCGTGGCCGCCGCCTTCCGCGACAAGATCGCGATGCAAACCCAAGCGCAGCAACGCTACGCGTCGATCCGTGAGAAGCCCGCCACCACTTTGGACGGCGAAACCGTCGCGCTGCACATGAACGCGGGCTTGATGGCGGACTTGCCGTCGCTGGTCAGCTCCGGCGCCGAAGGGGTCGGGTTGTTTCGCACAGAGTTGCAGTTCCTGACCCGCGCCCGCGTGCCGCGCCGCTCCGAATTGGCGTCGATCTACGGCTCCGTACTGGACGCGGCGCAGGGCAAATCCGTGGTGTTCCGTACGCTGGACATCGGGTCGGACAAGGTGCTGCCTTACATGAAACCCACCGAGGAGCCGAACCCCGCAATGGGCTGGCGCGCGATCCGTGTGGGCTTGGACAAAAAGGGCGTCATGCGCATGCAGTTGCAAGCGCTGATCCGTGCCGCGAATGGCAGGCCGCTGTCAGTCATGTTTCCCTTCGTGGCGCAGTTTGATGAATTCCGCGAAGCCCGCCAGCACCTGCTGGACGAGCTGAAGCGCGAGGAAAATCTGGGCCACGCCGTGCCCTCCGACGTGAAGATCGGCGCGATGCTGGAAACCCCGTCGCTGGCCTTCGCGCCGACGCAATTTTTCGAGATGGCCGATTTCATCTCAATCGGTGGCAATGACCTGAAGCAATTCTTCTTCGCCGCCGACCGAGAGAACGAGCGGGTGCGCAAGCGCTACGACACGCTGAACGTCAGCTTCCTGACCTTCCTTGAGCAGATCGTCGCCCGCTGCAACGAGACAAACACCCCCGTCAGCTTTTGTGGCGAAGACGCGGGCCGCCCCGTGGAAGCCATGTGCTTTGCCGCCATCGGCATGCGGTCGCTGTCGATGCGCCCTGCCTCCATCGGGCCGGTCAAAAGCCTGCTGCGCCGCACCGATCTGGCGGAGGCAAAGGCCGTGATCGACACCGCGCGCGCCTCTGGTGCGCAGTCGGTGCGCGGGGCGGTGATGGATTGGCTCACAGGGCGCGGTGCGCCGTCCTAAGCCCTAATAAAAAAGCCCGCCACTTGGACAAGTCCACATGGCGGGCCATACCGACAAGAGGGAAAACCTGCCGGAAAACTGGTTACATACTCGTGCCTTAGGCGATACTAGATTTGTTGCCTGCTGCGCCTGCAGATAACCCCAACTTTGTTACCGTAAAGTTAACGAGTCTCATTTTTTGTAGATACTTCGATGCGAAACGCCTCGACCAAGGCCGCGCGGTCTGATCCCGTCTGCTCCGCCAGCTTGCGCAGCCCGAAGCTGACATGCGCCATCTCCTGATAATAACTGGTAAACGTGTAGTTGATCGCGGCCCCCGTGACCGCCCCCAACACCGGCACCATCTGCGCCGCCAGCTTCTGGCCCAGCACCATCGCCAGCTTGGGCGATATCTGTTTGATCAGCGTGTGCACCGTGGCCCCTGTGACGCTGGCGCGCAGGGTCAGAAAGCTCAGGTCGGTGCTGTCATCCTCGGCCAGCGGTCCGGCAGAGGCAAACACCTGCAGGCATTCCGCCCGCGTATCAGGATGGGAAGGGTCGAACCCATGCGCGTCAGCGATGCCTTGGATGGCGCGCAGTATCACCGTGGTCGTGACCGGCAGTTCCGCCAGCGCCGATGGCAAGCCGCCAAAGCCGCCCGCAGCCCCCGTGCCGATGGTCAGCGCGCGGGTCATCCAGTGCCCCGTGTCCGGCACCTTGCCACGCGACTTCGCCGCCGCCTCAAAGCTGTACTCCAGCGCCTTCAGGGTTGCGCCGTCCAACCCTTCACGGGCGGAGGTCGGCAAATGGTCCAGCAGCCCGTCGGCCTGCGTGCCAAGCGCGCCCAGCACCTTCAGTCCGATGCCCCGCGCATCACGGTAGCGGGTCGCAAGTGCGCGGATTTGCGCGTCCAAAGGCGGGTCCGCAGGGGTGACCGGCGGCAAAATTGTCTGATCCATAGGATTTAGATGCTGTCGGTTGGTGCCGTTTTCAAGGATGTGACCTCGCCGCGCACGCCGTCCCAATCCCACAGCCCCAACACGCGGCGCGGGTTGGTGGGGGGCGGCATGATCACGCCGGACAGCTCTCGGAAGCCGAATTTACTGTAATAGGGCGCGTCGCCCACCAGCAGCACCCGTGTCCAGCCCAGTGCCTCTGCGCGGGCCAAGCTGTCGCGCACCAAGGCCCCGCCCAAGCCTTCGCCCTGACGGGTCGGGTGGACGGCCACAGGCCCAAGCAGCAGCGCCTCATGCGCGCCCACGCGCACAGGCCAGTAGCGGATCGCGCCGCCCACGTTGCCCGCGTCGTCAACAGCCACCAGCGACAGCTCCGGCACGGGGGGCACCCCGTCGCGCAGCCGGTACGACGACAGCGCCGTGCGTCCGGGCGCAAAGGACAGATCATACAATGCCTCGACTGCCCACCCGTCTTGCGGTGTTTCGACCTTAAGTTCCAATTGCCCTGCCCGATTTGCCTTTTCGCGCAGTCTACATGCCGCTACCTCTTGGGCAACCAAGAAGGAGACGCTTCGATGTTCTATCGCCCCGCCGATGGCCACGACCTGCCCCATAACCCGTTCAACGCCATCGTGACGCCGCGCCCGATTGGCTGGATCTCCACACGCGGGGCGGATGGGTCGGACAATCTGGCCCCCTATTCGTTTTTCAACGCGGTGGCCTATGTGCCGCCTCAGGTGATGTTCGCCTCCACCTCCAGCAAGGCGGACCGTGGCGACACCAAAGACAGCGTCGCCAACATCCGTGAAACCGGTGTGTTCTGTGTGAATGTGGTGGAATACGCCGCCCGCGACGCGATGAACGAAACCTCCGGTCCGTGGGACAAAACCATCGACGAGTTCACCAAGGCGGAGATTGAGCGCGCGGAGTGTGACACCATCGCCTGCGCGCGCGTCGCCCATGCGCCCGCAAATCTGGAGTGCAAACTAACGCAGATCGTCCAGCTTCCCGGCGCGGCAAACTTCGCGGTCTTCGGGGAGGTCACAGGCGTGCATATGCGCGACGACTGCATGGTGGACGGGATGTTTGACGTCACCAAATTTCAGCCTTTGGCGCGGCTGGGCTACAAGGACTACACGCAGGTGCGTGACGTGTTCAGCCTGACGCGCCCCGGCGAATAAAGCCGCAAGGCCCCCGGCTGGACGACAAAATATCGCGCGCGGGGGCGCAAGCCCCCGCCCCTTGGGGTCAGACCACGCCAAATGCCCCGAACAGCGGCGGGGCGCGGTGCAGGGGCAAAGCATCTCGATCTGGGGAATATGCGCCCCAACGTCTGGGGCAGATACATAGGTGGCGGCGCCGCACATCGCGGAATGGCCAAACAGGGGATGTCAGCCCCCCGCATCTTAAACGCATGCGTCATGCAGATGGTCCCGTAACAGAGACCCTGAATTCCACGAGCTATGTTCGACGTCGAGGGGCAGGTTTACCCCGCCCCTCGTTAAGCATTGGCTAAGCCAGCGTGCGGCGCTTAGTGCCCGCCCGCCATCACACCGGTTTTGACCGAGTAGTTCACCGCGACCTCGTAATCGGGGTCATCGTCGCTGTCGATCATCAGCTGGCCCGCCTTGGTCAGCAATTCATGGCAGTCGCGGCTCAGGTGGCGCAGCTGCACCTTTTTGCCCACGGCCTCATATTTACCCGCAACGGCCTCAATGGCCTGTAGCGCCGACTGGTCGGCCACGCGGCTGCCCGCGAAGTCGATGATCACCGCGTCAGGGTCTTCGCTCGGGGTAAACAGCTCCGCGAACCCTTCGGCAGAGCCGAAGAACAGCGGGCCATCGACCTTATAGACCTTGGTGCCGTCGTCCATCATCTCAACGTCCGCATGAATGCGGCGCGCGTTCTGCCACGCGTAGGCCAGCGCCGACACGATCACGCCCACAACCACCGCGATGGCAAGGTCGTACATCACCGTGGTGATGGTCACCAAAACGATAACAAAGGCGTCAATGCGCGGCACCTTGCGCATGATATTGAAGGAGTTCCAAGCAAAGGTCCCGATCACCACCATGAACATCACGCCCACCAAGGCGGCCAGCGGGATTTGCTCGATCAATGGCGAGGCCACCAGAATGAACGCCAGCAAGAACAGCGCCGCCGCGATACCCGCGACGCGGGTGCGGCCACCTGACTTCACGTTGATCATGGACTGCCCGATCATCGCACAGCCGCCCATGCCGCCAAAGAAGCCGGTCACGGTGTTCGCCACACCTTGCGCCACGCATTCCTGAGACGCGCCGCCACGCTTGTTGACGATCTCGCCCACAAGGTTCAGCGTCAGCAGGCTCTCGATCAAGCCAATGGCCGCAAGGATCAGCGCGTAGGGGGCAATGATCCACAGGGTCTCCATGTTGAACGGCGCCAGCATGGTGCCGTAAAGCCCCACGCCCTCGGTGCCAAAGCTGAACGGGATGTGGAACGACGGCAGGCCACCCTTGATGGAGGCCAGATCGCCGACCCGCGGCACATCAATGCCAAACCCGATCACGATCAGCGCCACAATGCCAATCCCCGCCAGCGGCGCAGGGATCAGCGATGTCACCTTGGGCGTCGCCCAGATGATGCCCATCGTCAGCACCGTCAGCGCCAGCATCACAATCAGCGGCATGCCCGACATCCATTCGCCATCCGCAATGCCGTGGCCGCTTGCCTCAGCCGTGCCAGGCACTTGGAACTGGCTCATCTGCGCCAGAAAAATAACGATGGCCAAGCCGTTCACAAAGCCCAGCATCACCGGATGCGGCACCAGCCGGATAAACTTGCCCAGCTTGAATATCCCTGCCGCAATTTGCAGCAGTCCCATCAAGATCACCGTGGCGAACAGATACTCAACGCCGTGCGTGGCGACCAAGGCCACCATCACAACCGCCAAGGCCCCCGTGGCCCCCGAAATCATCCCCGGACGCCCGCCGATACACGCGGTGATCAGCCCGACGATGAAGGCCGCGTAAAGCCCCACCAGCGGATGAACCCCCGCCACGAAGGCAAAGGCCACGGCTTCCGGCACCAAAGCCAGCGCCACGGTCAACCCCGACAGGATCTCGATACGCCAGCGCGCCGCCCCCATGGGGCCGGTTGGCGCAAGGCTCAATTCGTTCAAAATAGGATTTCTGGCGAGGGACGCCATCAGCTTGTTGGTCACGCTGCTGCCTCTTGTTCAGGTCACATATGTAGATGAGTTGCGGCCTGTTAGCGCACACAGTCGCGGATTGCACGAACTACTTGCCCCAACATCCACGTGAACACGCGCCAAGACGCATTTCCATCCCCGCCGCCATGCGCCACTATGCGCGGGGAACAGATGCAATTTACCGGCAAGGAACGGCACAACATGGCAAACACAATGATCGGCGTTATCGGCGGCTCCGGCCTGTATGAGATCGACGGGCTGGAAAACGCCACATGGCAAACCGTGGACACCCCGTGGGGTGCCCCCTCCGACGCGGTGCTGACCGGCACGCTTGGCGGCGTCGACATGGCGTTCTTGCCCCGCCACGGGCGCGGCCATGTGCATTCCCCCACCACGGTGCCCTACCGCGCCAACATCGACGCCCTGAAGCGCATCGGCGTCACCGATGTCATCTCCGTTTCCGCCTGTGGGTCATTCCGCGAGAAAATGGCCCCCGGGGACTTCGTGATCGTCGACCAGTTCATCGACCGCACCTTTGCCCGCGAAAAATCCTTCTTCGGCACCGGCTGCGTGGCCCATGTCTCGGTGGCGCATCCCACCTGCCCGCGCCTCGGCGCCGCCTGCTTCACCGCCGCCAAAGACACCGGCATCACCGTCCACAACGGCGGCACCTATCTGGCGATGGAAGGTCCGCAGTTCTCCACGCTGGCCGAAAGCAAAATGTACCGCGACAGCTGGGGCGCGGACGTTATCGGCATGACCAATATGCCAGAGGCCAAGCTCGCCCGCGAGGCGGAGCTCTGCTACGCTTCCGTCGCCATGATCACCGATTACGACAGCTGGCACCCCGACCACGGCGAGGTGGATGTGACCCAGATCATCGCCACCCTGATGGGCAACGCCAGCAAGGCGCGCGATATGGTCGCCAAGCTTCCTGCCCTGCTTGGTGCAACGCGCGACGCCTGCCCGCACGGCTGCGACCGCGCGCTGGAATACGCGATCCTCACCGCCCCCGAGGCCCGCGATCCGGGCCTGACGGCCAAACTTGACGCCGTCGCCGGCCGCATGCTCGCGCCCGCTTGATACCGCCTTTCCACCGCGCAGCCCGTAGGGTATCGCAAGTCGCACGCAACTTTCGGAGCCCCCCATGCCAAACACCAAGCAGGTCAAAGACTACATTCGCACTATCCCCGACTTCCCACACGCAGGGATCATGTTCCGCGATGTGACCACCTTATTCTTGGACCCGCGCGGCTTTCGCATGGCGGTTGACCAGTTGCTGCATCCCTATGCGGGGATGCGCTTCGACAAGGTCGCGGGGCTGGAGGCACGCGGCTTCATCATGGGCGGTGCCATCGCGCACCAGCTGTCCACAGGCTTCGTGCCGATCCGCAAAAAGGGCAAGCTGCCTGGCAAAACCATCGAGCAGAGCTACAAGCTGGAATACGGCGAGGCCACGATGGAGTTGCACGAAGACAGTCTTCAACCCGGCGATAAGGTTCTGCTGGTTGATGACCTGCTGGCCACAGGCGGCACGGCTGAGGCAGGGATCAAACTGATCGAAAAACTCGGCGCGGAGGTCATCGGCTGTAGCTTCATCATCGACCTGCCCGACCTCGGCGGTCGCGCCAAGCTGGAAGCAATGGGGCAAGACGTCCATGTGCTATGCGATTTCGAAGGCGACTAACCCGCCGCAACACGCCACCCTTCGCCCCATCACTGCTTCATAAATACCTCGGGGTGTGGGGCAGAGCCCCACTAAAATTCGCGGGTGTGGGGCAGCGCCCCACTTAAAATCGGGGGTGCGGGGGCAGCGCCCCCGCCGTGGCGACTGCCGCAGGCAGGCGCAAATCCTAAGCCGTCACCACCGCGCCCGGGTTCATAATCCCCAGCGGGTCCAGCGCCGCTTTGATCGCGCGCATGGCGGCCAGCTTGGTCGGGTCGCCGTAGCGGTTCAAATCCGCAACTTTCAGCCGCCCGACCCCGTGTTCCGCCGAGATGGAGCCCTCCATCTGCGCCACCACGTCATGCACAATACGCTTCACCGCGTGGCGTTGATGGTCGTAGTCGTCGCGCGATTTTCCCCGCACGGGAAAGACGTTGTAATGCAGGTTTCCGTCGCCCACATGGCCAAAGCAATTGATGCGGAAATCGTCCAGCGTCGCCAAAGCCGCGCCCGCGCGGGTGATGAATTCGGGGATGCGCCCCACGGGCACCGATATGTCATGCGACGACACGGAGCCGATGCGCTTGTTGGCCTCGGGAATGCTTTCGCGGATCGCCCAGAAGGCGTCGCGCTGCGCGCCGGACTGGGCAATCACCCCGTCAGTGACCAAGCCGCGCTCTGCCGCCGCCTCGAACAGGGTTTCCAAGGCTTGCGACGGCTCTACCCCCGCGACGCAGCCCACGTCGATCAGCACCATCCATTCCGGCGTGTCGGCGAAGGGGGCGCGGACCTCGGGGCCGACCTCGGCCAGAAAATCCAGCCCCATGTGGTTGATCAACTCGAAGGCGGACACTTGATGCCCCAGCAAATCCCCCGCCAGCGCCAACAAACCCAAGGCGGCCTCCGGCCCCTCGACCACCATCAGCGCGGCCCCCTCGCCTGCGGGCTTGGGGAACAGCTTCAAAGATGCCGCCGTGATAATGCCAAGCGACCCTTCCGCCCCGATCAACAGATGGCGCATGTCGTAGCCGGTGTTGTCTTTCTTCAAGCGCGACAGCCCGTGAAGCACGGAGCCGTCCGGCAGCACCGCCTCCACCCCCAAGCACAGGTCGCGCGCGTTGCCGTAGCGCAGCACATTTACACCGCCTGCGTTCGTTGACAGGTTGCCGCCGATCCGCGCGGAGCCTTCGGAGGCCAGCGACAGGGGAAACACCCGCCCCTCCGCTTCGGCCGCGTCTTGCACATTCGACAAGATCACCCCCGCCTCGGCCACCAACACGTTTTCCGCCGGATAGGTGGCGCGAATTCTGGTCATCCGCTCCAGCGACAAGATCACCGGCACAGGGCCGCTTTCCGCGATCTGGCCACCGACAAGCCCCGTGCCGCCCCCGTAGGGCACAATGCCCACCCGCGCATCGGCGCAGGCGCGCACCACCGTGGCCACATCCTCGGTGCAGTCGGGCGCGACCAGCAGTCCGCCGCTGCCCTGATACCTGCCGCGCGGCTCGCGCAGATAGGCGTCGGTCAACTCACGAAAGGCAGCAGCGGGGAGTTTCGATGTTAGCTCGGCCCGAAGGGCATCAGTCACTGAATTCAACATAAGCCCTTATCGCGCAGCCATTCGAAGAGGGGAACAGATAAAACTGACCGCCAGCCCCAACGCCGACCCGCCGCCGCCCCGAGATGCCCGTTGACTTAAAGTGCCTCTAACCCGCTACACAGAATAAAAAGGGAGGTCGCACCGATGAGGATCACCGAAGCCGCTGGCGCCTGCAGGTTGTCCGCTCACACCATACGCTTCTACGAAAAATCAGGCATGTTGCCCCTAATTTCGCGCGGCGCTGACGGGCATAGGCGCTTTACCCCGCGCGACATTGAATGGCTGACGTTGCTTTACTGGCTGCGCGAAACCGGTATGCCGCTTAGACAAATGCAACATTTCACCACTTTGGCCAAACGCGGCGAGGCGGGTGTCATGGCGCGGCGCCAAATCTTGCTGGACCACGCCGAGCTGTTGAAAGAAAAGAAGCTAATCCTTGAGAAATGCGAGGATGTTCTCGCCCTCAAAATCGCCAGCTACGCGCCAAGCGGCCGGACGGCGCCCGAATGAAATTCGCATATCTGACAGAGCCGCCGTTTAACTATCTGGACAACAATGGCCGCCCGACCGGTTGCGACGTAGAATTGGCGCGTCATGTCTGCACGACGCTGGACCTTATGCCGTTCAAGCCGGTGATGACTGAATTTCCATCCCTGCTTGCAGGGCTTGCCGCTGGCGATTGGCGCATGACGACGGGCATGTTCGCCACTGACGCGCGGCGACGGGTCGCGCGGTTCAGCCGCCCCATTTGGGCACTTCCGGACGGGCTTTTGATCCGTGCGGTCGATGACCGACAGATTGACGGCTACCGTGCGATTGCGGCCTCAGGCGACGCTCGATTGGCGGTGGTGCGCGATCAGGTGCAGCACCAAACGGCGCTTGAGTTGGGCGTGCCAAGCGCGCGGATCGACGTATTCGAAAGCTATAGAGATGCAGCGGGGGCCGTGCGACGCGGCCACGCCGCGGGTTTTGCCAGCGTGGCCCGCGCGCATGCAGGCTACATCGCGCAAAACTCCACTTCCGATTTGGGCGTGGTGCCCATCGCCGCCACAGAAAAACCCGCCGCGTTCGGTTGCTTCGCATTTGCGCGCGATGATGCGGCACTGGTGCGCGATGTAGATGCGGTGTTGACGGAATTCTTGGGCGGTTCAGCCCACCGCCGGATGCTCGCGCGGTTCGGGTTTAGTGACGCAGAGGTGGACTTGATCGCCCCCTGAATGCTGCCCCTAGCCGACGTCGGTTTTGCCGCGACGGTCCCCGCGCAGGTTGGCGAACAGCACGTGGTTGCGCCAGCGCCCGTTGATCTGCAAATAGCTTTGCGCGACGCCCTCGTATTTGAAGCCGGACTTTTCCAGCACCCCGCGCGACGCCGCGTTTTCCGGCAGGCACGCGGCCTCT
This sequence comes from Litoreibacter albidus, assembly GCF_900107015.1. Classification (GTDB taxonomy): domain Bacteria; phylum Pseudomonadota; class Alphaproteobacteria; order Rhodobacterales; family Rhodobacteraceae; genus Litoreibacter; species Litoreibacter albidus. The sequence continues at coordinate 113,362 of NZ_FNOI01000001.1, read as the reverse complement.
ACGCGGCTGAGGTCCAGCACAGTGAACGCGTAATGCACCAGCGCCGATATGGCCTCGCGCATGTAGCCGTGGCGGGCGTAGCGCTGCCCCATCCAGTAGCCCAAAGTGCCCGCCTGCGCGGGGCCACGGCGGATATTGTCCAGCGTGATCGCCCCGAGTATCGCCTTATCCTCGCGCCGCTCCAGAAACACCGGCACCGCGTTGCCGTTGTTCACCGAGCGTTGCGCCCAGTAGACGCGGTTGGTGAAACTTTTGCGCGTCAGGTGGTCGGTCGCCCAAGAGGGCTCCCATGGGGTCAGGAATTCCAGCGACGAGGAGCGCAGCGACGCCCATTCACGGTAGTCGCCATGCCCCGGAAGACGCAGCGTCATGCGTTCCGTCTCGATACGGACCTTACGCTTGCGCCCCAGCATCAGGCGGCGAGCCTGCGGGTGATGTGCTCCAGATTGTGCGCCTTCTCGACCGGACCATAAAGCGCCATTGCCGCCTGCGCCGTGGCCAGATTTTGCGCGAACTGGCGCACTTGCGCCACGTCGACCGCGTCAATCTTGGTGATGGTTTCAGACAGAGGCGGCACACGGCCCCAGATGCCAACGATCCGCGCCAAACGCTCCGCGCGCGACGACGGGCTTTCCAGCCCCATCAGGATGCCAGCCTTCATCTGTGTGCGCGCACGGGCCACTTCGGCCTCGGACATATCGCCCGCCGCGCGCTTCAACTCGTCCACGGTGATATCCGCCAGCCCCGCGATGTCATCGCCAGAGGTGCCCGCGTAGACCGTCATCATGCCCGTGTCGTTATAGCTGCCGATGGAGCTGTAGATCGAATAGCACAAGCCCCGCTTCTCGCGGGCCTCTTGGAACAGCCGAGACGACATGCCGCCGCCAAAGGCGGAGGCAAACACCTGCGCCGTGTAGAAATCATCGTCGCGGTAGCCCGGGGCTTCCAGCGCGAAGGTGAAATGCGCCTGCTCCAACGCCTTGACTTCACGCCGCTCGCCGGACGCGAATTTGGCGACATCCGCCACATTGGACACGGAGGACGGCATATCGCCAAACATGTCTTCCGCCATGCGCACGATGGCGTCATGGTCCACCGCCCCCGCCGCCGACAGGATCAGGTTTTGCGGGCCATAGTGTTCCGCCACAAACCCCGACAGATCCGCACGGGAGAAGTTTTGCACCCGCTCCGTTGGCCCAAGGATGGTGCGCCCGATAGGCTGCCCGGGATAGGCCGCCTCTTGCAGCCAGTCGAAAATCACGTCGTCGGGCGTGTCCAGCGACATGCCGATCTCTTGCAAGATCACGCCGCGCTCCACCTCGATCTCGCGCGGGTCGAACACAGGATGGCGCACGATATCGCCAATCACATCCATCGCCAGCGGCACGTCGTCTTTCAGCACGCGCGCGTAATAGGCCGTCACTTCGCGCGAGGTATAGGCGTTGATATAGCCGCCCACGTCCTCAATCGCCTCGGCGATCTGCAAGGCGCTGCGGCGCGTGGTGCCTTTGAACGCCATGTGCTCCAGAAAATGTGCGATGCCGTTTTGCTCGATCCGCTCGTGGCGCCCGCCCGCATTGACCCAAATTCCCACGCTAGCACTTTCCAGCGACGGCATATGTTCGGTGACGATGCGGAACCCGTTGGACAGGGTGGTCAGTTGTTGCGTCATGCGGTGATACGCTCGCGGATCAGGGATTTGATCGTCTCGATGTCATTCGGCAATTCGGTCATGCGCTCCTCGCGCTCGAATAGGTCCGACATGCGGTCGGGCAATTCTGGGTGGTGGCCGGAGGCGGCTTTCACGGCGGCTGGAAATTTCGCGGGGTGGGCTGTGGCCAGCGTGACCATCGGCGTGGCCCCTTGGTGATCCATCGCCACTTTCACGCCCACGGCGGTGTGCGGGCACAGCAACTCGCCCATATGGGCATTGGCGCGGGTGATCATGGCGGAGGTTTCTTCCTCGCTGACGCGACCAGAGGCATAGGTTTCCTTCAGCGCCTCATAGGCGCCTTGGCTGACCTTGAATTCGCCGGACGCCTTCAGCGCGTCCATCTGCTCAGAGACCGCCGCGCCGTCTTGACCGTAGGCGTAGAACAAGGCGCGCTCGAAGTTGGAGGACACTTGGATGTCCATTGATGGGCTGATCGACGGCTTCACGCCGTCCGTAGTATAGGCCCCTGTTTCCAGCGTGCGGTGCAAGATGTCATTCTGGTTGGTGGCAATGATCAGCTGGCCAATCGGCAGGCCCATCTGCTTGGCGATGTAGCCCGCGAAGATGTCGCCAAAGTTGCCGGTTGGCACGGTGAAGTTGATCTCGCGGTCCGGTGCACCAAGGCTCACGGCAGAGGTGAAGTAATACACCACCTGTGCCAGAACCCGCGCCCAGTTGATCGAGTTGACCCCAGCGAGGCGCACGCCGTCGCGGAAATCGAAGTCGTTGAACATGTCTTTGACGGCGGCTTGGCAGGTGTCGAAGTCCCCCTCAATCGCCAACGCATGCACGTTGTCCTCGGAGGGCGTGGTCATCTGGCGGCGCTGCACATCAGACACGCGCCCTTGCGGGAACAGGATAAACACGTCCACGGCGTCGAGGCCACGGAACGCCTCGATGGCAGCGGAGCCAGTGTCGCCGGAGGTGGCGCCCACGATGGTCACACGCTCGCCGGAGCGCGTCAGCGCGGCTTGGAACAGCTGGCCGATCAGCTGCATGGCGAAGTCTTTGAACGCCAAGGTCGGGCCGTGGAATAGCTCCAACAGGTAGTGGTTTGCCCCAAGCTGCACCAAAGGCGCGCGCGCGTCGTGGCCGAAGCCCGCGTAGGCCTTGGCGATGATCTCGCGGAATTCGGCGTCGGTGAAGGTGTCGCCGATGAAGGGGCGCATCACGGTGAAGGCCACATCCTCATAAGACATGCCGCGCATGGCGCGGATGGTGTCTTGATCCAGCGTGGGAATAGTCTCGGGCAGGTAGAGGCCACCGTCGCGGGCAAGGCCGGTCAGCATGGCCTGCTCGAATGTCAAAACGGGGGCTTTGCCGCGGGTAGAGATATAACGCATGGGGTTTTCCTTCAAACGGTCCGCTGCCTGATACGCCAAAGCAAAAAGCCTGTCATCACAAACCATATCAACGCCAGCGAAAACCAGGTGATCGCATAGGACAGATGGTCATTGGGGATGCCAGCGCGGCTGACGGGGAGCGGGATAATTTCGGGGGTTGCGGGGGTGGCAGTGCGCAGGACCAGTAACACCGGCTCGGTGCCAAGCGTGGCCGCCATGCGCTCCACGTCGCGCGCAAACCAGATGTCGCGCTTGGTGTCGGGCTCCGGCGTGTAGCTGTCAACCTCGTTAGGCCAATGGATGTTGCCGGTGACGGTGACCTCGCCCAGAGGGCCATTCGGCAGATCCTCGGCAATTGGGATCACCCCACGATCGACCATAATCATACGCTCGCCGGTTTGGAACGGGCTGATGATCCGGTAGCCTGCGCCAACTTTTTTCTGACTGACAAGGATACGCAAGCGCGCCGCGCCGAAGGTGCCGGTGGCTTGTACGGGGAGGTAGAGATCATCTGGCTGGCTCAGCTCGTCGGGCAAGGCCACAGGATCGGCCGCGATGCGCGCATCGATCTCCGACAACGTCGCCTCTTTCCATGCGAGCCGCTTCACTTGCCATGTCCCGAGGCTCACCAGAATAGCGCAGCCAATCAGGCCGAACAGCAAAGGCAGGATCATTCGTTTGGTCATGTCACCTCAATGAAGAAGCGCGAGGGTTTCCCCCCGCGCCAAAAGTTTGCCATCAAACTTTTTAAATTTCCTGGGACAGGAAATTAGCCACCCCAGATATAGACAGCTGCGAACAAGAACAGCCAAACCACGTCCACGAAGTGCCAGTACCAAGCGGCAGCCTCAAAGCCGACGTGGTGGTCTTGCGTGAAGTGACCTTTGTACACACGGATCAAACAGACCAGCAGGAAGATCGTGCCGACCAGAACGTGGAAGCCGTGAAAGCCTGTCGCCATGAAGAAGTTCGCGCCGTAGATGTTGCCGGAGAAGCCAAAGGCCGCGTGGCTATATTCATAGGCTTGGAAAATCGTGAACACCGCGCCCAGCAGGATCGCAAGGATCAGGCCGCTTTTCAGGTCTTTGCGGTTGTTTTCATGTGCCAGCGCGTGGTGCGCCCAAGTTGCCGCCGCGCCGGAGCACAACAGGATCAGCGTGTTGATCAATGGCAGGTGCCACGGGTCAAATGTCTCGATCCCTGCCGGTGGCCATTGACCGTCGACTGCGGGGCTCAACGGGCCCATCGGGTACATCGCGTGTTTGAAGAATGACCAGAACCACGCCACGAAGAACATTACTTCCGACATGATGAAGAAAATGAAGCCGTAGCGTAGGCCGATACGTACCACTGGGGTGTGATCGCCTTGCTCGCCTTCTTCGACCATCTCGGCCCACCAGCTGAACATGGTATAGAGGACCGCGGCGAAGCCGATGAGGAACATCCATGGGCCACTGAGTTCCAGTGTCCCGAACAGAACGGGCACGGGGCCAGCCATCCAAGCGACAGCGCCGACGAGCATGACGAAAGCCGCAAAAGACCCCATAAACGGGTTAATGGACGGCGGCAGAATGTGGTAATCGTGGTTCTTGGCGTGGGCCATTTTGTTGGGCTCCCTCGATGGCGACTTAATTGTATTCAGTTGTTGTGGCGGGTTGTCCGGTCGTCAGGGCGGCTTGCGCCTCTTCCGCGTCGGGCAGGTCGATTTCGTAGAACGTATAGCTGAGGGTGATTTCCTCGACAAACTTTCCGTCAGGGTCGTCGACAATTTCAGGATCGACGTAGAAGGTCACGGGCATCTGCACCCGCTCGCCTGGCTGCAACACCTGTTCGGTAAAGCAGAAGCAGGCGATTTTATTGAAATAGCCGCCCGCCGTGAACGGGAACACATTGTAGCTGGCTTGACCCGCGATCGGCTTGTCGGTCGGGTTATAGGCCTCGTAGAAGGCCAGCCCCGTTTCCCCGATGCGCACGGTCATCTCCGCCTGCGACGGTTTGAATTCCCACGGCATGCCCGACGACAGCGAGCCGTCGAAGCGGATGTTGATTGTCTTGTCCAAAATCACGTCGGAATCGGCACGGGCTTCTTGCGTTGTACCGCCGTACCCGGTCACGCGGCAGAACAGATCATAAAGCGGCACCGACGCGAAGCCCAAAGCCCCCATCGTCACCACCACACCGACCAGTCCGGCCACCGTGCGTTGCGTCTTGTCAAGTTTAGCCATCAGTTGCCACCCTCGTTTTCCGGAATAAGCGCGGGGCGCGCCACATGGTCGTAGCCCTCCACAAATCCCGTATTCTGCACCTTCACCACAGTCAGCCCGAAGACAATTGCGACGAAGCCGACCAGCAACAATCCAACCCCGAGGTTGCGACCGAAGCGGCGTTTGTGCAGCTCATGCTCAACTTTTAGCGCCATGGTTCTACCAAGCCCCCATGCCGGCTTTGACCCAGACCGCTTGCAGCAGCAGGGCGCAGAAGCTGGAGAAAAGATAAACCAGAGAATAGCGGAAGTACGCTTTCTCGTCTTTGTAGATATCGGCCTCTGCAGCGGCCTCGTCGCGGTGCCACAGCTTCCATGCGCCCCACACGAATTTCGCGTTCAGCACAAGCGCCGCCGTCAGGTAGATCCAGCCACCGATGGAGGTGAAGGCCGCGCCAATCGCCAGCGGGGCCAGAAGCACCGCGTAGATGAAGATCTGCTTGCGGGTTTCGCGCTTGCCGTGGGTCACGGTCAGCATGGGCACGCCCGCGTTTGTGTAGTCGTTGTTCATGAACAGCGCCAAGGCCCAGAAGTGGGGCGGCGTCCACATGAACACGAGGCAGAACAGCAAGACGCTTTCCACGGACACGCCGCCGGTTGCCACGGCCCAGCCGATCATCGGCGGGAACGCCCCTGCCGCACCACCGATCACGATGTTTTGCGGCGTCCAGCGCTTGAGCCACATGGTGTAAACCACGGCGTAAAAGAAGATAGTGAAGGCCAAGATGCCAGCGGCGACCCAGTTGGACGCCAGCCCCAGCATGGTCACAGATATAAACGACAGCCACAGCCCCAGCGTCAGCGCCTCACCCGGGGCGACCTTGCCAGCCGGAACGGGGCGGTTGGCCGTGCGCTTCATGATGGTGTCGATGTCGTGGTCATACCACATGTTCAGCGCACCGGATGCGCCGCCGCCCAAGGCGATAAACAGGATGGAGACCATTGCAACGAAGGGGTGCACGCTTACCGGCGCCACGAACACACCGACGGCGGCGGTGAAAACCACCAACGACATCACGCGCGGCTTGAGCAACGCCCAATAGTCGCCGAACTGGCCTTCGCCAGATGTCGTGCCGATGTTTTGTGTCGCATCAGTCATCGCGTTACACCCAAATCTACGAAAGTCGGCGCGGCAGGGGTTGCCCCGCCGCACCCGTTAGCTCTTCAGAAATCAGTCAGCCGAAGCAACCTGCACGGACAGCGGTGTCCCTGCGTATTCTTCAATCGCGCCTTCCAACCAAGCGTCATACACCTCTTGGCTGACCACTTTCACAGTGATCGGCATGTAGGAGTGCGCTTGACCGCACAGCTCCGAACACTGGCCAAAGTAGATGCCTTCTTTCTCGGCGGTGAACCAGAGCGCCGCCAGACGGCCAGGCACGGCGTCTTGCTTCACGCCGAACGCGGGGATTGTCCAAGAGTGGATCACGTCCGCGCCCGTCACCTGCATCACGATGGTTTTGCCAACAGGCACAACCACGGCAGTGTCAGTTGCGAGCAGGAATTCGTCCTTGCTGTAACCGGCTTCGACCAATTCGGCCTCTACCTCTGGTGTCAGGCGGTTTTCGCCAGCGCCGATCATGATGCTGTCAAAGCCGAAGTCGTGGTCGACATACTCGTAGCCCCAGTACCACTGGTAGCCCGTCGCCTTAATCACAATGTCGCCTTCAGGAATGCGCTGCTGCTTGAACAACACAGGCACCGAGAACGCGCCGATGATGACCAGAATGATCACCGGAATCATGGTCCAAGCCACCTCCAGAAGGGAGTGGTGGGTGAAGGTCGCCGCATTCGGGTTGCGCTTGGCGCTAAAGCGGAACGCACACCACAGCAGCAAGGCCGTCACGAACACCGTAATCACCGCGATGATCACGAAGACAAAATGGTCCAGCCATTGCAGGTCACGGGCCAGTTCGGTGGCCGCGGGCTGGAAACTCAAGGAGGTCTCGGCGTTTGGCGTGCCGACGATCTCCAAATTATCGAGTGCTGCTTGCGCGGATGCGCCTGTGGCGGCAAAAAGGCCCGCGAAGCCAGCAAAATGTTTTGCAATTCTCATCTAGTGTTCCCGTCGTTGTCAGGGCCGTGCTCAATAGGCACGGCTCCCCCGCTTGCGTCTGGCCCGTGAGAAACCATATTACACTGCAAGGGGCAAGCGCTGACACGTTGAAAGCGCCACCATGCCGCACACAATTTTGCGCTAAATCAAGGGAATCACCAATGACCTCCGCTAACGCCGCCCCGTTTCGCCCGTTTGAGACCATGTTGGACCAAACCCGCGCCCTAGAGATTCTATGCGCGGCCACCAAAGGCGCCGACGACGGGGAGCTGTATCTGGAGCGCAAACGCGGCGAAATGTTCGCCTTTGACGACGGCCACCTGAAAACGGCAAGCTATGACGCCTCCGAAGGGTTCGGGCTGCGCGCGGTGCGCGGTGAGACCGCCGGATACGCCCACGCCACCGAGATATCGGAGCACGCCTTGATCCGCGCCGCCGACACCGCCCGCCTTGCGGTGGGTGCGGGCGGCGGCACGCTGGCCCCTGCCCCCGCACGGACCAATGCCAAGCTCTATTCCGACATGGACCCGATGCAGGGCATCCCCTTCACCGCCAAAGTCGACACATTGCGCGAAATCGACGCCTTCGCACGGGCGCTGGACCCGCGTGTGGTGCAGGTGTCGGCCTCCGTCGCGGCGTCCCACCAAGAAGTGGCGATTCTGCGCCCCGACGGCTCCTTAGTCACCGACGATCGCCCGATGACCCGCATCCACGTGTCCGTTATCGCCGAAAAGGACGGGCGCCGCGAAAGTGGCACGGCTGGCGGCGGCGGGCGCGCCATGCTCGACGGCTTGCTGGAGCCGACGCACTGGCAAGGCCTGATCCGCGAGGCGCTGCGCATCGCGTTGGTTAATCTGGACGCCGTCCCCGCCCCCGCTGGTGTGATGGACGTGGTGCTTGGGCCGGGCTGGCCGGGCATCTTGCTGCACGAAGCCATTGGCCACGGGCTGGAAGGCGACTTTAACCGCAAGAAAACCTCCGCCTTTGCGGGGCTGATGGGGCAACAAATTGCCGCCAAGGGCGTGACCGTGCTGGACGACGGCACGATCCCAGATCGTCGCGGCTCCATCACCGTGGACGACGAGGGCACACCCTCGGGCAAGAACACATTGATCGAGGACGGCGTGCTGGTCGGCTATATGCAAGACCGCCAGAATGCCCGCCTGATGGGGGTGGAGCCCACGGGCAACGGTCGTCGCGAAAGCTATGCCCACGCCCCCATGCCGCGCATGACCAACACCTATATGCTGGGCGGCGATGCGGACCCAGAAGCGATTGTGCGTGATCTGAAAGACGGCATCTATGCCGTGGGCTTTGGCGGCGGTCAGGTCGACATCACGAACGGCAAGTTCGTGTTCTCCTGCACCGAAGCCTACCGCGTGAAGAATGGCGTCGTCGGGGAGCCTGTGAAGGGCGCCACGCTGATCGGCGACGGGGCCACCGCACTGAAGCACATCCAAGCCATCGGCAACGACATGGCGCTTGATCCCGGCATAGGAAATTGCGGAAAGGCTGGCCAATGGGTACCGGTTGGCGTGGGCCAACCCACCCTAAAGATTGGCGGTCTGACGGTTGGCGGGTCAGCCACCTAAGCGATTCCCTTTGGAGCGACACCTTGCGCCCATTGAGGCAGGGTGTCGCCTTGTTCAGGGATAAAAATTAGCGACAACTTTTCAAAAGCTTACGCGAAATAGTGGGCAACATCTGGCATCTTCACCTTCCTTTAACTCCGACGCGCCAAAGTGAGATCACTGATTGAACGGAGCGAAGAATGGCCAGCGACCTGCTGTCTACCCCACCCCCCCTCGCACCCCCTGGACCACAGGGCGACTGCGCCTCTTGGCTCCGTTTAATCAGGTCTAGACGTGTTGGCGTCAGCACCTTCTTTCGGTTGCTGGCCGAACACGGCAGCGCGGAGGCCGCGTTGGACGCCTTGCCTAGCATCGCATCCGCTGCAGGCGTTGCCCGCTACACCCCCTGCACCCATGACGCCGCCGCGCGCGAGTTGGAGCACGGCGCACGTATCGGTGCAACTTTGTTGCTGCACGGCGCGCCAGATTACCCGCAAGCCTTGATGGATCTAGACGACGCGCCGCCCGTGCTTTGGGCGTTGGGCGATCTGTCTTTGACGCGCCGCGCCAGCATCGCGATGGTCGGCGCGCGCAACGCGTCCTCGCTGGGCACGCGCATGGCGCAGGGGCTGGCGACTGATCTGGGGAATGCAGGGTTTACCGTCGCCTCCGGCCTTGCGCGGGGCATAGATACCGCCGCCCATATCGCCGCCCTGCCCCGTGGCACCATTGCGGTCGTCGCAGGCGGGATTGATGTGGTCTACCCGCGCGAAAACGCCAAACTTCATGATGACATCGCCAAGGATGGTTTGATCCTGTCGGAGCGAATGTTGGGCCTGCAACCGCAAGCGCGGGATTTCCCGCGCCGCAACCGGATCATATCGGGCCTGTCGCGGGCCGTTGTGGTGGTGGAGGCCGCCGCGAAATCCGGCAGCCTGATCACCGCGCGCAACGCGCTGGACCAAGGCCGCGACGTGATGGCCGTGCCGGGCCACCCGTTGGACGCCCGCGCGACAGGCTGCAACATGTTGATCCGCGACGGGGCCATATTGGTGCGCCACGCGCAGGACGTGCTGACGAACACCGGCGCATCCGCGCAGTTGGAACCGCCCCCGAAACCGCGCGCCGTACTGACAGCGCCAGTTCATCCGCATGGGGCTGCGCACGCGGAAATTCTAGGATTGCTAGGCCCGACACCTGTCGCCGAAGACCAGTTGATGCGCGATCTGAACATTGACGCGGGCGCGTTGTCGCCGCAGCTGACGCTGTTGGAAATGGAAGGTAAGATAGAGCGACAGCCCGGCGGGTTGCTGACGCGGCTGAATTAGCGGGCCTTGCGCAACGCCAAGCCCACGCCGCCAAGTACTAGAAGGCTCGACAGGGCAAAGCGCAAGGTCAACTCCTCTCCCAAGAATAACGCGCCGCCGCCCAAGGCGATGACGGGCACCGTCAACTGGGCGGTCGCGGCGATGGTTGTGCGCAACTGCGGCAGCACGCGGTACCACAGCGCATAGCCCAACGCCGAGGTCAGCGCGCCGGACGCCACGGCGCACATAAGGCCAAGCGGTGCCCCGACGGGCAGGCCAATCCCGATGGCCACCACCCCCATGAACAATGCGGCATATCTGAAATTGCGCTCCGTGCGCAAAAGCGGTGACGCCGCCCCGCGCCCAACCAGCGTGTAAACACCCCAACCGACACCCGCCGCCGCCATCAGGATGGCGCCCCACAGATCAGGGGCCTCTGCCCCGACGGGCCAAAGCAAGGCCACAAGCCCCGCGAAGGCCACGCCGCAACCGACATATTGCAAGGCGGGGATGTGTTCACGGGTCAGGGCTGCGGCCATAAACATGGTCAACTGGACCACGCCGAACAGGATCAACGCCCCCACGCCCGCCTCTAGGGTGGCGTAGGCCAGCGAGAAACCCAGCACGTAGACCAGCAAGGATGCGGTGCCGATCAGGCTGCCCGTCTCGGGTGTTTGGCTGGTCGTGGGCTTGCGGCGCAGCCAGATCAGCAGCAGCAACATGAGCGCGCCGCTCCACAGGCGTAGCATCGCGAAGTCCAAAGGCTCCATACCGCCGTCAGTCACCCCGAATTTGTTCAGGACAGAGTTGGCCGCAAAGGCCAACATGGTGAGGGCGGTGAGGAGAAAGATACGCATGACCGCTGCCTTAGTGGCAATTTGCGCCTAAGAACATGGCAAATTGGCGTTTTAACAGCTGCGGCCTTCATAAAGCGGTTAACGAAAAAGGCCACCCTTCCGAAGAAGGGTGGCCCAATTTGCAGCGTAATATGGCGTGAGCCGTATTACATCATGCCGCCCATGCCGCCCATGTCTGGCATGCCGCCCCCAGGCGCGCCGCCGTCTTTGGATGGCTTGTCAGCGACCATAGCTTCCGTGGTGATCAGCAACGCTGCAACCGAGGACGCGTCTTGCAGTGCAGTGCGCACCACTTTCGCAGGGTCGATCACGCCGAATTTGAACATGTCGCCATATTCTTCGGTTTGTGCGTTGAAGCCGAAAGTCGGATCGCTGGACTCGCGGATTTTACCAGCCACAACAGCGCCGTCGACGCCGGCGTTCTCAGCGATCTGACGCAGAGGTGCTTCGATGGCTTTGCGGATGATGTTGATGCCGACGTCTTGGTCGTTGTTCGTGCCTTTCAGGCCTTCGAGGACCTTCGCAGCTTGAACCAGAGCAACACCACCACCGACAACGATACCTTCTTGCACGGCCGCACGGGTCGCGTTCAATGCATCGTCAACGCGGTCTTTGCGCTCTTTAACTTCGATTTCGGACATGCCGCCAACGCGGATAACAGCAACACCGCCTGCCAGTTTGGCAACGCGCTCTTGCAGCTTCTCACGGTCGTAGTCGGACGTCGTTTCTTCGATTTGCTGACGGATCTGGGACACGCGTGCCTCGATCTCAGCTTTCTCGCCTGCGCCGTCAACGATGGTGGTCTCGTCTTTGGTGATCTGAACTTTCTTGGCAGTGCCGAGCATGTCCATAGTCACCGACTCGAGCTTCATGCCCAGGTCTTCGGAGATCACTTGACCGCCAGTCAGGATCGCGATGTCTTGCAGCATGGCTTTGCGGCGATCGCCGAAACCAGGTGCTTTGACAGCTGCGATTTTCAGGCCGCCGCGCAGCTTGTTCACAACCAGAGTTGCAAGGGCTTCGCCCTCAACATCTTCAGCGATGATCAGCAGTGGCTTGCCGGACTGGATGACAGTTTCCAACAGTGGAACCATTGGCTGCAGGGAAGACAGCTTCTTCTCGTGCAACAGGATCAGGCAGTCTTCCAGCTCTGTTGTCATCTTCTCTGGGTTGGTCACGAAGTAAGGCGACAGGTAGCCGCGGTCGAACTGCATGCCTTCAACAACATCGGTCTCTGTTTCCAGGCCTTTGTTTTCCTCGACGGTGATAACACCCTCGTTGCCAACTTTTTGCATCGCGTCAGCGATTTGGCGGCCGATTTCAACTTCGCCGTTGGCGGAGATGGTGCCGACTTGTGCAACTTCGTCGCTGTCATTGACAGGGCGTGCAGCCGCTTTGATCGCTTCAACAACTTTGGCAGTTGCCATGTCGATGCCGCGCTTCAGGTCCATCGGGTTCATGCCAGCGGCAACCGATTTCAGGCCTTCTTGCACGATAGCTTGGGCCAGAACCGTCGCGGTTGTGGTGCCGTCGCCAGCTTCGTCATTGGTACGCGAGGCCACTTCTTTGACCATTTGTGCGCCCATGTTCTCGAACTTGTCTTCCAGTTCGATTTCCTTCGCCACGGATACACCGTCTTTGGTGATGCGCGGTGCGCCGAAGGATTTGTCCAGAACCACGTTGCGGCCTTTTGGACCCAGCGTGACTTTGACAGCATTGGCCAGAACGTTGACGCCCTTAAGCATCTTGTTCCGGGCTTCTGTGTCGAATTTGACGTCTTTAGCAGCCATTTTCATGCGCTCCTTAAAAGTTTAGTGTGTGTGCGGAAAGCTTTGGGGCGGGGTTAACCCCGCCGGCCGGTTCAGGAGATAATGCCCAGAACGTCGCTTTCTTTCATCATCAGCAGTTCTTTGCCGTCAACGGTGACCTCTGTGCCGGACCATTTGCCGAACAGAACTTTGTCGCCTTCTTTGACAGCCATAGGGATCAGCTCACCTGAGTCTTTGCGCGCGCCCTCGCCTACGGCAACAATGATGCCTTCAGCTGGTTTTTCTTTTGCGCTCTCAGGGATGATCAAACCACCTGCGGTTTTTTCGTCGCCTTCAACACGTTCTACAAGAACGCGGTCGTGAAGCGGTTTCAATGCCATCGTTTGGTGCTCCTTAGCTCCAATGTTAATCCCATGGCCTCGGGGTGACCGAAGCCGTTAGCACTCACCCGATGCGAGTGCTAACGACGGATAGCTAAGTAGGCACGCGACGTGAGTCAACAGCCCAGTGAAAAAATTCGGGGAACTTTTTGAGCGACATTTGCGTTGCGGCTCAAACCGCCAGATCGCCATAGTCTGTTAAGCCTTTGTGACCCTGCGCGGTCAGGGCGTAGACGCCCTTTTCAACCTTCTCGAACCAGCCGTAATGATTGTCGCGCATCAGCCGTGTGGCGGTGGGCACTTCGGCCCATGCCGCCACCTTCGCGCCCTTCGAGGCCCCATGCACGGCCAAGAACCGCGCACAGCGAATGGCGTCTTGGCGGTAGGCGGTGATCAACCCGTGGCGCGTGGCACCGCCGTCGTTCGGATCCCCCACCCGCCGCGCGAATTCCTTCAAGAGCCGCCCCTTGCGTTTCTTTGACTTGCGCGGCGCGTAGGGCACGGGATCGGTGTGGACCTCCACCAGATTGTCGGACAGGCGCACGGTGATCAGACCCAAGCCAACGCGGCGGCACAGCACGGTGTTTTCCTTCAGTGCCTTCTGGAATGGCTTGCCGGTTTTGCGCGGCACCGCGATGTAGACGTCATCCGTCATCGCCATGCGGGCAATGCCTTGGTGAAACAGGCTTAGGGAGAACGCGGTTTTCAGCTCCACGATGACCGGATCATCGTCGCCGCGCACGCCAACCACGTCGCAAGCGCCGATCTCCCCCTTCACCTCGTAGCCCTGCCCCATGAGGAAGGATTTCACCGGCGCGTATAGCTCTGTCTCTCTGGTCATGACGCGGACGCTACACGGCGCGTGGCCCGTGCAACAAGGTTTTGCCAAAGCCACATGCCTTGGTGTATCATCCGCGTAACAAGAGCAGCCAACCAGAGCCCCTAAAGGAGCCATCCGCCATGTTAAGCGCCCCCCTTGCGGCCCATCAGGCCTGCGACGCGGCCAGTCTCAGATTTGCACGCATCTTCAGAGGGCAGTTCACGCTAAGCCAATCGGAAGAGCTGCACATCGACGGCTACCGTGTCACCGATTTGGGCGACGACTGGCGGCTGCACCACTGCCGCTCCACCCCGTTTGCGCGCCTGCACGGCGAAGACGGTGCCTTGGCCGGCGTTGTGCTGGGGCTGGCCGTGGACGGCACAGGCAAACTTGTGACCGACGGCTATGTGCTGGCGACCAGCTTCGAGGCCTTCGTGACCGCTGCGGCGGGGCGCTATGTGGCGATTGACGGCGCGGGCGCGGTCTACGCCGACCCGACGGGGTCAATGGGCGTCGTCTACGACGCGAACACCCGCACCGTGGCCTCCACCCCGTTGATGTGCCTTGACCGCCCGATCATCGAGAACCCGCGCTTTGATGTGGACGCGGTGCAAGGCGGGCGCGGCAGCTACGCGCTTGGCTTTACCCGCGACGCCTACGTGCGCGGCGTCATGCCCAACCACAGGCTTGATCTGGCTAATTTCACGCTGACACGGTTCTGGCCAAAGGCGGACGCCACATTCCCCACAGATGGGCCGGATCAGACGATCGCCGCCATGGGCCAACGTCTGAGTGACGTAATCGGTGCGATTGCCGCAGGGTATACCACGCTGCTTCCGCTCTCTGGCGGGCGCGACAGCCGCAACCTTGCCGCTGCGGCCAAGCCGCATCTGGCACAGATCGCCCAAAGCTACACCTTTGTGTCCAACTGGCAGGGCAAGATTGACGCCGAACTGTCCGAGCAGATCGCCGCCAGCTTGGGGCTGGAGCATGTGACCTACGCCTCCTTCATCGCGACGGACCAAGAGCGCGACACCCCGAACCGCGTCGCCCGCAGGCGTCAGAAAACCGCGTTCCGCTTGGCAGCGGGCTACGTGGGGGACGCCAACAACGACGTGCTGGATGGCTTGTCGCGCAAGGTGCCCAAAGGCGTGGTGCTGCGCGGCAATGTAATGGAGCTGTTGAAAGCCAACCACTGGAAACGCGGGCTGGCACGCGACGCCGCCCACCCCGACGGGCATGACGCCGATTACGCGACGGAGCGGCTGGCCATCCTGCCCGCAGGCGGCGCGCAAACCGTGGCGGCGTTCAAGCCCGACTATCTGGCGTGGAAGGCCACCCTGCCGCAAGGCGCGCAGGCGCTGGCCTATGACTTTGCATTCATCGAGAGCCTGCTTCCGGGGTGGCAGCCGAAGTTTTACGGTTACACGCGCAACTTTCTGGTGAACCCGTTCAGCGACCGCGCCCTAATCGCGGGATGCCTGCGCCTGCCCGTGGCGGAGCGGCAAGCCAACGTCTATAACGACGCGCTTTTGACGCATCTGGCACCGGAGCTGGCGTCGATCCCCTTCACCCCCGACCTCAAGCGTGCGCGACTGAACGCCGCCTAACGGGCGGCACCTTTGCTGGCGTGACAAGCCGCACTGCGGCTCCTATAAGGCGCGCAAAGACTGCACCTATCACGAGGACACCTCCTGCAATGACCACTTTTGTTTTTGGCCACAAATCCCCCGACACCGATAGCACCGGATCACCGCTGATCTGGGAATGGTTCATCAACCACACCGGCGGCGACGCCGCTGCCAAGCTTTTGGGCGAGCCGAACACCGAAGCCGCCTTCATGCTGGAGCGCTGGAACCTTGCGAAGCCGGAAATCATCGACAATGTGGCCGACGGCCAGCCTTGCGTGATCGTCGACACCAACAACCCTGCCGAGCTACCCGCCAACATCAACGGCGCGGACGTTCAAGCGGTCATCGACCACCACAAGCTGGTGGGCGGTCTTGAGACGGCTGGTCCGATCGACATCACCATCCGCCCGCTGGCCTGCACCGCCACCATCATGCACGACCTGATGGGCGAGCACGCGGCGCATATGCCGGACAACATCAAGGGCGCGATGCTGTCGTGCATCCTGTCCGACACGCTGGAGTTCCGGTCCCCGACGACGACCGCCACCGACCGTGCTTTGGCTGAAAAGCTCGCGGCTGAATTGGGTGTGGATATTGCGGGCTACGCGGCAGAGCTGTTCGCGGCAAAATCCGACGTCTCCGCGTTCTCCGCGGCGGAGTTGCTGCGCATGGACAGCAAGGAATACGAAGTCGAGAGCGTGAAGTTCCGCGTCTCCGTGCTGGAAACCACCAGCCCGAAAATGGTGTTGGACCGCAAGGCCGAGATCATGGAAGCGATGCCTGCCGTCGCTGGCGAAGACAAGGTGAACGAGGTTCTGCTGTTCGTCGTGGATATCCTGAACGAGGAAGCCACCATGCTGATCCCGAACGACCTGTCCAAGCGCGTGGCAGAAAAATCCTTCGGCGCAACCGTCACAGGCGACACCGTCGTCCTGCCCGGCGTGATGAGCCGCAAAAAGCAGATCATTCCTTCCCTGAAGGTCTAATCCATAGCGGCGGGTGCCTCTGATTTGGGGCGCCTGCCCAAGCTTCCTCCAACCGCAAGGCTGCACATGTCCCAGATCATCACCCACCTTTCCGAAGTTTCTGACCGCTACGACGCTCTGTTCGTGGACCTTTGGGGCTGCATCCACAACGGTCTGGAGCCGTTCGCCGAGGCGGTTGCCGCGATGCAAAGCTACCGCGCCAAAGGCGGCAAAGTGATCTTTGTGACCAACGCCCCGCGCCACCGCGGCGCTGTGGAGCAACAGTTGGACAAGATCGGCGTCGCAACAGACAGCTGGGATGTGATCGCGACCTCCGGCGACAGCGCGCGCTATGCAATGTTCAACGGGGCGGTCGGTGAAAAGGTCTACTTTATCGGCCAGCCGTACGACCAGTCGTTCTTTGACCCGCTGGAAATCGTCGAAAATCCCGTGGACATCCAGCAGGTGCCACTGGACCAAGCCGAGGGCATCGTCTGCTGCGGCCCGTTTGACCCGTTTGCCGACCCCGACGTGATGCGGCCCGACTTCCTATACGCCAAGCAAAAGGGCCTGAAACTGCTTTGCGCGAACCCCGACATCGTGGTCGACCGTGGGGAAACCCGCGAATGGTGCGCGGGCGCCTTGGCGAAGCTTTACACAGAGATGGGCGGCGAAAGCCTCTACTTTGGCAAGCCGCACCCACCGATTTACGACCTTGCACGCCGCCGGTTGTCTGCCTTGGGCCAGACCGTGCCGGACGACCGCATTTTGTGCATCGGGGACGGCGTTTTGACCGATATTCGGGGTGCTATGGGGGAGGATCTTGATTCCCTGTTCATCTCGGGCGGGTTGGCTGCGGCGGAGACCAAAACCACCCACCAGCCGGATGCAGACCTGCTAAAGGCCTATCTGGAAAAGGAAATGGTGTCGCCAACCTATACTATTGGCTTCCTGCGGTAGGTCACGAAAAAGCTGGACTTTGCTGCAAGTGCGAAGTAATTATATTTCAAGCAACCGACACTCATTGTTTGAAAGTTACGCACCATGCTCGACGTTCATCGAACTGACAACCTGCCCCGCGGCACCATCTGCATCGAAGATATTGAGATCGGCATGAAGCGCCATCTGCGCAAGCAGGTGACGGACCGCGACATTGAAATGTTCGCCAAAATATCGACCGACCATAATCCGGTGCATCTGGATGACGACTATGCGCAAGACACCATCTTTGAGGGCCGCATTGCCCACGGGATGCTGACCGCCGGCCTGATTTCCGCGGTCATTGGTGAGCAACTGCCCGGACATGGCACGGTTTATCTGGGCCAATCGCTGAAGTTTCTGGCGCCGGTGCGTCCCGGCGACATGGTGCTGGCAGAGGTCGAAGTGACCGACATCGACCACGCCAAACGCCGCGTCACCATGCACACCCGCTGCGAAGTTGACGGCAAAAACGTGCTAAAAGGCGAAGCCATCGTTCTGGCCCCCTCGCGCAAGTTCGACTAACGCTTGCACCGGTGCCGCACGGCGTTTACCCAAACGCCATGAGGATCATCCGAGACTACCAGTTTGTGCGACCAGAGGACCGCGGGGCGACCGCGGCCATTGGCAATTTTGACGGCGTTCATGTGGGCCACCAAGCGGTGATCGACATCGCGCGCAACGCCGCGCCGGACGCGCCGCTGGGCATCGTCACCTTCGAGCCGCACCCGCGCGAATTCTTCGCCAAAGACGCCCCACCCTTCCGCCTGATGAATGCGGAGGCCAAGGCCAACCGCTTAGAGAAACTGGGCGTGGAGCGTCTGTATCAACTGAACTTCAACACGAGCCTGTCGGGCCTGACGGCGGAAGAATTCGCCCGCGACGTGATCGCCAAGGGCTTGGGCCTGACGCATGTGGTCGTCGGCGCGGACTTCTGTTTCGGCAAAGGGCGCGGCGGCAACGTCACCATGTTGCAAGAGTTTGGCGAAAAATACGGCTTCGGCGTGACCGTCGCCGATTTGGTCACACAAGACACGGCGCAAGTGTCCTCCACCAACATCCGCGCCGCCTTGGCCGAGGGCCGCACCCGCGATGCCGCCGAAATGCTAAGCCACTGGCACCGCATTGAGGGGGAGGTCATCCAAGGCGACCAACGTGGCCGCGAATTGGGCTACCCCACGGCGAACATGTCCATCGACGGGCTACACCCGCCAAAGTTCGGCGTCTACGCCGTGCTAGTCGATGTGCTGACCGGCCCGCATCAAGGCAGCTACCACGGCGCGGCCTCCATCGGCGTGCGCCCGATGTTTGGCGTGAACCGGCCAAATTGCGAAAGCTTCCTGTTTGATTTCAAGGGGGACCTTTACGGGGAAACCCTGTCTGTGGCCTTGGTCGATTACCTGCGCGGCGAGGAAAAGTTCGACAGCCTAGAAGCTTTGATCACCCAGATGGACGCCGATTGCGACCGCGCCCGCAGCATTCTGGCCGCCCTATGAGCGACCCGATCCAGCGCGACGGATTGCGCCATAAATTCTGGGAGAAAGTCCCGCTCAAAGACATGAGTTCCAAAGAGTGGGAAGCGCTATGCGACGGCTGCGGTCGGTGCTGCCTAAACAAGCTGGAAGACGAAGACACCTTCGAGATCGCCTTCACCCGCGTGGCCTGCCGCCTGCTGGACGGTGACACCTGCCGCTGCGCGCAATACGACATTCGCAAGCAGTTCGTGCCCGACTGCGTGCAACTGACGCCAAAGAACATCGACGACATCGGATACTGGATGCCGCCAACCTGCGCCTACCGCCTGCTCAACGAGGGCAAGCCGCTGGAGGACTGGCACCCGCTGATCTCCGGCACCGCGCAAACGGTGCATGACGCGGGAATTTCCGTGCAGGGCTGGACCGTGCCGGAGTTCGAGGTGTCCGAGGACGAGTGGGAAAACTACATAATCGAGGACTGACGCCATGAATTTTGCCTCCGACAACGCAGGCCCGATGCATCCAAGCGTGCTGAACGCCATTGTGGACGCCAACACGGGCTATGAAATGCCCTATGGCAACGACAGCATTATGCCCCGCGTGCGTGACAAAATCCGCGCCACTTTTGAGGCACCGGAGGCCGCCGTCTACCTCGTGGCCACCGGCACCGCCGCGAACGCGCTGGCGCTCTCCACCTACACCAACAGCTGGGACACCATGTTCGCGCACCGCGTCTCGCACGTGGAAGAGGACGAATGCGGCGCGCCGGAGTTTTACGCCAACGGCGCACGCCTGACCTTGGTGGACGGCGACGGGGCCAAGATGGACCCAAGCGCGCTGCGTCATGCCATCGTGAACACCGGCGACAAGGGCGTGCACGGCGTCCAACGCGGGCCGGTGAGCATCACGCAGGCCACCGAGGTCGGCACCCTCTACAGTTTGGAAGACATCGCCGCCCTGACCGCCATCGCCAAGGAATACGGGCTGAAAACCCATCTCGACGGCGCACGTTTCGCCAACGCCTGCGCGGCACTCGGCTGCACAGCCGCACAGATGACATGGAAAGCCGGCATCGACGTGGTGTCCTTCGGCGGCACCAAAAACGGCTGCGCCGGTGTCGAGGCGGTGGTCTTCTTCGACCCAGAAAAAGCGTGGGAGTTCGAGCTGCGGCGCAAACGCGGCGCGCATCTGTTCTCCAAACACCGCTTCCTATCCGCGCAGATGGACGCCTATCTGACGGATGACCTGTGGTTGAAGCTGGGCCGACAGGCCAATGCCAACTGCGCCCGTCTGGTCAAGGGGTTGGAAACTGTAAAGGGCGCGGAAATCCCCGATACGCCGGAGGCCAACATGGTCTTCGCCCACCTGCCCCGCGCCGCCCACCGCCGCGCTATGGACGCCGGTGCGAAGTACTACCTGTTCCCCGCCGACGCCACGCTGGATGGCCCCGACGACGACTTGATCCGCTGCCGCATGGTTTGCGACTGGAACAAAACCGAGGCAGAGATCGACCAATTGGTAGACTTGCTGCGCGGCTAGCAAAGCGGCCCCGCGCACCAAGGCGGGGCCATATTTTTCTACAACTTGCCGGACAGATAAAGATCCAGATCTTCGATCTTGTCCTGCCCCCAGAACCGCTCATCCGTGTCAGTGATAAACGTCGGCGCGCCGAACACACCGGCGGCAACCGCGTCTTCCAGATTGCGGCCGTATTGCTCCGCCCCTGACAGCAATCCGCTGTCCGCGATGGCCGGGTCAAACCCGTGCCGCGCCAGAATTTCACGCACCACATCGTCCTCGGCAATGTCGCGCTCCTCCGCCCAACAAGCACGGGTGAAGGATTGCACCAGCCCCGCCACGTCGCCCCCCGTCTCTTGCGCCGCGATGATCGCGTAAGACGATGGCGCAGGGTTGGTCGGCCAATGCGCGGGCTTCAGGTTGATCGGCATGTCCAGCTTTTTGGCGGTGCGGCGCATCTCTTGCAGACGCCATTCCTGACGGTTCGGGTGGCGTTGCGGTGGCGGCGTGCCGCCCGTGCGCCCGAACAGCCCCATGATATCCAAGGGCTTATAGGTGATCGTCGCGCCGTGTTTGGCCGCAACCTCCTCGAAACGCCCCCCCACCATGTAGGTGTAAGGGGACAGTGTTGCGAAATAATAGTCTATATGTGGCATTTGGACGTCCTTATGGGGTTAAGCCTTTGCGCGAATCCTAGTCGGGTGTTACGGGGATCGCAACGCGGGCCGGTTGGGGAACACGGGTCCGTGATAGCTGCCAAACGGGGACACCACATGCCAGTCAATACCGATCCAAAACTCATCGCCGGTAATTCCAACATTCCGCTTGCCGACGCCATCGCCAAGCGCATGTCCATGCATCGCGGCCAAGCCGTGAAACCCATCGACACCCGCGTTGAGCGCTTCAACGACGGCGAAATCTTCGTGGAGGTTTTCGAGAACGTCCGCGGCGAGGACATGTTCATCATCCAGAGCACGTCGAATCCCGCCAACGACAACCTGATGGAGCTGTTGATCATGACCGACGCGCTCCGCCGCTCTTCCGCGCAGCGCATCACCGCCGTGATCCCCTACTTCGGCTACGCCCGTCAGGACCGCCGCACCAAGGCGCGCACGCCGATCTCCGCCAAACTGGTGGCCAACCTGATCGCGGAGGCTGGCGTGGAGC
Organism: Litoreibacter albidus; assembly: GCF_900107015.1. Taxonomy (GTDB): domain Bacteria; phylum Pseudomonadota; class Alphaproteobacteria; order Rhodobacterales; family Rhodobacteraceae; genus Litoreibacter; species Litoreibacter albidus. Next base: position 91,548 of record NZ_FNOI01000001.1, on the reverse strand, counting down.
GGGTTCTGACGATGGATCTGCACGCAGCGCAAATCCAGGGCTTCTTCGACCTGCCGGTCGATAACCTCTACGCATCGCCGATCTTTGCGCTCGATATCCTGCACCACTTCCAAGACATGGAAGACGTCATGGTCGTCTCGCCCGACGTGGGCGGCGTGGCCCGCGCGCGCGAATTGGCGCAGCGCATCAAGGCCCCCCTCTCCATCGTCGACAAACGCCGCGAGAAGGCCGGTGAAGTGGCGGAAATGACCGTAATCGGGAACGTGACCGGTAAGCGCTGTATCATCGTCGATGACATCTGTGACACGGCGGGCACTTTGTGCAAAGCCGCCGAAGTCCTGATGGACGCGGGCGCCACAGAGGTCCACAGCTACATCACCCACGGCGTCCTCTCCGGCCCCGCGGTGGATCGCATCACCAACTCCGTGATGAAAAGCCTCGTGATCACCGACAGTATCGAGCCCACGGCCGCGGTGCAGCAATGCAAGAACATCCGCATCGTGCCAACCGCGCCGATGTTTGCGCAGGCCATTTTGAACATTGCGGGTGGCATGTCCGTCTCGTCGCTGTTCGACAATGAAACGCTGGAGCCGATCTACGAAAGCCTCTACCCCAACTCCTAGGCTTTCGCCCTATCATTGCTTCAAAAATACCTTGGGGGTTTGGGGGCAAAGCCCCCAACAAACCATCTCGCGCCGCAGGCCCATTTGGACGGCTCTAATACAGAACCCAGTCGTCCTCATTGGGCAGCGGTCCGATCACCATCCAGTTGGCGCGCACGCGCGCGACACGGCTGTCGCCCCAGGTGCGAAACACCAAGTCAAAGCTGTGCTCCGAGATGTTTTCGGCAGCGATGTCCATGCGCTGGTTGGTTTCTGTGTCGCTGTCCCACATCGCGATGGAGACCATCACATTGGGAATTGCGGCGTAGGCCTGCTCGAATTCGACCTCGAAACGATGCTCGCGCGGGCCAGTGCCCGTCCACATCGGCCCGTCATCAATGTAATCGGAAAACAAGACCCGCGAGCCTTGCGTGATTCCGATATTATTGCTGGTCAAACGTTGCATTATCTACCTTTTACGACGCCGTCCTACGCGGAAAATCCGGCGACATTGTGTCTGCATTCCTTAGGGTAACCCTTACACTGGGGTAAACCCAAAAAAAGCCCCGACGATGCGGGGCTTTCTTTTAGAACGTTGCGTAAAACACGCTTGAGGACAGGTTTAGCCTGTAATCTGGGCGCTCGCCGCAACGAGATCATCCGCGTATTTCGCCGCTGCATCCGTGTTGCTTGCGTCGCGCTGAAGGTTCGCTTCTTTGACAAGCTCCTCCAACAACGCAGGCGTCAGGTCTGCTTTTGCATAGGCGCGCTCGGCCAGTACGGACGTACCAGCCGTGCCCACTTCGGCGAAACCGCCCGTCACCAGATATTCATCTGTGCCGGACGCCGTCACAACCTTCAAAACGCCAGGGCGCAGTGTGGTGATCACCGGCGCGTGAAGCGCCATTGCGGTGAAGTCACCCTCGGCCCCGGGGATTTGAACCTCGGAAGCCTGCACTGAAGCCAAGCGCCGCTCGGGCGAGACCAGGTCGAATTGCATCATCTCAGCCATGTGATGGCCTCCTTGAACTTAGGCTGCGTCAGCAGCCATTTTCTCGGCTTTAGCAACCACTTCGTCGATGCCGCCTACCATGTAGAAAGCGCCTTCCGGAAGGTGATCGTACTCGCCAGCGACAACAGCCTTGAACGACGCGATTGTGTCTTCCAAAGCAACCTGCTTACCGTCAGAGCCGGTGAACACTTTTGCCACGTCGAATGGTTGCGACAGGAAGCGCTCGATCTTACGGGCACGTGCCACAGCCAATTTGTCGTCCTCGGACAGCTCGTCCATGCCAAGGATGGCGATGATGTCTTGCAGCGACTTGTAGCGTTGCAGGATACCTTGAACGCTACGGGCCACGCCGTAGTGCTCTTCGCCAACAACCGCTGGGTCCATCAGGCGCGACGTGGAGTCGAGCGGGTCAACCGCAGGGTAGATGCCTTTTTCCGAGATCGAACGGTCAAGAACCGTTGTCGCGTCAAGGTGCGCAAAGGAGGTCGCTGGTGCAGGGTCGGTAAGGTCATCCGCAGGCACGTAAACGGCTTGCACAGACGTAATGGAACCCGCTTTCGTGGAGGCGATACGCTCTTGCATCGCGCCCATGTCGGTGGCCAGCGTTGGCTGGTAACCCACAGCAGACGGGATACGACCCAGAAGCGCAGACACCTCGGAACCGGCTTGCGTGAAGCGGAAGATGTTGTCCACGAAGAACAGAACGTCGGAGCCCGTGTCATCGCGGAACTGCTCAGCCAAGGACAGACCAGTCAAAGCGATACGCATACGCGCACCTGGAGGCTCGTTCATTTGGCCGTAGACCAGCGCAATTTTGGATTCTTCCAAGTTGTCTGGAACGATAACGCCGGATTCGATCATCTCGTGGTAAAGGTCGTTCCCTTCACGGGTCCGCTCACCAACACCCGCGAACACGGACACACCGGAGTGCACCTTCGCGATGTTGTTGATCAGTTCCATGATCAAAACTGTCTTACCAACACCCGCACCACCGAAGAGGCCGATTTTACCACCTTTGGTGTATGGAGCCAGCAGGTCGATAACCTTGATGCCTGTCACCAGAATTTCAGTCGCTGTGGACTGGTCTTCAAAAGCAGGTGCCTCACCGTGGATCGGGCGGCGTTGGGTTGCTTTAACCGGACCCTGCTCGTCCACTGGGTCGCCAGTCACGTTCAGGATGCGGCCCAAAGTGCCGGTGCCCACTGGAACAGTGATCTGACCTTCGGTGTTGATCACTTCCTGACCGCGCACCAAGCCTTCGGTGGCGTCCATAGCAATCGCACGAACGGTGTTTTCGCCAAGGTGCTGCGCAACTTCCAACACCAGCGTCTTGCCGTTGTTGTCTGTTGTCAGCGCGTTCAGGATTTCGGGCAGCGTGTCGTCGAATTGAACGTCGACGACCGCACCAATAACCTGTGTAATTTTGCCTTTAACATTGGCCATGTTGAGGTTCTCCGGGGTCTAGAGCGCTTCCGCGCCCGAAATGATTTCGATAAGCTCGTTGGTGATCACAGCCTGACGCGAGCGGTTGTACTCTACGGTCAGTTTGTCGATCATTTCGCCTGCGTTGCGGGTCGCGTTGTCCATGGCGGACATCCGTGCACCCTGCTCCGAGGCGCCGTTTTCCAACAGGGCCGAGAAGATTTGCGTGGCAACTGCGCGCGGCAGCAAGTCGGCCAAGATGCCTTCTTCGCTGGGCTCGTAGTCGTAAACCGTGCTCACATCGCCTGCGTCAACATTGCTGAAGTCTGCGGGGATGATTTGCTGCTCGGTCGGGGTCTGGCTGATGACGGACTGGAAGGTCGCATAGAAGATCTTCGCCACGTCGAACTCGCCAGTATCAAAGCGGGACAAGATGTCCTGCGCGATACCCGACGCGTCGGCATACCCAAGCTTTTTGACTTCCGAAAGATCGACGTGGCCGATGAAGTGGGATCCAAGATCACGCTTCAGCGCCTCGCGGCCCTTCTTGCCAACGGTCAGAATTTTAACCGTCTTGCCTTCGGCCAGAAGCTTGTTTGCAGCAACACGCGCCAGTTTGGCGATGTTGCCGTTGAAGCCACCGCACAGCCCACGTTCTGCGGTCATGACAACCAACAGATGCGTCTGGTTGGAGCCGTTACCGACCAGCAGCTTTGGGCCGCTGTCGCCGGAAACGCCACCGGCCAACTGCGCCATAACGGCATTGAACCGTTCAGCGTAGGGGCGGCCAGCCTCCGCTGCTTCCTGCGCACGGCGCAGTTTAGCAGCGGCGACCATTTGCATCGCCTTCGTGATCTTGCGGGTCGATTTGACCGACGCGATCCGATTTTTTAGAACCTTGAGGTTTGGCATGTGCCTAAGCCCCCCTTATGCGAAGTCAGCTGCGAACGCGTCGATCTCGGCCTTAACGGCTGCCTCGGCATCGCCCTTAATCTTGGGGTCATCCTTGGTGATCATGTCCAGGACCGCTTTGCCCTTGCCACGCAGGTGCGCCAGCAGGCCAGCCTCGAAGCGACCAACGTCAGAGACGGCGATCTTATCCAGGTAACCTTTGGTGCCTGCGTAGATGACGCAAACGATTTCAGCATTGGTCAGTGGCGAGTACTGTGGCTGTTTCATCAGCTCAGTCAAACGCGCACCACGGTTCAGCAACTGCTGTGTTGCGGCATCCAGATCGGAGCCGAACTGCGCAAAGGCTGCCATCTCACGGTACTGTGCGAGTTCCAGCTTAACCGGACCAGCGACAGATTTCATCGAGTTTGTCTGCGCGGACGAACCAACACGAGACACCGACAGACCGGTGTTCACCGCTGGGCGGATGCCTTGGTAGAACAATTCAGTCTCAAGGAAGATCTGACCGTCGGTGATCGAAATCACGTTGGTTGGAATAAACGCAGACACGTCACCACCTTGGGTTTCGATGATCGGCAGCGCCGTCAAGGAACCGGACCCGTTGTCTTCGTTCAATTTGCAAGAACGCTCAAGCAGACGGGAGTGGAGGTAGAAAACGTCGCCTGGGTATGCTTCACGCCCTGGTGGGCGGCGCAGCAGCAAGGACATTTGACGGTAGGACACGGCTTGCTTGGTCAAGTCATCATAGATGATCAGCGCGTGGCGGCCATTGTCGCGGAAGTGCTCTGCCATCGCAGTCGCGGCGTAAGGCGCCAAGAACTGCATCGGAGCAGGGTCAGAAGCCGTCGCAGCAACAACGATCGAGTACTCGATCGCGCCGGACTCTTCGAGTTTCTTAACCAGCTGCGCCACTGTGGAGCGCTTCTGGCCGATAGCCACGTAGACGCAGTACAGCTTCTTGCTCTCGTCGTCGCCAGCGGCGTCGTTGTAGGACTTCTGGTTCAGGATCGCGTCAAGCGCGATAGCTGTTTTACCGATTTGGCGGTCACCAATGATCAATTCGCGCTGGCCACGGCCAACTGGGATCATCGCGTCAACGGATTTCAGACCAGTCGCCATCGGCTCGTGAACCGATTTACGTGGAATGATGCCCGGGGCTTTTTGGTCAGCCACTGCGCGGTTCTTGGTTTTGATCGGGCCCTTGCCGTCCAGCGGGTTGCCCAGACCGTCAACAACGCGACCGAGCAGCTCGTCACCGACTGGAACGTCCACGATAGAGTTCGTACGCTTAACAACGTCGCCCTCTTTGATGAGGCTGTCCGACCCGAAGATAACAACACCAACGTTGTCGTTTTCGAGGTTCAGGGCCATGCCTTGAATGCCACCAGGGAATTCGACCATTTCACCAGCTTGGCAATTGTCGAGACCGTAAACGCGGGCAATACCGTCACCAACGCTCAATACACGACCAACTTCAGCAACTTCGACTTCTTTGCCGAAGTTTTTGATCTGGTCTTTCAGGATCGCAGAGATTTCTGCAGCTTGGATCGCCATTTTATCCGACCTCTTTCATGGAATTCTGGAGGGAAGCAAGTTTCGAGCGGATCGACGTGTCGATCATCTTGGAACCCACTTTTACGACAAGACCGCCGATGAGGCTTTCATCGACGGACATATTGATTTTCACATCTTTGCCCACAGTCGCGGTCAGCGTCTTGGCAAGTTTGTCTTGTTGCACCTTGGTCAGCGCCTTGGCGGCAGTGACGTCAGCGGTAACTTCGCCTTTTTCGTCGGCGATCAGCCCACGCAGCGCGACGACCAACTGCGGCAGAACGAACAGACGGCGCTTGGTGGCCATCAGGTTCAGCGTGTTGGCCACAACTGGCGACAGCTTCATTTTCTTTGCGATTGCCACAATGGCCTCCGCCTGCTGTTCCCGAGAGTACAGCGGCGAAGCGATCAAATCGCGAAAGTCAGCACTTTCGGCCAATGCAGCATCCAGCGTATCGACGTCGGTTTCCAACGCCTTAAGCTTCTTGCCTTCCTTGGCCAATTCAAACACGGCAGTCGCGTAGCGACCGGCGATGCCTGTGGAGATCGAGACTGGTTCGGACACGTCCACCCTTCCGATAACGAGGCCGGCAAACCTCTGCTGAAGTCTGTTACGGCCGTTGCAAGAAAGGCCGCGTCCACCGCAGCCTTCAAAATCAGTGCTGATCTAGCAAAGCGGGGTGCGTACCGCAACAGGGAAGACTAATATAATAGTGTCGAAAGAATGCGCCTGTTTTCCTTCTTTTATTGGGGAACAGGCGATTGTGCCCACAGGTGCGACCGATTGAAGCCACATTAAATGCGCCGCCCCACCCCGATTCATGCAGGCTGGCGGCTCCGAGTCACCAAAACATCCGTTCAATTCGGATCATTCGCCTGACGCCCCGACACAGGATTCGCAGCCCCCTCCAATATGCGTAGCGGCGCGCGCACCCGCACTGACAGCCCGCGCTTCTTCGGGGCGTAGACCTGCTTGCTGACCTCCACGATCAGCACCCCGCCTGCGTAATAGGTGGACAGCTTACTGCCGACCCGCTCGAAGGTGGGGGCCCATTTCAGCCAGAACTTGCGTTGACTGGGGGGCGAGAACAGCGCCGCACGGTGACTTTCGGGGGTGAAAGCGTGACGTTTGAGCTGGGTTTCCAGCTGGGTCAGCGAGTAGGGCCGCCCGTAACCAAACGGCGTGCCATCGCGCCGCGACCACAGGCCCGCGCGGTTTGGCACCACAAAGAGCGCCCGCCCCCCCGGCCCCAGCACGCGAAAGCATTCATCCAGCAGCGCCGACGGGTTCTCCGTGGTCTCAAGCCCGTGCATCACCACCAGCTTGTCGGCCAGCCCCGTCTCCATCGGCCACAAGGCCTCCTCGCACAGAACCGACATATTCGCCTGCCCCGCGGGCCAATGCATCACCCCCTGCGGGCCGGGCATCAGGGCCATGACCCGACGGGCCTCCCCGATAAATGGCCGCAACAAGGGCGCGGCAAAGCCGTAGCCCACAACGGTCTGGCCTTTGGTGTCCGACCACAGCGCGCGCACCTGATCGCGCACCGCGCGTTGCGCCACGCGCCCCAGCCCCGTGCGGTAGTAGAATTTCTTCAAGTCCTGAACGTCTAGATGCATGAACCGGCCCTTTGTGCGTCCCAATCACTGTGCAACGCTTTTGATCCCTTGCAAAGGCTTGGCGACATCTTACTTGAAGGTCCAAGGTCGGGGCCCATTACCGACAGAACTTCCTTTCATTTCGGGTCGATCACGCTCATTGTGAAAAGAAAAGACTTGAAGATCGGCGATATAAACCGAACTGTAAGGTCTAAGAGGCAATGGTAGCGACCGGGTCCTCAACCCAGAAGCTGCCCTCGTTAATAAAGGAGCATAGGGTGCCGTCATTTTCAGACACTCTCGAAAAAGCAATTCATTCGGCGTTGGCGCAGGCCAATACCCACCGCCATGAGCTGGCCACGCTGGAGCATCTGCTTCTGGCGCTCATTGACGAGCCGGATGCCGCCAAGGTCATGAACGCATGCGGCGTGGACCTTACCGTGCTGCGCGCCACGCTGGTTGAGTTCATCGAAGACGAACTGTCGACGCTGGTCACCGACGTTGAGGGCTCCGAAGCTGTGCCAACAGCTGCCTTCCAGCGCGTGATCCAGCGCGCGGCTATCCATGTGCAATCCTCTGGCCGCACCGAAGTGACAGGCGCCAACGTGCTTGTCGCTATCTTTGCGGAGCGCGAAAGCAACGCCGCCTTCTTCCTGCAAGAGCAGGATATGACCCGCTATGACGCGGTGAACTTCATCGCCCACGGCGTCGCCAAAGACCCGACATTCGGCGAGGCGCGTCCGATCACAGGCTCCTCCGAGTTTGACGACGAAATGGCGCCCGAAGCTGGCGAGGTTGAAGGAGACGGCAAGGAATCCGCCCTCTCGAAGTATTGTGTCGACCTGAACGCCAAGGCGCAAAAAGGCGATGTGGACCCGCTGATCGGCCGCGCCGAAGAAGTAGAGCGGTGCATTCAAGTCCTGTGCCGCCGTCGCAAGAACAACCCCCTGCTGGTGGGTGACCCCGGCGTCGGAAAAACCGCGATTGCGGAAGGCTTGGCACATAAGATCGTCGCAGGGCAGACGCCTGATATCTTGGCGAACGCCACGATCTACTCGCTCGACATGGGCGCGTTGCTGGCTGGCACCCGCTACCGCGGCGACTTTGAGGAACGCCTGAAAGCGGTAATGACGGAAATGGAAGAACACCCAGACGCGGTGCTGTTCATCGACGAAATCCACACGGTGATCGGCGCGGGCGCGACCTCTGGCGGTGCGATGGATGCGTCCAACCTGCTGAAGCCTGCGCTTCAAGGCGGCAAGCTGCGGTGCATGGGTTCCACTACTTATAAGGAATTCCGCCAGCACTTCGAAAAGGACCGCGCCTTGGCGCGCCGTTTCCAGAAGATCGACGTGAACGAGCCATCAGTAGATGACGCGATCAAAATCCTCAAAGGCCTAAAGCCTTACTTTGAGGAACACCACGACATCAAATACACCACGGATGCGATCAAATCGGCAGTGGAGCTGGCGGCACGCTACATCCATGACCGCAAGTTGCCAGACAAGGCGATTGACGTGATCGATGAAGCCGGTGCCGCGCAGCACCTGCTTGCCGATAGCAAGCGGCGCAAAACCATCGGGGCCAAGGAAATCGAGGCCGTCGTGGCCAAGATCGCCCGCATCCCGCCGAAGAACGTGTCCAAAGACGACGCGGCTGTTTTGAAGGATCTGGAGAAATCGCTGAAACGCGTGGTCTTCGGGCAAGATGCGGCGCTTGATGCGTTGTCCTCCGCGATCAAGCTGGCGCGTGCCGGCCTGCGTGAGCCTGAAAAGCCCATCGGCAACTACCTGTTTGCAGGGCCAACCGGTGTCGGCAAAACGGAAGTCGCCAAACAGCTGGCAAGCACGCTTGGCGTGGAATTGCTGCGCTTCGACATGTCGGAATACATGGAGAAACACGCAGTCTCCCGCCTCATCGGCGCGCCTCCTGGCTATGTCGGCTTTGACCAAGGCGGCATGCTGACCGACCAAGTTGACCAGCACCCGCACTGTGTGCTGCTGCTTGACGAGATGGAGAAAGCCCACCCCGACGTCTACAATATTCTGTTGCAGGTGATGGATAACGGCAAGCTGACCGACCACAATGGCCGGACAGTGGACTTCCGCAACGTAATCTTGATCATGACATCCAACGCGGGTGCCATGGAGATGTCCAAATCGGCGATCGGCTTTGGCCGCGACCGCCGCGAGGGCGAGGACACCGCCGCGATCGAGCGCACCTTTACGCCGGAATTCCGCAACCGTCTGGACGCTGTGATCAGCTTTGCCCCGCTCGGCAAAGAGATCATCACCCGCGTGGTCGAGAAGTTCGTGCTTCAGCTTGAAGCCCAGCTTATGGACCGCAACGTGACGATTGAGCTGACCCCAGCCGCGGCAGACTGGCTTGGCGATAAGGGCTATGATGACAAAATGGGCGCGCGACCTTTGGGCCGTGTCATCCAAGAGCACATCAAAAAGCCGCTCGCCGAGGAGCTGTTGTTTGGCAAACTCGCCAAAGGCGGCGTGGTCAAGGTTGGCGTCAAGAAGGGTGAAATCAGCCTGACGATCCTAGAGCCGGAGACTGCGCGGATCACCTCCAAGAAAAAGCCGCCGATGCTCACCGCTGAGTAATGCGCGCCGTTATCTTGGCACTTATGACACCGTTTTTCGCGGCCCCTGTGGCCGCGAAAGACCCACTTTTGTCCCTGCCGATAGAATGCGATCTGGGACAAACCTGCTTTATCCAAAATTACGTCGACAGCGATCCAAGCCCAGCCGCGCAAGACCACGCGTGCGGCGCGCTCACCTATGACGGGCACAAGGGCACTGACATTCGCGTCGCGACCCTCAAAGACCTAGAGGCGGGAATTAAGGTTCTCGTAGCGGCCCCCGGCACGGTCCGCGCCACCCGCGACGGCATGCCCGACATTGCGTCCAACGCGCCGAACGCGCCCGCTCTTGATGGCAAAGATTGCGGCAACGGCTTGGTTATCAGCCACGGCGATGGTTGGGAAACGCAGTACTGCCATATAAAAAACGGCTCTATACGTGTCGAGAAGGGCCAGCGCGTCGCCAAGGGCACGCCGCTTGGGCTGGTCGGGATGAGTGGCAAAACGGTCTTCCCGCACATTCACATGTCGCTGCGCCACAACGGCACCGTCGTTGACCCCTTCGCGCCCGACGCCGACGCGGGCAGCTGCGGCCCGTCCGGCAGAACCCTTTGGGAAGACCCTGTCGCCTATCAGGCTGGCGCGTTGTTGGATATCGGTTTCGCGGAGGCCGTGCCAAGCTTCGACAGCATCAAAGCGGGCTTGCCCGACCCTGCTACTTTGGGCGCAGACGCCTCGGGCTTGGTCCTTTGGGGCTACGCGTTCGGCACGCGCGCAGGCGACACTATGACGTTTGACATCAAAGGCCCAGACGGCTGGCGCCACGATCAGACCACCACATTCGAGACGCCGCAAGCGCAGGTATTTCGCGCGGCAGGGCGTAAGAAGCCTGCCGGTGGATGGCCCACGGGGCGCTATACCGGCGTGGTGACGTTCTCGCGTGGCGACACGATTATCACCACGCAAACGATCACTATTTCTCGGTAAGTTTCAGCTCGATCCGGCGGTTCAGCGCACGCGCCTCTGGCGTGTCCTCCAAAGTGATCGGCTGGTATTCCCCGAACCCGTTGGCCGCCAAACGGCTTGGCGCGATGCCCAGATCGGCGCTCATGTAGCGGACCACGGAAAGGGCACGGGCTTGGCTCAACTCCCAATTGCCCTTGAATTCACCGAAGCCGGACAGTGGCACGTTGTCAGTGTGGCCATCCACACGGATCACCCAGTCAAGCGTGTCGGGAATGTCGCCGGACACGCGCGACAGGATCGCCGCGACCTTGGCGACCTCCTGCTTGCCAGCGGGTGATAACACCGCTTGGCCCGGGCGAAACAGCACCTCTGAGGAAAACACGAAACGGTCGCCCTCGATACGGATGCCGTCTTGATTGCCAAGAAGTGCGCGCAGTTGTCCGAAGAATTCGGAGCGGTAGTTTTTCAACTCCTTCGCCTCGGCCTCCAGCCGCAAACGCTCCGCTTCCTCCAGTTTGGCGCGGGCGCGTTGCTCCGACGCGACCAGTGCCAAGGCGGAGTTCAATTCCGAACCGAGGTTTTGCACCTGTACGTTAGCGGCCTCACGGCGCGCATCGGTCTCGTCAAGGATGGACTGCAAGGAACCGAGTTGCGTGCGCAGGGCCGCGACCTGCTGATTGAGTGCTTCAACCTTGCGCTGGCTTTCCAAGCTGATCGCCTTTTGCGCCGAAAGCTCCCCCGTTGCGGCGGCAAGCAACGCGGCTTTCTGCTCGGCTTCGCTCAGGGCGTCGCCTGCCCCTGCCTCCGCTGCGGCCTTTGCCGCAAGTGCCGCGACGAGTTGTTGGCGCAACTCGTCTTGCGTGGTTTGCGCGGTTGCCAAGCTGTCTTTGGCTTTCAACGCCTCCGCCAATTCGGCGCGCAGCGCGTCCTCCGCTTTCATTGAGGCCTCCAGATTGGCGCTTGCTTGCACCTGTGCGGCCAAGGCCTCGGCCAATTTGTCGTTCAGGCTGGCTTGGTCGGTGCGCGTCTCGGAAAGTTCCTCGTTTAGGGTTTTCTCGGCGGCGCGGGCGGCGGCAAGCAGGGTTAGCGTCTCCTCCGCGTCCTTGCGCTGCGCTTCCAATGCCAATGTCATCGCGGTGAGTTCTGCGTCCGCGTTTTGCAGGCGCTCGCGCAGGGCCTGCGCCGCGGCGGCATCGACCAAACGCGCGGCCTCGGCGGTGGTGATTTCCTCGGCCTGTTCTGCGGTTTTGGCCTCCAGATCGGCGACCATGGCTTGCAGGGCCTCCCTGCGGGCGGCGGCGAGACGGGCGGCCTCCGCACTTTCGTCAATTTCTTCGCGGGCGGCGGCCAAGGCCAGTTGTGCCGCCTCTTTCTCGGAGATTTCGCGCGCCAGTCCGGCTTCGATATCCTCGATCCGTGCCGATAGCCCCGCGACCTTGCTTTGCGATGCATCCAGATCACCGGTCAAGGACGACACTTGGTTTTGCAGGCTGGTCCGGTCACGCAGAAGGCCCGCGACCTGTTCTTCAAAGCTGGCGATCCGGCCCGCCTTGGCCTCATTTTGCGCGGTGAGGGACGCAATCAACGCGGCCTGTTGAGCGGCGGCGGCATCCAACTGTTCGATGTCCTGCTCCAACCCGAAGCTGCGTTGCTGCTCCAACCCCAACGCCTGCGCCAAGGTCGCGACTTCGCCGGTGAGCTGGTTCAACTCCCCATCTTGCGAGGTGATCTTCTCACTAAGCATGAATTGCACGATCATGAAGATCGACAGGACAAACATCAGCACCAGCAAAAGCGCGGTCATGGCGTCCACGAAACCCGGCCAGATGTTGGCCTCGAAGCGTTTGCCGTTGCGTCGGGACAGCGCCATTGCGCTACTCCCCCTGCTCGCGGTCCGGCAGTCTGCGGGTGTTTGATGGGCGCTGCCGTTGCTCGCGCACGATCTGGCGCACGGCCTGCGTGACCTGTGACAAATCCCCGTGCACTTGCGACATGCTTTCTTGGCGACCGGAGGACATCTCCTCCAGAATTTTCAGCAGTTGCACATCAATGGAGCGCAGGCGCATGCGGCTTTCGGGGTCTACCCCGTCTTCATTTGCTTGCGACAATTTCTCTAACAGCCGCTCCTGCCCGTCGGCCACGCGGTTCAGCGCGTCGGTCGGGTCAATGGTCAAATCCAGCCGGTCAGTTAAGTTACGCAAGGAGCCGACGAGCACATCCAGCTTTTCAGCCGACGCAGCGCGACTGGCCTCGCCTTGGACAAACAGACCCTGAAGGCTGTCGATCTGCTCCACCATATGATCCAGCACCGTGGCCACGACCCCTTGGTCGAACGCGCCGCCACCGTCGCCTTCGCCCGCCGAAAAACCGACACGGGTAATGGTGGACAGCCATTCTTCCATCTCGCGGTAGAACCGGTTTTGGCCGTGTCCTGCGAAAAGCTCCAACAGCCCCACGACCAGCGATCCAGCCAACCCCAGCAAGGACGACGCGAAGGCGGTGCCCATGCCGGACAGCTGACCCTCCAAGCCTGTCATCAACTCGCCAAAGACCTCCGCGCCGCTTTCACCGTCCTCAACGTTTAGCGAACGGATGGTGTCCACAACACCGGGAATGGTGGTGGCCAAACCATAGAATGTGCCCAAAAGGCCCAAAAATATCAGTAGATTGACGATATAGCGCGTGATGTCGCGGGCTTCGTCCATGCGGGTGGCGACGGAGTCCAAAATGGTGCGCGAAGAGCCCGAGCTGATCTGCATGCGCGCGCCGCGCGACCGCAGCAAGCCCGCCAAGGAGGCCAGCAACAGCGGTGCGCGAAATTCGTCGTGATCCGCCCGATCTTGCGTGAAACTCTCGATCCACGAGACCGAGGAAATCAGCTGCAACACCTGCCAGAAACAGGCCAGCACCCCGACCACAAAGACCGCGAAGATCACGCCGTTCAGATAGGGGTTCGCAAGGAAGACGGGGGCAACGGCAGGATAAGCAAAGTAGCCGCCCGCGACCACAAGGCCAAGGATGACCAGCATAACGATGATCTGCCGGACCGGTTGCGTGAATTGTGGCGAGCGGTGCCGCTCGGCTGGAGTGTCCATTAGATTGGCGCCTCTATCATGCTCGGACTTCTTTTTGTTGGACGCATGATACCGACGGGCAGATGGTTTTCAAAGGACAAACTAGCCCGCCAACTGGCGCACCCGTGCGACCAGCCAATCCATGTCGGCATCCTTGATCCCATACGCGTCGAGCTGTTGCGCGGTGTTGAACAGATACTCCGTGTTGGGGCCACGCCCGCCGACCGCTTTCGCAATTACCTGCGCTTGCCGTTCCAGCTCCAAACCGCCGCAATACTGTATGTGATCTTGCTCGATCACATAGCACAGGCCCGCAACCTTGCGCCCGTCGCGCAGCTCCAACTCGTGGACCTGCTCCACATAGGCGGCGGAGACCAGTTCACGTTCGCGCAAATATGCAAGCACCTGATCGCGCTCGGCGTCCGCCACGCGCAGGGCCACGCCGTCACAAACCGCGTCCGCTTCGTCCAGCGCAAGTACGAGGCCGGGTTCCTCCTCGGAGCCACGGTGATGGATGGACCACATGCAAAACGACCGGTGAAACCCGCCAAGGCGCGCCAGTACCTGCTCCGCCGGCGTAAAACCGGGGTTCCACATCAAAGAGCCGTAGCCAAATACCCAAAGCGGCGTGTCAGTCATCATCTGGTCCTTCTATTCCTGCGCCTGTAAACAGCATCACGGGTTTCGGGAAAAGGATATTCCACATGCGCAAGCTAATCATCGTCGTGCTGGTCGCCGCCACAGCATGGGCCGCCTACTGGGTGATCGGCGCGACCGCATCACAAAAGGCGACAGAGGCTTGGCTGGACGCGCGCCGCGCGGAAGGGTGGCAGGTGGAGTACACCGATTTGACCGTGCGCGGCTTCCCCAACCGTTTTGACACCATGATCACCGACATCGTGTTGACGGACCCAGAAACCGGCCTGAACTGGCGCGCGCCGTTCTTTCAGCTGTTTTCGCTGAGTTACCAACCCAACCATCTGATCGCCGCATGGCCAAACACACAGACCTTGGCGACGCCTTTGCAGAAGATCGACATCAACACCACCAAGATGACGGCATCGCTGAAGGTTTTGCCGAACAGCACGTTGACGCTCGACGCGGCAACACTCGTGGTAGACGGCGCGTCGCTGACCTCCACCAACGGGTGGAAAGCGGGCGCGGACAAACTGACAGCGGCGATCCGGAAAACCGTGGGCAAGGAAAACACTTACGACATCGCGGCGCAGGCCGACACGGTCACCCCCGGCGAGGCATTGCGCGCCATGCTCGACGGCGGCGGCACCCTGCCCGACGTGATTGAGGGGTTGAACTTTGACACAGAAATCGGCTTCGCCCGTCCGCTTGATATACGGGTCATTGAGGACAGCCGCCCCGACATCACCGCGCTCAACATCAAGGACGCGCGCGGGACATGGGGCGAATTGCAGCTGCGCGCCAAGGGTGATCTGAGCGTTGACGAGCAAGGTTTCGCGGTTGGTGAACTTGCGCTGAATGCGCGCAACTGGCGCGAAATGCTGGCGCTTGCGGTACAAGCTGGCGCTGTGCCCGCCGAATACGCCTCCGCGGCGGAGCTGGGCTTGGGCTTTGTCGCGCGGCTGTCCGGCTCCGAAACATCGCTGGATGTGCCGCTGACATTCAAGGACGGGCGCACGTTGCTTGGGCCGGTGCCCGTGGGTGCGGCCCCTAGCCTGAACCTGCGTTAACGACAGTATGTACCAGACCGGTAGCGCGCGGTGTCAAAGTGGAAATGGTCTTGGTGGTAGCGGTTGGCGTTCGGGCCAAGGACAGTGCCAAAGGGGCCGCATGCGGCCTTGTGCATTTTCTTTAACACGGGGCCATTTTTTGCGCTGCGCCACCCCTTCAACACGGTCATAGAGGAGCCGTCTTTCAGGTTGATCGCCGCGATGTCGAGCGCGCGACCGCGACCGTGCTCCGACACTTTCGCGCCCTTCTTGTTGTTGCGGGTGCGGCAGGCGTAATGCGCCACGACCCGAAGCGATTTCACCCCGCCGCCCCGTCGCCCGACCGATGGCTTCACACCGTTATCGACCCACGTTTTCAACGCTTTCGCGGTGTTACAGTCAATCTTGGCGTGTTGCGTCAGGGCGACGCCGGAGACCGCAGTGACCTTCACACCGTTCGACAACCCGCAGCCGTTCATCTTTGCCGGTATGCGGCTGATCTTCTCGCCGCGAATGCTCGGGTCGCCGCAGACGGAGCCTTGCAAGCCTTTCGCGATGCGTTTGGACGCCTTTGGGGCGACCGTGGCGGCGCGCGCTGGTTTTGGTTTCTTCTGGAAGGCCTGCTTCAACTGCTGGCCGAAGGTATTGGACCGCGCGCCGGTTCTCGTCGTCGCTGCTGCTGTGGCCCCACCGCGCCGTCCGACCGGACGCACGGAGCGCCGAGGGGCTAGCTGGCTGTCGGATACCTCCACGATCACCGCGCGGGCTGGTGCCGTGGCAATCGCCGTTCTTGGCATAGGGCGCTGCGACGTGGCGGTATTGGCCTCGGCGCTTGCGGCAAGCAGAAAACAGGCAACGGCCAAGCGCTTCATTTGGCGTTCCGGCCAAAGTTTGGAGCATCGGTGTCCTGCCCCGCCTCGATAATGCCGCGACGAATTGCGCGGGTGCGCGTGAAATAATCGTGCAGATGGTCGCCGTCGCCGGTGCGGATAGCGCGTTGCAACGCGAACAACTCCTCAGTGAAGCGACCCAGAATTTCCAGCGTCGCATCCTTGTTGGCCAAGAACACATCCCGCCACATTGTCGGGTCCGATGCGGCAATCCGCGTGAAATCGCGGAAACCGGCGGCGGAGTATTGCACCACCTCGCTGTCGGTCACGCGCCCCAAATCATCCGCAACGCCAACCATCGTGTAGGCGATCAGGTGCGGCGTGTGCGAGGTGACGGCAAGCACCAGATCATGGTGCTGCGCGTCCATCTCGTCGACCTTGGAGCCGAGGCCCTCCCAGAACGACTTGTACTTCAACAACATTGCGGGGTCAGTCCCCTCCTGTGGGGTCAGCAAACACCAGCGATTATCGAACAATTCCGCAAAGCCGGACTTTGGGCCGGATTGCTCTGTCCCTGCCAACGGGTGCGCGGGAATGAAATGCACGCCTTCAGGCAGATGCGGCGTAACAGCCTCGATCACAGCCGCTTTGGTGGAGCCAACGTCGGACACCAGCGCGCCCTGCTGCAAGGAAGGAGCGATTTCTGCGGCAACGGCGCCCATGGCCCCCACCGGCACGCAGAGCATCACCAGATCAGCGCCCTCTACCGCCTGTGCCGCGCTATCGACGACACGGTCGCAAAGGCCAATTTCGCGCGCCACGTCACGGGTTTCCGCCGAGCGCGCGTAGCCCACGACCTCCTTGGCCAAGCCAGCCCGTTTGATGGCGTGAAACATGGAGCCCGCGATCAGGCCCAGCCCGATCAGGGCGACGCGGTCATAGAGATGTGCCATTCAGAGTGTCTCCTTGATGGCCGCGATGACCCGTTTGCAGGCGTCTTCCGTGCCGACCGTAATGCGCAGGCAGTCGGGCAGGTTATAACCGGCCACCAAGCGCACGATCAGACCTTTGGATTTCAGATGCGCGTCCACCGCTTCGGCCTTGGCCTGATCTTCAAACCGCGCCAGCACGAAGTTCGCCTCTGACGGGTCGACGGCGATGCCCATGGCCAACAGTTGCTCTGTCATCCAGCCGCGCATACGGGCGTTTTCCTTACGACACCATTCGGTGTAGCCAACGTCGCGCATTGCCATTTCAGCGGCCTTCAACGCAGGAACGCCCAGATTGAACGGTCCGCGCACACGGTTCAACGTGTCGATGATCTCTTGCGGGCCGTAGCCATAGCCGATGCGCAAGCCGCCGAGGCCGTAAATCTTCGAAAACGTCCGCGTCATGAATACGTTTTCGCGTGCATCAATAATCGCCTTGCCCGCGTCAAAACCTTCCACGAATTCCGCGTAAGCCCCGTCGAGGACCAACAAGCACCCCTCCGGCAAGCCATCGGCCAGCCGCGCCACCTCGGCCTCACCGATCATGGTGCCTGTCGGGTTGTTGGGGTTCGCGATAAACACCAGCTTGGTGTTGTCCGTCACCCCAGCCAGCAGGTTGTCGACATCGGTGTGACGATCCGTTTCAGCGACCTCAACAGGTGTGGCCCCAGCCGCCAGCGCCGATATGCGGTACATGGAGAACCCGTGCTCGGTATAGAGAACCTCGTCACCCGGTCCGGCGTAGGCGTAGCACAAAAACGATATGATCTCGTCAGAGCCAACACCGCAGGTGATGCGGGCGGGGTCCATGCCTTGCACTTCGCTAATGGCGTGGCGCAGGTCGGCATGATCGGTAGAGGGATAAAGGTGCAATTCCCCAGCGGCCTGCCGGAATGCGTCAAGAGCGCGCTTCGATGGCCCGTGGGGGTTTTCGTTCGACGACAGCTTGACCACATCCGTGACGCCGTCAATTTTCGACGCCCCCGACTGGTAGAGCTTGATGTCCATGATCCCCGGCTGCGGCGTGATCGTCATGTTTGTAATCCCCAAAGTTCTGCTCGTTTTAACCAGCCCCGACGCCCTTGGAAAGGTAGGTGTTAAAAGAAGCTTTGGGGGTCAATGTCGATCTGCAATCGCAAGTCGCCTTTCAGGCGCACCGGCCTGATCCATTCGGCAATCGCGGCTTGCAGCGCCGCGCCTTTCGGCGCCTTCACCAGCAGCCGCACGCGGTGGCGTCCGCGAATACGCGCAACTGGCGCGGGGGCTGGCCCGTAGACCTGCGCACCCACCCTTTTTAGCGCCGCATCATTGCGCGCCAGCGCATTGCCCAAATCGAACACCGGCCCGACCTCGGGGCCGGACAGGATCACCCCCGCCATGCGGCCATAGGGCGGCATGCCCGCCTGCTCACGCTCCGCCGCTTCGGCACGCCAGAACGCCTCCTCGTCGCCGTTGAGGATGGAGGTGATGACCGGATGCTCCGGCTGGAAAGTTTGCAATAATGCCGCCCCGCGCTTTTCGGCGCGACCGGCGCGGCCTGCCACTTGGCGCATCAGCTGGAACGTCTTCTCCGCCGCCCGCAGGTCGGAGCCTTGCAGCCCCAAATCCGCGTCGATCACCCCCACCAACGTCAGATGCGGGAAGTTGTGACCCTTGGCGACCAGTTGCGTGCCGATGATGATATCCGCGCCGCCCTCCGCGATGGCCTCAATATGGGCCTTCAACTCTCGCGATGTGCCGTACAGGTCCGACGACAGCACAACCACACGCGCGTCGGGGAACAGCTCCGCCAGTTCCTCCCCCATGCGCTCCACGCCTGGGCCGATTGGGGCAAGCCGGTCCTCCGCCTCGCAGGAGGGGCAGGCCGTGGGCATTGGTTTTGTCTCGCCGCATTGGTGGCACATCAGGCGCTTGAGGAAACGGTGCTCCACCATACGCGCGTCGCAGTGCTCGCACACGATCTGATGGCCGCACGCACGGCACAGCGTCATCGGCGCGTAGCCGCGGCGGTTCAAAAACACCAGCGATTGCTCACCCAATTCGATCCGCTTGGCGATCTCTTTTTGCAAACTTGGCGACACCCAGCGCGAGCCGGGCAGCTCCTCGTTGCGCATGTCAATCGCCCGCATTTCTGGCAGCACGGCCTCACCAAAGCGCGAGGTCAGCTCAACGCGCGAATATTTACCCGCCTCCGCGTTGGCCCATGTCTCCAGCGAGGGTGTGGCGGAGGCCAATACGACTTGCGCCCCGCACAGCGACGCGCGCAGAACCGTCATGTCGCGGGCGTTATACAGAACGCCCTCTTCTTGTTTGTAGGAGCTGTCGTGTTCCTCATCCACAACGATCAATCCAAGATCGCGGTAAGGCAGGAACAAAGCGGAGCGCGCGCCCACGACCAACTCCGCACCACCGTCGGCGACCATACGCCAGACACGGCGGCGTTCTGTCATGGTGACGCCGGAGTGCCATTCGGCGGGCCGCGCGCCAAAGCGTTGCTCCACACGGGTCAAAAATTCCGACGTCAGCGCGATTTCCGGCAACAACACCAAAGCCTGCCGCCCACGGCGCAGGCAGGCCGCAACGGCCTCCAGATAAACTTCCGTTTTGCCCGATCCGGTGACGCCCTTCAAAAGCGTGGTGGAGTATCCGTCACGGTCCAGCGCCGCCACGGCAGCGGCTTGATCTTCGGTCAATTGCTTTCCCGGACGGGAGGGATCAAGCGGCGTGAACGGCAAGTCGCGGGGGCTGTCCTCCTCGCGCACAGCGCCCTGCGCGGCCAAGCCTTTCACCACCGAGGGGCCAACGCCCGCCTGCTCCGCCAATTCCTTTAACGTGAACGACAGGCCGCCGAACTCTTCCAGCACCGCCAGCACTTTTTCGCGGGCGGGGGTCATGCGGTCGACCTGCCCCGTGCCCATGCGGAAAATCTTGCGCATGGCAGGCGGATCCCCCAAGCCCGGGGAGCGGGTGGCGAGGCGCACCATCAAACTGAGCGGCGTTAGCGTGTAAGCCCCCGCGCGGGTCAGAAAATCCTTCATCTCGGCCCGCATGGGGGGCACGTCCAGCACCCGAATAACGGAGCGGATTTTGGAGCGGTCGTAATCGCCCTTCCCCGCGCCCCAAACGACCCCCAACACCTTGCGCGGGCCAAGCGGCACCTCCACAAATGCGCCAAGGTGACAGCCGCCTTCGGGGGCTTTGTAGTCCAGCATGCGGTCCAACGGCTGGGTGGTTACGACGCCAACCAAATCGCCTTCATGGAAAAATCCGCTCACAACTGCCCCTTCACCGTTTGCTCTCACCTACGCAATTGAGGTAAAGCCACACTTAACCAGACCAACCGCCCACCGAAAGGCATACCCCATGAAATTCTTCGTAGACACAGCTGAAATTAACGACATCAAAGAACTCAACGCTTTGGGCATCGTGGACGGGGTCACAACCAACCCGTCGCTGATCGCAAAATCCGGCCGTGACATTCTGGAAGTCACCAAAGAAATCTGCTCGATCGTCGATGGTCCGGTCTCTGCTGAAGTTGTTGCCCTGAGCGCTGACGACATGATTGCTGAGGGCCGTAAGCTGGCGAAAATCGCGGACAACATTGCCGTGAAAGTTCCGTTGACATGGGACGGCTTGAAAGCCTGTAACGTGCTGACCAACGAAGGCCATATGGTCAACGTGACGCTGTGCTTTTCGGCCAACCAAGCGTTGCTGGCCGCAAAAGTCGGCGCGACGTTCATCTCGCCGTTCATTGGCCGTCTGGACGATTTGAACCTTGATGGCATGGAGCTGATCGCAGACATCCGCAACATGTACGACAATTACGGCTACGAGACGCAAATCCTTGCGGCCTCCATCCGCTCCGCCAACCACATGTCCGATTGCGCGGCAATCGGCGCGGACGTGGCGACGGCACCACCTGCCGTCATCAAGAAAATGGCAGACCACGTGCTGACCGAAAAGGGCTTGGAAGGCTTCATGAAAGACGTCGCCAAGGCAAACATTAAAATCGTCTAAACGACGCCTTTAACCTATGCTAAAAGGCCGCGTGTTCACCCAGAGCGCGCGGCCATTTTTATCGGAGCTTCCCCATGAGCGGACTACTTGCCTTACTTGATGACGTTGCAGGCATCGCTAAAATTGCAGCCGCCTCAGTGGATGACGTGATGGGGCAAGCCGCCAAGGCGGGCGCCAAAGCCGCAGGCGCGTTGATCGACGACGCCGCCGTAACGCCGAAGTATCTGCACGGCTTTGAAGCATCGCGCGAATTGCCACTGGTCTGGCGCATCGCCAAAGGCTCCATCAAGAACAAGCTGCTTTACCTTCTGCCCGTTGGGCTGCTGCTCTCAAATTTGGCCCCGTGGACGATCACGCCGCTGTTGATGTTGGGCGGCGGCTACCTGTGCTTTGAGGGCGCGGAAAAAATCGTGCACCTGTTCACCCACGAAACCCATGACGCCGACCAACCGGCCGACATGGTTCAAGACCCGATGCACCTAGAGGAAGAAAAAGCCGCAGGCGCGATCAAGACCGACTTTATCCTGTCCGCCGAAATCATGACCATCGCGTTGGCCGCCATCCCTGAAAGCAGTCTGGCGATGGAGGCCGCGACCCTCTTTGTGGTGGCGATTGGCATCACGGTACTGGTCTACGGCTCCGTCGCGGTGATCGTCAAAGCGGATGACATCGGGATGACAATGGCCGAAAGCGGCCGCTTGGCCCCGACCCGCGCGCTGGGGCGCGGGATTGTCAAAGCGATGCCGGGCTTTTTGCAGGGGCTGATGGTGGTCGGCACGGCTGCGATGCTGTGGGTTGGCGGGTCCATCGTAATCCACGGGCTTGAGAGTCTTGGCTTCGGCTGGCCGGAGCACGTTATCCACGACATTTCCTACGCCGCCGCCGATGCCGTCAACACCGCCAAAGGGGCGGTCCAATGGATCACCAAAGCCGCTATGGACGGCGTGTTCGGCCTTGCACTGGGGCTGGTCCTTGTTCCCGTTGCGACCAAGCTACTCGTCCCCGCGTGGCGTAAGCTGCGCGGCTAAAACCGCGCGCGCACGCTTTGCCGCTGGACCAAACACGCACCCTCCCCTAGCGTCACGGGAATGAAGCTTTCTCCCACCACGCTTGGCCCACTGTTTGCAATGATCGCGGTGACGCTGTTCTCCCTGAACGACGTCACCATGAAGTTTCTATCCGGCGACTACGCGCTGCACCAGATCGTGCTGATCCGGTCCATCCTAGGTATGACGGTGGTGCTGCTGTTCATGGCACCGTTCCAAGGCGGGTTGCCCGCCTTAAAAACCAAACGTCTGGGCGCGCAGATGGCGCGGGCGGGTTTGGTGTTCTTTGCCAATATGACCTTCTTTCTGGGGCTTGCCGCGCTGCCCCTTGCGGATGCGGTTGCGTTGTTTTTCGTCTCTCCATTCATCATCACTATTTTCTCGGTGATTTTCCTTGGGGAAACCGTGGGCCCGCGCCGCTGGGGTGCTGTTGCCATTGGCATGATCGGCGTCGCGGTGGTCTTGCGCCCCGGAACCGCGTCCTTCCAACTGGCGTCACTGCTGCCGATTGCCGCCGCCTTTGGCTACGCGGGGCTGCACATCATGACGCGCTACCTGCGCAACACCGAGACGACCGTGTCGATGGTGTTCTACATCCAGCTGATGTTTATCATCGCCACCTGCGTGTTGGGCCTTTTGATGGGGGACGGCAAGTTTGCCAGTTCCGGCAACGCGTCGCTGGAATTTCTGTTCCGCCCTTGGGTTTGGCCAGATGTCGGCGACCTGCCCTATATTGCGGTGCTGGGGTTGTTTGCCTCTGTCGGCGGGTACTTCATTTCCCTAGCATACCGCACCGGAGAGGCCGCGTTGGTTGCGCCGTTCGAGTATCTTGCCCTGCCGCTGTCGATCATCTTGGGGATGTTGATCTTTGACGAATGGCCCGACGCCATCGCGTGGAGCGGGATCGCGCTGATTTTGGCCTCGGGGCTTTATACGGTGTGGCGCGAACATCAATTGTCCAAGCCGCAGCGCCCCAAGCGCGAAGGCTAAAAAAGGGCCGCGCCCGAAGGCGCGACCCTGTGTTTGGTCATTGGAAATAACTTTAACCGATAATGGCGTTGTCGTCGCGTTTCACCGCAACCACGGTGGAGCGGGCCAGTTTGCCCTCACCGTCAGGGAATGGCGCGGAGGGATGCTGGATGCCCACGAACATCGTGCGCTTGTCAGCCGACCACGTCAGCCCCGTGACCTCTGAGCCGTTTGGACCCGTTAGGAACCGCTCGATCTGGCCCGTGACAGGATCGCCCGCAAGCATCTGGTTGTTGCCCATGCCTTCAAACTCTCCCTCGTTGTCGTCGTCGCCATCGGTCTGGATCCACAGCAAGCCAGTGCTGTCGAACATCATCCCGTCGGGGGAGTTGAAGAGGTTGCCCGCGTTGATGTTCTCGGAGCCTTTATAAAGCCCCTCGCCCACAGTCGGGTTCCCCGCCATCACATAGAGATCCCATGTGAAGCTGTCGCTGGCGTGATCGTCACCCGCGGGGAACCACCGCACGATCTGGCCGTATTTGTTGGCCTCACGCGGGTTGGGGCCGCCCACCGGGGTCTCATCGCCGCCGGCATTGGTTTTCAGACCGCGGTTCTTGTTGTTGGTCAGGGCGCAATATGCCTCCACCGCGACGGGGTTAACGGCGACCCACTCCGGACGGTCCATCGTCGTCGCGCCAACTTTGGACGCGGCCACGCGGGTCAGGATGCAAATCTGCGGCTGGCTCATACCGGTGGCTTCGGGTGTCAGGGCGACCCATTCACCGTTGCCGTCCTCGTTGAATTTGGCGGCGTAAAGCTGGCCTTCATCCAGCAGCGTCGAGGTATCACCGCCCGGCGTGTAGACACCATCGGAGACGAATTTATACAAGAACTCGCCGCGCTCGTCATCGCCCAGATAGACCACTACGCGCCCATCGGGGGCCAGAACGCAGGCCGCGTTCTCGTGTTTGAAGCGGCCAAGTGCCGTGCGTTTCACGGGCATGGCATCTGGGTTCGCGGGGTCGATTTCCACGATGTAGCCGAAGCGGTAAGGCTCGTTCGGGGTTGTGGCCAGATCGAAACGCGCGTCAAATTTCTCGTAGGCGTAGCGGCCCTCATGGCCGATGCCATAGCGGCCAAAGTCTTCGGGCAGCTCCAGATTGGCGTCGGTGGAGCCGAAGTAGCCGTTAAAGTTTTCTTCACAGGTCAGGTAAGTACCCCACGGCGTTTTTCCCGCGCCACAGTTGTTCATGGTGCCAAGCACCTCCACCCCAGCCGGATCGGCGTCGGTTTTCAGCAGGTTGTGACCTGCGGCGGGGCCTGCGATTTTCATCGGTGTGTTCTGGTGGATGCGGCGCGTGAACGGGCTGTCTTTGACGATATCCCAGCCGTTTTCACCCTCTGCCACTTCCATCACCGTCACGCCTTGCAGGTTTTGCAGTTTGCGCACGTCGTCGGCAGAGGTCGGCACGCCGCCCTCATTGTTCGGCAGGTTGATCTTCGGGTTCACGTACTCGTGGTTGACGGCAATCAACTGGTGGTTGCCCACAGTGAAAGCTTCCATCCCGTCGGTGTTTTCGCCGAACACCTTGTCGGAGGTCTCCAACGCGCCGCCGGTGGCGTGGTCCAGATCGTCTACACCGGAGAACAGCGGCTGGCCCCATTTGGCAACGGGCTTCCAGCTGTAGCCCTCAGGCACGTGGATGGTGAAATCGGTTTGCGCGGCCAGCGGTTTGAACGCGATGCGCGATGTCGCAGCCTGCGCGGTAGAGCCCATCAAAGACGCGGTGCCCATGACGGCTGCGCCAGATCCGAAGGCCAGCACACCCGCCAGAAAGCCACGGCGTGACAAGGCGCCTTCGACGACCGCGTCAAAATCGGTTTCTTCAGCAGCGGGGCGCTGCAACTCGTCCCAGTCATCCCAAGACAGGTCGGATGTATCAATATCGTTCATGGCGGCTTCCCTCAAAGTGGCTCGTTGATTCTGCGCAGACCCTAGGCGGCGGGCATATCGGCAAGATGACAGGGGTGATTCAGATTTGTGACACAGGCCCCAAGGGGCAATCTCTACGTGGAAAAAGGAAAAGCCTTGGGCTATAGTCTTGCAAAACAACGCCCTAAACAAAGGCAACGAGCATGATTGAGCAGGCCAAAGTGCTGGACGCGCTGCGCGACAAGATTCTGACAGACCCAGAAGTTATTCTTGAGGATCAAGACCTTATGCGGGCTTTGATCGACGCGAACGAGCGCTCCCTTGGGGGCAATATCGTTGATTTGCGCGGAATCGCGATGGACCGTCTGGAAAGCCGCCTTGACCGGCTTGAGGACACACACCGCTCCGTCATTGCGGCGGCCTATGAAAACCTTGCGGGCACCAACCTTATTCACAACGCCGTTCTGAAAGTGCTGGAGCCAACCGATTTCCCTGGCTTTCTTGCCACGCTATCGGGGGATTTGCTGGAATCCCTGCGGGTGTCACGACTGCGGCTGATCTTGGAATCCAAGGAACACGCCAGCCCGTCCATCGGGTTCGAGGACGTATTGTCCATCGTGGAACCAGGCGTTGTTGACCACTACATCACCGCCGGTCGCGATATCCCCGTGCGCCCTGTCAGCTTGCGCCAAGTGTCGCCCGCGTCCTCCGACGTTTACGGCGACAACGCGTCCTACATCAAATCTGAAGCACTGCTGCGCCTTGATCTGGGCGAAGGCCGCTTGCCAGCGTTGCTGGTTATGGGATCGGAAGACCCGCACCAGTTCCGGCCGAGCCAAGGCACCGATCTGTTGGCGTTCTTTGGCGCGACGTTCGAGCGGGCAATCAAGCGCTGGCTGGCCTGATGCTGATCTCCCCCGCCTGCCGCGACGCGCTGGAGGGATGGCTGACCCACCGCAAATCGCTTGACGGGGTGGCGGAAAACACCATCGAAGCCTACCGCAGCGACGTGTTGGGGTTTCTGAATTTCATCACAGTGCATTTCGGCGACAGCACCGGCCTTGCGCCGTTGGCGCGGGTGAAGCCCACCGACATGCGGGCGTGGATGGCGCATGAGCGTAAACGCGGCGTGGCCGCACGCTCCCTCGCGCGGGAGTTGTCGTCGGTCAAAAGCTTCTACCGCTGGCTGGCCGAACGCGAGGGCTTTGAGCCGACGGCCGTTCTGGCAACACGCTCCCCTAAGTTTCAAAAGAAACTGCCGCGCCCCTTGGCCGAGGACGCCGCGCGCGCCATGATCGACACCGTGGAGTTGCAAGCCAGCAAGGACTGGGTTGCGGTGCGGGACGCCGCCGTCCTGACATTGCTCTATGGCTGCGGTTTGCGCATCTCCGAGGCTTTGGGTTTGAAATTCTCTGACGCGCCCCTGCCGGATGTGATCCGCATCACCGGTAAGGGCGGCAAGGAGCGCATCGTGCCGGTGATCGGCCCTGCGCGCGTGGCCGTGGACCGCTACCTTGCAGCCCAACCCTTCCCTATGTTGCCGGACGATCCGCTGTTTCGCGGTGCGCGTGGCGGCGCGTTAAGCCCGCGCCTGATTGCCAAGGCGATGGAAAATGCCCGCATGCAGCTTGGCCTGCCCGCGACCGCAACCCCGCATGCGATGCGCCACTCTTTCGCCACCCACCTACTGGAAGCGGGCGGCGACCTACGCGCAATTCAAGAGCTTTTGGGGCACGCTTCCCTCTCGACCACCCAAGCCTACACCGCAGTCGACACCGTGCGGTTGATGGAGGTGTATAACAACGCCCACCCCAAGGGTCTGAAGCACGGCTAGTAGTCTTGTGCGTGCCTTTGGTGGGTGATCGTTAATCTTTGTCTCGTAAACCCGATATTGTCGCCTTTCTCACGTCAACGTGTGCAAACTTGTATTGGCGCGGCGGCGTCTTGCCTGCGACAACTTGTCAGGGATATTTATAGGGAGAGAGACACATATGACCATTCGCGCCTTCATCGCCGCAGCGACAGCCGCCACCGCACTCATGGCGGGTGCGGCAAACGCCGCTGACTGCCCCGTTGACGTAGACGACCCGTTTGATCTGGAGGCCGCGCAGATTGAGGACATCTACAACTGCCTGAAGGATGCCATGGCCGAGGGCTACGCCAAGGAAGGCGACGAGATTGGCGCGAACTACCGGTCTTGGACCGTCACCTCCACCCGCCCTGCCGTCGCGGGGCCGCACGGCAACCGCCTGCTGCAAACCTTCGCCAACGACGTCGCGGCGGAGCAGTACCTGAAGTTTGCGGAAGAAGGCGTGAAAATGCCTGCCAGATCGGTGCTTGCGAAAGAGTCGATCACCATCTCGAAGAAGAAAAAGCAGGCGCGTGTTGGGCCGCTGTTCATCATGACCAAGATGGAGGACGGCGCGATCCCTGAGACAGACGACTGGCTTTATGCGGGCCTTCAGCCCAATGGCAAGGTGATGAAAATCAAACAAAGCTTCTGCCACGATTGCCACGTGAATTACCCCGACCAAGACATGCTGGCCTACCCGCTGGAGGAGGTGCGCATCGGCAACTAGGCGCAACCTGACAGCAACTCTCCAAGGCGCGCCGCAATCCGGCGCGCCTTTTCTTATCGGAGGAGTTTGTCCGTTGGACTTTACAACTTAAGTCCATTCGGGCCATGAGGGGCTATGACATCTCAGATCAAAGCCCTCGCCGTTCATCTTTTAACCGCCACCGGCGCCGTTTTTGCCATGTTGGCCATGCTCGCGGCGGTCGACGGCGAATGGGCGCTGATGTTCGTGTGGCTTGTCGTCGCCTTTGGCGTGGACGGCATTGATGGCCCCTTGGCGCGCAAATATGACGTGAAGCAACACGCCCCGCAATTCGACGGGGTGCTGCTGGACCTGATCATCGACTACCTGACCTATGTGTTCATTCCCGCCTTTGCCCTGTTCCAGTCGGGCCTGTTCGAGGGGTGGACGGGTTGGTTCGTGATTATCGTCATCACCTTTGCCTCGGCGCTTTATTTCGCGGATACGCGGATGAAAACCAAGGACAATTCGTTTTCGGGCTTTCCCGGTTGCTGGAACATGGTGGCCGTCGTGGTGTTTGCCCTTCAGCCGAATTTCTGGATCATTCTGGTGCTGGTTACGGTCTTGGCGATTGCCATGTTCGTGCCCTTCAAATTCGTCCACCCTGTGCGCACAGAGCGCTGGCGGACGGTGACTTTGCCGATGGCGCTGGCGTGGACGTTCTTTGCTGGCTGGGCGGCGTGGGTCAACTTTGACCCGCAAAGCTGGGCGCACTGGGGCTTGATCGTGACGTCGATTTACCTGTTGTTTGCAGGCGTCGCGCAACAGGCCGTTTACGGCAAGGACGGCTAGATCAGCAGTGACGCCGCGCCTTCCAACTTAAGCAGTTCAACCTTGGCCTCCACCCCGCCCGCGCCGGAGAACCCACCAAGGCCCGCCGCGCCCAAGACACGGTGGCATGGGATCAGGATCGCGATGGGGTTCGCGCCACAGGCCTGCCCGATCGCTTGCGCAGAGACGCCTAACTCGGTCGCCAAATCGCCGTAGGTGCGGGTTTCGCCGTAGGGTATGGCGCGAAGAGCCGCGTAGAATTTTTGCTGAAAAGCTGAGCCCCGCGGCTGAAGCGGCACGTCAAACGCTTGTCTATTGCCGGCGAAATAGTCGCTCATTTGCGCCACCGCATCGCCCAACATGCCCGTGCGCACGACATCACCGGTGGCATTCCACTCCAGCGCCACGACCGCGCCGTCTTGCTCTACCAAAGTGAGCGGTCCGACGGGGCTATCAAGCCGTGCTCGCGCCCCGTCGGTCATTGTTTAATCCAGCGCCGTGTCGCAACGCTGGCAGACACCCTCATGGGTGTGCGTGCCGACGTCAGGCAGGATTTTCCAACAGCGCTGACATTTGTCGCCGTCCGCCTTGCCGAACACGACAGCGACGCCTTCGGCGTCATCCAGCGTGAACGCGCCTTCGGGGGCGGCGTCTGTCGATACGTTGATGCCGGACGTGATGCACATGTCGTCAAAGTTCACCGTCTTCAACACATCCGCGACATCTGCCCCGACGTAGACCGCTGGTGCTGCCTCCAGAGAGGAGCCGATGACCTTCGCCGTGCGCTCGACCTCCAGCGCGCCAGTGACCACGCGGCGCACCTTGCGCACGGTAGCCCATTTGGCAGCCAGTTCGGCGTCGCGCCAGTCGGCCGGCGTCTCGGGGATGTCTGTCAGGTGGATCGAAGATGCATCGCCCGGGAAGCGTTCCAGCCAGATTTCCTCGCAGGTGAACACCAGGATCGGGGCCAGCCACGATGTCAGGCGGTGGAACAGAATGTCCAGAACCGTGCGTGCCGCGCGGCGTCGCGCGGTATCGCCGTCGCAGTACAGCGCATCCTTGCGGATATCAAAGTAGAACGCGGACAAATCCACCGTCGCGAAGGTGAAGATCGCTTGGAACACGCCTTGGAAGTCGAACTTTGCGTAGCCGTCGCGCACAACCTCGTCCAACTCGGACAGGCGGTGCAGAACCCAACGCTCCAGCTCCGGCATATCCGCCGGATCCATGCGGTCAGCCTCAGAGAAGTCGTTCAAAGAGCCTAACATGAAACGCATGGTGTTGCGCAGGCGACGGTAGCTGTCAGCCACACCTTTGAGGATTTCATCGCCGATACGCTGGTCTTGCGTGAAGTCGGTTTGAGCCACCCAAAGACGCAAGATGTCTGCGCCGTATTGTTGCACGATTTTTTCCGGCACGATGGTGTTGCCGATGGATTTGGACATCTTCATGCCCTTCTCATCCAGCGTGAACCCGTGTGTGACCACGTTGCGGTAAGGCGCGTGGCCTGTGGTACCGACGGATTGCAGCAACGAGGAGTGGAACCAGCCGCGGTGTTGGTCGGTGCCTTCCATGTAGACGTCCGCGATGCCGTCTTCGGAGCCATCT
The DNA here is from genome assembly GCF_900107015.1 of Litoreibacter albidus. Lineage (GTDB taxonomy): Bacteria > Pseudomonadota > Alphaproteobacteria > Rhodobacterales > Rhodobacteraceae > Litoreibacter > Litoreibacter albidus. Next base: position 61,375 of record NZ_FNOI01000001.1, on the reverse strand, counting down.
TCGCGGTCGCGCAGGGTGAAGGCGTGTGTACAACCGGAGTCGAACCACACATCGAGAATGTCCATCACTTGGGTGTAATCGTCTGGGTTCACGATGCCGGACAAGAAGCGTTCCTTCGCGCCCTCTTTGTACCATGCATCCGCGCCTTCGGCCTCGAAGGCCTCCAGCACGCGGGCGTTGACCTCTTCGTTTCGCAACAAGAAATCATCTGCGTCCGGCAACGCGCCCACCTTGGTAAAGCAGGTTAGCGGCACGCCCCATGCACGTTGACGCGACAACACCCAGTCGGGGCGTGCCTCCATCATGGAGTGCAGGCGGTTGCGGCCTGATCGCGGGGTCCATTTCACGTTATCGATCTCGGTCAACGCGCGTTCACGGATGGTTTTGCCGTGCGTGTCCTGACCGTCGCCGACCTCTTTGTCGATGGCCGCGAACCATTGCGGCGTGTTGCGGTAGATCACTGGCGCCTTGGAGCGCCAAGAGTGCGGGTAGCTGTGCGTCAGGCGCCCGCGCGCCATCAGCAGATTGCCCGATGCCAACACCTCTATCACGGCCTTATTCGCGTCGCCTTCTTTGCCGTTCGGCTTCAGGATGCGTTTACCACCAAACAGCGGCAAGTCGGCGCGGTAAGAGCCGTCTTCCATGACGTTATATGTCATTGGAAGGCCGAACTTTACGCCGATCTGGTAGTCGTCGTCGCCGTGGCTAGGTGCTGTGTGAACGAAACCTGTACCGGCCTCTTCCGTCACGTGATCGCCGGGGAGCATTGGGACGTCGTAGTCCCATTCGCCTTGTCCGTTCGGCACACCGCGCAGCGGGTGCTTCAGGGTCAGGGCCTCCAGCACGGCGGGGGATGCATCGCGCAAGCGCTCAAAGCCCTCAACGCGGGCCTGTGCAAATATGCCCTCGGCCAATGCGTCCGCGACCAGATACTTCTCACCGACTTTCGCCCAGTTGTCCTCTGCGGCGTCGGTGACCTTATACAGGCCGTAGCTGATCTTCGGGCCGAAACAGACCGCGCGGTTTTGCGGGATGGTCCACGGCGTCGTGGTCCAGATCACCACATTGGTGTTGGCAAAATCTGCGCCGATTTCCTGCGCAGCGGCGGAGGTTTTGTTGTCATCACCGCCAGTGATTTCAGCGACCAAGGCTTCCGTGCCAGCAACGCCGACCACGGGGAACTTCACCCAGATCATATCAGACTTGTGGTCGTGGTACTCCACCTCCGCTTCTGCCAAAGCGGTCTTTTCTACCGGCGACCACATCACAGGCTTGGAGCCTTGATAGAGGGTGCCGTTCATCAGGAACTTTTGAAATTCCTCCGCGATTACGCGCTCGGCATGGAAGTTCATCGTGAGGTACGGGTCATCCCAGTTGCCGGTGATGCCAAGACGTTTGAACTCCTCGCGCTGGATGTCGACCCACCCTGCGGCAAACTCGCGGCATTCCTGACGGAATTCGACAACATCGACGGCGTCTTTGTCTTTGCCTTTGGAGCGGTACTTTTCCTCGATCTTCCATTCGATCGGCAGACCGTGGCAATCCCAACCGGGGATGTAGCGTGCGTCAAACCCCATCATCTGGTGCGAGCGCACGATCATGTCCTTGATCGTCTTGTTCAAGGCGTGGCCGATGTGCAGGTGGCCGTTGGCGTAGGGCGGACCGTCGTGCAACGTGAAGGGTTTGCGCGGCTGGCTTTTCGCCTTTTCGCGCAGCTGGTCGTAGACGCCGATCTTGGCCCAACGCTCCAGCCAGCCGGGCTCGCGCTTGGGCAGGCCTGCGCGCATCGGGAAGTCGGTTTTAGGTAGGTTCAGCGTGTCTTTGTAGGAAACAGTCTCAGGGGTGTCGGCGCACATGTCTGGCGTCCTTTGTCTTCGGATTTGAAAATCGGAGTGGGGTCGGTGCGAGCAGCTCAAACACCTTTGCCCGGCGTCTCATCTTGATCAGAGCGCCGGGGATATAATTCGAATAATGACGATGTTGTATGTCATGTGGGGCTTATAGCCTTGGCTAGACGGTTTCGTCCAGTGCACTTGGATCATCAACGCCCAGCAGTTTCGACAGTGCCGCACCCTGCCCGCTGACATCAGCCAGATTGTAGCCATCCAGCACCTTGAAGAACGCCTCCTGCGCCTCGGCCAACGGGCCGCGCAACCCGCAGGCGGGCGATATTGCGCAGGCCCCGTTCTGCGCGAAGCATTCCGCCACCGCAACGTTGCGCGTTAAGCGGCGCACGACCGCACCTATGCTGATGTCTCTTGCGGGTTTGGCCAAGCTCAAGCCGCCCGCCCGTCCGCGCGAGGACACCACAAATCCGTCCGCTGCCAATGCCGTGGCGACCTTCGACAGATGATGTTCGGAAAGGTGGAATTTAGCCGCGATTTCTGCGACGGACGCCCGACGAGCGCCGCACAGCCGAAGGTAAATCAAGGCCCGCAGCCCGTAGTCCGTGAATTTATCCAGTTGCATACCAAATATTAGCATTTGAAATGCGCAATTAAAAGCGCTAGATATTCCGCATCCGAAATACCCATTATAAGAGGCATCCCGATGACCACCGCAACCACCGCAGAAAAAGTCACTGAATTCCTGCTTTGGCCCGGCACCAAGATCTGCAACCTGTTGGGCATCCCGCCTGCGGATGACATGGGGCTCATCCGTTCCATGTTTAACATGTTGGTCTATCTGTGTGTCTTATTGCCCGTCTTGTGGATTATTCTATGACGGCCATGCCACCAAGGTTTGACATCACCGCCGCACAAATTGAACGGGTGGTCAATAAATTCTATGCCGCCGTTCGCCGTGATCCGGTTCTGGCGCCAGTGTTTGCTGCCCATGTGCCGCGCGACGTCTGGCCCGCCCATGAAGCGAAGATCGCTAGTTTTTGGCGCAACGCCATTTTGTACGAGCGGATTTATGACGGGAACCCCATGCAAAAGCACATGGCCGCGCGCAACGTGCAAGCGGAACACTTCCCGCATTGGCTGGGGCTGTTCGACAAGACGCTGATGGCGGAGCTGCCGCCAGACACCGCGCGTGCGTTCTCCGCCCTTGCGCACCGTATTGCGCGCGGCTTGCGGATGGGCGTCGAAGACCTGCGCACGCCCGAACACGCGCCGCCAACGCTTTAGCCGCGACACTTTTAGGCCATGACGCTAGCCGTTTAACCGCGTAAGCAGGGCCTTATGAGTTATACGATTGCGATTGCCGGTGCAGGCATTGGCGGCCTGACCGCCGCGACCCTTTTGGCCCAGCAAGGGCATTCCGTCACCATCTTTGACCAGTTCGACCGACCGCGTCCTGTTGGCTCCGGTCTGGTGATCCAGCCCGTCGGGCAAGCCGTGCTAGATGAGATCGGCGCGGGTGACGCCGCGCGCGCGAAGGGCAACGCGATCCGGCGTATGCTGGGGCACGAGGCCAACTCTGGCCGCCGCGTATTGGACGTGACCTATGACCACGACCCTGCGGGCACACACGTGGGGCTGGCCATTCACCGTGCATCGCTATTTGACGCCATATTTCAGGCGGCGCTTGGCGCGGGTGTTACCATAACCGCATCCCATCGGCTGATTGGCTTCAGGGATCGGCACTTGCACTTTTCTGACCACGCACCTCAGGGGCCGTTCGATTTGGTCATCGACAGCTCCGGCGTGTCGTCGCCGCTGTCCCAGATGCGTGCGAAACCGCTGCCATATGGTGCGATTTGGGCCACCGTTCCGTGGCGGGACTGCGGCCTCCCGAAAGACCAACTGACCCAAGTGTATCGCCGCGCCGACCGGATGATCGGCATCATGCCATCTGGCACCTTACCAGGATCGGACGTCGCACAAGCGTCTATTTTTTGGTCCATGCCGCGGGGAGCGCACGCCGCGTGGTACGCGGCCCCCATTTCGGATTGGCAGGCCGAGGTCGCGCAACTTTGGCCTGACGCAGCCCCGATTTTCGAGCAAATCACCGACCACGACCAAATGACGATGGCGCGTTATGCGCACGGCACGCTGCGCAAACCTTACGGCGAGAACCTCGCGATTATCGGGGATGCGGCGCACAAGGCGTCTCCGCAACTGGGACAAGGGGCGAATATGGCGATGCTGGATGCCGCCGCCTTGGCCCGTGCGATTGCCCAATATCCGCTGCAAGACGCCCTGCCCGCCTATGCGATGGCGCGGCGCTGGCATGTGCGCATTTATCAAGCGATGTCGTGGGCCTTCACGCCGCAATACCAATCGGACAGCCGCATTTTGCCAGCTGTCCGTGACCACATCCTGTTTCCGGCAAGCCAGATCCCACCCATCCCGCACCTGCTGACACGTCTTGTGCGCGGGAATATGATCCCGCCGATGGCGTCCCTGACACCTCGCGATTAGCCAGCGGGGAACAGCCCCGTTAGCGCGCGGCGCACCAGCCCCGTGACTGACGGGCGGTCTTGCGTCACATAGGGCAACGGGCGGCACACATCCATCGCCGCAACCCCGACGCGGGCAGTTAATGCGCCGTTGATTACGCCTTCCCCGAAGCGACGCGACAGTTTTGAGAGCACCCCGCCCCCCGCGATGGAGCCGATCAGATCGTCGCCCACCGCGACGGCGCCAGTTGCCACCAGATGCGTAAGCACAGCCCGCGTAAGGCGCCAACTGCCCAAGGTGCCTGAACGCCCGCCATAGATTTCGGCAATGCGCCGGATCATGCGCAGGTTTGAGGTCAACGCGGTCACAAGATCAGCCAGCGCCAAGGGTACGATCGCCGTGACCGTGGCGACCCGTCGCGCCGCCGCCTCCACCTCTTGACGCGCTAAGGCATCGAGCGGGGCAAGCAATTGCATCTCTGCCACGCCCAGCACCGCGTCCGCATCAAAGCCGTCGGCACTGCGCGCGGTGACCGCTGCGCGACCCGCCTCCAGTTCAGGGCGGTGCGCATAAAGCGTCATCAGCCGCGTGGATACCGCGCGTGATGCAGTCAGATCCCCCCCCGCCAGCGCCGCATCTGCGTCTTTTCGCAAACCGTCGATCTTTTTCAACCGGCCGATGGCCAGCCATTCCTTACCCGCAATCAGCAGCAAGGAGAGGACAAAAAGCCCAGTCAGCCCCACGGCGACGGCGCCCAACACGGGGCTGCGTTCAAGCAAACCGTTCACGAAGTCCCATGCCGCGACACTGGCTACAAAGCTGACCAAGGCCAGCAGCGCCGACCAGAAGAACTTGGCCAACCGAGACGGGCGATGCGCAGCTATGGCCGCCACAGATTGCATCGCGCGGCCTTGAGGCACCTCATCCGCGATGACGGGGGCTGTTGCGGGGGTGACGTCAGCGGGCGCGTCCAATTCAATCAATACGGGGCGTTTGCTCATCTCAAACGGTCTCCAATCAGGAACTCAGCGGCGCGGTCCAGCCGGATATGCGGCGGCCCCTCCCCCGGTGCCAAGTTCAGTGTGGCGGGGGCAAAATTCATCACCGAGTACTCCGCGTCCAGCCAGCCGTTCGCGCCGTCACGTGCGGCGCCGATGATCTTGGCTGGGTCTGCGGGCAACTCGCCCGGGTAAAATGCGGCTTGCTTTCCGGTGCTCATCAACCGCCCGCGCACCACGTCCAGGCCTTGGAGGTGGTCCTCCGTTGTCGCGCGAAGGGCCGCGATGGACATCGCTTGGGTTTTGGCCCCAGCGAAGTCGGCGCGGTCACGCGCATCGCGCAAAAGCGCTTCCATGATTGCCGTCAAACGTCCGTGCTGGGTGTGATGCAGATGGTCCGCTTTCGTGGCCGCGAACAGTATTTTCTCCACCCGTTTGCCGAACAGGAGCTGCGACAGCCACGCATTCGCGCCTGGCCGGAACGCGCCCAGAATATCGGCCATCGCGGTGCGCAAATCGTCCACCGCTTGCGGGCCAGAATGGATCGCGCCCAGCGCGTCTACCAACACCACCTGCCGGTCAATCCGCGAGAAGTGATCGCGGAAGAACGGCTTTACGACCTTGGATTTATACGCCTCAAACCGCCGCTCGAACTCTCGGTAGAGCGACCCGCGGCGCGCCTTCTCGGGCGCAGGCATCGGCGCAAAGGTCAATACGGGCGAGCCTGCAAGGTCGCCCGGCAATAAGAAACGCCCCGGTGTGTAGTCCGAAAACCCCGCATCGCGGATCGCTTGCAGATAGGCCGTGTAGGCCTCCGCGAACCTTTTCGCCTGTGGCTCGTCCAGCGCCACGCCGCCGTCCGTTGACCGCGCCAACGCGACAAATGCAGCGCCCGCGTCCCGCACATTAGCGCGGGTCAAAGCCTCCTCGGACCAGTCGGCGTAGGATTTATCCATCAAGCCCAAGTCCAGCAGCCATTCGCCGGGGTAGTCCACGATATCAAGATGTACCGTGCGCGGGCCAGACACCATTCCCATCAGCCCCGTGGGTTGCACCCGCATCGACAGGCGCAACTCCGATATGGAGCGGGTGGACACGGGCCAATGCGGCTCCGCCCCTGTCAGCGCCGCCAAATGCGTTTCAAAATCGAAGCGCGGGATGGTGTCATCGGGTTGCGGATGTAGATAGGCCGTCTGAATGCCGCCATCCGCCGCCGCCTGAAGCTGCCCCATGCGCGCGCGATTCATCAGGTTGGCAATCAGCGATGTGATGAACACGGTTTTTCCCGCGCGGCTTAATCCAGTCACGCCCAAGCGGATCGTAGGCTCGAACACACCCGTCACCGATTGCGTAGCACCTTCCACGGTACGGCCAATGCCGTCGACAATATCGTAAAGTATCAAGTCTGCCCCTCGGGTTGTTACCCCTTACATAAGGCGGGGACCGGCGCATGTGTAGGGTCTTGGCACCGTGCGCTAGTCAGGATAGCTGTCAGCCATGCCCCGTTACGCGCTTAAAATCGAATATAACGGCCAGCCCTACAACGGCTGGCAACGCCAAGATGGGCAACCCACCGTGCAGGGGGCCATTGAGGATGCCTTGCGCAAACTGCAGCCCGATTTTGACAAGATCGCCGCTGCAGGGCGCACGGACACTGGTGTGCACGGGTTGGCGCAGGTTGCCCATGCGGATCTGACGCGCGACTGGGAAGTGTTCCGTCTCAATGAAGCGCTGAACTACCATCTGAAACCGCACCCGATTTCCATTTTGGAAATCGCTAAAGTTCACGACGAATGGCACGCACGGTTTGACGCCAAAGAGCGCCGCTACTGGTTTCGCCTCCTGTACCGCCGCGCGCCCGCGACACATGACAAAGGCCTTGTCTGGCAGGTGAACTACCCGCTGGAGGTCGAGCCCATGCGCGAGGCCGCGCAGCATCTGATTGGCTTGCATGATTTTACGACTTTCCGCTCCTCCACATGTCAGGCGCTGTCGCCGGTGAAAACACTGGACGCGCTGGAGATTGAGGAAGTTGCTGTGCCATATGGGGCGGAGTATCGTTTTGCGATCCGCGCCCGCAGCTTCCTGCACAATCAGGTGCGCAGCTTCGTGGGGTCGTTGGAACGGGTTGGCTGCGGCGCTTGGGAGCCCATTCAGATGAAACACGCGTTGGACGCTTGCGACCGTGCGGCTTGCGGCCCCGTCTGCCCTGCCAGTGGGCTGTATCTGGCGGGTGTCGGTTACGACGATGACCCGTTCACCGGACATGCCCCCCAGCACATCTTACCGAAGCCTAAGTCGGCTCGCTAGACGTCATGGACCTTGTGGCGCGTCGCGTCAGTGGTAACGGGCGATGAGGTTTCCAGCGCCGCCGCATCTTGCCTGCACCCGTCCACGTAACGTTTCAGCAGACCCGTGTAGAGCTTGATCTCTTCTTGCTGCGCGGCCAACCGATCCAGCCGCGCCTGAATGGCGCCGGTATGTTGTTGCACGACGTCGTGCATGTGAGGCTCCGACAGGGACATCATGTCAAAAATCGGCGAGACGATGTCGCGGAGAACTTCGACAGCGATCCGCTCGCGTATCGTGGCTGGGGCAACTTCCAGGGATCGCTCCAATAGCAGAAGCTGGGTGGCATCGCCGACATAACGCTCGAACCGCAATTCCACCGCGTTAGGGCAATCATCGTCGGCAACTGGCGTGCCGTACAGCTCCGAGAGACCAATGCCTGGGCTAAAGAATTCGAACTCCGGCTCGGCCAAGGGCTGCGACGCTCGTGCGCAGCGCCTGAGGATTGCGTGGATACAGCGCGCAAAATCGGGAATGAACGTGCTGCCAACGGGCCGCCCCGCGCGAAACACATAGCTGTTTCGGATACTGCCGGACTCGATAACGACAGAGCGAACCACATAATCCCCTGCACTATCGTGAGAAAGCACCACCGCAAGGGTGTCGCCGGTCTCAGAGCTGAAGGGCAAGGCCATCGTCATTGGGGAACTCGATCATTCGTCAGAAACTAAAAGGTAAACAGCGCGCAATGCTTCACGCGGAGTATATCCTAAAAGTTTGCGGCAAAATGATTAACAAAACCTTTACCTTTTCTTAAGTAAATTTCGTTTATCACGTTTGCCCACTGTTTTCTGCCCACGAAAATGCGGACAGAAAACGTGACTGATGTTGCTAGCTTTTCAGCCGGTATCCCGACTTGAATATCCAGCCGATTACCGCGACGCAAACTGCGGTAAATATGGCAATCGCAAACAGGCTTAACCCGATTGAAACCTCCGCCGTGCCAAAGAATGCCCAGCGGAACCCAGAGATCAGATAAACCACCGGATTGAACATGGTGATCGTCTGCCACGCCGGTGGCAGCATGGAAATCGAATAGAAGGAGCCACCAAGGAACACCAAGGGCGTGATAACGAGCAGCGGGATGAGCTGTAACTGCTCGAAATTTTTGGCCCAGATGCCGATGATGAAACCCAATAGAGAGAAGCTGAAACAGGTCATCACAAGGAACGCGACCATCGCTAATGGGTGCGCTATGTTCAAATCAACGAAAGCAAAGGCCGTGGCCAGTATGATAAGGCCAACCAGCAACGCCTTTGTCGCGGCAGCCCCGACGTAGCCGATCAAGATTTCAACGTAGGACACCGGCGCAGACAGCAGCTCGTAGATTGTGCCGATAAACTTCGGGAAATATATCCCGAAGCTTGCGTTGGCGGTGCTCTGTGTCATCACCGACAGCATGATTAAGCCCGGTACGATAAATGCGCCGTAGCTGACCCCTTCTATGGTCTCGATACGCGACCCAATCGCCGTGCCGAAGACCACGAAATACAGGGAGGTCGACAAAACAGGGGAGATGAAGCTTTGCAAAAGCGTGCGGAAGAAGCGTGTCATCTCGAACACGTAGATCGCCTTGATTGCTGTCAAATTCATGTCGCGTCCTCCACCAAGCCAACGAAAATATCCTCCAGCGAAGACTGCGAGGTCGATACGTCTTTCAGCACCAGACCCTGCGCCGCCACATCGCTGAGCAGCGAGGTGATGCCCGTGCGGTCACCTCGCGTGTCGTAGGAATAGATCAAGCTACAGCTGTCCTCCCCCAGAACTAGATCATACGCGGCAAGCGCTGCTGGCACCTCGCCGATCGGGTCTTGCAATTCGATGCATAACTCCTTGCGGCCCATTTGGGCCATCAGGTCCGCCTTGTCTTTGACCAGCAAGATGTTCCCGTCATTGATGACACCGACCCTGTCGGCGATGGCCTCGGCCTCCTCAATGTAGTGGGTCGTCAGGATGATCGTCACACCGTCGGCGCGCAGGCCGCGCACGATATCCCACATGTCTTTGCGCAATTCCACGTCCACACCAGCGGTCGGTTCGTCGAGAAACAGCACGCGGGGCTCATGGCTAAGTGCCTTAGCAATCAGAACACGGCGCTTCATGCCGCCGGACAGCTCCTTAACGCGGGCGTCCTTTTTGTCCCACAAGGAGAGCTGGCGCAAAATGCGTTCTATGTGCGCGTCGTCACGCGGCTTGCCGAACAACCCACGCGAAAACGTCACGGAGTTAATCACCTTCTCGAACGGTTCTAGCGACAATTCTTGGGGCACCAACCCGATCAGGCTGCGGGCCGCGCGAAAGTCGTCCACAATATCATGGCCACCGACCGTGATGGAGCCCGACGTCGCGTTCACCATACCGCAGATGACCGAAATCAGCGTCGTTTTGCCAGCGCCGTTCGGCCCCAGCAGCGCGAGAATTTCGCCCTGTTCAATGTCCAATGACACGCCTTTCAGCGCCTTGAACCCGCTGTCGTAAACCTTGGTGACGTCTTTCGCCGATACAATTGCAGACATTAAAACCTCGTTTAAAACTTGATGCGGTTGTAAGCGGCGGGCCCGTCGAGGAAAACCCCGACTTATGTGCGCGAGATGCAACCGAGTGTGCGCGCGAGGGAACCTCTCTGGAACTCTCTAAACTTTTGAGTAGATTTGCGCTATCCGTCATCCGTGATGCAGTACCAAGTTAACGCGTCACATTGAAACTAGTTGCACTGCCTTCACGTACTGAGGGCACCGCGTTTAACGATTGGGCAAGTACCCTGTGAGCCTACAGCAGATCGACACTATGATAGACTTTGCCATAGCGCAGGTGTCGGATAAACCTGATGGCTACCGCGCGGTGGTCCGCAATCTGGCCGACAAATGGCCAGACGTGACCGGCGCGCAGATGGTGTTCGTGCTGGTGAGCGCCGCGCACGCGATAGAGCAAGTCTTTGACTCCCCGCCGGAGCCCCGCACCGACGCCCAACACACATTTCGCGTGGCGGCCTTATTGGCCAGCGACCTGTTCGCCCTGCAAAATCGCGGATATGTCACGCCAGTGGGCCGTGATCTGACGGCGTACTGGCGCGAAAACGACCCGTTCTTCCTGAACCTTTAGCTGTAGGACGCGCGGATGGCGCGGATGTTGTCGCCATATGGCGCAGGGTCGCTGACGGAGCCCCCCTTGAACACTGCGGAGCCTGCGACCAGAACGTCGGCCCCAGCCTGCACCAACCCTGGCGCGGTCGCGGGTGTCACGCCGCCGTCAATCTCTAAGTGGATCGGGCGGTCCCCGATCATGGCACGCAATTCAGCCACTTTGCTTTCCAGCGGAATGAAGCTTTGCCCGCCGAAGCCGGGGTTCACCGTCATCACACAGACCAGATCCGCGACATTAAGCAAATGCGCCACAGCCGACGCAGGCGTGCCGGGGTTCAACGCAACACCGGCTTTGGCGCCGGCACCGCGGATCGCCTGCAAGGTGCGGTGGATATGCGGCCCTGCTTCGACGTGGGCGGTAATGAAGTCGGCCCCTGCATTGGCGAATTCTTCGATGTAGGGATCAACCGGCGCGATCATCAAATGCACGTCCATCACGGTTTTGATGTGCGGGCGGATGGCCGCGCATGTTGTCGGGCCAAAGCTGATGTTTGGCACAAAATGCCCGTCCATAACGTCCACATGGATCCAGTCGGCACCTTGAGCCTCGACGGCGTCGATTTCGGCCCCAAAGTTGGCAAAGTCAGCAGCGAGTATGGACGGCGCGATTTTTACAGAACGGTCGATGGTCATGACAGAATCCCCAGATGCAATTTCACCCTTCTCCTAACGCGCGCGCTACCGCTTGGGAAGGCAGGCCGCGTCTTGCAACTGGCCCTCGCTTCTGTCACGTTTCGTGCTTCCACACCTGAAGGACGCCCGACGTGAGCACCTTAACACAGACCAAGACGCAACTTCCGCAAGTCCATCTGCCACGCAATCCTGGCATGGCGCTTGACCTTGATTGGGTCGCGCGGGTGCAAGCCAATACCTCCGCGATTGAGCGCCGCGCCGTCAGCCTTCCTGGCAGACGTAGCGTGAAGAAAGACTACCAAGCGGCTTGGCTGCTCAAGGCGGTGACATGCATCGACCTGACAACGCTATCCGGCGATGACACCGTCGGGCGCGTCAAACGGCTTTGTGCAAAGGCACGCCAGCCCATCCGCGCCGACATCCAAGACGCGCTTGGCGTCAGCGGCATGCAAACCGGCGCGATTTGCGTCTATCACGACATGATCGAGACAGCCGTAACGGCATTGGACGGCTCCGGCATTCCCGTGGCCGCTGTATCGACCGGCTTTCCTGCGGGGCTGTCCCCGTTTCACCTGCGCGTGGCAGAGATCGAAGAGAGCGTCAAAGCAGGGGCGCGAGAAATTGACATCGTTATTTCCCGCCGCCACGTCCTGACCCAAAACTGGCAGGCCCTTTACGACGAGATGAAAGCCTTTCGCGCGGCCTGCGGCGACGCCCACGTAAAAGCTATTCTGGCCACGGGTGAGCTGGGCAGTCTGCGCAACGTGGCGCGGGCCTCTCTGGTGTGCATGATGGCTGGCGCTGATTTCATCAAAACCTCCACCGGTAAGGAAAGTGTCAACGCAACGCTGCCTGTGAGCCTTGTGATGATCCGCGCCATCCGCGACTATTTCGACGCAACCGGCTTCCACGTCGGCTACAAACCTGCGGGCGGGATCTCGAAGGCCAAGGATGCGATCACCTATCTGGCACTCATGAAAGACGAGCTGGGCAACCGCTGGCTGCAACCTGACTTGTTCCGCTTTGGCGCGTCGTCCCTTCTAAACGATATTGAACGCCAGTTAGAGCATCACATCACCGGCGCCTACTCCGCCTCCTACCGTCACCCAATGGGCTAAGCACATGACCGTAAAAGACATTCTAGAGACTATGGATTATGGCCCCGCGCCCGAAAGCACCGCTGAGGCATTCGCTTGGCTGGACGGAAAATCCCGCCAGTTCGGCCACTTCATCGACGGCAAGTTCACCGCCCCGACGCAGGACTTCACCTCGAAAAACCCTGCAACGGGCGAAGTTCTGGCGGGCCTGTCCCAAGCCCGCCAAGCGGACGTTGATGCGGCCGTGACCGCCGCCCGCAAAGCGCAGAAGTCTTGGTCAAAATCGGGCCACACCCGCGCCAAATACCTATACGCGCTGGCGCGCGCGCTGCAAAAACACGCCCGCCTTTTTGCTGTCCTGGAGACCCTTGATAACGGCAAGCCGATCCGCGAGTCCCGTGACATTGATGTGCCGTTGGCGCAACGCCACTTTTACCACCATGCGGGCTTTGCCCAGTTGATGGATGCCGAGCTGCCCGACCGCGAGGCCTTGGGCGTTTGCGGACAGATCATCCCATGGAATTTTCCGCTGCTGATGCTGGCGTGGAAAATTGCCCCCGCCTTGGCCATGGGCAATACGGTGGTGCTGAAACCTGCCGAATACACCTCCCTGACGGCCCTGCTCTTTGCGGACATTTGTGAGCAAGTCGGCCTGCCCAAAGGCGTCGTGAATATCGTCACGGGCGACGGCGCCGTGGGTGAAATGATCACCGCGTCAGACGTGGACAAGCTGGCCTTCACCGGCTCCACAGAAGTGGGCCGCATCATCCGTAAGGCCACGGCTGGGTCCGGCAAGGCGTTGAGCTTGGAGCTGGGCGGGAAATCCCCCTACATCGTGTTCGACGACGCCGATATCGACAGCGCAGTGGAGGGGCTGGTTGACGCCATTTGGTTCAACCAAGGCCAGGTCTGCTGTGCGGGCTCGCGCCTGCTTGTCCAAGAAGGCATCGCCGACACCTTCTACCGCAAGTTGAAAACCCGCATGGACGGGCTACGAATTGGCGACCCATTGGACAAATGCATAGACGTGGGCGCCATCGTCGACCCTGTGCAGCGCGCCATGATCGCAGACATGGTCGCGGCCAATGACGAGGGCGAGGTCTACCAGACCGCCGCGCCGGACGGCTGCTACTACCCGCCGACGCTCATCACCGGATTGACCACATCGTCTAAGCTCATGCAGGAAGAAATCTTCGGGCCGGTGCTGGTCTCCACTACTTTCCGTACGCCGGTAGAGGCCGTCGCGATGGCCAACGACACCCGTTACGGGCTGGCGGCGACGATCTGGACCGAAAACGTGAACCTTGCGCTGGACATAGCGCCGCAATTGGTTGCGGGGATTGTTTGGGTGAACTCCACGAACCTGATGGATGCCGCAGCGGGCTTTGGCGGCGTGCGTGAAAGCGGTTATGGCCGCGAAGGCGGTTGGGAAGGCCTGACCAGCTACACCAAGGCGAAAGACGCCCCGAAACCCGCGAAAGCTGTCGTCGCATTTAAGGGTGCCGGCGGGTTGTCAGACCCGATTGATCGCACAGCAAAGCTCTACATTGGCGGCAAACAAGCCCGCCCTGACGGTGGCTATTCCCGCGTGGTTTACGGCCCGAAAGGCGACGCCTTGGGCGAGGTCTCACTGGCCAACCGCAAGGATTTGCGCAACGCGGTCGAAGCCGCGCATAAGGCTAAAAGCTGGAGCAAAACCACTGGCCACTTGCGCGCGCAAATTCTGTACTACCTTGCCGAAAACCTTGCCGCTCGCAGCGCAGAATTTGCCGACCGCATCAAAGCGATGACCGGAAAACAGGGCAAGGACGAGGTTGAGAGCGCGATCCAGACCCTGTTCACCTATGCCGCATGGGCGGACAAATACGATGGTCAGGTGCACGGTGTCCCGATCCGTGGTGTCGCTCTGGCGATGAAAGAACCCGTGGGCGTCATAGCAGCGCTATGCGACGCACGGCCGTTGTTGGGCCTTATCGACGTTCTGGCGCCCGCAATCGCTATGGGCAACCGCGTCGTCATTGCAGCGCCGGAGGCATCCCCGCTAGCCGCCACGGACTTCATCCAAGTGCTTGAGACCTCCGACGTGCCTGCTGGTGTGGTCAACATCCTAACCGGTGATCACCATGACGTCGCATCCCACATGGGCGCGCACATGGACATTGACGCCGTCTGGAGCTTCTCTGGCGAGCAACATACGGCGCCGATTGAGGCCGCTTCGGCCGGTAACATCAAGCGCACCCTGATTGCGCCGGTGCCGCCTGCGCCCAAGGGCATGTTGGAAGCCGCGACAGAAGTGAAAAACATCTGGGTACCATACGGCGAGTAACAAAAAGCGCCCAGACACATCCGTGTTTGGGCGCTTTGTTTAAATCGTTAAGACGACAAGGCGAGGTTTTGCGACCGCAGCACTGCGGCAGGCCTCCATGTTTATGGTCATCCCAGAGGGCAATCTACTGGGAGAAATCTTCACAGCTTCTCCGCCTTCACGCCACGCCTATTTACGTGGCTTGCCCTTCCACGTGTCCAACCATGCCCGAAAGCCGGAACGTTGCTCGTCAGCGTAGTCATCCACCGCGTCCCAAGTTTCGCCAACACTGTCGGTGATCGGGTCAATTTTGGACCGCTTGAACCATTGCATCATGCGGAACAGCCCAAGGCACAGGCCAGCTAGAATGATCAGGATGATAATGTTCAGCCATGGGATAAGCGTCGCATCGGGGTTATCCGTCGGCCGGATGCCAACGGCGTTCGGGAAGATGCTGTAGAATTCATTGCGCCAGCCATAATGCGTCAACACCACCCACTGCGGGTCAGCTTTGGTAGACTGCAGATCGGTGGCTTCGGTCTGCAAATTCTTGGTATCGAACTTGAAATAGGGCGGCCAACCCCAGCCGGTATCCTCGTTGCGGTAGACCATGGGCTTGCCGTTTTTCTGGATGGCTTGGATGAACAAGACATCCCTGTTCGCCCCCGTCACGTCGCTTCCGGAATCGCCTGACGCCCAGAACCACGAGTTTTCGCCATAGTCGATCCGCTGCTCGAACGTGCCGACCACCCGCACCACGTCACGTTGCGGCATGGTGTAATGAAACACCGCTATGACCAGAAGCCAGAACACCAAAACGATCGCATATTTGATCCAACGCAGCATAGCGGAAGGCTCCTTATAGAAAATTAACCACGTAGACCAGAACACCGATCACGAGATAGGGCACCACGAAGACGCCAAGAATGAGTTTGCGGCGCAGCGACGTGTCGTATTCCGCAAGCCCCTGCTCGATAAACAGGTCGCGGTCGCCAGTTTGCACCTCCTCGTCCCATTCCTCTGCCAGCTTGCCGCGCCGCACGGAGCGTGACCAAGCGGATAGGAAGAAGTACACGATCAGCATCAGAATGAACGCGATGATCGAGAGGCGCAGGACGGCGAATATCATCGTTTTCTCCTCATAGCGCCCCAAGGCCCAACCATCTTCACAACGTCGCGCGGCTCAGCCTCCCGCAGCGGTGGCTCCTCCATAGGCGCGTCCCCACTGCCAAACAAGGCCTCGCGAGCGCCAGCTTTGTCCACCTGATACTCGCGTGCAAGGAAATCCGCGACAAAAGCTTTCTTCTGATCCGGCCATGTCTTGTAACGCGCGTAGAACAACTCCTTGTGGCAAATGAACAGCTGGCGCACATCTAGGACCGACAGTTCTGCCAGCAGCATGTTGACCAAGTCGCGGTCCGCGTGCGGCTTCGCGCGCAGGGTGTAGAAGTAGGCGGGGTCGTTGGAGGAGATACGTGGCCACGCCCCGCCTCCCTCGGCCCAGCGCAGCAGCTTGCCCAACGTATGAAACTCTGGCGGCAAAATTTCGGCGTAGCGACGGGCCAAAGCCCGCAGGTCTTGGCGCCTGTAGCTGCTCAAATCCGCATCCATTGTGGCCGCCACGTCGACCACGATGAAGTCCATCTTCTGGCGCAAAATCGCTACGGCATCGACGCCGCGCGCTTTCACGATAGGCTCAACCAGATCGTTGGCGTCTAGAAATTTTGCGATCTTGGTGCGCTCCGACAGGGGAATCGCGGACGCGCCCTTGCCAACAGGCAGCTTTCCCAGATCCTCCTCAGACGTCGCAATCACTGCCGGTTTCTCGACGTCACGGAAGGCATACAGCCCGCCAAAATGCGCGGTCCAGAAATTGCCCTGCTCGTATTCCGTGTGGCCCAACTTAATCGGAACCCGCGTCACGTCACCGGTTTTATGGGCCAGTGTGATCATCTCGGCGATCAGCACGTCGTCCCACCACGCATCGTCGCGGGTGCGGAATTCTGCGATCATGCCGTCCAACTTTCCCGCCTCAGCCACGACGCCGGAGGTCGTGTCGGCCTCCACCCGTATCTTGCGAATGTCGAACAAATGCGCGGGCTTGGTCACGTTGTAGACCGAGTTCACCAGCTCCCCCGCCACCGCGTCGCGTGCGGTCAGGGCAAACAGTTGCGCCTCGTTGGCATCGATAAACTGCCGCAAAATCCCGCGCGAGGTGGAGAATTTGGCCTCTAGAAGCGGCGCGGTTTTCTGCTCGGTCGAGAGCAGGATAAACTGCCGGTTGCAGCCCTTGGGGTTGAGATACAGATGGTCGCCCAACTCCTCGCCAACCTCCGGCGCGTAGCCGGAGATATCGACGTGAAAATCCGTCAGCGCGGTCTCCTTGCCCGTCAGATGCTTGAGAGCGCGGTTGTAGCGATCCGCCATAGCCTGCCCGCTCACATGGAACAGGTTGCCATACATCAAGCCCTTTTCGATTAAGCGCATCATTGGTCAGGGCCCTCCGCGCCGTCGCCGCGGCGATAGATTAACAAATAACTAAACAGCGCGCCCACCCAGATGGCGATGCAGAACATGATCGACAAGCTCAGGAACATCTCCCCGAACCCCTCCGTATGCCCCGCATAATTCGCCCCCGTGGGCGTAAGCGCGCCGCACAGGTAAGCCGTCACCGCCCATGCGAGCAGGATGGGGGCGAGGAGGATTGGGAGGAGCAATAGCCTCATTACCAAGCAGCCTTCAGACTGAGTACCATAATGTGATTAATGGAATTGGTGTCATTCATCAGGTGTTTCCGTTTATGTATTTCTCACAGCAATGCCAGCCCCTGCCCCTTGCCAGAAATTTTTGCCTCTACAAATCTCGGCGAACGCTTCACGATATCTTCAAAATATTTTTGATCTTTTGTACCACCCGTTATTTGAATGGCCCGTTCATAAGTGATTGCAAAGAAGCCTTTGGAATTCATATAGGCAATAATGGAGTTGATCGATTTTTGGTCATCGGCAGAAAAGTCTGCGACCGTCTCTGTCGCAGGACCATCATTTGAAATTTCCCCACCTTCTTTTAGTGCGTTTTTGATTCTCTGAAGCAACATCTCCCAAGTCGAAGCCGTATGGTTTCTAAAATCTAAATACTGAATTGGCTCGATACGAGGGTGCCTATCACAGCCTTCAATCATCACGGGAATTATAGTTTTTTGTTGAGCAATACCACGAGCCCACTCATATGTGACGTATTGAGACTCACAAGCCGATTTCGACAGGATTACAATTAAAACACTTGCGGCGGTTATGCCGAGATCAATCGACTGTCGCCACTCGTCCCCAGCAATCAAAGAACTACTATCTCGCCAAACTTTTATATTGCCGTCTAAAAGTTTACTCTCAAGCAATTCAGCGAAAAACCTATCCTTACGAGAATAGCTTAAAAAAATTTCACTCACCCCTTCCCCTCCAAATACCGCCGCTTCGCCTCTTCGCTCAGCCCGAACTCCCGCACCATATTGGCAATCGCCACCTCGTCCGACTTGTCGGCATAGCGGAACTCGCTATCGGCGTAGCGGTTGATTTCTTGGATCACCATATCGACCGTGATCGGCTGGCGCAGCTCCTCGATCATTCCTTTCTTTTCGTCGTAGGATTTGAACAGGAACAGGTCCGGCTCCTCCATCCACTCGTCCGGCAGCTCGAAGTCCATCGCCCGCACCTTTACAGCGTCGGTGATGTTCTTGATTGCGCGGCCGGTGAAGCGGTGGTCGGCCTCTTGGATGCCCTTCAGATATGTCCCCAGCTTGGCGATGGTATCGAGTGCACCAATATCCTTTGATACCCTCTCATAAACCCGTAGCAGCCCGTCCTCGTGAGGCTTCGCGTGCCCTTCGAAAGACGCCGCGACGGCCTTTTTGATCTCCTGCGCGGCGAAAGGCTCGAAGTCGCCCAGCGGGATGTCGTGGTTCTTGCCCATCAACAAGTTAAGGATGTCGATGTAGTCGTCCCGCGTCTGCGGCCCATCCACCAAGAAGCGCGCACCTGCGCGTTGGCGCAGCGCGTCGTCCACATTTTCGGGGTAGTTCGAGAACATCCCGAACGTGCAGTTGCCGCGCACCACGGTGTTGGCCCCCGCGAAGCTTTCCATCAGCACGGCGGTGATTTCCAACTGCCCCGCGCTTGATTGCCGATCACCGCGCTTCCCCGCAAGCTGGTCGATATCGTCGATTGTGCCAAAGCCGATCACGTTCGGGTCGATTACATTGTTGATAAATGCCTTCGCGTTCTGGCCCGACTTGCCCTGATAGCTGTCGATGTTGTCGGTGCTCAGGTTCTGGTAGCGGAAGGGGTAGCCCGCGGTCTCGCAATAGCCCGACATCAAACCCGCCATCATCTGGATCAGCGTTGTCTTCCCCGTGCCGGGAGCACCGTCCCCCATGAAGGTGAAGATGAAGCCGCCAAGTTCCGCGAAAGGGTTCAGCTTGCGGTCGAAATCGTAAGCCATCAGCATCTTGGCCAGCTTCATCGACTGGTACTTGGCGATGTGGTTGCCGACGACCTCATTGGGCTTTTTGAAGCTCATCGTGAGCTTACTGCCCCTTGCGGCGGAGGCTGGCGTGAAGCCGTTGATCGTCAGATCGTCCGCCTCGACGCGGTAGGACGCGCCGTTAAAGGCCTCCAGACGTGGCGTGTTTTGCGCGCGCAACGCGGCTTTCTCCATCACCTGCTCGGCGTATGCCAACACGGTGGCGACCAGCGTCGCGTCATCCTTGGCGAATAGGGTCAGGTCCTGATCCAACTCCCACAAGGTGCCGTGCAGGGCCAGCTGCGCGTTGTCAGTCAGGATTTCCTCGACCGTGCCAATCTCGATGGTGGTTTCGCTGGCCTGTGATGCCAGCAGGTAGGACGTGGCGTTTGCGAAGGTGAACAGCGTGGCTACAGCCTCTGCGGCCAGCAGTTCGCCGAACTCGGCGCGGCGCGCCTCCGCGACGCGGCCAGCGAGGTTGTCCTTCTTCAGCTCCGCCAATCCGGTGGCCTCGGAGAATGCCTCCCCCACTGCCAAGGCAATCGCCAAAGCGCGGCGCATACCGTGGAGCACGCTGGCCTGCACGGCGGACGGCAACGCGTCATCGCCAACACCTTCAACGCGCTCAATCAGGCGCACGCCTTCAGGGCGCGCGGTGGAGCGTGTCACAAGGCCGGGCGTCGTGGAGCGGAAGCGGCGACGCGTGCCAAGTCCTGCGGATTTCTCGGTTTGTGCCGCCTCTTTGGCTTTGGCAATCCTTGGAGTGTGATCCACCCCTTCCAGCATGGCGACAGCCGCATCGTAATGCTTGCGAATGTCTTCTTCGGTCATTTCCATAAAATCGGCTGATTGGCTCATATTTTCTCCGATGGCGGGTTAAATCCCGCCCTACCTACTATCTATACGATACGACGCGCCCAGCGGGGCTGACGACAAATTTGCGCACATCTTTGAACCCAGCAGGGTTCTTTTCAGCCAGCACTTGGAAAGGGCGTTGGGGCAAAATGACTGCGCGTTCTATGCTGGTGGTGCCCGTCTCCGCTCCGCGCCCTGCGAATGGGTCGAGTTTGAAAATCTCCCGCTCGACCGAGCTGAACCAGCCTTTTTTCTCCATCTCCGTGCGCTCGGAATGCAGATCCTCAACGGTCCACGCCAACGTCCAGTCGTCGCCGACGGCGCCTTGCGCTTCTTCCAGAACTTCGCGGATCGGCCCCGTTTGCAGTGTGAAAGCGGATGAATACATCGGCCCCACGTGGATGCGCCGCAGCCGTTTGGGGTGCAGGTCGTCAAAGTCGCGGTCAAAGCCTTGGGCGATGGTCAACAGTTTCAGCCCCGCCGAGCCTTGCGCCGTTAGATGGGCCTGCGCGGACGGCCAGCGACGTGCGTCTTTGGGCAGGGCCACATCACCGGTATCCTCGACATCCATCAAGTAGATGGTCGGCACGTTTTGCTGGCTGTCATAGACGGCCCAGTGCAGCATGTAGGTGCGGCGATCTTCTTTGTTGCCGGTCCAGAGCGCGTGTGGATCATTGGTAGCCCAGAACAATCCACCCTCCGCCAAGGCCTCATAATAAGACCGCTGGGACATGGCGAATTGCAGTTTTGTCGGCACGGTCAAGTCGCCCACGATCTGGCGCACCATCTCGTCTTTCAGCTGCTCGCGCGTGCGCATGCCTGCCAGATGGGCTTCGGCCTGCTGGGCGTCATTGGCCATCTTCATCAGTTCCGCGAACACCGGAAAGCCGCTTTCATGGCGGTCAATCGACAATGAGCCGAAGAACACGCCCGTGTCCCGCCCCGTCAACAGGTACTTGTGGCTTAACGCCCCGAAGGTCCGCGCGATGCGGGCCACATATTCCGAGATGATGCCGACATCCGTCTTGGAGAACGTCCGCTCCACCTCCATCTCGGCGGCTACGCGGGCCAAATGGCCGGTGATCCGCTCGAACTTGGAGAAATACCGGCGCGCCGCGAGGTCGTCGGTTAGGCCGGAGTGGTCTTGGGTGAGGTTTAGGTCTTTAGTCATCCTGCTCCCGCCTCATTTCTGTCAGTCCATGTTTTCGGGAGTCAGGTTCCATCAAGCCCCATACAGGTTCTTGTCGTGCTTCTCGACGATCTTCTCGAAGCGTCGTGCAAACCGTTCGTCGGCTTTCGCCTTCTGCTCCAGCACCTTGCGGGCGAAGACCATTTGATCCTCGTGGGCTTCCATCATCTCGGTCATGCGCGCGTTGGTCGCGGCACCGATACCGGCCATGGCGGATTGCGCCTCTTGGTCGGTTTTTACGCCGATTTCGTTGATCTTGTGAGCCACATCTTGCTGTTGCGCCGTCTTCAAGGATTTGGTCAACGCATCATAGAGGACGACGCGTTGCTTGGTGTCGGTCTCCAGCTTGTTGATCAGCACCATCTGCGTTGCCGCTTGGTTCTGCAGACTGTCGATCCAAGTTTTGCCCTGCTCGATATAGCGTTCCAGCGTTTGCGATTTAGCGAGCTTCACCTGCTCCGCTTGCACCTTCTCATTGTAGAGAGAGTTCAGGCCCGCGAGTTCCGTCTCCAGCTTGGTCCGTGCGGCGGCGTCTTGCTCGACGGAGATTTTGTTCTCCAACTCAATGATCTTCGGGTCCATCGCCACGATCTCAGCACGGAGGGTTTCCAGCTCACCCACGGTGAATTCGCGGTCGTCCAGCGTGACGGTCAGGTTGCCTTCAACCTTCTCTTTCTGCTCGTTCAGCATCGCCAACTGGCCCTGCAACAGCGCGACGATGGTGTCGGACTTCCCGATCAGGTCTTGCAGTTTATCGTCAATCGACGCGGTGCGCATGCGTTCTTGGCGCAGGCTTTCGGATTTACCTTTAGAGAAAATACCAACGAAGCTTTCCCAGCCGGTCTTCTCGCGCATTGCGGAAAAATCCTCGGAAAAGCCGGATGTCACATCATCCAGCCCCATGATCAGTTCCGCGATATTTGCGTCCATGGCTGCCGTATGCGCGTGGACGTCTTCCAACGACGCGTTCTCGATATCCAACTCCAGCACGTCACCCGCTTGCAGCTTAGCGCGGGCGGTTTCAATCTTGCTGGTCATCTCGGAAATTTTTGCCTGCGCTTGGGCCACTTGCTCTTGGCTTTCGCGAACCTGCGCGTCGAAATTGGCCATACTTAATATCCCTCGTCCAAATGTTATTGCCATTTACATAATGGCGTGAATTGCTGTTTTAAAGAGTTTGCCACGCCAAACCCGCTCCACGCTACAGGAAAAGGGAGCGAAGGCCGCATTTTACGACAACGCCACTCTTAACATAGGACTTTGCGCGTCACGCAGGTCATTAATCACGTCAAAATGGTGCCGCCCGGGCAGGATCACATGCCGTGCGTCCCACGCCCGCGCCAACCATGTCGCCTGATCTAAAAATACCGGACGCTCCTGAGCGCCGACAACCACGGTCACCGGAACATCGGGCATGGGCCGCCCTAACGCGGGGCTTTCGGCGGCGGCCTCCGCCGCGTCCAAGCGCAACGTGTCGTTCATCGTCAAATTCAACAATGGCCGCAGGTCCGACACGGGGGAGATTGACAATACGTGTGAAAGCCTTGCCGTGACCTGCGCCGGCAACACGCCCTGCATCGCCATGCGCGCCACCAGATGCCCACCCGCAGAATGCCCCGCCAACACAATCGGGCCATCGACCCGCTGCGCCGCCTCGGTGATGCCGTTGGCGATATGAGCGGTAATCTCACTGATCCGTGCGTCTGGCGCCAGCGGATAGCCGAGGTGCGCAATTGACCAGTCAGCCATCAAAGCGCCTTCGCCAAAGCAGGTCCAATCGTCCTTGTGGCGCGACAGCCAGTATCCGCCGTGAACGAATACAAACAGCCCGTTGGGTCCTGAGTCTGGTTGGATCAAATCGTATATGGCGCGCGGATGATCGCCATAAGCCAGATCGTATTCGCCTGCATGTGCTTCGCGAAACTGTGCCGACGCGGCCTCCCACGCATCTGCATAGCTTTGCGCGTTCGGGATAAAGCTGCCGTTTTCATATTGCAGATCAAGCTCTTGTTGGGTTCTTGTCATTTTTTTTAAACTTTTTTCCAAGGATTGACGCCGCCAATACGTCCTACCATCACTATGCGTATGAAAACCAGCGACGAGGCCTTGGCGCAAGCCGCCAGTGACGGGGACAGTGAGGCGTTCGGCCTTCTGGTCAGGCGTCATTACGACCGCTTGTTCCGCCTGTCGTGGCGGTTAACGGGGCATAAAGCTGATGCAGAGGACCTAACGCATGATATCCTGGCGGCGCTGCCCGCCAAATTGCGCGCCTTTCGCGCGGACGCCAAATTTACCACGTGGCTTTACCGCGTGACACTGAATGCCGCTACGGACCGCGCCCGAAAGGCGCAACGGCGGTCGCGCGCCCGCGAAGGTTGGGGACAAGACTACACCCGCCGTGCGGCAGAGGCCGCGGAAACGGCAGAAGCCCAAGACTGGCTGACCAATGCGATGCGCGCGCTACCGCCCGAGTTGCGCGAGACGGTCGCGCTGACTTTGGGTGAGGACTTGACCCAAGCTCAAGCCGCAGAGGTCATGGAGTTATCAGAAGGAACAATCGCGTGGCGCATGTCAGAGGTGAAGCGTCACTTGCGCGAAATGGCCACAGAGGAGGCCAGATAGATGGATGAACTAGACAAGCTCCGCGCCGCGCTGCGTGACGCCCCCCCCGCGCCGGATGAGGCTTCAAAAGAAGCCGCTTTGCGCATGGCCGAAGAAAATTTCAAAAACTTCCAAGGATCGGCTAGTGCCGCACGTCCTACAGATATCAGCCCCGAACGGGGTGGATTTTTGAAAGGACTTGGACAGATGTTTAACAAACCAAATTTGAAGCCCATCATGTTGGCAACCACGTCACTGGTGGTTGTGGGGGTTGGCGTTGTGCTGACGACACCGCTTATGCGGCCGGAACCAGTGCCAACCGCGGCAAATGAAGTGGCCGCCCCGCCGGACATGCTGCCAGATGTTGAGCTAGTGGCACCTGAACAGGCGCCATCCCAAGCAGCGGATGCTGCCAGCATGTCTGAAGACGTCGCCGCAACCGGCAGTGCGCCAACGAGCGCCAAGCGCACCAGAGATCCTCTCGCCGTGTTTCGAGGAGGGACCAATGTGCCTTCCGCAGAAATGCGCGACCGCCTGCCCCAACCGCAGATTGCTCAGTCGCGTGACCAGTTCCCTGACGCGTCGCCCAACCCTTTGAAAGTCACCTCCGAAGACCCTGTCTCGACCTTCTCAATTGACGTGGACACCGCCAGCTACTCTTGGGTCCGTTCCAGCCTCACGCGTGGGCAAATGCCGGATTCGAAATCCGTACGGGTTGAGGAGATGGTGAACTACTTCCCCTACGCCTACGTGGCCCCCAATGGCGACGTGCCGTTCCAGCAAACTGTCACGGTAAGCGACACCCCGTGGAACCCCGACACGCAGCTGATGCACATCGCTATCCAAGGCGCACAGGTGACGGAACGTCCGCCCCTGAACCTTGTGTTCCTGCTCGATACTTCCGGCTCCATGCAGGACGCGAATAAGTTGCCTTTGTTGGTGCAGAGCTTCCGCCTGATGCTAGGTCAATTGCGCCCAGAGGATGAGGTGGCGATTGTCACTTATGCTGGCTCCGCCGGGACCGTTTTGGAGCCGACAAAAGCATCCGACCGAGACAAAATCGAGGACGCTTTGCGCCGCCTTTCCGCAGGTGGATCGACGGCAGGTGGCGAAGGGCTGCGCGCGGCTTATGCGCTGGCCGGTCAAATGAGCCGTGACGGCGAGGTATCGCGCGTGCTGCTCGCCACCGACGGGGATTTCAACGTGGGCATGCAATCGGATGCCGCGCTGAAAAGCTTCGTTGAGGAAAAGCGTAAATCGGGAACCTATCTGTCGGTCTTTGGCTTCGGGCGCGGGAATGTAAACGATGCGTTGATGCAGACGCTGGCGCAGAACGGCAACGGGCAAGCCGCCTACATTGACACATTGGCCGAGGCCCAGAAAACGTTGGTGGACCAGCTGTCCGGCGCGATGTTCACAATCGCCCAAGACGTCAAAATTCAGGTGGAGTTCAACCCCGCCACCGTCGCCGAATACCGCTTGATAGGGTACGAGACACGAGCGCTGAAGCGCGAGGATTTCAACAACAACAAAATTGACGCTGGCGAGATTGGCGCGGGACACAGCGTAACCGCACTTTATGAGGTCACGCCCGTGGGGTCAGACGCGGTCCTGACAGACCCGTTGCGCTTTGGCACAGTAGCAGAGGGCGGGAACACGTCCGACCTTGCCTTCCTGCGCCTGCGCTACAAGGAACCAGGCGCGGATGTGAGTAAGCTCTTGGAGGAAATCGTGCCAATGGCAACCGTTGAGGCAGGTCAAGAGGCTGCATTCGGGGCCGCAATCGCAGGCTTCGGGCAACTCTTGCGCGGCAACACGGCCTTGGGGGATTGGGGCTATGCAGAGGCGATTGCCTTGGCCAATGCTAACAAAGGCGATGACGACTACGGGTACCGCGCCGAGGCGGTGCAGCTCATGCGCTTGGCACAAAGCCTGTCGCAAAGATAAGCCCATTAACGCAAAAAGCCCCGAGGCATGCAGACCTCGGGGCTTTTATAAAACTGTCAGACAGTGCTTAGTGCAGCTTGTCTTTGACCTGTGCGATTGCATCGTCGATCAGGCTGTTTTGATCTGCCGCTGTCGTCTTCGCAGCAACCACATCAGCAGCAGCCGCAATGGCAACAGAGATGGCACGGTCGCGGACTTCACGAACAGCAGACGCTTCAGCGCTTGCGATCTGGTCTTCGGCAGATTGCAGACGGCGCGCGATGGAGACCTTAAGGTCTTCCTTCGCTTGCGTTGCAGCAGCTTCAGCTTCGCGTTTTGCTTCTGCAACAATGCGGTCAGCTTGCTCCGCTACTTCTTTTTGCTTGCGCTCGTATGACGCCAAAAGTGTCTGGGCCTCCTCACGCAGGGCTTTCGCCTCGTTCAGTTCTGCCTGAATGGTATCGGCGCGCTTATCAAGCAGGCCACCCAGCATGGCTGGAACCTTGAAGTAGAACAGGACCGCGATGAACAAGATGAACGCGAGCAGCACGACGAAGTTGGTGTTGTGCAGCGAGAAGAATGGACCGCTTGCCGCCAGCGCAGGCGCGGGCATCAGAGCCGTAAGAGCGAGGAGTTTCTTCATCTCTTATCCCTTCATCTTTGCAGTGACAGCCGCAGTGACCGACTTGGCGTCAATCTTGCCCGGCGACACGGCAGCTACGATATCTTTTGCAATGTCCTTGGCCACGATCGCCGCATTTTCAGATGCGCTGTCACGGATGGCCGCAATTGCTTTTTCGCCTTCAGCCGCACGTGCCGCAATCTCTGCGTCCGCTTTGGCAATGGCTTTGTCCAAATCCGCCTGAATGGTGGCTTTGGTTTCACCAACGATCCGGCCTGCTTCGGCACGGGCGTCGATGAGCGCCTTTTCATAGGCAGCTTCCGCGTCGATGGCCTGTTGTTTCAGGTCTTCGGCGGCAGCAATGTCATTGGTGATGGTGCCAGCACGCTCTGCCAGAACCGAACCGATG
Organism: Litoreibacter albidus; assembly: GCF_900107015.1. Lineage (GTDB taxonomy): Bacteria > Pseudomonadota > Alphaproteobacteria > Rhodobacterales > Rhodobacteraceae > Litoreibacter > Litoreibacter albidus. Next base: position 34,387 of record NZ_FNOI01000001.1, on the reverse strand, counting down.
CGCGGCAGCGCAACGCGCGACAGCACAAAATAGATAACCACTAGTGTGATCAGCAACCAGACGATCTGGTTGTCAAAGGTCGAGAAGTCCAACTGCGGCATGCCGCCAGCGCTTTCCGTCTCTGCCCCGTGGGTTTCAGTTGCCATGATGGCCCCCAGATGTGTCTGAATAGGTGTATCTTACATCGGACGAGCCCGTAATGGACCCGTCCGACCGTAAGGATGGTATAGCGTCGTTCTTAAACAGCGAACATCAGCAGAAGCGCTACGAGGAACGAGAAGATCCCCAGAGCTTCCGCGAATGCGATGCCGATGAACAGTGTTGCAGTCTGCGAAGCAGCTGCGGACGGGTTGCGCAGTGCGCCGGACAGGTAGCTGCCAGCAACGTTGCCAACACCGACGGCTGCGCCGCCCATGCCAACCGATGCCAAGCCTGCGCCGATGAACTGACCCATTTGTGCGATATCGCCTTCCATGTCTTTTCTCCTTACGATGGAATTGAGGTGATTAGTCTTCGTAACCTTAGTGGGAAGGATGCAACGCATCTTTCAAGTACACGCAGGTCAGAATTGCGAACACGTAAGCTTGGATGCCGCTTACGAGAATTTCTAGACCATACATGGCGGTGATCGCCACGATGGACAGAGGTGAGATAGCCGCGATGGCTGCGAAGCCCGCGAATACTTTGATAACAGCGTGACCGGCCATCATGTTGCCCGCCAAACGAATGGAGTGGCTAACAGGGCGCACGAAGTAGCTGATAACTTCGATCAGGGCCAGAATTGGACGCAGGGCCAGTGGTGCGGATGACACCCAGAAGAGACCCAGGAAGCCAAGACCGTTTTTCACGAAACCCAAAATGGTCACAGCCAAGAACACGAACATCGCCAGAACGCCGGTGACGGCGATGTGGGACGTTGTGGTGAATGCGCCAGGGATCAGACCCAAGAAATTCGACACCAGAATGAACATGAACAGTGTCATAATGTAGGGGAAGTATTTCACACCGTCTTTGCCGGTTACGTCTTCGACCATCTTGTAGACGAAGCCATACATCATTTCGGCAATCGACTGGCTGCGTGTTGGAACAATCGCGCGGCGCGATGTCCCGAAAACCAGAAGCGCGATGATCGCGACGACGGTCAAAGCCATCCAGAGCGTCACATTGGTGATCGTGAACGCGCCAACTTCGCCGTAACCGAACAACGGCTTAACGATGAATTGGTCCATCGGGTGAAAAACCAGACCGCCTTCTTCCGCGCCTTGAGCTTCTGTCGCCATCTGTTCAGTCCTTCTCGTTGGCCGCTTTAGCCATTTGTTCGTTTTGGACCTCTTTGGCGGTGCGAAGCATAACGTTCACTCCGGCCGCGAAGCCCAGCAATGTGAAGATCACCAGAAAAATCGGCAAGGTGCCGAACAGCCAGTCCAGGCCGTATCCGATGGTCAGGCCGATCCCAAGACCGGCAACAAGTTCCGTCACCATCCGCCACCCCTGCTGGGCGCCCGAATAATGCTCATCCCCCCGTGGCTTCTCAGCCTGCGATGTCTTTTTGAGCCCTTCAATCCGGTCACTCAGCGCATCTAGCTGTGCTTTGTTCGGGTCGGTGGTCATCAAAAATACCCCTCGGGAGGTTTGGTGGAGGAATAGGTCGCGCGCCGCACAGAGTCAATTGCTCGTTACCGCCCGCCAAATCTCTATCAACCAACTGATTTAAATACATAATCAGGAGGGACCGATACAGACAGGCATCCTGTCGCAGTGCAATTAGGCGCCCAACCATTATTCAACCATTTGGTTGAAAGTTGTAAAGCTCGACACTGTAGCACCTGTTCCCCCGTCCCCATCGCCGCTATGACGACATCTATGACGAACGCACTCGACATCACTTTCGCGGCCTTAGCCGACAGCACGCGCCGCGCGATCCTGACCATGTTGCTTGAGGACGACATGGCCGTAACGGATGTCGCTGAACCATTTGACATGTCATTGGCCGCAATCTCCAAACACCTGATGATACTGACCCGCGCGGGCCTGATTTCCCAAGAAAAGCGCGGACGGGTTAAGTGGTGCAAGCTGGAGCCAGAAGCCATGCGCGAAGGCATTGTGTGGATCGAGAGCTTCGGCCAACTCGAAGCGATGAACTTCGACGCGTTTGAGCAGTTTTTGAATAAGGAGCTTGGCAGTTAAGCTGCGCTACTCTTTCAGCAGCATGGCCAAGGCCAAAACTGTCAACGCGATCCCTGCGACGACCAGCATCGGCGGGGCCATGCCGCCAAGCGCAAGTTGCCAAAGGATCACCCAGCTGGGCACAAGATACGTGTAAGCCATCACCTTGGATGATGGCAGGCGCAGCGACGCATATTGCAACAGTACAAAAGTCATTGAGGATGCGGCGACTGCGACATAGATGATGGTGATCCACACAATGCTTGGCAGGGACATCCAGTCGGTCGCCCACAAATCAGACCACCCCCAGACAATCAAAACGCTCAAGCTGCCCAAGATCGTGAAGAACGAAAACACCACGGGCGGCTCCCCACGGTTCAGCTTGGGGATCAGTGGCGTGTAAATCGCATGGGCCACGCAGCCAAAAAAGTAGATCACTTCGCCGCGCCCAAATTCGAACCGCAAAAGCGCCGCTAAATCTGCCTTCGATATCACCCACAGCGCGCCGACAGCACCAAGTGCCAGCGCCACCGCCATACGGGCCGTGAGGATTTGACGCAAAAGCAGGTAGCCCGCGCCCGCTGTAAGCAACGGCGTGAGCGTAAACACCGCAGCCGCGCTGACGGGGGGCGCAGTTTTCAGCCCCTCGAACATCAAAACAAAATACGTGGCCAGAAAGCCGCCAAGGACCAAATACCGCCAAGGCGCCGCAATCGCTGACCGTGGCACGCCTGTGGTTACAAATGCCGCTGTGCCGATCACCACCGCAGCAATAGCAAACCGCACCGCGTTTAACGCGGCAGGGGAGACTTCATTCGCAGCAAGGGAGCCCAAGGCAAAAGATCCTGCCACCAAGAGTGAGAACAGAGCCATTGCCGCATGGCCACGTAGTGCTGGTGTCATGTGCCGCCGCTCCGCAACCTAGATCGAAGTGCTACGCGAGCAGAGGCCTACATGTCGTTCCACGTCTTGGCCTCTTCCTTCAGGAAGGTCACGAAAGAGTGGACCTTGGCCGTGCGGTGCAAGTCCACGTGGGTCACGCACCAGAAGGTAGACGTCCAGTTTGGCTCTGGCGGCATCACTTCTTTCATGTCTGGATGCTCGTGGCCGATGTAGCCCGGCAGGAAGCCAATCCCCGCCCCTGCGATCACCGCATCTTGCACGGTTGTGGTGTCCGAGCACTTATAGACCACGTTTTCCTCAGGAACATTGTCACCCATCCACTTCATGAACGGCGCGCGTGGGTTCAGCGTGGCCATGCGGCAGAAACGGTGATTTTGGATGTCGTCCATCCCGTTCAGCGGCCCGTGGCGGAAAATGTAATCCTTATGCGCAAAAAGCCCCATTTTCAGCTTCGCCAATTCCTGCACGATGTTATCCAGATCATCGCCCGGCGCACCGGCACGAAGTGCGACATGCGCCTCACCGTATTCAAGGCGCAAGGGGCGGGTGTCGACAATCAGCTCCGCCCGTATTTCGGGATGGGCAATTTGGTACTTGGTGATCGTGCGGGCCATCAAAGGCGACATCTGCGGCAGGCACGTAATAATCAACTCCCCCGAAACGGAAGCCCCGCGGCCATGGATACGCCCAGCCAACTGCGTCAGCTGATCCTCGGTTGCGGCGGCCACCGTCAACAAATCTTCGCCCGCCTCCGTCGGCGTGTAGCCGCGCGCGTGGCGTTGGAACAGCTTCGCGCCCAACTTGCCTTCCAGACTGTCGATGTGGCGGATCACGGTGGCGTGGTGCACCCCCAAGACTTCCGCAGCGGCGCTTACCGTCCTGAGGCGCGCGACCTGATAGGCGGTTCGGTACTCATCCCAATTGTCGATATCCATGGTCCAAAACCCCTTACGTGCATTTTCGCGCAATGTTACGTGTATAATTCGCCTTATGTTCAAACTTGCAAGACCCCTTTTATCGGGCATCCTTTAAGGACGTGACGAAGCGACTATAATGGCTCGACTTATCGCCTCCCCTGTTGCTACCGTTTCAAGATGAAAGTCACACGAAATATTCCTGAACAACTGATTATTGAGAACCGTCCGTGGGTCATATCGGTTGCACTCATCGCTGGTGGCTTGCTGTTTCTAGGCATCGGTCTTTCTATATTCCTGAGCGGTGAGATGTGGGGTCTGTTCTTTATGGCAGCCAGTTTGATCCCTTTCGGATTGCTGTTCGCCTTCGCGCGGCGCACGCAGGTGTTATTCCTCAAGACAGACGGCACCTTGGTTTTCCGGCGGCGCAGCCTCATCGGGAGTTCCTCGATCACCCATCAGTTGGATGAAGTCAGCAAGGCCATCGTTGAAACCAGCCACAGCAGCAACGGCGGGCCGACACACCGTGTGGCGCTTGTGTTCAACTCAGGACAAAGCGCCGGCACGCATCCACTTACCTTGGCATACGATAACTTAGGCAATCATCACGAGACCGCGCACGAAATAAACGCTTGGCTAGCGCAGGCGCGCGGTCAGGGGCCCGACACAGGCAAGCTTGACTCTACAGGCCCCACCGCGTAAATCGCGCACAACATCCGGAAGCATCAGCCTTCCGGTCCCTGCTTTATGCTGGGATCGCCCTCCATCAGCGCGTTGCGCCCATGGGGGCAAAACTGTTTGTCCCAACCCGCTTTTAAGGGTGGTCGGGACGATTGTCGACGAGCCGGTCCATGCTTAGGTATAGACCATATGTAAGAATGAAGGAGCCGAGAGCCCATGTTTGAGAACCTGTCCGAACGCCTCTCTGGCGTCTTTGATAAACTTACAAAACAAGGCGCACTGTCCGAAGACGACGTTAAAACCGCCCTGCGCGAGGTGCGTGTCGCCCTTCTGGAAGCCGACGTTTCCCTATCCGTGGCGCGCGATTTCGTCAAAGCCGTGGCGGACAAAGCCACCGGCCAAAACGTCACCAAATCTGTGTCGCCGGGCCAACAAGTTATCAAGATCGTCCACGACGAGCTGAAACACGTTCTGGCTGGCGACAACGAGAACCCTGGTGAGCTAAAAATTGACAACGCCCCTGCCCCGATTTTGATGGTCGGTTTGCAAGGCTCTGGTAAGACCACAACAACCGGCAAGCTGGCGAAGCGCCTGACCGAGAAGAACAACAAGCGCGTTCTTATGGCCTCGCTTGACGTGAACCGTCCTGCCGCGATGGAGCAGTTGGCGATCCTTGGCAAGCAGATCGGCGTCGATACGCTGCCAATCGTCAAGGGCGAGACACCTGTTCAAATCGCCAAACGCGCCAAGCAACAAGCCACATTGGGTGGCTACGACGTCTTCATGCTTGATACCGCTGGCCGTCTGCAAATCGACGAAGTGTTGATGCAGGAAGTCGAGGACGTTCGTGACATCGTTAAACCGCGCGAAACACTACTGGTTGTTGACGGCCTGACGGGTCAGGTCGCTGTTGAAGTCGCAGAAGAATTTGACGGCAAAATCGGCATCTCCGGCGTTGTCCTGACCCGTATGGACGGCGATGGGCGCGGTGGTGCGGCATTGTCCATGCGCGCCGTGACCGGCAAGCCGATCAAGTTTGTCGGCCTAGGCGAGAAGATGGATGCGCTTGAGACGTTCGAGCCGGACCGCATTGCGGGCCGCATCCTTGGTATGGGTGATATCGTCGCCCTCGTTGAAAAAGCCCAAGAAACCATCGAGGCTGAGCAAGCCGAGAAGATGATGAAGCGGTTCCAAAAGGGTCAGTTCAATATGAACGACCTGAAGAACCAGCTTGAGCAAATGATCAAGATGGGTGGCATGGACGGCCTTTTGGGCATGATGCCCGGCATGAAGAAAATGGCTGGTCAAGCCAAAGAGGCTGGCATGGACGACAAGATGCTCAAGCAGCAGATTGCCCTGATCCAGTCGATGACCAAACGCGAACGCGCAAACCCGCAGCTTTTGCAAGCGAGCCGTAAGAAGCGGATTGCAAAGGGTGCGGGCATGGAAGTTTCCGACCTGAACAAACTTTTGAAAATGCAGCGCCAAATGGGCGATGTGATGAAAAAGATGGGCAAAATGGGAAAAGGCGGCATGTTGAAGCAAGCTATGTCCGGCATGTTCGGCAAAGGCGGCATGCCAGACATGAACGACCCCGCCGCGATGGAAGCTGCTGCCAAGAAGATGGGCGCGAAGCTTCCCGGCGGTTTGGGCGGCATGCCCGGAATGGGCGGGGGCGCATTGCCGCCCGGCCTGTCAGGGTTCGGCAAAAAGAAATGAACATCCCCACCCTTCATACAGAACGCCTGACGTTGCGCCCCTTGGCGCTGAGCGACTTCGAGACGTTGGCGGCGTTCTACGAGAGCGACCGCTCTCGGTATGTTGGCGGCCCCAAGCGGCCGGACGAGACATGGCGCACACTCGCAAGCGAGATCGGCCACTGGACGCTGCGCGGCTATGGCCGCTTCGGCGTTGACGAGACTGCCACCGGCAAGTTTGTCGGCATGGTCGGCCCGTGGTTTCCGCATGCGTGGCCGGAGCAGGAACTTGGCTGGGATTTGATGAACGGCTTTGAAGGGCGCGGCTTCGCGACAGAGGCCGGTTTGGCCACGCGCGACTTCGCCTATAAAACGCTTGGCTGGAACACGGCGATTAGCCTCGTGGCCGAAGGCAACGAGGGCTCGGCGAAAGTGGCTGAGCGTATGGGTGCCACGTGGGAGCGCAAGCTCGATCACCCGATGTTTGGCATGATGAACGTTTACCGTCACCTGAACGCGGAGGCCGTGTAAAATGGGCCACCGCGACATCCCAGTTTTGGAAACCGATCGCTTGGTCCTGCGCGGGCCACAGCCCGAGGATTATCCCGACTTCAAAGCCACGTTCACCAGCTTCCGCGCGCGCTACATGGGTGGCCCGCTGAACCCCTACGAAGCGTGGATGCTGTACGCCGCTGAAATCGGCCACTGGGAAATCCGCGGCTTTGGCATGTGGATGATCCACGACAAGGCCACTGACGCCACGCTTGGCATGGCCGGTGGTTGGCAGCCCGCCATGTGGCCGGAGCGCGAGCTGGCTTGGATCATATGGCCGGAAGTTGCTGGCAAGGGTTACGCGCTGGAAGCCGTCGATGCGGCCCGCAGCTACTTTTATGCAAACGGCTGGGGTGGTGCTGTGAGCTATCTTGACCCGTATAATCTGGATTCCGTGCGTTTGGCCGAACGCTTGGGCTGCGTGAAAGACAAAGAGGCGGCATCCATCGGCGACGAAGACGCCGTGTACCGCCACCCTGCCCCAAGCGCGTTGAACGACACGCAGCTGTCTCATGGTATCGCTATGGAGATCAGCCACTACCAAGACCCAGCCTTCAAACCGAAAGGGTTCGCACTTGACTGATGCCGTCACCAAAGCCGCCGAGATCCTGAAAGAGCATCGCGCCAGCATCGACCGCTTGGACGCAATTCTTGTCTATACGCTGGGCGAGCGCTTCAAGCACACACAGGCTGTGGGCAAGCTGAAAGCGGAGCACGATCTGCCGCCGTCAGACCTTGAGCGCGAGGCCACACAAATCACCCGTCTGGAGAACTTGGCAGAACGCGCCGATCTAGACCCCGAATTCGCCAAGTCCTTTCTGAATTTCATTATTCGGGAAGTCATCCAAAACCATAAAAAGTTTCAATAATTTCGGACATTCGTCCGATACAGCCATCCCTAAGGAGAACTACACAATGGCAATGAAAATCCGTCTGGCCCGTGGTGGGTCCAAAAAACGTCCATTTTACCGCGTTGTTGCGTCCGACAGCCGTATGCCACGTGATGGCCGCTACGTTGAGAAGCTGGGCACATACAACCCACTGCTGCCAAAAGACAGCGAAGAGCGCGTGAAACTGGACATGGAACGTGTTCAGCACTGGCTCGACAAAGGCGCAAAGCCAACTGACCGTGTGTCCCGCTTCTTGGAAGCTGCTGGCGTTCTGGAGAAGAAAGAGCGCGCCAACATGAAGAAAGCCGAGCCTGGCAAAAAAGCTCAGGACCGCGCTGAAGAGAAAGCCGCAAAAGCAGCCGCCGCTGCTGAAGCAGCTGCTGCTCCGGCTGAGGCTCCTGCAGAAGAAGCACCAGCTGACGAAGCTGCCGCAGAGTAATCTGCGCAATGCGTGAATTCGAACCGGATTTCCGGGACGAGCTTTATGAGTTGATGCGGTGGCGGCGCGATGTGCGCCGCTTCCGCACCACACCCGTGGACGAGGCACTGCTGATGCGGTGCCTCGACGCATTTTCACATGCCCCATCTGTGGGCCTGTCGGAACCTTGGCGCATTGTGCGCGTGGACAGCGCCAAAGCACGCGCCGCCGCACGCGCCAATTTTGAAATCGCCAATGCGGAAGCCCTCACCCGCTATGACGGCGACCAAGCTGACACCTACGCCAAGCTGAAACTCGCCGGAATGGACCGCGCGCCGGTTCAACTGGCTATCTTCTGCGATGATGCCACGACCAAGGGTCATGGACTTGGCGCTGGCACTATGCCGGAAATGCGGCGCTACTCCGTCGTGTCTGCGGTAACTTTGTTCTGGCTGGCGGCACGCGCCGAAGGTCTGGGGCTTGGCTGGGTATCCGTGTTGGACCCCGCACAGCTTTGCCATGATTTGGATGTCCCGCAGGATTGGGCGTTGATTGGATACTTCTGCATAGGCTACCCCGAAGGGGATCACGAAACCCCCGAGCTTCTACGCGAAGGCTGGGAGGCCCGCGCGGCCGCATTGGATATTAGGCAAGCATGATCCGGCGCATGTTCACACTGGTACTTATGGGGCTGGCCTTTTATGGCGGCCTCAAGGTAGAGCGCGGGTTAACACAAGGCCGTTGCACCCATGCGGGTGGATCTATGGTTGACGGCGTTTGTATTGGAGCACAGGCAAGATGAGCAAAGATAAGATTGTTGTGGGGGCGATCGCCGGATCGTTTGGCGTGAAGGGCGAAGTCCGCCTGAAAAGCTTTTGCGCGAACCCCGAAGACATCGCCCTCTACTCCCCGTTGATGGGCGATAACGGGGTGGAATACACCGTCAAAATCACCCGCACGGTTAAAAGCGGCTTCGCGGCGCGCTTGTCCGGCATCCGCTTCAAAGACGAGGCCGACGCGCTGCGCGGCGTAAAACTGTCGGCGGACCGCGACCTTCTCCCCTCCCTGCCCGACGACGAGTATTATCACACGGACCTCATGGGCTTGGACGTGCTCGACACAGGGGGTGAAGTTATAGGTAAAGTTGCGGCCGTCTTGAATCACGGCGCCGGTGACATTCTGGAGTTACGCGGCCCGACCTTGAAAGGCTCCGTCCTGTTGCCGTTTACCGTAGATGCCGTTCCAACCGTTGATTTGGCTGCCAAGCGCATCATCATCGACCCGCCGGAAGGCTTGCTTGATTAAATGAGTGCCCCGTCAAAATCCCATGGTCGCAAGACAATATCCGCATCGCTCACCCCGCGCGATTTGATGGCCGAACCTACGCGCCTCAAGGGCGCATGGGCCGCGAAGATCATCACCTTGTTTCCCGACGCCTTCCCGGGCGTGTTGGGCGCTTCCTTGACAGGTAAAGCCCTGCAAGAGGGCAAGTGGACGCTGGAGAAGATTGACCTGCGCATCTTTGGCGAAGGCAAGCACCGCAACGTGGATGACACGCCTTACGGCGGAGGCGCGGGCATGGTGTTACGCGCCGACATTGTTGGCAAAGCGCTGGATTTCGCCAATCGCGGCACATCGGAGCGAGCCAAATGGCCCGTCGTCTACCTGTCGCCCCGCGGCAAGCCCTTTACCCAAGCCAAGGCCGCCGAATGGGCGCAGGCTGACGGCATTACCATGCTATGCGGCAGGTTTGAGGGCGTTGATCAGCGAGTGTTGGACCACTACGAGATTGAGGAAGTATCGCTGGGCGATTTCGTCCTCACGGGCGGCGAAATCGCCGCGCAGGCTATGATTGATGCGACCGTACGGTTGCTACCGAACGTGTTGGGGAACTCTGTATCGACCGAGGAGGAAAGTTTCTCTGACGGGATCACGCTAGAGCATCCGCAGTATACCCGCCCGGCAGAATGGCGCGGGATGAGTGTGCCGGAGGTTTTGACCTCCGGCGATCATGGGAAAGTAGACGCTTGGCGGCGCGCCCAGTCAGAGGAATTGACCAAAGCGCGCCGGCCCGATCTGTGGGCCAAGCGCGAAGCGGGTGATGGCTAGACCTTCACCACCATTTTACCAAAGCTTTTGCCAAGCAGCAGATCGTTCAACGCGGCGGGGGCGTTCTCTAACCCGTCGACGACTTGCTCCTTGTACTTGATCTTACCTTCAGCAAGCCAGCCGGTCATCTCGGAAGCAAACTCCTTGTAGGTGTCCGGACCGAAGCTGTCGAAGATGATGAAGCCCTCGACCTTGACCTTCATCCGCAAAATCGTGCCCAGAATCGCTGGCCCCATGTCTGGCCCTTCGGGCAGGCCGGTCATGTTATACCAAGCGACCATGCCGCACACAGGCATACGTGCGAACGGGTTAAGCAATGGCAGCACGCCGTAGAGCACCTTGCCGCCTACGTTTTCAAAGTACACGTCGATACCGTCTGGGCATGCGTCCTTCAACTGCTCAGCAAAGTCTTCGGCCTTGTGATCGATACAAGCATCGAAACCGAGGTTGTTGACCACATGCGCACATTTGTCCGCGCCACCCGCGATCCCGACGACGCGGCATCCTTTAATCTTGGCAATTTGGCCGACAGTCGCGCCGACAGGCCCAGATGCGGCCGCGACAACAACAGTTTCACCCGGCTTGGGTTCGCCGATTTTCAGCAGACCCGCGTAGGCGGTGTAGCCCGGCATGCCCATAATACCCAAAGCCCATGACGGGTTTTCAGGGTTTGCGCCCAAGTTCAGCACCTGCGCGCCGTCAGAAACCGCATAGTCCTGCCAGCCGTTGCCTGCCAAGACGTAATCACCTACGGCAAAACCCTCCAGATCAGAGGTCACGACCTGCGCAACCACTTGCCCTGTCATGTGCTCCCCAATTTTGACGGGCTCGGCGTAGGATTTCGCGTCGCTCATTCGGCCGCGCATATAAGGATCCAGCGACAGGTAGACCGTCCGCAACAGCATCTCCCCTTTGCCAGCGGTTGGGATGTCGGTTTGCTCCAGACGCAGGGTGTTTTCATCTGGCAGACCAACTGGCCGTTCCGCGAGGACGATTTGGCGGTTGGTTTTATCTGATTGTGTCATTGGGAGGCTCCGGTTTATTTACCAACCGAGAATGGGCAGCGCCCCCTTCCACTTCAACCGCCGCGCAGAGAAACTTACGAAAAAAGGCGTTTCCGGCGATGCCCGCTTGATCTGCCCTCGGATCCCTCCTATACCCCGCCAATCTGGAATCAGAATACTGACCGGAGCCTTTGTTTCATTGAGCATCTGATGCGCTTTCTTCGGCGCCACGGCAGGTGTGGAAATAACGGCATTTAAGCAACGTCGACCTGACCTCTGGCGGGCGCCAACTCGGAAACGGGGGCGGACCCGGAAGAAGACCAAGAGCTCTTGGGACGCGAGACACATTCACCGGGTAAACCGGGATCATATAAGGAGCGTTTCAGATGAACCTGATCGCACAACTGGAAGCGGAACAAATCGCCGCTTTGGGGCACGACATCCCCGACTTCAAAGCGGGTGACACCATCCGCGTTGGTTTTAAAGTGACCGAAGGCACGCGTAGCCGTGTTCAGAATTACGAAGGCGTATGCATCGCGCGTAACAACGGCAAAGGTATTGCCGGTTCGTTCTGCGTTCGCAAAATCTCCTTCGGTGAAGGCGTGGAACGTGTGTTCCCACTGCACTCCACCAACATCGACAGCATCACCGTAGTTCGTCGTGGCCGCGTTCGTCGCGCCAAGCTGTACTACCTGCGTTCGCGTCGCGGTAAGTCCGCTCGTATCGCCGAGGATTCCAACTACAAAGCGCCTAAGGCGTAAGGGGAACTGTCATGAAAAAAGATACACACCCAGAATACCACACCATCAACGTCAAAATGACCGATGGTACAGTACTTGAAATGAAATCCACTTGGGGTGCCGAAGGCGATCAGATCGCTTTGGACATCGACCCTTCCGTGCACCCAGCATGGACCGGCGGCAACCAGCGTCTGATGGACACTGGCGGTCGCGTTTCCAAGTTCAAAAACAAATACGAAGGCCTGGGCTTCTAAGCACCACTTCTATTTGCGAAACATCGAAAGCCGCTCCTGTTTGGGGCGGCTTTTTTCGTGGCCAGGTGGGTTTGAGGCAGCATGAATCACAATTCGGCCACGGAACAAACACACTGACGTATCATGACGTTCAGCAGTAATAATAGGCACTGCGGAGATCACCTGAATGCGCCAAATACTTCTTTGTCTACTTGGCCTATCGTCCCTATCCGCGTGCGGACCTACGCCACAGCAACAGGCCTTTGCTGCCCAAGTCGAAACCCAGTGCCGCGCTGGCGATATTGTTGCCTGCCATCAAAGGGACGGCGATCCAGTGGAGGTGGCGCGCCTTGAAGTCGCTTGCGCCAGCCAGAACCTACAAGCCTGCCAAGCCGTCTCTCATTACCGCCTCCAGCAACAGAACTTGCGAAACCAGCAAGCAGCGGCCACGCAGGCCAACCTCAATGCAATGGCCGCACGCCCGGCACCGCAATACCCGACATATACAACACCGCAGGTACAACCGGTTCAACTGAGCAGTGGCACCAACTATTACTACTGCAACCAGCTGGGCAGCTACGTCGTGACGTGTCGATAACCGCTAAGCTTGGCAGGCTCGGGGAGGAAAGTAGAGCCGCTCCGGTTAAGGCGGCCCTTAAGCCTGTAGACTGCAAAGTTGACGGCGGTTTTGCTTCCCCTCACCTCGCCCCACCATTATAAGCGCTGCAAACCCCAGCAAGGGGCACGCACTAGAATACGGGACAGAACATGGCCGCGCATATTATCGTCTTTGGCAACGAAAAAGGCGGATCCGGAAAATCCACCAACTGCATGCACGTCGTGACAGCCTTGATCCGCGCCGGATTCTCGGTTGGGGCGCTGGATCTAGACTTACGGCAACGCAGCTTTTCGCGGTATTGCGAGAACCGTTTGCGGTTTGCGAAGAAGAACGGTTTAGACGTGCCAAACGCCGAAGTTGTAGAACTTCCTGAAATTGATCCGTCACAACTCGCCGCAGGTGAGAACATCTACGACCGGCGTCTGACAGAGGCTGTCGCCAGCATGGAGGGACGTTTCGACTTCATCGTCATCGACTGCCCCGGCTCCCACACACGGCTGAGCCAAGTCGCACACTCGCTGGCCGATACGCTGGTGACGCCGCTAAACGACAGTTTTATCGACTTCGACTTGCTGGCCCGCGTAGAGCCGGAAACGCAAAAGATCATCGGGCCGTCGGTCTACGCCGAAATGGTCTGGCAAGCCCGACAGCTTCGCGCGCAGGCGGGTCTCTCCCCGATTGACTGGGTCGTTGTGCGCAACCGCGTCGGCACCCAGCGCATGCACAATAAGAAGAAGATCACCGACGCGGTGGAAGCCCTTGCGAAGCGCATCGGCTTTAGGGTCGCACCCGGTTTCTCGGAGCGGGTGATTTTCCGCGAGCTGTTCCCAAGCGGGCTGACCCTGCTGGATCTTGGCGATATCGGCATCAAGAACCTGAACATCTCAAACATCGCCGCACGGCAGGAAGTGCGCGAGCTGATGAAGGCCCTTCGCCTACCAGGTGTCGAAATCACGTTCTAGCGATTGATGACAGCCAGCTAAAACGTGGCACTGGCAACGGCTTTCGCTGTGTCGCGTTTCTCTACGCAACAAAGACTCGGATCTGGCTTAGGCCAGATCAACCACGCCCGCGACCTCAGATCGCCACGAGGTGATTGTCCCAGATGATGGGCCCACTGGCACGGCGGCTAATTCTTGTCTCACCGATCGTCAGAAGATCACCCATTCCCGTTGTCACAGCGAAGCCGTCCGGATGGGCCGCCACACCGCTAACGTCTGCTGCAGCGTGAACCGCCGCAAGTGTACCGGACGCTGCACCGTATATATGGACCAGCCCACCGCGCGGGGAGGTCACCGCGATCGATGCGCCATCGTCACTGACAGCAATGCTGCCGATATACCCCTGCATATTGCGCAGGTCGTCAGGCGGGCACTCAAGCAGCTGCGGCGTCTGCCCCATGCTGTGAATGCCTACCAATGATGAAGGGGCGGCCTCGCCTTGCCATTGCATTCCGAATGCGACTTCGCCTTTGCGCCCAACCGCGAGATGGCGAATAGAGTTTTTGTGCGCGTCAGGGTTCAGTTCCACCGCATTGATAATTGTCCCCGCCTCGATATAGCTCAGGTTCGGGCGCATGGTGGCGAGGTTCAACTTCGAACGCCCCGTGTCAGGGTGGGTGTCTATTCCCCCGTTCGCCACGACCAGTGTATCCCGTTCTGGCAGACGTTTGATGTCATGCGGCCCAATTCCGCCACTGGCAAACTCACCAACCCGCCGGTATCCGGCGGTGGCGTCCCACACACCAATGCGGCCTTCACCAGCGTCAAAATCGTTCTCTGTCGTATAAAGCAAGCGACCGTCTGCCGAGAATGTACCGTGCCCATAGAAGTGACGCCCCTGCGGCGCCTCCATCCAAGCCGTGGGCTCCCCTGTTGCGCAGTCAATGACGACAGCGAACGTCCCGGGCCTGCGCGCGAAGGCAACGGCCTCAGGTCGCTTCGGATGTGCCGCCGCCGCGTGCCCACGATCCGGTAGTGGTATCTGAAAAAGGACCTCTAACCGCCCCGTAAGACCGCAAAGCACGTAGCTGCCATCGGCCAGCGCCCCCGCCGATAGATACGCCGGTGCGCCCACGTCAGCCCATGTCGGTCGTGGGATCAGGCTAGCCGCCATGAAGCCTGCGAGGAACCCGCGCCGGTTGGGCATCACCATTCTAGTCGCCGTCCATAGAGTTAAAGCCCGCCGCAACACCGAGCGCTGGCCCCAACGCTTCGCGGACAAGGGTGCGGATGCGTCCGACTGACTGCTGTACGACTTCAAGCCTGAGCCGCCCGCGCGGCTCCGTGATGCTCGCAAAAACAGGATCATTCAAACCAGTCAACTGAGTGCTTGCCCGAGTGAATTCTTCACCCAGCTTGCGCGAAAGACCCTCATCTGTCCCCGCGAGCATCCGTGATAGTTCGTTTAGCGATTGCAAACTCAGGGCCACATGGCGCGCGGAGCGCCCCGACCGCCACGCCTCCGCCCGCTTGGGGCGTGGCTTGGTGAATGACCCCAATGGGCGACCTATACGCGTATCGCCGGTGAACTGCAGACCAGCGCTCAAGGCTTTCAGCAACTCCTGGAGGGCCTCATCATCAGATCGGTAGTGCCCGTCACCGGATGGGGAGAGCAATTGCGCCGCGTAGTCTGTTCGCCAGTCGTCCTCGATCGCATGGCTCATCGCTGCGATGTCAGCTGTGATCGTCTGCGTAAGCGTGCATCGGTAGGTTTCATCCCCTAGGGCGCGAATTCCCTCGTCGAACAGCAAGTACTCCAGCGCATAAAATCCGCGCGCGGCAATAGAAACCTCTTGGTAGTCAGATGCACTCATGGCAACCGGATCGCGCGCCGATATGATTTGGCGAAGTCCTTTTGGTGTCGCACCGCGGCTGTCGGGCCAAAATGCCAGCGCAAAAGCGCGGTTTTCTATTTCTGTCGGACCAAACCGCAGATGGCTGGCAGACACCCATGCATCGAAGGCATCAAAGTAGGCCGCTCGCAAAGCATCTGATGTGGCTGTGCATTCCGCCCGCGCGCTGTTGGCCAAGGTGTCTGATGCATCGGCCAGCGTCTCGAACCGTGGAAGAATATGATCTTGTACGATATGTGCTACGCGCGGGTCTTGTTCGGCGAAGCCAGTCACGGGCGCGACTGTCGCCAATATGGTAAACAGCATATGTCTCATAGGCTCTCCAAAAACTTGATAAGCGCATCACGGTCCGTCTTCGCCATCTCGACGACCGCATCGCGATGTGGTGCGGCCTCGCCGCCATGCCACAACACGGCTTCCAGCAAAGACCGTGCACGCCCATCATGTAGAAAGTTTGTGTGGCCGTTGACGCGTTCCGTCAAGCCAACGCCCCATAGTGGCGGTGTGCGCCATTCCTGTCCCGTCGCGCGGGCCTCCGGCCTGTTGTCGGCCAACTCTGGCCCCATGTCGTGCAGCAACATGTCGGTGTAGGGCCAGATGAGTTGAAAGCTCTGCTCGGCGTGGTCATTTAACCTGTGCGTGACGAAACTGGGCTGATGGCACGACGTACACCCCACCTCATAAAACACCTGTTTACCGCGCAAAACTTCGCGCGCATTCACGTCGCGACGTGCGGGCACTGCAAGATTGCGGCTGTAGAAGGTGACAAGATCCAGCCCCTCTGCGTCAATTTCCGTCCCCCGATCATCTTGATCTCCGTGGATGGCAGTCTGACACGCCGTCTGTGCTAGAGTACATTCGCCAGCCGCATTGGGCATGAGTGGTGTAGAAATGCCGATGTCACCCGCGAACGCAGCGGCAGACTGCTCGCGAATTGTGGGGGCCCCTGCTTTCAGGCCAAAGCGCCCCAACATGGGAATGCCAAACTCCGCAGACATGACAATATTCGCGCGTCCTGAGATCCCATCGCCATCAGCGTCTTCGGGATCGCGGCGCGATAAAATATCGGCGGCTGGGATTGCCTCCAGCAACCCCAGCCCGATCATCTGTGGCGTGACACGCGGGCTTAGCATCGCATCAGGATGCAAAGGGCCGTAGCCAAGGTTCAGGGCTTCGTAGGTTGGGTGCCGCAGGTGCGCGACCTCCCCACCGGATAAGGTGACGGATTCTTCCGTATAAGTAACACCCAGCTTGTATTCCGCAGCATGCCCCTGCACGGCGAAATCCTGCAGCTGGTTGCCGTAGTTCGGGTCTGGTGCGGTGGCGAGGTAGTCTTCGATCTCTGTCACCGTATCGGCAACAGTGCCAGGAACAGATATCCGCAAGAACATTGAAGTCGCGTTATCGTCACCCGCGCTTGGTGGGTGTCCGCGCCCGTCTTTGATATGACATCGCTGACACGACCGCGCGTTAAACAGCGGCCCAAGACCATCTGACGCCAAAGTAGAGGACGGTGACGACACCCATAGCTTGCGAAACAAGCCGTTCCCGACTTTGAAGTTCAACTCGTCTTCAAAACTCAGATTTGCAGACGGCTGGGAGAACGCATCAGTGTTCTCACGGGCCCGCACCGTGGCGCGCCCCGCGGACAATTCCTCAAAGCGTGTTGCCTTGGAAAAATCCGTGGTGAGCGACGTCACAGAAGAAACGCGCGACGCCTCTTCGGCGGTACGCGGGATAACGTTCAGATGCGGCTCATCAAGAGGCCCCGCGTTTGCTGCGGGGCCCATAACCCCAAGCACAACCATAAGGCAGCTTGGGGAAATCCAATTCAAGCAAGATGGCTTAGACATCGATGTCGTTACTGGAAGACGGCGTTTGGATCATCAAGGCTGTCGGAACCTTCAAAGTCGATACCGTCAAGGTTCAGGGCCGTGACAACACGCTCAATAGAGCGGGTCTGATCAATCAGGCCGTTCACACCGCCCATGACCAAAGCCTCACCGGCCTTATTCCCACGCTCCAACATCTGATCATAGGCGAATCCCGCTTCCGCTGCCGTCTTGATCCGTCCCAGCGCCATCATGGTGGTACTGAGCTTACTTTTCATCTCCGCGTCCAGGTCCGCGTCGTTGGCCGCCACCATGTCGGAGAGAGACGGCCCCGCTACGAGCGTTCCGTCCACGCGAACGTATTCCCCCAGATAAACATTCTGCACGCCTAGGCCGTCAAAGTAGTGGCTGTTGTGGGTGTTGTCGGAGAAGCAGTCATGCTCTTCTTCTGGGTCATTCAACATTAGCCCAAGACGCATCCGCTCTCCGGCTTGTTCCCCGTAGGACAGTGACCCCATGCCGGTGAGCATCGCGGACAGGCCCGCATCTGCGTCGGCCAAAAGGTCGGTGCGGGCCGCGCCGCCATCCGACCATTGTTGCGCCATCCACTCCAAGTCGGAAACCAGCAAGTCTGTTGCAGCGGTCAAATACTCGGCGCGTCGGTCGCAGTTATCATTGGTGCAGCTATCGCCGCTTGCAAAGTCTGTCCAAGGACGATTGCCCGCGCCGTCCCCATGCCCGTTGAGGTCTTGCCCCCACAAAAGGAATTCGATCGCGTGATAGCCCGTGGCTACATTGGCCTCAACGCCGTCAGCCTCTTGAAGCGTCTCAGACAACAGCTCTGGCGTGATGGTCTTTGCATCGATTTGCGCACCAGACAGCGTGAAACTGGGGTTCGCGATAACATTGAGCCCTGCAAACGCGTTTTCATCCGACGGACCGCCGTAAGACGCGTCGACGTAGTCAATCAGCCCCTCGTCCAGCGGCCACGCATTCACCTTGCCCTCCCAGTCATCGACGATGGCATTGCCGAAGCGGAACACCTCTGTCTGCTGGTAAGGAACCCGCGCACTGATCCACGCCGCCTTCGCAGCTTGCAAGTTCTCTGCCGAAGGTGTCTCGGTCAATGTTTTGATCGCCGCTTGTAGGGCCTTCGCTGTAATCAAGCTATCACCGTAAGCTGCGGCAGCAATGTCCGCGTAGTTATCAACGACAGCCGACTTATCAATGGCAAATGCAGGACTAGAAAACGCGAGCAGCAAAGCTGTGGTGGAAAGGAATGGTCTTGTCATGAAATTCATCCTGTTAGTGAAGTGTTGTGGGTTGGGCGTGAGGTGCTTTGGCGCCGCTTCCATAGAATTTAGGCGCGCGAAGCTTCATCCGCTTGAGCGCCAGCCCAAAGTCCGCAGCAAGTGACGTAATCAACGGCGCGACGTCGGGGCGCACAAGAAGGGTCGCGATCAGCATGGCATCGTTGCGATCACCCGTCGTCGCGGTTGCTATGAAATTCGCGAAACATGACTCATCGGAGCCCAAACATTTGCAGTGGACGGAATGACGCATCAGCGGCCTGCGCCCATATTGCGCGCACGTACGGCAAAGGTCTTCGAAGCCCTGCACGGCCTTTGCACCCTGAACGCGCCCAAGGCTCGCCGCGAAATCATTCAGCACAGCTTGGCGGCTATCGGGACCATCAGACCACAGCCGAAGATATATGACAGCCGCGGCCTCGATACTGTCTAGGTCGGTGATGAAACCGACCGGCGCGCCACCGCGTGATTCCTGCGCGCTGGTCATTTTGTTAGGATCAACTTGCCCGCACGGGTTATCCGCAGGGTGTAAACTTGCTCCCCAAGAACAATCTGCGCCTGATCCCCGTTCATTGTCAGGTCCTTCGCCGCATATGTTGGGAGCGTGTTGGAAGATGGTGCCATCGTTTGCTTTATGGAATGGAAACTCATTGCCCCCGCCCTCCGTCGTGCAGCCGGCCTTGGAAGCGGCCACGATACGTTCGCTTTCTCGAAGTCAGTATTGCCCGGTACATGTCCCGTCCTTTCAAATGTCGCGTTCGGGCTTCCCTGTTGACGTTCAGGGTGGCTAGATTCCCCCTATACCTGAGTGTTTCAGTAAGTTTAGTCAACCTGATTATTTTACTAAGGTATAGCCAGCGTCAGAATGGGCATGTCCCTGCCCTAAAGAAAGGCGAGTGGTCTACGCAGAGGTTCATGGAGTACTTTGGTGCTGCTAGCCTCGCCACATTTGACGCCTGATCACTGCTGTGGCCGCTACAAGTCCAGCAAGTCGAATCTTTCGAGGTGACGTTAGGGTAACTGTCTCTATCGAGGCAACGTTAGCGACTCGAAGCGGCATAATGTCGTGAAGTTTGGGTTAATAGCGTCGCGATTCTTGGTCGGCCTTTGCTCAAAACCCGACATAAAAATCACATCACCACACCTCCGCCACATTCGGCTCCATGGCGCGCCACATTGCCGACTTGAACGCGTACGACCTTGGTCTGACGCAGCTACATCCTATGGTTGTACGGGCCCCTTTGCTACCTTTGGTTTATATCGGATAAATCCCGCTGCAGTCAGTTTGCCCTCATCCTCGGTCAATTCCGACCTATGCAACTTTTCAAGAGTGAGACTACGAAATGAACCTGACACGCACCGCCATCAAATCCATCGCCCGCGCCTTCTCGAAAGACGAAGACGGCGCCACCGCAATCGAATACGGCCTCTTCGCAGCCCTGGTTGGCGCGGTGATCGTTGCGACCGTAGCGTCGTTGGGCCAGGAAACTAACAAGGGCTTCCAAGCAATGGAAACCGCTCTGAAAGAGCAGAACAGCTCCAGCTAAGCACCATACTTCAATGCGGTGCGCCTTGTTCCGGCGCACCGCTCTCTACTTTTCACACGTTCAAGGTTACCAGTAATGCCGTTTGATGCTTCCTCTCAAAAGACAGCGCAATTTGTCGCCTATGTCTGCACCGACCAAGGCGCTGCCGTTGCACGCACTGTGGTTGAGCGTACGGGCGGAGACAATGCGGCACTACATGGCGGCGGCCTGAGCGGCGCGGCGCGGCTTTGCGCCGATACACCCGTAGCACAAGTCCTTCTCACAGAGATTGGCAGCATTCCCGTGGACATGGCCTGCGAATGCGTAACAGAAATCCGCCGCACTGGCGCGGACGTCATCGTGCTGGGCGAACAGACCGACATCAATACGTACCGTGCGCTGCGCAAAGCAGGCGCGCTAGAATATTTCACATTCCCCGTCAGCGCTGACGACATCCTCAGCGTGCAGCGCGATGAGCCGGTCGAAGTTGCGGCAGCACCTGCCGCCCCGACCCTAAGCCCATCCATAGCGATCGTCGGAAGTAATGGCGGGGTCGGTGCCAGCTTGCTTGCCCAAAACCTCGCCTTTTATGCGTCAGACCCGAAAGGTGCGAACACTCGCACCGCGCTGCTAGACGCCGATCTTATGTTCGGCTCGCAAGCGATCGACTTGGACCGCGACGAGACCCCAGGTCTGTTCGAGGCCCTAAAAGCCCCCGACCGTGTCGACAACACCTTCATGGGGGCGACTATGGATCACTTCAGTGATCACCTGTCGATCTACTCGCACCAGATCCGCGTCGGCCAAGACGCCCGATCCTATGAGGCCGGTATGCCGCGGCTGTTTGCGGCCTTGCGCACAGAATTCGACGCGGTGGTTACAGACCTGCCGCGAAACGCACTGATGCAAAACCCCGACCTTGCGGAGCACATCGACGCGCTCGTCTTGGTTGTGCCAGCCGGATTCTCGGGCGTAAATGCCGCCAGCCGGTTGGTCGAACGCTTGAAGGTTCAGGCTCCGGCATTGCGTATCCTGCCTGTACTGTCGGAGCTGCGCCGTGATGCGGCATTGACGCGCAAAGACGTCGCAACGACCGTCGGGCACGACGTTGTCGCAACGCTGCCCCGCTCCGATGCAGGCCTGCTGCGCGCTCACCGCGCAGCGCGCCCGTTCGTCGAAAGCCAACCGCGCAGCCCCTACGCCACCGCCGTGCGCGCCATTTGGAAGGCCGCCAACACCAAAGCCAAGCCTGACAGCCCTGCCGCTCGTCCGTCGTTGGTGAAAAGGATCTTCGGATGACCCTCCACGTCGCCCAAACATCCCTGCGCGAAGCCCTTTCGCAAGTTTTAAACATCGCCAAACAGATCGACGCAGAAGGATTGTCCGCGGCGGAACGTGCGAACGTTGCTGTCTCCTACGTTGTTGAGAATTCCAAGGCCCCGTGGCCACTTGCCCTGCAACGGCAAATCCTCTCAAGCGCGACCGACGCGTTGCAAGCGGACATGCCCCCACCACCTGCCGCCGCGAAGCAGGAGCCCGCACCCGTACCAAAGCCCGCGCCGAGCGTTACACCCGCTCCCGCCGCCCCCCCTGTAGCCCGTGCCCCCGTCGCGGAGATCTCCGCAGACCTGATGGCCATGTCCAACGAGGTCGTTCAGGCCCTCTCAGAGATTTTGGACTTCTCTGACTTGGCGGGACAACCCCGCGCGGAGCAGGAAAAGCTGATCCGCGACGCCATCAGAGAGCTATCCGAAGACCGCAAGATGCACCTGAATGGTCGCGAAGTGGCCGATCTGGTCAACGCGGTTCTGGCAGATATGCTTGGTCTTGGTCCGCTAGAAGCGCTTCTTGCGGACGACCGTGTGAGCGACATTATGGTCAACGGCCCGCACCAAGTCTACGTGGAGCGCGGCGGCAAGCTAGAGCTGACCGCAATCAAGTTTCGCGACAACGCCCATGTATTCGCGGTGGCAAGTCGCATCGTGTCGGCAGTCGGTCGCCGCATTGACGAATCCCAGCCGATGGTCGACGCCCGCCTGAAGGATGGCAGCCGCGTAAACGTCGCCGTGCCGCCCCTTGCTATTGATGGGCCAACGATCACGATCCGGAAATTCCCCACGAACCCCGTTAAGCTTGATGCCCTTGTCGAAGGCGGAAGCCTGACGTCGCAGATGGCAGGTTTCCTTGGTCTCGCCGCGTTGATGCGTCTGAACATCCTGATTTCTGGTGGCACGGGGTCAGGCAAGACGACGTTGATGAACGCAATGTCGCAGTATATTCCGGCAGGTGAACGCATCGTAACCATCGAGGACGCGGCCGAGTTGCGCTTCCAGCAGCCGCACGTGGTGCGCTTTGAGACCCGCCCCCCGAATGTTGAAGGCACCGGCGAAGTCACTATGCGTACGTTGGTACGTAATGCGCTCCGCATGCGTCCCGACCGTATCATCATTGGTGAAATTCGTGGTGACGAGGTTCTAGACCTTCTACAGGCTATGAACACCGGCCATGACGGGTCGATGAGCACTTTGCACGCCAACACCCCGCGCGAGGCGCTGACCCGCGTGGAGAGTATGGCAGCACTGGCAGGCTTTGCCCCTGGAAACGGCGTTGTGCGCCGCCAATTGACCGATGCGGTGCATCTTATCGTACAAGTTTCGCGTATGCGGGACGGCAAACGGCGAATTACGTCCATCTCGGAAATCGCGGGTCTGGATGGTGACGCGGTGACATTGCAGGAACTGTTCAGCTTCCACACTGATCCTTCGAGCACACGGGCTGAAGTGCGCGGTGAATTCCGGTACTCCGGCTATCTGCCAAAATTTGCAAAACGTGCGGCTGAATACGGCTTGGGCGACGAGCTTGACGCCCTGCTGGGGGGATAGCCTATGTCGCTTGTCATTTTGCTGTTCGCCGCAAGCTTCGCCGTTTTTGCTGGGCTAGCCTTGGCCGGTCTCGTGCATGCTGATCGCCTGCGCCGTCGTCATCAAGCCCGCCTGAAGCGTGTGCGGCCTGAGGTTTCGCGTCTGCCAGTCAAAGCATCCAAAAAAGCTAAATCCAGTAAGCCGGACGAGCAGAGCCTCTTTGCTAGAATCGAGCGTGCCTTGGCACAGACCAACCTCCGACTGAGCGTCGTTGAACTACTCGTCCAAATGTCCTTCGCGGTTCTGGGCCTGTACGCGGTTTCGGTGCTGGTTTTGGGTCTACACCCTTTACTGGCGTTGCCGATTGCCATTGCCGTACCAGCCCTCGGCGCGCACCTTTTCCTCAACATCGCCAAAAACCGTTACCGCGCCGCATTCACGGCGGAGTTGCCGGAGGCCCTCGATATATTCGCCCGCGGACTGCGGGCGGGCAGACCCGTCTCGGATTCCTTGGCTATTGTTGTCGATAACGCGAAGGGTCCGATCCTTCGTGAGTTCACCAAATGCCGCGATGAAATGCGCATGGGCACAACACTGCCGGAAACACTGTCCCGTCTGGAGACGCGAATTCCTACACCAGAAGTCAGCTTCTTTTCCGTCGCCACGTCCTTGCAGTCTGAAACAGGCGGCAATCTGATCGAGACGATGGAGGGCTTGGCCAACCAACTTCGCGAACGTCGCAAGCTGCGTCGTAAAGCACGTGCGCTATCGTCAGAAGCACGCGCCAGCGCTATGATCCTCGCCGCCCTCCCCTTCGCCGTCGCCCTTTCGATCGGCCTATTGAATGGCGCCTATCTGGAGCCGCTATACACGGACACGCGCGGACAAATCATGTCACTGGTAGCGATCACCAGCATCGCGGTCGGCGTAGGCGTTATGGCCCGTATGGGGAAACTCGATGTCTGATCAATTTGCACAAAACGTATTTTGGGTGGCTTTCGCAGGCTTGGTGTTAGCAATGCTCGCATTCGCCGCGCTCTACCAGACCGAGCGGCAGCGCGCGCAGCTTGCAACACGGCTGAAGCGCGCAACGGGCACCGGTCCGTCGCGGCATGAGATGGCGAAGGGCGTGCGCGGTGGCAGCCTTGCGCACGCAATGGCCAGCGCGCGTAAAGTAATCGCCGTGATGGGGGAACGGGTATCCGTTGTTCTTGGCGGAGAAGCCCACGATACGGCAGCGCTATTGTCCTCCGCTGGCTACAGAAGCCGCGATGCCTTGCTGATCTACGCCTTCCTTAAAACCGTACTACCGCTTGTCGCGGTGGTGGGCGGAATGGCTTGGGTTTTTGCGACGACGGCGGTCGACCTCTCAATGCTGAAACGCTCCGCAACTGTGATAGCCATAGCGCTCGCCCTATCAAAAGGCGTGGACATGGTTGTCGATGCCAAGCGGAAGAAGCGCCTTGGCAGCATCCGCCGCAGCTTCCCTGATCTGTTGGAGCTTTTGGTGATTTCATCCGAGGCAGGACTGGGGCCACAACCGGCCTTACATCGTGTCGCGCTGGAGTTGGCCAGCACCAGCCCCGAATTGGCCCGCGAAATTCTGCAGATGGTGTCCGAGATGCGTATGACCAATGATCGCCGCAACGCGTATGAGCGCCTGAACACCCGCGTGCCGCTGCCGGAAATCGGCGTATTCACACAAACGCTAGACCAATCCGACACCTACGGCACCCCGTTCTCGCGCGCGATGCGGACATTAATATCGGAGCAACGTGCCAATCGGATGATGGCCGTTGAAGAGCAGGCCGCACGCCTACCCGTCATCATGACTATACCGCTGATCTTTTGCATCATGCCCGCCGTATTCGTCGTGCTGATCGGCCCCGCGGTCCTTAGCGTTTTCGATAACATTATTTCCGGAGGATGAGCACGATGCCCCACTCTATGCAACATATCCTCACCCGCTTTCGGCGCGATGCCTCTGGCGCGGTCGCGATTGAGTTTGTGCTCATTGCGCCAATTCTATTCATGCTTCTGTTTGGCACCGTTACGCTGGGCTATTTCGTCGGCATCAACCATTCTGTCAGCCAACTCGCCGCTGGTGCCGCGCGGGCGTCTGTCGCGGGTTTGGACCAAACGGAACGCCGCGAGATCGCAGAGGCTTACCTTGGCGAAGTCGGCTCGCGCTACCCGCTTTTGGCCGCAGATGCAGTCGCCTCAACGGTTACGTTCTCAGGATCGGATCCAGAAGGCGTCACCATCCAGGTCAACTATGAAGTCGACGGTTCCTTGTTGGGCATCGCCAATGGCTTCTTAGGCCTCGATATGGAGACTATTGATGGGAGTGCATACCTTGCCTATTAACCCCCTCCCACGCTTCTTACACACCGAAGACGGCGCCGTGGCGATCATCGTATCGTTGTTGCTAACGGTGCTGTTGGGCTTTGTAGCTCTCGGCATCGACGTCGCGTTCCTGTACCGTGAACGCGCGCATCTACAATCGGTCAGCGACCTGACAGCAATAAGCGCAATGGCGCAGCCAGACAACGCGACGCAGCGCGCCGACCTCGTACTGTCCAGAAACGCGACGCATGCCGATGCCGTGGATGATATGCAAATGGGGCGTTTCCTGCGCAATCCAGAGATAGATCCCGAGGACCGCTTCATCCCACTCGCCGATGGTAGTCCGGGTATAAATGCGTTGCGCGTGGTCCTTCAGGACGACGCTGCGCTTCACTTCGCACGCATTTTCACGGACGACACTCACGTCGAGCTTAGCAGGACGGCGATGGCGACGCGTACGGGCGCTGGCAGCTTCTCACTGGACAGCCATCTCGTGAACCTTGATCTGGCAAGCTTGAACCAAACCCTGACACAAAGTTTTGGCGTCAATGCGTCACTCACCCTTGGTGACATAAACGTACTTGATACATCTGACATCGATTTGGGCGCGCTTTTAGACGCTCTCAACGCTCAATCTGAAGACCCCTCGCGCAACCCCGCTGAGATATTGAATCAAGTTACAACGGCCGGTGACATGATTGCCGCGCTCCAGTCCATTCTGCCGGCCGGCGCAGCAAGCCGTTTGGACGGCCTCGCAGGGGCCGCAGGGTCTACGGCATTTTCCGTTTCAGATCTGGTGGGTGGGATAGACACAGACTTGGGCCTGACGGCCACCGACTTCCTGTCGGAAATCGACATCTCCGCACTCGACGTCGTGAAAGCACTGGTCGCAGCAGAGTCCGCGGGCCAAGGCTTGACCCTTGCGGCTGATATCTCCGTCACTGGCGTTATCAGCGCGACAAATACACTGACTATGGCAGAACCTCCTGCGCAGTCTGGTTGGATCGCCCTTGGCGAAGAGGGCGTACAACTAAACCGCGCGGCCGCCAGATTGGCAACAGAAGTCACGATTGAGCCGTCACTCGTAAGCAACGTTCTTGGGGGCTTGGGCGTTAACCTGCAAATCGCAAAGGTGAACCTTCCAATCTACACAGAGTTGGCCGGATCGACTGCAACCCTAACAGAACTGGGATGCAACGTAACATCCCCTAATGGTATCGCCGCCGAGTTTTCGACCGCGCACACACCGCTCCACCCAAACAACGGCACGTCCGTCGCCGCTCTTTATCTAGGTGAGCTAGCTGCGGCAGGCACAGGCGCGATCGATCCGAACAATCTTGATTACGCGGATGTCATAGATCTTTCTGTCGAGATCAGCGTGCCTATCCTTGGTTCCTTGTTTCCATCAATAAAGCTGGCAGACGTGACTGTTCAGGCGAAATCGCATGTCGCCGTAGGTACGTCGATGGCGGAAACTGTTAGCTTCACACATGCAGAAGTGGACGCGGGTGCTACAACAAAAACCTTTGGCTCCGGAAGTCTACTATCATCGGCGTTGTCTAGCCTTCTGTCATCAGAAAATACTGATATCCGCATCAAACCGGGACAAGAAGGCCTTCTGCCTACCTCTATCCTGAACACCTTGCTACAAGCGTTACCGTCCGGCTTGGCAAACTTGGCCGCACCCGTCGATGGCCTTCTCGACGCGACCTTGGCAGGAGTTGGTTTGGAGTTAGGCGCCGGGGAACTCACATTGACAGGGCACCACTGTGAACCAATCCGGCTGGTCAACTAACCCCGAATACCGAAATCTTAAGACGCGTTTTTGGCCCGTCCGGATAGGGGAAGCATCTTGCGCGTATTGAGCTGCGACCGCCCGTCGTCGGGTTCGTTTACCATTGCCAGAACCTCATCAGTCACAAATGCGATCAATTGATAGCGAGAGTCTAAACCGGTTTTGTTGTAAATTTTACCAAGCTGGGACTTCACCGTTGCAATCGCACATCCGCGCATGTCCGCGATCTCACTGTTGGAGAAGCCTTTCGCGACGAAAATCGCCACATCCGCTTCAGCCTGCGACAGCCCCCAGTCGGGCGCGTAGCGCAAAATTACAGTCTCTTTGGCAACGGGCTCACTCACCCCTGGTGCGAGTCTGTCTTTGCGTTGCCGCCCCATATAGGCGCGCAATTGAGTAAAGCTCACGTAGGCCACCAGCGAGGTCAGCGCGAAGAACAGCGTGTAGAACCCTAGAATGATCGGCAGGCTGGCTGCACCGCTGGGAATAGCGAAGTACACAACAATGAACGTTTTCAGCGCGGCGACCAATGCGATCAAACCAATCCCTGAAATCCAGATGCGTGACATTAACCCATTTTCCTTTGCTACACAGCGGTGACGCCTCAAAATCGGCAACCAATACGGCAGAAGTATGTCTCCGCCATACGGCGGTGGTGTGTGCTTGCTGGCCGAAAGTCGCCCTCAGTCACTACATAGGAGCGAACAGCCAGCAAACACCCAACTACCCCAGCCTAGATCTTTGAACAAGATACCGCGCGCGTAACTCTAGTCCCCTGCCGCTCGTCTGTTACCGATATAGCGCTATAAACCCAGTCAAACAGCTTGGTTGTGGTTGCGATTTGGTGGCGCGTGTTGTGGGGTTACAGGATTTTGGGGGCTTGATCTGGCCTTAAAACGCAAACGCCCACCGTTTTACGGGTGGGCTGTTTTCTAGGTTTGGTTGCGGGAGTAGGATTTGAACCTACGACCTTCAGGTTATGAGCCTGACGAGCTACCGGGCTGCTCCATCCCGCGCCATTTGGCCTGATTAGAGGCCTGTTCTGCGCTTGCCTCTAGAACTAAATTTAGGAGAGGCGCATCGGTTAGAGAGATACGATTGATGTTGCTTGTTAGGTTTGGCGGTGACCTACTCTCCCACGTCTTAAGACGCAGTACCATCGGCGCGACGGCACTTAACGGCCGAGTTCGGGATGGGATCGGGTGTTTTGCTCGCGCTATGACCACCAAACCAAACAAACAACATCAGTTTAAACACTCAGATGTTTAAACTGTGTGGCAAAGTCATATTCGTAAGAATGTGACAGCCACCCAGTAGTTATAAACATCTAAGTGTCCAAACAAATTTCTAATCCAAGTCACTTACACATATGTGTAGCTTTTGAAGTCCAGCTTCTACTGGATCAAATCAAGCCTATCGAACAATTAGTACCAGTCAACTGAACGCATTGCTGCGCTTACATCTCTGGCCTATCGACGAGGTGGTCTACCTCGGTTCTCAGGGATACCTTGTTTTGAGGGGGGCTTCCCGCTTAGATGCCTTCAGCGGTTATCCTTTCCGAACATAGCTACCCAGCACTGCCATTGGCATGACAACTGGTCCACCAGTGGTTCGTTCACCCCGGTCCTCTCGTACTAGGGGCAACTCCTCTCAAGTATCCTACACCCACGGCAGATAGGGACCGAACTGTCTCACGACGTTCTAAACCCAGCTCACGTACCTCTTTAAACGGCGAACAGCCGTACCCTTGGGACCTGCTCCAGCCCCAGGATGAGATGAGCCGACATCGAGGTGCCAAACGGTGCCGTCGATATGGACTCTTGGGCACCATCAGCCTGTTATCCCCGGCGTACCTTTTATCCGTTGAGCGATGGCCCTTCCACTCGGGACCACCGGATCACTATGACCGACTTTCGTCTCTGCTCGACTTGTCAGTCTCGCAGTCAGGCTGGCTTCTGCCATTGCACTCAACGACCGATTTCCGACCGGTCTGAGCCAACCTTCGCGCGCCTCCGTTACTGTTTAGGAGGCGACCGCCCCAGTCAAACTACCCGCCACACAGGGTCCCGGATCCGGATAACGGACCGCGGTTAGACATCAAGCAGAACAGGGGTGGTATCTCAAAGGAGGCTCCCCAGAAACTGGCGTCTCTGGTTCAAAGCCTACCACCTATTCTGCACATGTTGTGCCTGATGCCAGTGTGAAGCTGTAGTAAAGGTGCACGGGGTCTTTCCGTCTAACCGCGGGAAGCCTGCATCTTGACAGGCAATTCAATTTCGCTGAGTCGATGTTGGAGACAGCGGGGAAGTCGTTACGCCATTCGTGCAGGTCGGAACTTACCCGACAAGGAATTTCGCTACCTTAGGACCGTTATAGTTACGGCCGCCGTTTACCTGGGCTTCAATTCGGAGCTTGCACTCCTCCTTTTAACCTTCAGGCACCGGGCAGGCGTCAGACCCTATACGTCGTCTTACGACTTCGCAGAGCCCTGTGTTTTTAGTAAACAGTCGCCACCCCCTGGTTTGTGCCCCCAGTCAATACTTGCGTAGAAACTGGGCCTCCTTCTCGCGAACTTACGGAGGTATTTTGCCGAGTTCCTTCAACATCGTTCTCTCAAGCGCCTTGGTATTCTCTACCAGTCCACCTGTGTCGGTTTAGGGTACGATCTTATAGAGGGGCTATTTCCAGGAACCTCTAAGCAGCCCATTCAATCCGATAAGGATGAACTACCTTCGAGATCCGTCACCACCTCATGGCCCAGGAATATTAACCTGGTTCCCATCGACTACGCCTTTCGGCCTCGCCTTAGGGGTCGGCTTACCCTGCTCAGATTAGCTTTAAGCAGGAACCCTTGGACTTTCGGCGACAGGGTCTCTCACCCTGTTTGTCGCTACTCATGTCATCATTCTCGCTAGTGATCTCTCCACCGGATGGCTCACGCCCCGGCTTCACAGAAAACTCAATGCCTCCTATGCACTACAAGTAGTGCAAAAGAGGCGTAGAGTTATGTCACACTACGCTCCGCTACCATGCCTTACGGCATCCTAAGCTTCGGCTCATGGCTTGAGCCCCGTTACATCTTCGCCGCAGGACAACTTAAATTAGACCAGTGAGCTGTTACGCTATCTTTAAAGGATGGCTGCTTCTAAGCCAACCTCCTGGTTGTTTTGGTCGTCCCACCTGCTTTCCCACTTAGCCATGAATTAGGGGCCTTAGCTGTAGGTCAGGGTTGTTTCCCTCTTCACGACGGACGTTAGCACCCGCCGTGTGTCTGCCAGATATTACTCCCGGGTATTCGGAGTTTGGTTAGGATCAGTAAGACGGTGAGTCCCCATTACCCATCCAGTGCTCTACCCCCCGGGGTATTCGTCTGACGCTCTACCTAAATAGATTTCGCGGAGAACCAGCTATCTCCGAGTTTGATTGGCCTTTCACCCCTAGGCACAATTCATCCCGACCTTTTTCAACAGGTGTGGGTTCGGACCTCCAGTTAGTGTTACCTAACCTTCATCCTGATCATGCCTAGATCACTCGGTTTCGGGTCTGATCCATCTAACTCATTCGCCCTATTAAGACTCGCTTTCGCTGCGCCTACACCTAACGGCTTAAGCTTGCTAGATAGACCAAGTCGATGACCCATTATACAAAAGGTACGCTGTCACCCCTCAAGGAGGCTCCAACTGTTTGTAGGCGACCGGTTTCAGAAACTGTTTCACTCCCCTTGTCGGGGTGCTTTTCACCTTTCCCTCACGGTACTGGTTCACTATCGGTCAGTAAGGAGTACTTAGCCTTAGAGGGTGGTCCCCCCATGTTCAGACAGGATTTCACGTGTCCCGCCCTACTTAATACGTCCGATCATGCTTCTTATACGGGACTGTCACCCACTATGGTTGGCCATTCCAGACCATTCTAATCACAATCACAGCTCGGCTGGTCCCCGTTCGCTCGCCGCTACTAGGGGAGTATCTATTGATTTCCTTTCCTCCGGGTACTTAGATGTTTCAGTTCCCCGGGTTTGCCTTTTTAACCCTATGTATTCAGGTTAAAAATACCTGGTTTACCTCATTATTAGCTACCCCGAAGGGTAATAATAACAAAGTATCAGGTGGGTTGCCCCATTCGGAAATTCGTGGGTCAAAGCCTATTCTCGGCTCACCACGACTTATCGCAGAGTATCACGTCCTTCATCGCCTCTTACTGCCAAGGCATCCACCAATCGCCCTTCTCGCGCTTGATTTGATCCAGAAGAAGACGGACCCGTGCAGGTCTGCTTCCTCCGCGCCCCAAAAGCCCTTTTGTAAGCTCTCGGGGTGAGGCCCTTTTCAGGAACCTCTTAATCAAAAGAGTAAATCTTTCCCATCGCAACAGTCTGGTTCAAAGCCTGCTGCGATATATCTTGTAGGTTAGTTTACTTGACTTGGATTGTGTTCGTACTTC
>NZ_FNOI01000012.1 GCF_900107015.1 Litoreibacter albidus | reverse complement strand
GGCGACAACCTGAAGTTCGACGTTGAGCTGATCGCGCCAATCGCGATGGAGCAAGGCCTCCGCTTCGCGATCCGCGAAGGCGGTCGTACCGTTGGTGCGGGTGTTGTATCCAAGATTACTGAGTAACGGCGGCCCTGCCGCCGCGTGGGTGGCAGTTGCTCGCAAGAGCAATGAGAACCCACTCAGTTGTGACTAAACAGAAGGCCGCTTCCGAAAGGAGGCGGCCTTTTGGTTTATAAACGTGTTCCCCGATGCTCAATGATGGCCTTCTGGGCGCTTTTGCACATTGACTGTGCGAAAGGGGATAGATGAGTTTTCATATATTAATTCAATGACTTGAGATATTTTCAAGCGATATTCACGCTCGCGTGAAGTGATGCGACAGGTTCGTGTCTTCCAATCTACCGCCTTAGGCCCACATAGGCTCTAGTCGGCCACGGTGGGCTGATAGAACCCGACGTGGTCGGGTGATTATCTCAAGGAATGCGAACGATGAAAAAACTAATAATTTCTCTGGGTGTCGTGGCCAGCTTGCTCACTGGCCCAGCCGTTGCCAACACTAACGGGCAGGTCGAGACTTCCGATCTGGAAACCCTGTCGGACGTACAGTTAGACGCTCTTATTTCGATTCTTTCCGGGCTGCCGCGCCAGTAAGGCGTGACTTTTCTGCCTATCTCGTGGCGGGATCATTCAATTGGGCTCCAAATCTGGGCCGTGAGGGCAGATGATCTCTTGCAAAGACACCGCCGCTTTTATAACACCACCACATAAAGTGCAGGGGATTAGCTCAGTTGGTAGAGCATCGGTCTCCAAAACCGAGGGTCGTGAGTTCGAGTCTCTCATCCCCTGCCATTTAGTTTTTTAAGTCGGGGGCAGGTCGGCCACAATGAAATGTGTCTCCGACATCGTTTATGACCCGCGACACAAGCTCGAGCTTGATCTCTACCTCCCTGACAATCTGACTGCAGATGCCTGTGTCATCTATATGCACGGTGGAGGCTTTCGCCGCGGGCATCGGTCCCACGTCGAAGCGGGGCATTTCGCCCAAAGGTTGACGGACGCAGGGTATGCGATGGCTGCAATCAGCTATCGGTTACGGACTGACATGTCCGCATTTTCCGAAGATGATCAGGCCCATATCCAAGCGCAGATCGAGCGGTCCGAGAAGGTCGGGCTCGACCTGTCACCGAACCTCTATGGGGCGTCGTTTGTGGCGGCGATGGAGGACCTGTCAAACGCGATTGAGTATCTGTGGGTTGAAGGGGAGCGGCTTGGCATTGCGTCACGCAAACTTGGTATTTTGGGTATATCAGCTGGCGGCATCGCCGGATTGGCCTTGGCCTACCCGCCGATGCCTTGGGTGCGGCGCGTCTCGCGGCCCGATGCAGTCGTAGCGCTGAGCGCGGCGATCGTGCACCCTTGGCGGCTGGAGCCTAACGGGCCGCCTTGTCTGATGTTTCATGGCCCACAAGACCGGATCATCGACATGGGGAATGCCCAACTGGGGGCTGCACGGGCGCAACAGGTGGGTGCACCCGTCACCTTGATCGATACCAAGGTTAAGGGGCACGTCACACAGGTTGATGCTGTTTTGGATGGCACGCACCACGACGGAACACCTTACATGCAGTTGGTCTTGGATCAGTTTGCAAGGCTGCGCGACGAGGTGTAAAATCACCCTCCGGTTAATGTCGTCGTGGGGCGGAAGCGCAGGTTTCGCGTCGCTTCCTCTTGCAAAGCAGGCCAAGGGGACGTAACTGAGCGGCATAACACAACCAAGGGTCTGATCATGGCACGCACGAATCCAGCACAGTTTATCCAGCAGGTCCGAGGCGAGGTCTCCAAGATTGTATGGCCGGGTCGCCGTGAGGTAATGCTGACGACTGTGATGGTTTTCATCATGGCAACGATCACTGCGATCTTCTTCTCCCTCGTGGATGTTGGTATTCGCGCTGGTTTGAACGGCATTTTCGACCTGTTCTAAGTCTTCCGATCATCACTGGTTTTTCAAGCTGCGCTCATGCGCGCGGCTAACGTGCTGAAAAAGCGCTGGCAGTGCTGGGCGTTTTCCGCTCAGATCGCCCAAAGTTTAATACCAAAGGCGACGAACTTATGACCGACAAAAGCAACCGCACCCCTTCATTGGTTACGCGTGTGACGCAAGCTCTGCATTTTGTGGAGGCAGAGACGGGGGCCGTGATCCCGTCGATCCAGCCGACCGCGACTTACGCCCGTGATGAGAGCTATGAGGTTCGCAAGCCGTATTGGTATCGTCGCGACGGTAGCCAAACCACGGCGCAAGCCGAGGCCGTAATTTCGGAGATGGAAGGAGCGGCGGAATCGCTTCTGTTCGCGTCTGGTATGTCCGCTTGTACCGCCGTGATAGAGCACCTTCCGACGGGATCGCATGTTGTCGTGCCCAAAGTAATGTACCACGGGGTGCTGGCGCAAATTCAGGGCTATGCGGCCAAGGGCCGGATCAATGTGTCCTACTACACGGCTGGCAATCTGGAGGAGTTGGCCGCAGCGGTGGAGCCGGGGCAGACGACGCTTGTTTGGGTTGAAACGCCGAACAATCCCAATTGGGAGGTCACCGACATCGCCGCTGCGGCTGAGATTGCGCACGCAGCTGGTGCGAAACTGCTAACTGATTGCACGGGGACGCCGCCAAACCTGACGCGCGCTTTGGACTTCGGGGCGGATATCTCTTTCCACTCTGCCACCAAGTATCTGAACGGTCATTCAGATGTTACGGCTGGCGTGCTGTCCGTCCGTGAGACGGGTCAATTTTGGGAAGACATCTACATGGTGCGCAAGTTGCAAGGCACCGTGCTGCATTCGTTCGATGCGTGGTTGCTGATCCGAGGCATGCGAACACTGTTTCTGCGCGTGGAGCGTTCCTGCCAGAACGCGATGGCCGTGGCCAAGCATTTCGACGGCCATCCACAGATTGAGGCCGTTTTGTATCCCGGCTTGCCGTCAGACCCAGGCCACGCGGTTGCTAAGGCGCAAACGGGCGGGCAGTTCGGCGGGATGATGTCGATTATCGTCAAGGGTACGGAGCAAACAGCTATTGACGTGACCCGCTTTTGCGAAGTGTTTTACCCCGCGACATCGCTTGGCGGAGTGGAGAGCCTTATCGAGCACCGCAAGACAGTGTCCGGTGAGGGGTTCCCCGTGCATCCACGGCTTTTGCGTTTGTCTATTGGCATCGAGGATGTGAACGACTTGATCTATGATCTTGAGCAGGCCCTCTCGCGCGCGACGAGCTAGGATGTTTGAAAGCCGCGTGCAGGGGTAAATACCATCGCAACCCCTTGAATCTTGGGCCTGCGAGGCGTAATGCAGCGCTCAACACGAACACATGGCGCGTATCGATTCGAGATACGCGCTGTTTTCGTTTCGGCGGGAGTCACCGATCTTTAGGGTGCAACCGTTTGAAAGTAATGGAACTTACCGGCTAGGCCGGAACAGATAGAGGCGCAGGCAAGATGGCAAAACGTTGGTATTCGGTATCAGTGCTATCCAACTTCGAGAAGCGGATCGCGGAACAAATTCGTGCGGCCGCTGAAGAAAATGGCCTGCAGGACGAAATCGACGAAGTCTTGGTGCCGACCGAAGAAGTCATCGAAATCCGCCGCAACAAAAAAGTGACCGCAGAGCGCCGCTTCATGCCGGGCTATGTTTTGGTTCATA
Source organism: Litoreibacter albidus (assembly GCF_900107015.1). GTDB lineage: Bacteria > Pseudomonadota > Alphaproteobacteria > Rhodobacterales > Rhodobacteraceae > Litoreibacter > Litoreibacter albidus. Next base: position 17,938 of record NZ_FNOI01000012.1, on the reverse strand, counting down.
TGGACATGTCCGACCGCGGCTACCACCTGATCAGCTCAATCAACCGCGTGACAGGCTTCCTTGGGCCGCAAGGCAAGCCGATGCCGATGCGCGACGCTGAAGTGCAAGCCATCTTGGGCCGTGTTGAAGAAGGCGCCGAGGCACCTCGCTCGACCATCGTGTTCGAGATTGGCGAAAACGTAAATGTAACCGACGGACCGTTCGAAGGGTTCGCAGGTCAGGTGGAAGAGGTCGACGACGAGAACCAACGCCTGAAGGTGACGGTATCGATCTTTGGCCGCGCAACGCCGGTCGAATTGGAATTCACACAGGTTACAAAAGCGACCTGATGTGCATCACGTGGGAGGTCTGCGGCACGCGTGCTGCAAGCCGGACCACGACAACTAGTAGCTTGAGGGTCGCGACCCGAGAGTGTTGAAAAAGGAGAAGGCCCATGGCCAAGAAGATCGCTGGCACGATGAAGCTGCAGGTTCCTGCAGGTCAAGCCAACCCATCCCCACCCGTAGGCCCTGCATTGGGTCAACGCGGTATTAACATCATGGAATTCTGTAAGGCGTTCAACGCTAAGACACAGGATCTGGAGCCAGGTGCGCCTTGCCCGACCGTGATCACATACTACCAAGACAAATCGTTCTCGATGGACATCAAGACGCCACCAGCGTCCTATTTCCTGAAGAAAGCGGCCAAGCTTAAGTCCGGCTCCAAAACGCCTTCGCGCGAAGTGGTTGGCCACGTGACGAGCAAGCAAGTCCGTGAGATTGCTGAAGCGAAAATGAAAGATCTGAACGCGAACGATATCGAGTCCGCGATGCAGATCATTCTGGGCTCTGCCCGTTCTATGGGCATTGAGGTGAAGTAATGGCTAAGCACGGAAAACGCACTACCGCCGCTCGTGAGCAATTCGCTGGCAAGCGCAACCTGACGGTAGAAGAGGCTGTTGCTCTGGTTAAGAACAACGCAAACGCCAAGTTCGACGAAACCGTTGAGATCGCAATGAACCTGGGTGTTGACCCACGTCACGCCGACCAAATGGTTCGCGGCGTGGTTGCCCTGCCAAACGGCACAGGCAAAACCATGCGCGTTGCTGTTTTTGCACGCGATGCGAAAGCTGAAGAAGCCAAAGCGGCTGGCGCAGACATCGTTGGCGCAGAGGACCTGATGGAAATCGTGCAGTCCGGCAAGATCGAGTTCGATCGTTGCATTGCGACACCTGACATGATGCCTATCGTTGGTCGTCTGGGTAAGGTTCTTGGCCCACGCAACTTGATGCCAAACCCTAAGGTTGGCACTGTGACTATGGACGTTAAAGCAGCTGTTGAAGCTGCTAAAGGCGGCGAAGTTCAGTTCAAAGTTGAAAAAGCTGGCGTTGTGCACGCGGGTATCGGCAAAGCATCCTTCGGTGAAGACAAGCTTGTTGAGAACGTTCGCGCATTCGTCGAGGCCGTGTCCAAAGCACGTCCAGCCGGCGCCAAAGGCAGCTACATGAAGAAGATCGTTGTGTCTTCGACAATGGGCCCAAGTGTAACGATCTCTGTTGAGAACGCTGCGGGTAGTTAAGTTCTGGGTGCCCTAAGCATCTATGAGAATTGACGAAAAGGGCGGGCCGCACTGGTCCGCCCTTTTTTCGTTTGCGGCTGATTGTGCGAAGTTCCGGCCAGTGGATTTAACGGATTTGGTTCAAATCCCATTCTTTTCCCCTAAAAGGCAAGCCCTCTAACGACCAGATAACCCCCAGAAGTGCTTAACGGACGCTTAAGTGCGCGTGTAGTGAGGGAAGGCCGCCGACGAAGAGTGTCAGGTGGCTGACGTAAAGATGGCAACAACTTTTGATGTAATAGCGCTCGGTGTTGTAGCCGATATGGATACGACGGAGGGCAACACCACGGCGGAAAACGCTAGCGCGCTGGTTGGGATGACCTTTGGCGGCGCGGGCAACGCATTGGTGAATAACATCCAGACATTGTCACCGGGTGCCACCGGCACATCCGGCGGCACCTCTACCGCGTACGACATGAACAACTTCGCATCAAACGAAACGTTCTCAATTAACGGCGGGCCAGACCAAACGTTCGACGGCACCTCCGTCTATAACGCGATAATAACCTACATCGACGGCACTACCGCGACGATCACGGCGGTTGTTTTCCAAGACACCGACGGGAACGCTTATCTCGCGCCGGAATTTTCCGCGAACACCGATCAAATGGCATTGGAGGCGGGGGCGATACGTTCCCTGACGCTCGATAGTTTGGTTGGAAACCGGTACTCGGGTTTGACCGCTAGCAGAGAGGACCCGACCTATGTGACCTGTTTCGCGGAGGGAACGCGTATACTGACGCAAAGTGGCGCGCGTATGGTCGAAGATCTGGCAGTTGGCGATAGTGTTTTAACCAAGGACAATGGTGCGCAGGCCATTCGCTGGATCGGAAAGACCTCCTGTGTGGCACGTGGTGCCTTGGCGCCAGTCAAGATCGCTGCGGGCGCGTTGGGGCAGGGACTGCCTGAGGCTGATTTGGTGGTGTCGCAGCAGCACCGCATGTTTGTCAGCTCAAAGATCGCGCTGCGCGTTGCGGGGAAGCAAGAGGTTTTGGTGGCTGCGAAGAAGTTGATTGGACTTCCGGGCATATCTCTTGTGGAGGACATGGAGGCCGTGACCTATTTTCACATCCTCCTAGATCAGCACGAAATTATTTTCGCGGAGGGTGCCCCTGCGGAGTCGCTTTTGACGGGGCCGATGGCGATCAAATCTATACATGCGGATGCGCTAAGTGAGATCCGCATGCTCTTTCCGGAGGTCATCGACGCTGGGGAGTCCCCTGCGCGCGCGATCGTAGAGGGCGCGCACGTTCGCCAGTTAGTTGCCCGTCACCTGAAAAACGGTCAGCCGTTGTTGCAGGTGTGAATTTTGGGAAACTTTAAGAAACCTGAAATAAATGACGTTTTCGGGCTTGGCATTGGCTGCTGGGAGGACTAATTGAGCACATGCTCTAGAGCGCGCGATTCGTCACGCGCTCTTTTGCGTTTCGTCCGAGATGGTGGGTTGGGGCCTCAAACCCCTTTAATTCCTGCCTGAGACGGGATCAGACCAGATTGACTGTGGGTGTAACCTTCAGGCGGTTCGGGCGTCCCGTGTACGATGGACCCAACCGCCGGAGTGATCCGGTAGACTGAGCCGGGGAGCAATCCCCACAATTGGAGTGAAACTGTGGATAGAGCACAAAAAGAAAAGCTGGTCGAAGAGCTCGGCCAGATCTTTGAAAGCTCTGGCGTCGTAGTGGTTAGCCACTACGAGGGTATCACGGTTGCTGAGATGCAGGACCTGCGCGCGCGTATGCGTGAAGTAGGTGGGTCCGTGCGTGTCGCCAAGAACAGGCTCGCCAAAATCGCTCTTGAGGGGCAGCCCTGCGCAAGCATCGCTGAATTCCTCGAGGGAATGACCGTTCTCGCCTACTCAGAGGACCCAGTTGCCGCCGCGAAAGTGGTGAACGACTATTCCAAGGACAACGACAAGCTCGTTATTCTTGGGGGTGCTATGGGCGAGACCGCGTTGGATGTCGCTGGTGTTAAAGCCGTGGCCGCTATGCCAAGCCGCGAGGAGCTTATTGCTTCCATCGTGGGTTGTATCGGCGCCCCTGCTTCGAACATCGCCGGCGCGATTGGCGCACCTGCCTCGAACGTGGCAAGCATTCTCAGCACCATCGAGGAAAAAGCAGCAGCTTAACCTCGGGAAGATACCTTCGTGGGGTTGATACCTACACGTTGGAACACAACTTAATAGAACGGAAACAGTATAATGGCTGATCTGAAAAAACTTGCTGAAGAGATTGTTGGTCTGACCCTTCTCGAAGCACAAGAACTGAAAACCATCCTCAAAGACGAGTATGGCATCGAGCCTGCAGCCGGTGGCGCAGTCATGATGGCTGGCCCAGCAGACGCTGGCGGCTCCGCTGAAGAGCAAACAGAATTTGACGTGATCCTGGTTTCTGCCGGTTCGGCAAAAATCAACGTCATCAAAGAAGTTCGCGCCATCACTGGCCTGGGCCTCAAAGAAGCAAAAGACCTGGTCGAAGCTGGCGGCAAAGCTGTCAAAGAAGGCGTCGACAAGGCCGAAGCAGACGAGATCAAAGGCAAGCTGGAAGCAGCTGGCGCAGAAGTCTCCGTCAAGTAATTGCTGCGCAGCCTAGCTGCGTTGACATAATAATAGCTGGATCCGGGCCAATTCCGGGTCCAGCTTTCCGCGTCTCAGAGAGTGCTTTGGTTTAGAGCGTTCTCTAAGGAGCGGTAAAGGTTCGGGAGCACGTCCTTGGGAAGGCGCGCAAGTATTGAACCGCATCTCCTTGATCCAAGTGGCATGCCACCCGGCCCCGGGGTGACATATCCGAGGAAATTGAAAGGCTTTGACGAGCATGGCTCAAACATACGTTGGTCAAAAACGCATCCGCAAATATTTCGGCAAAATCAATGAAGTTTTGGCTATGCCAAACCTCATCGAGGTGCAGAAATCATCATACGACCTGTTTCTGAAGTCTGGCGACCAGCTGGCACCGATGGACGGCGAAGGTATCAAGGGCGTCTTCCAGTCGGTTTTCCCGATTAAAGACTTCAATGAGACCGCAATCCTTGAGTTCGTAAAATACGAGCTGGAAAAACCGAAGTACGACGTCGAGGAATGTCAGCAACGCGACATGACTTACAGCGCTCCGCTGAAAGTGACCCTCCGTCTGATCGTGTTTGATATCGACGAGGATACAGGCGCAAAATCGGTAAAAGACATCAAAGAGCAAGACGTTTTCATGGGCGACATGCCTTTGATGACCCCGAACGGTACGTTCGTTGTGAACGGTACCGAGCGTGTTATCGTCTCTCAGATGCACCGTTCCCCCGGTGTGTTCTTTGACCATGACAAAGGCAAAACCCATTCTTCGGGTAAGCTGCTGTTCGCATGCCGCATCATCCCGTACCGTGGTTCTTGGCTGGACTTCGAGTTCGACGCAAAAGACGTCGTCTTCGCGCGCATCGACCGTCGCCGTAAGTTGCCCGTGTCGACCTTGCTCTATGCTTTGGGGCTGGATCAGGAAGGCATCATGGATGCCTATTACGACACCGTCGACTTCAACGCGGTGAAGAAAGGTGGCTGGTCCACCAAGTTCTTCCCAGAGCGTATCAAAGGCACGAAGCCGACGACGGACATCGTTGACGCGAAAACAGGTGAGATCATTGCCGAAGCTGGCAAGAAGGTCACGCCTCGTGCCGTTAAAAAGTTGATCGAAGAAGGTAACGTCGCAGACGTCCTGTTGCCGTTTGAGGGCATCATTGGCCGTTTTGTTGCTCGTGACATGATCAACGAAGAAACCGGCGAGATTTGGGTTGAAGCCGGCGACGAGCTGACTTGGGAACTCGACAAAAAGGGCGAAGAAGTTGTTGGCGGTACGCTGAAAACACTTCTCGATAACGGCGTCACCACCATCCCAACGCTGGATATCGACCACGTCAACGTCGGCCCATACATCCGCAACACTGTCGCGGTGGACAAAAACTTCAGCCGCGATACCGCGCTGATGGATATCTACCGCGTCATGCGTCCGGGCGAGCCGCCCACCGTTGAATCCGCATCCGCTTTGTTCGAGACCCTGTTCTTCGACAGCGAACGTTACGACCTGTCTGCTGTCGGCCGTGTTAAAATGAACATGCGCCTTGATCTGGATGCAGAGGACACCGTGCGCACGCTGCGCAAGGAAGACATCATCTCCTGCATCAAAGCGCTGGTTGACCTGCGTGATGGCCGCGGCGACATCGACGACATTGACCATTTGGGCAACCGTCGTGTGCGTTCCGTTGGCGAGCTGATGGAAAACCAGTACCGCGTTGGCCTGCTCCGCATGGAGCGCGCGATCAAAGAGCGTATGTCCTCCGTCGAAATCGACACGGTGATGCCGCAGGACCTGATCAACGCCAAACCGGCTGCTGCTGCAGTACGTGAATTCTTCGGCTCCTCGCAGCTGTCGCAATTCATGGACCAAACCAACCCGCTTTCCGAAGTCACGCACAAGCGCCGCTTGTCCGCGCTTGGGCCAGGTGGTCTAACACGTGAGCGTGCTGGCTTTGAGGTTCGCGACGTTCACCCAACTCACTACGGCCGTATGTGCCCGATTGAGACGCCGGAAGGCCCAAACATTGGTCTGATCAACTCGCTGGCAACTTTTGCCCGCGTGAACAAATATGGCTTCATCGAAACACCATACCGCAAGGTTGTGGACGGTGTTGTCACGGACGATGTCCAATACATGTCCGCGACCGAGGAAATGCGCCACACAGTTGCGCAGGCGAACGCCAACCTCGACGAAGACATGAAGTTCGTGAACGACTTGGTCTCGACCCGTCAGTCCGGCGAATACATGCTGCAAAGCAACGCCAATGTTGACTTGATTGACGTTAGCCCGAAGCAGTTGGTCTCGGTTGCGGCATCCTTGATCCCGTTCCTTGAAAATGACGATGCGAACAGGGCCTTGATGGGCTCGAACATGCAACGTCAGGCTGTTCCATTGCTGCAAGCTGATGCGCCATATGTGGGCACCGGTATTGAAGGCGTGGTGGCAACCGACTCTGGTGCGGCCATTCAAGCTGCACGCGGCGGTATCATCGACCAAGTCGATGCGACACGTATCGTTGTGCGTGTGACGGATGATCTGGAACCGGGTGACCCGGGTGTGGACATCTACCGTCTGCGCAAATTCCAGCGTTCCAACCAGAACACCTGCATCAACCAGCGTCCGCTGGTGAAAGTGGGCAATGTTGTGTCCGCTGGTCAGGTCATCGCGGATGGTCCGTCCACCGACATGGGGGAGTTGGCCCTTGGTAAGAACGTGCTCGTCGCGTTTATGCCTTGGAACGGCTACAACTATGAGGACTCCATCCTGATCTCCGAGCGTATCGCGCGTGACGACGTCTTCACCTCGATCCACATCGAGGAATTCGAAGTCGCTGCTCGTGACACGAAGCTTGGACCTGAAGAGATCACTCGCGATATCCCGAACGTTGGTGAAGAAGCGCTGCGCAACCTCGACGAGGCTGGCATCGTATACATCGGCGCAGACGTGGAGCCGGGCGACATTCTGGTTGGTAAGATCACACCGAAGGGTGAGAGCCCAATGACGCCGGAAGAAAAGCTTCTGCGCGCCATCTTTGGTGAGAAAGCTTCAGATGTGCGTGACACATCCTTGCGCGTGAAGCCGGGTGACTTCGGGACAGTGGTTGAGGTCCGCCTCTTTAACCGTCACGGCGTCGAGAAGGACGAGCGTTCGCTGCAAATCGAACGTGAGGAAATTGAGCGTCTGGCACGTGACCGCGACGACGAAATGGGCATCTTGGACCGCAACATCTATGCGCGTCTGCAAGGGATGATCCTTGGCAAAACCGCCGTGAAGGGTCCGAAAGGCGTTAAGCCGAATTCGGAAATCACCCCAGAATTGCTGGAAACTCTGTCGCGCGGCCAATGGTGGCAGCTGGCTTTGGCTGAAGAAACCGAAGCGGCGTCCGTCGAAGCACTGAACAGCCAGTATGAAGTGCAAAAAGACGCGCTTCAGGCTCGTTTCGAGGACAAGGTCGAGAAAGTTCGCCGTGGTGACGACTTGCCACCAGGCGTGATGAAGATGGTTAAAGTCTTCGTTGCGGTGAAGCGTAAGCTGCAACCGGGCGACAAGATGGCCGGTCGTCACGGCAACAAAGGCGTTATCTCCAAGGTTGTTCCAATGGAGGATATGCCATTCCTTGAGGATGGTACTCCGGTCGACTTCTGTCTGAACCCACTTGGTGTGCCTTCGCGTATGAACGTTGGTCAGATCCTTGAAACCCATATGGGTTGGGCTGCTCGCGGCTTGGGTCTGAAAATCGATGACGCTTTGGAAGACTTCAAACGTTCTGGCGACAGCCAGCCGGTTCGCGATGCCCTGCATCATGCGTATGGTGAAGAAACTTACAACGATGCTTTTGGGGGTATGATCGAAGCCGATATGATCGAATCCGCCGAGGCTGTGCGCCGTGGTGTTCCAATCGCGACGCCGGTTTTCGATGGTGCCAAAGAGGCGGACATTAACGAAGCGCTGACGAAAGCGGGCTTCGACACGTCGGGTCAGTCGGTTCTGTTCGATGGTCGCACGGGGGAGCAATTCTCCCGTAAGGTCACGGTGGGTGTTAAATACCTGCTGAAACTGCACCACCTTGTGGACGATAAAATCCACGCACGCTCTACCGGGCCATACTCGCTCGTCACGCAACAACCGCTGGGTGGTAAAGCCCAGTTCGGTGGTCAGCGTTTCGGGGAGATGGAAGTCTGGGCTCTGGAAGCATACGGCGCCGCTTACACCTTGCAGGAAATGCTGACGGTGAAATCGGATGACGTGGCTGGCCGGACGAAAGTCTACGAGTCAATCGTCAAGGGCGAGGACAACTTCGAGGCCGGTATTCCGGAATCGTTCAACGTTCTCGTGAAAGAAGTGCGGGGCCTCGGCCTCAACATGGAACTCCTGGATGCGGAGGAGGAGTAGGGCGCTCGCGCCCCACTCAACCCATCCCCTAATTTGTAAGGACGCAAAATGAACCAGGAACTGACAACCAACCCGTTCAACCCGATCGCGCCGCCCAAAAGCTTTGACGAAATCAAAGTTTCCTTGGCGTCGCCAGAGCGGATTTTGAGCTGGTCCTACGGCGAGATCAAAAAGCCGGAAACCATTAACTACCGTACGTTCAAACCAGAGCGGGACGGTCTGTTCTGCGCACGCATCTTTGGCCCAGTCAAAGACTACGAATGCCTGTGCGGTAAATATAAGCGCATGAAGTATCGCGGCGTTGTCTGCGAGAAGTGTGGTGTTGAAGTTACGCTTCAAAAAGTACGCCGTGAGCGTATGGGCCACATCGAGCTGGCAGCCCCGGTTGCGCACATCTGGTTCCTCAAGTCGCTTCCGTCCCGGATCGGCCTGATGCTGGATATGACCCTGCGCGATCTGGAACGCATTCTCTACTTCGAGAACTACGTTGTGATCGAGCCTGGTCTGACAGACCTGACCTACGGCCAACTGATGACCGAGGAAGAATTCCTCGACGCGCAAGACGCTTACGGCATGGACGCCTTCACCGCCAACATCGGTGCTGAAGCGATCCGCGAAATGCTGGCCGCGATCGACCTCGAAGGTGAAGCTGACCAACTGCGTGAAGACCTCAAAGAGGCCACCGGTGAACTGAAACCTAAGAAGATCATCAAGCGCCTGAAGCTGGTCGAGAACTTCCTCGAGTCCGGCAACCGTCCGGAGTGGATGGTTCTGACAGTCGTTCCTGTGATCCCGCCAGAGCTGCGCCCGCTGGTGCCGCTGGATGGTGGTCGTTTCGCGACTTCCGATCTGAACGACCTGTACCGCCGCGTGATCAACCGGAACAACCGCCTGAAGCGCCTGATCGAGCTTCGCGCGCCGGACATCATCGTGCGCAACGAGAAGCGTATGCTGCAGGAATCTGTGGATGCGCTGTTCGACAACGGCCGTCGTGGCCGGACCATCACGGGTGCGAACAAGCGTCCGCTGAAGTCCTTGTCCGACATGCTGAAGGGTAAGCAAGGTCGCTTCCGTCAGAACCTTTTGGGTAAGCGCGTCGACTTCTCCGGTCGTTCGGTCATTGTGACTGGTCCGGAGCTGAAACTGCATCAATGTGGTCTTCCTAAGAAGATGGCGTTGGAGCTGTTCAAGCCGTTCATCTACTCGCGTCTGGAGGCCAAAGGTCTGTCCTCCACCGTGAAGCAGGCGAAGAAGCTGGTTGAGAAAGAGCGTCCAGAAGTCTGGGATATCCTCGACGAGGTTATTCGCGAACACCCAGTGATGCTGAACCGTGCACCTACTTTGCACCGTTTGGGCATCCAAGCGTTCGAACCGGTGCTGATCGAAGGTAAAGCCATTCAGCTGCACCCGCTGGTCTGTTCTGCCTTTAACGCCGACTTTGACGGCGACCAAATGGCTGTTCACGTGCCACTTTCGCTGGAAGCCCAGTTGGAAGCGCGCGTCTTGATGATGTCGACCAACAACGTTCTGTCCCCTGCAAACGGCGCACCAATCATCGTGCCATCGCAGGATATGATCCTTGGTCTCTATTACATCACCATGGAACGCGAAGGCATGCACGGCGAAGGCAAAATCTTCTCGAACGTGGATGAAGTGCAGCACGCGCTTGATTCCGGCGAGGTGCATCTGCACGCCAAGATCCAAGCCCGCCTGCCGCAGATTGATGCCGAAGGTAACGAGGTGCTGACGCGCTTTGAGACTACGCCAGGCCGTATCCGTCTGGGTGCGTTGCTGCCGCTGAACGCGAAAGCACCGTTCTCGCTGGTCAACCGCCTTCTGCGTAAGAAGGAAGTTCAGCAGGTTATTGACACCGTCTACCGCTACTGTGGTCAGAAAGAGTCCGTGATCTTCTGTGACCAGATCATGACCATGGGCTTCCGTGAAGCGTTCAAGGCCGGGATTTCGTTCGGTAAAGACGACATGATCATTCCTGACAGCAAGTGGCCAATCGTTGACGGCACACGCGGTCAGGTGAAAGAGTTCGAACAGCAGTACATGGACGGTCTGATCACTCAGGGCGAGAAGTACAACAAAGTTATCGATGCATGGTCGAAGTGTAACGACCAAGTTACCGACGCCATGATGGCCAACATTTCTGACTCCGGTCGGGACGAGAACGGCGCTGAGAACGAGCCGAACTCCGTTTACATGATGGCCCACTCTGGTGCGCGTGGCTCGGTTACGCAGATGAAACAGCTGGGCGGTATGCGTGGTCTGATGGCCAAGCCGAACGGTGAGATCATCGAGACACCGATCATTTCGAACTTTAAGGAAGGTCTGACCGTTCTGGAGTACTTCAACTCCACGCACGGTGCTCGTAAGGGTCTGTCGGATACTGCTTTGAAAACCGCGAACTCGGGTTACCTGACACGTCGCCTGGTGGACGTTGCGCAAGACTGCATCGTTCGTATGCACGACTGTGGCACCGAAAACTTCATCAACGCATCTTCTGCGGTGAACGACGGTGAAGTGGTTGCGTCCATTGGTGAGCGTCTTCTAGGCCGTACGGCTGCTGAAGACATCATGATGCCTGGTACGGACGAAATCATCGTCGCCCGTGACGAGCTGATTGACGAGCGTAAGGCTGATGCCATCGACGCGGCAGACATCCCGACTGCACGTATGCGTTCGCCACTGACCTGTGAGGCCGAAGAAGGCGTCTGCGCCATGTGCTACGGCCGCGACTTGGCCCGTGGTACCTTGGTCAACACCGGTGAAGCTGTCGGCATTATCGCTGCGCAGTCCATTGGTGAGCCTGGTACACAGCTGACAATGCGGACGTTCCACATTGGTGGTGTTGCACAGGGTGGCCAACAGTCGTTCCTCGAGGCATCGCAAGAGGGTACGGTCGCGTTCGAGAACGCATCCATCCTTGAGAACGCGTCGGGCGAGAAAGTGGTTATGGGGCGCAACATGCAGCTCACAATCACGGATGCGAACGGCACGGAACGCGCACGCCACAAGATCGGCTATGGTTCGAAGATGCACATCGACGATGGCGCAAAAGTGACCCGTGGCGACAAGATGTTCGAATGGGACCCATACACCCTTCCGATCATTGCGGAAAAAGACGGCAAGGCCCGTTTTGTTGACCTTGTGTCCGGCATCGCCGTCAAAGACGAGACAGATGATGCAACAGGCATGACCCAGAAAATCGTGGTCGACTGGCGCGCTGCCCCTAAAGGCAACGAGCTTAAGCCTGAGGTGATCATCGAAGGTGCGGACGGCGAACCTGTACGTCTGGAAAATGGCAACCCTGCCACCTACCCGATGTCCGTGGACGCTATTCTGTCGATCGAAGACGGTCAGGACATCAAAGCTGGTGACGTGGTTGCGCGTATCCCTCGCGAGGGTGCCAAGACCAAGGATATTACCGGTGGTCTGCCACGTGTTGCTGAACTCTTTGAGGCGCGTCGCCCCAAAGATCACGCAATCATCGCGGAAATCGACGGGTATGTTCGCTTCGGCAAGGACTACAAAAACAAGCGTCGTATCGCGATCGAGTCTTCGGATGATCCGGATGTAAAAGTCGAATACATGGTGCCGAAGGGCAAACACATCCCTGTGGCCGAAGGCGACTTCGTCCAAAAAGGCGATTACATCATGGACGGCAACCCTGCGCCGCATGATATTCTCGGTATCATGGGTGTTGAGGCCTTGGCTGACTACATGATCGACGAAGTCCAAGACGTGTACCGCCTGCAAGGCGTGAAGATTAACGATAAACACATCGAGGTTATCGTTCGTCAGATGCTGCAAAAGTGGGAGGTGCAGTCGTCCGGTATGACAACGTTGCTCAAAGGCGAGCACGTGGACAAAGCCGAATTCGATGCGGCCAACGCTAAGGCCATCTCGAAGGGCGGGGAGCCAGCGACTGGCGAGCCGATCTTGCTTGGTATCACGAAGGCGTCTTTGCAGACCCGTTCGTTCATCTCTGCGGCGTCGTTCCAAGAGACCACACGCGTACTCACAGAAGCCTCCACAATGGGCAAACGTGATAAGCTGATCGGCCTCAAAGAGAACGTAATCGTGGGCCGTCTGATCCCAGCCGGCACCGGTGGTGCGACGCAGAAGATGCGCCGTGTTGCTCAAGATCGCGACAACGTGGTTATCGAAGCACGCAAGGCCGAAGCGGAAGCCGCATTGGCCCTTGCCGCACCAGAGGACACCGTCATGGACGATCCGATGGAGACGATTATGGTGGACACACCCGAAAGCCGCGACGAATAAGTCGCGCCTTTCGCAAAGTATAAAAAAGCCCCCGCCGAAAAGTCGGCGGGGGCTTTTTCGTTTCTAAAATAAGCTTTTTCTTATTTCAGCTTTTCAGTCACGTGATCCGCGAACGTTGCGACCATCTCGTCGTAATAGTCGGATGTGCTACGTGTGATGAACACGAGGCTCGCATCTGGCGATAGAACGACCGGCGCTGGCTCATAGGAGACTGTCAGCGTGTAAGCTTGGTGCTCAGAGTTGTCTTGCAGGTTGTTTACCGAGACGGAGCCAATCAGTTCCGACTTCTCGATACCGAGTACCGACTGGAAGCTGTTTGCCAACGACAGTTCGTCGATGTCCACGATTACGCTGGCGCCGTCGTCTGCGATTTGGTCAGTCAGACGTGCAACGATTGCGTTTTCCAGATCGTCGGCGACGCTTGTCCAGTAGGCCGCAGCGTTTTCGTTTTGGATCGCTTCCAGATCGACGTCGACTTCAACTGCGCGCACGGAGGTGGTGGCGAAAGCAGCCGTGCTGGACAGGAGGATGGCGATTGCGGGTGTCGCGAGTGTCTTAAACATTGTCATTTCCATTCTTTCAGTTGTCAGGGCGAGTGAGCCGCTGTGATGTCATGACAACGTTGCGGCGGACGAAGAGTTCCATCACAGCCCAAGAGACTTTTCGAATGGGGCGCTTCTTGAACTGCAAAATGGCGCTATCCGGAGGGCACTTTCGGTGATACCTGCGGTTGTATGGCTTTAACAGATAACACCCGCGGCGCGCTCTACATGATGGGCTCTATGACGGCGTTCACTTTGAACGACGCCTGCATGAAACTGCTGTCCGGAGAGCTGCCGTTGTTTCAGGCGCTAGTGCTCCGATCCATTGCGGTGATCGCGTTTCTAGGCTTCATGGCGTGGCGGGCAGGGGCCTTTACAAAGCGCATCTCGCGTCAAGACCAACTGCTCATCGCCTTGCGGACTGGGGTCGAGATGGCCGCCGCGTTCTTTTTCATATCAGCACTGTTTCATCTGCCCATCGCCGATGTCACTGCAATCCTGCAGGCGCTGCCGTTGACCGTTACGCTTGCCGGCGCCGTGTTCTTAGGGGAAGCCGTGGGCTGGAAGCGGATACTGGCGATCATGGTCGGGTTCTGCGGAGTCATTCTTATCTTGCGACCTCCTTTCCTTTTTGGGGCGGGGAGCGGTTTTTCAGTCTATTCTATATACGTGTTGATGGCGGTCGCCTGCGTCACAGTGCGAGACCTATGTGCACGTCGCATCTCAGCGGCTGTCCCGTCTATGACCATCGCGCTTGCCGCTGCTGTGGGGGTAATGACACTGGGCGTGGTTGGCTCGTTCACCGAGGACTGGCAACCGGTGAGCATGGCGTCGGCGCTCTCCTTATGCGGGGCAAGTTTCTTTGTCATCGGCGGTTACGTGTTCTCTGTCTCGGCTATGCGGTCGGGCGAGATCGGGTTCGTCGCACCTTTCCGCTACACCAGCTTGATTGCAGCTTTGCTATTGGGCTTGTTTGTCTTCGGTGATTGGCCGGATCAGTTGACGCTTCTCGGCTCCGCTATCGTGGTCGCGACGGGCTTGTTTACGTTGTACCGCGAGCGGCTGAACGCAAAACGAACGCGCCACGGACTGCGACCACGCTAAGGGTGGGGCGCCGCAAGACGGGCAATGGGGCCACAACGGTTGACACCCCACGCGACTCCGCTTATCACGCGCGCAATCAGGTCGAGGAACGCTTGGCTTGTTATCAAAATTTAGTGGTCACGATCCGGACACTTATTCGTCCCGATCCTCTGTAATCGCACCGCGCGGATCCCAGGTAGGGTAACCCGCTGCGGGTCTTTGTGTTTGCGGACGCGCAAGTGCAGCCAAGAATTAAGCGGGGCGCGCGCGTGTGCCCCAAACGAGTTTGAAACCAAGGGGACGATCCTCAATGCCAACGATCCAACAGCTGATCCGCAAACCGCGCCAGCCAAAACGCAAGACTTCCAAGTCTCAGCACCTAGAGCAATGCCCACAAAAGCGCGGCGTTTGCACACGTGTCTATACAACGACACCAAAGAAACCGAACTCCGCTATGCGTAAGGTTGCCAAAGTGCGCCTGACAAACGGCTTCGAGGTCATCTCCTACATTCCAGGTGAAAGCCACAACCTTCAGGAGCACTCTGTGGTGCTGATCCGCGGCGGTCGTGTAAAAGACCTTCCGGGTGTCCGTTACCACATCCTGCGCGGTGTGTTGGATACCCAAGGCGTTAAAGATCGTAAGCAACGTCGTTCGAAATACGGCGCGAAGCGTCCGAAGTAAGGAAGAGATTACATGTCACGTCGTCACGCCGCTGAAAAACGCGAAATTCTGCCGGACGCCAAATTTGGCGACCGCGTTCTGAGTAAGTTCATGAACAACCTTATGATCGATGGCAAAAAATCTGCCGCCGAACGTATCGTATACAACGCATTTGACCGCGTTGAAGCCAAGCTGAAGAAAGCTCCTGTGGAAGTGTTCCACGAAGCGCTTGAGCTGATCAAACCATCCGTCGAAGTGCGCTCGCGCCGCGTTGGTGGTGCTACATACCAGGTTCCAGTTGAAGTGCGCCCAGAGCGCCGCGAAGCACTGGCCATCCGCTGGTTGATCAAAGCTGCGCGCTCGCGCAACGAGCACACAATGGAAGAACGTCTTGCTGGCGAATTGATGGATGCTGTGAACTCCCGTGGTTCCGCCGTCAAAAAACGCGAAGACACCCACAAGATGGCCGACGCGAACAAAGCGTTCAGCCACTACCGCTGGTAAGAGGAAAGCACCACTATGGCACGCGATTATCCCCTCGAACGCTACCGGAACTTCGGTATTATTGCGCACATTGATGCCGGTAAGACCACCTGCTCCGAGCGTATCCTGTTCTATACAGGTAAGTCCCACAACATCGGCGAAGTCCACGACGGCGCAGCAACGATGGACTGGATGGAGCAGGAGCAGGAACGGGGTATTACAATTACTTCCGCTGCAACGACGACATTCTGGGAACGCACCGAAGACGGCGTAACAGCCGACTCCGAAAAGCACCGCATGAACATCATCGACACCCCGGGCCACGTTGACTTTACGATCGAAGTTGAGCGTTCCTTGGCTGTTCTTGATGGTGCGGTTACCGTTCTTGACGGTAACGCAGGTGTTGAGCCGCAGACTGAAACCGTTTGGCGTCAGGCTGACCGCTATAAAGTTCCACGTATCGTGTTCGTCAACAAAATGGATAAGATCGGCGCGGACTTCTTTAACTGCGTTCACATGATCGAAGACCGTACAGGCGCGACAGCTATTCCTGTTGGCATCCCAATTGGTGCCGAAACAGAGCTGGAAGGCCTGATCGACCTCGTGACTATGGAAGAATGGCTGTGGCAGGGCGAAGACCTTGGTGCATCCTGGATCAAGGTTCCTGTCCGTGACAGCTTGAAGGCGCAAGCCGACGAATGGCGTGGCAAAATGATCGAAGCCGCCGTCGAAATGGACGACGACGCGATGATGGAATACCTCGAAGGCAACGAGCCTGACGTTCCAACACTGCGCAAGCTTCTTCGCAAGGGCTGCCTTGAGCTGAAATTCGTTCCTGTTCTGGGCGGTTCCGCGTTCAAGAACAAAGGCGTTCAGCCACTCCTCAACGCTGTTATCGACTACCTGCCGTCCCCACTGGACGTTGTCGATTACATGGGCTTTGCACCGGGCGATGAGACAGAGGAACGTAACATTCCTCGTCGCGCTGACGACAACATGCCGTTCTCTGGCCTTGCGTTCAAAATCATGAACGACCCTTACATGGGCACGCTGACGTTCACACGTATCTACTCTGGCAAGCTTGCCAAGGGTGACACGCTGATGAACACCACGAAGGGCAACAAAGAGCGTATCGGCCGTATGGTGATGATGCACTCCAACAAGCAAGATGAAATCACCGAAGCATTCGCTGGTGACATCATTGCGCTTGCTGGTCTGAAGAACACCACGACAGGTGACACTTTGTCGGACGATAAAGAGCAAGTGGTTCTGGAAACGATGACGTTCCCCGATCCAGTGATCGAGATCGCCGTTGAGCCTAAGACCAAAGCCGACCAAGAGAAAATGTCTCTGGGTCTGCAGCGTCTGGCAGCTGAGGATCCATCCTTCCGCGTGGAAACCGACATTGAGTCCGGTCAAACCATCATGAAGGGCATGGGCGAACTTCACCTCGACATCTTGGTGGACCGTCTGAAGCGCGAATTCAAAGTTGAAGCCAACATTGGTGCGCCTCAGGTTGCTTACCGCGAGACCATCGGCCACGAAGTTGAGCACACCTACACCCACAAGAAGCAGTCGGGTGGTTCTGGTCAGTTCGGCGAAGTCAAGATGATCATCTCTCCGACAGAGCCTGGCGAAGGTTACTCGTTCGAGAGCAAGATCGTTGGTGGTGCTATTCCGAAGGAATACATCCCAGGCGTTGAAAAAGGCATCAACTCCGTCATGGACAGCGGCCCTCTGGCTGGCTTCCCTGTGATCGACTTCAAAGTGGCTCTGATCGACGGTAAGTTCCACGACGTTGACTCCAGCATCCTGGCATTCGAGATCGCAGCACGTATGTGTATGCGTGAAGGTATGCGCAAAGCTGGCGCCAAACTTCTGGAGCCAGTGATGAAGGTCGAAGTTGTGACACCGGAAGAGTATACCGGCGGCATCATCGGAGATCTGACATCGCGTCGTGGTCAGGTGCAGGGGCAAGATACACGCGGCAACGCGATTGCTATCGACGCGACTGTGCCTTTGGCGAACATGTTCGGCTACATCAACACCTTGCGGTCGATGTCGTCGGGTCGTGCGAACTTCACCATGCAGTTCGATCACTACGAGCCAGTGCCACACGCGATCTCTGAAGAGATCCAGTCTAAATTCGCATAACTTCGATGCGCGCCTCAGGCGCGCATCGTTCCTCACGTCGGGCGAGGCTCACCTCGCCACCCGCAGATAAAGTAACAGGAGGCCATCATGGCTAAGGAAAAGTTTGAACGCTCTAAACCGCACGTTAACATCGGCACAATCGGCCACGTTGACCACGGTAAAACCACGCTGACAGCAGCAAT